>OZ247429.1:0-2829252 GCA_965232825.1 Dehalococcoidia bacterium | reverse complement strand
CCATCGCGGCGATGTCGCTCTGATTCGACACAATACATTTCCACCCGATGTTGTACCAAGACATCGACGACGAAAGGAAATGTACGCCGTCCACCATCGCGTCGACCGTCAATACAATGTGCTTGGCATCGAAACGCAATACGGCTGCGTCATCGCCAACCCCGACTTCGTCTCCTTCCACCGCCGCGCCATCGAGGATCCGTTGCTTGATCATATCGACTAGATCCGATTCGCTAATCGGCGCTTGGGCAGATCGCTCTTCGGATGGCATATGACCGATTATATTTGGGGTAATTCCAAGTCTCGAATGGCATTTTGAACTCGAATATGTCCCGCGTCCTCCTGCTCTCCGACATTCATTCCAACCTGCCAGCTCTTGAGGCAGTCATTGAAGACGCCGACAAACGATGCCAGTTCGGCGAGGTCTGGGTTCTTGGCGACAGCGTAGGTTACGGCGCGCAACCAAACGAGGTCGTTGAACGCTTGCAAACATTGCCCGGTCTCGCGATCGTCAAAGGCAACCACGAAGCCGCCGCGCTCGGCGAGATCTCGATCGATAGCTTCAACCCTTCAGCTGCTGCGGCCGCAGCATGGACAGCAGAAGCGCTCTCGTCAGATGTACGAGAATTCTTGACCGGATTGCCGTTGGTGACCTCCGGTTTGGGGGTCACACTCTGCCACGGCACACCGCGGAACCCTATCTGGGAATACATGTTCACGTCGCAGACCGCCGATCTAAACCTCGACCACTTCGACACTGTCGGTTGCGTTCATGGCCACACCCACATCCCGTCGGTCTTCGGTCGAGACGCCGCAGGGAATTGGCACGTCAACCAAGCACGCGATGCCGACGTCTTCCAACTCGAATACACGCGCTGGTTCGCCAATCCTGGTAGCGTCGGGCAACCACGCGACGGCGACCCGAGAGCTTCATACGCATTCCTCTCCATTCCCGAAGACGGGAACACGCCGAAAATTCAATTCCACCGCGTCGAATACGATGTTGCTACAGCCCAGGACCTCATCCTCGCCACCGATTTGCCATCCACGTTGGCTTTCAGGCTTTCAGTGGGACGTTGAGAACGAGCGAATCGAGATTTGCCCGTTATAATTCAGCGACTAATCCAAACACTCAGGAGATCGACGAAAACATGCCCGTAGTCCACATTCACATGTTCGAAGGCCGCACTGATGAACAGAAATCAGCGATCGTAAAAGGCGTGACGAAAACCATATCTGAGGTCGCTGGCATCCCTGACTCTGCGACTACCGTCGTAATCCACGACACCAAGCGATCCGATTGGGCGCAAGGCGGCGTGTTGGCCTCAGAAGCCTAGTCCAACCTGCACCGTGGAACCCCGTCCAGCCGCTTCCAAGATCGTCGGCGGAATATACGTAATCGTGGACCCTGACCACTGCGCTGGTCAAGACATTTTCGCCGTCGCTGAAGCGACGGCGTCCGCAGGCGCTTCGGCCATCCAACTGCGGCACAAGCACGCACCAGAAGAAATCGTTACACACGAAGCCCGAACCATCGCTCAGATTTGCCGCGCTAACGACACGGTGTTCATTGTCAACGACTCTCCCGAAATCGCAGCCGAAGTCGGTGCAGACGGTGTGCACGTCGGACAGGGCGACCTATCCATTGCCGAATGCCGAACCATCCTCTTACCCGATCAGATCGTTGGGAAATCCAACGCCCTGTTAGAAGAAGCCATTGCATCGTACGAGGAAGGCGCAGACTATATCGCGGTCGGCTCCATCTACACCACTACGACGAAATCCGATACCCGCCCGGCGGGGCTATCCACGCTCCGCGCCGTCGCTGACCGGGTAACCGCTCCAATCATCGCCATCGGCGGCATAAAAGCGTCCAACATCGAAGCCGTCGCAAAAGCCGGGGCTCACAGCGCGTGCGTCGCCACCGCCGTCACCCTCGCAGAAGATCCCTCCGCAGCCACGCGAGAACTGGTAGAGCGATTTGCTGATGCGCGGATATCGAGCTGACCGAATCCGACACAATTTCCCAACCATTCTTCGATCGCTCTGACAACTGACAGGGCGACCTCGAATTTAGTACCTACCTCCAATCGATTCGCTTAGAATCGTAACTTGGGCGTCTCGGCATTGGCTGCTGACGGATCGCTGAGCGTCCAGTATCGAATTCCGTCGTGCGGCGTTAGTAAGGACGCGTGATTAAATGACCGAGTTGTATATAGCCATCGGCGCGGGAGTGCTCGCACTCTTGGTCGCAGCATTCCTCTTCAGGGTTGTCTCCAACCGACCGTCCGGCGGTCATGCTGTGCAGGAGATCGGTGCACTCATCCAAGAAGGCGCAATGGCGTTCCTCCGCCGCGAATACACCATTCTCGCCGTATTTGTAGTCCTGATCTTCATCGTCCTTGCAGTTTTCATCGACTTCAATGCCACCAGCAACTCGACCATCGAGAACCTAATCTCAGACGGAAACCTGTCGGTAACTGGACCGTGGACTGCGATCGCTTATCTCGCCGGTGCTATCGGCTCCGCACTCGCTGGCTATATCGGCATGAACATTGCGGTGCGCGGCAACACTCGTACCGCCACCGCCGCCGAAACTGGACTAAACCCAGCGTTACGGGTCGCCTTCAATAGTGGTGCAGTCATGGGCTTGACGGTTGTCGGGATCGGCATCATCGGCGTTACTGTCCTATGGCTCGTCTTCGGCAACCCCAACGTGATCGCTGGATTCGGTTTCGGAGCGTCATCGATAGCATTATTCGCTCGCGTCGGTGGCGGTATCTATACCAAAGCAGCTGACGTCGGTGCCGACCTTGTGGGCAAGGTTGAAGCAGGACTGCCGGAGGACGACCCTCGCAACCCCGCCGTCATCGCTGACAACGTCGGCGATAACGTTGGTGACGTTGCTGGAATGGGCGCAGACCTCTTCGAGTCTTATGCAGGCTCCATAATCGCAACCATTGCCCTTGCTTGGACCGCTGCAACTGCTGTCCAAGATATCGACGCACCCATGATCGTGCTGCCCATGATGCTTGCCGGCATCGGCATTTTCGCTTCCATCATCGGCACCTCAATCGTCCGCACCAAAGACGATGCCACGATGGGCAATCTCCTGTGGAGCCTCCGTTTCGGCATTTTCGGAGCCGGAATACTCGCCCTCATCGGAACCGGCATCTACATCATGATGAACGACTCGCTCAGCTTCGACTTGTTCTGGGTGATACTCACCGGGCTGGTCGTTGGTCAGGTGATCGGCACGGCAACCGAATACTTCACGTCATACGAATTCGCGCCGGTCAAGTGGATCGCCCAGCAGTCGCAGACCGGTCACCCGTCTACGATCATCGCAGGTATCGCAATCGGTCTCTACAGCACCGTAATCCCGACACTTGCGATCGCTGCGGGCATATGGATCGCGTACGACCTAGCTGGCCTTTACGGTATCGGCCTAGCCGCGGTCGGCATGCTCTCAACCCTCGGTATCACCTTGGCAACCGACGCATACGGCCCGGTCGCCGACAACGCAGGCGGTATCGCCGAACAAGCGGGTCTAGATCCTGAGGTCCGTGAGCGCACCGACACCTTGGACGCCCTCGGAAACACCACGGCCGCAACCGGCAAAGGTTTCGCCATCGGCTCCGCGGTTCTTACCGCGATGGCGCTGATGGCCGCTTACGGTGCTGTCATCGAAATCGACAGTTTCGACCTCCTGCAGCCCAAGGTCCTAATCGGAGCCTTAATCGGAGCCTTGTTGCCGTTCCTCTTCGCAGGACTCACCATGCAAGCGGTAGGCATTGCCGCTGGTCATATGATCGACGAGGTTCGACGTCAGTTCCGCGAAATCCCCGGCCTTCGTGAAGGCGCGCCAGGAGTTCGCCCTGACGCCGCGCGCGCGGTCGACATCAGCACCAGAGGCTCGCTCAAAGCCATGATCCTGCCCGGCGTAATCGCCATCGCGGCACCGATCGTGGTCGGTTTCTTCATCGGTGCTCACGCCCTCGGCGGCCTGTTGGCCGGCTCGATAATCGCCGGTTTCCTCCTTGCCATATTCATGGCTAACGCAGGCGGCGCATGGGACAACGCAAAGAAATACATCGAACTCGGCAACTTCGGCGGCAAGGGATCAGACCCTCATGCCGCAGCCGTCACGGGCGACACCGTCGGAGACCCGTTCAAGGATACTTCCGGCCCGGCGATCAATATTCTGCTCAAGTTGATGGCAATCGTCTCGTTGATCTTCGGACCACTGTTCATCTGAATCCGTCAGCAGCGAAGCGTCGCGGTGCCCCCTCGGAATCATTGTCACCGCATCGTTTCCGAACAAAAATAAAGGGCGGCGGGAATCTTCCCGCCGCCCTCAGTTTCGGAAATCCGGACCGACTACTCTTCCAACAATTCGGTGGTCGTGATCGGCTTCGCCCCACTCGACAACATCGAGTCTAGGGCCCTTTGATCATCGTCCGGGTTGGCATTGACGGCCGATACTGCGTCGGTTATGACGAAGGCACTGTATCCCTTTTGCAGCGCGTCGTACACGGTGTGTTGCACTGCGTATTCGGTTGATAAACCGCCGACAAAGAGCCGCTTAACCTCAAGGCGTTCCAAGTGCGTTTCTAGCGTCGTGCCATCGAAACCAGAGTACGCGTCGGTCTGCGCCTCCTGCCCCTTACGGATGATGCTGGCACCGACCGGCAACTTCAATTCGTTGTGGAACGCGGCCCCTTCGGTTCCGCGAACGCAATGTGCCGGCCAGATGCCGCCGTTCTCGGCGAAACTCTTGTGCGTCGTCGGATGCCAGTCTTGCGTGGCAAACACTCTTCCATCGCGGGACCGGAAATTCAAAGCTACGTCAGACATCTTTCGCGCTACGGCGTCACCGTCCTCAACTGCCGCATTGCCACCCGGGCAAAAATCGTTCTGCACGTCCACAACCAAGAGGGCGTCGTTTGGACCAATATTCAATCTCGTCTCCGTATCGTGTTTTTGATTTGCTGCCGCACCACCGACTTATGCAACATGCAGCTGACGCTGAATTCGGTGATGCGAGACATTCACGTCTAAACCATCTTAATCTACAACGCTTGCTCACGAATGGTGGAGTCGACGGTCGCGTCATGCTGGGAGTGGATGCGCGGTTCTAATCGGCGGAGGTACGCATGAAATTGGATTGCGTTGATAGCATCAAAAATCGCCAAACGGCCTCGGCAACGTGATGGTCGGCGTTAACATGTCCGCAGTAACGAATTCCGTATCGGTAACAAATGAGTTCTCAACAACCACCTCATTTCACATCAGCAACGCAGTCAAGTTCCAAACCCAACTTACAGACACTCGTCGTGTGGGTGTTGGGGCTAGTCGCTACAGTGTTGGCTCTAAGCGGAGCATATTTCTGGGGAGTCAGTAATGCCAGGGGAGTCAGTAATGCCAGCGTAACCGAAGTTGAGATACTCATCCCCACACCGGCCCCAGTCGTCGTGCAAGTGGTAGGAGAAATCCACGCGCCTGGTGTCTATGAACTCAAAGCCGATGACCGCGTATTGTCGGCGATCGAAGCAGCCGGCGGGGCGACTGAACATGCCGACCTCGAAAGCATAAACCTCGCCGCCATCATCAAGGACGGGGAACGCGTTTTCGTCCCGCCCCATCCATCAATCCAGTCACAGTCGACGTCGGACAAGACTACGAATCCAAATCCCCACGAACCCGTCGGTGCGGCGCGCGAAGTACGCCAAGCCCCAAGCGACACCCGTGCCGCGGGGCCGATCAACCTGAACACCGCCACCTTAGATGAATTGAAAGCGCTCCCTGGAATCGGCGATACAAGGGCAAACCAAATCATCGCGTACCGGATTACATTGGGCAGGTTTTCGACACTCGAGCAACTTCTCGAGATCAGCGGGATTGGCGAAAAAACGCTCGAAGCGGTGCGACCTCTCGTCGAAATCCGATGAGGATCGTTTGGGCTGCCACCGCGTTTCTTGCAGGTGCGGGATCTGCAGTCATTTTCGGTGCCGCGCCGGGTCACGGCATCCCTGCTGACGCATTTGCTGGTTTTCTAATCGCCGCCATTTTGGTGTCGTTGGCACTGATCATAAGTCGGCGTCGAGCCGCCGTCGCTCTCCTCTGTGTGGTCTTCTTGATCGGTGCCTGGCGGAGCGCCGACGCGATCGAGACACTGACTGATTCTGATCAGGATCAAATCGTCAGGACGCGATCTACCTTCCTGTTTTCCGACACCCTCAACGACATCAGGAGCCGAATTGGAATTGATCTCAACGAATCATTGGATCGGCCCCATTCCGGTTTGCCGATTGCTCTATTGACTGGTGATCGGTCAGGCATCAGTGACAGGATAACCCGGGATTTTCGGTCGGCAGGTTTAGCTCACTTGCTCGCGATCAGCGGATTGCATGTATCACTGATCGGCGGGATCGCGATGACGGTCGCGGTCATGGTTTTCGGCCGACGACGCGCGTTTTATCTCCTGATACCGCTCACCGCTGTCGTTCTCTACGCTGCGATCGCTGGGTTCGCGCCGCCGGTCACCCGCGCGGCAATCATGTTCGCGGTATTCATCCTTGGTCGGTCAACCGGCCGCGGCTCTCACACCCTTGCGGCATTGGCGCTCGCGGCCTTATGCATGGTCGCAATTGAACCGTCCATCCTCGCGTCGTTGTCGTTTCAATTGAGTTTCGCCGCGATGCTGGGCATCGCGCTCGTGGCTCCCGTCCTCGACGGCTTCACAGAGGTTGCTCCGACGTCGGGCACGCAAAACGAGCGTTCGGTCTTGACAGATCGAATTCGCCGATTCGTCATCGGGTCGCTCGCCGTCTCGTTCGCATCGACACTCGGCACGCTGCCATTGGTCGCATTGCATTTCGACGCAGTACCGATCTGGGGAGGATTGGCGACGCTTTTAGCGGTTCCGGCCATGCCGATTCTCATCATCTCATCGGCAATGCTCGTCGCCTTGGGCATGTTCCCGTTCCCTCTAGTAACGGAAATCGCGGCGATACCAGTTTACGCATCCACGACATATATCACCCGGATCGCAGAAATCTTTGCCTACCTACCACCCAAGCCGATTGAAACTGGTTCGTGGTCCGTTTGGTTGACCGTCGCGTACTATTCGATATTCGCGGCGCTATTGCCGTTTTTGCCGCAATTGAACAATTTCGCAACTCATATCGGACATTCTGTACGCAGCATTTCAAGAATTGCGAACGACACGACATCCAGACACATGATAGCGTCGGCAGTGCTGACCGCGATACTCCTAATGATCGGGATCGTCTCCTGGAGTGCAGTTCTTACTCAAATTCAACCGAAGCAGTATTTGAGCGTTCGTTTTCTCGAAACGTCTCACGGCGAATCTACATTCATCGAGACCCCTAACGGCAATCGAGTGCTGGTCGATGGCGGCGGTGACCACACTCAAGTCGCAGACATTTTGTCCGGTTTACTACCGCTCGCTGATCGCGAGATCGATGTTGTTGTGCTCACGCACACCGACGCTGACCACGTGGGCGGTTTGCCTGCGGTTCTCCAGCGGTTCTCCGTCGGCACCGCTCTACATTCAGGCCTGACCGCATCGAGCGACGCCTTCTCGGCCTGGGAGGACGCGATTGAACATCACGACGACGTCAGGATCGCCTCACCCGGTTTGATGATCGGCCTAGACGAACATGTCTTCTTAGAGGTGATTTCTGCGGGTTGCCTCAACTCCTCAGATTCCTGCTCGGAAATCAACGACGCGTCGATCGTCGCGCGACTCAACTATGGTGATGTTGACTTCCTGCTCACCGGGGATATCGAACGTCCAGCGGAGTCTTTCTTGGTGTCCACGATCCCAGATTTGCGCATGACCGTGCTCAAAGCTCCGCACCACGGAAGCAACACGTCTTCGACCCAGATGTTGCTGGACGCGGTTGACCCAGCTGCCGTAGTCGTCTCTGCGGGCACCGGCAACCGATACGGGCATCCTCATCCAGACGTCATCAGGCGCCTCACTGAGAAAGTCGGAGAAGAACGCGTCTTCAGAACCGACGTGTTAGGGACGGTTGAACTACGCACTGACGGCGAACGCCTGTGGATGGTCCGGTAAGCTAACGGCGATTATCTTCCGAGTACTGGGCGATCACTCGGTCAGTATCTTGCGGAGGTACCGCTTCGTAGTGATCGATCTCCACGCTGAAGGTTCCGCGCGCCTGCGTCAACGAGCGCAAGTCCGCAGCATACCTTTGCATCGTCGATATCGGTGCCTCGGCGTTCACGATAGTGAATCCATTACCCAACGGCTCCATGCCGCTAATCCGGGCACGTTTGCGGTTGAGGTCTCCCATTACATCACCCGCAGTTTCGTCAGGAACCATCACGTCGACTTTTAATACTGGCTCCAACAATTGCGGTCGTGCATCGCGCATCGCCTGTTTGAAGCCCATGCTACCGGCAATCTCGAACGCAACACCCGATGAGTCAACCGAGTGAGAACTTCCGTCGTACAACTCGACGTCAATGCCGACTACCGGGAATCCCGCCAACACGCCCTGTGCTGCTGCGTTGCGAACACCTTTTTCCACTGAAGGAATGTATTCGCGAGGCACATTGCCTCCGACCACTTTGCTGGAGAACGTGATGCCAGCATCCGAACCCGCTGGTGCAACACGCATCAGGACGTGGCCGTACTGGCCACTGCCACCCGACTGCTTCTTATGTTTGTAATCAACGTCCGCGTTGGACATGATCGTCTCTCGATACGCGATCTTGGGCAACGAGGTGGTTAGCGAGACCTCGAACTTGCGCGCAATCCGTTGAATTGCCATCTCAACGTGGATGTCACCAAGACCATGCAACACCAATTCGCCGGTTTCGGCATTGCGCTCCAGATGCAACGTAGGGTCTTCCTCGGTGATGCGAGTCAGCGACGATGCCATCTTGTCCAGATCTGACTGCGATTCAGGGCTGACAGCGAGGGCGAAAATAGGTGCCGGCAATTCGACACCTTCCAACTCCACCATGTTGTCACGCGAACAGAGGGTGTCGTACGTCGCCGCCTCTTGCAACTTGGTCACCGCGGCAATATCGCCACGGACCGCCGTGTCAACAACATTCAACTCTTTGCCCACCGGGGCGTAAACCTGAGCGACGCGTTCGGCGTCGCCTTTTGCACCCGTCACAAGTTGGGAGTTCGGGTTCAATGCTTCTCCGTAAACCCGGAGATAAGAAACCTTGCCCACAAACGGATCCGCTGAGGTCTTGAAGATCAGATTTGCCGGCGTGGTCTCGGTCACACCCTCCGGGAAATCTTCATCCGGCGCCGGGAATAGGTCGATCGCCGCGTCCATCAATTGTTCGATGCCAATCTCTTGGTCGGCTGCAGCACCGAAGATCGGAACAATCCCACCGGATCTGATCGCGGCCTTAAGTCCGTTTTGCAGATCTCCGACGCTCAATTCTTCGCCCTCGAGGTACATCATCATCAGATCGTCGTCCGACTCAGCTATCGCCTCAACCAACTCCTCCGGCATATCTTCAACGTTGCCTGCCAACAGATCTGTGATCCCGGTCAACCCTTCACCGCTTCCCTCTGGCGCTTGCACGGGGACGCACATCCGTCCCCAAGCACCTTGGATCGTGGCCACAACCTCGTCAAAATCCGTCTCCGGCCGGTCTAGTTTATTGACTACGATCGCCCTAGGCAGCTTTGCATCCTCGGCGGCTTGCCAGGCCTGAATCGAGCCAACCTCGATACCTGACGGAGCTGATATCAGAAGAATTGCAGCATCTGCGACGCGCATAGCCGACAGCATGTCGCCTCTGAAATCGGGGTAGCCCGGAGTGTCCAGCACGTTGATCTTGTGTCCCCGCCACTCGCACGGCAGGATCGCAAGTTGGACGCTGGAGCCACGCTCCTGTTCTTCGGGCTCGTAGTCGGACAGGCTAGTTTGGTCGTCGACACGGCCTCTACGGTTAACCGCGCCCGTCTTGTAGTACATGGCGTCGGACAGTGTCGTCTTGCCGGCTCCGCTGTGTGCCGCTAGAACGATATTCCTAATCTGAGACGATGCCAATGCCGCCATATACTCGCTTCTCCTTTCCGTGCCAGTCAAATTCGCAATCGCCTTTGGAAACAGTGTTGCGTGGGTGCCATGGAAGCTCCATGCACGCAACCGCCCGAGACACTTCGATTTTGCTGACGCGTTAACCCACGTTTGCAATTAATCCGCAATCATAAACCAGATAGCAAATTACTCGCCTAACAACAGAAACGCGACACCGGCAACCATTGCAATTCACCTGTCAACCGTCATTGGCTTCAACTCGGTGACCCGTCTTTGAACTTCTGCAACGTTAACACCATTGCGGAGCTTGCGGGCATCGGTATACCGGCATCACGCCCCAATCGGACCGCGGCACCCAAGATATCATCCAACTCCAGTTTGCCGCCGCGATTGAAATCCGATTGCAACGATGACTGAAATTCTTCGGCCTCTCCGACTGCATCCGTCAGCTTGGTGTCCACTATCCCGTTCGGGAATTTGACCCCATTGGCCTTCCCGCTCGCAACAATCTCCTCCATCACGGTTCGAATCGTGTCCATGCCTTCTTCCATTGCTAGGACTTCCGACAACGACGCCCGCGCAGCCGTAACAATCGTGCCGAGTGCACCGATCGCGACCAACTTCGACCACAAAGATGCTCGAATATCGGCGCTGACTTCCACTTGAATACCCGGTACTGACAGCACATCTTGCAATTTCGCAACGCGTTCGGAAACTGAACCATCGCGCTCGCCGAACTCAATCCGTGCAGCGCTACCGGTTTGAACCACCCGACCGGGATCCCCGATCGATGTCTCGATATATGTCGCACCTTCCAACACTCGTTCCCATCCAAATTGCCGTGCCAACGCCTCTCCACCTGTGATGCCATTTTGAACCGTCAGAATTACTGTTCCATCGCCGACCAATGGATGCATCTCTGGTATCGTGTCCGAGTTCGAATACAGTTTGACGCAATGAAGCACAACGTCTGCGACTCCCGCCTCATCCGGAGTGAGTGCAACTGCCGGATGTACCACATAGTCACCCCAGAACGATTCCACTCGCAAACCTCTCCCGCGCATCGTCTCGGCGTGCTCGCCGCGCGCGATCAACACGACCTCCGCGCCTTGCCTAGCCAATGCGCCGCCATAGTAAGCACCCACAGCACCAGCGCCCATAACGGCGATCTTCATCGTGAATCGTCCTTTACCTTTAACTCCGCATCTTTCGTATCGAATCCCGATGCCACGATTATGCAAAACCATCGCGCAGGGGTTCTTTGCACAATCCTCCCCCTTGATGCCCAATGGGGAACTAAAGGGGGTTTAGACTTGGCGTTTCGCTTTGCACTCCGTTGCCCGGCCTCTCTGGATTCCGGCTTTCGCCGGAACGACGGTAGTTGTACACAGAACCCATACGCTCTGAGTAGTTAAAATTTCGGAATGTCATCCGAAATCAATCGATTTGATGGTCGCGCCATCAACGAATGCCGCCCAATTACGATCGAACCCGGATTCATGCCAAACGCCGAGGGATCAGCTCTCGTCAGGCTCGGCGACACGCACGTAATCTGCACCGCCACTGTCGAATTAGACGTTCCCCGTTGGATGCATGGTCGCGGCACGGGTTGGGTCACCGCCGAATACGGCATGTTGCCGCGTTCGACCGACCAACGCATTGATAGGCGTCGAGCATCAACTAGCGGCCGCAGTCGCGAGATCGAACGTCTGATCGGTCGATCGCTCCGAGCCATCACCGACATGGCGGCATTAGGCGAATGCTCCATCACCATCGACTGCGATGTACTCCGCGCCGATGGCGGCACGAGGACAGCATCCATCACCGGCGGTTACGTTGCACTCGCGCAAGCGATCAAATCATTGCAACAAAAACGCGGCGAAGACAACCACATCCTCACCGACAGCGTCGCAGCCATCTCTGTCGGCATCGTAGACGGCCGATGCGTCTTAGGTGGTGTTGGCATTCAGAGTTTATCGCGGGATATCTCCGCAATGACTCGTGGACGTTAAACTGTGTTACATCAGCGAAAGCGCCGTCTCATTGCGCCCCTCGGCTCGGACGTTCCTCAAATCTTCGAGTCGAGCGCTGGTTTTCACACGTCCGGCGCTTTGTTCGTGTATATTGAGAGGCGGAGCGTGAAGTTGGTGTTCGTTGCAGAGCGCGCAGCGGGCACATGAGACAAGACTCTTTCCAGAGTCCCCAAGAGGAACGGGGATCGCGAAAATGAGAACCCGGCATTTAGCCGCCCTTCCTTCCGCATTCGTAGCGGCGCGTCCTCCGTCTTCCTGTGAAACACAGAGGCAAGGCAGATGCGCTCAACCATCGAACCTTCGGATCGTCTGCTGACCCGAGCCGCGGCGTTCCGCCGCATCGTCAAGTCCCGATCATCGCAAGTCCGGGCACTTTCAATCGTCCATCTGCACGATCTTCAACGCCGCGCGTCTTGCGGCATGTATGGAAGGAGGCTGCGCGGTCCGCCATGAATACCGGCGAACATCAACCATTAACGACACGATGAACTGAGTTGAACGTCGAGGCGGCGTGTTTCTGATGCAAACCGCCCCGACGGGACGCTCCCAATGGATACAAAGAGGCGCTCCAATGCCTATTATTACACCGCGCCCGCGGTTCTGCGGCAAGTCTCCGTTCGTGCAGCCGCGCACGAAACTCACCGACATGCAATGGCGGTTGATCCGCGACCACCTTCCCGGAAAGAAGGGAGACCCCGGCCGGACCGGGTTCGACAACCGAATGTCTCTCGAAGGGATGCTCTGGGTGATCAGAACAGGCGCGCCGTGGCGCGACCTCCCGGCCCGCTTCGGCAACTGGAACACGGTTTACTGGCGGTTCAGACGTTGGATAAAAGCAGGAGTGTTCGACCTGATATTCGCGGTGCTCACGGCGGACCGGGATCTGACAACCGTCATGGTCGACGGCACCTTCGCGAAAGTACACCAGCACGCGGCAGGCGCGCGGAAACTCGGGGAGACGGCGGAAACGTCGAAGAAACTGCAGAAGATCGGTAGAAGCATGGGCGGCTTGACAACCAAGCTGATCGCCGTGACTTCCATCGACGGAAGACTCGTTGATTTCTCGTCGCATCCGGGCAACGCGGCTGAGGCTCCGTGCTTCGTTCCGCTGGTCGCAAATCTCGATGTCCAAGAAGTGCTCGCAGACAAAGCCTACGATTCCGACGAAATACGCTCCACGCTCGCCGCAAGAAAAATAACCGCGGTCATTCCCTCGAAGTCGAACAGGAAGGTTTCGATCCCACACGATGAGAAACGGTACGAGAAGCGGCACATGATCGAAAACTACTTCTCATACATCAAGCATTTCCGAGGAGTAGCGACCAGGTACTGCAAACTCGACGAGACCTATTCAGCGTTCGTCAAGATGGCGGCGTGGGTCATCGAGACGCGCTAACCGCGAGCGCGTCGGTAGCTCGACCAGAACCTTGCGAGGTGGCTTTCGCGCGTCTCGCGGTCGAAGCCGATTGCGATGAACGTAAACATCGCACCGCCCGCGACTGACACCTCGGGCACAGGGTTGGAAATCGAGGCGATTGCAAACGCCATGAGGCCGGTGCCGATCAGTCCCCACATCGCTAGGCGATTGCAAAACTGGACGAACTTATCTACAATGACGTTTGAGGTCATTTCGCTCCTTTCCGCGCCTAATAAGTGAGAAGGTCAGGCGCAGCGATAGGGTTGTATTTAATATTCGCGAAATTGTAACCTGTCAGAATCCCGCTCCGACCGAGCGGGATTTTTGGTTGTTAAGCCTTATTTACGCAATCCGTTGAAAGCAACGGGTTCACGACGATTTCACGCGCAGACCGACTATTTTCTGATAGATTGTGTTTTGATTCGCAGACGAATCGTTAGACTCAAGGCGACGTTTCTTCGCAACAGTTCCGATTGACGGCGCGAGCCGTGCGGCGGGATCGCGGATTCCCGCGCCTCCCTTCGTCGGCTCTTGCGGAGAACGTCTGCGAATCACATTCGTTGTCCAGTCGCAAGGGAGGCTCCGATGTTTCGCGAGTTCCTTTTATCCCGTGTCGTGTGCGGATTCGCCCCGCGGATTAACAGATCGACAAGCGACAAGCGCGCTCGTCGATGGGGGAAGGGGATCGTTTGCTGGTTGATTTTCGATGCGGCTCTTATAGCACTTCTGATCGGCTATCTCTGCCTCGTGGTCCAAAAGCCCTACACGATGGACACATTTATGCGGCGCTTCGCCGACCTGTTCACATGATCCAGTTCAGTATCAAGGCATTTGGAGTATCTCTCGCCGGGCTGGTCGTCTGGTACATCGGCCTTAGCATCACAGATCCGGATTACTCCCAAACCCTGCGCGACGAATGGCGTGTAACGGTTCGCTCGCAGTTCCCGTTGCCGGAAGATGTAGTGGTTGTGAAGATCGAAGTGACGGCCACTGCGTTGCCGCCCACTTCCACTCCTGTTCCGACTTCGACACCTCGACCCACCCCGACCCCAGTGGTGAATGACAAGCAGCTGGCGCAGATGCGGGGATACATGCTTGAATTGCTCAACGCGGAACGCCCGGGCAACCCTCTCGCTCCGAACTACAACACGTCGGCGCAACTGTACGCGGAAGACCTTGCCGAACGTTGCAGCAATTCGCACACCGGATTGGACGGATCAAGCCCCGAAGAGCGTTACAAGCGCGCCGGACGCGGTCATTACTCATGGGTGTCCGAAAATATCTTAGGATGGATCGGAGGCAACTGCACGTTGCGCATGGTTCGACAGTGGACGGTCTTTGACATGATCGACGAAGCCCATGAGGTTCTCATGGCGAGTCCAGGGCACCGCCGCAACATACTGCATCCCTCTCACGACTCGGTCGCATTTGGGTTTGCGGTCAGAGACAATAGACTATGGGTGGTTCAAGTCTTCGTTGCAGAATGAAACGCCAACAATCTGAATGCCAACACCACCTAGATCTCCCTTACGAAGAAGACTCGCGCGCCGAAGTCGATATGAACGTCGTGATGACCGGCTCGGGCGATTACGTAGAAGTTCAAGGAACCGCCGAAGCAGCGCCATTTACCGCGGCGCAATTGCAAGAGCTGCTCGATCTTGCTCGGATTGGTTGTGACTCAATGAAAAACGAACAGCTCGACGCCCTTGTCACGGGCGCTGAATCGATCACATGACCGGCGAAAATGCCGGATCTCATTTCAATAGACTACTTGGCAACTCCATGCCTTCAACTTCCCAACACCCCATCTATATCTCCGTAATCGGCGGTGACCGGGATCACACGACTCCCCGCGGCCTCGAAATGGCCGAAGAAATCGGACGTCTCGTCGCCGTGAACGACTGCATCCTCGTCAACGGCGGGATGGGAGGTACCATGGAGCGCGCCGCAAAAGGCGCCAAATCCGCTGGAGGGACCACCATTGGCATCCTCTCCACAACCGACCGAAACGAAGCCAATGCCTACATCGATTACGCCATACCAACGCCTTTAGGATTCGTCCGAAACGTTCTGGTAGCCAACGCCAGTGACGCGGTAATCGCACTGCCCGGAAAATGGGGAACATCCAATGAACTCAGCTTCGCAATGATAGCCGGAGTACCGGTCGTTGCATTGCAAGGTTGGGAAGTCAATCTCCGAAACGACCAAGGTCAAGCACAGTACTCGGAAGTTTCTTACGCCCGCGACGCCGCGGAAGCCGTGGATTTGGCCATCAAACTCGCCTCCCAACGAGGACAGTAATTCAATACCGGTCATTTCGGACGCGGGCAGCGACGAGTTAACAGATTCGCACGTTTTTATTGCAAACTTGTTCAGCATGAGCAATATCAAATTCGTCAAAGGTAAAGAGATACTCGACTCGCGTGGCAACCCTACGGTATACGCCGAAGTTTTGCTCGAAGACGGTACTCGCAACGGTGCGTCGGTCCCGTCTGGTGCTAGTACCGGCGAGAACGAGGCTTGGGAACTACGCGACGGCGATCCGAAACGCTTCAACGGAAAAGGCGTGCTCCAAGCTATCGCCAACATTAACGGTCCGTTGAACGACGTGGTCATCGGCTTGGACGCCAACGACCAACGCGCTGTCGACGAGGCGATGATCAACGCCGACGGTACCAGCAACAAGTCTCGATACGGCGCCAACGCCCTACTCGCCATCTCTATGGCCGTCCTCCGCGCCGCATGCCGCAGTCAAGGCGAATGGCTCTACGACCTCGTCGCCGACCATATCGGAAATCGCGAACGGTACATCCTCCCAGTGCCGATGTTGAACATTTTTAACGGCGGGGCACACGCTGCGGGATCAACCGAGTTTCAAGAATTCATGGTCATGCCAGCCGGCGTCGAATCGTTGTCGGAAGCACTCCGGGCAGGTTCGGAAATCTACCAATCACTCGGAAGGCTTCTCCAAGACGAGGGACTATCAACATCAGTCGGTTTCGAGGGCGGCTACGCCCCGGTCGGGCTGACCAACCGCCAGGCACTCGGTTACGTCACTCACGCAATCGAATCCGCTGGATATTTGCCCGGCGAGGAGATTTTCATCGCCTTGGACCCGGCGGCGAGCGAATTCTACGTGCCAGAGGTTCGGCGCTACAGCATGAAACGTGAAGGCCTGCGCCTCACCGCAGAAATGATGGCTGAAGAATACGATGCGTTCTGCGCTGAGTACCCGATCTGCAGCATTGAGGACGGCCTCGCCGAAAACGACTGGAAAGGTTGGCAAATCATCACCGACAAAATCGGTGAACGTGTGCAACTCGTCGGCGATGACCTCTTCGTGACCCAAACCGCTTTTCTCGAGCGCGGCATCAAAGAGAAGGCCGGAAACGCAATTCTCATCAAGCCAAACCAGGTCGGTACCGTCACCGAAACGCTCGACACGATCCGGCGCGCCCGGAAATCGAACTTCGGCGTCGTCGTCAGCCATCGCTCGGGTGAGACCGAAGACACCACAATAGCCGACATCGCCGTTGGTTCCGGATGCGGCCAAATCAAATCTGGAGCGCCCGCCCGCAGCGAGCGGGTCGCCAAATATAACCGCCTTCTCCGGATTGAAGATTGGGCCGGTGACCGAGGCCGCTACGCCGGAATGAGCGTAATCAGATAGCAAAACACACATGCGCCGATAAGGGCCGCGGTGTAATCTGCAACTAAATACTTCGCGATCCACACACGGAAGAGGTTCAACCCTCACTAGGAGATCCATAAGACACAACATGAGCAGAACCAAGATCGGCATCAACGGCTTCGGCAGAATCGGTCGGCAAGTCTTCCGTACCATCAACCAGCGACAATCTGACAAGTTGCAAGTAGTCGCGGTTAACGACCTTGCCAGCCCAGCACAACAAGCCCATCTCCTCAAGTACGACTCCACCTATGGGCGTTACGACGGCGATGTTGAGATCGGCGATGGTTCGCTCACCATCAACGGAGATAAAATCACCGTCTTCTCCGAACGCGACCCAGTGAACATTCCATGGGACGACGCGGGTGTCGAGATCGTCATCGAATCCACTGGCTTCTTCACCGACGCCGCGCAGGCCTCCGCGCATCTCTCCGACAGCGTCAAAAAAGTCATCATCTCAGCGCCGGCTTCCAACGAGGACATCACGATCGTTCTTGGCGTAAACGACGACGATTACGATCCGGCCCAGCATAACGTCATCTCCAACGCCTCATGCACGACGAACTGTGTCGCGCCGATGGCGAAGGTTCTCAACGACGCATTCGGCATCGAACGCGCCTTGATGTCGACGATCCACGCTTACACCAACGATCAAAACATATTGGATCAGGTCCACAGCGACCTCCGTCGTGCCCGCGCCGCTGCGAATAGCATTATCCCGACCACTACCGGCGCCGCCAAAGCTGTAACCCTTGCGATTCCCGAACTCGCCGGAAAGATCGACGGCATGGCGTACCGCGTACCGGTCATCACCGGATCCGTCACTGACCTGACCGCTCGGCTGTCAAAACCCGCAACCGCTGAGGAAGTGAACGAAGCATTCCGGGAAAGCCAGGCAGGAGCTTTGAATGGCGTAATCCAAGTCTCTGACGAGCCACTGGTTTCCGCCGACTACATCGGAGATCCACACTCCTGCACCATCGACGCGCTCTCGACCGCCGTAATCTCTGACGAGGACGACGGTTCTGGCACGTTCGTCAAGGTTGTGGGATGGTACGATAATGAATGGGGATATTCCAGCCGAACCGCCGATGTTGCCGCTCTCATCGCTTCCGCCCTATGAACTCGGTTCCACGGCGCCATGTCCCAGATCGACACGTTAAACGCCGGTTGAAAATTCCAGGCAGCTCGCCCGGTTACTTGGCGAACGGAGGCCGGTGACTACCGCCCTGGCGTTCAAGCGCATATCATGATGCGAAACAGCATTAATCAGTTAACTCTCGAAAATAACCCTGACGGGATTCTGAACACAACCTCACAACTCAACCAACAACACGTAGTCGACGATATCGGCGCGTTTCTAAACGTCTTGCCGCCAAACGTTCGCGAAGGTCTTGACGGAACCATTGATAGTGATCGTGACGTCTCCGGCCTACTCGAAGTGATCATCGACCTCGGACGTGTCCCCGAAGCACGATTCGTCGATGGCTCTGTAGCCCTCAACGACAAGGAGGTCACGCGCTGGGACATCGACACGGTCATCGCCGGGCTCGGTCGTTTCGGCGACGACAACCGCGCCGGGATCGAGCGTACCCTTCATCGCTTCTCCGCGATCCGCGACCGCGAAGGTAATCCCGTCGGATTGACATGTCGCGTCGGACGCGCGGTCTTCGGAAGCGTTCGGCTAATTCAAGACCTCATACAGACTGGCCGCAGCGTGCTGATCCTCGGTCGCCCAGGCATCGGTAAAACCACAATCCTCCGAGAAGTTGCCCGCGTACTCGCCGACGACGCATCTCGACGAGTGGTAATCGTCGACACGTCCAACGAGATCGGTGGCGACGGTGCAGTTGCGCACCCGGCTATCGGGCGCGCGCGTCGGATGCAAGTCCCCAACACCGAACTCCAGCACCGTACCATGATCGAAGCGGTCGAAAACCACATGCCCGAAGTCGTTGTCATCGACGAGATCGGGACCGAGCTCGAGGCCCTCGCCGCTCGAACCATCGCCGAACGCGGCGTGCAGCTCGTCGCCACCGCTCACGGCAATACTCTCGGCAACGTCATCACTAACCCAACCCTCTCTGACCTCGTCGGCGGGACACAAGCTGTAACACTCGGCGACATCGAGGCGCGCCGCAGGCGGACCCAGAAGACGGTCTTGGAACGCAAGCACATGCCGACCTTCGACGTTGTCGTCGAGATGCGCGAACGAAACTACGTCGGCGTTCACAACGATGTCGGAAGAGCGGTCGATCGCATGCTGCGCGGACTCCAACTTCCTCTCGAGATGCGAAGGCTCAACGAGGACGGCAGTGTCAACACTCAAGTCGAAGACGCCATGGATTCCGAAGATGGATTCGAAACCGCAGCGTTCGATCTGAATTCCATCCGCTCGCCTCGGCGATCATATGACCCCGACACCGAAAATCCCAACGGAAATGGCAGGCCGAATGAACCCGCCGAGACCATCGCGAGAGACGAGGGCATGCCGGATCCGCCTCCGATCCGTGTCCATCCTTTCGGCGTTCCCCGCGACGCACTCAGATCCGGCATTCGAGCCATGGGTGTCCCGGTGATGCTCTCCGAGTCCGCGGCTGAGGCCGACGTTCTCGTTACTACCAAACTCCACTACGGCCGACGTCCTCCTGCGGTCAAACGAGCCGAACGTGATGGCGTTCCCGTCTACGTCCTGCGACGCGGAACCCGCGAGCAGATCGAACAATTCCTGAACCGCTTTGAAGTCGGTCGCGCGAGCACAACCAACGGAAACGGATCGCACTCTGACGACGAACTCCTGGTCGATGAGGCTCTCGAAGAGGCCGAACGCGCCGTCGAACGAGTTCTCAGCGGTGACCGCAAAATTAATCTTTCTGCGCAGTCCTCCCACATTCGACGACTCCAGCACGCGCTCGCCGCCCGCTACAACGTCGGGTCTGCGAGCACCGGACACGAACCGAACCGGCATGTCATCATCCGACGACGGCGCCGATGACCCGCCCAGCAACGTCGTAATCGCAGTATCTCCACAATGCCACGCAGGTCGGTCCATAAAGCGCCGTTCATTTCGTTTGAGGGCGGCGAAGGCGCCGGCAAGACTACTCAAGTGAAATTGCTTCGCCAACGTCTCGAGAGTTTGAATCTGCCCGTCCTGGTCGTTCGTGAACCCGGCACAACCCGCCTAGGCGAGCAAGTCCGCGAGATCATTAAATCCCAGAGCAATAACGTTCCCGCCGCCGACGCCCTGCTCTTCATGGCCGCCCGCGCCCAGTTAATGGCCGACGTCATCGTCCCCGAACTCAAAAAAGGCACGACCGTCATCGGCGACCGCTTTTCCGACTCCACCATCGCTTACCAAGGCTACGGCGGCAACCTAAACCTCGACCGCCTCCGCCATGCCAACGAACTAGCCACCAATGAGGTCGCTCCTGACCTAACTATCCTGCTCGATATCACACCCGAAACCGGACTGGGCCGGCGCGACGCTGAAGACGACTCCACCGGCGAAACCCAACGCCGCTTCGAAGAATTACCCATCCGCTTCCATCGCAGCGTCCGACGTGGCTACCGCGAACTCGCCAGCAACGAACCAAACCGCTGGATCGAGATCGACGCCGCACGCAACCCAAACGAGGTCGCCGAAGATGTCTGGCGCTACGTCTCAGAGTTTTATTGACGCGTTTCGGAACACCGGGGCGATAGCCTGTGGTTTTGCACTATCCGAAGAATGGCATCCGATAGCCTTGTTCGGCGAGTGGGGAAGCTAGTGTTGAAGGGCAAACGGATTGGCTCTTTTCGCGTTGCTGGTTAAGGCGAACAGCGTAATTGGTTTCTCCCATTCTCCCGAACCCGAAACGATCCATTGAAGAGCGAGTACATGAACTACACGTTATGGCGTTCAACATTTTCGACATAAACCTACCGGGGCAGCAACCGCAGCCAATCGACCCCATTGAAATTTTTCATTCGGCGGCGGTCAAAGACGAAAACGTCAATGACCTATGGTTGGGTCAAGGCGACGCGTTGCGCGAGTGGAACGAGCACCGAAACGGTCGCGATTTGGCGGTTGTATTGAATACAGGTGCTGGAAAAACGCTGGTGGGATTGTTGATCGCCCAGTCGTTGGTAAACGAAACGCGCGGCCATGTCCTGTACGCATGTAGCACGATACAGCTCGTCAAGCAGACCGCATCCAAGGCTTCAGGATATGGTTTGCCCGTAACGACTTATTACAGTGGTTCTTTTTCACCCGACGGCCTATATCATCGCGGTGAAGCCCCATGCGTCACGACCTACCATGCTTTATTCAATGGAAAATCTCGATTCCGGTCAGACGAAATAACGGCGGTCGTGTTTGACGATGCTCACACTGCTGAACACATCCTGAGAGACCAGTTTTCCCTTTCCATCGCTCGCACTGAAAACGGTGCAATATACGAGCAGATCCTAGCGTTGTTCGAACCGTACCATCAAGCGACAGGATTTGCATCGAGTTACGCAGAAGTCCGTGCTGGCGCATCAACTCGTCAGTTTTTCGTGCCCCCGTTCGAAGTCCGCAACAATGTATCGGAATTGCGTAGGTTGTTGCTCAGTTCCGATCTCGCTGAAAGCACAAGCACGATGTTTGCGTGGGAACACATTAGAGATCAAGAAGATCTTTGTTGTGTTTTGGTCTCCGACAAGGCTGTTACACTCACTCCGCCTATAATTCCAACCTCTTCCTTGTCATATTTTGACCTCGGCGTTCGCCGCGTTTATTTGTCGGCGACACTCAGTGCGCCCGACGGCTTTATAAGGGCCTTTGGTCGTCGCCCAAATCGCATCATCGCTCCAACCACGCCAGCGGGCGCATGCGAACGGTTAATTCTTATCCCTGCGGCTTCTGAAGGTGTCGAAGATGATGTGTCATCCGCCAAAGACGTGGTGAGGGGTCACAAAACTTTGATCCTAGTACCAAGCACGTACGAGAGGGAAAAATGGGCGGATATTTCCAATTTCACAGATCGAGAGAACGTGCCGCAGGTTGTAGATCAGTTTCGCCACGCTAATCCATCGACGAAACTGACGCTCGCCGCTCGTTACGACGGTATCGACTTGCCAGGCGACACGTGCCGCGTGATGGTGCTAGACGAATTGCCGAAAGGAACCGGTCCTTTGGAACGGTATCAGTGGGACCGACTTAACATGCGAAACAGTTTGAGGAGTTTGCTGTCGTCACGAATTGTCCAGAGTTTCGGTCGAATCTCAAGAGGAATGAGTGACCATGGGGTGGTGATAGTCACGGGCGAAAGTTTGGTCAACTGGCTTCGCATTCCCCGCAACATCGCTCTATTACCATCGTTCCTGCAGAAGCAGATTCAGATAGGCGAAGCCGTTTCCAAGCGCGCATCAGGTACTCAAGATTTGATCGAAGCCGCTGAAGCTTGTCTAAAGAGGGACTCGAATTGGATTCGGACGTATTCAAACAACATGCGGGACTTTCCACAATCGAGCGAACCAACTGATTTCGACAAGGCACTCGAGGTAGCGATCGCGGAAGCTACATTTGGTAACGCTTTGTGGAACCGAGATTATCAACGCGCCATCACAATTTTGAGCAAAACCCTAGACAAATCCTTTGAATTTAGTCAATTCACAGGTGCCTGGCTGAGTTTGTGGTTAGGTTATGCGTACGAATTATCAGGCGACGCCGACTCCGCGCGTCATTTGTACCGCAGGTCTCATGGCGCCCAGCAAAATATCCCATCAATTGTGCTCTCCCCATCTGGAACTTCAAAGTCGACGCCGGCGCAAGTGCAGAAAGCGACCGAGCATGTGCGGATCAGCGGTTCTGGTACCGTGCGGTTGCCCAAAACCATGATTCGAGACTTTGTTGCTCTCAAAGGAAATGCCAGCCCTGGGCAGGTAGAAGAGGCTTTGCGGAGCCTGGGTCAATACCTAGGTCTGGATGCCACGAGGCCGGACAAAGAATACGGCACCGGGCCGGACGTTCTCTGGATTGATGAAGAAGGAATCGCCATATGCATGGAAGCAAAAACGGACAAAAAAGAATCAAACGAGTATTACAAACGTGAAGTTTCGCAGCTGCACGACCACATCCAATGGACGAACGACAATCATCAGGTCTCGAAAGTGTGTCCGATTTTCGTAGGAAACCCGTTACAGGCAGCTCAAGACGCCAATCCTTCTCAGGATATGAGAGCAATTGATCTACAAGAATTCAATTCTCTCGCCGAAAAGTTGGTCAGCGCAATGCTGGATGCAACCGAAAATGCGATGCCATTGAACATCGAACAAACCTTGTATGAGGTTATGAATGATCGCGGCCTACTTACTCCCCATGTCTTTCGGAAACTCCGCGCCTTCAGGTTGTCGGATATGTCTCCGGATAGTCTGTTTTAGAGGTCGGGTGCCGACAAACCTTGCAGATGGAATCGTTCCTCAACCGTTTCATGTGAATCGCAGAAGACATCTGGCGCCATGTCTCCGAATTCTTCGATTTGAATTAACCTGAAACATCGCAACCAAAAACCGATCACCAAACCAACCGAAAGGGACTCCCGATGCGAAACAACACCATGAAGCGAAAGATGCTCAACGGCGGAACCACGCTCGGCCCATTCGTTGGCTGGCCCGCTCCAGCATTGGTCGAACTCATGGGTTGGGCCGGATTCGACTTCGTAGTCATCGACTGCGAACACGGAATCATGGACTACGAGACATCCGAAAACATGATCCGAGCCGCCGAACTCTCCGGCACGACGCCCATCGTCCGCATCGGCATGAACGATCAGCAACACATCCAGCGTTACCTCGAAGGCGGCGCCCAAGGCGTCATGATCCCCCTTATCAACAACGGCGAGCAAGGGCGAGCCGTCGTCGACGCCGTCAAATACCCGCCCGTCGGTAAACGTGGCGGCTTCTCGGGCCGCAGCGCAATGTTCGGCATCCAAGACCAAGCCGAATACGTCAAACAAGCCAACGAAGAAACCTTTGTCTGCCTCCAGATCGAAACCCCCGAAAGCATCGTCAACGCCGACGAGATCATCAACACCGAAGGCGCCGACTGCATATTCATGGGACCCGGTGACCTCTCTCTAAACATGGGCTATCCAGGTCAGATCGCCCACCCAGAAGTCGTCGAAGCCATCGAAACCCTCGTCAAGAAGACTCACGACGCCGGCAAAATCTCCGGAACCCTCGGCGTTACCGTCGAACAAGCCCAGTTCTGGCACGAACGCGGCGTCCAATGGATCGTCAGCGGTGCGTCCCGCTTCCTACTCGCCGAAGCCCGCGCCTACCTCGATCAAACTCGCGGATCAGGGGTCGGCTGAACCTCGCTTCATTCCACGAGCATGATGCCGGCGAACAACTTTTACGGGTTTCCCCCGTTCACGGGGGAAATGTCGAAGACAAAGGGGTCACCGCTCGCCGAGGCGATGCCGCCCAACCGAGGAACCGGCGAAAATGCCACATCCTGAAAAGGCCGTTGTCACCGGCGCCTTCAGCTACACCGGCGGATACATCGCAAGAAACCTCCTTCAAAAAGGAGTCGACGTCACCACTCTCACTCGCCACCCCGATACGTTCAACTCGTTCGGAGGCGCAGTCAAATCCGCTCCCCTCGACTTCTCAGATACCGAAGCGCTCACCGATTCAATGATCGGAGCATCCGTCTTTTACAACACTTACTGGATTCGGTTCGAACGAGGTCAAACCACCTTCAATGGTGCCGTCGAAAACTCGAAAACCCTCTTCAATGCGGCAAAGAACGCTGGCATCAAACGCATCGTGCACATATCGGTCTCAAACCCATCGTCCGATTCCCACCTCCCTTACTTCAAAGGCAAATGGCAAGTCGAAGACGAACTCAAGAAGACGGGAATTTCCTACGCAATCATCCGTCCAACTTTGATCTATGGCACCAATGACCTGCTACTCAACAACATCGCTTGGGCCATCAGGCGATTCCCTGTCTTCCCGATGTACGGCAACGGCGACTACCCGGTCCAACCCGTTTTCGCCGAAGACGTCGCAGAACAAGCCGTCGCCGCGGCAGGAGCATCTGAAAGCTTCGTCGCCGACGCGGCAGGACCCGATACGTTCTCATTCGAGGAGTTGATCGACCTTGTCGCCTCCGCGATGGGAATACGCGCACGATTCATCCACATGCCACCCTCCGTAAGTTTGGCATTGACCAGTATCGTCGGCTTGCTAGTACGTGATGTCGTCCTAACCCGCGACGAGGTCGACGGACTCATGGCTGGCCTACTCACATCCAATGCACCACCAACTGGCACGACCCGTTTCGCTGAATGGTTAGACAAAAACGCTCACGGCATGGGGCGCCAATACGAATCCGAACTCCAACGCAATTTTCGCCCGAAAAATCCAATCCGTAGATAGACCGCACCAAGGACTGATATCAGTCGCAGTCGCGTTAACGTTTCACAAATCGGCGCGAGCGTTCGGCGCGAAACCTAACGCCGTTTCTACGCGATGCGCCTGATCCCGTTCCATAGGGACGAGTAACATCGTCCATCGTGTATCGGCACGGCGGCTCCGACCAATATTCGGAGCAGCCCCAAAACTCGCCGAATTTCCCTTTCCTTTTACTCATCACCCCGACATTGCACTTCGGACATAACGTGCCGCGTTGGCCACAATCGGAGTTTGTACAAAGAATGGCCTCAGATCGGCGAATCAGCACAAAGTAGCCAACGCGACATTTGTCGCAGTCTGGAGCAAGATAACTGCACATCGGGTAGTTGGCGCATCGCAAGTTTTCGCCGGATTGAGACGGTACGAGTTGGCCTGTCTTGCATTTCGGACAATTCGGGAACTCTTCCGCGGCGAGACTGCCCAATTGGCGAATGTCGGGGTGATGCTTGCGGATTTCGGTAACGAATTCCGACGGGCGAGAGGCGTCGGCGATTAGATAAGTCCCGCGCCGCGCTCGGGTCATTGCGACGTAGAACAATCGACGTTCTTCAGCGTGCGGCAACGCGTTTGCGGACTTGGGCGGTAACACCATATCCAACAACGGGTCATCGTCGATCTTCGCCGGAAACCCCATCCGCGCGTTTTTAAGGTCTAAAACGACTACATAATCGGCCTCTTGGCCCTTGGCACGGTGAATCGTACTGAAACGAAGATCGAATCCTGAAGCGCTGTTCCGCACGGCCCGTAAGATTTGCTCGCTGTTACGATAGCGACCCAAAACCAGAACTGACATCCCGCGCGCAGAATGAGTGCCCAGACACGTTTCGATATCCCGGAATACTTCGTTTAAAGCGCGCTCCGCATTTTTGTCAGCGATGATTGTGATCCCCTCACCAAGGCGTGTACTAGCCGACCGCAGCGTCCGTTGCGACTGTTCAGGATTCCGCTGAACAAACGAAGTTGACGGCACTAGAACCCCGTCGCCGAAACGAAACGTCTCCGTTAACTCGCGCTGTTGGGCATAACCCAGATATTGCCCGCAGTCTTGAACCAGCGATACGTCGCTACCCGCGAATCGATATATCGATTGCCAGTCGTCACCGACAACGAAGTAGGAGATGTTTCGCTTATCCATGGTGTCAAGCAACCTCATCCTACCTGCTGAAATGTCTTGAAACTCGTCGACTAACACGTATCTGAAGCGTGAGGTCTCACGTCCCTCGCGAATCAGCGTTGCCGCATCGTTGATCAAGTCGTGAAAGTCAACTGCGCCCTCCGCTCTCAGCATCGCCTCGTATTGAGCCTGTACTTTCTCGAACACACCAAGGAAACTTAGGCTACGCAGCGGGTTGCCGGAAATCAGGGCGCGTTCGCGCAATTGACGGTGTGACAAACCGCTGGTCTTTACGTGGTGCAGAAACTTCGTCAGAAGCCGCGCAAGCCAAGAGACGACCCACTCCGCGAGACGCCGTAACACATCCACGAATGAAATCTTTTTGAAAACGACTCCGTGATCTGCCAGTCGCCGCTGCAATGATTGGCGTAGGATGCCTTGCCGACGCTGCCAACTATAGGTCTCTATCAAGCGTGTTCCATACCGCGCATGGATTCCACGTTTCCATTCGACGCCTCCCTCATACGCATCCCATTCAGGTGGCGGATTGCCGTTTTCGTCAAGAGCAAAGTGCTCGATATAGATGTCGTACTCTGGGAGGTAAAAATCTGGTTGATATTGCCGATATTCACTTGTAGCGGTGTCCACGTGGTACTGTCCCTCGTAGACAAACTTGATACCGTTGAGCGTCAAAAAGTTGGCGACCTCAACTTCTTCCAAGCTCTTGACTAGATCGCCGCTTAACGTGCGCGGCTCCCAATCTCGCACGTATTCGTAATACTCGCCTTGGTTCTCAAACTCAAATGGTGAACGATATGGCGCACGATGATATGCGATGAAGTCCTGGATCTCTTCAGATTGGTCGGACACGCCGAGGAGCTGATTCAGAGAGTCGTGAATAGCCCGTCCCAACAACTGTTCGTCCTGTGCCAATTTCGAAATCGACGGCTTGATACCACCGCGACCGATTACACCGTATCCGAATCTATGGAACGTGAATACCCGTGTATCTGTCAAGTCCTGTGGCAACCGGTCTCGAATCTCCTCAGCCGCGGCGCGGTTGAACGCAAGCACCAAGATTTCTTCCGGTGTCACACCTTGATTTCGGACCAAGTGGGCTATCTTGCTGGTGATGACCGCAGTCTTGCCCGTACCCGCGCCAGCGAGCACCAGAGTTGCCTCCTCATCGGTGGCGATTGCGACGGCCTGTTCGTCGGTGAGTGTGATCCCGAAATCGGATTTCGCTGCCGACTTCACCGCTGGCACGCTGTTTCGAACGAACGCGTCGTTAGCCTGATTCCTTGCGCGTTCCAACTCTTCAGCCCGTTCTAGACACTCGATTCGGTTCAGCACATTCGGCGCGGCTTCTGACAACTTGCCTCTGACAATCCCTTTGCTGTGCCGCAACGTAGACACGATCGCTTCATGGAATTCCACCGCGTCTCGATACTGCAGATAACGTTTGCCATCGAACAGCGAAAGCCGCCGTTCATCGAGTCGTATCAAATTCTCTAATTCTGCCCGCGCCAGTTGTTCTGCTATCGCGAGCGCGGCATCTCGAACTTTTGCAGCTCCATTGCCGTCGAGCCCTCCGACCGAGTAACGCCGTCCGTCTACTGATTCAATCTTGAGTCGATACCAAAACCAAGATTGGTCAACCAGTATCTTGACCACGGAATCGATCGACACCTCAAACAGTGACCTCCCGGTGCTGGCCTCGATTCGGATACAATCCGACGACAACGAAACCCGCGCAGCTGGCGGTCCGAACGCCCGATAGCACTGAGAACTCTCAACTACGATCTGAATATTCGATTTCATTGCGGATCCTGAAGCGAATTAAGATACCGTCTCAGAGGCACAGGGTCAACCAATACGAGAGCTTTAACCGGGCAAGATTCCATGCTGACAGACCATCCCTCTCCGCGATTATTGTTCGCGCTACGACGTCTGGAAGGGTCAGTTACAGACACTTCACACCCCTCAACCCCAACCCCTCGCGCCAATCCCGCACAATCCGATCATCATGCTCGAACGCCAGTTCCGGCATTTCATCCGCCGCGAACACACGGGCATCAGACGTCTCATCTCCAGCCATCAACTCGCCGTCAACCACGTCCGCGTGATAGACCACCAACACAACCGCCTGCCCCTCGTCGCTGTAGACGCCGACTAACCACTTGACGCTAACGACCAACCCACACTCTTCTATAACCTCCCTCTCCAGCGCCCGTTCCAACCTCTCCCCGCGATCTACGTAACCAGACGGGAAACTCCACATCCCGATCTGTGGCTCAATCGCCCGTTTCAGCAATACGATCCCATCATCCATCGGGATGATCGCCGCAACCGCAACTTTCGGATCAGAGTAGATGATCCGATCACACTCCACACACCGATGATGCCCTCCGCCAATTGGCGCCAGCGCCGGAAATTCCGGATGATGCGGTTGCCCACCGCTGGATTGTGATGACATCTCAAATGCGAATCATACAAACCTCCATCACCCCAACGCGTACAATCCCACCATGACCGCTTTCCGCCGAACCATGATGGTCCTCTCCATCATTAACGTCCTCTTCGCCTTGCTAGCCGCCGCAGTCGGTTCATTCGCCGACGGCGGAGACATCTGGTCACGCCTAGTCATCTCGGTCCTCCATCCAATATCCGCGATCGCCATAATTTTCTTGGTCTTCGTCCCCCGATCCAACACCGCTCTAGTCTTCGGCATCACCGCGATCCTCGCCATCAACATCATCTCGGCCATAGCCCTCGCCTCACTAATCGCCGCCGAGGTCATGAAAGGCGATTGGCCCCTACCCCTAGTCTTCGCGCCCATCCCAACGATCGCCATCATCTACGCCGTCCTGATACTCCGCACACATCCGTCATCCGACAACGCGAATCAACCGACCGAAACGTAACCGAGAATCACCTGCTACCCCGGATGGGCCGGCACCGTCCCACCGGTTTCCACGTCGTCCGGAACGCGAATTTGATACATCATAACGTCTGGAATCGAGCCTATCCAGATTTTTAAAATCTCAGCCATGCACGCATTCCGCATAGTCATGTTCGTCTTCGCGTTCGCTAACTTGTTCTTCGCGTTGGCGAGGACCCAAGTCGACATGATCGCTGAAATCGGAGACTACCGGTCACGCCTAATTCTTGCATTAATCCATCCCTTAGCAGCTTTATCCTCGATCATTTTGGTGTTCGTTTCGAAACCACGTCCGTTACTGACATTTGTCACTGAAATTTGTCGTCGTAGCGATTCTCGTGGTGAGCAACTTCGCTGACGTTATCCTCGCCAGATTGATCTCCACCATAGCGATCAGTGGGGACTGGACGATTCCGCTATTCCTCTGCGTCATCCCTACAACCGCATTCGTCTGCGCCTTAATCCTGCTAACAAAAGGCTTACGCGGCGACGCCGATACAACGGACTACAAGAGACCCTCAACCGCTACGGTAACTAACTTTAGTGAAGTCGATTCTCGACGAATATAGGTCAACAACCGCGGTTGACTCGCCGGCTCAAACTATCTCCGCCAACACCGGCTTCAACTTCGTCCGCGCTGCCGCCGATTTCTCACCGTCATCCGCCTCGAAAATCGGCAACTCCTCTTCGATATCCGCGTTCAGATCGTATAGCTCGCCCGTCTCATACAACTTCCAATCATGATCCCGAACCATGCGAATACAACCTAGATCAGTCCGATTGGCCGTCATCGGATCATAGTGGAAGAAGATCCAATCCTTAGGATTACCCTTCTCACCCTTCAACTGCGGATAGAACGATCTCCCGTCAATCACGTAACCTTTCGGTGCCTCGGCACACGCGGCATCCAACATCGTCGGGAGAAAATCAGTAACGTCTACCAGATCGTTGTTCACCACACCAGCCGGAACTGTTCCTGGCATCTGAGCGATCAACGGAACGTGCGTCCCATAGTCGTTCGTCGTGCTCTTGCCACCGCAGATTTCGTTGTGCCGGTGCACAATCGAGCAGACCTCCTGTGGCGAACCGTTGTCACCCGTATAGATCACAAGGGTTTCCTCGCTCAGCCCCTGCTCAGCAAGATAGTCCAACAACCGCCCGATCACCTTGTCGTGATACTCCACCATGTCCTTGTAAAACCTAGGGTGTGCATCATCCCCGTCGTCGCTTAATTCGCCCCAAGTCCGACCGCCGAAATTCTTATTCGACTGCGGTTCGAAACCCTCCCACTCGGGGCTGTCCGGCGTCGGCTCGAACGGACCGTGCGTCAACGCCATCGGCCAGTACACGAAAAACGGATTGTCGTCGTCCTTCTTCCGCTCGATGAAGTCGATGATGTAGTCACAAAACACATCATCGCCATACTCGCCCGAGGTGTCGTCCCGATACTCGCCGTTCTGATAGATCACCGGGTCCTTGTATCGAGACCCTTTGTGCTCGGTGTGATGAGCATGCCAAACGCAGAACTCATCAAAGCCCGCATCCTCGATCTTCTGGCCCTTGTTCCGCATCTCCGGCATGATATCCGGCGGATTATAAGAATAAAGCTGCCACTTCCCAGAAATCAGCGTGTTGTAACCCGCGTCTGAGAAGAGATGCCCGAACCCCACCTCGTCAGGAGGCAACAACCCGAACCCGATGTAGTTCCTGAAGTTGTGCTTCCCCGTCATCAACGCCACCCGCGTCGGCGTGCACAACGGCAACACGTGCCCCTCATCGAACCGCATTCCATTCGACGCCATCTCGTCCAACCGCGGCGTCGAATATGATGTCCCGCCGTTGACGCCGATGCACTCATACCCAAGGTCATCGGACATGATCATGATGATGTTAGGTCGCTTTTCGGACATAGTATTCTCTCCCGCGACTTACCATACCACTGACTGCCAGTCCACCAATCGTTCCCTTCTCCTACTTAACTAACTCCACCCCTTGGCAACAGTTCCTCACACCGCAGAATCCGGCCCCGTTCGCGAGAACGCGCGCATCACCAGCCTCGACCTGATACGCGGTGTTGCGGTCCTGGGCATTCTCCTCATGAACGCGGTTTCCTTCAAGTTCGGGCATGCCCCCTACTTCAATCTAAGCGCGGGTGGATCTGAAAACTGGCTCGACTGGACCGTAGGCATATTCGGAGAGATCTTCGTCGACCAGAAGTTCATGGGCCTGTTTTCCCTACTGTTTGGAGCCGGAATGATCCTCTTCATCGACCGCGCCAGTGCCAGAGGAAGACGCGCTGTGCTGTTGAATCTCTGGCGAAACAGTCTCCTTCTTCTAATCGGCATCCTACACTTCATGCTTTGGGACGGCGATGTTCTCGTGGCCTACGCACCGTCGTCAGTCTTCTTAATCACTTTGCGGAAGTTGCCGAACTGGTGGATGGTTTTCGTTGGCGTCTTGGTATTCGCGCTGTCGATCGGGATTGCGCTGCTGATGCAATACATCGCCGACGAGACAGTCATTTCGTTGTCGCGCAGCTGGGAGCCAGGGGTTGTAACGGTTGCTGAACAAGAGTATTTTGATGCTCTTTTGGCATTGGGTTTTCTTCTGCGCGCACTAGGGATGATTCTCATCGGTGCCGGTTTGTACCGCATGGGCTTCATGAACGGCCGAAAGTCGGCGAAAACTTACCAACGCACCGCATGGGTTGGCCTCGCAATCGGCTTACCGCTGGCCGCCGTAGGCGTGATATTCACCGCGGCCAACGATTACTCCCGCGAGATCGCCTTCATCAGCCAGATCCCCAACATTCTCGGAACGATTCCCGCGTCGCTCGGATACATGAGCCTGATCATCCTTTGGAACAATCGCGCCGACAACTGGCTCAAACATCACCTCCGCGCGGTCGGACGCATGGCATTGACTAACTACCTAACTCAGACGATTCTAGGCATCCTAGTCCTGACAACCTTGCTCGCAGATGCCGAATTTGTCAATCGAAGCCTAGTCCTATTGTTCGTCTTCGCCGTCTGGGCGTTGCAAATGTGGTGGTCGCAAGCGTGGTTGAACCGCTTCCTATTCGGACCGGCAGAATGGCTCTGGCGCGTTGCTACCTACCGGAGCGGTCAATCACTCCTCCGACGGCGAGACTAGAAGCGCGGGCCATCGCCCTTAATTCAAGCCACCATCTCCGCAAACACCGGCTTTAACTTCGCCCGAGCCGCCGCGGCCTCCGGACCATCCTGCGATTCGAAGATTGGCAACTCCTCATCCAAGTCCGTATTCAGGTCATAGAGCTCGCCAGTCTCATACAACTTCCAATCCCGATTCCGCACCATACGGATGCACCTCGCGGCGTTGCGGGCACTCATCGGTTCGAAGTGGAAGAATATCGAGTCTTTTGGATTGCCCTTTTCGCCTTTCAACTGCGGATAGAACGATTCGCCATCGATCACGTAACCCTCAGGCGCATCAATCCCCGCCGCATCCAACATCGTAGGCAAAAAATCCGTAACGTCGATCAAGTCGTCGTTTACGGAACCCGCCGGAACCGTCCCCGGCTGCTGAACGATGAGCGGCACATGCGTCCCGCGGTCATTCGTCTTGCCCTTGCCACCGCAGATCTCGTTATGCTGGTGCACCATCGAGCACACGTCATGCGGCGACCCATTGTCACCCGTGTAGATGACAAGCGTGTCCTCGCTCAACCCCTGCTCTGCAAGGTAGTCCAACAACCGCCCGATGATCTTGTCGTGGTACTCCACCATGTCCTTGTAGAAACGAGGATCATCCGCGAATGCACCGTCCTCTAACTCCGCCCAAGTGCGACCACCACGAGTCCTGTTCGTTGGCGGATCGAAGTCGGCAAATTCCGGACTATCCGGTGAAGGCTCATGCGGCTTGTGCGTCAACGCCATCGGCCAATACACGAAGAACGGATTGTCGTCATCCTTTTTCCGGCCGATGAAGTCGATGATGTATTTGCAAAACTCCTCATCCCCATACTTGCCCATCGTGTCGTCACGATACTTCCCGTTCTGGTAGATGATCGGATCCTTGTATCTCGAACCCTTCTCCTCCGTTTGATGCGCATGCCACACGCAGAACTCGTCGAAACCCGCATCCTCGATCTTCTGCCCCTTGTTCCGCATCTCCGGCATCTCGTCCGGCGGATTATACGAATACAGCTGCCACTTGCCCGATATGCAAGTGTTGTAACCCGCATCCGAAAATAGATGCCCGTACGTAACCTCGTCCGGCGGTATCAATCCGAAACCGATGTAGTTCCTGAAATTGTGCTTACCGGTCATCAACGCCACCCGCGTCGGCGTGCACAACGGCAAAACATGCCCCTCATCGAACCGCATCCCGTTCGCGGCCATCTCGTCCAATCGCGGCGTCGCGTACGAAGTACCGCCGTTGACTCCGATGCACTCGTATCCGAGATCGTCGGACATGATCATGATGATGTTTGGTCGTTTATCTGACATAACTGTTCTCCCGCAAAAAAACCATATCACCAGTAGCCCTCAAACAAGCGTTTGACATCCCGACTCCCAAATCAGTCGTCCATCATTAAAATCACAACATCCAACCAACAATCAACTCTTCAACCCATGATCTCCCCAATCTCCGTAATCGACGTCCAAGTCCATGCCTACGAACGCAACCACCCCAGCCGCCCCTGGCACGGCCACCTCGAAGGCCCTGACGAAGTCACCGGCGGCGATATGGTCGCGGCAATGGAAGCTGTCGGAGTCGACGGCGCAATCCTCGTCTCCCCCTTCTCCATGTATCAGTACGACGCATCCTACGCCCTCGAGGTATACGCCAAACATCCGCACAAATTCGGACTCGTCAGACCTTTCGACCCTGACTCCGAAAACATCGAGCAACAGATGGAAGAGTGGACATCGCACCCCGGGGTAGTCGGCGCACGCATCATGCTCGCACGCATCGAAATCGAGGCCAACAACCCCGGCGTAAACCAAATCCTCGCCGCCGGAGCCAAAGTGAACGTCCCAATAAACGTCATGTGCTCCGGAAAACTCCCCATCTTCAAAGAAATGGCCCGCAACCACCCGAACACCCAACTCATCATCGACCACCTCGGTCTCGCCCAACCCTATCAACCGCCCGCACCGCCCGACGCTTGGGACGACCTACCAGCCGTCCTCGAGCTAGCCGAGTTTGACAACGTCGCCATCAAAATCTCCGGCGCCGGAACCCTCGCCCAAGAACCATACCCCTACCCCGACATCTGGGAGCCCCTGACCCAGATCTTCAACGCCTACACCCTAGACCGCTGCATGTGGGGCACCGACTGGACCCGCGCCGTAAACCTCCTAACCTACGAACAAGGCGTACAAGCCTTCCGCATAACCGACCAACTCACCGACTCCGAACGCGCAATCCTAATGGGCGGCTCCCTCATAAAAATCTACAACTGGTCGCCGTCCTAGATCCCCTCTCCCTCGATGGGAGAGGCCTAGGGTAAGGGTGAACTGGTTGAGAGGATGATCGGTAATCAGGTGCCGCCGTCCAATTACGCCATCACCTATCCGCGAGCTCTTCCCTTAACCGCGCCTCCCACTCCACCTGCTCCGGCGTAATCGCGTCACCGAAATCCTCAAACTCATAAAACTGACGTACCTCAACCTCACTCCGCGTTAGCATCGGATTCGGACACCTCTTCAACCACTCCACCGCTTCATCCATATCCTTAACCTCCCAAATCCAAAATCCCGCCACCAACTCGTTCGTCACCCCGAACGGTCCGTCGATAACCTCCCTACTCTCACCATCGAATATCACCCTCTTCCCGTTCGACGTCGGATGCAGACTATCACCAGACACCATAACGCCCGCCTTCACCAACTCCTCGTTGTACCGACCCATCGCCTCAAACAACTCCGGCGGCGGCATCACACCCGCTTCACTGTCCTCGGTCGCCTTCACTAGAACCATTACACGCATCGTTGAATATCCTCAGTAATCGGAAACCACGCCCGATAATATTCCCTGTTCGTACAATCTCACAATCCACCGCATCTAGTCTACAAATCACAACGTTGCCGATGCCAAAACGCGCTCTCATAATCCGCCACAACGAACATGAAACCTTAGGCGAAAACTACACCGGAGTCCTAACCGATCTCGGCTTCGACCTATCCGCCCTCAACGTCTTCCAAAGCTCACCCAACTTCGTCGACTTCGATCCGCCGAAGCTCAACGAAATCGACCTCATCATCGCTTTAGGTGGCGCACTCTCAGCAAACGACGACTACCCAGCAATCCACGCCGAACGTCAGTTCTTCTCCGAAGCCATCGAATCTGCCATCCCCACCTTCGGCGTGTGCCTTGGCGCACAAATCATGGCCCGCGCCCTCGGCGGCACCGTCGAGCCAACCGGCGGCTACGAGTTCGGACTCCGCAAGATCTGGATCACCAAAGAAGGCACCCAAGACTTCGTATTCAGCAAACTCCGCGTCCCGCTAGTCCCGACGCTCCACGGCGAGTGCTTCAGCATCCCTCCCGGCGCAACCGAGCTCGCGTTTGGATATATGCTCTGCCGCGACGGAACGTTCCGTCGACAGAGCCTTGCATTCCGTCACGGAAACTCGTACGCCTTCCAGTTCGAACCGCAACTCACCCTCGACGAACTCAAGATCTGGAACCGCGAACTGGCCGACGACTACAAGCTGATGGGTCCGCTCTTCGATCCAAAACTGGAAGCCGAGGCGAACCTCCGAGAGTTCACCTCGTACTCCCCGATCTACGAAACCCAATCAAGAGAAATGCTCATCGCATTCCTCCAAAACGCGGGATTAGCCTAGCCTAGTTGCCAGGAGGAGGCGAGTAGCTGACGTCTCGCTTAATCGCCTCATCGATCACCGTCGGATCCAGCAACACCGTCGTCTTGACTGCGACCGCACCAACAGCCGAAATTCTCAGCGATAACGCCGATGCCGCCGCATCGTCTGGAAGCTCTGCAATCGCGACCAGATCATTCTCCCCGAACGCGTAATAGAACGCCTCCAGACTTCCCCCTACACTACTCACCGACTCTTGAAGCGCTTTCGCTCGAGACGAACCACCAACCTCCAGAAGTCCGTTAACACCCTCACGCGAATACGACGCTTGGAACAAATACTTTGGCATTGACTATACCTTCCTAACTGCAAGTCATTTCAACCGACAACGCGGTCTCTGAGCGGTCTCATATGCAAAGAACAACCCGAAACCAACCATCGATTCTATTCCGAAATCATCAATTCACCGGAAATCCCAATCCCATCCTTCTCATCCTTAAGAATCACTCGTCATGTCACGTGCGCGTGATAGCCAAGTAAAAACCTACGGAACATCCCGCTCACGCCGCCACTTAATTACCCGCCATCCGAAAAACACCACGACCATAACCACGAGAACCACCAACGTACCGTTCTGATACGGCTCCATGAAATCCTTGATCCCTTCCCAGTTCTCGCCCAGCAATCGGCCTGCATACGTCAAAACCAGGCTCCACAACGCCGTGCCCAACGTCGTGAACAACAAAAACCTACCGAAGTGCATCCGCGTATATCCTGCAGGGACCGAAACTATGCTTCGGATCAACGGGACCAATCGACCAAAAAAGATCACCACCTCTCCATATCGCTCAAACCAAGCCGCTCCGCGATCCACGTCCTTCTCCGAAATGAAAACGTACTTGCCGTAACTCTCAACCAGCCGACGAACTCCCGCCTCCCGCGCAAAGTACCCGATCCCGTAGAGCACAACTGCACCAAGCAACGAACCCGCCGTCCCAGCCGCCACAACGCCCCAGAAATCTAACTCGCCCTTCGCCGACAACGAACCCGCAAACGGCAATACCGCCTCCGACGGAATCGGCGGAAAGATGTTCTCGATCGCCATCACCAGCACGATCCCCGGATAACCGATCGCTGCGATCAATTCCTCGATCCACCCGCCAACCTGCTCAATCAGCTGCGTCAATCAACGTCAATCCTTCATGTTCATCTCATGGTCGGCGCACCAATAGCACGCGAATCCACATTCCATGAATCCTAAATTCGCCTACGCCACTAAGCCAAGCATCAGATCCATCACCATAAAGGTTCTGGGTCTCCAATAACGAACCCTTGCAGAACCTTTCCAATGCCAAGCATACCTGCACCATTAACTCGGACCGATCCATCATCACAACACAAAAAATATTCGACACACACGAGGAGAAGTGGTGGGCCCGGACGGATTCGAACCATCGACCTCTACTTTATCAGAGTAGCGCTCTAACCAGCTGAGCTACGGGCCCGGAATGCGACACGCTGAGAGTGGCGCGTGTCGCAATATCCCAATTCTAATCCATCGCTTCCATCCTGCCCATCATTCACAATCCTTCATATCCTAGTTCAGACGTATAACCTTATCCCCCATGGTCTCCGCCACCGTCTCCAAACCTCGCGCCCTCCTATCCACCGGCTCGTGGGCCCTCTACGACTTCTCCGACACCATCTTCTCCGCCTCGATCCTGACCTTCTACTTCCCCCTCTGGGTAACTGACGACAAAGGCGGGACCGACACCCACATCGGCCTTGCCCTTTCCGCTTCCATGCTCATCGTCGCCCTCACCGGACCCTTCCTCGGAACCCTCTCCGACCGCCTGAATCGACGCGTCCCCCTCCTCGCCCTCAGCGTAGTCTCATGCGCCGTCTTCACCGCTCTCATCGGAGCCGTAGGCGGACTAACCACCGGACTACTATTCTTCATCGCCGCAAACTTCCTGTATCAGACCGGGCTCATTTTCTACAACTCACTCATCATCAACGTCAGCGACGAAAGCAAACGCGGCATCGTCTCCGGAATCGGCGTCGGAGCCGGATATATCGGCCTCATCGCTGCATTCCTCATCATGCGGCCAATCGTCGACGCTCAAGGAAACCAAGCCGCATTCCTACCAACCGCCGGCCTCTTCATCCTCTTCGCACTCCCTCTCATCCTCATCATCAAAGAACCCGGAGCCCGCGGCCACGTCGACAAAACGCTCTTCCAAACCTCCTACAAACAACTCTACGAAACCTTCAAGCGAGCCCGACAACACAGCAACCTCTTCCGCTTCCTCATCGGACGCTTCATGTACATGGAAGCCATCAACACCGTCACATCCTTCTACGTCCTCTACCTCATCAACGTCGGCGGCTTTGAAGACACCGAAGCACAATCCATGATCATCGGCGTCGTCGTCATCGCCATCTTCGCATCATGGGCAACCGGGTTCCTTGTCTCGAAATTTGGGCCAAAACGCGTCCTCATAATCGCCCTCTTCGGGTGGACCGCACTCGCTATCGCCGCCGTCCTCGCCGACACCCGATGGGCGTTCTGGGCCGTCGCCGTAACCATGGGATTCTTCTGGGCCGCACCCCAAATCTCCGACCGCGTACTCCTCACGTACCTCTCGCCCAACGGACAGATCGGCGAATTCTTCGGACTCTTCCAAATGTCCGGACGCCTCTCCGCTGTCATCGGCCCCGCCCTCTGGGGTCTAACAATCTGGGCCCTATCCGAAACCGGCGAACTAGCCTACCGAGTAGCACTAGCCACGCTAGCGATATTCCTTGTCGCAGGACTGCTAGTCCTGAGATCCGTCAAAGTAACCCGCGAAACCTCCGACCTTGAAGCGATTGAACAGTCCTGACCTCCCTTTCGCGTAGCGAGGGGGACGCGGATGAGCAAAGCGAGAACGCAGAGGGTGCCTGGCGGGCGGGACCCGGTTTCCCCGCTTGCGGGGGAAATGTCCGAAGGACAAAGGGGGCAACGCGCCCCTCAATAAATCCCCGGAAACAACCGGTACTTAACCCGAGCCTTATACTCCGCCCACTTCTCCGCCCCGTACTTCTCCTCACAAACAGCATCATCCTGAAACTGCCGCCAGGTGAATAGCGACACGATGAAGATAATGTACGTCCAAGCCCAAAGGTTGGCGGGTTGCATGAAAACCAACGCAACTGACAAAGCGAGAAACCCTTCGCCCATGTAGTTGAAATGACGAGCCGCGCCCCAAAAACCGCTATACAGAATCTTCCGGTCGCCAGCCTCGATGTATCTCTGCTCAATTAACCCCAGGAACTTCCGATCGGGCCATCGCTTGAACCAATACTTCTGCAAGTTACCGCCACGCGAGATACTCCATCCGAACAAGAACAACACCACCATCGCAACCAACCAGGTATTGGTGAACGTAGACGAGAACCCAGGATCAGGATGCACCGCCATTCCCCACATCGGCAGGATGTAGAGCCACCCGTAGATCAGCAGTCCTCCCCAAATCAACTTGAACCCAAGATTCTCGTGGATCAAGTCATAGGTATAAAGCTGCACCCGTTCGAAAACGAAATAGTCAAAGATGTAGAACGTGAAGAAGCCCGCGTACACGTAGATACCTGGGTTAGGCTCCAAGCCAAGATCTTGGACGTAGTGGTGATGAAAATACGCACCCGAAAGTGCATTCAACGTCAGCATCGTACCACCCACCACGTACAGGTACATCTTCAAATCGACGCGTTCGCCGAACAACCAGTGCTCCATCGTCCGACCGTGCCACCAAGCGACGAACCAGTTAGTATCATGCCCCTTTTCGGACCTTGCAGACTGACTTAGAAGCGCCCAGGTCGCGATCAAGCCGCTGAAGAAAGTCCCGCCAATCACCGCCGGGATTGTCGACCTGTAGAACCAGTCACGCTCGAACCCAAACGGGGCGACAGCCCACAGCGCCAACATCAAAGCAAACACCAATATCCCATTGAGCCGATAACTCCGAGGCTCACCGGTCGCCGCATCGTTCACATACCCCGGAACACGCCGCGCCGGCAATACAAACTGCGCCACATAAAACGCGACGAACACCGCCAACGGAGTGAAGAACCCCACAATCCACTCCGTCCCCGATAGCTCAATAAGGTGGCTGATCCCAAGCCATTCAATCAATGCTCAATTCCCCTCTCTCTCCAACGACGTGGCCAATTGTCCTAGACATTCCAAAAGAATACGCCATTAACCACACGCTTCAATAAATCCTCGGAATAATCCGATACTTCACCCTCGCCTGATACTCTGCCCACTTCTCTTCGCCATACTTCTCCGCACACAACCGATCATCATCCCGCTGTCGCCAACTGAACAGAACGAGGACGTATATGAAGTAGATCCAAGCCCACGGATTCAAGAGATACCCCAACGCCAACGCTCCGGCCAACGAATAAAACCCCTCGCCCAGATAGTTGAGGTGACGCGCCAATCCCCACATCCCGCTGTAAAGAATCTTTCGATCACCCGCCTGAATGTACTTCGGCTCGATGATCCCCAAGAATTTCCGCTCCGGCCATCGCTTAAACACATACTTCTGCATATTCGCCCCACGCGATATCACCCAACCCGTCACGTACATCACCGCCGTCCCGACGATCAGGACGTTCGACCACAACGGCGAAAACCCCGGATTCGGATGTGCTGCCATCCCCCAAAGCGGCAGAATAAACAGCCAACCAAACACCATCATCCCACCCCAGAACATCTTGAACCCCAAGTTCTCGTGGATCACGTCATAGGTATAAAGCTGCACCCGCTCGAAGATGTAGTAGTCAACCACATAAATCGTCATGAATATCGCAAACATCCAAACACCCGGATTGAAATCGTCGCCAAACTCCTCGTAGTTGTACCAAGCACCCGACAGCGCATTCAGCGACAACATCGTCCCGCCCACGATGTAAAACCACATCTTCAGATCAATACGCTCCCCGAACATCGAAATCTCCCGCACCCGGCCATCCCAAAGCGCCATGAACCAATTCCGACCCTCGACCTCCGGATACCTGAACACCGCAATCAACGAAAAGATCAAAGCAAAAACCGAGCCCCCGGCAAGGGCATAAACCGACGACTCATAAAACCACTCCCGCGGCATCCCCGTCAGCTCGAACCACCAAACCAACAACGCAATCACATAAACCAATATCCCATTCAACCGATAGTTCCGAGGGTCACCCGTCTTCGGATCGATCACATACCCCGGAACCCGAATCGCCGGCAAAACCGCATGCGCCATGAAAAACACCACAAACACACCCAAAGGCGTCAAAAACCCCGCAACAACCTCCATCCCCTCAAGCTCGAAAAGATGACCAACCCCAAGCCATTCAATCATCGTTCATTTCCCCCTTTCCTCTAACAAAATGGTCATCACAAACATGAGCACAGACTATCCCAACAACACTGAACCCGGCAACCATTCCCCTGATATGAGGTGGATGATCAGGGAGAATATTCCTCCCCTTCGCTCCGCGAAGGGGACGCGGACGAGCGAAGCGAGACCGCAGGGGATGCTCGGGGCGGACGGGCGACGCGGGCACTCACCACCACTGTCCCAGCAATCCAATCATGCCAACCTCGACCCTCCACATCAAACCCCATCCAAACATGGTTCGCGATCCCCAGAACCGGAAAAACGATCAATCCCAATAAAAGCCAATACGTCGCTACCACATCGATCAGTTCGACATTGAATGACGACGCAATGAGGTACAGAACGACTACCGGCAACACGTTTACGAAAACCAAAGGACTACCCAATATATGCCTCCAAAGAGCACGGCCCCGACCAATAATCTCTCCATTTCTATCCACGATTCGCAACCCAAAGAGTTGATGCCCCAGCGTATCTCCTGTCGACGAAACCCTGAACACCGCTAGTACCTGCCTCAATACCGCGACCACACACGCAACCGGAAACCCAAAATACAGCAGACCTGCTCCGAAATTCGTTTGAAATGAATATTCGCTGAACAACCCTACAATCGCAGTCGTAAACGCAATGGACACCGCCGCCAACAACACCCAACCCATTACCATCAACCAATCCACCAAACCCGCAACCAACCGACGCCAAACCCACCCAAACCCGTAGTACCGACGCCCTTCAAACGAATTGCCGGTTACATCTGCAAGTGTGTCGATCATTGTCTGCCCCCTACCTTCAACCTACACCACCACCTCCCCTAGCGCGGTATGCCCGGGAAGCGTAACCCCTTTGGCGCAATCAGCGTATTTTGCGGTTCAGTCAACACCCCGATCCCTCGCCACCACCGCTCCCACCAACCGATCATGCCACCCCTGACCCTTAGCGTCGAAAACCATCAACAAATGATTGACCGCTATCAAAACTAAACAAACCACGAAGCCCCAAACCAACCAGATACGAGCCACAAGTTGAACTGGTTCCGATATCCAAGTCAACGGCATGTATTGGTTCGCTCTCTGGGCAATGTAAAACCAAGCGGTCAACAACATACACATTGGCAGCACATACCCGAAATTCAGTGGACTCTCCATGAACTGTCTCGCCAAAGAACGCCAACTACCAATTCTCGTCCCGTCAACTCTCAATATCCGCAAACCCAGCGACCGTTGACCCAGCGTTCGACCCTTAGACGAAACCAATAATCCGAATGCCAGATGGGTCACCATAACAACCAACAAAAACGCGGGGATCGACCAAACCGTGATACCGCTATCGAAATTTCGCCCAAATGGCGAAGTTTGACTCAATGCGCAGCCCAACTGTACCAACGCAACCCCAACCATTCCCGAAACAACCGCCACCAACCAATCCAAAATCCCCGCCATCAACCGCCTCCAAACCGAAGCAACCTCTAACTCGGAATCCCATAGTCCGCAAAAAATCCCAATAATCCCCGTTCAGACATCCTCACCGGCAATCCTGCCGACCAGCCTCCTCCAAATCCACAACAATCTCCACCGGCGCATTCCGCGCCACTATCAATACCAGATCCTCATCCTCTGACGTATTAACCGGTTGATGATTCGAATCCGGCGGAACATAGATGAAATCACCTGGTCCGATCGCCTCCTCAACCTCCAACTCCTCGCCCTGCAGAAACAACCCCTCGCCGCTGACCACATAAATCGCCGACTCGCAATTCACGTGATAGTGCGCCGTCGAACACCGACCCGGCGGCACCGTCGCGATCGCCAGGTGGATACCAGTAGATCCCGACAAAGCCTCCGACACGCCCGCCAGCCGAGTCATCGCCCCGCTAGCAATTTCAACCTCCAACCCATCACTCTTTGTGATCACACAAAGAGGATGGCCGTCGCCAACATCCTGATCATTCATCATCCTTCGCGTCCTAGTTCAAAACAACCACGGACCGAAGCACCTCGCCACGCTCCATCTTGTGGAACGCTTCCTCAACGTCCCCAATCTCGATCGACTCGCTCACGAACCCATCCAAATCCAATCGACCCTGCATGTAAAGATCGATATACATCGGGAAGTCTCGCGTCGGCAGGCAATCGCCGTACCAAGACGACTTCAACACTCCACCGCGACCGAACACCTCGATCATCGGTAACTCGATCTTCATCTCCGGACTCGGCACACCCACCAGCACGACCGTGCCCGCCAAATCCCGCGCGAAGAACGCCTGTTCATACGTCTGCGGCAAACCAATCGCCTCGACACAAACGTCCGCACCGTTGCCACCCGTGATGTTCTGAATCGCCTCCACCGGATCCACCTCGCGAGAGTTCACCGTGTGCGTCGCACCGAATCCTTTCGCCCACTCCAACTTACGGTCATCGATATCCACCGCAATGATCGTGTGCGCGCCCGCCAGCTTCGAACCGGCAATCGCCGCATCACCAACGCCACCACAACCAAACACCGCAACCGAATCGCCACGCGAAACGCCACCAGTATTGATCGCCGCACCCAGTCCAGCCATAATTCCACAACCAATCAACCCTGCCGCCTTCGGATCAGCAGCCGGGTTCACCTTCACCGCCTGGCCAGCCGCAACGAGCGTCAACTCCGCAAAAGCACCGATCCCCAACGCCGGCGACAACGGCGTCCCATCCTCCAACGTCATCTGCTGCGTCGCGTTCCGACTATCGAAGCAATACCAAGGCCGACCCCGCAAACAAGACCGACAAGTATTACAAGGCGCCCGCCAAGCAATAATCACGAAATCTCCCGCCGCCACATTGTCAACATCATCTCCAACCTTCTCCACCACACCAGCCGCCTCATGACCCAAGAAATACGGAAACTCATCCCCGATGGCACCCTCCCGGTAATGCAGATCCGTATGGCACACTCCGCAAGCCTGCACCCGAATCAACGCCTCGCCCGGACCCGGATCCGGCACCAAAATCATCTCCAACGAAACCGGCGCACCGTTCGATGCCGAAATTACCGCCTGTACCTTGTTCATGTTGCCCCCGTGATTGATGCCTGAACGCTTCAACGGGATTATATGGCATCAAACACCGCGCGAACTCATATGGCACCATACGCAGAATCCCCTCTCCCGCGTCGCCGTGCTTTCTCCCAGAAGAAAAAGCGGATATAGGCGTTGGAAGAGGGGATGTCGGACGAAAGGGCACGGTCAAGCGAACAGGATGTCCAACCTTCGCCAATTGCCCTGTAAGGAGGCGTCCGTTACATTAGCTCACCAATCGCGGTGAGGCTGATCAGCCCGGCGATTGCCACCAATATGTAGACGACTCGCGTGAACAGGTTGACTTCGCCGAAGCTCAACTTGCCGCCGATAAACGCCACCAGATCCCACTTGAACAGGCCTACCAAACCCCAGTTAAGTGCACCTACAACCGCAAGGACTATCGCGATGATTTGTATGATTTCCATCTGAAACCCTCCTTCAGGGCAAACTGCGTATGTTGTATATTTATAACATATCTACATCATTTTGTCTAGTATTTACAGCACATCCTCATGAATCACGCCGAATAGAACTCACATGGTCAGCAAAGAATCCCTAGCCGATACGAGACAGCGGTACCGATCTGCCGTCGTACTCGGCGATCCCGAGGTTGCGCGATCCGTGATCGAACATGCCATCGAATACGGCGCGACGTCCGCTGAGATCTATCTCAACGTCCTCGCTCCAACTCAGGCTAAACTCGGCGAGATGTGGCACGAAGGCACCATTAACGTGGCACAAGAGCACTTGGCCACCGCCATAACGATGCAAATGATGGACCTCCAACGTCTATCCGCGAAGCCGCGATCACCGTTGGGGGTCAGAGCCGTCGTGGCTCCCGTGGAAGGCGACCAGCACTTCATCGGCGCGCGGATGTTGGCTGATCTGCTCTTGATGGACGGGTGGGATGTCGACTTCTTCTGGCACTCTACCCCCGCCAGGGACCTCGCCGAATATGTACAACAAAGACGAGTGCACCTCTTGGCTCTTTCATCCACCATGACCGAGTTCCTGCCGTACGCAAAATCCGCCGCAGTCGAACTCCAGAAACTGAAACCGCCTCGACCCAAAATCCTCCTCGGCGGCGCCGCGCTCAGAGACACCAACGTAAGTTGCGACGATCTCGGCGCAGACGCCATCGTCACCGACCTCTTAGACGCGGTCGCCCAAGCTCGCCGAATCGTCGGCATCAAGGACGCGAAGCCGACTCTCGAACAGCACCTGGCCTCGATGGGACAGAAGATCCGCGCCGCACGAAACGCCCACAAACTCACTCAGCAACAACTCGCCGACGCGTCCGGACTCGACCGAACATACGTCAGCCTCGTAGAACACGGCAAACAGAACCTCACCATCGCCGCCGTCCTAAAGATCGCCGACGCTTTGGATGTATCAATCAGCGACCTGTTGGGACCGACCGCGAACACTTGAACCTGCCGAACGTGCACAATGGATATTCGACAAACCTCCGCACCTCCGTAATGCATGCTTAATTGACTCCAAACTCCCAAGCGTTCGCCTCCGAAATCCAAAAAGCCCTCGACGCCAAAACCAAACCCATCGGCTCGCTCGGCCGACTGGAACAACTCGCCGCACAGATCGCCACGCTCCAAGGCACCCTCCAACCGAGCATGTCGACCTGCCAACTAATCATCTTCGGCGCAGACCACGGCATCGCAGACCAAGGCGTCTCCGCCTATCCGTCCGAAGTCACCCGCCAAATGGTCGAAAATCTCCTCGCTGGCGGAGCCGCTGCAAACGTCATCGCCGACTCCTTCGGAATACCCGTCAAAATCATCGACGCCGGCATCAAAGGCGACGCAATCGACCATCCCGACCTCATCAACCGTCGCATCGCTCCGGGCACCGCAGATTTCAGCACCGGCCCGGCCATGACCTCAGACCAATACCACCTCGCGACTAAACACGGCACGAACCTTTTCCCCTTCCAAGGTCCTGTGCACAACTACCGTTATTCCGGCGAAAGCCGGAATCCAGAGGGGCCGGGTAGCGGAGATTCCGACGTAGACCTGAGCTCTAAACAGTCCCGCCAGCAGTTGGGCACACATCCCTCCCAGGGGGAGACTAAGAGGGGGTCCACCGACGCCGTCTGCTTCGGCGAAATCGGCATCGCCAACACCGCATCCGCATCGATCATCGCCCACAAGATCCTAGGTCTCCCACTCTCCGACCTCGTCGGTCCCGGCACCGGCCTCAACCCCGAAGGCGTCCAGCACAAACTCGACGTCTTAACCAAAGCCGCCGAACGGACCGCCCCGCGACTCGACGCTGCGGCCGCACTGACCGAATACGGAGGCTTCGAAATCGTCATGATGGCCGCCGCCATCCGGCAGGCAGCAACTTCTAGGCGCCTGGTTATCATCGACGGCTTCATCGCCACCGCAGCAGCCATCGCCGCCATCAACTCCGAACCCGACATCACCGACACCCTGCTCTTCGCCCACCGCTCCGGCGAACGCGGCCACGACGCCATGCTCCAAGCCTTAAACGTCGAACCCCTCCTAGACCTTGACATGCGACTAGGCGAAGGAACCGGTGCCCTCCTAGCATGGCCAATAGTCAAAGCCGCCGCCGCAATCCTAAACAACATGGCAACCTTCCAATCCGCAGGAGTCAGCAGCAAGCTGTGATCGGGCAATCGCCCCATTCGGGCGCGATAAACAACGTCCGTCATTCCCGCTGGCACCCATCGTCGCTCCCGCGGACGTCCTCCGTCATTCCCGCGGACGCGGGAATCCAGAAACATAAAAACAACCGCTTCCCCGAACAACATCCCACACCAGCGTCGCGCCTGCGGCACTAGCGGCGTGCTTTGCCTTCCTCTGGATTCCGGCTTTCGCCGGAATGACGGTGGTTGTGCACAGAACCCTTTCGAGGAGCGAACGGTGACGCGGACGTAGGGGCAGGTTTCAAACCCACCCTCCCAATTCGGAGGTTCCAGCCACCGGAATCGACATCAAACTATGATCTAACCCATGCTCCCCGCCATCCAAAACGAACTCAAAACCATCAACCTCGCCCTCCACTTCCTCACACGCATCCCAACGCCCTTCGTAATCGATTACACACCCGAACGCCTCAACTCCGCGAGCCGCTACTACCCCATCGTCGGCGCAATCATCGGGTCCGTCGCCGCACTCGCATTCTTCCTCGCCAGCCTCGCGCTTCCAACCATCGTCGCCGTCCTCTTCGCCACCGCCGCAACCGCACTTCTCACCGGAGCATTCCACGAAGACGGGCTCGCTGACACCTTCGACGGCATCAGCGGCGCTTACGACCGCACCCGTTCCCTAGAAATCATGACCGACTCCCGCATTGGGACCTTCGGCGCCCTCGCGCTCATCATCGTCATCTCCACCAAAGTCGCCGCCCTCTCATCACTCGCCGACATCACAACCATCATCACCGCACTGATCGCCGCCCACATCATCTCTCGCACATCCATCGTCATCGTCCAAGCAACCTCCACCTACGCCCGAACAACCGGAATCGCCGGACCCCAAGACCAACCCTTCAAACCCATAAACACAACCATCGCCACCGTAACCGCTCTAGTAACCATCGTCGCCCTAGCACTCATCCTCTCGCCTACAGCCGCCCTCCTAACCACCGCCGGAGCCATCACCGGACACATCCTAATCCGCCTCTACTTCCAACCCAAACTAAAAGGCCACACCGGCGACACCCTAGGCGCCACCCAACAAATCACCGAACTAGCCATCTACATCGCCCTAGCAACCTTGTAGGGGCAGGTTTGAAACCTGCCCCTACCTACCATTCGCGCAACGCATACCCATCGCCGATCATCTCCCGTATCGGAGACAATCAAAGGAAGGAGGAGCTAGCCCCAATGTCCGAATTAAAAGACAGACTCGACTTCGCCATCCGAGCCGCCACCACAGCCGGAAAGCTGACCGTCCGCTACTTCCGCTCGTCGGACCTCACGATTGAAACCAAACCCGACGAGACACCCGTAACCCGTGCCGACAAAGAATCCGAAGAAACCCTGCGAAACCATCTCGCCAATGAGTTCCCACACGACGCCATCGTAGGCGAAGAGTTCGGCAACCAATCCGGATCAACCGACTACACCTGGTACCTCGACCCCATCGACGGAACCAAATCGTTCATCCGCGGCATCCCACTCTACGGAACCATGATGGGACTCGAATACAAAGGCGAAGCTGTAGCCGGCGTCATCGTCTTCCCGGCACTGAACGAACTCGTCTACGCAGCCAAAAACCTCGGCGCATGGTGGTCCGATCAACTAAACAACCCAGTCTGCCCAAAACGCGCCCGCGTATCGAACATATCCCGACTCTCAGATGCCTATCTGTCCACTACATCGGCTCGCAGCTTTCAACGAACCGACAAAGCGCAGGCCTATCAAAAACTGTCCTTCAACGTCGACGTCAACCGCTGCTACCCCGACTGCTACGGCCACTACCTAGTCGCAACCGGACGCGTCGAAATCATGATCGACCCCTTCATGAACGTCTATGACAACGGCCCCCTGCAGTCCATCATCCAAGAAGCAGGCGGCACCTTCACCGACCTCCAAGGCAACCCAACAATCCACGGCAGCAGCGCCATATCCACCAATGGCCGACTCCACAACAAAGTCCTAGAAATCCTTAACTCCTAAAACCACAAGTCCGTCATCACACACCGAACCAATGTCATTCCCGCGTAGGCGGGAATCCAGAGGGGCGGATGCGCGGCAGGGTTTCCCCCGCTCGCGGAGCACACATCCGGCACCTGCTCTCGAGCCCCGATATCACCAATAACAAAACCCCATCCCCTACATCCCGTCCATCCATGTAAGTTCACTCACCCCTTCACAACCACCGGCAACCCCGCAACCATAAACAAAACCCGATCGCAAACCGCCGCCACACGCTGATTCATTCGACCGTGCAGATCACGAAACTCTCGACCCAACTCCGTATCCGGCACCAACCCCAAACCGATCTCATTCGACACCAAAATCACGTCCCCCTTCACACCCTCCAAACACGCCACCAACCGCTCCAAATCCGCCTCAACATCACGCCCATCCAGCATCAAGTTATTCAACCAAAGCGTCAAACAGTCCAAAACAACCACCCGACCAACCCGACACTCCGACTCAATCACATCCCAAACATCAACCATCTCCTCCACCGTCCGCCACGACACATCCCGATCCGACCGATGCCTCGCGATCCGCTCCCGCATCCCCTCATCAAACCCCTGCGCCGTAGCAACAAAAACCCGATCCTCCGAACACAACTCCCCCAACTCCAACGCATACCGGCTCTTGCCAGAGCGCGCACCGCCTAGTATCAAAGTTCTAGGCATCGCAAATAGCCCCTTTCGCGCAGCGAAGGGGGCGCGAGCAAACGCAGTGATGCGAGCGGGGGATGCACGAATCAAGCGTTATCCAAATCGTCTTTCGAAATGCCAAGATTCCTGATAATTTGCCGAAGTGTACCTGGCTTCAGGTCTCGATTGCCGTGGCGTGGTATCGGAGATGCTAAACCAGTCGCGTCATTCGCCCAAATTTCGTGACTACCCCGACCTTGTCGGACGAACACACAACCCAATCGACGAAGTTTGCGCGTCAAGCCGAACCCTCTAACACCCCGCGCTCCGCATACAACTCTACTTCCCTCACGTGTCGAGGCACTCCCGGTGGCAATTGGTAACCACGCTCTTCATAGACCTGAATCATCTCTACCACTACAGACTCCAAGATTGCAATTGTCTCTTCTGGAGTATCCCCCCAAGCCACACAGTTCGGAAACAAAGGGACTTGCGCCATAAATTTGTCTGGTTCCGTCGACTCGGAAGGTTCGTACAACACATAAGCCATACGATACCGCTTTCTCTCTGCGACCATGACGGCACCTCCGTCCTTAGTTCCCAATGTCGCCGTCCTTCAACATTTTAACCGTCAACCGAAGATCAGGCTTCCTCCCCTTTTGTGAAGCAAAAGGGGGACGCGGCAAGCGCAGCGAGATGCAGGGGGTTCATACGCATCGGGTATAACCAATGCCCTACTCATCACCAACCGTCTCCTCAATCAAGCCCAATAAGTCCCCTTCAATCTCCTGCCACCTCTCCTTCGTCAAATCCAACGTGTAAACCCGAAACGGGTGACCATCAATCTCCGTACGAAAATCCGCGTCGTCCTTCACCGTCCGGGCGTAAAGCAAGATCCCCATTGAATCCGGGTACCGCCGGTCATTGCCATCTAGCGATTGAAGATAACCGTACAACTGAAAAACGTGGTCAGAGTTAACCGTTGGCCTGCCGTTACCACGACTCGCCGACAACACAGATTCGTAGAACTTCGTATCGATGACCACCATCGCACCCGTTTCCCTGTGTCGCAACACAACGTCAAGTTCCATCGCCGGAAGGCGAACTCCCGTATTTCGTCGCTCTTCTTTCTTGACCCAATACCGCCATTCCTGTGCAGAAACATCCCAACCTTTGCCCCGCAAATGCAACTTGTAAAAATTCGCCACGAACAACTCGAATATCCTGGGCTTATCTTCCTTCCTACGCATCCAATCAACAAAATCCAAATCCGATGTTCCATCCGATTGCGGCATCGAAGGATCCTGCAACATCTCGCAGATCTTCAACATCAACTTGTACTCCCGCTCATTCCGTCCCAACAACCGCAACTCCTACGCGATCAACCGACGCGTAACCCGCACCCGATCAATCTCGTACAACATCCGCAGCAACGCCTCAACATCCGAAACCAGCCTCCCATACTTCGGCCGATCCTCTTCAACCTCCGTAAAACCCCGATTCAACGAATCGTTCAACGTAGACCGCACAATCTGATTCCGAGGCACATTCAGCGTGAACTCCTCATACTCGCAATGCAACCGTCCCCGATAAATCGACATACCCCTTAACGTCTGCGCGAAATCGATCCGCCCCCTCACTCCCTGCAACTCCTCCGATCTCTCAACATAATCCCCACGCAACCCACGTCGTATCTGCCGCTTCATCAGATAAACCAAAATGTTCGTCAACAGCGCCCGAAGATCCGGCGCATCCTTGATCTCCGCATCAAACCGATCCTCAAACTCCACCAAATCCCACGCATACAACAACATATGCCACCAGTTAAGGACTGGGATCTTCTCAATCACAACCTCCCGATCTTCACTGCCCGTTTCAGTCGTCATCGGCCCGCGTCAAGCCAACATCAACCGCTCGCCCTTCGGTTCGGGAATCGGATCGCCGAACTCACGAGCGGTCTCAATCCACAATTCCACAGCTTCGCCAACCTCCTTCAACACCGCCTCCTGAGTCGCCCCGTGCACCATGCAACCGGGAAGTTCTGGAACCTCGCCCACGAACGCCCCGTCTTCGCTACTCCAATAGATGATGATCTCGTACTTGTGCATCATTTGACCTCACCCAAATGGTACCTCAGTAATACACGCCGAATCTGCCGCACTTGGTACGGCTTGGCATGACTACCGTCACGCTGCAAGTTGATCAATTCCCTGACACCCTCCCTCCTAAAGACATGGTGACTACCCCGCACCCGTTCAACGAAACCGAGGCGCAAGAGAAATCTGCGAAGCGCGTCGAAACGAATGTTCGCATCCGAGCGACCATCCAAAATCCTCTGCCGCAGTCGGTCATCGCGGCACACCATCAGTCGGCCTCCGGCACACCATCCAACAACTTCCCAACCTCATCATCCGCCTTCTCCAAGTCGTCAAACCAATACTCCTCCAATAACGGCTGAAGCTCCGTCTTCACGATCTCCCGATACCAACCATCCCAATCATCCTCACTGCCTTCGGCAATATCGCAAAAGTAAGAATGCCCCACCGCAAAGTTCCGGCCTAACGACGCATCACCTGCAATGACCACATTCAACGCCGACATCCGAGAATTGATCCGCTCAATCATCGTGCCCGGCACCCCACGTTCGCTCAACCAATCCACAAACACCGACTCCCCAAACTGCGGCTTCAACGTCACAAACGCAAACCGACGTCGCATCGCATAATCCATCCCTGCCAGCGACCGATCCGCCAAGTTCATCGTCCCCAAGATGTAAACATTCTCGGGCACCCAGAACTCATTTCCACCTGCCAACCTAATCTTGAACCTGTCACCCCGCTTGTCCTTCTCGATCATCGACAGCAACTCACCAAACACCCGACTCAGATTCCCCCGATTGATCTCATCAATCACCATCACATATCGATCATCAGGATTATCCCGCGCCTCACCGCACAACTCCAAAAACGTTCCATCCTGCATCTCGAAAATCAACTGCTTCTGCTCATTCGTATCTGGACGATACCCCTGCACAAACTCCTCGTACGAATAAGACTGATGAAACTGCACATTCCTCATCCGTCGATCCGCCTGCTCCCCCATCAACGCATAAGCCAGCCGTTTCAACACGAACGTCTTCCCAACCCAGGCGGCCCCTGCAGAATCAAATTCTTCTTATCCTCGAAACGACTATGCATCCGCCTAAGTTCACCCGGCTCGAAAAACAGGTCGTCGTCATTGACCATGTCATCGATCGTGTAGGCAATTCGTTCATCCTCTATGTCTCCTTCATGATCTATATCCCCGTTCAACCCTAGCATCTCTCGCGTCGTCGACTCGCGATTGATGTCCAACAAACTCTTGCGCTTCGACTCCGCGAAACTGCGGGTGGTACGCAGTGCTTGAAGGTATTGCTGGCCGCCGTTGATGTTTTCTGGTAGACCAAGTTCTGCGGCCAGACCCAATTCTTGACGATGAAGGCGACGCGTTAGAAGATACTTCCTCGGATCGATCCAATACAACCAATAAGACAACGTGATGTCCCATTGCCCAATGAAGCCATTAACCTCAATCACCCGATCATACTTTTCGACGAATTCAGCAGACTCTTCGTCCTCGGCAGGATCAAATCTTGTGACGAATCTAAAGAAATCCCACAGGGCATCAATATCATCATCGCCCGGTGGATTTGTAAATCGGTAATGCGTCCCTAACCCTCTAGCTCGATGGTCTGCATCTGGAACGTTAGCGCCGACGTCCAATAGTTCTTGGACCATTCGATACCCTGGTAGGCGCTTCGTCCCGTCCGTGCGCATGTTGAACGACAAGTAGAACGAATAAGGGTCCGGCGTCCACTGGATATGCTCATAATCGTCGCTTACCTCGTCCGGATCAGACCAACGCACTTTTTCGATCATGTCATCTAAAGCTTCGCGTTTTTCTGGCAACCACCACTCACCCTCCATCAACTTCTCCGCAACCTCCAAATGAAACGGCACCCAACTGTCTTCCGGCATCCTATAAATCGTTCGCACGGGTGCGGGAACCACAACTACAGTGTCATCCTTGATCACTGCTAGAAACCGATCCCTCATCGAGCCCTGTACTAGGTTGACCGTCGCACCGTATGCTCTGCCGCGCCAACCTAGTGCTTCCCGTGTTAACGATTGCGAATCATTCCATTCGATCTGCCGTCGGTTTCTGTGAGTACCTTCGAGTCCGAAATAAGGGTCGGATGCAACAGTGCCGTAGTGAACGATTTTGCCGTCACGATCAGGCATCAACACGTAATCACCGATCTTCATGGTTAACAAAAATTCCGATATCTGTCGAGGCGCAGTCTCGTTTCCGTCGGCACGACGTGCCCTAAATCGTTGTTCCGCTTCCTCCTTGGACGAAATTTGCGACAAATTGTCGTCGTCCAACCCGAAGTTAAAGCCAACGTACCCACCCGTCCGGAACTCGCGAGAGAGTTGACCATCCCCACCCGCTCTCACCACCCAAATTCGCGGAGGGCCCCAATCAGGATTCTCCGACTTAAATACCGCGATGTTCGTCTCAGGGAATGATCGTTCCGTCAACTCAGCGGTACGCACCAGACATTTGAGGTATGAATCCGTATCGTTAGCCTTGATTCCCAAATCCGCGCCACCGACAGCATTCACCGTGTCACTATGCAAAAAGTGATGCGGATTGATCCAATACAACGCACTCGTAAGTTTAGATATGGCAATGCCGCGTACCCGCAAACACCTTGTGATTAAATCTGTCAGTCGCTCATTATTTGATTCGGCTTGAAATGTATCGGCAATCACAGCCTCCTCGAACAAATCCCATAGGTTCGAGACATCATCCTTAATGGAATGAGGCGTATGAAAGCTGAAATATTGTACTTGCTGATTGTTGGCGTAAGGGATAAACGATGGCTTTGAAGGAATTTCTGATGACACGCTAAACCTAGACTTATGCCATCTCATAATGCGAGTCGATTTTTCCCAATCAAAGTTGCGAGGATCACGCGAAAATGACGCGATAATCGTGAAAGGATCCATGTCGGATTCCAAGTCGTCCTTGAACGAAGGAAGGAGACCATCACCAGCATCCATCTCACCCAACATCGCCACCAACTCCCCCTGCCTATCCCGCCAACGATCTTTCACCAGCTTCTCAGCCAACTCCTGATAAAACGGTATCCAACTATGCTCCGGACGATTGACATCCACTTCTCTCGACACCATGCAGAACACTCCCGTTCACTCGGCAGACCAAATCTTCAACGAACATCAAGTCTAACCACAACCAAACCCGCCAAGCGCCCCCACAGAGTCAAATCTCGCCCTAACCGTCCCCACAACACCCGAATCCTTCCTATCCTTCCCAACCCTGCCCATCCTAGTTCAAACCCCTCCCATCACCGCAGTACCCCAAACAACAACACCCCATCATTCCAATCCTTCAAAATCATTCCCATCTTAGTTCACACTTGACAACCAATACATCCGTGCTATCATAGAACATGAATTCAAAAACATCGCCGCGCCGACGGGTGCGGATACGACCTCAACTAGACCCTGCCGACAAAAACCCGAGACCCAGTCCAAGACCGTGAACGCAACACCACAAGAGCTACACAGTCAAAGACTGATCTCGGCATCCTTGAGCAAACAAGATGCAACGTCGGGAGGGACCGTTAGAAGCGAACGCTGCTACAAGGTCCAGTCGCGTCGCCACAAGCAGGCGCCGCAACACGAGCCAGACGAGCGATCCCTCCCCTTCGCAAAGCGAGGGGGACGCGACGCAGGGGCGGGGTTTCAAACCCGCCCTCGCACGCACGGAGCGCACGTCCAAGGGCTGGACGAACGTTCGTGAATCCGGCAGACGTCGGCCCTCGACAACAAACAGGGCGCGGCTACAGCACCAGCTCGGGACTAACCGAGCGATGGAGAGCGGCATTGCTCAAGCGGCCGAACTCCGGGCCCACGGTCTGGCAACGTGGGCAGACGCTGGAATTAAAGGACGGGCCCACGTCCAATCCCCGCAAGCGCGGCGATGAAACAAACCCGCTAGGGTTGCCCCCGCTCGCGGGGGAAATGTCCGAAGGACAAAGGGGGCACACCCCCCAACCAAACATAAAACCTGCAACACCCCCGCAGGCCATACCAACACACCCTCCTCCCCTTCGCGAAGCGAAGGGGACGCGTGCGCAGCACGCAGGGGATGCACGAAAACCACTAACCCAACATCCCCTCCATCCTGTCCATCCATGTAAATTCCCCCAACTCATCATTCCAATCATAAAAAATCATGGCAACCATAGTTCAAACCCGCCCGCGCACGCAGGGGATGCACGAAAACCACCAACCACACATCCCCTCCATCCTGTCCATCCATGTAAACTCCCCGACCCCTATGCGATAATCCCATCCATCATGATCAACAAATTCGGAGTTCTATACGCAGGCTGCGTCGACATGGACGACATCGGTTACGCCGGAACCCCAGCCAACGACCGCTGGCTTCCCGACGACCAACTCGCAACCGTCTTCGACAAATCCGCATCCTTCGCCAAAGCCATGGACGAACTCGGTTTCGACACCCTTTGGGGCGCCGAACACCACTTCCAACGTGAAGGCTACGAATGCATCCCCAACCTCTTGATGCTCTTCGTCCACCTCGCCCATCTCACCAAAAACCTCCGCTTCGGATGCGGCTTCAACATCAACCCGATGTGGCACCCGCTCCGACTCGCCGAAGACTATGCCACCGCCGACATCCTCACCAATGGGCGAGTCCGTTTCGGCATCGGTCGAGGCTACCACTCCCGTGAAGTCGAAACCTTCGGCAATCCCATCATCGACCAAGACGCCAACCGCGAACTCTTCGAAGAGCAGGTCGAGGTCATGTACAAGGCCTTCAACGAGCGGTCCTTCTCCCACCACGGCAAACACTACGACATCCCACCGGCCGTCCCCTACCGCGGCTACGATCTCGAAGAGATCACGTTAGTCCCCCGGCCCAAATATCCCGTCGAGTGGTGGCAACCCGTAGTCTCAGCCTCCGAACGCGGCCTCAACTTCATGGCCAAATACGGCATCAAAGGCATGATCGGCGGCGGAGCTGCACCCGGCGGAGCCGCCGACCAAGTCGTCCAAAAGTGGCAAGAAGTCCAAGCCCAACACGGGCGCAACCTCGAACTCGGCGGCGACCTCGTTATCTCCTACACCGTCTACATCGCCGACACCACCGAACAAGCAATCGCAGAGTCCAAACTCTGGGCGGAAGAACGCGTCAAGATGTTCGGACCCCTCGGCTTCGTCCGCGGACTCTCCGACCAACAAGTCGCCGCCATCAACTCCAACGACCCAGCCCAACTCCTCACCGCGGATCTACCCACCATCGAATCCGACGTCGCAAGCGGAGGATTCTTCGCCGGTCCCGCCGACCTCGTAACCGAAAAACTCCTCGAAGTTCAAGGCCGCTACCCCGGCCTCCAAGAAGTCAACATCGGCATTACCGGCATGGGAATGCCCGAATCCGCAACCCTAGAGCAAATGCATCGCTTCGCCGAAGGCGTCATGCCTCACTTCAACAAACGTTGAGGCACTTCATTTGATATCATCGCAATCAACGATAGCATCGATATCAAATTGTCTTGGAGACGAAGACATGGCAAGCATAACGGTCCGAAATCTCGACGACGAAGTGAAGCGCAAGCTCCGTGTAAGGGCTGCTGAACACGGCTGTTCAATGGAAGCAGAAGTGCGCGAAATTCTGTCTGAAGCCGTTGCTGCCGATCCCAAACCGAACAAAGGATTGGGAACGCGAATCCACGAACTGTTCAAACCTCTCGGTGGAGTGGATTTAGAGCTACCGCCGCGTGGTCCCATGCGTGAACCGCCCACATTCGATTGAAGCGATTCACGATGATCGTAGTTGACACCAACGTCGTATCGGAGATGATGCGCCCGAGACCCGACCCCATCGTTCGTCAGTGGTTAGACATCCATCACGAAGCGATCTTGTTTTTCAATTCAATCAGTGAAGCGGAGCTGCGCATCGGGTTAGAAACAATGCCACCTGGTCGGCGCCGTGAAATGCTGTTGGCGAAAGCTGAAATCATGATCCGAAGTTACTTCGCGAACCGAGTTTTGGTTTTCGACAGTAGCGCCGCACGGGCTTATGCGACTATTGGAACAAGGCGCAGAGCCGCTGGAATGCCAATCACAGAAATGGACTGCCAGATTGCTGCCATAGCCAGTTCGGCACGAGCAGCGGTCGCTACGCGCGACGTCAGCGACTTTCAAAACTGCGGCATCGAAGTCATCAATCCGTGGGAATACTCTCCATGAAGATCACCGACATCCGAACCCGTAACATCTGCATCCCGCTCTCCACGCTAGGCAAGCACGAACCCGTAACCATGTGGTACGGCTCACGCTTCGCAGCCATCAAGACCATCATCTTCATCGACACCGACGAAGGCATCACCGGACTCGGCGAAACCAGCATCGGAGCCGGTGGCGACCAACGACTCTTCGAGCAGATCAAATCGAGACTGGTCGGCCGCGACCCGCACGACATTAACTCCATCGAACGGGGCATGAACCTCACCGGACAGGTCACCACCAAAATCGGTCACCTCCTCGACACCAGCGCATCGTCCGCACTCAACATCACTGGATCCATCGACCAAGCTCTCTGGGACATCGTCGGCAAGGCCGCTAACCAACCCATCTACAACCTGATCGGCGGCAAGTACCGCGACCGCGTCGAAGCGCGCTACTGGATGGGCGCCAAACCGCCTGAAAAAGTCGCAGACGAGGTCAAACGTGCCGTCGTACTAGGTTTCAAGTCCTTCAAAATCAAGATCGGACTCAATCCCGAATTCGACGTCGAATGTGTGGCCGCCGCACGCGAAGCAGCCGGGCCGCGCATCGAACTCGGCTACGACTGTAACGGTTCATACTCTCAACTCGAAGCGATCCGAATGCTCCGCAAAATGGAGCCGTACGACCCCTCACACGTCGAAGAACCAGTCGACTCATCAAGCGTCCGCGCCCTCGCGGAAGTCAGTCGCCACACCGACATTCCGATCCTCTGCGACGGTCCGGCCCGCACCACTAAAGAGCAGATTCTCGAGCTCGTTATGCATCGGGCCTGCGACGCGATCCATCTCGACGTCGTCATCAACGGCGGTTTCCTCGAGACCCAAAGGTGCGCCGCAATCGCCGAAGCCGGCGGCCTGAAAGTATCATGCCACTCCTCGCCCGGTGAAACCGGCATCGCCACCGCCGCGCAGCTGCACCTCGTGACCGCCACACCTAACTTCATTTGGCCCGTCGACTCCGCATACACCAAACTCCTCCCGCCGTCCGAAGACATCATCACCGAACCGTTCACCTACGAAGACGGTGCCCTCACTCCACCATCCGGCCCCGGCCTAGGTGTCGAAATCGACGAAGACGCCATCTCCCGCGCCGAAGAGCGCTACGCCAACGAACTCCCCAAATGGCGCCATCACTTCGCCCCCGACCCCACGGTCCCATCCCGCCAGCAATACTACTTCTTCAATTACCCCAGCAAACGCCACCATGACGACGCGGAATGGCGAGAGATGTTTGAGTAGAATCATTGGGGATTGTAATCTTTGAGCACATGGATCGGAAACCTACATCATGCAAGAAATAACGAGTGATACTTTAAATATTGGACAAATATTGTCCAAACAGAAATATGGAATTGATTATTATCAACGAGAATATGTTGGAATAAAATTCACGTAACAACATTGATAGATGATCTGCCTGATAATCTCTTAAATAGTTACTCTCAGGGCGATGCACGCAGAGATGTACGAAGTTATGATGTTTATTTCTTGGTCACTATGATTCGGCAATTTCAGGCAACGATCAGGATTATCGTTTCAGCCGCATACAGAATACTCCAAAGCTGACCTAAACGAGCGTTCCGAACTCTATCGTCAGATAGCGATGCAGATCCGGAGTCCAGATTCAATCCGACAGGTATCCAAATAGAACCTATGCCCACTCCGTCACACGGTTTCGACTGCGTATCTAAAACGTATCCTACCGACTGCAATCATTGCGGTAAAACGATCTATGTGTACCAGTGTTCGCATGAGAGCGTCGTTCTATTCGACAGCCTCGGCGGTGGTTGGCGTCAACATATTTGCAGTTACTGGAGGGAAGCGGCTCCGACTTTTGCGGGTGACATTCCGGCGATTGTGCATATGCACAACCGGGAGATCACACGTGTTCGCAGGCAACTAAACGACGAGTTGGGATTACAACGAAATTCGCTGGTCGGTGCGACTGTTGAGGCACGCAATTCCGGCGAGCTCGCTGAGTGGTTCGTCACGGAGATTGTCGCAATGGAAGTGTGAACATCCGGTCAATCGGCGACAGCTGAGCGGTCCAACCTTACGTACGAATGACCGCCGCCGCGGGTTCGATTCATTGCCAGTGGTTGGCCATCGCTGATCTTTACCAGTTGGGAGACTGGGATCGGTTTGGGGACTTTCAACATTCGGCGCACGTGCAGCAGATTCACGCTTACTGCGTCGGGAGCGTCGCCGATGTTGTAGAGGCCGCCTTCTTCTGGTTGGAGAAGGTTAATGATCGACTCGATGAGTTCATGCCTCTCATCTGACATCTCAGTCTTGTCTTCCCAGCCCACAATCTCGGCGATATAGCTGACGTGTTGGAGGTCGTCACCAGTGGAAATCCACATCTTTATGGGCTTGTCGATAGTCGGCGGATCGTCGCGCAACCTCGTTATCTGACCGGGTCCGTGCGGCTGCATGTAGAAGATCTGGTTGGGTAGATGCTTTTGAACACCTAAGATTTCCTTCATAACCGAGCGATAAACACCGTTCATGTATAGATCCCAACGATCGGTTTCGGACTGAATCTGAGTCATTCTTCAATCTTTCTGAACTAAGCCGTTGTCCAAATCTGGTACTGAGTCGTCAGTCTGTTGTCCGTTGCCGTACCACTACTCCCAGGACTTCTTTGATAGGTTTGACTTTTCGGAACCACTCGGTGTCGAGTTCGAAGGTGCCAGGGTCTTCGGCGATAGTGGCGCGGATCACGGCATCCACTTCAGGAGTCGGTCAATTCACTCTGCGCTTCGTCTTGTCCATAGCCGAGTGACTCCGTTCGGTTGGATCTTCTGAGGTAATGATATGTGTTGGTTCGCGGTGTGAATATGACGGGCGATCGGCGTGACGATCGGTCTTTGTCCGCACCGATCCCCTTCACCCTGACCCTCTCCCACGAGGCGGAGGGGATATGTTGGCTCTCGGATGAAGTATCGCGGAGGATCCGAATTGGTGCGGAACGTCTGGGTTCAGACAGTAACGCGTTTTATTGACTCTGGTGGTGCGTTTTCACTACCTTGATAGAGACGATCCTATTCCGGCCGCGTTCTTGCGGATAATTGTTACCACATACAACAGTGCTTCTAGATACCACGAGGACTGATCGAGTTACGTCCGAAACGCCAATTGTTTCGGATCGAGGGCATGTATCTGGCAAGGACAAGAACGTGAAGTTAGAGTCGGATTTTTTGAAGCTGGGGCTCTTCAGCTTGCGTCGCCAGGGCGTGCAGTTGAATCTGGGGCTTATTACCGGCGCGTTGCTCGCGCTGCTCTTCACTGTTCTGGTGTTCTTTGCCTTCCGGGGCGTGGACGGAGAGGCTGGCTTGTCGACGTGGCGGAACGTTCTACTTGCGGTTGGGATTCTCGCAACTGTTGTGGGTGTGCTGACGATAATCAGAGCGCTCACCACTGGTGTCCTGGCGGTCGCGATGGAGGTGTGGATTCGGCGCATGGGACAAGGCGACCTCGACTACAAAGTCGAGCTTAAAGGCAACAATGAAATTGCAGCCATTGCCGAATCTCTCGAAGAGCTCAGGCAACGTTCAATCAGGGTTATCCGCCTGAATCTAGTGGAGGAACTCGCTCGCGATTTGGAATCGAAAAACGCCGAACTCGAAGATGTCCTGGATCAACTGCGTGGCGCTCAGGATCAGATAGTCACTCGGCAAAAGCTAGCCGAACTCGGCGAATTGGCGGCGGGAGTTGCACACGAAATCAAGAATCCATTGAATTTCATGCGGAACTTTGCTGAAGCGACCGATGATTTGCTCGTCGAACTCAAGGAATCGACCAATGGTCTCGACCCAAGTGATAGAGAAGAGGTTTCTGAGATCGTCGAAGAGATATCGCAGAACTTGATTCGTATCGAAGCGCATGGAATGCGCGCAGATCGTATCGTGAACGACATGCTCAGCCTTGGTGGTGGCGGAGGCAACTTCGAGTCGACCGACATCAACGAAATCGTCAGCTTCTTCGCCTCTCTCGCTTACAACGGCTCAAAGGCGATGCACCCCGAACTGCAGTTGGTGATCCAAGAGGATTTGGATCCCAACGCGGGCGATATAACGGTGATCGCTGAGGATATCGGGCGTGTCGTATTGAACATGACCAATAATTCTTGCTACGCCACGGACGAGAAGCGCCTTTCGCTCGGCGAAGGCCACGATGATTACCTTCCGATGGTTTGGTTGGAGACGGAAAGGAAACAAGATAGTATCGAAATTCGCGTGAGGGATAACGGAACTGGCATCGATCCTGAAATCATCGACAAAATCTTCAATCCCTTTTTCACAACAAAGCCAACCGCCAAGGGCACTGGCCTCGGACTCAGCCTCGCGAACGACATCGTGAGGGAACACGGAGGAACGATCGAGCCGAAGACTCAGCTTGGCGAGTATACGGAAATGGTGGTTTCCATTCCAATTAAGTGACCGAGTTGGTTCACTTTTCCCAGACGTTTCGAGGTTGGCTCATTTTGGTCAGTTTCAACTTGCGCGCAAACGCAAAAAGCAGTGTTGCGGCGGCAAACCCGATTAGCAACCAATCGAACTGACCTAGGGAGAAGCCAAGCCAGGCTACCCAAATAACGCCGACGAGAACTTCGGCAATGTGCATGGTCTTCGATTGCCTTTTGAACTCGTCCTTGTCGACGAATTGGTTTGCCGCTACGAATTCCAGTCTGTTTGACGATCCGACAATGCTCATCAACACGGCAACAATTGCCAGACATCCAGCGAAGATTGCGATCAATAACGGCAACGGTTCGGAGGCTACGAATCGTCCGCCCGTCAAGAACGCTAAGGCGAGAAATCCGACTATCTTCAGGGCGCGCCCGAAGTCGCCCGGCATGTGGACGTACAAACTCCGTCCAGCCCCTGTCCTGATGACCGGTATAGGTTTCGGGCGTTGGTCCAGCCGGTCTCGATCTCTTGGGTCCAAGGGTCTGGTTCGCCGCTCATGTGGTGCGGGCATTGCGATCATCTCCCGGAAATTCGGTCCGGATCGTGTGATTATAGTAGTGAGTTCGAGTTTAGGCTGATCAACAGGGTTCGCCGGCGGCGATTCCTTCGGCGCGTTGGAGGTCGCGGACGTGACAGATGATGGCGTCGATCTCTTCGGGTGCAACGTTAGGGATTGGAAGCATGTCGCCGAAGTTCCAGTGGTGCGCGGTCACGCCTTTGTTGACGGCGTTGTAGAAGGAGAAGTTGGGATGATGGCCGATTTCGTATAAGCGATGGACGAGTGGTGGGCCGGTGGCGGTGCCGCGGGCTTGTTGTCCATGACAGACGGCGCAACGGTTTTGGAATGATTCCTCACCGTCATAGACGACTAGTTTCGTTTTGGTTTGAGTGGTTTTTGTTGGCGTGACGGATTCGGCGTCCAATGTGCAGCTGGTGAACAAGATTGTGCCCGCCGTGGAGGAAATAATCGCGAGCGCGATGAAATGAGCGAACGAGACGCGGCGAATTATCAAGTTGCTAGTGGTACCAATTGGGACCCTCTGATCACGCGGTCGCGGGTTACCAGAGGAACGTCGTACACGATGCTGGTGGCGGCGATCAACTCGTCGGCGGGGTCGCTGCGGAAATCCAGTTGGGTTGAAATTGTGGCGATGACTGGGTCGATTGGCCAAATATGTAGCTGTTCAACGACCCGAGACACTTCGCGATCGTCGAAATCGAAATCGATTCGGTCAAATTGGGTGAGCTTCGCGATCTCCCAGAAAACGATCGCAGAGATCGACCATTCTTCATTCTGCAACAGTGCGTTTTCGGATGGCGGCAACTCATTTCTAACCGCGTCGATCAACACGTGGGTATCAAGATTCAACATCGCCTTCTGCTTCCCAGCGGATCCCGGTGCTGAAGACGTCTCCGTGCACCTTTACCTTACGCTTCAAACTGCCGATCAAGTGACCATGGCTTTTTTGGTAACGCATCAGTCGGGCAACTGGTTTCCCCCGTTTGGTGATCACGAGACCTTCGTCGTCAAGTTGATCCATCAGCGCTAGGCATTGCTCTTTGAATTTAGCGGCTCCGATTGTTTTCATGTGGCTGTCTCCTATTGTGGACATTATATGTGACTAGTCATTAAATGTGCCTACATCGATTCTGCCCGCGGTTATATTCGCCCGATCCACACAAAAAAGCGTGAACCTGTTGGCTCACGCTTTAGTGATCTTGACAACTGAAGAGCGGATCGAACAAACGTCGTGGTTCTTGAGTAGGTCCAAGATTGTTTATTTGAAGGCCTAATCTGGAACGGCCTTTAGGAGCGCGCAACCTTTTCAAGGCATCCGAAGCGTATCTGATGAGCCCCTTGCCACTCCCCCGTCTCGTTTGTTCAGGATCGGACCTAAGTCGGACGCTGACGATTCGGGATTGGGAATCTCGCTCTAATCGGATCGTTGTTCGTTTGCGGGTTGTGCGGTTAATTTGGGTAGTACTTTTTATCACTTGCCAGTCGTGAGGCTTGTGATTAGCACTCCTTAGAAAGGAGGTGATCCAGCCGCACCTTCCGGTACAGCTACCTTGTTACGACTTAGTCCCAGTCATTGGCTCCACCCTCGGCACCTGCCTCCCCGAAGGGTTGGCCCAGCGACTTCAAGTGTCTCCAACTTCCATGACTTGACGGGCAGTGTGTACAATCCCCGGGAACGTATTCACCGCAGTGTGCTGACCTGCGGTTACTAGCAACTCCACGTTCATGAAGGCGAGTTTCAGCCTTCAATCCCAACTGAGACCAGCTTTGTCGGATTGGCTCAACCTCGCGGTTTCGCAACCGTCTGTACTGGCCATTGTAGCGTGTGTGTAGCCCTAGGCGTAAGGGTCATGATGACCTGACGTCGTCCCCACCTTCCTTCCGTTTAAGGACTGTCTCGTCAGAGAGAGTAACAGACGATAGGGGTTGCGCTCGTTGCGGGACTTAACCCAACACCTCACGGCACGAGCTGACGACGGCCATGCAACACCTGTGTAAGGCTCCCCGAAGGGTCCCTCCCCTTTCGGTTCGGTACCACCAAACATGTCAAGCCTAGGTAAGGTTCTTCGCTTACCATCGAATTAAACCACACGCTCCGCTGCTTGTGCGGGGACCCGTCAATTCCTTTGAGTTTTAGCCTTGCGGCCGTAGTCCCCAGGCGAAATGCTTAATGGGTTACCTTCGGCCCACAGGGAATTAACACCCCGAAGACCTAGCATTCATCGTTTAGGGCGTGGACTACCCGGGTATCTAATCCGGTTCGCTCCCCACGCTTTAGTCCCTTAGCGTCAGAACTGCCCCAGCAGGCCGCTTTCGCCACTGGTGTTCCTCCCGATATCTACGTATTTCACCACTACACCGGGAATTCCACCTGCCTCTGACAGTCTCTAGTTCAGCAGTTTCTCCCGACCACTCCAAGTTGAGCCTGGAGCTTTCACAGAAGACTTACCAAACCGCCTACGGACCCTTTACGCCCAGTAATTCCGGAAAACGCTTGCCACCTACGTATTACCGCGGCTGCTGGCACGTAGTTAGCCGTGACTTATTCCTCAGGTTAAGTCCTCTCTCGTCCCTGAGAAAAGAGGTTTACAACTCGAGAGCCGTCATCCCTCACGCGGCGTCGCGGCATCAGGCTTTCGCCCATTGTGCACGATTCCTTGCTGCTGCCTCCCGGAGGAGTGGGGGCCGTGTCTCAGTCCCCCTCTGTCTGGTCATGCTCTCACACCAGATACCCGTTTTCGGCTTGGTGCGCCGTTACCGCACCAACTACCTGATAGGACGCGGGCCCATCCCCGAGCGATAAATCATTTCTTCCCGCACATTGATACACGGGAATGTATACGGTATTAGCTGCAGTTTCCCGCAGTTATCCCGTTCTCGGGGGCAGGTCGCCCACGCGTTACTCAGCCGTCTGCCACTAGGTTTAGCCCCCGAAGGAGCGACCTCGTTCGACTTGCATGCATTAGGCACGCCGCCAGCGTTCATCCTGAGCCAGGATCAAACTCTTATTTGAACTGACGTTTGTTCTTTCCGCTCTTCAATTGTCAAGATGCTTCCCGAAAAACACGGTCTCAAGGACCAGATTCCGTTTCTCGGTAACCGCTTATTGTAAGGCATTGGCGACCTTCTTGCAAGATTTTCGATGAGACGAATTTACCAACCTGCTTTCCTTTAGCACTGCGTGAACCTTCAGTCCGCTGAATCACCAGCGTCAGACGAGGATCGTCGTTATACCAAGCCCTCTTGACCGGGGGCGGTGTGGACGAGGATGAGGATGTTGAGGTGCCAGAGGTCGGAGACTTCGATCGTAGTTTGCAATCAACTATCATCGCCATAGGACGTCGTTGTACGATTTCCGTAAATCTCGCGTGTGTACGTGTTGTTTTCGTTATAACCTATGCGCATGACTTAGCGTTTTCCGTGTCGCAAGCAACGACGCTTGGACAGGATCGCTCGGTCGCAGGACAACTGACCGCGTTTGCTATGGCGAATGTGTTGGTGGGTCGCGTGTGGGTCATTTGTGCGTCCCGGGAAGGTCGCGCATGATGATCCCGGCAATAATGGAGGTAAATGAATGAGGATCGATATTCGATACCTGAAAAATCGGGCGCTGATTGTGCTTGTGGCTGCGCTTGTCGCGGTTTCCACGGTTTTCGTGATCGCTTGTGGCGGCACTGAAACGGTGATTCAGACCGTCGTGGTGGAGAAACAGGTGCAGGTTCCGGGTGAACCTGTGGTGCAAACGGTAGTAGTCGAGAAATCTGTGCCTGGCGAGACGGTGATTCAAACCGTCGTAGTCGAAAAAGAGGTGCAGGTCGCCGGTGAGACCGTCGTGCAGACTGTCGTAGTGGAGAAAGAGGTACAGGTCGCCGGCGAGACCGTCGTGCAGACTGTCGTAGTGGAGAAAGAGGTACAGGTCGCCGGCGAGACCGTCGTCCAGACCGTCGTGATTGAGAAGGAGGTCGAAAAGACCGTGGTCGAGACGGTGGTCGTGGAGAAAGAGGTCGAGAAGGTGGTGGTGGTGACACCGACGCCGATAGCGATGGCGATGATGGAAGCACCAGATCCGCAGAGCGCGGCCAATACGGCTGAAATGGCCGTTCAGAACCGCGTCGGTTTGACGTTGACCGGTCTGAACAGTACTGATGCGCCGGATGGCCCTTGGAGCATTGCCGAGGGATTCTTCCAGCCGGGTGGTCCGGTGGGCTCAAACATAGTTGACCCAGTGCTTGCAGAGACGTGGAACGTTTCGGATGACCTTAGCAAGATCACGGTAAAGGTCAAGGAAGGCGTGCAATTCCACGGCGGTTGGGGTGAGATGACGGCGGACGACGTGGTGTGGAGCTTCAACGACTTAATCACGCCGGAGAGCACACACAACCAAGCTGGCGACTATGCAGCGGTTTTCGAACCGATGGTGAAGATCGACGAATACACGGTCGAGATACCGATCAAGCAGTTCACGGTAGTTTGGAATCAGGCTTACTTCAACACGTTTGCCGGAACTAACGGAACGTTCAGCAAACGGGCATTCGATGAGAACGGTCGCGAGTGGGTTAACGAGAACGTTGTCGCAACAGGTCCGTACATGTTGAAGGAGTTCATACCGCAGAACATCGTACGGCTAGAGTCGTTCCCTGGACATCACATTCAACCGGCGCACATGCCATTCTTGAATGTGAACGAGGTACCCGAGGAATCGACCCGCATCGCAATGCTTCGCAACGGACAGACGGATATTGCGGATGTCTCGCTAAAGGCGATCCGTGGGTTGCTTGAAGAAGGCTTCAAGATGTCTGACAGCGGCAAGGCCGCTCAGGAAGGCGTCTTCTTCGCAGGCAACTACTGGGAGCAGTATGACTACAACTGCTCGCAAGGCGCCAGCTCAGTCTCGTGTCCGGACATAACAGTCGGCGAACCGCAACAAGTCGAGGTCGAACGCACGGGCTACCAACCAACGGAACAGTTCCCGTGGATCGGCGAGTACGGCAATGACGAGAGCATGGAACGTGCGCGGATGGTGCGGACGGCGATGTCGATTGCGATCGACAAAGAGACGATCAACGATGTGATCGTGGATGGTCTTGGTTGGTTAGTGCACGTGAACGGGTTCTCGATCAGGTCGCCGGAATGGGACGACAAGTGGAACATCGAGTATGACCCAGAGGCAGCGGCGGCGATGCTTGACGAGGCTGGCTACCCGGTAGCGTCGCGCGGCATTCGTTTCCAGGTTGACATGTACGTCACCCCGCACGTTGGTGGTGCGACGGGCACAGCCGGAGAGATTCAAGCAGCGATTGGGGCGATGTGGGACAGCTTGGGTATCCGCACCAGCTTGGTGAGACACGGCTATCCGGTCTGGCGGCCCACGGTCGTGGATCGTTCGCAGAATCAGCCGTTCCTAAGCGCGTGTGGAGGCACGGACGCTCGTGACTCGGTACCTTGGGACTTCCCGAAGGGTGTCGTGTTCACCACGTTGTCACGCGGTGGTTTCAGCTGTGCGATGGAGATCCCATTCGTGCTTGAAAATTACCTGAAGACTGCGGGTGAGTTGGACAAAGCTCAACGGATCAAGAACAACACCGAGTTGCTCGAGTACTACCGTCACTGGCGGTTGAACTCGGGTATCGCGGCAATTCCCGAGCCCATGGTCTGGAACCCGAACTCGATTGAGTCTTGGGAGATGAGGGCGAACGCCGCTGGCACGCACATCGTGTCGCTGGACTTGATCAAGCCTGCCCAGTAGGCTTACTGGACAGACTGTCGTTTCGGTCTGCTCCCACGATTCCCGATTGGGGAATTTTGGGAGTAGACCGTTACGCGTTCAATCGTTGATTTGTAGGGGACCGATCGCCCGATGAGAAGGTATCTGATACGTCGTCTTCTGGCCTCAGTGGTGACGGTAATCGGCGCAACGTTCGTGGTTTTTGCGTTATCTCGGGTAGCTGGGGATCCATTGCTGCTGTACGCCCAACCAGAAGGATACGGACGCACTCCAGAACAGATTCGGGCACTAGAGAAGCATCTGGGTCTGGATAAGCCCTTCATTATTCAGTATTTGGTCTGGGTGAAGAACACGTTGCAGGGTGATCTGGGTCAGTCTCTGGCGGGCGAGCGACGGGTGACCAAGGTGATCCTGGAGAAGGTGGGTGCGACGACGCAGCTGGCGCTGGCGGGTTGGGCGTTGGCGACGTTCGTCGGAGTTCCGATCGGGATAATCTCGGCGGTCTACCGTGGCACCATCTGGGATTATTTGGGGAGGTTTGTGGCGTTGTTCGGGCAGGCGATACCGAACTTCTGGTTGGGCATCGTGATGGTTTTGTTGTTCTCGGTCTGGCAGGAATGGTTGCCGAGTGGATTGCGAGGTGAAACGTTCGACATCAGGTTTTTCATCATGCCAGCGATTGTTGTGGGGACGAGTTCGATGGCGGGATATTTGAGGATCACGCGGTCTTCGATGCTCGAGATATTGGACTCAGAGTTCATTCGCTTGGCTCGTGGCAAGGGAGCGAGCCCGACGGCCGTGATCTGGAAGCATGCATTGCGGAACTCGTTGATTCAACCGATCACGTTGTCGACGCTGCTGTTAGCGGGTTTGTTAAATGGGACGTTGGTTGCGGAGGCGGTTTTTGCGTGGCCGGGTCTAGGCAGGACGATGTTGGAGGCGGTAAACAACAACGATTTTCCGGTTTTGACTGGCGGGGTATTGGTTTTCGTCATCATCTACGTAGTTTTCAGTTTGGTTGCGGATTTGCTCTATATCGTTATCGACCCGCGAATTCGGTACACGTAGGTTCTCGCGATGTCTGAACTCTCGACAACTTATCGTGCTTCTCCTGCCGACGAACGATTCAGGACCCGCAGTCGGATTGGGCTCGTCTACTTGTTCGTACGCCGATGGCCGATATTGCCCGGAATCGTGTTGGCGGCGTTGGTTTTTTCGGCTATCTTCGCGCCTTGGATCGCACCGCAGGCGCCGAACGTGCAAGCATTGCGGGACCGGAACGCACCTCCTATCTGGCTTGCTGACGAAGAAGGGACGTGGACGCAAAGTTATTTGCTGGGAGCGGATCAGGTTGGGCGCGATGTGTTGAGTCGGATTATTCATGGAGCTCGGATATCGCTGGCGGTTGCTGGAGTTGCTTTGTTGAGCGGGTTGCTCGTGGGAGTTTCGTTGGGATTGATAGCGGCTTGGTACGGGGGTGTAATCGATGAGGTGATTGCGCGCGCAGTCGATATTTGGCACGCTTTGCCATTTCTGTTAGTGGCAATTGTGGTTGTGACGCTATTCGGAGGGAGTTTGACGGTGTTGATGGGCGTGTTGGCGATGGTTTCGTGGGCGGGTTTCGTGAGAAACGTCCGGGCGGACGTCTTGACGTTAAGGGAACGCGAATATGTGCTCATGGCGCGGGTTTGTGGTGCTTCAGCGCCGCGGGTAATTGTGAGGCATATTCTGCCGGGAGTGATTCCGACGATCATGGTCATTGCGACCTTAGCGGTTGGCGGGTTGATATTAACCGAGGCAACCCTGAGTTTCTTGGGAGCAGGGATCCCAGCGCCAACGCCGTCTTGGGGTTTGATGGTTTCTGAGGGACGAGAATATTTGACTACTGCTTGGTGGTCTTCATTCTTCCCGGGATTGGCGATTTTCTTGGTTGTGATGTCGTTGAATTTCATGGGCGATTGGATACGGGACTTCACGGATCCGCGGCTTAGGCAGCAGGCAGATTAATGGTTCGCAAATTCATGCGTGAGACGATTGGCGGGGTTACACTTTGTGGTTAAGTTTGGCTGGCGTAGTGAACGATAGGAGAATCTTGGATCATGACGCTGACTAGGTCTAGGCAAGATGTAGCTTTGATTGCTCACCTTTTGCGGCGCGCGGGGTTTGGAGCGACGCCAGATGAGTTGGCGCGTGCGGCAGAGGTTGGGTATGATGCGACTGTGGCGGAGTTGTTGAATCCGGTTGATGACGTAGAGTTGCCGTTGGATTTGATCCGTCGGTATTTCGTCGATCAATCAGACCTTCGCAACCAACAGGCGTGCGCGGCGCATTGGATGTACCAGCTGGTACACACTCAGGCTCCATTGCGAGAGAAGATGTGTCTATTTTGGCACCGGGTGTTCGCGACGGGTGCACACAAATTGATCCAAGGTCGGGTTGTGTTGAACCAGATCGATATGTTCCGGGAGTACGGTTTGGGCCGGTTCGACGAGTTGCTGTTGCAGCTATCGAAGGATCCAGCGATGCTGATGTGGCTGGACAACCAAGACAATCACGCAGACTCGATAAACGAGAACTATGGGCGAGAGATTCTCGAGTTGTTCGCGATGGGGGTTGGGAACTACACGGAGGAGGACATCAAAGAGTGTGCGCGGGCTTTCACTGGTTGGCGTGTGGTCAACCCGGACTACATGTCGATCAAGATGCGTAATAATACGGCCCGGCCGTACGGCTATATCTCTTGGCAGTTCGAGTATGACGACGATGACCACGACCACTCCGAGAAGACGTTGCTCGGGGAGTCAGGGAATTTAAACGGTGAGGATGCGGTGGCGATCATTTGTCGTCAGGATGCGACGCCGCGGTTTATCGCTCGGCATCTGTATCACTTCTTCGTCGCCGACGAGGTGCCGGTTCCGCAGTGGCCGCATGTTCCGCCGAAGGACCCGGATGCGATCCAGACGATGGTCGACGCCTACTTCGAATCGGATTACAGCATCACAGAGATGCTGCAGGCGTTGTTTACTTCGGATTTCTTTAAGTCGGCGTCGGCTAGGTACGCGCGGATCAAAAGTCCCGCTGAGATGGTTGTAGGCACTCTACGATTGGCCGGCGGACTTGAAGTGCCGTCAACGGATGCGTACACCGCGGCGGCGACGTGTGCGAACATGGGGCAATCATTGTTGAACCCGCCTAGCGTGGAGGGATGGCAAGGCGGCGAAGAGTGGATCAACACAGGCGCGTATGTGCAACGCGTTAACTTCGCAAGCATGGCGTTGGATGACCCTGACAAGCCTGGGGTCCGATCAATCATCGAACGGGTTCGGATGTCGGTCGGCGGTGGAGAATTGACGGCGGAAGAGTTGGTCGATCGATGTTTGGAGATACTGGGTCCGTTGGATACGTCGGCGTCGACGCGACAGGGACTTATCAACTTCGCCGCCAAGCATGGCGATGTCAAGTTCACCGACGATGACGCCGTTTCGAATGCTGAAAAGGCGATAGTGTCGGTCATTCAGTTGATCGTTGCGACACAGGAGTATCAGACGGTCTAGGGGTTGCAAATGGTAACGGCGACAAAGTTCCAACTACGATACCGGGATACGATCGGGTTCAATGCCGACCAAGGGGGGCGGGGGTTCCATCTACCTACGGACATGGTTGTGCGGGACGATGGGGTGATCTTTGTCGTGAGCCGGAGCAACACCGTGGCGTTGAATATCGTGGGAATTCAGAAGGTGAGGCTGAATCACGAATTCCTGGGGCAGATCGGCGGTTACGGGCAGGATATGGGCGACATGATGGGGCCCACTGCCCTAGCTCTGGATTCTGATGAGAACCTTTATTTGGCAGATGAGGTGTTGCAGAGGATCACGGTCTATAACCGCGATGGTGATCCGAGGTCGATGTGGGGCACGGCTGGTGATGGAGATGGCGAGTTTGACGGTCCGTCTGACATGGTCTTCGATGCCAATGACAACATGCTGCTGGTCGACCACAGAAACCACCGGATTCAAAAGCTGACTAAAGATGGTGAATTTATCGCCAAGTGGGGCGCATTGGGCGATGGCGAAGGAGAGTTCAATCTGCCTTGGGGCATTGCGCTTGACCCGGACGGCAACGTGTGCGTAGCCGATTGGCGGAATGACAGGATTCAGCGGTTCACTCCTGATGGCGAGTTCTTGGCGGCGTACGGGAGCAGTGGAGAGGGGGATGGCGAGTTTCATAGGCCGAGTCGAGTTGGTATCGATTCGGATGGAAATATGTATATTGCGGACTGGGGTAACCAGCGCGTGCAGGTGCTCGACGAGGACGGCAACTTCTTGGCGAAATTAAAGGGCGAAGCGACGTTGTCGAAGTGGTCCGAGGAGTATTTGGATTCGCAGCAGGATGAGTTCGTAGCGAGGTCCACGTTCGAGCCGTATTTTGAAGTGGATACGGATGACAAGAACGAGGTGGCAGCGAGGATCGAGCCTTATTTCTGGGACCCGGTTACGGTCGCGTTAGACAAAGAAGATCGTTCTTACGTGCTCGAAACCTGTCGTCACCGGTTTCAAATCTACGAAAGAGTCAACTGAATCCCACATATTCGAGGCGGCAAACGCCTCTAGGAGAAGCTCCAATGAGTGCTCAGAAGGAACGCAAGCTAGTAGTAGTTCAACTGTCAGGGGGAAACGACTATTTGAACTGCGTTGTTCCTTACGACGATCCGCGTTACGTTGACAGTCGGCCGAATGTTCGGATAACTGAAGATCGCGTGTTGCCATTGGACGGTAAGTACGGCCTGAATCCGGGGATGCAGCCGATCAAGGAGCTTTACGATCGGGGCAAGGTGGCGGTGATTCATGGAGTGGGGTATCCGCAGCCGAATCGGTCGCACTTCCGGTCGATGGATATCTGGCACACTGCTGAACCGACGAAGGTTGCGGACGAAGGTTGGTTGGGCAACTCCGTTCGGCAGATGTATCCAGAAGGCGACAATGTCGTTGCGGCGGTCAATTTCGGCGGGGGGTTGCCGAGAGCATTAATCGCTAAGGGTGCACCGGTAGCTTCTGTAACCGACCTCGATTCGTACGGTTTGATGGGCCATCTGGGAGCAGATGCCGAGCGTTCTGAGGTGCTCGAGATGTTCAAATGGATTTATTCGATGGGGCTCGGCAGTGGACCCACGATGGATTTGTTGAGTCAGACGGGATTGGACGCGTTGCGTGGTTCGGACATGTTGAGTCAGTGCACGCTGACCTACGACTCGGACGTGGAGTACGATCCGAACTTCTTCGCTAAGAGCATGAAGAGCGCGGCGCAGGTATTGCAGGCGGATATCGGAACTCGCATCTGTTACACCCAACACGGCAGTTTCGATGCGCATACCAACGGAATCGCGCTTCAGGAGAAGTTGCTCCGTGATGTCTCGGGGGGCATCCACGACTTTTACTCGGACATGAAGGAGCATAACGAGAGCGAGGACATCCTGATCTTAGCGTTCTCAGAGTTCGGGCGGAGGGTGAAAGACAACGGCAACGGGACGGATCACGGCTCAGGTGGCGTGGCGTTCCTGATCGGCGATGGGGTTGCCGGTGGTCAGTACGGCGAATACCCGTCTATGGACGAGAAGGATCTTGTTGAAGGCGACCTCGCTTTCAATTTAGATTTCCGAAGCCTCTACACCGAGATCATGGACGACTGGCTCGAGGTCGATGCCCGCGAGGTTATGGATCGCGACTACGAAAAGGTCGGCTTCCTAGCCGCTTAGCTTTCAATCAAAAGGAGCGGGTGACGATGAGTGGGCAGTTAAAGGGTCTGGTCTTAGGTTCGGGTTTCGCCGGACAAGGACACGCCGAGGCGATGCGATCTTGCGGGATTGAGGTCGTCGGCATGGTGAGTCGCACCGCCGACGTAGTGGAACGGGTTGCCGCGGAGATGGGAATACCTTATTCCTCAACGGATTGGGTCGACGCGCTCAACAGGCTGGATCCCGATATTGTGGCGATCGGCACGCCGGGTGGAGCTCATTTCGAGCAGATCATGGAGGCGCTGGAGCGCGGTTGCCACGTGTTTTGCGACAAGCCGCTTACGACGTCCGCTGAGACTTCAAAGCAACTGTATGTGAAATCTGTGGACCAGGGCGTGAAGACCGCGTACGCCGCATCATTCCGCTACCAACCCCATGCATTGCTGGCGAAGAAGGTGATAGCTGAGGGTGCTATCGGAGAGCCGTTTGAGACTGAGTGCATCTCACACTACGAGTTGAATCCGCTGATCCCGTGGGGATGGTCGCACCGGATCGACCTCGGTGGTGGACGACTGAGCAACAACTTCACGCATAAGCTGTCGATCGTGCTTCATGCTTTGGATGCGAAATTGATCGACATTAATGGCGAAGCTCGCAACGATATGCACACAGCGCCTGTTGTAGAGGGCGTGCACGACTTTCGGGAGCGTGGGGATTTTGCCCCGAGTGCAGACGAGTTGGATGGACTCGAGTGGCGAGATGTAGATTCCGAGTGGGCGTACTCGGTGATGGCTCACGTAGACCCGGCGATCGAGACGAGGCAACCGGTGTCGTCGATCTTCCGGCACGGCGGAATGCAACCCCGATTCGAAGAAGACTACGTCGCCTTCTACGGCGATGAAGGGTCGATCCATATCGGAGGCGCGTACGCGCAGGGGCCGTTGCACGTCAAGAAGCGCGACTCAGATTGGGAACGCATCGAGGTCCCGTCGAGCATTACGGACAGTCTGCCGGATATCGAGGATGATACTCAGCGGAATTGGACCGTTTTGATGGGTGAGTTGGTGGCGGATATTCACGGCGTGGGGTACTGCGGATATCAGACGTTCAAGGATGGTTGGCTTTTTCAGGAGTCTGTGGATGCGGTGCGCAGGGGTGATGGGTGGTTTGAGGTGCCGTCGGAGTTCTGACAGGAGTAGATTTGCGCATGTGGCATATGGTTTGTGTGATTGGTTAAAGTTGGGTCAAGGGTCGAATGTGGGTTTATTCGGCTGTTTCAAGGAGGTATGCACATGACGGATTGGAGCACTTGTCCGGCGGTAGAGAGCGTGTCCGATCGGTTGAGCGGTGCTTGGGTGTTCACGGGGACGAGGGTTCCAGTGTCTGCACTTTTCGGCAACTTGGCAGAGGGGGCAACGGTGGAAGAGTTTCTAGACTGGTTTCCTGGGGTTGAGGAATGGCAGGTGAAGGCGGTGCTTGAGCACGAGGAGAAGAACCTCGAAGTTCATGTAAACCGCTGAACATGAAGATCCTGTGCTGACCCCGTCGCCCAAACGTCGGGACCAATAGTGATACCTCAAACAGGACGAGTAGATATGACAACAGAAGATTCTTATTGGCTCTACAAGAACGACGTTGGAGACTCGGTGCCGTACGTTCGGATACACCACGAATGGTGTCCGGCAGCCGATAAATTGCGACGAAGCATTCACTTAGGCGAGAGACTCCACAATGATCGATGGCACGGGCCTCACGACAACTACGACGAAGCGCTCAATGTTGCCCGTAGGATCATGGCGAACGTTTTGCTATGTCAGCAATGCGAATGGCGGTACCCCAAACAGTGAAACGGGTTAAACCGCGAATAATTCCCAAAACGAACATGCGAAGACACGCATTGACAGCAGTGATTTTAGTGGTTGTGATGTTAGGCGCGTTCGCGTGTTCCGCGTCTGAAGTCGAAGTCACACGGGTCGTCGAGTTGGAAGTTACGCGTGAAGTTGAGGTGCCTGTGGAAGTGATTCGAGAGGTTGAGACTGTGCGTGAGACCGAAGTCACGCGGGAAGTTAAGGTGACGAGCGAGGTTGATACGCCAATTGAGGTGGAAGTTACGCGAGAGATCGAAGTGCCCGTAGAAGTTACAAGAGAGATTGAAGTGACACGAGAGGTCGAGGTGACGCGAATTGTGCCACTTGAAGTGACCAAAGCGGTTGATGTAACGCGAGAGGTCGAAGTTACTCGCGAGGTCACCGTTGAGGTCACTCGCGAATGACTTCGCGAGGTCGAAGTGACTAGGGAGATTCCCGTCACGGTCGAGGTCACTCCAACGCCGACTCCGATACCGTCTGCCACCCCTACTCCGCTCCCTACACCAACGCCGACGGTTGATGTTCGCAATGTAGATTACGTCCGAGACATTGAGATCCCCGCGGAGTTCGTCAACGAGGCGACTAACGTAGCCGCCGCATACTGCGAAGGTCGGACGTTTTCGGTCTCTCACGAGGTCAACAATCACCTTGGTCGTTTTTTCTTCGGGTTCAAGGCCGGAACCGACGAGTGCCGCGCTGACGTTTTAGCTGCGATGGCCGTCAGATCCAAACAGATGAGAGAGACGCATATCCGCTACATCTTCAAGGGAAACAAATTCAGAGAATGCTATTCCGACGCTCAATATAATTCCATTAACTCCCAGGGAGAAGAGGGATGCGGTTTCGTGGAACTTTATCCGGCGAGGCACTTGCCAGAGTACGACAGAGAAAGGTTGATCGTGACGTTCGAGGATCAACCGCCAGCCTATCCCTTCGACTATTTGCTGACTCAAGACGAGTTGTGGGCGCGGAACCAGATCTGGCGGTCCCTGATCCGCTACTTTCACATCGCATGCATGCATAACGCAGAATCAACACAGGGTAGAGTCTTTTACTTCGACGGCAGCACCTACATCGGGCATTTGCCGAACTCGATAGAGAGTTGGTTCCACCTCGGCTACACACTGCCTGCAGCCTATTGGGGCACCGACGGACCGGACGTTGGGCTTTGTTCAGCGTACGACATCAAGACCAGAGCAGAATATGAAATGTGGGATTACGACCTTACTTATTTCGGCCATCTCGCCATCGGTGTACCTAATGCTGACGGAGACCCAAAACCGGGATCATTAAATTTCGCCGCGGACCTACGGCAAATGCGCGCCAATCCCCCGGAGATGCCCAACCGATTCGCCGCATCGGGAGCGGGCGAATAGGGTGATGATTGAACGGTTGCCTGGAATTGCGGCACCCTCGATTTCGAGTTCGTCTACGCGTGTTTGGCTTTCGGGCGTGCGGGCAGGATGAGATCCCCACTCCTCGATCAAGGATTTACCGGGCTCGATGCTGATTCGGACAGTGGCGTCGGAGCGCTCGCGGACCACGGCTTTCAGCCGAGTTCCGGTACTCGGGCGTTGGGGATTGGTTGCCGTCTCGTAAGTCGAGGTTCGGGTCGACGATGTCGTTCTCGTCTGTTAAGGGGTTGAAGACAATTTTCGGGACTATAACCCTATGCGCGCGCCCTAACTGAGCTTACGGATAAAATGAGAAACCATCATCCCTATCCCAATACCCCAGAACGTCGAGGCGAAAAAGCTGATGGTAGCAGTCGTAGCTGCGTTCAATGACGATTCCGGGACTACGCGCGCAAGGGACCTAAAGATATAGTTGCCAAAGAAATGTCGAAGGAAGTGGAACCCAAATGAACGTCGGGCGACAGGACTATCCAAGCCTTGAGCATGAAGCGTATATTCCAGCATTACTCAAGGCTCTTCACGAAAAAGGGGGATGGGCGCCTCGATGGGAAGCGCGGCCCCGTGTCGGTGAGTTGCTGAACAATCGATTCGGCTGGAAAGACTGGGAGAAACGTGCGGACGGTCAGTACAACTGGGAATACCGAATTGATTGGATGCGGAAAAGAATGGTTATGGACGGTCTCATGGAAGGCAACACCCCTCGTGGAATGTGGCAGTTGACAGAGGAAGGGAAGAGACAAGCATCACGACTTCCCTAACTAGGCGGAACGAACCGCGCGCATAGGGTTATAGACCCCACAATTTTTACTTGAAGCAGCTTGCACATCGGAAGCATTCCGCAAGGAATTCCCAGCAAAGTGAGGATTCTTGGCGTGATGAACCTTGAACCGAAGAGTGTGCCGAATCGTAGAATCTAATGTAAAGTATCCCTACTTTCGAATGAAGACATGTCTGATGGCAACGACTCATCTTTGAGGAGCATTGTCTTGAACGTACCTGCTGCTGAACGATCAAAAACCGACAAGTCCGTGTGGGATGTTGTGGGTTTGATGTCCACGCCGCCGGAAGTCGTTCGACACACTTCTGCAATCAACTGCAAATATGAACATGAGTTGCCTGTCTATTCCTCGCGGAGCCACCATCATCTGAGCGCCAACATTTTCGGCGCGTTGTTGGACAGCATCGAGATGGAATACTGGACCGTCGACGACATCAACGACGCGCTCTCAACACCTGTTGCGGACAAGAACGATTTCGCCAATCTGTGGGGTGACAGCTGGAGGTTCATGGGCAGCATGATGAATTGCGTCATGGAGCAATACACCGAATCAATGTCCGAAGACGATAGGGAACATCTGCTGGAAAGGTTGCAGAGTGGCCAGAGAGAACTCCGTCAAACCTCAACCTGAATCACGCGTCGACATCTCCATAGCCGAGATGTATGAAGGCCCTGTCCCCAACCCTCCGATGTTGCGCGGGTTCGAGGATGTCGTGCCCGGTTCCGCGAAAAACCTTATGGACGAGTCCATTGCAATGATGGCACATGCTAGATCGGTTGATGAGAAACGTGTTCGATTAGTGGTCTGGACTCAGATGTGGTCGCAAATTGGCAGATGGGTGATGATGTTGATTCTGGTGGGGTTGGGAGTGTATTTGCTTATGAACAGACACACCGCAGCGGGTTACATCCTTATCACGGCGGGCGTGGGGCCAAATGCTGTTGCAGCTGTTGTTCCGCTCTTCAGACGACGCAACGGCGAACGGAATGGTTCTGGCCAATAGGGCAAAACCGAATATCGTTCCACAAAAACCGTCTTACAAAGCCGCGGGCGCGTAAGTTAAAGCGCGAAGCATCCTGAAGTCTTGGAACGGAAGAGCTGTCCTGTTGAACTGCTCAAGAAGCATGATACCCGGAGAATTGCAGCGCAAAGCAGCGCGGCTGGCAGAAGCATGATCTCTGGCATAAATCATGGTCTCTGACTAACGCGGCCCACGCTCAATCTCGAGTTCGTCTACGCGTGCTTGGCTCTCCGGTGTTCGTGCGGGGTGCGGGCCCCACTCGTCGATCAGACTTTTGCCAGGTTCGTCGCTTACGCGGATTTTGGCGTCGGAGCGTTCTCGGACACCGGCTTTCAGGCGTGTGCCGATGCCGGGGCGTTGGGGGGCGTGTAGGTAGCCGTCTCGGATGTCGAGGTTTGGGTCGACGATGTCGTTGTACCAACCTTTGAAGAAGGCTGGGACGTGCTCTTGCATCATCGCGTTGGGGGAGCTCATGCAGATTTGGGAGCAGGCGAAGATGTTGACGGGACCGGTCGCGTCGTGCGGCGCGAAGGGGACTTGGTGCGCTGAGGCGAGGATCGCCACTTTGTGTGTCTCGGAGACGCCACCAGTCCAGATCAGGTCAGGCATGACGATACGCGCCGAACCGTTTTCGATGAATTGACGCAGTTGCCATCTCGATAGGAGGCGTTCAGAGATGCAGACTGGTGTTTTGGTTGCGGCTTGGAGGCGGGCGAGCGCTTCGGGGTTCAGGAGTGGCATGAGGTCTTCTTGCCACATCATCTCGTATGGTTCCATCGCTTGGGCGATGCGGATGGCGACGGGTAGGGTCCATTTACCGTGACCGTCGTTGGCGATCTGCATGTCCATACCGACAGCGTCTCGGATGTCTCGAATGGGTTTGAGCGCCATGTCGAGTTCATTGGGCGATAGGAACTGACCGTCGGAGGCCTGGGCGAGTCCGATGGTGGGTCCGCCCTTCATTGCGGTGATGCCTTCGTCGAGCAAACCCTTGGCCTGTTCGCCAGCACCGTGGAACTGCAATGATGTGGCGTAGACGCGGATCTTGGTACGCACTGCCCCGCCGAGGAGTTCGTAAACGGGGACGCCAAGTGCTTGCCCTTTGATGTCCCAGAGTGCGATGTCTAGTGCGGAGATCGCGCGCATTTCGGCACCACCGTAACCGGCGTGATCGGAGAGTCGGAACATCGCCTCCCAGTGTCGCTCGATGGGGAACGGGTCGCGACCGATGAGCAACGGGCCGAAGTGGTCATGTACCGCCGCTTCAACGACTGGTGCGGCGTAAAAGGTTTCGCCGAGACCAACAATTCCCTCGTCGGTGTGGATTTGGACCCAGAGGTTATGAGGTTGTTCGGCGATGCGGATGGTTTCGATTTGGGTGATTAGCATGGCGTGGGCTTAAGCTTCTTGGTGGAACACAGCTGACGCGCTCGTGTTGCGGTCAGTGTGAATAGGTTACTCGGACGCAGTGAGGTGATACCGAGAATTCGGAGCAATCGCATCTCATGTCGTATTTCCTACCGAATCGGGCGTGTTTACTGTTTCACTGTTAACGTGTTGGTTATAGAGAATCACTGAGGCGACGGTGTATATCGAATCGTCGTCCTGTTTTACCGAATCTGTATACCCGTTGCCGGGGAACGCAATCAAGGAGGCTGACGACGATGAAAACCATGGCGATCATGTCGATTTTGGTACTGACAGGCGTGCTGTTGGCTTGCGGCGGTGGCGGCGGCGAAAGTGAATCTGATTCGGACGCCGTTCCTACCAAAGCTCCTTCTACCGGCTCAACGCGCGCTACGACCGAACCTGGGACAGGGGCGGACGATGCTCTAACCGTGGTGGGCGAATGCACCGATGGGTTGATAATGCAGCCGGGCGAGGGCTGTCAGTTCAATGGCGATGAAGGCCGGCCAGCCGATGTGGTCATCTCGGTCGGAGCACAAGGCGAGATCTGTCGAGAAAAGGGATCGGTGATGATGTCGGGATTCACGGTCGGCGTGATTCAAGCTTGCGGCGATCGGTTCGAAATAGTCGATGTGTTCGAAGCGGAAATCGACTTCGTCGACAATGGTGACGGGAGTTGGACGGTTACTACGCCGTGATGAGCGGTACTTATTCGGCTTTGGCTTTTTCGCCCTCGTACCCTTCAGTGCGCATTACCTCGGCGGCGCGATCGTGTTGTTGGATTTTGGAATCGACGGCTTCTTTGGCGCGTGTCCACGTTTCCCGACTCTCATTCACCCAACGATAGGAATCTCGGTAATCTTCTAGAAGGCCGTTTATTTCTGGCACGACGTAACGGGCGACCAAATCCCAGCTTCTGAGAGTGTTTTCGCGGTTTGCCCAGTCGTGGTAGAAACCGATGACGCAGCCGAAACCGCCAGTTACTTCCTTCATGTCTCGGATCTTGGCGACTAGATCGTCGGGTGTGCCGATGACGGCGGTGCTTTCGTCTGAGAACGCGACATCGTCGACGGCCTCGTCGGGCGTTTCGTAGATGGGGCCATCACCAGCGGCGAGAGTACCGACCGTGTAGAGGTTGTTATGAACGAGGAGGCCTTCCTTAGCTTGCTCGCGGGCTTCTTTGCGGGTTTCAGCGATGTGCCAACTCATGACGATCCGCCAATTTTTTCGGTCGACGGTATTTCCGTGTTTAGCCGCGGCTTCCTCGGCGAAACTCCACTGGGTAGGTAGGGAACGCATACCGGCACGCGTCATTGAGCCGATAGATAGGACTCCAGCTCGGTGTTTTCCAGCTAGGGTCATTCCGGAGGGGCTCACCATTGAGGCAACGGCGAACTCCATGTCTTCTTGGAGCGGTCGGAGTTGGAGTTTGGCGTCTCGAAGTGTGAACCAGTCGGATTCGTAGGTCACACGCTCTTTTCCTTCGAATAGTTTTCGGATCACTCCCATCGCTTCGTCTTGTCGGTCGCGCAGGAGCATTGGGTCGAAGCCGAGAGTGTGGGCGTCGGATGGCAGTGCGCCAGGCCCTGAACCGAATATGGCTCGACCGCGTGATTGGTAGTCGAGTTGGACCATTCGCTGGGCGACCATGAAGGGGTGATGGTACGGGAGGGACACCACGCCGGTGCCGAGCATGATGCGGTGGGTTCGTTCAGCGACGGCAGCAAGGAACATCTCGGGAGAGGCGATCATCTCCCAGCCTGTGGAGTGATGTTCTCCGCACCAGAACTCGTCGTATCCGAGATGATCGAGAAGTTGGACGAACTCTAGGTTGCTCTGAAACTGAAGGAGCGGGTTTTCGCCGATGGGATGGTGGGGCGCTAGAAAGGCGCCGAAGCGAAGATTTGACATGGTCTCCCTCTAGTGTCAATCGAGCTTTAGATACGAAGGCAATGGTAACCGCTTCTGAGGATTGATTGCATCGGTAGTCAAACGGGCTGCCCGGACGCGCATCGAAGTTCCTGCCAATTGATGACTTGGCGCACCATTCGCGGTTCGTGTAAAGCTTATTCGACACAAATACTTCGAGTTTTCACGAATCGCGCAAACAGGTCGCGCACGCTTGGCGATTCGGTGTAAGGTACTTTCACGCCCTATTTCTGGGAGGTCGTTCCCGTGCGCGGGAATCGGTCTCGATGAAATGATGAGGGCCCGGCAACGTATCGGAAGACAAGAATACCGGAGTGTCGAAAATGAAATCGATTCCTGAATTATCAAAGCGCAGATCGGTGGCAGCAATGTTGTTGGCCATCGGCGCCGCCGTTGCGATATTCGCTGGCGCGTGTGGGGAGACAGAAGTAGAAGTCACGCGCGTCGTGAAAGAAACCGTGATCGTCGAGGTCGAGAAAGTCGTCGAGGTCGAGAAGCAAGTTGAGGTTGAAAAGGTCGTCGAGAAGGAAGTCGAGGTCGTCGTAACGGCGACGGCTGAGAAGTCCGACGCGATGATGATGCCGGGTGAACAGTCCGGCACATTGGTTGCCGCTCTGCAAACCGTCGGTTTGCCAGTCGGCACACCGGAGCTTTGCGTACCTACCTGTTCGAACGAGCAGTACTACTACAGCGTCTGGGATACGCCGGTTCAATGGTCCGCAGACGGCAGGGTTATCCCGGCCGTTGCCGAAAGATGGGAGCTTGCTTCGGACTACCAGAGCTTCACGTGGCACGTCCGACCGGGAATCCAGTTCCACAAAGGGTGGGGCGAAGTTGACGCTGAAGATTTCGCGTGGAGCACTAACACAGTGAATCCAAACGTGAACCCCGAGACGTTGCACGACGTCGGGGGAGACTTGACCTGCTGCTACGGCGAGACGGTTGCGGTCGACAAGTACACCGCAGTAATGGAGATCATCAAGTATGACAGCCGGCTTCCAGGTTGGCTGTTCTCGAACCTCCGAGACGCTTACAGCATCAGCAGTAAGAAGATCTACGACGAGCTCGGCCCGGAAGGCATGCGAGACGTCTTCGTCGGCACCGGTCCGTTTGAGATCCGAGAGTGGTTGGACAACGACAAGATCATCCTCGATGCTCTCCCCGAGCACTACAACCAGGCCGCACACATCGCGTCGGCCCGGATAATCGAGGTCCCTGAAGAAGCTTCTAGGATCGCGATGTTTGAGAGCGGCGAAGCGATGATAACCCACGTATCGCTCCCGAACACTCCTCGACTGGAAGATGCCGGCGGCGTAAGGCGGTTGCTCCAGACGGTGATCCTGCACGCCGGGATGAACCCGAACTTCTTGGAGCGGACGAACCCGAAGACTGGCGAGACGCTCGAAAATCCGGGCTACGATGAGGCGAAGAAGAACCCTGAGGAGTTCCCTTGGGTCAGCTTCTACGACCTCCCCGGTTCAGATTGTGACTGGGATGTTCTTCTAGAAGAGGTCCCTTCAGACCCGTCCAGCATCTGTCCAGAGATGGAAAACGCGCGTAAAGTCCGTTGGGCGATGGCGAAGGCTATCGACAAACAGGCATTGGCAGACGGCATCTACGACGGCCTCGCCTGGCCAGGTTGCAACTGGGCGATCTCAGCCAACGACACTCTCCACGACGATGCGTGGTGTGTCGACTACGATCCTGATGGCGCGCAAGCGTTGATGTCGGAAGCCGGCGTTGACGGCTTCACGATCGGATGGTGGGCTGGTAACGAACCAAGCGAAGCACATCAGGCGATCGCTTCGATGTGGAAAGACACGTTGAACATCGACGTCGAATTCCACCTCGGCCCGTTCACGACCTGGCACCCGACGTTCGTCGACCGGTCGTTCATCCACTTGGTGCACGACGGAGAACAGGGTGGAATGCCTGCCCACTTCGCCAAAGGTCGTGAAGCGCAAGCGTGGTTCGCCGGTGGCATTATGTGGAGCGGTGGTATTCCGTTCTACCAACGGATCTACGGCGACATGCTAGGCGAAGAGGACATCCAGAAGCGCAACGAGATGGCGGTCCAATTCGGAAACCACGAAGCGTTCTGGCACTGGGACCCGGCAACAGTCGAATTCCCTGTCTACACGATCTACAACGGTGACGCCATCAGTTGGACTCCCAAGAAGGCCGCGATGCACACCGCGCCGGTCAACATGATCTACCCGCTTGAGGACATAATCATCAAGTAGGGTGAAAAGCCCGAATAACGGAAGAGCCTAGCTTGTTGCCAAGCAGGTTAGGCTCTTTTGCTGTTAACGTCGATAAGACCAACAGCGGACGACTCACCGAACCATGGGACAATTCATCGCCAGACGTGTGCTCCTAGGGATCATCGCCCTAATGCTCGCGATGTTGATCGTGTTTTCACTTTCGCGTGTGAAGGGCGATCCGAGGTATTTCTTCATCGGTGAAGACTCTTTGGGTATAGACCCCGCGGTCTGGGAAGAGTGGGGTCGGAGGTTGAATCTCGACAAGCCGGTGCCGATACAGTTCGCGCTCTGGATGCGCGACATCTTGACCGGCGATTTCGGCGATAGCGTGACGACACAACGTCGAGTTTTGGACATCATCAGAGAAAAAGCTCCGAACACGATTCAACTGGGTATCGTCGCGTGGTTGTTGGGTACTTTCGTCGGCGTCCCTCTTGGAGTGTTTTCCGCGACTAATAGGGGAAATACGCTCGACTACATATTCCGTGGTTTCGCCCTGTTCGGGCAGTCAGTGCCGATATTCTGGTTGGCGTTGGTGTTGATCTTCGTGTTCGCGGTCAACCTTGGATGGTTACCGAGCGGAACCAAAGGTGAGGGAATCGCGATCAGGAACTTTGTGTTGCCCGCGGTGACTCTCGCATGGTTCCCGGCGGCTTCGTATCTTCGTATCACTCGTACCGCGATGTTGGAGATATTGGATTCCGAGTTCATCAAATTCGCTCGTGCGAAGGGTGTCGCGCAGGCGCCGGTACGCTGGAAACACGCCTTCAGGAACGCGATCATTCCGCCTCTAACATTGTCGGTCTTCGTGTTGTTCGGATTGCTCAATGGCACGATCATCATCGAGTCGGTGTTCGCGTGGCCGGGGCTCGGGCGGCTCGCGATCGATGCGTTGTGGGCAACGGATTACCCGTTGCTGGCCGGACTGACGATCATTTACGGTTTGGCGTTCGTGGTCATGATTCTCTCGCTGGATATCATCTACGCTGTGTTGGATCCACGCATCAAATACAACTAGGAGAACCGGTATCAATACTGCGGTAACAGATAGAGGGACTGATAGTCAGGTCCTTGGCGCAACAACTGCCCAAACGCGACGTCCGTCGGTGTTTGGAGTCCTGCGTCGTTATCCGGTTATACCGGCATTAATCATCGCGGTCCTCCTCTTCACAGCAGTCGCGGAGCAGTGGATTTTACCGCACAATCCGGAACGAGCGGATCTTAGAGTTCGACATACGCCGCCGTTTTGGATGGATCATGAAGATGCTTCTATCTCTTATTTCCTCGGTACCGATGCTTTGGGGCGCGACATCCTGAGCAAGATCATCGCAGGGGCGCGCGTCACCGTTCTAGTGGTAGTCGCGGCAGTGGGCACAGGCATCATCGTAGGAACAACGATCGGTCTGGTGTCGGGTTATTTTGGCGGTATCGTAGATGATGTCGTGATGCGGATCGTTGACGCGTGGAACATCCTTCCGGGTCTACTGATCATCTTGGTCGTCGTCTTGGTTTTAGGACAGGGCCTTTGGACTCTGATCGGTGTTTTAGCGATGATTTCGTGGCCGGGCGCCGTCCGGTTGGTGAGAGCGGAAACGCTGTCGCTTAAAAGCCGAGAATACGTGTCACTTGCGCGCGTCGCTGGTGCTTCGAACACCCGGATCATGATCCGACACATACTCCCTGGTGTCGTCAACATCGTGATCGTGACTGCCACGTTAGGAACGGGCAATATCATCCTTACGGAGGCGGCGCTTAGCTTCTTAGGCGCCGGTATCCCACCGCCCGAGCCATCTTGGGGACGGATGATCAGTGAGGAACGTCAATACATCGATGCCGCTTGGTGGACTTCGTTGTTCCCGGGTTTGGTGATCGCGATGGTAGTGATGTCAGGCAACTTCCTTGGCGACTGGTTCCGCGATCGGGTCGATCCGACGTTGCGACAGCTGTAATATCGACACGAAACGAAACTTTCGATTTTGACGAATCGCGCAAACACTATGCGCACTCGTGACGATTCGGGTGTATGGTTGTCGCAAACCGTGTCGCCGGAAGGTGGTGATTCGTTCGCGAAACTTGCCCGCCCTGCCCGCTTAGTATCAAGCGACAAAGAGAAAATTGAGCACACTGGAGTGTAGCCAATGCAGATTCCGACATTAGTACCCAAACGAAAGGCCGTTACTGCCGCTTTGCTTTCGATCATAGCGGCGGTCGCGGTCTTCGCGATTTCGTGCGGTGGGACCGAAACCGTTGTCCAAACCGTCGTGGTCGTTGAGCAAGTACCTGGAGAAACGGTGATTCAGACCGTGGTTGTGGAGAAGGAGGTTCAGGTTGCCGGTGAGACCGTGGTCCAGACCGTTGTGGTTGAGAAGGAAGTTGAGGTCGCCGGTGAGACCGTGATCCAAACTGTCGTCGTCGAACGTGAAGTTGATGTTGCCGGTCAAACCGTCGTGCAGACCGTCGTCGTAGAGAAGGAAGTGCCGGTTGAGGTCGTGGTGGTTGAGAAAGTTGAGGTAGAGAAGGAAGTGCAAGTCGTTGTGACGGCAACCCCCGAGGCGATGATGGAGGAGACGATCGACCTGATCGACTTGCCGCAATCCAAGAGTCAGCCAGGCCATGTGATCTTCGCAGACGTTGGTTCTGCGTTGGGTAGCATCAGCGGCAACGGTGGCAGTTTGCCAGACGCACCACTTCAAGCTGACCGCTGGGGAGCAGGCGAACACCTGTTCACCCCCGGCGCGGCCGACTGGGACGTTGAGATGTTGGCAGACACGTGGGATTTGGCAGACGACTTGAGTTCCGTAACTATCACCATCAAGCAAGGCGTGCAACTGCACGATGGTTGGGGTGAGTTGAAGGCGGAAGACATGGCGTGGGTGATAAACCGCACAAACCCGGCCATCAACCCTGAGTCGATCGCCGCAAGTGCTGCAAACTTTACTGCTCTGTTCGGCGACACGCCGATTGAAGCGATTGATGACTACACGATCGTAGGCCAATTCAACAACTTCGATGTTCGTTGGGCAAGCAACTTCTTGAACCAAGAGGCATCGGGTGGATTGACCAGCATGGCGACATCCAAGCGTGCCTTTGACGAAAACGGCAGAGAGTGGTTGAAAGACAACTTCATCGGAACCGGTCCATTCCGCGTGGCCGACTTCAAATCTGGCACGAGCGTCACGCTTGAGAAGATTGACGGCGACCACTGGCGGAAGAATGCCAGCATCGACTCGTTCAAGGTTTTGGCGGTTCCGGAAGAGTTCACTCGCGTGGCTCTGCTGCAGAACGGTGAGTCTGATGTTTCGTTCATCGACCCGAAGGATCTGGCTCGGATGAAGCAGTCTGGATTCTTGGAAGTCGGCGCTGGCGCTGGTATCCAGGAAGGTGTGATGTTCCCGGGCAACTTGTGGGAGACCACGAATGCGCTTACGGGTGAGGCGATTGACTTCCCGTCTCACGGCGTCTTCGTTCGGCCGATCCAATGGGTCGGTAACCCGCACCAACCCGATGATGGGGACAACCCTCCGGGGATTGATGACATGGAGCAAGCTCGGTTGGTCCGGCAGGCTCTAGCGCGTTCGGTTGATCGCGAGGCGATCGTCGAGCACGTACTGGGCGGGGTTGGCAATCCTGTGCACGTGACTTACTTCAGCACATTCAACCCGAACTGGGATTCGCAGTATGAGTACCCTTACGATGTCGATACGGCGAACAGCATGCTCGACCAGGCGGGTTATCCAGCGAACGATGACGGTGTCCGGTTTGAGATGCCGCTGTTCGTAGGTCCGGAGCTTGGCGGTGGTGAAGGACCCGCAGGCGAGATCGGCGATGCGATCGCTGGTTTCTGGACGGACGTTGGGATCAATGTCAAGGTGCTCAAGTACGCGTATGGCGTGTTCCGGCCTGGACTGGTTAGCAGGTCGACCGTGGTGCCGATGTTGACGTCTTGTGACGACGGACAAGAGGCTTACCCGTTCGACTGGCCTAAGGGTCTTGTGCAGACGACTTTGACGCGCGGAGGATTCAGTTGCGGTTTCGAATCGCCTGACATCTTGGCGTGGTACGAGGCAGCGGCTTCGGAACCGGACCGCAGTGAACGCATTCGGATCAACAAGGAGTATCTTGCGTACATGCACAACTGGGCTTTGTTCCCGGGTTACGTGACGGTACCGCAGGCTTACTACGCGAATCCGAACTACATTGCGGAGTGGCCGATGCATATTGGTGGCGGCTACAACTCGCCTGAAAACATCGTCCTGAAATAAGGAACCGCTGTTACCTCCCGCAGGTCGGAAGATATGGCCTGCGGGAGGTTTCAGATTCTTGTTACATGGTCGTCTAGTTGAGACGATAATGGGTTCAACATGCGTCGCTATCTGATTAGGAAACTCATCTTCGCGATTATTACTTTGCTCGCGGCGACGATGTTCGTGTTCGGTCTTTCGCGGATGGCGGGTGATCCGTTGCTCCTGTTTGCGAAGCCGGGCGGGTATGGGATGAGCCCGGAGCGGGTTGAGCAACTGAGTCAGAAACTGGGACTCGACAAGCCACTGGTGGTGCAATATCTCGTTTGGTTGGGCAGGGTGTTGACCGGTGACTTTGGCGAGACGATCGTATCGGAGACGTCGGTTCGGAAATTGATTTGGGAACGCGCAGCGCCGACGATGCAGCTGGCAGTTGCTTCGTTCATTCTGGCGATTTTGATGGGAGTACCGCTGGGCGTGATCTCGGCGGTCAAACGGGGTTCGCTGTCGGATTACGTCAGTCGTACGATCGCATTGGTGGGTCAGGCGGCACCGATATTCTGGGTTTGCATCATGGCGATCCTGTTGTTTGCGGTGACGTTGGATTGGTTGCCGGTGGGGACTGCTGGTCCGGATGACGTGCCGTTTTGGACGTGGGCGAAGTTCAAGTATTTGGTAATGCCGGCTTTTGCGCTTGGTTGGGGACCTGCGGCGGCGTTGTTGAGGTTGACGCGGTCGGCGATGCTTGAGGTATTGGATTCGGAGTACGTAACGCTGGCTAGGGCTAAGGGCACGAACTACAACATTGTCATCTGGAAACACGCGTTTCGTAACGCTATCCTCCAACCGTTGACGACATCGGCGATCGTTTTGGCCAGTTTCGTAACTGGAGCGGTGGTTGTTGAGCGGATCTTCGCTTGGCCAGGTGTGGGGCAATTGATGACTGATGCGGTGTGGAACAACGATTTCCCGACGTTGACGAGCACGGTTTTGGTGTTCACTGCGATATTCGTTGCGACGAATTTCTTGGCCGATATGTTGTACGGGGTTTTGAACCCGGTGATCAGGTACGACTAGATGAATGTCGAGCAAACGGCTGGTGTGGCGGTACAGTCTGCGCCGACGCAACGACAACGGTTGACGTTGTGGTACATTCTGCGACGGTGGCCGATCCTGCCGGTGATTTTGATCGCCATTTTGGTGACTCTGGGATTAGGTGCTGAATGGATCGCGCCGAACGATCCGATCGATCAGTCGTTGCCCGATCGCAATGCCCGTCCGTTGTACCAAGACGACAGCCCGTATCTTTTCGGCGGCGACCATGTTGGTCGAGACGTGCTCAGTCGGGTCATACATGGAGCAAGAGTTTCGCTTTCCGTCATGGCGGTGGCGCTTTCCGCGGGCATGTTGATAGGAACCGGGCTTGGTTTGTGGGCTGGGTACGCCGGTGGTTTCGTGGACGAGATCATTATGCGAATCGTGGATATTTGGATGGGTTTCCCCTTCTTGTTGCTTGCATTGGTCGCGGCGATAATTTTTGGCGCGAGTTTCAGCACGATCATGGTTTTGATGATCTTGGTAGCTTGGGTTTCGTTCCCGCGCAACGTGAGAGCTGACGTATTGGTGCTTAAGGAGAGTAATTTTGTTGCTTTTGCGAGGATTTCGGGTGCGTCGACCACACGGATCTTGTTTCGCCATATTTTTCCCGGTACGATCGGCACCATCACCGTAATCTCTTCGTTGAGCGTCGGCAATCTCATCCTTTACGAAGCTACGTTGAGTTTCTTGGGTGCGGGCATTCCGGCGCCGACGCCGTCGTGGGGGAACATGGTTGCGGAGGGACGGGACTATTTGCAGACGGCTTGGTGGACTTCGGTGATACCGGGGACGGCGCTGTTTTTGACGGTGATGGCGTTGAACTTCTTTGGGGATTGGTTGAGGGATCGGTTGGATCCGCGGTTGCGGCAGTTGGGGTAGGTTGTTCGATCGAGGTAGGTGGGGATGTTGCCTTCCGCCCCTCGCCCCGGGCATCCCCTGCGAAAGTCGCTTCGCTCTTTCGCGTCCCCTTACGCTGCGCGAAGGGGACGTTTGCAATAACGCCCGAAGGACAGTTTGGAGCGCTGGTCTTAGGCGTGTGCGCCGATGCCCGGCCCCTCTGGATGGGCGTTCCGCCCGCTGAAGCGCCGGCTTTCGCCGGAATGACGGTAGTTGTGCACAGAACCCGAAGGCGAGGATGCGTGTTTAAGTGACGGAAGTGATTTCCGTTGGTTTGGTTGTTATGGGCTGCCCGGGTTTAGTGGTTGGGGGCAGTGGTTTTGTTTTTGCCGTTGAAGGGGATTGACACCTTTCGCGTGAGGTGCCAATCCATCAGGCGTTGCCGCTTTGTGCGAGATGTTGGACTGCTAGCTTCCCTCGTCCGGTCACTGCCCACGTTGCCAGACCGTGGGCCCGGGTTGCGGCCTGGAGTTTGAGCTCGGTCGCTTCCCATCGGGTAGTTTTGCACATCCTCGTGCCGTAGCCGCGACCCGTTGGCGACAAGGGTCCGACGTCTGCCGAATTCACGACCGCTTACCCGGCCCTTGGCTAGACATAGGTTGAATGTCTCGCTGGCTCGTGTTGCCGAGGGTGCATTAGCCCTCGGCGACCGGGACTTGTTACATCGATCGCTTCGAACGGAACCGCTGAACGTTGCAACCGGCTCTAACTCGGTTGAGGGGCGTCGCCAGAGATGGCTTCCACGAACACGCGAATCCGGGTTACCTTCTCAGGACCCCGTGTACTCGCTTTTTATGTGTTGCGCTTTCACGATCTAACGCTTACTCCCTGCCGTCCAACGGCTAGATTGGTGTCCGCACTCGTCAGCACGGCTCTGCCTGAAGTCTTCAATTCTTAATTGCACACATGTATTGGCATGTTTGTGGCAATTCGTCGCGAATTTTTCGGGACTGACGTGTGCTACAAGATTTGGGAGCGTATTCGACGGCGGCGAATTCGGTTTCTTTGGGCGATGGTTAGGGTGGCTTCGGGGGGCGGGCTGGATGGTTGTTTGGGCCCCCTTTGTCCTGCGGACATTTCCCCCGCGAGCGGGGGAAAACCAGATTTTCGTCTTTTCGCTGGGGTTGGTTGGGGGAATTGTCCAAGGACTCGGACTTGGTATGTGTTGGATTTTTGGCCGTGGTGGTTGGCGATGTTTTGGGCCCATTCGGGGGTGGCGATGCCGTTTGGTTCTTCGTCGGTTGTTGTGAGGGGATGCCATGCGGCGTTGGCGAGGAAGTCGTGGTCGGTGGAGTTTTGTTGGAATGCGGGTGTTTCGTGGGCGGAGATGTGGATTTGGTGCCAGAGGTCGTGCTTGTCGTGGAATGCGTCGTAGAAGGTGCCGGCGAGGTTTGTGGGATTGCCGATGAGGAGGAGTTTTGAGTTGCTTGAGGTGAGACAGCTGAGGACGGCGTCGTAAATTTCTTCTTTGACGCCTGATGCTTCGTCGACGATTGCGAGTAGGTTTGGGCTGTGGAATCCTTGGAATCGGACCTCGGAGCTAGCGGTGAAGCCGATGGCGAATCGGCGTGGAGAGATGTCGAGTCGCGTCTGGGTGATTTTGCCTTGGATGGTGTCTACGTTGCGGAGGTAGAGGGACCTGATTTCGCGCCATAGGATCTGTCTGACTTGTCGTTCGGATGGAGCGGTGGTGATGACGATGGCGTCTTGGTGTGCCATTAGCCACCATATGGTTGCGATTGCGGCGGCGTATGATTTACCGGCTCCGTTGCATGATCGGACGGCGATGTAGTCGTGCTGGGTGAGGGCGTTGAGGATTTCGCGTTGTTTTTTCCAGGGGTTGGCTGCGAGGATGTTTTTGGCGAACCAGACGGGGTCGTTTTGGGTTTTGCGGATTTGGTTGTGGTTGAGTTTCGGGGGGTTGTGTGTTGGGTTCTTGGGCATGGGTTGATTTTAGCATGTTTGAACTATGATGAGGAGGATGGGAAGGATGGGAATGATGGGGGTTGTGGGAGCGGGTTGTTGCTGCGATGGTGTGCCGCCCGTTGCCGTACTTCATTATTCAGTTGTGGTTGCCAAGTTGTTTTGAACTAGGATGCGAAGGATTGGGAAGGATTTTAAGGATGGGTGTTGTGGGTTGGTGTTGCGGCCGGGGATTGGGGCGTACACTGGTTGTCATGACGACAACGGCGCAGGCGGGTGTTTTTTGCAACATCCCAAACCGGAGCATCTTCGAGGGAGATAACCTCGATGTGATGCGGGGGATGAATGATGGGTGTGTGGATCTGATCTATCTCGATCCGCCGTTCAACTCGAACCGAGACTATGCCGCGCCGATTGGGAGCGAGGCGGCGGGTGCGGCGTTCAAGGACACTTGGGACTTGACGGATGTGGATGAGGCTTGGCACAACGAGATTGCGGAGACGGATCTGGCGCTTTACAAGGTGATCGATGCGAGTGAGCACAGCCATGGGAGCGGGATGAAGTCGTATCTGATCATGATGGCGGTGCGGCTGCTGGAGATGAGGCGGATACTCAAGCCGACGGGGAGCGTTTACCTGCATTGCGACGGCACAGCATCGCACTATCTGAAGGCGCTCATGGACGCGGTGTTTGGCAGGGATAATTTCCGAAATGAGATTATCTGGAAGCGCTTCAACTTTCACGCTGATGCGAGACGGTTCGGCAAAGTATCGGACTCGCTACTTTTCTACGCGAAGACCGACAAGTACGTCTTCAACCGCCAGAGAACTCCTTACTCGAAGGAGTACATCGACAGCAAGTTTAGGCAAGTGGATAAAGATGGACGGCGGTTTCAGCTAGACAATCTCAACCCTCCGGGAGGTCGTGGGCCCGTCTATGAGTTTCACGGCGTTACGAAAGCTTGGCGTTACACCGAAGAAAATATGCGCGCATTGGAACGCGAAGGCAGGATTTACACCAAAAGCAGGGTGCCTCGACTCAAACGGTACCTGGACGAACAGGAAGGTCAAGCAGTTCACAACATGTGGGTCGACATTTCGTCGATCAACTCGCAAGCCAAAGAACGAACCGGATACCCGACTCAGAAGCCACTCGCTTTGTTGGATCGCATCATCAAAGCCAGTTCGAACGAAGGCGATGTGGTGCTAGACCCGTTTTGCGGTTGTGCGACGACTTGCATCGCGGCTGAGCGGTTGGATAGGCAATGGATCGGGATCGATCTTTCGGAGTTAGCGGTGAAGCTGGTGGAGCAGCGGGCTCGGAATGAGCTTGGGTTGATGGGCGGGATTCAGGCGATTGCGCGGTCGGATATTCCGAAGCGCACGGATCGTGAACCGCCGCCGCCGTTGAGCGAGTCGAAGGTGGTGCTTTACGGGACGCAGGGTGGGAACTGTAATGGTTGTGGGACGCATTTCTTGCCGCAGCATCTGACGGTGGATCACATCATCGCACGGTCGAAGGGTGGGACGAACCATCTTGATAATTTGCAGCTGCTTTGTGGGCACTGCAACTCGTTGAAAGGGGATCGTCCGATGGAGTATTTGCGGGCGCGGTTGGTTAGGGAGTATGCGAGTTGATGCTTTCGTACCGCGCCCACAAATACACCCTCGCGATGGCGGCATCGGCGGCGGCAACGAAGCTCGATTGTCGGCGCCAAACAGGGATGCAACGTTGCCGCGGTTGGTTGCAGGTTTGATGCCGTTCTTGCCTCAGACCGATTCAAATGTAAGGATACCTGAGTGATTAAACGCATCAAGCTCCTGAGAAATACAGGCTCTTTTTTCTCGGCTGCCGCGGCTGGTCAAATCGATCTCAAACCTCTGGTGCTGATTTACGCCGAGAATGGTCGAGGCAAGACCACTTTGACTACCATCTTGCGTTCACTGGCTACCGGAAATCCGGATTTGATACTCGAACGGCGAAGATTAGGTAGTAACCATCCCCCGCACATAGTGATTGTTCACGATGATTTTGGATCTGATGTGCAGTTCAAGGACGGTTCTTGGACGGAACAAGTCCCACACCTACGAATCTTCGATGACTCGTTTGTCAACGAGAATGTTTACTCGGGGCTCGATGTCGATTCCCAACACAGAAAGAATCTTCATCAGCTCATCCTTGGTGAACAAGGTGTAGCCTTAAACAAGCAACATCAAACCTTGGTGGACCGCGTTGAGGAACACAATCGCGAGTTGGCAAGGAGAGCGAACAAGATTCCAGGGTCATCGCTCTATGGGCTGGAAGTGGATGAGTTCTGCGCATTGGCTCAGATTCCCGAGATCAACGCGAAAATAGCGGCAGTAGAACGAACTTTGGCAGCTGCGCAAAGTCAAGATGAGATTAGCAGGTTGTCAGTTTTTCAGAATCTTCGACTGCCAGGTATTGATGTTGCAAAATTCCAGAAAATATTGTCCACTGGTCTCTCGGACCTTGACCGATCTGCCGAAGAGCGGGTGCAAACTCACGTTAATTCGCTAAATGAAGGTGGTGAAGCTTGGGTCGCAGAAGGAATGAAGCATGTGGAGACATCTGGCGATAGGTGCCCGTTCTGCGGTCAGAACCTGAATTTGTCGGATCTCATGGCGCACTATCGCGCTTATTTTGGTCAGGAATATCGCGAGCTGAAAGAGTCTATATCGCGGGAAATCGGCTCGATCGAACGCGAGCATGCGACGGGGCAACAAACAACGTTTGAACGTTCGGTTCGCGTGATGGAGCAAACACAGGCCAAATGGTCACCGTTCCTTCAATTAGAGTCGGTCTCGATCGACACTGAGGCCATCATAGATGCATGGCAATCTTCTGTCCAAGCATTGACGGACGCGCTGACAGAGAAGCAGTCATCCCCGTTGGACGAACGGGAACTTAACAAAGGCGCACAACTAAAGCTCGAAAAGTACGAACAGCATCGCAACGAGATCGCCGACATTAACGGAAAAATCACCACGTGGAATGATGAAATCAACAAATTCCGAGAAGGGCTGGATACGGTCGACATAACCAAGATTGAAGCCGAGTTAAATCGGCTTCGAGCGACGAAGGAGCGACATTCTGCAGAAATCACGGATTTATGTGCCGATTATCTGGCTGAGAAACGATCCAAATCTCGAACTCAACTCTGCCGTGACAGAACGCGAACGGCATTGACTGATTATCGAAATAATGTATTTCCGAATTTACAGGAAGGGGTAAATGAGTATCTTGAAAGGTTTAACGCTGGCTATCGAATCGATAGTTTACAACCACGCAACACTAGAAGCGGATCAGACTGTAAGTACAACTTGGTGATCAATGACATACCGGTGGAAGTGGCCCGAAACGTCACTGTTGCCGGCGAACCGTCGTTCCGAAATACCCTAAGCGCAGGTGACCGTAACACTCTGGCACTAGCTCTTTACTTTTCGGCGCTTGATGGAGACCAAAATCTTGGAGATACCGTTGTTGTCCTTGACGATCCCAAATCGAGTCTCGACGACCATCGTTCATTGAGAACCGCCCAAGAGACAAGGCGATTGATGTCCCGTGCGCGTCAAGTAATCGTGTTATCACATGACAAACGCTTCTTGTGCGACATATGGGAAGGTGCCGATCGATCTGAGACGGTCGCTTTGGAAATCACTAAAACGAACGATGATTCGAGCCTAGTGCCGTGGGACATATCCGCCGACGCGTTCACCGAACATGATCGACGGCACCGAGCGTTCCGTGACTACTTGGATAACGGCGCTGGTAACGAGCGGGAGGTTGCACGAGACTTGCGCCTTCATTTGGAAGGTTACTTCCGCACCGTGTGTCCGTACGAATTTCCTGCCGGTTCTTCACTTGGGGGTGGGTTTGTCGATAAGTGTAGGCAACGCTTCGGTCATACTTCGCAGATACTCGACCAAGCAAGATTGCGGGAATTGATGGACATTCTTGAGTACGCGCATAAATTCCATCACGATACGAATCCGGCTTGGCAATCCGAATCGATCAACTCCTCAGAGCTCGAAGGCTATGTTGAGAACGTGTTGGACTTCGTGAGACCCTAATCAGTAAACACCCGGACACAAGACGAGGTTGAGCAGCCGGTGGTTGGTTTTCCGTGCGTGATGACTGTGATCAAGTGTTTGTTGGGTGCTAGTCTTCACGTTCTAACTTAGCGCCAACACTCTGCGAACGAGATCGTGGACTAGGGGGCGGTCCGGCTCGCGTTCCCATTCTTCCATGGAGTCGTGGTAGAAGTGTCGGTGGAATTTCTCAGCGATTCCGAAGTTCGAGCGAATCAGAGGATCGCCGCGTTCTTCGGCGAGACGGACAACCGCGTTTTTGAGGGAGCGGTGGCTCTCGTGGGGCCATTCTCGCTGCTGCGCGATGGACATGATCGAGTGGGTTGCTACGCCCCATAGCTTTTCTGCGCCTTGCGACACGTCGCCACGTTCGAACTCCTCGTCGGAAGCCGCGAGGAAATCGAGGGCGGTTTGGCGGTGTTCTGTGGGGGACGTTGTGATGGTTGCCATTTGTCAGAACCTTCCTGTGTTGATTTTACGGGGTGTTCTTCGCACTTCTGCGGGCAGGCACAAGGCGCTGCCCCTACGTTGATGGCGGTTATTCGTGGGCATCGCCTGCGGAACCCCTCTGTATCTCCCCTTGGAAAGGGGAGGGAATGTTGGGAGCGTTCCCGGCGCTTTGCACTCCGTTGCCCGGCCCCTCTGGATTCCCGCGTGCGCGGGAATGACGGTTGTCGGCGGGGATGACGGTGGTTGGCGGGAATGATGGTGGTTGACGGGAGTGACGGGAGTTGACGGGAATGACGGATGTTAGCGGGGATGACGGTGGTTGGTGGGTTGGGTTACAACCGGTATGCGGATGAGGTGGAGTGATTGGGGTGGGTGGTGTGCGATGGTGGCGGGGGCAGGCACAAGGCGCTGGCGCTACGTTGATGGCGGCTGTTCGCGGGCATCGCTTGCGGAACCCCTCTGTATCTCCCCTTGGATAAGGGGAGGGAATGTTGGGAGCGTTCCCTGCGCTTTGTACTCCGTTGCCCGGCCCCTCCGTCATTCCCGCGTGCGCGGGAATGACGGAGGTTATGCACAGACCCCGAAGGGGAAGAAACAAAATAGATCGCACGCCTAGACGTGTAAAATAGTCGGCAAGCACTAGCTGAACTGTTTTCAGACACTTACTAAGCGCAAGAGACGAAAAATGGCGACCAGTGAACATCCGATCACGCGTTCCGAGTTGAGAGAAGAGCTTCGTCATTACGCGACCAAGGAGGATCTAGCGAACCTCAAATGGCAACTTGCGGTTTTTCTTGTTGCTCTGGTGAGCGTCCTTCTCGGAATTCTGGAATTTAGGGGGTAAGGAGCGATATCATGCGTCAAGACCTTACCGCACTCTGGATGGGACTATTTGTCTTTGTTGCAGGGTTGCTAATCGTCGTTTCCGCTTGGATCGGCGACTTTAGCTGGGCGAGATTGCTGTTTGGGGGGATACCCACCGCGCTCGGCAGTTTGCTGATGCTGAAGCGAGCTTAGGGCCACGTCCTAGCTCAGCGCCAAGACTCGTCGCACAAAATCGTGGACTAGGGGGCGGTCGGATTCGCGTTCCCAGTCTTCCATGGAGTCGTGGTAGAAGTGTCGGTGGAATTTTTCGGCGGCTAAGAATAGGTGTTCGATCGAGGGGTCTTCCGCTTCTGCTGCCAGTTTGATCGCGGCGTTTTTCAGAGAACGATGGCTCTCGTGGGGCCATTCTCGTTGCTGTGCTGCCGCCATTACGGCGTGGGCTGCCGCGCCCCACAGCTTTTCTGCGCCTTGCAGGATGTCGCCGCGTTCGAATTCCTCGTCGGAAGCGGTGAGGAAATCGAGGGCGACTTAGCGGTGTTCTGTGGGGGACGTTGTGGTGGTTGCCATGTGTCAGAACCTTCCTGTGTCGATTTTACGGTGTGTTCTTCGCGCTTCTGCGGGCAGGCACAAGGCGTTGGCGCTACGTTGATGGCGGTTATTCGTGGGCATCGCCTGCGGAACCCCTCTGTATCTCCCCTTGGAAAGGGGAGGGAATGTTGGGAGCGTCCTCTATCTCCTCTTGGAAAGGGAGGGAATGTTGGGAGCGTCTCCTGCGCTTTGCACTCCGTTGCCCGGCCCCTCTGGATTCCCGCGTGCGCGGGAATGACGGTTGTCGGCGGGGATGACGGTGGTTGGTGAGAATGACGGTTGTTGCTGGATTCCCGCGTGCGCAGGAATGACGGATGTTAGCAGGGATGACGGTGGTTGGCGGGGATGACGGGAATGGTGGTGGTTGGCGGGAGTGACGGTGGTTGGTGAGAATGACGGTTGTTGCTGGATTCCCGCGTGCGCGGGAATGACGGATGTTAGCAGGGATGACGGTGGTTGACGGGGATAACGGTGGTTGACGGGTGAGCGGCCGCACCACATCACCGCGCATCCCCTGCGTTCTTGTGTCGGTCTTTTGGGATCCGCGTCCCCTTACGCTGCGCGAAGGGGACGGGGCCTCCTCCTGAAGGAGGGGGGATTGGATGGCTTGATTTAGACGCCTTCTAGGGTTAGTTCTTCGGAGCGGTGGCAGGATACTTGGCGGTTGGTTTTGGTTTGGTGGAGTTGGGGTTTTTCGGTGGTGCAGTGGTCGGTGGCGAAGGGGCAGCGGGGGTGGAAGTGGCAGCCGGTTGGTGGGTTGGCGGGGTTGGCGGGTTCGCCGCCGAGGATGACTCTTTGGCGTCGGGCTTCGATGCGGGGGTCCGGGACTGGGATGCCGGAAATGAGGGCGTAGGTATAGGGGTGTTGGGGGTTGCTGTAGAGGTCGGCGCTGATTGCGATTTCAACGATTCGTCCGAGGTACATTACGGCGACGCGGTCGCTGATGTGGCGGACTACGGAGAGGTCGTGGGCGACGAAGAGGTAGGTGAGGCCGAGTTCGGATTGGAGGTTTGCGAGGAGGGATAGGATTTGGGCTTGGATGGAGACGTCGAGGGCGGAGACGGGTTCGTCACAGATTATGAAGTCGGGTTCGACGGCGAGTGCTCTTGCAATGCCGATGCGCTGGCGTTGTCCGCCGCTGAATTCGTGGGGGAATCGTCTGGCCATTTCGGGGTTGAGTCCGACCATTTCGAGTAATTCGGCGACTCGGCGGTTGTAGTCGGCGCGGGTGGATGCGAGGTTGTGGATGGTGATGCCTTCGCCGATGATTGCGCCGGCGGACATTCTTGGGTCGAGGGAGCTGTACGGGTCTTGGAAGATGATCTGCATGCGTCGGCGGAGGTTGCGGAGTTCGCGGCCGCGCATTGTGTTGATGGGTTGGCCTTCGAAGAGTACTCTGCCGCTAGTTGCTTTTTGCAGGTGGAGGATGGCGCGACCGAGCGTGGTTTTACCGCTTCCGCTCTCCCCTACTAGTCCGAGGCTCTCGCCTTTGCGGATGCTGAGGGAGACGTTGTCGACGGCGTGGAGTGTGGCGCGGTTGCGGGAGAATAGGGTACCGGAGCTGACAGGGAACTCGACGCTGAGGTTTTCGACGTCGATGAGGACTGGGAGGTGGGCGTTCTGGGTTCCCGCGTGCGCGGGAATGACGGGGGTAGACGCGGGAATGACGGGGGTAGGCGCGGGAATGATGGAGGTGGTGGCGGGAATGACGGGGGTGGTGGCGGTCATGTTTTGTTGGGTGGCGACCATTGGGTTACTGTTTTCGGATGTGATTCTTGGAGGTTTGCCTTGCGGGCCCCCTTTGTCCTGCGGACATTTCCCCCGCTAGCGGGGGAAACCCTGCCCAGCCCCTCTGGATGGACGTTCCGTCCGCTGAAGCGCCGGCTTTCGCCGGAATGACGGGAGTGGGCGCGGGAATGACGGGGATGGGCGATGGAGTGCAAAGGGAAACGCCATGCCTAAACCCCCTTTAATTCCCCCTTGGGCATCAAGGGGGAGGGTTGTGCATAGTCCCCCTTAGGCATCAAGGGGGAGGGTTGTGCGGTGTTGCTGTAGATTTCGTTGGCTACCCAGCATGTGGATGTGTGGCGTGGTTCGACTTGGATGGTTTGGGGGTATTCGCGGGTGCAGCGGTCGATTCTGTTGCGGCATCGTTCGGCGAAGTGGCAGCCGTCGGGCAGGTGGGCGAGGTCTGGGGGTTGGCCGGGGATGGGGTCGAGGCTGGAGCGGGTGTCGCGGTCGATGCGGGGGATGGAGTTTAGGAGGCCGACGGTGTAGGGGTGGGATGGTTTCTCGAAGATGTCGGTTGATGCCCCGTGTTCGATGATGCGTCCGGCGTACATGATGTTGATACGCTCGACGTAACGTGCGACGACGCCGAGGTTGTGGGTGATGAGGAGCAGGGCCATGCCGCGGTCGCGGGTCAGGGTTTGCATGAGGTCAAGGATTTGTGCTTGGATGGTGACGTCGAGGGAGGTTGTTGGTTCGTCGGCGATGATGAGGTCGGGTTCGCAGCTGAGGGCGATGGCGATCATGACGCGTTGCCTCATGCCGCCGGAGAATTCGTGAGGGAACTGTGCGAGGCGTCGTTCGGGATCGGAGATGCCAACGGTTTCGAGGAGTTCGAGGGCACGGTCTTTGGCCTGGCGGTTGGTGAGGCCGAGTTGGGTGATCATGCCTTCAGTCAGCTGGGTCTCGATGTTGATGACGGGGTTGAGTGACGACATGGGTTCTTGGAAGACCATGGCGATGCGGCGGCTTCGGTATCTCCGCATGTCTGATGGCTGAAGTTGGAGGAGGTCGGTGTCACGGAATCGGACTTCGCCGTCGACGATGCGGCCGGGCGGCGATGGGATGAGGCCGAGGATGCTGAGGGAACTGACGGATTTTCCGCAACCGCTCTCCCCTACTAACGCGACGGTTTCGCCTTCTTCGATGTTGTAGCTGATACCGTCAACGGCCTTGACTACGGTGTCATCGCCGTAGAAGTAGGTTTTGAGGTTTTCGACTTCTAGGAGGGGCATTATGTGTCAGCCGCGGACTTTTGACCACCGGCCTTCTGATGCGATGTATTGGAGTCGGCCGAGGGTGGTGGGCAGGGGCACGGGGTCGTAGTCCTCGGTGGTGGTGGCCCATTCCATGAGGAGTGCGCGCATTTCGGATATGACCGATACGTTGGCGGGGTCGTTGGCGACGTTGGTGAGTTCCCACGGATCGGCGTTGAGGTCGTAGAGTTCATCGAGGTCGTCGCTGCCGGGGTCGGTGACGAATTTCCAGTCTTTGGTTCGGACCATGCGACGGCGGCCTTCGGCTTCTCGGATCCAGAGGGTTTCCATGAGGAGCTCTCGACCTTCGAAGCCTCTCTCCATTAGTTGGTGTAGGTCTTCATCGGTGAGTGCGGTGCCGCCGGTGCCGTATTCGCTGAAGGCAGCGGAGCGCGGGGGTGAATCGGTTGCGGTTGGTAGTGGTCGGCCTTGGATGCGTCGGAGGGTTTCGGATGTTATCCAATTCGAGCCGGCATCGTGATTTAGTCGAGGTCCGGCTGGTGCGATTTCGTCGCCGACTTCGCTGGGCGGATTGGCGTTGAAGTCGGCGACGTCGGAGAGTTGGAGGATTGTGGGTAGGAGGTCGATGGTGTTGGCCATGGAGTCGTCTTCGGCGCCGCATGGGACTCCGCCCGCGGGCCATGAGACGAGCATGGGGACGCGGGTGAGACAGTCGTAGAAAACGCCGCCCTTGCCGAGCATGTCGTGCTCGCCGTTGAAGTCGCCGTGGTCGGCGGTGAAGACGACGATGGTGTTTTCTCGCAGGCCGGTTTCGTCGAGGTGGTCAAGAACTTTTCCGATGCCGTCGTCGACGAATCGGGTCATTGCCATGTAGACGGCCATAGCGTTGCGGACGTGCTCGGGGTCGTCGACGCTGACGTCGAGCATGTCGTGGAGCTGGCGGTTGCGAGTCGGAATTGTGCCGTCGGTGTATTCGTCGTCTCGCTGGGGGGGCATGATGACGCTTTCCGGTGGGATCATGTCGGCGAATTTGCGCGGGGCTTCGAGTGGATGATGCGGGTCGGGGTATGAGAGGAGGAGGGCGAACGGCTTGCGGTCGGGGTCGTCGTTTGAGCTTCCGAATTGGTCGATGAATGCTTTGGTTTGGGTGGTTAGAGCGGCGCTGGAGTAGCCTTCGATGGGGTGATCGGTGACGGCGTAACCGAAGCTGCGGCTCTGTTCGGGCATGTTGGCTCGGGTGGAGTGGGCTTCGGTGATGATGTCTTCGGGGACGACCCACTCCATGCCTTTGTTTCCGGCGATTTCGCCTTTGTAGTTGTTTCTAGACAATCCCCCGTGGGACATTTCGCAGCGGACGTCGAGGAGGTCGAGGTCTTCTTGCTCGATGAAGCAGTGGTTCTTGCCGATGAGTCCGGTGGTGTATCCGAGTTCTTTCCAGATTCGGAAGGCGTGGAGTTGTCCGGATGGCATGAGGGTCTCGTTGCGGCGGGCACCGGTGGAGTGGGCGTATCGTCCGGTCATCATGGAGACGCGTGCGGGAACGCAGAGTGCGTGGGGGGTGACGGCGTGGCGGTACATGACGCCTTCTTCGGCCATTCGTTCGAGAGATGGCGTTGGGATACCGATCTCGGAGTACATTTGGAGCGCCGTTGCCTTGAGTTGGTCGGCGACGATGAAGATTACGTTGGGGAGGGAGTTTGTGGTCATGGTTGTTTCGGGTGATGGTTTAGTTTGGTTAGGCCTTTAGGTTGCGGGGAAATTATCCTCTGCCTCTCAAATGTGGGTCGAGTACGTCACGGAGTGAATCGCCGACGAGGTTGATTGCAAAGACGACGATGGCGATGGTGAGTCCGGGGATTACGGCGATGTGAGCGCCGAATCGGAAGTATTGCTGTGCGAATGTGAGCATGTTGCCCCAGCTAGGTGTTGGCGGTTGGACGCCGAGTCCGAGGAAGCTGAGACCGGCTTCGGCGGTGATTGCCGCGCCGACTCCGACGGTGAAGAGGACCAATGATACGGCCATGGAGTTTGGGAGCAGGTGGCGGAAGATGATGCGTAGGTCGGAGGCGCCGAGTGCTCGGGCAGATTGGACGTATTCGAGTTGGGACTGGGTGAGCGCGTGGGAACGTACGACGCGTGATGACCCACCTACAACGTTGAGCGAGAGCGCGATGATCACTCCCCAAACAGAGAATCCCAATGCAAGGGTGACGGCCATGGCGAGGACTAGACCGGGTAGGGATATGAGGACGTCGACGACGCGTTGTACTAGGAGGTCGACGATTCCGCCGCGGTAGGCGCTGACGATACCGATGATGGTTCCGAGGGTTACGCCCAATAGGGGTGCGGCGAGTCCGATGACGAAGGATGTTCTGCCGGCGTGTTGGAGGCGAGTCAGGATATCACGTCCGAGCTCGTCGCCGCCCAAGACCAACAACTCATCATCAAAGCCCCGAGACATCATGGGTGCCGCCTTCCCGCTCAGCGTCCGATCGTATTTGTGTGGCGTAAGGATTCCGGCGCTGAGGATGAACAACAATATAAGGATGGTGATCACCAGACCGACGGCACCGGTCGGATGCCTGCGCATTATGCGCCATGCGGCTGAGCCGGTGCGGTTGGCTCGGGTTGGTGATAGCTCTGGATTGTTGGTTGCGGTAATCATTCGAGTTGAATGCGTTTGTCTAAGGCGACGTATACCAAGTCGATTAAGAGCATCCAAACCATTACAAATGCACCGAGGACGAGGACGAGGCCTTGAAGCAACTGGAAGTCGCGCTCGGATGTTGCCGTAACGATTTCGACGCCCATGCCGGGGAGTGCGAAGATGCGTTCGAGGACCACTGCCCCGTTAAGTAGGCCGGCGAACAGCAATGCGGAGAGGGTGATGATGGGTAGAACGGCGTTCGGCAGGGCGTGTCGGATGATGACGCGGTTGGGGAATAGGCCTTTGGCGCGCGCGGTCCGGATGTAGTCCTGGTTGAGGACTTCCAACATTGTGGATCTGGTGAGGCGTGTGGCGACTGCGGCGAATGAGGTGCCGATTGCCACGGCAGGAAGGATTAGTCGTTGGAACTGTTTGACGGGGGCGTCCAAGAACGTCTCTTGGAAGATTGGTGGGCTCCAGCTGAACCACGTCACCAAAGCGAGGAGGAGCAAGATCCCGAGCCAAAAGTTGGGTAGCGCAAGGAAGACTGCCGAGAATGTCCTTATGACTTGGTCGGGCCACCTGCCTCGCATCATTGCGGACAGAATGCCGAAGGGTATCGCCATCGCCGCTCCAATGATGACCGAAAGTATGGCCAGAAGGAATGTGACCTCGGCGGTTTCGGCGACGACGTGGACGACCGACAGATCGCTCACGTCTGACTTGCCGAGGTCGCCTTGCAATAGCTGAAGCATCCATCGGGCATATTGGATGGGCATCGGATCGTCGAGGCCTAGACGTTCTCGTATGACCAGTACCGCCTCCTGGTCAATTACACTCCCGTCTTCGGCGACTAGCCCGAGGGCCACGTCTCCCGGCAACACGCGCGCGAGGAAAAACGTCAGCGTTGCCAAGATGAAGAGATTCGGGATTAGCAACAGGACTCGTCTGATGATGTAGTCCCTCACTAAATCAAACCTCTTTCAGACGGTTTTATCCCGACCTGTTCATCTCGGCAATTGGATTGTGCGGCGATGGGTATAAGATCACATCGCCGCCAAATCCGGTCTACTTTCGTGGCGAGTTTTCGTCGATCCAGACGTCGGTCCAAGTGTGGAGGTTGAACCACTGTCCGAGCGCGCCCGGACGGTCTTGGACGTAGTTTGCGACGAGTTCGCTGGATCCGACCTGTTTGCCCATGGGCACAACCGGGATCCACTCTTCTCGCATGACCGTTTGGATCTCGCGTGTCGCAGCAAGTGCGTCGACCGGGTCGGTCGCGCCTTGCAGTTCTGTTAACAAGTCGTATATTTTGTCTGGAGGTGGAGCGGCGTTTGCCTCACGCCCACCAGGTAGATATTGCTCGAGTAGGAATGCGCTAACACTCGGCAAGACTACGTTAGGTGTGCTCATCGACATCTCAAAGTTCGCGTTCTGAATGAGTTCAGCATTCGCGGCGGAGTCTCCAACTTTGAGGGTGACCTCCCAACCGGCGTCGTCATAGACCTGAGCAGCGAGTTGTGCCAATTCTTGGAAGAAGGATCGTGAACCGACGACCATTTCGAAGCCATCAAGTCCTAACTCTTCAGCCAACGCTTTACCTTCAGCGAGGGCTTCTTCTCTTGTGTCTTTGCTTACTTCCCAGATGTCGGGAATCTCGTCGATAAACGGGTCTACGGTACCGAAGAATCCAGTGGGGACGGATGCGAATTCGCCAGTCGGCAAACTCTCGAGTTGCTGCATGCGCAATCGGTCGAATAGCAGGTACGCGGCTCGGCGTGCCTTCAAATCGTCGAATGGTGGCCCGTTTGCGTTCATACTGAGATAGTTGATGCCGGCAAGAGGTGAAATCTCCATGCGTACAGAGTCGCCGATGGAATTAAGAGCGCCGACGGCTGGGGCAAACTCAGCAGGGTCGAAGCTGGCGATGTCGATGCGACCGGTCTGGATCGCCGCGATGCGCGCTTCGACGTCAGACAATGCCACGGTGGTCATCTCGTCGAGGTACGGGAAGGGGTCGCCGTCGGGTGCGTTGAGGAAGTAATCGGGATTGTTACGCGAGGTTACGAACTCTTCCATCTCGGCTTCATCGATGATGAACGGTCCGGTGCCGACAACGCGATCGGGTCCGTTCATTCCGCCTTCTTGCTCCATCACGTGTTGGGCGAAGACGATGCCCCAAGCGGCGGCGAAGTTCTGGATGAATTCGGCGTTCGGGTTCTCGTACGCGATTGAGATGTTGTTGTCGTCGATGATCGTTATGTCGGTGATGCTCTGCAACGCCAGCAAGCGAGGATAGCGTTCGCCTTCTGGTGGCGACTTAGAGCGTTCGAATGTCCACTTAATGTCCTCAAGCGTTAACTCTTGACCGTCGTGGAACTGGACGCCGTCTCGGATTGTGAAGGTGATGCCTGCGGCGTCATCGTCGATTTCCCACTCGGTTGCCAGATCTGGAATGATCGTAGTGCCGTCAGCGGGGTCGAATCTGACGAGGTTGCTGTAGTGTCGTTGCAGGCTCTGAGGAGCGAACCACACGGCTTCGGTGTTGTAGTCCCATGCGCGCAAGGTGCGTGAAACACCTCTTATCAGCGAACCGCCCCGTTTGCCGTCGGAATCTGGAGCCATTGCGGCGGTCGGCTCTGGTGCTGCGGTTGGTTCGGGCGCTTCAGTAGGTGCGGGTGCTTCGGTCGGAGCGGGCGCCTGGGTTGCCGTTGGTTGGGCTGGTACTGGCGTCGCCGTCGGGTCCTCTCCGCCGCAACTGACGATTACGGCAAATGCGGCGAGCGTCATCACTAGGAGTGCAACTGCCGTTGATGTCAATGTAATTCGAGGCTTCATCATGCGAAGACATCCTCCGATCTGTGATCGAGCGTGCGCGCGCCTTATCGTGTCGATCGTTCGGTTTCGCGCATTGATCGCGATGGAACATGTTGACATTTGAGCGCTGTGTTCAGTATACGCGGTTTGACTTTATCCGCCACGTAATATAGTTTGCTACTTGCGTCAGCGCGTCTGTGTTGAGTTGTTTGTCTCGCCCTAGGGCGAGAAGCTACCACCATGGAGTCGCTCTGAATTGTTGGGTTTGGGCTGTGATAATCATGGTCCGGCCGATCTGTCGAAAACCATACAACTGAGAGGTGTCAGATATGAAAAACACCAGGTTACGACGGTTGCTCACTGCGCCATCGATGATCGTTCTGTCAGCGGTCGCATTGACGATGGCATTTGCGGCGAGCATCGCTTGTGGTGGCGGCGAGACAATCGTCGTTCAAACCGTCGAAGTTCCGGTCGAAGTTCCCGGACAGACTGTCGTCCAGACTGTCATCGTCGAGAAAGAGGTCGAGGTCGCCGGTGAAACCGTAGTCCAGACCGTCGTCGTCGAGAAAGAGGTCGAGAAGATCGTCGAGAAAGAGGTCGAGGTGGTGGTAATACCGACACCCGAACCCGTTCGTGTGGACTCACCTCACATTACGGCTGACCCGGAAGTAAACAGCTGGCCGACGATTTACGACGACAGCGGCAACTTGCTCCCGATACCCGATTCATTCCAAGAGGCTCCGCTGCTCGCAGCTCGCGTGGCCGCTGGCGAACTGCCTCCTGTTGAAGAGCGATTGCCTGAGAATCCGCTGGTTCTGCAACCTACAGACGGCATTGGCAAGTACGGCGGAACGTGGTACCGCGGTTTCACGGGCCCCGCCGACGGTCAGAACATGGAGCGTCCGCTCAAGGACCACCTGCTCTTCTACGAAGTTTCCGGTGCGGTTGTGCAACCAAACATAGCCGAGTCTTGGACGCAGAACGAAGATGCGACCGAGTTCACCTTCACGCTTCGCAAGGGCCACAAGTGGTCTGACGGCGCACCTTTCACGACTGCGGACATCATGTTCTGGGTCGACCACATGCTCCACAACGAAGAGTTGAACCCAGCCAAGCCGGCGTGGACGCAAAAAGGCGGCGAGACTCTGAAGTTCGAGGCGATCGACGACCAGACATTCAAGGTCACTTCGCCTGAGCCGTACGCTCCGTTCGTGACATTGGTGGCATCGGTTATCGTAGCTGGCCAGCACACCCGTGGTGACGGCGGTGACGGTCTCTACGCACCGAGGCACTACCTTGAGCAGTTCCACCCCGATTTCGTGGGATTGGAAGAAGCTGAGCGCAAGGCTGCCGAAGCTGGTTTTGACAACTGGTACACGTACTTCCTCGACCGTAACCACGCGAATGCCAACCCGGATGCACCGATGCTTACAGCATGGCGCGTCACCGGAAGCATCAACACAAACGAGTGGTCGTTTGAGCGCAACCCGTACTACTACGCAGTCGACACCGAGGGCAATCAGCTCCCATACATCGACAATGTCGTACTTACTCTTGCCCAGAACCTTGAGGTTTTGAACCTCAGCGCGCTGGCGGGTAACTACACGGTAATGGGTCGCCACATCAACATCGCCAAGCTTCCGCTGTTCCTTGAGAACGCAGAGTCTGTTGGCTACCGCATCCAATTCTGGCGCCAGCCGCAGTCGGGTATCGCCAACATCTACGTCAACGAGACGTGGGATGGCAACGCCGAAATCCAGAGTTACATCCAGAACGTTGAGTTCCGTCGGGCGCTTTCGTTGGGTATCGAACGCGATCAGATCAACGAGGTCTTCTTCCTCGGTATCGGCCAGACCTCTGGTCTGTGCCAGGGTTACCCAGACCCGGACAACCCAGGTAAGTACATCGGCGAGGACGACGTCCAGTTCAACCCGGACGCGGCCAATGCGATCCTAGACGAGATCGGGCTTAGCGCCAAAGATGGTGATGGGTTCCGTCTGTTGCCTAGCGGTGAGCGACTGACAGTTCAGTTGCCGTCCGTCGTGGCAGCATTCGAAGACTACCCGGCGATCAACGAGATGATCGCGCGACAGTGGGAAGTCAACATCGGCGTCCACGCCGAGGTTCAGTCACTTGAACGTGGCCTACACGGCGACCGTGCGTTGTTGAACGAGTTGATGACGACCAACTGGGAGTCGTCACCGCGATCGACCACGCTGATCACGCCGCAACACCTGTTGCCGGTTGGCGGCGGTGGTAACACCGGTCGTCTGTACGGTGACTGGCACCAGTCCGGCGGCGAGAACGGTGTCGACCCGGCTGGCATCAACGACTTGATCAAACAGCAGATGGACCTCTACGACGAGTCGCAATCTACGGCTGGTCCCGAGCGATACAACGAAATCCTTCAACGTGTCGTCGAGCTCAACTGCTTGAACGTGAACCCGATCACGACGGTGATGAACAAACCAACGTACGTTGCGATCATTAAGAACAACGTGCGCAACATCCCGAACGCGCTGCCGTTCTCGTACCACAACCAGACCTCAGGAAACGCATTCCCTGAGCAGTGGTGGATCGACGACGAAAACGCGATGATGGGCCAGTAGTTAGCGCCCCCTTTGTCCTTAGGGTTCCCCCTTGATGGGGGGAACCCTAAGGGTTTAGCGAAACATCCGCCCCCGATTTGATTCGGGGGCGGATGCTGTTACGTCTACAGAATCCCAATCACTGGGACCGGATCAACACCTGACGAACGAATATGCTCGCCTTCTTCATAAGAAGAGTCATCTACGCGATCATCGCCATGTGGGCGGTGTCTGTGATCGCGTTCGTAATTATTAACCTACCCGCTGGCGATTTCGTTACCACTTACATTGCGACTCAGCTCGCGACGGGAAACCTCGTGTTGGAGGACGAGGCTGAGAGTCTGCGGGACTTCTACGGACTAAACGATCCTGTTTACGTCCAGTATTCAAAATGGATAACGCGTATCCTGCAAGGCAATCTCGGTTTTTCGTTCGAGTTCAATGCACCGGTTAGAACGGTGCTCGAAATGAACTTAACGAACACGTTACTGTTAGGGGCGTTCACTGTTGTTTTCATATGGGTCGTTGCGATTCCCATCGGAATCTACTCGGCGGTCAAGCAGTACTCGCCGGGTGACTACATAGCAACGTTTTTCGGCTTTCTGGGATTAGGTGTTCCAGACTTCTTGATTGGGCTGGTTATGTTGTGGTTGATTTTGGATACGACTGGCTTCCTTGCCACCGGTTTATATTCACATGAATTTCGGAACGCACCTTGGTCTTTCGGAAAGGCGTGGGATTTGGCGAAACATATGATTTTGCCGGTTGCCATCCTAGGCACAGCCGGCACAGCTGCGTTGATCCGCGTTATGCGTGCCAACTTGCTCGACGAGTTGAAGAAACCTTATGTGACGACGGCGCGTGCCAAAGGACTCACTGAGTGGCAGCTGATAATGAAATACCCGGTTCGCTACGCATTGAATCCCGTGATCTCTATGACCGCGTACATTTTGCCTTTCATCATATCCGGTAGCGTCATCCTCTCATTCGTCCTTGATCTCCCTACTATTGGAAGGGACTTTCTACGTGCACTGACGGCACAAGATATATATCTCTCGGGAGCGGTGATTCTATTCTCAGGTTGGCTGACAATCATCGGAACGTTCGTTTCCGACTTGCTCCTTGCGTGGGTCGATCCTCGGATACGACTGGAGGAGGATTAGAGCCATGGTTGCCGGATCTCAATTCGGGGCGGAATCTGATGTCCAGGAACGCGTTTACCCAGACGACGAAGACGACGCCAAAGTAGAGGTGATGTCGCAGCGCCAGCTGATCTGGCACCGCTTCAAACGCCACCGCCTTGCGATGGCTGCGACTGTGATCGTGGCGCTCTTTTACCTGATCGTGATCTTCTCCGACTTCTTGGCAACGAATGACCCCGAAGACATCGAAGCGGCCCGTCAATACACTCCGCCACAGTGGTTGCGCGTTTTCGATGGTTTCAAACCCGACCTACACGTTTGCCGGCTTGTTGGTTCGCGCGACGAATTTTTGCGGAAAGTTTACGTAAAGGACTGCGATCAGAAGGTCGATGTCCAGATATTCGCCAGGGGTTACGAATACAAGTTATTCGGATTAACACTGGATCGACATTTGTTAGGTGTCAACGATCCAGAGGTAACGGCCGAAGAAGCGATATTCATCTTGGGAACCGATGTTCAGGGTCGCGACCTGTACTCGCGCTTGATGCGTGGCACTCGGTTATCGTTGCTAATCGGCTTGACGGGGATCTTCATATCGATAATAGTTGGCACGACGTTGGGTGCGGTTTCGGGCTTCTACGGCGGGTTCGTTGACAACTTGATTCAACGCAGCATCGAGATCATCCGATCTATACCTACAATTCCGCTTTATCTTGGTTTGGCGGCTGCGTTCCCGGCTGACTGGTCGGTTGAGCGAAGATTCTTCGCCATCACGATCGTGGTTTCATTGTTTGCTTGGACGGAGTTGGCGAGGGTTGTTCGTGGGCGGTACTTGGCGATGCGTCAGGAGGATTTCGTTACTGCTGCGATAGTGGCCGGTGCGAATCAGCGCCGCATCATCTTCAGGCATATGTTGCCTTCGTTCTACAGCCACATAATCGCGGCGAGCACATTGAGCTTGGCGTTAATGGTAATCAGCGAGACAACGCTGAGCTTCTTGGGTCTCGGTCTGCTTCCGCCGGCGATCTCTTACGGCACGATGCTGTTCACGGCGCAAAACGTTCAGACGGTGGCACTTGCTCCATGGTTGCTGATCCCCGGTATTTTTGTCGTAGTCTTGGTGCTGTCGCTCAATTTCATGGGTGACGGAATACGGGACGCAGCCGACCCGTATGGGAGTTGATGGAGAGGATGTGAAGAGATGACTACTGAGACTAGGCAGTCCCCTGCCCCTCTGGGTTCCCGCGTGCGCGGGAATGACGATGCGTCGGCTCGGAATGGCGATTTGTCGGGCCGGAATGACGGTGTGTCGGCTGGCAATGATGTTGCGTCGGCAGGGAATGTGGACAGTCCAGTTGCGGGTGATGCGATCCTGTCGGTTCGGGGTCTTGAGACCCAGTTCTTCACGGACGAGGGAGTCGTCCGGGCTGTGGATGGCGTGGATTTCGATGTGCTGCCAGGTACGACTATGGGGATCGTGGGTGAGAGCGGCTGCGGGAAGAGCATCACGGCGAAGTCGATACTCCAGATCGTAGAGGCGCCAGGTCGAATCACGAACGGCGAGATCAATTACAACCCTCGTCCAGAGACGAAATCCTCGACCGACCTTTTGAGTTTCGGTGCTAACAGCAACGAGATGCGCGCGATACGTGGTGGTGAAATCTCGATGATCTTCCAGGAGCCGATGACTTCGTTCAGCGGATTGCACACGTTCGGCAATCAGATCGACGAAACTCTGAGGTTGCATACGAATCTCTCGAAACAGGAGCGGTTCGACCTCGGAGTTGACTGGCTCGCGCGCGTTGGCATTCCCAACCCGACGCAGCGGATGCACGAGTATCCATTCCGGTTCAGCGGTGGGCAGTTGCAACGCGCCATGATCGCGATGGCGATGTGCACGAACCCGCGTGTATTGATCGCGGACGAACCGACCACGGCGCTGGATGTTACGACCCAGGCCCAGATTCTCGACTTGCTGCAACGGATGCAGGAAGAGAACAATATGGCGATCTTGTTCATCACGCACGATCTAGGAGTCATCTCTGAGATTGCGGATGAAGTCACGGTGATGTACCTCGGTAAAGTTGTGGAAACGGGTCCCGTGTTCAGCTTCTTTGACGAGCCGAAGCACCCCTATTCGAAGGCGTTGCTGACTTCAATACCGAGCATGTTCACCTCATCTCGCGAACGATTGCCGTCCATCTCCGGTTCGATACCGCATCCGCAGAATCGCCCATCGGGTTGTGCATTCCACCCGCGATGTCAGTCGTTCATGGAAGGGACTTGCGATGTCGGAGAACCTGAGCTGCAAAGCGTGAATGAAGAACAGGAAGTAAGCTGTTTCCTGTACGAGGGACAGTAGATGGCGGTCGAAACAACAGAAAACGGCAATGGATCGGCGTCACTCTTAGACGTTCGTGGTTTGGTCAAGTACTTCCCGATCAAACGAGGCTTCCTCCGGAGGACGGTCGGTACCGTAAAAGCTGTCGACGACATTAGTTTCGATATTCGCGAAGGCGAGACGCTGAGCTTGGTGGGTGAAAGTGGCTGTGGCAAGAGTACGACTGCGCGATCGATCATCCGTGCGTACGAACCGACCGCCGGCGAAATCATCTTCAAGACCGAAGACGGGGATTCAATCGACTTGGCGCAGCTGTCATTGGTTGAGATGCGGCCGTTTAGGCGTCAGATGCAGATGATCTTCCAGGATCCCTTCTCGTCGTTGAATCCGAGGATGAACATCTACGAGATAATCAGTGAACCGCTACTAGTCCATGGCATCGGTTCGAGCAGCGAGCGCGAAGATCGCGTGGCCGAGTTGCTACGTGTGGTTCGACTGCGTCCCGAGTACATGCGAAGGTATCCACACGCATTCAGCGGCGGTCAACGGCAGCGCATCGGTATCGCCCGCGCACTTGCTGTGAACCCTCGGCTCATCCTCGCTGATGAACCTGTCTCAGGTCTTGACGTCTCGGTTCAGGCCCAGGTCATCAACTTGATGATGGACCTGCAAGACGAGTTGGGCTTGACCTACTTGTTCGTTTCTCACGATCTGAGCGTCGTGAAGCAGATATCGAACCGCGTTGTAGTGATGTACGTTGGGCGGATCGCTGAGATCGGCACTCCTGAAGAGCTTTTTGATTCACCGAAGCACCCGTACACCGCGGCGTTGATGAGTTCGGTGCCGAAGCCGCATCCGAGCCAGCGGGCCAAGAGATATGTTCTCGAAGGCGAGGTGGCGAACCCGGCCAGTCCGCCGACTGGGTGTTACTTCCATCCGCGTTGTCCCTTTGCGACGGATCAATGCAAGGTTGAGGTTCCACCGCTGGTAAAATCTAAGGATGGTCGTTACGTCAGCTGCCACCGCGCAGATGAGATTGAACTGACGGTCAACTGATTTAGAGTGATCCCTCGTCGATCCTCCCCTCAGCACAGGGGGAAGGATAGGTTCGGACATCCTGATCGAGGATGAGGGTAAGTACGGATATTTTAGCGCCATAGGAACTATCGACATTGCTCGTTTGTCGAGGCTTGAGGTCCTGCAACCCGATGCGGCTCGACGGCGACGCTTAACCTTAGCAATATCTTTGCTCGGGATCCTGCTATCGATCGCGGCGTTTCATGTCGCGGTGCTGGGCCGTTTCGAGTATTTCGAGGACGCGGTCAGAGTTGAAGGTTGGGGTGCCGTTTTCTTTTCGATCGGTGCGGCGATTTCGGCACTGGTCGTTGTGCCGATCGCGGTATTTCACGCCCGGGACATGGCTCAGATTCCCGCAAAGCCGATCACTTGGCTGTTCATGGGATTCGGATTTGGGGTCACCACGCCGATATTAACGGGAGGACTAACCCGAACCGCCGGCGCGTTCGCGGGGCTCGCTGAAGGCGTCTATGGTGTGGGTTCGTTGCCATCGCGATTGTTAGACGCGGTGATTATCTTCCCGTACGACATGTTCGTCCAAGGCGCACCGAACGTATACGCAGGACTGTTGTCGGGCGGTTTTTTCGCGATCATTGGGTTCGTAGTTGACCGTCTGAACGCGGTGAGGAATGAAGCGGTCTCGATTTGGGGGCCTTGGATAGTCGCCGTGGGCCTAGGTTTACCGATTATGGTATTTACCTTAGTCGGGCCGACTGAATTTCTACGCGATATCGTCCGGTAGCGAAAACGACCGCTAGACGCTGGCCTTAAAGACGTCGGAGATGCTCTGGACGTTACCGGTGGCGGTGTCGCGGTGGAGGTAGCACAGGGCGGCCTGCGTATCTCCAACTCGGTACAACGGGGGCATCTCGTCGGTGCACTCGGCCATCACATATGGGCACCTCGGCGCAAACCTACACCCGGTTTCATTCGACGCGCCGCCGGTTTCTTGGGAAGCCATATCACGGCCCCATCGTTCGCTAGGGTTGGGACGGGGGATCGATTCCACCAAGAGCTGCGTATACGGGTGCTGGGGAGCCTGAATCACGTCCTCGACGCGTCCGGTCTCGACCACTGAGCCTTGATACATAACGATGATGTTGTCGCTGATTTGGAACGCGGTAGTCAGGTCGTGGGTGATGTAGATGACTGCGATGCCGAGTTCTTTGTTGAGCAGATCGATGCTACCTAGAATCGTGGCTCTTAACGAAGCGTCGACCATGGATACTGGCTCATCGGCGACGATGATGCGCGGCTTTAGCAGCAACGCGCGGGCGACCATGATGCGTTGGCGTTGACCACCGCTCAGTTGGTGCGGGAAGCGACCAAGTGTCTCTTGGTGGCGCAGACCCACGGTTTCGAGAGATTCGACGACGAGATCGCGCGCCTCGCTCTTAGACCGTGCCAACCCGAAGTTCTGAACCGGTGCCATCATGACGTGGTCGACTTTGTAGAAGGGGTTGTAGACCTCGAAGGGGTCCTGCATGATCGGTTGGACTTCACGGCGGAATTCACGCTTTTCCGATCGGTTCAAGGAAGCAATGTCATGTCCGTTGAAGTATATGGCGCCTTCGGTCGGCGGGATTATTCCGAGCATCAAGCGCGCAAGGGTAGTTTTTCCACTCCCACTCTCGCCAGCCACGGCGATGATGCCGGGGTTTTCTCTTGGGATACCCAAGCTGACGTCGTCGACGGCGACCGTAATATTCCGGCGAAGAAGTCCGCCTCCGAAGACTTTGGAGACGTTCTCGAGTTCGAGGACGTTGTCAATGCCGTCCGTCGAATCCTGCGCGGTCATCGAGGCATTTTGAGCAACCAACTAAGCGTCCTCTCCGTACATATGGCAAGCGACCCATCGGCGCGGCTCAATCTCGTTCAAGTGCGGATCTACCGTCGTACACAGATCGGTGTTCAGACTACCTCTGATCTCCACAAACTCGTCCCTGAAGTCCTCGTCGTTGTCGTATATCGGGCAACGGGGATGGAATCTGCAACCTGGTGGCGGAATGACCAAAGTCGGTGGCAAGCCTTCGATCCCGGTAAACGTCCCTTTCACCTGAATGTCGGGCAGGCTGCTGATCAACTTCTTGGTATACGGGTGCTTCGGGTTTCGGAAGATTTCTTCTATCGGTGCAAACTCAACGAGGTGGCCCGCATACATGACGCCTAACACGTCGGCGAACTGTGCCATCAACCCCATGTCGTGACCGACCAGGAGGACCGAGGCTTCCATCTCTTGCTGCAACTGCTCCAAGGTAAGCATGATCTGACGTTGAACAACCACGTCTAGCGCGCTTGTCGGTTCGTCGGCCAATATCATCTTTGGCCGTAGCGACGTCGCTATGGCCAGCGCAACACGTTGCTTCATTCCTCCGCTGAGCTCGTGCGGGTACATATCTGCGACGGAGGCATCCAATCCGACGCTATTGAGCAGCTCTACGACCCGTTCGCTCACCGCGCCTTTGTTGAGCATCTCATCTCTCGGAGTGTGATGCTTGATGCCGTCGATGATCTGGTCACGCACTCGGTATACCGGGTTGAGTGAGTTCATCGCGCCTTGGGGCACTAATGCGATATCTCGCAACCTGGTTTGCCGCATCTGCTCATCGTTCAAATCCAATAGACTGACGCCGTCGAGCCTGACATTTCCACCGGCAATAATTGCCGGCGGCTTGTGGAGACGCATCAATGCCATGGCCATCGTCGTCTTGCCAGATCCGGACTCGCCGACCAAACCCATCCGCTCGCCACGCTTCAGGGTGAACGAGACATCGTCCACTGCTTTGACCTGGCCGGCGTCGGTATCGTAGTAGACCTTGAGGTTCTCGACCTCGAGGACGTTTTCGGCGCGATTGTCGACGTTGACGGCGGCGGGCGCGGTTTCAGCGGTTGTCATCTAGATACCTACAATCATTCGATCGGTCCAACCGGCGTCATACGCGGCGTCGGAGGCGCGGATTTGCGACCTCGTCAAGGCCGGCTGACATGAGGAACAATCCTACGAACAGGATGATGATGATCACGATCGGCGGTATCAACCACCACCACAATCCCTTCAGCAATGACGATGTGTAAATGTTCCAGTAAATGGTCATGCCAAGGGTAGGTGAGTCTAGCGGTCCCAAGCCAAGGGCTTCAAGGCCGACCGAGGCGAGTATCGCACCGGCTACTGATGCGACGAAACTTGCCAACACGTATGGCGAAAGATTTGGCATCATCTCTTTGAACACGATTCCGATTGTGCTCGTACCCGACATCCGCGCCATCTCTACGTATCCCCGTTCGCGCATCACCAAGACCTGTGAACGGATCGCCCTTGCGGGACCCGGCCATGCCAAGATGGATATAACAAACGCCATCTGATCGACGGATAACCCCTTCCCCGGGTTCAGGGATGTGGCGATCAACACGAGGATAAGCAACCCAGGAATTGGGATAAGACTATCGACAATCACTCGGATGACGGCGTCTATCCATCCGCCCATATACGCGGCTAGGAAGGCCAAGATCATGCCTATGCCCACGCCGATGGCTGCCGCAATCAGTCCGATACGTAATGTGAGCGGTGTCCCGACGATCATGACCGCTAAGATGTCGCGACCCTGTTCGTCGGTTCCGAGGGGGTAGTCATCGAACGGGTTCCAGGACGGTCGCTCGCGCGCCGGGACCGACAACGCTCTCGTCAACCCATCCACGCCTTGAGGCTCGCCGAGAAGGTCATCCTGTTTGTAAAAGAGATACCCGCCGACAACGCAAAGGAACAGGCCCAGCAGCAAGCCCAATCCGCCGATCAGCAGTGGATTTCGCCGCAGATAACGCAACAACGGAACGATACGTTCGCGGTAGACGCCAACGGCTTCGTACCTGCCCGTCGATTGCGGTAATTCTGTTACTACGGTTGGTGTCTGCATAGCCGAGTTACAAATCAGCCTTCTGTGTATTTGATTCGCGCATCTATTAGCGGATAGATCAAGTCAAGGATCAATGTCGCCAACGCCGTTCCCAACGCCAGCACGAAGACGATGCCTTGAATTACAGCATGGTCGCTACGAGGTATTGCTTGCACCAGCAACCCGCCAACTCCGGGATAGGAGAACACAACTTCAACTAGAACCAAGCCGGAGACGATCAACCCTAATTGCAATGCCAATCCGGTCATCTGCGGTAGCATGGCGTTACGAATGCCGTAACGGAAGAACATCGTCCTATCGGGCAGTCCCTTGGCCTCGGCCTGGAGCATGTAGTCTTCGCCTTTTGTCGTCACCATCATTCCGCGCATTCCCATCGCCCAACCGCCGAGTGACACTAGGACGACGGACAACGCCGGAAGCGTCGCGTGCCAGAGCACATTTCCAATGAAACTCCAATTAGACCAATCGGGCCATCCCGCCACTCCTCGCGAGTACCCGCCAAACAATGGGAATAAACTCCAAACGAATGAAAACGCCAACAACAACACCAAACCAAACAGGTAAAAAGGCACGGCCGAAAGTGTGAGGATCGGCGACATCAACACCATCAAGAACTTCTTATTTCTTTTCCATTCAAGTACCGCACCCATCAATGTTCCGACGATGAATGCGAAAAACAGCGTCAGCAATCCTAGTGCGATCGTCCACCAAATCGTCTCGGCCAGTAGCTGGTTGACGGTCTTAGGCCAGTTAAATATTGAACGACCTAGGTCGAACTGGATGATGCCCGTCATGAACTTCACATACTGTTGCCACAGCGGTTTGTTGAAGCCATATTTTTCGTCGAACGCTGCGACCATGGCGTCGGTATCTTCTAGGAAACCGCCGCGTGCTGCTTCCTCGAGCAGTTTTTCCTCGAGCGGGTTTTGGCCCGAGATTCGAGGAAGGAAAAAAACGATGGAACTAGCGATGAAAATCGTGATGAGGAACATCGATAGACGGCTGATTATGTAGTTCCAAGGCATGCCAAGTCTTTTACCGCGCGCTTAACGTTATTTCAACACTTGCGGTCCAATCCACGCAAAGGCGAAGATTGGACCGCAAGTGTTGTCACGTAGTCTACTGACTCCGCTGTTTACTGAACAGCACGGAGGTTGTTCAGGATTAACTGGAAGGTCAAGTGCCAGAACGCACCGTTGGCGTACGGGTTGTCGTGGGTTGGCCAGTTAGCCCAGTAGGTCTGGTTCATCGGGATGCGGTGGTACCACTCGATGACCTGGACGTCGGGCAGCTCGTCGAGCCAGATGTCCATCGCTTCCGTCCAGAGCTCCTCAAGCCGGGCGACGTCATCGATACCAGTCGCGGAGACCTCGTCGGTGAGTTCGTTCCAGCGTGGGTGGCTCCAGAAGTAGATGTTGGCCTGATGGCCTTCACCGGCTTCTTGGGTATCGGAGCCGTAGTAGAGGTTCATGGTGAAGTACGGGTCACGCACAGATCCACCGTGTCCTCGGAGGCCACAAGACGCCTCGCCAGCAGTTTGTCGCGAACCGGCGTCGGGCGGGTTGCTGTAGGACGACTTGATGCCGTGGTTGTCGAGCTGTCGGGCGAGGATCGGACCGAAGTCGTTGAAGATGCCGAAACCAAGGATGTCGCAGATGACTACGTTGCCATCCTTCTCCCAGTAGCCATCGGCGTTCTTCGCGTAACCGGCCGTCATCATTCGGGCATCACCCTTTTCGGGGCTGTACTCACCCGTGTTGTATTCGCCGGTGAGTTTGTCCTCGATTGCGTCGTAGTAGCGCTGCAAAGGCGCGTAAGTCGGCAACGGCAGTATGGAGGGTGTTCCCGCACCGTCGTATGCAACGTCGATGAGCTGATCGCGGTCGATGTAGTAAGACACCGCCCATCGGACGTTCTTGTCGTTGTAAGGCGGCTTGCTGTCGTTGAACAACAGGCTGATGGGCCACCAGTCGACGTAACCGTACGGCGGGTTGAAGCCGGAATGGGTAACCACGTTGGGGTTTCGAGCCAGCACTTCACGAATGGTCGTGGGTCGAAGGTCCAGCGTCGCGTCCGCGGAGTTGTTGATGACTGCTTGTGCCATCTGAGTCTCGCCCGGGTTCGGGACGTAAACGATTTGTTCGACGTCAGGGAGTTTCTCAACCAGTCCTTGATCGACAGCCCACCATGAATCGCGGCGGTTGATGATCTTCTGCTCGGGCGAAGTCTGCGTGACGTGCCAAGGGCCGGTAGTTACGGGCCAGCCCTGGTCGAGGTCAAAGTTGGTGAATTCCAACCAGTCCTGACCTTCGAAGATGTGCTTCGGAACGATGTACAGGCCGATGTCGAACTTGTAGGTCATAAAATAGAAGAACTTCGGGCGCGGACCCAGGAAGTCGATGACGACCGTGTGGGAGTCGACTTCTTCGATTGAGTCGATGTCGCGCTGCACTTGCGCGCTGCGGCGAAGACCGGAGTTGTCCTTCAGGTAGTTCAGCGTGTAAGCGACGTCGTGAGCGCCAAACGGCTCGCCATCACTCCAGGTGATGCCTTCCCGCAAGTTAATGGTCAACTGCGTGAAGTCGGCATTGTATTCCCAAGACTCCGCGAGCCATGGGTATTCCTGGTCGTTAAATGCTGAGTAGTATGCCAACGGTTCGTGCAAAATGCCGGAACCGTTCTGGTGGCTTGTACCGGGGTTGTAAGGGCTCCAGATGTCGTGGTCGGTGTAGCGACCTGCTGCACCAACTCCACCGGCTCCACCCCATAATAGGATTAACTGGCGGTTTCTCGGGATCTCGTCACCCATCATCATCGAGTCGTCGTCCATGGCTGCCGCGGTGACTTCGACCTCAACTACCTTCTCGACTTCAACGACTTTTTCAACCTCGACAACGCGTTCGACCTCGACAGTCTGCACGACTTGCTTCTCGACTTCGACGAGGACTTCACGCTCAACTTCGACGGTCTGAACGACTTCACGCTCAACCAGCTTCTCGACCTCAACGGTCTCGACAACGCGTTCCGGAGCTTGCGTGATCACACGCTCTACAACGACGGTCTCGACAACCGTTTCGGTGCCTCCACAGGCGACGACGGTTGCGACCATTGCCGCAAGTGCGACGACCAAAATCGCCAATTTATATCTCATTAGTAGGATCCTCCCTTTTCAGGTACACGTCAATTTGCCGCGGAACAGCAGCCAAAGTCTGCAAGAAAAGCTAACATTCCATTCGACTTAAGTCAAACTGAACTTACGTTTGAACCACCGACGACAATGTAGCCCGGATTTCGGCGCCCGCCTGTGGCAGGCAGCAACCGGCGGATGGTTCACGACTATTTCAAACTCGTCGTCGCAACCTCGGATTTGCGACTTCGTCTAATCCTGCTGAAATCATGAACAACCCGACGAATAACGTTATCAACACGACTATGGGCGGCAGTAACCAGTACCACAGGCCAAGTAATACCGAGCTGTTGAAGATGTTCCAATAGATCATGCTGCCAAGCGTTGGGGAATCTAACGGACCTAAACCTAGGGACTCGACTCCGATAGAGGCCAGGATCGAGCCGGACACGGCGGCCACAAAGCTGGCGAGCGCGTATGGGGCTAAGTTGGGCATCATTTCCTTAAATATGATGCCGATCGCGCTCGTACCCGACATCCTTGCCATCTCGACGTATCCGCGTTCGCGTATGACCAACACCTGCGACCTGATCACGCGGGCTGGACCGGGCCACGCCAAAACGGCAATTACGAACGCGAGTTGATCGACAGATAATCCTTGTCCAGGATTGAGCGAAGTGGCGACTAGAACGAGTACCAACAGTCCGGGTATGGGGATGAGACTGTCGACGATGGTTCGGATTACCGCGTCAACTGCGCCACCAACGTATGCCGCGACAAATGCCAGCACCATTCCGATGCCGACGCCGATCGCCGCAGCGATGACGCCGATTCTGAGCGACAACGGAATGCCGACTACCACCGCGGCGTAGATATCTCGCCCTTGTACGTCAGTGCCGAGGGGATATCCGCTCCATGGATTCCATGTTGGCTTCTGGTTCGCTTGGACGGAGGCCGCTCTGACCAGGCCCCCGACGCCATGTTGTTCACCCAACAGATCCACTTGCGAATAAAACAGGTACGATATCCCGACGAATAGGATCAGTGCCAGAAATGCGCCGAGGCCGATCAAGATCAGTCGGTTTCGTCGCATGTAACGCAGTATCGGGACAACGCGATCGCGCACGAATTCCGACCGTCCGGACAACGAGGCCCACCACGTAATTTCAGTTTGATCTGCTTGAACCTGTTCCATAGCGCTTAGGTTACGAACCACCTGATTTGATGCGTGGATCGAGCAAGGGATAGGTCATATCCAACACGAACGTCGCCGCGGCTGTTCCAAACGCCAACACGAACACGATTCCCTGTGTAGTTGGATAGTCATTCGAGCGGACCGCTTGTAGTAGCTGTCCACCGACGCCCGGATAGCCGAAAACGATTTCCACGAGCACGACGCCCGAGATGATCAAACCAAGGGCCAAGGATAGACCCGTCACCTGTGGCAGCAAGGAGTTGCGGATTGCGTATTTGGTAAGCATGACGCGTTCGGGCAGTCCCTTTGCTTCGGCCTGCACCATGTAGTCCTCACCTTTTGTGGTGACCATCATGCCCCGCATACCCATAGCCCAGCCTCCTAACGACACAAGTGTTATCGACATCGCCGGCAGAAATCCGTGTTGCAAAACGCTGAGGATGAAGTTCCAGTCGGACCAGTCGGGCCATCCTACCTGTTGTCGGTGACCATAAACCAACGGGTATTCGTTGTTGATATTGAATACCAGAAGCTGCAACACCAAACCAAAGATGAAGAACGGTACAGCCGAAATGGCCAGTATCGGAGCCATAGATACCATCAAGCCCCAGTTGTTCCGTTTCCATTCTAGGAGCGCACCCATGATGGATCCAATGATGAATGCGAGGAGCAAGGTTATTAACCCCATCGACAGGGTCCACATGATCTTTTCGGCGAGGATCTCGTTGACCGATTTCGGCCACTGGAAAATCGACCGTCCCAGGTCGAATTGGACAACGTCACTGACGAATTTCACGTATTGCTGCCAAAGCGGTTTGTCAAATCCGTATTTGGCTTCGAACACTCGAATCCGTTCAGCTACGCTTGGGTCAAGGTAACCGCCCTGCTGGGCATCCTGATAGATTTTTTCCGCTAATGGGTTTTGCCCGGAAAGGCGCGGCAAGAAAAAAACAATAGTGCTCGCCATCCAAACTGTGATGACGAACATAAGCAACCTACCTGCCACGTATCGCCAAGGCATTAGAGGTTTCTAGCCTTTCGGGTGATTTGTGCCGCGGACTAGTGAAATGCCTGAGTGGGCCCCGCCGATACCCATCGGAGGGGCCCACATTTTAGACATCGACAATTGCCGACGACCGTTTCTAACTGCCGTTACTGAACTGGCTCGAGTTCGTTGAGGATCAACTGGAACGTTAAGTGCCAGAACGCTCCGTTGGTGTACGGGTTGTCATGGGTTGGCCAGTTCGTCCAGTAAGTCGTATTCATCGGGATCCGGTGGTAGAACTCGAGAACCTGAACGTCAGGAAGTTCATCCAGCCAAATCTCCATCGCTTCTCCCCAGAGCTCCTCAAGTCGTGCTACGTCGTCGATTGCGGTTGCGAACACTTCTTCGGTGATTTGGTTGTATTCAGCGTTGTACCAGTGATACGCATTAGGCGGTTCGTTGTCGGGTCCAACTGGCTGGTTGGGATCGTACGTCTCCGGATCACCGCCGGTGTATAGCCTCAGAGTGAAGTACGGGTCGCGCACCGAACCTCCGTGACCACGCAATCCGCACGAAGCTTCGCCCGCACTCTGCCGAGCCCATGCATCGGGGGGTGTGCTGTACGACGACTTAATGCCGTGGTTGTCCAGTTGTCTCGCGACGATCGGACCGTAGTGGTTGAAGATACCGAAACTCAGGATGTCGCAGACCACCACGTTTCCGTCTCGTTCCCAGTAACCATCGCCATTCTTCGTGTACCCGGCAGCGGTCATGAGTTGATCACCTTTTTCCGGGTTGTATTCGGTAGTGTCGTGCGTTGTGGTCAATTTGTCCTCAACTACATCGAAATAGCGTTGCAAAGGTGCGTACGACGGCATCGGGAGGTATGACAGAGTACCTGCGCCACCAAAACCGATCTCAATGAGCTGTTCGCGATTTAGGTAGTTTGAGACTGCCCATCGAACTCGTTTGTCGTCATAAGGCGGTTCGCTCGCGTTAAACAGCAAGCCTACTGGCCACCAGTCGACATAGCCGTACGGGGCGTTGTATCCCGAATGCGTAATGATCGCGCTGTTGCGATTAAGAACCTCGCGCATGGTAGCTGTTTGCAGCGAAAGCGAAGCATCGGCACGGTTTGCGATCATCTCTTGCGCCATTTGGGTTTCGCCCGGGTTCGGAAGATAGACGATCTGGAGAACCTCTGGCATTTTGTCGACGACGCCTTGTTCGACGGCCCACCAAGAATCGCGGCGGTTGAGAATCTTCGATTGCGTCGAAGTCTGAACCACTTCCCACGGACCCGTCGTCACAGGCCAGCCCTTAGCCGGATCGTAGTTGGTGAATTCCAACCAGTCCTGGCCCTCGTAAATGTGTTTCGGCACGATGTATACACCGATGTCGAATTTATAGGTCATGAAGTACAGGAACTTCGGCCGCGGACCCAAGAAATTCACCAGTACCGTATTGTCGTCCACCTGTTCGACCGATTCGACGTCGGCCTGAATCTGTCCGGCGTGTGGGAGACCAGAATTCGTGCGAAGGTGCTCTATGGTGTAGGCGACATCGTGCGCTCCGAACGGTGTCCCATCACTCCAGGTGACATTTTGTCGAGTATTGATCGTCAGCGACGTAAAGTCATCGCTGTATTCCCACGATTCGGCGAGCCAGGGATACTCGGTGTCGCTGAATGCAGAGTAGAACGCCAGCGGCTCGAAGATTAGCGCCGGGCCGTCTTGGTGACTCACACCTGAATAGACGTTCCAAACGTCGTGGTTGGTGTATTGACCAGCAGATCCGACTCCGCCGGAGCCACCCCACAACATAATGAACTGCCGTTCGCGCGGGATCACGCCGTCATCCATCATCATCGCATCGTCTTCCATGGCCGCCACGGTGACTTCTACCTCGACGACTTTCTCGACTTCAACAACCTTCTCCACTTCGACAACCCGCTCGACCTCGACTGTTTGGACGACTTCTCTCTCGACCTCAACCACGACTTCTCGTTCGACTTCGACGGTTTGGACGACGTCTCTCTCGACCACCTTCTCGACCTCAACAGTCTCGACAACTCGTTCCGGTGCCTGCGTGATCACGCGTTCGACGACAACGGTTTCGACAACGGTTTCGGTGCCTCCGCAGGCGGCAACAGCAGCAACCATTGCGGAGAGGGCGACGGTTAAGATCGCCAATTTGTATCTCATCGTTTGGAACCTCCTCGGGAAAATGTGCCAATTGGACAGACCATGTTGCCGTCACAAATGCCTGAGTGAAAGTTAACACCAATTCCCAGTGCGGTCAAACCAACGATTTCATAACCTCAATGCTCCTGCCTACGCGTTTTTTCGGTAGCGACGTGGTTAGGTATTCAGTCAGATTCGCTGGCGGTCCGGTTGCTGAACGCGACGATGTGAACAATTGACTACGCCAAGATCAACTCATCTGCGTCATGATCACCGGTTCGCATACGGGTGCTGTGCACAACCCTCCCCCTTGATGCCGGTAGGGGCAGGTTTCAAACCTGCCCCTACGTTTCGCTTTGCACTCCGTTGCCCGGCCCCTCTGGATTCCGGCTTTCGCCGGAATGACGGTGGTTATGCACAGCACCCATACGAGTTCCGCCCCGGTTGATCAGTCTGCGAGACCAACGTCGCATGCCCTTAGCCCTCAATGCACAATAAATAGCATGTCCAATTCAGATTTCAGTTCTTTACCCGACGAACCCGCAAACCCCACTCCCACGCCGGAAACGCGCACCCAAGCCCTTAACCGAATTCGGAGCGCCGAAAACGAGCGCATGGGAGTCGAACGCACCGTTCAGGTGCGTCTGATGTGGCTGGGAATCGTCGTTGGTGCAACAGTCGGTTTGACCGTCGGTTATCTTGCGACCCTCATCACGATCGTCGATGGTGGAGTCGGCGACTTCGGTTTCCAGTTCTATCGGCCCAACTTTGTCAATGGTTTCCTGCGCGTGATTCCTGCATACATCATCGGCGGAGGTGCAGTCGGTGGCGGGATTATGTACGTCCTTTTCACGAACCGTAGCGAAGCCAACAGCATCTTCAGATGGCTGATCGCGGGCACCTTCTATGCCTTCGCGGCACCTTTGCTGATAGGTTTCCTGCTGCCGCTAACTCTGCTGATCTTCGCCGACATTGTTGAAGGTCTGAGGCCTGGACTATGGTTGTCAGCGTTCGTAGAAACACTGCTGGGTTCGTTCCTAGACGGCTACATCTTCTTGATCAAAGTGCTCTACGCGGGTGTGATCGGGGCCTTGCTCTTCATCGCCATTTCCGTCGTAACGTTTTTTGCCTCTTTGCACGTCGAATTGCCGTCATCGTTGACGCGCAAAGTCTCCAACGTAGTCGTCTTCAACGTCATTGGTGCACTAATTGGCCTGATCCCGTTGGTGATCATTGTTGCGGGTCCGTTCTCATTGGTTACTGCAATTGCGTCGACTCTCACTGGGGAGCGACTTTGAACGCTATTGAAGCTGGTAACCGCCGTACTCTCGGAACGCCGACGGTCAATCAAGTACAATCGAACTTGGTTTTGGCTTAGAGAATCAGGTACCAAATGGCAAGGCAAGTCCCCGGCGAACCATACGCCCGCATCACGTCCCAAGAAGCCTATGAAATGGTCCAAAATGGCGATTCGACCGTCGTAGACGTCCGCAATCCCGACGAATGGGAAGCTGGTCACGTTGAAGACGCGGTTTGGATCCCGGTGGACGACATCATTCCGCGCTTTGACGAACTCCCCACCGACGGTAATCTCCTCTTCATCTGCGAAGTCGGTGCACGTAGTGGCCTAGCCGCTGAATATGCCGCCGCGATGGGTGCAGAGACTTCACGCCTGTTTAACATCGAAGACGGAACGCCGACTTGGATCGCCCAAGGATTGCCTCACGCCACCGGCGCTTGAATATCAACTTGTCGAACGGCAACATGCACACCTCCGGGGTCGCGTCTCCCCATCGACACCTCGGAGAATCCCCAACTGACGCTGCGAGGCGATCGACATGAAACTTTTAGTCGTCGGCTCAATGGCGTATGACGATGTCGAGACGCCGGCCGGGATCCGCAATCAACAGCTCGGCGGCTCCGTAACTTACTTCTCCGTCGCCGCAAGCTATTTCACCGACGTCGCTATCATCGGTATCGTCGGGCAAGACTTTCAACCGGAACACCGCCATCTCTTAACCTCCCACGGCATTGACACCTCCGGGATCGAAATCGCAGATGGTCAGACTTTCCACTGGTCCGGAAGTTATCTCAAAGACCTCAACGACGCCGAAACCGTCGCAACCGATCTAAACGTCTTCGCGGACTTCAATCCAACAGTGCCAGAAGATCACCGTTCGATCCCGTACTTATTCCTCGCCAACTGCGACCCGGAGACGCAACAGTCGGTCCTTAACCAGATGACCGACGATCTCCAACTTGTCGCTGGAGATACGATGAACCACTGGATTGTCGAGAAACGACAATCTCTCGACCATCTGATGACCCAACTCGATTTCTCCGTGATCAATGAGGCCGAAGCCCGGATGTACACGGAAAAATCAAACCTAGTCGACGTCGCTGAAGGACTCCTGGATGAGGGGCCAGACAACGTCATCATCAAACGCGGCGAATACGGTGCTGTCCTTTACAACGAAAATCAGCGTTTCATCGTCCCCGCGTATCCCGTCCAAAACATCGTTGACCCCACTGGTGCCGGCGACTCTTTCGCGGGCGGATTCATGGGCTACATCGCAGCCACATCCAAACACGACCCGGAATCTTACCGCCAAGCCGTCATCGCCGGATCCGTCATCGCTTCATTCACGGTCGAAGGCTTCGGCCTAGACCGCCTAGCGAACCTGACGAACGACGAAATCAGTGACAGATTCTTTGAATTCGAAGACTTAACGACTTTCGATACCGCGATTCGACTCCCGCTTCGCCAACCAACAGATTGAAGTCCACAATACCGGAGAATTGATGAACTACGACATTACAGATATAAACCTAGCTCCCGAAGGCGCGCTGAAATCGGAATTCGCTGACGACCAAATGCCGGTCCTACGGGACATCCGCAAACGTTTCGCCGAAACCCGTCCTCTAAAAGGCCTCCGGATCGCCGCATGCCTTCACGTCACCTCCGAGACGTCAAATCTCGCCAAGACGTTAGTCGCCGGCGGCGCCGAACTGGCTCTCTGCGCTTCGAATCCGCTTTCAACACAAGACGACATAGCCGCCTATCTGGTTTCTCAAGGCATCTCGGTATTTGCCCGGAACGGTGAAGACGCTGAAACTTACTACGATCACATATCCGCTACGGTCGACACCAAACCGCACCTCACGATCGACGACGGCGCCGACCTTGTGGCCATGCTCCACTCTGAACGTCGAGAACTGCTGGACGGGACGATCGGTGGGATGGAAGAGACTACGACCGGCGTCATTCGCCTGAAGGCGCTTGACGCTGAAGGCAAACTCGCCTACCCGATCATCGCGGTCAACGATTCGATGACCAAGCACATGTTTGACAACCGATACGGCACCGGACAAAGCACGCTCGACGGCATTATCCGGGCCACCAACCACCTCATCACTGGCAAGTCGGTCGTCACAATCGGTTATGGATGGTGCGGACGTGGCTTTGCCGATCGTGCGCGCGGTTTGGGTGCTCACACCATAGTCTGCGAGGTCGACCCAGTTCGCGCCCTTGAAGCAGTGATGGATGGTCACCGCGTGATGACGATGGACGAGGCGGCAGAGATCGGTGACGTTTTCCTCACCGTCACGGGCGGGATGAACGCCATCGACAAACATCATTTCCTGAAGATGAAGGACGCCGCCATCGTTGCCAACTCTGGACATTTCAACGTCGAGATCAACATCGACGCTCTCGAAGAAATGTCAGAAGCTCGGCGCCAGGTCCGTCCGTTCGTCGAAGAGTTCACACTTGAAAACGGACGACGAATCAACCTGCTCGCCGAAGGACGTTTGATCAACCTCGCCGCGGCTGAGGGTCACCCGGCGAGTGTCATGGACATGAGCTTCGCGAATCAGGCTTTAGCAAGCGAGTACATCGCATCCAACTATCAAGCTCTCGGTCCGGGTGTCCACAACCTACCTAGAGAGATCGACCTGGAGATTGCCTCGCTCAAACTTCAGTCGATGGGTATGAGTTTAGACACCCTCTCCGCCGAGCAGCAAAAGTACCTGAATTCTTGGGAATCCGGCACCTAACAATCAACGCTGTCAGCGTGACGCAAAACTAGGACACATCACATGACAACCGGCAGTTTCAAACACTTGCTCACCTCCGAGTCGGTCTCCGACGGGCACCCCGATAAGATTTGCGATCAGGTTTCGGACGGCATTCTTGACGCCGCTCTGGCTGGCGATCCGAACTCGCGAGTCGCGTGCGAGACCTCATGCACGACGAATCGACTCTGGATGTTCGGCGAGATAACCACTTCCGCGGACATCGACTTCGAAGCTGTCGCGAGGGGTGTCATCCGGGACATCGGATACGACAACCCCGAGTATCAGTTCGACGACAAATCATGCGATGTCAATGTCTATCTCCATTCGCAGTCGCCCGATATCGACGCCGCCGTTAGCACCGCTTTGGAGGTTCGCGGTGCCGATTCCGAAGATTCTCAACAGGGCGCCGGCGACCAAGGGATGATGATCGGATATGCCGTCGATGAGACGCCGGAGTTAATGCCGCTGCCGATATCTCTTGCGCATCGATTGACCAAACGCATGAGCGACGCTCGACGGGACGGCTCGATACCATACCTGCGGCCCGACTCTAAGAGTCAGGTAACCGTTGAGTACGACGACAACCACGTTCCGGTTCGCATCGACACAATCGTCTTGTCCTCCTGGCACGCGCCGGACGTCAAACAATCGCAGATCGAGGCCGACTTGATAGAGCAGGTTATCGATCCTCTAGTCTCCTCCGATCTCCGCGACGCGAACACTCAATATCTGATCAATCCGTCTGGCCGTTTTGTGACCGGCGGTCCTCACGGCGATGCAGGCCTCACGGGACGAAAAATCATCGTCGACACTTATGGTGGAAGCGCACGACACGGCGGCGGAGCCTTCTCTGGCAAAGACCCATCAAAGGTGGACCGCTCCGGTGCATACGCCGCTCGATATGTCGCCAAGAACATCGTCGCGGCAGGTCTTGCCAACCGCGCCGAAGTCCAAATTGCCTACGCCATTGGTAAAGCCGAACCAGTTTCTCTGATGGTTGAGACCCGAGGTACCGGCAAGATCGCTGACACCAAGATCGCCGACATCGTCGCCGGAACGTTTGACCTCCGACCGAGCGGCATCATCGAAACCTTGAACCTCCGACGCCCAATCTACCGACCGGTAGCCGCATTTGGCCACTTCGGGCGACGAGATCTCGACCTCCCGTGGGAACGAACTGACAAAGTTGATGCTCTTCGGGATGCTGCCGGCGTCTGATCAAAACATCAACGGTTAGATCGATGCCATCACAGCCAGACATTCGCTTCGGTACCGACGGCTGGCGCGCCGTTATTGGTGACGACTACACGTTTGCGAACGTTCGCGCCTGTGCTGCGGCCGTTGCCATGGACCTAACAGCTACCGGGCAGACCAAGCGTGGTGTCGCGGTCGGTTTCGACACTCGTTTCCAATCGCGTAGTTTTGCTGAGGATGCCGCAAACGTCATCGCCAACTACGGGGTCCCCGTCCAACTGTCTGATCGTCCGTTGCCTACGCCCGCGTTGAGCTATGCGGTAACGCAGATGGGAGGTGCATCGGGCGTGATGATTACCGCAAGCCACAACCCGCCCGAGTGGAACGGCTTCAAGGTGAAATCGGATGCCGGTGGAAGCGCACTGCCTGAACAGGTCGAACGCATCGAGGCGCACCTGCCTAACACTTTCGTCATTCCCGCGCAGGCGGGAATCCAGAGGCGCGGTGCAAAGGGGGCGCAAATCGAAACCGTCGATATGGTGTCGCCATATCTGCGACAGTTGTCTCGCATGGTAGACCTCGATCGCATCCGTTCCGCGGGAATCCGAGTGGCAGTCGACTCGATGCACGGTTCGGGAGCTGGGATAGTCTCGGCGCTACTTGAAGATGGATCGACCGAAATCTCAGAAATCCGAAGTGAAATCAATCCGGCGTTCCCGGGGATGAAACAACCCGAACCAGTCGAAGAGAATCTCGCACCTCTGATCTCTTACATCAATAGACGCGGATTCGATGTCGGCGTTGCTACCGACGGTGACGCAGACCGCCTAGGTGTAGTTGCAGAGAATGGCGACTACGTCACGACTCTCGAAGTCTTCTCGATGCTCTTCCATCATCTGAAGTCGCGCCGGCAACTACCCGGCGGGGCCGCGTGCACTATAACGATGAGCAGCATGATGGATCGGCTGACGGAGCATCACGAAGTCGATCTGCAACGGACACCAGTGGGCTTCAAGTTCGTCGGTCCCGCGATGATCGATAACGCCTGCGTTCTCGGCGGCGAAGAGAGTGGCGGATATGCGTTCGCCGGACACATCCCTGAACGCGACGGGCCGCTGAGTGCGTTGTTCTTTTTGGAGAGTATGGCAATTTCTGGGAAGTCGCCGAGTGAATTGTTATCCGAGATACACGAAATCACCGGACCACATACTTTCCGCCGGATCGATATCGAGTTCACGACTGATCAACGGGATGGTATTGCGGCGGCTGTTAATGGGGATGCGCCAGTGAGTTTGGGGGGCGTTGAGGTGGTTAGGGAAGATCGGCGGGATGGTGTACGGCTTGATTTGAGCGATGGTGGGTGGGCCGTTGTGAGGATGTCGGGGACTGAGCCGTTGGTACGGATTTACGCCGAGGCTTCTAGTGTGGAGCTACGGGATTCGGTGTTGGAGGATTATCGGGCGCATTTGGGGGCGTAACGGTTCGTCTCACGAAAGAGGCGCGAGCGCAGCGAGCGGGGTATGCCCACTCTGGACAGCCCCGCACCGTCATACCCGCGCAGGCGGGTATCCAGAAGGGCGCGGAAGGCGGCGGTCTCCTTCACCCTCGATGGGAGAGGCTAGGGTGAGGGTGAACAGGGCGGACAAGGGGCCGGGTTTCCCCCGCTGTGCGGGGAATGTACGAAGGGCAAAGTGGGTACACCGCGATATCCTAAAATCCACTAGCCCGCCAACAAATCCATGCCCCGCAACTACAAAATGCACGTCTGGGAGGTCCAGCAAGCCTCCCAAGCAATCCTCGAGTTCACCGACGGAAAGACTCTCCACGACTACGCCACCGATCGGATCCTCAGATCCGCCGTCGAACGCCAAATCAACAAAGTCGGCGGCGCGTTAGCGCGACTCATCGTAAACGACGACCCTAACGCCCGACGCATCGGCGGTTACGGCGGTACCCTTGGTTGGGGCAAAATGCTTGAACCCTTTGACCATGTCGAAGAACGCGAGGTCTGGGACTTCGTTCAAGACAATCTGCCCGAATTGCTTAAGGAAACAACCGCGGTTCTCGAAACAGAATCCGATGATCAACCAGCCCGCGCAAAACCGCAACGAAGAAAAATCATCCCCTTAGTAGCTAGTCGCAAACAACAGATAAGAAATCTCTGTCGACGCCACCACGTCAAGCGCCTCGACGTCTTTGGCTCCGCCGTCAACGGCGACTTCCGCCCCGACGAGAGCGACATCGACTTCCTAGTCCAATTCGACGACTCCCCCGAAGGACAGCAATTCGAAACCCGCTTCCAACTCACCGAAGAACTCGAAGCCCTATTCGGACGATCAGTTGACCTAGTCGACGACTCCGCCATCCAAAATCCGTACTTCCGAGACGAGGTTGATCAGACCAGAGAACCCATCTACAAGAGCTAACAGCCTCGGTCTCCTTAGCAATGCGTAACGGGGCGCGAGCAAGCATCTTTCTCGCTCGGGATCATTCGGCGACTCGAGGGGATTCGCGACTTGATTACTTCATCGTCGGCAAACTCACCAATCGTCGTTGTTACAATTAAGTTAGTGTTGCCATCCGAACCCGGTTGGTGTTAAGATCCCGAATCCGCCAATCAGGTTTTGCAAGTGAACATTGAACGAATCACAGTAGACGGACTGTTCAACCGATTCAATCATGATCTCGTGTTCAATCCTGACGAACATATCACGATCATGATCGGACCGAATGGCTACGGCAAGACCGTAATCCTCAGGATTATCGACACTCTTTTCAACAAATCGCCACAGGGGCTTACCGCTTTTCCGTTCATGCGTCTAAAAGTCGATTTCGACGATGGAACTGCGCTGACAGTCGATGCTCCAAGTGAAGAGGATACGAATGGTCAGGAGCAACATCGCGCGTTAATCATGAGGTTTTGGGAAGGTGAATTACCCACCGAAGAGCATCACATCAAACCCGATTTCAATCTAGAAGAATTTGGATTCGATATCCGAGAAATCGACTCCATCCTACCTTTCCTAGACCGCGTCGGCTCCGACGAGTGGATCAATCTGCAAACCGAGGAAGTGCTTTCCTCGAGTGATATTATCGACAAGCATTGGCAACAATTACTTCCACGAATTCCTAGCTTATCGCGTTTGACACCAGAATGGCTACAACCTATTCGAGATACCATCCCAGTCCATTTTATTGACACCGAACGTTTAGTAGTCAATACGACGCGCCAACCGGGAAACAGATATACGCGTTATGGCCGATATGGATCTGAACGCATACGAATCGATCGAACGGTTACTAGATATTCTCAAGAATTAGCTCGATTAATCAATGAAACTTTGACCGAATATGGCAATTTATCTCAGTCTTTGGATCGAACTTTTCCTATACGGCTTGTCGATCAACCGGAAATTCATGAATCCGCCGAACAAGAATTAAAGAAAGAATTAATCAATATTGAAAACAAACGAAAGCAGTTAACGGAAGCTGGACTGTTAGTATCCAGTGACGAGGAAAGACAATGGCCCGGGTTAGAGGATGTAGATGACTCGAAACTTGGTGTCTTGGCGGTATACGCTCAAGATACAAAAGAAAAATTAGCTGTTTTCGACGATTTGTATCGTCGTGTCGATACACTAAAGAGGATTATCAATTCACGACTTTCGTATAAGGAATTTGATGTTGGAGCCGAAGGATTCTATGTTTATTCCAATGATTCGAAACTCAATTTAGAAATGCTTTCTTCTGGAGAGCAACATGAACTAGTACTTCTTTACGATCTTTTGTTCACTGTCAAATCAGATTCCTTGATATTGATCGACGAACCCGAACTATCACTGCATGTTGCGTGGCAACGACACATATTACAAGATCTTAACGAAATCGCGGCATTGTCAGATTTTCGAATGTTGCTAGCTACGCACTCGCCTACTATCATCGGTGACCGTTGGGATTTGGTCGTGGAATTGACAGGTCCACGTTTGCAGTGAAAAATAGACGGGCAGTAGAGATTGCCAACGAGGTTCGCCTCCTCCAAAACGAACGGCTCACCTCTATTTTGATCGTTGAAGGTCGAGATGATCGATTGCTGATGGAGAAGTTCATCAATCCGGGCAAATGCAGAATAGTAGTAGCAGAAAACAAGACTAAAGTCCAAGATGTTGTCCGAATCCTTGACGACGAACCGCGAACGGGTGTGCTTGGGATGGTGGATGCGGATTTCGATCGCATCACTGGTAAGCCCGCCATCAGTCGAAACATCGTGATGCCGGATGGTCATGACATCGAGTCCATGTTGATCCAATCTGCTGCAATCAAGAGCGTTTGGGTTGAATTCGGCAGCGCAGAGAAAATTGCTTCGTATGAAAATACTGCATTGAATTCGATTGATCGGATAGCGCAATACATAGGTTGTCTTCGCTTACATTCAATGCGTTCATTGTTAAATTTGAGGTTTTCTGGCATGAATGTTGCCAATTTTATTGATCGCAATTCCTTTCAGTTTAACCGAACTGCATTTGTAAATGAGATCAAGAATCGTTCACAACGGCAGAATCTGGAAGACAGTGAGTTATTGAACGCTATGACCGAAATCGATGCTGAAGGGCACGAAAGCGCACAACTTTCAAATGGCTCGGACCTCATTGCGATACTATCTTATGCGTTGCGGCGTACCTTCGGTACGAACAATGCCTCAGAAGTAAATGAGGACAAACTGCGAACTTCTTTGCGATTAGCGTATCACAGATCAGATTTCGAAAAATCCGAGTTATTCTCAGATATACGTCGCTGGGAAATGGAGTCCCAAAGTTTTCGTATTTTGCACGACTTATCAAATGTTAGTCCCTGAATTCCTAGCCAGGATCCGTCACTCAACCACGGAGACGGCATCGATTTGAACTTTCGCTATTGATACTCCCTAACCAACCGCGCCCGCAGATACTCCATCGGACGATCCCCCTTCAACGAGTTGCAGTGCCCGCAAAGCAGCTGCAAATTATCAAGATGGTTAGTCCCACCCTTAGATCGCGCGATGATGTGATCCACTGTCAGATGCTGCGGCAAGAAGTGCGTCCCGCACCCATTGCAGTTTCCACCCTGCGTCCCATAAAGCACCACCTTCGACTCGCTCAACGGAGGCGCCGGCTCACGATCCGACCGCGTAATGGCCTGAATCCCACCCATCAACCCAAGCTCATTCCGAGCGCGCTGCTCCACCAGCTTCACCGCCAACTCCGACAGATCAATCCCGATCCACTGCCTGTCCAACCGCTCAGCCGCGATACAAGTCGTCGCACAACCACAGAACGGATCAAGCACCACATCGCCCTCATTGGAACTGGCTTTGATGATCCGTTCAAGCAACGCCAACGGCTTCTGCGTCGGGTATCCAGTACGTTCTTTCGACTGAGGCTGAACAGACTTGATATCTGACCACATCGTGTCAACCGGAGTTCCCCGGCTTTCATCCAAGTACCGTTTGTATTGCGGGACACCGCCAGGTCTCGTTTGAACTACTCGGCCCTCTTCGTACGCTTTTTGCATCCGTTCGAGAGTCCACCGCCACACCCGAGTCACTCCGAGAAATTCATAGGTCAAGTTTGGGCGATTTCGTGCCGGGTTGGTCAAGTCACCAAGGCGATATCGTCTTCCCATACCGGGTTCGCGATGGCGATAGAACTTATCCACGTATTCGGCATCGAGGTCGGTGTATACCGGATTCCAAACAAAGTTCTGATCCTTTGTGTAGTAAAGAATCACGTCGTGATTTCGGGTAAATCCCGAAGAAGCAAGCCCTTTGGCGTTGGTTCGTTTCCAGGCCACCTCGTTTTTGAAATTATCCCTCCCAAAAACGGCGTCCATCAGGGTTTTCAAGTAATGCCCTGCGGTGGCGTCACAATGCAGAAAAATGCTCCCCGTCGACTTCAAAATCCGCCTCATCTCCAGCAGCCGCACCGCCATCATGATAAGATGCGACTTCATCCCGCTTCCGTGGCTGTGCTGACTCGCATCGATGATGTGGCATGAACATCCGAAACATAACCACAATCATTCTCACATCCATCCTGCTGGCAATATGTATCGCCTGTGGTCAGCAAACACCGGATGTGATTGCGATACAGACGCAGACGGCGTCCGTCAGGGCTGATCTGGCGGTCGAGAGCGGGAGGTCGGACGAATTCAACCGGCGGGAACGCCAGAAGGCATTGGCGCAACACACGCCCGTGCCCACAGCCACGCCCGACCCCGTCCGAGAGGCGACGGCTGAAGCAGTCGATCGACGGCTCAGGCGCGAGGCCACCCAGGAGGCGATGGACGAAAAGTGGCGCATCAGGCGTGCTTTGACCGCAACCGTATTCCCCACATGGCAGGCAGAGGCAACCGCAAAAGCAGAGAAGGCGCGAGAGGCGAAGGACAAGTGGATGATGCAACAGTTGACGTCTCCCCCGTGCAAGAACCACAGATTCCCGCCATGGTTCGTCACGGAGATCAGTCATATACCGACGAATTACATCACCACCGTAGATGCGCGCAGTGTGGCCACCCAGGAGGAGATACGGCGGTACATGCAGTGGCGAGGGAGCCCCGGTGCTGCCGGCTGCCCCCGCGTCCCGTTGCCCAAACGGATGCCGGGAGACCCCCCACTGCTTGACAACCCGCACTGGAGACCGCATGGGCTGAACGCCCCTACGCCCACGCCCGTCGGATGGCACGTCTACCCGTGGAGACGGACACCCACGCCAACACCCACACCCTAGTTGGTGGAAACCGTTATCGCAGAATCGGATGTGATGACACGCTGATTGAATGCAAGCGTGGACCCAATCAGATTAGTGACGACTGCGCCGTTCACAGTTACGGACGACGTGCCGAATAGTGCATCCGCGCTTGCCAGCGTGGTTGCGGTTGCAGGCAACCCCCTGACATCAAAATGAGATAGCCCGTCGCTCGTGCGATGAGTCACCGTGACGTTGTTGAAATTGGCGTCGGCATTGATGGCTGTCTGCAACAGAACGGCAATATCTGTGCCGCTCGAACCAGCAGGAACAGTAATTGTCAGATTCTCCCCATTAAGAACGAAGCTCTGTGCCCCGGTAACAGCCGAAGGGTTAATCCCTCCACCAAATATCTGCCCTCCCGCGGAACCGGAAACCGTCACAGAGGTAAGGCTCAGGTTCCCCGTTGACAGAATGGCGAAAGTCAAATCGGAACTGTCGACGATTTCGCCGATCGAAAGCCCGTTGAGATATTCGTTGACCGCTGTCTTGATCATGTCCACCCCGTTGAACGGGAAGCCGGGTCGTACAGATATGGCTACTACGACAGTGGCGTTCATCGGCTGGACCTCGTAATAGCGCACCGTCGCACCGAAACCGAGCGCCGTATTCCCGTTGTACTTGTAAAGGGCTAGATCCGTCTCCGCGATCTCGTTGTGCCAAGCCTCGTCAACATCCGTCAAGTCCCAGGTGTCCTTGAACGCCGCACCTGCCGCCTTGCTACCAATCGGCGCCGCATAGTCCCGGTTCGAGTTGAATGGCGGATCGAGATAGATCAAATCCACACATCCGTCATTCATCCCTCGCATCACATCGAGGTTGTCGCCCTCGAAGATACTCCGGTTTGGGATGTTGCAGACACCCGCTTGTGCTCTATTCGTCGCCATGGTGTTCAGTGTACCGTCTGAACACACCTACCACGAAGACCGTGTCACACCCCCAAATCACAGCCCATGACAAATATCACCGCATTCCGCGGTTTAGACTACCATCACCAAATTCGATGCGGCTGACTATCGCAGCTGGTTCGATACCTGCGAACAATGAAAGCTCCTGCTTCAGCCCAAAAGCGTCTGAACGAAGATACCGATCGCGGCCAGCGCTACCAAGGTGACCGCTACCATCAAGGAGACCATCCACCGCATTAGTCGGCTTTCGAGTTGGCCCATGTGCGACATTATCCGATTCTCTAACTGAAAAAGATCGGCTTTGGTCGCGACGTGGTCGTAACCGCCTTCGAGTCGGCTCAATCGTCCTGCCACTGGTGCTATTGCCATTGTCGTTCCTGATCTGAATTTACTAAGACCATAGATCATTGATGAAAGAGGAATTACTCAGGAGTGTTCACACCGCCACCCAAGTCGGTTTACCTTGCTCCTCGACCACCTTGCCGATGCTTATTCCGGTCGGCAAATGTCCCGAAACTATAGTCCAGTTCTCGGATATTGCGCGCCACAGTAGCCAACGGCGCGATGCGGTGGATAGGTCGGTGCGCCAATCGAATACAGGGCACCAGTGTTGTTCTCTGATCTGAGCGATGTTGTGGAAGAGGTCTCCAGTTAGGACTGCGGTTTCGCCGCGGGATTGGACGAGGACGCATTGGTGGCCTGGGGTGTGGCCGTTGGTCGGGAGAAGGGACACACCGTCCATTATTTCGAGTTCGCCGAGGACTAACTTGAGTTGGCCGGTCGACTTTAATGGGGCGACTTGGACATCGAACACGTCGTTTTCGTTGTCGGGGTCGCTGTAGAAGGTCCAGTCGTTCTTGGCGATGTGGTAGGTGGCGTTTGGGAATGTCGTTGACGCTGTCGCGCCGGTGCCCTGCATGTTCCAACCGATGTGGTCGCCGTGGCAATGGGTCGTGACGACGTTGTTGATGTCGGCTGCTTTGACGCCGAGATTTTCGAGATTGGTGAGGAGATCTCCTTGGGGTGGTCCGTGTTCGTACGGGCCGGGGCCCATGCCGGTGTCGACGAGGATGTTTTCGCCAGTGCCGTCAACTCGGCGTATGAGATGTCCTCGCCACTGCGCCTCCCAGAGTCCATCTGACGTAAGGGCGTAGTCGCGATGCGGGTCCCATTCTGCGCTGCTCACATCGACGAAGACATCGGCGGGATTGCGGCGTAGGCCGATGTGGTCATCGACGACTGAGATTTCGTAGTCGCCGATAGCGATCTGGGTTGAACTCACGGGTGTAACTCCGATCATTGGTCAGTTGAGGCTGCCGAGAGATTGTTCGGGCAGCCCGCAATTGGGCGGTGTTTGTCGCCGCCTCGCGTTACAGATAGTGATACCACTTCGTCGCGGTTCCAGTGAGTCGGCGTCAAGGACTGCGGTGGTATTGTCGTTCCAACTCCCGATTCGTGACATCATTCGAGATTTAGTACCTGTTCCCAATGTTCCAACAGATCAAAGCAGATTCAAGAATTCATCTCGCGACAGACCTGCGTCTCTGATGAGTTTCGACAACAATCCTCTGCCTATCGTCTGCGGAACTGTCAGGCTGCTGCGCTCTGGATGCAACAGCATGTAATGACTGCCATCGCCACGCTCCGGTGAGACCGAGTAGCCCACGCGACGCATAGCAGCGACGAATTCTCGTCTAGACAGCGACGGAAGTCTCGGCATCTGTCGCGATCACATCCACTTCGACGGGCATCCGTGAGTACGTAGGATCAGTATGTTTCAGGTAAAGCATGATGGCGCTTTTGATGTTAGCAAGAGCATCTTCAACGTCAACGCCTTGTGAGTGACAACCTGGCAGACTCGGACATGAGACGACAAACACTCCGTCCTCATCCTTTTCGATGGTGACGTGAAATTTGGGTGTGCTGGCACGGGTGATCATGTCGTGGATTGTATACCACAGGATTGTTCGACCACGCGGCGGTCGAACCATTGGAATTAGTCACCCAAATATTCTCCTTAATCCTTCAATGATTAGGTCTACCGCCAACGCAACCGCCCAATTGAGCTGCGTTATCGCCAGCCTTTTTGCGCCGTTGTTCCTGTGGAATGCCTAATGCGCAAAGAGTCCAACGTAACAGAAGATTGCGATTTATTGCAACTTATGTAGCAGGAAAAATTTGTTGGTCAGGGCTCGAGAACTTCGATGAATATCGCCGATTCGTCTCCATCGACCGAGATGCTGCTCATCTCACCATTTCCCGAGTAGACGACATCGCCCTGACCAGTATCCACCACGTCCCCGCCTAGATGAAAACTTACGGAGCCGCGTAGAACTACCCACCAAGCTTCCGATTCGCCGGACATGGTCGCCATCGGGCCACCGGGCATCACGTGCCACATCTCGACTCGATTCCGCTGGTCGAGGATGACAGTCTCTCGCCAGTCTTCTTCCAATCCGTGCCGGTCGATCATGTAGTCGAGCGGTGTGAATATCCGGTTCGGCGGTTCCCAGTGGTCTTCGAGCGGGATCGTGCGTGATGGCACCAATCCTTTCAGATCGTGATTTGATCCCGGTTTGCCGGTGACCATACGCATGCACATCTCGCCCTTCCAAGCCCTCGGGTCATGGCGATATCCGCTCGGTGCAACGATGATGTCACCAAAGTGTGCTTTGAACGGTTCGTACTCGCCCACGCGATAACGCATCTCGCCACCAAAGGCTACCCACCATTCGTTGAAGTCGTCATGGAGGTGGGGGTCTCCTGGCGAACCGTCCGGTGATGAGATAACCGCCATTCGGTTGCGCGAGTCCATGACCATGACGCGCGACTTGGTAACCGTCGCGTATCCGCCGCCAGACCTTGCTATCTCGTCCAGCACCGGTCCCTCAATATCGGGGGCGTCAGGCCGAAGCGTATCGACGATCTCTTCGTATGTCACGTGGCGAGCGTTTAGTTCAGACATTGAATTATCCGATTTCGGGTTTGATTTCAGGTTCTGCCGCGGCGCGAAAATCGCACTCGTAGCAGTTTAACAACCATATGTGTCTGGATACCCGCCTTCGCGGGCATGACGCGTGGGGGAGCTGGTCAGCAAGTAGCTGGGTCTGCAACTTCGACGAAGATGCCGGGGCCAGGTCCCGTCGCGGTGATCGCGCTGAATTCTCCGTCGCCGGAATAGAGGACGCTTCCTTTGCTCGCGTCGACCACATCGCCCGCGATCTCGAATCGGACGTTACCCTTCAACACCACCCACCACGATTCGTTGTCGCCATTGACCGATTCCGCAGACGCTCCCGGCAGCACGTTAAACATCTCGACGCGGTTGCGCTGGTCGAGTAATACAGACTCCTGCCAATTTGCATCCAAACCGTGGCGCTCGATCATGTACGGCAGCGGCGTCAGAATACGGTTGGGTGGTTCCCAGTCCGGGTCTAGGCGCACGTTTCGTGAGGGTTCGATGCCCTTGATGTCGTGGTTAGAACCCGGTTTGGTGCATACCAACCTCATGCACATGTCGCCGTACCACGGAAGAGGGGTGTGTCGGTAACCGCATGGCGCCACCGTTATGTCTCCGAAGGTACCGCGAAACGGTGTGTATTCCCCTACTAGGAACCCCATCACACCGCCGAATCCCATGAACCACTCGTTGAAGTCGGGATGGATGTGAGGGTCGCCTGGGGCACCTCCGGGTGACGTGAGGACCGTCGCTCGGTTTCGGCTGTCCTGAATGAGGATTCGGCTAGATTTGAACTCCGATCCGAAATGGCGAGAGATATCCTCGTCGGGGGCTTCGCCTGCCGCGGTGATGGCGGCTTTACTGCGGAGGTCTTGAACGATTTCGTCGTAAGAGACGTGGCGTTGGTTGACATCGGTCATTTTGTGTTTCCCGTTGGACGTGCACGTGCGGAATTGAAGGCGAGTTTAACACCGGATGTAATTCAATTCCACGAGATTGGTGCCGAGAGTGGGATTCGAACCCACACGCCGTTTAACGGGCCGCGGGGTTTAAGCCCGCTGCGTCTACCGTTCCGCCATCTCGGCAGATTCCACACACGCCACATCCGCCACGCTTAAGATTCTAACTGTGAACCTTGCCAGAGTCTGATCGCAAGGGGTCACCGCGCGTGTTGTGAACTAATCAAATTACAGGAGGCATATATTGGCAAGCGACGCTCGGGTTACCGTCGGCATCATCGGTGGAACTGGTCTGTACCAGTTGGAGGGATTCGAAGATGCTCAATGGGTTGCGGTCCAGTCCCCGTTCGGAAAACCGTCCGACGAATTGTTGATCGGAGATTTAGGTGGATATCGAGTCGCTTTCCTACCTCGCCACGGTCGGGGTCACCGCGTATCTCCTTCCGAAGTGAACTACCGGGCGAATATCGACGCACTCAAACGCGCTGGAGTAGACCGCATCTTGGCCTTCAGCGCTGTCGGTTCGCTGAAGGAGGAACTGGCCCCCGGCACGTTTGTGCTCGTCGACCAGTACATCGACCGGACTAGCGGTCGGGAAAGCTCGTTCTTCGGCGAGGGCTTCGTAGCCCATGTGAGCATGGCAGACCCTGTGTGTAGCACGATGAACGACGCGGTCGAAGAGGCGGCGGGTAGTTTGGATATCGATTTGGTGCGTGGAGGCACGTATCTTGCGATGAACGGTCCGCAGTTTTCGACGCGAGCCGAGTCGAATCTGTATCGCTCGTGGGGTGCTGACATTATCGGGATGACGAATATGCCGGAGGCCAAGCTGGCCCGCGAGGCGGAGATGGCTTACACGACGGTTGCGATGGTTACCGACTACGACTGTTGGCACGAAGAACACGAGGATGTCTCTGCGTCGCTGGTGCTCGAGGTCCTGCGAAGTAACACCGATGGTGCCAGAGCATTGGTCAAAGCCGCGGTTCCAGTGATCGGCGCGCTCGATGCCCCATTCCCATCGGGCGTTCACACCGCGCTCGAGCACGCCATAGCGACCGCACCACAAGATCGCGATCCAGCCGTGATGCGTAAACTCGACGCGGTAGCCGGGCGGGTATTGGGGAACGAGGGTTGGGTGGGCTAAAGCTGCCGCAATCTCGGATCTAGGCGGTCGCGTATCCAATCGCCGAGGAAGTTCATGGCGAAGACTACAGCGAAGATCGCGAGTCCGGGAAATAACGCCATCCAATAAGACGTGTCTATGTAGTCGCGACCTTCCGCGACCATTGAGCCCCAAGCTGGACGCGGCTTGGGTATTCCCACTCCTAGGAAGCTCAGCGTCGCCTCCGTGAGAATCAGCTGCCCGATGTTTAGACTGGCGATCACGAGGACCGTGTTTACGACGCCAGGCAACACGTGCTTCGAGATAATGCGTCTCGACGATGCTCCTGCAACCACCGCCAACGCGACATAGTCTGACGCCTTTAGTCGCAAAGTTTCTGCCCTGATTTGGCGTGCGAAACCACTCCAACTGAACAAGATTAGCAACGAGATGATCAACACCATGCTTGAACCGAAAACCACCACAGTGGCCAGGGCCACGAGGATGAATGGAACTCCTAGCGTCAGGTCCACCATCCGCATCAATATTTCGTCGTATATCCCGCCGAAGTAACCTGCAATCAAACCGAGTATTGTGCCACCTACGGCGCCGGAGATCAGAACTACGGAAGCGATGAGCATCGAGTACCGCGCACCCCAAATGATTCGGCTCAGCATGTCGCGGCCAAGGGGATCAGTACCAAGCGGGTATTCCCACAAGGGCTCCTTGCCACTGATCGGCGACGATTCTTGCCAGATCGGCGGGCGGTCTTGGTCGCGTAACTTGCCAACTAAGGGATCATGTTGTGCAAGCCAGGGTGCGAACAACGCAGCGATCACCAACAATGCGACGATGAAACTAGGCAATATCGGGTAGCGGCGCACGACGCGCCACGTGATCTCGAACGGATTCCCGCCTTCGCGAACGACCCGGGGGGCGTTCACAGTATCCAAGGTAGTGTCAGAATTCGATGCCACTTCAACTCTGCCTGATGCGCGGATCGAGCACCCCATAGAGGATGTCAACGAACAAGTTCATGGCCAAATATCCGGCCGTGGCGAACATCACGATCGCGCTGATCACTGGGAAGTCGGTTCCGAAAACTGACTGCAAAGCCAATCTGCCAAGCCCAGGCCATCCGAACACTGTTTCTGTCACGACTGCGCCGGTAAGCAAAGCGGAGAGAAATACACCGGCGAACGTCAATGGAACTATGATGGCGTTTCTAAATGCGTGTTTGATGATCACCGTCCATTGCGATGCGCCTTTCGCGCGGGCCAGTTTTACGAACTCGCTATCAAGGATCTCGAGCATTGCAGAACGGGTAAGCCTCAGCAGCGCAGCGGCAGCGAACCATCCGAGCGTTATTGATGGAAGGATCAGGCTTCGTAGGTCGTCTTTTCCGCCAGCGGGCACCCATCCAAGCCACACGGCAAAAATAAGAATGAGCATTATTCCAAGCCAGAATCCCGGCATCGCCTGTCCAAGCAAAGCGAAGCCCCGGGCGAACAGATCCAAGAATGTTCCTCTGAGTATCGACGAGAAGATACCCAACGGGATCCCGACCAGCAGTGCGAACACATAAGCACCGGCGGCTAGTTGCAGCGTGTTCGGAATCTTGCGGAGCACGACCGTTGTCGCCGGTATCTGTTCCTTGACGGAGATGTCAAAGTCCAAAAGGACGGCACCAGAGAGCCACCGGAAGTACTGCTCGTGGTAGGGCTTGTCCAATCCGAAATCGCGTCCCCACTGCTCCCACTGCTCGTCGGTTGTGTATTCGCTCAAAAAGAGGTGGCGCGGATCGCCGCTCATCCGCGAAAGTGCGAACACCAAGATGCTGGCGAGAAGCAGCACTACAATGGCCGCCAACAGTCTGCGGATCAGCAGCTTTTTCAATTCACGAACTCAACAGTTCTGGCGCGGTAATGATGACAACAGAAGACGGCGTGCCCAGATTCTATCTAGGCGACGCCGTCTCCACGCGTTATCCGCGTGACACGTCCAATGACGTATCTGTTACGTCATTCGCCGCTCATCACGACCGATTCGGGTGCCACGAACTCGGGGCCGGTGTTCATGTACGGATCGTAGGATGTGATCTCAGGTCGCAATACCACCGATGTCGGTAGGGTGCTGACCGATGCCACCAAGTTCCACTCGTTGACGTAGGACCACCATTCGACAGTGTTGGCGACGCGTTCCTCAAACGTGGTTGATGCCAAGTCGAGGTTGCGTACCGATATCGCGGTGATGTCATCCGGCAACTCGATGCCGTAGTTGAATCCGCCAGATGGTCGATAGACCGAGCCGAAGAACGCGTCAGGTGGAGCGTTGGTACCGGCCTGGATCATCCAAGGAATCTGTTTCTGTCGATTGACCAGTCGTGGTCGAGCCGCGCCGTAATCCGTCGCGTCAACCGTGACCTCACAACCAAGTTCACGCCAGAATTGAGCAACTGCCCCGCCGACTTCGGCGTCCCACTCCTTGCCAGGAGCAACGTGGTACTTGAACTCGAAGCAGTCCGGGTACCCGGCTTCCGCCAATAGCGCCTTTGCTTGATCAGGGTCGTATGGCACGTCAAATTCGTCAATCCAGTGCGGATCGCCCGGGAACGCGTTGATGGCATTCGTCAACGGGCTACCGACGCCGGACTGAATCTCGTCGACGATCGTCTGACGGTCGATGCCTAGCCTGAGTGCACGTCGAACTTTGTTCGCGCGTTCCATCGATGCTGGGTCGTCAGGGTCACCGATCCATGGATGGTCTTCGTCAGGCAAGAAACCTTCTCGAGTGCGGTAAATGTTTTCACCGTTCTGATCGGTCTGTGCCCAGTAGTTACCGGCCATCATCACGACTTGGTTAATCGGCGGGCCGACAACCTGCGGGCGCGCACCGTCGATGTTATTGACGGTGTTCTTGATGAGTTTCAGTGGCACGCGTGCAACGTGGATCAGACCTGTCTGCAGAGCTGCGATTCGCGCCAGCGGCTCCGGCATCAGTATGACTTCGTACGAGGCTACGCTGGGTTGCTGACGATAGTGGCCCTCAACCGGCTCTGCTCGAACGTTACTATCCGTAACCCACTCGGTGATGCGGAAAGATCCGGTACCGACCGGCGTAAGGTTTGCGGCTTCCTCGCCCATCTCGTCATATAGACGTTTCGGTACGATGACGGGCGCTCCAAGCGTGGTATTCGAGATGATGTGGTACCAACGCGGATCGAGACTGTTGTCCCTGATGTTCATCCGCACAGTGTCATCGTCGATCGCCTCAAAACCAGTGACGAACCGCTGAACGCCCTGCGCTCGTTGGTTGATGCTGCCTTCGCCGAGTGCAGAGTCGAAACTCCACTGAACATCGTGCGCAGAGACTTCACCCCAGTCGTTTCCGTTCCAGTCGGTGTGGAACTGGACGCCGTCGCGAATCTTGAAAGTCACGGCGCTTGTATCGTCAGCGACTTCCCAAGACTCTGCGATACCTTCCGTATATGTTGGGGCATCGAGGTTTAGCCTCGGCGGCGCGGAGTGTTGGGCCCACATGAGCGGCTCGAAGAAACCCCAGAAGATGAGCAGCTGCATGTTGCCCGTGCCTTGCTTACTCGGTAGGAATACCGGTGGATCAACAAGGATTTCTCCCAGGCGCAAGTTGCCTTTGAAGGTCGGTTCCTCCATCATCATCGCCGGTTCCGGCGTGGCTGTCACAACCACTTGCACTTCCTTCTCAACCTCCTTGATAACCTCGACCTCTTTCTCAACTTCGACCTCGACCTCTTTTTCGACTACCACCGTCTGGACGACGGTTTCGCCCGCGACCTGCACTTCTTTCTCGACCACAACGGTTTGGACTACCGTCTGACCCGCCACTTGGACTTCCTTCTCAACGACAACGGTTTGGACTATCGTCTGGCCGGGAAGCTCCACCTCCCTCTCTACTACAACGGTTTGGACTACCGTCTGACCTTCAACGATCACTTCTTTTTCGACCACGACAGTCTGGATGACCGTCTCCTGCACAGATTTCTCGACAACAACGGTCTGGACAACGGTTTCCGTCCCGCCACAAGCAAGGAGGATGCCCATTGCACCCGCCAAGACAGCTAAGCCGAGCGAAATCCAGATTCTGCGCGCCGACAAGGTATCACGTATCGCGCTTCGCATTTCAACACCCCAAGTTTTGATTATGATTCGTCATTCGCAATGGTTCCAATTGCGAATGACGAACACTATAGCACCTTTCGAGTCGTTGTACGCACACACTTGATGGTCAACCGGGACGACGCAATTTAGGATTGCTCGCGAAACTGGTGCCGACTGGATCGCGGGCAGAACACCATGAATGGATTACAACCTTGGACGGCCGACGACATTCCTGATCTCGACGGATTGACCGCGATCACCACGGGCGCCAACAGCGGTGTCGGTTACGAAACGGCCATCGAGTTGGCGCGTCATGGTGCGGATATCACGTTGGCGTGTCGATCAGCGTCTCGTGGTGAATCTGCTCTGCGCCGCATCAAGAAAGACTCTCCGAGCGCGACTGTTGAACTAGCTCAGCTTGACTTGGGCGATTTGGAATCTGTCGAAAGGTTCGCGCGGCAGTTCTGCACAAATCATGTCAAGCTCGATCTGCTCATCAACAATGCGGGGGTGATGGCGACACCGTACGGCACCACCACCAGTGGATTCGAGTCGCAATTTGGGACCAATCATCTCGGTCACTTCGCGCTAACCGGCAGGTTGATGTCGCTGCTTATCAAGAGTACAACCTCGCGGATCGTCAACGTCAGCAGCCTGGCGCACCGAGGCGAAAGCATTGACTTAGAGGCGATTCAGTTCGCTCGAGAGAACTACAACCGTTGGCGCGCATACGGTCGCTCGAAACTCGCCAATCTGCTGTTCACTTACGAACTTCAGCGTCGTTTGGAACGCGCAGGCATCGAGCACGTCAGTTCGCTCGCTGCGCATCCCGGCGTCTCAAAGACCAACATCGCTCAGGGTTTGGGCTGGATCGGCAAGGTCTCGATGCCGATCGCTGGACTCTTCTTCCAAAGTGCTCGGATGGGCGCACTCCCGATCCTGCGGGCGGCCACTGACCCGGATGCGGCCGGCGGTGAATACTACGGTCCGAACCGGCCTAACGAGCGAAAAGGCTATCCGGTGATCGTGACATCATCGCACGAGTCGCAAAACACAGAAGTTGCACGAGATTTGTGGGAACAGTCTGAGAAGTTGACCGGCGTACGGTTCGAGATCTGAACGCGATACCGAGGGGATTGGAGGCGACGGGCGGATTCGAACCGCCGAATAGAGGTTTTGCAAACCCCCGCCTTAGACCGCTTGGCTACGTCGCCCTGATATCGAGATTCTATTACCACCGGACGGGCTCGTGGTCGTTGGTCGACCGAGCTTGGTGCCGAGAGTGGGACTCGAACCCACACGCCCTTTCGAGCACTACGCCCTCAACGTAGCCTGTCTACCAATTTCAGCATCCCGGCATGTCCAGATAGCTGGCAATTCGCCCCTCCGGAAGAAAGGACTTGGCAGGAGCGGCAGGATTCGAACCCGCGACCTTTGGTTTTGGAGACCAACGCTCTAGCCAACTGAGCTACGCTCCTCTGCCTACATTTGATTTTACATGGAGGGTGCTCAAAGGTTTTCTTCGGGATCACGGGGAGGCGGACTGAATTACATGGCGATTGCGTGCCACGCAGGAGAATCAAACAGTCGGCACCGCTGATGCCGAGGGATGCTTTCGAGCAATCCCGCTGGCTTCGCGATACCGACTGTGTTGGCCTGCTACGTTTTCAGCAGAGTTATGGGATCGGAATCGATCTCACATGACTGTGGATTCGCCCATCTCTCCGGTGCTGACCCGCGTGGCGTCTTCGATCTGCGAGACGAAGATCTTGCCGTCGCCGATCGCTCCTTCTCCGCCGGTTCGCGCTGAATCGACGATGCTGCTGATCACAGCGTCTTTCATCCCGTCAGGGATCACCGTCATGATCATCGTTTTGGGCAAAGCCACTCGGTGTGAGAGGTGGCCGCCTCGTCCAGTGAAGACTTCGACGCCTTCTTGCTGACCCTTACCGGTGATGTTCCAGTATGAGTAACCCTTCACACCTGCGGCGGTCAGAGCCTCGAGCACCGTGGACGTCCGTTCCGGGCGAACCACTGCTTCGATCTTAATCATTGGTAGTTCCTTTCGTGGTTCTGGGGCGAGGGTGTAGACAACATGCTACTCCCTCGCCGACCGTTAGTTCGTTTTCCGGTTAGTCAGCGCCATCCGCCACGTAACCGCGCTCACCGTGAGCCGAGATGTCAATTCCGATGTCCTCTTCTTGCTCCGAGATCCGTAGACCAAGGCCCGGGATCTTGTCGAGCACGAACAGGATGATGAAAGTGACGATGCCTGAGTAGAGCAGGGTAGCGACGATTGCAATCAGGTTCGCCACAAAGTGACCAGCGTTGCCGTTCACCAGTCCGCCGGAGGTTCCTGTGAGTTCTCCCCATGCAAAGATACCTGTCGCCAGCGCGCCCCAGATACCGCCAAGTCCGTGGACCGCGAATACCTCGAGCGAGTCGTCCAAACCGATCTTCCTCAGAATCTCGAAGTGGACCGCGTAGTGGCAGATTATGCCAGCACCTAAACCGATGGCCAGAGCGCCTGCACCGCCGACCCAGCCGGCTGCCGGAGTAACAGCAACCAGACCTGCGACGACACCTGTGGCCACACCTACACCGCTAATTCGACCAGTGTGGATGTACGACAGAAGCGCCCAAACCACGGCCGCTACCGCTGCTGCTGAGTTCGTGTTCACAAACGCTACCACTGCACCGCCGTCTGCTGCCAATTGAGATCCGGCGTTGAAGCCAAACCAACCAATCCAAAGGATCGCTGCGCCCAGAATGACAAACGGTACATTGTGAGGTTCAATACCTGCGTTGCGGCGTTTGCCGACGAGGAACGCCGCGGCTACCGCAGCGATACCTGCATTGATGTGAACTACCGTCCCGCCAGCGAAGTCAAGCGCTCCACCGTCAAGGCCGCCAATCCAACCGCCACCCCACACCCAGTGGCATACGGGCGCGTAGACCAGCGTGACCCAGAGCACGAGGAAAATCAGATACGTCGTGAACTTGAATCGTTCGACAAACGCACCTGTGATTAGTGCTGGCGTGATGATTGCAAACGTCATCTGGAACGCGGCAAACAGCAGATCCGGAATACCATCACCTTCCGTGTGACTGACACCTGCCAAACCGATGTAGTCAAGTCCACCGACTATTCCATTGCCCATGTCATTGAATGCCAGGCTGTAACCCCATAGCACCCAGACGATGCTCGCCACTCCCATGGCGATAAAGGAGTACATCAACGTGCTGACCACGTTTCTACCCCTCACGAGTCCTCCATAGAAGAACGCAAGGCCCGGCGTCATGAACAGCACTAGTAGAGTTGCCGTCAACATCCAGGCTATCGAGCCAGTGTCCATATTTTGTCTTCCTCCCGATCGGGTGATTACGCGATGATGTCCAAACTACGCGAATATTGTTTCGCTGATGTTAAGCAACTGTTTCGCCGAAGTTAATCTCTGAAACACTTCTAGGCGCCGAAGGACATGAGCGAGAAACCGTGGGTAGAATTCAGTTTGCGACGTCAAGCATCGGCCTGTGGGTCCCTTGCATAACTAATCGGAGCGATGGCACGGTAGTGAGCTTCGGCATGAACCACCTTTGCACCGCCCCTCTGGATTCCGGCTTTCGCCGGAATGACGGTGGCAGACCGGAATGAGGGTGGTTGTACAGACATCCCGGCGGTTGATGCGCGCCGAACTTGCACACAGAACAGGAACGACACTAGAATGCCGATAATCGACTCACATTGCCACGCTTGGAACCATTGGCCTTACCTGCCTGAGGTACCCGATCCGGATCACCACGGTTCGGTCGAAACGCTTCTGAACCAGATGGACGTCAATGGCGTGGACAGCGCGACTATCGTATGCGCTCAGATTCACCGCAACCGGGACAACAACGACTACGTGGCGGCAGCGGTCAAGAAATATCCGGACCGATTGAATCAGTTTGCCGACGTCGATTCGTTCTGGTCGGACACGTATCACACACCGGGTGCAGCAAATCGCTTGGAATCTGCTGCTAAGAAGTGGCCGATGAAGGCCTTCACGCACTACGTAGCTGGCGAGGATGACGGTCGCTGGTTCAACTCTCAGGAGGGAAAGGACTTCTTTTCAGTGGCCCGCGACATTGGTTTGATCGCTTCCATCGCAATGGGCCCGCATCACCAGAACGAGATTCGCAAGGTAGCCGAGTCGTTCCCGGAAGTGCCCATCCTTTGTCACCACATGTCGGCGCTTCGTTCCTACGGTGATGATGCGCAATCGATGCTCGACAACGTTACGGAATCCGCGAAACTGCCCAATATGCATCTCAAGCTATCGGGCTTCCACTATCTCTGCCGACCTGAACGTGTCTGGGACTTCCCATATTCCGAAACTCATTGGGTTTACGAGGCCTGTTACGAGGCATTTGGCACGCGGTTGTGCTGGGGTTCTGACTTCCCCGTCGTCAAGAAGGCAATGACTCACTTGCAATCTCTAGAGGCGTTCCGCTCGCATCTGACGTTCATCTCCGACGAGGATAGAGAAGCGATACAAGGGGGCACTCTCGCCAGCCTGCTCGCTAACGCGAGGACGATCTCCTAGGCGTAAAGACCCTCGTACGGGTGCTGTGCACAACCCTCCCCCTTGATGTCCAAGGGGGAATTAAAGGGGGTTTAGACTTAGCGTTTCGCTTTGTACTCCGTTGCCCGGCCCCTCTGGATTCCGGCTTTCGCCGGAATGACGGTGGTTATGCACAGCACCCGTACGCGCGAACGATACTGCCTTGGCCGGACTCGTTGCTTGGAAACTCACTCCGTTCGAAACAGCAGAAATACATCGTCGTTCGTTTGCAAGACCAGATGGTCGCCATACACACCGTATCTCGTCACGCTCGGCAACACGTCAAGATACCGTTCCTCCTGTTCCATCACACCCTCCAAGTCTTGGCATCCCAACTCCGTATAGAAAAACGTTTCGGAATCTAGCTTGACAGACCCTTCGCTGATCCTCGCTTCAGCCCCATATGAGTTGCACCCTGTCGATCCCGAGATGCCGTCGGTTTGGAATGACAGTGTCAAGTCGGCTCCCGCAACCGCTTTCTGAATCCGGTTGTGCCACATCCCGAACTCGAGCTGACGAAGCTCGGTTATCGCGAGCAAGACCCATTCAGCGTCTGCAAGGTCATCGACGATTGGAGGCAACGGTTCGAACGTCAGCGTAATGCCCTCGGAATTCTTCATACGCAGGCGTATCGACCCCGGTGCTTCCTGTACCGCGTATTCAGTGGAACCCATGAAACCCGTGAATTCACCTTCAAGCCTTCGATCCTTATCCGAACATGACTGCCACTGCCAAATCGACCGTTCAAGCATCGATTGCGAAGGGAAGTGCACTCTCCCATCGGATCTGCTGTAGGTCGCCAGATATGGGCGGCAAGCGGTGTTACCGATAACCAACCGGTCATCCAGAAAGGCCATCGTCGCCGCATTACTGCCTCCTGGCGCATGTACGTCGTCCTCCACAAGCCGCCACGCTGTCTCGCTAAGATCGACAACTCTTCCCTCCAACGGCACCTGTTTGACAAAGACCAACCGTACATCGCCAACGTCGTCGATAATCTCTAACCGTTCGCCCGCCACTCGGTATGTTTCACCTTGCCCAAGCGCCGAGAAAAAAGCGTCCGACTGTTCCATGGCGCCCGAAGGCCCTTCACACAGCTTCAATGTCCTCGCAGACAGCGGAAACGAGAACACACCACTCTCATCGGCTACCGGCGTACCGTCCTCGGAACTTCCTCCAAACCAATTACACCCGTCGTAACCGTCAGCCCAGTTCTCGCCAATCTCTACCCGGACGAACGAATCTTCGACGATCGAGTCGCCGTCGAGCGATTCGAGGATCCATATGCCATTGCCGGACAATTGGATATGATCCGTAGGGGCCACAGCTATATTGGCCGGGTCGAGTGCCGGAGTCGCGACTGGAGCTACCGTACCGATTTCGGTTGCCTCGGTCCGTTCCGTCGGAACGATATTCGTAAGCGTAGATTCGGATGTTTGAGTCGCAACGGGAGCTACGGTTTTTGCCGCATCGTCCGGTTCAGCACCGCCGCAACTCGCCGCGGCCAACATCAACAGAACGAAAATTCCACTGAGCATGCTTGTCGACGCAACTCCCTTCCGGCATTGCGTTCCACTCCTGTTACTGGTAACACTCATCGAATATCCCTCATGCCGTAGCGTTCGCTTTTTCCGTGTCGAAGTTCATAACAACGTAGACGCTCCGTCCGATGAAAATGTTCCATTCAAAAAAAGCGCCACATTGTGCATCCGAAGGAATCGTCATGTAAAGCGGAACATGTCCCGAGTTAGGCAAACACAATCTGCGTTCATCCACCCGATAACACCTGTTGCGCAGCTTTGGCTCCCGCGATGCGACCGAACACGGCTCCTGCCATCATGCCGCCGCCTGACGGGTAGTTGTTGTGCCACAACCCTCCTACCATCTCGCCAGCGGCGTAAAGACCGGGAATGATGCGGTCTCTTTCGTGCAGAACTTCGGCCGAGGCGGTGATTTTCAGCCCTCCGTACGTAAACGTCATACCGCAGATTGTTGGATACGCCTCGAAGGGCGGCGTGGCGATTGGAAGTGCCCAATTGCTCTTGGGTGGAGTTATCCCGGAAGTCGATTTTCCATCGCGTCGGAACGGATCGAATTCGCATTCATGAATGGAGTCATTAAATCGGCGAACCGTTTCGAGAAATGAGCTCACATCACGAATCCCAAGGTCTCTTGCAAGTGCCTCCAAGGTGTTTGACCTGTAAACCGTTGCGTCTTCGTATCCCCGGATCAACCCTTTACGTCTCTGTTCGGCGTCGAAGACCTGAAAAGCTAGACCTCCTGGTTGGGACAGAATGGCACGTCCGGTCTTGGCATAGGTGAGCCCGCGCCACGTCTCGCCCTCATCGACGAATCGGCGTCCGTGGACGTTGACCGTGATCCCGAAGGGATATGAGTAGCGGCTCCAGTAGACACCGCTCACGCCTGGACCGGGGACATCGTAATCGGGGCGTTTCGAGTCTTGGGGTGACGCGTGGCAGGTAGACCAACTTCCGTTTGGTTGAGCACCCAATGCCAAAGCCATGTTGAGACCGTCACCGGTATTGAACGGCACGCCCCTGAGTTTCACCTTGTCCCAACCGGCACCGAGATACTGGGCCCGCATCTCCGGGCTCGACTCAAAGCTGCCGCAAGCTAAAATCACTGCTTGCGATTTGTATCGGACATCTCGGTCCCCGGTCCGAGCCCGTACTCCCGTAACTCGGCCCTCGCGATCCTGCAACAACTCTAAGGCGCTAGTTTCGTAGTGCACCGGAATGCCCAAACGTTCCGCGGCGCGAAACCATCGCTCCTGCATCGCAAATCCACCGCCATCAAACGAGACAACATTCGCCGACGTGGGACTTTCGTGAGATGGAATCCATGCGTGTCCGTATGACAGCATCCAACCAACCGTGCTATAGGCCTCCGAAACCAGTATTTTCGCAAGAGTGGGGTCGCTTTGACCGTCAGTTACCGTCATTATGTCGTCGTAGTAATCCGACTCCGAGTAGGCGCTAACCCTTTCAGACAACGACCGCGTCTCGTCTTCGCCGATATCCGAGAGCAGGGGTAAGAGGTCTGCCATTCCCCGGTACGGGAACCGCATGTGAACGGTCAGCGCGCTGTTGCCGCCTCGCTGAGACTTGGGCGCCTTTTCTAGTACAACGACGTCTGCACCTTGTTCCCGGGCGGCCACGGCGGCCGCCATTGCGGCGTTGCCTGCCCCTACCACCAGCACCTCTGTGTCGGCTGAGTTTGCCACCAAATAAATCCTCCACTCGCTCGCGTTGGCGGACATTCTAACCGGCACTATGTGCTTCGGAAAGCAACGAGTAGAGCGCTCACGAATTCCTGCACTAGACAAGCTATGTCATTCTGAACTGAGCGGAGCGGAGTGAAGAACCTCGCGAGGTGTGTAGATACCTCGCTACGCTCGGAATGCCTGTTGGGTGGGCGCTGCCCCTGCAAAACCACGAGGCACCCTCTTATTGCGCAGAAAAATGTGGATGCGGGGAGCACAGCGAGACGCACGGGCGTCATACCGCCGCACATCCGCAACCGGGCATCACCCGCGAAGATCACTTCGCTGCCTAGACTGCTGGCAGTCTGAGAATGGCGTAAGGCCAGCGAGCCGAATCCCTGAAATCAGATCAAAGGGTTAACGCAGGCGCGGCGGGTCTGTTAAGGTGAGCGCAGGTACTCTGGAGTGTGGGTGAAAGGAGAGGCGAGATGCTGTTCAAACGAACTTCTCTCGGCGGTATTGGTAGCAGCACTATGCGCAACGGTGTGTGATCGACGGTGGCGGAGCGGCGCAGAAGGGAGGTGACGGTGAGTCAGTGATACACGTCGATGTTGGTCAGGTCTCAGAAGGGCAGGTGCTCCACGTGCTGGACAGATTGCCAAATGGTGAATGCCCTGCTATGACGCCTGCGGAAGAGACAGTGATTACCCTTGCTGCGAACGAGGTCAGCAAAGAGATCACGATGGCGACCAACGACGATTGCCAAATCATCGTCGAGCAGATTGACAAAGTATTGTTGCCAGAGGCATTGGAGCATGATGGGGGCGTGACCCAAGATCATGGCGGTTCCATCAACTGGTATGCGTACGCGAGACATCGGCTTCACGGCACACACACGCACACCGATGGACAGGAGTTCTTCGTTGAAGCCGACACACAGATCGACTTCTACCTCAGACAAACCTCGACGGGGTTCCACTTCAACAATCCGCCTCCGGAAGAATTCTGCGAATCTAGTAATCTACCGACCATTTCCAATCGCAATTGTCGGTTGCAATCGGACTTCAATACTTCGCAACAGAAACAATTGGGTGCGCATGGTGTATTCACATTCTTCGGCGAGCCTCAAATGACTTGGGACCAGTCGGCGACGTACGACGCGCGCACTTCAGGTTCCGACCGAGTCATCTGCCAGAACGGTTCAAGACCTAGCTTCCTGAGGCGGACTTGCAGAGGGGATCGTACCGAAGAATGACGGTTGAACCCGCTTATCGATGCCGCACTGCATCGGGCTTGCGCCACAACTCATCCAACAGTTTGGAATACCATGCAAGCCACGAGCGGTGCGGCGTCTAGTGCCCGGGTTAGTCATTAAGGAAAAGCCGATGGAAAAAACCGAACTCTACTATCAGGTGGCATTGATGAGGTATCGAGAGACTTGTCAACAAGACAGGGACCTTGACCTCGGGGCGGGAGTTGTATTCGTTCTCTCCATCCTGTTGGCCGCAACCGCCAGTATCGTCATGGGTGTCTACGCATCCAGCGACGTGATCGGTCAGCTGGGCAGGCTCTACACAGTCGATTTTGCTTGGGACATTGAAGGGGGAATCGCAGCCGTATTTTTCACCATTTCGTTTGTCGTGACATTCGGTATGGCGATGAAGACGCTGAGCATCCGCCTTCAGAAGGAGACCCCGGATGTGAGTACACTGACGAACGATGTTCGTGATAGCAGCATGAACTCGGAGGAGGTGACGCAATCGGTCGGCGATCAGTTCATTGGTGCGGTGCTCGGGAACATGGGCAAAATTGCCCAGAAATCCCGGTGGCTGGTGCTGTCGGCTAGGGCGCTCACCATCACAATTCTGCTGCTAGGCATCCTCACGGTTACGATACATCTCTAGCCATTCTGCAACGGGAGCACGATGTGTGATGCATGATCCGCCGAATGCCAGATCGTTTGCTGAGCGATCTCGTATCGCTGTTCGCGTCCCAGCGGACCACCGGTGTTGGGGTTAACGTCGAAACGAGGCCAGTTGCTGCTGCTGATATCCAATCGAATGCGATGACCCTTCCTAAACACGTTTGAAGTGGGGTAAAGGTGGAAAGTGAACTCATACGGTGTTCCCGGCTCCATCATCTCCGGCTCCGTCCAACTATTGCGATAGCGCGCCCGGATGATCGAGTCGGTTATGTTCATCGCGAAGCCATCCGGGTAATCGGCCGACGGCGGGTAGACGTCGATGAGCTTGGCCGTGAAATCCGTATCAACAGCCGACGACGATGCCCATAAATGCATAACTATCTCGCCCGTGACCTCGGTATCAACTTCAAGTTCGGGGGTCTGGAACGTGAGGATGTCTTGACGTGAATTCAATGGCAACACATCCGTACATCCGAAAAAGTCGGGGCTGCCCCGTTGATCGAACGCGCCCGCCCGTATGATCGTTTCGGCTGCCGAAATGCCACCACCCATAGTCGGGACCGGATCCTTAGGATCAAAGGCGTAACCCGTCGATGGCAACTCATCAGCCGAAGGCTCGTCCTGAGACAATTCGCCACCGGCGTGCAGATAGAACGGCGTTTCAGCGGTCTCTGGCAACGGCCAATCCGGTTCCGACCGCCAATAGCCGCCGTGATCCAGATATCGATCGTAGTCGTGTTTGTTCATCCGTTGGCTGCCGGTGCCCATGGTGAAGATGCGAACCGGTGACCACTCGGCGAACTCTGTGTTCAAGCCCTTCATGTAGTGGTCGAACCATGCCAATCGGAGATCGTTTTGGTTGATGTGCGCTTCCGTGCCGAAATCGACGTCGCCGGAATTGGTGACCTCGAACGCGCCGTGTATCCATGGTCCCATCAACAACACCTGCTGCGACTTCTTCACTGCGCTCAACTTCACGTAACTCATCGGCGTGTTCCGAGCGTACGAGTCGTACCACCCGCCCAGATACAACGTCGGAACATCTGCATGCTCTTCGTAGTACTCGTCTATCGCATATCCTCGCTGTTTCCAATAGTCGCCATACTCGCCGTGCGTTGCGATGTCGATTGCCCATCTTTCGTATGACGGCAATCGACGGAGCACGGTCGCGCCCTCTTTGAGCGGGAAGTTTCGCACCATGTCTGGCATGTCATCCAAAAACGCCTTTTTGATCTCTCCTTGCAGCCCCGCGTCCGCGATCGCTTCCTTGCTCGTCATCGCCATCCGGAACGCATAGACCATGAACCTCTGCTCCAACGCACCGTTCTGCCGCATCGAGCCATGGTAGTAGTTGGACGCACCCACGGCCACGATCATTGTCGAAAGGTGCGAAGGATTCATCGTCGCCAATGCCGACTGATCGCTACCCGCGTACGAACCGCCCATCGTCCCGACCTGACCGTCGCACCACGACTGCGACCCTAGCCATTGCACAGTGTCGAAACCGTCCGGCGCCTCTTTCGCGAACGCATACCATTCACCTTCCGACGCAAACCGACCCCGAACGTCTTGATAGACCGTCACATAACCGCGCCGAGCGTAGTACTTGCCGTTGGTCACGTTCCGTGGCGCCGTCTTGTCATAGGGTGTGCGCTCGAGAATGACTGGGAATGAGCCGTTCGCCGGGTGTCCGTTCGCTGATGGAAAATAGATGTCGGCGGCGAGTTTAACGCCGTCGCGCATCGCCACCATCACATTCTTTTGAATTGTGACGTCATATGCGATCGGGGAACCTTGGTATGGAGCGTTCACTGTGCGCGCCTCTCGGATTGATCTATTGCGACTGCTTCTCTGTCGACCATTCGTTCAGTAACCTATATCACGTCTCGATGCTTTGACAGAAACTCTGTTTCAGACGCGTCTCGCCCCATCATCCATGCCTGATATTTTCCACGTCGTCGTCACCTCGCTTGTACTCATGGGTGCCGCGTTCGTCATCGGAGCGATAGGATTCGGATTTGGCCTGACGACATCGCCTTTGTTGCTTCTGATTCTCGAACCGCAAACGGTGGTCATCGTTATTAACGCCGTCGCCATCATCGCCTTCTCGCTCGTCCTCGTGGAAACGCGCGAACATCTGCGAAACCGCGAACTTGCGCCAATGGGCATCGCCGCAGTGCTTGGGACGCCGATCGGAGTGTTCGCCTTAAGCACCCTCGATTCCTCGGTGCTGCGGATCTCAATCGGTGTCCTCGTCTTAGTCCTCACCGCAATGGTCGCGTTCAACGCAGAGTGGAGGGTCCCGTACCCGCGCATCTCGGGACCGATCCTCGGCCTCATATCATCCGCATTCACCACCGGTCTTGCGATCGGCGGTCCCATCCTTGTCCTCTTCTTCCTCGGACGACGCATGGATCGTCAAAACGTGCGAGCCTCGATGGCATTCTTCTTCACCATCATGTACGTCGCCGCCGCAATCGGATACGCCATCCAAGGGCTCTTCACCGTTGAACGGCTCATCCTGATCGCCGCCGCCGCACCCACAGTCGCCCTCGGCTACTGGATCGCAATCAAAGTGACCGGCCGCATGAACGAACGGGTTTTTCGGCCGACGGTGGTGGGCGTCATCGTAGTTTCAAGCCTGCTTGTCATTGGTCGTGAGATTGCGGCACTGTAGGATAGTATCGTGGTCACTAACTAACTAACTATTTGTAATAGAACCAAACAACCTTGGAGAGATCGGATATGGTCAACGCCAAAGCTCAACAACGCGAAGAATTAGCCAAGCGAAGCAAGTACGGGGCGCTATACAATCATCTGCGCCAAATCGAGACGGACGTGTGGGCAACCACATTCGGCGAGATTGAAGCAATACTCGGCTTCCCCTTGCCCGCGTCGGCCCGACTCCACCGCCCTTGGTGGGGAAACCAAAAAAACAATAACGGTCATAGTCAAGCATTGGCATGGAGCACCGCAGGATGGAATACCGCCAACGTTGACTTGGAAAATGAGACTCTCTTCTTCAGGCGAAGCACGGTCACAGACTACGTAAAAACCGAAAAGCCGCCTTTGGATCTCGATGAGATTTTCCTGGTCCGAGATTTCGGTCTGCGGCCAGATGACTTCAGACTCCGTCGAGAAGACATCTACCCAGACAGGATGTGAAGAACATTGTTTATTGATACTAATGTGCTTGTCAACGCTATGGCTGAAGAAGCTCCCGCCCGTTCCATCGCTAGGTCGAGATTAGAACGGGCAAATGAGAACTTCGAACCACTGAGGATCAGTCGTCAGATTTTGCGGGAATACCTCGCAGTGGTTACGCGTCCTCAATCCGGGCTTGACGCCGTATCGCGATTAGCCGCTCTAAATGATGTCTCTAGATTCGCCAGTGAATTCGAAATCCTAGAAGACGGTCCAACGGTGACTGCAACGTTGATCGCACTCTGCCGAGAGATCCCCACGGGCGGCAGACAGATTCACGATGCCAACATCGTGGCGACGATGTTGGCTCACGGCGAAAACCGTCTCATGACGTTTAATGTTGCGGACTTTCGACGCTTCGACGACCTCATCGAAATCGTAAGTGAGTAGACAATGCCAACGGCCGTTTCACTAACTGGTCTCGCTTCATCGAACAGGGGGAATCTTTTTGAAAGCAAAAAATCCGATGGTCATTCACTATGTATCTGACATGACCCGCGCAAAAGCGTTTTACTCCAATGTCCTTGGCGCGCCGATATTGGTAGATTCGCCAGGCTGGTCCACTCTGGATATCGGCGGAATGGAACTTGCGCTACACATCTCATCAGAGTCAGAGATCGGGGAACGGATCATTCCGCAAGCAGGTTTGAACATCGAAGTCGACAGCATCGAGGATGCCCTGCCAGACATCGAGCGATTTGGCGGTCGGCTGATTGAACTGCGCGAGCCTAGCGATAACATCCCTGTGCGGCTTGCGAGTTGTAAGGACAGCGAGGGAAATGGCTTCGAACTTCGGCAAACGGTAATCTAAGCCGAGTTTCACTGCGCGAATGCCGTTCGCAGTGGCAAAGTCCTCTCTGCATTCTCGTACCACCCTTGCGGGGCAAAATCACTCATATGTAGGTAACACTTCACGTTTACTTCCGCCGATTCTTCCTCAAAGCTGAACAACCTGCTCATCGCTATATTCTTGTGGCCGTGGTATCTAGACAACGCCGCAACGTTGACAAACGACACACCCCATTTGCTCTCAATGTGCGAACGTCCGCCGTAGGTATCGTCCGGGTTGGTATGGGTATGTCCGCCGATCCATATATCGATCGCACCCGGATTCTCGGCTAGATACTTCTCGAAAACCTGCGCATCTGGAACGTCATCGACGAAGTAGAGATACGACGCTCCGATCGGTGCCCCGTCCTCAAACCGACCGTGATACCCACCGTCAACGCCCTCCCAAGGCCCCGACGCCACCGTCGTTTCCTTCAACATGTGGTGATGTGCCGACACGATAATCTTGTCGGAATTAGTTTCGACACTCTCCTTCCACCACTCGAAAGTCTCGCGAGTAACCGCCCCTGCCGGATACCCACCTCGCACACCCCTACCCACCGGCGGCCCTCCGTCATTTCGGTCGCCCATCACTAAAAATAGGATGTTGCCGGCCTGAAACGAATACCGCTCCCAAGTCCCCTCAATCCGATACGGCCGTTGATCCGCGTGCACACCCGAATGCTCGCTGTTCTCTCCCGTCGGATCAACCCACTTACGAAACCACCACTGCGTCGGTTCGTCTGCGCCGCTGGCGTCGTGATTTCCGACTAAGTTGTAAAAATCCTCTCGACGATGTCTCGTCGACACCGCGTACTGACTAACCACCTCTTCCCCTTCTTCATCATCTGGAGGAGTCTGCGAACCCGACAGATCGCCCACATCGAGCATGATGTCCCAATCGAACGGCGGGCCACCTTCGTTGCCACCTCGCTCCGACTGCAGAATCGCCTCTGCCAAACTCCGACGATCGCCCCGCTCCAAATCAGTACCCACATGGGCATCACCGCCTGCCCACAACTTGAACGTCGATTTGCTCACATGGTCCTCCACATTGATCGATTTGCCGTCTCATTACCTTAATCGCGGACGCAACGAAGCATTGAACGACAGATTGGCGTGCGTTAGAATCAGATTTTGGGTATCATGCCCAACGTCCTCACGTTCCCGAGTAGCTCAGCGGTAGAGCAGCTGACTGTTAATCAGCGGGCCACAGGTTCGAATCCTGTCTCGGGAGCCACCTCTTGCGGATTTCTGATTTGATTCGTCTGCTCCACGATCGCGTCATGCCCACGCAACTCCCGTCATACCCGTGCACACGGGTATCCAGAGGGGCGGTTAGTCGTCGGTCGGGTCGTAGTCGAACAGACGAAGGCTACGCTCGATGAACGCCTCCTTCTGAGAAGCAGACATCCGGTTTCGATACTTTCTGAAAAATTGCCTCAGCCCCGATTTCTTCTTATCCCCTCCGGGTGTGGAGAGACGGGGACGGTCGTTGTCCGCGTAGTGATGCACCAGATGTTCCGCAACGGCGCCGTACCTGACTGTGCCCAAATCGGCCAACCTGATGCAGATATCCCTGTCGATGGTGCTTGCTAAGGCCTCGTCGAACCCGCCCGCCTCCAGCAGCATGCGCAACCTGACGAACAGATTGGAACCCTGGATATGCGTGTTTCGCACCAGCATCTCGTCGGAATCCAGCCGTGGAGGAGAGTCCAGCAATTGCCCGTTGGGGTCTCCTGTTGCGCGGTAGATCAAACCGGCGGCGACCATGTCCAAGTCCCGGTCCGACGCGGCCCTCTCGCAACGCTCCAGATACGACGGGTCCCAGGCGTCATCATCGTCCAGGATAGCGACGAAGGTCGTCGGGACGGTAACCTGCAAATGAGCTAACGCGGTGTTCCACGCGCCGGACGCGCCGCGCGTGCGGCAGTTCGCAAAATAACGAGCCTCCACACTTCCCGCGTTGAACCTGGTAACGACTCGAGCGTTGGCGCGCCTGAAGTCTTCGTCCGAGTCGTCGACCACAATCAAATGGTCCGGAGGACGAGTCTGCCGGGCGACGGACGGCAAGGCTCGTTTGGCAAGCAGTTCGGGTCGGTTATACGTTGCTATTACGACGGCTATCGAAAGCATGGCATGTTCGCTGGGCGGAATGGGGACCGGCCTGGGATGCTCTGGGCGATGGCGACGCACGGTGTTTCGGGCGTTGGGACCGCGCTGCGGGCATTCTAAAACCAGCGTGTGACGACGGCAACCTTGTCGAGGGATATCGACTGCGCTTGATGCCAGGGAGGACGACGATATTTGAGTCGCAACCAATTCGGACCAAGAGCGCCGTTGAGACTGGGTTCACTCCAACAGTGACATCGGCCGTCTTATCGGTTGTAACCAAATGATGAAGTTGCCAAGCCTCCGTCTTGCCGGCAGGGGCATCTCGTGCGGGGCCTTTGGTACTAAGGCGGAGGGAATGTAACGGCGAACGTGCTAAGCGTCTTCCGTTGGCGGACTAGCGCGACCTGATTTCTACGCCTGCCGCTTCCTCTTGCAGTCGATAAATCACATGCGTGCCCATGTCTCCCCAACCGCGGTTGCCGCACTCAGTGGAGACCTGTTCCACATAATTGGCCACCGCCATCGGAACGCTCAATTCCCGTGCCAGCTCGTTTGCCAGTGCTATGTCTTTTCGTGCCAACGTCTGCCGAAATGATGGCGGCTCGAACTTCCCGGCGAACACCGTCCTTTCCAATCCCTCCCTTTGACTACCCAGTATCCCCCTGCTTCCCGCCTCCATTAGGGCATCGAGATCAAGCCCGGCCTTCATACCTAGCGTGAGCCCCTCCGCCACGACCTGCCTTACAGCCAGTGTAATCATGTTGTTGACCAACTTGCAGACACTTCCCATGCCAAGGTCGCCCTGGTAGACGACCTTGTCGGCGAACGCGTCGAATACAGGAAGAAGCTGCTCGTAGACATCCTTATCGCCGCTGGGCATCACGATAACCTGTCTATCCGCCGCATCGGTAGGACTTGCCAGCACCGGGGCATCTAGCACGTGTGCCCCCGTTTCCGCGAACACCCTGCCTATCCTGCGGATCAGTGACGGTCGACTAGTGGAGAGATCCACGTAAACGGCACCCGGTTTCAACCCGCTGAGAATTCCGTCGCGACCGAGGGTGACCTCCTCCACCTCAGCCGGTCCCGGAACGCAGCTCATGATCACGTTGCTGACGGCGGCGACTTCGCCCGGGGATGCCGCCAACCGGGCACCATCCTCCAGAAGGGCGCGCGTCGCCTCCTCCCGCACATCATATACAGCCATAGGGAACCCTGCCCTCCAGATATTCTGCGCCATCGGGGTGCCGAGATTGCCAAGTCCGATGAACCCTACTGTTTGCATACTTGCCTCCTTCAGGCTACGGGCTACATCTTTGGTTTGTGTGCGAGTGGGATGCGGTCCATGCCACGGCCTCCAAGATGGTCGCTCCTGCGACTATTCAAGGATCATGACAGCGATTCGACCCGGCGTGGGATGGGACCCGCGGCGCTTCAATCCGTGCACGCATCGGTTCGGCAATCATGCTAAATTTAAAGGCGAAGCAGTCGCTTTCCGTTACTGCTGGGCGACACGTACTTGCGAGGCGTTCAATGACTATCACTGTTATGAAAGAAACCGACACCGCCCTGATGGCGCACCTTCTACGCCGGGCAGGATTTGGAGCGACACGGGATCAAATAGAAGAGTACGTCGCCAGAGGCTACGACGAAACCGTCGAAGAGCTTCTCCATCCTGAATACTCGGATCCTGAAGACCAGGACTTGCTGGATCGCTACTTCATCGCTTCTGTTGAGGCCAGATCAGTAGGTCACGCCGATCCACAGTGGGCGTGGCGCATGGCAACCACCACAAAACATCTCGAAGAAAAGATCGCCTTATTCTGGCATGGTTTGCTCGCGGTCGGCGGCATCAAACTCGACCACGGGATGGAGATGCTCACGGAGATAGACCTCTTCCGCCGCTACGGGCTCGGCAAGTTCCGCGACATTCTGGTGCAAATATCCCGCAATCCGGGAATGATGTACTGGTTAGACAACCAGAACAGCCACAAGGACGCGCCAAACGAAAACTATGGTCGCGAGCTGCTCGAACTGTTTTCGATGGGAATCAGCGAGACCGGTGAGGGTGCATATACCGAGGATGATGTTAAGGCCGCCGCCCGAGCCTTCACGGGATGGGCATCGCGTCCGACGATGCCGCCGTTCTTCCTCGGACCGTTTCCGATGGAGTTCCAGTTCGACCCGAATGATCATGATGACGGTGAAAAGGAATTCCTGGGCGAGGTTGGCAACTGGAACGGCGAGGACATCGTCGATATCATCGTGCGCCAACGGACCGCCGCAGAGTTCATCTCCCGGAGGTTGTACCAGTTCTTCGTGGCTGACGACGCGGATGAGTTTGAGGTCCAGCGTCTAGCCGACGTTTTTGAGGCGAACGATGGCGAGATACGCGCCGTGTTGCGGGCGATCTTCAAGTCTGATCACTTCAAGTCTGAGGCCGTCCGCCACCGCAAGGTTAAGAGTCCGGCCGAGTTGGTGTTCGGTGTCGCGCGTTTGACCGATCGCTTCGATCTCCCAGACTTGGCTTCATCACAATTGGCCTCCCATACGATGTTTATGGGACAATTCTTGCTCAACCCACCTAGCGTCGAGGGTTGGCACGAGGGTGAAGAGTGGGTCGACAGCGGCGCGCTGGTGGAGCGAATCAACTTCGCCTCAACCGAACTGGAACGCAGAGACGCGCCCGGCATTCAGCGAATGGTGGAACTCGTGCGGGAGGCGGGTAGCGACCTGAGTTCCGCGGAGTACGTGGCTGCGTGCCTCGACGCGATGGGTTGCATAGACCTCTCCGACCGAACGTTCGGGATTATTGCGGAACATGCATCAGGTCAGTTGCCGCTTTCGAACGAAGACGAAGAAATAGACCGGGCCATCGAGATATTCCAATTGATCGCCTCGACACCCGACTACCAGTACTGCTGATACGAATAACAGCAAACAAATACGCAGGAGATAAGAAATGCCAAACAACGGCCACAACGGGAATGGCACAGCCAAGAATCTCGTTGTAATCCAGCTCTCTGGCGGCAACGACTACTTGAACACGGTCGTGCCTTACCAGGACGGTCTCTATTACGACTATCGGCCGAGCATGGGCCTGAGCGGCGAGAACGTGATTCCGGTGGACGACCGGATCGCATTCAACTCCCACATGGGCCCGTTCAAGGATCTTTATGATGCGGGCAAGTTGGCGGTTCTAATGGGCGTCGGATACCCCGAGCCGAATCGGTCTCATTTTCGCTCAATGGACATTTGGCACACCGCGGAGCCTGCAGTAGCATCCTCCGAGGGTTGGCTCGGCAAGACTACGAAAGCCATCGATCCCGAGGGCAAAAACGCGGTGACGACCGTCAACTTTGGTCGGGGTTTGCCGAGAGCACTCGCATATCCGGACGTTTCCGTCGCATCGGTGGGAGCACTCGAGTCTTACGGCTTGTACACGGGTCTCGCAGGAGCTTCGAACCGCGACGCTCTGCTTGACACGGTCAGTCGCATCTACCAACCCATGTCGGACGATGGCCTTCCATCGTTGCGCTTGCTCCAGACCGGGCGCGGCATGCTCGACGGCGCCGACACCCTCCGATCAGCTCCGGACAAGTATTCATCCACAGTCGAGTACAACGCTGAGAACCCGATCGCGCAGAGCCTCAAGGGCGTCGCTCAAGTGATGTCAGCCGACCTCGGTACACGCATCTTCTACACCCAACACGGCAGCTTCGATACGCACACCAACGAATTGGTCAACCACGCCAAGTTGTGGGACGAGGTGTCGGAGGCAGTGGAGTGCTTCTGGGCGGATCTGAACGAGCTTGGGCAGGCCGACGACACCGTCATCTGGATGTTCTCCGAGTTTGGCAGGCGAATCGAGGACAACGGCGCCGGCACTGACCATGGCTCCGGCGGCGTCGCGTTCTTGATGGGCAACCCGGTTGAAGGTGGACTGTACGGTGACTATCCGAGCCTGAAGCCTGCCGATCAACTGGAAGGCGACGTCCACTACAACACGGACTACCGCGACGTCTACACAACCATCCTGGATGACTTCATGCATGTCGACTCCGAATGGGTGCTGAACAAGAAATTCAACCGGATGCCGGAGTTGGTGTCGAACTAGCAGCGCGTCTGCTTGTACGCAACAAAATGAGCAACTACACCTATAGCCACACGTTGGGGATCGCCTCGTTCGAAGGCCGGGGCTTCATGAACCCCGTTGACGTCCGCATTTCAGCGGACGGTTACCTGTACGTTTTGAGCCGGTCGAACGCCGCCAACAGAAACGTAAGGGTAAGCGCGGTAACCCTCGACTCCGAGTTCATGTTCGAATTCGCCAACTGGGGAACTGAACCAGGACAGTCGACGCAACCGACCGCAATCACCGTTGGTCTGGACGAACGCGTCTATCTAACCGACGAGTTCACCCAAAAACTATCGGTATTCGAAAAGGACGGAACCTTTTCGCACTGGTGGGGCGAGGTTGGTTCTTCGGAAGGCCAGTGGAATCGTCCGTCGGGCTTGGCCTTCGATTCCCAAGGCGACCTGCACGTTGTGGATCACCTCAACGCCCGAGTCCAGAAATACACGAAGGATGGGCAATACATCTCCTCATTCGGCACTTTCGGTACCGGACCGGGTAAATTCAATTACCCCTGGGGAATCTCGATCGATGCCGAAGATTGCATCTGGATTGTCGATTGGCGCAATGACCGCGTCCAGCGTTTCACGCCAGACGGCGAATTTATCTTTGCCTTCGGATCAAGCGGCTCCCGTGACGGTGAGTTCGACCGACCCTCCAGCGTCCATGTCAGCGGCGACGGCAACGTATACGTGTCCGACTGGCGCAATGATCGCGTTCAAGTGTTCGATATGGACGGAGGGCATCGCGAGACTCTTGTCGGTCACGCGACGTTGTCCAAGTGGTGCCAGGAATTTCTGGACGTGAACCCAGAACAGGCCGGTTGGCGCGCCGATTCCGGCATGACCGAGCAGGAGAAGCTGTTCTGGCGGCCCGCAGGGATCGACACGAGTCCCGATGGACTGGTCTACATCGCCGACAGTTGTCGTCACCGGGTTCAAATCTACAGTCGCGTCGAGGCACCGGTGCTGGTCTGATTCCCGTTAGACGGCACTTTCGGGGTTGGACTCGCGACTTCATCGCCGATCCAAAGAGAAAACGTTACGCCGATGGAGAAGCTGCACGCGGCATCTCATGGTCGTCTCACCAGTCCAGAACCGACGCGATAGTTCGCAAAATCGCACACTTTGACCGACCAAAAAGGGATTCGCACCGTGGACCATTCCCGGATGAGCGATCCGGCTCGGAGGTCAACGCAGTCACAGTCCGTTCAGATTGCGCCTGCCGCGATATGGCGGAGGGTGCGGGATTCGAACCCGCGAGGGGGCTCAACACCCCCAACCCGCTTAGCAGGCGGGCGCACTAGGCCTCTATGCGAACCCTCCGCTACTAGATAACCCCATTCTAACCCCAACACCTATCCTTCCCCTTCTGGGGGAAGTGCCGAAGGCGATGGGGTGTCAACCACTCTCAAGAGATCAGCTTTCGACGCAACAACACATACGCCAATGGCAATACCACCGCGATCATTCCGACTAAGAACAAAAAGTCCCACACTAGTGCGCCCGTAATGTTGTTCGTCGCAAACGCCCGACTCAAGTTGACTGCCGGGGCCAGCGGTATGAATTTCGAAATCGCCTGCGCCCACGACGGCAGAACCGAGAACGGGTAGAAGATGCCGCCGAACATGAACATCGGCGTTCCCACGACCGTGAACACCAGCGTCACGAAGGCAACGTGCGGGGCCGTCGACGAAAACAAGAACCCGACACCGCCAAATAGCACCGACACCAACAGCACCGGAATTATCACAAATACCACTGTCCACTCGTTGATCCATCCGAACACCAATGCGATAGTCGTGATCGACACCATGCTGATCAATGCTCGGGTCACTCCGAACGAAATATCCGCGATCAACACCTCGAAAACCGACAGCGGTGTCGTCAGCTGGGTGTCGTAAAGCTGCGCCTCCATCCGGTTGTACACGCCCATCGAGCACTCAACCATCGGCACGAACATCGCACTCCCAACGATGATCCCGGGTGCCACAAACTCCGGATACGGTATGTCCGTTCCCGGCACTGTCGGCACCAATCGTCCAATTCCGACCCCAACTCCGATCATCATCACCACCGGCTCGACAAACATGAATGCCACTGCGTACTTCCAGAACCGGATAAACGCGAACCAGTGCCGCAACCACAGAGCCGATATGCTCCGGAAGCGAATCCCCGCGACCGTTTTAAGCTCCGCCCGCGTCTGCGTAAAAAATGCGACCTCGGTGCTCATTCGTCCCGCAACTCCTTGCCCGTAAGCACCAAAAAGACGTCCTCCAAATGCGCCGGACGATAAGTCACACGCATCTTCGCCAATCCTGTAAGTGTCGAAACGTCCGGTTTGGTATCGCGCGGCGCCGTCACCAAAATCCGCGGTCCCACCTCGCTGTAGTTTCGCTTCTCCTCCTCGAGTCGACTTCTCAAAACCGCCCGTTCTTCCCGTGTCACGTTTTCGCTCAAATTGAGGACCGCGACCTCCGCGCCCACATGATGCTGCACCACCTCACCAGGATCCCCAATGTCGAGGATATTCCCGTGGTCCATGATCGCCAAACGGTCGCAAAGCGTCTCCGCCTCAATCATGTAGTGCGTCGACATGATGATCGTGACCCCCGCCTCTTTCAATGCCCCAAGCTGCTCCCAGACCCGGTTCCGGCTCTGCGGATCCAAACCCGTGGTCGGCTCGTCCATAACGAGCAACTGCGGACTCGACATCATCGCCCGCGCAATCGCCAACCGACGCTTCATTCCGCCCGACAATGCATGGATGCTCGCGTTCGCCCGACCCTCAAGGTTGAAAAACCCCAAAACCTCCTTCGTCCGCTGGATCGCATCCCGATACGACAACCCGGCCAAATACCCGTGCAGCTCCAAGTTACGATGCACCACTAACGAATTGTCCAACCCATCATGCTGCGTCACCACCCCGATCTCATTTCGCACATCGCGACCCGACCTACCAACATCCAACCCAGCAACAAATATCGACCCCGAAGTAGCGGGCGACAATCCCGCCATCATCCGCATCGTAGTCGTCTTACCAGCACCATTCGGACCCAACAACCCAAACGTCTCCCCACGCTTCACCGAAAAACTGATCCCATCAACCGCGCGCAATTCGTCGTACATCTTGACCAGATCGGTCACCTGCACAACGTTATCTACAGCTGTTTCAGTAAGGGACATCAGCACGGTTCACCCGGCGCAAAACGCTCAGATGGATTGACACACCAGACGACAAAAACCGCCCAGCGCAATTTGGATTAATCAGAACAACCTCCAGAATATAACCCAACACCCAAAAACCCTCCTCCTCACTTTACGAAGGGGATATGTACCAAACCGCCGTCATCCGCGAAGCGCACGTCATCCGCGAAGCGCACGTCATTCCCGCGCAGCAGCCGTCATTCCCGAGAACGGGTGCTGTGCATAACCACCGTCATTCCGGCGAAAGCCGGAATCCAGAGGGGCCGGGCAACGGAGTACAAAGCGAAACGCTAAGTCTAAACCCCCTTTAATTCCCCCTTGGACATCAAGGGGGAGGGTTGTGCACAGCACCCGAACGCGGGAACCCAGAGAAAAACAACCCACGCCATCCCCCCATCTCCCCTACCCCGGTGTCTCCCCGATCCAGACCTCGCCGCCTTCGAAGTACTCCTTCTTCCAGATCGGCACTACCTCTTTCAACCGGTCGATGAAATACAACGCAGATTCAAACGCCGGCCGTCTATGCGCCGCACTCACCGCCAACACCATGCTCGTCTCACCGATATCCACACGACCAGTCCGATGACAGACCGCCACCTCACCGATCTCCCACTGCTCCCTCATCTCACCGACTATCTGCAACATGACATCCTCTGCCATTGGAGAATACGCCTCATACTCCAGCCACAACACTCTTCGCCCCTCATTGTGATCCCGCGTAATGCCATGAAACACCACCACCGCACCATCCCGATCCGATCCCACCAACCTCACCACCTCATCCCCATCAATCGCATCACCGGTAACCCAAACCCGCGCCGACCCGTCATCGTCACCTGCACCACCACTAACTGGCGGAATAACCGCGACCTCATCGCCGTCAAAAACCTCCACCGACCGATCCACATAAACCCCATTCCGAGCCAACATCACATTGGAAGGCAACCCAACACCCCCGCCAACCAACCCCAACGCCCCATCAATCGCATCACCCAAACTGACTCCACTCCCAACCTCAACAACGACGCGTCCCGTCCCAACGCGTTCCCGCGCCCCAGCAAAAAACAGAACTGTCACAAGCAAAACAACCCTCCCATCAATTACAACCAAACGCCTCTAAACCCAAAGCCTAGCAAATCAAACCACACTTCATCCCCGCGAAGCAACCGTCATTCCCGCGGACGCGGGAACCCCGAGTAAAACAAACCACACCATCTCCCTCTCCTTCACTCCGCGTAGGGGTGCTGTGCACAACCCTCCCTCTTGATGCTCCAGAGGGAACGAAGGGGTTTGAGCTTGGCGTTTCGCTTTGGACGCCGTTGCCCGTCCTCTCTGGATTCCGGCTTTCGCCGGAATGACGGTGGTTGTGCACAGAACCCGAAGGGGCGTGTGCAAGCGAAGCGAGCACGTAGGGGATGCCCGAAATTCACCGCAACACCCCTCGCCCACAACACTCCATCCTTACCAATCCTTCGCATCCTAGTTCAAATATCGCTTCACACCGAGGGCGCGGATACGCGCGCACCCTGTCGTGGGATAAAATCGAAACTTAGCGCCTGCGTCAAATCGAAAGGGCGCTCAAACACTACCTTCGCGATACAAGAATCGCCCAAAGAACCCGCTTGGAGATACATGGTTCGAATCAGACTCAAGAGAATCGGCGCGCGCGGACGTCCGTATTACCGCATCGTCATCGCCGACCAGCGCAACGCCGCAGCCGGCAGATACATTGAACAAGTCGGCTTCTACGACCCCTTCCCCGACCCGCCACAGATCGACTTCGACGAAGAGAAAACCCTCGATTGGCTCCGCAAGGGCGCTCAGCCCTCCGAGCCGGTCGAAAGAATGCTCAAATCCAAAGGCATTCTCGACAAGGTCAAAGCCAATGCGTGAAGACCAACGCCAGCCCGAAAACGACGAAACCGTTGACGAAATCGTCCAAGAAGAACCCGACGACGCGATCGTAGCCGAAGAAATTCGAGCCGAAGCGCCTGCTGACGACGAATACGAAGCCGAGGACGACTCCGAATCGTACGAAGACATCGGTGAAATCGAAGGCGAATCCGAAATGCGCGATATGATCGGTTACATCGCACGCGTACTCGTCGACGAACCCGATGCCGTCGAAGTTCGTTCGCAGTGGAGCGACGGGCGCTTGAATATCAACCTCAAGGTGGCCGATGCCGACAAAGGCAAGGTGATCGGACGCCGCGGCAGGGTTGTCCACGCAATGCAATCGCTCTTACGGGTCGCTGCAACCAAATCAAACATGCGCGCCGGAATCGACGTCGAATAGTATTCGCCAAGATCCGGTTCCGCTTCATGAGGAGAGGAGGGCGTAAATGTCAGGCCATTCAAAGTGGAGCACGATCAAGCACAAGAAGGGCGCGGCCGACGCCAAGCGCGGTCAGCTCTTCACTAAACTCACGCGCGAAATCACCGTCGCTGCCAGGGAAGGTTCACCCGACCCTGAAATGAACTTCCGTCTGAGGTTGGCCGTCGACAACGCCAAGGCTCAGAACATGCCTAAGGACAACATTGAGCGCGCGATCGCCAAAGGGTCCGGCAAAGGTGCCGACGGCAACGCCCTCGAAGAACTCGTCTACGAGGCATACGGTCCCGGCGGTGCCGGATTCATCATCCAAACCCTCACCGACAACCGCAACCGAGCCGCTTCCGGCATCCGCTCCAAGATCACCCGCGGCGGCGGCAACCTCGCTGCCAACGGTTCCGTATCCTGGAACTTCGAGCAAAAAGGCCTCGTCACTCTCGAAGTTGAAGGCGCAGATCCTGAAGAGATCGCCCTAGAGGTCATGGACATCGGCGCCGAAGATGTCGACATCGAAGACGAACTTGTCAGCATCACCTTCCCATTCAACGAATTTGCCAAAGCCAAGACCGAGCTTGAAGCCTTCGAAAACGTTCGCGTCGAATCCGCCGAATTGGCGATGATCCCCAACAACACTGTCAGCCTCGAAAAATCGCAGGCCGTCCAAACCCTTCGTCTGCTCGACGAACTCGAAGAACTCGACGACGTATCAAAGGTCTTCACCAACGCCGATTTCTCCGAGGAAGTACTCGAAGAGTTCCTCGCTCAACAAAACTGAGGCCAAGGGCGGATGTCCCTCTCGACCAACCACATCCGACGCGTCGTCCTAGCCGCGCTCGAAGAAGATTCCGCCTTTAACGATGCCACCACTAACGCAACTGTCGGCGAAGCCAACGTGCGCGCAACGGCGCATTTAAAGGCTAAACAACCCGGGACTGTCGCCGGAATCCAAGTCGCAGTAGAAGCGTTTCGAAGCCTCGATCTGAACACTGAATTCGATCCCCATCTACAAGATGGCGCACCAGTCGAACCCGGAATGGCGATCGCCATCGTAACCGGAAAAGCTGCCGCAATCCTCAGCGCCGAGCGAACCGCCCTCAACCTCCTCCAACGTATGAGCGGCATCGCAACCCTAACCGCAAAATACGTCGCCGCCATCCAAGGCACCAACGCCACCATCGTCGACACTCGCAAAACCGCCCCCGGCCTTCGACTCCTCGACAAATACAGCGTCCTAACCGGCGGAGGCGGCAACCACCGCATGTCCCTCGCCGACTGCATCCTCATCAAAGACAACCACATCGCCGCGATGACATCACAAGGTCTGTCCATCGGCGAAGTCATCCGTCACGCCCGATCCAACGCACCCTTCTCGATGAAGATCGAGATCGAAGTCGAAACCGTCCCCGACGCCGTCGATGCAATGAAAGCTGGGGCTGACATCGTCATGCTTGACAACATGACGCCCGACAACATGCGAGCCGCCGTCAACAATCGCGTCGGCCAATCCCTTTTGGAAGCATCCGGCAACGTCACCCTCGACAATGTCCGAGAAATCGCCGAAACCGGCGTCGACATCATCTCCGTCGGCGCACTCACGCACTCCGTCACCGCACTCGACATCTCCCTAGATTTCAGCGTCGCTTGACAGCGTCTATCCCCGCCGTCGAGACCGGTGCCGGTCTGTCGAATCCAACAGAAACGTCGCCGGCCCTTCGTTCACCAACTCGACATTCATCATTGCCCCGAAAACCCCAAGCTGCACACCCACTCCGGCATCCTCGAACGCCTTGGCGACATCATCGAAAATCGGACTCGCTACATCGCCCGGCGCCGATGCGGTAAAACCTGGTCGCCTTCCTTTGCGAGTATCTGCGAACAGCGTGAACTGACTGATAAGCAATGCCGAACCACCCACGTCCAATAACGAAAGATCAAATCCAGATGTCCCATCAACTGCGCTGAATATCCGCAGGTTGACCGTCTTATTGACCAAGAAATCGATATCGGCTTGCTCATCGTCGTGCGTAACACCGACGAGTATCACCAAGCCTTTTTCGATCTCGCCCGTCGTCTCTCCGTCAACGGTAACCCGTGCTCCGGTAGTGCGTTGAATTACGAACCGCAATCGACGCCACCCGCGTTAATCAGAAGAAGCGGAAGACGAAGACTTGCTCTTCGCCTTCTCTTTAGGTTTCGAGTCAGCCGAAGAGGACTCGCCGTTGGAATCCGATTTAGATCTCGATGCCGACCCGTTTCGACCATAGTCGGTCGTGTAGAAACCCGATCCCTTGTACAACACCATGGGCACCGACAGCATTCGGGACGCGGGGGTACCGCAGTCGCCACACGTAGCGATCGGTTCCGACGAGAAACTCTGCATCTCATCGAAGACGTGGCCGTTTTCGCACTTGTATTCGTAGATCGGCATCAGGTACTCGTCGCTTGTGTTCGATTCCGCGGAAGCCGCGGCTGAATCGTCCGCATTCGTCGCGGATGTATTTGTTACGAAAGATCTCGTCGTGCCTGCGATTCTATCAGTTGTTTTGGTTCAACTGCGTTTGCAAAGCCTTGACGTCGTTAACCGGCAACTCGCACGCATAGTTCCGACAAACGTATGCGGTCGGCAACCCATCAATCATCCGCCTTCCTTGAAAGAGAGGCAGAGATGTCTCCTGATCTAGATTTTCAGGGGTAACCAACGCTACGATGCGATCGGGATTGAAACCATTTCTAGCTTCCGCCAGCAACGCCTCAGTCGCCGGATCGTCCCGCTCACCGACAATAACGACCTGATTAATCGCAGAGGCATAGAACTGCGCCGCTTGTAACCACCAGGAAAAAGCGGATGGCGCCCTTTCCATCAGATCGCGCATCGATCGCAGATTCGCCGCGCCGATGCGTTCCAAATCGACGTTGCCCGTAAACTCGGCACAGCGCAAGAGTGCCAGCGAAGCAGCGGAACCGCCACACGGCTGAGCATTGTCGAATGTGTCTCGAGGTCTGACGATCAGTGCCTCTTGATCCGAACCGGTGTCGTAGAAGACCCCATCTGCCGGGTTCCAAAACAACTCGATCATCGAGTCACAAAGTTCCTCAGCCCATTCCAACCATCGAAGATCAAACGTGGCTTCGTAGAGATGTGTAAGCGAGTCGGCAAGATACGCGTAGTCCTCCAGGAAGCCCGGGATGCTTGCGGGGACACCCGAATCGGCCTTGCAACTCCGCATCACCCGGCCATCGTCCCGCACCAAACGCTCGAGAATGAACTCTGCGTTTTGGACCGCTATGGCAACCCAATCTTCACGGTTGAACGCAGCACCGGCCTCAGCAAACGCGCGCATGACCAATGCGTTCCACGAAGTGATAACTTTGTCGTCGGTCATCGGCGGTACGCGCCGCAGTCGCGCGTCGTAAAGCAATCTCTTTGCCTTGACGATCTTCGACGTCAGCTCATCCACCGATATCCCAAGTTCATTCGCTACCGATTCGTCGGGGCGGTGCATGTTGAGGATGTTCTGACCCTCAAAGTTCCCCGTCCGCGTCGCATCCCAATAGACCATCGCCACCAGAGCCAACTCCGATCCCAGCACCTCTTCCATTTCCCGCGTCTGCCACACGAAGAACTTGCCCTCTTCACCCTCCGAATCCGCGTCCGTCGCGGAGTAGAACGCTCCGCTAGGCCTGTGCCGCATTTCGCGATCCAAATAGTTCAACGTCTCCTCGACGATTTTGGCGAAGAACGGATTGCCGGTCCGCTGCCACGCGTGTAAAAAGAGCGTCGCTAGCTGACCGTTGTCGTAGAGCATCTTCTCGAAATGCGGCACTAGCCATACCGAGTCGACCGAGTACCGATGGAACCCACCGCCGATCTGATCGTAAATCCCACCGCGTGCGATCCTAGTCAGCGTCAATTCCACGAATTCCTGCGCGGGTTCGTTGCTCTGCAACTCCGCGTGCGCGAGCAGGAACTCATACATCATCGGTTGTGGGAATTTCGGCTGCAAACCAGTTCCCCCGTGTTGCCAATCGAACTCTGGAGCCAAGTGACGATACGCCGAATGGAACATCGTTTGCGCGATCGGTTCGACACTCATCCGAGCGCTCGATTGCGCCGATATGGCGTTGACGATACGGGTCGAGGTGTGGGTAATCTCATCCCGTCGTTCACGGTAGGCTTCCGCGACTGCGGTCAACACCCGAGGAAACGATGGCATGCCACCACGATCCTCGTTCGGGAAATATGTCCCTCCATAGAACGGTTTGCCGTCCGGCGAAAGGAAGACGGACATCGGCCATCCGCCGTGACCAGTCATCGATTGAACCGCCGACATGTAGATCGAGTCGATATCAGGCCGTTCCTCTCGATCTACTTTGATATTCACGAATAAATCGTTCATTAGCGCGGCGACCTCACCGTTCTCGAACGATTCGCGCTCCATAACATGGCACCAATGGCACGCCGAATAGCCGATGCTCAGAAATATCGGCCGGTCAAGTTCTTGCGCCTTTGACAGCGCCTCTTTGCCCCACGGATACCAATCGACCGGGTTGTCTTTGTGTTGGAGCAGATACGGGGAGGTCTCTTGCGTTAAGCGATTCGGCACGATCAACCTCTCTCAAACGCCAGTCAATTCGACTGTAGCGACAGTCCCAAGTTCAATGTCGAATTTACGTATCAGGTGGTTGTTCGTGTCAGCCACGTAGACAATCCCATTCCGGTAGGCGATTCCAGCCGGCTCGTCAAAGCTTGCGCTCATGGCCTCGCCGTCAGTCGTTCCTTGAGTGCCATCGCCAGCGACGGTTGTGACGCGTAGCGTCGACAGATCCATGCGTTTGATCTTGTGGTTGTATGTGTCGGCGATGTATATCGTGTCAGGTGCCATCGCAACATCTTGAGGGTGTTGCAACGCCGCTTTCTTACCGATGCCGTCATAATCTCCGAACGCGAATAACCCGGTGCCAGTGAGGGTGATGACTCGTCCTCCATCGCCAATCTTGGCGACGCGGATGGCGCTGGTTTCCGAATCGGCGAAAAAGAGATTGTTGCCATCGAGGGCCAATCCGTAGGGTTGGGCGAGTAGGGATTCCATTCGGGGTCCATCGACGATGTTCTCGGCACCAGTGCCAGCGAATGGTTCGATCATGCCCGCTTCGATATCCATTTGCCAAAGTTGGTGTGCCCCGGCCATGGCGATGTAGAGTGTGCCGTTCGCGAATTCAAGGTCATAAGGCGAATTAAGAGGGAACGATGTCGCCTCACCCCCCGTGTGCCGTATCAACGACTGTTCGCCAGTGCCGGCGATCACCGCAGCTTTACACGCGTTCAAATCAACGCGCATTAGCGTGTGTGTTCCGGCGTCCGCCACATAGAGCGTGTCGCCATCTAGCGCCATGCCCTGAGGATTGTCGAAGAGCGACGCGTCGTAGTCCCATTCGCTGCCAACGGGATTGAGGACGCCCGGTTGCGGATTAAACGAATCAACCGCCAACGGACTCTCACCGTTGCCGATTATTTCATCGATCGCGCCGCCTTCAGTAACCACGACGACTCGATGATGGTTTGAATCGGCGATGAACAGCTTTTCGTCGTCACCGGCCAATATCTTGCCAGGAAATGACAAGTCGCCATGACTTTGAGATTCCGAACCGTATTCAAATGGAACTGGGCCTCGGTCAAGTACTCCAGCACGATCGAATTCGTCAATCATCGCCGTCAAGACTCGATCCATGGCCTCAAATTGGAACTCGCCTTCATGTCGGCCAATGACTTTTCCTTCGGGATCGACGAACATCAAAGTTGGCCACGCCCGTGCAGCGAAAGCCGACATCACTTGCAACTCGACATCGTTGATTACGGGATGATTAACGTTGTAGCGGTTGACCGCGGCACGCACGTTTTCAGTGGCGCGTTCGGTATCGAATTTCGCCGAGTGAACGCCAATTACGAATAGTGTGTCGGCGTATTTCTTCTCCAGCCTCCGCAACTGCGGAAGTATGTGCATGCAGTTAATTCAACAGTAGGTCCAGAAATCGAGGATAACGATCTTGCCGCGCAATCCGGGTAGCGTTACGGGCTCTGGCGCATTTATCCACTCGAGACCATCTGGAAACTCCGGTGCGCGCACCTTCCCGGCGTACGAAGTTGCGGTGTTTTGAGATGCGGTCATTGTTTCTCCGTTCGATCCAAATCACTTGGAAGTGTATTGCGCAATTGTCGCACGAGCCGCGTTTATGTTACGCATAATTGACCTATGCGTGATTCGACAAACCCAAACGAAACGAACGAGCGAGACGGATCCGAAGGTCCGTCAGTCACTCCTCCGCACGACGATGATCTGCGTTCGATCATGTTTGGGCGTTCGATCCAACGCCCAGTACCAATCGAAACCGGCCAGTATTCTGCGGAACCGAAATCCGATGCCGAACTTGCGTGGTCAGACACGGCATCTGACACCAACGCTACCGATGATCCGCCTTGGCAAGGGCGCGACATTGATATGGCCGACCAATCCATGGAGCATACTTACGAACGGTCTACGTTCGACACATCTTCAGAAAACGCTATGGGCCGTCTACACCCTGAAGAGGTGGCGAGGTTCGGACCTCCGGCCGGATTTGGTCGAAGACTCATAGCGCACCTCATCGACTTCACGGTTGCGTTATTCATACTCGGTTTGCTGTTTCCATTGCTGTTAGGCATACCGTTGTTCGATTTTGATGCGGTAGCGGTAGACAATGAGTTGGCGACAAACGGCGAAACGAATGTCCCGTCTGTGACGATCACACCGGCAGAAAGGGACGAACCCGGGGAATCTAGGGGCGAGGAGGTCGCTCTAACCGACCTTTTACCGTGGTACGGCACAATATCTGGAACGATATTGTTTTTGGCGCTTCCGATCATCTACAACACTTTCCTTGTAGGCCTCTGGGGCACAACAGCCGGAAAACGACTCCTTAATGTTTACGTACTCAACAAGCGTGGTAACGTGCCAGGAATACCGATCGCGTTTATGAGAGCGGTCGCGAGCGTGGTCTCTTCCAACGTGCTCTACATTGGTCACATCTTCATCTTTAGATTAGACCATCGCGCCCTTCATGACCTGTTGGTCGGGACGTACGCGATAACGTTGACTTCAGACCAGAAAATTACGCCGCGCGGTCTGCAACAGGACGATTGATAGTCTGTATGGCCCGCCGCGACCTTGGCAAGGAGGTTGAGACGTGCCAAACAAGTTGAAAGTTCTGATAACCGGTGCTAGCGGTTACATCGCGGCGCAGATGCTCAAGACCTACCGCGATCGGTATGACCTGACACTCATCGACGCGATAGACACCGACGCGAATGACAACTCGGTGGAGGGGATTAAGATCGTCGACCTGATCGACACGGATCGATCCCAATATCAACAGCATTTTGATGGCCAAGATGCCGTTGTCCACCTCGCTTACAAGCGTTCAAGCCCCGGTGGTGTTTACGGAAATGCGGTGCCCCAGATCGATCGGTTCGCCACCGAATTGGAAAATGTCCAGATGGCAAACAACGTCTATCGCTGCGCCTATGACGGAGGTGTGAGACGGATCGTGGTCGCAAGCTCAAATCATGCTGCCGACTGGTACGAACACGCGTTGATCCACAACCGGAAGAAGGAGATGGTTTTCGAAGATGAGGTGCCGCTATCTGACAATTTCTATGGTTGGGCTAAGGCCGCGTACGAATTGCTTGCGCATCCGTATGCCTGCGGTGCCTTCGGACGCAAACTCGAGGTCGTGCAAGTCCGCATAGGGAACCCACGCGAAACCGACGCAGACGCATTAATGGCCAATCGCGATCCGTCGCACGGCGGTACCCCGCAGTCGACGTACAAACGCGGTCTAGGTGCACATTTCAGCGAGCGGGATCTCCAGCAGCTTTTCGCCAAGGCGCTTGAAACACCGGACATCGCCAACGAACATGGAGTGCCTTGGGTCGTCGTGTACGGTCTGAGTGCTAACACGCGTTCATTCTGGTCGTTAGAGAACGCGCGTCGAGTGCTCGGTTTCCAACCGGAGGACGACTCCGAGTTGAAATTCAACGACACGATAGCGAAGCATTTGACGGTTGACAACCCGGCTGGCCCGGGAAAGGTCGGCCCCTAATGGACGATGGGCGAAGAACGATCGGCGGGGAAGGAGAATGTCGTTGCAATTGGGGCGTCACCTAGGTAAGGAGGCATCGAACCCGGGACGCCAACGCAATCGTCTAGTCAACGACGCCCTTCCCTGCCGTTCCAATAGTGGCTCACAGAATTGCCGAACGTGAGCGCACAAAATGGCGGATGGGGATCGAACTACAGCAGTACAGGCACTCGATCCCGTTCACTCGGATTGTCGATCAACCATTCCGGCGCGCCAAATAGGTCGTCAACATCCTCTCCGATCAATCTCGAATCATCGATGTATTGGTGTTCGCGAGACCTTAGAGCGCCTACATGCTCAGTTGCCCCAGCGGCGACGGGCACTGGTTGCTCTAGCCGTTTCCCCGCCAAGATGCTGATCCTCATTCGATTTCCTTTTGATGCATCGGAACTTGCCACAAAGGAGGTCGACAAGACCGCATTTTCTGAGATTTCTCCTTGAACAATCGCGATCGCCGAATTCAATGCTTTGACAGACATGTCTCGCGGTCCTGAGACGATGACGCTTACACAGTCAGCTGCACTCAATTCAAGGCCAGACGTTATCGGGTTTTTGATCGCCTCACGAGTCGCTTTCCGATAATCGACGACGTCTTCGCATGACGCGTACGAGATGAACGTTGGCCCGGTGCCACTGATCGCGTCGAGTAATTCTGGCGCGGTGTTGAGTGTGCCGAATGTTGCCACGCCGGAAGCCGACAAAACATTCATGACCACTCGAGCTTTTGCAGCCGCAAGCTCTGACGCGAGATCTCCAGCTATCGCCACATTCGACAACGCGGCATCTGCGTCAACCATGGCCAAGGGACATCCAGTCGCCCGAATTCGATCTAATGCGATGCCAGCAATGTTTGAACGCGTGCGACCTTCGAAAGCGAATGGCAAGGTGACGATGGCCAACACCGTCGCACCTGTGGACATCGCGGTACGGATCGCAGAGGGCATGAGTTCCAACGTAGTGTTTCCGCCAAGGCCTGCCATCACAAAGGTGATAGGCGGTTTACCAATTGCGGTTTTAAGACGGAACAAGTCGCTCACATCAGCGAGATCGTCGTCGGTTTGGCATTCTCGACTGTGGATGAATACCGGGTAACCGATTGCGATGCGCCGTCCCACATTGATCGAACGTAGGTCATCCATCTCGCGATCGACAGAAATGACATCGTCTGGAGTTCCCAGCACCTTCGCGAGTTCGGTTGCAGATTTGGCACCTGCGCCTCCAACTCCAACAATCGTGAAGTCCTTGGCGTCTTTTGTATTTCGTCCATCTCGTATGATCGTCATGTCAGTCTCCAAATTCCGCTACGATGGGCTCGATATCGGATATCACTTCTGTTCAATTACAATCATAGCACGCCATTTCTAGTAAAATACAAGCCTTGTGACGAATATTTTCTGACAATTGTCCGATGCAATAAAAATGACGAAATCAACGGAACAGACACGATCAACGGATGTCGTCGATGGCGAGATGGCACCGTCACGCGCTCTGAAATCTGGTACCGAGACCGATCTGACTTACGAATTGAAGTGGGCTGCGTGGCAGTGGTTGCACGCGGTCGCCGGATGTCGCGCCATTGGGATGGAAGTCAAGTTGGAAGGACCAGGCGGCCGGATTGTCGATCTCGTCGGGATTGGCAAAAACAACGTCGTATACATTATTGAGGTAAAGTCCTCGCGGGCCGATCTGCGTCGGGATGACAAGACCAACGAGGACCGCAAACTGGCTTTGGTTCAACTCTCGGCGCTACAGGACGCAGCTAATCTGACGGCCACGGTACTTAACGATGCGCGAGATCATGCAGTCGCATCTACTCACGACGGGTCGGATTGGCGTGAACATCCCGCCTATACCGCCGCGTTACGGGACGACAAAGAGATCGAGCAACGATTGGCGGCAAAGCAACGAAGCATCGCCAGGTTTTCAACCAAATTCCACGATCCTGCCTTCCTTGCCTGCGCCGATTTCCACTACATAATGGCTCCACAGAACTTGATCGCCCGCTCCGAACTTCCACCATTTTGGGGATTAATCGACGAGAATTCGCAAATTGTTGTCTCAGCCGTTCAAAAGCAAGTGCGACGTAACACCATACATGTGTTGCGTGCCATTGCTAAGGCGAACACGCGCGATTTGATGAAAGCGTGCAGTGTACCGGTAGTGGACTCGCTATCGCACGGTCCCGACGCTGAGTGAGGAATTCTTAACTACGACAGCATTTCGCCCAGGCGGTCGATCGCTAGGCGAAGGTTGTCTTGCGAGTTCGCGAACGAGATGCGAACGTACCCATCGCCATACTCGCCAAACGCGGTGCCTGAAAGCAACGCGACGCCAGCCTCATCCATCGCTCGATCCGCGAATGTGCGGCTGTCGAGACCCGTACCGCTGATATTCGGAAAGGCGTAGAACGCCCCACCAGGAGTGCGGCACGCTACCCCAGGAAGGTTGTTCAACCCATCGACAACAAGGTCGCGCCGAATGCGGAACTCGGTCATCATCTCCGAGACGGAATCCTGGGAGCCTTGAAGCGCTGCGATGCCGGCCATCTGAACTGCGACCGATGTGCACGACACGCTGTTGGTCATCAACTTGGTCACGGCGTCCATCATGAATTCCGGGAAGACTCCGTAACCGAGCCTCCACCCAGTCATCGCGTAGCTCTTTGAGAATCCATCAAGAATTATGGTTCGCTCTACCAAACCGTCGAACTCTGTGATCGAGGTGTGAGAACCCGAGTAATACATATCCTTGTAGATCTCGTCTGAGAGTACTACGAGGTCATTTTCCACGGCGATTTTTGCGATGCGCTCCAAATCTTCGTCAGTAATCACGCTTCCGCATGGATTGTTCGGAGAGTTGACGATTAACAGCTTGGTATTGTCAGTAACCAATGACTCCAATCGGTCGACATCCAGCGAGAAGTCGAAGCGTTCCTCGAGTGGAATCGGCACCGCGGTCCCTCCCGCGTAGTTGATCATCGACTCGTAGATCGGAAAGCCAGGGTTTGGATAGATGACCTCGTCGCCTTCTTCGATGAGCGCGAGTATCGAGAAGAACATCACCGGTTTGCCACCCGGAGTGACGATGATGCGATCCGGTGCGATGTCGTATCCCTGACGTTCAGTTTGGTGTGCTGCGATCGCCTCCCTGGCTGGCATCTCGCCCGGAGACGGGCCGTAGTGAGTGAAACCGTCGTCAAGAGCATTCTTGGCTGCGTCCTTAATGTGCTCCGGCGTGTCGAAGTCGGGTTCGCCGATTTCAAGGTGAACTATGTGCCGGCCTTGAGCTTCAAGCTCCCGTGCGCGCGCCAATGTGAGGAACGCGGTTTCGGTGCCTAGGCGGTCTTGTCGTGATGCTAATGACTTGGGCAATCTCGCACAACCCGTGTTTAACTAGAGATTCGATGCCGATCAATTGCGCCTCAACCTAGCATCTGCCATTCGGGGCGCAACGTTAAAGGATAGTGTAAACAACGTGGCTCCTTCTGAAGATGCTATGGACTACGTCCGATGGGCCGAGCGCTACGACATCTTCTACGAAGCGGCACCAGAAGGCGAATTGGAGTTTTATCTTAACGCCATCGACAGATCGGGTGGATCGGTTCTGGAACTCGGAGTAGGCACTGGCCGCATCGCAATCCCGGCGGCGGTTATGGGTCACGACGTCGTTGGCGTCGATCTACATCTTCCGATGCTCGATCGCGCTCGTCAGAAACTGGGCGATGCGCCAGTGATCGGTTCAATTGAACTGATTGAAGCCGACATGTGTGGACTGGATCTTGGTAAAAAGGATTTCGATCTCGTCATCATCCCGGCGCATACCCTCGCCCTCGTAACCGACGCGGATTTACAACTCGAGGCACTCAAACGTTGCGCTTTGCACATGGCACCTGACGCGGTGTGCATCTTCAATCTCTTCTACCCTAGCGATGATTTAATCAACGGAGAGCCCGGCGAGAAGTTTCTACTTGGCGTAATCGACGATGGTGAACCGGGTATCAGGCACGTGCTTACCGGGATCAACGATTTCGACACCGCGACCCAGACTAACCACTGCACTCAGATCATCGAAACTCGCGACTCGCGAGGGCAGATAATCGATCACGAGGAACTACGAGTGGAGTTTAGGTACCTGCGGCACGAACAAGTCTTGGACTTACTCGGCAAGGCTGGAATGCGTTTAATCGAAGTATTCGGCGATTTCGATGGCTCGCCACTGGACAGCGAGAGTGAAGAAATGATTTACGTTTGCCGTTTAGCCTGAGTAACGGACTGAGGAATGGTTCCAAACTATGGAGTCATCCGCACCGTACGTGCGGTACGAGCTCAATCGATCGGTGGTGGAGCGGGTGGTGGAGCGATTGGTTCGACGCCCGGGGCTCGTTCCTCAATAATCTCGAGCCAACTATCGGCGCTTTCGATCACTCTCGGCAACTTGGGGTCTTGCGAAAGGGAGAGTGCCTCTAGCAAGTCGTGTTTGGCTTCCGCGAAATTACCGACGCGCACGAGCAAGATGCCTCGGTCCAAGAAATAGGTGGCTTGCGCCGGCTGCAATTCAATCGCGTAAGTGAAGTCGGAATACGCTGCAGCGCCGTCGAGGAGAATGTCACGGTGATACCTGCCGCGCCACCAATAGACTCCACCGTCGTCGGGCGCGAGCTTTATGGCGTTGCGAAAATGCTCGGATGCGGAATCGTAGTCGTTTTCGGTAGCTCGTACCCGCCCCATGACGAGATGGGCATTCACCAACTCATCGTCTAATTCGAGTCCACGCAGTGCGTCTCGTTTGGCGCCGTCAAAATCGCCCATTGAAACCCTTACGAGAGCGCGTTCGCCGTAGATGGAACCAACTTTAGGGCGCAGCGAAATCGCACGGTCGTAGTCGACCATCGCGTCATCGAATTCGCCCTGCAACATCCGTGCCCGCCCTCGTCCTGCCCAGGCACGTGAGAATTCAGGCTCGATCTCCACGATCGTCGAAAAACGTCGTTCGGCATCCTTGAATTCTCCACGGTCGAGAGTGCGGTGAGCGGCGGAGTACATGCTCACGGTTTCTCGCGTTGCTGGAGTCGGTGGAATCGTGGCGGTCGGAGTCAGGGTCGACGTCGCGGTTGGTTCAGGTGCCATTGTCGGCGTGTTGAATGGTTGCAACATCACGACTTCGGTAGGCGTCGGCGGCACCGGAGTCGGCATCGGCGTAGGTTCAGCTTGCTGACACGCCGAAATGACAACGGCCGCAACCGATGACAGCGCCAACAGTGTGATCAATATCGATGCAGATTGGAATTTTCTGATCATGCCTAGTTCAAGGATACGAATCTCGATGTTCAATAGATTTCATGTTGGGCGCCGCCTGTGCGATGAGCGCCTAACCTTCCCCTAACGCCCGACTAATCCGGAAACCAACATCTCCACTGCGAGACGACGATCGGCGCGTCCCGTCTTGATACTCGTATCGACATCCAGCATGTGGAGGTGCATGGCTTGCAAGCGTTGCGAACCGATCCGCGATGCCTGTTTGCAAGTTTTGTCCACCAACCAGTTCATTTTGATACGCAGCCGTTGACCGACCTGAGCGCTATTCGCGCCCCTTTCCAATAGGTGTGCCGCGACGATCAATATGCGAACCTGTCTCGTGAGCAGAGAAAAGATCCCTTCGATCGATTCTCCGTTAGCGATCAGGTTTTGGACACCACTCAATGCGAGATTGTGACGGTTTTCGATGATCGCATCCATAACGTTGAAGATACGATCTTGACTCGTGTCCGCGACCATCAGATTGATGTCGGCAGGTTGCAGTTCGCGTCCGTCGGCATAGATCACCAGCTTCTGGATCTCGCTATCAAGTCGGCGAACGTCATCACCTCCGAGTTCGTTAAATCTGCTTATCGCAGCCGCAGATGCGCGCACGCCATGAAATTCGAAGCGTCGACGAATCCACTCAGCGCGTTGTCGCCGATCGGGCACTCGATGCGTTTCGACATTTGCGAACGACGCCAAGGTCTTAAGCGGTCGCGACGTCATACGAAGGAGAACGTTTTCAACAAAGATGAGATCGTTCGTGATCTGCCCGGCCTCAGTCGCAATCTTGTCAGCGAACGATTCCCAGTCTGGTCGGACACGTTCACCGCGGGTGTCCATAGGCTTCAACATCCCCTTTACGACGACTGCCCTACGATCGGTGAGGAACGGGGAAATCAACGCTGCCGCAAAGGCTTCGGCCATGTTGACGTTCGGTCCCTCAAAAACAGTCACGTTCGGAGCGCGTAAATCCGGGGGACCCACGGCGTCGAGATGCGCCGCCAACGAATTGGCGATGGTGAACTCATCATCACCATGTATCAATCTAATCATGGGAATCCAGAATAATCCAATCTATCGCGTATTCATTCGCGATTCACGTTTGGCGACTAGGTGAAATTCGTGTTGATCTCGATTTCTATAATCGAACTTTGCCCGTCACTCGAATTCAAACCGTCAGCACACAATGTCCACAGCCATCATCGGCCTCGCCGCATCCGGTAAAACGACGATATTCAATGCGTTGACTCGTGGATCGGTAGACAAAGGTCTGTACGGCGCCGCTAAACCTGTCAACATTGGAGTCGGGGCTAAACCTGACGCTCGACTCGATTATCTCGATACCGCATTCGCGGCCCGGCGCAAGGTGCGCGCGGAGATGACGTTCTGGGACATGCCCGTCGACTATTCAGCGGGGGCTATATTGCCCCGCGAAACCGTCAACTCATTGCAAAAAGCCAAAGCATTGCTGGCGGTGGTTAGGAAATTCGAAGACCCCGCCATTCCACATCCCGACGGCAAGGTAGATTGGATACGCGATCTTGGAAAGCTCACTTTCGAGATACTCTTTGCGGACATCGCACTTATCGATCGTCGTGTCGAACGCGTCGAATCAGGCATCAAAGCGATGAAATCCGCCGAACGAGTTCAAGCAGTGGCAAATATCGAAGCACTTAAACGCGTCCAGAGCAGTTTGGAAGACGGTACACCAATTAGGTCGCTGCAACTGGACGAGGCGCAGGCCAGAGTCATTTCCAACACCTTTGTGCTCAGTGCGTTACCGTTGGTAGTCGCCGTGAACGTCGGCGAAGATGAGATCGGTTTGAATGCCGACGATTTGAAATTTGAAGCGGTCCAAAACCTCGGCGAAGCGGTTATCGATTGCGAAACTCGCTTAGTGCCGATATGTGGCACCATTGAGCAGGAGTTACGAGGTATGGATGACGAGGAAGCTGCGGAATTACGCGCCGACCTCGGCATCAAACGTGATGATGCCGAAGTTTTGATGGATGCGTCGCTGAGATGCTTGAACACTCAGACCTTCTACACCGCTTCGGATCGTGAGGTGCGCGCGTGGCACTTTCCGGCCGGCGCCTCCGCTCCACAAGCGGCTGGCTTAGTGCATTCCGACATGGAACGGGGGTTCATTCGCGCTGAAGTGGTGGCGTACGACGACTTCTTGCGGTGCGGTAGCATGTTGGAAGCCCGCAAACAGGGATTGCTAAGGCAAGAAGGTAAGAGCTACACGTTCGCAGACGGGGACATGGCGAATTTCTTGTTCTCGGTGTAGTTTCGTGTTTAGTCCGACATCCCAGAAACCAAGTAGATAACAGCGAAAGGCATACACAATGGCCCGATCCCTCTTCATCGTTCGACTTGTGCAACCCTTCCCGGGCCTGGAAGGTTACGACACGATGCTGTCGAACTACTGGTCAGCGGTCAAAGCTCAGCTAGATCGCCAAGCGATGACATCTGGCGCAATCCGACGCGTATTCATCGAAACGGTTACGGGCCGGGGTGATGACGCCATGGTTCAGTTGCAGCAGATGAATCCGCAGGCAAGCACGTTGGTAAGAGGTTTAGCTGCCGCTGGTGCGGTAGTCGAGGAGTTTGAAGATGCTGAACTGCTAGCGCAGTTGATTGATTGGGGCCAATGCGCTTCTCAGAATTTGGTATCGCAACAGGTGCGGGAGATCGTGCAGTCTGGTCAAGTCGAAGCTGCCGGTGCTCGGGATGAGCATCTCCAGAAACGATTGAACGATGCGATCGGGGACGATGATGCGGCTGTCGTATTTGCCGTATCGGCTCAGTTGCCGATACCGGATCGAATTGAACGATTCATCGTTTCGCCGCCAGAACTCGACCAGCTCGAGCGTTGGTTACGCGCGAAGATGGAAGAAGCGCGTCGCGAGATGATGGAGCGCGCCGAGATGCAAGCTGGCCAAGCGCCAGACGCTGGTTCCTCCGCCGGTCAGCCATCATCAGGCGGACTCTGGACTCCCCCTTGATCTGAAGTCGTGCGACGCGTGGGGAGGCGCGGTAGTAATAGACATGTCGATATCTTCCACGAGTCACTATGCCGGAGTTGATGCGAGTGAGAAACCGGTAGATTTGGGCGCGCCAATTGCGCTTTACGTTCACATTCCGTTTTGCCTTTCAAAGTGCAACTATTGCGACTTCAACACTTACGAAGGCATCGAAGACTTGATGCCTACGTTTGTCGATGCGCTGTCGACCGAGATCGAGTTGTGGGGTGAGCGCTTAAACCGCCCCGGGGTGTCGACCATATTCTTCGGTGGCGGAACACCATCGTACTTGCATGGCGACGCGATTGCACGGCTGCTTGACCGCGTCGGCGGTTCGATGCGAGTTTCGGTTGACGCGGAAATCACATTGGAAGCCAATCCGGACGACGTCGATCGCGTCAAATCGAAGAGATGGATTGACGCAGGTTTCAATCGAATTAGCATCGGCGTCCAATCATTCCATGACCCGATACTCGCCAAGTTGTCCCGAAGACACAGTTCGAATCAAGCCGCCGCCGCGGTCAAGGCAGCGCGCAATGCTGGTTTTGCCAACATCAGCATCGATTTGATGTTCGGACTACCGAATCAATCGCTTGCAGTCTGGGAAAACACTTTACAGCGCGCGATTGAGCTTGGCACTGAGCATCTGTCACTGTACGGCCTACAAGTCGAGCTTGGCACACCGCTTTATCGCGATGTTCAACGCGGCGCTGTGCGAACACCGGGCGATGATCTGACAGCGGACATGTACGAATTGGCCATGGATCTGCTTGGTGATGCCGGATACGAACAATACGAGATTTCAAATTGGGCCAAACCGGGCTATCGGTCGCAGCACAACTTAACTTATTGGCGCAACAGACCTTACCTCGGTGTTGGGCCCGGATCCCATTCTTCTATGTTCGGTAAACGGTTCGCAAACATGAAATCACCGCGACGCTACATCGAAAGGATGGGTGAGGCATCTTGTGAAGACGATGCTGGAGCGTTCGGCATTTTTGAAGGTGATGCCGCGATTGATTTCGTGGAGGTCACATCGCAGTCCATGGAGATGTCGGAAACAATGATGCTGGGATTGCGGTTGGCCGACGGTGTTTCGGATGAGGAGTTTCGTAACCGCTTTGGGACGGCGTTGCGGTTCAATTACGGGAACGAAATCGATGAGCTAATCGATGCTGGCTTGATCGAACACTCTGTCGACAGCATAAGGCTTACTCGACGGGGACGATTGTTGGGCAACAATGTCTTCGAGCGGTTCATCTTGGACAGCGACGAAGGTTGAACTAGCCATGAATAGCGATGGGTCGGACGTATCCGACATTAGGACAGTCGATTTTCCCGAGTATCTCAACGAAGCCGTCGAAATTTGGGATGAGATCGCGGGTTGGTGGGATGACCAAATCGGCGATGGAAACACCGCGCAGGACTTTCTGATCGAACCGACACAAGAGCGATTGCTAGATCTGAAGCCTGGTGAACAGGTGCTAGATATCGCTTGCGGGGCTGGTCGATTCACTCGGCGCATGGCGGAAACCGGTGCGAAGATTGTCGCGTTCGACCACTCGCGCAAGTTCATTGAACGCGCCAAACGACGTTCTGTCGGGTATGAAGACCGGATCGATTTCCGCGTTGCAAATGCAGCCGACTTCGAGGAGATGACGGCAATCTCGGGCGCACAATTCGATGCCGCGGTTTGCACGATGGGATTGATGGACATGGCCGTTGTTACGCCGTTAGCGAGTTCGCTTGCACATTTCCTGAAGCCAGGTGGCAGGTTCGTGTTCAGCGTCCTTCATCCCGTTTTCAACTCGGACGGCACTCGCAACACGCTGGAACGCGAGTTTACCGCCGACGGTGTCGAAGAACGATTCGCCGTCTGGGTTCCAGACTATTTGCGCACACGACCGTACTTAGGGATCGGCATATCTGGGCAACCAAAACCTCACCGCTATTTCCATCGACCTATAAGTGAAATTCTTCGAGTTTTCTTGGATCGTGGTTTTGCGTTGACCGGATTCGAAGAACCGCGATTCCCGCCTGAAGCCTACTCACAAGCGAAGTCGCCGTTGTCTGGTGTGTTCTGGCGAGAGTTCCCGCTCGTTCTTGTAGTTCGATTGGAACTGCGAACTTAAAACGGATTCCAGATCACTTCACGCGGCAACACCAGCGAAATGACCGATTCCAAGATTCGTCCGATAATCGATACTTATCGTCAATTCCGCGGATTCAAAACTCACACGCAACATGTTCGTCGTTGGAACAGCTGGTCACGTAGATCACGGCAAGTCCACACTCATTGAGAAATTGTCTGGAATCGATCCAGACCGTTTGGACGCGGAAAAAGCGCGCGGAATGACTATCGAACTGGGATTCGCGTGGATCGATTTGGCGGACGCCGGCGTGGTGAGCATCGTTGACGTGCCCGGACACGAGAGATTCGTGAAGACGATGCTTATGGGTGCGGGTGGGTTCGACTTAGCTTTGTTGGTCGTTGCCGGCGACGAAGGGCCAATGCCGCAGACCCAAGAACATTTGGCGATTTTGGATTTGTTGGATGTTCGCGACGGAATCGTCGTTATAACCAAGTCAGATATCGCCGATCCTGACTTGATCGAGCTTGTCGAAATCGAAGTCTCCGAGATGTTGGAAGGCACGTCGCTCGAAGGCTCCCCCATGGTTGCAGTCTCGTCCGAAACTGGCGATGGCATTGATCAATTGCGACAAATGATCGCGGACTTTGTCCAAGCCAAACCGCCCCGCGTTGGCAATGAACGGCCTAGGTTGTTCATCGATCGTTCGTTTAGTGTTGCTGGTTTCGGCGCTGTTGTGACAGGTACCCTGGATGGCGGAAAGCTGAAGGTGGGCGACGAAGTTGCACTTCTACCATCAGGAGAGAATGCTCGAATCCGAGGATTGCAGAGCCACAATTCTGAAATCGCAGTTGCTCAACCCGGCACGCGCGTCGCGGTTAGCCTTAGTGGGGTCTCTCACACCGAAATCGAACGAGGGGAAGCCCTCGTGCGACGAGGGCAGTTCAACACGACTTCGGTTTTCGACGCTTCGTTGAGAGCGATCTCAGGCGTCAAACGCTCCATCAAACACAACCATCACGTCACGCTTTTCGGTGGCACTTGGGAAGAGCCGGCGACGGTCCGACTGCTCGGCACGAATCAGTTGAACGCCGGAGACAGCGGTTGGGCGCAGATCAAAATGAATGCGTCTCGTCCAATCGCGAACGGTGATCATTTCGTGTTGCGCGATAGCAACGACACGCTTGGGGGCGGCGTCGCGTTGGTAACTGATGCGCCACGTCATCGACGTAACGACTCAGCCGTCACCGAACACTTGCAGATACTGTCCGAAGGTCGATCCGAGGATGTCATCAAGCACTCGCTTGATCGTCTAGGCATCGCTGACGCGGCCCAGATTGCGACGGCTGCACATCTGTCGCGGAGCAAAGTGGACAATGACCTAATCGAACTGATCAAAAACAAAGAGGTCGTCCGCCTAACTGATGGCGCTGGAGCGCTTCATGTTTTGCATTCAAGCCTCGCATCTCTACAGCTCCGGGCATTCGAAGCACTTAAGGAATACCACCGTCGCTATCCACTGCGCCGAGGCATGCCGCGGCAGGAACTAAGAAACCGTCTCGAAATCTCCGCTAGCGGATTTGACGCGATTGTCCAACGACTGGCGGACGACGGCGCGATAATCCAGCACGGTACGACGGTCTCCAATGCAGATCACCACGTTGAATTCAACGAAGCACAACAACGCGAAGTGGATCGGTTTTTGGGCGTGTTGCGAGAGCATCAATACTCGCCTCCGGCTTGGAACAAGATCGACGCGGAATTGCTGAGTGCTCTCGCCGATTGCCGCAAAGTCGTCAGCGCTGGACCCGATGTCGTGTTCGCTGCTGAGGTCTACGACGAGATGCTCAACAAGGTAGTCGATTTCTGCGAGTCCAACTCCGAGATCTCGATCAACAACGTCCGCGACCTGCTCGGTACGAGCCGAAAGTATTCGCTCGCATTGCTTGAGCAACTCGATCGCGACAATGTAACAATGCGCGTTGGCGACATGAGGAAACTGAGATGACGCCGACGACGGATAAACTCACACTCATTCTGCATCAACAACCGTTAAAGGTTTCAAATCTGTCGTCTCTGTTCAGGTCATTGCAGGCAGCACTGAGAGAGACCGCCGCGGCAGGCGAGCCAGTCGAAAGTCTGTTTTCAAGTCAAAAAGGACCGTTTCTTGTCACCGATCTCGAAAATGGGCCAAATGGCGAAACTATGTTGTCTGTGTGGTTTGCCGACCGCCACAATTCTCCATTGAATGAACGATCTCGAGAGACATTCGACAAGACCTTAAATGAACTCGAACGAACGATTCTGCAAGGCTCGCAACACACTTTTTGGGGCTCTCCTGCTTACCAGGCTGAGGTGTACGAGGACGATTCCCGCATGTCGCGATTTATCACAGTGTTGCGGGTGTTCCGCTCCGCGACGATTTCGTATGGCGACCGGGCGATTGTCCTGAGCGACGGTTTGTTTGCGACCGAGCGGCTCTGATCGCGCTACTAACCCAAACCCATCTCCGCAACTTCGTCTTCGTCGAACCCGAGGAAATGACCTACCTCGTGCCACACGGTCTTGCGGACCTCTTCGCAGAGCTCATCGTATGAAGACACCGCATCCTCGATCGGTCGTTGGTAGATCGTGATCTTGGATGGCAACGACGCGGAGTGCGAACCACCATCCAAGAGCGAAACTCCTTCGGATAGGCCGTAGAGCGTCTCGTCAGGTTCGAGGCCGAGCTCAACGAGTTTGAACCGTGCTGGTTCTGCTTCGACTACGATGTCGACGTTTTCGCTTTGCAGTCGCTCGTAAAACTCGGGAGCGAGCCGTTCGAGCGCATCGAGAACGATGCCGTCGAACTCCTCGGTCGATACTCGATGAGTCATCCTGCGGGCCGTGCAATCATCAAGAAGATACCTCTTCCCGGATCGCCTTCAGTGCATCGACGTTTGGTTTGTCGGGACCGTCTTTCTCGAATCCCGGAACTTCCAAATAGAATGGCACATCCGCAAATGCGGGATGCGCGAGGATGTTCATGAACCCATCTCGACCAATCAAACCTTCGCCGATATTGTCGTGTCGGTCGACGGAAGATCCGCGTTCGCGCATCGAATCGTTGGCGTGGACGCAACGTAAGAGATCTAAGCCAATCTCCCGATCGAACTCTTCCATGGTTTCGTCGAGACCGTCCTTAGCGACGATATCGTAACCGGAAGCCCAGACGTGTTGCGTGTCGAAGCACGTCGCCACCCGCGGATTGTCGATTGCCTTGATTAGACGCCCTAACTCCTCGAACTTCGACCCGATGTGGTCACCGGAACCAGCCGACGTCTCCAACATCAGCAATGCGTCGCCGGGTGCTGTGTCGAGTACGATATTAACGCCTTCGACGAACTGCTGGAAAACGGCATCCAAACCTGCACCCCGATGACTCGCCGGGTGAAACACCAATCCCAGCGCTCCGAGACGCTCGGTTTGAGTCAACTCTTCGGCGAGAGACTTGCGGCTCTTTTCGACGAGTTCGGGGTTCGGGGATCCGAGAGCGGTCAAGTATTTCGCATGGACGATGGTCGGGCCCAAGTCGCTTTCTGCCATCTTTGCGTGGTAGTTCTCGAGCGGTTTGTCCTTGATCGGCGAAACTCGCCACATACGGGGAGATGCGGCGAAGATCTGCATGCACTCAGCACCGATGTCTATTGCGCGGTCGACGGCCTTGTCAACGCCGCCTGAGGTTTTTACATGAGCACCGATAAGCATCTAAACACCGTCCGTTCGAGTTGGTCGCGATCGCCCTAAGGCTGGGCGTTTGGTTAGTGAAAGTGTAAATCGCGTTGAAAGCGCGATCGCACCATCAACTAGTCCGTCGACGGAATCGAGGCAATATTCGAGTGAATCTTCCGAGGGCACCCTCGTCCCACGAAACCAGGACTTGAGCGGCTACGAAGATTGAAGAGTAGGTACCGATGATGACGCCCAACAATAGGACGATGAGGAAATCTCGGAGGCTTTGACCGCCGAACAGAAGCATCGCAATAATCACGGTCGCCGTCGTAAGGCTGGTACCCAAGGACCGGATAATTGACTCTCTGATCGAAGCGTTTATAGTCACGCGGAAATCTCTCGACGGCACGAGCAATACGTTCTCACGCACGCGGTCGAATATGACTATGGTGTCGTTAACCGAGTAGCCGATTACGGTGAGGATACCGACAATGAAGATGGCGTTAACCTGAACGCTTAGGACGACGCCTAGAACGGCGAAAAGCCCGAGTACGATCAACACGTCGTGAATTAGTGCGATGACCGCCGAAATTGCGTAACGGTACGAACCAGGCACTGTTTTGAACGCGTACATGATGTAAACCATCACGAACACGGCAGCCACGACGACAGCGGTGATGGCGTTGCGCACTGTGCCCTCGGCCACCGACGCACCTACTGTCACGGTCTCAAGGGTTGTAGGTTCGGTGCCTGTCAGGAGCGTCAACTCGGCGTCGATTGCATTCTTGCCTTCGTTGCCCAAATCGTTGGTTCGGACGAGGTACTGTCCTTCGCCGAGATTCTGCACTATGGCTTCGGGGTGACCAGACGCGACGAGCGCATCATTGACAGCGTCTGATCCCGGGTCGTCGCTGGCAAAGTCGTAGGTTGTGCTAGTTCCGGAGACGAAGTCGATTCCGAGGTTAAGCCCGGGTGCGAATAACAGCACAACTGAGGTCACGGCTAGAACCACCGAGATCGGGAGGAATATCTTGCGGAGTGCTACAAAATCCATTTTGTTCCCGAGCCCTTTAGGACTGTGCCCCCGGATCCGCTACCGGCACGAACACTCCGGTTGACTTGCCGACCGCCGTCCGCGCAATGAGTCGCAACATCAGCCTGCTAGCAAAGAAGGCCGTAAACATACTCAGCAACACGCCGATCCCTAGAGTCAGGGCAAAGCCCTGCATGATGCTGGTGCTAAATCGGTCACCAAACCAGAAGAGCACAACCGCGGTGATTATCGTCGAAATGTTGCCATCTCGGATGGAAGGCCACGCTCGTTCGAAACCGGTATTGAGGGCGGCCAATAGATCTCGTCCAGCTCGCAACTCTTCCTTCGCGCGCTCGGCGATGAGGACATTCGCATCCACCGCAAAACCAAGCGACAAGATGACTGCTGCCGCCCCAGACAACGTCATCGTCACCGGCACAAGCTTGAAGATTGCAAGCAACATGACTAGGTAGGAGGCCAGCGAGATACTCGCGACGATGCCGGGCACCTTGTAGTAAGTGATCATGAAGATCACGAGCAACACCATGCCGATGCCACCGGCCACGAGGCTTCGCTGCAGTGAATCGGCGCCCAAGATGGCATCCACGCTTCGCTCTTCGGACAGCTCTAATTCCGCCGGCAAGGCACCAGAACGCAACTGGATCGCCAAAGTTCTGACACGTTCAGTGGTGAAATCGCCGCCAGAGATGATCGCTCGACCGTCGGCGATGCCTTGTCCACCCTGGGTGTTAACCGTCGGCGCAACAAGCTCTACATTGTCGAGGTAGATTGCCAATACATCGCGGTTCCTCGCAACTCGGCCAGTAACTTCGAAAAAGGCGTCGCGACCCGATTCGTTGAATACGATCGTCACAACCGGTGCCGGAGGCGTACCTTCGATCGACGGGAACGCGTCATCGAGGTCGTCAGCAGATATGTTGGTTGCCTGCTCGGTGAAATAGAGCGGCGACGAACATCTCAGCAGAAGCCACTCAGTATCCGATAGGCCGTCTGGAGGCCATTCTTCGACCGGCACGTCGTTCGGCGGCAAGATCGGGCCGCATTGGCGCTCCCGGAATTCGAGCTGAGCGGTCGATCCAATCAGGGCCTTGGCTTCTTGAACACCACCAGATACTGTCCACTGCAAGATGTTACCGGGGGCGCGCAATGACGCGAAATTGCCGACATCAGCTAGTTGCCTCGTCAGATTCTCGATATCGGATGGCAAGATATTGCCTTCGTCATCAACGGTTCTGTCTTGCAACCGACCAGTAAATTCGGCCTCGAAATAGATTGCGTCGACTTGGCTAAAGCCACCACCTGCGTCAGTTGTGAAAAGTAGCGTGTCCATTCCATCGCCCACCACGACATCCGAAAAACCGGCCGCTTCAAATGCGGCTTGGACATCTTCTGTCGTAGGCGCATTTCGGACGGGGTCTGGGAGCTGTGTCGTCGGGTCTAAGGAGTCTGGGGCGGACTGGTCTTGATCATCGACGTGTTCACCTTGTTCATCGGTCTCAGCGTCGACATCGGCGTCGTCGCCCTCCGCGTGTGAATCGGCATCAGTATCCGCGTCGGTGTCGGTATCTTCCTCAACCTCTGGAACGCCTATTTCGTACTCGAATGTGGCTCGTAGCGTGGTCGGATACTTTTCTTGGAATTGGGTCCGCCACATGTCTGCGTCGCGGCCATCGAATTCGTCGAACGTGACGATCATCGACCCATCTTCGTTTTCGAAAACCTCGACGTCTTGTTTGGCGAGGTCTGCCCGGAAGAATTCTTCGACGTTTTCGATCGTCACATCGCCTCCTTCGAGAGCGACGTTTAACGAAGATTCACTCTGGCCCGGCAGCTGAATAAGAATCCGATTGGGCGGATTGCCGAGTACTTGGACGGTTGGTTCGCTAACACCGAATGCGTTTACACGACGCTCAATGATGGTACGGATGGCGTCTACATCTTCAGCGCTTGGTGCCTCGCCATCTGCCGCAACGATGTCGTAGACGAGGTGCGTGCCGCCTTGCAAGTCAAGCCCTAGGCTAAGGCCCAAAAATGCATCGTCGTTTCCGCGATCGAATTCGAAATTGACCACGCTGAAGTTGATGCGCGGGATCGCGATGAAGACGGCGGCGATGATTACGAGCGCCGCTACGAAGACTAGACCTCTTAGATCACGTGCCAATTGAAATCAACCGAAATAGCGCACGTCCCGCCGCACTGGCGCGCGGGAATGCGCGGTGCGGTCGTCTTGCGGTTCACTGTCCACTGTGAATCTGGTCTGTCCATGAACCCTGACATCAGTCTGGGCATTAGTCACAAAAATGACTTCGATACAACGTGTTGAATCGAAGCCTCAAACATCAAAGTATAGCATCGAGGCACCGTCATCCCCGCTCACGGACCGCACCTTAATTCCTGTCACGAACCTGTGTGGTCACCATCTTCAGCGACGTTTCGATCCCGATCTTGGAGGTCGTAAGCCAATTCGGAGATCGAATGACCGGGCGTAACCTCACTTAGCTTCGCTTTGGCGACGAGTAGATCCGGAGACTCATCGCTGTCGTGTTGGTGATCTCTGTCGGTGTGATGAGCCTCGATATCGTAGTCAACGTCGTGAAGGTGCGTTTCACCGTCTTCGGGTTCTTCCCCAATCTCACGCAGTCGTTCGTGTTCAAGGAGATGGTCCATAAACATGATGCCGTTTAAGTGGTCGATTTCATGTTCGAGAGCTTGAGCGAGGAGTTCTTCGGCAGACACTCTCCATTTCGATCCGTTTTGATCGAGTGCCCGTGCGGTTACATTGACGGATCTTTTGACGAGTCCGACGTATCCGGGTAATGAAAGGCAACCCTCATCAATCTCTCGTTGGCCTTGCTGTTTGATGATTTCCGGGTTGACTATCCAGTACGGATCTTCTTCAGGAAGATGTATGGCGACAACGCGTTTGAGGACCCCGACCTGGTTGGCTGCTAACCCCACGCCATCGACATCGATGAGGGTTTCTACCATGTCGGAAGCTAGCTTGCGGACATCATCGTCGATTCGTCGTACGGCGCGGCACTTTCGCCGTAGGATCGGGTCAGGAAATATTCGAATTTCTCGGACAGGCATCGCGTGTTGGAGATTCTAACCTTGGACGTGAGAGGTCGTGCGGCTTGGGCATCGCCTCGGATCCCATAGTAGGCGGAATCGATGTGATGTGGCAATTCTCGTACATCCCCGCGCGCTGCACTTCTCATACGCGCGTCACCTTAGCAGAGCGAAGGGGAGGTTAATGGTCAATTCATTTCGATGGGGTCGATGTCGGTGACCCAACCCGGTCCCAACGGTACTTGGTCCAAGATTTGGGTGAGGTCTTGGCCCTTTAGGAGGATTTGCCAACGGTAGCGCCCGGCTCGGCGTGCTGGGAACGAAGGCGAGGGACCAGCGACCTCGATATTTGGCGAGTGTTCTTCGTCGAGGCATTGATCGATGCGGGTGCGGACGCTGCGCGCTTCCAATTCGGCATCTCGATTGTCGAATGCACCGTAAGAGAGTTTCGCGTAGACCGTGAATGGCGGAAGTCGGTATCGTTTTCTTGTTTCGATCTCTTGGCGATGAAAGCCTTCGAAGTCTTGGTTTGCGGAGGCGGTGATTGCGAAGTGGCCGGGTTGGAATGTCTGGATGATGGCGATGCCGGGGGTGTCGGCGCGCCCTGCCCTACCGGTAACTTGAGAGAGTATCTGGAATGTGCGCTCGGCAGATCTGAAACTAGGAATGGCAAGTCCGATGTCGGCGGCGACTACGCCAACGAGCGAGACGGTAGGGATGTCTAGTCCTTTGGCGACCATTTGAGTGCCTATGAGGATGTGGTTCCCTTCGCTCTGGAATTCGTCGAGCAATTTGGAGTGGTCTGCAGCGTTGCGTGCGGTATCAGAGTCCCATCTGAGGATTGGTGTATTGGGGAAGAATCCGCGGACAACCTCTTCGACGCCTTCGGTCCCGGCGGCTCGGCGGGCAACACCGGTTCCGCCACAGCTCCGACATTGCCGCGCGGCGCCGATTGAGTAACTGCAGTAGTGACATTGGAGCCGGCTTCCGCCACCGTTGCGAGGGTTGCGGTGCAGAGTCAGCGGGGTTTGACAGTTTGGGCAGGTTCGGATGGTGCCGCACGAAACGCATTGAACGAAAGATGCGCTGCCTCGTCGGTTGATGAAAAGGATCGATTTCTCTCCACGGTCGACGTTGGCCCTCAAAGCATTCAACAAAGGTCGGCTGAGCATTTCGCGGTGACCGTCTTGAAGTTCGATCCGCATGTCCACGATTTGCGATTCTGCGTAACCCGTATTAGGGATGCTTGATCCATCTGAACGTGATAGCTGCGGCGCCGAACGGAGAGCTTCATTGATGCGGCGCGGGAGCCGTAGAAGGGCGATGCGATTGGTAACACTAGGGTCCGTTGCACGCCGATAGGTACCTATATCTGGCGTTGCGCTACCGAGGACGAGCGTTGCGTCAGACTCTGCACATAACGTTTCGGCGACGTCGCGGGCGTGATACCGCGGAGCTCGGTCGCTCTGCTTGAAGGTCCATTCGTGCTCTTCGTCGATGACGACTAAACCCAATTTATCGACGGGTGCGAAGATGCTCGAACGTGAACCGATGACGACGCTATAGCGTCCTGATTTGGTCTGATGCCATTGGTCGAATCGTTGTCCAATGGACAGACCGGAGTGTTGGAGAGCTATCTGACCAGGAAATCTGCTGGCAAAACGCTGCAATGTCTGCGGTGTCATGGCAATCTCTGGCACCATGATTATGGCGCGTCGCCCGACCTCGACGCACTTTTCAACGGCGCGGAGATATACCTCGGTCTTGCCGCTACCCGTAACTCCGAAGAGCAGGAATTCACCAGCGGTACGAGATTGGATGCTTTCGGAGATTGCCTCAGCGGCGGCGCGCTGTTCAGGAGTCAGGTCATGACTGATGGCGTCCTGAACCGCATAGTCGGCCAACGGATCGCGTTCTACGCGCACCTGCTCGATCTGCGCGACTTTGTCGTCGAGAACCGCTTTAACGATGTGAGCTCCGAACTCACTCGTCAGATCGGCACGTGGGATCGCGTTTGGCACCGACGCCAAATGCCGAACCAGGTCTGCTCTCCGGACGGCGCGACGCTTGAGATATTGCGCGATGACTTCGTCGGTACGTTTTTCATTTGCCGCGAGCGCGATGTGGGATTTGAAAACTGCGCTTGCGCGGGGTCGTTCCCAAATTGATTCTTCCACCGCGATGCCGGCTCGGACCAATGCATCGAGGTGTCGTTCATTGGACCTACCGATTTTTCTCACTAGGCGATCGCGACGAACACGACCTTGAGTAGGAATATCGTTGAGAACTGTGTGTTGTTCGGCGGAGATGGAAATGCCGGTGAGGAGTTGATCGACGCGACTTGCCAGTTCGCTTCGGGACACCCAGATGTGGAGTTGCTGATTAGCTCCGGGTGGGAGCATCGCGACGCAGGCACGAAATGTGTTGGTCCGATAGTGGTCCGCGATCCAGATCGCGGTCGCTATGAGGTGCTCCGAGATGAATGGGCCTCCTTCGACGACACTGTCGATGGAGCGCGGATTCTCGGTTTCGGTGGACTCGGCGACTGAAGTTACGATCCCTTGAATCGGGCGGTAGCCAAACGGAACCCACACGAGATCGCCCGGTTGTACGGAGTTGCCTTTGGGCACGGAGTACGTGTACGTCCGGCGGCGGTCTCGGTCTGAGAAGTCAACTGCGACTTCGGCGAACATGGTCTGATGCATCCTTAACGACGGGAACATGGAGAACGCAACCTGTTGCGTTACGGCACATGCCCACGTATCACAAAGGTTAGTTGTCCCGACGAATTCAGACGTCGGCTAAGGTCGACAACGAGCGGGTGACGCGCCGGACTTCAGCGTCGTTCCTTGATGCGGGCGTGGCGACCAGTTAGGCCACGAAGGTAGTAGAGGCGGGAGCGCCGGACCTTGCCTCGGCGGGTTACCTTGACGGATTCGAGTGTCGGGCTGTGGAACGGAACGATGCGCTCAACACCAATGCCGTACGAAACGCGGCGAACTTTGAAGGTCGTTCCAGGATTGGGCACCTTGCTGTCACGGTATCGACCAGCGATGACGTTGCCTTGGAATGCTTGAACGCGCTCGCGGTCGCCTTCACGAATGACCATGTTGACGGTCACGGTATCGCCCGGCTGAAACTCGTCGATCTGCGCCGTAGGGCGGGTCTTCAGCATTTCAGTCGGATTCATGGCGTTACGATTCCTGCGGCGGCGGTGTTCTGAACTGGGTGTAACGGCCCGCGGCCTAGTCCGAATGGGTCGGAGTGCTCGGTCGTGGGCGCCAACTGAACAAGTATATTTCACCAGCCACGTTGCTTTCGACGACCGGTTTGACCGAAAGCCGGAGTTACTTGCCCGTCAATCTGGCTAGTTCTTCGCCGCGTCCATACGCGGCGAGGACGGCATCGATAGATGCCTTGCGAAAGCCGCTCAACTCCATTGCGTGTAACGCCGCCGCGGTGGTTCCTCCTGGCGAGGTGACCATGTTGCGAAGTTCTGCGGGGTGTTTGCCAGTTTCCTTGGCAAGCGCGGCACTGCCCAATACCATTTGGATGGCCAAGGCGCGGGCATCGGTGTTTGACATGCCTAGCTGCACAGCGCCGTCAACGAGTGCTTCGATGAATACGAAGACGTACGCGGGACCGCTGGCGCTAAGTGCGGTTGCGATGTCAACAAGTTTTTCGTCGTCGAAGTAGACTTGCTCGCCGAATGATTCGAGCATTTTGACGGCAAATTCGCGCATTTCGGACGGTACGCTTGGAGATGCTGTCCACGCAGTAGCGCCGAGGCCGACCTGGGCTGGAGTGTTCGCCATAATTCGGATCAATCGGTCACAGCCGAGTTGATTGATTATGGTCTTTGATTGGACTCCCGCCATTATCGACATGAAGGTGAGTTTTTTGAGGGCAGGAACGACGTCGCGAATTTCATCGGCAACGTCGCCTAGTTGTTGTGGTTTGACTGATAGGACGGCGAGGTTCGCACTGCCAACGGCGTCGATGTTGTTGGCAATTGCAACGGCATAGGTCCGTTTGAGGTAGGCGGCGCGTTCAGTTATCGGCTCGCTGACGGTGATGTCGACGTCGAGCTCGGTTTTCTTCATGCCGGAGATGATTGCCTCGGCCATCACCCCGCCGCCGATGAATGAAACGTTCAATCCGTTTGCCTCATGGGTTATCTTCGATGAAGTCCGTCCCGTTTTCGGAACGGGCGATTCAGACGGTGATGATTATACGGTTCTGAAAGATACGTTTAATTCGGAAGCGATCGAATGGGTGCCAGGCTTCTCGATGCCGCAGATAATCGTCGAAAACTTAGTCAAGCATTTTCGAGTGTCCCAAAGAGACACAGGAATTTTCGGTGCGCTCCGGGGTCTGGCGCATAGGCGGTATGAAACTGTCAAGGCGCTTGATGGTGTGACGTTCGAGATCGGATCTGGCGAATTGTTGGGATACGTCGGGCCAAATGGAGCGGGCAAATCAACGACGGTAAAGGTGATGTCCGGCATCCTAGTGCCGGATTCTGGTAGGTGTGAGATTTTGGGACTTGTGCCTTGGAAGGATCGTAGCCGGCACGTGCGTCATTTGGGCGTGGTGTTTGGTCAACGAACACAGCTCTGGTGGGACCTGCCTGTGATCGAATCGTTCGATCTATTGCGGGACATCTATCGGGTGCCGAGGAATGAATATGTCAAGAACCTCGATGAGTTCGTTGCAGTGATGGACATCGAATCTTGTCTTGATACCCCCGTGCGGCAGTTGAGTCTGGGTCAGCGGATGCGTTGCGATCTGGCAGGTGCTCTGCTGCATTCGCCCAAGTTGCTGTTTCTCGACGAGCCAACCATCGGCATGGACGCGGTCTCAAAGGTTGCGTTTCGGCAGTTCATTAAGCGATTCAATCGGGAGCGGGAGACGACGGTCATTTTGACGACGCACGATATGAACGATATCGAAGCGATCTGCGATCGTTTGATGATCATCAACAGCGGAAAGTTGCTCTACGATGGTGGCTTAGATGCGTTGCGCCAGCAGATGAGTTTCGAACGATCGCTCGTGGTCGAGATGGCCAGTGCGGGTTCGCCGAAGGTTCACCCGGCGGCGCAACTTGCGACGTTGAACGGTCGGCGGGTTCACATCAGGTTCGATCCGAAGCGGATATCGGCAGCCGCATTGATATCGGATTTCACGGCCCGCAACGATGTTGATGACTTGTTCGTGGAAGATCCACCAATCGAGGAGATCATCGCTCGCTTCTACGAAGGTAATGGCGTTGGTTAGTTACTGGGCAGTAATCAGCGCTAGGTTTCGAAGTCTTCTGCAGTACCGATCCGCGGCATTGGCGGGATTGGTTACACAGATTGTCTGGGGGATCATACGCGTCATGATTTTCCAGGCTTTCTACAGTTCGACGACTACCGAGCAGCCGATGAGTGGTCGTGAAGTCGAGACGTATATCTGGCTAGGTCAGGCCTTTCTTGCGGCGTTGCCGTGGAATATTGATACGGACCTGCGCTCGATGATTCGTTCTGGCGGTATTGGTTATGAGCTGGTTCGACCAGTGGACCTCCACACTTACTGGATGAGCCGTGCGCTGGCTTGGCGGACGGCACCGATGCTGATGCGATCGATTCCTTTGTTGGTTTTTGCGTTCATTGTGATGGGTATGGCACCACCGGCGTCAGTGACGGCCGGTGCCGCGTTCGCGATCTCGATGTGTGCGGCGATAGTTTTGAGTAGCGCGATCACGACGTTTCTAAATGTAACCATGCTGTGGACGATCACGGGCGATGGGATTACGCAACTCACATTCGGATTGGTGTTGATTTTCTCCGGGATGTTGGTTCCGTTGCCGCTATTCCCGGATTGGTCACAGCCGTTGATCAACGCAATGCCGTTCAGAGGTTTGGTCGACACACCGTATAGGTTGTATCTGGGACACATTCCAGCGTCGGATCTTCCGCAGCATCTGGCGCATCAACTGTTCTGGATCTTGGCGTTTGTGGTTGCGGGACGGATCGCGTTGTCTCGAGCGTTGCGACGAGTCGTGGTGCAGGGAGGTTGAGCGTGGTCGATTCTCTGTATGTTTACGGTCGATTCCTAACGGTATCGGTGCGCGCCCAGATGCAGTATCGGGCGTCATTTCTGATGCAGCTTGGCGGACGATTGATCGTTACGGCTGGTGAATTCGCAGCGATATTGATCCTGTTCGACAGGTTCGGATCGCTGCTGGACTGGAATGTTTACCAAGTGGCGTTCATCTACGGGATTGTGAACGTTTCATTCGCCGTCGCCGATGCGTTGACTACTGGATTCGACTTGTTTGGCGACATGGTCAAAACGGGAGATTTTGATCGATTGCTGCTTCGGCCTAGGTCAACGGCGCTACAGCTTGCGGGTCAGGAGTTGACGCTGCGGCGAATAAGTCGGTTGACGCCGGGTATTGTGGCGTTGATTTGGGCTTCAACAGGATTGGATCTGCATTGGACGATTCCGAACGCTGCGTTGCTGGTGGCATCCGTAATTGGGGGCGCATCTCTCTTTGCCAGTTTGATCGTGTTTCAGGCGACGCTGGCTTTTTGGACTACCGAGACGTTGGAAATGATGAACACGGTAACCTACGGCGGTGTGGAGACGACACAGTACCCGATCAACATCTATCGGCCTTGGTTCCGGAATTTCTTCACGTTCGGGATTCCCTTGGCAACCGTCAGTTATTTCCCGGCGTTGGCGATTATGGGGGTACCAGACCCGCTGGGAACGCCGATATGGTTCCAATACGTTGCGCCGGTAATCGGCGTCGGTGTATTGGTGATCTCGCTGCAGGTCTGGCGGATCGGGGTTCGGCACTATCTTTCGACGGGGAGTTGAACGTAGTTAGGCTATGCCGCGCCGTGTGGCCAGGGCGACGCCGAGTTTAATGGCTTCGACCATGCTGGTGGATTGGGCCATGTTCTTGCCCGTGATGTCGAATGCAGTGCCGTGGTCAACCGATGTGCGGATAAATGGGATGCCAAGGTTGACTGAGACCGATTCTTCGAATCCGTGTACTTTGATGGGAATGTGTCCTTGATCGTGGTACATGACAACGACGACGTCGTACATGCCGTCGATAGCTTGATTGAATACGGAATCCGCTGGGTGAGGGCCGGTGGCATTGATGCCTTCAGATCGGGCCAGCTCGATCGCCGGGTAGATCTCTTTGGCCTCGGTGTCGCCAATCAAGCCATTGTCGCTGGCATGTGGGTTCAATGCCGCCACAGCGATACGTGGATTGCGGAATCCCCAGCGTTTGAAGTGCTCGTCGGTAATTTGCACAGCGGTTACGACATTTTCTGTGGTGACGAATGCACATGCTTCTGGGAGTGACTTGTGCGTTGACAGATGCATGCATCGCAAGATGCCGCTGACGAGCATGGTGTAGACGGTTGAGCTGTTGGTGAGGCGTTTGAAGACCTCTTGGTGTCCGAGGTCGGCAGCGCCGGACATCTGCCACGACTCTTTGTTGACTGGGGCGGTGATCATCGCGTCGATGTCGCCGGTTAGGCACAGCTTCGCCGCGGTTTCGACCCAGAGGTGAGAAGCGCGACCAGAGTCGGAAGAGTGTTGGCCCTGGGGAAACTCGAAGTCTTCGTAATCTCCAATGCTGAGAACGGAGATCACCTCTGTGCTGTCTGGGGTTTCTTCAGGCGCAGTGATGCATTCGACAGGCAAGTCGATACCGACCTCCGCGGTTGCCTGACGAACCGCTTGTTCAGTGCCGACGACGAACATGCGCGCGGAGTCGATGACTTCTGGATCGGCGAGCGCCTTGACAACGACTTCAGGTCCGATGCCGGATGGATCGCCCAATGTGAGGGCCAACAGGGGTTTTGTGGGAATGTTCACTTGGCGTCGGCCCTCGGAAGATATTCGCGAGACGTGCTCGGTTCAGGGATGGATCAACACTTGCTGTAGCCGCACGAGTAGCACTTCATGCAACCCTCTTCATATGCCATGTTCGGGGCGAAACATTCGGGGCAGCTCTCCGCGAATGGTGCGCCGTCAGATCGACCAATGGCAACGTTTGGTGCAACCTGCGGCATGCCGACTTCGTCGGAACTAGGCGGATTAAGTAAGGCGATCTGGCTGGAATCGACATTACTGGACATAATCCCCTGCGGTGGCAAAAAGGCATGCTCTTCCAGCACTTGTGCAATGGCATCGGGAACGGAGTAGATGTGTTGTCCGCCAGCCACTATTGGGTTATCGACGATATATCGGAGTTGGTCTGCGACATGATTGGGCGATACACCCGAGCGGAGTGACAACGAGATCATGCGCGAAAGAGCCTCCGCCATCGCGCTGTCGTTTCCACCTGCCTTACCGTGATTGGTAAATACCTCGAACAAGTGCCCATCGCTCGTGAATGACAACGTGATGTAGATCTTCCCGCGCCCGGTCGCGACCTGCACAGTCTTTGATTCAAGTACGGCGGGACGGGGCATACGGTTGACGTAGTTGACCACGCCGTTTTCGCCCGATGGTTTGGCATCCTCAGATTTTTCGTTTTCGCCCGTCCCGGCGGTCAAGACCTCTTTTTCTCGACTGCCGGCGCGATAAACGGTAATGCCTTTGCAACGCGTCTGCCATGCCAACATGTAGGCTTCCTCGACGTCGCCCTTTGTGGCCTCGTTAGGGAAGTTGATGGTTTTGGAGATTCCTGAGTCGACGCTTTCTTGGAACGCCGCTTGCATCAAGACGTGGTCTCTAGGGGAAATGTCGGATGCGACGTGGAAAAGATCCTTCACGTCATCATCAACATCGACGCGTTCTTGCAATGAATCTCCGTCGGAGAGCGCGTCCAAAAGTTCGGGGCTGTAACAATCTCGTTCCCGCACGACTCGTTCAAAGTTCGCGTCGGCATATATGAGGGTGGTGTCGCCACCAAGGATGTTGTGCTTGCGGTATGCGAGCGAGAAGATGGGTTCGATTCCACTGGAGCATCCGGCGATCATCGAGATCGTGCCAGTCGGGGCGACGGTCAACCGGCAGGCGTTGCGGACGCGTGGGTGCTTCACGCCGTTTTCGTGCCATGCACCGTAAGGACCGCGCACTTCGGCGAGTTCTGCCGAAGCAATATCGGCCTGCTCCATGATGTATCGCATAACATCGCGGCCGATCACGACAGCTTCGGGAGAGTCGTACGGGATGCCCAAGCTGACAAGCATGTCGGCGAAACCCATGACGCCCAAACCGATCTTGCGGGTTTGCAGGTTCATGGCTCTGATCTCGGGAATCGCGTACTCGTTGACATCTATGGTGTTGTCAAGGAAATGGACTGCCAGTTTGACCGCGTGTCCCAGTCGGTCCCAATCAACACCAGGCAGTTTCCGCAGCGAATGAGCTTGGATGCCAGCGTATTCGGGACGCAGCAGATCGAGTTGCGCCGGGCTGCGTTCGATAACCCCAGTTGCAAGTTGGCCGATGACGAACCTAGATAGGTTTATGGACCCTAGATTGCAAGATTCGTACGGAAGCAATGGTTGCTCGCCGCAGGGATTTGTTGAAGTAATCAGACCAATGTCTTTAACCGGACTTTTTCGGTTTACCTCATCAAGGAAGACCATGCCCGGTTCGCCGTTTCGCCAAGCTCCGTCGATTATTTTCTCGAATACGTCGCGCGCATTTAGCCGGTCCACTTCAACCATTTCGCTGTCCAGGTCAGCCGGATTTTCCCGGAAACGTAGCGCGTAATCTGTGTCGTCGGCGACGGCGCGCATGAACTCGTCGGAGGCACCGACAGAAATGTTGAAGTTGTGGATGTCTCCTTCAACGGTCTTGCATGAGATGAACTCAAGAATGTCCGGGTGGTGGACATCCATGACCGCCATGTTGGCGCCATCGCGTTTGCCGCCTTGCGTCACGAGTTTGGACGTCGCCGAGAGATAACGCAAACTCTCGACGGGGCCACACGCTTTGCCATGGGTCGTTGAGATTGAAAATCCTTTGGGCCGCAGTTCAGAGAGCGAGAAGCCGGTACCGCCGCCGAATTTCTGAACCATCGCTTGATCGTGAGAAGCCCGGGTGATGCCTTCCATCGTGTCCTCCAACGGCAACACGAAACAGGCAGAAAGCGTTCCTCGACCCGTACCCGCGTTCATCATCGTGGGCGAATTGGGTAGAAAATCCAAGCTTGCCATCAACTCATAGAAGCGGTCTGCGATCTGATCAACCCGGTCCGGAGTCGCGCCGTAAAGCGTGTCGCCTTTCGCGACCGCGTACGCGGTCCGTCGGAACATGCCCTGAGCGTCTTCAACGATATTGCCGTTGTCGTCCCGGAGCAGATATCGCTTTTCGAGAATCACCTTCGCGTTTTCCGAAATCTCTGTTGCAGAGAATCCGTCGCCTGCGACGTCAAGGGTCCATTTGCTAGATGTAGTTTGTGCCATTTCCATTCACCAATTGGTCACGTTTCGTCAGCCATCCTAATAGTTCTAAAGTTCCCATCAAATACGTTTAATTTCGGCGAGCCGACCCGCCGTTGCCGTTGGAGGTAAGGCTGGGCAAAAGATCGCCTTGCAGTCGAGACTCCTGCGACTCTGTCTGTTCGAGGCTACTCACTTCGGCGGTGAAACGATCTATGTCGTCGAAGTCCTTGTATACCGAAGCAAAACGCATGTACGCCACATGGTCAAGCGATACGAGCCGATTGAGCACCATCTGACCAATAACACCAGATTCGATGCGCTCTCGGCCGTTATTAAAGGCTCTTTCATGGATGTCGTCCACAATCTCCTCGATGGCCCCAACCGGCAAATAGCGCTTGGCGCAAGCGATCTCGATGCTCCGCGTGAGCTTGGCATCGGAAAACTGCTCCAACTTGCCGCTGCGTTTCTCAACCATCAGCTTCGAATTGTACACACGTTCTAGTGTAGTGAAACGAAATGCGCATTCGTTACATTCACGCCGCCGTCGAACCGATTCGTCCCTCACCCGGGTTTCGATCACTCTAGTGTCTGGATGTCTGCAATTTGGGCAATGCATCGCAGGTGCGTTTCACTTCTTCGACGGAAGCCCCTCCATTGTGTTTTACCAACTCGCCAACACTATATCTAGTGCTAGTAGCGCAAAATATACAACATATCAGGAATGGATGCGCTCGATTTTTCCCGACGATTCGGAGATTTGTCAAGAATCTGAATCATCGGACCTAAGGGGGTCCGCGTGGTTCTGCCGTGGTGCACGACGAGATAGACGCGCCATGATCGGGCATTACGTCGTGGATCGTAACGCGTCAGGTCGCTAACGACGATCTTCCGTGAACCGCTGATACTCGCGTTCTAGGGAACGATCCGAAATTCGCCGATTGGCATCGCTACGGGATTGCATTTCGGATTCAGCTCTCTCGACCATTTTTTCGCCATACGCATCGATCTCTGAGATGTCTTCGAATCCAGTTGCGATGATCGTGATCTTGAGCTCGTTTTCCATTCGCAGATCTTGCGTCGTGCCAAAGATGATCTCGGCGTCGGCATGCACCTGTTGTTTGACCGTTTCCGATATCTTGCGGACTTCGGCCATCATCAGATCTGGGCCGCCAGTGATGTTCAGCAGAACTCCGGTTGCACCATTGATCTTGACTTCGAGCAACGGTGACCTCAGCACTGACGAAATCGCCGCATCTGCGCGGTCAATACCGTTTCCCTTTCCTATCGCCATCCACGCTGGCCCGGCGTCACGCATCACCGTCCGGAGATCGGCGAAATCCAAGTTAATCTCTCCCGGCAGCAACAGCAACTCCGTGATCGACTGGATACCTTGGCGCAACACCTCGTCAGCCATCCGAAACGCTACCTCGACCGAGGTGTCAGGTGCCGATACCAACAACAGGCGCTCGTTCGGGATGACTATCATCGTGTCAACTTCCTCGGCGAGACGAGCCAACCCTTCCGCCGCCTGTTTGTCACGCTGGTATCCCTCAAAGGGAAACGGTTTTGTGACTACTCCGATGGTTAGACAGCCCAATTCTCGCTTAGCGATGTTGGCAACTACTGGTGCACCGCCGGTTCCGGTTCCACCACCCATGCCAGCGGCAACAAATACCAAATCGGCGCCGGCTAAGACTTCGCGAATCTCTTCGCGGCTGTCCAAGAAACATTCTCGTCCGATCTGGGGATTACCGCCGACACCCAATCCTCCAGCGATTCGGTCGCCGACGCGAAGACGCATCGAAGCTTCCGTGTGTGCTAGCGCCTGAGCGTCAGTATTCGCCGCGATGTACTCGACGCTTGGGATACGACTTCGGTACATCCGCGTTAGCGCGTTAGAACCGCCACCGCCAACTCCAACTACCTTGATGTTGACCGAAGGATTTCGCCTACGCCTGATCGACGTTGATAACGATGTTGACAACTTGAACCGATACGTCCTTTGACACGGGAGCCATCAGCCGTTGCGTTTGTCCAACAAATTGATATGTGTCAAGGATGCCCCGTGCCGTTCAATCTAACTTTACACCCAGCGGACCGTTGCAACGCGCACGATGTCGGCGGGTACTTGTTGCCTTTGGCGACCGTTCATCGCCCCAGTAACGAACGTATCCGAGCGCCAACACCCGGCGCGGCATTTGCGGTCTCCGGTTCCACTTCAGATTCTGGTGGTGGCGAATGCAAGATCGTAATTGGCTTACGTTCAACATGGTTGTCGCGATCTATTCGGTCTAATGCACGCATCGCCATGCAGATCGCACCCGACATCGCCGGGTCGCTAATGTCGTCTGGAAGACTCTTGATGCCTGTGGGCTTGCGCACCTCCACACGGCCCCGCAGTCCCATCGCCAATTTCGAGAAGGTTGTGATTCCGCTTAACTTGGAACCACCCCCGGTAAATGCGACCGTAAGAAAGTCGGTTTCCGGCAACCCAGGCACCTGAGAGATCCGGGATTTGTACATCGCCATCGTTTCATCTGCTCTCTCTTTGAGCAGATTCGAAACAGACACCCTGGTCAATGAACGCTCGACGTCCAGTACCCTTTCGGACCCGGTCAATGCAGTCGGGTCTATCTCATCGTCGAAACCCATTGTGTCCCCGACTAATGTCCCGGCGGCAAGTTTGACCGCTTCGGCGTTTTCAAACGGCAACTCGTATGCGTACGCGATGTCGTTGGTAAAGTGAAATCCGCCGATGGGCAATGAAGTGAACAGTGCCGCTTGACCATGGTGATAAATCGCGATCTCAGTGTCGCTACCACCAATGTCGATCAGCACAACTCCGGCATCACGCTCGTAGGCGCTGAGAAGATACTCGGCCTCGGCAACCAAGGTGGAACCACCGTGGATGGGTGTCACGCCGGCACCGCTAACGGCATCGAACACGGTGCGATAGTGCGCCATATCGGAAACCACCAATAGCGCTTGCACTTCTAAGCTGTCGGGATGCATTCCAACAGGCGGTTTACGAAATTCAGTGTCGCTGTCGACGCGATACGCCGTCGGCGTGGCATAGAGAAGATGGTCGGTTGATTCCACTCGTTGCGACGCAGCTTGCCGTACCGCCTCAACAATGTCCTCCTCGGTCACTCCGGCCGCGAAGTCAAATCCTGAGACTTTGCCCCACCCTGAATAAGAACCAACGTGTTTGCCGCCAAAACCAACGTAGGCTTTTGTGAAACTCAACGAGCATTGGTCGGAAACTTCGCTCACCGATGCTCGGACGGCCGCCGTGGCTTGGTTTCGATTCATAACGTCGCCGTCGTGGATCGATTCGCTGGGCAACACGTCGATCGCCAAAATCTCCGGCTCGTTGTAGTTATCCCGTCGAATCACGACGCTACAGACTTTGCTGCTACCGACATCGATAGCGAGTCGAATGTCCTCGTTATACATCTGGTTCGACGCTCCTTCGTTCATGCGAGCCGCAGCTCGGTTGCTGTTAGATCCGCCTAGCTACCCTAAGTTTGGCGCTCCGACTACGCGGATTCGCTTCGACCTCCGATGCCGTTGGCATCAACGCACCTTTGATAACCGGCTCCAACGTGGGCACGTGATTGCACGTGCATACGGGAGAGCGGCGGCTATCGGCATCACAAACACAGTCCGATGCGGCAGTGCGAATGAAGTTCTTCACTATCCTGTCTTCTATTGAATGGTAAGAAATCACCACCATCAGTCCTCCCATTCCCAATACATTCACTACCTGTTCCAACCCGATCTCCAACGCCTTCATTTCGTCGTTAACGGCAATCCTCAATGCCTGAAATGTCTGAGTGGCCGAGTGGATGTGCCGACGTCCCCGCGGCTTTACCGACGAAATAATCTCTGCAAGTTGCTGCGCGTCTTTGATCGGCCGGTTTCTCAAGATTGCCGACGCAATCCGGCGAGAAGCGCGCTCGTCGCCATACCGGTAGATCAGATCGCCCAACTCGCGTTCCGGATAGGTGTTGACTATCTGGCTAGCATCCAACTCGTTGTCGCTCGAAAAACGCATATCAAGCGGATCTGGACGACGGAACGAAAATCCGCGCGCCTCGCGATCGAGTTGCAGCGACGATACCCCAAGATCCATCAAAACCCCATGCACGGGCGCAAATCCGTAGCGCGTCGCGACCGCTTGCATCTCAACGAAGTTTTCATTCACTAATCGAACGGAAGAACCGAACTGCTCCAGGCGTTTTTCAGCTGAAGTGATGGCCTCGGGATCAGCGTCAATGCCGAGCAGCTGACCACCTGGAGATGCGGCCTGAAGAATGGCACGTGCGTGACCGCCTTCACCGACCGTCGCGTCTAAGTAGCGTCCTCCCGGTATGATCTGAAGGGCATCCAATACCTCAGAAAGCATGACAGGCTCGTGAAAGTCCGGGTTGGTGCCGGATGCGTCTGCGCTCATTTTGGTCGCTGCCAATTGGCCATTCACAATCATGTAGCCAAGCCGCGGCGATATTTGCCGCTTACGCCCAAAACGTCGCCGCAAAGATCGAACATTGGTCCATTGCGTCGTCCTACTTGGATTTTGGGTATTGTCTTCGGATTCTAGGATTCGCCCTTCTCGTGATTCCATATCGTGTGACGCGTTCAGGACGCGTTATCATCGGAAAAACACTCAGCGCTTCTCCCTTCGTCCCGCCCAATGGCTAAGAGCATCAAATACGCAGTATTAACCAGCAGCGATTCTGGATTTGCAGGTGAACGACAAGACACCGGCGGTGACGCCGTTGTCAAATTGATGGCTCGACACAGGCACGCACTGAGCCAAAGGGCGTTGGAACCTGACGACCGAGACAGGTTGATTGAACGACTTCGCGCGTGGTCAGCGCAACCCGATATCGAACTGATCCTGACCACTGGTGGCACTGGTTTAGGCCCGCGCGATGTGATGCCGGAAGCTACGTTGAGCGTCGTCGAATATGAGGTGCCGGGACTTGCCGAAGCCATGCGAGCCGAATCCCTCCGAATCACCCCCATGGCGATGCTCTCGCGCGCCGTTGCAGGCGTCGCCAATTGCACACTTATCGTCAATCTCCCCGGCAATCCCAAAGGTGCGATCGAAACACTGGATGTGGTGTTACCGGTCCTGCCCCACGCCGTCGAAATCATCCGCGATACTCACGAGGGCGACCACCCGATCGAACGTCAAAATCGTCACCAGTGAAGTTCCATGTCGTAACGCTGTTTCCCGAGATGTTTGATGGTCCGGTTACATCAAGCATCATCGGGCGCGCCGTTTCGAATGGGATCATCGAGATCGATTTCGTCAACCCGCGTGACTTCACGACTGACAAGCATCGAAGTGTTGATGCTCCGCCCTACGGCGGAGGCCCGGGTATGGTGATGATGGCGCCGCCGCTAGCCAAGGCCGTCGACTCAATCAGTGATCAATACCCGACCGGTCACCAACCCAAGACGATCCTGATGTCGCCGCAGGGCATTTCGATGAACCACAAAATAGCTAACGACCTTTCAGATATCGCCGCCATCACTCTAGTTTGCGGTCACTACGAAGGAGTAGACGAGCGTTTTATCGAAGAGTGCGTCGACCTCGAGATCAGCGTCGGCGACTTCGTCATGACGGGGGGTGAGATACCAGCGATGGCCGTCATAGATTCGGTGACCCGTCTCTTGCCTGGAGCGCTTGGAAGCGCCGATTCCACCATCAGCGAGTCGTTCTCGGTCGCGAGTGGTGGGATGCTGGAAGGTCCCGTCTACACGCGTCCTCTCGAATTTCATGGGCGCCGCGCACCTGAGGTGCTTCTCAACGGAAATCGCCAAGAGGTTGAACGGTATCGAAAACGCGTTGCCGCAGAGCGAACCATGGCGCGCAGACCAGACCTCACCCAAGGATGGGGCCCGGACCCCGAAGACGGCGACTCAATTTCAACCTGACTTCAATCGCGTTAAAACCGATGGACCATCATCAATCGCGATGATCTTGTCTCGCGACCTCGCTCCGGCAACGATCCGAACCTTAAACTTCGGCACCTTCAACGCCTTCGAAATGACCTTGATGGTGGCCGCGTTCGCGGCGTTGTCTACCGGTGCCGCCTTAACCCGCACCGACAAAACCTGCGATTGAGGATCCCACGCCACGACCTCGTCCACCGACGAGCGCGGGGTCACGCGGACCGAGATTCGTTGCTCAACGGTCATGGCGATCCACCCTCATCGTCACTTCGCCGGCGGCCACCGCGCGAAGATGACCGTTTCGCTCCCGAATTAACAATCGACCGAATTCATCGACATCCTCCGCGACGCCCGAAACAGTCTCTCCAACGTTTCGCTCAGAAGCCATTGTGACTTCGACGTATGAATTCAACACGCTCAACCGATCTCGCCATTCCGGCATGATCGATTCGCCCAGCACCAATGCGTTGTAGAGTTCATTCAAATTAGCCAACAACACGCGCAGGACTTTACGCCTATCGACCACCGTTTCGAGACGCAAAACCTCCCGAATGCTAGTGGCATCGTATTCCTGCAAGACGTTGTCGGCCGCAATACGATTCACGTTTAATCCAATCCCGATCACACCGACAAAAGAACTTCCCGTGGTAGCGCTCTCCGCGATTACACCGCAGATCTTTTTGCCATCGACCAACACATCGTTCGGCCACTTGATAACCGATCTGCGCGTGGTCAATTCATCCACGGTCATCGCGGCCGCCAACGCGGCCATAGTCGTCAATTCGCCAGTGATCGCCAAACGCGGGCACAGTATTACGGAAGCCAATATGTCTTCGCCATGGCTCGAATCCCAGCTTCGACCGAATCGCCCTCTCCCCCTCGTCTGCTCGTCTGCGATTATCACTGTCCCGTCCAACTTTTCCAGATCGTGGGTCTCTTCCACCAACTTACGCGCCACGTCCATGGTCGATGTTGTGTTTCGAACGTGAATGACGCGCGTTCCGATGCTGCCTTGGAATTCGTTTTCCAAGGTAGTGAATTCGGACGATTCGACTGGCTTGACAGACATCTTGGTTGAGGGCAGTTATATCGTTGATTGTCTGGCCTATCGGCCTCGAAGACAAAGTTCTACCACCGGTTTTTATGGAAATTCGCCAAGTAAAAAACGATGAGTTCCTGAAATGGCGCATCGCCGTCAGGGCGAGTCAGGGCTTCCAGACTACGCCAGACGACACGGTGTTCATGCGTGCACACCGGGTGGAGATCGATCGGTTGTTGGCGTGTGTAGACGGGGACAGGATCGTCGGGTGTGGCGGCGTCGATTCTTTCGATATGACGCTTCCAGGCGGTGCACAGGTGCCGATAGCGGGTGTTGGATATGTTGGGACCTCTCCCAGCCATCGGCGTCGGGGCATCTACCGGAAGATCATGAAACGCATTCACGATGACGCTAGGGAACGGGGCGACCTCGCAACGACGTTATGGGCGAGTCAGAGCAACCTTTACGACCGTTACGGATACGGCAACTCGATGCCTGCCTTCGACTGGCAGATCGACATGCGGCACACGGCGTATGCGCACTCCCCGTCTTGGTCAGGTCGCTTCTTGGAACCACAACGCGATGAAGCTATTCCGTTGATGACGGAGGCGTACGACCGTGCGCGCGTCATTCGCCCTGGGATGATCACTCGAACGCCCAAGAGATGGGAGTACGAGATCCATCCCGTCCACACCAAGGACGAGTTCTTCGTCGTCTACGTGGAAGGCGAAGATTCGCTGGCGTATGCGAGGTACACCATCGAAAAGAATCCGGAGGATGAGTTTAGAGGCACGGTGCACGTGGTTGAAGCAGTTGCGGCGACCGATGCGGCGCATGCCGCGTTGTGGCGATATCTTCTCGACTTGGAACTCGTCGACGACCTCAAGGCGCACGTTCGTCCTGTTGACGACCCGCTAGTTTGGATGCTGGCAGAACCTCGCCGATTGCGGCGGTCACTTACCGACGCAATCTGGATGAAGTTCCTCAACGTTCCCGCCATGCTCGAGCGACGCACATACCCTGTCGACGACTCGCTAACGCTGCAAATCATCGACGCGGAAACCAAAGAGCCGCTGAACCTCGCAGTCGAGTTTGGCACCGAAGGTGCAACTTGCCGCCCAACCTCAGCCACTCCAGACCTTGTAATGAACGAGGCTGAACTCGCCGCCATGTACGCGGGCGCAGTCGAATGTTCCATGCTGGCCGATATTGGTCTGGTCGAGGTTTCGGCGCGTGGCCGAGACGCTACACTGCGAGCGGATGCCATCTTCAGGACAAATCCCGCCGGCTGGAATCCGTATCACTATTGACACTCAGATCGCACAATAGAGTATCCAAAGCCTTGAATCCTCATTCCGACAGTCTGACTGGCATCGAGTTTCGACCGGCACGCGAACACGAACGTTTGCGGTTTTCGGTGGCCGAGATGCGTGGATTCAGTGGGCATTTCTTGCCGCAAGAAGGAGAGTTGGAGTATCGGAAGGTTGACGACCCGATGCAACGAACGGTGTGCGCGTTTGACGGCGACGACATCGTCGGCACGACGTTGTGGGAACCGTACGAATTAACCGTTCCAGGCGGAAAATCTGATTTCTTTGGCGTTACCGACGTCACGGTCCTACCGACGCATACGCGCCGCGGCATCCTGCGAGAAATGATGCGGAGGCTCCTAATCGAGGGACGCGATGCCGGTTACCCGATCGCCGGGCTATGGGCAAGCGAGAGCAACATCTACGGTCGCTTCGGATTCGGCATCTCGGGCGAGACGGTCTTCGCCAAGATCGACGTACGAGACGCAGGATTCCGTGCTACCCCGAAAATCGACGGGGAGGTTCATTTTGCCGACATTGCGACAATGGAAAAAGTCGCGCCCGTCGTGTGGAATAGAACCGCCGAAAAAACGACCGGAATGATGCTCCGATCTAAAGCGGATTGGGAATGGATTTACGACCGCCGTCGGATCCCCGGATTTGGCAATCGCCGGGCGTTCTGCGTTGTGTATCGCGAAGGCAATAAACCTCTCGGATATGCAGCATACCGAATCGAACACAAGATGCAAGGGATGCACTCGCACAACACAGTACGGGTAATCGAACTGATCGCCTCCACCTCCGCCGCTGAGGCCGCATTGTGGCGGTTCTTACTCGACATCGACTTGGCAGGCGAGGTAGTGCACCACCACCCGAAGAAGTCGAAATTGCTGTGGCTTCTCGCTGACCCCCGCAAACTTTCGTTCGAACCCTACGACTCCCTCTGGATTCGAATCCTCGATCCGATCAAGGCCTTGACTGGGCGCACATACTCAGCAGCCGGTGAGGTCGTTATCAAAATCGCGGATGAATTCTGCCCATGGACACAAGGAAATTACGCGCTACGTGTCGGCTCTAACGGCAAGGCGACATGTAAGGTGACCGCCCAATCGCCGGACGTGACGCTTCCGGTCGCGTCCCTCGGCGCCATCTACATGGGTGCCCACTATCTCGCCGACCTGCAACGCGCAGGGCGCGTCACCGAACACAAATCCGGTTCAGTCGCACAGATTGATACCATGTTCCCCATAAGTGGAGTTCACAACTTCGTACCAGAATTCTAGCCCCAGATGCAAAATGTCCGTCTTCACACCAGCCCATCTCGGCAAGTGGGAACCACTGTTTAGGAGGTTGCTTGAAGGCGACACGCTGCCGATGACCGAAGATAGCGCATGGATGCTGGGACGAAAAACGGGCGTCATCGCCGTGATACATGATGATGAACCGGTCTATATCGAAGCCACGAAGGACATCGGCAAAACCATCGGCGATTATCTCAACGGCGGTCCAAGCTGCGACTTTCGGGCCAAGGTCGCCATAGTTGAACTTGGTGCATCGCCGAGGACAGCACTTGAAAGGTCGCGCAAGGGCCCCTTGGCAGACCGCATAAACAGATTGTTGCCTCAATACCGCTTTGCAGCGGTTCCCGCGACCGACGCGCTTTCCGAGCGTTTGGCCGAAGCCTTCACGGTTGTCGCCGACCCGCGGCTCAACGGACCGACGGCGCAGGCGAACGCTATCCTCGACGCCTTGCCGCGTTGAAATAGAATGGCGGATTACTGATCCGAATATATGCAGACACACTTCTCTGAATACATACCCCTCGCCTTGCTGATCGCGTTCGCCGCCTTCCTCGCATACCTGATCTGGCGTGGGAACTACAAAATCGGCGCTTACATCGTTCAGCTCGGGGCCGCATTTTTCCTCTCATCCGTCGGTGGTTTCGGTCTTTACATTCTTAGCTCGGTAATGGTGACCACCTGGGTGTTGACGGGCAGCACAACGTTTTTGATGCTCAACGCTGTCGTGATGCAAGCCATCGGTGCCACTATAGGCTTCGTCATCGTAAAGCGATATGGCACATCGGTTAACCAGGTAAAACCTTTCGAGACCGCTCTGTCGCTGGTGTTAGGCGTTATCGGCGCGTACGTCGGATTCGTCCTTTTCAAAGACGCCACATTCGCGGCTGATTTCGTTACGAACGCGAACAGTGTCGCCGGTGCCTATTTCGGCGCGGTGCTTATGGGTAACTCGCCGCTCATCGTTGGCGGTCTGGCGCGCGTCCTCCGCAACCAAGAACCCTAGTTGCTACGGTTCCAGATAAAGTAGATGCCACCGATCACTTGTATCGATTTCGCCTAGAGCCGAGGTCCACAATGCGCATCACCGACATCGAAGTCATCACCTTTAAGAGCCAAAGCAACACCGTCGGCACCAAGTGGGGTTACGGACAGTGGCACGACGACCCTCAATCGTCTGTTCACGCCATCACCAAGATTTCGACCGACGAAGGTGTCAGCGGTTACAACACCGGCGGCATGGGTGGATATTTCTAAGGTGCGTTCCCGTCGGAAGTCGAGGCCATGGTGAAAAACCTTCTCGTTGGTGAAGACCCTTTGATTCGCGAACACCTTTGGAACCTGATGCGCGACAACCATAATTTCCATGAATCACTCATCGGCAACCTTGACTGCGCGCTCTGGGACCTGGCCGGCAGATACGCCGGCATGTCGGCTTCGCAGCTCATGGGAAAAGCCCGCGAAAAAGTTCGTGCCTACGCCAGCACCTTCCCCAACATGGGCACGCCTGAAGACTACGCCAAGTTCGCGCTTGAATGCAAAGCCCAGGGTTACACCGCGTTCAAGGTTCACGCTTACATCTATTGGAACCCGATCACCAATCAACCCGCGCCCCGGCGTCCTGCGTTCCCCAAACAAGACATCGAAGTCTGCGAAGCGGTTCATGATGCCGTAGGCGACGAGATGACACTCATGCTCGATCCATGGGGCATCTACACCCTCGACGAATCGATATACGTCGGACGCGAGCTCGAACGCCTCGGCTTCTACTTCCTCGAACACCCAATGCATGAGTTTCGCGTAGAGCCCTACCGCCGTCTTTGCAACGAGCTAGACATCGCCATCTGCGCTCCGGAACACGCGACTTGGATGCACTACTCGCGGGCCGAGTGGGTATTACAAGGTGCTTCAGATATCGGAAGGATCGATGTCAATTTCGGCGGCATCACCGCGTGCAAGAAAGCGGTCGACGTCTATGAGGCGTTCGGTGTCCCATGCGAGATGCACGGCGGATGGTTCGGCAACTCGGCGATCTTGGGAGCTACCACGGAAGAGACGTGCCTTTTTTATGAACGCGGTTTACTGAGACCGGAGTTCGACTATGAAGCGACACCACCCTATCTAAACTGCCCGTGTGACCCGATGGACGACGAAGGTAACGTGCTCTTGCCCCAAGGACACGGGTTGGGAATGGATTTCAACTGGGACTACATAGACGACAACCGCGTTGCTGAACAACGACCGGGTTTGAAGACCTACTTGGCGGGGTGACTTTTAGAATTGCCTGCCGCGTTTTTCCAACTGCATCATGTGGTTGCGCAGGAATGGCGGGATTTTCATCGAATCAGGGTCCTCGATCGCCTTCTCGATCATCTTGGTGTCCATCAATCGCTGCTCTTCGTCGGTCGGGAAACCGGTCGCGATAACAATCACGCGAATGTTGGGACCCATATTCGCCTGACGTGCGGTACCAAGGATGATGTTGGACTGCGATGTCATCTTGCTCTGGACGATGCTGGAGATCTCTTGCACGCTGTACATTCGCATCGACGGACCGCCAGTGATGTTCACCAGCGCGCGTTGAGCACCCGTGATATCGACATCCAACAACGGGCTCTCAAGTGCCTGTTGAACCGCTTCTAGCGCGCCGCCCGGCTCCGAGTCTGAAGCCTGACCCACGCCCATCCACGCCGGACCCGCATTCGTCATCACTGCGCGGACATCCGCGAAGTCCAAGTTGACCTCGCCCGGTTCAATGATTACGCGTGCGATGCCCTCTACGCCATCCTTCAAGACCTTGTCGGCCATCCGCCAAGCTTCCTGCGTAGTCGTGTCTGGTGCCGCGGCGTCGAGCAATCGGTCGTTCGGGATACGAATCAGCGTGTCGACATATTTCTGTAGCTCAGCGACACCCTCTTCGGCCTTTGCCGTTCGGTGCGTACCTTCGAACCCGAAAGGCATGGTGCAGACACCGATAGTAAGTGCGCCTAATTGCTTTGCGATCTGAGCAACAACCGGTGCGCCGCCCGTACCAGTTCCTCCACCCATCCCGGCGGTAACGAAAACCAGATCCGCGCCATCCAAGGCCTCCGCGATCTCCTCGCGATTTTCTTCGTGGCAGATACGGCCCTGCGAAGGGTCGCCTCCAACACCCATGCCCCGGGCAGTCGTGTCGCCAACGCGCAGACCGGTCGGCACAGTCGCCAACTCCAACGCTTGGGCGTCGGTGTTCATGACGATGTAGTCGACCGTATCGATCGGGTCGCTATACATACGGTTAACGGCGTTAGACCCGCCGCCACCGACGCCAACGACCTTGATGTTGACCTTTCCGATGCCGATAGGCTGCCTGCCTTGAGGCCTGTACTCGAATTCGTCGTGTATCTCACGCAACATATTTTCGTCCTTCACGATCTCAAAGAAACCATGGGTGTGCCAATAACCGCCACGTGACATCGAACCTTGGTGAACGATTAAAATCGCTCGATTCGACACCGCGACGCGCGTAGCGTCCCTGAGTGATTATTACGCTAAGCAATCCGAACGGCTCGATGCAATACAACAACACGCAGTTACTTGGTTTGATGATTTTTTCGTCACAACCACTTGCTCAACGTTGACGGTCATAGTGGTCGGCAAACACGAATCAATTCTATCGCCTCCCAAGAATCCCAATCCCCGCGGCTGTCGATTCACGCTTAATATTTGTTGTTTGGGGAACGAACGCGCGTTGGCGCGGCGTCCTCGATGACACATTGTCCGAAGGAAGGGACGTAGACCAATGAACGGCTACGAAGCTGTTGCGAAAATACTCAAGAAAGAAGGGTTCGAATGGCTCGCTTGTTTCCCTTCCAATCCAATAATCGAAGCCGTTGCTAACGAGGGCATCCGCCCCATCGTCTTCCGACAGGAGCGTGGGGGAATAATGGCAGCCGACGGCTACTCCCGCCTGATGGCATCCAAAGGCAAATATGGCGTCTTCGCTTGCCAGGGAGGTCCCGGTGTCGAAAATGCGTTCGGAGGTTTCGCGCAAGCTTGGGCCGACAGCGTTCCCGTACTGTTCCTGCCCGATGGGCCCGGAAACTACAAAACCGAAGTTGCTCCGAACTTCAGCGGTCCCCGCAACTACCAACACATCACCAAGTTCGCTGCATCCGTCACTTCTGCTGACGTCATTCCCGCGCTGATGCGCCGCTCCCTAGAAGCGCTCAAGAACGGCCGCCCCGGCCCCGTGATGCTCGAGATGCAACGCGAAGCAATGGGTGGTGACGTGACTGGCGTCGAAGACTACCGACCGACCTCGACCCATAAATTCGCGCCGTCGGCCAGCGACATAAAGGACGCGGCCGACAAGTTGCTCAACGCTCGAATGCCCGCGATCTGGGCCGGTCAAGGCGTTCTCCATGCTGGTGCCACGGAAGAGTTGCGAGAACTCGCCGAACTTACACAGATCCCCGTCATGACCACGATGCCGGGTAAAAGCGCCATTGATGAACGCCACCCGCTCGCGCTCGGAGCGGCCAACCGCACCGCGCCCAAACCCGTCTGGACTTGGCTCAAGGAGTCCGATGTACTTTTCGCCGTTGGCGCCAGCCTTACCGTCACAAACTACGGCATCGACCTTCCGCCGGGCAAGTTCCTAATCCATTGCACCAACAACCCGGCTGACATCTCGAAGGAATACGCCACCGACCTTGGACTGGTCGGCGATGCCGGTGAAACGCTCCGTCTCCTGATCGACGAAATCAAGGGGCGGATCGGTGAAGACGGTCGCGGCGGCGATACCTCCGTCCAAGAATCGATCGCCCAAGTCCGCGCCGAGTGGGATGCCGACTGGCAAGGCCTGCTCAACTCGGACATGGTTCCGATCAACCCGTACCGCCTGCTCAAGGAGATCGGAGACGCGGTGGACCACGAGAACACCGTGATGACCCACGACGCTGGCCACCCGCGCGATCAGATGATGCCTTTCTACACGGCAACTCGCCCGCACACCTACATAGGTTGGGGCAAGAGTACGCACCTTGGATACGGCATCGGACTCATGATCGGCGCAAAGATGGCCATGCCCGATCGTTTCTGCGTCAACTTCATGGGCGACGCGGCGTTCGGAATGTCCGGCCTCGACATCGAAACCTCGGTCCGGTCCGGCAACCCGATCACGACCATCGTCCTCAATAACGGCACGATGGGTGGGTACAACAAGTCACTGCCAGTTGCGATGGAGAAGTACAACGCTGGCAATATGACTGGCGACTACGCGATGATCGCAGAAGGAATGGGCGCTCGTGGCATCACCGTGACTGAGCCGACCGAGATCGGCGCTGCCGTCCGCGAAGCCCACCGCGAGAACTTCGAGAATGGACGATCAGCCCTCATCGACGTCCACACCCAGCAAGAACTGAACTTCAGCATCTACGACTGATCGTCGTATTCGACCGGGAGCGGCGTTCACTATTTATGGAGTTCCCGCTCCTGGGAGCCTCGCGTCATTCCAACGGACGCAGCTACCTACAGAAAAACGCACGTCGTTCCCACGAAAACGCGTAGCGCGTCTACTGCCCTGGCAAACACGTCAATCTTCCACCTGTTGTTTTGCCCAGTCCCTTTGGGAAATGACATGGTGCGGGATTCAACGCTCCCGTCACCTCAGGTCAACCTCGGCGAATTTACCTGAATATTTCCCGCCACATGCGTTGCAAGCGTCATTTCGATGTTACACTTGTGCCACAAGATGTAACCGCAACCAACGCGGGATCAAACGCATAACATTAAGGAATATCTGAATGGCAACCAAAGCAACCGCCACTCTCGAAAAAGAGATCATCGAGAGCCTCACATCCGAACCAACCGAAAACGAGCCCAAAATGCCGACCACCAAGCAAGCCAGCAAACGGGAAAAAGCGCTTGAAGAAGCGATCGCTCAGATCGAACGGAACTACGGCCGCGGTGCCGTTATGCTCATGAGCGAAAACGATAGCTTTCGTAACGTAGACGCCATCCCCACCGGCTCCTTATCACTCGATATCGCCCTCGGCATCGGCGGCCTTCCACGCGGTCGCATCATCGAAATCTACGGTGCCGAATCCGCCGGAAAATCCACTCTCGCAATGTCCGCCGTCGCCCAAGCCCAGAAAGCTGGCGGCGTGTGCGCATATGTCGACGTGGAACACGCGATGGATCCCATCTACGCCAAAGCCATCGGCGTCGACATCGATTCGCTTCTAATTTCCCAACCCGACTCCGCCGAACAAGCTCTCGAAATTATCGAACATCTGGTCCGTTCCAGTGCCCTCGACATGATTGTCTTGGATAGCGTCGCAGCATTGGTTCCCAATTCTGAGATACAAGGCAGCATGGGAGACTTCCAGGTCGGCGCGCAGGCACGTTTGATGTCGCAGGCCCTTCGGAAACTCACCGGCATCGTCAACCAAACCAAAACCGTCTGCGTCTTCATCAACCAGCTCCGCGAAAAAGTCGGCGTTGTATACGGCAGCCCCGAAGTCACCCCTGGCGGTCGCGCACTGAAGTTTTATTCCAGCGTCCGCCTCGACATGCGCCGCAAAGAATCTCTCAAGTCTGGGAAAGACATCACCGGAAACCGCGTCCGAGTCCGCGTTGTCAAAAACAAAGTTGCGCCACCGTTCCGGCAGGCCGAGATCGACATCATCTTCAATGAAGGCATCAGCACCGAGGGCGACCTACTGGAACTGGGCGTCGAGCACGGTATTCTACAAAAACGTGGTGCGTTCTACTCCTACGGCGAAACCCGCCTTGGACAAGGCCGCGAAGCCTCCCGCATCTTCCTCAAGGAACATGCCGACATGCGCGACGAGATTGACGCCCAAGTCCGTGGAATCACCATGCCGGAGGCGTAAAAGGCGTAGTTGGCACCAACTTTTTAGCCTCTCATCGCACGACCAACCACAGTTAACGCAGGTGAATGAACGTACTGACCTTGGTGCGTTCATCTCTCCCGTTTATGATTAGCGCATGGTAATCAACGCGCTCCTTATCTGCGGAGCCCTGCTCGGCAGCGCCTTTATATCGGCCGCCGAATCTGCGCTCCTCAGCGCCCGACCCTCGCATATTCAGCACTTGGCCGAAAACGGCGACCGCCGAGCCAACGCCGTCATGCGCGTCCTCGAACGGCACGAAAACTTCTTCGCCACCATCCTGCTCGTAGGTAATCTCTTCAACGTCCTCGTCGCGACCGCCTCGACTAGCCTAATCATCAACTCCATCGGGCACGGCGAGAACACCGTCCTTACCACGATCATCTCCACCGCAGTCGCGACCGTCATGGTCTACGTCGTCGGCGAACTGACCCCGAAAACCCTCGGCGCACTCGCACCTGAAACATGGTCCCTTGCTGTCGCCCACATCATCCTCGCCATCATGACCGCGTCCAAACCGATCGTTTGGGTATTCACTCTCCTGCCCCGCGGTCTGCTGCGCGCCTTCGGCGTATCCGGTTTCGACGCCCGACCCGGCTACACACAAGGCGAACTCAGTCTCATCATCGATCAAAGTCAAGAACAAGGACTCTTCGACGATACCCACGGCGAGATGCTCGACAACCTAATCGACTTCGGCGCTCGCGACCTTCGCGACCATCGCGTACGCGTCCACACGAGTCAAATCGTCTGGCTCAATGAAAACGACACCCTCCGAACCTTTCTGCAAAAATACCGTGAACACGTCGATGACGTTAATACGACTGCAGAGCCCCATCGAACCCAACCTGGCTTCGTGATCCAACGAGGTGAACCACTTCGCACAGGTTACTGGTACGATCTCGATCAACTTATCGGTGCCATTTATGCCAACGACGTAATGAAATTCATCGCCGAAGGTGGTGACGACGAACTCGACACCAGAGTTACCGAACTCATGCGAACGGATATCCTCGTTCTCGCAGACACCACGAAACTGGATGACCTCTTCACCGAGATGATCCGGACTGAGCAATACCTGGCCGTTGCTCACAACGAAGAAAACCGTATCAACGGGCTCGTTACACTCAACGGCCTTCTCGAGATGATGCGTGGTGATGACGACGACACCCTGGTCCTAGAGCAAAAAGCTGTCGAACGTCTCGACGACGACACGTACATCGTGCCCGGTGCGCTATCGGTCGAGCGAACCGAAGACGAAACCGGCATCGAAGTGCCTCCGAACGAAAGATACGAAACTATCGCTGGCTTTTTCATCGACAAAGCCCAACGCATGCCCGAGGTAGGGCAAAACACCACCTACGAAGACGAAATCTACATGGAAGTACTCGCCATGAACGGAAACCGCATCGAACGCCTGAAAATCCAGAACATCGCGACGGATGTGACTACCGACCCAACCACCTAGCGCGCCTCCCAAGTCGCATGCCATCTGAGCGAGACCAAAGCACATTCCTACGACAACTTGAGGCGGGAATATCAAAAACGCGCATCGAGCCTAATGACTCGATTATCTGCGCTGTTTCCGGGGGCATCGATTCAACCGCGCTTCTCCTTGGTCTCATCCACCTTCCCAATCGATACAAATCGCTCACCACCGCGCACTACAACCATCGCGCGCGCGGCAATGATTCCGAAAAAGACGAACAGTTCGTCCGCGATCTCTGCACCCAACTCGACATACCGCTAGTCGTTGGACGCGCCGATCACGGTACCGATCGCCTAGATGAGAATACCGCGCGCCGTCTCAGATACAAGTTCCTTTCCGAGACCGCCGAACGTGTCGACGCCGACGTCGTAGCTGTAGCCCACAACACCGACGACCAAGCGGAAACCATCCTGCTTCGTTTGGCCCGTGGTGCCGGCATCCGCGGTGCCGGCGGCATGAAACATCGACGATCGATCGTGATCACAGCGGGTCGCAAAGTCGTCGTCGCCAGGCCAATGTTGCAGATCACACGGCATCAAGCGGATCGATTCCTAAATGCCCTGCATATCACCGCCCGGCACGACGCTTCCAACGACGATTGGTCTCGTTACGCCCGAAACCGGATTCGCCACCGCGTAATGCCCGAACTCAAAACATTGAACCCGCAAGCTGTTTCGGCGATCGGCAGATTCGCCGAGATTATGCAAAGCAATACCGACCTGATCGAAAAGCTTGCAGACCAGGTAGCGCATCGCGCCGCCACGTGTCATCCAGACACCTTGCTCCGCATCCCCGTCGCCGATTCACACCCCGTGGTCGCCGCCGAAGTCCTCGCCAGAATGTATCGAAACAGCGCCGAACCCGAAACGCAACTTGAACAGACCCACATCGATAAGATGCTCAACCTACTCTCAATTGGCAAGTCCGCCAGCTACAACTTGCCAGATGAAGTCGTATTCTGGACCGACCACCGCTACATCGGTATGGCGCGCGCGGCGGATCGAGCCAATGACATCGTCCCCTACCCTGACGCCATCGCACAACCGATAATACTCCCGTTGCCAGGTCAAGCCGACTTGGGCAATGGTTACACCATCACGTCCAATATCTCCATGCCGCCTGATGAATACCATGAAACCGCCAGTGACGAAGCGTGGCTAGACCGCGACGAGTTGTTAACAGGTAGTCTCTCCATTCGCAATCGCAAAGAGTCCGATCGCTTCCATCCACTCGGCATGAGCAATGACGTCGACCTCTCAGATTTCCTCATCAACTCGAAAATCGCCGCGTCGTGGCGCGATCGCATCCCGATGGTCGTCTCGCCCGCCAGTGGGCAGATCGTTTGGTTACCGGGCATCAGGATCGCCGACTGGGCCAAGCTAACCACCAGAAACTCGACCGCGCTGCACTTAACATTCCGACGAAACTTGGTTCCGTCAATTGAAGGCTGAAACGATCTGAATCAGCTCAGCTCGCGTTGCAACATCCGGTGGTTATCGACGCGCCCGGGGGCCATCCCACGCGGCGCCACCGCCCGCCCGTCGATCTCTTTGATCGCACCTTCAACCGGCGCAGGTCGCGCCGCCGCGATGTATCGTCCCACCACATAAAGGCCAACTTCGACATCCGCGGCCCGATACTCTCGGATCAATTCAGGCGTCAACTCGCCGGCGACGTAAATGTCGACAGAGCCGAAGCCAGCATCCATCAGGCGGGCTTTCAACTCCTTCGCCAAATCTGGTGAGCCACCGCCGAGATTGGCCGGGACGCTGATCTTCACCCCACGTAGCGGGTTGCTTGTGCCCCCGCTCAACGCATACGCTGCGTCCAGAGCCTCCTGGATCGTATCGCCCGAAGTGGGAACCGGCATTACTCGTTGTGCACCCAACCTGCTATGCCGGTCATAAACCGTCATCGCACGGTCAGCCGCGCCCCAGATCAAGACAAAGTCATGCGGCATCGATCCCTGAGGAACTGTTGCTGTGCGCTCCCCTCCCTTTTGTGTAGATACCGCGGCACACCCTCCAACGTAGGCCGAATACTCCATCGAATCGACAACATCGGGATGTATGAATGGCGATCCACTGACCATGACGCGCGTTTCACCAGCGGCTTGCACGCATTCGTGTGCCGCCGTCGCCCACCCGATACTTGAAGCGAATATCCCGGTGATCACGTCACGGTACATGCCGAACGCAGCATAAGGCCCGACGACACGCAGAATAGTCTCGTCGTCTTTGATTTCATCACCGTCGGAAAGCGAATACACTGCAGAACTAGAAATCGGCAGTCGGGCTCTGAGGAACGGCAAAACCTCGTTCACTCCAGATAACACACCTGTCGCGCCCGCATAGACCTCAAAAACCACGATCGGATTGCGCTGCTCGGTTCTGAGTATCGCCTGGGCGTGGTGATAGTCAATCGAAACCGTTGCGCCACGCAATGTCGGCGACGAAAGTTCAAGCTCTTCGGATGGCGTTAGCATCGCAGTGAATTATCGTTCCCTCAAATCAGTGCAAGGTTACATCAGGAAGTTTTCAACGACCGCGTATTGCACAAATCACATCGATCGAACGGCTAGTTGCGCTTAACATCGGCGGGCGAGAAACGCACCCTCAACAAGCCCTTTATGTCTTCGCTAGCGGTTGAAACGATGCGGACCCGCGTGTCTGGATCATCAATCCAGTGGACTGGAATCTCTTTGATCCTATATCCGGCCCGAAGACTCAACAACAGCAACTCAGTGTCGAAAAACCAACCGTGGTTTTCGACATGAGGCACAACATTGTCCGCCACTTCTCGAGATACCGCCTTGAAACCGCATTGCGCGTCACGGAACGTTTTCCTAGGAAACATCAGTCGGATCAACGCGTTGTACGCCCTTGACACAATCTCGCGTTTCAAGGTTCGTCCTTCCACACGTGACTCCGGCAACAATCGCGAACCGATTGCCACGCCGTATCCTTCCTTGGCGATCGCTTCGACCAGTGGCCCGAGCGATTCCAAACGCGTTGAGAGATCAACATCCATAAAACATCGGACATCCGCGGAACTCTCCAACCACGCTTTTTTCAGAGCCCTTCCTCGACCACGTTGTTCAAGCCGCGTCAATCTGACGTTTGGGTACCGGCTTGACAGTTGACGTCCGACCTCCGGCGTTGCGTCTTGGGAACCGTTGTCTGCAATCGTGATGTTCCAGTTCCAGTCATCTGCGAAACCACTGGTCAGATGCTCATCCAATGTCGCGATGCAACGGGGCAGAGAATGCTCCTCGTTCAGCACCGGGATGATTATGTCGACCGAAATCTTTGACACGTTGATCTGAATCTGCCACCCAATCTATCAATGATAGAAATGTCGGCGTCCTGTAAAAACCATCGTCATTTCCAACTCGTTGGCAACATCGATCACAGCTTGATCATTCACAGAACCACCCGGTTGCACAACCGCTCTTACACCATTCTTCGCCGCCAACTCGACGGCGTCCGGAAATGGGAAAAATGCGTCGGATGCCATTACCGCTCCTGAAGAATCGACTCCCGCCACGCCAGTTGCCAGATTGACACTAGTCACTCGGTTGGGTTGACCCGCGCCCATTCCGACGAGCGCGCAATTCTTCGCCAAGACAATGGCATTGGACTTCACAAATCTACACGCGCGCCACGCGAACCGTAGATCAACCTCCTCTTCGCGGCTCGGCAAACGCTCGGTCACCACTCGAAAGTCTTCAAACGCGTCCCCAGCGAGACTGTCCGATTCTTGCACCAGCGCGCCACCAGCAACCGATCTAACCTCTAACATCGCCGGGGCGTCATCGCCCACCTTTAACACCCGTGTTCTTCGCCGTGTTCGCAGAATATCCAACGCCTCATCGTCGTAATCAGGCGCAATCACCACGTCCAACAACAATCCCCTCATCTTGTCCGCGGTGTCGCTTTTCAACCGCTCACTGAAGGCGACGATCCCACCGAACGCTGACACGGGATCGCCCAATCTGGCCGCTTCCCATGCGTCGATCTGATCGTCGCGGACTGCCAACCCACAGGGATTTGCGTGCTTTACCACTACCGCTGCGTGTTTGTCGGATTCTGCGAATTCGCGCGCGACTGACCATGCCGCATCCGCGTCGAAATAGTTCAGGTAGGACATTTCAATGCCGTGCAGATGCTCCGCGTTTACCACTCCTCCGGTCGCGCCAGGCAAAGAATAGATCGCGGCATTTTGATGTGGATTTTCACCGTAGCGAGGTTTGGCAACCAACGAGTATCCAAACGTGATCTCTTCAGGCAACTCAACTGTGGCGCCATCTTCATCTATGGCGGCGCCATCGTCTCGGAGATAACCCGCAATCGCCGTATCGTACGCCGCGACGTGTTGAAAAGCCTTCGCAGCCAAACGGCGACGTTCCCGCGGTGTTACCGCGTCGTCCCTGATCATATTCCCTACGCGTTCGTAGTCGTTGGGGTCAACCACAATCAAGACATGGGGATGATTTTTGGCCGCTGCCCGGGTCATGGCTGGCCCGCCGATATCAATGTTCTCCAAGGCGTCGGGCAAAGATATGCCCTTGGTTCGAACAGTTTCGACGAATGGATAAAGATTGTTCACGACAACATCGATGTTTCGGATCCCAAGTTGTGCCATTTGGCGAACGTGATTCTCGTCGTCACGTAACCCGAGTAATCCACCGTGAATCTTCGGATGCAGAGTCTTGACGCGTCCGTCCAATATCTCTGGCGCACCCGTAAGTTCAGATACCTCAACAACCCTGATCCCAGCGGCGCGCAACTCAGCAGCGGTCCCGCCGGTAGACACTACCTCGTAATCGCAGTCAACGAGTAACTTGGCGAAACTTACCAATCCGCGCCGGTCGTATGCGCTCAACAACGCAACTTTTTTGACAGAATCGGACATTTCACCCCGTTGGTTCACCAACCTGAATCATCTAAATTTCGACACGATCAGGCGCACCACTCAACTCGATCACCCGAACCATCGTATTCGATCGTTTCACCGATAACCCAAGCGTCGCCCAATTCGGACAACAGAAATTCGGCATGACTAGGAGTCGCGCAAACAACCATGCCAACTCCCATGTTGAAAACGTTGAACATCTCCTCGCGTTCGATGTTTCCGTGTTCTTTGATATAGGCGAAAAGCGGTGGTGGTGACCATGTGCTCGCATCAAGAACAGCCCCGACGTTTGGAGCCAATGCCCGGGGTATGTTCTTCGCAAAACTGCCGCCAGTTATATGACCCATGCTCTTCACGGTGCCCAAAAACGGTTGCAGCTGTTTCAAATAAGATCTGTGTGGCTCCAAAAGCGCTTCGCCCAACGTTTCGTGGCCTCCTGGCAAGATGTCGCTCAGCGCACTCGGATCATCGTCTGTATTGAAGATTGATCTCACCAACGAGTACCCGTTGGTGTGCAATCCGCTTGATGGCAGACCTATTAGCACGTCTCCTGCCACCGTCGTTTCAGGTCTCAGGAGATTTTCACGCTTCACTCGGCCGACGATGAATCCAACCAAGTCGTAGTCGTCGCCGTGATAGATTCCGGGCAATGATGCCGTCTCTCCACCGATTAGAGCGCAATCATTTTCGACGCAGGCGGTGGCAACGCCCGCCAACAATTGAGCGATTAATTCATCATCGTATCCATCGAGTCCGATGTAGTCCAGGAAATACATCGGTTCCGCTCCGGCTGGCAAGATGTCGTTGACGCAGTGGTTAACGATGTCAACACCGACCGTGTCGTGCCGTCCCATAGCTTGGGCGATCCTCAACTTGGTTCCGACCGAATCGGTGCTGGAAACCGTCAGATATTCGCTATTTGGATCGACGTCGAAAACCCCGCCGAACCCTCCCGGTGCCGACACTACGCCGCGCCCATAAGTCGATTTCGCGATATCGCTGATGCGGAGTTTTGCGCGTGCCGCGGCATTCAAATCTACGCCGGCCGCCGCATAAGCACTAGCTGATACGTTCTTCATCCTCGATCAGGCGACACCAGCTGGCTCAGTCGCCAACCGATCCATGCGTAACTTATCCATCTCAAGTTGGACATCGATTGGATATTTGCCCGTGAAGCATCCGCGACAATACTCGTTCCGACCAGCCGAAACCGCCTGTTCCAACCCTTGCAAACTCAAATACTTCAGACTGTCCGCACCAATGATTTCGCAAATTTCGTCCACGGTGTAATTGGCGGCGATGAGCTGGTCCAACGTCGCCATGTCAACTCCGAAATGACACGTCGACTTTATTGGAGGGGCCGCCACTCGTACGTGCACCTCTTTGGCACCCGCGTCACGCAACATCTTGACTACGTGCCTAACCGTCGTGCTACGGACGATTGTGTCGTCGACGACCACGATTCGCTTACCGTTGATCACCTGCTTCATAGCGTTGAACTTAGTTCGGACACCGATTTCCCGCATATATTGGTCCGGTTGGATGAATGTCCTGCCGACGTATCGGTTTTTTACCAATCCCTCTGCATATGGGATATTGGCAGCAGCAGCGTAGCCCACCGCATGAGGCGTCGATGAGTCCGGGATGCCAATAACGAGGTCCGCTTCGATTGGTTCTTCGTTGTAGGCGATTTCACCCATCCTCATCCGATTTTCGTAAGCTAGGCTGCCATCAAGGATGCTGTCTGGGCGGGCGAAGTAGATCTGCTCAAAAATGCACATCTTGTGAGCAACCGCAGCCTTGGGCCACACCCAGGTTTCGATACCCTCACGATTGACGACGATGACTTCGCCAGGATCCAACTCGCGCTCGAATTCAGCACCTAAATTGTCAAGAGCTGCGGTCTCGGATGCGAATACCCAACCACCATCTAACCTCCCCAGACACAACGGACGGACACCGAGCGGGTCACGGACCGCAATCAACTCGTGTTTGGTCATCATGATCAGGGAGTAGGCACCACTCAACATCGGCATCACTCGATCCGAAACTTCGAACCAGTTGTCGCCTGGTGTCTTCGCGAATAACTCGGCAATCACCTCGCTGTCGGAGGTACCGGTGAAAACACTGTTGTACTGCTCTTGGCAGTATTCGCGCAGAGGGATCGCGTTGATCACATTGCCGTTATGTCCCAACGCGATCGCGCCTCGGGGCCCATAAGCCAGAAGCGGTTGTGCGTTTTGACGACGATTCGACCCCGTGGTCGAGTATCTGGTATGGGCGATGGCCAAGTGCCCGCGCAAGTCTTGCAGATCTTGTTCTTCAAAGACTTGCGAGACCAACCCTACTTCTGCCGTAACTCCCAAAGAGGAGCCATTCGATGATGCGATACCCGCGCTTTCCTGCCCACGGTGTTGAAGTGCAAAGATTCCGAAGAACGCAGCTCGGGCCGCTTCGTGCCCGGGGGTATATGCACCGAAGATACCGCAGGCCTCCCGCGGTTTATCGTCGCTGGCAGCAACGTATTCGGTCTCGTGTTTTAGTGATTCACGCAAGTCCGGTGCAGTAGCAACGTGGCGCAACATCCGAGTGCTAACTCACCATCAACGGTGCACGTGCTAGTTCCATGTTAAATGCGATTCACATACCGCGCCCAGTCCGAGACCCAGAACTCACACCGGCGGAACAACCCACTCCGGATCCTCGCCACGAGCCACGCGGGCTACGTTGGCGAGCGCATTAGCAGTTGCGTTGTGCTCCGATTCCAACGCCCGAGTGGCCAAATGCGGCGTGACAACCACGTTGGGAAGATTCGGAAGATCGTTATCGGGCGCAATTGGCTCCACTTCCGTCACATCCAAACCAGCTCCGAAAATCTGCCCGTCTCGCAATGCACGCTTCAGCGCCGCTTCGTCCACAACGGGACCACGACATGTGTTGACCAAAATTGCGGTGCTTTTCATCAAGGAGAACTCTCGGTCAGATATCAAGTGACGCGTCGTTCGCTCGAGCGGAACGTGGAGGCTCACGATGTCAGATGTTTCCAACAATTCATCCAGCTCAACGAACTTAGCTCCCGCCTCCTCAACGTATTGATCGTCGTAATCCACGATGTCGTGATAGACGACCTCACACTCCCAGCCTTGCAACCGTTTGGCGACTCTTGACCCGATACGACCAAGGCCAACAATACCGACCCGCTTTCCAACCAAGGTGTGAAACTCGGTGCGATCACCGCCCACACCTGCCATCCAAGTTCCATTCTTAACTGATTCGATCTGTCGATCGATCTTGCGCTCAACCGAGAGCATCAATATCACCGCGTGTTCAGCAACCGCTACTGCGTTCGCGCCGCCGTTGTTCGAGACGGGCACACCGAGTTCAGCCAACGCTGCTTTGTCTAGCCAATCGGTGCCCGCGCTGAAGGTTTGGATCAAACGCAGTTTGTCCAATTTGGAGATAAATTCAGCGTCGAGCAAGTTACGCCCGCCTGCTGGTATCAGAGCAACCGCGTCGTGGCACTCTTTCAACACGTTTTCGGGTGGTTGATTCGAATCTACGAACCGCAACTCGATGTCAGGATGCTTTGCCGCCTCCTCCAACATCTCAACGGCACGCGTTTCACCGCGCGCATCATCTTGCGGAGCCAAAAGAACCACTACGGCCATCGTTCCAACGCTCTACTTTCTGTTCGTTTTTCTGTCGTGTGTGATCAATGCGGTGCGAACAATTGCGCCCAACAATCGCCACGAATAGCGCATTATACTAGTTTGGTAGCGCGGCAATTGGCTTTCGCTCCTACTCGAGCCTATCGGCAAAGCGATAGTTTGAACCGCTCCTCCGTCTCCGAGAACATCGTCGCACGCATCCAAAACTATGCCCGAGCCTAAACTCGAACGCGCGACGATCCGAGTACCCGCGACAAGCGCAAACCTTGGTCCTGGTTTCGATTGCATCGGCATGGCGGTCAAACTCTGGAACGAGACCAACGTCACTTGCGGCAAATCCTCAATCACGATTTCCGGTGAAGGTGCCGATTCACTACCAAGGGACGAAAACAATTTAGTAGCGTCGAGCGCCCGTCGAACATTTCGGGAACTTGGAGTCGACCCGATGCCATTGGCATTCGATTGCCACAACAACATCCCGCTGGCCCGCGGTTTAGGGTCGTCATCAGCGGCCACAGTTACCGGTATCGCCGCCGCATTCGCATTTGCCGGGTTTGATATCGCGGATGCAGAATCTCAGCGGCGTATCTTCACCATCGCTGCCGATATCGAAGGTCATCCAGACAATATCTCGCCCGCGGTTTTCGGAGGCTGCCAAATCGGTTTCAACGTTGATGCCGGTTCCCCAGACAGCAGTTGGATTGTCAGTCGCGTCAATATCGCCGACGAGTTGAAAGCCGTGGCATTCGTGCCGGATTTCACGATGGCGACCAAGGAAGCCCGCGGTATATTGCCCGACGTGGTACCGCGTTCCGACGCCGTTTTCAATGTTGGTCGCGCCGCCATGCTGGTTCACGCACTTGAAACGCGCCAGTGGTCGCTTTTAAGGCACGCCACCGATGACCGATTGCATCAACCACAACGCATCGAAGAACTGTTTCCAAGATTCCGACCGATTGCGCGCGGTGCACTCGATGCCGGCGCTCACGGCGTATTTCTTTCCGGCGCTGGACCGACTGTCATGGCACTAGCTACCGATCGTTTCATGACGATCTGCTACGAAATGTCGGAAAACGCGAGGAAAGCGCAGATCGTTGGAAAGGCATTGATTCTCGACATCTCACATGAAGGGATGCGGATTGAATCCGAATGCGAACGTGACAGTTGAATTCGAAATGCCGCAAACGAAACAAGTCGTAGTCCAAAAATTCGGTGGCAGTTCGCTAGCCACCGAAGAACTACTGCGAAAGGTAGCCAAACAAGTTGCCGCCCGCCGCGAACAAGGTGCCGACCTTGTTGTCTGTGTCTCCGCCATGGGAGATACAACCGATGAACTCCTGAATCTCGCACATCGTCTGTCCGGCGAATATTCGCCTAGCCCGCGCGAAACAGACGCGCTGATATCAACCGGGGAGTTAGTGAGCGCATCGTTGATGGGAATCGCAATCCGAGGTTTAGGTCACGATGCCATCAGCCTCAGTGGGCGGCAAGCAGGCATTCAGACCGATGAAACGTTCGGTTCAGCGCGCATCGCCAATATCGAACCTGCCCGCGTGCTTCGGGAAATTCAACGTGGACGAATTGTTGTTATCGCCGGATTCCAAGGCCTCACACCCGCCGACGATACGACAACACTTGGACGCGGTGCATCAGATTTGACCGCCGTAGCGATGGCAGCATCGATCAAGGCAGACGTTTGCGAAATATATACCGATGTCGACGGCATCCTAACCGCTGACCCGCGCCTTGTGCCGGATGCCAGGGTTATACCTCGAATCGGTTACGAAGAGATGCTAGAAATGGCGTCTCTTGGCGCGAAGATGAATCCTCGATCAATCGAGATGGCATCGGTGCACAAGGTTCCGATGCTCATCACTTCTTCCTTCAATCCGCACGCCGCGGGAAGTAAAATCGGCAATTTTGAGGACCAAAACAGCAACATGGAGATTCGAAAGAGCATTACCAGCATCGCAACTGAGCGATCCGTCGCTCGAGTCACGCTACATGGAATCGCAGACCGCCCCGGTATCGCCGCGGCGATCATGATGCCGCTCGCTGAGGCGGGCATCAGTATCGACGTTATCGTCCAAAACGTTTCATCTCACGGGCTCACCGACATGTCGTTCACGGTGGGACAAGAGTACCTTCAAAGAGTTGCCGAGATAACCGCGCAAAACACCGAAGTGGGTTACAGCGATATTGCGACGCGGGACGGTCTTGCCAAAGTCAGCGTCGTTGGAACTGGTATGACCAACTCGCCGGGATACGCAGCTCGCATGTTCCGCGCACTCGCCGACGCTAATGTAAACATCGAGATGATTACAACCTCAGAGATCCGCATCACGTGCATCGTCGACCAGGAACACGTGGCGACGGCCGCGAGGGCGTTACACTCTGAATTTGAACTGGAAGCGGATTGAAAATCGTACGGATCAATCGATGCCACAGACACGAACACAAGGAATCCGCATCGTCGGCAGATTCGAGAAGCACATCATAATCGCCGTCGTCATCCCAACTTTCAACGAAGCCGAAAACATTGGGACTATCGTCCAAAAGCTCATCGACTTAGAGATCGACAACCTCGGCATTCTGTTCGTCGACGATTCATCTCCTGACGGAACGGGCAAGATCGCTGACGGTCTTGCGGACGAACACCCTGGACGGATCTTAGTGGCTCATCGGAGCGGCAAACTGGGATTGGGAACCGCATACATCGCCGGATTCAAGATCGCGTTAGACACGGGCGTTGCGCGTATCGTTCAGATGGATTGCGACTTATCGCATCCTCCCGCCGAGGTCCCTCGTTTGATTGAATTGCTTCAATGCGCCGATGTCGTCGTCGGAACCCGGTACAGCGATGGTGGTGCCGTGGACCCCAATTGGAAGAAGTCACGGGTGCTACTTAGCAAATGGGCGAATTGCGGTATCCGAGCCATTTTGGGACTGAAGATTCACGACGCTACAGGTGGTTTCAAGGGGTTCAACCGCAACGCCCTTGAAACCATAGATCTTGATAGGCTCACAGTCACCGGTTTTGGGTTCCAAGCTGAAGTAGCACATCGGACGCAGCGAAGCGGGTTGACCGTCGTCGAACATCCATTCACATTCGTGGAACGGACGGCTGGCAAGTCCAAGATGTCACTTCAAATCGCCATTGAGGCTTTTTGGCGTTTAACTTTGCTGAGAATCAAGGCAAATTAAACTGAATGACGAGTGGGCACGTTTTCATTTGCATCAACAGTCGTGCCGTATGAGAATTGACTCGTTCGCTCTTCTAACGAATTTCCTAGGAACCCGTCGCCATCATCAGAACAATGATCACACCTGACTTCACCATCATCGGAGAGAACATTCACTGCACCCGCGTCGTGAAACGCGGCGGCATTAGGGGGCACGTCTTCGATGACGGTTCGGAGGCCGTTAAGTATCGCGTCGACGGCGAAACCCGTTTCGTGCGTGTGCCTGAATCTTTCGAGAAGACGCAACCCTACCAGCAGGGCAATCTAAAGCACTTCATGATCGCCATATGGAAGGGTGTCAACTGCGACGGAGCCGAAGCCGCCGAGGGCGAAGCGTATGTCAAGCACGAAGTCGAAAGACAAACGAAGGCCGGATCGGCATATTTGGATCTAAACGTCGACGAACTTTCCCATCGTATCGGCGAACAGATCGAAGCAATGCAGTGGCTCGTCAAGTTCGTTCAATCAGTCGCCGATATCCCGCCCAGCATCGATTCGTCGAACTCTGAAATAATCCAAGCCGGGTTAGAGGCTTACGACAGATCCGCAGGACGCCCGATGGTCAATTCGGTGGCGTTGGAACGGCTGGAAACCCTCGATCTGATCGCGGAGCACAACGCGAAGTGCATCATCTCCGCGGCTTCGGAGAGCGGCATGCCAGAAAATGCCGACGAGCGACTCGAGAACGCCACCCGTGTCGTCGACGCCGCGAGCGACCGAGGTGTCGCGTACGGGGACATGTATATTGACCCCCTGTTTTTTCCAGTTTCCGTTGACAAGGCATACGGCCCTCACGCTCTCGAAGCAGTCATAAAGCTCCGAAATCGTTTTGGCAACGATGTCCATATCACGGGCGGAATGAGTAACGTTTCCTTTGGGCTACCCAAACGTGCCCTCGTTAACGAGACGTTCGTAAAGTTAGTTGTTGAAGCCGGGGCGGATTCAGGTATCATCGACCCTATCCAGGTCAAGATCGATCGCGCGATGAACCTTGACATGGAATCCCCGCGCGTTAAATACGCGATCGATCTGCTAGAAGGCCGCGACGACTTCGCGATGGACTACATCACGGCGTTCCGAAACGGCGAACTTGATTGATCGGACGCAAACCCGCGTCCACAAAAACGATAGCTGACCTCGGTCTCGTAGAGACTGCAACCTTGGCAACAGTTGAACAACATTCTCTGTTCGTCCGATCATTCGGGTTTGTGCGACATGCATTCTGGTTCGTCTATCACAATGTCAATGACTTCATGTCGGTCAACGGACACTATTTGGCCGCTGCCATCGCGTTCTATGCTTTTCTTTCGATCTTCCCGCTGTCCATTGCCTTGATCACCCTTTGGCGCTTCGTCGTCGGTTTGGAGGGTTTCGAAGACCGGCTGATCAATGGCATCATGAACCAGATTCCCGTTCTCGCTGAAACCGATGGGCCTTCATTCGTAGAAGGATTTATTCACAACGTCAGTAACGATCCCGCCGTCACATCTAGCTTGACTGGATTGACCTTGTTCATAGCCGGAATGGGTGTTTTCGGCTCGATACGCAAGAGTGTCAACGTTATCTGGGGGATACAGCGTCCACGCCCTTTCCTGATCGAACGTGCAATCGATTTCGCCATGATGATGGTCGCATCTTCATTGCTCTTCCTGTCGCTTTTGCTTTCGGCAGTTTTTTCTTTCATTGAAGAAATTGCGAAGTTGCTTTCCACGGACCAGGCACCGTTTGACCAATGGTTCCTCGTCGTCGCCGGCTACATTCTTCCGTCGGCAATCACGTATCTCGTCTTTATTGTGGTCTACTGGTGGTTGCCGAACACAAAGGTGAAGTTTACTGATATCTTGGGTGTCGGCGTCTTGGCCACGATTGCGTTCGAAATCGCAAAATACGTTTTCATTTTCTTCCTCCGCAACTCGGGCGGGCTGTTGGCATCGATCTACGGTAGCATCAGCACCATAATGATGTTTTTCCTGTTCGTCTATATCGAGTCGATCATTCTTCTTGCAGGTGCGATGTTCTCCGCCAAATGGTCGAATCATCTACGCGTCCATGATCAACGTCGTCAGAACCGATTGTTGATAAACAATCTTCAGCGGATAAACGATTCCGATAGATTGGCATTCTTGCCAGAGAGTTGAGACAACGGGTCGTGTTGCACATGCCCTCCGTAGGTAGGATCGACGAACTACGCCGACGCAGCGCTTCGTTCGTCGGCGACCTCGTTGCAACCTTGCGCGTTATTGAACGGCTGGCGTCACCGGTGATTCAGCTAGTCAGGGAATTCGTAGCGTTCAAAGCGCACTTCCTTGCAGCAGCGATCGCGTTCTACACCTTTTTGTCGCTGTTGCCGCTGACAATCGCCATGATTACGGTGGTCCACTTGACGATCGGCGAGGGGGAATTCCATGAATTACTGCATGATGCCATCCTGACACAGATACCAGTGCTGAACGAGGCGGCATCAGGACCATCCTTCGTCGAAGATTTCATCACTCATGCGGTCACTAACTCGGCGCTAACATCTGGCCTTGGTGGACTTGTACTTTGCGTTTCGGCTTTGGGCGTTTTCTCAGCAGTTCGCCAGAGCATCAACATCGTGTGGGGAATCGAACGGCGCCGCAGTTTTTTCATGCAACGGGTGGTTGAGGTCGCGTTGATGATGATTGCCAGTCTCTTGTTGCTAACATCCTTCGTCGTATTCACCGTGTTCTCATTCCTGGAAGAGATCGCGGTTTTCTTTGCTTTCGACACCGAGACGATCCGGTATTCATTGTTCCAGATTGTAGGAATCGTTTTACCTTGGACCATCACATACACGGTTTTGACGTTTATCTACGCGTGGGTACCAAACACCAAGACGCACATCAAGGCGATCCTGCCCGTCGCGTTCGTCGCAACCGTCGCTTTTGAAGTCGTGAAGCATGTTTTTGCTGTTTACCTGCAACTCAACGCTCGACACCTTCTCTCGATTTACGGCAGTCTCGCGGCCGTGATGATGTTCTTCATATTCGTCTACGTCGAAGCAATCATCATGCTCGCCGGCGCCATGCTGTGCGCCAGGTGGACCGAATACCTCAAAACCCGCAACCAACAGCGGTTGTTCGACCCTCAGGCGTTCGGGGTGCGACGTTTCGCAACTCGGTTACGCTTGATCCGAGATGCCAAACCCTAAGCATCGCGCCTAATTTGCCAACTCGTCGGCGAACGTGAATAGTGCTGGCAGGCCACCGGTATGCAGAAACACGACGGATTCCTCCAGAGAAACGTTGCCAGTACGGATGTCGTCGAGTAGTGCCGCCATTACCGTTCCCGTGTAGTTGGGGTCCAGAATGATGGCATCGGTCTGCGCGGCCAGGCGAATCGCATCGGCGACCTCAGGTGTCATGAGACCGTAACCTTCGCCGACGAATTGATCCAGAACACGCATGTCCTCCTCGGCAAATGTCATGGGAAGGTCGAGGAAGCCTCGAATATCCTCGACATGCTGAAAGATGTAATCGTCCAAGGGCATGTCGTAGTTGACCGTCACTCCGGTGAAACGCCAATCTAATCCCAGATTCTTAGCGACCAATATGAGCCCGCACAAAGAACGTCCCGCGACACCGTAAATGTGAACTTGCTGCAGCCCCAGTTCCTCGATCTGGCTCAACAATTCCAAACCGCACCGAACGAAACCCACCATGCCAACCACTCGCGGGAAGAGGTGTTCTTGCAGCAGGTAAACCTTGGCACCGTCTGATTCCAACTTTTCCTTCAACTCGGCGGCATATCCGTCGGCGTCTTCAGATTGAAACTGATCGAGCAGATGTATTTCGGCACCCAACAGTTTGTCAATCAAAAGGTTCCCTTGGACCTTTCGATTTGCTGCATTTTTCAACACCAACACATACCGCAACCCGGATTTGTTGGCCGCCGCGGCCGTCATGCGGGCGTTGTTCGAGTGATAGTCCATGATGTTGATCAAGGTGTCATAACCTGCATCAACAATGTGAGGCATCTCAAATTCATAGTGCCGAGCTTTGTTACCACCGAACGCCAACCCAGTCATGTCCTCTCGCTTCACATAGATCGGTGGAACCACGTGCCCATCCGCGGTCAACCGTTCCCGTAATCGCGGCATCTCATCTAAAGGAGTCGGGGTGTGGGCAATGTCTACGCGTGGCAAGGCGTCGACTCTAGCAGCAAGTTCTTCGCGTGTGAGCATGGTGTCCGAAATGATAATCCCGATCGGCGCACGCGGTCCTGTGGGACTAAGTGTCTCCGCCGTAATATCCCGAAGCCCGAGCCCATCGATCGGAAACTTGAGCTGCGACGACCTCGCCGGTACAAGTTGTAGTCCCATCATCACTTACCAACTCCGCCTGCAATTTGGTTCGTCGTCGTTCTACGCCGACAACTTTTGCCCTGACAGTGAACGGCGTCGACAGCGGCGTTGGTTTCAAATATTCCACGTGCAATGAAGCTGTTGCGTACCACAACAGGGGCCGCTTGCCGTCACCGGCAAAGCGCTTAGCCCGCCGGTACGCGTCAGCGATAGCCGTACACACCGAGTGGCAATCCATGACCGCGGCGATGATGCCACCGTTGACAATGTCGTGGGGCATCGCGGCATGATGGGCCTGTGGCACGAATCGACATACGGAAACGTCCCCTTCCCAACTCGATTTAATGTTCAGTCCGTGCTCATTCCATGCACCACAACCAAAACAGGAATTTCCGATCAACCCATCTTGAACGAACTCTGGCGGGTACGGGAGGTTGGGCATCGCGTCGGCGGCGCTTGTCAACTTCTTCGACCTGCTGTCCGCCGTCGGCGGCGCCGACCTCTTGTCCTTGCGCCATTCCTCGATGGTTTAGGCGCAACACCGAGATCTGGGTGCTCATCCAAGATATCGGCGATCTTGATTTCGGTGAAACCATTTGTAAGTTCCGCGTCGTGCACACCGTTAACACTGGACTCGGAGACATCCGAACCTTCTGCAGTTTCATCTGGCACGATACCGGAAATTTCACGCAGGTACACGCCTGTGTATGACCGGTCGACCGAGGCGATAAATTCTGGAGTGCCGACTGCGACCAACTCACCGCCATCATCTCCTGCATGGGGACCGAGATCAATAATCCAGTCGGCGTTCTTGATTAGGTCCAGGTGGTGCTCGATCAGCAACACGGTATTTCCGTTATCGACCAATCTATGAAGCACAGTCAAAAGCTTGTCCGCGTCATCGAACGACAACCCGGTTGTCGGCTCGTCCAAGATGTACAACGTCTGGCCGGTGCTCCGTTTCGACAACTCCGAAGACAATTTGATCCGTTGTGCTTCACCGCCCGAAAGCGTGGTGGCTGGTTGACCCAGATGTATGTATCCCAGCCCCACGTCAATCAACGTTCGGAGCTTGTTGGCGATCGTAGGAATGTTCTCGAATAGCGCGTGCGCCTCTGTAACTGTCATGTTCAACACGTCTGAAATCGATGCACCTTTGAATAGGATCTCCAACGCCTCGCGGTTGTACCGCGCACCTTCACAAACCTCGCAGGGGACCGTCACGTCTGGCAAAAACTGCATCTCGATCTGCGTGTATCCCGCTCCTGAACAAGCTTCGCATCTCCCGCCTCGCACATTGAATGAAAAACGACCTGGCGTGTAGCCACGGGCGCGAGCTTCTGGCATCGACGCAAAGAGCTCCCTGATCGGGGTGAATACCCCGGTGTACGTCGCCGGATTGGACCTGGGTGTTCTTCCAATCGCCGATTGATCGATGTTGATCACCTTGTCAATCAGCGGCAACCCAAATACGTCGTCGTGGGGGCCGGGCCGATCTTTAGCCCGGTAGAAATGCTGAGCCAAACGCTTCAATACGATCTCGTTGACCAAAGTACTTTTGCCAGAACCCGAAACTCCAGTCACGCAAACGAACACACCGAGAGGTATCTCAACATTCACATTCTTCAAATTGTTCGCCCGAGCCCCAATTACCTTTAACGCAGGCTCTCCCTTCTTCCGCCGTTCATTGGGTGTAGCGATCTCCTTCCGACCGCTCAAATACTCCCCAGTGATCGACTGTTCGGCCAACATTATGGCTTCGATATCGCCTTCCGCCACCACGTGCCCACCATGTTCGCCAGCGCCGGGACCCAGATCGACGATGTGGTCGGCGGCTCGCATCACTGCCTCGTCGTGCTCCACGATCAACACAGTGTTACCAACATCCCGCAAACTCTTCAGCGTCGCGATCAGTCGATCGCCGTCATGGGGATGCAACCCGACGGATGGTTCGTCACATACGTAGAGCACTCCCATCAGACCGGAACCGATCTGTGTAGCGAGTCGAATCCTCTGTCCTTCGCCACCGGACAACGACCCGGCTGATCGATCCAAGGTCAAGTACTCCAGACCAACTCTCGCAAGGAAACCCAACCTCGATTCGATCTCCTTCAGTATCTGATCGGCGATTGAAAGTTCCCGACCCGTTAGAACCTCAGTGATCGGTCGTTCGTCGTCAACCCACTTGCCATTCCGACATGCGTCCACCCATTGCAACGCGGTCGCGACCGATTGCCGCGTGACCTGCATGATGTTCATCCCCAGCAACGTAACTGCAAGGGCATCGGGCTTGAGGCGATCCCCATCACAGGTATTGCACCTCCGCTGCGACATGTATCGCTCAATGTCGTTTCGAACGTTTTCCGACTCGGTGTTCGAATGTCGGCGCTGCAAATTCGGGATCACACCCTCGATCTGCCCTTTCCAACTAAAGACGGCCCCCGACGAAGTCCGATGCGTCAACTGAACTTTCTTCCGACCCGATCCGTACAGAATCAGCTTCAGGTGTTCTGACTCAAGCTCCGATATCGGTTTGTCCAATGGAACTTGGAAATGTTCGTTTAACGCATGCAGCGGTCCCCAAGCCCATTGGGAATTCTTACCATCCCGGCTCCAAGGCGCTACTGCACCATCCTCAAGTGCGATCGCCTTGTTCGGCAACACCAGATCGGGGTCGATCTCCAACCGGTAACCGATACCCGAGCAATCGGAACATGCGCCGAATGGAGTGTTAAACGAAAAGTTCCGCGGTTCCAGCTCCGACATCGAAATGTCGCAATCAGGACAAGCGAACTGTTCGGAATAAGCGATGTCTTGCGATCGATTCTCCTGTTGTTTGCGTCTTCGTTGTTTGTTGATCGTGCCCGCGGCGACAGCGCTCTTCGCACCCGACGACAACTCCTCGATCAATCTTTCAGTCGGGTTCAGCACGGCAACCGTCAACATTCCTTCAGCGGTTCTCAATGCTGTCTCGACGGATTGGGTCAAACGTTCCCGCTCCGTCGTGTCTCTCACAATAATCCGGTCAACTACGATCTCGATGTTGTGCCACTTGTTTTTGTTGAGCTTGATCTCTTCATTGAGCTCAACTACCTCACCATCAACGCGCGCCCGGACGAACCCTGAACGTCGCGCACTCTCGAATATCGCCGTGTGCTCACCCTTCTTGTGCTTGACCACTGGCGCTAGCAATAACAGGCGCGAGCCTTCATCCAATCGCGTTATCGAGTCGACGATCTGTTGCACGGTCTGTCGCTGCACGGGCTGGCCGCAGTTTCGACAATGAGGGCGACCCGCGCGTGCAAACAATAACCTGAGATAGTCGTATATCTCCGTGACCGTTCCGACCGTCGAGCGGGGATTTCTGGAAACGCCCTTCTGATCAATCGAAATCGACGGACTCAATCCATCGATGTGATCCACCTCTGGCTTCTCCAACCGACCCAAAAACTGGCGCGCATACGCCGAAAGACTTTCGACATAACGTCGTTGTCCCTCTGCGTAGACCGTGTCGAACGCTAAACTGCTCTTTCCGGAACCCGAAACACCAGTTACGACGACCAATTTGTCGCGCGGGATACGAACATCAATGTTCTTCAAGTTGTGTTCGCGTGCGCCGCGCACGACGATTTCGTTTTCAGACATCTAGTTCAGGCTCAATCTCGAAACATGCTGCCCCGTCGCAACTTCCGCCACAAGTTAGCGGGATCGATCAAAGGGCTGCAATTACTCGATTCTAGAGTAAGTTCCTCCCACTGTCTCGATGCGAGGTTCTCGCACCCATGCCTAATTTAGTAATGGATTGCGGTTCCGACGCCACCACCAGCTGCGATGCCGTCTCCGTTGATTGCAACAGCTTTTGGTGAGGCGACGAACGCAACGATATATGCGATTTCCCTCGCATCGATGATTCGTCGCGACGAGTTGCTTTCCGACATCTCCTCCAGAATGGCATCGACCGAAACTCCGCGCTCTTTCGCGCGTGCCGCGGCTACTCCGACTGTCGCTTCCGTCCGAGTTGCGCCCGGATGGATTACCACGCTATTGATTCCATGCGGACCCAATTCATCAGCTAGGTTTTTCGTGAGAGCCGAGACGGCAACGTTACGCATCGAACCCACCGCTGATCCGCTTGAGCGCGACGCGAGACCACTGATGTTGATGATGCGTCCCCATCCGCGCTGCTTCATGATCGGTGCTACCGCTCTTGCGCACCTTAGATATCCCAACACCTTCGTGTTGATGTCATCGTTGAACGCCTCGTCCGTCACACCTTCGATTCCCGGGACGCGAGCCTGCCCCAGCGGTCGAGCGGCGTTGTTGACCAGAATGTCGATGCCGCCCAACTGGAAATTCGCCCGCGCAACCATGGCGTCAACCGAAGCCGTGTCTGACGTATTGCACTCAATCGCAAATATGTCACGACCAGTATCTGCAGCGATTTCTTTCGCGGTGGTCTCCAAAGCATCTACGTTGCGAGCACAGATCGCCAAATTGCACCCCTCGCGCGCCAACTCCCAAGCGATAGCCTTACCAATCCCACGACTGCCTCCAGTAACAACAGCCGACTTTCCATCAAGTTCAAAGTTCACGTAGGTCCACTCCCTTTCAGATTGCGCCCGGCACTAGTTACTCAACGATCGCTGGCCGGCACCGCCAAAACTCCGTCGCACTTTCAAAGGCATGCGCCATCTGCAACACCGAAAAATCGGCTTTTTGCCGACCCACGATCTGCAGTCCAGCCGGCAATCCGTCGGCGTCGAAACCACTCGGGACCGAAATCGCTGGTAGTCCTGTAACTGTGATCGACGAACACGGCGTCATCCACTCAAGGTAGTTCGCTAGCGGTTTGCCGGCGACCTCTGTCGGATACTCCTCATCAGCGGAAAAGGGTGGAACCGAGGTCACTGGCAACATCAGGAAATCGTATCGACTCATGAAATCCGCCATTCGCACATACAGCGCGGTGCGACGCTCCTCAGCCTTCTTTACATCCAATGCCGAGATTCGCGCACCCTCCTCCGCGTTCCAAATTATCGTTTCCTTGACCAAATCTCGATAGTCGCGAATATTCGCCTCATGCTGATGCGCAAATATCGCCGCCCTCAGCACATGGAATATCTCACCAGCATCCTCCAACGGCGGTTCTGCATCCTCCACGACGCAACCCAGGTCTTCGAAAATCTGACGTTGCGCGTCCAGCGTCTTGGTAATCACGGGATCAATCGGTGCGCCGCCAACATTCCGGCTCCAAGCGATCCGTGCCCCGCCAAAATCGCACTCCAACGGTTCGCCAAAAACCGTGCCCGGTTGCATCAGCGAATTCGGTACCCTCGGGTCCGGCCCCGCCAACGCGGTCAATTGAAGAGCGACGTCCTTTACCGTGCGTGCCATTCCACCGGTAACCGACTCGGACGTGTAGCCGAGCGGCGCCGGATGTACCGGCACGGTCCCGATACTGTTTCTCATCCCGACAACGTTTGACCAAGCTGCCGGATTCCTCAAGGAGCCACCAAAATCCGATCCCTGGGCGATCGGCATCATCCCACAGGCCAAAGCTACTGATGCCCCACCACTGCTCCCACCACATGTCTTCGTGAGATCGTACGGGTTGAGCGTCGTCCCAAAAACCTCGTTGAACGTCTGCGATCCGGCACCGAATTCCGGGGTGTTCGTTTTGCCGATAACGATGGCCCCAGCTTCTTTGTAACGTTGGACCGTAAGCGAATCCTCGTTCGGCACGAAATTCTCGAATATCGGCGATCCGTAGGTGGTTCGAATCCCGGCCGTCGGTTGCAGATCTTTGATACCGACGGGAAGACCATGCAATGGCCCAAGATCATCGGCTCCAACCTGGGCCAAAGTTTTGTCAGCCTCGGCCGCCTTTTTCAACAACACATCCCCGTCGAGTAACGTCACAATTGAGTTCACCGCGGGATTGATGCGCTCGATCTGTTTAAGGTGTGCAGCCATCACCTCTCGAGCCGAAACATCTCGGTTGCGAATCCATGCCGCGATGTCATTAGCTGTCGAGAAACACAGATTCCCAGCATCGGTTGGCACGTTGTTCACCACCAAGTCTGTCCTTCCACCTCATTTTGAATATCGCTCCAATCGCGCGTGTAGATGCCTGTAGAGAGGTATTTCCATCCACCGTCTGCGAACAGCATTACGATCGTCCCGCTCTCCAATCGTCCCGCCGCCCTGATCGCGCTCGCCAATACCGCACCCGAAGAAACACCCACAAATATGCCGGCATCCAACAGTAGCTTCTTCGTCCAGTAAAACGACTCTTCGGCCTCGACCATGATCCTGGCATCAAGCGCATCGAGGTCGAGGATCGGCGGAATAAATCCATGCTCGATGGACCGCAAACCCTGAACCTTGTCGTCGGGATGCGGTGCGGCGGCGACGATTTTGATGTCCGGATTGTGTTCGCGGAGGGCGCGGCCTACGCCCATGAGGCTGCCACCCGTGCCGAGGCCGGCGACGAACATGTCAACTTCCGGAACGACGCGGGCGATTTCGGGTCCGGTTGTTTTGTAGTGGGCATTGGGGTTTGCGCGGTTGCCATATTGGTACGGCATGAACCACGAGGGGTTTTCGTGGGCGAGTTCCTTCGCCACGTTGATCGACTCGTTGGTACCTTTTTCGGCGGCGGAGAATACGATCTCAGCGCCGAAGCCTTCGAGGAGTTGGACACGTTCGGCGCTGACGCTCTCGGGCATGACGACCTTGACTTCGTAGCCGCGCAGGCTTCCGATCATCGCGAGACCGATGCCAGTGTTGCCGCTCGTTGGCTCAAGGATTACGCCGCCAGTGGCGCGGCTCAGCAGGCCGTCGTCTTCGGCTTGGTCGATAAGGGAGAGCGCGACACGATCTTTGACACTGCCTGTGGGGTTATCGGACTCTAGCTTTGCGAGAAGGCGGACTTCGGACTTGGGGCTGAATTGAGAGATGTCGACAACCGGCGTGTTGCCGATTTCGTGTGTGACATCGCGAGCTACAAGGCCGCGTTCCGCGAGTTGCATTATTGGTGGCCTTCCCTCACCTGCCGCGATGAGTTGGGGTTAGGCAACTGCCTGCGGTGGAGCGATGCCGCAGAAAATCTCGTAGTCGATGAGTTCGGTGACTTCCGGATCGTCACCGCAAAGTTTGCAATCCGGGTTGCGGCGCACTTTGATCTCTCGGAACTCCATGGTCAAGGCGTCGATGATGAGCATTCGTCCGGCGAGAGTTTCGCCGATGTTCATTGCGACCTTGATGGTTTCTAGGGCTTGGATGGATCCTACGAGTCCGGGGAGTGCTCCGATGACACCTGCTTCTGCGCAGTTGGGGACTTCGCCGGGGGGCGGAGGATCAGGGAAAAGGCAACGGTAGCAACCTTTACCGGGGATGTACGTGGTTGCTTGACCGTCGAAGACGAGGATTGCGCCGTCGACGAGGGGCTTGCCGGCTAGGTATGCGGCGTCGTTTACGAGGTATCGGGTTGCGAAATTATCCGCGCCGTTTACTACGATGTCGTAGTTTGGAATGATATCCATCGCGTTATCCGCGTTGATGGGTTCCTCGTGAATGATGACGTTGACTTCGGGGTTGTGGGCTTGGAGGGTTTCCTTGGCTGATTCAACCTTGCGGCGTCCGACATCGGCGTCGGAGTGGAGGATCTGGCGTTGGAGGTTGCTGACGTCGACGACATCGAAGTCGACGATGCCAATGGTGCCCACTCCTGCGAGCGCGAGGTAAAGAGATACCGGAGACCCGAGTCCGCCCGCGCCGATGACGAGGACTTTTGCGCCTACGAGGGCGCGCTGTCCGGCGCTGCCGACGTTGGGCATGATCAGATGTCGGCTGTATCTTTGTACCTGGGCCGGGGTTAGTGGAGGCGCGGCGGTTGCGCTACCGTTGACTGATCCATTTGTGCTCTGCATGGGAACGACCTTCGACTCGCTCGATATTGACAGCTACCGTCGCAAATTCTGAATATTCTGGTGCATTGGGGTTTCTTGCGATGCTACGCCTGATTCTATCGCATAGCCTTGTTGCGAATGCCGTTCAGGTTGTCGCTTGCGTCATCGGCTGGTCGGGCACCGACCATTCGGAAATCAGATCAAGTGTTAGTTGGGACTTCCGACCTCTAGGGCCAATTCTTGGATGCCCTGCAGCTCGTGTTGCTTCTTAACCAAATCCGCTATCTTGATGCGGAACAAATAGTCAAGCAACATTTTCTCGACATCGCCCCAAAGTTCTCGTTGCGAACATGCCGCAGAGATAAGGCAAGCGGTAGGTTCCGACAGACAATCGATCGCGGCGAAACTGTGGTCAACGCAATCGACGACCTTGCCAACGGTGATCTCCGATGCAGAAAGCGCCAAACGAACTCCGCCGCCGGGACCTCTTCGGGACTCGATCAGACCTGAACGCACGAGGTCGGCTGAGATACGCAGTAAGTAAGGCTCAGGGATGTGTTGCTGCTGAGCGATGGTGGATGTTGACGTGAGACCACCTTCCGGCTGCATTGCCAGAAATACGAGCATCCGGACAGCATAGTCCACTTTCATCGGAATCAGCATGGCGGAAAACCAAACGGGGGTACGGCGCCGCTATAGTCGTTCGCCGTGAGTTGAGACGAATCGCCAGATCGACGCTCCAACTTTCTGATGTCGCAAGTATACCAATCGTCAGGCAGAACCCACTTTAGGTGCAAGGGAGTTGGAAAGTCGGCGTCCTGAGATTAGAATCGAAGTTTGTCGCACCTTCAATGGATCGCGTCGTTATTCACAAGAAAACCCGTATCAATTCGATACGTAACGCCCAAACAATCAACCCCGTAACGGGAGTAACCGAAAAATGGCCGACCTGGTGCTGCAAGCCGACACTCGAACCACGATGGGCAAAAAGAATCGCGCCCTCCGGGCACAAGGCATCATTCCGATCCACGTGTACGGGCTCAAAGAGGCTCCACTTTCACTCCAAGCTGAAGGTCGACGGTTGATAAACGTAGTTCGTGAAGCCGGCAGGACGACTCCTGTCATTGTTGAATCGGTCGCCGGAAACCAGGACGTCACTTTGGTTCGCGAAGTGGCGACTCATCCCGTATCCGGAGATGTGCTTCACGTCGATTTTCTACGCGTTGATGTGACCCAAACCGTCGAAGCCCCAGTCCCGGTAGTGCTAATAAATCAAGAGGAAGCTACTGGCACACGCGGAGGAGCAGGTTTTGTGACCCAAGGCGTTTACGAGGTTGTGCTCGCAGCTCGTCCTGGTAGCATCCCGAGCGAACTTCAGGCAGACTGCTCGGTGCTCGATTCTCTTGACGTCGCTATCTTGGCGTCTGAACTGCCGTTGCCGGCCGACGCGGCGCTCGCCAGCGACCCCGACGAACGCATAGCGTGGATACAGCCGCCGCGTGTCATCGTTGAAGATGAAGAAGATGAAGAAGGACTAGAAGACGAAGGCGAGACCGAAGAAGGCGAGACCGAAGAAGGCTACGAGCAATCGACTTCTTAGGCGCATTTCGTCTAGACAAGAGCGTTTTACGTCCATTCGAGTCGTTCGAAACCACGCGATTGCAACTTTGTTAACTCAATCGTGGTCGATAGGTGCCTTGCCTATCTGAACCACCGTGCGTAGGATTGAACGAGAAGCAATGAAGTGAATCCCGTTGGATAATCAACCGGGTTTACCCCGAAATATAGCCAATCTGGCAAACTGCTGGGTGATTGACAATGCGTCAAGACTCCCAGATCGCACGAAACTGGGGAAACCCATAGGTTCGACTGAACCATTACCGACGCGATTCAGACGCAGGTAACTGCGGCTACAACAAGGAGTCAATCCATGAATCCTGCCCTCGTAGCCGGCCTAGCAAGTGTGTCTGCGTTGGTGTTTCTCGTTGTCGGCATGGCGATCGGCTATTGGGGCAATTCGCGCCTCAACTCCCGAGCCATCAGAGCGACTGAGGATGCACTGACGCAACAGATTGAACAGGCGCGGACTCGCAGCAACGAGATTCTCAAAGAATCACAGCAAAGAGCAGAAGAATACAGGAAAGAAATCGAGACCGAGAGGACGAATACAGCAAGACAGGCACGCCGCGATCGGCGTGACCTACAGCGAATCCAACGGAGGATCGACAGATCCGCCGAAGAACTGAACAGCCAGCAAACTGAGCTGAAGGCGTTTGAATCACGATTAAAGCAAACGGATGAAGAACTTCGTGAACGGAGTGCTAACGAGCTTGAACGGCTCTCAGGGATGTCAAAAGAGTCTGCTCTCGAGATCCTGCTGAAACGCGCCGAGGACGAGAACGATTACGAGTTCAAGCGTCGATACCGCGAAGCGGAACTCAAATATCAGGACGACTCTGATGAACGCGCCAGAGAGATTCTCGCCGCGTCTATGCAACGCCTAGCTTCAGATGTTGTCGGCGAAGCGTCGGTGACGAGCATCCCCATCCCTTCCGAAGATGTCAAGGGACGCCTCATCGGTCGCGAAGGTCGCAATATTCGAGCGATCGAAGCCAATACCGGTGTCGATCTACTAGTTGACGACACGCCCGATACAGTCGCCATATCGTGTTTCGATCCGATCCGACGCGAAGTCGCGCGCGTCGCATTAGTCAGATTGATCAAAGACGGCCGCATCCAACCCGCCAGAATCGAAGACGCGGTTCGAAAAGCGCAAAAAGAAGTGGATGTCGCAGTTCGTAAATCGGGTGAAGACGCGGTGCTGGACGTCGGTATCCGAGGGCTTCATCCCGAATTGACCAAGCTGATGGGGCGGCTCAAGTACCGCTATTCATATGGTGAAAACGTGCTGCAACATTGCATCGAAGTTGGCCACTTTTCGGGCATGTTGGCTTCTCAGATTGGTGACAATGCTCAAGTAGCCAAGACGGCCGGATTCCTCCATGACATCGGAAAAGCACTGACTCATGAAGTCGAGGGACCTCACGCAGAAATCGGTGCCGACATCGCGGCACAGTACGGGATCAGCGACAACATCGTGGTCGCGATTCGCGAACACCACGACCGCGAGATGACGACTCATGCATCGTTCATCGTCGCGGCGGCCGATGCCATCAGCGCAGCGAGGCCGGGAGCACGCAACGACAGCAATGAAAACTACCTAAAACGATTGAACGAACTCGAGGGCGTTGCCAGGGGATTTGATGGCGTCCGACGCGTCTTCGCGATACAAGCCGGACGGGAAGTGCGTGTTTTGGTAGATCCCGAAAAAGTCAACGATGCGGAAGCCAGCTATCTTTCGAACGACATCGCAAAAGCGATCGAGAAGAGACTCCAATACCCCGGTCTCATCAAGGTGGTGGTCATCCGCGAATCCCGCGCGGAGGCGGTTGCGAGTTGAACCAGGTGGTCACGTCGTGCCTGAAATGAATTAAAACGCTTAGACCCACAAATCGATGACGGCTTCTGACACTGGTGCGCGGCATGACCCCGACGCATCGTTGGGGAGCGCTCCTCAATGGCCCGTGCAAGAGGATCTACACTTGCACACCAACGCCTCGGACTGCGTAAAGTCTCCTGCCGAAATCGTGGAGATTGTCAGCAAATCGTCGCTGCGATTGTTCGCCATCACCGACCACGACACTACATCGGGATTGGACGAGGCCGAAGCCGCGAGCGAACTGCATCCTGACATCACGTTCATCCCGGGCATTGAATTGAGCGCAGAAGTCAATGGCGATGAAATCCATCTAACTTGCCATTTCATCGACCGTCACAACGAAAGACTGCAAACCGAGCTTTCGGCGCTCCTTCAGGATCGTGAGAAGAAAGCTGAGCAGATCGTCCAACGCCTAAGCGACATCGGGTTACCAGTGTCTTGGGACGAAGTGATTGCCAACGCGGACGGAGCGATCGGTCGACCTCACATCGCCAGGGCCATGATTTCTAGGGGGTATGTGGAAACGGTCTCAGATGCATTCTCTCGCTACCTGTCGCCGGGCAGACCGGCATATGTTGCCCGACGTAAACTCGATGGCACCAACGCGCTAGAGTTGGTTCACGATGCTGGAGGCGTCGCAACGGTTGCCCACCCGCGGACCGTCGCCAACATCGATGCAACGTTGGCAACGTTGACGCCGCATGGGCTCGCCGGAATCGAAGTGTACGCAGAGAAATACGGTAGCGATAGGATCGGACGGTATTCAACCCTTGCCGAGCGTTATGACTTAATCAAATCCGGCGGCTCCGACTACCACGCAAACGACACGGTCAATGAAATTCTGCCCGGCATGAACGGCCCACCTCCCGGCACGGTCCGTGCTTTGTATCAACGCGCAGTCGACATGCACGGCATCGACGGCGTTGGTTACCAACTTGACCAATCCAAGTTGTGAAGACCTCATAGATGTCAGACACAGTTTTAAGCATCGCTCTCATCGTCGGGGCGTATCTCATCGGATCGGTTCCGTCGGCGTACGTGATCGGACGTATGGTCGCCGGCATCGACATCCGTGAGTATGGAAGCGGTAACGTCGGTGCTTCCAATGTCTCGGTGCACGTCGGCAAGAAATGGGTAGCCCCAATTGCCTTGTTTGATGTCTTCGTTAAAGGCTTATTACCTGTTTACGTCGGCGGAGCAGCCGTCTTGGACCTCGGTGCTGCGACCCAAGCCGTCGCTGGATTGACGGCCTTGTGCGGACACAATTGGTCGATATTCCTCAAATTCTCTGGTGGTCGAGGAATATCGGTCGGCATTGGTTCGATAGTCGGTTTCGGGATCCCGCTTTTCATCCTTTGGGCAGCGATTCCCGGGATTTTGTTCTCGCTCACGCCGTGGCGCGATTCCGCAGTGGGATGGCTAATCGCAACACTGCTACTCCCAATCTGGGCGCTGTGGGCGGGTTATGGCGTTTGGGTGGCAATCTACGGGATCGGTTTCGCCGTGATTACGATAATCCGGCGGACTACATCCGGTGGATTCAAAGAATCGTTGTTAAGTTATGGAGAGTTGACACCTACGAGATTGATTTGGAACCGAATGGTGTTCGATCGTGATATCGCATCACGTGATCTTTGGGTTCACAACCGACCTGACCAAACCACATAGTCCGAAGCATACTGATGAGCCAAAACGCTACCGACGTCGAACTCAACATGACGGAGTGTCCACGAGACTCTGGAGTTGAGACCAACCTGCGTTGCGCGCAGTGTTCCGACCCTATCTGCCCACGCTGCATGGTGTATGCGCCAGTTGGATCGAAGTGCCCTGACTGCGCATCGATCGGCGGGCCTGCGATCTTCAAAGTTACCCAGAGCGATTTGATTCGCATCGGCGTCCTTGGCGGTTTGGTCTCCATCGGGGTCGGCGCCATAGTTGCCATCATCCTGACCGCTTTGTGGTCTTTGGAAATTCTGGAAGGCACCAACTCGAGCATTTGGTTGATCGTAGTGGGTGTCGCGCAATTTGCAGGTGTGATGCTTGTCACGCAAGTAATGCAACTCATTTCAGGCAGGAAATACGCCACCAGTTTGCGCATCATGGCCGCGGTTCTCGCGCTGCTCTTCTACGTCGCCGAAGTCATGGTGATCGAAGTCATTGATGGTGTCTTTCCGAACTTGCTCGTCGGTGCGGATATCGTCGTGCATTTGCCGGGATTGATCGGCTTTGCTTTCGGAACCTACTACGCGATGCAGCGTTTCAGAACTTTGTAGGGATAATCGACCCTTTGCCGGTCTGTCGGTGTGAGATCGCTTCGTCGATCATTTCAAACAGCGACAGAGGTGGATCGTAGTCGAAATCGCGTTTGGTGGCAGACAGGTCGTATTCGTAGTACGTGGGCGTGATCGGCAGATTGACGGCAGTGTAGGGCGCGTTCAGTTTCTCTGCGATGTACGGAATCATCACCTCCCATCGGAAAGGTTCGCTCGACGCCAACTGGTATGTTTTGCCGAAGGTAGCAGTCGCCCCAACTGCCTTTTCGTAGGCGTGGATGATGTCTCGCACCTCCACGAAATGCTTCTTCCACGGCCGGCCGTTGCGGTCCGCCGCGAGGATCAGGTGAGGTTCGCCATCGTAAGCATTCGACATCACATCATACGCGGCTCGGCATTCCTCATTGGAGGAATTTTCAAACTGATCCATGTAGGTCCGCATGTAAAACTGCGCGTAGTCCAAAACCTCCCCAGCACCCCATGCATTGGCGAACCTGAACACCGTCGCTGGCAGTGATTCTGCGCGGACGTACCGATCTACCAGATGCTCGGTCAACACTTTCGAGTAGCCGTACCACGCGGTCGACACCAACGGCAGCGAGTCCTCGCGTATCGGTTCGACGATGCCCGCGGATGGATATTTGTCCATCGTCGCATCGGTGCTCGTTACGATCACGTGCGCTATCCGATCTGACGCTGAAGCGGCTTGAAGAACGTTGAATGTGCCCTTCACATTAATGTCGAAGTACTGCTCTGGGGTGAATGGCCCGCCGGCTTGAAATGCCGCGCCCAAGTGGAAAATCGCATCAGCGCCCTTGGTTGCTTTAGCAACGTCTTCAAATGTCGCGAGATCTCCTTCGAGGATGTCGGCGCCGATCTGAGCGACCTTCTCGGATTGACGGTCGCCCGGCCAGACCAAACCGATTACTTCGTAACCGTTATCGACGAAGCGTTTGGCGACGTTGGCCCCAATGCGGCCGGTGATGCCAGTAATCAGGATTCGCAATTCTGGTTCCTTGGTTTTGCTAGTTTGACCAGAGACATTGCTTCGGCATGTTACGTTGGCTCTGGATTCTTCGATGCAAGCATAGACGATTTATCGGTTTGTTTCCGATAAACTGCAATCGCTGAGACGGTCGCGGTTCTAACGCGGCCGCGACAAGGCGCAGTGAACAGGGAAATTCCAATGACCCAGATCGAGAAGGTTGAGACGTTTTTGTGGAGCCGTTGGCTCCTGATCAAGATTCACTCGGAGGACGGCTTCGTCGGCATCGGTGAGGGCGGCGTCCACGGTTGGCAACGCCCGACCAAGACGATGGTCGATGTGATGACCGACTACCTGATCGGCAAAGATCCGAACCTGATCGAGCATCACTATCAGTATCTCTACCGTTCGTCTCACTTCATGGGATCGGTAGTACAGGGCGCATTGAGTGCAATCGACATCGCGCTTTGGGACATGAAGGGTAAGCGTTTGGGCGTACCGATATACGACCTGATGGGTGGAAAGACAAGGGATCGGGTACGCTGCTACATGCATGTCGATGGCGACACGGGCGAGGAACTGGCAGCTGACGCCCTGCGCGCGAAGCAGCAAGGTTTCACAGCGGTACGCTTCACGCCTTTTCCGCGAGATTATTACTTGCACAAGTCGTATACCGAATGGGCCGATGAAGCGGTTGAGCGCGTGGGAATGGTTAAGGATGCGGTAGGTTCAGACGTTGACATCTGCGTTGAAATCCATCGCCAAATGAATCCAGCCGAATCGATCTGGCTCGGGCGGCGACTCGAACAATTCAATCCCTTCTTCTATGAAGATCCGATGTTACCAGACTCCCCAGCGCGAATGGCGGAGGTACAAGCGCAGTGCAATATCCCCATCGCCACTGGTGAACGTTTCACGACGATATTCGAGTACCAGCAACTGCTGGAGAACGGTGGATGCGCGTACGTGCGCCCTGACCTCTGCCTCTGCGGTGGTCTGAGCGGGTGCAAGAAAGTCGCCGCCATGGCCGAGGCCCAACACGTCAAAGTGATTCCCCACAATCCCTTGTCGCCAGTCTCGACCGCCGCTTGCGTTCAACTCGACGCGTGTATACCGAACTTCGCTTTGCAAGAATACACGGGCGAATCCGATCCACCCAAGTCTGAACTCCTAGTTGAACCGCTCGAGTTGATTGACGGTTACCTGACCGTTCCCGAAGGTCCCGGGCTAGGCGTCGAATTGAACGAGGAAGCTTTGGCGAACATCGGAGAAGAGCCGAAGGTATTGGACACTCCAATCGGATTCGATGGTTCGGTGCAAGACCGGTAGGATCGACGCTCGGGGAATTTGGATGGAGCGGGAGACGGGATTCGAACCCGCGACCTTCTGCTTGGGAAGCAGATACTCTACCACTGAGTTACTCCCGCTCGGTTGAGACGTGACGCAATTATAGCGGTCGGGTTCGAAGGGTGAAAGGCATACCCATCACGAATCGTTCTTCGAATTGAATTCGACCAATGAACGCCAGTCGATTCCAAAATTAGCGTCCGCGAAATTCCCTATGAACTCCGAAACAAATCGGTTGATCACTTTCCCGTACGACTTCATGAACTCATCGTTGCGTTCTTTGGAACGATGCGCCAATGGTTCGATAATTCTCGTGTAAAACGTTGCATCATCCGTGATCAATTCCCAGAATCTCTGGCCGGAAAGTTTCCAATAGTCTCCGCGATCGTAGTACCTAGTAGTGCGACCGTAGCAACAACCGTTGACTGCTTGGACGTGCAATCCAGAGTTACTTTGCCTCAATATCTGCGTCGCCCTCCGAAAATCGGCGCGCATCTGCCGTATCTGGCTTGAATTTCCCCAATTTGGTCCTGATTTCAAAGAAACGATGTAGCGCTTGTTGTCTTCATCGAATTCCAAGTCAACACCTTCGATTCCGGAAACGCGACCGTCTCGGGCGAGCCCGCACACATGCCTTGCTAATCCTTCGAGAAAATCACCGAACATCGTTTCTTCTTGTGAGCTGAGGTGAGCGTCAAGCATCGGTTGTATCAGGTCTTGGGCTGTCGCGATCGCCTTCGCGCGAAACAGATAGGGATTTTTCCGACGCAACAGTTTATCGAGCTGCAGTCCGTTCAGTCTGTCGACTCGTTTATTGTGGAAGTCACCGATATTGTTCTCGACGTACTCTTGAACCTGGGCGTCCGTCACCCTGTTGATTTGAGGCATGTGACTGTTCACTCGAACTGCTCGCCAGAATCGAGTATCGCAGGCTGAACGGGTTGGCTTAGTTGCGCGTTGATCGCTTCACAAAATTCAGGATTTATCTCAATCCCAATAGCTTTGCGACCCAATTCGATTGCGGCAATCCCAGTTGTGCCGGATCCTACGAATGGATCTAAGACCACGTCACCGGGATCAGTGAACAGTCGAATAAACCATGTCGGTAACGATTTGGGAAACGCGGCACTGTGGCTACGATTTCCGCATTCCGTCGCCATGTGCAATACGTTCGTAGGATAAGCCATATCTCGACCAACCCAATTTTCGATTTTCTTGCCGAATCCGCTACCAACTTTAGACTCGTCGCGGATCCGATCAGTTTCGCTCAAGTTTCCTAATCGGTTGCTGGTCCAATCACCCATGGGCACCATGACTTCATCTTGGTTCATCTTGAAGCGACGATTCTTGTTGAAATGGAGCAACCTTTCCCATGAGTCTCGAAAGCGATTCGGCCACTTACCCGGATAACTATTCTTCTTATGCCACATGTATTCTTCGGTCCAGTACCATCCCTGTTGACGCAATGCGAGTATCAGCTCGAGCACGTAGGGATGCCGTTCACCGTTCACCGCATGTTCTTTGATGTTGAGTACGAAACTGCCGCTAGGTTTTAGTACGCGCAAAAGTTCCTGGGAGATGCCCAAGAACCATTCCACATAATCGTCTGCATGGACGCCGCCGTAACTGGACTTCCGTCTCTGTGCGTAAGGTGGCGAAGTAACGATAAGGTCCACTGAGTCGTTCGAGACATCGCGGAGAACTTCAGCAGCGTCACCACAATGCAGTGCAAAATCCGTTGTTGGCTTGGTTGTTTTGTACATACTGTTAGTCTGTTTATCAGTTGCGGGCAAGTACCGCAACTCAAGTTGGCAAGCGTGCAATGGGCTCGCAGGGAAGAACGACTAAACTGGCCATTCCTCGAGATCCCAAGCCATCTGCCAGAACGCGCGTTCGTATCGCGTGCAGGTGACGTAAGCCTCGCGCATTGCCTCAAGTTCCGATTGGCCTGCGTCTTCGGCTGCTCGGTCGCAGATGGATCGAGCTTCGAGCGCGACTGTTCGTGATTCGTCGCCAGCATACATTCGGATCCACTCGGCGTAGTGCGGAGCATCTTGTGGCTCACCAGCGTCGGCCAGCATTTCGCCAACTTTCCAGTATCCCCAGATACAAGGCACCAATGCGGCGATCAATTCTCCAAAACTTCCTATCTGGGCGACGCGTAAAAGGTAGCTCGTGTACGAGTACGTTGTCGGCGCGTGTCGTGTCGCCTCTAACTCATTGGTGGTTATGCCAAGATCGGCGCAATATGAGCGGTGAAGTTCCATCTCAGTGTTGAGTATGTGATCGACCGCGCCCGCGAACCAACTCATGGTGCCCAGGTCGGGCGCCTTCACCGTGCCCATGGCCAGACATCGGGCGTAGTCGATCAGATACACGTAGTCCTGGGTCATGAAATGTTTGAAACGCGCTTCGGAGAGCGAACCGTCCCCGATGCCAAGGACAAAGGGGTGGCGCATCATCGCCTCTCTTTGAGCCAAAGATTCCACTTCGATTCTGTCGCAAAACGTCATGGTTTTTTACTTCGTTTCCGCGAATGCACATCGCCATCTATTCATTACAGTTAGTCTGCCGATTCTCGCATAGGTTCAATCTGATCTCGCCGGCGTCGGTAGTCGTTCAACTCGACGACACTGGTATCCTCGGAGATTAATGGCGACGAATAAACAAAACCAAGGGCGAATGGTGTGGCTCGACCTCGAGATGACTGGCCTAGAGGAACAACACGTCATCATCGAGGTCGCCACCGTAATCACTGATTCAAACTTGGAGATCTTGGCGGAGGGGCCTGACATAGCGATCAATCGCTCCGTGGATGACCTCAACAATATCGACCCTTGGTCGGCCCGTCAACATACTGAATCGGGGCTCATGGACAAGGTGAGGGCTTCGAAGATCGGCATCAACGAAGCAGAAAATCAGACATTGAATTTCATCAAAGAGTGGGTCGGCGAATGGGAAGCGCCACTGTGCGGAAACTCGATATGGGTCGACAGGTTATTTTTGAAGCGCGAGATGCCGAAGTTGGAATCGTATCTGCACTATCGAGTGATCGATGTCAGCTCAATCAAGGAACTGATCGGCCGGTGGCATCCCGACGCCAAAGAACCGCCGCCGAAGGCGAAGTCACATCGCGCGCTGGACGATGTGCTGGAGAGCATTGATGAGCTCAGGTGGTACCGTCAACAGTTTTTCCAGGCACCTGGGTCAGTCGGATAAAGCGTCGATTCACGACGGTTGACGCAGCATTCGCTCGACGCGTCGTTCCGATTCACCGAGTTGAGGGTCGGTTTGGCGACGTTCCGAGTACCGCGTGAGCGCTGCCAGTACCGTCGAATGTGGCCTACCACCGATTAAGTTGCCTGTCTCAGAGCTTGTGAGACCACATTTCTCACGCAGCATATAGATCGCCAAATCTCGCGCGGCGTTTACTGATCTGTTGCCTCTGCCAGGACGACGCAGTTCCTCAACGTCAATCGTGAACTCTCTAGCCACCGCATCGAGAACGGCTTCTGGCGCCATCATGGTTGGCTCTGGCGCACTGACCCGGTCGCGTACCGCGTCGATTGCGACCGCAAGGTTCACGGTGGATACTGCAGCCGCTTGAGTAGGTAGGGTTGCCGATTGAGTAGGGTTCGAAAATCTCAGATGCGCGTCGACACGAGCGATACCGCCGATGATCTCCCTGACGTTTCTGGCTACTCGATTTGACAAATAGTCCAACGCCTCGGCTGCCAAATCCAGGTGCCTCTCGTTCGCGTACCGGTGCAGAAGGGATCGCTTTAGCTTGAAATCAGGTGGTGCGATCGCAATCTCTAGTCCGCCGGCCAAGCGCGACGTAATCTCTTCGCCGAGGTCAAGCATCGGATAGGAGCTATTGAAAGTGAAGACTAGTTGTTTCTGATTCGATATGAGGTGTTCGACGATGTTGAGGAAGAAAGACTGCGTCTTTGCTTTGCCGATCAATCTTTCGATGCCGTCCACCAAGAGTGCGTCAACACCGCGGTAACGATCGCGCACTAAGTCGACGTTTCCGGCGCGTGACGATTTGACGTAGCTGTCTACAAACTCTTCACCTGTCAAGCAGACGACGTTCAGATTGTTCTGACGCATCTGGTTGGCGATCGCGTTGAGCAGGTGAGTTTTGCCTTGCCCGGTCTCAGCCGTGATGGTGAGCGGATTGAACTCTTTGCCTGGGTTTTCAACGACCTTCTCAGAAGCGCTCATCGCCTGGGCATTGCAATCGGAGCTCTCGAACCGTTTGAATGTGCTGCTCGGGATTGTTGGGAACGCGAGCGCGTTCTCACGGGCCATGTTCGCGTGCTGCTGTTGCATTCGAACATCCCGCCACTGCGTATAGTCGCCGGCAAGTCCTTCACGGACCAATACATCGCTGCTGGTGTACGCCATGGTTTCAAGTTCGATCTTGATTTCCTGACCGAAAACTTGGGCTGTGAATCGCCGAAGGCTTCGCATAACGCGTTGCCGGATCCACGCGGCTATGAAGCCGTTTTTGACGGTGACGTGCAACACGCCATCGGCGACGGATGTCGCTTGAGTATTTGCTAGGTATGCATTGAAGTCGGCTTGATTGCCGAGCTGGATCTCGACCATCCCGAGTACGGTTTTCCAGCGTCTCTGCAACGCGCAGGCGTTGGGTTCTGAAAGGGCGTCAGGCACACATCATCCTTTCGGGTACGAACAAAGAATCGACGGGGCGCAAAGACGTGGGCATAGCTTCGCGCAAGTCACTTTTTCTCTAGCTCTCGGGCCGCCTCCTCAGAGCCCGAAAACAAAGTCAACATCATTTAACATATCGAGTTTCATCAAAACTGGCAACGCGAAAAGGACGTATTTTCGGGCGTTTTTGAAGCGAAATTTCCCGTTTGAACACGCGTCCAAAGTCTCGATTCAGCGTCTGTTTGGCAAGCGCTGTGGCTAGTGAAAACCGCATCGTACCCACCGTTGTCACGCTAACTTCGATTTCGTTACCCGACTAAGGCATCGCCAATCGACATGGTGTTTGGATTGTGCGAAAATCTGATCAGATGAGAACAGTATTTTTCGGCACGCCAAACTCCGCGATTGCTTCAATTCGCGCCCTTTTAGCCGCGAATTTCGAGGTGCCATTGATCTGCACTAGACCGGCGAGACGCGCCGGTCGCGGCAGAATTACGATGTCTAGCCCCGTCGCTAAATTTGCCGAAGAAGTCGGCATTCCGACGATCACTCCAAATCAGTTGGACGCCGCGGCAGTAGCGGCGGTAAGATCGGCAAACGCGGATGTCGTTGTAGTCGTCGCGTATGGGCGGTTGATCCCTGGTGAGATTCTGTCGGCTGCGCAACTCGGCGCGGTCAATATCCACCCATCATTGTTGCCAAGGCATCGGGGACCGAGTCCGGTAAGCACCGCGATCCTCGAAGGCGACGCGTTCACGGGAGTTTCGCTGATGTTGTTGGATAAAGGGATGGACACGGGGCCGGTTCTTTCGCAATCTGCGCCAGTCGAGATAACACTGGAAAATCGTGTCGATAGTTTGACAGATCATCTTTTCGAGGTCGGGGCTGAGATGCTTCCCAATGTGCTCGATGATTTGGCATCTGGTGAGTTGTTACCCCAACCACAGGATGAGGCGGGCGCGACGGTGACGCGTTTGATCCGTAAGGATGATGGGGTTGTCCGTTGGGATGCGGCGGCGGAAAGGATTGTGAGGATGAACCGTGCTTTCCATCCGTGGCCTGGGACTAGCACGTTGTGGGATGGGGAGTTGCTGAAGCTGATCGATGTTGAGTTGGTAGTACGGGAGCGGGTCCCAGCCAGTATCGATCCGGGGGTTGTGTTTCGGTGCGACGGTCAGAGTGTCTGCGTGGGTGCGGGCGATGGCGCGGCGGTTCGTTTGGTCGAGGTGCAAGCGGCCGGGAAGCGGGCAATGTCGATTGATGAGTTTGTTGTTGGGCGGCCGAATCTTATTGGGGCTCGGTTGGGCGGCGAGTGAGATTTCTGGTTCGTAACGAAATAGTTGAGAGAGTTAGAAATGATCATCGACTGTCATGTACATGTTTGGGAGTTGCCTCCGATAGCGCCGATTGGCCCGACGGCTCCGAGCTGGACTGCGGTTACGGAAGAGGCTGGTCCGACGGGGTTGTTGGTGAAGGACATGGATGAAAACGGTGTTGATGCGGCGGTGTTAGTACAGTCAAGCGGCTCAACTTGGGACAATACCTATATCGCGGAATCGACAAATTCGGATCGGAGTCGGTTTCGATCAATAGGTCTTGTAGACCCGATGGATCCGCAGAATGCTTCGGTTGCGGCTCGGTGGATGGATGAGTTTGGAGTTTCGGGATTCCGTTTTCACCCAGATTATTATCCGGATGATGTGGTGTTGGACCCGGTTAGGAACGGGGCGATGTTTCGGGCGATCGAGGAGCGCGGTGGGACTGTGAAGGTTCACAATCGGGTTGGGAATGTGGGTCAGATGGCGCGGGTTGTGCCCATGTACCCAGAGATTACGTGGATCATCGACCACATGATGTACCCGGAGCCTTGGATGGCAGGCGATGGCTGGTCAGCATATCTGCCGGTGTTGGAGTTGGCTCGTTTTCCGAATGTGTTTATGACGTTATCGGATGTGCACAACCGATCGGTGGAGAGTTACCCGTTTGGCGACATGCATGGCGTGGTGATGATGGCGATTGATGCGTTTGGGATTGAACGGTGTATTTGGGGGACGGGGTATCCGGGGTACCTAAGGGAGAAGAATGGTTGGATTTCGCTGGCGGAGGAGTTACGACTGGTGCGCCAGGGGTTCGATTGGTTGACGGAAGAGGAGCGCTGGAAGTTGCTCGGGGAGAATGCGAAAAGGATTTATGGGTTCTGATCGCCTACTTGGTTAATGTAGGCGGTGGAGTTCGGATTTGCGTTGGGGTGATTTTCGGTCCCGTTTGGAGATGTTTCGTTTGCGGTTGTAGTTTTTCTCTAGGTTTTCGTCTTCAAAGGTGATGGGGTGCGTGATGTTTTTGCGCGAGCGAGTCTGTCGAGCGCGGTTGCTTTGGGACGCTGGCGGGAATCGATCAGATGTGGGATCTTGTTTTGGCTCGCTCGGCATGAGTTGGTTATAGCAGGTTCTAGCGCTCTAATCTCAGTCTTCTTTGTCGTCCTGATTCTCGTCGTCGTCGGGAGTGAAACCGGGGACGAGTTGGAAACGTTTGAATCCTTCGGCGAACGGAGCGTCGATGTTTTTGCCGTTTTCGGATCGCCACCGTCGCATCCACTTGTCGACGTTTTCGGGCTCGTCGAGTTGGCTAGCGTGAGACTTGATTGCGCCGATCGCTTTTTCGACGTCTTCCTCTTCCAAGGCGTTCCAATGGGAACTGCCTTCACCGAACATCATGACCCAGACTTCGTGGACCTTCCAAGAGTCGAGTCCCTGCGCCAAAAGGCTTTCGTCCCACAGATGATCGCGGGCTGAAGGAAAAACGGCGGAGAGCGCGGCCTCGCCGGCGGCGAAGTGATCGGGATGGCCGATGTAGTTGGAGTGCGAGAGGTCGCGTGTCGGGTTTGTCGTGATGAGGATGTGAGGTCGGTGTTTCCGGATCACCCGGACGATTTCACGACGCAGTGTGATGGTCGGTTCGAGATAGCCGTCGGGGAAGTCGAGGAACTCGATCGATTTCAGGCCGAGGACACGTCCCGCATCGGTCTGCTCCTGTTTACGAATCTGGCTGAGTTGAGTAGCCGTAAGCGATCGATCCTCAGTCCCCTTCGAGCCATCCGTGCACATCACGTAGACGACTTCCCATCCGAGTCGACACCACTTTGCGACAGTGCCCGAGCATCCCCAATCGGCGTCATCGGGGTGCGCGAAGACGACCATCGCACGGGAATGCTCTTCTTGTTCGGGCGGGACTGGTTGGGATTCGGTGGTCATGGTTAAAACTGATCGGACGATATAGGTTTCATTTGGTCGCTTGGTTCAATGTTAATTTTTGGTGGGAGCCCTCACCCCTCTCCCTCCCAGGGAGGGGTTAAACAATGATTGCCGCGATTTTTTAAGAAGGGTTGTTTTTCGGGAATTTACATGGATGGACAGGATGGAGGGGATGTGGGGTTGGTGGTTTTCGGGCATCCCCTGCGTGCGAGGGCGGGTTTGAACTATGATTGCCATGATTTTTGATGATTGGAATGATGGGTTGGTTGTTGGGGTTTTGGCTTCGGGTTAGGGGGTGGGGGATTTACATGGATGGACAGGATGGATGGGATGTGGGGTTGGTGGTTTTCGGGGCATTCCTTGCGTGCGCGGGCGGGTTTGAAACCCGCCCCTACGTCGCGTTCCGTTCGCTTTGCGAAGGGGAGGAGGGTGTGTTGGTATGGCCTGCGGGGGTGTTGCAGGTTTTGGTTGGTTGGTTGGTGGGGGTGGTGTGCCCCCTTTGTCCTTCGGACATTTCCCCCGCGAGCGGGGGAAACCCTAGTGGTTCTCGGACATTGTCCCTGTTAACGGGGCAAGCCGAATGGTTTGTCATCGCCGCGCTTGCGGGGATTGGACGTGGGCCCGTCCTTTAGTTCCAGCGTCTGCCCACGTTGCCAGACCGTGGGCCCGGAGTTCGGCCGCTTGAGCTGTGCCGCTCTCCATCGCTCGGTTAGTCCCGAGCTGGTGCTGTAGCCGCGCCCTGTTTGTTGTCGAGGGCCGACGTCTGCCGGATTCACGAACGTTCGCCCAGCCCTTGGACGTGCGCTCCGTGCGTGCGAGGGCGGGTTTGAAACCCGCGCCTGCATCGCGTCCCCCTCGCTTTGCGAAGGGGAGGGATCGCTCGTCTGGCTCGTGTTGCGGCGCCTGCTTGTGGCGACGCGGCTGGACCTTGTAGCAGCGTTCGCTTCTAACGGTCCCTCCCGACGTTGCATCTTGTTTGCTCAAGGATGCCGAGATCAGTCTTCGACTGTGTTGCTCTTGTGGTGTTGCGTTCACGGTCTTGGGCTGGGTCTCGGGTTTTTGTCGGCAGGGTCTAGTTTAGGTCGTATCCGCACCCGTCGGCGCGGCGATGTTTTTGAATTCATGTTCTATGATAGCACGGATGTGTTGGTTGTCAAGTGCGAACTAGGATTTGAGGAATTTACATGGATGGAGGGGATGAAGGGGATGTTGGGTTTGGGTGGTAGGGGCGATTCGCGAACCGCTCCTTCGGGTTCTGTGCACAACTACCGTCATTCCGGCGAAAGCCGGAATCCAGAGGGGCCGGGCAACGGAGTGCAAAGCGAAACGCCAAGTCTAAACCCCCTTTAATTCCCCCTTGGGCATCAAGGGGGAGGATTGTGCACAGCACCCCTTGGGCATCAAGGGGGAGGGGTTGTGCACAACACACCTTGGGAGGAGGCCGGGTGGCTGCTCGCGGGAGAGGGGACGGTTCTTGTGGTTGGGGGTTTTGGGTGGTAGGGGCGGTTGCGTTAGGATTTTCAGCATGAGCATGAACGCAAATGGGCCATTGGTTTCGGTGATTATGGGCAGCCGGTCGGACTTGCCGACGATGCGTCATGCGGCGGAGGTTTTGGGCGAGTTGGGTGTTGCGCATGAGGTTCGGGTTGTTTCGGCACATCGGACACCGGATTTGATGACGGAGTTTGCGAAGGATGCCAAGGCGCGTGGGGTGAAGGTGATCATCGCCGGCGCGGGCGGCGCGGCGCATCTGCCGGGGATGGTGGCGGCGAATACGATTTTGCCGGTGATCGGGGTGCCGGTGGAAAGTAGTGCTTTGAGCGGGCTGGATTCTCTGCTTTCCATCGTTCAGATGCCGCGTGGAGTGCCAGTGGCTACGGTCGCAATCGGTCGTTCGGGTGCAGTCAATGCGGGGTTGCTGGCCGCACAGATCATTGGGGCGCATGATGGAGATGTGCAGGCGCGGTTGGAGGAGCGTCGGGCGGACGCGACCGCGGAGGTTTTGGCGGGGACGTATGTCAGTGAGGATGACTTGGGTGAGTGAGGTGAGGGGTTTAGACTTGGCGTTTCGCTTTGCACTCCGTTGCCCCGCACCGCTGGATTCCGGCTTTCGCCGGAATGACGGTAGTTGCGCACAGCACCCGATGAGGACGGTTCCACATGATGTCTCCTAACTCCACGATCGGGATATTCGGCGGTGGGCAGTTGGGTCGGATGTTGGCTATGGCGGCGCGGACGATGGGTTATCGTTCGGTTTCGTTGGATCCGGGGAGCGATTGCCCGGCTGCGCAGGTCACGGACCATCACATTGCGGCGGCGTATGACGACCTTGATGCGGCGCGGGAGTTGGCGGAGCGGTCGGATGTGGTCACGTACGAGTTTGAGAACGTGGATGCGACGGCGATCGAGTTGATTTCGGAACTGAAACCGGTGTACCCATCGCCGTCGGTGTTACGGGTATGTCAGGACCGGGAGATTGAGAAGGACACGTTGTCGGGTTTGGGCATCCCGGTTCCTGAGTATCGGATCGTCCGGAGTGTTGAGGAGACGTTGGCGGCGGTTGACGACATTGGTTTGCCGGTGGTGATGAAGACGGTGCGCTGGGGATACGACGGTAAGGGTCAGCGGGTGGTCCGCAATACTACTGAGGTTGCGAGTGCCTTCGATGAGTTGAGCGGAAGTGTTGACGCGCCGATGATCGTTGAAAACCTCGTCGACTTTGCGATGGAGGTTTCGGTAGTATGCGCTCGGGGTCTTGAAGGTGAGATGCGGACGTTCCCGGTTACTGAGAATGTGCATGTGGATGGTATTTTGGACACGTCGATAGTGCCAGCGCGGTGTTCGGATGCGGCGAGGACTGAGGCTGAGCGGGTGGCGATGAGTGTGGCTGAAGGTTTGGATGTTACTGGGTTGATTGCGGTGGAGATGTTTGTGACGCGGGATGGTGAGGTTCTGGTGAATGAGTTGGCGCCGCGTCCGCACAATTCAGGGCATTGGACGATTGAGGGCTGTGTGACATCACAATTTGAGCAGTTGGCTCGCATCATGGTTGGGATGCCTATGGGGGATGTCTCGTTGCGGTCGCCGACGGTAATGGTGAATCTTCTGGGAGATGTTTGGGAGACGGCAGGCGGTGATCCGGATTGGGGGGCGGTTCTTGGGATGGCTCGGACGCATCTGCATCTTTACGGCAAGTCGGGTTATCGGGTTGGTCGTAAGATGGGGCATATTACGGTGACGGGGGAGACGGTTGAAGAGGCGCTAACGGTCGCGATTGCGGCCCGTGAGGCGTCGAACAATTTACGCGGGCGCTAGAAGTGTAGCAACGGTATGGTCAGGCCAACAGAAATCTTGGTACCCGAGGCCGACGATGAAAATGTCGGTTCAATGTTGATGGACTCCGGGGAGTTGGTCGTCGAAATCTCGGATGCCTCCTTGCGGATAATCAGTGTGCTGAGGGATGGGTATCGCCTCGTTGAGAAGCGTGGGCACTCGATCAACGAAGCGGAGACTCGGATGTTGCTTATCAATCCGGTGCTCGATGCGTTGGGCTTTCCACCGGCGCATCGTCGGCCGGAGGACGGAGATCGTGGCAATCGCCCGGACGAGCTCTGTTACGACCGAGAAGTTCAACCCAATCTTGGCACTGCTGCGATCATCTTGGAGGCGAAGGCGCTCGGCAGCGATTTTGATGTTCAGGCACAACCGGGGCGGCGCACATCTTCACCGGATCGTCAGATTCAAAGGTATCTTCGCCAACATGTGGCAAGTGGTCAATCGACGATCGGGATCTTGACGGACGGTCTTCGTTGGCGGATGTATCGGCGCTCGGGTTTAGATGTCCTTCTAATCAAAGACTACGATTTTGCCAGCGTTGCTCGTCAGTTTTGGCGTTCTTTAGGTTCGTTTGAGGAGGAGGAAATCGCGGGGTTCGATTCGTTTGTCGAGCTAGCGACTCGTTGCTACGCACAACCAGAACCACAGGTGCTGGTCGTGGAATCTGACCCGGTAATCGAACTTCTTACAGCGATCGTGCGAGGCGCTTCGCCCGACGAGTTACTCGGGCATCTGATACTTGAAGATGATGAGATTGAGTTGCGGTACGATATCGCCGATCAGGTCACGTTGACCGCGCTGCAACAAGACATGTTGGAGAATGATTGGGAGGAAAATGTATATGTGATCGGGCCTCGAACCGCGCAAGAGGGTCAATTGTCGTTGAGTGATCAATTGACGGTGGGGGTGTTGAAGTTCAGGCATTCCGAGTGGGGATTGGGCAGGGGCGAAACTGCGATGAGTGCGCGGATATTTGCCCGTGCAGCGGGATCGGGGATGTCGGTGCTACTTGTGTATTCGACTGGGGTCGATGGTGCGTCGGAAGCGCGGCTCGCGGTGTGTGCGGACGGGAAAGTGAATATGACCGCGGCATTTGATCCGGATCTGCCAGCACCTTCTGCGCGTACCGCCATCGGACAGATAATCGGAGTCTTGTCTAAGGAAGGTGTCGTATCGGCAGATGACCTTATGGGTCCGCTCGAGGTGGCACCATTGCGCCAGCGATTTTATCAGGAAGTTTCGCAATGGACGTGGAACTTGCAAGAGGGGCAAGATCTGGCGTACAGGCAAGCAGTGCTAAAGCATCTAATCCGCGTGATATTCACTTGGATACTCAAGGAAGAGTCGATAATCCCGCCAGAGATATTCGAGTATGCGTACTCGTCGAATCACCTTGACGATATTGATGGCTATCACTCCGAGATGCTGAGTTTCTTGTTCCACGAACGTCTCAACGTCGTGTACGCGCAGCGTGGTCGACACTCTATCGGAGTATTGAACGAGATTCTCGATCAAGCGCCGTTCCTGAATGGTTCACTGTTTGCCAGGAACGGTGACGATATCGAGCTTGATTTTCCTGCTGAACTTTATTGGAACAGCGACGAGTCGAACCCGGGTCTCTTCACGATTTTCTCTCGGTATCACTGGACAACGGATGAGCATCGTCCGGGCGAAAGCGAACAGACGCTTGATCCGGAGTTGCTGAGCAACCTTTTCGAGCAGTTGATCACACCGACGGAGGAAGGTAAGGATCCGCCGCCGCGTCAACCTCGCGGGACGTACTACACGCCTGCCGATGTTGCTGACGAGATGGTTAAGGACGCGATGACGGCGGCGGTTCGGGACTACGTACCCTCAGGTATCACCGATGGTCAATTGCTCGATATTTTCGGAGACCCAGACACACCACTTCCGAACATGGACGAAGTTGCCAAGTCGAATCTGGCTAACCGCATTCGCGGGTTGCGGATATTCGACCCGGCGGTTGGTTCGGGCGAGTTCTTGTTCAGTTGCTTGATCGCACTTAGGACGGCATTGAACAAATTGAATGGCGTCCAAGCGTACGCGGCGCGTGAAATCATTAAGAATCAGCTGGCGGGACAGGATATCAACGCGCTGGCGACGCAGATAACGCGGTTGCGCTTGTTCATCGCGATCGAGTCGGCGGAGAAGGGCAAACCGTCTCATGAACCGTTGCCGAATCTGGAGGCGCGGATAGTTTGCGCCGACACTCTTGAGACGATTGCGGATCCGAATTGGCAGATGGACCGGCCCGGCTCTCTAGGCGACAGTGCTCCGGAATTTGCGGTTTCCCTTGCCGAACTGGCACGGAATCGCAAGAGGTGGTTTGACGCGCATTCTGAAGAAGAGAAATCCCAGATCCGCGCTAAAGATGATGAGTTGCGCCGTAAGCTCAGATCGTATCTGGTGGAAAACGGCAACGACACGGTTACCAGTCCTGAACTGAAAGGCTTCGTAGAGTATCCGTTACTGAGTACAGATTTGATCCCGGCGCGAACAGATCCGCGCATGTTGTTCTACGAGCCGGAACGCGTCGGCTTTGACATTGTGATCGGAAATCCACCCTATGAACGGCTTTCAAAGTCGGTCGACCAAAACCAGAGGAACAGACTTATCGATGAGAAGGGTTATGAGAGCACCAATGTGAATGATCTGTATACGCTCTTCTGTGAAGTGGGCTTGGCGTTGGCGCGGCCGGACGGTGGGGTTGTGACGATGATCGTGCCGTTGTCGATAGCGTTCGGGCAGCGGCAACGGACGATTCGGGAGATTTTCGAGAGTCGTTGCGGAGAGATCAATCTGCGGCATTACGATAATCGACCGGACACGACTTTCAATCAAAGTCCGACGGTGAGGTCGCCAGACAACCGTCAACGGTCGACAATCGTGACTGCGGTAATTAGTGAAACTGCGGGAACGGAGATTAGGACATCTGGTCTCCAAAGTTGGTTTTCGGAAGAGCGGCCTGAGTGCCTGAACCGACGCTGGAATACTGTGGTCCCTGATCTTTCATCGTTCAACGATCGTCAGATAACAGGGCAATGGCCACGCATCCCGACGCGGAACGTTGCTGAACTGGTTGAAGCCGTATCGCAACAGAGAATCCGCATATCGAGTTGTACGAGCGAAACGGGTTTAAATCTCGCATTTCCCAGAACGGCGTATCACTTTATGAGCACTATCCCAAAGGGCGCAGTAGCACCGCGAACCGAAACACTATTCACAGTTTCGAGCGACGATGATCTGCGGTTGGTAATGGCAGCATTGAATGGGCACGTTGCTTACGCTTGATGGTCCATGTTCGGTGATGGGTTTCATGTAAAACGCTCGGAACTCATATCCTTTACTATTCCGAACGCGTGGATTAAAACGCCTGGTCATGCAATCGCGTTGGGCCAGCGATTGCTTGACGTTATGCCGAACTGCGTTGTGGAAGCGAGGCAGCAAGGCGGTACGTGGCGCAACATAGACTTTCACACTCATGCGCCCGATGTCATCGAAGAGTTAGATCAGCTACACATCGAAGCACTTGGACTGGATGTTGAGCCGTTACTGACGCACCTAAAGATCATGCGTTCAAGTAGCAGTTGGGATTTCAATGGAACGATCTGAGAAGGGTGAGTTAGAACTCAGATGCCGCCGCTAGTAGTAACAGCGCCATCGGAATCGCGCCGATTGATACGTCGGCGTCGGTTGGACCTGTTGCGAGGGATTGCGGCGTTGCTGACGGTGTTGGCGATCGCGGTGGTTGGTTTCAAGGTGATCGAAGAGGATTGGTCGTGGATGGATGCGGCGTATATGTCGGTGATCACGATGTCGACGGTGGGGTTCGAGGAAGTGAGGCCGCTGAGTGAGTTGGGTCGGGTGTTTTCGATGGTGATAATCATTACCGGAGTCGGAGCGTTTGCTTACACGTTTGCGACGTTGGGGGAGCAATTGATTTCTGGACAGCTGGTGACGAATCTGAGGCAACGCGGGACCGTAGCGATGCTGCGTAGGTTGCGCGGGCATCATATCGTTGTCGGTTATGGCAATACGGGTTCGGCGGTCGCAGCTCAGTTGCGTTCGGTGCAGGGAGCGCGGGTTGTGGTCATCGAAACCGACGCTTCGTTGGTGCGCGACGCATCTGAGGATGGTTGCACTGCCATCCACGGAGACGCTGGGCAGGACGAGGTGTTGGAGCAGGCCGGGATCTCGAAGGCGGCGAGTCTGGTTTGTGCGGCCTCTCCGGATTCGGTGACGTTGATGACGGTGTTGACGGCCCGTGTGATGGCTCCGGATCTGACCATCGTTGCACGTGCGACGTTGCCGGACTCGGCTCCGAAGTTACTGCGCGCAGGTGCGACGAAGGTGGTCTCGATGCATGACATTGCGGCACGGCGGATGCTGGACGAGATATTGGGTGGGATCGGATCGAGAGAGATGGTGGAATCGGCGATCGAAGTTGAGGGGCGGCGGTTACCGGTCGCGACGGGTGAAGTGGGTGTCGTCGAAGGCGGGCCATTTGCGGATAAGGCCATCGGCGCATCGGGCGTGTTATCGACGGGTATAGCGGATGTGCTCGCCATTAGGCGGCGTGCAACCTCAGAGATCGTAGATGCGCACGACGACCTTATTCTGGAGTCTGGCGATGTGCTGATCTTGGTGGGATCACCGTCGCACGTCGATGACTCGGTTGCGGCATTGACACGGGCGCAGGATTGAGGCACCCTCCCCGTTGCCCTGCCCCTCTGGATTCCGGCTTTCACCGGAATGACGGTGGTTGTGCACAGGACCCGAAGGGACAGACGCGTGCTATGCGACAGGTTGGCGTTGTTTTCGAATGGCTTCTTTGCCGGCGTCTAGGGTTTCGATGATGGCGTCGGTGTCGAAGACGCAGCCGCCCCAGATGCCGCCGGAAGCGGATTGGAGTGCGGCCCAGAGCCGCGAGTCGTCGGGGATTTGTGGGTGAGGTTCTAGGTTTTCTGGAGTTGGCCGGTCTTCGAGTTCTTGGCTTCCCCAGTCGGTGCCGTGGTAGGTGTCGTTTTCGCCGACTAGATTTATGGAGCCGGTGAGGTTGGTGCGGTCGATGATGATTTCAACGAGGTCGCCTTCTCGGACGCGGCCGATGGGGCCCCCGGCGAGGGCTTCTGGTCCGACGTGTCCGATGCATGCGCCGGTGGAGACGCCAGAGAAGCGTGCGTCGGTGATGAGTGCGACGTGTTTGCCGTATGAGAGGTGTTTGAGTGCGGCGGTTATTTGGTAGAGCTCCTCCATGCCGGTGCCTAGGGGTCCCCCGCAGTTGACGATCATGATGTCGCCAGCTTTTATCTTGAAGTCCTCGTCGCGGGTTTTGATGGCGGCGATGGCGGCGCGTTCGGAGGTGAAGACGCGGGCCGTGCCCGTGTTGCGGTAGATGCCGTCGTCATCCACTACTGTTGGGTCGATGGCGGTGGATTTGATGACGGAGCCTTGGGGTGCGAGGTTTCCGCCGGGGAAGGTGACGGTGCTGGTTAGGCCTTTGGATTTGGCGCGGTCGGCTGACATGATGACGTTGTCGGGGTCGACGCCGTCGACGTTTCTAAGGTAGCTGCGCATGTCTTGTCGGCGCTCGGAGTCTTCCCACCAGTCGAGGTTGTCGTCGAGTGACTGGCCGGTGGCGGTGAGGACGGACGTATCGAGGAGACCGAGGTTGCGGAGGTGGAGCATGACTTCGGGTACCCCACCGGCGGCGTAGAGCTGGGCGGTCGGGTGTCCGATGGGGCCGTTGGGTAGGACGTCGACGATGCGGGGGACATCGTCGTTGATGCGTCGCCAGTCGTCGACGTTCATGCGGTAGCGTCCGGCGGCGTGGGCGATGGCGGGGGTATGTAGGAGGAGATTGGTGGAGCCGCCACAAGCTGCGTGGACGACCATGGCGTTTTCGAATGCTGCATCGGTGAGGATGTCGTTGGAGATTATGCCGCGGTTTTCGGCCATGATGAGGGCGCGGGCGGATCGGACGGCGACGTCGAACCATGCTGGGGTTCCGCTGGGTGAGAGTGCGGCGTGGGTGATGGCGAGTCCGAGGGCTTCGGATACGACTTGCGAGGTACCGGCGGTACCGAGGAACTGGCAGCCTCCGCCGGGTGATGCGCAGGCGCGGCATCCGACGTCTTGGGCGTATTCGAGGGTGACTTCACCTTGGGCGAATCGAGCGCCGATGGATTGGATCATACCGGCGTCTTCACCGGATTTGGGGGCGAGGGTTACGCCGCCGGGGACGATGACGACGGGCTTGTCGCGGAGTCCGGCGAGGGCCATCATCATTGCGGGGAGGCCTTTGTCGCAGGATGCGACGCCCATTACCCCGCGGGCGGTTGGTAGCGACCTGGCTTGGCGGCGGAAGACTTGGGCGGCGTCGTTGCGGTATGGGAGGGAGTCCATCATGCCGGTGGTGCCTTGGGTGCGTCCGTCGCAGGGGTCGGAGCAGAAGGTGGCGAATGGCAGGCCGTTGAGACGGTCGAACTCGTTGGCGGCGGCTTTGACCATTGAGGCGAGTTCGAAGTGTCCGGTGTGGAGTCCGAGGGCGACTGGTGTGCCGTCTTCCTCGCGCAGTCCGCCGGCGGTTGCGAGGATGATGAACTGCTTGCGCATGAGTTCTGCGGGGTTCCAACCCATGCCGGCGTTCTGTGACATTCCGAAGTGGTCGCCGCTGGGGCTATTGGTTAGGAAGTCGGCGGTAAATGGGACGATGCCTGCGGGGCCGTCGGTTTTGGTGCGGATCTCTCGGAGCTCGGCGGATTGTTGGGTACCGAGGACATCTTCGGGTGTGAGATCGGAGGTTTTGTTGCTGCCGTTTTTGCTGGTCATCGTGATGCTCTCGGTGGGGGTTCAGATGGGGGTTTTGGCGGTATCGCGGCGTGATTGCGATGTGGTATCAGTTCGGATATTGCGGCTGTATAATCTGATTGCGAAAGTATAGAAGATGCTGTATGTGTGGAGGATTGTTTGCATTCCCGTTGCCCCACCCGTCTGGATGGACGTACCGTCCGCTCAAGCGCCGGCTTTCGCCGGAATGACGATCGTGTGCCGGAATACGAGTTTGTACCAGCATCTCTTGAAGGCGTGGATCTGGATTGACAGAGCCAATTCTGCAGGTTGAAGACGCGGTTTGCGCGTTTGGGGGTTTGCGCGCGGTCGACAACTGCTCGTTTGAGGTTGAAACTGGGACGATCACGGGGTTGATTGGACCGAATGGTGCGGGAAAATCGACGATGTTCAATCTGATAACGGATATGGTCCCGTTGCAGAGTGGTCGGATATTTTTCGATGGCCGGCGATTGGATGGGATTCCCCCACATTCGGTGGCGCGGCGCGGCGTGGCTCGGACGTTTCAGATACCGGGTGAGTTGGGTCGGATGACGGTGTTGGAGAATCTGGCATTGGTGCCGGAGGGTCAGCTGGGTGAGGCGATGTTCACGTCTTTGTTTGCTCCGGGGATTGTGAGGAGGCAGGAGGAGCGGATTCGTGAGCAGGCGCGAGAGGTTTTGGGCCTTTTGCAGTTGACACATCTTGAGGAGGAATTGGCGGCGAATCTGTCTACGGGTCAGAAGAAACTGCTGGAGATTGGTCGGGCGTTGATGGCTTCGCCGAAGCTGGTGTTGTTGGACGAGCCGGCGGCGGGGGTTAACCCGACGTTGATGCGTAATATCGCGCAGACGATTAAGGGATTGCGGGATGAGCGCGGGATTACGTGGGTGATTGTGGAGCATGATGTGCCGTTGATCATGGAGATGTCTGATCGGGTGATTGTGATGGCTGAGGGGAAGGTGATCGCGAATGGGACGCCGGAGGAGGTTCGGAGTGATAGGCGGGTGTTGGATGCGTATCTGGGAGGTGTCGCGGCATGAGCGAACCTGTTGTAGAAGCAGCGTTCTCCCCTGCCCTAGAGATTGTCGGGTTGGAAGCGGGTTATGGTCCGACGTTGATTACGCGGGGCATCTCAATTGTTGTGGGTGTTGGTGAGATGGTCACGATAATCGGTCCGAATGGTTCGGGTAAGTCGACGACGATCAAGGCGATATTCGGACTGGCGGATGTGTCGGCAGGGACGATTCGATTGCATGGCGATGAGATCACGGGTAAACGTGCCGACCGGCTGATCGAAATGGGAATCGGATATGTGCCGCAGGCGGGGAATGTGTTTCCGACGTTGTCGGTGCGGGAGAATGTGGAGATGGGTGCATTCACGATGCGGAGCAATATTCGGCGTGGGATGGAGCAGGTGCAGGAATTGTTCCCATTGCTGCGGGAGCGTTGGGACAGCAAGGCGGGTCAACTTTCGGGTGGGCAACGGCAGATGTTAGCGTTGGCGCGGGCCTTGGTGGCTGAGCCTTCGGTGTTGTTGTTGGACGAGCCGACGGCTGGATTGGCACCGCAGGTCGTGGATCAGGTGTTGGTACAGATCAAGGAGATCAATCAGTCTGGGGTTTCGATCTTGTTGGTCGAGCAGAATGCGATCAAGGCGTTGCGGCACAGCGATCGGGCGTACGTTTTGGCACGGGGTCGGAATTTTGCGGAGGACACGGCTGGCGGGTTGCTGAAAAACCCGGATATAGGTCGAGTGTTCCTGGGTTTGAGTGGTGCGGCGAATGGCGAAGCGGAGAGCGAGATTTAAGGGGCACATCAGGGATATCTGGATCGATGGTCATCAATACAAATGCGCTGCGCGATGCGGTCGTCTCGATAGTCGGCGAACGCGGGTTCAAGGCTATTGAACGATCGGTGCTGGTCTTCGTCTTCGCCCTCGCAGTATGGGCGTTGATTTGGCAGTTGGATTTGACGGTGAATGGGTTGTTGGTTGGGTCGGTGTATGCGCTTGGTGCGGTGGGTCTGTCGTTGGTTTATGGGAATCTGCATTTGCCGAACATTGCTCACGGGGACTACATGACGTTGGGAGCGTTCGTTGCGCTTTTCGTGTTCGGAACCTTGGTGCCGGAAGTCTGGAGTCAGAATTCCGTGGGGCCGTTCACGTTTAGTTACACGTTGTTTATCGCGTTGCCGATCGGGGTGGCGTTCGTGGCGGTTTTCGCGGTGGTGGTCGATCAACTGGTTTATCGGACGATGCGGAGGCGTGGGGCGTTGCCGGGGGTAATGGCGTTGGCGTCGTTGGGTGTGGCGATCGCGCTGCGAGGATTCATCCAGTACATCTGGGGGACCGAGGTGGAGCATTTCCCGCGGGTGTCGAAGAAGTTTTTCATTTGGACAGTAGACCTGTTTCATCTTCAGGATGTGCAGGTTCGGGTGCCGCCGGACATGATTTTCGTGGCGGCGGCGGCGATCGTTCTTACGCTGGCGACGTATCTGTTCCTTAACATGACGAAGTGGGGTAAGGCGATGCGTGCGGCGGCGGACAACGAGGATCTGGCCCGGGTCACTGGCATCGATGTTGAGCGGACAAATCTGCTGACTTGGGTGCTTGGCGGTGGAATGGCGGCGGCGGCGGGGATTTTGTTTGCGACGGGCCAGGGTCAGCTGTTGACGATTTCGGGTTGGAAGTTGCTCATACCATTGTTTGCAGCTGTGGTCGCAGGAGGGATCGGTAATCCCTATGGAGCGTTTGCGGGGGCGATATTTGTTGGGGTTGTAGGAGAGGTATCGACGGCTTGGTTGGAGCCTTCATACAAGCCGGCCGTGTTTTTCGCGGCGATCATCGTGTTGCTGTTGGTGCGGCCTAACGGTTTGTTCGGGCAGAGCAGGAGCTAGGGGTCCGTGGTCGAATTCGAAGGCATAATCCTGCACATCGGCAGCTTCTTAGTCATTGCCGGCATCTACGCGATTATTAATGTCGGATTAAACGTGCATTATGGGCACACCGGGTTGTTCAACATCGGGATTGCGGCATTCTTCGCGTTGGGCGCGTACACGGCCTCGATTTTGGTGATGCCTCCGCCAAATCCAGACCTGTATCAGCGGTACGAGTGGGGCGGGAATTTGGCGTTTACGCTGGGTTCTGAGCGGATCGGGTTCGATTTGTGGTTTCCGCTGGTGTTGATAGCCGCGGCGGCGGTGTGTGCGGCGGTGGCTTATTTGGTCGGGAGTGTCACCATCCGATTGCGAGGGGACTATCTGGCGATCACTACGCTGGGTCTGGGCGAGACCGTTCGGTTGGTGTTCACCAATGAGGGCTGGTTGGCGGATGGAACACGGGGGCTGAATGGGATATCTCGGGTGATGGACGGCTTGGTGGATCCGCATTGGTACGATTTCGTGTTTTTGCCGTTGGTGTTGATCGTGCTCGTCATCGTGTACTTCGTGTCGCAGCGCTTGGCGGCGTCGCCGTGGGGTCGGGTGATATTGGCGATTCGGGAGAACGAGGACACGGTGGAGGTGGTGGGCAAGAATGCGTTTCAGTTCAAGTTGCAGGCATTTGCGTATGGTGCGGCGTTGATGGGCATCGGTGGTGCGTTGTACGCGTTCGCGAAGCACTCGATTACTCCGGCAGCGTTCGAACCGTTTTTTGCGACGTTCATCATCTGGTCGATGTTGATTTTGGGCGGGAGCGGTAACCACAGGGGGGCGATACTGGGTGCGTTTGTGTTGTGGGCGGTGATTTCCAGTTCGCAGTTCCTACCTGGATTCCTAGGTGATCCGAACTTGCGATTGGCGGTAATCGGGTTGCTGATCGTGGTGGTTCTGCTGGTTCGTCCGGCGGGATTGATTCCAGAGACTCGGACGCGGACGTAGGTGCAGCTACGGTGCTGTCTGTGTCCCCCGTATTAGGAGTACGGGGCAGAACCCCGAACAATTCCCTCACGAACGGGGGAAAGCGGAGGATTTACAGTAACATTCAATTGAGTTCACTGGCAACGTCAGTGTGGGACGGTTAGACGCGGCTGGAAATCGCGTCGGGCTAGTAGCCACGTAGCGAACCCCGGTGATCTAAACCAAGCGAATTAGCCGTTGCGCCTGCTCAGGCTTAGACGGTATGAGATTAGAAAGCAGGAGGACCATCTGCATGGTAGCCACTTTCGAGCAGAAGAAGAACTTTTCGGTCGTTGGAACGCGGCCGATCCGTCACGACGGACTTGAAAAGGTGACGGGCCGGGCGATCTATGGTGCGGACGTCAAGTTGCCGGGATTGATCTGGGGCGATGTGCTGCGAACCGAACAGGTCCACGCCCGCATCGTCAGCATCGACACCTCGGAAGCAGAAGCGATGCCCGGGGTTTTTGCGGTTACGACGCACAAAGATTTCCCGACGGCGGCGGATATGGACGTCGAGACGGGCGAAGAGGTGTTGAACCTGCGGCGCACGCAGGACAACGTGATGGCATCCGACAAGGTGCTTTACAAAGGGCATGTGGTCGCTGGTGTGGCGGCGGTTGATCGCAACACAGCATCGGAAGCGGTGCGCCGGATCAAGGTCGAGTACGAAGCGTTGCCGCCGGTGCGGAATGTCGACGAGGCGATGGCGGACGATGCGACGATACTGCTCGAGGATTTGGTAGGTAACCACTTCGGACAGGAGGTTGCGAACACCAACGTGGCGAGCGCGGTTCGGCACCAGTTCGGCGACCCGGATGTGGCCTTCAACGACTGCGATTTGGTGGTAGAGCGCGAAGTTTCGTTGGAGATGGTTCACCAGGGCTATATCGAGCCTCACAACGCCACGGCCATCTGGAACGAAGACGGAAAAGTCTCGGTTTGGGAGAGCACGCAGGGGATGTTCGGCGTGCGCGATCAGACGGCGGCGATGGTCGGTCTCTCGGAATCTGATGTTGTCGCGAAATCGGTCGAAATTGGTGGCGGTTTCGGTGGCAAGACGAAGACGTATCTGGCACCAGTCGCGGCGATCTTGTCGAGGAAATCAGGCGGATTGCCGGTGAAGATGGTTATGGATCGTCCAGCGATTTTCATGGCTAGCGGTCCGGCGCCCGGCGGCAAAGTTTGGGTGAAGATGGGCGTGTCGAAGGAAGGGAAGATTCTCGCCTTTGATTCAGCAATTAAGTACGAAGCTGGCGCGTATCCCGGTTCAGCGGTTGGGGCTGGTGTTAACTGCATCCGTGCAGCTTACGACGTGCCGCACTCCCGCATCGACGCGTATGACGTCGTTGTCAATAAGCCCAAATCGGCAGCCTACCGCGCCCCGGGCTCACCCCAAGTCTGTTTCGCTATTGAGACCGTCGTGGACGAGATCTGCGACACGATGGGTTGGGACAAGATGCAGTTCCGTCTCGACAACGCGTCGACTGAGGGTTCTCGAAATGGCAACGGTGTGATGTTCAATCGCATCGGTCTGGTCGAGATGCTAGAGCAGGCGCGCGCTTCTGATCACTGGAATTCATCGCTGGGCGATGCCAAGCCGGGCACGAAGCGCGGACGCGGTGTTGCGGTGGGTTTCTGGATGAACGGCGGCGGCAAGTCCACGGTCGACCTGATGTTGCAGGACGACGGCACGGTGGCGATGAACGAGGGATCACAAGACATCGGCGGCTCCCGCGCATCGATCGCGATGCAGGCGGCCGAGGTGTTGGGTCTCGATGCTCACGATGTCAGCCCTAGCGTGCCGAGCACCGACGAGATTGGCTACACCGGGACTACCGGTGGAAGCCGGGTGACGTATGCGACCGGTTACGCGGCTTGGGAAGCGGCGACCGAGATGGTTGAGGAGATGCGGAGACGCGCCTCGATCCTCTGGGGTATCGACCTTGACGATGTTGCCTTCTCGGATGGAGTATTCAGCAGCAAGTCGGACCCGGAGCTTAATTTGGGCTTCAAAGACCTGGCGCGACGTTTGGGCGACACTGGCGGTCCTATCTCGACGACTTCGTCGGTCAATTTGGCGGCCGCGGGCAATGCGTTTGGCTTGCACATCTGCGACCTCGAGATCGATACGGACACCGGAAAGACGGATGTCGTGCGCTACAGCGTGTTCCAAGACGCGGGCAAGGCGGTTCACCCTTCGTACGTGGAGAACCAGATGCAGGGCGGTGCTGCCCAAGGCATCGGTTGGGCCCTCAACGAGGAGTACTTCATGAACGATGATGGCTCGATGGCCAACTTCAGCTTCTTGGACTACCGCATGCCGACATCGCTTGATCTTCCGATGTTGGAGACGCACATCGTTGAGGTTGCGAACCCGATGCATCCGTTCGGCGTGCGCGGCGTTGGCGAGGTTCCGATTGCGCCTCCGCTAGGCGCGATCCCGAACGCGATCAACGACGCCGTCGGCGTTCGGTTGCAGGAGCAGCCGATGAAGCCGGGGCGGATACTTGAAGCGTTAGCCGCGAAGAACGGCGGGTAGTACCGGTACTGACGGTTTTGTAGGGGCAATCGTTGAGATTGCCCCTACTTTTTTTGTTTGGTTGCAGTTGCAAATTTTGGCTTGCAACAGTTCCGTAACGTGGCAGTGGTATGCTGATTACGCGAGTAGTTCGATCGCGTCCATTTCGGGCGCGGTGGATGCATAGCGTGAAGTCAGGCATAGTCGGGAGAGTCGCGAATCATGGCGAAGGTGTTTTTACCGTATGAATTGCGGCAGCTCGCGGGCGGCAAAGGCGAGTTGGATGTACCGGGCGCGACGTTGGGAGAGATGGTCAACAACCTTGAAGAGGCGTATCCGGGGATTTCGGATCATCTCTTGCAGGACGGTCGTTTGAAGCCGGGGCTTGCCGCGGTTGTCGGATACGCGGCCACTCGTCAGGGGTTGTTGCAACCGCTCGAACCAGATACCGAGGTGCATTTCGTGCCGGCGATATCGGGCGGTTGATCGAATGGCAGGGACACAAGAAGGCACGTTGAGGCGCCCGATTCTAGTATCGAATCGGCTACCGGTTACTATCGGCGTCGATCCGGCGACCGGAGAACAGTTCCTCAACGACAGTTCCGGCGGGTTAGTCACCGGGTTGCGACCTCTGCATGAAAGTTCCGACGGCCTTTGGGTCGGCTATCCGGGTGCGGAACCGAGCGATGAAATTAAAGGGCAGCTCGCAGAACGGAATTTGGTGCCGGTAGATCTCGATCCTCAGGATTACGTTGACTACTACGACGGCTATGCGAACGATGCGATATGGCCGCTTTTCCACTACTTCACGGAGTTTGGTTCGTACGTTCCGGAACAGTTTGAGGCTTACAAGCGGGTTAATCAGCGATTCGCGGACGTGATTTGTGAATTGACTGAACCCGGGGACGCGGTGTGGGTGCACGATTACCACTTGATGCTGCTGCCGAGGATGTTGCGCGACCGCGGATTGGACGTGCACATCGGGTTCTTCTTGCACATCCCATTTCCGGCGAATGAAACGTTCCGGATTCTCCCTCAGCGGGTCGAGATTTTGCGGGGATTGCTTGGCGCAGACCTGATCGGGATGCACACGTATGACTACGCCTACAACTACTTGCGTAGCGTGCGGCGAATCTTGGGTATCGAGTCTCAGTCGGGCGCGGTAAGAATGCGAGACCACAATGTTCGGGTTGAGGCTCATCCTCTGGGTATCGATACGCAAGAATTCATCACTACGGCATATTCTCAGGAGGCCGAGCGATTCCTTACGCAATTGAAGCGCAACATTGGCGATCGGCAGGTGATTCTTGGTATCGATCGACTCGATTACACGAAGGGTCTGTTGCTGAAACTCCAAGCGTTTGAACGGCTTCTGGAACGGTCGCCGCGTTGGGCAGAACGGGTGTTGTTCCTGCAACTCGCGGTTCCGACGCGTCTGGGTGTAGAAACGTACCAAAACCTCAAGAACGAAGTTGAGCGACGGGTAAGCGAAATCAACGGGATCCATGGTTCTCCCATGCTGAGCCCGATCAACTATCTCTACCAGACGGTTACCCCAGAAGAACTATGTGCGCTGTATCGCGTCGCCGACGTGTGTTTTGTGTCGCCGGTACGCGATGGGTTGAACTTGGTTGCGAAAGAGTATGTTGTGTGTCGCGACGACGGTGGCGGAACTCTGGTGATTAGCGAATTTGCCGGGGCAGTCAGTGAGTTAGGAGAGGCGTTGCGTGTCAACCCGTGGGATATTGAAGGGACTGCTGACCAATTGGAACGCGCGCTGGAGATGAGCTTTGGAGAGCGGAACGAGCGCATGATGCCGATGCGCAGTCGGGTGATCCAGAACGACGTGCACCGTTGGGTCAGAGACTTTATGACTTCATTGGAGGATACCGACGCGGTGCCGGCAGGCGTCCCTCCGATGCTGACATCATCGGTGCTTGCCGAGTCTCTGGCGGCGGACTTCAAGACGGCCGAGGCTTCGCTGGTGATGCTGGACTACGACGGCTCGCTACGCGAGTTCTCCGATCGCTACGAAGACGCCACGCCTACTGACGAGATACTTGAAATCTTGAGCAACTATGGTCAACGCGAGGATGTAATAGTCTTCATTAACAGCGGGCGCGACCATCAGACTCTCGGGGATTGGTTTGGTGATTATCCGATTGATCTGATTGCTGAACACGGGGCTTGGATGAAGGCGGCAGATGAGGATCGGTGGCAGTTATTAGGGGTTTTGGACACGAGCTGGAAATCAGATGTTTCGGGTTTATTGGATGACTATGTGGGTCGAACGCCGGGCTCGCGCATCGAGGAGAAGGATACTGCGTTGGTGTGGCACTATCGCCAGACCGAGGAGGCGCTCGGCAACTGGCAGGCATTAGAGCTGGTGTCATTGTTGGAGAACACCTTGCGAGGGCAACCGGTGCAAGTGATGCACGGCGCGAAGGTCATTGAGATTCGGCAACAAGGACTGACCAAGGCTCGCGCCTACGATCTGGTCGTCAACCAGTTCGGTCCGTTCGATTTTGAGATGGCAACCGGCGACGACCGGACCGACGAGGATCTATTTGTGCACGTCGATGCGAACGTGCACACGGTGAAGATCGGGTCGGGCACATCCGCGGCTCGGGTTGCGGTGGCATCGCCGCGATCGTTAAGGGAGATGTTGACGGCGCTGTTGCGGGCGAAGGGATAACCCAACCTTCCCCTCGGGGTGGGTAGATAAGTAACGTCATTCCCGCCTCTCTTTCCGTCATTCCCGCGTGCGCGGGAATCCAGGGGGCGGTGGGGATCATTCCCATCCTAGTTCAAAAGCGCGTGTGTAATCGGCGTGCTTTGCTTTACTCTGGATTCCCGCGTCCGCGGGAATGACGGGATGGCTTGCGGGAACGATATTGAACCGATCCCCGGATACAACCGTTTCGTTGGAAGGCTTCTTCTAAGAGTTTTCCCGATCAAGTTCGGAGGATTGAAGAGCTTTTTGAACTAGGCGTTCTGCAAGGATTTGCAAACGCGTCAGAGCACGATTAGAGCGAGCTTCGGCTTCTTCTAAGAGTTTTGGATCGACCTGTCGGAGACGTTCGAGCGAATTGGGGCGAGTATCAGACATGGTCGGAAATCCTTGGCTGGTCTCTCGTCTCGTCAAGACTACAGCAAACGGCAAGTTGGTCCAGATATCTCAGTTCAATCGATCCTCAGTGATCTGCATCTCTCCATCTTGCATAGTGTAGATACGGTCGGCCATGTCTAGGAGGGTGTGGTCGTGGGTGGTGGCCACGACAGACATGCCCTGGTCGGTGACCATCTCGCGGAAGAGGCCGAAAATAGACTGGGCATTGTTGGAGTCGAGTTCGCCGGTGGGTTCGTCGGCGAGGACGATGTCAGGTCGCATTGCGATGGCGCGAGCGATGGATACGCGTTGCTGCTCGCCACCGGATAGTTCGTAGGGGCGATGCCGGGCCCGACGGGTCAGCGCGACCATTTCGAGGGCGTCGTTGGTTCGTTCGGAGCGTTCGCGTGCGGATAGGCCAGCGATACGCATTGGGAGTTCTACATTCTCATACGCGGAGAGCAATGGAAGTAGCGCGAAGGATTGGAAGACGATGCCGATGCGGTTTCGACGCAGTTCGATGAAGTCTTTCTCGGTGAATTTGGCCATATCTCGGCCTTCAAAAAGTACCTGCCCGGTGGTCGGGTGGTCAAGGCCGCCTAAAAGGTTTAGCAGGGTCGTCTTGCCGGAGCCGGAACGACCTACAAGGGCGACGAACTGTCCGTGGTGGACGTTGAAGGTCAATTGCTTAACCGCAACGACGTCTTCGCCCGCGAGTTGAAAGGTGCGGGTGATTTCCACAGCCTCGATGGTCGGGGCGCCGTTGCTGTGTTCATTCTCCTGATTCAAGCGTCACCTTTCCTTCATTGACACCAACTCGTACGCGGCGGTTGATGTCTAGTTGGTCGAGCATTTCTCGTGGGATCTGGACGGCACCGGTCGAATCTACGATGAGGAACTCTTCGGTGTCGGACGCCGACCCGCCTACCCGACGTTGGAACGAGATGGTGCGGGTAGTCTCGGTGCTGGTCTTGCCGTCTCGGATGGTTATCGCACGCCCAACGCTCGTGGCGACCGCGGGGTCGTGGGTCACGATGACGATCGTGGTACCGAGTTGTTGGTTGACCTCGTTGAAGAGATCCAGGATCTCCTGTCCAGTGAGGTCATCCAACTCTCCTGTGGGTTCGTCGGCGAGTAGCAACGGCGGTTGGTTTGCGAGGCTTACGGCGATGGCGACGCGTTGCTGTTCACCGCCGGAAAGCTGCTCGGGTTTGTGTCCGAGGCGATGACCAAGCCCGACGATTTCGAGGAGCTCTTTGGCGCGCTCGGTTCGTGCCGTTTGAGAAACGCCGGTGAGTACCATCGGCAACTCGACGTTTTCGGCTGAGGTCAGATACGGGAAGAGATTACGCGACGTCTCCTGCCAGATGAATCCGACTTCGTGGCGGCGATAGCTCACGACCTCCTTGTTGGTCATATGCAGAAGATCGTATTCACCGACGCGCGCGGTACCGGCGGAGGGCGAGTCGTAACCGGCAAGGATGTTTAGGAGAGTCGATTTACCGGAACCGGAGGCTCCGACGATAGCGATAATCTCGCCATCGTAGACAGTCAATTCAAGCCCTCTGAGAGCGACGACCTCTAATCCGGCGGCTTTGTAGATTTTGTAGAGGCCGCTACAGGTTATGTACTCGTGGGGTGTCGTCGCTTCCAAGTCTTGTAACTCCCGGATGTGATTGAGTCCTATGCTTCCCCGATGCGCATGACACGGTGGATGGCCATGTTGTAGACGGAAATAAGACTGACTGCAATGACTATCGCGAAGACGACCGCGAGCAGGCCGAATGTTGTCGCGAACCCCGTCCAGTATATTTCAAGCGTCATGGGCGGCACGACGTTGGCGTCTTGACCAGACCGGGCGAGGTACGGAATGATGGTGTCGCCGAGTCGGGTTCCCATAAAGATGCCGATGGATATTGCGACGCCGATGACGATTAGCTGTTCGATGAGGATGAGCATCAGCAGTTGACGCATCGAGAGGCCAATTGTCCGCAGGAGGGCGAACTCAGCGAGACGGCGGCGGAACGCGACGCGAGTGTGGACGACGAATCCGATTGCACTGACGATGAGCACGGTCACGAATGCGACACCGAGAAGCGCTCTCCAACCTTCGGACACTAGAGGGTCAACGCTTACACCGGCCAAAAGCGCGAGACGGTCGGCGATCGGACCAGATCTTAGGCGCAGAAGTTCGATGTTGCGCTGAACGCTTGATGTCGCCGTGTAGCGAAGTCTCGCCCCATCGGCTTCCTCTTTCATGATCTCGAGCTGCTCGATCGACGGCGTCCCGGCCTCGGTGCTCAACCAGGCTTCGTTGGCGACGCGTTCGCCGCTGTATCGACGGGCATTAACGAGAGTGTGCGCCGCTTCGTAGTCCATGATGACGAAGCTGCTCTCCTCCGGATTCAGGGTCGGGAAGTAGTCGATGATGTCAACGACATCGAGGGAAGTTCGCTCGCTGTCGATAGACACATTTATGGTCTCCCCTACCCGGGCACCGATCTTGTCGAGCAAGCTCTCACTGGCCAGGACCGGGATGTTCTCAATGGTGTTGCCGGAAGAGATGCCTCGAAACTCGTTTAGCTGTCCGGCCGCCCATCGGACTCGCATGATGCCGAGGTTTTCTGCTTCATCAGCGGGAAGCGGCGAGGGATCGAACGTGTCGGCGAACGATTCCTGCGTGGGTCGCATCAGATTCCAGGTGTAGTCGGATTGCCCGTCGAAAAACTCGATGCGATGCATTTTGGTGCCGTCGTTGCTAATCGTGGAGATGTCATCGATGTCGAATGCACCGCTGCGGAGTCCACCATCAAAAGTTGCAACCCCGATGGAATGCAGTTTCAAAGGCCCAATTGGAAGTAGCACGCGTTCGCGCCCGAATGGTGCAGGTTGCAGAGATGTACCGATCCGGCACCAAGACGGTAGAGGAAGTTCATCGTTCTCGGGGTCCGCGAACTCGAGCGCGCAGGGGAATCGCTGGCGAGAACGCGCTTCCGGCAAGAGGGTTCCGAGGTCGATGCTGTAAAACCGGTCGTTGGCGTCGCTGAGGCGAGCGACGAACCGGACTTCAGGCATTGGGAATAGCGGTTTGACGCGGGCGGTCAGGAAACGGGCATCTTCGGGAAGCGGAATACCCTCGTCCGATTCGAACGCGATGGCTTGGAAGGTCTCCTCGTAGCCATTTCTAGAGAAGTCTCGACGGTGCCAAGCAATGTCGTCAATCTTATCTGGGTCAACGGCGAGGACTGAGAATTGGTCGAAGTTGAAGCCGGCAGTTATCGAACCACGCAGTCGGTAGATGACGCTGGCGTCTTCGATGCCTTTTACGTCGAGGAGGTCTTCTTCGAGGTTAAACGAACGACCTCCAGGCCGATTCGAGATTCCCGGGACGCGGATGTCACCACCAGTCCCGTAAAGGATCTGGTCGTGTGCGCTTCGTTCAAGCGTGGCGGCGAAGCTGGCGGCAAAAACTCCCAATCCGGCGGTCAAGATCAGCAGGAGTGAAACTCTGGAATAGTGCGCCGGGTTACGCGCCATCTGCCAGATGCCGAGCACCACCGCTGGCGATATGATCCGAGATGCGATCCCGGTTGTCAAAACCCGCCCCAAAAGATCCATCATCATCGGGAAGACGCGAAGTAAAACGACGCCGGCGGCGACGAGGAACAGGGCGGGAACCGCCAAGATTACCTGGTTTACCGTATTCTCGCCGAAGAGATTGGTTGCTACGAATGAGCCTTGGCGAGTCAGTTGCCAGAAGAGGAATAGTACGACTGCGAGGAAGCCCAGATCGAGGTAGTAACGCTGGATGAACGCGAGTCGTTGCGGTCTAGTTCGTCCGGCGCGCTCGGTTAGGACCCCTTGTTGGGTGACGCGCATTGCGGGAATCATCAGCGCGATGACGATCATGACGGCACCGATTCCCGCCATAACGTAGACGCTGCGCGTCAGGTTTACGGGTAATGCCTCGCCGCCGTTGAGTTCGCCGAAGAAGGGCAAAGTACCCAAGAATGAGACGCCCCAAGTGGCAAGGAAGGGTCCGGCCACGATGGCGAAAGCGGCGATGATGAACGTTTCCACAGCGAACATCAATAAAAGCTGTCGGGACGTGGTGCCGCGACCTCTGAGCAGCGCAACGTCTGCTGATTGGGCTTCGATGAGGAGCCCTGCGAGCGTTGCGGTGTAGTAAACGACGACTAGGACGATGAGGATGAGTACGATGAACATCGGCAGACGATTGAAGAACAATTCAACCTCGTAACGGAGGAGTGTCTTGTCGAGTTCGGTATCCAGAACGAAGCCGTCTACCTGCGAACGGAGTTCATTTGCGGTTAGTTCGAGCGTTTGGCGGATTAGTTGAGTGTCGGTAGCGCGAATTGAAGTCGGCTCAACGTCTAGGAACCATGCATACTCGGCTCCCATGTTCGGGAAGTAGACGCCCAAAGCTTCGAGCATCGATTGCTGCGGCAACACGAACTGTGCAATCTGCAACGTGTTGCTGCGAGAGCCGAATGCTTGGTCGAAGATGCGCCATTCGGGAGCGTCTGGATGTGTCCGCCGATATATGCCGGTCAATCGGATGTTGACGTTGATCTGCTCCTCGTCCCAGTGTGGACGAGCTGGGATTACGTCGCCCAACTGCAGTCCGAATTCTTCGACCGCTTCTTCGTCTAGCAAGGCTTCGACGGTTAGATCAGAGCCGGGCGACGGCTGTGCATCAATCTCCGGGTAACGCCCCTCCACGACATCGATGACGTGTGGATCATCGGGCACTGTCATACACTGAATTCGACGGCAATCGCACTCGATGAGGGGTTGTTCATCTGAGGTGAATGCGTCTGGCTCCGCGACGGTTGGCCGACATGGACATTCGCCCAAGGGGACGAGCTCCGGCGGTTCATCGACGAAGAACGTCCAACTTCGCATCGCGCGTTCGTAATCGGTAGTGAACTGCCCCATTCGCCCGAGCAACAACGATTCCATGGAACTGGTGATTTCGGCGTGCGTTTCGTTGTTGATCGGCGTTTGATCGGCTTCGATCAGGATGTCTAGGTCAGATGGGTTCTGGTCTGCCAACTCCTTCTGGAGGGCGATGTCCCGCAGCGACTCGAAGTAGACGACGGTCGCGGACATAATCGTTCCGGCGAGGACCGAGCCGATGATGACAGCGGAGAGCAATCGCCAGTTGGCGATTGTCCGTTTGAGCATGAGCTGTACCGTGTTGCGCATCTTCGAGGTTTCAGTTGGCGTCGCGTGTGAGTTCGTGTATGGGCAATGAACGGTACTGCCGCATGATGCGGTATACGGCGATCAGTGTCGATCCAATAATCACGGTTGCGAGAGCGGCGACCGGTATCCAATTGGTCTGCATCACAAACGGCGGTAGGAGTTCTCCGCCAGACTGGGTGAATGTCAGGCTACTGACGGCTATCCGGCTTACATACCACCCGCTGACGACACCGATGCCGATGCCAAGTAACACGACCAATGCGTGTTCGATCATTACCAACCGGCCGAATGAGGTTGATTTCATCCCCATCGCCGACAGAAGTGCCGATTCACGGCGAGTTCGAACTTCGTGAGCGGCGAGATAGGTTAGATACCCGAACGCCGCGGCGATGCCGGCCATCACGATCGAGACAATGCTGATTCCACGCCACCCGGCTACCACCAGCGGATCGACGGTCGATGCCTCCAATAGAGTTGCTCGGTCGGTGTAGGTGCTGAAACCTAATAGGTCCCGCATCTCACGGAGTACGGAGTCGTGCATGTCGGGGTCGATGGATACGAAGACCTCGTTGGCACGTTGAGCGGTCAGGCCTCGCAATTCGAGGAAGTCTATCGTCGAGTCGACATTGGCGACTAGGAACGGCGCTCGGTCCGGGTCTAAGGTCGGGAAAAACGCGACGGTGTCTTTGATTTCGACCGGCACGTATCCGCCATTGATCTGAACGATGAACTGTGAGCCCACACCGGTGTTGGTTTCGAATTGGAATGCGTCGCTGGCGATGACAGGCAGTGGCTCGCCGGTCGCGGTGCGATAGATGCCACGGACGCCTTGATCGTTTCCTCGGTCCATCTCGACTCGGGCAACTGAAGCGCCCGAGTCTCCCGGGACTTCAACTGTGAGTCCAGGCGGTTCGTCGGCGATGCCAAAGATGACATCGAGGCCATTTGATGTAGGCATACCTGTCCACTCGCCGAATTGATCGAAGTCGACGAGGACGGTGCGTTCACCAAGGCTATTCTCGGCGTAGACATCGTCGAAGTACGCGACAGTCGGGACCGCGCCGTCGGGGCCTGCTTGCATGAAGGTCTGCACCGAAACTAGCTCGGCCGAATCTGTGAGAGGGCTAGACATTTCGGCCGTCTGATGTGTCCATTCACTTTCGATCTGACCCAGAGTAACGGTCCGCGAGCGTCCCTTGGCATCTTTGATCACTAACCATAGGAAGAGGTTTTCTACCCGGGGCTCCGACTTTGCCCACGCACCGAGTTTGATCGTGTCGGCGGGGAGATAGATCGGTTCGGGTTTCACATCAACAGCGATTTTGGATGTCAGTTCTTGGAACTCGGTTTCTGAGAAGTCGTCCCGGAACCACGCGGTTTCGGCGAAACGATGGGAGTCGACGGCGAGTAAGTTGAATGGAAAACCCAGAGACGTGGTGCCGAATCGACCGGAAGCGCGAAATGCTTCCGTGGCGTTGATCACGCCGTCGATTTCCCGCGACTGCGCGACCAGTTCTGAACTTGGCGCCGTATTAGGGATAAACCGGAAATCGGCTCCGGATTCGTAAAGAATCTGCTCTTCTGTGCTGCGGGCCAATGTGGATGCGAGCGTACCCGACACGACACCGAGCCCGGAGACCAAAACCAACAACAGCACGGGCCACACGTACCAGTAAGGGCTGCGACGCAATCGCCATAGGCCTAGAGTGACTTCAACCGAAGGCAATCGTGCACCGATAAACGCGACAATTTGCGCCAAAATCGGGAAGAGCCGCATGAACAGCAATGACACGACTAGTAGGAATATCGCTGGTGAAAAGAGCAGCGTGATATCCGCCGAATTTTCGCCTTCGCGAGTCGATGCGATGACTGAGCCGCGGGTGGTGAGTTCCCACCAGACCAGCGAACCGATAACTAGGAAGATGAGATCGAGGTAATAGCGTTGGAAGAATGGAGGTTGATCGGGTCTTGCTTCGGATTGGAATTGGTCGATAATCCCGCGTCGGGTACCCAATATGGCGGGCAGCAGCAAGATAGCGAAAACGGCGAGCCCAGCGCCGATAGACCAGATCCACGACTGCCATGCGAATTCGACGCTTAAGAATAGCGAATCAGAGACGCTACGATAGGCGGGAAGCAAACCAAGTGTCGCGACCAGTCCGATGCCGATGAGTGGCGCGATGAGGGCCGGTACGCCGGCGATGATGACGCTTTCGATAGCGTATGAACGGATGACTTGGAGGACGGTGATGCCGCGGCTCCGGAGCCTAGATGTTTCGGACGCTCGACGCCTTGCAATGATACCGGCCACCATGAACAGGTAGTAAGCGATCGATGTGATAGCTAGCGCCGCCAGAAGCAACATGGGAATGCGGGCGAATAACATCCGGCGTTGCAATGATTGGAGACGCGTTTCGAGGACGGTCAACACGTCGGCGCGCGTGATTTCAATGGCGATTCGGTCTTCAAAATCCGTCAACCGCTCGATCGCTTCATTGAGCGTCAACTCCTTGAAGTAATCGCTGTTGACAAAAAGGTGCCACCCGAAATTGGCGGGGAGCCCAGCGTTGGCCTCAGCGATGGTGTCCAACATCACGGAGGGCTCGATGAGCAGGACAATCGGACTCTCACGCCCATCAACAATCGGCAACGGACGCACGATCGGATCAGACAGCCCGACCCAAAATTCGTCTGAAGCGTCGGAGACCGTGAAAATGCCCGTGATATGGACCTTCACCAGGCCGATGCCACGCACCTCTGGCACAGTGTCGATTACGTCCCCGACGCGGATGTCGAACCGTGAAGCGCGGTCCCAAACCAACGCTGCTTCGACCGTCGGTATACCGTCTTCGTAGTACACGTGACCGGAGGGCGCCTGACCAACGATATAAACGATGCGCTCATTGACGCCGGTGACCGAAAGGAACATTGCCCGCGACGCTTCGTTGTGCCTTCTGAGCCCTTCGCCTTCTTTGCCCCAGTTAGCTCGACGAGCTTTTATGAGCGCGGTGCTGCCAGTGATGGCACCGTCAAGGTATTCCTCTTGTGCGGCCGCGATGACTTCGTTGGCTTCAATGGATTTACCTGCCTCAAGCGGTAGCCACGACGTGTTTATTTGCAGATGCTGGTACGTCGTGCTAACGGATTCGATGGTGTCTTCAACACCGGCCTGTTCCAAGGTGCGAAGATAAACTGGGGCGCCAGCTATCACCGTTGCCGTAATTAGAGAACCAACAAACGCCCCGATCAGAAGTGTCGCTTCGCCCGAAAGCCTGCGTAGTGTGAATCTGACGAAATTCAGCGGGAATTTCCTCCAAACCCACGATAGGGCTGCCAACTGCCAAGGCTTCGGTGATCAGATTTCAAATTTGATCGTAACTGCGATAGTTGGACGAGATTGCGAGGTGCAACATACCATTTTAACGTTTTGACGCGGGCTTCATTCTCGACACGAGCGAAGGTCGACGATGAAAGAGATACGTAATTTTCTGCATCCGGGATGTATTTTCTCCGTAACTCATTTCAATCGGGGCTGGAATGTGCCGCGAGTATAATCCGAATCAGGCATCTTCTTCCACTTACGCAAGCGATTCGGAGGGAGGCAGTGAGATTGAAAGATCGCATCAAGTCGAGGGCGGCGTGGATGGCGAGCGGGGCGTTGTTGATCGCCCTCGTTGCGTCTGGTTGTGATACATCGCCCATTTCGGAGGACGGTACCGTCGTCGGTAAAACCGACCCTGTACCTGCCACCCACATCGCCGAACCGTGGGTTCCCCAAGTGGTTGAAGCGACCATTCCATCGATCGTCCAAATCTCAATTCGCCGCGGCGACGGAATCGGCAGTGGAACTGGCATCGTGCTCGGATCCGATGGCACGATCATTACCAACTGGCACATCGTAGAAGGTGCGGACGATATTAGTGTGATTCTTGCTTCCGGCGAAGAATTAGGCGCGTCTCTAATGCGAGAAGACCGTTTGCTCGACATTGCGGTGCTTGCCGTGGATTCCCGTGACCTAGTTCCGGCTGATTTCGGAGACTCTGATGCGTTGCGGGTCGGTGAAGATGTGGTGGCAATCGGTCACGCGTTTGGGCTGAGCGGCGGGGCGAGTGTTAGTCGGGGTGTCATCAGCGCGTTGGATCGCACAGTCGCAGACCCGAATGGAAACGTTTTCGAGGGTTTGATACAGACCGACGCGGCGATCAATGTAGGCAGCAGTGGAGGCGCTTTGGTTAATTCGGCCGGCGAAGTGGTGGGACTAAACGTGGGAACCATTGACGTCGGGCAAGGCGCTAATTTCGCGCTCGAAATCAATACGGTTTTGGAGGGCGCCAACCGGTTGGTCGTATTGGGTGAACGGCAAGAACCTGGGTATCTCGGGGTCGGCGGGGTCGATGTGACACCATATCTCGCATTCCAGAGGGCGTTACCGGTAAGTGAGGGTCTAGGTGTGCGATATGTGGATCCCGATTCGCCGGCCGCAGCCGACTTCAAAGTGGACGACATCATCGTAAACATCGACGACACTCCGATTCGCGGGATCACAGATTTCACGGAATTCCTGCGCACGCACCCCGACGGTACCGAAGTCGTTGTGACAACGGTGCGGGGCGCCGGCGATACTGCCCAAATAATGGAGATCCCAGTAACGCTCGGTTCGCCAGGCGCGTGACGCTGAGTTCGCGACCGTGGGCGCGCAAGGCTTTGCGCCTGAACCCTCCAGTCGGAACTATCACTCCGTACAATTGCTCCCGAGCGGTTGCGAGAAGACCCAATCGAGAATTCCGGGAGCAATGAAGATGACAGGTTCAGAGCGTGAGTTGAGCGGCAAAGTAGCGATCGTAACTGGCGCCGGCAGGTTGCGAGGCATCGGGCGTGCCACCGCAAATGTCCTGGCCCGCATGGGTGCCGACGTGGTAGTCACGGGAACCGGGCGCGACCCCTCCACGTTTCCACCAGACGAAAGGGAAGCTGGTTGGCGCGACATCGAATCTACCGCCGATGAGGTGCGCTCCTTTGGCGTGAAGGCCAAGACGGTCGTGATGGACGTCACAAAGGCGGATCAGGTACAGGCTTTGGTCGACGATACTGCGACAGAGTTGGGCAGCGTCGATATCATCATCAATAACGCGGCGGCTCCTTACGGTGAAGATCGGGTACCAGTGATTGACGTCGCTGAGGATGTGTTCAAGACGGTTTTGGATGTGAAGGTGGTCGGCACCTATCTTTGCTCGAAGGCCGCGGCGATACAAATGATCAAGCAAGGCAACGGAGGCCGTATCGTCAATATCTCATCCACCGCCGGGAAACGCGGCACAGCTCGCATGGCAGCCTACAATGCGGCTAATTTCGCGGTCGATGGATTCACTCAAGCACTCGCCAAGGAACTTGCAGAACACGAGATCAATGCCAACTGTGTCTGTCCTGGCATGACTGAAACAGCTCGATTGGACCCTGTGGGTCGGGGCGACGAGTGGTTGAGTCGCGCCGCCCAAGTACCGATGGGACGTCCCGCGGAGGACATAGAAGTGGGCGAGTTGATCGGATTCCTTTGCAGTCCTCGCGCGGGCTACATCACTGGTCAGGCCATCAACATCAACGGCGGAACTGTTACCGAGCGGTAGTCGACGTACGCGTCATTTAGTCAAAAAAACCACGTAGGCTCTGGCTACGAGTCGGGTGTCGCAGTTTGCGCAAGGCTTTGGCTTCGATCTGTCGCACGCGTTCGCGAGTGACGCCAAAATACCGACCGACCTCCTCAAGGGTCTTAGATCTACCGTCCTTCATGCCGAATCGTTGTTCGATCACCTGCTTTTCGCGGACCTCTAATGTATCGAGCACCGTGACGATGCTCTCCTTCATCAGGTTGTTCGAAGCTTCTTCGATTGGACCGTCGGTGTTCGTTTCCGGTATGAAATCGCCAAGTGTGGAGTCTTCTTCGTCACCGATCGGAGTTTCCAATGAAACTGGCTGGAGGGATATCTTCAGGGTGTCCCTAACCTTTTGTGGCGTCGTATCCATGTGGACCGCGATCTCTTCAGGCGTCGGTTCACGACCATATTCCTGGACCAAGCGTCGGCTAATTCGAAGGAGCTTGTTGATCGTCTCGACCATGTGGACCGGGATGCGGATTGTGCGCGCCTGATCGGCGATGGATCGAGTGATCGCCTGCCTTATCCACCAAGTCGCATAAGTCGAGAACTTATAGCCGCGGCGGTAATCGAATTTCTCAACCGCCCGAATTAAGCCGATGTTGCCTTCTTGGACTAGGTCCAAGAGGTTCATCCCGCGACCCATGTACTTCTTGGCTACTGACACCACCAGGCGCAGATTAGCTTTGGTGATGTGGATATCCGATGCTGTACCTCGGTTGCGTATTGTGGTTAGATGAGCATCGAGTAACGGGCCGTAGTAGAAGAGTTTTTGTATCGCATCGCTGTCGAGCGCTTCTTCGAGGTCGAAAAGTTGCGGATTGCACTCGATCGCGTCCGGCGTCTCGTTAGCAATCAATAACGACAATAGCGATAGATTGCGGATCGCGTCTTTCGATTCGTCATCGCTGCAATCGAGATGGTTAGCCAAATACCGAATCTTGTCTTCCGAGTAAGGTTCATCGAGGCACTTTCGCACGAGCGGCGACATCAGCATATCGGCGAGATGCGTAGTTGCGAATGGGTCGGCCACCGCGAGCAGCTTTTCCGCCAAGCTCTCGGAGCACTTCAAGCCATCTCGTAAGGCTTCCACGCGATCCCCAAGAGAAGTCTCGCGCCAGACATCAAATATCTTTTTTCCATCGAGCGAAAGGTCGGTGTGTCCGAAGTTGGGCGCTAACTCCTTGACGATCTCCAATGCTTCGTTTCGAGAACCGCCCATTGCTTGGCGGATCGGCGTCGCGGACGTCACGCGGTACGGATCGGCAACGATTTCTAGGAGTCTCGGTTGGGTTAGGACTTCGGATATGGGCACGTCTTCGATGCGCGCCATGAGGTCCTCAACGATCTTCGCCGATGGAGGATCGCATTCTAATGCTTCTCTGATCGCGTCAGTTGTCGCAATCTCCGAGAGGTCTTCGAACTTTGTACGAGCTTCCGGGGTGTTGACCTTTCGGAAAATGTCTTCGGGCAGTCTAGTCAAGTTCCTGATAATCTCGACCGCTTCGTCTTGCGAGCAGTTGAAGATATCAGATATGTATTTGACGTCTCTGATCCGGTAGGGATTTTTAAGTGCTTGATTGATCACACCGAAGATTTCGGAGATTCCCTCGTTGCAAAAACCCGAGTAGATAACCATCGCCTTGGCGGGGATCTGCATCCGGGAAAGTCTTTTCAACGCTTCGATCGTGATCTCGGTCGCCGAAGGTTTGGTTTCGTGTACCGCGAGGAAGTCCGTTTCGATGCCTGCCGCGATTCGTCTCAGTTCGAGGTTGCGCGCCAATTCGCGTTCTTCCTGGGCTGTCAATAACTCAACTCGCCCTATCTCGCGCAGATACATCCGCACCGGATCATCGGTGAGGTCAGTATCGACCGCCACATTTTCCAACGTGACGACCTCGGCGCGCTGTTTGGCGCCGGCGGCGGATCCATCCCAGCTGTCAAGATCTGAAATCGTGCTTGACGGCGGCGCTGTGGACAAGATCATGTTCGCCCGGTTGTCTTCGCTGGCGAATCCCTCGCTTTCGTCATCGCCGCCCAGCATGCCGAAAGTTAAGGTCGCGCCGGCGACTTCGACATCATCTTCATCGTCGTCTTCATCGTCATCCGACGGGACGTTTTCTTCGTCGTCCTCGTCTTTTTCGAGTGCGGCGCCATCGGACAATGGCCGCCGCGCCTTTGATCGGCGCGTGGTGCTTGGCACGTTTTTGGAAAATGCAGGATCGGCATCGACTTCGTCGTCCGTCTCCACAACCGTCGCTCCGGTTGCTGTCTCTTGTTCTAGCTCGTCGCTCTCGTAAAACAATTTGAGCGCCTCCTAGTAGATTGACTCCGCATTTTGCGGTGTCACCAGTTCCCTGATCTCGCGGTTGATTTCGACCGCTTTGACCATATCCTCATCACGGATCATGTTTCCGTTTTCTTTGGCCAGCTGCACCTCTTTCTTCTTGTTGCGCGTCAGGTACTCGCGCCGCGTTCTTTTTGCACAGTTCTCGGCGATCTGAATTATCGCCGCCTGGTCGTCTTCCCATTCGTCGGATGGCGCAAGCGACGCAGCACGCAATCGATCCACTAGATCCAGCGCTTCAGCATCGCCTTGGATTATTGAGACGTATTCTTCGACGTTGCCGGTGTCTTTTAGGTTCTCGAAAACACGCTTCCGGACCGGATCAGTGAAGTGGTACGGTTCGACCGTCGCGTGGTCGATGGCGTACTCGTGCTGGACCATGCATGCCAACAGGTCGATCTCCCAACTAGCTTGAACCGTAATAGCAGGTATTCCTGGTTGCACATCCGCGGAACGTCGAGTTCGTTGTTGGCGGGGGGTGCGTGTATCGCGGGGTTCGTTGCTCGTTTGTAACCGCGCCGATCTCTTGCGCGTCAACACGTTCGTGATGTTTTCGACATCGACTCCCAAACGATCGCCGAGTTCGGTTATTTTTCGTTGTTCTCGGATCGTGTGAGGAGGAATGCTGTCAAAGAACGGCTCAATCTCGACCAACGCAGCGTCGAGGCCGCTGTCGCTCGATGTATCGTGGCTACTGATGCTGGCGCGAATAACGAAATCCATGATTTCATCCGCTTGGTCTATCGACGCGACCCATTCGGCGCTGTTGTTGCGTATGGCTTCATCGGGATCTTTAGGTTCGCCGTGGTCCGAGACTACCGGACCCGCGACGCGAATGTCGATCGGAGAACGCCGATTATAGGATCGGCTTGCGGAATAACGTCCGAATTCCGCAATGGCTGTCTGCAAGCCTCTTAAAGTCGCGGCCTGACCCGCTTCGTCGGCATCTAGACAGAGAATCACCGTTGATGGGTTGTCGGCGTCATCAGGCAACACCGTCGAAACGGATTGAAGCTGTTGAGATGTGATTGCGGTGCCCATGCATGCCACGACATTTTTGAAGCCCCGTTCTTGGGCCGCGATCACATCCATGTAACCTTCGACCACGATCGCCTTGCCGGATGCTCGGATGGCATCTGTGGCCCAGTGCAGTCCATACAGCAACTTCGATTTGCTAAAGATCGATGTCTCGTGGGTGTTGAGATATTTCGGTTGAGCATCGCCCATCGCGCGGGCGCCGAAGCCGACGATGTTGCCGCGTTGGTCGCGGATCGAGATCGTGATGCGGTCGGTGAACATGTCTCGCCATGCGTCATCGTTGCCTTTGACCACTAGGCCCGCTTGAACAACCGCATGACTGTCGGCCCCAATTGACTTCAGATAGGGAAGCAGGGAGTTGACACCACTGGGTGCGAACCCGATCCCGCGGGCACGCGCAACAGACGCGTCGATGCCACGAGATTCAAGATACGCCAACGCTTCAGCGCCCGGTGAACCTTCTAGCTGCCTCGTGAAAAACTGTTCCGCAATTGAGTTGATTTCGTGGAGGGCAGAAGATCTCGTTCGGCGACGATTGTCGCGATCCTCGTTGCGAAATTCGGTGTCAATTCCAGCCTTGCGCGCGAGCTTCTCCAAAGCCTCTTTGAATTCGATGCCGTCCTGGCGCATAACGAACTCGAACATGTCGCCACCGACGCCGCACGCTCCCCAACATCGCCACGCTCCATGCTCAGGGGAGATGCTGAAGGAAGGGGTTCGTTCCTCATGGAACGGGCAGAGAGCTTTGGGCGTGCGAGATGATGGGTTGTCGAGGGCAAGATAGTCAGACACAACATCAACGATGGTCAGTCTAGCTTTGACTTCATCGACTAAGGTCATCTGCTCTCCCTTCCAGTATTCAACTGGCTGCCGACACCGACCACGTCCCACTACACGGAATGTCGAGTTATCTTCGTATCCTGATACGCCCGAAAACCTTGGGACGTACGGAAGTATAAACGAGAATCTGGCGAATGCAAACACTCCGCGACATTCGCGCCAAAACGACCCTGTGTCCTAGCCCGTGTCGGGTCTCAATGGTGCATTGGGACCGAGATTCGACCTTGATACAGCCCCTCGGTACTCCCGGGTGCTATGCGTTCAAGGGTCATCACGGCGAACGAATCGGTCATTCCGCTAACGAAATCCGCGGCCGCGTATTCCGGCTCGATCGAGATCACTCGCATCCAACCGGGAACGTCGTCCAAATGTCCGCTGTAGTAGTCGTGGAGTAATTCGACGGCGTTGCGCGCACGGACACCCTCGGGAGATGCCGAAGCCGGGTGATAGACCCGCTCAAACATAAAGTTGCGGAGTTTCGTTGTGACGTCTCCCATGGCGTCGGTCATCCTGATCCACGGCTGAACGTTCTGGTCGCCGCTGGCGCTGGCGCAATCCCAAGAAGCGTCAATTACGTCACATACCATGGCGTTGAGTCGCGTGGAATGAGCGTCTCCTAACGCATCACGGATTTCGGTCGGCACATCCTTCGTTTCGAGCGTGCCGTCTCTTTCAGCATCGGCTAGATCGTGGGCCAAGTACGCAATAGCATCAGAGATGCGCACGATCTGCGCCTCCAGTGACATACCCTCGACTGCATCAGCGGCGATGAACTTGCCTTCGGGTTTGGAATGTCTCTTTACCGCCTCCACTACAGCATCTGTAAGGTTCAGGCCTTCGCCGTGTTTTTCGAGAATTGTGAGCGTCCGAACCCCTTGTGCGGCATGGGTAAATCCGTCCGGCAATCTTTCATTCAGAACGCGTTCGCCGATGTGTCCAAAGGGAGTATGCCCAACGTCATGTGCAAGAGCAGCGGCCTCAACGAGGTCTTCGTTGAGGTTTAGCGCCCGGGCGATGGTGCGTCCAACCTGCGATACCTGCAAGACGTGAGTCATCCGAGTTGTGAAGTGATCGCCTTGCGGGTTCACTAACACTTGGCTCTTGTGTTTCAGACGTCTGAAGGAGTTGGAGTGAACGACGCGATCGCGGTCGCGTTGGAAGGCCGCGCGAATCGGCGAAGGTTCTTCGTCACGTTGACGCGTAGCGAATTTCGATCGGGTCGCATACGGCGACAACGCCTCTTCGCGCTGTTCGATGCGTTCGCGGACGAATGAGTGTGTCGCTTTGATCTTTTCGCTCATGCGACCGTGACGGTTTTGGCCAAATTACGAGGTCGGTCGGGGTCGATGCCACGCGCTAGCGCCGTGTGATACGCCAACTGTTGCAATGGAATCGTCATTAGGAACGGGAAATGTTCCTCGTCATTTGATGCGATGGGGATCATGCGGTCGGCTAATTCCTCGACTTCGAAATCCATTTCGTGAGCGATCGCTATCACCTCACCACCCCGACTCTGCACTTCGTAGATGCTTGTCAACATCTTCGTCCTCAACTCACCATTCTTCGGAATCAGCACAATGGTCGGCGTGGCGGGTTCGATGAGCGCATTGATTCCGTGCTTCATTTCAGATGCTGAACACCCCTCGGCGTGGACGTACGCCGTCTCCTTCATCTTCAACGCACCTTCCAAAGCGATCGGGTAGAGGTCGCCGCGCCCGAGTATCAGCAGGTTATTAACATCGTTGAAACGGTTGTAGGCAAGCTCTTTGATATCGGATTCTTGTCCAATCGTGCGGTTAATGGCACGTGGCAACGCGACGATCGATTCGATCTGTCGTTCAAATTCCAACTGACTGAGCTTTCCTCTGTCGCTTCCGATTTGAAGCCCCATCATGTAGAGCACTAGCATGCTATTGATAAACGTCTTTGTGGATGGAACTGCAACTTCCGCGCCAGCGCCGATGTCGATCGCGAGATCAGCCATCCGCGTCGCTTCGCTTTGGACACTGGCGGTTACGACACAGACTGCGCTGCCCTTACGTTTCGCCGTTTCGATCGCGGTAAGCGTGTCGTAAGTTTCACCGGACTGGGTTACCGCGATCAAAAGGTCGCGCCGACCGATGACCGGTTCGCGATCCGCCAGTTCACCGGCATATTCAACGGTCGTAGGAATCTCAGCCAATCGCTCAATCCAACGGGAACCCGCCATGGCGGCGAAATGCGAGGTGCCCATGCCCGCGAGGATGATGCGATCGAGTTCGTTCGGGATACGATCAATCTCTGGGATATCGATGCGCGGTTTACTGAAATCTATCCGCCCCCTCATCGCGCCCTGGACCGCAGCAGCTTGCTCCGATATCTCTTTCCGCATGAAGTGTTCGTATTCGCCGATTTCCGTGATGCGGTTCTCTGGTTGCAACGGAACGTGCGGTTTGACCACCGTCGATCCAATTACATCGGCTATCTCAGCGCGGTCCCGAGTGATGCGGACGGCTTCGCAATGGTCAATGTGGGTTACCGCGGTAACTTCGGTCGGCATCGCCATGGTGTTGCTCGCCAAAATCCGTGCACCGTTGGCTTCGCCAAGAATCAGGCTCCCCGCGTAACCGATCCGAATTCCCACGATTGCATCTGGTTCGCTTGAAGAGATGGCGAGTATGACGGACAATCCTTCGAGTTCATTTCCCGCTCTTTGGGTTGCCTCCAAAAGCGAATCACCATCATCCATGTGACGCGCGATCATGTGCGCGATCGCCTCGGAATCGGTCTCAGATTTGAACTCGATTCCGGCTGCGGTTAGGCTGCGTCGCAATTCGGTGTGGTTTTCGATTATTCCGTTATGAGCGATTGCGACTTTGCCATCGTAGCTGACGTGCGGATGCGCGTTGACATCGGTTGGCGAGCCGTGGGTCGCCCAACGGGTGTGGGCTATTCCAGTGGTCGCTTGCCCGAACTGCCCATTAATCGTCTCTTCGAGAGCCGAGACGCGGCCGGCGCGCTTGATTGTGGTTATGCCATGGCCGTTGATCGCGGCGATCCCAGCGCTGTCGTATCCACGGTACTCCAGATTGTTCAACGCGCGGAGCAGGAATGTCTTTGCGTCGCCGTAACCGGCGTAACCTACGATGCCACACATATCAGATTTACGCCGATTCTCTGCCTGACGGCACCGAATAATTCGTCTGGTTTCCCGCGTGGTTTGAATCCAAAGATGGCGGAGAGGCAACCGTCTTGGTCATTTCGAAACGCGGGGGGATTTGGTCAGCATAAACGCCACGACGATCTTCCGGCAACTGTAACGCCAATCTTGACATCAACTCGACGGTCGCGCGCTCAAGATCGGGACGACTAGAAACGTCACCGTTGATTTTGAACGGTTCTCCGATCGACATCCTGATCTTGGCAATAGGCATAAGCACCTTGAGGATATTTTGCAAATTATCAGTTCCGTAAAAACTGATGGGAACCAAAGTCGCGCCGGTCTGTGAGGCGACAAGCGATGTGCCGATATGCCCAACCTTCAACCCTTGTAGGTTACGGCTGCGGGTGCCTTCAGGAAACATGACGATGGCTCGACGATCATCGAGCATGGCGCGAACCCATCGCAGTGCTCGCAAATCTGCTGAATACCGACTGACCGGATATGCGCCCCAACCCTTGAGGAGAAAAGTAATAAGCGGGTTGTTGAAAAGTTCGCGCTTAGCGAGGAATAGAGCGCGACGCGGTAGAACCGAGGCCACAATCGGCGGATCGAGATTGGACAGGTGGTTGCAGTAGTAGATTACAGGGCCACCGACAGCCAATCGGTCACGGTTTTCGATTTGCAGGTCGGCAAACATACCCAACGTTCCTCGGAACGCAGTGTTACACACCGGGAAGAACCATTGACGGTTGGGCTTCATGCCGTGCGCCCCCCTGTCATTTCTGGAGTGCCGGTTCGGTTCAACTTAGTGGAGATGTACGAGAGTACCTTTTCGACTACCTCGTCTGCGGACAAGTCGTCAGTCGCAATGATTATCGCATCGTCCGCTGGTCGCAACGCAGAATCGACGCGGTTGGTATCGAACTCACTTCGCCTTCTGATCGAACTTAACACCACTTCGTAGCGATGACCTTCAGAGTTGCCGAAGGTATCCCGGGTTCGGCGCGCGGCTCGAGTTGATACCGAGGCATTTAGGTAGATCTTCACTGGTGCGTTTGCCAAGACGACGGTCCCTATGTCTTGGCCAGCCATAACCGTCGACCGTTTAGATGCAATCTCGCGCTGTTTTCGAACAAGAGATCGGCGCACCTGGGGCACGGCGGCAACTTGAGACACGTCGCGGTTAATGTCTTCCGAATGCAACCGGTCCGAGATATCACCGTCATTCACCATCAATCGCCATGAACCGTCCGATCCTTGATGCACGGAGAAACTGGTCGCTTCGGCCAACACGCCAAGCGCATCGGAATTATCAAGAGAAAGTGAGTTCTTGAGCGCCAAGTAGGTTATCGCTCGGTACATCAAGCCTGTGTCGAGGAAATCGCAGGCTAATCGATCGGCTAGCATCGTTCCCACGGTCGATTTGCCGGATGCAGGAGTACCGTCTAGTGCGATCTGTATGGGCGCGGCTTTCTGGTTGAGGTTCATGAATAGTAGGCGGAGCCTTGAGGACCGGACATTGCAACACAACTCGCATCGACCGGAAAGGTTTTCGATCCGCTTCGAAACTAATATTCGATTATAGACAGCAGGGCTCAACACTTGTGTTCACGGTCGCCTTGGGCTCGATATTGAGCTCGAATTGCTTCAGGTCGAAAAGATAAGGACGAATCTGCGTTGCTACGTCGCGCGCTGACTAATCGATGAGCGGTCTAGACGGCATATTCATCCTCACAATCGCGCTGTTGGCTTATTGGGGGTTCAAGACAGGGGTCATAGGCACCGCGATCTGGCTCGTCGCGGCCTACTGCACGATCGCACTCGGTTCGCAAATCGTCAGTCGCATCATTCCCCTTCTCGGTCTGGCTGAAAATTACGTCTCGATCGTCACTTCTTTTTGTTACGTGCTCTTTTCAGCGGCGATATTCACGATTGCTCGTTGGTTTTCGATGTCGGTTCGCGCATTCATCAAAGTCACTCCTTTGAAATGGGTGAACGACATTGGCGGCGCGATCCTAGGAGGTGTTATGGGTCTATTCGCAGTCGCGGCGATAATCGCGGCGGTGGCGATCTTCACCTACGTTATCCCTGAAGGAGCAGTGGATTTCGGAGGCACTTCGTATTCAGTCTCGTACTCGCAGATTTACCTTAACGACAACCCGCGCTCGTGGCTCGATGAACAGCTCACAAATTCGTTGTTCGTGGAGGCGTTTTCAAACCTCCGCGGTGCGATCGTGCCCATTGCCCCACGCGAAATCGGTTTGGCAATTGAGGTGCTGTTCACCAGAGTCGAATGACCGCCCAAACGCTCGATGACGGGATCAGATTCGAAATGTTCGCTCGTCGCAACATTGACGGCTATAGAATGGGAACCGTGACTGATCACGCGTTAATTCTGATACGTTCTCGGGTATTGGTGCTTAACCAGAACTATCAGCCGCTGAATATCTGCGACGTGCGCCGCGCTGTTTCACTACTTGGAAAAGGTAAGGCTGAAACGGTTCAGTACGGTGTCGAATACATCCATACAGTCTCCCGGATGTTTGAACGACCTGAGGTGATCCGCCTCGTTTATATGGTCCGCAAACCCCTGCATCGTCGCAAGCTCTCGCGCCGGGAAGTGTTCCAGCGCGACGGTTACGCATGCCAGTACTGCGGCCAACGCGGCAGTGAAATGACATTAGATCACGTCGTCCCTCGCTGCAAAGGTGGCCAGCACACTTGGGAAAACGTCGTAACTGCTTGTCAACGTTGCAACCATCGCAAGGCGGGTTATACGCCTCGCGAAGCGGGAATGACGTTGCGGATGGAACCGCGCGAACCGCGACCGAACCCGTATGCGGGTTTCAGTGCCGACCGCGTCGATCCGGCGTGGTTGCCATTCATGCCGTGGCTGGCGAAACAGCCAATGCCGACCGCAGCGGGTTGAGCACAATCCATACGTCCGCGGCGTTGTTCGTTTGGCGACGTTTAAGCGACGATCGGCAGACCAAGCATCATCCCATCGAACGCGAGCTGCGGTATCGCGTTAACCATTAAGGCGTCTCGCGTCTTTTGAATCGCCGACGCGGCGTGCGCAATTTCGTCTTCGCTGATAGCCATCGCGATCTGGTCCAACTCTTCGACCCGGTCATCATAAACAACGTGCTCGCGCAACCCATTCTTGATCATTGCGACGTCGCGGATGATCTCCAACCATCGGTCTACCTCTTCCAACGCAACCGCGCGATCACTCCAGAATTGGCGAGACATCTGAGAAGCGTATTCGAAACGATCTGCGAGGTCAGCGCCTAAAACGTCTAGTATCCTCGCCCCTGATTGTTTCCGAGCATCCAGCATCGACGGATCATTAAGAGCCGCGATCGCCCAACCTGGTGACCCCATCGACATCTTCGCCAAAGTTTTGGCCTCATCGCCCGACAATTCGAAACGATCGACCAACGCCCCCGCGATCACATCGGTTGCAACCGACTTCAGCCTCACAACATGGCAACGCGAAGCGATGGTTTCCGGCACCATTTCGACCGCTGGCGAGGTCAAAATGAAGTGCACTTGGCTAGGCGGCTCTTCTAAAGTCTTGAGCAACGCGTTCGCCGCGTCGGGAGACATGCGATTCGCTTCGTCGATGATGAAGGCCTTTACCCGTCCTTCATAGGGTTTCAGCATCGCGTCTGATTGGAGATCCTTGATCAGATCGATACCGATCAATACTCGACGCCGTGCGGCCTTATCGTCGGTGTCCTTCGACGTCTGCGTGGCAGATGTGATTACCTGTACATCGGCAAAGTTCGATCTAGCGATTCGTTCGCAAGCCGAACATTCACCACACGGAACCGCTGGTGCCAAATCCGCCCAGCCGGGCGCAGCGATGTCTGCCGCGTTGCAATTCATCGCCCGAGCGAAATCAACTGCCAACGTGCGCTTGCCGACGCGATTCGGGCCGACGATTAGGTAGGCGTGCGAAACTCGTTGCTGACTAATCGCACCCTCGAGAAGCGCGATCGCAGCGGGATTCCCTATCGTCTGCCAATGTCCCGTCGATCCGACCTTTGGCGATGTGCCGAGAATCATTCGTAGATCGCGGTAGCCAGGAGGTCGGCGTAGGTCTCACGCCTGCGGATGAGTCTCGCTTCGGACTGTTCGGTAACGAGAACGATCGCTGGCCGCGTCTGCAGGTTGTAGTTGCTAGCCATTGGAACGCAATAGGCCCCAGAGGCTGGCAGTGCCAGGAGATCGTCGGTTTTCAGGTCAGGTAGTTCGACGTCCTTGGCGAGGAGGTCGCCCGATTCGCAAAACTTGCCAGCGATGGTTAATTTTTGCGTTGGCTCGCCGAGCGGATCGTCGACCGACATCACCTCATATTCTGCTTCGTACAGCGCGGGACGGATGTTGTCGCCCATTCCTCCGTCCACGCTGACAAACGTTCGTACGCTGGGAATTCGTTTGATGCCACCGATCGTGTATACGGCTACGCCAGCCCGGCCGACGATCGACCGTCCGGGTTCAATCGTGAGTCTGGGTCTATCAATGCCGTACTTAGTGCAGGCAGATTCCAGCGATTCGACAATGGTTTTCGCGTATTCGTTGATGGTCGGCGGCAGTTTAGATGCCTGATATCCGATCGCCATTCCGCCGCCGGGGCTGAACTCACGCATATCGAGTCCGTGGACATACGTCATACGGGCGGCAAAGGCGCAAACGTATTCGACCGCTTCTTCATACGGTTCCAGCTCGAACAGTGGCGAACCAAGATGGAAGTGGAGGCCTTCAACATCTAGGTTGGGTTGCGTCATCGCGGCGTCAACTGCTTTTTCGGCATCGCCAGTCTCAATCGAAAATCCGAATTTCGAGTCAAGGATGCCGGTGCTGGTCAGGCGATGCGTGTGCGGGTCAATGCTTGGCGAGAGACGGAGGTTGACGGCCTGAGTCTTTCCTGCGGATTGGGCGACGTCGTTGAGTAGCTCGATCTCGTGAAAAGAATCGATGGTTATGCGCCCGATGTCAGCTTCAACCGCTTCGCTGAGCTCGTCACGAGTCTTGTTGTTGCCGTGAAAGTTGATCTTTTCGGCCGGGTAGTCGGCGGCCATGGCAAACGCAAGTTCGCCACCGGTAACCACGTCGATGTGGAGCCCCTCTTGCTCGATGATTTTGAGAATCGCCGGGTTGGAAAAGGCTTTGCCGGAATAGGCGATCTCGGTGTCGGGATAGAAACGCCTAAAGTTGTCGACGAACTCACGGCACATATGCCGGATGGTCGTTTCGTCGTAGATGTATATCGGACTGCCGAACTCTTCGACGATATCGCGAACGTCCAGGCCGTTGATGGCTAAACGACCAGCATCGTTGACGGATGACGAGATCGGCAGGACTTCAGCGAGTGGGAGTTGGGTCATAACGGAGATACCCGAAGCGGGTATGGGGAGTGTGGTGGGGTAGCTGTCTCAATTTTAAGTCGATTGCGATTAGAGGACATCGCATTTCGCGGGGATACCATTATGGAAGAAGCGAGACCGAGGTTGTTTATGTCGTCTCGTTTGATTGGTAAGAGCTCGTAGAAATGAACGAAAAGGTACCCCGGCTGACGGAACTCGCCAGCTGCGCTGGTTGAGCGGGGAAGCTGAGCCAAGGCGAACTCGCCCAGGTATTGGGCGGGCTGATGAATGGAGCCGTTCCGCACCCTGATTTGTTGGTCGGCTTCGAACACGGTGACGACGCTGCCGTCTACCGTTTGGACGAGCGCGTCGCCTTGGTACTTACCGTCGACTTCTTTGCACCGATCGTTGACGACCCGTTCACTTATGGGGCGATTGCGGCGGCGAACTCGATGTCGGATGTTTACGCCGTGGGTGGTCGACCAATCACGGCGTTGAATGTGGCGGCGTTTCCAAGGTCATTGCCGTTCGAAGTGCCATCAGAGATACTGCGTGGCGGAGCCGAAAAAGTCGCGGAGGCGGGTGCGATCATCGTTGGTGGGCACACAGTGGATGATGTCGAACCGAAGTATGGATTGTCGGTCGTAGGTGTTGTCGAACCGGGGAAGCAGGTTCAGAATTCGACGGCTCAAGCGGGTGATGTGTTGATTTTGACCAAGCCGTTAGGGACAGGTGTGGTTACGACTGCATTGAAGAACGGTAAGGCGATCGGCGAGGTTCTGGATGCGGCGGTTGAATCGATGTTGCGTTTGAACCGCGATGCGGCGGAAGCGATGGTGTCGGTTGGGGCGCACGCGGCGACGGATGTGACGGGGTTCGGGATTGTCGGTCACTTCATGACTATGATGCGGGCAAGCGGTACGACGGGACGATTGAGACGATCGGCGTTGCCGGTGCTACCGGGCGTCGTGGAACTCCTGACGGATGGCGTTGCTCCAGGTGGTACGCATCGGAATTTGGAGAGTTGCGCAGAGAACGTGTCCTGGGCCGACGATGTCGGGGAGATCGACAAGTTGCTTATGTGCGACCCTCAGACTTCCGGCGGTTTGCTCATCTCGGTGCGCGAGGACGCGGTCGACGAGTTGTTGGCGGATCTGGATCGAAGAGGCGTAGTCGGGACGGTTGTCGGTGATGTGACGCCGTTTTCCGGCAATGCCGTGGATGTGACGCGCTAGCGGGTTTGTTGCCAGATACGATTGCGTTCCTGGTCGGACATTTCGGCCAATGCGGTTCCTTCGGCTAGCTCTTCGGCTCGTAGGACGCGGTCGCGGAGCGCGGAGTTGGTTTTCTGCAACGCCGTCTCGGGGTCGATCCCTTGCGCCTGTACGGAACGGACAACGGCGGCGAGGAATTGGCCGGTGCGAAGTTCCAAATCGTCATCAGATTCACCGAGCTTTCTTTCTGGAAAGTCGGTACCGCTGACCGAATCGGCTGCGATTGGTAATCCTGCTCGCATCGCTCGGCGTTGCAATACGGTTGATTTTGCGAGTGCGGGCAGTGCCTTAGGGACGGATGCGACGATGGAACGCACGCCGCCGGCCTCTTGTCGCTTGATCCGCTCCCATCTGTCGATCACGTCTTCACCGGAATCGAGTTTTTCGGCATCGCCGAACACGTGAGGATGGCGCCGGATGAGTTTTTCCGCCACTTTTCGGCAAACGGAATCGGCATCGAATTCGCCGTTGCGACGCGCGATGTCGGCATGGAAAACGATCTGTATCATTACATCGCCAAGTTCTTCTTCCAGCGCGTTCGCATCGGCATCCTCGATCGCTTCCAGCATTTCGTAAGCTTCTTCGAGCAGATTCGGTCGCAACGATTGATGCGTTTGCTCCGCATCCCACGGGCAACCGTCCGGGTTCCGGAGCGTGCGGACCGTGTCGATCAAGAATTGGAATTCGTTTTGGTGGTTTGCGGAGGCTGGAATTGGTTTACTCATTGTGTCGAATGACCTTGTCGATGGTAGCGGTTGGCGATGTAACCTCTAGGAATGGATTCGGGTTTGAGAACGTTGCGGGATTTACTTCGATATGTTGATCGAGAGGCAGCGATATGGGTGGCAGCACTAGTTGTGCTCGCGCTCGGCAACCCAAACTCCGATTTCCACTTCACGATATTTTGGCCTTACTACGTGTGGGGCATCAAGAGCCCGGGATTCGGGCTTGGCCATTCGATATCGTATCTCTTCCGCGGCGACGTTATCTCGGCAATCGAGTCGCACATCCTAGGAATACCGGCAGTTGCGATCATCCTCTGGAGGGTCTTGACGCTTGAAATGAAACGCTTTAAGTCGATAAGGAGTTTTTAACTATGGCAAATGTGATGCAGCTGTTGCCTGAGATCTCACCAGGAGAACAGGCGGCGATATCTGGAATTGTGCAAAACATCCCGGAGGAATCCGAGCAGATGTTTGCGATGGCGTACCGGAACCAACGCAAAGACGAGACAACGATCTTGCTTTTCGCATTGATCGGATTCGTTGTGATCGCTGGAGTTCAACGATTCGTCCTCGGTCATATCGGGTTGGGGATTCTGTACCTGCTTAGGGCCGGACTGTGCTTCATCGGTACCATCGTCGATGCGATAAACCACAAGAAACTAGCCAACGAATACAACGTCAAGACAGCTAACCAGATCGCGATGAATCTCAGTTCGGGTATGCCGCCAGCTTCACAATAGTGGCGTGCGATTTTGGCGCGGAGGTGGCGAGGTCTACTAGCATTGAACTTCGTGAATAGATTGGTTGGATTCAAGGCGTCCGGCTGGGTGATGTTGGCGCTCGGTGTCGTATTCTCCGTGCTTTTGCCGATATTTCTCATCGCCATCAATGTCGCTTACGTGACCGATTCAGACTGGCTCTACACGTACAACTGGTGGCGCAACGGGATACCTGAGCGCACCGGATTGCCGGTCTCGGAGTTGGATTCAGCGGCAGATCAGATCAAGGACTACTTCGCGAACGACGCGGAGCGCCTGGATGTGCGAGTGAACACGTCACGAGGAGAGGTGAGCCTCTTCTATGAGCGTGAGATCCTCCACATGATCGATGTGAAGGATCTGATGCGCTATGTGGCCGCGGTTTCCATATGGACCGGCATCGCACTCGCCATTTGTGCCGTCGCGGGGTTGACCATCCGCCACCGCGAGTTATTCGCCTCGCTGAGCAGATGGTTGCGATGGTGCGCGCTCGTTTGGGGCATCCTCATCGCCGCGATCGTCGTGGTCGCAATCATCGACTTCACCTGGATCTTCACCCAGTTCCACCTGCTGAGTTTCGCCAACGACCTGTGGCAACTCGACCCGTTCCGCCACTACCTGCTACTGCTATTCCCGGAGCGCTTCTTCCTCGAAGCGACGCTGTTCATAGCTCTCCTTACAGTGACCGAATTTACTGGCCTGTACGTCGGAGCGCGTCTGGTGGAGATACGTTTTGCCAAAGATCAGTCGTAAACGATTTTGGCGATCACCTCGCACTCCGGATCGCGAGCTGTGATTCGTTCCCGACCATTCAAGAACGTCAGTTCGATCAGCGACATCTGTGCGACGGTGCGACCACCTAATCCTTCGACCAACTCCGCCGCTGCCATCGCGGTACCGCCCGTTGCCAACAAATCGTCGACTATGACGACGCTCTGACCATCAGAAATCGCGTCAGAACGAATCTCGATTGTCGAAGTTTCGGCATATTCAAGCGAATATTCCTTCTTGACGACCGGCGGCGGGAGTTTCCCGCTCTTTCTAACCATCACGAGCGAAATCCCTAGACGGTCCGCGACTGGCGCAGCGAACACGAAACCGCGGGCGTCGATTGCAGCAATGACATCCGGATTGATGGAGCGAACCTGTTCGGTGAACCAATCGATCGCAGCGCGAAAAATCGACGGATCAGCGAGTATCGGGCTCAAATCCTTGAACTGGATGCCCGGCGTCGGATGATCCGGGACATTACGCACCCAGTCTCGTAGGTCGACGCTCATTGACCGTAAAGCTCGGTCTCAGGATAGAAATCGCTCCACGCGAACCAGAACACATTGACCGCATGCACCGATTCCAGTCGGGTACCTTGGAAATCGCCGCTCCAAGCCTGCCCGTTAAGAGGCAACCATTTAGAACCAGAAACATCATCTACGATCCATCTCCTTGCAACACCATCGACCTCTTCATCTGTCTCCAACGAAAACTCCAACGTGTCTTCACCAACCGTCCTGGAATACGCAGTCGCAGTGTTGGTTTGCGAATCGTAGTAGATGACAATCGGCTGGCCGTTGATTTCGGTGTTTACGACCTGCTCTTTTTGCAGCGCCGTATGCGGATATGCGATCGCTCCGTCATCGAAACCCAACCCGAGGACAAGCTCTTTGCCGTAAAGTCGTTCATCCCGATTGGATTCACCGATCACACCCGCGTCGCCTCGCGCATAGTAGTAGGTGTATGGATCCGCACTTGACTCGCCTTTTAACAGCGCCTTGGTTTCGGGGAAAGATGTTTTCCACTCCTTCCACGTTGTCAGCACGAGCGGTACATTTGTCAACTTGACGCCCTTAAAGTCTCCCTCGATTCCTTCCGAAAGGAAATGGCTCCAAAGAGAACGCGTCTGCCGGTCGTACATGATCAACGCGTTCATGGTCAACTTTCCGGACACGCCAAAGGTTAGCGTCTGCCCATTTACCTCTCTGGAATACCCGATCCCAGTGAAGCAGAGCGGTCACCACGTGACCGCGATCGGTTTCCCCCCGACAACGTCATTCACGATCTCGTGGCTGCTGAGCAACGGCACCGAATAGGCGCGAGCATCACCATCAATCTCAACCCCGAGAACTAGTTCTCCGTCGTTGTAATTTTCGTTGGCCGCCTCAATATCCGGGAAGAAATCCGGATTGTCGATCGCTGGTATGCCATCGAACGGCAGAAGCGTGACGATATCCAAGTCACGTTCAGGCGCAGTGGCGGCTACGGGTTCTTCCGTGGGTTCAGGAGGTTCGGTTGCGGGCGCGGGCATCGTCGGTTCAGGCTTCTCGGTGGCATCCGCTGTTGCCTCCGTTGTTTCCACAGTTGGGGCAGGTACAAGGGTATTCGCGGGACGCTCAGTAGCCGTTGCGACCGGCTCGGGCGCGAGGGTTGAAGTTGGTAGGTCAACGGACTCAGTACCACATGCGGCCGTGAAGATGACCAACACGATTGCGCTGATGGCGATGTGGATTTTGCGCATGATGATTGGGCTGGCTGCGTTACGAGCGAACGTCGTTCAATGGGAGTGGTGCAACAGATTGGTCACCACTGTGATTATGATACGCATATCAGGGTAGCGAGGATTGCGTCGCCACCCGTTACGTAGCATTTGAGGGGTTTGTCATCCATCTCACTCGCCTGAAATTAAGCGGGTTCAGAAACCACGTCGACACCGACATCAATCTTTCACCGGGGTTGGTAGTCTTCACTGGCGCTAACGGGCACGGCAAAAGCGGATTGCTCGAAGCGGTTCACATGCTGTCGGTCGGTAAGTCGTTGCGCGCCAGCAACGATCGCGAGGTCGTCAACCACTCGATCGCACGTGACGGCGGCCACGTCCATGCCCTAGGCGTATTCAACAACGGGCCCGAGTCGGTACGCGCTCAGTTTGACCTTCAGGTTACCGCCGGCTCAACTGAGAGTTTCAATCGTCTCAACGTCCAATCCAAAGAGTGGCGCATCAACGGCGTTAAGGTCGCGCCAGTCGAATTCGTCGGGCGTGCCAACGTCGTCATCTTCGAAGCGAGCGATCTCGAGCTAGCTCTCGGCGCCGCCGCAGTTCGCCGACGATATCTCGACATTCTGATCGGGCAGTTCGATACCGAATACGTTCAGACATTAATCCGCTTGAACCGCATCCGACAAAGCCGCAACGCCCTCCTGCGCGGATCGTTCGAGGTTCAGGATTTCGAGGAAGAGATCGCCTTCTGGGATGGTCGGTTCTGCGAGGAGAGCACCAAAATCATACAGACGCGGCGGGAGGTGATGCAGCTTCTTCAAGCCAGAGCGGCCCCCGTACACAAAGAGCTGAGCGAAGGCGAAGCTCTCGATCTAACCTATCTACCCAATCTTGGTTCCGCTGCCCGCGCCGCCGAATCCAACGAATTGGAAGGGGCGGAATTACGTAAGATCATCTACAGCGGATTGATGGCTTCAAAGCGTAAGGAGCAATCATCAGGACACATGGTGATCGGGCCGCACTTGGACGACTTCCGCATCAACATCGCCGGTGCACCTTCTCGCCGATACGCGTCACGAGGGCAAGCCCGTACCGCGGCTCTCTCCCTACGCCTAGCTGAAGCGGCACTCGTATCTGAATTTGCGAAACGCGATCCGATAATCGCATTCGACGATGTCTTGTCAGAGATGGACAGCATGCGGCGCAGCATGATTCTTGAACGCGCATCGCAGTACGAACAGACACTGCTCACGGTTACCGACGACGCACTCTTCGGGCGCACGGGACTACAGGGTGCGCAGAACTTCCGCGTCGTGCGTGGCAACGTCAGCAGATCCGGCTGACATCTCGCCAGTTTCTCGATGCTGCAACCACGTTCGCCCTGCGACTATGTATAAACTCGTTTCAGCGAATGACAACATCGAGAGATTCAGGTAACCCATTGCATCGGAACATCAGATACATAATCGCCGAGCGCGTCGCGAATGCCGATATTACCGAGTGGTTGTCCGATACCGCAGTACGCATCGTCGACGGCAAGATCAACGATGTATTGACAGCATCATCCCTCCCGTCCGATGTCGCAGAAACCTCAGAAATCCTGCCCCTCGGTGACGTGTCTCTCATGCCGGGCCTCGTAGACGCACACTGCCACATGCACTGCAGTGCGACGAAGGACGCGCAGGCTTTGGCATTGGCGGAGAAGGACGACATCCAACGGCTGACCATGCGCGCCGTTTCGGCGATGCGTATGGCGGTTTTGGCCGGCACAACTACCGTCCGCGACATCGGGTCGCGCAACGAAGTGGCATTTCCGATCAAAAAGGCCATCAATGACGGTGCCTTACCGGGACCGAGACTACTCGTTGCCGGTACCCCGATCACCATCACCGCCGGGCACTGCTGGTTCTTCGGGACGCAAGCAGATACCGCCGATGAGGTCGCAAAGGCCGTACGCAATCAAGTCCGTCAAGGTGCCGATGCGATCAAGATCATGTCCACCGGCGGCATGTTTACACCCACTGCCAACCCTCGCCTGCCCCAGTATCCGGCAGAAACACTGGCAGTCGCCGTGCGGGAAGCCGCCCGATCCGGTATCACCGTCGCCGCCCACTGCCTCTCTGCGGCAGGTGTGAAAAACTGCGTCGAGGCCAACGTCCACAACCTGATCCATTCCAGGTGGTACTCGCAAGACCCATCCAAAGGTCTGGAATTCGACCATGATACAGCGAAGCGCATGGCGGACCAAGGACAGTGGGTAGACCCGACGATCGGGCATGGCATGTTAGGTCACGAAGCCACGGATCGCGGAGAAGCGCCACCACGAGCGGTTCACTGGTCGGTGGCCGCAAACAACGTGACCGATGAAGACCATGCTGAAACCCTCAATCAAATGCACGACCTTGGCGTGCGTTTCACTAACGGCCTGGACATGGGAATGCCGCACGGCACGCATGATCGATCGGCCGCGAACGCTTGGGCTGCCGTCGAGAAACTTGGTTGGGACACCTGGAGCGCATTGCGAATGGCGACTATCGACACTGCTGAAGCGTTGGGTATCGACGATGAGGTCGGTTCGATCACGTCGGGCAAGGTTGCCGACCTTGCCGCGTTCGATGGAGATCCAGCGGCGAATATCCGGGACATGGATCGAGCTTCGACGGTGATACAGCGGGGCGAAGTGATCAAGCTGCGCGATGTGGCCCTGGTGTGAACAGCAACTTCGTCATTCCGGCGAAGGCCGGCGCTTAAGCGGACGGAACGTCCATCCAGTGGGCCGTACACCAAAGCCACCACACGGGTCTTATTTCACTACGCCAAACATCTAAATTTAAGATGATCGGCAATGATCGTCGATGCTTTAACCCACATCCTTCCCCCTTACTTCAACGAACACCGCGACGAAGCAATCGCTCGCGACCGAACCTTCGCCGAACTCTTCGCCAATCCAAAAGCGCGTATCGTTCAAGCCGAACACCTCCTCGATGAGATGGAACGCGCCGAGGTCGACCGCTCGGTTATCGCCGGTTTCGGATGGACCGACCATGACCTCGCAAAACGCTCCAACGACTACCTCCTAGAATCCTCGGCTAGACATCCTGACATCCTGATCCCCCTCTGCAGCGTCAACCCCCTTTGGCCCGGCGACGACGCACCTAGAGAGGCCGAACGCTGCCTCAACTTTGGCGCTCGCGGCATCGGAGAACTCCACGCCGACACCCAAGGATGGGTCGATCCGCCATATGACCGGCTCCAAGAGGTAATGTCCGTCGCCAGCCAATACTCAGAAGCACGCAACAAAATCGCATTCGTCGTGATCCACGGCTCTGAGCCATTGGGGCACACATACCCCGGAAAAGGCACAATGACCCCAGATCGCCTCTCCCAGCTCGCCAAACGCTACCCCGATAACGCCCTCATCTTCTCCCACTTCGGCGGCGGACTCCCCTTCTACAAACACATGCCAGAGGTAGACGAGACCCTCGCAAACGTTTGGTTCGACTCCGCAGCGGCCCCGTTCCTCTACGACCCGGGCATCTATGACACCGTCGAAAATCTGGTCGGCGGCACCCGCGTCTTCTTCGCCAGCGACTACCCACTGATGACGCAACGCCGAGCACTAGACCACCTGCGAAACTCCGAACTGCCCCTCTACAGACAGAAGATGATCCTAGAAGTCGCCGGTCAGTTGTATGATTTCTCACGTTCACCGAAAAACCAGACCTAAACTCACATCGACCTAAATCGAAAGTTCCCCGCGTCATGGCCCTGCTCCTAAACCGATCCGATGTCCAACAAGTGATGACCATGTCAAAGGCCATCGATGTCGTCGAAGCCGCATTCGCCGAACTCGCGCACGACACCGCCGAGATGCCGCCGCGCACCGTCTTGATCGACCCGGCAGTCGGCGGCTGGATCGCATACATGCCCGCGTATCTGAAATCCGGAGGCGCGCTGGGTGCAAAGGCCGTAACGGTCTACAAGGACAACCCGTCGAAGTTTGATTTGCCGACCACCATTGGCACGATTCTGGTGCAGAACAACGAAACTGGCGAAGTCGTGGCGGCGATGGACGGCGGTTACCTCACCGCTGTCCGAACCGGTGCCGTCTCCGGCGTCGCAACCCGTCACATGGCCCGATCCGACTCCAAAGTCGGCGGCGTACTAGGCGCCGGTGTTCAGGCTCGACAACAGGCGGTAGCCATCGCCGAAGCCAGCAACGTTGACACAATCCTCACGTTTTCTCTAGACGACGACACCTCACGACGCGAATTCGCCGATTGGGTAGCAGAAGCCACCGGGTTGGATGTCCAACTCGCCTCCAGCGGAGAAGAGTTGTGCCGCGAGTCAGACATCGTGGCCCTCGCAACTACCGCGACGAATCCGATAGTCAGTGCGGACTGGTGGAAGCCAGGCGCACACATCAACGCCATCGGCTCCCACGCCCCCGGCGTTCGCGAACTCGATACCGCGAGCATTCAGCGTGCACGAATCATCTGCGACCAACTCGAGGCGTGCATGGCCGAAGCAGGCGACCTCCAGATACCGGTGGAGGATGGCGACTACGCCTGGTCGAGTGTAGTCGGAAATCTGGGCGACGTGGTGAACGGAGATATCCGCGGACGGACTTCAGTCGACGAAGTGACGTTATTCAAGAGCGTCGGCTTGGCCATACAAGACATCTCGTGCGCTGCCCTCGTTTACCGCGAGGCGATGGCGAATGGGATCGGGCAGGAGTTCGATTTTTCGGGGTAACCACAACCCGTCATTCCGGCAATTGCACCGAGCAAAGGAGGGCCACAAGGCGACCCTGTATGACCAACTGCTAAAATCTCAATCACCATGACCACCGCCGAACGATACCAATCCGTCTCCGCACAGCTTTTCGAACAAGCGCACCTCGAACTCGAAGCCGGCGATCTCATTCAGGCATCTGAGAAGTTTTGGGGCGCAACCGCGCAATCGTTGAAGGCGATCGCCCACGAACGCGCTTGGGAACACAAATCTCACGCAAACTTCTACCGAATCATCCGGAATCTCGTAACCGAGTCTGACGACAAAGAGCTTGTCTTCCTTTTCCAAGCTGCCGATGCACTCCACGCGAATTTCTACGAGCACTGGTTGGAAATCGACGAGATTGAAAAACTTGCCGATCAAGTGCGGGATCTTCTCGCACGCCTCGACGACATCCAAAACTCTTGACAAACGCCGAACGCAGTTCGACGTCTCGGCTAAACACAACCCGTCATTTCGGCGAAAGTGGGCGCATGGGATTGGGCAGGAGTTCGATTTTTCGGGGTAACCGATTTATCGCCGTTTCATTCCTAATCAACCCTCACATCCGATATGATTCATCCAAATAGTGTCAACAGAACATTGATGTCGCCATTCGAAAGAGGCTTTACGAAACTGCTGGAGTTGCTCAAGCAGTTGATAAGGGACGACAATGGGGGCGCGGCAGTAGCGGCTGTTGGGATCGTCATTCTTGCAATTGGCTTGTTGATACAAGGAGTTTCCATTGAGATCGCCACGCCGATGAGGACGCTCGGAGGATTGTTGCTGCTCGGAGGAATCGTAGCGTTCATCTTCTCAACTCCAAATCGGCGCGAGATAGTGATCGGCAGGTTCAAGAGCGTTGTCAGATGGTATACGACTAAAACGCGCGAATGGCGCTGGATGAACCGAACCGGACTCGCCGCTGTGATCGTCGGATTGGCATGGCTGGTTCCGGTCCTGGCCCTGCGGGTAATTTTCGGCAGAATCGCTGCCGATTTCACTGCCGCTGTCATGGTTCCCGGCATCATCATTTTTTGGGTCGGCATCGGCCTGCTCATCTACGGGATATATCGCGCAATTAAGGATGGACGAAGCGACGATGGACGAAGCCACTCGTGATTCATCCCGTTCTCCCGAGGAACGACGGAGCAAACGCCGTTTCAAGTAACCGTCAGCTAGATCCGATGAAGTTAGGTTTGCCGCGCCGCGCGCGATAAACAGAACCAAGAGTCCGCGGGCACATGCTCGATGCAAACGCACAAGCAAGCGACAGCAACAGCGCCAGGATTGATCTACAGGATCGGTGCCGTGTCGATGGTGATTGGTGTAGTAATCAGTCTGAGCAGCGGTATATTCGGCGGGATCGTTTCGGCAGGATACCTGAATTTGTTGGAGGTGATCGGCGCAGATGAGAATACGGGAGCTTTTGGGGGATTTGATCCAGGAAGGGGAATTATCGGCTTTCTAGGCGCTGGGATGTTCTCCATCGGCGCATTCGTCTATGCCTTTCGCATGTCCATCGAATTGCTCGGATTCCCAGTTGAACGGCACTTGAGCCACCGGTACACGAAGGGCGACAAGTTGGCGTTGGGGATAGCGGCGATCGGGTATGTGGTTTCTTTTTTAGGCGTGATTCCTCTCTTTGTGCTAGAAGAAGTGTTTTATGACAATCCAGCAACGACGCTGACGTCAGTCTTGAATTGGATCTTGGTAGCCAGCGTGTGGATGATGCTTGGAGGATTGATCATTTTCCTTCTCAAGGCACGACACCGGGCACGACACTGGCTCCAAAGCATGTACAACCGAGTAATCAGCTTAGGGTGGGGCAAGTTGGGTTGGACCCAGATTAATCTGACGGCGTCAGGAATGGTTCTGATTGCATTTACTTGCCAGCTATTAGGTTGGAATTCGATTTTCGGATTGACTATGAACACCATCATCGTTACAGGGCTTGTCATGATCCTTTCGGGGGTTTTCCCACATTTCCTCGCACGCGGCAAACCTTGACGATGAACTGATCTGCGCGACTTACCGGCATTCAAGGTGCCGCAACAAAGAGGCTAAGACGGGATCAGCAAAGTTCCCAGTGCGATCATTGTTACCAGTAAGACGGATATCGTCGCAGCGATGATTCCGACTCCCAACGCCACCTTTTTGAATTCGTAATACCTAGCGTTGATCCTCAATTCAGCGACCGTATCCCTGAAGTTTTGCCGCATCTGAGCCAACATGCCAGCCAAGGAAAATGGGGGCGAAGGTGAACTGGTTGAGCCAACAGACCGCTGAGTCATCGGACGTGGAGCCGAACTGGCCGCCCCTGTCGCTGGGCTAGGTCCTCCTACACGCGGTGTCGCCGTGGGTTGTACTTGAAGAATCTGTCGATAACCCGATCCACTTGTCGTCGGCGGGTTAGCCGATTGCGGCGCGGGTGCTGGCGGTGCGATTGGAGGCGAAGATGCCGCAGGAGAGGGCGTAGTCGTTGAGCGCACGGGAGGCGACGATGCTGTGGATTGCGGGATGTTTTGCAGAATCGTCTCGAGGTCTGGCACCTGGTCGACGGGAAGTCCGCAACATTCCTCGAGGCTTTCAGCGAGCTTTGCGACGGTTGCATCGCTAGATTTTTTCAGCCGGTTGAATATCTCTGACTTGCCCGTATCAGCATAGTCGTTCTTGGTGAATATCAGGTTGTCTTCGTTGTAGAACTGCCACAGGTTGGGATCGGATGCAACGGCGAGAAGGCTGAGATAAACCACTAGCGACGGGAAGTTGTCGATATGTTCGCCATAGTCCTCGGCTGATCGTTCGGGGTGCTGATAGTTTTTGTGTCCCAGTTCCGGGCTGCGCTCTCCACTGAACTTGGGCAGGAACATCCCGTCGTAGTCGACGAGTCGGATGCGCCCGTCGCTCTGCACCATCACATTGCCATGCTGCAAATCGTTATGTGCGATCCGCAAACCGCGCAGGCTGGCGGTCGGGCCTCCCCGCCATTGTGCCGCGATCCTGCGCAACGTGTCCGGCTCACCCAGTCTTGAATCGACAAAGCCGCTTAGCACTTCACCTTCTACCCACTCCATCTTGACCATCGGGTACCAACTGCCTTTGAATCGGATCCCTTCTTCCAGGTACTGGAAGTGAACGAATGAGGGCGGAAGCACATTGCTCAAGTAGTTGCTGAGTTCGTTGTACCGGGTCTGCTGATCCTTAACCTCTCGCGTGAAGCAACGCACGGCGAAGGTCTGCCCTTGCGTCGAAACCGAGTAAACACATGCAAAGGCGCCGGAGAATACCAGCGGCATACCTCTTTGGTTGACTGCAACGGTCGCGGCTTCAAGCTCCGTGCCCGCGAAGCAAAGCGAAGGACTCTGGATAGCTTCGCTGAAGTCGGTGATGCCGGGCCAGGTCATGGCGTGTTATTCACCTTGCACGACTACGAGACCTCGATGATAACGACTGTCGTATCATCGTTTCGCATCAACCCTTCTCGACGCTGCACTGCGACCCACTCATCCCACCCAGACGATTTCAACTCGGCGAGCGTCTCCCATGGTTTTTCGCCGGCGTGATATTTTGCGAGGAACCAGCAAGCGATAGCGTCGGTTGCCACGATGATTAGGTCTCCTGCGACACATTCGCCGCCGTCCTGTCTCACCTCTTCCCAAAGTCCCTCGATGCTGGTTGGGTTGCTGCAAACCAGAGCCGGATTGTTGTCGAATTCAGCGTGGGTTTCCAACGGAAAAGAAATTTGCAAATAATCGTCTCGGACTACGAACAGACAACAATCTCCGATCGCCAACGCTTGCCAAGAAAGTACGCCCGATCTGGGGGATTTAGCCCCGATGGTCAGCCCTAAGAGCGTCGCGAACGCGCCTGCGCGCGCCTTTGCTTCACCGTGCCATGGGATACGGTCCCACGGCACTTGATCATGCCATTCCTCCTGTGCTGGTTCGAGCCATTCACTCAGAGAATCGGGCGAAAGACCATTCAGATCGGGGGCTCGTGATACGAAGGCATCGGTCAAGACGTTCGCCCATTCCCGGGCGAATGCAGACTCGCTCGCACCATCGGTAACCGCCACCCTCGCCAAACCGCGCCCTGATGCCCCTATCCGTTGGGGATACACGACACGCGACGCGTCCTCGTACTCATCCGAGCGGTTCCCCGCCTTGGGTAGCCAAAACTTGGTGGGAGGTCGAAGTGGCATCTCCCACCTGCGATCAATGCAACTCGGTGGCGGCGCGTGTTCCGATGTCCAAGAACTGCACCAACGCCACCATGTCGGCGTTGTAGACGTATCCGCGAGAACCTTCGTTAACCGGCAAGCCCATCGCGGCCGCCTGTTGAATGACTGGAGCTGGAAAGACGGAAGACATGCGGAACATTCTCGCCGCAGATTCGTCTTCAGGTGCTTCGCTCTCTTGAGTCGGATACTGCACCGGCAACGCTGACATCTCAGACAGATGCGCGTTGTATATCAATACATTGCCGTCGTTCGTGCCAGAATTCATGATCTGTTTGGCGATGGGTTCAGGGTCGCCGTCGGTAGCGTCACCATCGCTGATGTTTATCAGCATCGGGGGATAGGAATCTTGATGTTGGCTCGTCCAATCCTCAAGGGCTTTTACAGCTTCCGACAACGCTTCGCACATCGGAGTTCCGCCGACGGCTCTAGGCTCTAACCACACCGGGAACTTTCTGGCGATCTCCACTATCCCGCCTGCGCCATCTGACTCCTTGACAGACCTTTCGACGACTTGTGCGGCATCGACCACTTGACTAATCGGCAGAAACGGACGATCAGACTGGGTGCCAGACAGAACCGACTTGAGTTCCGTCCTTCCTTCCAGGTCTGTGGTGTAGGTGATGATTCCGACATCGAAGTAGTCGCGGACATCCATGCCCTGGGAGCATCTTTGCGAGATGGCGTCAAGGACCCGATTAACCGCATCCGCAGCACCATCCATTTTTTGCAGATCATTCTGTCCACCTAAGGGGCCTGCCATTGAGCCTGATTGATCGATCAGGAACAGGAAGCAGCCGGGATTGGCTCTGCTGATGTCCGCTGTGTATGTCATATCGATTACCTCCTTGTCGGGTTTGTCGCTGATGGCACTGCGGCTTTTCCGCCTTTGAACGGTATGTCTACATCCTCATTTGATCAACCAAATCCCGAACTCGGCGCTGCCTATCGGTCGCTTCGACCAGAACAAAGGTCTACCGATGTCAATATCCGGCACGATGTACTACCCCCATAATACCCTCATTTCCCTGACTGAGTAGATTGTTGAATCTAGGAGTATTGTTCAGCGACGCGCCGAAGAAAATCTCGGCACCGAGCAGATGGTTCTTCTTTAGACGCGCCGAAGCGCACTCACAAAATCCGGAACGAAACCAGACCCGAAATCGTTCAAACGAGCCGTTCACCACCGTAGCGGGCGCATCTCCACTCAGTTCGGTTCAAACTTAGCGGAATTTATCACCCTATTGTCTGTAGGGAAACCACGGCCCGCCCACCCACCCCAAACATTTAAAACAACCCCATCAAAAACTCCCACCACGCCGTCACCACGCCAACCGCCGTGTAATTGTCCAGCACCTGCCAAATGTGCAATATGTATTCCTGCGCCAATTTGAGCGCGGTGCAGGCGAGTAGCCAGATGAATATGCGTTTCGCGGTGAACTCGTAGTCGGGCCACCAGTGCCGTTGGGCGGCGATGGCTACAAACCAGAACTCGAAGATGTTAGGGAATAGGAACAGCACCCATCGGTCTCCGGTGAATTCGAAGGCGACGAAGCCAATGGCTCGGAACGCGAATAGCAGTACCGCAATCGTTCTTCCCGGTCCGTCCCACTGCCGCACCGCGACCCACAGGAAGGTCAGCATGTAGACCTGATCGATCCATTTGTCGAACGTCTGATAGTCCCAGACTTCGCCGAAATCGATCAGGTTCATCATGAACAGATCGGAGAAGTCGACGACGATGGCGAGGAGCGCGCCGAAAAACGCCCAGCGAAGCACCGGCAGCGACCCGGCGATCCGCGCCGCAGCGATTATCAGTTGTTCAAGCGCCATGTCTACTGTTAGATGCTATCGATTCGGCGGTTTGTGTTTGCGAAACGAAATTGTCGAAATATAATTTCTTGTTAGCAGTCGCAATAGTCGACTGCTAACGAATTTCGACGCACGCAGCTCGATCTCGAAACATCTCGCTCCAAGCGACGGATGTGACCGATGCTGCAAGGCGGAAGATGCAAATCGACAAGGAGGAAACAACGAGTGACGGTTAACTTGAAGCCACTAAGCGACCGCGTGGTCGTCTCGCCGTCCGACGAGGAAGCGGCGACTAGCCCAGGCGGGATCATCATTCCCGACACGGCAAAAGAAAAGCCGCAACAAGGCGCAATCGTAGCTGTCGGCCCCGGCCGAACCACCGACGAAGGCGCAGTTATTGAGATGAGCGTGAACGTTGGCGACAGCGTGATCTACTCGAAGTACGCAGGTACCGAGTACTCACAGAACGGCAACGACTATCTCATCCTACGAGAATCCGACATCTTGGCGATCGTCGGTTAATTCCGACCACTCCGTCGCCCCAGCGTCGTCGACATTCATCCGACGACGCGAAAAGATTACGGATTTCGTCGCCAGACCAAAACCAAAAAGGAGTAACAAGGCAAATGCCAGCTAAAGATTTGCTATTTGAAGACGAGGCTCGAGCCAAGCTCAAGGAAGGCATCGACATCCTCGCCAACACCGTCAAGAAGACGCTCGGCCCACGCGGCCAAAACGTCATCGTCGACAAGAAGTTCGGCCCCCCGCAGGTCAACTCTGACGGCGTCACCATCGCCAAAGAGGTCGACCTCGAAGACCCGTTCGAGAACATGGGCGCCCAGCTCTTGAAGGAAGCGTCCAAGAAGACCAACGACGACGCCGGCGACGGCACCACCACGTCAACGGTCTTGGCCCAGGCCATTGTCGCTGAGGGCTTCAAGAACGTCGCCGCAGGCGCCGACCCGATGGCCATCAAGCGCGGTATGGAAAAGTCCATGGCCACCATCCGCGGCTCCATCAAGTCGCAGTCAACCCCAGTCGACAGCTCCTCGCAGATCGCAAACGTCGCGGTTCTCTCTTCACACGACGACGAGATGGGAAACCTCATCGCCGAAGTCATGGAGAAGGTCGGAAAAGACGGCGTCATCACCGTTGACGAGTCAAAGTCTCTCTCATACGAGACCGACTTCGTTGAAGGGATGCAGATCGACCGAGGTTTCTTGTCCCCGTACTTCGTCACCAACCCGGACCGCCAAGAAGCGGTTCTCGACGATCCGTACATCCTGATCACCTCGCAGAAGATCTCCGCGGTCTCGGACCTGCTTCCGCTACTCGAGAAGGTTTTGCAGTCTAGCAAAAACATCATCGTGATCGCCGAAGATGTCGAGGGCGAGGCACTCGCGACGCTCGTCGTGAATAAGCTTCGCGGCACCCTCAACTGCGTCGCCGTCAAGGCCCCCGGCTTTGGCGACCGCCGCAAGGCCATGCTCCAAGACATCGCAATCCTCACCGGCGGAACCGTCATCTCCGACGAGATCGGCCGCAAGCTCGACTCCGCCACCCTCGAAGACCTCGGTAGGTGTAAACAGGTCGTTGTCAAGAAAGACGACACGACCTTCGTGGGCGGTAGCGGCGAACAATCCGGTATCCGCGGTCGTATGGCCGAAATTCAAGCTCAGATCGAGGACACGACCTCCGACTACGATCGCGAGAAGCTCCAAGAGCGTCTCGCCAAATTGTCCGGCGGCGTCGCCATCCTACGCGTTGGCGCAGCCACCGAGATCGAGATGAAGGAGAAAAAACAACGTGTCGAAGACGCACTGGAGGCGACTCGTGCGGCTGTTGAAGAGGGTATCGTTCCCGGTGGCGGCACTGTCCTGATACGTGCTGCCCACCAGCTTGACGACCTCGAATTCGATGACGAAGACGAGCAGACCGGCGTGCACATACTCTCGAAGTCCCTGCGCGAGCCGATCCGCGTCATCGCTGGAAACTGCGGCTTCGAAGGTGCAGTAATCCTCGACCGAGTCGTCGGTAGCGATGACCTGAACTTCGGGTTCAACGCCATGACCAACGAGTACGGCGACATGATGACCATGGGCATCGTCGACCCGGCAAAGGTCACCCGCTCAGCCGTTGAGAACGCCGTGTCGGTCGCAGGAATGATCCTTACCACCGCAGCCCTCATCACCGAGCAGCCCGAGCCACCCATGCCCGGCGGCGGCGGAATGCCACCCGGCGGCGGAATGGACTTCTAGCTTCAGCTAGAACCCGGTTCTCAAGAGCCAGCCAAACAACGCGCCGCATCGGTACCCCGGTGCGGCGCGTTTGCGTCTATTCACACAAGAAACTCGGTGCGCAAAAACGCATGATCGATTCCCCCAATAACCCTTCCAAATACACGTTTCTTTGGCCTTTAATCGCTCCTATTCAAGCTGTACGCCGACTCGCCAAAGCCGACGGTATCGACCTCGCCGCCGCCCTCGCATTTTTCACCGTACTCTCCCAACTCCCGCTCGTCGCCCTAATGGCCATGCTCCTAATCGCGATCGGCCCCACAGATGGCGTTGTCGACGTCCTCACCGAAGCACTCTCCTATCTTTTCCCAGCGTCCCAAGACCTCATTAACGAAGCCATCGACAACTTGCTAGGCGGCTCCTTCACAATCGGAATACTGGCCGTCATCAACCTCATGATCGGAGCGAACCGACTTCTCGCCGCCACGAACCGCGCCGTAAACCGAGTCTTCGGAATCCGAAACACACAAGTCATTCAAGTCACCGTTAAAAGCGTAATCCTCGCGACCATCCTCGTCGCCCTCTTTATGTTCTCAATCGGCCTATCTGCCGTAATCCAAGCCCTCATCCACTTCAGCCAGGATTCAGCACCTGTCACCCACGGACTATCCACCCTCGCAGCCTTCATCCTCGGCACCCTCACAACCATCATCCCCGCCATCTTCACCACCACCATCTTCGCCATCATCTACTACCGAATACCCAACACCCGCGTCCTCAAGCGAGACGCTATATTCGGTGCAATAATCGCCATCATTCTCTTCGAAATCGGCAAACACGTTTTCTTCTGGGCGAACAACCTCGACACCTATCGAGCCAACGTCTACGGCCCCATCACCTCAGTCGTCGTCCTCATGCTTTGGGCATACATCGCCTCGCTCATATTCCTCTATGGAGCATCCATAACCAGAACCGCCAGTGAACTACGTCCAAGATGAAGTTCCTACCCGTCACCCCTGATCGCTGGCCTGACCTCGAGCAATTCTTCGAATCGCGCGGTGGTCCAAAACATTGTTGGTGCATGGTATTCCGACCGATGTCGTCAGCTTTTCGACGCGCCGGTTCTTCCGCCAAGAAGCGGGCACTAGCCCAAACTGTCGCAGCCAACACCCCGGTCGGCATCCTCGCTTACGACGGCGCCGAAACCGTCGCATGGTGCTCAATCGCGCCGCTCGAAACCTACACCAATCTCCGCACACGCAGTTACATTTCGGATGATTCCGACACTGAAGACGTCTGGTCCATCGCCTGCTTCTACATCCGCAGCGCGTTTCGTCGTCAAGGGATGACCACGCAATTGATCAACGCCGCAACCGAATACGCCAAAGACAACGGCGCCAAGGTTATCGAAGCCTATCCCGTCGACTACGATTCGCCCAGCTACAGCTACATGGGGCGTATCGGGACTTTCGAGCGACTAGGTTTCGAAGAGATCGCCATGGCTGGCACCCGCCGACACATCATGAGATTGCAACTGTAGGTAATGAGGGATTCGTAGCTTGGACGGATGTTGTTGCCAAGGAGTTGGTCAACTGGTGGCGCGGTGCTTGTGAGTCGCTTGGCGCATTGCCCAGACTCTACCCGCAATGTCTTTCACGCGATCGAGCACCTCATCAAGACTCCCGGACAGGTCAAGTGCGGCAATTTCGAGTTGCTTGCGAGAATGTCTAACTTGGTGGGTTACCGGATCAGCTTCGCCCTTTGCGTAAATGAGCATCCCGCCCGGCAGATGCAATGCGGTTGCGTAGGCGAGCAGTTGATATAGATCGGCGTTACGTGACCCGCCGTCGGCTACTTTGTATTTGGCATCGCCCACGAACAGACAGTTACCGCTTTGCTGCCACGTCAGATCCGGTCTGAGATGCACGTTTCCGGCCTTATCGAGACTGATGATTTCCTTCTCGCCAAAGGAATGCGGAGACAGTCGCAGTTCCTCGCGGAGCGCGACGGTCACGAATTCTTGAAAGACCTTGGTCATGTCCATCAGGAATCCTGTCGCGCGCACTTCGCCACGACGTGATTCGAACGCGCTGTGTCGCAGAATGAGACGCGATAATTCGACGACGATACGGTAGTGCTCGTTTAGCCGATTGAACGAGACTTCGGGGACATCTTTCGGCGCGAAATCAGAATGCGACACATTCTCGAGCATCGCCGCGACCCATCCCAAATCTCTGCGCGCTCGGCTTGATCGGAGTCGCATCTCGCCGAGCCGATGGACTGCCGATTTGACGAGTCGGTTTTCCAAAATGTCATCTGTGAACTCATCGTAAGTCACTTCAATGGGTAGAGGTAATCCAAATCTACGGCGCAACTGCTCGTCGAAGCGGATGCGACCGCGCACGGTTTGCAACGCTTCTTCCTCAGTGAGGTAGCCGTGCAGCAGTCCGCGCGAGAACGCTCGGCGAGCAGCGGCGGCAAGAGCAAGCGCGAGAGTATCTGGCAACGTCTCGACGTCCTCTTCAAAATCGAACATCTGTCTTTCTCGTTGTCGGAACGCGCCCATCCCATAACAGGCCAACGAGAGCAACTTAGCGATGCCTATCTTGGGACGAATCAACACCGACAGATCGCCGATTTCCACAGCACCGACGGATGAACCCGGTCTTATCGTGTACTTCGAACTCTTGCCCGCAACAGGTTCTAAGGTGAGACCCTCCACCACCCCGACGAGAGCATCGCGCTCTTCCACGGTCAGATCGTAAGGGCAACTCGTCTGGTACTCCTGCAGGTCGAGTCGCCTCATCGCTGACGCGCGATTCATCGTCCTACGATCTGTGGTCACCATCGGTGGTTTCCTCGCCATTTTGGCTTTCGCGCCTCAACCTGTGCAGGTCGAACTCATTCAAATCTCCGTCTCCTCCGAACCGTCGCTCCTCGATATACGACAACACGCTGTGCTTCCAGATGCGCTCGATCATCTTTTCATCGAGGTCAGGCTTCATGAAGTAACTCGGACCGATGGCGGCGTGGCGATCTTCTTCCAACAATTCATTCGCGCGCTCAACAACGTCTGCGACCCATGTCAAGTCCGACTTTCCATTCGCCTCCAGCCAGCGACGCAATACCCCCTTCACGGGCTCCTCGTCGGGATGGAACTCCACGAAGTAGAAACGCCGACGCAGGGCCAGGTCCACCAACGCGATCGACCTGTCCGCCGTGTTCATCGTGCCGATGATGTACAGGTTGGACGGCATCTTGAAATTTTCTTCACCGTCTTTGCGATATTGGAGAGTTATCGACTTGTCACGATACTCCAACAGGAAGTAGAGTTCGCCAAAAACCTTTGCAAGGTTGCCGCGATTGATCTCGTCGATGACGAGAATGTGCTTCGTTTCAGGTTCCAAACTCGCACTTTGAGCAGTCAGCAATAGCGGCCCGTCCTTGAGTTCGTATACCAGTTGACCGTTAACCTGCTTGGGTCGGAATCCTCTCACAAAGTCCTCGTATGCGAAAGATGGATGGAACTGCACCAGAGTTACCCGATGCTGCGATTCCGCGAGATGCTCGGCGAGGGCTTGAGCGACGTAAGTCTTCCCTGTGCCGGGCGGACCCTGGAATATGACCTGCCTTTTGTCTTCGAGGAGCGAAACGATGTTTGGGAGGAAGGAGGCAGGTTCGTTTAGTAACAATTCTTGGGCGAGCTCGTCCAAGTCCCCCGGTTTGTCTATTTGGTTGCCATTCGGGACCGTACCATTTTGGATTGCCCATACGAGTGATTGGGCATCGAGCCGGTGGCGGACCGAAAGACCTCGAACTCGCGCTTCGTCGATGAAGCGGTCGAGAAAACCAAGGGCGTGTTCGTACACGGCTCCTTCGTCGGCCCCCTGATCCGGCATTTCGTACGAAACGGACCGGTAGGCACTTTCAAATGTTCGGGTTTTGAATGGCGGGTGATTTTCGACATCTAACCCCATTAAAAGAACTGAGGCGATATTGGCGCGGGTCCCAACCCCTCCCCTACTAGCAGACTGCTCCGCCAATTGGCGACCGAACGCGCACACCATGTTGCCTACCGAGGACTGGTTCGGTGACCAAAGTGCCTTTATTGCGTCAATGGCTACTTCTGGCTGTTCGGAAAACCATCTCTTGAAGTCGTCCAACGGTTGCCAACTTATGGGATGTCCCTGTCTGGATCTGATGGCGTGGTTCAAACGTTCGCGCCAATCCTGATCACCGTTGAGCACGGCATTGCGAGCTGTGGCCAGGTCTTGTGCCATCGCCACCTTGTAACCAATCTCATCGGACTCCAACGTTCCGCGGTCGAAGTAATCCTTGGCGCTCTTGATGTACTCGTCCCAGTTCCGAAGGGCACCGTCCCATTCAATTCGGACATCTCTGGCGTAGAAATCGAAGTCTCGCCCGAGCTTGCGCCCTAGACCCGTGCGTATCTGCGCGATTGTCTGGTCGACGTCGTCGGTGGGCTCAGTTATGTAGCTGACGTAGGCAGGAGCTTTGGCGATGTCTTGCTTGTGCCTGATTGAAGCGATGCCTTCGAATGCGTCCGGAAAAACGAGGTGAAGTAGTACTTGGATTTGCGCTCGATGGGCGGTAGGTTTTTCCTTGAACAATTCTCCCCGAGGATCCATTCCGCTGACGAAATCCTTGAATGCCCAAGGATCATCGAGCAATCGATCCCGTTCGTCCAGTTTCAGTTGCTTCCAATGATCGACGAATTCGATGATCAAACCGACGTGGAACGGTCGGTCACTGAAGAATCGTCGACCAGGCCCTCCCAATCCCTTTGACAACCCATTGACGAGGTCGCTAGGTATGGTGGACAATGGTGCCCCCCAACCCAGCACCTGTTCTACTCGCTCCTTCTTCGTATCGGCACGCATCCCCCTGTCCGAGATAAAGAGGAGGTGAACGTAAAGAACCTCCGCCATCAGCTGGTACGCCTCAGCCGAACAACCTTCCAACTGTGTTTCCAATCTTTGAAAAAAGTTCCCCTCTCCCTCGTCCGGACGCTCCAAGAACCGATCTCGCAGTTCTGCCAAATAGTCTCTAGACCAAATCGGCTCGCCCGACGTGAACAGCGCGTCGTCGTTGCGCAAGGCGCAATCGATCCATTTTTCGGCTGCGACGTAAACTTTCTCTACGCCTTCGTAAGTCTTCCTGCTACCCATGCGATGTCCTTCCAGGGTTGTGTTTCAAGTAATCGATCCCCTGCCTTGGTTTGCAGGAATCGTCCACACGGGTACTCACAGTGCCGATAAGGAGTTGTGCGAAGAATTCGCTAAGCGCACAGCGGATCCGTCCCATCCCACCGGTTGAACCACTCGTCCTCACTCTTGGCCAACCTGCTCCGCGTCTCCGTCCACATCTCGTTCCAAACCACCGGATCATGCAGCTCACTCTCCGGATTGCTACGGCTTCGGGCCACGAAACCCGGAAAACTCGTCCGCCCCGTAGATTGCCCGGTCGGGTTGTATCTCAAATCCATGCTGAACCTGACCCTATCGCTGTTGTTCGGCAAAGAAGAATGGATCGTGTACTTCGTCATGAAGAGAGCATCGCCCTTCTTCACCGGCACCGGCACAGCCTTTCCAACCTCGAACTCGCTTTCCGGGATGTGTACATTCCCTAGCACTTTCTTCCCGCCTGGGCAATGCAGAAACAATTCTGCGTCGCGGTGCGAACCCGGAATAACCTGCAAGCACCCATTCTCTTCATCCGCATCCATCAGCGGAAACCATACCGTCAGAATCAGCGACTCATCCGCATCCGGCGTTATGACCCCGACGTCCTGATGCCATGGCGTAACCCCGAACTTCACTCGACCAAGGTGATCACGGGGAGATCGGCTCTCCGGCACCTTGATCCGAATATGCTGCACCGGGTTCGAGTAAATCTCCGGCCCAATGAACGACTCCACCGCATCCAGCAAACCCGGCGACGTCATCGCATTAAACACTGCCGGTCCCGCCCAAAACGGTGTATCCTCCGTGACTCCCCTTTGCGGAAGCGAAAAGTCGAAATACGTCTGATGTATCTCCTCCGACTCCTCATAGACTTGTGTCATCCGCTCACCAAACTCCAGATCCTCATACCTTGAGCTGATCTTCCCTTGCTCGTACAACTCATCCGCCAGACTATCCAACACCCCCGCATACTCCTCAACCACAGGGTCGATCACCGCCTCGGGATCAATCACACCCTCAACAGTCACAAACCCAAAATACTCGAAATGCTCGAGTTGCTCTTTGCTCAACGTGGGCACGATTCATCTCCTTAAGCGCAAACCGGCTCGCTACCATCCCAACGGTTGAATGCAGGCTGTTGACCCATCGCCAATGAATCCCGAGCATCCGTCCACAGCTCGTTCCAAATCACCGGATCGTGCAACTCGCTCTCCGGATTACTCCGACTCCGTGCGACAAAACCCGGAAAACTCGTCCGACCCGTCGACTGACCGATTGGGTTGTATCGCAAGTCGAAACTCCACCGTATCCGGTCGCTGTTGTTCGGCAACGACGAGTGCACCGTGAACTTCGTCATGAAGAGCGCATCACCCTTCTTCAGCGGGACCGGCACCGCCTTCCCGACCTCGAACTCCGACTCCGGTATCTGCAACCCCGCCTGCAACCCGTTTGCCAGTCCCGGACAGTGCGTCAGCAAATCCGCCCGGTGCGACCCCGGCACCACCTGCAAGCACCCGTTCTCCTCATCCGCATCCATCAACGGGAACCACACCGTCAACATCAACGTCTCATCCGCATCCGGATTCACAACCCCCTGGTCCTGATGCCAGGGTGTCACCCCGAACTTCACCATCCCATTCTCATCCCGAGGCGCCCGACTCTCCGGCACCTTGATCCGAACGTGTTGCACCGGGTTCGAATAGACCTCCGGACCGATGAACGACTCGACCGCATCCAAAAGGCTCGGCGCAGTCAAGGCATCGAACACCGCCGGACCAGCCCAAAACGGCGTATCCGGCTTAATGCCGCCCTGAGGAAGCGAAAAGTCGAAATATCCGTTGTGGACCTCGTCCGACTCGGCGTAGATCTGCGTCACTCGCTCCCCAAACTCCAAATCCTCGTACCTCGAGCTGATCTTCCCATCCTCAAACAACTCATCCGCCAACCTATCCAACACCCCCGCATACTCATCAATCACCGGGCCGATCACCCCTCGGGATCAAGGACCCCCTCGGCTGTGACAAACCCAAAGTGCTCAAAGTGGTCGAGTTGCTCTTTCGTCATGCCAGACATGATTTTGACGGCTCCGTAGTTCGTTAACGACAGTTGATTAAGAATGATAACGCGTTCCCAACCGTCGGGGCCACGAAGAGAAGCGTCGGTGAGTGGTCTCTTCTCTCCCGCCCGGTGAGAACTTTGCTCAAGTCCGTCATTCCGGCGGAAGCCGGAATCCAGAGGGGTGAGACAATTGTGAGGACGTACTATGGTTTTGATAATCGTGATTCGAAGAACGTAAACCAATGAATGGTGAACCTCGACATACCGAACCGACTGCGAACAGCGCGTTGGGACGCGCGCTTGGGAGTATGTTGCCTACCTATAGAGTGCGGCACGAGGACACGGGCGTCATCGTAGGGAGTGCGGGTCTGCACCCGGATATTCTGATCACGGCTTCAGATCGTGCGCCAGTTGTGATCGAGGCGGAGTACGATCCTGCGAGTTCGGTTGAGGAAGATGCTCGAGCGCGCCTGGGACTAACCGTCCAAGAAGGTCACAGGCAAATCGAAACGGTGATCGCGTTGCGATACCCGGACGCCCTGAAGTACGCCGATGATCTCGAAGCAGATTTGCGAAGCTCGCGTCTTTCCTATGCTGTGCTCTACGAAAGCGGAGACCGCTTTCCGGCGTCGGGCTGGCTGGAAGGATCGCGTGAGGATGTCGCCGATATGGTGCGATTGGTGTCGGTACCACAGAGTGCCGTGAACGCGGCCTCGGACCACCTGGAACTGGGAATTGAAACGGCGGCGGATCGATTGAACGAGATATCGGAGCTTCGACCGCGAGTGGCGAACGACATAGCTGGATTGCTAGGGATGTCGAATGTTCAACAGACTCGACGCATGGCCTGCGCGATTTTGGCGAACGCGATGGTGTTTCACGACCGTGTTGCCGATATGCACGACGGCGTAAAACATCTGCACATGGTTTGCGGTCCCGAGGTTTCAGACCCACAGGCGGAGACACTTGCTTCGTGGCGTGAGATTCTCGAGATCAACTACTGGCCGATCTTTGCGATTGCACGTGACATCCTTAGCCGCATGTCGCCACAAGATGCGGCGCGGATACTCCGAGTGTTGCGCGAGACGGCGGGAAGAGTCTCGGCGACAGGCGCTACCGTCGCGCATGATTTGACTGGACGGATATTTCAGCGCCTGATCGCGGACCGCAAGTACCTAGCAACGTTTTACACGTTGCCGGCATCCGCCGCTTTGCTGGCGCGGTTGGCGGTGTCTAAGATGCAGGGCGTCGATTGGTCAGATGCAGATGCGATCGGGAAACTGCGAGTCGGTGATTTCGCCTGTGGAACGGGTGCATTGCTTGCGGCGGTCTACGAGCAGTTCGCGAACCTGCACGAGAATGCGGGAGGGCGATCCGAGAATCTGCACCGGATGATGATGGAAGAGGTGCTCTACGGTTGCGACGTGATGCCGTCGGCGGTCCACATCTCGGGAGCGACGTTGTCAGGTGTGCATCCGAATGTCAAATTCGGCGGTTCGCGGCTCTACACGTTGCCATATGGACGTCAACGCGATGGCACCGTGGCGATCGGTTCATTGGAGTTGCTGCAGTCGTCGTCGGTGATGTCTTTGATGAATACGACCGACCCGGCGTTAAGAACTGGCAGCGCGGGCGAGGAGACGGCGGCGGCGATAGTCGTGGATGTGCCGGACGAGGGTTTTGATTTGGTGATCATGAACCCGCCGTTCACGCGCGCCACTAACCACGAAGGTGCACACGCTGACATCACCAACCCGGCTTTCGCGGCCTTCAACGCTACGCGCCACGATCAATCGGAGATGGGCAAGCGCTTGAATCGGATGGGGCGGGCCAGCGCGTATCACGGTAACGCGGGAATCGCCTCGGCGTTTGCCGCGCTGGGACATTTGAAACTCAAGCCAGGCGGTGTGCTTGCGCTGGTGTTGCCGCTCACAGCGACGGGTGGATCATCGTGGCAGAACTTCCGTCGGACACTTGCACAAAACTACACGGATTTAAGCATATTAAGCATCGCCACAAGCAAGAGAGACGTGGCGTTTTCGTCCGACACCAGCATTGCAGAATGTTTGATGATTGCCCGCAAACTTGAGAAGGATAATACGCCAAACTCCCGAGCCGTTTTCACATCGTTCAAACGTCGCTCCCCCAGTTTCGTTCAATCAGCTATTGCTGCTCGCGCTATCGACGACAAAATCGGACACGTTAGAGCAATTGAGGAAGGACCTTATGGCGGCACACGCTTAATGGTTGGCGACGAACTGATGGGCGAGATGTTGTCATCGCCCTATGGTTCAAATGGCGAGGCATGGTCGGCAGTGAGGTTATCGGACGCTTCGATCGCCCAAACTGGCTATGCGTTGCAGAAATCGCGACTGTGGTTGCCGGGAATCACAGATGCGGTTGAGTTGAAGATCACCGCGTTAAGTGAAGTAGGAAGGATAGGCTTTTTCAACCGCGATATCACCGGGCAGATGCCACGAGGACCTTTTGACAAAGTAAACGCTAGTCCAACCGCTACATACCCATCGCTTTGGAATCACGATGCGAAAAAAGAGACGCAGATAGTCTGTGAGCCAGACTCGCAACTGATCGTCAGACAAGGTATGGAAGATAAAGCGGCTATTATTTGGGAAACTGCGAGCCGATCTCACCTAACAGTTGACTTTACTCTCGGATCACAACCGTTGGCGGTCGCCTTTACCGAAGATGCGTTGGTTGGGGGCAGAGCGTGGCCAAATGTGATTTTCGATGATGAGAGGTTCGATTACGCCTTCGCGATCTGGGGTAACAGCACACTAGGACTGATTTCATTTTGGTGGCGTTCCAGCAGACAGCAACCTGGACGTGCGGTGATATCTTTTCGTGCCTTGGAGACGTTGCCAATTCTTGATTTACGCGTCCTCAGCGAGGAACAGCTACTTATGGCGGAGTTGATATTCGAAGAGTTCCGGAAGCGGGAGTTGAAGCCAGCGTATCTCGCAGATGCAGATCGTAACCGTGCCGTGTTAGATCAGCGTGTGATTTGCGATTTGCTGGGGTTCGACTATAAAGTCTATGAAGGTGTGCGGCGGCTGGCTGCAAAGTGGTGTGCGGAGCCGTCGGTGCATGGTGGGAAAGCGCGACCGAAGGGTGCCGATCCAGTAATTTATGGCGATGACTAGGGGGCAGAGCGTGTCACGAGTTGATGAATCAAGGCCAACAGTAGGACCTTTCAATCGAGACCCATGTTCAAATCCATCTGCTTTGGTAAGCGGCTGAAAATTTCGGCACGTTTCTTCTCCGCAATCGCTTCTCTTCGAGCGGCGGCAGCAAGTGCCTCGGCTCCTCGTCTCATAGCGTCCGCTTTACAGTCGGAACACAGATCGGCGGCTATCGTATCGACAACGTTGCCCTCGGGATCGTAACCCTTGATCGCGTAACTCGTCGGAATCTCCTTGCCGCAACGGAGGCACGGCGCGATGATCGGTTCGTCGTCGGTGTTGGGGGTTTTCGAATCTGTGGCCATCGGATTTATCAAGGGTACAACCGGGTTCGATGAATTAGGACGTGGCGCATCGGAATGATGGGTTGCTCCCGCGCTCGCATTAGCGGCACCCCCTTGTATTGTCCCCCGGATAAGGGGAAGGGAAAGGGTTTTAATCGAGCCCCATATCGAGTTTCGGCTGTTCGTGTTTGGGTTTGGGGATGCTCGCGATCAGATCGGCGAGAGTTTTCTCGTACTTGGCTTTGGCCGCAGCCGCACGAACCCTACCTTCGGCTACTCGCCTTTCGAGTTCGGCTTCACAGTCGTCGCATTGGTTAAACGACATCACGATTTCGGAGTTGCCGTCTTCATCGTAAGCCCGCATCACATCACGGGGGTGGGATGGGATGCCGTCTCCGCATCCTCGGCAAGGGGCGATGATGGTGTCGTCGTCGGTGTTGGGTGTTTTCGAATCTGTCGCCATGGGATCAAAGGATATTATCGCGATTATTCGCTAGCTTTGGAGGATGTTGTTTGCGATTGAGGTGGTATGGCCCGCCTCGGCGGATGGCGCCCTTTTTATCCCACTCGAAGAGGGGTATACAAGGGGGATCTGTGATTCGCGAAGAAAGCGTACCTCCGCCCTTCGCCGGAATAAAGGCCGTGATGCAGAGGGTGCCTAGAGGGCCGAACGCTTCACCTGCTCATCAACCAACCGCGCCATCCGGCTATCGCGTTTCGTCAACCCTCCTACGTCATGTGAGATCAGCGCCACCTTCAATCGTCGATATCGGATGTCGATATCCGGGTGATGGTCGTGGTCATCGGCATCCTGCGCAACCTGATTCACGAACTGAATAGCATCTTTAAATGTCGGAAATTCCAGATGCCGGACTATCGCTCCCGACTCCGGATCGAGTTCCCAATCCGTCAAAGCAGCCAACAACTCGGCCACTTCGGTCTCGCTCAATTTAGGCATCCCAGTATCTCCTTGAATTGCGCTAATTGCCGTTAGCGGTGCCGATGGTGTGTACCAACAGTATCGCCGATGCCGTCGCCAACCACAAGAAACCGTTGATTAGCGAAGGACGGTCCCGCAACAGGATTATCTCTGGCGCCTCACCTTCGCCCTTCACATACAGCAGATAGAGGTAGCGGTAGATCCCATACGCCACCATCGGAATCGTCACCATCATCGTGTTGTCCGCCGGAACGTTCGCCCCCGTGTCACCCAAGTCGATGGCGTAAAGCGCATAAGTGAATATCGCCAACGTCGCCGTGCTCATGATCAGCGCATCGATGAACTCCGTCGTGTAATCACCCAAGATGCCGCGCTGCCTCGCCGCCGCATCCCCCGCCGTCTTCAACTCCGCGCGCCGCTTGCCAAGCGCAATCAATAGCGCACCCAACGCCGTCATGATGTAGAACCATGGCGATACGTCAATGTCGACCCCCGGCACACCGTTCTCAAACCCGGGCACTGGGCCACCAATAGCCACATACCCGGCATACGCTCGCAACACAAAACCCGCCGCCACGCTCATCACATCCAGTATCGCCACATGCTTCAACTTGAACGTGTATACGAAGTTCAACACCAAATAACCAACCGCAACCAACATCAACGGCCCGCTGATCAAAAACGAAATCGTCAACGCCATCAACATCGCCACCAATGCCGAAACCCGGGCCAACCCAACCGGCAAATCGCCCGAAGCAATCGCCCGATATCTCTTCACCGGATGCGCCCGGTCACGCTCGACGTCCACCAGATCGTTTACCAGATAGATCGCACTCGACAGCAATGTGAACGCCAACGCCGCTCCGCCCCCTCGCACCAAGATCTCCGCCATCCCCGCAACATCATCCACCGCGAACCAGATGTTCACCGAGAAAATCAGTGGCACCAACACCAACCCGTTCTTCGGGGCCTGCCGCGGACGCAACGCACTGAACAACGCGCCGAGCAACGACCTCGAACGCCGTCCCTCGGCCGAAACCTGCTGTTCACTCGGCCCGGTCATCATTGCCAATGATAAAGAACACCCGCAACGGTAACCAACCCCTCCCCTTCGCTCGCGAAGGGGTGCTGTGCACAACCCTCCTCCTTGATGCCCAAGGGGGAATTAAAGGGGGTTTAGACTTGGCGTTTCGCTTTGGACGCCGTTCCCCGGCCCCTCTGGATTCCGGCTTTCGCCGGAATGACGGTAGTTGTGCACAGAACCCGTAGGGGCGGTTCGCGAACCGCCCCTACCACCCAAACCCAACATCTCGTTCATCCTGTCCATCCTGTCCATCCATGTAAATTCCCGAAAAACAAATCCGAATTCATCCATAATCGTCACTAGTTGAAAATCTGACCAACCAACCCGATAATGTCTCCCATGAAAATCACCAAAGTAACCCCGCTCATGCTCGATCGATATCTGCTGGTGCAGATCGAAACCGATGCCGGAATCTCCGGCATCGGCGAATCCGGCGCGTGGGGATTCCTCGAAGCATCCGAAGCCGCGATCGAAAAGTTCGGTCGCTACCTAGTCGGCGAAGACCCCCTCCGAATCGAACACCACTGGCAATACATGTATCGCTTCTCCCACTTCCGAGGGTCCGCCGTCATGGGCGCCCTCAGCGCAATCGACATCGCGCTCTGGGACATCATGGGCAAACACTTCGACACACCGGTCCACCAACTGCTCGGCGGCAAAGTTCGCGACCGCGCTCGGGTCTACTACCACGTCTTCGGCGACACCACCGAAAAACTCGTCACCGGCATCGCTGAAGCCAAAGAGATGGGCTTCACCGCCGTCGGACACCTGACGCCATTCCTCGACGAAGATCGCGACATCCCATATTTCAAGACCCACGCCGAAAAAATGCGCGACGCCATCGAAACCGTCCGCAAATACCGCGAGACCGTCGGCGACTCCGTCGACCTCTGCATCGAGATCCACCGCCGCCTCACTCCCGCCGAAGCCGTCCAACTCGGACTCGGTATCGAAGAGTTTCATCCCTACTTTTACGAAGACCCCATCACTCCCGACAACTTCGACGAAATGGCCTACGTCGCCGACAAGATCAACATCCCCATCGCCACCGGTGAACGGTACACCTCGCTCTGGGAGTTTCAGATGGCCCTCTCGAGGTGCGCAGTCCAGTACGTCCGACCCGACGTATGTCTAGTAGGAGGCATCTCAGGAGCTAGAAAGATCGCCGCGTTAGCCGAAGCCCACCATGTTGGCGTAGTACCCCACAACCCCCTCTCACCGGTCAGCACCGCCGCCTGCCTGCAGATCGCGGCCACCGCGCCGAACTTCGCCCTGCAGGAGTACCCTATCGGCGAAGACATCCCACCCAAATCCGACATGGTCGCAAACACTCCGCAGCACGACGGTAACGGTTACCTCATCATCTCGGATCAACCAGGCATCGGCATCGATCTCAAACCCGACGCCGTCGCGAATTGCCCACCATCCCCGCGGGAAGTCGAAACCCGCTTGCATTTTGACGGGTCGGTGATCGATCAATGAGATCCCCCAAAATCGACAAAACTTACAAATAAGTAACTTGCAGCCAAGTTTGATATATTTGCATCACACGGGAAAGAACCCTGAGGTTGAACTGATAAGGTTGAACCTCCGGTTTGGACCCGGCGTCAACGAATACTTGCACGAAAGGAAATCGACATAGCAAGGAACTATCGCATCAACCATCGGATCCGCGCACCGGAAGTTCTCTTGGTGCAGCGTACGAGCAATGGTGCAACCTCATCCACCGCGATGCAGCGTAACGAGGCACTTAACCTCGCACAAGAAGCCGGACTAGACCTCGTCGAGGTCGGTCCTGACCAGAATCCGCCGGTCGTCCGCATGATGGACTACGGCAAATTTAAGTTCGATCAATCCAAACGAGCCAAGGAGGCTCGAAAAGCATCTAAGGCGACCAGCGAACTTAAAAAGGTCCGCCTGACGCCGAAAATTGCTGAGAACGACATCCAACAGAAGACCAAACGAGTCCTCGGATTCCTTCAAGACGGCGCCAAAGTCCAAGTCTTCGTCCGCTTCCGCGGACGCGAACAAGCGCACCCCGAGATCGCAATGGATGTGTTGCGGCGCGTCGCCAAAGGCGTTGCCGAATACGCTCGATTGGAACAGAAACCGGTCATGGAAGGCCGCATGCTGAGCATGATGCTCGCACCGAGAGCCGGCATCAGCCGACCCGCGAGCAAAGTGGTCGCTACGGAACGACGGCACCGCGATCGGCGGCGTAACGGCCAGTCGACCGAGACCGTCGAAACCGATACGCGAGAACCAGTCGCTCAATCCGCCTGATTTCGGATCTCCGCGTTCCGAAATCTTCTTCCTGAGATCGATGTCGCGCGCCCACGTGTAAGCCACGCGGGCGCGTATTGCATAATTGAACGATGCCCAAGTTGAAAACCCATAAAGGCGCTAAGAAGCGCTTCCATATCACCGGCACTGGCAAGCTGATGCGGACCAAAGGCCCGAAGAGCCATTTCCGAATGCGCAAGGCAAAGCGCATGAAGCGGTTGCTCGGCGGAAAAGTCGGCATCGATTCACCAGTAATGGCCAAGTCGATCAAACAATCCCTTGTAGGCTCATCCCGATAGCGAACGCAGGGATCGAGTTCAGAGGTCCATCGTGCCCCGAGTCAAAGCAGGAACCACCCGCCGAGCACGCCACAAGGCCGTACTCGCCACCACCAAAGGCCACCGAGCCGCACGCAGCAGCCGCTACCGCGTCGCCAAAGAGTCGATGCTTCACGCGCTCGACTACGCCACGCGTCACCGCAAACTTAAGAAGCGACAGAGCCGCGCCCTCGCTATTACGCGCATCAATGCCGCCGCCCGCGAGCACGGAATCAGCTACTCATCGCTGGTCAACGGACTCAAGAAGGCTGAGATCGCACTTGACCGAAAATCGCTAGCCGATCTTGCCATTCGCCAACCCGACGCATTCGCCAAAGTGGTCGCATCCGCCAAAGCGGAACTCTAAAACCCCGCGGTCGCCGTCCAAGACGGCTGTCAGCGCGCCAAATGGCGATCCAAGAACGCCGTTACCCTCAAAACGTATCCTGACGGATCCGTTCGGAACGCCTGTGCGTGGCCCGCGTCCGGCGCGATCCACAGCCTCTCGCAGTCGCCGCCGTCGATCGCCGATTGGCTTACACCCAGCGCCTTCGCCAACCGTTCCGCGTGAACGACCGGCACGTAGTCGTCAAGCGCGCCGTGGACCACGAACATCGGCGTATCAAATTCCGAGACATGTTGCTCCGGTGATACCTCACCCAAGCGGTAACCCACCAGCATCTGCAGCATCAGATCCATCCCCGGTCGCGTCAACTCGGCAACCCAGGACTTCATCCCGGATCGATGCTTTATGATCGACCAGAAATCACTGTACGCGCTGTCGGCAATGACCGCACCGGCTACGCCCGGGTTAGCGCACGCTAACGAAGCCGCCACGCCACCCAGAGAAAATCCCAACACCCCGATCCGACTCCGGTCAGCTCCCAACCATACCAAGTAATCCAGTGCACCAAGGACATCGAGCCGTTCGGTCCATCCGCCCGTGAAATCCCCGTCCGCCGACTGACCGCAACCTCGCATATCGAACATTAGAACGCCGTAACCCTGCTCCCACATCGCCTTCGCCAGGCCCATCGCCCCAACCTGCGGATCGGTTCGGTTCGAACCGTCACCGTGCACCATCACCAACCACCGAGAATCCCGATCGACCGGCGTCGTCTCGGAACCCGGCGGCAACACCAACCAACCCATCAGCTCGTGCTCCGGGTCCGCAAAGTCTCGCCGGCTATTGAACGAGACCTCTAGATACGGCAATCCAACCGAAGACGGATCGTCATGCAGCGGTACCCGGCGCGGACGGCGCGACATGCGCAAAGCGAACGCCGCCGACGCGCCAAGATACGCCGACGCCATCGCTCCGGTCACGATCGCGGCTCGATTCAACCAGGTCAACGTCTTTCTCCTGACACTGCCTAGACCCTCAACCTACACCGTCGCCGCATCGAACATCAACGCCACAAACAACAGGAAAAGGTAGAGAAGCGAAAATTTGTAAAGATTCAGCGTATCTGAGCGCGCGCCAGTCCGCCACAGTTTGAACGCCAGGGCGAAGAAAACCAAACCCAAAATGACTGCCGACACGAGATAGACAACGCCCAGCTTCGACGTCGCAAAGTAGTACATCACGGTGAGCGGCAACATCAAGATCGTGTACAAAAGGATTTGAACCCGCGTCGCAGCTTCGCCAGAAACGACCGGCATCATCGGCACGCCCGCGCGCGCGTAGTCGTCCTTGATCAGCAACGACAAAGCCCAAAAATGCGGCGGCGTCCAGAAAAACACGACCGCGAAGAGGTACCAAGCCTCGAGTTCGAGCACTCCGAGAATCGCCGCGTAACCCACCAGCGGGGGCACTGCGCCCGCAGCCCCTCCGACGACGATGTTCTGTGTCGTCGTCCGTTTCAATAGCGCGGTGTAAAGCACCACGTATAGCGCCGAACCCGCGATCGCCAGCGATGCCGCCAAGACGTTGGTGAAAAAATAGAAAACTGCGAACGACGCGATGTTCAGGACCACTCCGAAAATCAGCGCGTTCATCGGCTTTATCCGGCCGCCAGCCACGGGACGATGATCGGTTCGATGCATCTCTTGGTCGATATCCTCCTCGTACCACATGTTCAACGCGCTAGCGCCTCCCGACGCAAGCGCTCCGCCCACGAGCACAACCACGATGTACTGCCAAGGAGGGACACCCCGGGCAGCGATGAAAGATCCTCCCAAAGCCGTGAACAGCAGCAACGACATCACCCGCGGTTTGGTTAAGATCAAGTAGTCCAAAATAGTTCGCGACATCGTCTTTGCCCACGTTTGATTATTCGCGGCCGTTTCCATCAAGCTGTGACCTCGGATTTCGATGTACCCGGAAGTTCGCCGCCGAGAATCTCGGTGGCGATACTCCTACGTGCGACTGGCAACAGAATCAGCAACGTTAGCAAGCACATGCAGACCCACTGCAGCGAAGCGAACGCCAAATGCGAGACCCGCGCCCAGACCGCGAATCCGGTCCAGGGATTGGCGGCACCCAATAGCACTTGGGCGACGATGATCAACGTTACGGCGATGCCCAGGATGCGCAACACCCGCGCCGATGATTCCGCACTGTCGGATCTGGAAACGTCCTTGACCTTCATCGCCATGTGCGCCGCTCCCATCGCCGGGAAGACCGAGATCAGCGCCAACACCCGATGCGATACGTGGATCCAAACCAGTTCGTACTGCGGGATTATCGATCCACCGCACAGCGGCCAAGACGGGCAGACCGCACCGGCACCCCTCCACACCGCGTACGAACCAGACAGCAACGCGATCAACGTCATCGCCGATCCGGCAAGCGCCATTAGCACTAGGCCTCGGCGCATCTTCGTCTCGTCGCTGCTCGAACGCACGTATATTGCCGCGACCAACGCGTGCGCCATCAAAAGCAATACGGACTCAGCCAACATCAAGTGAATGGTCCGCAATCCGGGATCGAGTTCGCTCAACACAACCGCGCCGCCGATACCTCCTGTGATCGCCACCGCCACCAAACCCGCGGTGGTTGATGCAACCACCGGCGTCTCGGAACGGTGTTTCACCCACACGCGCACCACCGCGGCGATTATCGTAACGCCAACCAAAGCACCGATCGTTCGGTGGCTGTACTCCATCATGGCGTGGTACTCAAATGGAGGGATCCAGTTGCCGAAACAAGTCGGCCAATCCGGACACCCGTCGCCGGATCCGGTCACCCGAACCGCGCTGCCCATGGTGATCTGGATCAAGGCGCCGACGACGCTCGCAAGCAGCAAAACCAACAACACCCGGTCGCGCCAGATCTCGCCGCCCCGCGGGGTGAATTCAGTTCCTGCCTTCATGTACGCTCCCGCAACGGCCAACAAACGAACGCGCGTCGGCAACGCATTATCTCACGACGATTTCGGAACACCGGCGATTGGCGACTCTAAGCTTGTGGTAGAGGTTTCACAGCAACCAAAACCGCGGAAACCACGATGCGATGGTCGTAGACCCGAAACGGCCAGCAGGTTACCAACGAGATCTGTGAACTATCGGACTGCGCAAGATAGAGATCGTCGCGATGGAGCTGACGCGTCGCGGTCACTCGATACATAAACTCCGCATCAGACGTTTCTAGGAAGATGTCTACGTAGTCGTCTTTGACCATGGCAGAGATTTCCGGCAGACGCCTGAAGATGGCACCTTCGTTGCTCAAGAAGTCGTCAAGATGCCCGAAGTACCAACCGTTCGCCGATTCGCCGGGTTGGGCCGTCGTCGGTATGTGACCGACTACCTTGTCCGGAGTCGACCACGCCCGCGAATCTCCCAAATCCCGGAGTTCCAGCTCTGCCACCGAAGCATCCAAATCGATCGCCGGTATGCGCATTCGTCGAGCCTGTTCTCCGGCCATAGCCGCGAACGTGAGATCTGAGGCGTCGATCGGGACAAAGCCCTCCGGAATCGTCGGTCCGCCGAACGGCAGATTTCCGGCCCAATGCGGCTCCGACCAATATCGAGGATTCATATCGCCGCCGGGATAGATCGACGCGAACGTGTCAAGCATGCCGGAAACGGACATCGAAGAAGGCGGTGCAGCAGTATCTGAACCAACCGCGACCGCGGCGACGTCACTTTCGGCAAACACTGCCGGTGCGAGGTCGGTCGCCACCGTTCCAGTTTCTGCCCCAATATCCGCATCCGCGAGTTCCGCATTCGAACCTTGGGGTGCGAAGCCTTCGTTGTCCGACACGAACGCTGCGCCGGGGAGGCGAGATGAAATCGAAACCGTCTCTGCGCCATCTAATTCGGCGACCGGTCGCCGATCGTTATTTCCAACCGTCTCACCCCGCGTCACACCCAACGCATCAACTTCGTCAGTTCGCTGATCGTGGTTTGATTGCGTCCGTAATTCGAAAATGGACGTGTTTGCAGCCCCGCGGTCGGAATCGTACTCCGGAACACCCCGCGCTACTGGATTCTCTCGCGCAACAGGTTCCGGCATACCAAGGCCGAGTAGAGTACGCATGTCCTCCGGCGCTGCCGCGTTGACGTTGAACGTGGCGGCATCCGAACCGGAACGCGCGTATTCCAAAAGGTAGTAACCCGAAATCGCAATCATTGCGATCCCGATCACAGCCATTGCGAAGCCCAATGGCTTCGCAAATTTCGAGATCCGTTTCATTTCGCTTTCACGACGAACTGATTGAGAGATCCGTCGGAATGCGAAACGTCACATCAGCGTCCTCTGGGCCCCTCGAATATCGGTTCGTTGAGGTGTATATCGCCATTGCGAATTTTAATGTTGTAGTCGCAATTGGGACTGGTGCAGACCCAAGCTTTATAGTGAACTGATGCACCTTGGCCGCCGAAATCTGACAACGGCACCAGTACGCCCTGCTCGCACGCCAGACACTCTGGCCAAGAATTCATCGCTTCCAACGTCCTAACCTCCGCCGACGCTGCTTCTCGTCATCACCCGGCTCGAAGGCTATCTTCACCCCGTCGCTCAGGCCCGCGGTCGCCTGTCGGAACAGGCTCCAATGCGCGGATTCCATTTCCTCCAATCCTATCACCCTTACAGATGGCATCGCAATAACCAACCCACTAAGTTCCGCGCGGTTCGCGATGACTATGCGAACTTCGAGATGCCATCCACCAGTCGCGATTCGTCGACGTCGTGCTTTCCCTGACCTCTCCGAGTCCGATACGCTTAGAATCGTGGGACATACGCTTGAAATTCGCTATCCGAAGAAGGATATTGACCTGCAATTCGACCTCCGCGTTGAAGACGATTCTCCGCGTTGAAGACGATTCGACATGATTCTCGGCATTGAAACATCTTGCGACGAAACCGCCGCGGGCATCGTCGACTCGGCCGGAAGGCTGTTCGCCAACGTCGTCGCCAGCCAGGCCGATATCCATGCTCGCTACGGCGGCATCGTCCCTGAAGTGGCATCTCGACAACATATCCGCGACATCTCGCCGGTCGTTCGAGCGGCTTTGGAAGACGCCCGACTAAACTGGGGCGATCTGGACGCTATCGCGGTCACCAATGGACCGGGTCTCGCCGGTTCGCTGATGGTCGGTGTCAACTATGCCAAGGGCGCGGCTGCCGTCACCGGTAAACCGCTCATCGGCGTCAATCATCTCGTTGGTCACGTCATGGCGGCCTTCATTCGTCAACCGAGCAACTCGAACGGATCGACGGACGAAGCCGGCATCGTCACCGACACGCATCTCCCGCTCGCCGAAGCATTGCATCGGATCGGCGATGCCCCGGCGATGTGCTTAATCGTGTCCGGCGGCCATACCGAACTCGTGCTCGCCGAGCGATCCGGATCATCGTTAAGTTTCCGGCTTGTCGGCGAGACGCGCGACGATGCCGCGGGCGAAGCGTTCGACAAGGCGGCGCGTGCCATCGGTCTACCTTATCCGGGCGGCCCGGAGATTCAACGGGCGGCCGAGAATGCCGACGACGAAGTCATACCGTTGCCCCGTGCCTGGATCCGGGGTACCCACGAATTCTCGTTCAGCGGATTGAAGACCGCGGTGCTCAATCGCGCCCGCGCGGAAGGTGTCTACCCGCGCTCCGAATCCAATCGAGCCGCTGACGAAAAAACCGTGGCGAACATCGCCAAGGCATTCCAAGACTCGGTAGTCGACGTCCTCGTCACTAAGACCATCTCGGCGGCGAGCGAATTCGATTGCTCGGCTATCGTCCTCGTCGGCGGTGTTGCGGCCAACCGGCCGCTACGAGAAACGATGCAATTGAAATCACCGCTACCCGTTGTCACTCCACCCATTCCTCTCTGCACCGACAACGGCGCAATGATTGCTCGGGCCGGTTTGGAACGCTACCAGAACGGCGCCCGCGACGCGTACGATCTAGACGTGATACCTTCGCTTCGCATAGGATGACCGAGCGACAGACCACCGTAGCGCATCCATTCGACTCCATTCTCCACGACCAAATCGGGCTTCGACGATCAATTGCGGGTCAAAACCTCCAACTTCGAGATCACATGCGCCGCGAAGCGGTCAGCTTCCTCGGTGTGCGATTGTCCGAAATCGATAACCAATTCAGAACCTGAACGCGCGCTCAACGAGACCACCAGATCCGGGGGTCTTAAAAAGTAGTCCGCTAAAAGCACCAAGCTCATCAAAACCACTGCGGCGGCGATGAACAGTCGCAGATTTCCCACGCCGTCAAGAGCTTGCCACATGCCGACCGATGCGCCGAAGCCGATCAGACCCCAGATCAAAGAACGGCGTTTCGGACTGGCCCTCTCAATCCTCACCGCGTCGATATCCGTCAACCGAATCGACGCGTGCAGAATCTTCGCGTCCGGTGAGCCGCGCAGCAACACGCGCCGCTGGGTCAAAACCACTTCCGATCCGCCCCGGCCGTGCGTCAATACCGAATAAAGCGAAGATTCGCCGGGCATCAATTCTGATACGCTCGTTAGCTCAACTTCAGCGTCGTCAACGTTCGCCAACGAATGAGCAGCTGTTGCCGCAACCGGTGGCGATGGGTCCCGATCAACGATCTCCGCCGCTCGTGTGGGAGCGAACGTACTTGCCGAAGACTCGATCTCGGCTCCCGTCCCAGCCTTTTCTAAATCAACGCCTGAGTCCTCAACACCCGAACGATCCGAGGGGTCCGACTTAACCATCAGATTAGCGGGAAGATCCGAACAGGTGCAAAACCTCGACGACCGCGCCGCGATCGCAGAACCGGCGCCAACAGATGACGATGCCAAATCCTCTCCGATCAATTCCTTCATTTCTCCGTCGACCAAGTGTGTCGGTAGATCCGAACACGTGCAGAATCTCGAGATTCGCGGAACTTCGTTCACGATGACAAGACCCGGCGGCCCAAACGGATCTGGCGCGGTATCCGTGGTCGCAGAAGCATCGATTTGTAAATGTGCATGACACCGAACTGCCGACGGGCGCCGCGGATGTTGCTCAATGGCACGCCGCGCCGCGCCAAGACTTGCACCGCCTCTTTCATCAACGAGTTCGAAGGCAGCGCCGGATGCGTGCGATAGAGACGCATCGCTTCTAAGTACATCGCACGATCGCGTCCAGACTCGGCCCAAGCAGCGACGGTGGGCAAAATCGCGTTGACCACGATCTCACCGGCGCGCCCCGAACCGATCGTGCCTCTGCCGAAACGATAGACGTCGCGGAGTTGTGCTCCAGAAGAAGCTCCGCGCAGCATCGCAACAGCGTGCCGGATGGGACTTCCGAATCGCCACCACTCCGCAACTATGTGAGCCGCGGCAATCAACCGTGCTTCTGGCCGATTTGCCGGTCGGCTCGCGGCTGCGGTCCATTTAGGAAGCTCGCCAACCAGTCGTGGGGCCGACACCCAATCCGGCTTTTCACCGAACCCGCCGCCCCACCGCAACAGCGCGATCGCTCTCGTAACACCGTCGCCAGAGGTCGCATCGCAATCACCAACGAACGACGCAAGGAAGGCCCAGGGCAAACGTTTAGCCAAGTGCCGGAAAGCGACGCGATTCCGCGGATATCCCAACGCTTCAAATATCGCCAACTGCAGCGCCAAGTCCGGCCCGAACTTTTCGATATCGATACATTGGCTCCGGACCTTGAGCGCGAACCTCGCATCCCCCATCGCGTCGAGCCATTCTCCATGGGATTCAGATTCCGAATCTCGATTTCGGCACGGCGAAACGTCCAAGGCCGACGTGCCGACATGGTTCATCAACGGCCCGATCTCAGCCTCTGGCACCGTCATCCCGAGCGAATTCACGGTGTTTGAGGGTAAGCTGTCCGGCAGGTCAGGGCGGATCGAAGAAGACCCGTCCGTTACATCGTCGATTCCATTGGCCACCACATGAAATACCACGCGCCCGTACCGGGCATCTCCATCATGACCATGAGCGTACCAGTCTGATACGTCACGATGAATCTCGATGTCGCCCTGCAGTTCAGACCCATCGTCCGCCTCTAACACCGCGTCCCTAAAATCGGGACCTAACGATCCTCCCGGCATCCCCGAGTAGAGCACTCGATAGCGATCCCCGCAAGCAGTTGTGACCGAGGCACGATGGGAATCGGCTCGTCGCCAAACCTCGTGCAACGCTTTTTCCGGCAAGCAGATACCCATAACACGCAAAGTTTATCGCAACCATCCATGGCAGAAATACAACCACTGTTCGTCAGCTTAGTTGGTATCCTTTGCAGATGCATTCGATACGAAGAACATGACCATCAACCGTCGGAGTAGATGATGCCCGCAGTTACCGGAATCCAGTTCCACCAGTTTTCGGCAAAACACCATAACGCTGATCGAAACTGGCTGGTTGTCCAATTGAACACCGATCAGCCGGGATTGTACGGCTTGGGCGACGCCAGTCCGATGGAGGCCGACGACTCCGTTAAGCTCCTCGCCACCCACCTGGTCGAGAAGTGGGTCGTCGACCGCGACCCGCTCGACACCGAGGCGATCTGGACCGATATGTACCATAACGCCCCCGGCAAACGCGGTCGACTCGCCATGACCGCCATCAGCGGGATCGACATCGCGCTGTGGGACCTCAAAGGTAAAATTCTCGACCGCCCGGTTTACCAACTGCTTGGAGGATCCCAGAGAAAGAAAATCCGCGTCTATGCCAATGGCTGGTACGCCAATCCGGGCACTCCCGAACAGAACGCCGAAGAGGCGAAAGTCGTCGTCGACATGGGCTACACCGCGATGAAGTTCGACCCCTTCGCTCAAACTAACTACTACAAAATCTCCGAACGCGAAGCCGCAACCTCCGAAGCCCGAGTCGCAGCCGTCCGCACGGCCGTCGGGGATGAAATTGACATTCTTGTCGAAGCCCACGCCAAATTTGACGTGATGAACGCCATCAAACTCGGCAACCGACTCGAAAAGTACCGTCCACTCTTCTACGAAGAACCCGTCTCCGAAGAACGCGTCTGCGAACTTCTCGAAGTCCGACGCAAAGTCGGCATTCCGATCGCCACTGGCGAACGCCTTTACACCAAGTTTCCATTCGCCGACATCATCGACGCCCATGCCGTCGACGTTCTGCAGCCCGATATCGCCAATGCCGGAGGCATAACCGAACTCAAAAAGATCGCCATCACGGCCGAGGCGAAACACATCACGATGGCCCCGCATAACGTCTGCTCCCCCATTGGCGCCATCGCCGAGATGCACCTTGACGCGTCGATCGTAAACTTCGAGATCCAGGAGTATCACGCCGAGTTCTACTCCCCTTGGTACTTCACCGTATGTCCCGGCCTACCTCGCCAGAAAGACGGATACGTCACCCTGAGCGATGCCCCCGGTCTCGGCATCGATCTGGATCTCGACGAAATTGATGCCCACCCGCCATTCAAACGTCCCACCGCCCGCGGTGGGACCAATCGCCGGATCTGAACGCAACTGTCGCAACGCATACCGACCGAACCGTTGCTAAAATTCATCCCATCGAAAGAAGATCAAGCACCGATCCGCAGACCAAGAGATTAGAGCGGAAGCTTTAGGGAATTCACCCGGGCAAAAGCTGAAAAGGAAGATGCCGTACATGATTGAAAACACTATCCTCAAAGCTAACCGGGAAGGACGCTACGCCTTGGTGTTCGCGCTCCCGTTTCCGTCGTCCCAGCTAATCGAACTCGCCGCCCATGTTGGCTTCGACGCGATCAGCATCGACGGCGAACATGGAGCCTACTCCGTGGAGAGCGTCGACGACATCTGTCGCTTATCCAACGCCCTTGGCATGTCCGTAACCGCACGCGTTCCGGACAACGCCGCCTACCAGGTCAATCTATATCTCGATCGCGGCGTCCAAGGTGTCACCGGACCCCACGTCGAGACCGGAGCTGAGGCTCAGGCTCTCGCCGACGCCTGCCTTTTCCCCGAAGCGGGTTGGCGCTCATGGGGCGGTGGACGCGGTACCGAATTCAACGACCCGGAGAAAATCGAGGCGTACGGCGGTCAACGGGCCTTCATGAAATGGGCAAACGAAAACATGATCGTCATGGCCCAGATTGAATCGAAGAAGGCGCACGACAATCTCGACGACATCCTCGCCGTGCCCGGCCTGACCGGCGTCGCCGGCGGACCTAACGATTTCGCCGCAAGCATGGGCATCGCCGGCCAACCGATGCATCCGGATCGCGTCGCAGCCACCGCGGACGTAGAGCGACGAGCCGTCGCCGCCGGAAAATCGATCGGTGCCACTACATTCTCGATCGGCGTCCGCGAGTTCATGCTCGGGCATGCCCGCGAATTCTGCCAAGAGAACGGCAAAAAACCATTCAATCCTTGAAGCTACGCATCATCCGTCGCGTCACATGTCATCCGGAGCTAGAACCGCGTCGGCATTTGTCGACGTATCAGAAGACACAGGAAGTCGGGACTTCCGATTTGCCGTGAATTAGAATCCAAATTGTGAGAATCCGAAACTCATTGGTCTACGTGCTGATCGCCGTGGCGGCGATTGCTTTGATTCTGCTGTTGTTCCGCACCGGCGACGGATCCGAGACCATCCCCTTCAATCGCGTCGTTGAGATGGCTCGCGACAATACCGGACCGGCACTGAGCATCGAAGTCAACGGTGACACGGTCAAGATCGACAATGGCTCGCAGGTCTTCTCGTCCCGCAAAGAAACTTCTACCAGCGTCTTCGAAGCACTTTCTGACGCCGGCGCCGACCTCAACAACTACCGTCTTGACGTCCGCGGCCAGAGCGGCCTCGCAACCCTGTTGCAAGCCCTCATCGGGTTCCTCCCGCTGATCCTCTTCGCCGGACTTCTCATCTTCATGTTGCGGCAGGCTCAAGCCGGGAACAGCCAGACGATGAATTTCGGCCGCACCCGAGCACGCATGTTCGTCGGTGCCAAGGCAACCGTAACCTTCTTCGACGTGGCTGGCGTCCCCGAAGCCAAGGAAGAGCTCGAGGAGATCGTCGAATTCCTCAAATTCCCCGAACGCTTCCAAGCCCTGGGTGCGCGCATTCCGCGCGGTGTTCTCTTGGTCGGTCCGCCCGGAACTGGTAAGACGCTGCTAGCCCGCGCTGTCGCCGGCGAGGCTGGCGTGCCATTCTTCTCGATCTCTGGCTCCGAGTTCGTCGAGATGTTCGTCGGTGTCGGCGCCTCCCGTGTGCGAGATCTATTCCAACAGGCAAAGCGCCACGCTCCGTGCATCATCTTCGTTGATGAAATCGACGCCGTCGGCAGACACCGCGGTGCTGGCCTCGGCGGCGGTCACGACGAACGCGAACAGACACTCAATCAGATCCTCGTCGAGATGGATGGTTTCGACACCAACTCTTCAGTCATCGTCATCGCGGCCACCAACCGGCCCGACATTCTCGATCCGGCACTGCTCCGACCCGGCCGTTTCGACCGCCGCGTGACCCTCGACACGCCCGACATCCGTGGGCGCACTGCCATTCTCGACGTCCACGCCAAGGGCAAACCCTTTGATAAAGGCGTCGAAATGCAGACCGTCGCCAAGCAAACACCCGGTTTCTCCGGTGCAGATCTGGCCAACCTGATCAACGAATCCGCGCTCCTTGCCGCCCGCAAAAACAAGAAATCGATCGGGCTCGATGAACTCTTGGAATCGATCGACCGCGTCTCCATCGGTCCGGCGCGCAAGAGCAAGGTCATCACTGAAGAGGAACGGCGGTTGACCGCGTTCCACGAGGCCGGACACGCAGTAGTGCCATATTTCATGCCTGAAGGCGACCGCGTCGGCAAGATCTCGATCATTGCCCGCGGCCATGCTGGAGGTTTCACACGTTGGGAACAGGAAGACAAGTCCTACCTCACGAAACCGTACCTCCTGGCACGCATCGCCGGTGCTATGGGCGGACGCGCTGCCGAGGAACTGAAACTCGGCAAGATAACCACTGGAGCTTCCAACGACTTTGAACAGGCGACCCGCATCGCGCGCGAGATGATCATGCGCTACGGCATGAGCGACGAACTCACCTACCGATCATTCGGCAAGCGCCAGGAGGCGATCTTCCTCGGCCGGGAGATCTCCGAGGAGCGCGATTACAGCTTGAAGACCGAAGCGATTATCGACCGCGAGATCGATCGGTTGCTACGAGAAGGCGTCGAAACCGCAACGGAAATTCTCACCAAACACGAGGACAAACTGGAGACTGTTTCCCAATTCCTCCTCGAAAATGAGACCATCGATGCGGATCAGTTCGAAGCCATCATGGAAGGCCGCGACCCGAGCGAGTCTCGCAGTGAAACTTCTGGTACTGACGGCGGTCCCGCTACAGAAAACCAAGTTCAAGATATCGAGAACGTCGGTCAGACCGAAGGCTCCTCTGCGGTAGATCCATCGCCTGCGGCCTAGTCGATTCCTTCTCCGAGCACGCTCGGTCCAAGAGCCTTTTGCACACGCGTTCGGATTACCGATATAATTTCGACTCGTGCGTCGGTGCAAGACGCGTAAGCTGGCGTTAAACACGCAGGTCGGCGTCACCGACCGCGGGATAAATCTTGACAATCGAAGCCACACAACGGCGCGACGGGGCGATTTTGGTCCTCCTACCCAAGGGCAGGATCGAGGCACCAGACACTGAAGAGTTCGAACGGTCTGTTCGGGAACGCGTCCTGAACGGCGATTTGAACATCATCATCGACTTTGCACAAGTAGAGGCGATCGACTCCGCCGGCATCCGTTCATTGCTCAGCATCGCCGCACGCGTCATGGTTAAACACGGGAAACTGGTACTCTGTGGGCTGGAAAACAACCTGGGAACCCTGTTCAGAGTCACCGCCATCGACCAAGTCGTCCAAATCGTCGAATCCTACGAAGAGGCGGTCGAGACTTTCCGTTAGACTCGGTGCGATATCGCGTTTAACGGAGGGTGACAATCACAATGGGCATCGAATACCAAGGCGATCTATGGACCATTCAGCGATGGGTATCCGGGTTCTATAACAACGCTTATCTGGTGACCTGTCGAAGCACCAACAAAAGCGTGATCATCGACACTCCGGACAATCCTCTCGAACTCATCGAGGCCGCAGGAAACACCGACGTCCAAGCGATCCTGATTACTCACAATCATTGGGACCATCTTGAGGGGTTCGACGTCGTGACCGACCGTTTCAACGCTCCTGTCGGCATCGGAGGCGACGACGCCCATGCGGTAGCCGAAAAAAACGGCTACCGCAATCCGATCGATGTTTCGCAAGACAACATCCTCCAGATCGGCGAAATCACTATTCGGTGCATCGCGACCCCCGGCCACACTCCAGGATCCACTTCCTACCTGTTGCCCGGCGACACGCCCGCCGCATCACCCCACGTCTTCACCGGCGACACGCTCTTTCCCGGCGGCCCAGGAAAAACCGTAAGTTCAGGCGCGCTGGATCAGATAATCGAGAGCATCACAACTCGCCTCCACTCATTGCCGGCGAACACCGTTGTGATGCCCGGACATGGCGATTTCACAACAATCGAACAGTCGGCGGAAGAGTACCGCGTTTTCGCTGCGAAACCGCGAGACCCCGAATTGTTTGGCGATGTCGCTTGGCAATGAATCGGTGCGGTCAACAGTAACCGCCCGTTTCGCGGTCGTCGCTGAGCCTCCAAAACGCGAGTTGGCGATCGTCATCGCCGGAGGGATCGTAACTTGGCTGTGCATTGAAGTCTGGCTCGATTTCCTGTTTGTTGATTTCCACCACGAAGCCAGTCCTCAACTCATCAATCTTGGCAACCTCGCGATCGGCATCTGCTTTGCTTTGATGTCGGTGACTATCGTCTACATCCTCAAACTTAAACACGCCACGTACTTCGCTGGATTCGTCGCAACGAGTACCGCTTTACTATTTTTCGCGCCATCAATCTCACATCTTCTCCAACATCCAGATTGGATTATCGGAACCAATAACATCATCTCGATCTTAGTGAGATCGTTCTCACTGATCGCCGTAGCGTTCATATTCGCCAACAAAATACCGACACAAATCGCCGATCAACTCCGGTTGCGGATGCCCGAGCGAGCGGTAGCATCTTTCGCGTTACCCATGGTCGCATGGGTTGCGTTCAACTTCGCGATATCGCAGATTTTCGTCGCCTCCGGTGTCGAAGTGCATTCCCAAGATCGCGTCTTCGAAAGGTTCGCAGCACTCGGCAGTAACCCGATCCTCGCATTGGCGGTCCTATCAATCGTCGTCCCGATCGGCGAAGAGATGCTTTTCCGCGGATTCATGGTTCCGATTATTCGAAAAATCTCCAACGTCGCCGTCGCCGTCATCCTCTCCGCTTCTCTTTTTGGCCTGATACACATCGATCCAAGCTTCAATACCCTTCACTCGAACGTTTACATCTTCGGCATGGGCATCTTGCTCGCAACCACTTGCGCAATTACGAGGTCGATTTGGCCAGCCGCGCTCGTACACTCGGTCAACAACACGTACGACATCTACGACATCGCGTTAGCTTGAAAGATGCCGAAAAAGTAACATTTAGTTCTTACGAGCAAACATCGTGTCTAATCCCATCCAACAAGCATTCCTTCGAGCCGCAGACGACGGGCGGACCGCCATCGTGCCGTTCGTAACTATCGGACATCCGCAACGTGACAGCACTCCGGCAGTGGTTGAAGCGCTGACCGAGGCTGGTGCCGACGTCATCGAACTCGGCGTTCCCTTCAGCGATCCGCTCGCCGAAGGCCCGGTAATCCAAACATCGAGCTTCCAGGCGCTGGAGAACGGCATCACGCCTGAAACCTGTTTTCGGAACGCGGCCCAGATCCGCCGACGCGGCATCGAAACTCCTATTGTCTTTATGGGTTACTACAACCCGATCTACCAGATCGGTGTCGACGAGTTCTGCGCCCGGACACGCGACGCGGGAGTCAACGGCATCATCGCTGTCGATCTGCCCGCGACTGAAGCCGGACCGCTCGTCGACGCCTGCGCTAAGGCCGATATCTCCCTCGTCCCCTTGCTCGCCCTGACCTCTACTGAAGAGACGATCGCCCAAGCATGCAAACAAGCATCAGGTTTCGTCTACTGCATCTCACGCCTCGGCGTGACTGGTGCCCGCGCCACCGTTTCGCAAAAAGTTGAAACCTTGGTCGCAAGCGTCCGTTCCCACACCCAGCTACCCGTAGTTGTCGGTTTCGGCATCTCCAACGCCGACCACGTCAAGTCAGTGGGGCGGTACGCAGACGGTGTCGCTATCGGCAGCGCCCTCATCAACGCGATGCAGGGCAAAGAACCCGACGAAGCACCGGCAACGGCGGCAAATTACATCCGGTCGCTCCAAGCATGAAATGTGTTCGCCCGAAGATCGATGGACGATAAACTCGCCGCGATGCAACCCGCAACCAGACCTACGGTTTAACCAATCATGACTGCAGTACGCGGCGTCCGAGGCGCCACCACCGTCCGCGAAAATTCTCGACCGGAGATAATGGACGCAACCGAGGAGCTCCTCGACGAGATGATCGCCGCCAACGATATCGCGCCCAAAGACATCGCCGCCGTCTATTTCACGCTGACATCCGATCTCAACGCCGAGTTCCCCGCCGTCGCCGCACGTGAGCGCCTCAACTGGAACCTTGTACCGCTAATCAACTCGATCGAGATCGACCGGCCTGGCTCGATGCGTAAGTGCGTGCGTGTGATGCTCTTCCTCAATACGGATAAATCGCAAGACGAGATTCGCCACATATACTTGAGAGAAGCAGTTGTGCTCCGAGCGGACATCACCGATGCCCAATAGCCGCCAAGACAGTCCAGTCTCCGCATTGCAACGATGCGGCGATGCGGCGCGCATCACTGATCTCAAGGCATTCGCCCGCACACGTGGGCTCTGCACCTATACCGGCCAAGCTGCTCCCGGGCTCTATATCCGCCGGCGCCGCGCCTAGAAACAACATGGCACTCTGCCCGCGCGACGTCGAAACCATGCGAATTTGCACCCGGCGCGGCGCATCCTGAAACGCAACCCTTGTGCTCGTAGATTCCGCGCGTCCCAATCAACCAAACCCTAAACGCTGACCACAAACCTACCCTCTACCGGAGAAACGATGGCCTCACGAATCAAAAACCTGAACGTGGCTTCAATTAGCCCACTTGACCCACCTTCCGAATACCTCGCCGAAATTCCGATCTCGAAAGATGTCGAAGACCTTGTCATTCGCTCGCGCCGAGAAGCTGCCGACATCATCGCCGGCAAAGACGATCGATTGCTCGTCATCGCTGGACCGTGTTCGATACACGACGAGATAGCCGGGCGTGAATACGCCGACCGCCTCGCGGTACTCGCCGACGAAGTGCGCGACAACGTGCTCGTTATCATGCGCGTCTACTTCGAAAAACCTCGCACCACTGTCGGATGGAAAGGCCTCATCAACGACCCGAACCTTGACGGTACGTGCAATATGGCCGAAGGACTCCGCCGAGCGCGACGGTTCCTCATGAGCGTCTGCGAATCCGGTCTGCCTTGTGCAACCGAGTTCCTTGACCCCGTCACACCCCAGTACATCGCCGACCTCGTCTCTTGGGGCGCAATCGGAGCCCGGACCGCCGAAAGCCAGACCCATCGCCAGCTCGCGAGCGGCCTCTCCATGCCCATTGGTTTCAAGAACGGAACCGGCGGCAGTATCCAACTCGCCGTCGATGGCATGATCGCCGCCGGCGCTAGCCACGCGTTCCTCGGTATCGACGATGCCGGTGGTGCAGCAGTGGTGCAAACTTCCGGCAACGACGCCTGCCACATCGTCCTCCGCGGCGGCGCTGACGGCCCCAACTACGACGCGGTAAATATCGCCAAAGCCCAGAAGGCCTTAACCGACAGCGGCAAATCGCCCAACCTGGTAGTCGATTGCTCGCATGCCAACTGCAACAAGGACCACGCCTTGCAACCCGTCGCATACCGTGACGTTATCAGGCAACGCGCCGAGGGCAACCGAGGCATCGTCGGGCTGATGCTTGAAAGCCACCTCAACGCGGGCAACCAGTCGCTGAACGGCGACCGTTCCACTCTGAAGTACGGCGTCTCGATCACCGACCCCTGCATCGATTGGAAGACAACCGAAGTGCTCATGCGCGAGACCGTCGATGTGCTAGCCGAAACGGCTGTCGTGGCCGCCTGACGATGCTGACGCATCGCTCGATAGCATGACGACATGGGGTTGCAGGAACAGATAGCACCCATTGATGACGTAGATGGCGGCACCTGTATAACCGTCGGTACCTTCGATGGCGTCCACAAAGGGCATCAAGCCCTTCTCCGGCGCGTCGTTGAAGTTGCCGAACAATACGGCAACCAAAGCGTGGCGCTCAGCTTCCGCCGACCGCCGCGCTCCGTCATCGACCCGACACGCCAAACAAAGCAACTGTACGGCACCAAAACGCGTGTGTCCCTCATCCAAGAGCAGGGAATCGACACCGTCCGATTGATCGACTTCGACGATGAAATCCGCGTGATGTCCGCCGAAGCTTTCCTGACCACTTTGCAAAACTCCCTCGGTATGACACACCTGGTCATCGGCGAACGTGCGGTGTTAGGACACGACCTCCTCAACATCGAGCAACTCGACGAAATCGCCCGACGCAACGGTTTTCGGTTGCATACCGTGCCACCGGTGCGGCAATCCGACGACGGAACCGACATCGTCGTCTCCAGCTCGACGATCCGCGCCGCGTTGGCTCAAGGCGATGTGCAACGAACCGCGGCAATGCTTGGCCGACTGTACGAAAGAGGCGGAAAGGTGACACACGGCGCTGCACGGGCACGCGAGATGGGCGTCCCGACCGCAAACATGAAATCGTCTCCTGACCTCGTTATGCCCGGACACGGAATTTACGCAACTTGGGCAAAACTGCCCGACGGCCGGATCTTGCCATCCGGCACCTATATTGGCGACAATCCCACGTTCGATGGAGGCCAATTCTCGTTCGAAGTCCACATCAGCGACTTCGACGAGGATCTCTATGGTCAATACGTCAGCGTTGACTTTATCGACTTCATCCGCCCCGACGAAGCGTTCGACACCGTCGAAGAGCTTGAAGTCCAAATTCAAAAAGACGTCGACAAGATCAATCAGATCTTCGACTCCATGCAGCCGCATACACGATGAGAACCAGAACCACATCATGACCAATCAACCATTCGCAGACATCCACGAAGAACTATCTTGGCGAGGTGCGATATACGATGCGACGCCCGGTGCCACTGAGATTTTGAAGTCCCAGAAAATCACCTGCTATAACGGGTTCGACCCCACTTCGCCGACGCTGCACATCGGACACCTCGTTCCCTTGATGTGCATGGCCCGTATGCAACGACACGGTCACACGCCAATTGCGATTCTTGGCGCCGGTACCGGACTGATCGGTGACCCACGGGAAAACGACGAACGGCCTCTGCTTACGTACGACGAAATCGATTCAAATGCGGAATCGATCCACGAGCAACTCCAGCGATTCATTGATTTCGACACCAAGTCCAATGCCGCCAAGTTAATCAATAATGCGGACTGGTTACGCTCAACGTTCCTTCTCGACTTCCTTCGTGACGTTGGCAAACACTTCACAGTAAACAACATGGTCAAAAGAGAAGCCGTACACAGCCGGATGGAACGCGAAGACGGAATCTCTTACACGGAATTCTCGTACCAACTCCTCCAAGCGTTCGATTATTTGGTATTGTTCGAGCGAGAGAGTTGCACCTTCCAATCTGGAGGGAGCGATCAATGGGGAAATATCCTCGGCGGTGTGGACTTAATACGCCGGGTCCACGGGACTGCGCCCAATGGTTCGCTTCGAGCCCACGGGATCGTATTCCCGCTCATAACCGATTCGGCCGGCGCGAAATTCGGCAAATCTCTTGGTGGTGCGCCAGCGCTCGATGCCAACCACTTTTCGCCGTATCAGTTGTATCAGTTCTTCTTCAACAAAGACGACGCAGATGTCATTCGATACCTCAAGATATACACTTGGCTCGGCCCAGAAGAAATCGAACCTCTCGAAGAAGCCGTTCGCGAACGGCCGGGTAGACGCGAAGCCCAACAAGCCCTCGCCGAGCAAGTCACGCGAATCGTCCATGGTGATTCCGGCCTCGAACAAGCCCGACGCGTCACTCGTGCCTTCTTCCGCGGCGAATTCGACAAGCTCTCAGGCAACGAACTCGCCGATGTCTTCTCAGGCTCCAGTTCCACCGAAGTCCGCAAGTCCGACATCGAAGCACGAACCCTCTCATTCGAGGAACTCGCGGTCTCAACGACACTTGCCCGATCCTTGGGCGACGCCCGCCGAACCGTCCAACAAGGTGGGATGTACCTCAACTCAGAACGCGTCGAAGACTCCGCGCGACTCGTCACCCACGAAGACATCCTTCACGGCAACCTAATCATCCTCCGCCGAGGCCGCCGCGAGCATCGCTTAATCCGCGTTCTTTAATCCGACGCAATCTAAAATTGAAACAACCTCCAATCCATTCAAATCCAACAAACCGCAAAGAGAAATGACGCAAAACTCCGAACCGAATCTCCGCATCCCCGGACCTGTCCCGCTACCCGAAGAGGTGCTGCAGATCTCTGCTAAGCAGATGATCAATCACCGCGGGCCGGAATATGCCGACATGCTCGAGCGGATGAGCACGAACCTCCGCACCGTCTTGATGACCAAGAACGACGTCTACTTCATCACGTCGTCCGGCACCGGGGCCATGGAGACGGCCGTCTTCAACACCGTCTCCCCCGGCGACAAAGTACTCGCCATCATTATCGGTTTCTTCGGCATCCGTTTCGCTGAGATCGTAGAAGCGGTCGGAGCCGAGGTCACGAAGCTCGAATTTCCGCTTGGACAAGCCGCCGATATCGACGTCCTCCGCGCCGCGTTACGTGCCGAACCCGATTACAAAGCCGTCATCCTTACCCACAACGAATCCTCCAGCGCCGTCTCTAATCCGCTTGAGGAGATATGCAAAACTATCCACGACGAATCCGATGCCCTCATCCTCGTCGACGCCGTATCCTCCGCCGGCGGCATGCCAATCGCCGTTGATGCATGGGGTATCGACGCCCTCGCCACCGCGTCCCAGAAATCATGGGTCGCCCCACCCGGCATCGCAATGATCGCTTTCAGCCAAAAGGCATGGCAAGCGTACGAGACCTGCACGACGCCACGCTACTATTACGACATCCAACAGTACGAAGACTTCCTCCAGCTAGGCCAGCCGCCCTTTACGCCGTGCGAATCAGCGATGTTCGCACTCGAAGTTGGACTCCAATCGATGGTCGACGAAGGCATCGAAAACGTATTCAGTCGTCACCACGAAATCGCAGAACACACGCGCAACAGTGCAGAAAAATTGGGACTCGAAATTCTGCCCGAACGCCGTTTCGCATCAGACACGTTAACCGCTATCCGACTCCCTGAAGGTCTTGACGGTAAAATCTTCGTATCGAAGGTGATGGAAGACCACAATGTCGTCCTCGGCGGCGGTCAAGGAGAACTCACCGGTAAGATATTCCGTATAGGTCATATGGGATGGGTCGAAAAAGCCCACATCGACGAAGCGTTGTCAGCCGCCGAAGCAACACTTTCGGCCATGACTGGGTGATCAGACCCATCGGGGATCGATCCCGATGAACCCTATGAACACACGGATCCGCAACCCCTACACCAAAAGCATCGCCGGTGCCGCGGTTGCCGCGCTGTCAACGATGTTTTTGGTGTTCGCGTGTGAATCTGCAACGGAACCGGATACGCCGGCACCCGATCCGACATCGCCTCCTCCGACCGCGGTGCCAGCACCAACCGCTACAACCGCGCCTGAACCGACCAACACGCCTGCTCCGGAACCGGAAGTAAAGGCGGTCGAACCCGATCCAACTGAAACTCCGGTACCCGAACCGACTGACACGCCGCAACACCAACCGACAGCGACGGCGACAATCCAAATCGCAACACCAACCGACACCCCGCAACCCCGACCCACGGATACGCCGGTTCCACCTACGGAAACGCCAGAGCCGCCAACGCACACTCCAGAACCAACGGCAACAAATAAACCAGTCCCTCCGATGGACACGCCGCAACCCGAAATGCCATCGGAAGCAGCGACGCCCACACCTGCCGTTTACACCACCGAGGAACCTACCTCGACACCCGTTCCCGCAACGGCTACGCCAGTCCCCCCAACCAACACCCCCGTACCTACGAACACACCCGAACCGACGGCCACACACACTCCGGTACCACCCACGCCCACTTTCACCCCTGAACCCACAGCGACCTTTACACCCGTTCCAGAACCCGAGACAGTAGCCGCTGGCCCCCTAGCACCAGACTTCTTCCTTCCCTCCATCACGACGGATGGTAACTACTCCGTATCTCAATTTAAAGACAAACAATCCGTCGTCATCGTCTTCTATCGGGCCTTCTGGTGAGGTTTCTGCCGCCAGCAGCTAGGTGAGCTGCAACGACACTACGACGAGATCAAAGATGCCGGCGCTGAGGTGCTCGCAATCAGCACCGACGATCTCACTGGCGCCGACCAAATCGCCCAACGAGTCGGCATCGACTTCCCCGTCCTTTACACGGCCGGAAACAACGATGTCCCCAAGGCTTACAACGTATTCAACCTATTCAACGACGGCCTAGCCTCAGCATCCGTCTTCATCGTCAACAAAAACGGTGAGATAGCATACAAAAACATCGGAACCGATTACACCCACCAAGTCTCCGCCGCCACCGTAATCGCGAAGCTGCCATGATCAAATCACTCAGAATCTGCAACCTGAGCATCGCCTTCCTGCTCGCAATGGCGCTGTTCGCCCTCACCGCCTGCGGCCAAGCCGACGAACCCGCGGAAACCACGAATAATACCGATTCTGCCGCCGAGCCCGCGGCACCTGTCGCCGAAGTGTCGAACCTTCCGCAGGCGCCCGACTTCTCGTTACCCGCTGTCAACAGAGACGGCACCGAGATCTCACTCTCCCAGTTCCAAGACGATAAACCTGTCGTACTCGTCTTCTACCGGGCCTATTGGTGACCATCTTGCACGCGGCAACTAGGTGAGTTGCAAAAACATTACGACAAAATCACTGAAGCGGGAGCCGAAGTCCTTGGCATCAGCACTGATGATCTCCGCGGAGCCGAATCCATCGTTTCCAAAGCCCGGCCGGAATTCCCGATCCTTTACTCCAGCCAAAACAACGAAGTCCCCATCAGCTACAACGTCTTCGACCTGCACGGCGATGGTCTCGCATCTGCTTCAGTATTCGTCATCGACACCAACGGCAACATCGCTTGGGAAAGCATCGGCGACTCGCCATCTCACCAAGTCCCTGGCGAAGATGTGCTCGAAGCCCTGTCCTCCCTCGAAGGTTAGTTGGAAATCCGAACACAATTCGACCGAGTTTCGGACTTTGCGGTCCGTCTCAAGGCATTCACTATCGCCGCAACGGTTGTAGCCGTCGCATCCTTCGCCATTGCCTGTGGTGGATCGTCGTCCACCGATGCCGGCGCTGAAGCGCCCGACTTCTCCCTCCCAGTGGCTAACGGCGCCGGCGAGATAACTCTCTCCGACTATCGCGGCGACAAGAACGTTGTCTTAGTCTTCTACCGGGGTTACTTCTGAGGCATTTGCCACGGGCAACTCGTCGAGTTGCAGAGCAATTACAACCGCATTCGCAACTACGACGCGGAAATACTCGCTGTCAGCATGGACGATTTTGAAGGCGCCGGAACCATGATCGCCAACGCTCGTGCCTACTACCCCGTCCTCTACACCTCCAGAGACGCCAGCGTTCCCGAAGCCTACGAGGTGTACAACCTCCATAACGACCTAGTAGCCGCACCCGCCGTCTTCATCATCGACAAAGACGGAAACATCGCCTACTCCTATGTCGGCATCGACATCGGTGACCGAGCACCTACCGATGCTATCGTCGATGCGCTCAAGAAAATCGAACGCGGCTAGAGCGAACCCTTCAACGATTGAATCACTGCCCCCGCCGGCGGCTTCGGATAGAAATTCGTTGCTTTCGGTGGCAAGCGATCTCCCCGCGTCACAATGTCCACAAATTCGTGCATCGGAATCGAACGCATCACAATACCCAACTGCGCCTCCCCCGAATCGACGCGGTCAACCACATTCTCCACCTCGTACTCGAAATCCACTGCTGCATCAACCCGTTCTCCCCCGAACACCACATCCAATATCTCGGAATGCAACCGTCTGTAATCGGACCTCTCCAAAGCGTCCGCCCCAGTCAATTCCACCGAGTCGACTGATGACATCCGAGCGATCTTAAAACCCTCCGGCAACCCATAAATACCGAATACGAACTCCCCATCGTCCCGGCTACCAACCGCATTCAATAGATCGCGGGGCCGCCATGGCATCTCAACTCGGTCAGTCAAGGAAACATTTTCAACTTCACAAACCTCTTCAATTCGACCAACCAATCGCGCCAACTCCCCAAGCGTCGCACCGTGTATCACCCGATGATAGCCCCGAGTGATCAAACCCGGCTCATCGATCGACACGATATGCATCATTCGGTAATTCACCGCCTCGTTCGACTCGATCTCGCGCTGCGCCCGGATCGCGCTGCGGTACCGTAACGCCGCCTCGTATCGGTGATGCCCATCAGCGATAAAGATCGCCGAATCTCGCATCAAATCACGCAGAACCTCGAGCGTCCCAGGATCCTTCAACTGCCATAACCGCAAGGAATAACCACCCGCCATCGTCGCCGTCTCCAACGGCGGACCACCCGTGACCGCTCGCATGATCCCCCCTACCGAATGCCGAATGTCGTCTTGGAACACCACCAGCATCGGACTCAATGCCGAACCCGTCGCCCGCATCATCTTGACCCGGTCCTCAACCCACGGGCCGCGCGTCTGCTCATGAGGAAATATCACTCGCCGGTCATACTCCTCCAACCGCACCGCCGCGATAAACCCTCGCCGAGTCTGCGTTTTCCCGCCAAACTCAAACGTCTCCTCGGTCACATAGACCGATGGATCTTCATCCCGCATCAAAACACCATCAGCCTCCCACTCCGCCTGCGTCTCCGCGACGAACCCATATCGATCCGCACCTTCCTGAGGCGCCAACTCCAATCGCACGATATTGTGCTCCGACCGCGCCAACAATCCCCGTTCGACTTCCGTTGTAATCGCATCGAAAGGCGGCGAAAGGTAATCTCCTAAATCCCGCCCCTGCGATGCCGCAGCGAAGCGAATCCCCCTAAATGCACGAACCTCAGCCATAAATTACCGGTCTGTTTTCTTCGATCTCCAATATCCTCAAGCGCACCAACTCACACCACACCGAAAGTATAAACAGCATCACTCCATCGCCTTGGGACGCGGGATGATCGAGCAGGTTCTCCATCCACAATAACCAAAACAACCGGCATATTACCCGTTGAGACCGCCCGATACGTCGCAGCGCAATGCATCATCGAATCATATGGAAAAGTACGAAATAACTGAGTGGACGGCCGACCATCCACGTTGGTCAGAGGTCGTGGATTTCTTCGATCAACACCAAAGCGGACTTCCCGAAATCATCGACGGCTACGATCAACGCGACTCGAGGATCCTCGTCGCTCACACAAATCGGAATATCCTAGGGGTCCTTCGACTCATCGTGATCCCAATCGGACCCGAAGACAATCTTCCGGCTGTGACGGTCGACGGCAAAGAATTGCTTCAGGCGAAGGTCATGAATTTCTTTGTGTCGCCGGAATTTCGACGCCGCCGGATCGGTACAAACCTGCAGAAAAACGCGATCGAATTGGCAAGGTCTCTGCACTGCTACCAGTTGGCGTCGTTCAGCTACTCCCACAACCGCGAGAACCATGCGCTCAAACTCCGTATGGGATTCACGGTCCGACCGGAAACCCGCGGCGGTGGGCGCCACGGACTCTTTTTCTTGATGCCGCTAGTTTCGAGGTGACCTTTGCAAAACTGGTGATCGGGGTCGCGAAGCGACCGTTTCGGTGACCGGCTCCCGATTGCACCGCCCCTCTGGATTCCGGCTTTCGCCGAAATGACGTGGTTTTGCAATGGGATCAAACTGCCAGAAAAACTTGCCGAGTTCGCCCAATTCCATTAATCGCGATGCATCATCGAATCGTATGGAAAAGTACCAAATATCTGAATGGACCGCCAGCCATCCGCGTTGGTCGGAGGTCGTAGAGTTCTTCGATCAACACCAAAGCGGACTTCCCGAAATTATCGGTGGCTATGACCAACGCGACTCAAGAGTCCTCGTTGCTCACACTCCAGGGAACATTCTGGGAGTCCTTAGACTGATTGTGATACCGATCGGACCCGAAGACAATCTTCCGGCTGTGACGGTCGACGGCAAAGAATTGCTTCAGGCGAAGGTCACGAATTTCTTTGTGTTACCGGAGTTTCGACGCAAACGCATAGGAATGGACCTGCAAGAAAAGGCGATCGAATTAGCGAGGATCTTGCACTGCCGCCAGTTGGCGTCATTCAGCTATTCCGAAAGCCGCGAGAACCACGCGCTGAAGCTCGGCATGGGATTCACGTCCGACCGGAAACCCGCGGCAGTGAGCGTCACGGACTCTATTTCTTGATGCCGCTAGTTTCGAGCGGTGAATAGGAAGACCCGGCACCCGGTCGGCCTCCGCGCACGGGCAAACAATCCGAACGAGCATAAGTGCCGCGACCCGGCCACATAGCTAATTGATATTGTCATCCCGACCGGGTCAAGTGATCATGTAACGTGAAAGTTCGCGCCGTACATGATCAGCCCGAGTTTCGCGGCCACCCGTTGCGAGGCCGCGTTGTCCCAGGAAGTGCTGTACAACGGGATTCGACCGCGATCCCGCACCATTCGTGCCCAGCACGCAACAGCATTCATCGCATATCCTCTGCCGGCGCGTGAAGGAATCGTTTCCACCCCCGCTTCCTCGGCAAGCTCCGACCTCCGCGCGCTGTGGCAGATGGAAACCGCTCTCCCACGCTCAACCACCGCCGCAACCGAACCGATACTCATGAGATCAGGAATATAGTCGGCGAATTCAGCCTCAAGGAGATGTGAATTTTCGTTGTTGATCCTCACTCCCAATTTGGGTGACTTCATCGATTTCGGGAACCGATATGCTGGTCCCTTCCAAACCCGGTCAGTCTTCAGTTGAGGGCGCATCATGTCCATCAAATCATCAAGATATGGAGGATCCAATTCGAAATCACCGACGTGAGGGTGATCGACTATCAACGCTTCAATTCGTCGGCAGACATGTTCCGGCAGATCGCTGCTGAAACGCACGATCGAACCAGTTCGGGCGGTCCCTACGAACAGGCTAGGAGCGGTAGGAGAACTATCGCTATAAGGCTCGTTGACAACCCGTAGCCGACCAACTGCGTCAGTTTTGAACAGTGTCTCCACTTGTATCTTCAACAAATCGATGTCCGAAATCGCCATTAGCCAAGATCGTACTAGGGATGACCGGGGCGCTAAACTAAGTTCAGGTGCCAACTCATCTCCGCGGGGCACCCTGATCTTTGAAGCTGGGTTGTTGAAGCGATATCGACTAGTTACGTCTCCATTTCCTATAGGCAGTCCCCCATGACCAACGCCGTCAACGACCTCCTAATCGCCGGAACAGTCGCTGAGCTCAAAAAACGCGGTTGCACCGTAATTACCGGAGCCGGGCACACAATCGCCGTCTTCGCTAAAGACGACACCTTTGCAGCCGTCGACAACCGATGCCCACACATTGGCTTTCCCCTCGATCGCGGCACCGTCAAAAACGGAATCCTCACCTGCCACTGGCACCACGCACGCTTCGATCTCGCAAGCGGAGGTACCTTCGACCCCTTCGCTGACGACGTTCGGTCGTTCCCGGTATCCATCATCGACAACACCGTCTACGTAGACCCAAATCCACCCGAGCAAGATCCCGTCCGACGATGGTCCAAGCGTCTCCAGGAAAGCATGGAAGACAACATCCGCCTCGTCATCGCTAAATCGGTACTCGGTCTCAACTCATCTTCCGCCGACTACCGTACACCTCTCACCATTGGCGCGACCTTCGGAACCACCTACTCCAACGAAGGCTGGGGGCCCGCCCTCAGCATGCTTACCTGCACCGCAAACTTTCTGCATCTCCTCCGACCCGAAGACCAACCGCGCGCCCTCTACCAAGGACTCCGACAAGTGGCCGCCGAGTGCGCGGGACGTCCGCCTCGGTTCGTCGTCGAACCACTCCCGACCGGCGAAACCCGACCCGAAGTCTTCAAACAATGGTTCCGCGACTTCATCGAAGTCCGAGACACCGACGGCGCCGAACGTGTCCGCCGAACTGCCATCGAACTCGGTTTGAACCGGCGCGATATTCACGACATAATCTTCGCTGCCGCGACCGACCGCATCTATATCGACGGCGGACACGTCGTCGACTTCTGCAACAAAGCCTTCGAACTGCTGGACCACATCGGTTGGGAGCACGCAGGACAGATATTAACCAGCCTCGTGCAAGGCATGGCCACGGCTCGGCGAAGCGAAGAACTTAACTCCTGGCGCAACCCCATCGATCTTGCATCCATGGTCAGGGAGTCCCGCAACCAACTCCCGCAGCTTTGGGAACAATCTACCAACGTCCGAGGCAGCTGGACCGACCACGAAAACCTGCCCGAAACCATCCTCGGAGATGATCCATACATAACGATCGCCTCGATCAACGAAGCGGTCCGGAACGGCGCAACCGCCGAGCAACTCGGCGAAAAGATAGCCTACGCCGCGTTTCTCCGCATGGCCCGGTTCCACACCTCAAACGAATTCGGAGATTGGGACACCGTTCATAACACCCTCACCGCGGCCAACGCACTTCACCAAGCCCTCCAACGCTACCCCTCGGTAGAACTCCTGCGCGCCGTCTACGACACCGCAATGAGCATCTATCTAGACCGCTTCCTCAACATGCCATCGCAACCCTCGTTCAAGCCATGCTCCGCGAAGACTCAACCTTCCACCACTTCCAGATCGTCGACGCCGCGATCAAGCAATACCAACACCGAAAACCTGAGCCGTCCGCCCGCCACTCGCTAGTAGCCATGACTCGATTCCTAGCCGCCCATTACCCGACACCAAGATCCATCAACCAGACCTACAACATCGCCGTACGCCTCCAACGCGGCGACGAGATCTTCGCTGAAGGGTAGAGCGAAGCTGGATTCCCGAACTGGATCCGATTCAACCTTCCCGCCCAATAAACGACTATTACATGTCTAGGACTCCGATATTCGATGAAAAACGTAACACGCACACATATTTTCAGCGTTTACTGATAAGCTGACATTAATCGGAGGCACGGATTGAATCAAAGTCGCCCCGGTAACGAAGTTGGCATGGAGGATTTGAAAATGTCAGACACCGCTCAATTAATAACCGCGTTTTCGGGACTCACCGTCGCAGTTGGTGCACTACTCATCTCAATCGGCGTCCTTTATCTCGTGATGAAACTAGGTAACGCCATCGAAGCCTTGAGTGACGGTGAGTCAGACGAGTAAATTCATCTCGGCCGCCATCACGGCTACGGCGCGCGGTCGCTACCGCGTTGATTCTGTGTACCCAGTTACTTTTGCCAACAGGTCGAAGAAACCGCGCTTCCTAGATGTGTTGAGACCCCAGTTGACGGGAATGTTCTGGTACCCGTCATGGTAGTCTCCGAACTCCGACTTACCACCCGCAGCTTCTCCCGGATCGAAATAACCCCAAGACGCGTAAGCCGACAGCGCCGAAAGGAAATTGTTTTCCGGCTTGTCAAAGTCGAAATGATCATCCTCGGTGAAAAGGATCGGCTTCGCGGTGAAACTCGGCAGAGCCCGCGTGTCCTCCACCATGCGCGCAATCCGAGCCGGCTCAGCAACCCCGTTCCCGTGAACCATGATGTAGTCCGAAATCCCCGCAACGTCGTCATCTGGCACACGTCCCCCTCCATACGAAGTCCCCACCAGTAGCCGCCGGCCATGGATTCCGCCTTCCGCCGGAACGACGTGAGATTTAGCCCGTTCAATTAGCTCCGCAACTCGATGCGGCTGCAGAATCTCATGCTCGTAACGCCGGATATTGGCCTCGTTGTTGATCTCGATCAGCACATTCCCAAAACCAGTCTCCAAAACCCACCGCGTCGCATCGTCAACGGCACGGCACACCGCGCGCTCATCCGCCAACCTCTCATCCTGCCCGAAGTAGAAATAACCCAATATCACCACCATCCCCAGCTGGTCGCACGCTGCAATCAACCTCTCAGTTCGATCCAAAAACGCTGCCTTCAACGAACCATCGGGATTGAATGCCGAGTTGTGCCAAGGCTGCGAAGTCGGACTCGGCAAACCCGCCCATACCACTTCATCGGCGACCTCGATACCGCGTGTTGCCATGTTCTCCCGGAACATCGGCTCCCGGTAATATCCCGTCGGACTCCCGCCTTGAAGATTCACCGTCACCGCCAACAACCCATGCGCCCGATACACCGGAAGCATCGCCACAAACTCGTCGGTATTCCGATCCGCATCCCACTCACCCGTGTCCGGATACGCAAACAATCCTCTGGTTACCGGATTCTCATCATCAAACACCGCATTAGTCATGCGGCTGTTCATCAACAACCCTTCAACATCCCAACCGCGATACCTCCGCCCAGCGTACGTCGCCTGACCGTCAATTAGCCACGCATCATCTTGGATAGAAACAAACGTCATTCAGATACGATTCACGCGATCTACAAAGTCCTCGACGTCTTCGGCAAGTTGGCTGATCTGGACGTCGTCAAGCCAATCCTCGTAGAAATTCACGTGCAGCTGAGTTGCCGAATTGAAATGATTCAACAGCTCCCGTTCATCCGTCTCATCGACAATACGCCTCATGATTCTGTAAAACTCGCCATGCGAGCCATGCCGCCATCCCCGACGCTCTGCGAGAGACTTCAGCGCTTGCGCCGCCGCTCCCCAAAGCTTCTCGGATCCCTGACGTAAATCTCCCGCATCTAATTCCAACATCGCCTGATCGTAAAGCGTTGTCGAAGCAGTTCGATATTCCTCTGCCGTAGTCATGGCTTGATTTTATCGTGACCCGAAACTGGACGTGTTCCAAACCCGTTAACTTAAACTTGAAAGTCGAATACTACTCAAGAATCACTCTGGCCCAATGCCCGCAAACCAGAATACCTTCGATCCCGTCCTCCCCGAAGCCGAAGTCGACTTTGTCGCGACTGAAAAGCAATGGCTCAAGCGTTGGAACACGCCCAACGTAGACGGGCAGACTCTCATTGACCGCTATCTGACGCGCAACAAAGATGCCGAGAAAAACTACTCCTTCATCGACGGCCCGATAACTGCTAACAACCTGATGGGCGTCCATCATGCGTGGGGACGAACTTACAAGGACCTCTTCCTACGCTTCCGGAACATGCAAGGTTATCGCCAGCGTTTTCAAAATGGCTACGACGGCCAAGGTCTGTGGATCGAGGTTGAAGTAGAAAAAGAAAAAGGCTTCAAATCCAAGCAAGAAATCGAGACATACGGTGTCGGCAAGTTCGTCGAAGAGTGCAAGGCCCGCGTCGACCATTTCTCCAACATCATCACACGACAATCCCAGCGTCTCGGCTACTTTATGGAGTGGGACGACTCGTACCACACCAAATCCGACGAGAACAACTACGCGATCTGGGCGTTCCTTAAGCGTTGCCACGACAACGGCTGGCTATACAAAGGCAAAGATGTCATGCCGTGGTGCCCGCGCTGCGGAACCGGAATGTCCCAGCACGAAATCGCCACCGAAGGCTACGCCGAGATCGTCCACCCCGGCTTTTTCATCCGTCTCCCGCTTCTAGACCGCGACGGCGAAGCTCTGCTTGTCTGGACGACCACGCCGTGGACGCTCGCCGCCAACGTCGCAGCAGCCGTTAATCCAGAAAACGATTACGTCAAGGTTCGCAACACCGTTGGTGATGCGGTTCAAACTTTGTGGTTGAGCGCCAACCGCCTTCACGTTCTCGATGGCAAACACGAAATCATCGAGAGCGCAAAAGGCGCAGACCTGCTCGGGTGGCGATATCGCGGCCCCTTTGACGACCTCGAAGCACAATCCGAAGCCCGAGACCAGCACCAGGTCATCGAATGGGAAGATGTAGGTGACGCAGAAGGTACGGGCATCGTCCACATTGCGCCTGGCGCCGGTTCCGAAGACTTCCAACTCGGCAGAGAAAACGGCTTACCTGTTATCGCCCCGCTTGACGATACTGGCGTTTACGTAGACGGCTTCGGTCCCTTAAGCGGCAATTCAGTCGACGAAGTAAACCCAATCATCTTCGACCTCCTCCGCGAAAGCGGCGTTTACTACAAGGTCGAAGACTATTCACACCGCTACCCGATCTGCTGGCGATGCAGTTCAGAACTCGTTTTCCGACTCGTCGACGAGTGGTTCATCTCGATGGACCAACTTCGCCACACGATGATGGAGGCGACCAAAACGATCAAATGGGTTCCAGCATTCGGCGAAGCCAGAGAACTCGACTGGCTCCGCAACATGCAAGACTGGATGATCTCCAAGAAACGCTACTACGGTCTTGCACTTCCCATCTACGAATGCAGAGAATGCGAAAACTTTGACGTAATCGGCTCCCGAGACGAACTGCGCGATCGCGCCGTTGAAGGATGGGACGAATACGAAGGCCAATCACCCCATCGCCCGTGGATCGACGCCGTCAAGATAAATTGCTCGAATTGCAACGCCCCGACGGCGCGCATCACCGACGTCGGCAACGCATGGCTCGACGCCGGCATCGTGAGCTTCTCGACACTCCACTACAACGACGACCGCGACTACTGGCGAGACTGGTTCCCTGCCGACTGGATCTCCGAATCCTTCCCCGGGCAGTTCCGCAACTGGTTCTACTCCCTCATCTGCATGTCCGCCGCTCTCGAAGGCGTTGCGCCGACCAAGGCCGTGTTCTCTTACGGCCTGATGCGCGACGAAAATGGGGAGGAGATGCACAAATCCAAAGGCAACTCAATCCCGTTCGAGGATGCCGCCGACAGGATGGGCGCCGACGTCATGAGATGGGTCTTCGCCCGCCACATTCCGCAGAACAACCTCAATTTTGGTTACAGCGTGGGTGACGCAGCCCGAAGACGATTTGTCCTGCCTCTGTGGAACGTCTACTACTTCTTCACCACATACGCCCGACTCGATGGTTGGACGCCCCAAACGCAGAGCGCAGGGCATTCCAGCGAACCCGGAAATCCGAGGGTGGCGAACGAACTTGACCGATGGGCAATCTCAGAACTCAACGCGCTTGTCCGATCAGTCACCACTGACCTCGAAAATTGGCGGATCGAACGAGCGTCCGAAGCCATCGAGACTTACGTAGAGCGTCTATCGAACTGGTACGTCCGACGCTCCCGACGTCGTTTCTGGAAATCCGAAGACGACAACGACAAGCAGGACGCATACAACACGCTCTACACGTGCCTGAAAACGCTTAGTCAACTGCTCGCGCCTATCATGCCCTTCATCTCTGAGGAGATCTACACCAATCTCGTCAGCCGAAGGTTCTCCGACGCTCCCGACTCCGTCCACATGGCCGATTGGCCGACTACTGATGAATCCGTGATCGACGACGCGCTCGCCCTGCGCACCAATTTGGCCATGCGTCTCGCCTCACTCGGTCGGTCGGCACGTTCCGCCGCCGGAATCAAGGTCCGACAGCCCTTGAACGCACTCATCGTTGAACTCAATTCTCTCCAAGAGCGCGTCGCCTTGGAGATGATCGCCAACCAACTAAAAGACGAACTCAACGTCCGGAATGTTCGAGACACATCCGAATCCGACAGCCTGATGGCCTATCGCCTGCGTCCGAACCTGCCCGCCTTGGGACCGAAATACGGTCGACAGGTCAACGAAATCCGCAATCTGCTCAACGATGCTGATGCGGCTGCGGTGGCGGCTGCGGTCAGAAATGGGGAAAACGCCCGACTCGCAGGCTTCGAACTCGCTCCCGATGAAATTCTCGTCGACAACATCGCGGCCGAAGGATACGCCGTCGAATCAGATGGCACCTACACAGTCGGCATCTCCACCGAGATCACCGAGGAACTCCGCGCCGAAGGGTACGTCCGAGACATCGCTCACATCGTCCAGAACATGAGGAAAAACGCCGGTCTAGAAATCTCCGACCGTATTCACTTGAGCATCAACGCGCCCGAAGGTAGCGACGTGGCAATCGCCATCGCCAACCACACCGACTACATCGCCAGCGAGACGTTGGCCGTTGGGATAAATGGCGAGATTGCAGACGAAGTTGCGCGCGATCGCCATAGCGTGGATGGGATTGAGGTTGAGATTGGGTTGGGGAGAGCGTGACAGCTCTGCGTCGAGTCTTGACGCAAATCGATCTGCGGAAACTGAATCGCCCGATGGCTTCGGTACGAATTCGATAAATTCGCCTAAGAAACTCACACGCTACCGACGGGATGCGTTAAACGGCCCTGTCCGCGTAAGTCAAGCAGAGTCAACGAGCCGTCCGCACCGCGTTTGGATCCGTCTCATACGTGTGCGGTTCGACTGTGAATTCCTCCGATAATCGAATCAATAGCTCTCTTTCGGCGGTTGGGCAGAGCTCCGCTAGGTTTGCGACCGACACTTTGCTCAGCGCACCAAACCGTTTTCTGGCAAGTCTGCCGGTTTCCAATGGCGCTTCGGTGAAATCCTCAATGCGTTTCAATGCCTCGCAATAAACCGAATTTGAATCTCGGATGTAATCTTCGTAGTCTGGCGCGAGTGTCAACGAAAAATAGACCGCTATCCCCTCTTCTAAGTAGTTGGTACCACCAATTGTCGGGTTGAGTAGATGAACCGTCTCATGGGCCATCTCGAATAGGGCCGTGGTCCAACAGTTCTCAGATGCGCGGCTCAGTTCTGTGTACGCGCCATCCAACCCCAGCGTGTTCCGCAACATCGGGCCGTCGTCAGTGAATTGAGGTTGATAGATTTTCTTCAACTGGTCTCGAGATCCTAGAACCTTTTCCGCTATCGAAAGCAACTTGACCTGTAACGCCCATAGCTCCGTGGGATCGTCACAGGGATTGGTGTTCGGCAACAGCAACGGAAGGTCGTGCGTGTTTTCTACGGTCTTCGTGTTCACTTTGTCGTCATATGGTTCGTACACGGATACCATGTCAGAAAGGTAGGTTCAATCTAGGTTACCGAATGTTGAAAAGTCATCGGTTCCGTTGGGTTGTATCACGTACCGGATTCGGAGTTCGTCTACGGGATCACCTCGCCCGTCGTCTTTAATGTCGAGAATCTGTACTGCCGCGTAGAACCCATGCGTGTTCTGAAATACGACGATTTGCCCCCAAATCGGAGTGCGCGACCGCGATGTATAGTCCAGCGATGCCGCGTCCGCTACCTTGGCAATTTCGCGGATGTGTTGAGGACACAATGCAACGCCGTAAATGGATGCAGGATCGTTGTAAACATGGATCGCTGTGTTAGACGCTTTAGTCCATTTGGTCTCGAATTCGAGATTTCCCCTGCCGATGACATAGCGACCGTTAAAGGCACTATAGTCGAACACGACTTCGCCTGCATATGCTGTTGATTTAGGAGGAGGCACGTCCGATGCCTTCCCAGTAAAAGGTGGGATCCCTAGTTTTTCGGTGATCATCGTAGCGAGTTCGACTGGTGGATGCTCTTTGGCCCAAAGGTGTGCTGCACTGCTTGGCAAACCCGGTATCGCAGTGCAGTCAAAGCGAACCGGCAAAACGAACTCTTCGTCTTCGTGTACATGACGGCTGAGGGCCGATCGTCGCTCGTGTCGGGGCCAGGATTTATCAACGTATTCTTTCGAAACAAACATGACAACTTTACCGGCGCCATGCTCGTATATGCGTTGAAATTCCTCGGTTAGGTCCTTACCCCAAAGTCGAACCGACTCAAAATCGTCGTAGAACACTGCTACTCCGCGCTCCTGCAAAGCTCGCGCTACAACCTCAACATATCCACGCTGTTCCCCAGCGAAGGACAAGGCGACCTCATACATGCCTGTGTTGATCTCCAGTCGTCGGATTCCTCGCACCTAACTCGATTTTATTCACTTTAAGTATGCAGAGAGACGAAAACCATCGTTTGGATGACCCAACTACTCAGACTTTGGCAATACCTGATACCAACCCGAGCCGAAGATCAACCCGTCGCGTTTGACGACCCAAGAGTGTTTGTACTCGCGATTGCCAGTTGCGGGGTTCTCAAATAGGTAGTCCACCCAATGCCCACGGTCGGTCGCTTCGAGTATAGCTTCACCGAACCGATAGCCGTCCGCGCCAACGAAGAGAGCCCCTTTGAGGTCTTCTTGCAATAGGTCAGGTGTAGCGTGTGCAATGATTTCGTCTGACTCGTCGATTATGAAGACGTACCACTCGCCATTGGTGCTTTCCGGCGTGTTGTAAAAACGGATTGTCTCTTCCCGGCCTTCGTTCTCGTATAGCTCTAAAGCTTCCAATACCATATCGACGGCGAATTCGCCACGATCCACGACGTAACTCTGGCTGCCTTCGGCCTCGTCTTCATCTGAAACTATAGTGATCAAGGCAACCGCGGATAGAACAAGAGCAATGACCGACAGAATCGCTGCGAAACCGCTCAAAAACCACAAAATTCTCATCGCCGTTCCTTTCGGGTTTGAACCGATAAGTTGAAACTACAAACCGCTAAACCGAGGATACTACGTATCGATTCAGTTTCCTCTGAGTTTCGAATAACTTCAGCCCCCTGGCTGCTCTACGTTCACGGTGATTATGTCCGTGCCGCGGAATTGCTGGTGGCGGACTGATGAGGCGTAGTTTTGGAGGAGTTGGAGGGAGAGTTCATTTTCGATGATGCTCTCGTCTTCGAAATCTTGGAGCTGCCTGACGCGGTCTTCGATGTTTTGGCCACCTTCGCCACCGATGAACTCGAGTTCGGCAACGTCTCCTTCACTCGAGGCGATTACGACTAGCGTACGCTCTTCTTCAGGTTCGTCGGGTTCATCAAGGGTCATCTCCAAATCGAGGGGCGACAGCGTGAGCAACGTCTCTTCTGCGACCGCCATCAACTTGTCGCGCATCGCGTCGCTCCACCTTCTGCTGCTTGCGAATTTTACGATGAAGTCGTTGAGTTCAGGTAAGGAATCAATGTCTAGTTTGGATCTGAAACGCATCCGACGCGGATTGGTCAATTCCAAGTAGAGAATCATTGCCACCGCTGCGAACCCGCCGGTAGTGATGCCACTCTTAAAAAGCCCGTTCAAAACCGGGTTGAGATCAGGAACGTTGAAAAGTCCGAACTGGAACGCCGCTCCGATCCAGAAGCACATTCCAGAGACGATAACTTTTTCCCGGTTCGGTTCAGATTGGATGACGGTTCTTGAGCCATCGACAAACAGCGTTCCGGTGATCAGTACCAGATACCCAGTCATTACGGGTCCCGGGATCGTGCTGAGAAGGCCGGACGCTTTAGGAACAAATGCCAAAAAGATGAAGATCAATCCGATGGCGTATCCGATGTGCCGTGACGCTACGCCCACGGTTTGCATAAATGCGGACCCGGCAGGATTGATGCCATTTGGCACTGTCCCCAGAAAACCAGCGAGCAGGTTGGAGACACCGGTACCGGAAAGGGCGCCTTGTATGCCACGGAAATCGACTGCTCGGTCGCCTCGGTACGACACGTTCTGCGCCGCGATCGTCGCGCCGTTCGTCTGTATCGCAATAATGACGCCAAGGAAGAGATAAGAAGGTAGCAACGTCCAGAACGCCACTCCAAATTCGAAGCCGATGCCGGGCCATTCGGATGGTAGACCGATCCACGGTGCTTCGACGATCCGATTCACGTCGTAGATACCGAATATCGCGGCGGTGATGCAACCGCCGACGATGCCGATTAGTGGACCCCACAGCCTCAACACGGGCGAACGGCGCAACGCCAGCGCCGCGACGATGACCAGCGTCACGAACGCCGTCATGGACCCTCCCACTGGTTCGGCAGCCGTCGCATCGTCCAACAACTTGAATACGACTGACGCCAAGGTGATCGACAAGATCATCATCACCGTGCCACCGACGATCGGAGTGACGATCCGCCTGAGCAAGAACAACCACTTAGACACCGCGAGTTGGATCACCGCCGAAATGATCACCAGCGTTGTCAATGTGGCGGGGGCCCCATCTACGACCGCGGTGATACAAAATGGGATCGCGAACGCCGCGGTGAACATCGGCAGGACGACACCGCCGCCAATAGGGCCGATGCGACGTGCTTGGATCAGGGTCGAAATACCAACTACGACCAACGATGCGAACACCATCCAGTTGATGTACCAGTCGCCTAGGCCCGATGCCTGCGCGACGATCACCGGCGTAACTAACAATGTCGCCGAGGCTAAAAGGCTGAACTGCAATCCAAGTCCGGCCGTCGTCGGGATCGGCGGATTCTCGTCTACTTCCAATCGGGGGCTTTGTGTCGCTGTAGCCGTTGCTAAATTCTCCAAGTTGAATACGACTTACCTAACGAATCCGCATCTTACAAGATTTCGACAATTCAATTGGGCGACTTGTCGACCTTCACTCGACGCAACCGCCATTTCGGCGTCCGCAAACGGCCCTAACATAACGATCAGTGCCATGCCGCCGGAGGCAACCTCTCATGAAAATCACCAAAGTCACACCGATTTTGGGTCAAGGCAACATTTGCGCAAGCTGGGTGTTTGTCAAAGTTGAAACTGACGAAGGTGTCATCGGCTATGGCGAAGGAACTAGACATGCCGGGCCGGTGATCGCCGAGGCGATCCAGTGGCTCGCATCTTACGTGGTTGGAAAAAATCCATTCGACGTAGAAGCCCTGTATGCGACCATGTTCAAAGCGAGCCACTACACATGGGGTGCCATATTCAGTTGTGCGATCTCGGCGATCGAAACCGCCCTGTGGGACATCAAGGGCAAAGCCCTCGGCAAGCCGGTTTACGAGCTACTCGGCGGGAGAGTCTGGGACAATGTTCGGCTCTATTCGCATATCGGCGGTGGAAGCCAGATCATCCGCATGAATGTCGATGATGGTGCGGCGGCTTCGGACGACTTCGGCGCAATAAAAGAGCGTTCCCAGGAGCTAATCTCACGCGGCTTCACATGCGTAAAGACGTTCCAGGCTGGCAGATACAACGTCACAGAAGGCAACTCCGCTCGATTGGGTGACTTCTGGCCCAATATGCATTTACACCGCAACGATATTTTGGCGACCGTCCGCAAGGTTGAATTCATTCGCGACGAGGTCGGCGACGAACTCGAAATAACCTTCGACGCACACGGGCTCAACTCAGTGTCGGCCGTAAGACTTGCCAAAGCACTTGAACCATTCGACCTCCTTTGGCTCGAAGAACCCGTTCATCCTTACAATCTGTCCGCACTCAAACAACTTCGCACCCAGACCTCGATACCGATCGCAATGAGCGAACGACTTCACGCAGTAACCGAGTTCGCCGAAGTGATCGAAACCGGCGCCGTAGATGTGCTGATGGTGGACATCCAATGGTGCGGCGGAGTTTCTCAAGCCAAGAAAATCGCCGCTGTTGCAGAATCTCGCTATCTGCCGGTCACTCTGCACAACTGTAATAGCCCGTTGGCATCGATAATCAACGCCCACGTCGCGATGACGCTACCGAACTTCCTGAATATGGAGTTCATGGACCCAGACGTACCGTGGCGCGATGAGATCATCTCCAATCCGCTCCAGGTTCGCGACGGTCACCTGATCGTCAATGACAAGCCGGGTTGGGGCGTTGACCTTGACGAGGATGCGTTGGCCAGATACCCCTACGATCGGACCGTGAGCGCATACGAAGAGCGGGATCAACGATTGCAACGTTGAAACTCGTGACGACGCTCAATCATCATCACGCGAAAACACTCCTAAAAAGTCCGATGTTGTTATACTGCAACCAAACTCAAACGTCGCGACGAAATTCGGTAGGTAAGCGATGAGCACGAACGAATTGCAATTGATGGCCCACCTTATGCGGCGGGCAGGCTTTGGAGCGCCAATGGAAGAACTCGAAGCACTTGTCGAACAAGGTTACGACGAGACGGTCGAGAGGCTTCTCGACTCCGAAAACCCAAGCTCCATGGATATTGATCTGATCCGCCGTTACCATCCGGACCATATGGGGATGATGGGCAACAACATCGGCTCCCATTGGATGTATCGCATGATATCGACTGATGCACCATTGCGCGAGAAGACGGCACTTTTCTGGCACGGCATCTTCGCCACTGGCTACGCCAAACTCGCTAACGGCAAGGTGTTGCACGACCAGATCAGGATGTTCGCCCGCCACGGAATGGGCAAATTCGATGACATGCTGGTGGAGCTTTCAAAAGACCCCGCAATGATCGTATGGCTTGACAATTGCGAGAACCACAACGGCGCGATAAACGAAAACTACGGGCGCGAGTTGCTAGAACTATTCTCGATGGGCGTTGGTCATTATTCCGAACAGGACATCAAAGAAGCGGCCAGAGCATTCACCGGCTGGACGATCGGCAACACCGACTACATGACCCTCAAGTCGATGCGAGACTCCATCTGGCCGTATGGTCGCCTCTCATTTCACTTCGAGTTCAAGCCTGACGACCACGACTACGGTGAGAAAGAGTTCCTAGGCCGCAAAGGAAACTTCGACGGTCAAGACATCATCGACATCATCTGCGAGCAAGACGCAACCGCGCGTTTCCTCGCGCGCCACATGTACAGCTTCTTTGTCGCAGACGAACCTCCGGTCCCCGAGTGGCCGTACAAACCGCCACGCGATCCGGAAGCGATTGACATCCTCGCCAAGGCGTATTTCGACAGCGGTTACAGCGTCAAGGAGATGCTGCGAGTGCTGTTCAAATCCGACTTCTTCAAATCCGAAGACGTCTGGTACCAGCGCGTCAAGAGCCCGGCCGAGTTGATGGTCGGTGTTCTCAAGTTGACCGGGGAGTTTCCGAGGCCTAAAGAGGAGATGATTCAGACCCACTTGCACACCGTATTCATGGGGCAACACTTGATGAACCCACCGTCGGTTGAAGGATGGCATTGGGGCACAGAATGGATCGATTCAGGTGCATTGGTAGAACGCGTCAACTTTGCGTCGGAGCGTTTGGGCAATCTTGAAAGCCCGGGTGTCCAGAGCATGGTTGACAGCGTTGTCGAAGAAGCCGAGAACGGGGATCCAGCAGAGCTCGTCGACCGGGCGCTCGAGCAACTTTCGCTGACGCACGTCACCGACATAACCCGCGAATCCCTGATCGAATTCGTTGAACTGAACGACGAGATGGCGGTTAACAATGGCGGTCAAACCCCACGCGAACGGGCAGCCAACGCGATCAAGATCGTGGCCGCCACCCCTGAGTTCCAAAGGGCCTGATCCACTCGAGCAACCCTGATCGAAATCAAGACTCGAACTCCGCGCCTAGCGGCGTATTGATAGAGACAAAACGATGGCCAATTCCCAAGAAAAGACCGGGCGGCTTGTATATAACCGCACCATCGGAGTCACCGCGATGTTCGGCCGTGGCTTCTACTATCCAGTCGACATCGTCGCCGATGAGGACGACCGTCTTTACGTGCTGAATCGTTCTTCTGATGGAGACAAACGAGGGGTTCGGGTCACCATAATGAACCTCGAAGAGGACTACTTCGGAATCTTCGGCGCCTGGGGTGCCGAAAATGGACAGTTCACTTGGCCCAACTCGATCACCATCGACGGTGAACGGCGGATCATCATCAGCGACGACTACCTCAACCGCATAACTGTGATGTCCACCGACGGAGACTTCATTGAAAAATGGGGCGAACTAGGTTCCGAAGAAGGAAAACTCGACGGGCCGAGCGGCCTCACGTTCAACGACGATGAGCTTTTCATCGCCGACCATCGGAACAACCGCATACAACGGTTTACGTCCGACGGCGACTACAAAGGCACTTTCGGAAGACCCGGCTCCGATGTAGGCGAATTCAACATGCCGTGGGGGATTTCCACCGGTCAAGATGGAAGCGTCCTTGTGGCCGATTGGGGCAACGACCGAATTCAGAAAATGACGCCCGACGGCGAAGTCGTGTCCTCGGTCGGAACATCTGGTGAAGGTGAAGGCGAACTCCACCGTCCGTCGAGCGCATGCGAAGACGAAGACGGATATGTTTACGTTGCCGACTGGGGCAACCACCGGATCCAAGTCTTCGATCCCGACGGCGAATTCGTCCAAGCAAATCGCGGACAGGCCACGATCTCAAAGTGGTCGCAAGCATTCCTTGACACCAACAAAGAAGAGGCCGCCGCACGCGCAGAGGCGAACCTTGACCTCGACCCAGACCTATTTGAAAGAGACGCAAACGAAGAGTCTTCTCACATTGAGAAATACTTCTGGGGACCTTCGTCGATCAGATTGATAGGAGACCACGTCTACGTCGTCGACACCGTTCGTCACAGAATCCAAGTATTTGACATAGTCACAACCGATTAACGAGAGAAATCGCCCCTAACGCAATCGAAGCGGAGCCCGAACCCGGCCTGCTCTCAGGAGGAAACTAATGAATTCCCAACGCGACCCAGCCTTGGTCGTAATCCAGCTATCCGGCGGAAACGACGCATTGAACACCGTGGTGCCTTACACCAACGGCATCTATCAAGACTCTCGAAGGGCGATTCGACTGGAGGAAAACGAGGTCATCGATCTCGATGGCAAACTCGGCTTGCACCCGAGCATGGGTCCGATCAAGGATCTCTGGGACGACGGCAATGTGGCGATTGTCAACGGCATCGGATATCCCAAGCCAAACCGGTCCCACTTCCGGTCGATGGACATCTGGCACACCGCAGAATCGGTAGACGTCGCACCCGACGGCTGGTTGGGACGCACGATCCGCGAAATCGACCCCGACCACCAAAACGTCGTTGCCGGTGTCAACTTTGGGCGTGGCCTGCCACGCGCTCTTCACTGCAAAGGCGTACCGGTCGCATCGGTGGGAAACCTGGCGACCTACGGGTTGATGCCCGACATCGAAGATACGGCCACCCGCGATCTGGCGCTCAATATCTTCACTCGAATGTACGGCCCCGCCGAAGGCAGGGACGCGATCCTAGATGCGATTGGCGAAACCGGTATGAGCGCCTACCTCGGCGCCGATATCCTCCGAGCAGCGCCTGCACAATACCACTCATCCATCGAATACGCCGACAACCAGATCGCGCAAGCCATGCGAGACATCGCACAGGTGATGTTCGCCGACGTTGGCACCCGTATCTTCTACACGCAGCATGGGAGCTACGACACGCACTCTGGCGAACTGATTAATCACGCCAACCTTTGGAACGAACTGTCTACCGCCGTTGGCGACTTCTTCGCCGACCTGGAGGAGCACGGGCGCGGAGACGAAGCGATCGTGATGGTCTTCAGCGAGTTTGGCCGCAGGATCGATGACAATGGATCGGGCACAGACCACGGCTCAGGCGGCGTAGCATTCGTGATGGGTTCAAACGTCAAAGGCGGCCTGTACGGCGAATATCCATCTCTCGAACCCATCGACCAAGTCGAAGGTGACATGGCCTACAACAACGACTTCCGGGGCCTTTACTCAACGCTTCTAGACGGATGGATGGGCGTTGACCCGCATCCCATCCTCGGCGGAACCTACGAACAATTCGACATGATTGCGCGGTAGGTGGTCGCCCTGACTCTGCCGGATGTCATCTGCGCGGCAGACCACTATGAAGCGACGCAGGACAAACGTGGGGCGTGGTGCCTTTGGTCGTCCTGTACCCATTGATCAACATGCGGACGAGGTGTTGGCGCGCGTCCTTCGTAAAGGCGCACCTTTAACAGAGGATGCCGTATTTCTTGGTCTGCGCAGCATACTAATGCGCAAAAACGAAAGCCAAATCTTTCAGAAGGTGCGGCAAAGCAAAAATGTGGGAGACTACCGATACTTCAGCTTTTCACCAGACGTCGACCTGCTAGAAGTGCGCCCAAAGGGTACTGTTGTGGGCTACGAACTAAAGGGATACCACAAGACTGGCAGAGAGATGAAGCCGCCAACCTATTATGAAGGTGTTGACCAAGCTCTTGCGTTGCTCAAGAATCCGGTCAGTTCGCCACATTCGAGGGACTTCGGAGGAAGCGTGTTTGACAACGTTTATCTCGTCCACCCGGAAGGTTCCCAAGTTGGCAAATTGGTCGATCTTTTGGAAATGTGCACGCCAATTGGTCTCATCGTTATGAACCACACCGGGACAAAGGAAATCGTCAAACCGAAGCCCAATCCGTTCGTAAATCGAGACTTGAAATCTCTATTAATCTCTAACCTCGATAAACTAGACGCTTACAGAAAAATCAGAGTGAACCCAATACAGTAATTTTGGATGGGCGTCGATCCGCATCCCATCCTCGGCGGAACCTACGAACAATTCGACATGATTGCGCGGTAGGTAGTACCGCCGTCTTCACGGCATTATTGAAGTGACGCCACCGTTCCTGGCTGGCGCGTCGATTAGTCTTCACCAAAGCCGTCTCACACCGTAGCGATCAAACAGCGCCTCGTTGGAGACCAGTGCCAGATCCTCGGTCATCGCTTGAGCGATTAATATCCTGTCAAACGGATCGCGATGGGGACCCACCAACGAACCTGCACGATCGCCGTGTTCGACGGTAATCGGAAGTTGGCTGAACCCTTGGAGCGCGATCGTGCTGACCATGTCATATGCCATCGCATCTGCCTCGGGTAATTTGCCCAACCGATATTTGGTCGCGACCTCCCAAGCAGTCGCAGCACTCACGAAAACTGTATTGGAGCTGTCGAAAATAGCTGCGTACGCCGCACTTGAAAGACGTCTGCTGTCCGCTATCCACCAAAGGAACGCGTGCGTGTCCAATAAAACCCGCACAGTTAATCACCCTCCCACAACCGCAACTCATCCTCCGGCAGTGGGTCGAAAAAGCTGTCCGGTATCGTGATCTTGCCTTTTAAGATGTCTGGCTGTCGTTTGCCTTGCTGCGTGACAGCAACTAGTTGAGCAACCGGTTTCCCATTGCGGGCGATGACGACCTCCTCCCCTGCTTCAACGTCTATCAGCAACCGTGAAAGATGTGTCTTCGCCTCATGTACATTCACCGTGACCATCACCGACTCCTTTAGGATTCAATTAGCTAATTATATGACTAACTGCGATTCGGCGCAGAAACTTGGGGCAGTCGCCACCCACCCGGAGCGGCAACTCCTCCTCTGGCGGAGGATCACCAACTCCTCACCACGCGCAGCCCCATCCAGCAAGCTCAAAACCGAACTCGCCTTCTTCAACGTCAACCGTAATCATCTTGTCATTCAGTCTAGGTAGTGTGAAATGGTGGGCGATGGAGGACTCGAACCTCCGACCTCATGCGTGTGAAGCATGCGCTCTAACCAGCTGAGCTAACCGCCCATCACCATAATCTGCGGCACGTTTGCCGATCCCCAACATCCCGAGGTCCGCTAGTCTGGAGGTGTGGTGGCGATGACAAGACTCGAACTTGTGACCTAGCGCTTATGAAGCGCTCGCTCTAACCTGCTGAGCTACATCGCCGCCGTTGAAACGACCCTCAAAACACCCCCGCACCGTACTCACTATGGTACCCACCCCAATCCGTTCGGTCAAGAATCGGAGTGTTATCGGCAAGGCTTGTTTTCCCTGGGTTCCGGCCTTCGCCGGAATGACGCGTGGGTCTTATCCAGCCACGTAATCCCCACTCTTGCCGCCACTCTTCCGCAACAACCGCAAATTCGTCACTCGAATGCCGCGCTCAGCAGACTTGCACATGTCGTAAACCGTCAATCCTGCAACCGAAGCGGCGGTCATCGCCTCCATCTCCACACCCGTGCGCCACGTCGCGCGCGCCGTAGCTTCGATCCGCAATCCGGAACCGTCGACCAACTCCTCAATGTCAACATCAATCTGAGATATCGGGATGTTATGACACATCGGAATCAGTTCTGACGTTTGTTTACCTCCCATCACTCCAGCAAGTTTCGCCGTTGTTAACACGTCACCTTTTCCGATCCCGCCAGACCGTATCAACGACAGCGTCTTTTTCGTCATCAACACTTCACACCCAGCGGTAGCGACACGCTCGGTAATCGCCTTGCCACCAACGTCAACCATGCGCGCCTCACCCGATTGATCCACATGAGTCAGTTCAGGCTCCGGCTCCAAATCGACATCTTCGACCTTCGTATCGACCATTGCGACTAATCTCTCGAACGGTGTTGATTGTGCGGCCAACGCGTTTCCTTTTCGTTCGTAGCCGGTATCGACCAACTGTTCGCTTTCCGACAACCTCGACACCTCACCCACCATCGCATCGCATCGCTCGTTTTGAGGATGTCCGGCGTGTCCCTTCACCCACTGAAACACGACATCTCGACCTTCGACGGCGTCGAGCAATCGACCCCACAGATCAGGATTCAACGCCATTTCGCCCTTCGCGTTCCGCCGCCAACCGTTCGACCGCCATCTTCTCGCCCAACCCTTCGACATCCCGTCAACCACATATCGAGAGTCCGTTACGACCTCGGTGCAACGTCCAGCACCTAGGTCGGCGGTACTCTCAAGCCCGGCGATGACTCCCATCAATTCCATCCGGTTGTTCGTCGTCCGTCGATACCCCTTCGACAGATTCCAGCTTCCGTCATTGGCTTCTATCACGACACCAAATCCACCCGGACCGGGGTTGCCGATCGCGCCGCCATCTGAGTAAATGAAGAGATCTGGTCGCGAACTCGAAGTCATCTTGGGCACAATTCTAGTGCGTCCTTCAAAGCGCGAGGGCGAACGCGGCGGAATCGCCAAGATCTCAGTGGGACCGCATTGCCGACCATCTGCGCCCAGTTGAACTAGTCTTCGTACCCGTCGTCCGCCAGCAGCTTTTCCTCCGGCTGGCCGGCCGCTTCTTTGGCCAGACGGTCACACAGTGCATTTTCCGACCCGAACGCTTCTCGGAATTTGGCGTGGCCACGCACCCACCGGAACTCAACTCGTTTCAAGCGGTCGCTGGCATGAAGGATGCGTTTCCACAGATCGGTGTTCTTGGCCTTCTCGCCATCCTGTTTGATCCACTGATTTTTCCGCCAACGCTTCGCCCAACCGCGCGTCATCGCGCTCACCAAATACTCGGAGTCAGTGATCAAGATCACCTTTTCAACGTCATCAATCTTTTCGTCAGATTGAAGTTTGACCAGCAAATCCAGTGTTTCTGCCGCACCCATTAACTCCATGCGGTTATTGGTGGTGTGCTTGTAGCCCTGTGACTGGCTCGCCCTTTTTCCCTTCACTTCCATGATCGCGGCCCAACCGCCCGGTCCAGGGTTCTCTAACGCTGATCCATCGGTGAAAATACGGATCAACGTCCCGTCTTTGACCGCTGCTTCCTCTTGCTCCTTGAATGCCGTATCCTCCCGAACACGCTCGACCTCGCGCCTCGCCAGACCCTCGGCTTGGCTTAACATGACATCCGAATTCGCCGAATCCATTGAGAGGCGAACTTCCACGTCGTGGCGTTGCATCAAACGTCGAAACTCTTGCCACAGATCGGCATTGCGCACACGATCGCCTTCGCGACGATTCCATTTGTTCTGTGCCCACGTATCCAACCAGCCCCGGTTCACCGCGTTGGCCGTCAATTCGTGCGGAGTGTCCAAGATGATACGAAGGCCGTCCTTTCTCAGCAATCGACGAGCTTCACGCATCGCGTCGATGCACGCCGTAAGGTGCATACGGGCAAAATTGGTTGTCTGAAACTTGCTCGAGACCTTCTCAAGCCGTCCCGGGATGTCGAGCTCAATGTAGTATGCGCCAACACCAGAATTGCCAACCGTTGCGGCTGCGTACGAGATATGGCAATCAGGCGCGACTTGCGACCCGTCTTCGCCATCCGATTCGGCTTCTTGTTCTCGCTTACGCCCCCGTCCACCGACGTCCTGGGCAAATCGCCACGTCACTTGTTCCTGCAAATCAATGCACGTCGCCAAACGCTCCAGCAAATCGCGGTGCACAACCTCTTCACCGTCGTCTTTAACCCAATCATTATTTCGCAGTTTCGCGAAATCGTCAGTGTTTCCTAGCGTTTCTGCCACCCAAGTCGATGGCGTGACCACTTCGACGGTCTCGCCACGCGCTCCAACAGCCTCGAAACCTTCAACCGCCGCTGTCAAGCAGCACCTGATGAAGGTCGCTCCATCGTCGACGACGCCGGCTATAGGGTCGAGTTGCTTGTCGCCAACGCGGACCATTGCGCTATATGCGCCGAAGCCCTGCTGGGGTTGGAAATCGATGCCGCAATTGATGCGGATCGGAACTGACGTTTCTGATTTTGTCGCTGTTTGCTGTGCCATAACTTCTGCGGGTTTCAAACCGTCTTAGCTTGGGAACCCGATTGAATCATCGTAAATCAAGATTCGGGACTTCGGAACGCCGAAATCATCCTCCCAGCCTAAACATCTCGATCTTTTCCCTATTTGCACCGGTGACCGCTCCTTCGAGCGCAGTGTTGCTCGACCGCGTTTCAGAATAACGGTCGCTGCGATTCAACCAAACACCCTCAATAATTTCGTTGATTTCGTCGTCCGTGGCTCCGTCCCGCAATGGACCCTTGAGATCGGTGCCGCGCGTCGCGAATAGACAGGTAACCAAGCGACCCTCAGTCGTCAGTCGAGCCCTCGTGCAGTCTCCGCAGAACGGTTGGGTGACCGACGTGATCACGCCGATCTCGCCCTGTCCATCGACGTACCTGTATCGCGAAGCCACCTCGCCTCGGTAGTTGGCAACCGCAGGTTCAAGCGGAAACTCGGCATCAATGATTTCGACGATTTCCCGGCCGGACACGACTTGAGAGAGGTCCCAATCGTTCAGATTCCCAACATCCATGAATTCGATGAAACGAACGATATCGCCGGTTTTACGGAAATGCTCCGCGGTCTCCAGAATTGTCTGTTCGTTAACACCACGTTGAACCACCGTATTGATCTTGAGCGGCGAGAATCCGGCCTCGCGCGCCGCATCCATACCGGCCAGAACTTTTTCAGGTCCGTACGGACGACCGCTCATGTGCGAAAAGACATCCTCATCCAACGCGTCCATGCTAACCGTCAATCGATTGAGACCTGCTTCCTTCAATTCGTGTGCGTAACGCGGCAACAAGAATCCGTTAGTGGTCATCGCCAAATCGTCGACACCATCAATCTCAGCAAGTCGCGCGATCAACTCGGTGACTTGGGCTCTTACCAGTGGTTCACCACCGGTGATTCTCACTTTCCGAACTCCGAATCCCACGAACAATCGAGCCAACCTAGCGATCTCCTCAAATGACAAAATCTCTTCGCGCTTAAGGAACTCGTACCGCTCGCCGAATATCTCGGCTGGCATGCAATACGGACATCGGAAATTGCATCGATCGGTTACTGAAATACGGAGGTCTCGGACACTTCGACCGAGCGTGTCTTCGATCTTCTTGCTTGTTGCCACTGATTTCACGCACTTAGGCCCTTCACACTACGTCGAACTAGGGTGTGAGGTGGTGTTTGAGATTGTACCTGCCTATCAGTGACTGAGACGACGCGCCAATCACCGGTCACGTATGAGGCCGCTCAGGGCGGGCACAATCGCTTCGATGGCACGAGCTCGATGACTCAACGAGTCCTTTTCGTCTGCGCTCATCTCCGCGGTTGTTCGAGTCTCGCCGACAGGCACAAAAATCGGATCGTAACCGAATCCATTGCATCCTCTCGGTTCAGAGATGATCCGACCCTCGACTGTCCCTGTCGTGTGTATGAAGTCGTCTTGGCATTGAGGATTGGCTACCGCAATCGCGCACTCGAAACGAGCCGTCCGATGCTCCCTTGGAACGCCTTCCAAGTTATTCAACAAAAGATGCAGGCGATCCATGTCCGAAAGCCCGTCGCCGCCGTAGCGCGCCGAGTGGACTCCCGGTGCTCCGTCCAGCGCATCGACCACCAATCCAGAGTCATCGGCGAGCGCGATCTCTCCGAAATGTTGAGAGTAATATCTCGCCTTGGTGATCGCGTTGGCCAAAAAAGTCGAGCCATCCTCCTCTGGCGCCGCAATACGCGGCAATTCCTCCAAACCTGCGAACAACGCTGGAACCTGCGCCAATAATCGACGAAATTCGCGCACTTTCCCAGCATTCTGCGTCGCTATCAATACGCGAGCGGGCTGAGATTCAATCATGATTTTGGCCTCGAAGTAAAGCTCTGGCCGTAAAATGTGTCGCAACGGGAGCGGTAAACGATTGACGATCGTCTCAAGACTTGTTAACTTTGCGACTTACGGCGCGGAATGATATTCTAATCACGAGATTTCGCTCAATGTCGAAACTCTCGAGAGAAGCCAAGCCAAGGCTTGAAACTGAGCCGCAAAGAAACGCAGACAGGCCGTCCAAACCCGATTTAGACAAGACCGCATCTCGATGCAGAACTGGCTGACTTCCTCCAAATTCACTAAGCTCGCACTCCCCGTGCTGGCTCTCGCCGCTACACTGTTTATCGCGGCATGCTCCCCCGAACACCCGCAATCGACTTTCGGATATGCCGGTCCTGTCGCGCGTGATCAAGGTAATCTTTTCCTCCTGATCTTCTGGATCGCAGTCGCCGTGTTCATCATCGTCGAAGGCGGAATCATCTACATCGCGTTTCGATACCGACGCCGTGACGACAAGATCCCCAAGCAGGTCCATGGCAACACCAAGCTCGAAATCACTTGGACGATCATCCCGTCGCTGGTCGTCGCGGCTATCGCAGTACCAACGATCATCGGCATTTGGGAACAGCAACGCGGCGCGCCCACCGACATGGGCGATGTGCTCGAGGTCGAAGCCATCGGTCACAGATGGTGGTTTGAGTTCCGATACCCCAATCAGGAGATCGTCACCGCCAACGAACTCCACGTCCCGACTGGCAGACCAGTTAACGTCAAACTGTCGTCGCAAGACGTGATCCACAGTTTCTGGGTACCCAAACTCGCCGGCAAGGTCGACATGGTGCCATTGAACGACAACCTAATTTGGTTCATCGCGGACGAACCTGGGATCTACGATGGGCAATGCGCCGAATTCTGCGGGATTGCACACGCTCATATGCGTTTTCGAGTGATCGCGCACGAAGAGGACGGTTTCCAAGAATGGGTTGCGGGCATGCGCACCCCGCCAGTGCCGTTCGAAGCCGGCAGCGCAGAAGCCCAAGGCGAACTCCTATTCGCGACGAACTGCAAGACCTGCCACACCAACGACTCGTGGCGACAAGACGCCTACTCGCTCGAAATCCAGCAACAAGAATCCCGATGGAATACTTGGTTGGATGACATCGAGAACTCTCGACTCGTTTCCGCGCCTAACCTTACGCACTACAGTCAGCGGCATTTCCTCGGCGCAGGCATCAAAGAAAACTCCCGCGAAAATCTCATCAAGTGGATCACCGACCCAGATTCGATAAAAATCGGGACTGCGATGCAAGCCCACGCCGCTGCCTATCAGGAACGCGAAGACAACAAGATCAATCTCTCGAATCAAGAGGTTGAAAATATCGCCGATTACCTGCTAGCCCTCGAACCAGGCGATATCTCCCAACTCGTCGCACCCGCAATCACTGGCGGAACTCCTGAAGAACGGGGCGAACAACTCTTCATATCCATCGGCTGCAACGCTTGCCACTCGCTCGATGCTGACACCACTATCGTCGGCCCCAGCCTCATTGGCATCGCCGGTCGCGCCGGCACCCGCACGTCGCTATCAGCTGACGACTACCTGCGACAGTCCATAAACGATCCTGGCGCATTCATCGTAGATGGATTTACAAACGCCATGGTCGTGCCCAAAATCCCGCCGAATCAAGTCGATGACCTGATCGCCTACATCACAACACTCGAATAGCGAGCAACCAACTCGGATAAACTAAATACAGTGCCCCGCAACACTCGTTAATCCCCCACGCAATCAAGCAATGCAGACCACACATCCAGGACCAAGTCGCGAACCTATTTCGTTGAGCTTTCCGCGCATCATCCCGCGTCCGAAGAGTGAATACGGTATTTGGAGCTGGATTTCCACTGTCGACCACAAACGGATCGGCACGCTGTACGCTGTAACTTCTTTCTTTTGGTTCCTCGTCGGCGGCATTGAAGCGCTTTTGATGCGTGTGCAGCTTTCGCAAGCCGACAGCACGCTCATTGATCCTGAAATGTTCAACCAACTCTTTACGATGCATGGCACCACCATGGTGTTCCTCGTCGTAATGCCCCTTTCCGCGGCATTCTTCAACTGGTTGATCCCGCTTCAGATTGGCGCCCGTGACGTTGCGTTCCCTCGACTAAATGCGTTGAGCTTCTGGATATTCCTCTTCGGCAGCCTGTTCCTCAACTTCTCTTGGCTCATTGGCGATGCGCCCAATGGCGGCTGGTTCGGTTACGCCCCTAATTCGCACGTCGCCTTCAACCCGACCAACGGAATGAACTTCTGGGTCATCGGCCTTAACATCCTTGGTGTCGCTTCCATCGCCGCTGGCCTAAACTTCATCGTCACCATCTTGAACATGCGCGCTCCGGGCATGTCGCTCACGAAGATGCCGGTCTTCACTTGGATGACCTTTGTGACGTCAGTCCTCATCGTCCTTGCCCTGCCGGTACTGACGGTAGCCCTCATCCAACTCCAAGTCGACCGCCTCTACGGAACGCACTTCTACAACACCGCCGCAGGTGGCGACCCCGTCCTCTGGCAGCACGTATTCTGGCTCTTCGGGCACCCTGAGGTCTACATCCTCATTCTCCCCGCAATGGGCATCGTCTCCGAAATCCTTCCGGTGTTCTCGCGCAAGCCGCTGTTCGGCTACTCGTTCCTCGTCTTCGCCGGCGTAGCGATCGGTTTCATGGGCTGGTTCGTCTGGAGCCACCACATGTTCACCGTCGGTCTCGGCCCGGCCGCCAACTCGGCATTTGCCATCTCCACCATGGCCATCGCTATCCCAACCGGCATCAAGATATTCAACTGGATCGGTACGATGTGGGGCGGCTCGATACGCTTCTCTACCGCGATGCTCTTCGCCATATCATTCATCGCCATGTTCACTATCGGAGGTCTGTCCGGCGTGATGCACGCCTCTGTTCCTTCAGACGCCCAACAGCAAGACACATATTTTGTCGTCGCACACTTCCACTATGTGCTTTTCGGCGGAGCCATCATGGCCATTTTTGGCGGCATCTACTTCTGGTGGCCAAAAGCGACCGGATACATGCTGAGCGAGAAACTCGGCATAATCAACTGGCTCATCATGCTCATAGGCTTCAACCTTCAGTTCGCGCCACAACACTGGCTCGGCCTCGATGGTATGCCCCGCCGCATCTTCACCTACGCCGAAAACATGGGCTGGGAAAACACCAACATGATTGCTTCCGCCGGCGGCTTCCTCATGGCGTTCTCGGTCCTTTTGTTCATGATCAACGTCGTCTACAGCGCGCGTAAGCGGGTACCCGCAGGCGACGACCCTTGGGACGGCCGAACCCTTGAATGGTCAATCTCCTCGCCGCCGCCACACTACAACTTTGAGAAGATACCCAATGTCGAGCACCGCGATGACTTCTGGTTTACCAAGCACCCGGAACTCATCGCCGAGTATTACCACGACGAGCACTCTGGAGAACTTACCGCACCTTCGGGCGCACAGTTTGACGAAGATATGGCTGAAGAAGAGGACGAGCACGCGGACGCGCATACCGGAGAACACCACGGTGACGACGAACACGCCCACGACGGAATCCACCTTCCCGACATGTCCTACTACCCGATCATCCTGGCCGCCGGGCTCACAATAGTCGGTGCCGGACTAATGACGGCGGTCCCGGTGATTATCATCGGTACAATCGTCCTGCTCTGGGGACTGCTAGGTTGGTCGTTCGAGCCGGTCAACGACCCGGTCCCAGACTCACACTGATCTTTAGATCCGAATTCCCGGACGGAAAGCGACCCGAATTGGCAGCCGCAACCGGTACATACGAAATCAAGAGCGAACACGGCGAAGTAATCAACACTTCGACCGGCCTGAGCAACAAAAAACTGCTCATGTGGTCGTTCCTCGGATCCGACGTCATGTTCTTCGGGTCCTTCATCGCCACCTACCTCGTATACCGCAATCGTAGCCTTGTCGGCCCCTACCCAGCTGACGTCCTCGATATCCCAATCACGTCCGTCTCGACCTTCGTGTTGCTGATGAGCTCGCTAGCCATGGTGCTAGCCCTTTCGTATATTCAACAAGGACGCCAGAAGATGGGTACCTTCTGGATCTTCTCGGTCGTCGTCCTTGGAGCGATCTTCCTGCTTTTCCAGGTCTACGAGTTCAATCACTTCGGGCAAGTCGGCCTCACACCGCGCACAAACCTGTTCGGGACGACGTTCTTCATCCTCACCGGGCTACATGGTGCCCACGTAACACTCGGAGTGCTCTGGCTTATCTTCCTCGGATTCGGAAGCATTAAAGGCTCACTACGCGCCGACAATGCCATTGACCTCGAGATCGCCGGCCTTTACTGGCACTTTGTCGACATCGTCTGGATCGTAATTTTCACCGTCATATACCTCATCTCTGCACGCGACGTCGCCCCCCCGGGCAGCGTCCCTGGGGTCCACTGAGAGTAAACGAATATGTCGAATTTCTGGAACAAGCTCCTCTATCACGAAGGCCGAGGTTGGTGGGATCTTCCGCGCACCCAATGGCAGGATCCCAACCCACAGATGGAAGGCCCCTTTGGCCACGGTATCGCCCCGATAAAAAGAACCTGGGAAATCATCACCGCGGCCAACTACCATCACGGAACTCCGTGGTTCTATGTCCTCATTGGCGCTATCCTCAGCATCATCACCATCGTCGAGGTCTGGGCATTCACGTGGGAAACCCTCGGTGGACTCCTAATTCCACTGATGCTCGTTCTGTCCCTCGCCAAGTTCATTCTCGTCGTCGGTTTCTTCATGCACCTGAAGTTCGACCGCAAATACTATGCTTGGATATTCACCGCCTGTATGATCATTGGCATCGCGATCTTCGTCGCATTGCTGCTGCTTCTAGAGTACGGGAATCAAACCCAGCAATAGCCGTCTACGGGCACACCGAACGGGGCCGTCGTACATCGAAAACGTAGTACGAGGCATGAAAGGCCCCAAACAATGACCCCTTCCCCCGAAGTCGCTAACTCCATCGGTGATTTCTTTGCGTCTTGGTCATTCTCAGGCCCTCAATTCATCATCGTCGCATTCCTCTCCATCACATACCTCGTGGGAATGCTCCGACTCCAGTTTCGGTCGCGGTGGCAGGCCATACCCGTCCGCAAGATGCTCTACGCGATCGGCGGATACGCAATCCTCTTCTTTGCCGTGGCCGGACCTCCAGAGGCGTTCTCAGACGACATGTTCTTCGCCCACATGACCCAGCACATCCTCATCGCCATGGTCGCGTCCGTCCTTCTGCTTGCCGCATCGCCCTTGGCTGCATATCTGTGGGCGTTACCCGAAACCATCCGTGCGGGAGTCGCACCATCTCTTGCCGAAACGGGTTGGTTAAGACGCATCACGGCAATTCTCACGAGCCCGAAATTCGCACTCCCAGCCTTTGTCCTCACTCTTTGGGGTTGGCACGTGCCAGAAGCCTACTCTCTGGCGCTCAACAACGACTACGCCCACCTCGCAATGCACCTTTCCATGTTCGCTACCTCACTTCTCTTCTGGTGGCCCATAATCGGACCACCGCCCGTGCGATTCCAACTAACAGATCCCCAGCGCATTATCTACCTCATCCTCGTCGTCACCCCCACCGCCGCCCTCGCCGCCATCATCACGCTCTCCAACACCGTCATCTACACCCCATACATCGACACTCCACATCACTTCACCCTCACACCGAACGAAGACCAACGCATCGGCGGACTCCTCATGTGGATACCCGGCAACATCGTCTACCTCGCAACCCTCACGACCCTCTTCCTCCGTTGGTTCTCGCGAGAAGACCGCAAAAACCGACAATACCGACTGAATCGCAGGCAGATCGAGGCGACGCGGAGGCGTATTCGAGAACTAGAAGAAAACGATAATAATTAAGCCAGATCTTGCCGCTAGACCAGTCTAGAAACCCACACCTCGGCTCGTCGAATTCTCGATCCGCTCCAATATCTCGATCATGACGCGCTGATTCTCCTCCAACTTGGTCATCCGCTCTTCCAGCCTGTTCATCCGTTCGGTAAGACTCGTCATGACATTCAGCATCGATACAAACGAATTGCTGAGCTGCGCGTAGTTCTGAGTATGCTTGTAGTCAGATTCGGCCAACCTGTCCTCAAGCCGATCGAAGCGCTCGTCAACATGCTGTTTGGTAGCCAGTTCCTCGTGAGTATGTGCCGCTGTGGTCATTATCGACAGCTTATCCGCCGCTCAGTAATCTAACTTCAGTGTGTACCACAGTGTACACAGCAGACACTACGAACCCTCCGCTTAAACCACCCTGTTAAAATCCAATACACCGGGCGGTTAGCTCAGAGGCCCAGAGCGCTTGCCTTACAAGCAAGAAGTCGGAGGTTCGAATCCTCCACCGCCCACCAAAACCCGACTTACTCTCTGAGTTACGGCCGCTAACACCTCTCCCTCCAATTACGAATATGAGCCAAATTGAACTGGTAAGGGATAATTCTCGTCTAACCGAAGTCGTCGAACACTTGTTGAGGACACCTAGAGTCGCTGTCGATATCGAGTCAAACGGTTTCTTCAGATATCACGAGCGCGTGTGTTTAGTGCAACTCGCATCGGCAGAAACCGCTTTCCTCGTCGATCCCTTGACGATAGACAATGTCCAACCACTTGGCGATCTTCTCGGCGACCGATCCGTGGAGAAGGTGTTCCATGCCGCCGACTACGACCTCCGTAGTTTCGACAGAGACTGGGGATTCAGCATTAACAATGTGTTTGACACTAAGATTGCCGCTGAATTTGTTGGTGCTGAGCGGGTAGGTTTGCAGGCAGTCGTGGAGGAGTACGCGGGTGTGGTGTTGACCAAATCTCCAAAACTTCAGCGGTCAGACTGGACGATGCGACCGTTAAAACATGAAATGCTGCAATATGCAACGGACGACGTGTTGCATCTTATACGCGTCCGTGAAGCAATATCGGCCCGATTAAAGAAACTATCGCGGTATGCGTGGGTCCAAGAAGAGTTCGCACGCTTGGAGAGTGTTAAACATACTGCTCCTGATCGCGAGGCGGCATTTCTTTCGGTCAAAGGTAGCCGTGATCTAGACGGAAAGGGCCTGGCTGTTCTGCGCTCCCTATTCAAATTTCGCGAACGCGAAGCTAGACGTCGCGACCGACCAACCTTCAAAGTGATACCAGATTTTGCATTGATTATTCTGTCGTCTGTCCCCTCGATCGAACTGTCGACAGTCAAAGGCCTGGGCTGGTACGGTCGCCATCCTGGCAACAGACGATTGAAAGACGCAATCCGCAAAGGACTCAGATCTAAACCAGTGTCTTTACCTCGGCGTAGGCGCAGTGAAGAGATAAGTAATCTAGAGAATAAAGAATTGGTCAAAACGCGCCTTAGTACCCTTAAGGCGTGGCGTAGCCAGTTAGGAAGTGAACTGCGATTGAATCCGGGCCTGCTGTGGCCTACCAAGAGTCTTGAACGCCTAGCTAGGAATCCCTGTAACCTGGAATTAGAAACTACTAGCCCTGAAGTGCGAGATTGGCAGAAGTTCGAGTTCGGAGCTAATCTGCAGCAATCTCTCGGAAATTTGAGCTGAGCATCGTAGGTCAGCTATTCCAAACACTTCAATCAGCACCGAACACCTGCGGATGGCTACATTCAACCCGCGTTTCCTCCAACCGGGTTAAACTCTGTCGCCCGTGTCAACTCCAGCCTCAATCTTCCAAGACTCCACAACCTCGATCGCAATCCCACAGTTCAAACATCTCGGCATCAGAGAACACTCGTCCAAGATCGCCATTGATGGCTTCCAGCATTCATTATGAGCAAGAACATCCCCAATTACAGACCACCCCCTTTAGAAGCGTACTCTAGAATCACTAATCCCGAACGCTTCCAAGCGCTCATCCTGGCCGTATTGACCATAGCCGATCAGCTCGAGCAGACATACGACGTTCAACGCGTGGAGAAACTCGGCATTGATCCGCAGATAGAGCGTGATCCCTTTGACGGGCAACGATTCACAATCAGCCTCAAACCTCGCAACCGACGCGCAGCCCCTATAACCATCGCGTTTTCATCTTTCCCTGGAATCCACGCGCGCTTCGGTAAGTGGACAAGGGATGCGTACCCCGGATGCGGTTGCGATGCTTGTGACGAAACCGCCGAATCCGAGATCAAGCGACTTAAGGACATGATCCATAATGTGACGCGCGGAAGATTTCGCGAGGCGAAGGGCGAACCACGCATTCCGCGCTATGGCAAAACATGGTACGCGCAGGAGAATTGGGCGCGTACCATCCCGACAAGTTACAAAACTTCATCGAGATACGTAAGTGGGGCAAGTAGCGCTTCGATACCCGTCACTAGAGGAATCACGAATTGGCAAATCTTCAGGAAAAAGGTACAAGAAATCAACTGGGAACCATGGCCGCTGCTCAATCTCTCCGATTCGTAGAAAATTCTTCAAATCCTAATTCAAAACGCCCTCGCCAACACCCGACCGAAAGCGTCCACAAACCCATCCAACTCCTCATACGAGTGCGTCGTCGAAAGACCAGATCCTTGAGCATGTACACAATACGCAACAATAGAGTTGCGTATTGCGGACGAATTCGGCGGAGTCCGCTCCCCCTAGCGGGCTGTCATCAGGAGTAGGCATCGAGTAGATGATGACCGCGACCGAGCGGTGAGGATAAGGAACAAATTAGTACACGGGGGAGGTTCCTCTCAGAGAACAAAAATGATTGGTACGGAGAATACGCTTTCATGATCTGGTTGGATTTTGTGGCTCTGGGCAGACTTTCTGGATAAACTGGAGAGTTGCCGCAATCAATTAGACGTTAGTGCTGTAAGTGCGGACAGATGTATCGGAGACCGGTACTAGGAGGGAGAGACCATGGTGCGCGACACAGACACTACGGCGTGGCCCCCCGCCGCCTCGGTGCTGGATTGGCTTCTTGACTCAGACCCCTCCATCCGCTGGCAAGTCCTCCAAGATCTAGTCGACGTCGATAACGTCGCCGCCGAGCGTGCCCGCGTGGCAGTTGAGGGATGGGGCCGACGACTGCTGGATGAGCAGCGCCCAGACGGGCAGTGGGGCGATGGAGAAACGCACCCGTTCTGGTGGACGAACCTGTACACCCTCCTCTACCTGCGTGATCTTGGCGTGGATCCTGAAAACGATCGCGTCCGACACGCGATCGAGCTAGTGCACTCAAGCGTGACCTGGGGTCCGTGGCACGGAGACTCTCCGTTCTTCAAGGGGGAGGAAGAGCCCTGTATCAACGGGCGCGTCGTGGCGCTCGGCGCCTACTTTGGGAAGCCGAGCCTCCGATTAGTGGACCTTCTGCTGAGCGAGCAGCTCAGGGATGGTGGGTGGAACTGCGAGGCGCCCCGCTGCTCCATGCGCTCCTCATTCCATACGACGATTTGCGTCTTGGAGGGCTTGCTCCGACACGAGCAGTCCTTCGGGGAAGACCCGGCCATCACGGAAGCCCGCGAGCGTGGTGAAGAGTATCTGCTAGAGCGGCACCTCCTCCGGCGGCTCTCCACGGGTGGTTTCATCGACGAAGGTTGGAGGCGCCTCGCCTTTCCTCCGTTGTGGCACTACGATGTCCTGCGCGGCCTTGAATACGCGGTGAATGCAGGCATTAAGGACGATCCGCGCCTGGCAGAAGCCATCGAGACAGTTAAAAGCCGTCAGCTTCCCGATGGACGCTGGTGCCTAGACGTGCGGCACAAGGACACCCTCTACGAGGAGATGGCCGGTGCTCCCGGAGAACCGAACCGATGGATCACGCTCCGCGCACTCCGCGCGCTGAGACGCTTGCGCCAATGAATGGCCCGCAGCGTCTGGCTTCTACGGCTTCGACATCTTGGAGACGTGGTCCGCCTGCCTAGATACGAACCTCAAACAAAAAGTTCGCAATTCGGTACGCCCTGCCCACCACCTCGCAGACCGCCACAGAACCTTGAGTCACGCGCTGCCACAACGAGCTATTTCGCCCCTATCCGCCAAGACTCCATAACGTCGATCGCGATCCCACACAGACGATTGATCTCCTGCAGAGGCACTCCTCCCTTGACCGTGACGTAAAGTCCCATCAGCATCACGTACTTCAGCATCACGTACTCCAAATCTGCCAATCTCTCCACGTTTGCCGCTGATCTGCCTTCCGCAACATCCCGCTCAAGGCGCTTCGAAACCACCTCACACTCGCTCCCAAGGAAACCGACTGGAAGGTGCTGGCCGATTTCACGAACATCGCCAACTACATCGACACGTTGACGGTGAGCGTTTCAACGAGTGAACAGGCATTCGCGGTCGGCGCAACGCGGCCCTGTGATCTCGCTCCGTCAGGATCCGAAGAAGAAGAAATCGTGGAGATGTCCCAACCGATCGTCTGGTCATTCAGGTCAACGGGAGCGGCGGCCCCATTAAGCAGTCGCGAACTATTTTTTCTTTGACGGAAGTTGACGCTAACGCGACACGACTGACAATAAGCTCTGAAATCCATCCCAAAAGCGGAATCTTCGCCGACATCATCTCAAAAATACTCGAGCGACGCCTTCCAAAAAGAGCACAAACCGTCGCCACAAACCTCTCAACATCAGCCGAGAAGTTCGCATAGCCGATACAGAACCACAGCCAACCCTATCTCGGCCTTTCAGTCCCTCAGCTATCCCAAGCGCGCTCCAACACCCGCCCGAAAGCCTCCACAAACCCGTCCAGCTCTTCATACGAGTGCGCCGCCGAAACATTGCCCGCGCACTTGCTCGACAACAAATATCCCTCATTCATCATTCCCATGAACACCATCTCCAGCAAATCGCTGTCATTCGTCGCGTACGACCGGTAGTCACGAACCGCTTCAGGAGTCGCCTGAATGCCGAACAATGACGCCGCGCCTGTCACGCCCATCGGCGCCTCCATCTCTGCGATCACGTCTCGTAGTCTCTGCCTCAGGTAGTCCCCTTTCTTCTCCAAGTCTTCATACACATCCACCGATAACTCCCGCAATGTCGCAACCCCCGCCGCCGCCGTCATCGGATTACCGTTGAACGTCCCGGCGTGCGACACCTGCGGACCTCCCGACTGGCTCGGGTCCCACATCGACATGACGTCTTGACGACCTCCGAACGCGCCGACAGGCAATCCGCCGCCGATCACTTTTCCGAAACACGTCAAGTCTGGTGTCACACCGTAGTACTCCTGAGCGCCGCCGCGCGATGCCCGAAACGCTATCACCTCGTCGAAAATTAGCAGGATGCCTAGTTCCGACGTCAACTGACGCAAACCTTCCAAGAACTCAGGCTCAGCAGGCACCATCCCGCACTGACCGTTGATCGGCTCCACAATTACCGCCGCCAACTCGTCGGCATGAGCCCGAATCACCTGCTCGGCATTCTCCAAATCGTTGTACGGCATGATCACGATCTCATCCGTCGACCGCGGCGTCATCCCACGCGTCATCAATACCGCATCCGGCGACTCGCCATCACCGGCCAACCCCAAATCCGGCGTCACGCTGATCTGAACTGCATCATGATTGCCGTGGTACGCACCCTCACACTTCGCCAACATGGTCTTGCCAGAAAACGCACGCGCCGCCCGGATCGCGTTCAGTGTCGCCTCTGTCCCTGAATTCACAAACCGCACCTTGTCCAACGACGGCACGCGCTCGCACATCAACTCTCCCCACTCGACCACCAACGGCGTCGGCGCTGGATAAGAAACCCCACGCTCCAATTGTTCCCGCAATGCGTCGATTACCGCCGGATGCCGATGTCCCAAAATCAACGTCGTCATGTTGTTGATGAAATCGACCCGTTCGTTACCATCCACATCCACGATCTTCGACCCTTCGGCCTTTGACACATAGATCGGAAACGGTCCCCAGAAAATCGAGTTCCGAGTATCCCCACCCGGCAACCATCGCTTCGCTTCCTCGTGCTTAGCCGACGACCCGCCGTTCAAACCAACATAGCGCGCCCGCTCAGCCCGCAACGAATCAGAAATCTCTTGCTTTGCCATGCGCATATATTAACTTCGAACACCCTCAAGAGTCCCCCTCTTTTCGGAGGGGCAGGGTGAGACGAAACTACATCACAGGCGGATGCGGAAACTCCCTCATCCAGCTCTCACGACCGAATCCAGGATCCTGCGACATATCGCCATGCTGAGCCAACCGATCCTGAGAAGCCGCCTCGATCGAGGTCATCACCTCCTCGAACAACTCTCCCTCCAACCGGTGCCGGATGTCCGCATACGCCGGATCATCCAATAAATTGATCTGCTCCTGAGGATCGTTCTCGATGTCGAACAGCAACGCCTCACCCGACTTATACCGATGCAACTTGAATCTGCCGTCGTAGTTCATCCATCCATCCGTCAGCATCCCGAATATCCGGTCTCGACCAACGTCGCCCGGCATCCCCTCGCCCGGCAATGGCTTAGCATCATACCAGACCGGTAGGTCGACACCTGCCCAGCTCAGCATCGACGCCGTAACATCTCGCAACTCAACCAAGTCCTCAACCACTTGGCCACCCTCAACGCCCGGTCCCATCGCCACGAACGGTATACGAATCGCCGACTCAAAGAACGAAGCCTTACCGATCAGATTGTGGTCACCCAGATAGTCTCCATGGTCTGACGCCAACACGATATACGTGTTTTCCAACAGCCCCTGCCGCTCCAACGCCTCCAAAATCGACCCTACCTCGTAATCGATCTGTTGCACCAGACCCGAGTAGTGTCTCCGAATCGTTACCTTCGTCTCATCCGGAAACTCCTCGTAATCGACCCCGTTCCAAGGTCGACAGTTCCCGCTCACATTCGTCTCTCGCAAACTCGGATGATGCCCCGGAACCTCTGGAGCTGCCGCCGGTATCTTACCCTCCTCGACACCATCCAAAAACCGATCGTTCGGATCATACGGGCAGTGAGGCCCCGGAAATCCCACCATCATCGCAAACGGACCCTCGCCACCATACCGGTCGATGAACTTCACCGCCTCCGAACCCACGAAATGATCCCACGAATGCTCCCATGGAATGTCGTGGATCACCGCCCCCTTGTTCTCGTGATACCCGTCCATCTCATCGCCATGCAACTTCCGCAAACCGTGCTTCTTTAGATAGTGGTAGTAGTCGTCCCGCACGTGCAACCACCGTTTGTCCTCGCAAACCACTCGATACTGGAAGCCTCGACGCTCGTCCCACGGGTAGAAGTGCATCTTCCCTATACCCGCGGTGTAGTAACCCGCATCATTCAAGATCTCCGGCCAAGTCTGTATTCCGGCCTCACGCCAATCACCGCGCAAGTTCTGCGTATTGTTGGTCACCCCGTTGCGGATGGCATTCGCACCCGTCAGCAATGCCGTCCGCGCCGGCACACAGACCGGCGATTGCGAAAACCCGTTCGTATACCGCACTCCCTCACGCGCGATCCGGTCGATGTTCGGCGTCTTCAACCAGTCGGCACCGTAGCAACCCGCGAAGTCCGCCCGGAACTGGTCCGGAAACAGAAAAACGATATTCGGCCGATCTCCGCTGCTCATCTCGATACTCCTATTTCAATCAAGCTCCGCGACCGCAGCCGTGAATGCCGGCAACACCTTCGCCCAATCGCCAACCACTCCATACCGAGCGTGCGAAAAGATGTTCGCCTCCCGGTCCTTATCAATCGCCACAATGTTCCGAGCCGACGAGCAACCCGCCATGTGCTGACTCGCACCCGAGATGCCCACAGTGATATACGTCGTCGGACTAATACTCTTTCCCGTCAATCCGACCTGATGCGAATGATCGATCCACCCCGCATCACAAGCCGCGCGACTCGCACCCAACGCCGCATTCAACAACCCACACAACTCTCTCAAGTTTTCAAACGGCTCCGGACCGCCAAGTCCCCGACCGCCGGAAACCACAACATCCGCCTGCTCCAACGGGATCCCTTCACCCGCCTCCGATACGGTCTCAATCAAAACCGGAACCGCGCCCGAAACACCGATCTCCGACAGATCCACGCGCTCCACCTCTGGCGCGCCATCCGCAACATCCGCCTCAAACGCACCAGGCCGAACCGAGACTACCTGCAAACCATCGCCTGCAAACTCATACACCGCAAACGCGCTACCGCCATGCACAGGACGCGTTACCGCAACCCGACTCGTACTCGGATTGATCGCCAAATCGACGCAATCCGCAGCCAGTCCAGCGCCAAACCGTGCCGCAACTCGTGCACTTACGACCGAACCAGCATCCGTCTTGGCAATCAAAACTGAGTTCGGTTTCAATCGCTCGATCGCCTTGCACACCAGCTCCGACAACAACGAGTAAACCCCGCCAACTCCGTCATTTGCCGCATCTGGATGCTCCAACAAAATCACTTTCCCAACTCCCACGTTCTCGAGCACGCCAGCATCGAACGCTCCTTCCACGGCCAGACACAGCGATGCATCCCCACCGATCCGCCCGGCAGCATTCACCAACTGCCGAATCGTCGGATGCAATCCACCATCAACAACCTCCCCTACGATCAAAACGCCAGCGCTCATATCAACTTCGCCTCCCGCAATCGCAAAGCCAGTAACCGACCCGAATCCGCTTCATCCTCGCCCTCTATAAACTCCACGCTCGACTCGGACACCGGCACAAACAACCGGGTCATCTCCAACGACCTCCCTTCAACCAGATCGCTCAATCCCAAATCCGCCAACGTCAAAGTCTCTGGTCGCTTTCGTGTCGCCGCCATTATCCCGCGCAGATTCGCGTACCGGGCTTCGCCAAGCTCGTTCGTAACCGTCATTACCGCTGGCATCGGACATTCAATCCGTTGGAAACCACCCTCGGCCACACGTTCGACTTCAAACGATTTACCGCCTGTATTCATCGCGAGGTGTCGGACCAATGTAACCAGCGGAGCCGACATCAACTCGCTCAACATAATCGGCACATGCCCTTGGTCCCAATCTGAAGCCTGCCTCCCCGCCAACACCAAATCTGCACCACCGTCCTGCTCGATCGCCGCCGCCAACACTCGTGCCGTCCCAAGTGCATCCAAAGACTCTGACGTGTCATCATCCACCAATACCAAGCGGTCCGCACCGATCGCCAACGGCTTCTTCATCACATCTAAGGCAAACGCGTTACCCACCGAAAAGATCACGATCTCACACTCGACCCCAGCATCTCGCAACCGTAAAGCTGCCTCCACCGCGTTCATATCGAAACCGTTGACGATCGGCGGCACCCCTGTAGGCGGGACCACCTGCAACTCATCCTCGTCCACCTTGAACTGCGACGGCGGAATATCCGTGTCCGGAACCTGCTTTGCGCAGACTGCTATCTTCAACATGCTTGACCTGTCAAAACCCTCTAGATTCCGGCTTTCGCCGGAATGACGGACTTCAATTCTAACCATTCGCCCCACAGACTAAAACCGCTCCCGAATTCCTCACGTATGATTCGACGGAACTGTTTTCTGCCCAACCCCTAGTCAAGGAGCACAACCAATGAAAACTCGCTTCGTCGGAGTGGTCGCAGCCTTCGCCGCGATCGTAGTTGTATTCGCAGTCGTGGTCTTGACCATCGCAGCGATCCAAGATTACCAAGAGAACAAGGGCCAGTCTTTCATCGAGCGTGCTGCCGGCATCGTAGGCATTGGGACCTTGACGGAAGATGTTGCCCAAGTCAGGGTAGAGGTCGACGATGAAGATGTCGGGGATCCCGAGAATAGATCATCCGGTCCGCCTGACATCTTCCGATTCTTCGGTCGGTCTGAAGACAACGAGGGATGGTTGGACGATCTCTTCGAACGAGAACGGCTAGACCGCGATTATGAATACAGGTTCGAAGACCGCGTCGAACGTTCGACTCCGTTCGAAGGATTCCTGAAACTACCTTCTGACAGATGGGAATTTGAGGGCCCATGGCGGGCAGAGTGGGAGTGGATTGACCAGCTGGTTGAACGTGGAATCATGACGGAAGATGATGCTGACCAATTCAGGTCATGGTTCGAAGGGTTGCCGAATGAATTCGACGACCGGATTCCAGATTTTTCCGGCGACCGCGACTTTGAATTCGACAGTGATGATGGGCGTTTCCGTTTCCGATGGCGTTGGAACCAACCAGACGACGATTGGTTTTTTGAATCCGATCCGGAGTACGACAAGGATGCCGAGAACGGCATCTAGTCGTGAGCTACGTCCCGCCGTTCCCATCCCGACTTAAACATGCGCAGGAAGTTCGACTTGCCATAGGGATGCTTTGCGGCCTCCACCTCGTCCAACTCGACGCCGAAGCCCGGCGTGTCCGGGATCCGCAGTTGGCCATCTTGGACCCGTTCAAATCCGTGAAGAACGTCTGATACCCAAGGCTCCAAGAAGTCGTCGAAACATTCTTGGATGTAGATGTTGGGTGTGACCGCGTCGATGTGCAGGGCGATCATCGTCTTCAATGGGCTTTCAGCGTTGTGCGGAGCAAGTTGCGCGTGATGCGCTCTCGCCATTCCCGCGATCTGCAATGTCCGCCAAACGCCGCCAACACCGAGTGGCTCCGGGTTGATGATGTCGGTAACGTCCGCGTTTAGGAAGCGTGCGAAATCGTGCAACTCATGCATCCGTTCACCGGCGATTACACGGACAGGTACGCGCTTCGCCACCTCGATCAACGCATTGACATCGTTCGATAACACCGGCGTCTCGAACCACGTGACGTCGAACTCTTCGAGCCAGTTACCGATCTCGACCGCCGCGCCAACGCTGAACCGGTCGTGGGCTTCGATCATTATCTCGACGTCATCACCGACCGCGTCTCTAACCGCTCTCAACAACGCCTGAACCTCGCGCGTCTCCGACTTGCTCAGCGCCAGATACGCAGTCCCGAACGGATCGAGCTTCAACGCGGTGTAACCCTTCGCCACCACTTGAGAGGCACTTTCAGCAAACCCCTCGGGCGTCCGTGGCCCTGAATACCAGCTATTCGCGTATACCCGGATGTCGTCGCGCACTTTGCCACCGAGTAAGCGATGAACAGGTTCGTTCAACGATTTGCCGAGGATGTCCCAACACGCCATCTCGATTCCCGACATCTCACGGTTGATGTTCAGAAACCCGGCAAGATAAAGCTCGTTCCAGATAGCGTGGATGTCACGCGGGTCACGCCCGATCACCAAGTGCTTAACCTCTTCAACCGCAGCAACCGTCGGCTGTGTGCTCAAACCACCCGTCGCCTCACCTAGCCCTCTGAAACCTTCATCGGTGTCTACAACTACGTAAATCCAGTTCTTCCACGGGTTGCCGACTACTACGGTTCGGATATCGGTGATCTTCATATCTCAGGTTCTCTAGCCTTTCATCGGCTCCAGTAGCGTAGCGGCCGTCAAAGCCTGCACATCTTTAGCGCTCCAACCCGGTGCACACTCGTTCAACATCAACCCATCTTCGGTGACCGAGATGACCGAGATGTCAGTAACGATGTCTGTCACGCATCGCTGAGCCGTCAAGGGAAAGCTACATTCTTGCAAGATTTTCGGCTCGTTGCGTCTCGTGGTGTGCTCCATGGCCACGATTACCCGTTTGGTGTTCGCCGCCAAGTCCATCCCGCCGCCAATGCTACCGATCCCGCGAGACGGCAACATCCAATTCGCCAGATCGCCCTGTCCAGACACCTGCAACGCACCTAGTACTGTCGCATCGATATGCCCGCCGCGGATCATAGCGAACGACTCGGCGGAGTCGAAAAACGCCATCCCCGGCGTCATCTTCGTGAACTGCCCGCTCGCATCGATCAGATCCGGATCGCCCTCCTCCGGTGCCACCAATTCACCGTAGCCTAATACTCCGTTCTCCGCTTGGTATCGTATCTGCACTCCCTCTGGAACGAAATCTGCACAAAGCGAAGGGATGCCGATACCGAGGTTTACCACTGCACCATGCGGCAACATCCGAGCCGCCCGGCGCGCGATGTCGGCGCGCGACAAGCGGGGGGCGGGGTCGGCGAAATCAATCGGCATGTGGTTGTGTGGAAGGGACGCGGTCATCGCAGTTGGTCAAGTGAGGTTTGATTATCGCGCTTCCGTCGACCATGCGTCACCACCTAAGAACGACGAATCTAGTGTCTGCGATCGAATTTTGATTCACGCTCGATGTACTACCGCGAAATTTCTTACGAAATTAGTGGCTACGAATCGTCTTCCAAATTTATGAAGCGCCGGTGTTTTTGATAACGGCTTCGCCATTCACCGATCTTTGATCAGATCGGCGAAGGTGTCAACATGCTCTTCCAGCGGGATGGACATTTCGCTCGCTATAGCGCCCGTCTGCGCGGGAATGACGACATAATCCTCGCTCTGCTCAGAGTGAAATCCGCGAGGGCGCTGAGGTTGTCGTGCTACTTTGCGGTGGCGACAAAAGCTCGCAACTCAGGGACATCGAACGAGCCAAACGGATAGCTCGAGAATGGAGATGAGTATGCATGAGACATTCACTAAGTGGGACGCTGTTGAGCACCTTGAAACCAAGGAAGATGTACGCCTCTACCTTGAGGCGTGCTTTGAAGAGGATCCTGGTGATGGGTCGCTGATAAGAGCTGCGCTCAACGACGTAGCTCGGGCGCAAAACATGGCGCAGTTGAGTCGCGATGCCGGTATGAGTAGAGAAGGGTTGTACAAGGCGCTGTCTAAAGACGGAAATCCTTCTTTCGCTACTGTTCTGCGGGTGGTGCGAGCTCTCGGCATGCAGCTTCGGGTTAGTGTTTAGCTGCTCAACCGAGTCTGGCAATCAAATCGACGGCTCCCTCAATGTCAGGCAGCACTCCGCGCTGGGTTGACTCCTCCGAATGGATGATCGTGCTGTCGGTGTTAACGACGAACAGCGACCTCACCGACATACCGCGCTCCTCGTTGAAGACGCCGTAGCTGCGGCTGACTTCGCCGTGCGGCCAGAAGTCGGAGAGGATTAGAGGAGCTTTTGAAACCTCATGTTGCTCGAAGTTGGCGGTCACCCATGCGAGTTGGACTGGCACGGAATCGCAACTGACCTCGAGGAGTTCAACACCGACCGCGTTGGCCCGTTCACGGATCCTACCGAGGATCCCGAGTTGGTTGGTTCACCCGCCAGTGAAAGAAACAGGATGAAATGTCAAAATCACGCGCCGACCTGATTCTAGGATTTCATACAGATTGACGCGCGTGGAGTTATGCGCCGTCAATTCAAAATTAGGCGCTGTTTGACCCGTTTTAAGCATCTTCATCGCGGCAAATCCGTTTACAGTTGTCGCGCATTATCAACGCGCAATTTCGTGTGCGAACTCGTCGATCCAAAATATGCGGTCGGCCCAAGATTGCAATTCGGTCGCAACTCCAGCTCGGAATACGGCCAATTCAATTTCTTTGCCTGAGTCGCTGACGAATTTCACCGCGTCGAGCAAGTCGCCATCGCCAGACGACAACATCAATGTGTCGTAAGAATCGAGGTGAGTGAGAGCGAGCGACGCGATCCCGACGTCGACGCCTTTTTGCGAGCGACGAGTAAGTGGGTGCGGGTCGGCGGAGTAGCCTGCGGCCGGGCATTCGAGTTGAACCGTGGTGGCGCACTCGCGGCAGTATGCGTGGCTCGCATCCGAATCTCTCAAGTTGTATAGCTTGGTGATGATTTTCGGCCCGCTAGGAGGAGCTGACTGCAACCAAGAATGGAAGCGTTGCATGCCGTCGTTACGATCGCTGTCGGGTTGAAGAGCGTTCAGGTAATATGCGCGCCACAGAGGGCCAACCACTGTTTCGAGTCTGTTTTTCAGCAAAAGATAATCGAAGTTGTAACCCTGACCGATCGACGACTGCGTGCTGAAAAGATAAGCACCGTCTATTAACCAAAGCCTTTTGGGCTCGTCGCCGGACCCGTAATCGGTCGCCGGATCAGCGAATCGGCTGGACGATCGATTTCGCATATTTTCCTCCACAATTCTTCATTGAATGTTGAACAGACTTTAGTCGTGCCCATTGCACAGTGGCTACATGTAATTTCTATATTCATCGCGTTCGCGAAACAAGTTTCGAACCGATAAACTTACCACACAGTTTTGCGTACTCAAGGTTCAACGAGCACATCACAATGCGTTATCAATCGCCCCACGGAATCATCGGACAATCTTTCAGACCAGCTCGCATGGGGTCGAAAGGAGCCGTAGTCGCCAACCACACCCTCGCGACCCAAGCTGGGATCCGAATGCTGCATCGCGGAGGAAACGCGGTAGATGCCGCCATCGCGGTTGCGTTCGCACTCGGAGTCGCAGAACCTTCCGGCTCCAGTATCGGCGGGGATGGTTTCGTAATGACATTCATGGCGGCCGAAAATTCGATCGAGGTCGCTAATGGCACAGGTGCTGCGCCCGAGTTGGCAGAACCTCATCGCTACCCAAATGGGATTCCGATGACCGGAGTTTTGGGCACTTCGGTTCCCGGAATCTTGGACGCTCTGCTCGCCACGCACGAACGGCACGGCACGTTGCCGCTGAGCGTCTGTATCGAACCCGCCGTAGAACTGTGCGAAGAAGGTGTCCCGGTTTCGCATCAACAAGCCGTGTCGACAATGCAGTTCCCATTGCTGCGAGACGCGCCGACGTCTCGTGCAGTATTCGCTCCGAACGGCAATTGGCTAAAACCTGGCGAACTGCGTCGCAACCCTGACTTGGCGAAGACTTATCGAACCATCGCAGACAAAGGCCGGGAAGCCTTTTACGAAGGCGAGATTGCGCGAGAGATTGCGCGGTTCAGTGAAGAGTGTGGCGGGTTATTGCGCTATAACGACCTTAAGAACCACAAAGTTCAATGGCAAGCGCCAATCTCGACGACCTACCGGGGCAGGACAGTGTATGAAGCACCTCCGAACTCTTCGGGTCACGTGTTGCTGCAAGAATTGAACCTGTTCGAAAACTTCGACGCGCAAGGCCTCGGATATCTCACCGCGGATGCTGTGCACACGATGACCGAGTGCAAGAAATTGGCGTTTGCAGACCGCGAAGCCTATACTGCCGACCCTGAATTCGTCGATGTCCCGATCGAAGGCATGCTGAACAAAGATTACGCGGCTGAGCGCGCTAGGCTGATCGACTTTGAACAAGCGCTGTCCGAAGCAGAGGCAAGTGAAGGCGATGCTTGGGCATATATGGAGCGCGTACCTGACCGCGCGAAGAAATACCGCCGCAACGGCAAAATCCATCATCCGAATGGGCGAAGCGTAACGCACGACGCGTTCGCGGTGGCCGGTGCGGCGGGTTCAGACACGACACACTTCTGCGTCGTGGACCGTTGGGGCAACGCAGTCGGCGAGTTGCAGAGCATTCAAATGGGGTACGGGTCGGGACTGATCGCCGGCAACACCGGGATTCTGCTCAACAACCGAATGACGTACTGGCACCTCGACCCTGACCACATCGACTTTCTGCGCCCTGGCCAGCGTGTCAGGCACACTATGAACCCGGTGATGGTGACCGACGCACCAGTTGAGGATGGTGGCAAGCTCGAGCTAGTTTGCGGGACGCCAGGTGCTGACACTCAGGTGCAAACCAATTTCCAAGTGGTAACTGGCGTATTCGACCATGGGCTTACGGTCGCAGAGGCGATCGAGGGGCCGCGTTGGACGCACTATCAAGGCCGTACATCATCGACCTATCCACATGCTGAAGCCAATCATCTCGACATCGAAGATCGGGTTGAAGACGGTGTAATCGAATCGTTGCGAGCAAGGGGGCACGAGGTTAACGCCATTGCGCCTTTTGACGGCGCAGGAAGCGAAGGTGCGATACAGGTGCACAACGAAGCCGGTACCCTGTCAGCAGCGTCGGACCCTCGGCGCGACGGCGATTCGGCCGTGTGGTAACGAGCCTAGCATTGCTTTGCCCAACGGGCCAGAGCTTTGTCAGGCAAAGTGATTTCGTCGAACGACGTGTAATACCAGTCTTCCCATCCGTCCTGCGGCAGGCCGGTGAAGATCATGAGATTGAGCGGATACTCTTCGCACTCGGTTACCTTGCGATGGTCATCTCGGAACAAGAACGTTGGCTTGCCCAGCGCAATAGCGGCACCTAGCTCCACCATCACTCCTTCGTCTGGAGGTATGCCGTTGAGGATTGCGAATGTTGCGTCGGCATCGGCGACGTCTCGGATGTCGGCTTGTCCGATTCGATATGCCCAACCGGGAGCCAACTTCGATCCTTGATTGTTCCGTTCAAAGGGCTCCCACACCTCCAATCCCAAGGATTCCAAGGCTTCAACGAAAAGCGGCAGCAGCTCGCTTTTCTGTTGCTCCGAGAATCCGTATGGGTTGGCGAGGTAAATGGTTTTCTTCACTTTTAGATCGGCGTTGCTACTGGCTTCAGACATCTGCGTGTTTGGTAACCGTGCCTCTAGATTGTCTCGGATTGATCGACTTAGGTGCTGTCCAATTCTAAGTTCAATGGAGAGGTACAGATAAACAAAGCCTGCCAGCTTTCGTTGGTGATAACATCATTTTCATCACAGCAACGTAGATTGATATTCGCAACCCGACACTGAGCTTGTCTGTAGCGAAGATGGCTCGGCGCCAACGTTGACTCTCCCGTGGAAGAGGCTTACTATACTCGCAATACGTAACTTTCATGTACATGAACCGAACACTCGAGGAGGGCGATATGAGTGACCGCGAGAAGGATACGCCCGAAAAATCCGAAGATGAACCCGAAGAGTTGAGTTTGGGAGAGTTGGGTGCCGTCTTCGGCGGTTGGCATCCTGCCCCGCCTCCACCCGATCCGCCTAGCGACTCCATCCCGCGCGGCGACGCGTAGGTGCGAGATCAGAGCGTTTTCGACGCTGGAGCTGAGTCCGAGGTTCCCTGGGCAATATGCGCGGTGGGACTTGGTGGAGCTGGGGGGATTCGAACCCCCGACCTCATCATTGCGAACGATGCGCTCTCCCAACTGAGCTACAGCCCCAATCACGCATTCTTAATCCTACAACTTTGGGGTGACGGGACAGAATTTCAGACGCTTCAAGAACGAGTGCTGATCGTCTTCGGTTACGACTCACTTAGCTGAATCTTTTTCGTCTGACAAAGACTCCGGGTCCTGTGAAGCCTCTTCCGCAACCGCGGTGAAGGTTGCTTCGACCTCTTGAGAAACGGCTGTGATCGTCGCCGCTGCCGCTTCGTTTACGGCGGTGGCTGTTGCCTGGGCTTCCTCGGCGGTGAGACCACTTGTCAATGTGACATCGAAGTAAAGGGTTGCGTTTGCAGGGATGCGAGGAGGTGAACCGGCTTGACCGTAGCCTTGATCGGGCGGGACGCGGATTCTACGGCGTTCACCCAACTGCATTTCAAGGAGCGATTGTCGCCAACCGGGAATCACATAAGCGAGGAAAAAGCGGGCATCGCGTCCAGAACCGTAAGTTGTACCGAATACGCAACCGTCTTCTAGCCAACCGGTGTACTTAACTTCGATTTGCCAATCTTCTTGCGGTTTGTCTCCGTTACCCGGTTCAATCACCACGTAGTCGACACCGTTGGCGCCGGGAAGGTAATCGGATTCCGAAACTTCCTCGAATGTCGGAGAATCCGGGGGATAGACTTCGTTCAGGCAAGTTCGAGATGACTGGGTCGGTTCAACGAACGGTATCAGCAAATCTTCGTCACCGGGATTAGCTCCACCACCGCGGCAACCAATAGAAATCAAGGCGGCTGCAACGCCTGACGCGATAAGGATCATCGTCAACACCGCGGTTCGAATCTGGAAGCGCGTATCGCTAGAGGTTCGCATAGTTTAACGCTAAATTAAGCGTCGGCAGCAACCCTTCGAATCACCGTCAATTCGAGTGATTGTTGACGATATCCATGAAACTCGCCGCGCCTTCGTCGATCCATTCGGGGGTGTTGGTAAAGAGGAGTTTCACGCCGAGGTCCAGGAATCTCTCGGCATTGGCTTTTCCGCAGATTGCGCCGGCGGTTCGGCCTGAAGCTACGATGCGTCGGTAGGCATCGTTCATCGTCTCTGTGACATCGGGGTGTCCAACATTGCCTTTGTGTCCCATCGAAGCGGCGAAGTCACCAGGAGCGACGAAGAAGACATCGATATGGTCAACAGCGAGGATTTCGTCTAGCTTCTCGTAGGCAATAATGTCTTCGATGAGAATGATTAGCAACGAATTGTCATCGGCAACATCCATGAAGTTTGGAACACCCAGGCCTTGTCGACTGGTGTAGCTGCCCCGCTTGCCGATCGGAGGGAATTTCCCACCGTCAACCACGTTCTGCGCCTCTGCGGCGTCGTTGACATGTGGCACCACGATGCCTTGTGCGCCGCGGTCTAGCGTTCGGTAGATCAACCCTTGGTTGTTGTCATTGACGCGACAGACTGATGTCAATCCCCAGAGGTCGCAGGCGCGAGTCAGATTGCCAAGTTCGGATGCGTCTACCCAACCATGCTCACCTTCGAGCCATATGCCATCCATGCCGTGGGCCGTAGCGATCGGGCCGAATGCGTCGATGTCGTCGGGGTGGGTCATGCCGCCGACGATTGTGGCGACTTCTCCAGCGGCGATCTTGTCTTTGATGCGATTGGGTCGGATATCCATTTAAGGGGGGTGCCTTTCTTGAATGCGCTTCAGACTTTGGTGCTTAATGTGGCACCGCTCAGGGCGATGTTAATTCGAGTGGGTTTTGACCGAGTTCATGAAACTCGTAGCGCCTTGGCTTAACCACGGCCCAACGCTCGTCAAAAGGAATTTGGCTCCCAAACCAAGGTAACGTGGGATTTCAGATTCTGCGCATGTTGCTCCGGCGTTGCGGCCTGCGGCTTCGATGCGCCTGAAGGCGTCGTTCATGGTCTCAACTACTTCGGGATGGCCAGCATCGCCAGTATGTCCCATCGAAGCGGCAAAGTCGCTCGGGGCAACGAAGAATACGTCGATATTGTCGACCTCTAGGATTTCGTCGAGGTTTGATAGGCGATGATGTCCTCGATGAGGATCACCAGCAGGGAATGGTCGTCGGCAACCTGCATGTAGTTCGCCACGCCGTGTCCTTGTCGACTGGTGTACGCCCCACGTTTGCCGATGGGCGGGAACTTGCCGCCGTCGACGACGTTTCGCGCTTCGGCGGCTGTGTTGACGTGCGGTACCACGATGCCTTGAGCGCCGCAGTCGAGAGTGCGGTAAATCAGGCCTTGCGAATTTTCGTTGATGCGGCAAACCGGCGTTAAGCCCCATAGGTCGCAAGCGCGCGTCAGGTTTCCCAAGGTAGACGCGTCGATTCCGCCATGCTCGCCTTCCAACCAGACGCCGGCGATGCCGTTTGCGTTAGCGGCGGGGCCGAAGGCGTCGATGTCGTCAGGGCTGGTAAAACCTCCAACGACTATCGCCACTTCACCCGCGGCTAGTTTTTCTTTGGCGCGATTAGGTCTCAGGTTCATTTCTCGACTCTCTTTCCATCAATACATAGTGCCACATCGCTGGGTACGGATGGATTGTTTTTATCCCGAGTGGCGATTAACGATGTTCATGAAACTGCCAGCACCTTCGTCCAACCACTCCGACGTGGTGGTCAAGAAAAACTTGGCGCCAAGGTCCAGGTAGCGTTGGAGGCCCGCCTTGCCACAGGTCGCACCGGCGATGCGACCGGCCGACTGGATGCGACGGAAGGTATCTTCCATGGTTTCGGCAACCTCAGGGATGTTGGCTACCTGATCCCAGATGCCTTTGTGTCCCATCGATGCGGCGAAATCGCCGGGAGCGACGAAGAAGATGTCGATGTTGTCGACCTGTAGGATCTCGTCGAGGTTCTGGTAGGCGATGATGTCTTCGATGAAAACGATCAGCAACGAGTGGTCGTCGGCCAGCTCCATGTAGTTTGCCACACCGTGCCCTTGTCGACTGGCGTAGTTTCCTCGCCTGCCGATGGGAGGGAACTTCCCGCCGAGGACCACGTTTTGCGCTTCTGCGGCGGTATTGACGTGGGGGACCGCGATCGCCTGGGCTCCGCAATCGAGTGTGCGGTAAATCAATCCTTGCGAATTTTCATTGATCCGGACCACCGGAGTCAGACCCCAGAGGTCGCATGCACGCGTCAGGTTTCCGAGATTCGCGTGATCGACACCGGCGTGCTCACCCTCCAGCCATACCGCGTCGATACCGTTTGCGTTCGCGATCGGGCCGAAATTGTCGATGTCGTCGGGGTGGGTAAAGCCGACTACTGATACAGCCACCTCGCCGGCGTATATTTTTTCTTTTACGCGATTAGGTCTCAGTTGCATGTCGCCCAACGCCTTCCATCTATGCGTGGCGGTCGCTTGTCTGTTGTGCGAGATCCGTCCCACGCGACTATGCGATTTTACGCGATTCAAAGCTGTTTCGGGATGCTTGAATTGCCACAATTGAGGCCGAGTATGGCTTAAACTTATGCGGCGAACGAGATTGGTTCTGTGCACGCACTATAGAGGTAAAGCGAGATGCTAGAGCGATTCAAGGTACCAGAGGCTGACCGGGTGTACGTGATGCCGGAGAAGATGCATCGCGTTACCAAGGACATCTTCTTGAAGATCGGGTTGGATGATGACGGGGCGCAGGATTCGACTGATGTGTTGCTCGGGAATGACCTCAGAGGAAATGAGTCTCATGGCGTTTCGAATGGTTTGAGGGGATATGTGCGGAGTTATGCGGAAGGTTCATTGAACCCGGCGACGGAGTGGGAAGTCGTGCGCGAGACTAGCACGACGGCGAATATTGACGCTAAGCATGCGTTGGGAGTGCACGTCGGTCCGAAGGCGATGGACATGGCGATCGAAAAGGCGCAGCAGCACGGCGTTGGCGTTGTGACGGTGTTCAACACGGGACACTTGGCGGGTTGCAGCCACTATGTGTATCAGGCGATTGAGGCGGGAATGATCGGGCATACGATGACGGCTGGCGGAGCGGGCATCACGATCCCGACTTGGGGCTCGCGTCCGTTTTTGGGTACGAATCCCTTGGCGTATGGTGCTCCTGCGCGGACGATGCCACCGTACATGCTGGACGTTGCAACTACTCAGGTGGCGGCGAACAAGATTTGGTTGTTGCGCCGGACTGGCGCGACGGTTTTGCCGGGTTGGATCACGGACGAGAACTACGAGCCTGAGCTTGAGGAGACTCCGGCACCGGGTCCGGAATCTCGTGGAAAGTATGGGATGTTGCCGATTGGTGGGACACGGGAGAATGGGTCTCACAAGGGTTTCGGGCTTGGGTTGATGAACGAGATATTTTGCAACGAGTTGACGGGTCTCGGTCCGGGTCCTTTGAACCCGCATCAAGGCGGACATTTCTTCGTTGCGTATGACATCGAGGCGTTCACCGACAAAGAGAAGTTCCTCGACGATATGGATGAGTTGCTGAAGGCAGTGGCTGAGCATCCGCCCGGTAAGGGACACGACCGGGTTGTCTACCCGGGATTGTTGGAGGCCGAGGAGATTGAGAAACGTCAGAAGTCGGGTATCCCGTATCACACTGAGGTAATCGAATGGTTCGAGGGGCACTGCGCCGAGGTGGGTGTGGATTGCGATTTGAGGTAGAGTTTTCGTCGACCTGCGAAATTGGATGTGAAGCCAATGCCCTCCGCGATCAAGTTTGTCTTCATGCCGCCGCAGGATGAGTTGACGCGGTGGTTCGCGCGTCGCCTCGCCGATTCGATGGCGGAGTATGATGTGGTGTTGCCGGCGGATGATGCGGAGGCGGCGAGAGAGATTGTGGATGCGGATGGGGCGTTTGGTTGGGTTTCGCCGGAGATGTTGCCTTCGGCTCGGAAGTTGAGGTGGTTGCAAAATCCGGATGCGGGTCCGTTTTTCGGGTATTACTACGAGGAGTTGGTTAAGCATCCTTGTGTGGTTTCTAATCCGAGGGGCATCTACTTCGATCACATCAGTCACCACATCATGATGTTCATGCTGGCGTTGTCGAGGGGATTGCCTTGGTACGTAGACGCGCAACGGGATGGTCGGTGGGCCAAGGATGCTAGACAATCGGAGTATGTGAGTTTGGGCGATGCGACGGCGTTGATCAATGGTGTTGGCGGGATTGGCGCGGAGACCGCTCGGTTGTGCGGGGCTTTTGGGATGCGCGTGATTGGGTTGGAGCCGCGGGTTGAACGGGAGGTCTGGGGTGCTGAGATTCATCCGCCGGAGGAGATTGATCGGTGGTTGCCGGAGGCGGATTTTGTGATTTCAACGGTGCCGCACACGCTGGAGACGGAGGGTATGTTCAATGCGGAGCGGTTCGGGTTGATGAAGTCGACGGCGTATTTCATCAATGTTGGGCGGGGAATGGTTTGCAAGATCGATGATTTGGCGAACGCGATCGAGTCGGGTGAGATCGCGGGTTGTGGGTTGGATGTTTACGAGATCGAGCCGTTGCCGCCAGAGCACAAGTTGTGGAGTTTGCCGAATGTTTTGATGACGCCGCATGTAGCGGTCCGGGATGCAGGCGATATTCCGGAGCGGAGGTTCCAGATCATTTTGGAGAATGCTCGACGTTTCGCACAGGGTGAGGAGTTGATGAATGTGGTGGATAAGGAACGGTGGTACTAGGTCGGGCGTTGGGTGTTTCGATGGTTGGCTTATAGGTTGTTAATGCCCGCCATCCATAATCTCAGGCCGATGAAGAAGGCTGAGCCGATGGCAATTGGTCGCCATAGCGACTCGCCAACGACGAAAACGTCAGCAATCATGCCGGTCGCACATCCGATGAGTGCCACGCCGAGTATCCATCTGACGTTGTCCAGGAACGCTTTTAGAGTTGAACTTCCGGTTTGGGGACGCCCGCGGGCTGTCTACGCCATCTGGGTGTTGACCAGTTGGGCGTAGAGGCCGCGATGGGACAGGAGTTGGTCGTGGGTTCCTTGCTCAACGACTTTGCCTTCATCGAGCACGAGTATTTTGTCTGCATTGCGTATTGTGGACAGGCGGTGCGCGATGACGACGGTCGTCCTACCTTCCATTAAGCGATCGAGGGCATCTCGGACGGCGGTCTCGCTGATGGCGTCGAGGTGGGATGTGGCCTCGTCGAGAATGAGAAGTGGTGCGTTCTTGAGGATGGCGCGGGCGATGGCAATCCTCTGCCGCTGACCGCCAGAGAGCTGCATGCCGCGTTCTCCAACCTCGGTGTCGTAGCCGTCCGGGAATGAATCGATGAAGTCGGCGGCGTTGGCCTGACTTGCGGCCTCCTCAACATCCTGATCGGTGGCGTCTTGGCGGCCGAGTCGAATGTTCTCGCGGATGGTGTTGTTGAAGAGGTAGGTGTCTTGTGCGACTAGCGCCATGCGGCCGCGGAGGTCGTCAAGTTTGAACTGGTTTAATCGGTTGCCCGACAGTTCGATTTCGCCGCGATCAGGGTCCCAAAAGCGCATCATGAGGTATGCGATCGTGGTTTTGCCGGCACCAGATCGCCCGACGATGGCCACGGTGCTGCCAGACGCGATATCTAAGGAGACATTGGCGAGAGCTTGGGCGTCTCCTCGGGCATAGGCGAATCCCACCTTTTCGAATTCGACGGAAGGACGCCCATCGTTAATTTTGTCGCCTTGGTTTGATTGTCGCTGGGTTCCCTGGTCACCGGAAATGCCGGCAGTGGTGGTGGGAATTCCGGGACCGTCTTTTACGGGTACGGTTTCGTCGTGGATGGCTAGGATTCGGCGAGACGCGGCAAGGGTTTCCATCATCTGCTTCATTGTGCGGGCGAGTTCGGTGATTGGGCTGAACGAGGCGAGTGCGAGCACGCTGACGAGGGGTAGGTGGGTTCGCTCGATCTGTCCTTCGAGCACCAACCAAACTCCCATCGCCAGTACGGCGAGTCCGCCCAGACCCATCATGGCCTCGATGAACCCGATTTGGAAGGCTTGCGATTTCTGGAATCTGACAAGATGGCCGGCGTGATCCCAGCCTTTTTGGGTCAACTCGCCGGTGCGATCGGCGCCGCGTCCGAAGGCGATGATCTCGCGCATCCCTTGGATGCTGTCGACCATGTAAGCATGGATGTCGCCGATTCGGCCGCGGATCTCGTCTCCGAGTCGTTCGATGCGGGAGTTAGCGAAGAATGGGCTGACGGCTACCGCGACGAGGAAGGGTGCGAGAACGGCGGCAATAGGCCAAGCGATGATGGTGAGGGCGATAAGTAGGCCGCCGGGAATGAGTATGGCGACGATCATCGGCGAGACGGCGTGCCCGAAGAAGTACTCGACCGTCTCAACGTCACCTCCGACGACGCTGACAAAGTCGCCCGAGCGACGGCGGACCATGTATGCCGGCGCGAGCGGTTCGAGCTTCTCGTAGAGGTCGATCCGCATTCGTGCCAGCAGTCTGAAGGCCATGTCATGCGCCTGCCATGACTCGAGGTAGAAGAGTAGGGCTGACAGCGGAGCTAGTGTGCAGACAAGGATGACCAATGTATTCAAGGGTTCATCTCGGAAAACGGCACCGACGAGAAGCGCGGAGAGTGCTCCTAGGATGATCACCGAGCCGTGGTTGAGCATCCCGAGAACAACGGTGATGAGGAACTGCCATTTGACTGGCCGGACCAGGCCCAATAGTCGCATCCAGACGGACCAAGATCGGATGTTTATCTCCTGTTCGTCCGTGGGAGGGCGTGAGGTTGTTGCGTGGTGGTGGCCGGCATTTAGGTTGCGGAGTTCGGGAGGTGGATGCGCTGATGGCGCACTGGGCGCGTCTGAGCCCCCTTTAATTCCCCCTTGGGCATCAAGGGGGAGGTTTTTTTCACGGTCTGTCTGCGTCTGCTGGCGCATGAGACCGGCGTAGGTCTCGCCATTGGCGATCAATTCGGCGTGGGTTCCGATTTCTGCCACCTGACCTTCGTCAAGCACGAGGATGCGATCGGCATTGATGACGCTTGAGAGGCGGTGCGCGATGACGAGAGTGGTGCGATTTTCCATCAATCTGTCGAGGGCGTCTTGGATGACTGCCTCATTCTCGGCATCGACGCTGGAGAGCGCTTCATCGAGCAATAGGATCGGTGAATCTTTGAGTAGCGCTCGTGCAATTGCCAAGCGTTGGCGCTGGCCGCCTGAGAGCCGTACGGCCCGTTCGCCTACGACCGTCTCGTATGCATGAGGCAGGCGGGAGATGAACTCGTGGGCGTTCGCGGCGCGGGCGGCGTCTTCTAACTCCTTCGGCGTGGCGTCCGGTTTTCCGAAACGCAGATTGTCGGCGACCGTACCGTGGAACAGGTAGGTGTCTTGAGTGACGACCGCAATGTTGTCTCGGATGGTGTTGAGGGGTAGACTGCGCAGATCGTGGCCGCCGATCTTTATCGTGCCCGTTTGTGGATCGTGGAAGCGATACATCAGCCACACCAGGGTCGATTTGCCCGCGCCGCTAGCACCGACGACGCCGAGCGTCTCACCTTTTCGCAGTTGGAACGAAACGTCTTGCAGCGCGGATCGGTAACCGCCGTCGTACCCGAATGTGACGTCATCGAATGTGATGTCGGGCTCTATCTCGGTGACTAATGTTTCCGTCGCAGCTTCGGGTTCAAGAATCGTGACGGGTTCGTCGAGGATCTCAAATACGCTCTGCGCCGCGGATAGCGTCGCCATTCCTTGGTGGTAGAGGTTCACCAGTTCGCGCATCGGCCGGAACACCTCGACGCCAAGCATCAACACGATCAGCAATGGCCGAAGGTCCATGTCTCCGTTGCTGACACGAACGGCGCCGACGGCGAGTGCAACTGCGGCACCCGTTGTCATGAATAAGATGGACGTCCCACTCGTCGCTTGGTTTGCGGCGACGACACCCATGGTGCTGCGGTAGAGGTTCTGAATCCGTTGCTCTAACTCTTTGCCACGCTGCTTGCTTTGTCCGAACGATTTGAGGGTCGCTAACCCCTGCACGCTGTCAAGAAAGTCCGAACCCAATGCGCCGTAAGACCTGCGTCTTCGATAGCTGTTGTCGCGATTCCAGCGGTGGAATGCAGCGGGCACCGCGAGAGTGGCCAATGCAAAGCCGAGGAATATGAGCGCAATGTAGAGGTCGAGCGTGACCATGTACGCGAAGATGGCGATGGGAGCGATAGCGGAGACGATAATCTGGGACAGATATTGGCCGAAGAAGACCTCCAGTCGTTCGATTCCCTCTACCAACGTCAGCACTAAATCGCCGGTCCGGTTCCGGTCCGCATAACCCGGACCAAGCTTCAGCGCATGATCATATGCCTCTTCCCGTAACTTAATCTTGACGACGTTTGCCGTGTGGTGACTTACGGAGTTCTGCCAATATTGGAAGAGACTGCGCACCACGATCAGCGCTGCGATCGTCAAAAGCGGCATCGCCAATGCTGAAAAGCCCGCCTGTCCGGTAAGGACGCGGTAAATGATGATGCCCGAGACGGCGAGGCGTGAGACTCCGGCACCGACGGCGATCAATCCGAGAACGGCCGCAAAGGCGATGCGGAGTCTTACGCCCTGCGTTAACGCGAATAGTCGGGGGTCAAAATACATTAATTGGGCACTTCCGTGGAGGTAGTTTACCTCCTTGTTGGTCCCTCACCCGCGACCCCCTCTTAATCTCCCTCTGAGAGGGGAGGGGTGGTTGCGAGCGGGAGAGAGGGACGGATGTTGTGGGAGGGGGTTATTGCGGTGAATTTCGGGCATCCCCTGCGTGCTTTGCACGCGTCCCCTTCGCGGAGCGAAGGGGAGGTTTTGTTCGCCTGCAATCACTTCCGTGCCGTTAATTTCGTTTGTCGGATGTGAGGCCGTGCCAGATGGTATTGATGTTGCGATGGATCATGTTGGGAGAGTCGGGAGCGCCCAATATGTGGTTGGCGAGGATGGCGCCGAGGATGGCGTGGGCGGCGACTTCGAGATCGGCGTCGGGGCGTATATGACCGCGTTGTACGCCGCGTTGGAGCATGGTTATTACGTCGTCTCTGCGGGGGCGTATAATGCGCTCGCGGAACAAGTCGATTAGGCGGGGGTTGCGGCGCTCCTCAACAAGAAGGGCGCCGATCATGGCGAAGCCAGGTCCGCGTTCGAGCTTCTCAACGCTACGACCAATCATCTCGACGATGTCGGCGCGTGTATCGCCGGTGTCTGGTGGTGGTCCTAGTTCGTCTTTCAGTGCTCCAACGGCGGCCGCGACGAGTTCTTCTTTGGTAGCGTAGCGTCGGTAGATGGTTGTCTTTCCGACACTGGCTTCGGCGGCGACGCTCTCCACGGATAATCCAGCATATCCATGTTCGGTCAGTAGCTTGAGGGTAGCTTGCAGGATGGCCTGATCGGCCTCGGGGTCTCGGGGGCGGCCACGGGGTTTGGTGGGGGTTTTGTTCGATTTATTCATAGGAGGTTAGGCCCTCATCCTAGCCCTCACCCGCCGAGCGGGAGAGGGGATTGTTGTTGTGGGATAGGAATATCGCTGCGAAGGTGTGGTGTTCGTGGTGTTTGTGCATCCCCTGCGTGCTTCGCACGCGTCCCCTTCGGGTGCTGTGCACAACCCTCCCCCTTGATGCCCAAGGGGGAATTAAAGGAGGTTTAGACTTGGCGTTTCGCTTTGTACTCCGTTGCCCGGCCACTCTGGATTCCGGCTTTCGCCGGAATGACGCTAGTTGTGCACAGAACCCCTTCGCGGAGCGAAGGGGAGGAGATTGGCGCTGCCTGTTTTTCACTGGGTGGAGGTTCCGCCCGCTGAAGCACCCGTGTCTGCGGGAATGACGGGGGTTTCGGCGGGGGTGTCTTGCTGAGTGGGAAGATGTCGTGGGGGCATGAACTTTAGAACTAGGATTGCGGCTACGATGGACATGGCGGCGGCCAAAATCACTGCGATTCCGAGTGCGTCGGTGAAGCTGGATTTGGCTGCGTTGAGGAGTGTGACAGCTAGATCGGACGGCAGCATAGAAGAGGCTTTGGTTGCTGCCCCGATCGAGTCGCTGACGACGGTTGCCGCCTCCGCTGGCAGGTCGGCCACTGCGGGTTGCATCTTGTCTCTGTAGACCGTGTTGATGACGGATCCGATGACTGCGACACCGAAGGCTCCAGCCACCTGGCGAGTTACGTCGTTCATCGCCGATGCGACTCCGGCGTTGGCCTCTGGAACCGCACCCATCACCGCGTCAGTCGACGGCGCCATGACGTTGCCCATGCTGAATGCGAGAAAGAAGAAGGTGCCACCGATTATCCAATAGTTGGTGTCGACCTGCCATAGCGAGATGGTGACGAATATGAGGGCGAGTCCGACGAGACCTGCGGCAACCACTTTGTTGGTGCCCAATCTGCCGACAAGGCGATGACTGCTGCCGGCTCCAACGGCCATTCCCAACGCGACCGGGGCCATGCGCAGGCCGGCCTCAAGGGGCGTGAAGCCTTGAACGAATTGAAGGTATTGGGTCATGCCGAAGATCATTCCGAACAGGGCGAAGAAGCCCAGCGCTATCGCACCAGCACCGGCGGAGAATCTCAGGTTCTTAAAATACGCGAGATTCAGCATCGGGTGGTCGGTCTTGCACTCCCAATAGAGGAACACGGAGACAAGCATCGCGCCGCCGAGGAATCCGGCGATGACGAAGGGGTTAATCCAACCATGGGACGGGGCTTCGATAATGAAGTAAACCAAGGTGGTGATGGCTGTTATCGATAGCAATGCGCCCGGAATGTCCAACCTTTTTGGATGCGGATCGCGGCTCTCCGGGACCAAGATCAGGCCGATTACGATTGCGATGGCGACGATCGGGATGTTGATGAGAAACACGGAACCCCACCAGAAGTTCTCAAGCAGCGCTCCACCGGTTAGCGGACCGATGCCGATGCCCAGACCGGCCACACCAGCCCAGACTCCGATCGCCTTGCCGCGCTCTTCCCTCGGGAATACGTCGGTAAGTATCGAGAGTGTAGACGGCATTATGAGCGCCCCGCCGATTCCCATTAGTGCCCGGGCAGTGATCAGCTGCGCGCTGGAATCGGCATAGGCCGCGAAAAGGCTTGAGAGCCCGAAGATTACTAGCCCGATCTGAAGCGCGCGTTTGCGGCCGAATCGATCACCCAGCGAACCCATCGTGAGCAGCAGGCCAGCGAATACCAGGATGTACGCGTCGACCATCCACTGCAACGACGTTGCCGACGCGCTGAACTCTCGTTGGAGCGTCGGTATTGCGACGTTAAGGATGGTGTTGTCGAGCCCGATGATGAGCAGGCTCATGGACAGAATACCGAGGATCCACCATCGCCGTCTGTAGACATTCGACTGGATTCCGTTCAAAGTTTGGTCGTTCATGTGGATCCTCCAATATTCATAACGCTACCGTTTCGTATTTATAACACGCCAGTCACTTTTGCAGACGGGTTCTTTGCGCAACTAATCGGAACGATGGAACGGTAACGAGTTTCCGCGTGAACCATCATTGCACCGCCCCGCTGGATGGACGTACCCTCCGCTGAAGCGTCGGCTTTCGCCGGAATGACGGTGGTTGTGTACAGATCCCGGACGTGGGAACGGAGACACAGCCTAAATCACCGATTGCCACCCGCAATCTGCGCTGCTGAGGCGGGTCGAGGAACGGTAGGATTGTGCCATGTCGCGGCAACCCAACAAGCAGCTCTCGATGGTGATTGACGAGGTCGCAGTTGGTCGCTTGCCGGATGTGGCGCTGCCATCGGAGTACGTGATGCGCGCCTATCGCACCGGCGACGCGGTTAGTTGGGCTGACACGCTGCGGATGGGGGGATTCACCGAGTGGACCGAGGATCGCGTTCTCGATTGCTTGGAGAACCCTGAACGGCGCGCAGGTTCCCGCGTCGTCGAGTACAACGGGGAGATCGTAGCCGCCACATTTGCGACTCTGACCCGGGCCTCACCGCCCCTCTGGATGGACGTTCCGTCCGCTGAAGCACCGGCTTTCGCCGGAATGACGGAAGTTGTGCGCAACGAAGGGGACGCGCGCGAAGTACGCGAGGGATGCCCTGCGCACGAGGACGGGTTTGAAACCCGCCCCTACGTCGGTCTTCTCGACTTCGTGGTGACTCACCCTGATCACCGCGGCAAAGGTCTTGGGAGGGCCGCGTGCACGTCGGTCGCCAAGTTCTTAGTCGGCCAACGCGGTCAACGTACAGTCGGACTCCAGACCGACGACTGGCGCCTCCCGGCGCTCCACATCTATCTCACAATGGGCTTCAAACCCGTAATGAACCGTGACGACATGCCCGAACGTTGGTCAGCCGTCTACCAATTGTTGAAGGAGGCAGGATATGACCACTCTTAGACTCGGACTTGCCGGCTTAGGCCACGGCGATACGCTGTTGCAGGCCAACGATCCGGAACGCGATCTGCCGATCCGCGTAACGGCCTTATGCGACATCAACGAAACTCGGCTCGAAGCGGCGGCGAGCGCGCATGGGATCGACGCAGTGACAACGGATTTCGACGAGTTGGCGGCGCGCGATGATGTGGACATCATCGGGATTTATACCCCTGGTCCGCTGCACGCGCACCAGATACTCACGGCTTTGGACAACGGCAAGCACGTCATGGTCACCAAGTCGATGGTGTACACGATGGCGGAGGCAAGCCGCGTGGTGGAGGCTGTGGATCACACCGGATTGGTGCTGCTCGTCACGCAATCGATGCGCGGTCGGTTGGACTTAATCGACGCGAAAAGAGCGTGCGACGCAGGCGAGATCGGCGAATTATTCATGGCCGAAGCATCCTACGTTCACGACCTGAGGCCGGTCTACAAGCGCACCCCGTGGCGCACGACCATGCCGCAGGACCTGATACTAGGTGGCGCCTGTCACCCGATCGATCTCTTGCGCTGGTTCATGGGCGACATCGAGGAGGTCCATTGCGTGGGCCTGCGCAGCGGCGTCGCACCCGAGTATCCCCAGGAGGACTGCTTCTTCATCAACGTGAAATTCGCGTCAGGCAAGATCGGGCGGGTCTCGAACCTCCTCGGCATGGTGCATCCCGCAGGTGAGCGGGCGAACAGTCTCACCGTGTACGGCACGAAAGGCACGATCCGAGATAACGTCAAGACGCTCGATGCTGACGGCGACCTGCCGCAACGCGAGTACCACACCCACTTGCCGCCGCACGCCGGACACCACGGCGAGATGATGGTGATGATGCGTCACATGGCCGACTGCATCCAGAACGGCACGCAACCTTGGGTCGGAGCCAGAGAGGGTGCGAAGGTAGTAGCGACTGGCCTGGCATGTTGGGAGTCGCTCCGCACGGGCAAGCCGGTTAAGGTGCCCTCCATCACCCCTGCGGACGCGGGGATCCAGAGTACGGTTAGCTAGCGTTGTCTCGCTGGATGGACGTTACGTCCGCTGAAGCGCCGGATTTCGCCGGAATGACGGCGGTCGACGGCATGGGTCACCGGCATGAAGGGCATCCTCACATTCATCCTCATCGCGTTTGGACTTGTGTGGCTAGCTTGGCGGATCGCGCTGGGAATCATGTGCGTCTGGATAGTCAAGACTGACCAACTCAAAGGCGAAATTGCCTCCAACCACAAGTAGGTTCCGATAGCCGGTTGCGACAAGTCCTACCCCTGAATCCGATTGCCTTCGTCAAGGTAAACCGAATTCCCGACCGTCGTCACCGTCACCTGCTGCCGGTAGTTGCCGAATTCGGCGGTGTGCGTGATCGTGCGGGTCTTGACCTCTGACGGATCAATACCATCGGCGAGTGCTTCGTGGAGGACGCGCCCGTCCATGTCGTCTGCGCCGAGCAGGTGGAGGATATGGAGGATCGTAGGGGCGATGTCGATGTTGCTGGTTGGAGTATCGACAACGGTTGATGTTTTCCAGTTGGGTCCGCGGGCGATTAGGGTGTTTCGTAATTCATGCTGGCTCATGCCACCGTGCGTGCCGACGCCCACAGATCCGCCCGAGGACGCCGTGTGCCCGGGGAATCCGGCAGCGTTGGGAGTGGAGTCCCAAGCGAAAGACATGGTTAGGTCGGGACTTCGGAGGCCGTCAATGTTGGCTACACGCGCAGGGAGCGTGCCGGGCACAGGGCCGACGCGTTCCGATGCCAGTAATGCGCCGCACCATGGTTGGGTAGAAAGCCATTTTGCCAATCGCTTAACGGTTACGGGATCGGGTTCGTGCGCGTAGAAGAGCGCGGATCCACCGTTCGGCGCGGCCAATACGCCGCCGGGTGGAAAGTCGGCGGCTCGCAGCTCGGTTTCGATGTCGACGACATTGTTGATCGTCGCGTAGCCGTGATCGGAGACGACTATGACGTCGGTCTCGTCCAGGGTTCCGTTACGTTTCAGCCACTCGATGATGCGTCCGAACTGCTCGTCGGCAGCGGCCAGGGCGCGGTTGGAGAGGGTGGATCCAACCCCGGCTTTGTGGTTGGAGCTGTCTGGCTCGGAGAACCAGATCAGTGCTACCGCTGGATTACGTTCAGCAAGCACGTACTCGGTCAGCACCCGCGCCGCGTGCGCCATCTGCGGAACGTTCGGCATCTCCTTGTCTGGCCACGGGCCGAAGTGCTTAATGATCACCTCGTGCAAATTCCGGGGAAGACAGAACTCCGGGTGGATAGTGGCACCGCCAAGCGTCTCGGCGCGCGGGTTTTGAACGTATGCGTTGCCGGAAGTGCCCACACCGACGGCCACGAACTCGTGCCTGTGAACGTGAAGGATGTCCGCGAGAGTCGGCACCAGCAGAACGTCTCCGGTCTGCTTCGCCACTCGGGCGAGTTGCGGCTCCATCGCTTCCAAGATGTTGTTCGGGTCGTAGTCGCGCATCACCACCGTGTTGCCGGCCAGTCCGTGCCCACCGGGATGGCGGCCCGTGACTAGGCTGGCGACGTTGATCCGGGTCACCGTCGGAAAGACCGGATGATTTCTGGCAAAGGTGACGCCACCGGTGGCGAAGGCGACGAGATTCGGTGCGAGGTCGGGCCGGATCTGCGACGGCTGGAGTCCGTCGAATGCGGCTATGAGGACGCGGGTCATTGGAGGAGATTCCCTTCTGCCGAGGCAAGGCTAACGGAAAATGCGGCTCAAAACGCTTTGCGACTTCCTTCGGTTAGGTGCGCGCAAATCTTGAACGATTGTTTTCCGTAATTCTTCGCAAAAATTATTGCGAAATTTTCCAAAATTACCGTGTATTTTTGCGATTCAAGTAGCATAATGTGGGCAACAACATAATCAGCGCTGAACCCCATCAGACTATCAGGGGGAGGTTCGTGCCATGGCCGACTACGTGAGCTTGAAACGCCGTATTGACGAAGGCGAAGTAATCATCTTGGATGGTGCCATCGGGACGGAGCTGCAATCCATGGGTGTGCCGATGCATCCGGCTGCGTGGTGCGGACCCGGCAACTACACTCACCCGGCTACGGTGCGACAGATGCACGAGCGTTACATCCGGGCCGGTGCCGACATCATATCCACGAATACGTTCAACACAATCCGCCCGGCGCTGGAGGCTTCGGGGTACCCGGATCTGGTGCGCGAGATTAACGTACGAGCCGTCGACGCGGCGATCGAAGCAAGAACACGCGCCGTTGTCGACAGGCCTATCTACATAGCAGGTGCCATCTCGTGCCGGATCCCGGTTCGAGACGGGAGAACCGGGATGCTTCTGGGTGGGACAGGCTTCGGCTATGGCGCCAGCCTCTCCGCGGAGGAGCTGCGGGCTTACGCCCAAGAGCAGGCCGATATCCTCGCCGAGTGTGGCGTCGACTTCTTCATCATGGAGAACATGTGGGGCGACAACGATTCGAGGATGATCGCGGCTGAAGCGGCGAAGGCGACGGGTTTGCCAGTCTGGGTGGGTTTTACTGCTTCGGTGGCACCTGAAACTCAAGAAGTCAAAATGAGTTTCGGTGATGACCGCCATGCTTACAGCAGCGGCATGGGTATGCCGCTGTGGACTTCGAACTGGCGATCCGTCAACTACGGCATGACTTTGGCCGAAGGAGTGGCGGAGATTGCATCGCTCGATCCCGACGCAATTACGGTGTTCCATAGTCGGATTTCTGAGACCACCACCGCCCTCCAAGTCGTCCTCGATCAGTGGTCGGGCACCGTCGTTCTCTATCCCGACGCGGGCAGAACCGACTACCTCGAGACATGGCAGGACAGCAGCGTTGCCAATGAAGAGACCGCCGACGAATTGACACGGGAGGCGGCGAAGTGGGTTGGAATGGGGGCGCGGGTGATCGGTACGTGCTGCGGTTTCGGCGCCAACTACACTAAAGCCCTGAGCAGTGCCCTGCCCGACCGTGTAAACGGTCAGTGATTAGTCGGGGACAACTTAAAGGATCGCACATGGAAGCCCGACCGCTCGTCGTAGTGGGTGCGGGGGTTGCTGGGACGGCCGCCGCCATCGAAGCGGCCCAGGTTGGTGTGCAGGTTACCCTTATCGACGAAAATCCCGTCCCGGCCTCCATGGCCAGACTGAACGTTCCTCAGTTTTTCGGTCAACGATTTGAGGACGCACTCAGTGACAGGGCTTTGATGATGGAGCGGGTGGTTGCGGCCAACGAAGGGTTAAGCAAGGCTGAAGAAGCCGGTGTCGACATCCAACTTGGCACCTGCGTCTGGGGCGCCTTCCGCAACTCCGAAAACAGCAGGTCCCTTGACGGTCCTCAGATCGGTTTGGCCGACCACGAGCGGTCGTGGATGATGAAGTACGACCGCCTCATCGTAGCCACCGGCTCCCGCGACTTGTCGTTCGGTTTCGCAGGTTGTGAGTTCGCTGGAGCGATAGGGGCCAACGGCGCCTACTCGCTGATGAGTCGTTATGAAGCGCTCGCCGCAAAACGTATGGTGGTCTTGGGCTCAGGAAATCTCAGCCTCAACACCGCAAAGATGGCGCTCGAAAACGGCATTGACGTTACTGCCATCGTGGAAGTTGCGCCGTCAGCGCGCGGTGATAGAAACCTCGCGACGACTCTAGAATCTCAGTGCGTCGAACTTTACACCTCCCACACCGTCAAAGAAGCAGCCGGAAGCAATGGCGATATCGAATCCGTTGTGCTGGTTGAGATCAACGACGATTGCCAACCTCTTGCCGGAACCGAAAAGGTCATCGAAGCCGACACCATATGCCTGGCCATCGGCCTCGTCCCAAATATCGAAATCCTCAATCTGCTCAACTGCGACCTCAGCTTCAAATCCGAACTTGGTGGTTACGTGCCAGCCATCGACGATTGGATGCGAACTAGCGTCGACAACGTATTCGTCGCAGGCGATGCCGCCGGGTTCCATGATGCGATGGTTCTGGACCCAAACATTGCGCGCAGTCAAGGACGCATCGCAGGAATTGCCGCCGCCGAATCGCTAGGTGCTATCACGACAGGGTTTCCCCCGTTAACGGGGGAAATGTCCGAAGGACAAAAGGGGACCTCGGCATTTTCGAATGCCTCCTCGTCGCCCACAGAAGTCCACACGCTCTGGCAACAATGGATTCGCTCCTTTGCCAACGTCGGCGGTCAAGACATCGTTGTCTGCCAGTGCGAGCAAGTCACGCGTTCCGAGATCATCGGCTTAGAACCTCCACGCTATCTGGAGTGGGGATCGGACCAGATGAGCCGACGCAGCCTCCAAACTCAACTCAAAGACAACCCGGTCAACCCGAACCAGGTCAAGCGACTGACGCGCGCCGGAACTGGCACCTGCCAAGGCAGAAATTGCCGAGAGCAAGTCGCATTACTACTCGCCGAGGAGTCGAATACCGACATCGCCGACGTTCTCTTGAGTACCTACCGCGCGCCGCTACGCCCTCTTCCACTCAATGTCATGTGGCCCGACGACGAATCCGAAGATGTGCGAAACGAGTGGCCCAAGTGGTTTAGCCCAAACAACAAGGTGCTGGGATAGCGAAACATCATGACTGGAGACAGAGCAGAGATAGTCGTCATCGGCGGCGGCGTTTCGGGCTTGAGCTCGGCATATTTTCTCGCCAAGGCCGGCAAGGATGTCGTAGTCGTTGAAAAGGGAATGGTCGGCGGCGAGGCATCTGGGCGCAACGGCGGCATGATCAGCGAGCGCACCGACGAACCTGCGCTGATACCGTTGGCCGTCGAGTCCGTGAGGTTGTGGGCGACGCTCGAAGATGAACTTGGCTATCCTACTGAGTTCATACACCAAGGCAGAGTCCAAGTCGGCGTATCGGAAGAGGAGATGGGCGACATCTACTCCGAACGAGACGAAGCATTGCGCCACGGCATCAGCGTGGAACCTCTCGACCCTTCGGAGGTTCAAGACCTCGTTCCGGGAGTTACCGCGCGGACGCTCGGCGGACTCTTTTTCGCAAACGGCGGTCATGCCAATCCTCAACGCGCGGTACAGGCATTCGCATGGGCATTCCAAGACCTCGGCGGCCGGCTCTACCAGAACACTGCAGTCATCGGCATCAACGTTGAAGGCGACAAGATCACTTCGGTCGAGACGACCGCTGGCGACATCACCGCCGATGTGGTCGTCGCCGCAGGCGGGCCCCAGACCGCGCTGTTGGCTGAGATGGCAGGCATTCATATCCCAATCGCTCCCGCTCGAGTCGAGATCATCGCCACCGCTCCGCTAGAACCGCTCTTCGACATCGCCCTTGTCGGCAACGGCCTCTATGGTCGACAAGCCGCCAGAGGCAACTTGCTTTTCGGAGGCGGAGCCCACGAGTGGATTGACGTCGACCTGACCTCCGACCCTGGCAAACCTAACACCCCTCTTATCAGGAACATCGCAAGACGTCTCGCCGAACTCCTACCGGCGGTAGCCAACGTTCCCGTAATTCGAAGCTGGGCAGGAATCGTCGAACAGGCACCGGACTACCTGCCCATCATCGACATCGCAGATACTCCTAGCAACTACATCGTCGTCACCGCGTCGGCCCACGGATTTGGCATCGCGCCTGCCACCGGCAAGGTCGTCAGCGATCTAGTGCTTCACGGCGAGTCCTGCATCGACATTAGCGGCCTAACCCTCAACCGATTCTCCGACCTCACTCCCGATTGGCGCCGTAACCGCGGCTGGATCCCGGCTCATCACTAAGCTTGTCCCGTACTCCGATACGGGATTCCAACAATCTCCGCCGACGCGCTATTACGTGTACGTTGACCGCATCATGCTACCCGACATCTACGAGGACAATACTGGGCTTGAGAGACACTCGGACGCCGTCATGCATACGGGTTTCGGCATACACGACGAGGCCATAATGCAGCTGCGGGCCATCTATCTGCTTCATAGTCCGCATTAGAGGCGGTGTCATTCCGTCCGAGTTGGTCGACCTGACCGCATTGGAGGAGCTTCTGCTCCACGATAACGATCTAACCTGTACGGCACCGTAACAGGCACCGGCTTCATTGATAGGCCGGAAGTGGAATTGCCTTTTCCCGACCGCACACTGGCATATGGCGTGACGAGTCGCGATATCGATCAGTCGCACTACTTCAGCGACCCCGACGTGGACACGCTCACGTACACCGCCGCTTCTGATGCCGTAGGAGTCGCGACCACGAGTGTGAGTGGCAGCGCTTTGACACTCGAGCGGGTGTCCGCCGGCATCGCCGGGAGATTGACGAGCGCGTAACACCTGTTGAAAACTCCCCCTGTCAACAAGGGGGTGAGCGAAACAAACTGATTGCATTACATTTCGCTGATTCGCTTGCGGCAATTGTTGCAATCTTTAATCATTCGTGTGATCCCAACTGAACTGACACGGACTACCGACTGACGACCGCTTCTTGGCGACCAAGCATTGCACGCACCGGCACAATCCGCACCCCGTTCGGTGCTCAACGGCGCCAACAGACACGGCGGCGAATTTTTCCACCAGCTCTTCGACCGCGGCTTCACCTGGGTGGTCGCTTCCGAAGCCCTCGTCGACATCGGCGTTCTCGCCCGCGTCGCCGCACAATCTTGGGTCGCTTACGATCTCACTGGATCGAGCCTCTGGGTGGGTGCCGTCGCCGCTTTACGCGCCATCCCGTCATTCCTCAGTCCTGCCATCGCCGCCTACATAGGCAATCACCTAAACCACCAAATACTCGTCGCCACGATAAGGGCGCTCATCGGCATCCTCGCCGTCATCCAAGCCATCATGATCAGCACCGGCACCATGCGGCCGTGGCACCAAGCGGTTCTGACACTGTTTACCGGACTCGCATTGGCCTTCGCATGGCCATCATTCGTCACTTTCCTCAACGACATCGTCCAACCCCGCATGGCGACACGCGCAAACTCCGTGCTCGCGTTCTCACACAATCTTGGCGAGCTGATCGGTCCGATCACCGTCGGAATCATCATCGCACTCGTCGGCGCAGACTGGTCATTCGTCTTCATCGCCATCCTCTACCTCGGCGGCGCCGTTCTCATTCTTAACGTCCCAATGCCAGACCACGACTCAAGCGTCGGAAACTACCACCATCCATACATCTGGACGCTCCGGATCGGCCTTCACAACATCGGCCGTGCCCAACCGCTGCCATGGCTCATCGCCATACTCATCACCACCAACCTCTTCGGACTCGCCGTCTTCCCGCTGATCCCGGAATACGCCATCGCAGTATTTGACAGCGGCGGACTCGGCTTCGGCCTGATGGCCGGCGCATTGGGTGGCGGACTGGCGATCGGATCGGCCGCCGCAACCAGCATCGACCTCCGCCGACACGCCCCCATCGCCACCGTCGTCGCCAGCCTGATATGGGCCGCGGGCAGCATCGCCTTCGCATACTCCCCCAACCTCGCAACAACGCTTCTCATCCTCTTCATCATGGGCTTCGCCAGCATCGTCTGGGGCAACGCCATACTCGCCGCAATCCGAGCCAACCACATCACAAGATCGCATCCAAACATCTTGAACCTCCACACCATCGTTATGGGCCTGATCCCCATCGGTTGGACCATCGGCGGCGCCATCGCCCACTTCACCACCAACGAAACCGCCCTAATCACCTCCGCAATCGCCAGCATCACCATCCCCATCATCGCCTACATCGCGTCGCCGGGGTTTCGCAATTCATAAGGTGAACATAAACGTAGGCCATTTCACTCCAGCTAATGGAGCGCGATGGTAGGGGCGGGTCTGCGACTCGCCCGTGCAACGAAGAATGCCCCGCGTCATTCCGGCGAAGGTCGGAATCCATGAGACGCTGGACGACTCGTATTCCCGTTCAGATCACCCATTTCGTCTGTGACAAAACCCTTGACATTGTCACAACCCGTAAAGCGTCCATCATCCAGATTTTCAGTTTGGATTGATGCATATTGTTACCCGATTCCAGTGACAAACCCCGTGACAATGTCACAGCTATCGTCGGCGATCGGTCGCCGTCATAAACTTGAGAGTTGCTGTCAAGCCTTGACCAATCCAGGTTTCAAATCTAATAGGTCTTGAAACTCTTTCGGGATTTCTTGCCAGTGTTCGATTAACAGATCAACGAGTTGCGTGCCGTTTATCAATCCGATGCGAGGAAAGCCAATCTCGTTCGCGACGTCGTGCGCGCCCTTTTGAAAATCCGACGTTGTGATGACAGCGCCTTGCCCGTTGACCGGGATGGACTGGCGTAAACTGCGCACCGCGGCCGAACTGACGTTGCTGCCTTTATAGCGCTTTGCCTGAACGAAAACCCTTATCCGGGCCAAGTTCGACGCGTTCAACACTCCGGTTGCGTCCACGCCTTGGTCTCCAGGCTTGCCGGTGACTTCCGCTTCTTCAAATCCCAGTGCGGTCAATAGGTGTCCAACCAATAATTCAAACTCCGTGGCATCCAGTTCAAGGACCTGGTCTAATACCACTCGGTTTGGATCGGCTTCGGGCGCCTGTTTTTGCGACACCAGATCCTCTCGTCCAACCTTTGTCAAGAACTCTTCGATTTGCGAAACCGAGAATATTGTTAGGGAAGATCTGATCGTGTTTTGGAACGGGACCGAAAAATCCGATCGTGCAATCGTCACGTCGTTCCAATCAACTTTCCGACGATGACGGTAGTGGCACCCATCATCTCCCGCGTGGTAGAAATACGACGGTCCAGCGGACACGACACCATATTGGAGTCGTTCGTTCTGTGCCGCTGGAGTGATCACGTAATCGCCAGGTTGGATTTCAAGCGCAAATCGTGCAATCTGACCAACTTGCTGGCCGATAACAACATTACTCGTGTCCTTTGGATATCGCGAGGTATAGAGTGCTCGGATCTGTTCTCGGTTGGTAACTTGTGTGAGATCGTCGTCCGGTAACCAACCGATCCCGACGAATCCCTTCGAAATGAAATGGTTGGTGAATCTCCCGAAATCGGCCCTCACGACCCACACGTTTGGCAATTTCCACCTCGTAGTCTGGTTTTGGATATTGTTGTTGTCCTTGGTATTTTCGATAATAGACGAAGGAATTAACTACCTCAAGAAGTACATCCAAGTGCTTTGAGAGCGTGTTTTGGCACCCTCTTCGCACAAGGAAGAAGGCGACATCCCAGTTGCTGAGACGGTTTAGGATCCAACTCGAACTAGCCTCCACGTTCAGCAAGGCTGCTCGTAGACCAGTTTCGCGTACTCCAACTAATTCTCTCCAAACGTCCCATTCTCCAATTCAAATCTCTTGCCAGCCATTGAACCACACCCCTTCCTTCCTCTCCTTTCACCATCCTAGTTCAAAACCCAATCATTCAGATCATCACCAATCATGGCGATCATAGTTCCTCATTTCGATAATCAAACTGAACACCCAACCAAATTCTTGAGCCTCGTCTAACCTTCTTCCGTGACCATCGAACCGCAAACTGGCTCTGCACGATCGCGTCGCCAACACCGCCGCCCCCCACGCGTCCTCCGCGTCTTCGCAATCCCCGGATTCGCACGCCTCCTAGCATCCGAAGCACTCTTCGACATCGGAGCTGTCGCACGCACCGCCGCTCAGTCGTGGGTCATGTACGCCCTCACCGACTCCAACCTGTGGGTTGGAGTCGTGTCCGGAATGCGATCCATTCCCATCCTCATCCTCCCCATCTTCGCCGGCGCAGTCGTCGACCGGTTCGACAAACGCAAGCTACTCGCTTTCGTGCGCGTTGCCCTGGCGATCGTGTCCATCATCCAGGCAATTCTCATCGCCCTCGACATCATCGAGCCGTGGCACATGCTCGCTCTCGCTCTGGCCGCTGGCACCGTCGTCTCATTTGCAATGCCTGCATTCTGGGCCTACCTCGCCGACCTCGTACCCGAACGTTCGCTGTCGAGAGCCACCGCGCTCGTCATGATGGGACAGAACGCCGGAGAGATGACCGGACCCGTAATCGTCGGATGGATCATCGCATCCGCCGGTGCCGACTGGGCATACGCAATAGTCGCCGCCATATACCTCCTCGGCGCCATCTTCATCCTCAATGCACCCAAAGGCAGGTACGCCGCTCCCGATTCCGAAGATAGACCCGCCTACTACGAGAGCCTCAAACAGGGCATCGCCTACGCCCGCAGATCTCCCGTCCTACCGTGGCTCTTCATCATGAACGCCTCCGTCAACATCTTCGGCGTCGCCGTGTTTCCACTCATGCCCGAATACGCCACCAAGATTCTCGACGTGGGACCCGTCGGATTCGGCATCATGTCCGCCGCCCTCGGTATCGGACTCGCGATCGGAAGCGTCATCATCGCCATCTTTGGTCTACCCCGACGCGTCATCTGGATCATCATCGTGTCCAGCTTCATCTGGGACTTCGCCATGGTCGGCTTCGGCTTCTCCCGCTTCTACCCCCTCACCCTCGCGTTGCTCTTCTTAATGGGCATCGCCGGCATGTTCTGGGTAAACGCCATCACCCACCTCTTCCAACGCGAAGCCAAAGGCCCGATGCGAGGCCGAGTGATGTCCCTATACGCCATCGGCATGGGCCTATTCCCCTTGGGCTGGACCTTCGGAGGCACCCTCTCGGCCCTAATCGGCAACGAAATGACCTTAATCGTCAGCGCAATCGGCGGCACACCCCTAGTCCTACTAGCGATGCTCCTAGCCCCCGGCCTACGTCGATCATGAATCGATATTCGCAATGCCAATGGTGACACGAAGTAAGCGCGAACATCCCCACGATCAACTCGTGCGTTAAACTGCGCACAGATTGACAAGAATCAGGAGCGATGACGTCGTGTTGGAACAGTTCCACGTCCCAGTAGAAGACCAAGTATTCGTCGAGGCCGATCGTATGCGTGCCAGCACGGAGGCGCTTTTCATGCGCTGCGGTTTGGACGAAGCCGGTGCCAAAGCATGCACCGATGTCCTTATAACCAATGACCTCCGAGCCGTTGAGACTCATGGTGTATCAAACATGATGCGCAACTACGTTCAGTCGTACATGGCCGGAACGCTCAACCCTCGACCGAAACTCAAAACAGTCCGTGAAACCGCCACCACCGCGAATGTCGATGCCGACGGCGCGTTGGGCATTCACATCGGCGCCGAAATGATGCAGATCGCCATCGACAAGGCGAAGGAATACGGCACCGGCGCGGTCACGGCATTCGACTCCGGCCATCTCGGCGGGTGCGGATACTACGCCGCACAGGCCGCCAAACAGGGAATGATCGGACTCTGCATGACGGGCGGCCATTTCGCCGGCCCGCGGCGAACGGGCGGCATGGTGCCGACGTTCGGAGCCGAACCACGTCTCGGTACCAACCCCATCGCCTGGGCTGCACCGGCCCGCTCACAAGCTCCATTCCTTTTCGATATCGCATCGACGCAGATCGCCAACAACAAGATCGGATTAGCTCGTCGCATCGGAGTCGAGCTAGAGCCGGGATGGATCACCGATACCGAAGGTTCGGCATACGAAGATCGGGTGTTGCCGCCGGACGAGTACTATCTCTTGCCGTTCGGAGGAACCCGCGAAAACGGTTCACACAAAGGTTACGGCTACGGCGCAGTCTGCGCCATCATGTGTCAGACGTTATCGGGAGCGGGACTGGCCGGGACTGGCACCGAATACACCGGCGGCTACCACTTTTTCGCTGCCTTCCAGATCGAAGCCTTCTGCGACCAAGACGACTTCCTCGACAACATGGACGAAGCCCTCGAACGACTCGCCAATACGCCACCCGCGTCCGGCCATGAACGCGTTCTATATCCCGGGCTGATCGAGGGAGAGGAAACCGAGAAACGGCTCAATGAAGGAATCCCGTATCACCGCGAGGTTATAGATTGGTATCGTTCGATCGGCGCCGAGTTAGAAGTCGAAATCGAACTCCCGTAAAGCAAACGATCGGCGAATGACCCGTCAAGAAGGATCAACTACTAGATGCAACGAGAGTACGTGAATTTCGGCAAGGGCGGTGTCATGGTAACGCGCATGGCATTGGGTCTCGGTTTTAGAGGCCAAAACAATGCTGACGACGCGAAGGAAACAATCGCCGCCGCGCTTGACGGCGGATTGAATCTGATCGACTGCGCCAACATCTACGGTCTGGGTGATGATCGCCGAAGAGCCGGTACATCGGAGATCATCCTCGGCGAGGTGATGCAAGATCGCGGCAACCGCGACGACATCGTCATCACATCCAAGGTATCCAGCCCCGTCGCCCCCAGCGTAAACGACCGCAACACGTCAAGATGGCACATTATGCGGGAGGTCGAAAGATCCCTCAAAAGGTTGCAGACCGACCGCATCGACGTATACCTCATCCACCACTTCGACGACACCGTCGGCTACGAAGAACGAACCCGAGCCTTGGAAGACCTCGTTCGCGACGGCAAGATCCGCTATACCGGTCTGTGCAACTACCAGGCATGGCAGGTGGTACAAACTCTCCGCGTGCAGGATCGCATCAACGCCGGCAACCTGATCACCGTGCAGAATCCTTACAGCATGCTCAACCGGGAGCTCGAAGACGAAATGTTCCCGATGGTGCGAACTACCAGTCTCGGTATCATGGCATACAGCCCGTTGGGCGTCGGTCTACTATCCGGCGACTACGATCCAGACCGAATGCCCGACAACAGCCGTCTTTGGGGCAGTCGTCGTTCTCACGCCTTCGATCGCACAATTCGAGGACGTGCCGCGGATGTCATCCGAACGAACGCCGAGGTCGCCAAACGCATCGGTGCAACCCCGGCGCAGGTCGCGCAGGCGTGGGTCCTTTCGCACCCCGAGATCACCATCTCAATCTCCGGTGCCGACACGGCCCGACAGATGCAAGACAATCTCGGGGCCTTGGAGGTCGTCATCCCCGAGGAGGACCTGACCAAACTAAACGAAGCCTCTTACCGACTGCGCATCACCCTTGATGGGGCAGGTTTCGAAGACGATCGATGAACGGCGGGGCGGGGACGCCAAACGTTTGTGAAACGGTCAATAGGCGAGTGACGTTTATGGTTAAGTGCTGGAGTATAAACCTATGGAACGTGAATTCGTGAACTTTGGTAAGAGCGGCGTGAAGGTCACTCGCATGGCAATGGGTATGGCCTTCCGCAGTCAAAACGATGCTGACGAGGCTAAAAGGACCATTTCGACTGCCCTCGACGGCGGTCTCAACCTTCATCGACTGCGCCAACGCCTACGGCTTCGGAGACGATCGAAGCAGAACTGGTACATCCGAGATCATCCTGGGAGAGTTGATGAAAGACCGCGGCGACCGGGACGACGTCGTCATCACATCCAAAGTTTCAAGTCGAATCGGTCCCGGCATCAACGATCAGCATACTTCGCGATGGCACATCATGCGAGAAGTTGAACGCTCGCTAGAACGCTTGCAGACAGACCGCATCGATGTTTTGCTGATCCATCACTTCGACGAAACCGTCGGCTATGAAGAGCGTACCCGTGCGCTGGAAGACCTCGTCCGCGACGGCAAGATCCGATACACCGGCCTGTGCAACTACCAAGCTTGGCAAGTCGTCCAGACACTCCGCGTTCAAGACCGCATCAACGCCGACAGCCTCATCACAATCCAAAATCCGTACAACCTGCTAAACCGCGAGCCAGAGGATGAGATGTTCCCAATGGTCCGCACCACCGGCCTAGGCATCATGGCTTACAGTCCCCTCGGGGTTGGGCTCCTGTCAGGCGACTACTCTCCAGATCGTATGCCTGACCGCACACGGATCTGGGGAAGCCGACGTGCCCATGCCTTCGACCCCATCATGCGAGGGCGCGCAGCCGAGGTGATCCGAACAAACGCCGAAGTTGCCGAGAATATCGGTGCTACTCCCGCCCAGGTCGCCCAAGCATGGGTCCTGACGCACCCGGAGATCACCGTCTCAATCTCCGGTGCCGACACCGCGGAACAGATGGAAGACAATCTTGGGGCTTTGGAGATCGAAATCCCAGAAGAAGAACTCGACAAACTCAACGAAGCTTCGTATCGCCTACGCATCACCCTAGATGGCCCGGAATTCGGAGACGACAGGTAACCGACCGGGACCATTGCCTCGGAGCTCTTGGGGCGAACAACAGGGCATTGTGAGTGTCCGCGAATGTTACAATCGACATTTGCGACCTAAGAACCATGCCTAAGCGAACTTACCAACCAAAAAAGCGCCGACGTGCGCGCGTCCACGGCTTCCGATCTCGGATGTCGTCCAAGGGCGGGCGAGCGGTTTTGGCGCGCCGACGAGCTCGAGGTCGCAAGCGCCTAACTGTTTGAGTTCGTCCCTTCGCTCGGCCAACGCCGCATACGCGGCAACCAAAAATGAACACAGATGGGGCTCTCGAAGCATCGACGGTTGCGCCGTCGCGAGGAGTTCCGAAGAGTACTGAGAGACGGCAATCGGGCCCGAGACGCTCTGCTTTCAATCACTGCGGCGGATAACGGTGCCCCGGATTCCGAACCGCGTTACGGCTTCGCCATTCCCAAACGTGTCGGCGACGCAGTGACGCGAAATCGCATCAAGCGACGGCTCCGGGCGATTGTCAACCAAACGGACCACCCTAGAGGATGGGACTACGTCATATATGCCTTCCCGGCAGCGTCGGATGCAACGTCCGAACGATTGGCGCGATCGGTGGAAACATTGGTGAAGCGCTTGAAGTCCGGCGACCGCAATCGCCGCACCGAGCAACGTGCTCGAGGTCCGAGGTGAACGCGTGATCAAGAAAGTAGCGCTGATGCTCATCAAGGGCTACAAACTCGCGGTCTCCCCGTACCTGCCGAGTTCGTGCATTTATCAACCCACTTGTTCCGACTACACCGCTGAAGCGATCCAAACCCACGGAGTGCCCAAAGGTTCATGGATGGGCATAAAACGGATTGCTCGCTGCAACCCGTTCTCAACCGGAGGACTGGACCTTGTGCCAAGTCCAGTTTCGAACGTCGACGAACGCTCGATCTCGCCAACCAATAGTGCGGAGACTTTAGGTCGATGAAGCGCGCAATCGGCGAGCGAATCCGACGACGCGGCACCGTCGCGATCCTGCTCTTGGTTCTTAGCGTCACTTCGTTGACTGCTTGTTTGAACGATCTCACCCCACAAGGTCGGTGGGCGTCTCCGGTCGCAGACGACAATTTCATATACGTCGGCAACGTCGATGGCGTGCTGGTTCGGATCGACGCGACGAGCCACGCTTATGACGTGAATTGGTTGTACCCGTTTGAACTCGATGGAGTTCGCAAAAAGCCCAAGGGGCTGGGCGCGATCTACGGTTCACCCGTTATCCAAGATGGCACCGTTTACGCTTCGGGTTACACCTGCGCTGGCAGCGATTGCGACGGCGAGATATTTGGCGTTTCCACCGATAGTGGTGCGATTGCCTGGAACTCTGGTGGTTACCGCCTGCGCGCAAAGTTAGTTGGCAAACTGACCTCGACGGATAACGGACTCCTTCTACAGGGAACCGGGCCCGTTGACCGAGAACGAAACCCTCCCGGCTACCTGTACGCATTGAACGCCGACCCCATAGCTGGTCGCCGAGTTGCGTGGCGCACGCCATTGGACGGTGAAGTCTGGGGCGAGGTGGCGGTTGACAACGCCACAAACACTGCTTACGTGGGCACGGACAGAGGGACGCTTTACGCCATCGACCTCGCAGACGGAGACCTCAGCGACCGTGTGCGATGGACATATAAAGCGGAAGGCGCGATCGCCGGGCCCGTGTTGTTCCACGAAGGCGCGATATATTTTGGCGATCTATCGGGCCGGTTCTACCGCCTTAACCCAAGGTCGCAGACCCTAGATTGGCAGTTCGACGCGGGAGCTTGGGTGTGGGCAAAAGCGATACCAGACGACCTAAACGGCGCGATCTATGTCGCATCCCTTGGTGGCCATGTCCACGCCCTGAATATATCGAACGGCAACCCGATCTGGCAGACGATAGTTGACGGACAGATCGTCGGGGCTCCGCTACTCTTTGATCGAGTACGCAATGACTTCACCCAGCAGGTTCTGGCAGTGCCTTCTGGTGATGACGGTGTCCATGTATTGAACGTTAACGACGGTCAAGTCGTCGGCTCATTCCCTACTGACAGTGCGGTCAAATCTGCGCCGGTCTTACTCAACGACTTTGTCTATGTCCACACGCTCGACGGTGAACTCAAGTGGTTCTCGCCAAGTGATCAGACGTTGCAGGGATGCGTCGTCTTGAAGGATGGTGGTCGATGCGGCTGATCACCTTTGATATCAGGTCCCAAACAGACGGAGGCAATTCCTGATGGAATTCATCGGTTTGCTTTGGGATCAGGGCATCATGCGCCCCATGATCAACTCGCTTGCGCTGTTGTATCACTATCTCTTTTTGAACTACGGCCTGAGCATTATCGTCTTCACCGTCATCGTGCGAGTGTTGATGATACCGCTCACCATTCGTCAGACCCGACAGATGAAGAAGCTGCAAGTATTGCAGCCACGGATGAAGGCGATACAAGAAAAATATAAGGACAAGAAAGATCCGGAAAGTCGCCGAGCGCAATCCAGTGAATCAATGGCTCTATACCGAGAGGCCGGCGTCAACCCCATCGGTTGTTTGGGACCGATGGTTATCCAGATGCCTATCTGGATCGGTTTCTATCGCGCGATTATCCGCACGATGCCGACGACTCCTGAAGGCATGGCAAATTTGTCCGCCTCGTTCTACGCCTGGAACCCTGCCAGCGCAGACGTCCCATTCAGTCGGTTATTCCTCGGCATAGACCTAGCAGACACTGTGTCACAGGTCTATTTGCCGCTCAACTTTTTACTGCCGGTGCTTGTGGGCGCCTCGATGTTTATCACTACTAAGATGACATCAACTGTGGCGGTCGACGAGCGCCAGCAATCCCAACAGCGGATTATGCAATGGATGATGCCAGTGATGATTGGCGTCTTCACCTACCAGTTCCCAGCAGGCCTGGGTATTTACATATTGCTATCGAACATCGTCGGCGTGGTAATCCAATACTTCGTTGGCGGAAAGCAGCCGATCGAGCTGTTCGGAAAACTCTACCTCGGCACGGCAGAGACGCGAGCACAGGCGATAGCAATCAAAACTGACCTCGCGGAGAAAAACCAAAACGACGATTTGGACGATGAGGAGATAACAGATGACGATACGACGGGTATTCACCGGCAAGAACGTACAAGAGGCAACCGCCGTCGCGCTCGAAACACTCGACGCCGAGCTCGAAGACGTCGACATTAGAGTGTTAAATCCAGGCCGGGCCGGAATTTTCGGACTCGGCGGCGCTCTCGCAGAGATCGAAGTCGCCAAACTGTCGGACGTTTTGGCTGAAGAAGTGCGGGAGGTCGAGGAACGCCAGCAACAGATGGATGAGGCGACAGGCGTCACGGAACCGGAACGCACCCGACCACAACGGCAAGCGCGACAGACCGAACGTCGGCAGCGTCAAACGCGTCCAAGACGTCAAGAACGAAATACACAAAGTGACGAACAAGACAGCGAATCTCCGCGACAACGTCGCGAGCGACCGCAACCTCGGCGGAATCGTCAGACTTCAACCAACCGTCAACGATCTCAACGCAGACCGAATCAGCGAGAACGTCAACCACGGCGACAAGAAATTGCATCTCGCGGGAGTGCGGGCAACGTTGAAGATCCCGCGCCCGCGGTGACCCAACGCCAACGAAGGCCTGAACCTCAGACAGAACCGATCCAAGACCGCGCCGAGCTCGAAACCGTTACTGGCGAAATATTGTCCTACCTCATATCCGCTATGAACGTGGATGTAGAAGCTTACGTTTTGGACGAATTGCGCGACGGTTCGGTTGTGTTCGAGATTGAAGGTGCGGACAGTGGATTACTCATCGGCCGCCGAGGCGAAACCCTGCGCGACGTGCAGTTCATCGTGCGGATGCTCGTAAACCGGCGTATCGAACAGCGCGCCAACATCATCATTGACGTTGAACGGTACCAGCTGCGCAGAACCCAAAAACTGCACACCATCGCAGAAAGTGCTGCTCGTTCTGCATCGCGCGGAAGAGCGAAATCGCTCGACCCAATGACTCCGGAAGAGCGGCGCATCGTCCATATCGCTTTGTCGGACAATCAGCAAGTGGTAACCGAGAGCGAAGGACAAGGCGCGGAACGCCACGTCGTCGTAAAACCACGGTAGATCACGTCGGTTCGACACGATTCTGCGATTTGCGTCCATCGATAGCCGTGCTGGCGAACGCGTCCGGTGCTGCACAATGAACCGATTTCGTTCGTTGAATACCCATATATTGACGATTCACGAATCATGTTTCGTGTTTTCAACGCATCCCGCCACAAAGCGTAGCTGCGCTGCGATTCAATCTCGCCGATAAGTCTGGAAATACAATTAAAGGTTGCGAATTACAAAAACGCACATAGGAGGGACCATGGTCTCAAAGAGATTTGCACTCGCGGCTTTGGCTGGATTCGTTGCAATCGCCGCGTTCGCATGTACCACGGAAAGAATCGTCGAGGTCACTGTAGAACGTGAAGTGGTTCGGACGGTTCAGGTCGAAGTTCCCGTGGAAGTCGAAAGGGAAGTCGTTCGAGAGGTAGAAGTCGAAGTTCCGGTCGAAATCGAAATCGAAAAGGAAGTCATCCGCGAAGTCGAGGTTGAAGTCCCAGTCGAGGTCGAAAAAGAAGTCATTCGCGAAGTCGAAGTTGAAGTTCCTGTTGAGATCGAAAAGGAAGTTGTCCGCGAGGTACAGGTCGAAGTGACCCGAACCGTCGTCGAGATCGCGACCGCCACGCCGATCCCGACCGCAACTCCGTTGCCGATCGTCGCTATCGAACCCGCACCGCAGCCCAACCACGATTACGGTGAGATCCGAGTCGCAGTCTTCAACATCGCACCAGGCGTTGGCCTCGGTAGCGCCCAGGCGCCAGTCGAAGCTATGCAGTACTGGGGTGTTGGCGAAGGACTATTCGCAGTTGATGACGACGGTCGAACCGTCGGCAAGCTAGCCCTCGATTGGGAACTAGCCGCTGACCTCTCCATGGCCACCATCAACCTTCGCGAGGATGTCGTCTTCCACGACGGCTTTGGTGGCTTCACCGCCGACGATGTTGTCTTCACGATGAACGACTCCAACGCAAACACCAACCCGACCAGCATCCACGGTCAGGCCGGCGACTTCGCCGCCATCTTCGGCGAGACCGCCAAGATCGACGACTATACCGTGCAATTCAACTTCACTGAGGGTGGTTTCGACCCCCGCTGGAACGGTAACTTCCTGAACGAGCAGGCACAGGGAACCGCATTCTTCTCCAAGGCCGCCCACGACCAGAACGGCGTCGATTGGCTTCGTGAGAACATCGTCTCCACCGGCCCCTTCGAAGTCGTCGAGTGGGTCCAAGATGACCGAGCGGTCCTCGCCGCCGTCGACTACGACCACTGGTTCGCGACTCCCGAGATACAAACACTCCGTTTCACCGAGGTCCCCGAACCTTCAACCCGAGTAGCCTTCCTCCGCACCGGCGATGTTGACATCGCCGATGCCGTCCCACTAAAGGACATCCGCCCGTTGGTGGAGAGCGGATTCAAGGCTGAGAGCATTACTCGCTCCGGTCGTGTGCACCAAGTAATCTTCTCCGGTAACTACTGGGAAGAGAACCACGCCCGTACCGGCGAGCCGCTCAACCGCACAGGTTCTGGTTACTGCGTCCACGACCTCCCGTGGGTCGGATGCAACATCCCTGACAAGCAGCCAGGCGACATGGAAGAAGCACGTGACGTCCGATGGGCGCTGGCCAAGGCCATCGACCGCGAACTCCTCGTCGAGACGATTCTCGACGGCTTTGGAACCGTCGGATCACTCGAGTACGTCGACACCACCGCCAGCTACTTCAAAGACGAGTGGTTGATTCCGTACAACCCGGATGAGGCTCTCGAGCACATGGCCAACACAGCATGGCCCACCGCCAAGTTCGATATTGGCATCTGGACCGGTGGCGAACTCGGCGGCTCCAGCGGTACTAACGCTGAGTTGAACGATGCCATCGCCGGAATGTGGAAAGAACTCTGGCCCGAGATGAATCTGCAGGTCTTCAAGTCCGCGTACTCCATCATCCGCCCGAGCTTGGTTGGCCGGACCAACACGATCCCGTACGCGGGTGACTGTGACGAAGGTTCCACCGCCATTCCGTTTGACTGGCCGCACGGTCTCACCGAGACCAGCTTCACTCGCGGCGGCTTCGGTTGTGGTATCGAGATCCCCGCGATCGCCGACACCTTCAAGGCCGTGGCGATCGAAGGCGACCCCGTCGAGCGCATCCGCTTGAACACCGAACTGGTCGACTACCTTTACGACCAGATGATCTTCGCCGGCACCGTCCAGGTCCCGGTGTTGACGGTCTACAACCCCAACTCCATCGCAGAGTGGGTCGGTACGTCGTCTGCATTCGCTGGCTCCAACGAGTTCGAGAACATCAAACTCGTCCAGCGCTAGTTGTGAAGTTAGCTCCTAGGTCGAGGCGATGTTATGTCGCCTCGGCCTTGAGCCTTCACCACCCAGCGTCACATATCATCGTCTAGTGACGCGTCCCCAATTGCGGGCCGTTTGTGTCTTCGATGACGGACGCAAAACCACATGCGAAAATTCCTCGCCCAACGCTTCGTCTTTGCAATCATGTCGCTCGTCGCAGCGACACTAATAGTTTTCGTCCTGTCTCGCATGGCAGGCGATCCCCTGCTCCTCTACGCCAAGCCCGGCGGCTACGGCATGAGCGAAGAGCAGATCGCCGCACTCTCCGAGAAACTCGGCCTCGATAGACCTCTAATCGTTCAATACTTCATCTGGCTTGGAAGAGTCGTCACTGGCGATTTCGGCGTAACTCTCCTAGCCGAACGCGATGTCCGAACCGTCGTCTTCGAAAAACTTGGTGCCACGATCCAACTCGGCATCGCCGCATTCGTCCTAGCTACACTCATTGGAATACCCCTCGGCGTCGTATCCGCGATTGCCCGCGGAACGGTGTGGGACTACTTAGGGCGAACCTTCGCACTCTTGGGTCAGGCCACCCCAGCCTTCTTCATGGGCATCGTCAGTATCTTGATCTTCGCCGTAACCCTCGACTGGCTCCCGCCGGGAGGCCGACCGGTCGATCAACCGTTCTGGCCTCACCAAGTCGAAGCATTGGCCTTGCCAATGATCACGCTCGGATTGTTGCCAGCCGCCGGTTATCTGCGACTCACCCGCTCCTCGATGCTAGAGGTCCTTGACTCAGAGTTCGTCAAACTTGCACGCGCCAAAGGCGTCGACGTCAACACCGTCATCTGGAAACACGCCTTCCGAAACGCTCTGATACCTCCGATCACCGTCTCCGCGTTGATATTGATCGGCTTCCTTGAGGGGTCAGTGATCGTCGAATCGGTCTTCGCATGGCCTGGCGTCGGCAGATTGGCAGTCGACTCGATCCACAATAACGACTTCCCGCTATTGACGGGTGTCATCTTCATGTTTGCCATCCTCTACGTCGCCGGTAGCTTCCTGGCCGACATGCTCTACCTGTTCGTCGACCCCCGGATCAGATACGACTAACCAATGGCTACCGACGCCGCAAACACAGCCGCCGCATCGCAATCGCCGACAAAATCGGACGAACGCAGTTTCGTCAGCAAAGTCGGGTACGTCCTCCGCCGCTGGCCGCTGCTTCCGATAGTTATCGTGGCGGGGCTCATATTCATGGCCATCTCCGCACCTTGGCTCGCTCCCTTTGGACAAGACGAGCAGAATCTCAGGGCGCGCCAAGCTCCACCGATCTGGTACACCCAGTACTACGAAGAAAATGAGCGCGTCACGGACCGTTTCATACTCGGTGCCGACCACCTGGGCCGTGACATCCTGACCCGCATCATGTACGGCGCACGCATCTCGCTTGCTGTCGCTGCCATCTCTCTCGTCGTCGGTGTTGCCGTAGGCGCGTCCCTTGGCATGGTCTCAGGGTTCTACGGGAAACTCTTCGACGAGCTCATGATGCGCCTTGTCGATGTCTGGAATGCACTTCCATTCCTCCTCATCGCCATCCTCGCCGCTATCGTTTTCGGCCAGAGTGTTTCCGTGTTACTCGTCCTTCTCATACTCGCCACTTGGGCCGGCATGGTCCGAAACGTGCGCGCCGAAGTCTTGACTCTCAAGACACGTGACTATGTCGCATACTCCCGAGTGGCCGGCGGTTCTGACTTTCGAATCATGTGGCGACATCTCACACCCGGCCTGGTCAACACCGTCGTTGTTCTCATCACACTTCGCGTTGGCGGACTTATCCTGACCGAAGCTGGCTTGTCGTTCCTTGGAGCTGGTGTGCCGTCCAATATCCCTACATGGGGCAACATGGTGTCCGATGCTCGTCAGTACCTCAACACCGCTTGGTGGATGGCAGTATTTCCCGGATTGGCGATTTTGCTGATCGTGATGTCGGTCAACTTCATCGGCGACTGGCTACGCGATCGCTGGGATCCCCGGCTCCGCCAACTGTAAAGAAACGGCACGACGGTCCAGCCTGCTAGGCTACCGCGTACCGGGTGCTGTGCACAACCCTCCCCCTTGATGCCCAAGGGGGAATTAAAGGGGGTTTAGACTTGGCGTTTCGCTTTGAACGCCGTTCCCCGGCCCCTCTGGATTCCGGCTTTCGCCGGAATGACGGTAGTTGTGCACAGAACCCGTACCCCGAGAGCATTCGCCAAATTGCGACGCTAGGTACTGCGCTTTGGTACGAATTAGGTTATGGATTTTTTTCATTGATCGATGGCGACGTATCGGCATACGTCTGTACATCGCCTTAGATTTCGCCGTGTTGTTGACGTTGGTGTCCAGCGCGGTCGGAGTCTGTTACTTCGAACAGGGCGGTGACCTAAGTTTTGGGAATGTCCCTGAAAGCTATCCATAGTTTGGACGCGTGACCCTTTCGTTCTCACGCTGTCCCGCGCTGGAAGCACCGGCAAGGCTATCAAGGCACGTTGTTCACCGCTTCAAAGGTCGGCGTCTCCCCACTTTTAGATCTCTACCATCGTCTCGCCCCTTCGCATTGGTTTCGTCATGTACGACGTTGCTTGTCATATCTCAACTTCTATCGGTTTCGATATCGTCGGTCAAGCAGTAATTAGGCTATATCTGCGTTCAGCAAGACGCTCAAAAGTTGAGGAGCGAACCCAAGTGCGATAAGGCAGTAAGCTCCTAGTCTCACTTTACGCCGATGACCCCGATCAGGTCTAACGCCAGTCCTGTCGCGGCAAACATCGTTGCGGTCGTCATTGTTCGTTCTCCGTCGGTGTCGTTGGCAGGCAGATTCTATTGCAGGATCGGCTTTGCCACCTGCTTCCGACTATTGCAACCTAGTCCCCTCCAACTCACGAGTCGACCATCAACAGATGTGTTGATTACGTCTCCCGCGTTTCTGCACAATGAGTCGTTATGCCACAGCAATTGTCGACTGAAATCGTCGTACCATGAGCATCGGCGTTCGCATCGGGATCGGGCTGGCGGCGCTGACACTCATGGCATCGATGCACCTTCTGCTCCTGGGGAATCTCGCGGGTGCGCAGAGCGCGGTGCTTCCATCCATTTCGATCGTCGCTGATTCCAGTTGCGTGGTCGGAGGACAGACGGCCGGCTTCACTTTGAAGGCCGACAGGACTTTGAAAACCAATCTGTTAGTCAGCCTGACATTCGGTCGCAATTACAGAGTCATTGACGAACGGCTTTTGAATTACGGCAAACGAGTAACACTTCCGGCAGGCAGGGATTCACACTCGTTCTTGATTCAAACGATACATCCCGGGGTGGACGATAGCGATTGGAACTCGCCAGACGGCCTGTACACATATGTGAAAGGAGAATCGGGGAATTTCAACGTCACTTTGGCATCCAGCTCGAAATACAGGATCGGACGGAGCCCAACAACTGTGCAGGTGTACCACCCGGACCAACGGGACTCGTGTCGGAAACCCACGCCCACCAACACGCCGACGCTCACGCCCACTAACACGCCAACCGCAACGCCCACTAACACGCCGACGCTCACGCCCACCAACACGCCAACCGCAACGCCCACCAACACGCCGACGCTCACGCCCACCAACACGCCAACCGCAACGCCCACTAACACGCCGACGCTCACGCCCACCAACACGCCAACCGCAACGCCCATTCACACGCCAACCGCAACGCCCATTCACACGCCAACCGCAACGCCCACCAACACGCCAACCGCAACGCCAACCAACACGCCAACCGACGCGCCCACCAACACGCCAACCGCAACGCCCACCAACACGCCAACCGCAACGCCTACTCACACGCCAACCGCAACGCCCACCAACACGCCAACCGACGCGCCCACCAACACGCCAACCGCAACGCCCACTCACACGCCAACCGCAACGCCCACTCACACGCCGACCGCAACGCCCACTCACACGCCGACCGCAACGCCCACTCACACGCCGACCGCAACGCCCACTCACACGCCAACCGCAACGCCCACTCACACGCCGACCGCAACGCCCACTCACACGCCGACCGCAACGCCGAACAATAGGCCGGGCGGCAAATCCGACCAGCCGCCACCCTCGTCCACACCTACACCCACGCCGAACACAACAACGTCCAATCGCAACGAGCAGGGACCGAGCGCTCCGCAACCGCCTCGCAGGGAGAGAACTCCAACCGCAACATTCACGCCGGCATCTGACCCGTGGGCTAAGCTGCCTGCTACGTCTACTCCTACGCCAGCACCTTCATCGACACCAATCCCGACAACTGGCCGGACGCAGATCGTGACTGCGACGATTCCTGATCATGCACCCACCGCCACACCGACCGCTATTCCCACCAAGATCGCCACGGTTGCCGATGCTCCCGACACGACTGCTGCCACCGCTCCTACGCAGGAACCCGAAGCAACGCCCGTCAACACCCCGACTCCAGAAGCAGAACCCGTCGCAACGCCGACGACATCGGAACATTGCGGGGTTCATCTCGCCATCGATCCTGTGACGGTTCGAGTTGGAGACTCCATAATGCTGACAGCGAGCCATTCGGGGACGACTGGCTGGGACATCACATTCAACAGCGGCGGCTTGGCGCTCGGAGAGCCGGTTCACGAATCGCCAGAGCGAACAACGTATCGCGGAATCGCAACCGAAGCAGGCACGTCAACGTTAACGATTGTGGCGAAATGCCGCGACGGCCGGGAGGTCGGCTTTACAGCGACTATCCATGTAGACCCGGTAGTTATGGCAACCCCCATCGTCGCTGTGGAACCCTCGACTGTCCCCGACGTTGAAGAGACCACCAGCATCGTCGTGCACGAGCCGACACCCACAATCGTCGCGATTGAAGCGGTTCCAGCCGCACCCGCGCCGATTCCCGCCACAGCCACGACGACGATTGCAGATGTCCAGACTCCGACTCGGACGCCAACGCCCACTCTCACGCCGGCTCCGTCGCCCGAAATTCGAGAAGACGAACCAGTGGTCATCGTAAACTCTGAAGGTCGAGGGCCAGATAGCGCAAGCACTGAGCCGCCGCCGAGCGATCAAGACGCATCGAGTAGCACGTCGTGGTGGTTCTCGCTGTGGATTCTGCTTGCGGCGACAGCCGCGGTGTTGCTCTACCTGATCCTGATCCGCAGGCGGTGGCGGCGCGAGGCGTCAGTCGATGCCGTCGAGGACGAAACGGTGTTCGTCGAAGAAACGATCGTCGACGAAGACCACGAAGACGCGGGCGACCGGTTGGTGATAGATCGAGTTTCGGACTAGGGCTGATCTAGTCTTCTACTCCGTCAGCGACCGAAAGTTCGGGTCGACAAACGCTGCGTACAGTTCCTCCCCGAAAAGCAGCAGGATCGCGGCTGTGATCACAATTTCATACTGATGTAATAACAATAAACTCTCGAACATGGCACTTTATTCTTGAGTCGAGGGACGGTTTGTCTTGCTAGAAACTCGCCGCCCCCGGCGCTCAGGTATGTCATGATGTGGAAAGCGCAGACCAACATCGGCCGCGCGTTGATTGTCCAATTCCACCCCGGCCGCGACGCACGACACGACATTCTGTACTAAACAGGACACCGAAATCCTTCCTTTTTGGCGATTGGAGTTTTCACCGGGTGCGGCGGTCGGTGTGGAATTTGACTGTCGCGCTCCGCACTCTATATCTTCTCGGTCTAGGTTTCATCGTAGTGCGCCTGTTCTTGTTCAGGCTTTCTAATCCAATCTTCGGCATGGAACAAGCGAGGGTACCTCCGCTCGATGGAGCGGGAATTGCGAACTCGACTCAAGGCAGGTTTGGGGGTAGCATAGCGGTCGCTCGTGGATCCTCAACGCGTACATCCGTCTCAACGCGCACAATTTAGGACTTCCTTTCCGGAGTGGGCACTGCTTTTCTCGTCGAGAGGATTTTCGAGTTGACCGGCGGCCAATGGTTGTTGCTGGCGTTTATCCTGTTCTCGCTGTTCATGGGCGCGTCTCCCATAGAACAGTCGCCGCGAAACGTAGTAGTAGTAACGCCAGCAACGCTATTGGCATGTACCAATACATCACAGCATTCATTGAAGCCAGATGGTCAAAATACGACGATCAAGGCGAACATCGCCATCGTGACAAACACGTGCGTATCTAAAACGATACGGATCGATTGCAAGGGCAAAGCGAGATAAACCTTCGAAAGGTGCCCGAAACTCTCGGAAATCGCGTCAATCAGAACCCCCATCCGTCGATGCATTCAACAGACGTGTCGACGGCCCATCGACCGTTGATCGCGGCTACGAATTACCGCATCGAAATCACCGCGCTACCCACCATAGTCGATGGACAATCCCTAGTCGTCGCCTTCGTCGTCAGCAACCAACACGACACCCGCGGCTGCACCAGATCGTTGGGTCGGAAGGGTCATCAAGAACTCGGTGTATTCGCCAAGCTCCGTTTCCACAGCCAAGGTACCGCCATGACTCCGAATGATGTCCATTGAGAGTGAGAGTCCCAAACCGGTCCCGCGGTTGGTCGCCTTCGTGGTGAAGAAGGGGTTGAAAATCTTTTCGACGACTTCCTCGGGCATTCCGGTACCGTTGTCGCGGAATCGGATCTCGACGTGATCGTCAACGGCACGCGTGCTGATCGACAGACCAGGTATGTAATCCCGCGCGGTGTCGGGAGCTTGCTCACGGAGCATGTCGCGTTTGTCTTCGGTTGCATGCCACGCGTTGGTTACGAGATTCAAAAACACGCGTCCTAAGTCTTGCGATATCGCCTGGATTGACGGCACGTTGGGATCGAAGTCTGACTTGATCTCTAAATTCATATCCGGATCGGTCGCGCGACCGCTGTGGTATGCAAGTTGCGTGAACTCATCGATGAGACTGTTGAGATCAGTTTCCTGATGATCGGTAGATTCACGCCCCATGGCTAACATGCCGTGCACGATGCGATTCGCACGTTCGCCGTGGTTTTTGATGCGAACGAGGTTACCGGTCAAGTCCCCGGTGATCTCTTCGATATAATCCATATCCTCTTGGTCGATCTCGGCTGCCGACTCTTCGAGGATCTCTTTGAGTTCCACCAACAATTCCTCGGACGCCTCGGAAAAGTTGTTGACAAAATTGAGCGGATTCCTGATTTCGTGGGCGACACCTGCGGTCAACTCACCCAGCGCGGCCAACTTGCCTTGCGCAATGATCTGAGTTTGAGCGTCCTGAAGGTCGTTCAATACTCGTTCAAGCTCATCGTTCTTGCCTTGCAATTCGTCGGCGAGTTGCTCGACCAAGTTCAAGCGTTGCGCCTCAAGCGCGTGTTGGCGGAACACTTCCAACGCATCCGCCATCTCCGCCACCTCGTCGCGTCCACCGATCTCTACCTTCGATTCGAGGTCACCATCCGCCATCCGGAGCATGCGATTAGAAAGAGTTTGGATACGTCGCAACAGCACCTTACCCACGAACAACCATGTGATCAGAAACGCGCCCACGATGCTGAGCACACTGATCGCTATCAAGAATGCACGGCCTTGCCATATCGATTGTTCGGCGACATCCGTTTCGATGCTAACGGTGGTCTCGGCAGATTCGACTAAGTTGTCAACTTCTTCGACGAGCAACACAGCAACCTGTCGATTCAGTTCCAAGAGTTCATGTTGACGGTCGGCGAGTTCGTGTTGGCGGGCCAGCAGTTCGAAACCACTGTCATCACCGAGCGCAACTTCGAAAAGCCGATCAAATATGAATGTCAAAACCTGCGCGTATTCGGTGCTTCGCAGCACCGAGAGACTACGTTCGATACGACTCCGAGCTGCCTCAGCCCGTTCCCTTAAAGGCTCGATGAACGCTGCATCGGAGACGGTAAAAGCACTGGCCAACAATTGGGTCGCGTTGTTAGCAGCCGACTGTAGATCAGCTACGTTTCGGTAGCGATAAAACTCGGTCTCCGAAAAATGTTCACTTTGCGACGCAGGTGCACGACCGAGGTCACTGTACCCGGTCATCGTATAAAAGAGCTGATCATCGATAGCCGGGATCAAAATATCATCCAGCCTTTGCTGCAAGAGTGACAGTTCGATGCTGATGGCCGTGGTTCGATTGTGTAGATCCAAAAGTTCCTGTTTGTCAGCTTTTATTTGCTCAACACTTTGGGTAAGTTGGTCAGCGTACTGTCTGATGCGGGCCAATCTCTGCCCGCCATCACCCGCGGCCGTCAGTGAGTCGAGTTGTTGTTCGAATAGCGTTGCCGTGGCGTCAATCTCGGTCACAACTTGGTCGAATTCCGCGGTTGTGACCGCGGCGGTCAAACGAGGTGCCGCCGCAGCCAGCACACCCGAATATTGAGCGATACCGAACGAAGCCACCATCTCCGGAACGCTCTCCTCTCGGACTCGATTGTTGGCGTGCCCGATCGCGTTAAATGAAAGCCATGCCACTAGGCTAGCGCTGAGTGTCAAAGCGACCGCCGTCCCGATACCCACGTACATCTGCGCAGACAGGCGGAAGCGTCCTTCGAGCAGTCCTCTAGCTTGAGCAATCAATGTTATCGTTCGACCATTGTCTCAATAGGATGGTATTCTCCGTCTTCGCCGATGACGGTCAGGAATACTTCATTAGAACCTTGGCTGTCATTCTCGCCGAAACGCAGTGGAAAACCGCCGAGGTCAATTATCTGGCCATTGCGCAGATTCTGCAAGAAGCAAGCTCTCGTGATGTCGCGACCACACCCTCTTACAACTTCGATTACAAATCTTCCTGCAATGTACCCCTCTAACGAAACGAATCCGGGTTCGTCCCCCGGCGCGTGTAGTCGGAGAGCGTTTAGATAATCTGCAACGATGGGCACCGATGAGTCCGTAGGAAAGGGTACCACCTGCGTCACATAAACGCCCTTTCCTTGCTCCCCCAACTCCCTCGCCAAGGCGTTGCTGCCAACGAACGACACGGTCATGAATTCCGGATTGAAGCCGGTGTGGCGAGCCCAAGAGACCAAATGCGCTACCGGTTCATATGCACCGATCATGATTACTGCTTCTGGTTCGCCCTGACGTAGGTCCAATAGTGCGGTCTTGATGGCCTTGGTATTGCGCGGGTAGATTCCGATGGCGACTGGTTCCGTTCCCAAATCGGTCAATGCGATCCGCACGCCTTGATAACCGGCTCGTCCAAATGAATCATCTTGATACATCACGGCGATACGAGTTATGCCTAGGTCGGTTATTAGACGATTCACCATCTCGGCCGTCTCTTGGTAGTACGAAGCGCGAACGTTCAAGATATGTTCGTAACTTGGACTTCGCAAGAACTCGGCACCCGTGAATGGCGCAACATACGGAACTCCTTCTGCGGCAGCAACTGGCACCGCAGACCTCGAAGTCGGAGTGCCAACGGCCCCAACGAGCGCGAAAACCTTATCTTCCTGGATCAGTGCCGATGTGTTCGCGATTGCCGCTTCTGGTTCGTATGCGTCGTCGCGAAACGCCAACTCAAGCGTACGACCATGTATTCCGCCCGCCTCGTTTGCTTCATTGAACGCCACCAAGATGCCCGTTCGCATGCCTACACCCAGATCGGACGCCGGGCCGGTGAAAGCCGCCGATTGACCGAACAATATCCTTCCGTCTGTGATGCCGTTACGTTGATTGGCGTCATTTGGACTCGAGCTCAAACCCGAATCATCGACAACCAATTGCCGCACAGTTTCGCCCTGATCGATCGGCGAAACAGTGACTTCATGGGAGTTCCGACAACCTAGAAATGCGACGAGGCAGACAATTGCAATCGCCGCTCGTAGCGCGGCCAACCCTGAAAAAGCGATAACAGGGCGGCGAACTGTCAACCCGTCCTCCGTTTAACGAGTGTCAAACAGTTCATGTCGTCGACGCGACGATAGTGCATTTCATCCGAAAACGTGTGCGCCAGATGCACACCCCACCCGCCGATTTCGCTGTTTTCGATCGAAGTAATTTGCGATGGCGTTGCTACGTCTTTTGTCGGATCGAACGCACGCCCATTGTCCGAGATTTCGATCTTTACTAAATCGACGTCAGATTCAATCTCAACTCTGATTGGTTGGGTACCGTCGACTTCACCGTGGTTAATGACATTGATACAAAGTTCTTCGACGATCAGCTCGATCTGATAGGTCAGGTCAGGCGTCCACTCGCCCTGCTCGGAAATCGACCCAATAGTTGTCTGGATCGCTTCGAGTTCGCTGATTTCAGGCATAAATTCGACTGAAGTTCGTACGCTCATGGGGCGGGGTGATTAAGCGTGTCTAAAGACCAAGCACGCCTGATCATCGGATTGCGGTTCGTCGCCAGCGAATTCGTCGACCGCATCAAACACCATGGCGCTGGCTTCTTCGGCGTTCGTGGGTTGTCCATCTCGGAATACCTGACAAAGTCGATCCATGCCGAAGAGTTCACCCTCAGCGTTAAATGCTTCGGTTATCCCATCGGTGTAGAGGATCACCGTATCGCCCGATTCGAGTTTGAGTATAGATTCGCGATACTCAAGTCCAGGCAGGATACCGAGTGCGGTACCACCTGTCGGACTTAGTATCGTGGTCCGTCCGTCCGGATGGACTACTATCGGCTCATTGTGGCCACCATTCGCGTAACAGAAATTCGAGGTTTGAGGATCGTAGATAGCGTAAAATAGCGTGACGAACATCGCTGCTTCGTTGTCGGCATCAAGCAAGTCATTGACTTCAGCCAGCGCCTCTCCCGGATGTTCGAACCTCTGACCCGCCCCCTTCAACAACATTCGACTTGACATCATGAACAAAGCGGCCGGCATTCCCTTGTCTGAGACATCGGCGATCGCTAGTCCGATCTTGCCGTCCCTCAAGATCTGAACATCGAAAAAGTCGCCGCCGACGTTGCGCGCCGGCTGCATCGATCCGTAGATCTCGTATTGATCGCTTAGTGGAAAACTCGCTGGGAGAACGGATTGCTGAATGTTGTTTGCGACGTCAAGCTCGTTTTGCAATGCAACCAATTTGTCTCTCGACTGTAAGGCGTCGCGCCACTCGTCGAGATGTTGCAGCGTACGTTGGATCGTCAGTCTCAGGTCTTGGAAATCGAGAGGTTTCGTCACGAAATCGAACGCGCCACGGTTCATCGCAGTCCGGATATTCTCCATGTCGCCATAAGCGGAAATGATGATGGCGCGAATGTCCGGCGTAACTTCTTGGATCTGCTGCAACAGCGTCAAACCGTCCATGCGAGGCATGTTGATATCCGACACAACCATATCGATTTCCTTGTCGGCCATCAGCATCTCGAGGGCTTCGACTCCGTCATGAGCAAAGACAAACTCGTACTCGCCGCGCCGGATGTTCCGACGCATTCGTTGGAGTACGAGCGGTTCGAGATCTGGTTCGTCGTCCACGACCAGGATTTTTTTCGTGGTGTTCCGCATCGAGACTAGGCAACTTTCTCAGAACTGCGTTTCGAGGAATTATTGAGGTCGGTTATCCCCGGTTTGCGATTCGCGTCGGCGGGAAAGACGGTCACTTGACGGCGTCGATTGCTTCGTCGCGAGTAGATTCGATGGGAATTATGTTGTCAAATCCGCTAATCGAGAAGATCTCCCGGATCGGGTCCGATAACGAACACACGGCGAATTTGCCACCTTGCCGGTTGATCGACTTGACAACCAACAAAATCGCCCGTAGACCGGCACTACTGATGTAGGTCAGCGTCTCGGCATCGAACACGACCGATCGATCCTCTTGATCGATCGCCTCCTCCAGACCAACTTGAAAATCCCGCGCGTTCGTGCCATCCACTCGATTTTCGCTGGGCATTACTATCAGTGCATTGCCCACTCGTTCTGTGTTAATTTCCATCGGTTCAACACCCCTTTAGAACTAGGATAATTCAGATTTCACGGTTCCGCATCATTCGCACTTGCGCGAGCGTACATTCTATAGCCGCGCAACCGCTGGAGTCAGGGCATCGGTTATGCATCTCGATCGTACCTGCCAATAAAGCTCTCGGCGGTCCGAGGAGGCCGAGGCATTCTTGCCATCGAGATCGATTCCGGTAGTACGATGCCGCCTGAAAAGATCAGCTTCATTGCGTCCTCAACCGTGATATCGGTTTCGACAACGTCGTCTTCCAAAACAAATGCCATATTACCCGATGTCGGGTTCGGCACCGTGGGAACGTATACGGAAACCAGATCTTCTTCGCTACCCGGCGCCCTAGCCCGCCCGGTGACGAATCCCATTGCCACCATCCCGTCACGCGGCCACTCGATAAACACGACGCGGCTGAAATTCGCAGAAGAACCTACGGAAGCCATCGCTTGTTGGGTAACACCATAAAGAGTCTTCACCACCGGGATGAAGTGCATCACCTTGCTGACTAAAGTCAACACACCGCGACCCAACTTCGAAAGGGCTAACAGGCCGATCAGGTAGAAAATAAAACCCAGCACCACTAATCCGATACCAGTAAAATCCCAAGGCTTGCCTTCGATGAACGGTAGGCTTCTGAAAAATTCATCGGTCGCGTTGATGAGGTAAACCACGACGATTATGGTCACCAGAAGCGGAACCAATTCGAGCAATCCAGACAAAACCCGGCCTTGGACGTGGCTTTCAACCCTTCTCAAGACGTTGGGGCGGTCTTCCTCTTCCGAGTCGAATTCAAGTCTTGGATCCGCGTCCAAGGGAACACTCCCCCTCATGAGTTCTTGGTTGATCTCGTATGGTATTTGGCTCGAAACCTAGTCTACACCAATGACATTGGTCGACGCTATGTACAAACTGACGTCATAATCGCAATTTGCTGAACGCACCCGGAGGCACTGAATGCCAATTTGAGATTCAGAAAAAATCAAGTGAACATTATGGAATTCTCAAACTCTATTGCCGTTCCTCCACAGAGTGTGGGCGTAGCGCAACATCGTTTACGACAATCTCGTTGGTCGGCATCTTGCGCAATCTCGGTACAACCTCAAGCGGGTTTCGGCTGTTGGCGAGACGACACCCAAAGATCGGGCAGGTTCGCCCATGTGTTACTAGCCTTATCGGGATGATGTATCACTAGTCAAAAGTTGAAAATCCGAATAAGGTTATTTTGAACATCGTTATATGAACCACCTGAGTTTGGACTGACTCGATCGTGTCACCCGGTACTTCATACACCAATAATCAGCCAAGCGAAACGGCCAACTCCGCGAAGTCGAACATCATCTACCGCAATGAAGCGGTCACACGCCGCGGGCAACGCGAATCGATCGACGGATTACCGCGCGTCACCGCCCCGCATGAGTGGTTGATTCAATTGGGGCTTCTCGTCGCGATCATCATCCTAATCGGCTGGGCGACATTAGGCGAGATCCAACGCGGCATATCCACCGACTGTGTGCTTTTGTACCCCGGAAATCGCAACGTAATCACATCCGGAATAAACGGAAGAGTGGCCGAGATCTTCGTCCAAGTAGGTTCTGTGGTCGAAGTCGACCAACCTGTGGCTCGTTTGCATTCCAACGAACTCGATCGGCAGGTTCGTATCGCCCAGGCAAGAGTAGAAGCCCTCGAGGACGTTACGGATTCGGTCGAAAATCATGAACTGCGGTTAGCTCGCACCGATCTTCGCGAATTCGCCGCACTCAGATCTGAGGGACAGTTGATTGTGAGTAACGTAGCTGGTGAAGTGATGGCCCACGAACTGTTTATCGGGCGAGCCGTCGAACCAAACGACGTCATTGCTATAGTCAGAACTGCTGATCCAGGGATGATCGAAGCAGTGGCATTGGTATCTTCGGAAAACGCGCGAAGAATTGAGCTTGGAATGGAGGCTCGCGTCGGCACGTATTCGGCGATCGCCACTGGCGGCGATGTCGTCGTAGCTGACGTCGTTGAGATTTCGAACACGCCAGTTCATCCGCCCGATTGGCTTTCCGATCTCGGTCTCAGCGGCCAACACCAGATGCATCTCGTCAAACTTGGGTTGCGCGACCAACTTGGCGCTCAAGTTGCCGACGGCTCTACATGTAACGCCAGGATCACTTACGAACGGGGTTCACCAATGAGCGTTATTCTTCCTTAGGCCACAGCGGAATTGAACTTTGATATGTTTCGGAATTTGGTACGCCGCGTATTCAATTTGCCCCTGCGAACACCGCTCTTCCCCCAGCTTGAAATCTCAGAGTGCGGAGCGGCATGCTTAGGTGCGATTCTCGGCTACTACGGCCGGTGGGTTTCAACAGAAGAGTTGAGGTCGGCGTGCGGCGTTAGCCGCGACGGTTCCAATGCCGCCGACATCGTAGCCGCCGGGAGGCGATACGGATTGAAGATCGCTGGTTGGCGCAACTCGGTAGCGAGCCTCAAACAGATAAAACTACCCGCCATTCTCTTTTGGGAGTTCAATCATTTCGTCGTGTTGGAGCACATCCAATCTGGCAGATATTACTTGAATGATCCGGCCAATGGCAGACGAATCGTCGACGAAGAGACATTCGGACAAAGTTACACTGGCGTCGCGCTGACAGTGGAACCCGGTCCGCATTTTACCGCGGGCGGATCACCACCTGGCATCTTCCGCAACATCTGGCCGTGGTTACGCGACGTTAAGGCACCCCTCATATACGTCGCTATTTGCGGGTTGCTGCTGGCTATACCGGGACTAGCGGTGCCGCTAATGTTGAGTGCGTTCGTCGACAACGTTATCACCGGTGACGTGCACACGATCGGTTACTTATTGGTTGTGACGGCGATGGGCGCTGCGGTGTTGGTCTATCTCCTCACGTTGCTCCGACAGATCGTCTTGCGCCGGCTTGCAATTCGACTGTCGGTGGTTCACGCAGATCGTCTGTTGGCAAAATTATTCAGATTGCCCGCGCAGTACCTTGCGCACCGTTACGCAGGCGATCTAGCGACGCGCGTAAGATCGGCCGATAAAGTTGCCGCGAAGGTATCCAACGACTTAGTCGGCGTATTGGTTGAATTGGTGATGAGCGTTCTATTTTTGGGCCTCATGATCTATTTCGACCCGCTCCTTGCACTACTTGTGGCTGCATTGACCATCGCCAACGTTGGATTGATGCGTATCGTTTCAACTATTCGTTCCGACCGAAATCGGCAACTCGGACGCGAACAAGCACTTCTCTACGGCACCGGAGTATTCGGATTGCGAAACATCGACAATCTGACCGCCACTGGTTCCGAACAGGATTTTTTCACCCGTATGACTGGATTTCAAGCCCGGGAATTGGTGGCCAGACAGAATTTCGCTGAGCTGGGATTCGTAATCGCTGCGATGCCCAGATTTTTCACTCTCGTCGGTGCCGCGCTGGTGCTTGGTTTCGGCGGTTGGCGGGTGATCTCTGGCGACTTGACTTTAGGTCAATTCATTGGTTTCTATACGGTGACGGTAAGTTTCTTGACGCCGGTTGGGACGTTCGTCAGATTTACGGACTCGTTCCAAATGTTGGAGGCAGATCTTCAACGAATCAACGATGTAATGAGCGCGAGAGTGGACCAAAACCTCGACACCGAGAACTATGCGAAGCCGCGAAAAATCGCGACATTGCGCGGAAGGTTGCGGCTCGCTGGGCGGATTGAACTTCGCGACGTGACTTTTGGTTTCAGGCCCAATCACCCGCCATTGATTGAAAACTTCAACCTAACAATCGAATCGGGTCAACGCGTCGCGATCATCGGTCCGACCGGCTCTGGCAAATCCACACTGTTGCGGTTGGTGAGTGGTGAATTCACACCGTGGGCCGGGAAAATACTGTTCGACGGGGTACCTCGCATCGCGGTCCCCAGACACGTGATGACCGGATCGGTCGCCACGGTAGACCAGCAGATAATGCTCTTTTCGGCCTCTGTTCGTGAAAACTTGACTTTGTGGAATCCAACCGTGACTGACCATCAATTGGTTGCTGCGAGCACCGACGCGTTGATCCACGAAGAGATAATTAAGCGTCCATCAGGATACGACTCTCTTGTTGCAGAAGGAGGCAGGAACTTCAGCGGCGGTCAGCGTCAGCGCCTCGAGATCGCCAGAGCTTTGATTAACAACCCCTCGGTTTTGCTCCTCGATGAGGCCACAAGTACGTTGGACGCCGCGAGCGAGTTTAGGATCGATGACGCGCTAAGACGGCGCGGTTGCACAAGTTTGATCGTCGCTCATCGCTTGAGTACGATCCGCGACTGCGATCAAATCATCGTGCTGGATGGCGGCAATGAGGTGCAACGCGGTACGCACGAACAGTTAATTGCCGACAAGGGCGGCCTCTACTACGAGTTGATCGACGCGCAGTGAGGCATCCCCGTGCGCGACGTTTCGATCGAGTTAACCAAGAATGAATGAACCCAAACAAAAAGATCCGAAGTCCGTGGCGATTTCACTTGGGGTGCTCATGGAATCTGCCGGCAATATGCCGATCGATCTTTGCTCACCAGGTGAGTTGTGGTTTGTGGAGCAAGGTGCACTCGATGTCTTTTTGATTGAGCAAGAAAACGGTGTGCCATCCACCACCCCCAAGCACATCCTGCGTGCCGACGAAGGTCGCCTCGTATTCGGATTCGATGCAGGTGGGACCACGCTGGTTGCACATGCCAAGGGATTACCAGGTACTAAACTACGTCGCATCAGTTCCGAAACATTGCTGACCAACGCCGCACATGTCGATTTCGCCGCACAAGTCGACTCCTGGATCACTTCGTTTGCCGAATCTGTTGCACAACCAATTGCACCTCGACCTTGGACTGATTTGCTGTTGCGTGCCGGGGATGAATCAAACATTGACACCGGCACTGTGTTGTCTACGCAACCTGAGAGTTTGACATGGGCAGCAATAGAAAACGGGTTTTATTTGGGGACTGAAGAGGTTTTGTCAGTAGGGGTGGGATTAGCACCACTGACTTCGGCGACATGGTTGACGATTGCGCGTCCCACCAAGGTTGTTGGAATGACGTCTCTAGAACTGACCGAGACTGGACTGATCCTGGCGGCGTTGAGCGAGTTCCACCGTTTGATATTGGGTGCTGAACAGTTGAATCGCCTGTTGTTGCTCGCCGACGAGGCCAATGCACAGTTCTCACGCACAAGTCACCGTCGTGTCGATGCAGATACCGCGCGGCGCGACCTGTTTGGCGTCTTAACCGACGAACGCGACACACGCTTGAGCGGGATGTCGGCGCTGCTCAACGCCATGCGTTTGGTAGGCAATTACGATGGCATCGAGTTCCGGGCACCGCAGAGTGACAGGAGCGCCGCGGAAGCGGAGTACTCAATGCGCGATATCGCGAACGTTTCGAGAGTTCGTTTCCGTCAGATCAGACTGGCCAAAGAGGATCGATGGTGGTTGGGAGATAGTGGGCCAGTGCTCGCAATCCGAAAACAGGACAGCGCTCCAATCGCTCTATTGCCCAGTTCGTTTGGCCCAGTAATCGGGGGTAGATATCGCGCGGTTGACCCGATTTCGGGAAGTTCACAGGCCGTTAACGCCGATGTCGCCGAGACGATTGACACCATCGCATGGAGTTTCATCAGACCGTTGCCCATAGACGAACCGATCAACGCGCGCGGATTAATGCGGTTTGTCGGCAAGAACATGGGCATCGATCTTGGCTGGATTGCAGTTACGGGTCTTCTTGCGAGTTTGTTGGTACTCGGTCCGGCAATCGCGATCGGGGAGCTGGCAAATTGGGTGCTCCCTTCGGCAGCGAACGACATGTTGATCCAGATTTCCGTGATATTGCTGGTGACCGCGTTTATTGCCACGGCTATGCAAATGCTGCACGGAACTGCCATGATGCGACTGGAGGGGCGAGCGACAGCACGAGGCGCGGCGGCGGTTTGGGATCGACTGTTATCCTTATCGCCCAGTTTCGTCCATCGGTATACCGCCGGCGATTTGGCATCACGATTAACGGTGTTTCATCAGTCGCGGGACCAGATATCTGGTGTGGTCGCCAACTCATTGCTGACAGTCGTGTTTCTCCTCCCGACCTTTGGGTTGCTGTTTCTCTACGACACAACGCTGGCGTGGTTGAACATGATTCTCGGGCTCGGATCGTTGACGGTCACAGCAATCATCGGCTACCTACAAATCGATCCGTTGCGGCGACATTTCGAAGTCGCGCGTAATTTGGGCGGTGATTTGTACCAATTCATCAATGGTCTGAGCAAATTGCGTTCCGCCGGTGCCGAGTCCTCGGCCTTCGCATCGTGGGCGAGGATGTACCGGCAACAGCAATTGTTGAGCATGCGGATCGGGAGATTGAGGGAGCACTTGATGGCGTTGGGAGCGGCGTTGCCGTTTTTAGCGGTGGCGATGCTATTCGGCACCGCACTCTGGACCGGGATCGAGCCTACGGAGATCGGTGATTTTCTCGTCGTCTATACGGCGGCGATGATTTTCTATGCGGCGATTCGTCGTTTGAGTAGCTCGATCGAATCAATCGCGGCGATCGTGCCCGGATACGAGCAGGTGAAACCGATACTCAATGAGATACCGCAGCGGTCGCACGGCGGATACGGCAAGGAGATGGGATTGACCGGGGGCATGATTGATCGTCTGGTCAATCTGGAGGGACAGATCCGCTTCGATCACGTGAGCTTCGGCTACTCTGAAGAGGGTCCGCTGATCATCGACGATGTTTCGTTCGAAGTGCGGCCGGGCGAATTCGTCGCAATCGTGGGCGAGTCCGGTTCTGGCAAAAGCACTTTGCTACGTCTCGCCCTTGGTCTCGAAGATGCCAAATCAGGTGCTGTTTACTACGATGAGCGCGAACTCGCGTACCTCGACCGGAGATCCGTTCGGCGCCAAATCGGGGTCGTGACGCAGGATGGTGCACTAAAACCCGGCGACATTCTTGACAACATCATCGGAACGAGCAGTGACTTGACGATCGAGGACGGTTGGCGCGCGGCGCGTTTAGCGAACGTCGACGAAGAGATCGCGGCGATGCCGATGGGGATGTTCACACCCGTCACGGATAGTTCCTCTACCTTTTCAGGCGGTCAAACGCAACGCGTTCGTATCGCGGCGGCATTGGTTCGTCGCCCACGCATCGTGTTTCTCGACGAGGCGACAAGCTGGTTGGATGCTAGGAGTCAGGCGGAGGTAATGCGTGGCATTGAGAGCCTCGCGGCGACTCGGATTGTTGTGGCCCATCGGCTGTCGACCATCCGCAAGGCCGAGCGGATACTTGTCTTGCAGTCGGGACGGATTGTGCAACAAGGGAGATTCGACGAACTGGCGAACATCAAGGGTCCGTTCCGAGATCTGGTAAAACGTCAGATGACGTGACGCGAGAAGGATGTACATATTGACCGTCCCTACAAACTCCGTTCAATGTCATACCCGCGGCGAATGGCGCTCCTGGCTCGCCGAGAACCACATGCGCGACGATGGCGTTTGGCTGGTGACCTATAAGAAAGCGAGCGGTAGTCCGTCAATTGGCTACGACGCATCGGTTGAAGAGGCGCTCTGTTATGGATGGATCGACAGCCGCACCAAATCGCTCGACGATGAACGTACCATGCTCTGGTTCGCGCCTCGCCGCAATGGTTCTAATTGGTCGAGATCGAATAAAGACCGCGTCGCAAAGTTAACGAAAGCCGGGTTGATGATGCCGCCAGGAATCGCCAAAGTCGAAGCGGCGAAACGCGACGGCACTTGGAACGCGCTCGACGCCGTCGAAAAACTCGAAATCCCGGCCGACTTAGAAATCGCATTCGCCGAACATTCCGGCTCCGCTCCAAATTTCGAGGCGTTCCCTCGGTGGGTAAAACGATCCACCTTAGAGTGGATTCTGACCGCCAAACGTGACGCGACTCGCGCGCGGCGAATCGTCGAGACAGCACGCCTAGTGCAAGAAAACCAACGTCCAAAACAGTTTCGATGACGATGCCGGGTGTGACCGTATAGCCGATCAATCAGCTTCCTTTAGACATTCTTCCAACAGCCCGAATGCCGCGTCGACGAACACCCACATGTTGGCCTCTCGGTCCGAATCCCCGGTTTCCAGCGTGATCGATCTTTCGACCGGTCCCGAAACCGCGACGCAGGTGTGACCCGCGGCATCGCCGTAGCGGTTGCCTGTCGGCCCGCTCGCACCCGTCTCGGCGAGACCCCATGTTGTTTCCAATGCTTTTCGCACCGCCCGCGCGTTGAGCGCAGCGTACTCCTCCGTTGATGACCTGATACCCGTTAAAGCATCATCTGGCACACTAAGGAAGGCCCGGTGAGATGTTCGCGTGTACGTCACTGCGCCACCAATGAAATACGCCGAAGCTCCGGGCACTGCCAGAAGACACGCCGAAATCAATCCGCCTCCCGACGACTCAGAAACCCCGATCGTCTGGCCCTTCGCCTTCAACAATTCCGCAACGGCTTGTGCTCGATTACCCAGTTTGTTCATCAGACTAACTCCATCTGCCAGATTCATTGCGTTCGTTCGTAAGTTAAAACATAGACGCGTCTATTGTCGCCAAGATCGACGGAAACGATAGGGGGATGCGCGGGTCTGGATGCATGTGAAATGCAATCCTGACATAACTCAAATGGTGGTAAGGTGTGTGGAAAGTTGACTGGAAATGGTCGCATTGAACGTTTGAACGGTGCTAATCTGTCAAGCGCTCCGACTATCGGCGAGGAGACAGGCATGAACAATGACTATCCGGTGCAGTTCAGCATCGATTATGGGGATGGGTCGCGAAATCGATTGACGACGCTGTTCAGGATCATAATGATGATTCCCATTGTGATCGTGGCTGCCATCTTGACCTTGCCACTGACCGGCACTTCTGTGTGGGGTGCGTATTGGCAAGGTGGTCCAGAGCAGCAGATCTGGATTCCGTCACTCGGGGTTGGCGTGTTCCTGATGATGCTGTTCCGCAAGAAGTATCCACGGTGGGTCTTCAATTTCTTGCTGGAGGCTGCCCGATTTGCGTCAAGGGTCTCCGCCTACGCGGCTTTACTGGTCGACCAGTATCCATCGACCGACGATCACCAGTCGGTGCACCTAGACATCGAGTACCCGGATGCCGAGAATGATCTGAACCGGTTCTTGCCGTTGGTCAAGTGGTTGTTGGCGGTCCCACACTACATAGTCTTGATCATCTTGGGGATCGTGGCATTTGTGATTACGGTCATCGCGTGGTTTGCGATCATCATCACTGGCAAGTACCCCGAGGGGATGTTCAATTTTGTAGTAGGCGTTGGTCGGTGGTGGAATCGTGTCGCCGCGTACGCGTTATTGCTGACCACGGATCGTTATCCGCCTTTCCGGCTTAGCCCGTAAGCGTAGCTATCAACGCTGCCGGTGGCGTTTCCACCGCGCTCCAACTCGCAGCCCGAGTGGACAGTCCGGCGCAGAGTGACGCGTATCTGGCCGCGGTTTCGGCATCACCGGTAGCGGCGTAGCGGATCAGCATCGAAGCCGCAAAAACGTCGCCTGCTCCCGTAGTGTCTGTCCCAGATCCCTCGATCATCCCCGCGAACGGAGGCACCGACACCGGTTCGTTCTGTGCACCCGTGTACAGCGCCGCGCCGTCGCTCCCCTTCGTCACGACCAAACATATTGCTTTCTCTCGCCATTCGACGAGGGTTCGGTCCTCAACCTCCGATTCCGAAACCACGCAGATGTCCCACCCAGCACCCATCCCCGCCGGCGGCGATTTCGACACCTCAACCAACGACGGCAACGGCTCGGTCCATGACCGCAACCAACCCTGTGGGACAACGCACGAGACACGCGGTCGAAACCAACTCAAGCAGTCAACCGGCAATTCCTGAGTCAGCGGGCCGACGAAGAGCATGTCGGGACTGCGCCATGCCTCCGGTATGTCTCCGACCGAAATGTCGCCTCCCCGGTGATGGAGCACCTGCACTCGATCGTCGTGCGCGTCGTAACGATTCTCAAAAGTCGACGTGTCGTCTGAAGGGATCCGTACACACCTGTCAGGCGCATCAACGATGTCCGCAATCGGATAGTCACCCGCACACGAGGTCACTACTCCCACGCTAACACCGAAACTCCTCGCAGTCGCAGAAGCGAACGCCACCGCACCACCGGGTGGTACTCCTTCACTTTCTCCCCTTCTCAAGGGGAGATTAAGAGGGATTCCAGACAACACATCCCACGTCACATGCCCAATCGCCACCAGACTCGGCGCGTTCACAACTGCCGCAGCTTGGGATCCCATCGGTCGCGCAGCCAGTCGCCGATAAAGTTCAGCGACAACACCAGCAGGAATATCGCGATCCCCGGCATCGTCGAGATCCACCACGCGGTATCAAGGAAGCTACGTCCGTCCGAGATCATGTTGCCCCATGTTGGCGTTGGTTGCGGAATGCCGACGCCGAGGTATGAGAGGGTCGCTTCGGCAAGAACCAGTCCTCCGGCGCCAAGAGTTGCAAGAACGATGACGGTACTACTGACCCCGGGCAGAATGTGCCGCACGGCAACCCTAAAGCCCGAGGCGCCGGCGACACGGGCGGAGGCGACGTAGTCACGTTCACGTAGTGATAGGACCTCCCCTCTTATGGGTCGAACGAATCCGACCCAAGAGATCAGTACCAGGATCAAGAACATGATCGTGAATGAAGTTCCAAGCACAATTTTGATGACTAGGGCAATCATGATGAATGGTAATGCAATCCAAGCATCCACAAGGCGCATTATGATTTCGTCGACGATTCCGCCGATGAAGCCAGCGGCGAGTCCCAGTGAGGTACCGATGATCATCCCGCTGGTCATCCCAACTGCAACGACCATAAGCGAGGCTCTCCCGCCGTATAGCAGACGGCTCCAGATGTCGCGTCCTACTTGATCTGTTCCGAGCCAGAATTCTGAGGTACCGCCTTCTAGCCATATCGGTGGATTACGAACGCGAGTGAAGTCGGCGTCTCGGATCGGGTCGTGTGTAGCGATCATCGGTGCGAATGCAGCTAAAACTACCAGCAACGCGAATACAACCGCCCAAATTATCGGATACCTTCGCAGAAAGTCGTAGACGGCGATTGGGCCGCGCAAAACAGACCGCACGGGTGCTGGCAACGAAGTGCCAGTTAGAGCATATTCCGGTATCTGGTGTTCGGTCGCCATGAGGGTCAGCTCAGCCTGATACGCGGGTCAACGAGGACGTAAAGCAAGTCGGCGACGAGGTTCGCTGCGATCAGCACGACTCCCACAAGGAGCGTTGTCCCTACGACGAGGTTCAAGTTATTGTTAACTACCGCTTCGATGGCGAGCAATCCAATGCCCGGCCATGCAAACACAGCTTCGACCACGACGGTTCCGGTGACGAAGTTCCAAAGCAACAACGCCGAGACTGTGATCGGAACGATAAGAGAGTTTCGCAGGGCGTGTTTCCAAATGATCTTCGGCGCGTCTACGCCCTTGGCTCTAGCGAGTTTGATGTATTCGGAATCGAGGACTTCAAGCATCGCAGAACGCATCAAGCGCATATACCCTGCGGCAGCACCCCAAGCCAAGGTTATTACCGGGAGAATCATGGCTTTGAACTGATCAAAGGGATTTTCGGACCCGATGGTTCCGATGACGGTTACCGGGACCCAGTCAAGGGTTACGGCAAATATCAGGATTGCCATGATCCCGACGTAAAAGGCAGGAAGCGTGATGCCGAGGTTGGCGATCAGGCGTACGGCGTAGTCGATAGGCGAGCCGCGTTTAACGGCAGATATCATGCCGAAAGCGATACCAAAGACAGTAGCCAAGATCCAAGCCGAAACGCCTAACTGGACGGTAGGAGCGATTTTCTCTCGAATTTTCTGAGCTACGGGGAAACCGTCCGAGAGATCATGCCCTAGATCGCCGCGCAACACGTCAATCAACCAGAAATAGTATTGCAACGGCACCGGTTTATCGAGATGTAATTTTTCGCGTTGGACTTGGAGGGCACTTTCAGAAATGCCGTAACCGCCCTCCGACACGAGCATGGCCAAAGGATCGCCGACTAGACGAGACAGCGAGAATACGATGATCGTGACGAGAAACATCGCGACCAAAGAAGCGAAGATTCTGCGGATTATGAAACGCTGCATTTATGGCCCGTTAAACGCGATGGGTTCAGATGCGTGGAACCAGGGGCGGTTGGATCAACCGCCCCTGGTTCTCTGAGCGCAATTCGGGTAGTTTCAGCTTGTGAATAGGTTCAGTTGGCGAGCCGTACCCACTCCAAGCTGTTCATTCGACCGAGCACTCCCTTGCCTTCCGGTAGCATCTGCCATTCCGATATCAAGTTCGGGTTGTACAGCGTGGCAACCGGGCTCTGGTATACGCCAACCCAGACCATCCACTCGCGGTTCCAGTCGAACATCGCTGTGACCAGTTCACGCAATCTCGCGGGATCCGCTTCACCAGCCATCGCAAGGTGAGTTTCGGCGAATATCGGAATCTCCATAGCGCGGTTGTAGCCGCCAGGTCGCGACAGCGACGTGGCGTTCAGGTCTTTTGGCCAGGTCGGAGGTGCCCAGGCATCTCCACCACTGAAGAAGATCTTCTTGTTCGTCCGATTAACCAAAGATGGTCGGAAAGACGAGTAGTTCTGCTTGTCAAACGTGCTGTTGATGTTCAGGTTTGCCAACCACTCGATTCCAATGGCTTCCTGTATCGATTCGCCGGAACCGGCTGCGGGGCCGGCCCACCATTCAACGTCGAAGCCATCGGCGTGCCCGGCTTCCGCCAATAGCGCCTTCGCCGCGTCAATGTCATACGGGATGTCCCAATCGCTCTTGTAGAACGGATGGTTAGTGTCCCAACCGGGAGCGTAGGAGACACGCCCATAACCGTCGGTCAACGCGGTCATCAACTTTTCGCGGTCGATTGCCATCGCCATGGCGGTGCGGACCTTCTTGGAGCTCTCCATCGTCTCGGGAATGGCTGGGTCGCCAATCCAAGGCAGCGAAGTGTCTAGTGGCGGTTTGAACAACAGATCGCCAGCTTCGTCACTCGTGAATGGGTCGCCGCCGATGGCGAGTTTGTCTTCCCAGTAGTTGCCTGAGAATACGAACGAACTGTCACCCCAGAATCCTTCAGGAGCCTGCGAGTAGCCTTCCTCAAACATCTCGTTCCAGTCGGTCAACGGAAGTTCGCCGATCTGAGCTTGCCCAGTTTTCAGCATCGCTTTGCGGGTGCTTGCTTCAGTGATATGAAGCACGTTTGCCCGCTCAACGTATGGCCGTTTTCGCCAGTGGTTATCGACCGCATTCAGGAAGACACCAGAATGTTGGATCCATTGATCCACTTCGAAAGGCCCGGTACCGATTAATTGCGTACGCATCCCTTCTGGACCGACTTCGTTGAAGAAGTCTTGGGAGAAGATCGAGATACCCTCCCAGAAATTACTCACGTACTGTAATAGTGCGTGACCACCGAACGATACCCAATGGAATCGGACCTTGTAGTCGTCGATAACTTCGACTTCCTGCACCAAGTTGGCGAGGTCTCCCCCGGTGTCGTGGATACTGTCGGGCTGGATCTTAGGGTTGGCATCGTTCCATGAGAACGCGACGTCGGCGGCTGTCATCTCGCCGTAGCCACCGTGGAACTGTACGCCTTCTCGCAACGTGAAGTCGGTATAGGAAACACCGTCGTCCGACATCGTCCAGTCGCTGGCGAGCAATGGACCTAGAGCTACTGTGCCGTCGTCAGCGCGTACCGCTTCTAGCAACGTCTCAGTGGCTCCCGTTCTGGCAGTGACCGAACACGCCGGGCAGTAACGCGGGCTGGAGTTCATGAAGTATGAGTTAGCGATAGCGGCAACCAACACGCCAGAGGGTTCAACGTCGTCGCCTGCGCCGCGCGAGACACCTTCGATATCAACCTTCATGACGGGTGCGTCGATGGAGGTGACCTGAGCGGTGGCAGTTACGACGACTTGGACCTCTTTCGCGACTTCTTTTACGACTTCACGGATGACTTCCTTTTCGACCTCGACCGGCACTTCTTTTACGACCTCGCGTACGACTTCCCTCTCGACGGGAACTTCGACCGCTACCTCCTTCACGACTTCGCGCACCACCTCTTTCTCGATCTCGACCGGGACTTCCACCTCTACGGTACGGATGACCTCGCGTTCGACGGTCACCTCGACGATCGTCTCGCTGCCACATGCTACTGCCGTCAGACTGACGACGCCCAGTAGCACGAGGACTATATTTTTCAAGTTAAACATCCTGACTCCTCCTTAACGAAGTCTGTTTGCGTCACAGTAGTTTAGCATCAGTACCGATTCGCGCGCACACGCCGCGATCGTTGCCGTTTTTCGCAATTCAGATCCGAAAAACGAGAGCGGCTTGGCTTGGCTCAGGTTAATCGTGTTCACGGACACGGCGGTAGCTACGCCCTTGAGATCCATCGCGAACATCCCAACCGTTGCGCGTTGAAAACACCGATTGACCCGGAGGCAACGGCCGTCGATGAAGAAATCGTGGAGTGGAGTTCCTTGCCCGGCGTGTCTTAGTGCCTTGCTGAGGAATAGGGACAAACGTCTGCTGACATCTGGGATTGGTCGGTGGTACTGCTGATCTTTACGCGTAAGTGCCGGGTCGCCCACATAGTGGATAAGGTGTCCTCTGGGCTATTCGCGATGCCCTCAATACAGCCCTCTTCCAGCGGACGAGCAGAGGCAGCGGCTGGATATCTGATGGGTTCATTTGGCAATTAGTATTGAGTTCATTACCGCGTTTTCGTGCGTGGTACTCGTGCCGAGGTGGCGAAACGGTAGACGCGCTACGTTCAGGGCGTAGTGTCCGCAAGGACGTGCGGGTTCGACTCCCGCCCTCGGCACCATCTTTCGTGCCATGTCGGTTCGCCGAGTCGCGGTGATAACCTTTATATGCATACCGCGCGCTTGTAGCTCAGCGGATAGAGCGCAGCCCTGCGAAGGCTGAGGTCGTGGGTTCAAATCCCGCCAAGCGCGCCATTTCTTTTGTTTCCGCAACAGTCGGTCAGGGTCCAATTTCCGGTCAGATATATAATCTGAACCCATCAGACTAGGCTTGGGCGGTTAGCTCAGTTGGCTAGAGCGCGTCGTTGACATCGACGAGGTCGGAGGTTCGAATCCTCCATCGCCCACCACTCTTGAAGAACATCAGGTTTGACAATTGATTAACAGGTACACAACGCGCATCGCTAGTGAGGGCGACCTTCGATGGCGCCGTACCCTCACTATGATGGCGCGGGCCGGTTAAATCTCTCCCGGCCCCGCGCCTAATCCCACGATCCCTTGGCGACGGGGCTCAAATTGTCTACTCGAAGTAACCGTGCCTCGTCGGTGATGTTGCTTCGCATTCGCCCGTCGCCTCAATATTTGACTCCGCACAGGTAAGCGACATGGCAGACAACGAACGACAAGAACAATCTAGTAACCACCCGAGCCCAGTGGATTCCCGCGTTCGCGGGAATGACGGTGGTGGCGAGAACGACGGTAAGAAGCGAACCAGATTTCGGGACATGAGCCCGGAGGAACAATCGGATTATCGTGATACGTTGCGGCATTCGGCGGCACACGTATTGGCGGAGGCAGTGTTGAAGTTGTTCCCAGAGGCGAAGCTGACGATCGGACCGCCGATTCGGGACGGTTTCTACTATGACTTTGATGTGGCGCGCCCGTTTACACCCGAGGACCTCGAGGCAATCGAGGATGAGATGCGGGCATCGATTCGCGCAAACTCTCCGTTCGTGGAGCGGGAGGTCTCGCGGGATGAGGCGCGAGTGTTGGTGGCGGACAACCGGTACAAGCAGGAGATCATCGACGGGATCCCGGAGGATGAGAAGGTTACGTTCACGAGCCATTCGAATGGAGCGTTCGACGACCTTTGTCGTGGTGGGCACGTCGAATCTACTGGGCGGATATCCGCGTTCAAGTTGTTGTCGGCGGCTGGCGCGTATTGGCGCGGTAGTGAAGCGAACCCGATGCTGCAACGGATTTACGGCACGGCTTGGGAGTCGCGCGACAGGCAGAAGGTATATCTGAAGCAACGTGAGCAGGCGCAACAACGGGACCATCGTCGGTTGGGCGCACAGATGGGGTTGTTCTTTTTCGATCAGGTGGCGCCGGCAAACCCGTTTTTCCGTCCCAAGGGCGCGTTTGTCTACAACAAGCTTTTCGATTACGTACGCGGTTTGTACGACAGGTACGGATACGACGAGGTGATAACCCCTCAGTTGTTTAAGACAGACTTGTTTAAGACTTCGGGGCACTACGACAACTACATCGAGCACATGTACATGCTCGAGATCGATGAGCAGGAGTATGGCATGAAGCCGATGAACTGCCCGTCGCACGCAGTGTTGTATTCGAAGTCGTTGCACTCGTATCGAGAACTGCCGATACGTTATGCCGACTTTGGGCGATTGCATCGATACGAGCTGTCGGGAGTCACGCAAGGATTGACACGGGTCCGGTCATTCTCACAGGACGATGCACACATTTTCTGTACCGAGGATCAGATCGCCGATGAGGTCAATGGCTTCATCGACATGTTGAATGAGAGCTACGAAGTGTTCGGGTTTGATTCGACGCGTTTCGTGTTGTCGTTGCGTCCCGAGAAACGGGTGGGTTCAGATGCGCAGTGGGACCGCGCGGAGTCGGCGCTCGAATCGGTTTTGAAGAATCGCGGGGGAGAGTTCGAGACCGCCGAGGGTGAAGGTGCGTTTTACGGCCCGAAGATCGACATGTTCGTTCCGGACGCACTCGGTCGCGAGTGGCAATTGGGTACGGTACAGATCGACTTCAACCAGCCGGAACGATTCAACCTTGAGTACGTGAATTCGGAGAGCGAGCGCGAGCGGCCGGTGATGATCCACCGCGCGATGTTGGGCTCATTGGAGCGATTCATCGGGGTCTTGATAGAGCACTTGGGCGGCAATTTGCCGTTGTGGCTGGCCCCGACGCAGGCGATGATGGTGCCGATTGCCGATCGGCATAACGACTACGCGTACGCGGTCGCGGATCGAATGCGAAAGGCGGGTTTGCGAGTTGAGGTCAACGACGCGAGCGAACGGATGAACTCGAAGATACGGAACGCGCAGTTGCTGAAGATCAACTACATGTTGGTTGTCGGTGACCGGGAGATCGAGGCGAATTCTGCTGCGTTGCGGACGCGGTCAGGAGACAACCTTGGTGCGATCGGCATTGACGAGATCATTGCCAAACTCGGCGACGAAGTTGCGAGCATGGCGTTGTGAATTTACTTGCTTAGCGATAGGCGGCTAGGACGAGGTACAACGCATCCCTGTAGAGATCGTATTCGGTTTGACGTGTGGCGCCGAAGATGCGGGCACCACGCCTAAGGTCACGTTCGTATTCAGCGCGACCAGCAGGCATCACTGGCGGCTCGACCGCGAGTCCGCGGGCGATCGCGGCATCAACAACACTGTTGATCGCGGCGAGGACGTCGGGGTGTTCCCATTGGCCAGGGTGCCCCATTTTGGCGGATAGGTCACCTGGGCCGAAGACTACGCCGTCTATTCCTTCGACGTCCATCATGGCGCCCGCGTTCTCGACGCCGAGGGGTGATTCGATCTTTGGCAGAATGAGGGTGGCGTCATTGGCTTCTCGACAGTACTGGGCAACGTCTGAGTTGTCGTAGCCGGCGTTGGCGCCCATGGCTAGGCCGCGTTCGCCTTCGGGTGCGTATTTGACCCAGCGAACTAGGTGTTTCATCTGTTCGGGCGTCTCGGAGTGGGAGAGGATGATACCCATCGCGCCGGCGTCGAGGACTCGGGATACCAATGCGCGTTCGGGGGCGATGACGGTGACTACAGGAGCCATGCCGTTGTCGCGGACGAGGGTGAGGAAGAGGGAAAGTCGGCCGTCGTCGTTAAGGGCGTGTTCGGCGTCAACCATCAACATATCGGAACCGGCGTTGGCGGCGATTTTGACTATGGATGGAGTGAGCGCCTCGAAGATGTTTACTCCGAATATTGGTTCGCCGGCCTTCAGTTTTTGTTTGGCGCGATTGATTATGAGTGGTCGCTCTGAGTTCATGGTTGTTCATTCCAAACCGAGGAGGGACAGGGAGTCGCGGTTAATGATGGCTTCGATTTCGTGCTCGGGGATTGGAGGGAGGTTATGTTCTTTGGCGAATCGGGGGATTGCTCGCAGGCCGTCCATTGTTTCTTGGGGAGTCCAGAGGGTCCAGTCTGATCCAAAGAGCATCTTGTGGGTTGCGGAGAATTCGTGGAAGACACGCATGGCTCGCCAGGCCATCCATGGTCGCGACGGCATGCCGGATATGTCGGTGTAGACGTTGGGGTGTTTGCGGACGACGGCCATGCAATCTTCGTACCAGGGGTGCGATGTGTGGGCGAGGACCACTTTAAGGCGCGGGAAGGCGATGGCGACTTCGTCCATCGCCAGAGGGTGGGCGTATCTGAGGACGGCGTCAGGTGAAGCCGACATTCCGTTGTGAAATACTATGGGCAGCCCATCTGATTGGAGCCGGTCAAAGAGACGGAACGCGGCGTCGCTCAACGGGTCTACCGCTTGGTAGCTGAGCGCAAGTTTTATCCCTCGACAACCCAATTCGCCGACTGCCCGGTCGTACTCTTCATCTATATCGGGTTGATCTGGATGCAACGACATGAACGGAATGAACTTGTTAGGGTTTACCGCCGCGACCCGCGCAGCGATGTCATTATGGTTCAGGTCGTCGTCCCAACCAGCGTTCCAATCAGTTAGGGGATGTTTGTCACCACCTGGTCGAGGGGCTATCCCGAAAACGAGCGCCCTATCGACCGGCTCCATGGCCGCCGAGTATTCCCCCAGCGACCCGGCGAGCTTGACGCCGGTGCCGATGAGTGGGTTTGTGGTGAGATCTTCCGGCGGCACGTCATGTTCGTGCGTCGGGTTGTGCGAGTGGACGTCGACAATCAACGCTTTGCTCCCAAGGTTTTGATCGGAAGTTTAATGGGGTAGACTCTATGTTGCAAGAAGCGTTATTTCCATCCTCCAAGATCGAGTTAATTGAGCTTACCGACGGCCTGTTTGACTAAATCAATGATCTGATTTATTGAGACACTGTCCCGATTCGTCATGGGTAGAGTTATACGACATCGCAAGCCCAGCAAACGTGCGTCCCCTCTGGGATTCCGAGATGTAGCAAAAAGGTAAAGACTGATGACACTCTCAACAGACGCCGTGGCAAATGAACAACTCACTCTGCCCCAAGAACTTATCCTCATGCTCCTCAACGAGGAAACCGGGTACTTTCGCCAAATAGCTGGTTGGGATTTAAACTGCGCCGTCGTAGGAGCCGTAATCGCTGAATTATCGCTCCAATCTCGTATCGATACCGATATGGAGTCCTTGTTCCTCATCGACGATACAGAGACGGGCAACCCTGTACTGGACCTTATTCTCGAGGAAATTGCAGCCGAACCGGCCCGGCACAACGCCCAGTATTGGATCGAGCGGCTCGCATCTCGCGCTGATTCAATCATTGATTTGATCTTAGAGCGGTTGGTCGATTTAGAGATTCTCGATCACCACGAAGGCGACTACTGGACGCTGTCCAACAAAGTCTGGAAGTCAGAGATGTTCAGCGACTCCCAAGAGGGCACTTCAGTTCAATTCGTGAAGGCGCGTATCGCCAAAGTGGTCTTCAACAACGAGATCCCCGACCCGAGGGACATCATCATTATTTCTCTCGTCAATACCTGCGATGTTATGCGCCTCATATTCCAACTCGATGAGGAGTCGGAGGAGCGGGTCGAGCAAATCTGCAGGATGGACTTGATCGCCCGGGCGATCAGCGAGGCAGTCGCGCACAACATGGTCGGGCCGGCTCTCCGTCGCCCCTCGCTATCCAAGCCGATTCCAGTCGCACCGCTTCGCGACTTGGTGTTCAATCGTCATATTCGCAACGGCAACTTGAATGCATTCTTTGCCGAACTCGCTGAAAAGCACGGCCCGATCTTTCAGATCCGCCCGCCGTTTCAGAAGCGCCCCATCACTGTTTTGGCAGGCGTCGAGACAAATTACTGGGTGCATAGGCACGGACGCAACTACCTGAGAGCGCGAGACTACCTAGCGGACTTCGAGAAGGTCTATGGGGCGTCTGGAATACTGCCGTCACTGGATGGCGCCGACCATTTCCGCTTCCGAAAATCGATGAGCTCTGCCTACTCGCGATCGAGGTTGGAAAGTCATCTGGGACTCGTATACCATCACGCTCGAAACTTCATGTCGGATTGGTCGGTTGGCGATGATTTGCCGACGGTGCGGACGTGCCGAATGATGATCAACTCGCAAAACTCTCCGATCATGATCAGCGTCGATTCGCAGGACCTCATCGACGATCTCGTTGAATACAAAACACGAGCACTGACTACTCACGTGTTGAAAGTATTGCCGAAGTTTATGCTGAACACACCCGGCATGAGACGCCGTAAGAAGGGCATCTTCGAACTGCTGGCTCGTGTCCAGAGCGGCCATACACCCGCCCAACGCGCTGGATGTCCTAGGGACCTTGCTGATGACGTTTTGAGTTTGCACGCGAGCGATCCGCAGTTTGTGCCTGAATCGAACCTCCTTTTCACTCTGTCTGCGCCGCTCATCGCCAGCGTGTACCTAGGAGATGCTCTTGGCTTCTGCATTTACGCCATGGCATCGCAGCCAGAGATTTACAGTCGCATACGCGACGAAGCAGATGTCCTGTTTGCCGACGGCGACCCAGATCGCGAAGCCTACACTCCGGAAGCGATCGATGTAACTCGCCGCTTCATCTTGGAGACTTTCCGACTTTACTCGATCGTTCCGATGTCGCTTCGAACGGTGATGAATACGTGTTTGGTCGAGGGGCACGAGCTACCGGAAGGTACACAGGTGCACATCGCCCAGGCCGCGGCCCACTATATGAAGGATGTCTTCCCCGATCCCTGGAAATTTGACATCGACCGTTATCTGCCTCCGCGCAACGAGCATCACAGTTCCGGTTACGCACCGTTCGGGCTAGGTACACACACATGCCTCGGTTCTAGGCAGATGGAGCTGCATCTGGCCATCAACCTGCTGATGATCGCGCACTACTTCACGCTAGAAGTGCCTGCGAACTACAAGTTGAAGATCGACCCGTTCCCATCGCTTTCTGTGAGCAAGAAGTTGAAATTCCGCGTCGCCGAAAGGAGACGCGAGATAAACGTCTAATGCATCATAGGATCGCCCTAGATGCTGGGAAGCAAAAGGTCTAAAGAGGCTTGCGAGCCAAGAAACAGAACAACGGTGTGAACACCCCGGTCTTGCCGCCATCCACATAGGCGTTGGCAGTACGGTCCATCAGCTTCACTACGTCCGCCGATCCTTTAGGAAACATCCCGACCACCTCGGCCAGCGTAGACGTTCCCATCATTACCTGGCGGCCCAGCGGAATTCTGCGCAGGGCGTTGCCCAGCGTATTGCCTCGGCTCTGCATGGGCTGATACCACGGCGTGGTCGGAGCGTTCTCGTCGACGGCCCGATCCTTTGCCTCGATGACCTCAAATCCCGCCGTTTCGAGATCCCTGTTCACCTCGTCGGTAGTCGCGATGTCCTTGAGCGCGATGCCGCGCATCAATTCCCTTTTGATTTCAAGGTGTCGGTTGTTGCTGGGATTGAACTTGTACGTCATGCACATTTCCTGACCCCAGAAGAGTGCTCCGGGTTTCAGCACGCGGTATATCTCGGCGAATGCTCCTACCTTGTCCGGAGCATGGCACGTCGATTCGATCGCGTACCCTCGGTCGAATGTGTCGTCCGCGATGGCGCCCATATCCATGAAACTGCATGCGAGGAATTTGACCATGTGGTCAATCCCTGCCTCTGCAATCAAAGATTTCGCTTGTTGCAACTGGACTTCACTGCTATTTATCCCGACTACGTTGACGCCGGCCTCCCGGACGACACGGCGCATCGGGCCGCCGATGCCGCAACCGACATCGATCACTGTCATCCCATTGCGCAACGCCAGCTTGTCAATCATCATCCGCTGGTGCCGGACCTGGGAGTCTTCCAGGCTCTCCCGGGGCGATAGCGGTGCAAAGTGTAAGGATTCGCTCCATCCGAAAACCATGAAATCGCTGCAAAGGTCGTAGTATTCCTTGACGGTTTCGGCGTGGTCGTAGCCATTGGGGGCGGTGCCCTCAACGTGCGCTCTCTCCATCCATACGTCGAAGTGTTTCACTCGACTGCGGACGTTCGACCCACGGTATGCGGTCTTCAGACCATTGGATAGTTTGCGGAGTTGCATAAGTGCATTGCCTACGATGAATCCTATTCCTGTTCGTACTCCTGATAGATGCCCTCGATCGCGACATCCAGCTCCTCCCACTCGCGCTCAACCATCGACCGTAGCCGCATATTCTGGAACGCGCCCCAAACCACCATCGCTGGTAGCACCACCAAGACCGAGACGATCAAGGAGTAGACGATCGTTATGGTAGCCGTGATACCGAATTGTGCTGACGCCTGCAGTGAAGATGCGATGAGCACTCCGAAGCCCAACGCCGTTGTCATGGCAGAGCCCAACAAAGCTGAACCAGTTGTGGTGAGCGTCCGAATCGCCGCCTTCTCCGGATCGCGTGAGCGCGCAAACTCATCCCGGTAGCGATGAATAACGTGGATGGTGTAATCCACCCCAATCCCGATAGAAAGTGCGGTAATTATCGAGGTGATTAATGTGTAAGGAATCCCGAGCAGCGCCATCGTACCCAACACTGAGATTAGGACTAGCACGATCGGACCCACCGCTACGATGCCCAGCGCTGGCTGACGCACTGTCACCCAGAAGAATATGGCGAGAATACCCAGAGCCACGGCGATCGTCGTGCTGATCGCCTCCGTTTGTCGGTCTGTTATCTGGTCGGTAACGGCGATTGAGACGATGCTGTCCGAAGTCGCTGTGATGTAGTCGTCTTCCCCGTACCATCGCTCATCGATCTCGTCTTGGATATTCCTTGTTTCTTCAGGGTCATTTAGATAGATCGGGAACTGGAGCAGCATTGTGTCCATGCCATCTGGATCGTTGATCAAAACCCGCGCCAGTTCGGGATCTTTGGCTTCCAGCTTGTCGACTAGTTCCTGCATCAGCACCGGATCTAGTTGCACTCCAGCCGAGGCTTCCTGGAGGAGCGCGTCGAGCTCCGCGTCGTACTTATCTCCGGGCTCACCGCTGTCATTGGTCCAGTCGTGTAACAGCGACTCGTACGATGTATCAATCGGTCCCGCAGCAGCCTTCGGTCGGCGCTGATCGTCCTCGAAGGCGGACGTGAGGTCTTGCAGGTTTAGGAGCGTGCGGCTCTCTGTCACCTCGGCCTTCACCAGCATGCTAGCGATCTCCGTCGTTCCGCCGACCGCCGCGTCAAGGGTATCCATATCCGCGACCACGCTTCCACGATGGGGAAGGATGTCCCGAATGCTGAATTCAGACTCCAGATCGGTGGCGGCAAAGCCGAGCCCAATCGTCACCGCGATGATGACGACGAGGAACGGCGCTGGCCAACGCGTGACTGCTCTGCCAAGCAGTTCCGCCGCGGACGTGATGCCCGGCAATGCGTTGGAGATCGGGCGCGGAGAAGCCAATGTGCCGCGTGCCTCGCGCCGACGGTCAATTATCATGCGGCCAGCCGGGATCAGCGTCAACATCACGATCAAACTCAACCCTACTCCCAACCCGGCGACGACACCAAAGTCGGCGACTACGCCGATCGGCGAGAATAGCGTCGCCAAAAAGCTGACGATCGTCGTCACGGCGGCCAGCGTCAACGGAATCGTGACGTTCCTCAAGCTCTTTCGGACCGCCGTCACAACTCCCTCGCCCTCAATCCGTTGTTCGCGGTAGTGAGAGATTGCTTGGATCGCATAGTCTACCGTCAGACTGATAACGATCACGGGCACCATCGCGGTTAGCGAGCTCGGCGGTCCAATCAGACTCAGTCCGTTCGGACCGAGCCAGCCCTCCGCTCCGACGATCCAGACAATCGAGACGATTAGCCCGGTGAGCGTCAGTAACATGTCTCCGAGCGTGCGGGTGAAGAGAATGAGCAGCAAAGCGATCAACACCAGAGCCAGTCCCATTAGCGGTGCCAACCCCGATTCAGTCGCCTCCGTGTACTCATCCTCGACGATCACCGGCGATATGCTGCTCACGTCCAGTGGACCGTCATCGCCCGTCGCCAGTTCGTAGATCCTTCGTTCCGCATCCTGGACCTGCTCGTCGCCCGTATCGCTCAACCGGATGTTGGCGATTGCTACTGGTGTGCCGTCCGTATCGGTACCGGTCATCGCGGCAAGAGCATCATCGATCTCAGTGAAGTTTCGGGCCGAGTCGATTACCGCCTGCGTGATCGACTCCGCGCCGCTCGCCTGCGCGACGCCGTTAATCAAAAACGAGGGGGCGACTATCGGGTCGACCGGTATCAGCAACTCACTCACCGTCTGATCGCTGACGATGTCGTTGATCAGACGGTCCATCTGCGAAAGACCTTCAGGAGTAAGCGCTTCTCCTCGGAAGATCAACGTTGCGACGCTGATCTCGCCCGATTCCCCGAAAAGCTCTTCTATTTCCCGCGTCACATCAGCGATGGCGTGACCCGGAGGAAGGAATGCCACATTTGCGCCTTCAGTTGGCGGCGCGCGCAACGTAGTCCCACTGGCCAGCGCAACAGTAACGATAAGGAGAACGACGAGCGTGACATACGGCCGGACCGTGATCAACCAGCTTAGCTTGTCTAGAATGTTGCCAAGGACGTACATCCGGGCCAGCCTTTCCAAATTGTGGAAGTCGCACGTGGCGACGCCTGCTAGCGCGAGGTGCTCAGTGGCCATCTTACACTGGCTCTTAACCTCTCGCCGTCGGAACGGCACAGACGCGGGCGAGATTGGTATCGTAAGCGGTTCCAGATAACAACATCCTGTTGACATCGCTGCGCTGCTGATAGGCCATGATCTTGTTCATGATAGGTGCGCGCATCCTTGTAGGGAGGAACCCCAAACCTACAACCCGATCAGCAGGATCGATGAATCAAAGGTCATCCAAAAACGGTGGTTCCAGCATATTATGCGTGACGTACGCCACGTTGCCCTGCTGATCCATTTGTTTCGCTTTATCCAAGGCAAACGGCGGACTTGGCACTGTGGCGCCCACACGTTGATCAACAGCCAAGAAACGTGTTTCATAACCGGGCTCGCCGCCGCAAGGCAGATCGGTGCGGACTATCCATTCCATGGTCCCGAAGCAACTCGGATATTCAATTATTACGGAAGCATCTTGTACGGTTGGCGCTTCAGGAAAGCGAAAAACTGGAATACGCCAGCCTTACAAATCTGGGAGTGGATGTCGGACTACTGAATCCGGTTTTGCATACGTTCATCAATTGATCACACCGGATTACTGCTCTGTCTTACGAACGGCAGTCGGCGAAACGATTTCGAGCAGTCGGATGGCTTTTGGGCTGCGCGTGTCGATGCTCTAAAATAGGTTGAAACGTATCGGAAGTGTTTGACGTTGCAGCGATCCTCTTCACGGCATCGAAATCGCCACCGGCATCCCCTAATAGTTCAACAGCATCGGACGAGACATCAATGGCCCAGGACAGTGAAATCAAGCTCAACCGCGGATTGCGCGAGATATATTTCGACCGCACAGAGACGACCTTCATCGACGGTAGCAACGGTGTGCTCGAGTACCGGGGCTACAGCATTCACGATCTGGCAGAACATTCAAATTTCGAAGAGACGTCCTATTTGCTGTTGCATGGCGAATTGCCGAAGCAGGAACATCTGAATGCATTCGACGAAGAGCTGCGCAGTCAGAGAGAGTTGCCGGAACAGATATTCCCGATAATCGAAGCCGTCAAGGATTCACACCCGATGGATGTGCTCCGGACTGCGGTCTCGGCGTTGTCGGCCTTCGACCCGGATAAGGAGGCGGAGTGGGACGATGTGGAAGCGACATTCCGCAAGGGAATCCGGATGACAGCGCAAGTGCCCACAATAATTGCGGCGCACTACAATATCCGACGCGGCAACGATCCAGTGGCTCCAAACTCGGATTTAAATCATGCGGCGAACTTCCTTTTCATGCTCGACGGCGTACTGCCGTCAGACGATGCCGCCCAATTGATGGACAAGGATTTGGTGTTGCACGCTGATCACGGGTCGAACGCGAGCGCGTTCGCGGCACGTGTAGTTGCCGGTACAAAAGCCGAGGCGTATAGCACGGTTTCTGCCGCTATCGGCGCACTGTCTGGGCCTTCGCACGGAGGAGCGGCCGAGAACGTGATGCAGATGGCACGTGAGATAGGGAGTCCAGAAAATGCCGCGGGTTACGTTAGAGACCTGTTGAGGTCGCGGACTCCAGTTATGGGATTCGGACACCGGGTATATAAATCGGAAGATCCCCGTGCGCGTCACTTGCGCGAGGGAGTTCGGCGGTTGAGCCAGGAAAAAGGCGAACCGGAGTGGTACAACATCTTGGAAGCGGTGGTGGAGGCGATGTCGCCGTACGCCCGAAGAGGCGTTCACGTGAACGTGGACTTCTTCGCGGGCGTCATTTACTACCTGAACGGCATTCCGCAGGATTTGTTCGTACCGATATTCGCAATCGGCAGAGTTCCGGGTTGGATCATTCAAGTCGTTGAGCAATATCGACGAAACATCCTCATTCGGCCGTTGCTGAAGTACACGGGCGGACGAGAGCGCGAATACATCCCGATTTCTGACCGCGGCTAGACAGAGCCTTCCATGCCGGACGAAATCACACCGGCGCGCCAGATCGTTGAATCTGAGATTCGCGGGAATGGTCCGATCACATTCGCCCGTTTCATGGATATCGCGCTCTACGGGGAACACGGCTATTACACATCGTCAGTTAGTGCCGGAGCGGACTATGCGACTTCGCCCCAAATGCATCCCGCATTTGGCGCTTTAATTGGGGGCTACCTCCTCAAGGCTTGGGAGACGCTAGGCGAGCCAGGAACGTTCGATGTTGTGGAGTTGGGCGCGGGTGATGGCGCATTGGCACAAGACGTTCAAGATGCGGTCGCAAGAGTAAGAGATTCAAATGATCGGCGAGCGCAATTCTCTGAAGCGTTGCGATACCACGCGTTTGATATCCGCCCCCGCGGATCTGCGCGTGGCATTGATGAATTGTCGCGCTTGAAACCAGTTGTCGGATGTGTGATCAGCAACGAGTTGCTGGATGCATTTCCCGCGCATGTCTTTACCGTCCGAAATCGTAAAGTCCTCGAGTGTTACGTCGGTTTTGGCGACACCAGCGATTTGGCATTCGTTGAAGGTGAGCCGTCGAATTACAAGATTGTGGACCGTGTAGGCGATTTCGTCTCAAGATTGCCCGATGGATATCGAGGCGAGGTCAACCTGGGGCTCGATGCGTGGGCGGAACGTGTCGCGGGGGTGTTGGGGCGAGGATACGTGCTGACGATTGACTACGGTCATGAACGGGACAATCTGTATCACCCTCTGAGATATGAAGGGTCGCTGAGGTGCTATCGAGACCACGTTTTGGGACAAAATCCGTTCCGTGATATCGGTCTACAGGACATTACGTCGCATGTAGACTTCACCTCGGTCGAAGAGGCTCTGAAAGGCGTTGGTTTTGAGTCGATGTCCCAGTTGAAATCGCAACGAGACTTTCTGTTCGATTTGGGGATCGATCAGTATTTGCGTCGGGTTAGGGAAACTTTGGTGTCGAGTCGTTATGGGGAGAATGAGGGTGATTGGGTCGCGGAGTTGCGCGCACTCAATTCGTTGGTCGATACCAGGGGGCTGGGAGACTTTCGGGTGGTGGAGCATCGCCGCAGTGCGCGGGAGGTGGATCTGAGTGGATTGGAATCGTCACCCGTCTTTGCGGGTCGATCGATGTGGCTTCTCCGCTAAGATTTCGTACCGTACGATTGAAGCAGGACGATCCCAAATCTAGGCGACAAGGCTGAACCCAATATGGCAATGCGGACACCGCTATATGAGACCCACGTCGCGAGTGGCGCACGCATGGTGCCATTCGGTGGTTGGGAGATGCCCGTGCGGTATCCGACACGGATCATACGTGAGGTTGGACAGGTTCGGACTGACGCCGGGATTTTCGACGTGTCGCACATGGCTCGGTTGGAGTTCACAGGCGCGGATTCCGGTAGATTTTTGGATACTGTCCTGAGTGTCCGGGCATCGCGATTGGAGCATGGGCAAGGGCGCTATCACATGATCTGCAACGAGCAGGGAGGGATCATTGACGATGCCATTGTTTACAACCTCGAGACCGATCGTTACCTGCTGGTGGTGAACGCCGGGAACGCTGATCTTGACAAAGAGTGGCTGTCGTTGCAAAAGAGACGCTTCCAAGAGCGTGAAGGTGGTGACGTCGATTACGTCGATATAACGGATGAGATCGCAATGATCGCAGTTCAAGGTCCGAATGCCGTTGCGATGCTAGGCGGTTTGACGAATGGCGAGACTGATGCGATCGGACGTTTTCATATCGGCGAGGCGACGTTGGATGGAGAGCGTATACTCGCATCTCGGACGGGTTACACCGGTGAGGATGGGTTCGAGATCATGTTTGACAGTTCGCATGCATCGACCATTTGGGCGATGCTTGTAGAGGCTGGGGCAACTCAATGTGGCTTGGGTGCGCGAGACGTTTTGCGATTGGAGGCCGGACTTATGCTGCATGGAGCGGATATGACGGTGGAAAACAATCCCTACGAAGCGGGTCTGCGATGGACTGTGCGTCCGAATCGGCCGGAGTATTTGATGGGTGCGGTTTTGCGGAGAATCCGGGATGCCGGGACTTCCCGGAAGATCGTCGGGTTTGAGATGCGATCGCGGGGCATCGCAAGGCATGGACATGCGATCTCGATTGAAGGCAAGCAGGTGGGCGTTGTGACCTCGGGAACGCACTCGCCGACACTGGGGTCTGCCATTGCGATGGGCTACATCGACGTCAAGCATGCCGAGTTAGGGACGGCAGTGCAGATAGATGTTCGAGGGAAAACAGTAGAAGCCGAGGTGGTTCCCTTGCCGTTTCATCCGCATTCGTACTGAAAATCGGCGATTGCCACGCTACGTATTCGAATTTGTTAGAGTCAATGCGGTTATCGACACAGGTAGCGACGGAGGCAAACTGCGTTGTATCCAGATGATTTGAAATACTCGTCCGAACATGAATGGGCGCGCGTCGGAAATGGCGATGTCGCTGAGATCGGAATTACCAACTTTGCACAGGACACTCTTGGCGATGTTGTGTTTGTCGAGTTGCCCGAGGTTGGTTCCAGGGTGGATCAGTTCGACAAGTTTGGAGAGATCGAATCGGTGAAGGCGGTGAGCGACCTGTTCTCGCCGGTTAGCGGTACCGTTACCGCGGTCAACGAAGAGTTAGAGCAATCGCCCGAACTCGTCAACTCGGATCCCTATGGCGACGGATGGATCATGGAGGTGAAGTTGGACGATCCATCGGAGCTGGATGAGTTGATGGATTCCCAAACCTACCAAGGAACGCTGGAGTAGTCTTTGACGAGCAAAGCCTACTCTCCCCATCCGTTCATCCCAAACACGGCGTCTGAACGAGCTCAGATGTTAGCGACGATCGGCGTTGACGATTTTGACGCTCTGATCACCGACATCCCGGAGCAGCATCGCAATTCGTCGCTCCGACTACCGAATGCTGCATCGGAGTTGGAGGTCGCCATCCGCATGCAGGCCTTGGCAGCTTTGAACCAAGATGCCGGTACTAGACCGTCATTCTTGGGCGCGGGCGCGTACCATCACTTCATTCCATCAACCGTGGGCGCGATATTGCAGCGCGGCGAGTTCGTGACGTCATATACCCCTTATCAACCCGAAGCGGCGCAAGGAGTGTTGCAAAGCGGATTCGAGTTTCAGTCCGCGGTTGCTCAGATCTTCGGCATGGAAGTCGCCAATGCCGGGATGTATGACGGTCCGACGGCGTTTGCAGAGGCCGGGTTAATGGCGGCCAGGGTTAGTCGGCGCAATCGAATTTTGATTCTGGACACAGCCGACAAAAGACTGTTTGAAGTCGCTGAAGCTTACGCCCGTTACCAGCATGTCGAGATAGAAGCGATCAGTCGCGAGTCCGTGTTGAACGGAGACGTTCCCGACGACGCGGCATGTATCGCGTTCCAATCTCCGAATTTCTTGGGTCGGATCGAAGATGTTCAAGCGTTGACAGATGCCGCGCACGCGGCGGGAGCGTTGTCGGTGATGCACACGTACCCGACGGCACTTGGGATGTTCAAGTCGCCAGGAGAGTTTGGAGTCGACATCGCCACCGCCGAAGGCCAACCGCTAGGTGTGCCTTTGACGTTTGGCGGCGCGTATGTCGGTCTGTTCACTGCTAAGCAGCGCTTCATCCGTCAGTTGCCCGGGCGAATTATAGGTAGGACTACAGACACGCTAGGTCGCACCGGCTACACGCTGACGTTACAGACACGGGAACAGCACATTCGGCGAGAGCGAGCCACCTCTAATATCTGCACGAGCACCCAGTTGATCGGATTGATGGTCGCAGTCTATTGCGCGACTATGGGTCCGAGCGGTTTGCGTAAGGTTGCAGAGTTGTCGTACCACAAGGCGCACTATCTGGCGAACGCGATTGATGCACTCCCCGGGTGGTGTGTGCTTGGCGGAGAGGGCACATTCTTCAACGAATTTGCCGTCGAGTGTCCGATCGCACCCAGCGATGTGAATCGTTTGCTCGCAGAACGAGGCATTATCGGAGGGCTTGATGTGTCAGATGTTGTGCCCAACGGGATGCTTCTCTGCGTGACTGAGATGAACAGTCGGCAAGACATTGATCGTCTTGTAGACGCGCTCTCGGATATCGGGAATGGAGGTGCCGCATGAGTGATGGTGTAGTGCCCAACGCAAGCGTTGCCGACATGCATGATCGGCGTTTGCTAATGGATCGCTCCGTCAGCGGACGACGAGCGATCGAGATGCCGGCAGCGGATGTTCCGTTGGCGGAGATGCCGAACGACGATCGCTTGCGCGATGCCGATGATTTGCAGCTGCCGGAGGTGTCGCAACTCGATGTCATCCGCTACTTTACGTTGCTGAGTCGGCTGAACTTCTCGATCGACACTAACTTCTATCCGCTCGGGTCTTGCACGATGAAATACAACCCGAAGCTTAACGATCAGGTGGCATCGCTGGGAGGATTTGCGAACATTCACCCACTGCAAACCGACGACAGCGTGCAGGGCGCGCTAGAGGTGATGTTCGAACTGCAGCAGTGGCTTGGCGAGGCAACGGCATTGCCGGGCGTTGGATTGGCACCATTGGCTGGCGCGCAGGGTGAGTATGCGGGACTGTTGATCGCTCGTGCGGCTCTGTATATGCGTGGCGAAACGCATCGGAAGGTGGCCTTGATCCCGGACTCGGCCCATGGCACCAACCCGGCTTCGGCGGCGATGGCAGGGATGGATGTGGTCACTGTTAATACCGACGAATTCGGAAATGTGGATGTTGAAGACCTGCGGGCGAAGGCGGACGAGAACGCATGCGTCTTCATGCTGACAATTCCAAGTACCTTAGGATTATTCGAGCCGAATATCATCGAAATCAACAACATCATCCACGACGCGGGCGGTTTGGTGTATGCCGATGGAGCGAATTTGAACGCACTACTCGGTCTGGTGAAATTGGGAGATTTAGGCGTCGACATCTGCCACTCAAACCTCCACAAAACCTTTTCGACACCCCACGGCGGCGGCGGCCCCGGTGCGGGGCCGGTCATGGTGACCGAAGAGCTCGCTTCGTATTTACCTGAACCGATTGTGATGAAGAACGACGAAGGCGAATTCCGTTTGGGTCGCCCCGACAACAGCATCGGGAAGATCAACGGCTTCCACGGTTCATTCTCGATTTTGGTCCGTGCATATACCTACATGCAATCGCTGGGTGGTGATGGCTTGCGCGCGGTGTCCGAGAATGCATTGATAAACGCGAACTACATTCAAGCGCGGCTTCGCGACCGATTCGATCTTGCAGTGGATCGTCTGTGTATGCACGAAACGGTTCTGAGTGGCAAACGACAGGCCGACCGCGGCGTTCCAGCCCTCAGCATAGCCAAACGACTTCTCGACTACGGCATCCACGCGCCGACGATGTACTTCCCCCTCATCGTCCCTGAGGCGCTCATGGTCGAACCCACTGAAACCGAATCTAAGGAGACGCTCGATCGTTTCGTAGCCGTGATGCAAGCCATCGACGACGAGATTGACAACGATCCGGATTCGGTCAATCACGCGCCTCACACATTACCCAACACACGGTTGGATGAGGCTACGGCGGCGAGGAGGCCAGTGTTGAGGTGGCAGGCTGAAAAGGACTGACCCGTACGGGTGGTATATTTTGCACACAGTCCTGTTTCAACGGAAACCGTTGTCTGGATTAATCATCTTACCTTGAACTGAATATCTAATTCGCGCCTGATTGGCGACCAACGGAGGACAGAATGTACGTAGGCACACAAGTCGCGCCAAGACACGACGAAGACCTCAGGCAGTGGGCGCAACTCGGCGTTGTCAACATCTGCGCCGACCCGCGCGAGGGCAATGCCCATACCTGGAAGCAGGACGATCTCGCGCAGTGGCGAGAACACGTCAACTCGTTCGGCATCGAGTTGGACATGATCCAGTTGCCTCTGTCGTCGACACCGATCGAAACGGCCGAGGCGCCGAGCATCATGCTGGGTGTCGATCCCGACCGTGATCGCGAGATCGAGGTCGTCAACACCCTGATCGAAAACTGTGCCGCGGTGGGCATCCCAGCAGTCAAATACAACATGAATTTGATTGGCATCCCGCGCTCCGAACGAGAACTGGGAAGAGGCGGCTCCAGCAACTCAACGTTCCGATTTGACAAGATCGCTGACGACAACGCTCCGGGCATCGCCGGCAATGTCTCCGAAGACGAGTTCTGGGAGCGCATTGACTACTTCCTCGAACGCGTGGTCCCGGTCGCCACTGAGAACAATGTGCGGCTCGCCTGCCACCCCCACGACCCCTACACGCCTCCGGGATTCCGCGGCGTCACACGCGTCCTCGGCTCACCCGACGGACTCAAGAAGTTCGTCAATATGCACGAGAGTCCCTATCACGGCCTGAACTTCTGCCAAGGCACGGTGACGGAGATGCTCGACGACCCGGGCGAGGAGATTTTCGACATCATCCGCTACTTCGGCAGTCGTGAGAAGATCTTCAATGTTCACTTCCGCAATATCCGAGGCCACAAACTCGACTTCATGGAGGTCTTCCCTGACGAGGGCAGCATCAACATGTACGAGTGCGCCAAGGTCTACCAAGAGGTCGGCTACAAATACATGCTGATGCCCGACCACGTTCCGCACATCGCCGGGGGCGATCCGCAAGGAACGGCGTTCGCTTTCGTTTACGGCTACATAACTGCGCTTTTGCAGGCATTAGGTGAGCCGCGCAAGCAGCCGTGGGTAACCAAAGGGCCATAGCGAACCCCAAGCGAAACCAGGGTTTCCCCCGCTCGCCGCGCAAACAGCCATGGGTTACCAAAGGGCCATAGTGAACCCCGAGCGCAACCAGGGTTTCCCCCGCTCGCGGGGGAAATGTCCGAAGGACAAAGGGGCCCGAAGAACGCGAACCGCTAGCAAAGACAGCATCTCTTGCTCACCTTAGACAACGAATACATTATCGCCATTTTGATCGCCGTCGTTACGGCGACGGTTGCAGTCATCTTGCAGGTCGCTCTCAAGATCGTCAAGAGGCGCATGCGGGCGGGCACGGACGATTACGTGCCCACGCCAAGGTACATTGTCTTGGAAGCGATCGATGGTCCAGCGATATTGATCATCTTGTTGGCGGGGGGGACCTTCGCGGGTGGTTTTGCCCTCGATCATTGGCATTCGGGACGTGACCTAGATACCGATCTAGCGGCGTTATTAAGGCGAGTTGGCACGGTCGGAGTTGTTGCCGCAAGCGCGTTTTTGGCGACGCGGATTGGATCGTTACTGCTCGATTGGTACGCGGAAAACGTCGCGGCGAAGACATCCACGCAACTTGACGATCAGTTAATACCTTCGTTCAAGCGGATGTTGCCGATTTTGGTCTACGCACTCGCTATTCTGTGGGGGTTGTCGATTTTCGAAATCGAAATCAGCCCGTTGCTTGCAACCCTCGGCATTGGCGGCATCGCCATCGCATTGGCGGCACAGCCGACGCTTTCGAACTACTTCGCCGGGACGTACGTGATCTCCGAAGGGGAGATTGAGCCCGGAGATTTCATTGAGATCGAGGGAGGACCGTCGGGCTTTGTGGAGGATATTTCGTGGCGGAGCACCAAGTTGAGGTCGCGCTTCAACAACCTGATCATCATCCCAAACTCGATGATGTCGGACAACATGATCACCAACTACTCGCGTCCGGCTTTGGCGATGAATGTGATCGTAACCGGGGGCGTGAGTTATTCATCTGACCTTCAACAGGTCGAGGACATCTTGATGGACGTCGCGAACAAGATCGTGGTCGAATCTGAGCATGCGGTTACGGAGACTGAGCCGCGGGCGGGTTTCAGCGTGTTCGGCGACTCAAACATCGATTTCTGGGTGTTTTTGCAGGCTACAGACCGGGCGGGATCATTCCAGTTGAAGAGCCAAATGATCAAACAGATTCTCTTGCGCTTCAACGAAGCAGGAATCGTGATCAACTACCCGATCCGGCATTTGGTCGTGGATGATGCGCCCGAGGAAGAGGATGGTGCAGAACGCAAACCGACGCCGCCAGAACAAATCGTGGAGTTTGTGCGGAAGGGTTAGAATCGGTCGCGTAATCCCGAAGCGGTGAAGTTCCAGATGGGGTGAGACCACGTGTTGTAAGGTTTTGGACATGACAAAAGGGTCTGGGAGACAAGTTAGGGCTTGTCGACAATTAGGTAGTGTTGTAGGTGTGTTGGTTGCGGCGACACTTTCAATACTCGCGGCTTGTACCGTACTCGATCAGACGACATCTTCGACACCGGACCCGGCGGTGACAGCCGAGAACCGTCTAAAGGTTTGCGGCCTCGTAGCGGAGCATGGGTACGAGGCGGTGGAGTACCATCGTGGACGTACTATAGTCGGATAGACAGCAAGGATAGACAACCTCTTGCGAGCGTTCTATTCAATGAGTTCGGTCATGACGACCGAGGGGTTGACCTGCTCGTAGACACTTCGGTTCAATTCTCGATCATGTACAACCGGGGCGGGCGGGAGCGATCTGTGTGGGCAGTGCCCGCCGCGTTTTGGAGGGTGGGCGACAACTTGTACGAAATCCTCGGCTTGGATTGCGGTCTCACACGCGCTACCGTAGAGCTCGCTGACCATCCTCCGGGGTGTTCTTTATGGCATTCCTACAGATCTGGAGAGATTGGGCGGGACGAAACAGTAGAGCGATACTCGACGCAATTGGAACTCGAGAACATCTTCTACAGTTACGGCGATCGCTTGGTCCGCATCATGACCGCATTCTACGCTGCTTCGTTGCTCATGACTGAAATGCAGGATGACGATCAGGTCAAGGCTGGCTTCGATACCGTTGTCGCGTTGGGCGATGACGAATGCGGTTTATAATGTCGCGAATTGAATATAAGCACTCTCTATCTAGGGATGCAAATGAGGAGGAACGGCATGGCAAAGTACAAACTCGTCGTCAAAGCGCCTGACGGGTCACTCAAAGAAATCATCGTAGAAGCGGATTCGTACAACGGTGCGTATGCCAGTCAGGGCCGGTATCGATTCAAAGAGGGTGGCAAGACGAAGGCACTATATTCAGATGTCGTCGGATTCGAGATCATCGATGAATAGCGCCACCTGTCGTCATAACGGTCATGAACTCGGCGGTAGCCCAATGATCGACCTGAATGCCAACATCACTTTAATTGCCCCCAGACCCTAAATCATCACCAAGTCCCGAAGATGTGAGAGCGCATCTATCGATGACGCAGGACGTGATCACGCGCATGGAGGATAATAGCCGGGCGTGTAAGACATGGGCTTTAACACTGGTTGCGGCGATTTTGGTGGTGGTTATTAAATTTGAGGATGGCACCGAATCCGACAGTTTCGGTCCCCGCGAAACTTGGATCGCAGTAGTACCCACCACTCTATTTTGGATGTTGGATTCGTACTATTTGGCCTTGGAGCGGGCATTTAGGCAAAGTTATGACGGGTTCGTTAGACGGCTACACGACAAGGAATTGAGGAGAGATGAACTGTTTCAGATTGGCACTCCAGGTGCGCAGTGGCAACATGGTCTTCCCAGTCTATTTGCGATCTCCACTTTTCCGTTCTACGCCGTGCTAGGAGTGGGCATTCTCGTCGCTTGGTTGCTAATGGGTTAACGACTTACCAACCGCTAAAACGTCGGCTTTATTTCGCGAAGGGCAACCGCTCGGGGTATCCACGCTCGGGTTGCCATCCTTGTGAACATCGTCCTTTTTGGTTTTCTGAGAAAAGCGTTCGTTGTCTCGTGGTCGGGTTCTCGCTCCTTCTTTCTAATGCTTCTTCGATCCAACGCAAAAACTTCTTAGTTAGAGTTTTCTTCGGCCACTTGTAAATTCGAGCGTAAGGATTAGGTTCGAGCACGTTGTCGGCTAACCGCGGAGGTATTAACTGCGACTCAATCGAAGTCTGATCGTAGTTGTAGTGGTTTTTGAGCAAAATGCCTACAATCCCATTGCGGGGATTATTGGGCGTATCACGAAGACTGAAGTGGACCTCCCTGTCGATATGTTTGCGTTTCCACGTGCAACGACCAATTAGCACAACAGTAACTTCGGAGTCTGCTACATGTTCATCTCGAATCCTCTGCTGAACTGTTTCAGTCTTGAGGTGAAAATCTTTGATGTCATCTTGATGGACAGATTTGTCGATGATCTTGTCACCCAGGACTTCGACTAACCGATCTCTCCCCTCCGAATCCTTCTCGTGAAAACTAAAGAAGACCTTACGCTTCTGAATCATGATCGAGGGGCCCGTTGAGCAAAGTTCAATTCGCCAACAACCACTCCGTCAACGGCCCGACTTCCCGCTCGCGTGATGCCACGTTCACATCAAGCCGCTCCAAATGCTGTTCCAGCGTCAGTTGACCTGTCGGGACGCTATGCGTCTCGAAGAACTCTTTAACATCACCCGCCTGCTCCGGTTTTGAAAGAGCTTGTACGCCGCTAACCATCCTCACGATGCTGTTGTCCGGATACATCTCGAGCATTTCGTCCCAGTGGGATTTGATGAATTTCCATGCCGTGAACCCGTGCTGGCGGTTGAACATTGCACCGCCAGCTAGGTATGGCGCATCTTGCGAACGGACCTCGCCGTTTAAGCACATCCCCAGCGTGTTCTGGAACTCGCCTTCGCCCGGGAAGGATGCGAGCAGGCTCATGTAGCGGCGCTCTTCTTGAGGCGTAGCAGGGTCCTTGAATCGACCGAGGAAGACTTCGTAGTCGTCGGCTGATCCCAAAATCGCAACGGCGTTGGCAGACGCTGACGCCAAGTTGGGTTCTATAGCCTCGCCCGCGAGGTAACCGTCATGCATTGCGCGCAGTTTCGCCAATGCGTCCGCATCTCTCGCGGTGATTCCCAGCGAACGGGCGAGTACTCCGCGCAACTCAAGGTCGCGAGGAGAATCGTCGTCGCGCGGTTCCCAGCCTAAGCGCGCCAGGCCGGCACTATAGAGGGTTGCAAGCCGTGAACGCATGAGGGCCTTCGCAGCTTCGTCTTCGACGATGCGTTCAAGACTCCCCAGGTTACGCGTCAACAACGTCCACACATCCAGATCGTCCTCGTTCGAATATTGTTCGGCGAGACGAACGTAATCGATTGCGGACGAGTTGCCGGCCGCCATGGCCGCCCACTGGTCGTCGGCGAGGCTATACCGCTCGATCGCCTCCATGTCGCCCATCGCGTCGCGCAACGACGTCATCAGATCGGGCGAATAGTTGACGCGGTAGAAGCCGTTGCTGCCGCTGTTCGCGTTTACCCAACGCACACCCGCCAACTCACGTGCCCCCCTTGTATTTCCCCCCGAATCGGGGGGAAGGGTGGTAGATTCTTCGGTCATCAGCATCTTCATGCTACCGATATTGCCACTGGCATCGGCGTATCTGATGCCCATAGGTATTGGCCAGACGGTTTCATCAGTTTCTTCAGGAGATTTGTAGAAGAAGCGGTTCTGAGTGAGAATCGTCTTATTGCACCCGTCGCATTGCTTGGCGTTAACGATTGGGTATCCCCGTTGGTATATCCAAGCGTCCATCGTGCTGCGTACTGGTTCTCCAGTGACCTCTTCGAGCGCATCCCAAAGGTCGGATGTTTCGGTGTTGCCGTACTCGTGCTTCTTCAGATAATGGCGTATGCCGTCACGGAAACGATCCGGTCCGAGGTGCTGCTCGAGCATCCGCAATACCGATCCGCCCTTTTCGTAGGTGAGCAGGTCGAACATTCCGTCGGCGTCGGCGGGAGATTTGACCTCGTATTCAATTGGTCGCGTTTTCTGCAAGGAATCAACGTCGAATGCGGCCGATCGCTCCAAACTGAACTGATCCCAGCGTCGCCATTCCGGATTGAACGCGTCGGTGCACATCGCGGCCATGAAGGTCGCGAACGCCTCGTTGAGCCAGATGCCATTCCACCACTCCATCGTCACGAGATCGCCGAACCACATGTGGGCGAGTTCGTGAGCGATGACGTCGGCGATTCTCAGGAGTTCTGGTTGGGTAGCCCGTTCGGTATCGACCAAGAGGATGACCTCGCGGAACGTGACGCAACCTAAGTTCTCCATCGCGCCGAAAGCGAAGTCGGGAACGGCGACGAGGTCGAGTTTTTCGCCCGGATACGGGATGCCATAGTAGTCGGTGAAGTACTTCAGCGAGAAGGCACCGGATTCGAGCGCAAATGGAGTGAGATGGCCTTTACCGATGGGATGGATGATGCGGAGCGGAACGCCGTCGACATCGACCGGATCAGTCGCTTCAAAGGGTCCGACGATGAATGCCACCAAGTAGGTGGACATCTTTATCGTGGTGCCGAACTTGACGGTTCGTTCGGATCCGTCGTCCGATACGACCTCGGAAATGATCGGACCGTTAGACGCGGCGAAGAGGTCGGCTGGGACTGTCAGAGCGATCTCGAACGAGGCCTTCATCGCTGGTTCATCGAAGCACGGGAATGCCTGTCGAGCATCAGTGCTCTCGAACTGTGTTGTCGCTATCTTTCGCTCAGTTCCTGACTCGTCGGTAAAGGTTGAGATGTAAAAACCTGCGAGTTTGCGGTTGAGGATTCCGTCGAACTCGATCGCAAGACGGTACGACTCGGGTGCGGCGTCGCTCGCAAGATGAAGCGCAACGCGTTCCAACTCCTCGTCATACGTGAAGCCGGTCGCTTCGATCTCCCCGTTTTTGCCTACCAGCCGTGCAGACCTAACGTCGATCTCCTTGGAGTTCAGGAGTATTTCCGAGACCGTTTCGGAGGTCTCGATTGAAATCTCAACTTCACCAGAGAAGGTTTCAGCCTCCAAGTTCGGACTCAGGTGCAAGTTGTAATGACTTGGCACTACCGAACTCGGCAGGCGATATGGGTCGATTTCAGAGGTGGTCAACTACGCGTTTTTCATACCTTGGTCCGGGAAGAATCAGAGATCGAGATTCTCAACGATCGGATTTCGCTGGTCTCACGACTCGCTGCGGCCCGGGTGGTTTGCCAGTTGCCGGCGGCGGCGGCGGAATTTTTTTCGGTGCACTACCACGATCGTTGATCACAGTATGCGGTTGTGAGGTCTTTGCCACTTCAGTCACCTCCTGAAGGTCAGTGTAAATCATGTGCCGACGACAATTCCCAACCCCGTGCGGCATCGTAGCCTCCCAAGAAGTTCGCATTGTCATAACGTGTGGATACCAATATCGCCATTATGCCTTTCGAGATGATGGTCTCGTAGTATTCGACGTGCCTGCCTTGCGGCTCAATGATTAACTCGTTGTCCTTCCGGATTTTCCGGAATTGATTTAGCAACGGCCATTGCATATCTATTTCAGTGTTTTCATCGTAGGTCTCTGAATACAAAGTCTCGACTTCTTGGTTCGATAACGGCGCGATCTGCTGCACAAGACAGACCGACTCAGTGATTGATACTGCCACCTTTGAGGTGTTAAACAGCGATACCTGTATCGAGACATGCAGGTAATCATCACCGACCAGTCGGTGTGTGATTCTGTGCTCTAACGCCAAGTGCGGCTTTAGATCACGAAAAACGCCCAATTTGTAGAGCGCAAAACCGCCACCGATCACAATAGTGACGATCATGAACCCTTCGAATAAGCTCACAACGATATTCCCGCATCGCTGTCAGGGGCGATGGAAGCGCGTTGCCTCAAATCGTCTCTAGCGTATCCTCGGCTTCTCGCGCCTCCACTCCGCCGAACTTGGCGGAGGCGATTTCGCGCAGCTGAGCGAAGTCGTTTTGGATGCCTCTGAGCAAGATGCCGACGTCGCTGGAGTGGAGGACGAAACGAACGCCAAGTTCGATGGCTTTGCCTGATGTTTCGATTGTCTGCTGATGCACCATCGTCGGAACGCCGTGTCTGTTGCCTGTGTCAACGATGTTCTTGAGGACGTCTAGGTAAATCGGGTTATCGACTTCGTCGGGAATGCCCAGTGAAGTCGTGAGATCGTTGGGACCAACGAAGATCCCGTCGATCTCGGCGCATTCAAGTAGCTCGTCCAATCGATTCGCCGCCGGTTCGGACTCGATCCCCATGATGAAGATGTGGTCCTTATGCCGGTTGTGGAGGTACTCACGCGTCTTTTCGCTCGGGAGTTCTCCAGTGCGACTGGCGCGTTCGAAATACTCTCCCTTGAGCGGGTGGAGACGCACCTTGTTGGCACATGCCCGCACCTCTTCGACGGTCTCACAGTAAGGCACGAGCACACCGTCTGCGCCGGCGTCTAGGGCAATCGCGACATACGATTCGTCGGTGTTGGGTATTCGAATAATGCAGGTGACACCGGCACTTTTGATGCTGGTGACGATTTCGGCGATACGAGCGCGGCTACGCGACGTGTGTTCCCAGTCGATGATGATGTAGTCGAGCGTCGATCCGGCGTATACCCTCGACCATCGCAACCCTTCGATTGCGGCGATCATGAATCCGAATACGGGTTTACCCGCCTTGAGTGTGGCTTTGAGTTGTGCCGGTTCCATCGGTTTTTACTCCATGTCCAGAACCACTTCGCGCCCGGTGCGCGCAGATTCTTCGGTTGCTTCCAATACCTTTAACACGTTTAGACCGTGAACCTGCGGTATCGGTGTGTCGTCGTCACCACGTTCCAACGATTCGATGAACTCGGTGAACTCGTCTAATAGGCTGTCGCGTTCGGGCACGTCTTCCTTGCGCCAGCTGCCATTGCTAGTGTCGGCAATGTAGAGTGCTGGTTTGTCGCCTCCACCATAGGGCAATCGAAATCGGGCCATCCCGTTGGTGAAGAACCAGTCGCCACCATATTCAGTTGCGCCGTGGTCCCAAGCGATGCGGCTCACACAGGCAACGATTCCGCTTTTCCAGCGGATGAAATACATGCCGGTGTCGTCGGCATTGATCTTGGGATGTTCAGAGTTGGGATGGGTGAACTGTCCCTGTTGCGCCGAGACGGTTGCAACATCGTAGCCGATGATCCACAGCAGTCGATCGATCTGATGCGTACCGTCCATCTGTCCCATTCCGCCACCGCGTTCTCGATCAAGCATCCATTCGGGTCGGTTATACGGCCCGTACGGCTTGTGCCAAACGTCGTATGCCATAAGCACCGATCCGAGATCGCCGCTATCGACGACGCCTTTCATGGCCCGAACCGCTGGGTAGTAGCGCTGAGTATGCGCCGTCATCAACTTGACGCCGTTCTCGCGTGCTGCATCCAGCATCTCTTCAGCCTGTGATGCCCACACCGCGGTGGGTTTCTCCATGTAGATGTGCTTGCCAGCGGCGGCGGCATCGAGTGCCGCTTGGTAGTGCAACCAGTGCGGAAGGGTACCGACGATGACATCCACATCGTCTCGTGCAAGAGCGTCGCGGTAGTCGGCAACGAAATCAACATCCGGATGTCGGTCCTGCCAAGATGCAGCGACGTCCTCTCGCGGTTCGGCAACGACCTTCACCTCGGCGCCGGGGGTTTTCTTCGCGACATCGATGTAATTGCCGCCGATTCTTCCGGTGCCCAGCACCGCAACTCCGAATGACATGCTCCGCAATCCTGCTTTCTTTCCAGTTGATCGAGTCTTGTTCAGACTCTATCCGCCCGCTTAAAAAAACTGGGCGAAAGTAATGATACTTCGCCCCAATTCCGAACATCCCATCATGAATCGGTTGTCAGAGGTTTGCGGTACCGTCAACTCATCCCCAGCAACCCTCGCAATTCCACGACACTCCCAATCTCCATGTCTGGCGCGGGCGCATCGTCTGGATATTCGTCGGTGACACGGATCCAAGCTGTTTTCATTCCGACACCAGCGGCACCTGTGATGTCTGTATATGGGTTATCTCCGACGAAGAGGATTTCGGATGGTTGGATGTCGTCGATGCCTTCGAATGAGAGTTTCAGGCGGCGGGTCGCTTCGTGATAGATGCGAGGGTCTGGTTTGTCGGCTCCAAAGAGGCGAGAGACTATTGCGAACGGGACGACGTCTTGGTAGCCACTGTGTTCGAGTTTGACGACTTGGAACTTTTTGCCATTCGTCACCACCGCCCACGGGAAGCGGGCTTCGTTTAACTCATTTACGAACTCCATTGCGCCTACGATCGGCTTAGCTTGGCGGCCCATAGAGTTGAAGAACCATTCTTCAAACGTTACTGGATTCATTTCAATCGACGGCCATCGCTCCATGATGCGGATGGCAGCTGCCTGCCCGTCGATCGTGCCGTGGGGCGACAGCGACCAGAAGAAATCGATCGCCTCGTCCCAACCCATTGTCGAGTTGATCGCCTTTTGCGTGTCGTAGAACTCCCGAAAGGTCGCCTCGAATGCGCTGGTCCGATCCAGTAGGGTGTCATCTAAATCGAACAGCGCAGCTCGGGGTATCTCCATTTCAGGTTCTCAAACTCGATTTTGGATTCGGGATCGACACGTCAATTTGAAATGGGTGCGAACAGCAGTATCTCGACGGTCACCTCGTCTTCGACGACGAAGATTTGGCTTACGGGAGCTTCCATCCCGAAATCCGCCCACACGAATTTGGCAGTCCCCAGGACGACTAAGTCGGTGCCGTTGTCGATGCGTGCGGTAATATCGAATTCGAGGTCTGCTTCGGTTCCGTTAACGTTGACGGTACCCGCCAACTTGGTCTTAAGCTCCTCGTTGCCATCGATGAACGGAGCCGGAACGTCACCCAGGTCCGCAAAATGAACTGTGGCGACGGGTTGATTCGGGAACAGCCGTTCGCGGACGTAACGGTCGCGACGGGATTGATCGCTCATCAGGGTGTGCAGGTCGATCTCAAGTGATGCGCTGTCGGCGCGGAAATCGACGACTCCGCTGAGCGCCTCGGTCTCGAGCGAAACAACCACATCGGCACCCCGAAGTGTTTCGTCGACCTTGAACAGCGCTTTTGAACCGGCTCCGACGGTGTAGCTGGGAGCTGCTTCCGAACCAATTCCCGGTTTCTTCATCGCTGAGGAAGCATCCAAAGCGATTGAATCTCCGGCGCTGACGAAGTTTCCGGTCGATGTGATCTGTCCGTCTTCGATCTTCCAGATCTCGATCGTGTTCAACACATCGCCGTTCTCGTCCATCTCCTGCTCGCCCGCGGCACCAACGTAGTCAATGTCCTTGCCCTCGCTGATGAGTTGCAATGCTCTGGGGAGATCGCCGGGGCCGACTTTTTCGCCCGGCGCATTTGCGACCTTTCGGATCGCTGCCTTGATGTCGTCGCCGTCTTCCGAACCGGCCTCGGCGATTGCCAGCGCAAGGATCGCCGCGGCGTCGAAGGCCTCGGAGATGAAGATGCTTGACGGATCACCGCCGAGTTTGGAAGCGTAAAGCTCCTGGAATGCGGTCTGCGAAGGTGTCCCTGGTGAACCCGGCGCTGTGCCGTAGTTACCTTCGAAGTTATCTGCGCCGACGGTATCGAACATCTCTTGGTTCTTCGTTCCGTCCACGAACATGAACTCGTCGAAGAACTGGCCTTCAACCGCCTCGCGCAGGTATACGCCTGCAGTTTCAGGGTAGGACATCGCCATCAGAACCGTGGCACCGCCCTGCGATGCCTGACGCAGTTCCGAGGTGTAGCTCGCTTGGCCACCTTCGATCGGCACCGACGCCGACACTGTTCCACCCAGACTCTCAAACGTCTCTGCAAAAACTGTCGAGAGACCTTCGCCGTACGCATTGTTGATGTACATCGTCGCCACGTTATCGTAGCCGAGTTCGTTGGCAACTTGAGCGAGTATGACACCTTGGAACGCGTCTGACACCGTGGTTCGGAATACGAGGTCATTGTCATCCAAACTCGAGAGCGCCGGCGAGGTAGACGCAGGTGAAACGAGCACCGCACCATTCGGAATCGTCACCGATTCTGCAACCGCCAACGACACTCCAGATGACAGCGAGCCCACAATTGCCTCAACGCCGTCAACATTCACCAACGCGCTCGCCGCGTCCGTCGCAATCTGCGGACTGGTGCCACTGTCTCGATGGATCATCTCGATCTGCCTACCATCGATGCCACCCGCTTCGTTAATCAGCAACGCGGCCAGATCAGTAGCAAGAACGATGGGAGGACCGAATACTGCCAGATCACCGGTCGCGTCGATCAACGTGCCGATCTTGATCGGTTCGTCGCTCGGTTCCATCGTCATCGGCGCCGCAGAGATGTCGATCGAATCGCCTGGGCTAGCGAAGATACCGGTAGAAGTCACCTGTCCGCCTTCGATCTTCCAGACCTCAATGGTGTTTTGCACATCGCCGTTTTCATCGAAGTCTTGGTCACCCGCGGCACCGACGTAGTCGATGTCTGCGCCTTCACTAATGAGTTGCAATGCCTTGGCGAGATCGCCAGGTCCGACCTTTTCGCCCGGCGCGTTCGCAACCTCTCGCATCGCGGCCTTGACGTCGTCACCAACCTCAGAGCCAGACTGAGCTATCGCCAGCGCGAGAATGACCGCAGCGTCAAACGCCTCAGAAATGAACAGGCTCGACGGGTCGCCATCCAGCTTCGACGAGTAAAGGTCCTTGAAAGCCTCTTGCGTCGGCGTCCCGGGAGCACCCGGCGCGGTACCATAGTCGCCCTCAAAGTTGTCTGCGCCCAAGTTGTCGAACATCTCCTGATTCTTGGTGCCGTCAACGAACATGAAATCGTCAAAGTACTGACCCTCAACCGCCTCGCGCAGATAGACGCCTGCGGTTTCGGGATATGACAAGGCCATTAGGACTTCGGCATCTCCTTGCGAAGCTTGGCGCAATTCGGACGCGTAGCTAGCCTGGCCCCCTTCAATGGGCACGGTTGCGGAAACCGTCCCGCCTTGGCTTTCGAAGCTTTCCTGGAAGACGTTCGAGAGTCCTTCACCGTAGGCGTTGTTGATATAAAGCGTCGCCACATTCTCGTAGCCGAGTTGCTTCGCGAGCTGCGCGGCGATCACGCCCTGTAATGCGTCCGAAACTGTGGTCCGGAAAACCGTGTCGTTGTCATCGAGACTGGTGATCGCGGGAGATGTTGAAGCTGGTGAGACCAGAACAGCACCGTTCGGGATAGTGACGGACTCAGCGACGGCCAATGTGACGCCGGAGGATAGGGAGCCGACGATAGCTTCCACGCCATCCACGTTGACGAGCGCACTGGCTGCGTCGGTAGCGATCTGAGGGCTGGTACCGCTGTCGCGGTGGACCATCTCGATTTGACGACCATCGATGCCGCCTGCTTCGTTGATGAGCAATGCGGCGAGGTCAGTAGCCAAGACAATCGGCGGGCCAAATGCTGCAAGGTCTCCAGTGATGTCGATCAACGTGCCAATCTTGATCGGTTCACCAGCGGGTTCTTCCGGTTCAGGAGCCTCAGTCGCGGGTACCGAAGTCGCCGTCGGTGGTACTGCGGTCGGCGCGGGTTGAACCGGCGTCGGAGTTGGTTCTTCGGAGCTGCACGCGATCGCGATCAATGCGATCGAAGCCAATAACACCATCAATATCGAGAATCTCGATACCGCTTCACTCAACGATTTACTTCTCACCGTCGACGCTCCTTTGTCATAATCCTGAGAACCAGGCACTCCTACGGATTCTATTTCGCTTGGTCGTGATCTGGGCAGAATCCGCAATTGACCAGTTACTAAACATGTTGGTTCGACCGCGACCAGTCGAAGCCGCTACTGCAACACCGTTTGGGATTACGCTAGTCGTCGACATTCAGTTTGATCGCTTCTCCGGGGGGTCTGTGCACAACCCTCCCCCTTGATGCCCAAGGGGGAATTAAAGGGGGTTTAGACTTGGCGTTTCGCTTTGCACTCCGTTGCCCGGCCCATCTGGATTCCGGCTTTCGCCGGAATGACGGTAGTTGTGCACAGCACCCCGGGGCGTGCAAATACGTTCGCGGACCCCACAACTCCGTCCTTGATCCGTCAGATCTCCATCGTCCCATTCACATCGCCATTACATGCGATGGATGTTGGTTTGATTTGGTATTAAGGTCGCGATGAGGAGCAGAGTCGAGTATGGAAACTAGATATGGGTCTCCACATCACCAGGGGACTCCTCCAGGGCGGCGAGACGTTCACCGATTCGGGAATTCACGGACTGTGCGCCGCCAATGGCTGATTGCCGGCGTTCTGACGGTGGCGGTGGTTGCAGTCATAGGCGTTTTGGTGTTTGGACTGCGGATGGTAGCGGTGTTGTGCGGCTTGCGGAGGGGCATCGTCCCGCGTGGTCGCCGGTGGTTGATTGATTCGTTTTTCCGCCACGCCGTAGCCGTAGTTACTTACCGTGGCACCTTCCACCGCGAGCGAGTGAAAGGCGTTGACGCGGCAACTACACCACACGAACTAACAACGGTTCACCGTATGGACGAGAGATCGATCTCATCACCCGGCAACGCGTAGATGTCCGTGTCGACGATTTGGTTGTTCTCAATCTTCCAAACCTGCATGCCGCTGACGACGTCCCCGTTTTCGTCGAAGTCGATATCGCCGGATGCACCGACATAGTTGATATCCTTGCCCTCTCGAACGAGTTGAAGGGCTCTGGCGATGTCTCCGGGGCCGACTATCTCGCCGGGAGGGTTTGCGATGGGACGGAGAGCGTCTCTGACGGCTGTGGGTTTGTCGTTGCCCGCTTTCTCGATGGCGAGAGCTAGCACGGTCGCGGCGTCGAAAGCCTCGGTTATGTGTTGTCGCGTCACGTCGCCACCGACGCGCTCAGAGTAGATGCGTTGGAAATCCTGCAAAGACGGAGTCTCTGGACTGCCTGGCGAGACGCCGAAGCTGCCATCGAAGTAATTGCCACCTATGGCGTCGAACATGGACTGATTCTTGGTTACATCGACGAACATGAACTCGTCGTAAAGCTCGCTTTCGGCAGCTTCACGGAGCAACGTCTGACCCGAGTCGGGATAGGCAATCGTGATCAGGACCTCTGGTTCGTCTCGTGCGGCTTCTCGAAGCTCGGAGAGATAGCTTGCTTGCCCTAATTCGTGAGGTACCGTAGCGACTACTTCACCACCGGCGTTTTCGAAGTTTTCAACAAAGGATTCGTTAAGGCTCGCTCCGTACGCATTGTTTATATATGTCGTCGCAACGCGCGTGTAACCAGCCGCATGGGCGAGACTAGAGACCGCTTGGCTCTTGACCGCGTCGTTGACGCGCGTACGAAAAACCATGTCGTTGTCATCGAGGGCGGTTATTGCTTTGGATGAAGAGCTTGAAGACAGGTGCAGAACTCCAGCGGGAATAGTGACCGATTCGGCGATCGCGATCGTCACGCCAGAGGAGTGTGCAGCGATCAGGATGTTGACACCTTCGACGTTCACGAGCCCGCTCGCGGCATCGGTGCCGATCTGCTCGTTGGTGCCACTGTCTCGGTGGATAGCAGAGATTTCGCCGCCGTTGACTCCGCCAGCTTCGTTGACGAGGTCAAATGCGAGGTCCACGGATCTTTGTGCGAACGGCCCGAAGGCTGAGAGGTCTCCGCTCACTGGCAGCACGGTCCCGATCTGCACGTCGGAACTCCCAGATTGGCCCGCTTCTTCTGAACCGCATGAAACCAGAAACATCATCAAGGCAACCGAGACGAACGCGGAGACCAAGTTGGTCAAGCGGAAAACAAGGGATTGCGCAATCCTCCCCCTTGATGCACAAGGGGAATGTATACACCTCTCCCTTGACACCCAAGGGGGAATGAAAGGGGGTTCACACATACCATTTCACTTTACACTCCGTTGCCCGTGCATACCCCGCTCACTTCGTTCGCGCCCCTTTCGTCCACACGAAAGGGGCGTACATAAATAGGGGGCGTTACATAAATGTAGGGGCGGTTCGCGGCGTACGTAAATGTAGGGGCGGTTCGCGAACCGCCCCTACAATGGCGCGATGCCGGTGCCTTCGGGATAGTCAGACCCACCGGCGTGCCGTCCACAACAACCTCCCCCTTGATGCCCAAGGGGGAATTAAAGGAGGTTTAGACCCGCCGTTTCGCTTTGCACTCCGTTGCCCGGCCCCTCTGGCATAGACGTTCCGTCCGCTGAAGTGCCGACTTGCGCCGGAATGACGGAGCGGGATGGCAGCTACGCAGGCATATATACTGTCCGGCATGGCAACGGAAAATATGACCTCAAATCCAAATGCTCCGGCCACCAAGCTTGACATCGCCGACTTGCGCGCTGAGTTCAAGGAAGATATAGGGAGCCTGCGCGCTGAGTTCAAGGAAGATATAGGGAACTTACGCGCCGAACTATTGAAGTGGACGTTGACGACGGTCATAACAACTGGTGCGCTGATAGTCGCGGCGATCAAGCTGTTGTAGGACGCTGAGCAAGTTATTCTCGCGGAGGCGTGCTGCGCACAATCCTCCCCCTTGATGCCAAGGGGTTCTGTGCACAACCCCCGTCATTCCCGCGCACGCGGGAATCCAGAGGGGCCGGGCAACTGAGTGCATACCCCGCTCACTTCGTTCGCGCCCCTTTCGTCCACACGAAAGGGGCGTACATAAATAGGGGGCCTTACATAAATGTAGGGGCGGTTCGCGGCGTACGTAAATGTAGGGGCGGTTCGCGAACCGCCCCTACAATGGCGCGATGCCGGTGCCTTCGGGATAGTCAGACCCACCGGCGTGCCGTCCACAATCCTCCCCCTTGATGCCAAGGGGGAATGAAAGGGGGTTTACACCCCCCACCCGCATACCCCGCTCACTACCTTCGCGCCCCTTTCGCAACGCGAAAGGGGCGTACGTACGTAAATGTAGGGGCGGTTCGCGAACCGCCCCTACAATGGCGCGATGCCGGTGCCTTCGGGGTAGTCTGACCCACCGGCGTGCCGTCCACAATCCTCCCCCTTGATGCCAAGGGGGAATGAAAGGGGGTTTACACCCGCGACTGTGCATACCCCGCTCACTTCGCTTCGCTCGTTCGCGCCCCTTTCGCGGCGCGAAAGGGGGAGGGCCCACCCCCTCCGCAAAGCGTGGTTGCATGGATGTTGACGGACGTTGTACACTACAACTCGTCTTATTCAGCGAGATGCACCGCACATGACATCTACACCGCATATCCAGCCCCGCATATCCAAGCTCGCTGATGAATAGCGATGACACGGTTAAACACGTGGATGCAAAGTCTACCCCCCCCCCCTATTTAGAACGTTTGTTGCCAGACGTTTTGTCTGGTTCGCATTTGTCGCCCTTCTCTCGCTCCTTCTAATCGCGATTTTCCCGCAGACACCGCGCACCTCCGGGCAGACCACGACGTTGGTCAGCAACCTCGGTCAGACCGACGGCACTCTGGGAGCATTCGATGCATTTGAGTACGCCCAGTCGTTCGCCACGGGCAGCAATGCCTTGGGATACACCCTGAACAGCGTTGACGTCGAGTTCAACACCATTACCGATACTACGTTCTTTTCGACGAAGCTGACGGCCACCATCAACAGCGGTACCATCAGCGAGCCCGGTTCGGTCGTCGGTACCCTGACCAACCCCGCCTACGTGGCGACGTCCTCGGACCGCAACTACACCTTCACCGCGCCCTCCGGAGGCATCCAGCTTGCCGCGAACAGCACGTACTGGCTCGTGATGGACACCAACCCCGCCGCCGCGACAGCCCTCATCCGATTAACGACATTGGACAACGAGGACGCCGGGGGCGCGAGCGGCTTCAGCATCGGCAACGGCACCCTGAGCCGGGGTCACAGCGCCACCCAATGGACCACGTCGGGTGCTGAATCGCTGAAGATCAGCATCAGCGGCAGCGTGAATACGCCGGCTCCCACTCAGAACACCGACGGCTCCTACAACGTTCCTGATAACTGGAGCTTGAAGCCTTCCGGGCTCGTCGCCGGCGACCGCTTCCGTCTCTTGATCGTCACGTCCGCGACGAGGAACGCGCAGTCGACCGACATAAACGTATACAACACCTGGCTGCAGAACCTCGTGACGACCGGGGGTCATGCCGACATCAGAGCCTACGGACCGACCTTCAAAGTGGTCGGAGACACCGTCGCCACGAAGGTCGAGACGAACGCCGGGCTGGCGACGACCGGAGGCCATCCGATCTACTGGCTGAACGGCAACAAGGTCGCCGACGACTACGCAGACTTCTTCGACGGCAACCGGCAACTCATTGTCAGGATTGATGCCCACTCGTGGGACGACGAGGCGAACCCCACCGACGAGACCGGCACCGTTCAGACAGGTCACTCCTGCAAAAGCGCCTTTCAAGGCTGCTTTACGGGGATCAGGAGGAGCGGCTCCGACCGTAATCTGGGAGAGGCCAACTCCATCGCCGTCGGAGTGTTGAACCACAGTGGCCACGATCCGCTGAACGGAACCAGCCAATCCGCAAGCAATAGCAGAAGCATGTACGGCATCTCCCCGGTGTTCGTGGTGGTGACCGGAGCTGTAAACACCCCGACACCCGCCCCGCCAACAGCCACCAACACGCCCACACCCGTCCCGCCAACACCAACGCCGACCAACACGCCAACGCCCACACCCGTCCCGCCAACACCAACGCCGACCAACACGCCAACGCCCACACCCGTCCCGCCAACACCAACGCCGACTAACACGCCAACGCCCACACCCGTCCCGCCAACACCAACGCCGACCAACACGCCAACTCCCACACCCGTCCCGCAGACCTCGGGGCTGGTCAGCAACGTGGGCCAGGCTGACGGCGGTTTTCTCGGACTGGTTCCCAACGACCGCGCCCAGGCGTTCACCACGGGCGGCAATGCCTCGGGATACACTCTGGACAGCGTTGACATCGAGTTCACCGCGCTTTCCGATTCGGCGATCTTTTCGTCGAAGATGACGGTTGCCATCCACAGCGATTCCAGCGGCGCGCCCGGCGCGTCCGTAGCTACCCTGACCAACCCCGCCTACCAGCAGACGTCCACCGACCTCACCCTCAACTTCGCCGCGCCCGGCGGGGGCATCCAGCTTGCCGCGAACACCACGTACTGGCTCGTGATGGACAGCGACGGCAGCCTGCAAGGCAACAACCGAGTCCGAAACACCGCCTCGGACAACGAGGACGCCGGGGGCGAGAGCGGCTTCAGCATCGCCAACACCAGCAGGTCCCGGGGCGCCACCAACACCGGCAACACTTGGACCTCGGTGAATGAATCGGCGAAGATCGGCGTCAACGGCAGCGTGAATCCACCATTACCGACTAGCACCCCGACGCCAACATCCACGCCCGTCCCGCCGACACCAACCAACACGCCAACGCCAACACTCACGCCCACGCCAACACTCACGCCCACGCCCACGCCGACCAACACGCCCACGCCGACACCGACGCCCACCATCACACCGACGGCGACCAACACGCCCACCATCACGCCGACGCCCGTCATCCCGCCCACGCCGACCAACACGCCCACCATCACGCCGACGCCCGCCATCACGCCGACGGCGACCAACACTCCCACCGTCACGCCGACGCCGGGCAACGACGCGACTGCGACCGCGCAGGTCACGACCGCCACCGCGGTGGCGGCTCTCGCCGCGACCGCGGAATCTCTGACCGCAACCGCCGAAGCCGCGACACCGACGTTCACACCCACGCCGACTGCGACTGCGTTTTCGACGGCGAGGATCGGCAGCATCGCGCCGTCGACCACGGGCGTCACGCTGTCGCCGGGGGCGCAGGCGCGGCTGAGCGTCGACGTCTTCGGCCGACAGGGCATAAGGGAGCAGAGCCTCGCCGACAACTTCGACTTTGTGTGGGCGGAGGACGGGCGTCAGATCGACGGTGCTTCCGGCGCTAGCGTCGTGTACAAGGCTCCTCAGACTCCCGGGACCTACACCGTGACGGCGTCTCTCGACGACTACGCGGAGTGCCGGGGCGTCGGAGACGGCGCCAACTGCACCGCCACGTTCGAGGTCCGCGTTCGACGCCCCAGCCTCGCGCCGGCGATTGTGAGCCCGACGCCGGAGCCTGAAAACCCGTCGGGCGAGATACCCGCGGTGATCGCCGGCGACAGCGGCGCGCAGCACGAGGTCTTCACCCCCGAGCAGGGCGGAACTTTCGACGACGGCTCGGTCTCCATAACCGCCGGACCCGGCGCCGTGCCGAACGGGGAACTCGTCGGGATCAGAGCCGACGAGGCCGGCGCGGCGTCGAACGCCGGGGCGTCGAACCACCGATACTCTCTCGCCGGAAGCCGATACGCGATCTTGGCCGTCGACGGCGACGGCGACGCGGTCTCCGACTACCGCTTCAACTCCCCGATACAGGTGTGCATACCCCTGCCCGACGCGCTGCGCTCCAGGCTCTCGGACATCGCGATGGTCGGGCTCGGAGGAGATGGACCGTTCACGGTGCTGTCGTCCCGGGTGCGTCTGTCCGACGGCGAGGTCTCGATGTGCGCCGGGGTCAGCGCCGTGCCGATAACCGTGGCCGCTGCGAGCCAGGGCGCGCCCGAGGCGGTGCCGACGCCGGTCTCGGCTCCGACGCCCGAACCGCCCGATACCGGAGGCTCCGCGCCGTCATCATCAGGGGCCCTCGCCTGGCTCATGCTCATCGGCATCGCCGCCGCCGCGCTCGGAGCGTCCGCCGTCGCCGCGAGACGCGCCTCTTAGGTTCAGGTCGTACCCGGGTCTCGATGGATTCCCGCGCAGGGCTTCTGCGCACAACCACCGTCATTCCGGCGAAAGCCGGAATCCAGAGGGGCCGGGCAACGGCCCCCAAAGCGAAACGCCTAGTTCAACCCCGCTTTTATTCGCTCTGGGGTGCTGTGCACAACCCGCCCCTTCCGTCATTCCCGCGCACGCGGGAATCCAGAGTAAAGCAAAGCACGCCGCCCACACACGCGCCTTCGAACTATGATCCCCGCAACCCCATGGATTCCCACGTGCGTGGGAATGACTTATGCCCCGCAACCCCATGGATTCCCGCGTGCGTGGGAATGACTTATGCCCCGCAACCCCATGGATTCCCGCGTGCGTGGGAATGACTTATGCCCCGGCCCCTCTGGATTCCCGCGTGCGCGGGAATGACGGTGGTTGTGCACAGCACCCCAAGAGGGAATTAAAGGGGGTTTAGACCTGCCGTTTTACTTCATCGCGCGCCGCGCAGGCTCGTGAAAGAGCCAATGGCAATAAGTCAACTAGATTTAGGCGGAGGCGGCAATGAAAGACTCGGCGCCTCGGTGAAACCGAATTCGTTGATCGTCAGCAGATATCCGACCACCAACATCACAAGAGGCAATGCTATCGTTACCCACAACATTGCGCTCTGGCCTTTCAAACGTTCGAATGCCGGCGTTAGGACGCTCGTAAATATCGTCACGATTGCGGCAAGTGGAACTGTGTAGCGGATCGCGCGCGTAATCTCGCCGCCGTACTCGATGGCCGCCGCACCTCCAACTACCAAAAGAAGGAGTACGGTCAACACGATGTTGAAGGTCCGGGACCGGGCTTGAACGTCGCCAGGTAACCGAGCCCAAATCATTCCCGCGACAATCGCTCCAATGACCGAAATGACGGCAATACTACCCGCGTTTGCGACTAGGTCGTCCGGCGATGTCAGCGGCGCGTTGACACCCATGGCAACCGCGCCACCGATCAACGTGGCGACAAACGCTGGCAATCGATCCTGAATGTGACCGCGTAACCCGGGCCGGGTTTCTAGAGTCTCACTGTCCATAGTCGTAGGTGGTGTTGGCATTCAGAGTTTATCGCGGGATATCTCCGCAATGACTCGTGGACGTTAAACTGTGTTACATCAGCGAAAGCGCCGTCTCATTGCGCCCCTCGGCTCGGACGTTCCTCAAATCTTCGAGTCGAGCGCTGGTTTTCACACGTCCGGCGCTTTGTTCGTGTATATTGAGAGGCGGAGCGTGAAGTTGGTGTTCGTTGCAGAGCGCGCAGCGGGCACATGAGACAAGACTCTTTCCAGAGTCCCCAAGAGGAACGGGGATCGCGAAAATGAGAACCCGGCATTTAGCCGCCCTTCCTTCCGCATTCGTAGCGGCGCGTCCTCCGTCTTCCTGTGAAACACAGAGGCAAGGCAGATGCGCTCAACCATCGAACCTTCGGATCGTCTGCTGACCCGAGCCGCGGCGTTCCGCCGCATCGTCAAGTCCCGATCATCGCAAGTCCGGGCACTTTCAATCGTCCATCTGCACGATCTTCAACGCCGCGCGTCTTGCGGCATGTATGGAAGGAGGCTGCGCGGTCCGCCATGAATACCGGCGAACATCAACCATTAACGACACGATGAACTGAGTTGAACGTCGAGGCGGCGTGTTTCTGATGCAAACCGCCCCGACGGGACGCTCCCAATGGATACAAAGAGGCGCTCCAATGCCTATTATTACACCGCGCCCGCGGTTCTGCGGCAAGTCTCCGTTCGTGCAGCCGCGCACGAAACTCACCGACATGCAATGGCGGTTGATCCGCGACCACCTTCCCGGAAAGAAGGGAGACCCCGGCCGGACCGGGTTCGACAACCGAATGTCTCTCGAAGGGATGCTCTGGGTGATCAGAACAGGCGCGCCGTGGCGCGACCTCCCGGCCCGCTTCGGCAACTGGAACACGGTTTACTGGCGGTTCAGACGTTGGATAAAAGCAGGAGTGTTCGACCTGATATTCGCGGTGCTCACGGCGGACCGGGATCTGACAACCGTCATGGTCGACGGCACCTTCGCGAAAGTACACCAGCACGCGGCAGGCGCGCGGAAACTCGGGGAGACGGCGGAAACGTCGAAGAAACTGCAGAAGATCGGTAGAAGCATGGGCGGCTTGACAACCAAGCTGATCGCCGTGACTTCCATCGACGGAAGACTCGTTGATTTCTCGTCGCATCCGGGCAACGCGGCTGAGGCTCCGTGCTTCGTTCCGCTGGTCGCAAATCTCGATGTCCAAGAAGTGCTCGCAGACAAAGCCTACGATTCCGACGAAATACGCTCCACGCTCGCCGCAAGAAAAATAACCGCGGTCATTCCCTCGAAGTCGAACAGGAAGGTTTCGATCCCACACGATGAGAAACGGTACGAGAAGCGGCACATGATCGAAAACTACTTCTCATACATCAAGCATTTCCGAGGAGTAGCGACCAGGTACTGCAAACTCGACGAGACCTATTCAGCGTTCGTCAAGATGGCGGCGTGGGTCATCGAGACGCGCTAACCGCGAGCGCGTCGGTAGCTCGACCAGAACCTTGCGAGGTGGCTTTCGCGCGTCTCGCGGTCGAAGCCGATTGCGATGAACGTAAACATCGCACCGCCCGCGACTGACACCTCGGGCACAGGGTTGGAAATCGAGGCGATTGCAAACGCCATGAGGCCGGTGCCGATCAGTCCCCACATCGCTAGGCGATTGCAAAACTGGACGAACTTATCTACAATGACGTTTGAGGTCATTTCGCTCCTTTCCGCGCCTAATAAGTGAGAAGGTCAGGCGCAGCGATAGGGTTGTATTTAATATTCGCGAAATTGTAACCTGTCAGAATCCCGCTCCGACCGAGCGGGATTTTTGGTTGTTAAGCCTTATTTACGCAATCCGTTGAAAGCAACGGGTTCACGACGATTTCACGCGCAGACCGACTATTTTCTGATAGATTGTGTTTTGATTCGCAGACGAATCGTTAGACTCAAGGCGACGTTTCTTCGCAACAGTTCCGATTGACGGCGCGAGCCGTGCGGCGGGATCGCGGATTCCCGCGCCTCCCTTCGTCGGCTCTTGCGGAGAACGTCTGCGAATCACATTCGTTGTCCAGTCGCAAGGGAGGCTCCGATGTTTCGCGAGTTCCTTTTATCCCGTGTCGTGTGCGGATTCGCCCCGCGGATTAACAGATCGACAAGCGACAAGCGCGCTCGTCGATGGGGGAAGGGGATCGTTTGCTGGTTGATTTTCGATGCGGCTCTTATAGCACTTCTGATCGGCTATCTCTGCCTCGTGGTCCAAAAGCCCTACACGATGGACACATTTATGCGGCGCTTCGCCGACCTGTTCACATGATCCAGTTCAGTATCAAGGCATTTGGAGTATCTCTCGCCGGGCTGGTCGTCTGGTACATCGGCCTTAGCATCACAGATCCGGATTACTCCCAAACCCTGCGCGACGAATGGCGTGTAACGGTTCGCTCGCAGTTCCCGTTGCCGGAAGATGTAGTGGTTGTGAAGATCGAAGTGACGGCCACTGCGTTGCCGCCCACTTCCACTCCTGTTCCGACTTCGACACCTCGACCCACCCCGACCCCAGTGGTGAATGACAAGCAGCTGGCGCAGATGCGGGGATACATGCTTGAATTGCTCAACGCGGAACGCCCGGGCAACCCTCTCGCTCCGAACTACAACACGTCGGCGCAACTGTACGCGGAAGACCTTGCCGAACGTTGCAGCAATTCGCACACCGGATTGGACGGATCAAGCCCCGAAGAGCGTTACAAGCGCGCCGGACGCGGTCATTACTCATGGGTGTCCGAAAATATCTTAGGATGGATCGGAGGCAACTGCACGTTGCGCATGGTTCGACAGTGGACGGTCTTTGACATGATCGACGAAGCCCATGAGGTTCTCATGGCGAGTCCAGGGCACCGCCGCAACATACTGCATCCCTCTCACGACTCGGTCGCATTTGGGTTTGCGGTCAGAGACAATAGACTATGGGTGGTTCAAGTCTTCGTTGCAGAATGAAACGCCAACAATCTGAATGCCAACACCACCTAAGTATCTACTGCTGTGAATGCTTTACGGCTTGACCATCCCGCCGTCGGCACGGCGAACCGTGTCCCATGCACCGCCGAACGCACGCTCCTTGTGCGGGAATTTGACCGCCATCTCCTCATCGATGTCGATGCCCAACCCGGGGTTGCCGTTCGGCCACATCACACCGTCTCTCACCTCAGGGAAGCCGGGGAACATCTCGAGCGTGCGCTCGGGAGGAATCGAGTACTCCTGAATTCCGAAGTTGTAGCAGTTGATGTCGAGCATCAGGTTTGCCGCGTGACCAACCGGCGATGTGTCGCCTGGTCCGTGCCAAGCGGTGCGCACGCTGAACAACTCGCCCATAGCGGCGAACTTCTTGCCCGGTGTAATCCCGCCGATCTGCGACATATGCATGCGCAGGAAGTCGACGAGACGGTCCTTGATCATCGGGATTATCTCGTGTGGACTGTTCCAAAGCTCGCCCATTGCGATCGGCGTGGCGCATTGTTGACGCACCATCCGAAAATACTCGTTGTCCTCGGGGCTGAAAAGATCTTCAAGGAAGAAGAGTTGATACTTCTCAACTTCCTTGGCGAACCAGACACCAAGAATCGGCGGGATACGCTCGTGAACATCATGGAGAATCTCGACACCGTACCCGAACCGATCTCGAATGTGCTCGAAGAGTTCGAGGGCACCGCGCATGTAGGGCTTCGGTTCAAACACTCCTCCAGGATGAGCATATAGCTGATTGGGATCGTAGTCGCGCAACCAAGACGTGACGGGGATTGGTCCCTGAGAAACGTCGCGGGCGACGATGGATCCATCGCCAGATGCACCATGCGACCCGTAAGACGAGTAACCTCGGGTGGCTACCTGAATTCGTATGTGATGGAATCCCTGCTCCATGTATGCGGCCATGCGGTCCGCAGTATCCTCTTTAGATGCACCGCTGGCGTGAACATAAACCGGAGCCGCTTCGCGCGCCCGACCGCCGAGCAGGTCGTAGACCGGCATCCCCGCCATCTTGCCTTTGATGTCCCACAGAGCTTGGTCAACACCGGACAGCGCGTTGTTTAGAACTGGCCCGTTCCGCCAGTAAGAAGACACATAGGCTGACTGCCAAATGTCCTCGATATCCGCGACGTTCTTACCGATCAAGAAGGGACGCAGAAAATCGTCCACTGCAACCTTCACCGTCGAAGGTCGTTGAGTGAACGTTGCACATCCGACACCGTAGAGTCCGGGTTCAGATGTCTCTATCTTGACGATGACCAACCGAATGTTGTCCGGCTCAGTCATGATCACTCGGATATCGCGAATCGTGACGTTGTCTGCAGCGGTCATGTTCTCTCCTTAGTGAAAGTTAATGATACGAGTCCCCTTCGGGTTCTGTGCACAACTACCGTCATTCCGGCGAAAGCCGGAATCCAGAGGGGCCGGGCAAAGGAGTGCAAAGCGAAACGCCAAGTCTAAACCCCCTTTAATTCCCCCTTGGGCATCAAGGAGGAGGGTTGTGCACAGCACCCCTTCGCGATGTGACGCACATGGCTTCATTTCTCGTTAACATGCGAACATGCGAACCAGCAACTGAAGGAGTAGTCCGATGAAGGCTATGACTTGGCACGGCGGCAACCACTTCACACTCGACGATGTCCCAGATCCTGAGGTAAAACCGGGTTTCGTGCTCGTCGAGATCGACACGACGGGCATATGCGGAACCGATGTTCACATCACACAAGGACTGTTTCCTTCGGAGCCACCAACCATCCTCGGTCACGAGGGTACTGGACTCATCGTCGAGGTCGGAGAAGGTGTCTCAAATGAGCGCATCGGTCAAAGGGTTGTATTGAACCACAGCGCTCACTGCTTCGAGTGCTGGAACTGCCGAAACTGGAACGTCTCTCGGTGCCAAGTTGCACCCGTCTCTTCCAACGGCCTATTTGCCCAATACGTCGCTTTGCCATCCCGCACCGCTCTTAAACTGCCCGAAACCCTTGATATCGAGACCGCGGCCATGACCGAACCCGCGGCTTGTTGCCTCTCCGGCGTCGAAATGCTCGACATCCCGTACCGCGCCACCGGTCTCGTCATCGGCGCGGGCATTATGGGTCTATTCACGGCCGCCTTCATGAAGACTCACGGTGTTGAGACGCTCGTCGTATCTGAGCCGGTAAAGATTCGCCGCGAAATGGCTAAGCAGTTCGGCGCCGACATCCTCCACGATCCCAACGACGTTCCACTTGAGGAAGTAATGGCCGAAGTAACCGATGATGGCCGAGGTTTCAGCGTCACTGCCGAAGCCGTCGGAAAACCAGAACTCGTCGCCGCCTGCATCGACGTGACGAAACCGCGCGGACAGGCACTCATGATTGGTGTCTGCCCAGAAGGCTCGCCACTCCCCGTTGACCTATACGACATGCATTTCCGCGAAATTAAACTCGTCGGCGCATTCGGACGCGGCAACGTGTTCCATCGTGTTCCAAACGAGTTGAGCAAATTGAACTTGGAGAACGTCATATCGGGCAGATACCCCCTCGCGGATCTTCCCGATGCCATCACCGCCTCAGCCGAGGGACTTGGCGTCAAATTCGCCATCAAACCAAACGCTTAAACCGCAACATTCAAGGCATTCCAACATGAAAGCACAGACCTGGCACGGTGGTGCCCATTTCACCCTCGACGACATTCCCGACCCTGAACCTTCCCCTGGTTACGTAGTCGTAGAAATCGACACCACTGGTATCTGCGGCACCGACGTCCATGTAACCCAAGGGCTATTTCCGAAAGATCCGCCGCAGATACTGGGCCACGAAAGTTCCGGCATCATCGTCGAAGTCGGCGATGGAGTCTCCAAGGACCGTATCGGTCAGCGCGTGTGCGTCAACCATCCGGCGAGCTGCTACGAGTGTTGGTATTGCCGAAACTGGAGCGTATGCCGCTGCGAAAACCAGCCAATGATATCCAACGGCTACTTCGCCCAATACGCCGCCGTCGCATCGCGTTCTGCCGTTGAGATACCCGACACCCTCGACATTGAGACCGCCGCCCTAACCGAACCTGCCGCGTGCTGCCTATCGGGCGTCGAAATGCTCGATATTCCGTACCGCGCTACGGGTCTGGTCATCGGCGCTGGGATCATGGGACTCTTCACCGCCGCTTTCTTGAAGTCCCACGGCGTCGAAACGCTCGTCGTTTCGGAACCAGTCAAGATCCGACGCGACATGGCCAAGCAGTTCGGAGCCGACATCCTCCACGACCCCGCCGATACGCCCATCGCTGACGTTATTGCCGACGTCACAGACAACGGACGCGGATTCAGCGTAACCGCCGAAGCCGTCGGCAAGCCCGAACTGGTCGCTACCTGCATCAACTCCACAAAACCCCGCGGCCAGACCCTCATGATCGGCGTCAGCCCAGAAGGATCACCGCTCCCCGTCGATCTGTACGACATGCATTACCGAGAAATCAAACTCATCGGAGCCTTCCGTCAAGGCGACGTCACCCACCGAGTCCCAAGCGAACTCGCAAAATTAAACCTCGAAAACGTGATCTCCAGCTATTACCCCCTAGCCGACTTACCCAAAGCGATCACTGCATCCGCCGAAGGCTTAGGCATCAAATTCGCCATCAAACCGAACGGCTAGTTGTCGGATTGCTCCGATAGCTCCAACATCCGCTCGACGAAACGATGGACCGTCGGACGATCTAAGACGAATTCGTAATCTTCCATGATGCCGTTGTAAAAGTTCTGGTGGAAAAACCTCGCCGCCACGAACATGTCCCTAAGTGATCTGTCGTTCTGTTCCTCTGCGAATAGATCGACGGCTTGTACCATCGATCGATGAGAATTCGCCCTCATTCCGCGCCGCTTCATCTCGGCGATCACGACGTGTGACGCCGCACCCCACAACTTTTCGGATGCTAGGAGAATGTCGCCCGCGTCAAACTCGCGGTCGGCATCTTTGAGAAATTTCTGGGCGGTCTCGATGTGTTCCGTCGTCAGCATGTGTTTTCAAGTCTCATTGAACGATTCGATTTATAGGTGCAATCCTAACAGCCATCTTCGTTTTACTGCCCATAAAGCTCCGTTCCACGATGGAACGCGAACCACCCAAACCAGAACGAAACATTCGAAGGAACAACCTCCAACACGGTCGACGCGTCTTCAGAGTCGGTTAGCCTCTCTCGGCTAACTTCCCATTCCTTGCCGTTGGTGTCCACAACCTTGTCAGGGAACCCGGCTTCAGGCGCGTCATCTGGCAATCGGAATTCCAGACCATCCGGATTTTCGAAAATGTGAGCGTCGGACGATGTAGCCGATGCGATGAGCACGACATCAACGTCACCGATGCGATCGTGGACGATCCGTTCGACACGCAAGACTTCAATCGGATATGCCTTGTCCACGCCATCCAAAGTCACACCAAGTACCTCTGCCTTTGGTGCCATCACGTCATCCCGGTACGAGATCGGGAACATCGTCTCAGGATCGGCGCGGTATGCGAAGTAAATGGATTTATCGTCGTCTTCGTGCGTATAAAACCGCGCGGTGTAAAGTGCACCCTCACGTGTAATCACCGTCGTATCCGGATGCTCCGCGCGCCAATCGCCCCAAGTAGTTCTAGCGGTTGGGAAGTAACCGAGCTCAATTCCACTCCCGACTAGTTCACCGACAATCGGAGTACCTGTGAACTGGTGCCACAAAGAACGCGTCGCCCGGTCGTACATCACCTTGTTGCTGCGGAAGAGCAATCCGGACGTTCCGAACGTCGTTGGCTCCCCGTTGATGTAGGCGCGATACCCGATCGCGCTGTTGCAAAGCGTTCACCACGTGAGCGATAACGGCTCACCTCCCAGAACATCATTCACCAACTCGTGCGCATTCACGATCCGCAACGGATACGCCCGGTGCTCGCCGTTGATCGAAACACCGATCACCCGCTCGTCATCCTCCAGGTATTCTGCTCCTTCATCGTCAACGTTGACATGTGCCGGATTCTCGAGCGGAGGTATGCCGTCGGGGATGACTCCGCCCCACTCGATCTCCGTCAAATCGACATCCGATTTGCCGCTCAAAGCTGGGGACAGAAACGCACCGAACCGCCCGTCGATCTGCCGCAAATAGTTGATCTTCCACTCGCCGTACTCCGGCGGCACTGGGTACTCTTCGCTGTGTCTTCCAACCCATTCCGACCACGCCTTCCAGTCGTCACCAAATGCTGTCTGTCCCGTCAATTCCACTAGAGTCACTATCGCAGCCGTGATAATGTCGCGCGAAAAATAATTCCGAAGCGATTCTATGATCACGCGAACCTGCGACGTGTCCTTCTCCTCCCGAATCCTCTCAAACGCATCCAAGGTCCGAGTGTTCAACGGCCCGAAGCCCGGCGAGAGGTCTAAACCCGCGAACACCAGGTACATCATCGTGTTCGAGTTGTAGGGCACGGGCGTGCGGGTAGGGCTGGCAGTCGGTTCCGTTTCCGCGGTGGTCTCCGAAGAAGTAACGATCGTAAACGCATCAGCCAGAGCCGGGGTCGGACTTGCTACGTTGACTGTCGAGCTCCGATCCGCCACCCACGACATCGACACGAGCAAAACCGCCGCCAATACTGCCAAAGCTCCAAAAAGAGCAACGACTGACACGATGTTTTTGCTGTTCATCTCGCGAGTGCCCTGCTAGCGTGGCCGATATCGCGATAAACCCCAACTGCGACAGCCGCCGTGAGAGCTGCCCCTACCGCCGCCTCTTCCCGAACCTTGCCGATCGAAATCGATCCACCAAACGCCTCTTCCAAACACTGTCTTAGAGCCGTATTAAGGCGCAATCCATTACCTGAACCGACGATCCTTTCTCTGGTTCCGGCTCCCAGTTCAATCGCGCTTCGATACGACTTGGCGAGCTCCGACGCCATCGAACGGAATACCGCCAAAGCCATCGAAGCAGGAGTGAAATTGCCCGGCGTTATGCCAGTGAACGTACCCCGAGCATCCGGACGTTCGCGTGATCCTGTAAAGAGTGCAGATGAAGTCATGGCGTCTGTAGATTGCTCGGATAAAACCGCTTCAGCAAGTATCGCGAGTCTCTCATAAACCCTGTCTTCATCTACGTCGTCGACGTCGAACACGGTTTGTGCTGTCCGCACGAAAAAGTCCTTCAACGCACGAAACGTCCGTCCACCAACCACACCGACACCAGCCAAAAGAAATCCGCTCTCGACATGTGGACGAAGCTCCAACCATCCGTGATCGATCGAACCATCGTTTGGATCCCGCTTCAGCGACGACAAATCCCCAAGGAATACTGTCGCTTGCCCACCCGTCCCGATGTTGATCGCCACCGTGCCATTCGCATCATCGACCGCCCCGACGAACGCACATTGATGATCGCCAGATGGAACGGATACAGGCGTCCCTGGCCGTATGCCAGTCAAACCGCTAAGTTCGTCGGTCAATCCACCGATAACGGTGCACGATTCCACGATCTCCGGAAACAATCCACGGCCGATTTCAAGTTCGCCGATCACCTCATCATTCCAGTCGCGCTTGGGAACATTGAGAACGCCCCAACCAGCCGCGTCGGTTGCATCAGTCACCGGCCGCCTCGAGCCAATTAACTTGTGCGCCAGGAATTCTGGCGCAGTGATAGCCGCCTCGGCGTTGGAAGGCATCATGCCCATGTAGTCCAGCCAAAATAACGTCGGGGCCGTGTATCCAGTTACGATCGGACATCCCGCATCTCTGAACGCCGGCAGTCCCGCACCCTTCCGTGTCGCTCCGCCCTTCGATGCCATCAAACCCAAGAAATCGCCACCATCGCCTGCAACTACGTCTTTGCATCGCTGGTCCTGCCAAGCGATAAACGGCCCAATCGGCGAACCATCACCATCCAACAGTTGGCAACCCTGTTGCTGTCCAGTAACCCCGATAGCGACCACCTCATCAACCTCCAATCCCGAACGCAACTCGTCAACAGTTCGGACAACACGCGCGACCATCGCTTCGATGTCCCATTCCGATCTGCCAATAACTCGATCGCGTGCCGACGTAGTCTCAGCATCGTTGGCCGCAGAAAGTGAAGCGATCAACTCGGCTCCGCCATCATCGACACGAACCGCAACGACTGTCACCGAAGTTGAACCAAGATCTATGCCTAACGCTACGCGCATGGGCATAGTTTATGCACTGAACGCGTCAAGGAACGATCCGGGACACAAAGCACAACCTACCGATGTGGTTTACCGGTAAAGAGGTCAAACGGGCAGCTTTCTACCCGTAGTTGCAGCCGATGCCCTTGTAACCTATCTCGACTTCACCGTCAGCGGTGACGAGAACGGGGGTAATACGATCGCCGCCCGAAAGCCGCTCAACCTCGTCCCACATTTGCGGTTGCTTGGATACATCGATCTCTTCGTAATCGATGCCCTTGGTTACCAGATCCGACTTGAGCATGTCACAGTAACCGCAGGTCGGATGGGTATAGACGACTGCTTTTTCGCGGGTTGGTTCTTTGGTTGGCATGGTTCGGATTATACCCGTTGAATCCAGTCGCTAAGTTCCGCGCCTCAACCTTAGAGCATTCAAAGAGACCGACAATGACGAGAGCGCCATCGCCGCGGCAGCAGCGACTGGGCTAAGGAAGCCGCTTTCGCTGATGATCATTCGCAGATATTCAGGCGGCGGCGAATCTGCGAACACTGGATGCAGCACTCCCGCGGCGATTGGAATCAGAACCACGTTGTACGCGAACGCCCAGAACAGGTTTTGCCGGATCACCCGCACCGTTGCCCGGCTTAGCGAAATCAAGCGCGGTACTGCGGTCGGTTCATTGTTGACCAGCGTCACATCGGCCGATTCGATTGCAATGTCGGAACCGCTGGCCATTGCGACGCCTACGTGTGCGGCCGCAAGTGCCGGCCCGTCGTTGATGCCGTCGCCGATCATTGCCACTTTGCGGTCTCGATTAGATAGTGCGCTCAGCCGCGTAGCTTTTTCGATTGGCGAAACTTGGGCTTCAACGTGTTCGATGCCAACAGTTTCCGCCACGACCTTCGCGACCTCCGCTCGGTCTCCAGTAATGAGATGCGATTCGACGCTCATTTCGCGTAGAGATACGACGGCTGACATGGCATCGTCGCGAACGGCGTCCTGCAGTCCGATCGCGGCGACCGGCTGCCCGTCAATCGAGATCGACACCGGGGTTTGGGCATTTGCTTCTATCCGCTCGACGGCGTTGAAGACCTCGCTATCTGCATCGAGTGAGATCGCTGACGGATTCATCACTGCGACTACTCGACCGTCGACCAACGCGTACACACCCTGACCAGTAATCGATTGGAAACCTTCAGATTCGGGGATTTCGAGGCCACGGTTGCGCGCTTCGCTGACGATCGCCGTCGCCACCGGGTGCTCAGAATAGATCTCAACCGCGGCAACAACGCTCAATACCTCGTTTTCTGAAAGAGCCGAATTAGAGTCAACGTGCATCGAAACCACGCGGGGCTTACCCGCAGTCAGAGTTCCGGTCTTATCAAACGCCACCGCGTTAACGTTCGCCGCTCGCTCGAGAGTCGTGGCATCCTTGATCAATATTCCGTGCTCTGCGGCGCGACCGATGCCGGCTACCACCGCCGTTGGTGTCGCCAATCCCAGCGCGCATGGACAAGCGATCACAAAAACCGTTACTGAGATCAACAACGCATTCGGCAACGCCGGATCCGGCGCTGCCACAAGCCAAAATAGGAACGACACCAAACCTGCTATAAGCACCGCCGGCACGAACCTCGCCGTCACCCGGTCAACAAATCGTTCGATAGGTGCACGAGTTGCTTGGGCCTGCTCTACTTGTCGAATGATTTGGGCGAGAAGCGTGCGCTCACCGATAGTTGCGACTTTGGCTTTGCAAGCGGTCGCGATGTTCAACGTCCCAGCGAAAATCGCGTCACCCCGTTTCTTCACCACGGGCATACTCTCGCCGGTGAGCATCGACTCGTCGATCTCGGCGGCGCCTTCAATCACTTTGGCGTCTGTAGGTACTCGTTCGCCGGGGCGCACCACAACCGTTTCTCCAACCTCAATATCTCCGATGTCGACTTCCAACACGCCGTTGGCACGCTCCACGAGAGCCGTGCGCGGTTGCAACTCAATCAGCAACCGAATCGCCTCACCTGCTCGCAATCGGGTCCTGCCCTCCAACCAACGTCCCAACGAAACTAACCCGATGATCGCCGCCGGCACTTCGAAATATGTCCCAATGTGATGTTCCGGCACGACGAAGCTCGCGGCATCCGACCACAGAGTTGAATCACCGAGAATCAGTTGGGATACCGTCACCAGAGCGCTGTACCCGAACGCAACCGAAGTGCCGACCACAACCAACGTATTCATGTTGGATGTTTTGCGTTTTGCAGCCGCCCACGCCGACCTATAAAACGGAGCGGCGATTCGCAACTGGATCGGAGTGGCGACCACCAAGAACAGCAGATTCAGCGCATAAGCCGGAACATCGGGCGCAAACGCGGACCGCGCCATCGTCGCAATCATGATCGACACCATCGCCGCGATGCTCACGATCGCACCGTTTCGAACCGCCAGAAGCTCTGATCGTTGCGCTTCGAACCTAGATTCGTGGCCGCTTCCCAATGCGTCATCTGCCGCATCCGCCGACCGCGCCGACCGCGCCGACACATCGATGCCGTAACCTGCGTCACTTACTGCTGCAGAGATGGCTCCGAACATCTCACCGCCACTTTCCAAAGTGTCCGCGTTCGCGTCCGAGAAGTTGACGTTGGCGGAATTGGTCGCCAATGACACATCGGCGGAATCGACACCCGGGACCGACGCTATCGCCTCGGCAACGTGCGAAACGCACGCGGCGCATGTCATTCCGCGGATGTAAACGGTCTTCGAAACCATCGCATGCGCCCCCTGGCCATAATGATCGAGTGGCCATGTATAGCAGTCCCGATAGTTTAAGGTTAATCTGCCAACGCTCAATCCAACGGAGAATCCATGGCACAAAGCGAATCTTCGTCTGGCTTGCCGCGCCGCCAAATCTTGATCACGATGGCGTGCGCAATGACCGGACTGTTTCTCGCCGCTCTCGACCAAACCGTGGTCGGCACGGCGATGCCACGCATTATCGCGGACCTCGGCGGTTTCGATCGATACACATGGGTGACGACGGCCTACTTGGTCGCATCGACCATAACCGTCCCGATCGTCGGTCGGCTTTCCGACATCTTTGGTCGTAAATGGTTCTATCTCGTTGGATTGATCATCTTCATGATCGGCTCCTTCGCCGCAGGCACTGCGACCTCGATGAACCAACTGATCGCTTTCCGAGCGTTTCAAGGTTTGGGCGGCGGCGTGCTGATGTCACTGGTTTTCGTTATTGTGGGAGACCTTTATGCGCCCGCGGAACGCGGAAAAATCCAAGGTGTAATCGCCGCGGTTTTCGGTATGTCATCGGTCATCGGACCGACCCTCGGAGGTTTCATCACCGACACCCTTTCGTGGAACTGGATCTTCTACATCAACCTCCCGATCAGTATCCCGTTGATCATCGCGATGACGCGTTTCTTCCCGCGTATCGAACCACAAGCAATGGACCGAACCATTGATGTTCTCGGTGTAATCACGCTCATCGCGACCGTCGTGCCGTTGATGCTCGCGCTCTCGATAGCCGGCGATTCAGGTTGGACATCGTCCCAGGTAATCATCCTCTTCGCCGTTGCGGCAACCGCGGTCGCCGCCTTCATATTCGTGGAGATGCGGACGCCCAACCCGATAATGCCGCTTCACATATACACGAATCCGGTTCTGGCGGTCACCATTCTTGCGACCTTTGTAACTGGGTTCGGTATGTTCGGCGCCATCATCTTCATCCCGCTATTCTTCCAAGGCGTGCTGGGAGCATCAGCCACCAGTAGCGGCAGTTTCCTGACGCCGATGATGCTAGGAACCGTGATCGGAGCATCCATATCCGGGCAGGTCGTCTCGCGGCTTGGCAGTTATCGTTGGCCTGGTCTCTTCGGCGTGACGATGATGTCGATCGGTCTATTCCTGTTGTCCACCACTTCGGAAGCAACGACTTACCCGATCGCTATCTCATTCATCGTATTGCTCGGATTCGGACTCGGTTTCACCTTCCCCGCGTTCACCATCGCAGCCCAGAACGCGGTCGAACACCGCTTTTTGGGCATCGCCACATCAACCGTGCAGTTCTACCGAACCATCGGAGGGGCATTGGGGCTGGCGCTATTGGGTTCACTGATGGCGAATCGGTTCCGCGCTAATCTGAGCGATTCATTGCCACCCGAGGTCAGGGAAGCCATCAGCGGCGACGAGATTGCGGAATTGGCCAACAACCCGGCAGCAATGGTGAACCCTGAAGTTTTGAACGGTATCGTAGCCGATTTGGGGTTAGTGGATGGCGCCACAAGCGCAATGCTCGAAGGGTTGCGCGCGGCACTGGCTTCGTCGCTTTCCAGCGTTTTCCTCGCTACCTTCTTCATCTTGGTGACCGCAATCGTTATCGTCCTGTTCCTCCGCGACGCGCCGTTACGCAGCGCTTCAGGACGTGGTGGCCCTTCGCCTACGGCAGGCGAATAACGAAATTCAATGTTGTTCGCCGCTCCTCAAGAATGATTTGGGAAATTCGCGCCAAACTGCACGTAAACCCACTAGACAAGCGCCGCGCACACGTTTAGCATTAAGATAGTGCACGTAATCCGCGGCCACGCCTTAAACAGGCTTTCCATAGCGCACCCGCGGCTGGAAAAACTCTCCAGCTGGGTAGGGCGCGTTTTCGCGCGAAACGGACACAGCCGTAATCCGTCACCTGTGCAGAACCCCAGCATTATCGACTAGGCGAACTGTCGTTGCTGATTCTCAGACCTGCACTCAAGGAGAACTGAATGGTCATTTCACATGCGTTGACCTCTGGCGGCAAAAGCCGCGCATACCGCACCTTTGGCGAAACTAACGTGCCGACGGATATGCCGGACCTGATTCAGGTCCAAAAAGATTCTTTCGATTGGTTGCTAGGCGACGGACTCCACCAACTCTTTGAAGAGATTTCGCCTATAACCGACTACTCGTCGGACAATCCCAAGTATGAAATGAGTCTGACCGAGCACGAGATCGGCGAACCTGAGTTTTCCGAAGAAGAGTGCCGCGAACGTGAAATCACCTATAGCGTGCCTCTTCACGTCACGATCGAGTTGAAGATCAACGAAACCGACGAGATAAAAGAGCAGACGATCTTCTTCGGCGACATGCCTAAGATGACCGAGAACGGCACCTTCATCATCAACGGCGCCGAACGCGTCGTAATCTCGCAGCTCGTCCGTTCGCCAGGCGCGTACTATTCGCAAGACGAAGATCACGCCACTGGCAATCGACTTTGCAGCGTCAAGCTGATCCCGTACCGCGGTGCATGGGTCGAACTCGAAACCAGCAACCGAGACATACTTTTCGCGAAAGTCGATCGCAAGCGGAAGCTGCCGGTTACCACGCTGCTGCGCGCGATCGCGGCGGTTGAAGATGGTTCCGAGCACGACCAGGAATCACCTCTCAAACTCGACTCACTCGAGGCGATGCGTGAAATCTTCGGCGATCCGGCCGAAGGCGACGAAGATGCCGAAGTGCGCGACTTCATTCGGTCGACGTGGGAATCCGATGCCGACGCCAAGGACGAAGACGACGCGCTGAAAGAGTTCCACAAGCGAATGCGACCGGGCGAACCGGCAACCGTCGATGGTGCCAAGCGCCTAGTCTCTCAGATGTTCTTCGACTCACGACGATACGATCTGGGAGATGTCGGCAGATACAAGCTCAACCGGCGCATCGACGTCGACGTTGAACTCACTCGCCGAACCCTCACCAAGCGCGACTTTGTCAACATCATCAAGCGCATGATCAAAGTCAATGAAGGCACAGCAGTGCCCGACGACATTGACCACCTCGGCAACCGCCGCGTCCGTACCGTTGGCGAATTGATCCAGAACCAGATTCGCGTGGGCCTTGTTCGGATGGAGCGCGTCGTCCGCGAACGTATGACGACGCATCCGGGCGAAACAACGCCCGCAGCGTTGATCAACATTCGACCAGTCGGAGCCGCAGTCAAAGAATTCTTCGGCGGTTCACAGCTGTCCCAGTTCATGGACCAGACCAACCCGCTGTCTGAATTGACCCACAAGCGACGCCTCTCCGCCCTCGGCCCCGGTGGCTTAACGCGTGACCGAGCCGGCTTTGACGTCCGTGACGTACACCACTCTCACTACGGCCGCATCTGCCCGATCGAGACCCCCGAAGGACCGAACATCGGACTTCTCGGCTCTCTCGCAACCTACGCCAAAGTCAACGCATTCGGATTCGTCGAAACTCCGTACCGAAAAGTCCGAACGTCAATATCGAACCGGTCCGATGATTTGATCGGACGTATGCTGACGGAAGACGTCCGAGAAAAAAGCCGCAAGACCATCGTTGGCGAAGCGGATTCCATAATCGACGAAGACCTCGCCAAACGCCTCCGCAGACTTGGTGAACAGCAAATCGAAGTCCGACCCTTCATCTCGCTCAACGCCGAAGACGTCGAATACCTTTCCGCCGATCAAGAAGAGGAAGTATTAATCGGCGAACCCACGACACCAGTAGATGCTGTCGGCCAACTCGAAGGTAGCGTACGTTGCCGAACCGGTGGTGAGCAGTACGTCAAAGCGCGCCCTGAAGACGTCGACTATATCGACGTTTCTCCGTCGCAAATCGTGAGCGTCTCCGCCGGACTCATCCCGTTCCTTGAACACGATGACGCCACGCGCGCCCTGATGGGTTCCAACATGCAACGCCAAGGCGTACCGCTAATTCGACCAGAAGCCCCAATCGTCGGCACCGGTATCGAAGCTCGCGCCGCACTCGACAGCGGTCAGGTAGTTCGTTCGTCTATCGACGGCTTAGTTGCCTCGGTCACCAGTGACAAGATCGTGATCGCCGACGACCAAGGCGAAACCCGCGCCTACCCGCTCATCCGATACGAGCGCTCTAACCAGAGCACCTGCATCAATCAGCACCCGATTGTCAGCAAAGGACAACGCGTCCACGCCGGACAGGCCATTGCCGATAGCTCTTCAACTGAAGGCGGGCGTCTCGCGTTGGGTCAAAACGTCTTGGTCGGCTTCATGAGCTGGGGCGGCGGCAACTATGAGGATGCGATCATCCTCAGCGAGGACCTCGTCAAAGACGACCGCTTTACCTCCACGCACATCCAGAAACACCAAGTAGAAGCCCGCGAAACCCAGCTCGGACCAGAAGAAATCACTCGCGATATTGCCAACGTCGGCGAGACCAATTTGGCAAACCTCGATGAAGAAGGCATTGTCATTCCAGGAACCTGGGTCGGTCCAGGCGACATCCTCGTCGGAAAGGTCACACCCAAGGGCGAGACCGAACTCACCGCGGAGGAGAAGCTCCTCCGAGCCATCTTCGGTGAAAAGGCGCGCGACACCAAAGACACGAGCCTTCGAGTGCCCCATGGCGAAAAAGGCAAAGTCATCAAAGTCCGTATCAGCAAGAAGGAAGACGGTGCCGAGCTGCCTCCTGGCGTCTCGATGATGGTCCGCGTCTGGGTTGCACACACTCGCAAGATCATGCAAGGCGACAAAATGGCCGGCAGACACGGCAACAAAGGTGTCGTCGCCATGATCCTGCCCCGCGAGGACATGCCACATCTGCCGGACGGAACTCCGCTCGACATCATCCTCAACCCAATCGGCGTACCGTCGCGCATGAATCTTGGTCAGCTACTCGAAACACACCTCGGATGGGCCGCACGAGAACTCGACTTCTCAGCCATCACTCCCGTGTTCGACAGTGCAACCGAGGTCGCAATCGAAGACGAGTTGGCGAGGGCATGGTTTGTTTCCGCGTCCGAAGCCCGTAACCACCGCGACATGACTGACCGATCGATCGATCAGGAGAGAATCCGACAGTGGCTCCAAGAGCGCGGGTACGACTACGACGAACTCAGCAGTCACGACATCGACAACGCTGGGAAGGCCAGCGAAGCGTGCATGCGGCTCTGGCTCTCCGAAATCGCTGGGCAAGACACGACCGCGTTAGACCGCAACGAACTATTGGCCGTTGCGCGCCGCCTCGATCGCGAAAGCGGTAACGCCGCGCCAATCCTCGGGAAGCAGACTCTCATCGATGGACGCACCGGCGAGAGGTTCGACCAGCCAGTCACCGTCGGCAACATCTACATGATGAAGCTGATCCACCTGGCGGAAGACAAGATGCACGCCCGATCCACCGGACCTTACTCGTTGATCACGCAACAACCTCTGGGCGGCAAAGCGCAGTTCGGGGGCCAGCGGTTCGGCGAAATGGAGGTCTGGGCGCTCGAAGCTTACTCCGCGCCACACACCTTGCAGGAAGTGCTGACCATAAAATCCGACGACGTCAAAGGACGAGTGTTGGCATACGAGGCTATCGTCAAGGGCCAGTCGGTCGTTTCCGCCGACGTCCCCGAATCGTTCAACGTTTTGATTCACGAGCTTCAAGGGCTCGGACTAGACATCTCGATGATCGGAGACGCCAACTTCGAGACCGGAACCGGCGACGAAGCCGACGAAGTGATCGAAGAAACTCCGTTCCAAGAAGATCATGACTTCGTACCGATTGGTGGTGACGTCATGGACATCGGAGCGGAACTGCCGCCGCCGGTGTTGGAGTTTGATGTCGACTTCAGCGAAGACGATGATAAAGGCTCCGAATCGTCAGAAGAAGGGGAAGCCGACGACTCGGCCGAAACTGACGAATAGTCACAAGACGGGGACGCACACGGTGTGCGTCCCCGCGCTCACACCTGCGACCAAACAACGTCCCACTCGCGACCAAACGAGGTAAAACGGAATGGCATTTACACCCTTACAGCAAACCGCTCCTAGTCCCGAAAGCGACTTTCGTGCGATCAAAATCGCGATCGCTTCGCCGCAGGTCATCAGGAAATGGTCGTGGGGCGAAGTCAAGAAAGCCGAAACCATTAACTACCGGACGCTACGACCGGAACGCGATGGGCTTTTCTGCGAACGAATTTTCGGTCCAACGCGGGATTTCGAGTGCTACTGCGGGAAATACAAACGTCAGCGCGACATGCGCATGCGACGCGAGGGATTCGTCTGCGACCAGTGCAAAGTAGAAGTCACCCGCACTTCGGTTCGACGCGAGCGCATGGGACACATCAACCTAGCCGCGCCAGTCGCACACATCTGGTTTTCCAAGGGGACACCCTCACGGATGAGCATCATCCTCGACATCACCCCCAGAAACCTCGAGCGAGTGCTCTACTTCTCCTGCTACATCATCACCAAAGTAGATGAAGACGCCCGACTCCTTGCGATCACCGAGTTGATGGATTACCGCGAGCAGGAACTCGCGCGCATCGAAGAGGAGCGCACGCAGTTCGCCGCCACCGAGCGAAACGAAGAATTCCTGGCTCAACTGATCGACCAAATCCGATCGATTCACATTTCGTTGGGTGAAGATCCGGACGCGATTCCAAGCGCACCCGAAGGCTCTTCCATGGAAGACGTGGTCGAAACCGCGCTCGCGCACTGGAAGATCGTCTTCGAACAGGATGTCGCACGGAAAATCGATCAAGCGGAAAGTCTGCAGATCAAGACCGAGTTGAGCGAGGCCGAATACCGCGAGCTCAAAGACCGATTCGGCAATGTCTTTGAAGCCGGGATGGGCGCCGACGCAATCCTCGAACTCCTCGAAAACCTCGAACTCGACGAGATTCACCAAGAACTCAACGAAACCATCCGTGACACCTCCGGTCAACGACGAGCCAAAGCGGTCAAACGTTTGAGCGTGGTCGAAGCATTTCGAACTAGCGGCAACAAGCCCGAGTGGATGATTCTGACCGTCCTACCGGTACTACCTCCTGAACTGCACCCCATGGTGCAGCTCGACGGCGGTCGATTCGCGACTAGCGACCTTAACGATCTGTATCGTCGCGTCATTAACCGCAACAACCGGCTGAGCCACCTTCTCAAACTCTCCGCGCCGGACATCATCGTCCGTAACGAACGCCGAATGCTTCAAGAAGCCGTCGACGCACTCATCGACAACGGTCGACGCGGTCGCGCAATCATGGGGCGACACAACCACAAGCTCAAGTCCCTCACCGACTTGTTGCGCGGCAAACAAGGCCGTTTCCGACAGAACCTGTTAGGAAAACGGGTCGACTACAGCGGGCGCGCCGTCATCATCTCCGGACCACAACTCAAGCTGGACGAGTGCGGCATCCCCAAGGAAATGGCGCTCGAACTTTTCAAGCCGTTCGTCATGAACCGCCTGATCGCATTGGGTCACGCACACAACATCAAAACCGCAAAGCGCCGCGCCGAACAAGCCGACGCGGAAGTCTGGGACACTCTCGAAAAGGTAGTTGATGGACACCCGGTGCTCCTGAACCGCGCACCAACACTCCACCGTTTGGGGATCCAGGCCTTCTACCCTAAACTTGTCGAAGGTAAAGCCATACAGCTCCACCCGCTGGTCTGTACCGCCTTCAACGCTGACTTCGATGGCGACCAGATGGCCGTCCACGTACCGCTTTCGCCAGGCGCCATCAACGAGGCGAAGACGCTCATGCTCAGCACGAGCAACATGCTCGCACCGCGATCCGGCTCACCGATCGTATCGCCGACGCTCGACATGCTGCTCGGCCTGTACTACATGACCGGGCCAGTGATGGACACCGCGGTACCGGTTCCGACCGACGTTATCGCCACCGAATTCGCGCTCAACAACGGCTCCAAGTCTGAAAACGGTCACGCCGGCGTGCGATATTTTGGCAGCTTGCAGGAAGCGCTCTTTGCTCAAGAGACCAACGAGATCGGGCTTCGCGACCGTATCCGAGTCCGCATGATAGGCGGCACTCCAGTTTGGACTGAATCGACTGCGACAACTCCGTTCATCGTCGACGAGCCTCACGACTGGATTGAAACCACCGTCGGACGGATCATCTTCAACGAGATTCTTCCGGATTCGATGGGGTTCCACAACTACGTCATGAAGGAGGATGAGCTCGATGCCGTCGTGCATCGCTGCTACAGCGAACTCGGCAACGCCGGCACCGCAATCGTCCTCGACGAGATGAAACGTCTCGGATTCGAGTACGCTACCCGTTCCGGCACCACCATCGCGATCAAAGACGCCGTCCCACCCCCCGAGAAGGCTGGACTTATCGAAGACGGTCGAGCTCAAGTCGCCGAACTTCAAAGGATGTACAACGAAGGCGTCATTACCGATGAAGAGAAATACACCGCGACTATCGAGACTTGGAACGAGACGTCCGATCTGGTGACCGATGCAGTGAAATCGCATCTTCCCGAGTACAACGGCGTCTTCGCTATGTCCGACTCGGGCGCCAAAGGTAACTTGGCTCAGATCAAGCAAATGGCCGGTATGCGCGGACTCATGTCGAACCCGCGCGGTCGCATCATCGATGTCCCGATCGAAGCCAGCTTCGCGGAGGGCCTATCCGTCCACGAGTTCTTTGCATCGACCCACGGTTCGCGCAAGGCACTAGCCGACACCGCCCTCAAGACCGCTGAAGCCGGATATCTGACACGACGTATGGCTGACGCTGCTCAGAACGTCATCATCAACGAACGCGACTGTGGATCCCCGATCGGCATGACCGTCTCCGCTGAGGCGTCGAGGGCGCTCAACCTACCGTTCGAGGAGCGCATCTTCAGCCGGTATGCCGTGCAAGATGTAGTCGATCCCGAGACCGGCGAAGTTATCGCAACTCAGGACACGCTCATCGACATTGATCTAGCACGCCGTATCGTCGCTTCCGGACTGGAGGAACTCGAAGTCCGATCGCCGGTCGGTTGCATGCTCGAACGTGGTATCTGCGGGCGCTGCTACGGCAGCATGCTCGCCGACAACCGCCCGTCGATCATCGGCGAAGCAGTCGGAATCGTCGCTGCACAGTCCATCGGCGAACCCGGTACGCAGCTGACCATGCGTAACTTCCACACCGGCGGTATTGCTAGCGACCGCGACATCACGACGGGATTACCCCGCGTCCAAGAGCTGTTTGAGGCGCGCAACCCGAAGGCTCCAGCCATCCTCTCGGAAATCCCCGGTATTATCAGCTTCCGCGAAACCCAAGGGAACATCGTTATCGCAGTCGAGAACGTCGAAACATTCCACTCCGACGTCGAGATCCCTGCTGGCTATCGACCAAACGTTGAAGTCGGTGATTGGGTTGATGCCGGGTCCAACCTCTTGACGCTCACCGCGGCAGGTCGCCGAGATGCAATGGGCGACGACGGCGCACTCGCTTTGCCTGAAGAGTTGGTGTCTGAGGTTTCTGGTGAGGTCGAGAGTATCGACGACACCGCTATCCGCATCTTCTGGCTCGAGACCGACGAGCGTGAATACATGCCGCAGAGCAACGCCGAAATCTTGGTGTCGGAAGGCCAGGAGATCGAACCCGGAACACAGCTCACCGATGGAACCCAGAACCCGCACGACATACTGCGCATCAGCGGCATCGAAGCCGTCCAACGCTACCTTGTAGAAGAGGCGCAACGCGTCTACCGCTCGCAAGGTGTCAAAGTGCACGACAAACACTTCGAAGTCGTCGTGCGTCAGATGCTCCAAAAGGTCAAGATCGAAAGCACCGGCGATTCGAAACTTCTGATTGACGAAGTCGTCGACCGATCCCAGTACCTCCAAGCCAACGAAGAAGTCCGTGAGCAAGACGGCGATCCTGCAACTGCAATGCCCGTCCTTCTCGGCATCAGCCGAGTGTCGCTGATGTCCCAAAGTTTCTTGGCGAAGGCCTCGTTCCAAGAAACCGAGCGCGTCCTTACCGATGCCGCCCTACAGGGCAGCGTCGACCGGCTGACCGGTCTCAAAGAGAACGTCATCATCGGCCGCATGATACCGGCACGCCTTGACCGTTCGATCGAAGGCCGCGAACTCCTCGGACTACCGGACCCCGAAGAAGTGCTACCGGAGCCCGTTACCCAAGGTTGGGAAGAGGCGCTCGCAGCCATCGCCAGCGACGACGTTGCTGCCTCTCTCGCCGCGTTCAACGTCGACAGCCAATCCCCAAACGTCTCGATCGGATTCTCCGGCGACGACGGTCAAAATGCTTCGGAACCCGACTACTCCAACCTCGCCAGCACATTCTTCGGCGGCATCGAAACTCCCGAAGAACCCGTCATCTCTTTTGATGACGATGGCGACAGCGAGTAGCCCAATCCGAACCGTCATGACTGTCCGTTGTCTAGCTGGAAGCTGAATAGACAAGACATGTAATCCCCTCTCCCGCTCGCCGGTAGAGGGAGATGGCGAGGTCCGCCATGCCAAACGAATCCGACCGCCCAAATGTCATCGTCTTCATGACCGACGACCAAGGCTACGGCGATCTATCGTGCATGGGCGCCACCGATTTCCGCACTCCCAACCTCGATAACCTAGCGGCAAATGGTGTCCGCTTTACCGACTGGTACTCCAACAGCCCCGTCTGCAGTCCCTCACGCGCTGCGCTCCTAACCGGACGCTACCCCGGAAACGCCGGCGTCCGCGCCATCCTACAAGGGCACCGCACCGCTTCTGGTCTGCCCAACTCGACACCAACCATCTCGTCGCTCCTCAAAGACCGCGGCTACCAGACATCCATGGTCGGCAAATGGCACCTCGGCCTCACCGATGAGTGCCGACCACACTCCCACGGCTTCGACTACTGGTTCGGCTTCCTCGCCGGATGCATCGACTTCTACTCCCACATCTACTATTGGGGCGCAAACCGCCCCGGGCCCGGCATCAATCCCACACACGACCTCTGGGAAAACAACGAAGAAGTCTGGCACGACAGCGAATACTTCACCGAACTCATCGCCGAAAAAGCCATCGAGCGCCTCCGAGCAATGGTCGCCGAGAAGCGTGAATCCGGCAAACCCTTCCTCCTCTACGCACCCTTCAACGCGCCGCACTACCCCATGCACGCGCCCGAAAAATACACGTCTCGTTTCGCCCACCTCCCGTGGGACCGACGCATCATGGCCGCGATGATCTCCGCCATCGACGATGCGATCGGCTCCATCATGAACGAGCTCACTCGCCTCGGAGAAGCCGAAGACACCCTCACCTTCTTCGTCTCCGACAACGGCCCGTCTCGCGAGACCCGCAACTGGCTCGACGGCACGCTCGATCCCTATTACGGAGGCACCTCAGGCGGACTCAAGGGCCACAAATTCAGCCTCTTCGACGGCGGCATCCGCATGCCCGCCATCGCCCACTACCCCGCACGCATCCCTGGCGGACAAGTCGTTTCCACCCCCTGCGCATCCATGGACATCGTCCCAACCGCGCTCCATGCCGCAGACGGAACCGCACCAACCGCCGACACCGGAGAATTCGACGGCACCAGCATCCTAGACCTCCTATCCAACGGCACCGACCTCCCCGAACGCGACCTCTACTGGGAACTAGACGGCCAAACCGCCATCCGCCGAGGCAACCACAAACTAGTCATCGACGGTGTCCTAGTAGAAGAAGACCAACCCCAAACCCACATCCACCTCTCCGACCTCGAGGCGGATGTTTCCGAGAGCAAGAACTTAGCCGAAGGTATGCCGGAGTTGGCTGCTGAACTGGAAGCCGCGGCGCTGGATTGGCGAGCGGGGATCCAGGCGCGTTGGGATCAGGATTACGCGCATCTTGGGCATGGGATTGTGACTTATGCGGATTTTCCGGTGGGGTAAGCTTCCCACTTAGTCCCTCGAAGACGGGAAACCAGATGGGATGATGTGTTGGTTTCCCCCGTCCACGGGGGAAATGTCCGAAGGACAAAGGGGGCGCGAGGTAGCGGGGCGAACTCGTTGGGAGGCCCGAGCGTTACCCTAGAAAATAGGGAACGACGATAACCATGAAACTCCAAATCACATACGACTCAGAAAGCGACACGCTCGACATCGGTAATGGCCTGCCCGGCAGCGACGGGCAACCCGTCGCGGACCGATTAACAGCCTTTTTCGGTGACGGTGAAGACACCGTTGGCATCACGCTCGAAAACGCTGCCGAACTACTTGCCCCCTGCCTAGAGGAAACCGTTTCGCAACAAGCGGACGTTTCACGGGAAGCAACTACTTGCTCCGATCTCGAAATCCACTACTTCCCCCAAACAGACACACTAGACATCGGCAACGGCAAACCCGCCGCTGAGGGCTACGATGTCGCAGACAACCTCACCGCCCATGTCGATAATGATGGCGATGTCGTGTTCGTCACGCTCGAGCACGCCGCAGAGGTCCTTGCTCCGTATATAAGGACAACCGCGAATTGAGCAAATTTGTAATCCTTATTGGCGTAATCGGGGCAATCGTCCTTGGCGCATGTGAACTCGAAGATCCGCCCACTGCGACACCCGCACCAAATGTTTCGGCGCAACAGTTATGGGAAGAACGCGCTTCCAACGCTTCATGGTTTGATAGTGAGCGCAAAGGATCATGGGTTCGAATGTCAGGGATAGTGCGAGAAATTGAAGGCGGTGAAGTCAGACTCTACGCCGAAGATCCGGGTTTTATCGACGTTTTCACGAAATTCATAGCGCTTCACGACTTGCCCGTCGAGATTCAAGCATCAGCCGCCAAGGGACAAAACTTCTCCGCCATGTGCAAGGTCGACAACAAAATATGGAATACGATGAATTTGCGAGAGTGCGGACGATGACAGTAGACAACAGGGTTTGAAAATGACATCATCACAAAAATCGAACATCAAGCCTCAGACTATCTTTACAGGCGACAACCTTGACATCCTGCGCGGATTCAACTCTGAAATCGTCGATCTGATCTACCTCGACCCGCCATTCAACTCCAATCAGGACTATGTGGCACCGATTGGTAGTCCTGCTGCGGGTGCGGAGTTTAAAGATACATGGACAATGGACGATGTGAAAGCGGAGGAACACGGACTGCTGGCTGACGCATTCCCTGCCGTTTATAAAGCGATAGATGCGGCTGGCGACACCCATGGCAAAGGTATGCAAGCATATCTCATAATGATGGCATCGCGCTTGATAGAGATGCACCGAATACTCAAGCCTACGGGTTCGATATACCTGCATTGCGACCCTACTGCATCGCACTATCTCAAAGCGTTGATGGACGGAGTGTTTGGCAACGACAGATTCATCAACGAAATATCTTGGCATCGAAGCCAGACGCGTTCTTCAATCAGCAAGAAATTTCGGAGTGCACATGACGTCCTCCTTTTTTACGGAAAAAGCGACCGAAGACTGTTTCAAATGCAATTTGGCGACCTGTCAGACGCGTCAAAATCGCTGTACAACAAAATAGATGAAAGTGGTCACTACCAGTTGGTGCCCTTGCTAGTCAGTGGACAACGCAATGGGGCGACAGGCGAGGTTTGGCGTGGGGTCGATCCGAATAATCGGGGGAAGAGTGGGATGCACTGGGTAACCACACCCAAGAATCTCGACAAATACGACCGCGAAGGTCGCGTATTCTGGCCCAAGAAAAGCGATGGAGTGCCGAGACTCAAATACTACTTGAAGGATAGCCCAGGCGCACCAATCGATGATTTCTGGGACGACGTACCGCTAATCCCTTCCCAATCAACAGAATCGTTGGGTTATCCCACGCAGAAACCCTTGGCGTTGTTGGACCGCATCATCAGAGCGAGTTCCAACCCCGGCGATTTGGTGCTCGATCCGTTTTGCGGATGTGCCACCACAATGGTTTCAGCGCACAATCTCGAACGGGAATGGATAGGCATAGACATTAGCCACAAAGCCGTTGACTTGATTCAGATACGATTGGCTAAGGCGCAACGCCCGATGTTTTCAGATGTCGTTGTCCGCACCGATGTCCCGCGACGTACCGATATCCAAGATGCGCCCAATTACCGCACGCAGAGGCACACCTTGTTCGGGCTGCAAGAGGGCGTATGTAACGGATGCGATGTTGCCTTCCCATTCCGCAACTTCACCATCGACCACATCGTCCCACAATCCAAAGGCGGCACGGACCACATCGAAAACCTGCAACTTCTATGCAACGCATGCAACAGTATGAAGGGCACCAAGTCGCAGGCGCAGTTCTTCGCAGATTTGAAAGAAGCGGGTTTGCGGTCGTAGCGTCAGCGGCTTAGTGGATCGGCAACCTCAAAGCAGACATTGTATGGCACGGTTGTTTTTATATGGGACTTATAACGCTGTGGAATCCACGCCCATGTGTCAACTGCATCATCCAAGGTTATGAACGATTCAGAGAACGCCAAATACTACACATCCGTTTGCACCTATCCGCGTCCGTGCGGTGGTCACGCGATGCAAGGTGCTGGACGCCTAGACTGCCGAGCGCCTAGGTTTGAAAGGCGTAGTGGAATTCGAGCACTGGGAAGATCCGGACGAGTTTGCCGCGATGATCTTCGGCCTCACGCTTGAGGAGGCGCTCAAGGTCAGCGACGAGACACCAACAGCCTGGTGTAGCATGTTGGTCAAGAGATGGTGGCAATTGCCACAGGATGATTACCGAATTCACCGATGCTCGGAGATTTGGCGTTGCGGACTCTGCTGGATGCAGTTATTATGCTGTGGGGCAGTAGAGGGACAACCTCGAGTTGCCTCTCAAGAGAAGTGAACGAGACTGGTCGGTTAACCTGGTGACACTCATCGCCGAGATAATAATCTAGTGGTTCACATCGACGCGCAACTAGAACCCACAAATCTGAGACGACCGTATGCCTTACTACGTGTGGAGACAAGAATCCAGATTTTCAGCACTGGGTGCCGACATACTCGAAACCCCGGCTGAGCTGATCACGCACTTACGAGATATCAAGGGTTGGGAAGACACCGAAATTGCAAAAGCCGTCACGAGCCTTGAAGAATCGGGGTACTACGATCATCATGCTACGGAGCGTAGACCATCGCGTGATTGGTTTTCGCTGGCGTCTCTCCAACCTAGGTATGAAAATGTCTCGGTCACTTGGCGCGTCGCCGACGACGCCTTTGTCAACAAGGTACGATTGGAATACGATCAACACCAGGCGAGACTGGCGGCGGCGCGCGTCGAAATTGACGAATGGGTGCGTAGAGAATCCACCTCTGAAAAAGCAAAGGATGACTGAGCTTGATGCAGAGCGGTAGCAGCATCGTTACCTTGAACTGGGCGAAGCGTGGCTCGGAATGGTATCGTCTCCACAGCATCCTGCCAGGCTCGACGCTCCGCCGCGGTGTCTATTTGATATGGGACCCGTACGATAACGGCAGAGTTGTCAGGCTCGGGCAAGGATACATCGCGGAGCGATTGAGAGCACACAGGAACGAACCTGAGATTCAGCGCGGCACGGGTCTGCTTGTTACTTGGGCTGAGACATCGCAGATTCATCTCGACGGCATCGAACGATATCTCGCAGACATTTATCAACCCACCTTGGGGCATCGATTCCCAAATGTCATGCCGATTCCCGTGAATTTGCCGGCATGAAGAAAGGCGTTCTGAAATGACGACGGGTTATGAGACGTTTGTAGACGCTGAGGACATCGATGCGGATGTAGCGCAACGGTTGATGATGTTGGTCAACGCGTTGGGTGCGGTCCTTACACGCGCCCAACGTCAAGGACCCGGCACATACACTCTGAGCATCGTGGTGGAGGAAGGCGGGGCGGTCGGATTCTCGCTTAGAAAAACGGATTGAGCCGTCCCATCCTGTTCATTGCCCGCCATGAAGTTACCTGAGAAGCCTCGGGCTGTCGCGATTTTCGTGGTCTGCGCGCTTGCGGCGATTGTGATCAGATTCTTTTTGCCGAACACCATCGGCGATAATTCGCTCTACGAACGGGTACTTGCGAATCTTTGGATTGCGTCATCGTTCATCTTCGTGTTAGTTTCTCTTCTAATATTGTTTAGACCATCAACATGCGATGACATCCTAGGAATGGCCCCATGCAACAAAGAATCGATGTGATCAAACGGCATCAAGAAGCATTTCTATTTTTCGTAATCAACTACGCCGTGCTGACGCTTCTCGTAGTCGAAGCCAGGTGGGAGGTGTTCGGACTAGGCACCTTTTGGGTTGGCGTCGGGGTCATCTACTTAGTCATTGCCACGTGTTCCTCGGTGGGGTACGTATTTGGTCGACTCACTGCACCCGCCAGGGTCGAACCGGATTTAGACACCACACCACCGGGGTTCTACTTCCCCGTTTTCTCACAAGAGATTGACGAACTGTTCCCACCTTCCGAAGAACACCTGAAAATGGCAGATAGTGAATTTATCCCCGCTCTGCCAGCGGTTGGATCGTTGTAGCAGGTGCTGTATTTCCACATCGCCGAGCCGACTGACAACCGCCGGGAGTCACAGGGATATAATTCCCTTTTAGAATGGAACACCAGTACAGATAAAAGTCACTTACCCGGCTCGTACTTACGATCGATCTAACCAAAGTCTCGCACGACAAGGAGAAAAGCAAATGGATCCAGGTATAGCTTTATTCGTCGGTAGCGCACTCGTGGTATTCGGTGTCTGGGTCGCCGGCAAGGTTCACGTCTCAGGATTGTTGTTGGCCGCGTTAGGGCTCGTAATCGGTCTATCAGCATCGTTCGAAATAAACCAAAACCTTTAAGGTTCATAGGCGTCAAAACAAGGATTGTGGAAATGACTGACACAGATCAAAACGTGTTCGGCGACCAAGAGTGCAAGATTCAACTACTCTTGGGTGAAGTTGCCATGATCATCGTTTGCCCGGACACGGACAACGGACCGATTCGCGGGCAAAGGGCATTGGAGATCATCCCAGAATTCATTGAAAATCTAGCACATAACAGCAATTTCGAAGATGAGGACAACCGTGAATTCGCGGAGAAAGGACTCGTCGAATTGCGTCGGCTAATCAAGGAAAAACGCGAACTCCGGCTAGAAATTCGGCGAATCCACGCTCAAGATAATTGAACCGATCCGCCGTTGCCGCGCTTAACTTCTCTTAACCCTCACCACCCATCAACCCCATACCGCTCCATCGCCTCCAAACTCACCTCAACCCCCAACCCTGGCTCGCCCGACACCCTGACATACTGCCCATCAAACTCGATCGGCTCCTCTAGCATCGCCTGATACATCGGAATGAAAGCGATCGCATGCTCCAGCCGGTAGAAGTTCACCGTTGACATACATACATGGGCACCGGCTACGATCTGTATCGATCCCATGGCGTTGTGAGGGCTGATAGGGATGTAGTAGGCCTCTGCCATCGAGGCGATCTTCTTGATCTCGCTGATGCCGCCGGTCCAGACGATGTCGGGCATGATGTAGTTGGCGAGATTCTTTCGGAAGACTGGCAAGAAGTCCCAGCGGGTGTACAGTCGCTCGCCGACGCAGATGTTCGGCACCGTGTTCTGTCGCACCGTCTCAAGAGCGTCCCAGCTCTCCTGCGGCAGCGGCTCCTCGAACCATTCGATGTTCGACTGCTCGTGCAAGGTGTTGGCGAGCCGAATCGCCGTCGGCACGTTGAAGTTGCCATGCGCGTCAATCAATATCTCCGGCTTCGGACCAACCGCCTCCCGCACCGCTCGAACGATGTCGTAACCCAGCTGCTCGCCGGCGTGTGAGATAACCCCGTCCGTGAACTTGGTGTGGACTGGCACCATCTCATTGAACGGATCCAGCTTCATCGCCTCGTGGCCATCCGCCACCACCTTCTTCGCTGCCTCGTAGTAGTCCTCCGGTGTCGTCGCACCGGTGAACCATCCGTTGGCATACAACCGCACCTCATCCCTGAACTTACCGCCGAGCAACTCATAAACCGGCACACCTAAAGCCTTGCCCTTGATGTCCCACAACGCAATGTCGATCCCGCTGATCGCCGTCGACGCGAACCCGCGCGAACTCATGTACGTGTACCGACGGAACAACCGGTGCCACAACGGCTCGATATTCGTCGGATCCTCGCCGATCAGAACCTCCTTCATCGCCAACACCGCACGAGCCGTCAGGAAGCTACCGCCGCCCGGATAGTTCGTGCACTCGCCCCAACCATGAATCCCCTCATCCGTATCGATCCTCACAAACGTCCACTGCCGCTCGTTCGGCCCGCCATATCCATGACCCGGCGGCGTCACCACATAGGCACTGATATCCGTAATCTTCATCTCGCAACTCCTGCGTTCATGTTACCGGCAACAAATCCCTCCCCCTTGATGATCCAAGGGGGAATTAAAGGGGGTTTAGCAAGGGGGTTTAGCAAGATGGCTACGTGACCCCCCTACGTCTCGCTACGCTTGCCGCGTCCCCCTTTTGCTACGCAAAATGGGGAGGATTAAGGCTCATCCTTAAACATCCTTCGCATCCTAGTTCAAATCACCGCGGCTTAACCGCGAACAACGATGCCACCGCCGCCAAGATACCCACGAATCCAGCAACGAAGAAAAACGGCAGGTAACTCTCGCCGCCCACAAAATCGAATATGAGACCTGGGATAAGCACGCCCACCGCTTGGCCCAATGTCGTGAACGGCTCCGTGATTCCCCGTATCGTGCCCAATGCGGATCGCCCGAAATAGTCCGCGTAAGCCACCGGAGGCACCACTAGCATCCCGCCTAGCCCGAATCCGAAGAACGCCGAGAACGCCAGCGCCTCGGCCGTCGTGTCCGTCAATGTAAACAAGAACGCACCGACCGCCATGTTCAGCGCCACGGCCGCCATCACGAACCGCGCCGGCACTCGCTCTACGATCCGACCCCATACCAAGCTGCCGACACCCAAAAACGCCGCATTCAAACTGATGCTCACACCCGCAATGACTGCGCCCAGTCCCTGATCCTGAAAAAACGCTGCCGCATGCGTGTTCGACCCAGCTTGCATAACGAACATCATCCCCGTCGCCAACGCCAACAACCATAACGCCGGAGTTCGCATCGCATCGCCCGATGTCCAATTCGGCTCTTCAACGCTTGCCGACTTACCGCCGTTCGCCTCCACCGTCTCATCCATTTCCTCTTCAACATCGCCATCGGGCCGTAACCCCAGATCCTCCGGCTGCTCGGATATCAGCAACGCAACCGGCAACAGCGCCACGACAAACACCATCACGCTCAACACGAACCATGCATCCCGCCAACCGCTCTGCGCGATCACTATCGACGCGATCAGCGGAAAAAGCACCATCCCCGCCGAGTGCGACAACCCCAAGATCCCGTTCGTCCGACCCCGCATCCGAATGAACCACCGCGACACAACCACCGACGTTCCGATCTGCACCGGACTCGCAAAGATCACCCGCCCGGTCGCAAATGCGATGTAGAAAACCCACGGTATCGTCGCACCCATCACTGTCAGACTCACATCCGACCACCGCAACACAAACGTCGAGATACACAACACGACGACGCTCGCCGTCAAAACAGTCCGAGCGCCGTACCGGTCGATCATCCGACCAATGATCGGCGATGTAAACGTCGCAACCAGCCCCCCAGCCGCACCCGCACCCGCGATCAGCGTCCGGCTCCAACCCAACTCCTCCGACAACGGGTATATGAAGACTGAAATCGTCAGACTAGCCGCCGCATTCCGCACGAAGTTCGCAGACCCCGCGGCGCCCAGAATCCACCACCCGTAAAAGAACGGGCTACGATCTGCCAGCTTTTGACGCATCACGAATTACAAAATCCTCCCCTTTTTGCGCAGCAAAAGGGGGACGCGGTGAGCGCAGCGAGACGCAGGGGGTTCACAGCGTCACCCGTGCCAACATCCGTCATTCCGGCGAAAGCCGGAATCCAGAGGGGTGGGGCAACGGCGACTACGCGTCAACAAGGCGGCGAATCCGGATGACGATACTTTTCGATCGCATCCATACTCACATCAACACCCAGTCCCGGCTTGCCTGAAACCTTGACATATTGCCCGTGGAAATCGATCGGCTCCTCCAGCATCGCGTTGTATGCGGGTATGGACGCCATCGAGTGCTCCAAACGATAGAAGTTGACTGTCGACATGCTCACATGCGCCCCGGCCACAATCTGCAACGATCCCATCGCATTGTGCGGACTTATCGGAATGTAGTATGTTTCGGCCATCGTCGCGATCTTCCGGATCTCACTGATCCCACCAGTCCACACGATGTCCGGCATGATGTAGTCCGCCAAGTTCCGATGGAACACCGGCAGGAAATCCCACCGCGTGAACAACCGCTCCCCCACGCAGATGTTCGGCTCCGTGTGCGCCCGAACCGTCGCCAACCCGTCGAATCCCTCCGGCGGCAACGGCTCCTCGAACCACTCGATCCGACTCTGCTCGTAAAGGTTGTTCGCCAACCGGATCGCCGTCGGCACGTTGTAATGCCCATGCGCATCGATCAATATCTCAAACTGCGGCCCAACCGCCTCGCGTGTCGCCCGCACGATGTCATACCCAAGCTCCTCACCGTCGTGCGAAATCTGGCCCGTCTGATACGCCGTGTGGTACGGACGCATCTCCAAAAACGGGTCCAGTTTCAACGCCTCATGCCCCGACTCCGCCACCTTCCTCGCCGCCTCGCCATACTCCTCAGGCGTCGAACATCCGGCGAACCAACCATTCGCATACAACCGTACCTCATCCCGGAACTTACCACCGAGAAGCTCGTAGATCGGCACCCCCATCGCCTTCCCCTTGATGTCCCACAGCGCAATATCGATCCCGCTGATCGCCGTCGTCGGCAATCCCCGAGAACCCATATACGTGTAACGTCGATAGAGCTTCTGCCAAAGAGGTTCGATATTCATCGGATCCTCACCCACCAACGCCTCTTTCATCGCCAACACCGCCTGCGCCGTCAAGAAACTACCATGACGCGGACTACTCGTCGCCTCACCCCAACCTGAAATCCCCTCATCCGTGTCGATCCGCACAAACGTCCACTCCCGGTCCATCGTGCTCCCAAAAGCCGGCATCTGAGGCTCAACAACCCATGCCTTTACATCCGTAATCTTCATTTCGTCCAACCCTCCGAACTCAACGCCGATTCATTCTTAAACGGGCGCGCCATGAGTTTACTACCTACCCCAGCCCCACCTCAAACACTCGCTCGTACCTCGTCGGCCGGTTGTAGTGCAGAATACTCTGCATCAATACCATCGATCGTACCGGCACCACGATCTCATCCCACCGTTCCCTCGACGCCCGCGCCTCCAACCAGCGCTGACCAATCGCCGCCAACACCCGCTTTTGAGTCCCACTGCGCACCCGGCCCACCGTCACATGAGGCGAAAACTCCCGTCTCTCCTCAGGAAAACCACGCTTAACCATCGCACCATCCAATCGCGCCGCCAAACTCGACATCCTTCTTAGATCACCATCCATACCCGTCCACAACACACGCGGTGTCCGTTCCCCCGGAAAACACCCATTCGCACCCAACAACAACTCCAATCTCGCTGAATCTGCCGCAACCTCCTCGAGTTCTAACTTCAGATCTGCTAAGTCATCCTGATGCACATCACCCAAAAACTTCAGCGTCACGTGCATATTCTCCGGCGCGGTCCATCGCACCGCATCGTACGCCACCGCACCGCGTGACGGCCGCCGCCTCTGCATTCCGTCATAAGAAACCTCGCGCATCGACCTCGACATCCCATCCAACACCCTGATCGCCCGCCTCGGCAACGTCACCGCAACAAACAACCGCATATAGAGCGATTCCGACTCGAAGTCCCCTTCCCTTTCTCCCCTAGGCAACAACACCGGCTCAACGTCGAGCCGTATCACTCCACGCCGCGAACGCTGAACCTCTTCCGTCGATTCATCCATAGTATCCACCCCATTATCCTAGCCCACGCAACGATTAACATTTCACCATGTTCTCCGATGCTTCAAACACCGAAATCTGGTGGACCCCCACCGACCTCCAATTCCAAGAGATCCACGCTCGCGGCGGCACCGATTGGACCACCATCACCCTCACCGACGCCGATGGCATCGCGGGACAAGGCGAGATCACCTCTACCCAACTATCTAGCAGTGTCGCCGCCGTAACTGCACGCTTAGCCAACCGACTCCGCGGACAACGCATCGCCTCCGACGACCACGTGATGCAGATCCTAGGCATCGATCCAAAGGATCTGGAGCAAGACCAAAGACTCGCGACCGCCGTTAGCGGACTCCGTTGCGCCGTCGCCGACGCTCTCGCTCAGCGTGCCTATATGCCGCTCGCACAATACCTCCGGTACACTCACCAACACGTCGGCGACCTACCCGACAAAGTCCGACTTTATGGAAACATAAACCGCTCTCTACTTCCCGACGACCAAGGCCCCGTCGACCGCGCCCCCGACGACTTCGCCGAAATGGCCGTTGAAGCCGTCAACAACGGATTCACAACCATCAAATGCGCACCCTTCGACGAATGCAAAGCTCCGTTCAATTCGACCGGACTCCCACGCTGCGCCGAAGCTGGACTCGAACGCGTCCAAGCCATCCGACAAGCCGTTGGCCCCGACATCACCATATTCGTCGACTGCCACTCGCGGTTCGACCTCGAATCCGCTCTCGCGCTAGAGCCTGAACTCCGAGCAGCGGGCGGCCAATGGTTCGAAGAACCCGTAGACCCCATCGAGCATTCCGACGACCTCCGCACGGTCCACGAACACGCAGTTCTCCCGGTCGCCGGTGCAGAACACGGTTACGGCGTAGACCTCTTCAAGCGGCTCCTCAACGAGGACATCCTCGACATCGTCATGCCCGACGTCAAATTCTGCGGCGGCCCCGTCGAGGCCTACCGCATCGGCGTCGAACTCGAGCCGACATACCCGGGATCAGTCTCCATGCACTGCCCATCCGGACCCCTCTCACTCCTCGCTAGCGCACATGCCACCATCGCCTTCGAAAACGTCCTCCCACTCGAACACGCCGTCTACGAAATCGACTGGCGACACACTATCCTTGAACCATACGAACGGGTAGAAAACGGACACCTCATCCTCCCCGAAGGCCCCGGATTAGGCGCACGCGTAGACCCCGTGGCAGTAGCTGTCAAAGGCAAATCCTGGACCGAGTAATCACGCCGTAATTCTTCCAAGCATCTACCGTCATACTGCCGAGCACCACCGTCATACTTCCTAGCACCCGACGTCATTCCCGCGCACGCGGGAACCCAGAAAACACACCATGGCTACCGAAACCCTAGCCTCCGACATCCTCCCACCGCGCACTGTATCCAGCCGCGGCATGAAGGGCATGCTAGACCGCTTAGAAACCGACTCCACAGGTAAGTACATCTTCAAACTCGTACCCCCTCGAGCTCTCCAAGCACCCCTCTTTCGAGAGCATCCAAGCCCCTCCCAAGTCGCCGCGCCGACATCGCAGAATAACCGAATCCCGCCAACAACGATCCCCTCTCCTGCTGGACGGGAGAGCACTAGGGTCAGGGCACAAGACTGGTCGTGGCTACCCGGTTCTGCACGTAATTCCCCTTCAGGCTTGGCTTTCTTATACACCAAAACCCCTGAATTCACCTACATTCCCCAATTGGCCATCGCACCCCCGTTTCCCATCGTTCACGAGACCCAAACCGCCGACCGCGAAACCATCCTCCAGTCCATCGATCCACCATTCCGCGTCGCGATCATCCTCATCCGCTACGGATACTTCGCCATCGCCATCGCACACGACGAAACGATCGCGGTGACCAAGACTGATACCCGCTGGGTCCCCAACAAACACCGCGCCGGAGGACAATCCGCCAATCGCTTCAAACGCTCCCGCGAAAAATGGGCCAGAGAATTCTTCGACAAATCCGCACGGCTGGCGGAGGAACGTTTTGGGGCATATCAGCATCGTATCGACTGGCTGATATTCGGGGGCGATCGGCATGTGATCAACGGATTCTTGGAACGAGCAAAGTTGCCCCATGGATTGGACGGGCGCATTCTTGGACGTCGTCTGAATACACTGCGACCCAATCGGAACGCGTTGAAGAATGCGGTGAGGCAGGCTTGGTCATCCACCATCTATGAACTCGCCGAGCCGTCACCTTCTGGGCATAAACAAAAAGAACCGCGGTGACGAATACGACGGGGATGCAGTACGCGAACAGTTAAGCACGGAGGATAGACCGGCCGTAAACGTTCCTGAGTACGGACCGGCAAACCGACCGACTGCAAGTCGTTTTGCTTCAAATCTCTCAATTTCGTTGTTAAACATCCATATCACCCATAAAACTCATCCTGACATCATCCAACTACTGCATGCCTCGCCACACAAAAATTCGCCCACTCAGAATGCATGCCGACGAAGTGATCGTAACGCTGCCGCTCGTTAGGCGACTCGTCGCCGCCCAGTTCCCGCAATGGCGACATCTCTGCATTACTCCCGTTCCGTACTCCGGCACCGACAACGCCATCTTCCGGCTCGGCGAAAATATGGTCGTCCGGCTCCCTCGTATCCACTGGGCCACCGCCCAAGTGAACAAGGAGCACACCTGGCTGCCCATGCTTGCCCCAAATCTGCCCTTGCGCGTACCAACACCACTGAGCAAGGGTGACCCTGCCTTCGGCTATCCATGGCACTGGGCCATTCATGAATGGCTGGACGGGCAAAACGCGATCGAAGCTGCTGTCAACGATCCTGACGGGGCTGCGCTCGACCTCGCCGCATTCATAACGCAGCTGCACCGTTTGGACCTTGGATCGCAGATACCCGCTCCTTCCGGAAACCGAGGCGGTCCGTTGGCGGACAGAGACGCCGATGTCAGGGCTGCCATCGCATCCCTCGAAGGCGAAGTGGACATCCTGAAGGTCACTGCGGCATGGGAGTCGTCCCTCGATGCGCCGCCATACATGGGCGAGCCCGTCCTGATTCACGCGGACCTCACTCCCGGAAACATACTTGTAAAAGATGGCAAACTCACCGCCGTCATCGACTTCGGCGCGTTGACCACTGGCGACCCAGCCTGCGACCTCATGGTCGCCTGGAACTACCTCACCTCCGAAACCCGCCAGATCTTCCGCGCTGCACTGTCCATCGACGGCGCCACCTGGTCGCGAGGCCGGGGTTGGGCTTTGTCCGTAGCCCTTATCGCCCTCCCGTATTACCTCCACACCAACCCTCAGATCGTCGCCACATCTCGCCGGACCATCCACGAGGTCCTCCAAGATCACCGCCGCAGCTCCATGTAGCTCCCACTCGAAGTTCGTCCAACAGCTACGATTCGCCGTCGATACAGAAGCACCCCTAAGTGCGAACACCCTCCCACCACAACACTTGCCCAACCAAACCTGCTACCGACAGGGTGGCATCGCGCTCACTCTACCACCGTTAAAATCATTCCAAGTCACGGCGTATATCATTCGGAATCACCATGAAAATCACGGCCATAAACTCGCACATTGGATACGGGCCTCGTTACTCCTGGATCTTCATCACCGTCTACAAACTCGCCCAATACCCTCCCCATTGACCGGTTCAGACGCGTACGCACCCACCAAGTTTTGATCCATGCAAATCTCAATCTTTGTTCAAACGGGCGAAAACACCCATGCGTAGATGAATATGTAGACGTGCATCCCAACCCACGCCACAGGCGCGAGGACTGCCATCACCAGAAGGGTCGCGATCAGAAATTTGGCGGATATTCTAACGGCGTCCAGAAATGAAATGTCGATCCCTGTCAATCGGACGGGACGGGAGTTGTCATCAGTTTTCATGGCCTTCTAATTCTCCTGTTACAACGACTGAAAGGCGGTGCAGGCTCGCCCGTGAAGGATATTGGCAACGCAGTTTCGTTTTGCCAGGCCTTGCCAACGCCGCTCGCTAAATGCCGGTTTCGTTGACACCTCCTCGTTCATCTAGTTGATCCTGTCGATGTCGCCGTAGCCCGTCGCCTTGATGCTACTGGAACCTTCGGACTTGCTGTAGACGCGGCAGGAAAAAGTTCGCCACCACCCTGCCTTGACGCATTGCTCGCGTGGCGAGCCGACGAATCGTTGGCCGAGACATCGACTTCGACCACGATGACTACGTGGTCCATCACGCAGGCGTCGCCTTCTATGGCTCCGGTTCCTACGACTTACCCGCCTTCGACATCCGCATCGTCCACCTCCAGCACGCTCGGGGGAGATGCTGACACAGTCTCGTCGGAGACTGCGAGATTGATCGGCAACATCAGCACAGCCAGCCCCGTCACCGCAGTCGTCGCAACAGTTGCGACGGCTTTGAATTTGAACAACATGTCGTTGCTCCTCTCATCGTCACGTCGCCACTACCCTGTATGAAGCACATTAGCAGAACGTGTCTCAGCGTGTCGAGAGGGCACGTACTATGGCTATCCATCGGAATTCTAAGCAGTGGACTCGGCTCTATCGCATGACCAAACAACCAACACAAAATCCCTTAATCTCATAAATCTCTGATTCAAAACCACAGCCCATCAATAAAATCACACACATCACAGTTCAAAGGACTCCCATGAAAATCACTGCCATAAACTCGCACATTGGATATGGACCTCGCTACCCTTGGGTCTTTATCACCATCGAAACCGACGAGGGGTTGACTGGGCTTGGACAGGCTCAGGGGGGCATTGCGGCTCATATGATCCATGCCGCAATCCCACACCTCGGCGAGCTTCTGGTCGGCGAAGACTCGTCGCGTATCGACTACATCTGGACGCGGTTGTTCTCGGATTTGAATAGCACTGGTAATCGGGGGTTTGGTTCGGCGTTGATTTCGGCGGTGGACATTGCTTTGTGGGACTTGAAGGGGAAGCGGTTGGGGTTGCCGGTTTATGAATTATTGGGCGGCAAGTTTCGGGATGATCTGCGGCTGTACTCGAATGGTTGGTTCAACCGGGGACCGACTCCTGAGGGATATGCTCAAGCCGCGTTTGAGACTATCGCTGAGGGGCACACTGCGCTCAAGATGGACCCGTTCTTTGAATTCGACGATGTTGCGCCGCTTCAGCACGGGCACAATATCTCGCCTACGGGGTTGCGCAAGGGCGTCGAGATTACGCGGGCGGTCCGAAATGCTGTTGGGCCGGACATTGAGATTCTGATCGACCTTCATGGTCGGTATGATGTGGCGGCGGCGGTTCGGGTGGGGAAGGCGCTTGGGGAGTTCGATATTGGTTGGTTGGAGGAGCCGGTGCCGCCGGAGAATCATGATGCGTTGGCGTTAGTGAAGGGGCAGGTGCCGATGCCGATTTGTGTCGGTGAGAGGCTGGTTACACGTTGGGATTTCCGGCCGATTCTCGACCGTCAGCTGGCCAATTACATCATGCCGGACATTGTGCGGTGTGGCGGCATCTCGGAGATGCGCAAGATCGCGACGATGGCCGAGGCGTACTACATTCCGGTTTCGCCGCATGATGCGACGGGGCCGATCACGATGGCTGCCGGGGCGCAGGTGATGATGTCGACACCGAATTTCTACCGGCTGGAGATCGCCTACTCGGAGTTGCCGTATTACAACGCGGCGTTGACGCCGGCGCTAGATGTTCGGAATGGGTTTTATCACGTGTCGGATCGGCCGGGGTTGGGGCATGAGTTGAATCCGGAGTATGTGGCGGCGGGGGCTGATGTGTCGATAGTGGGGTGAATTTGAACTATGATTGCCGTGATTTTTGATGATTGGAATGATGGGGTGGCCCCGGTTTGGGTTAGGTTGGGGGTCGGTTTTTGAGTTTGGGCGGGGGCGGGATGTCGGGTTGGGTGCGTTTTCGGGCATCCCCTGCGTGCTTCGCACGCGTCCCCTTCGGGTGCTGTGCACAACCCTCTCCCTTGATGCCCAAGGGGGAATTAAAGTGGGTTTAGACTTGGCGTTTCGCTTTGCACTCCGTTGCCCGGCCCCTCTGGATTCCCGCTTTCGCCGGAATGACGGTAGTTGTGCAAAGAACCCGAAGGGGGGCTCTCCACTGGTCTAGGTTTGGGTTGCGGCTTTTGCCGGAATACCGTTGGGTGCGGCGGAATGACGGTGGGAGTTCTGGATTTATACTGTGAGTCACAGAATATGTGAGGTTGTGATCATGAGAAATATCACTGTGTCGGTTGATGAGGAGACGCACCGTCTGGCACGTGTCCGAGCGGCGGAGCTTGATACGTCGCTGTCGGCGCTGGTGCGAGGGTATCTCCAAAGCCTAGCCAAAGATAGAACTAGGGTTGGCGATGAGGCTGTGGGGGAACGACGGGCGAGGTTGTTGAGGGAGGCTGTTGTGGGGTTCGATGCGCGGGGGGTGGGTTTGGACCCGCGGGAGAATCTGACCCGCGAGGAGCTGTATGACGAGGCGATAGACGGTCGAGATGCGCTTCGTTGATACCAATGTTCTGCTCTATGCGGTGAGCTCTTTGGCGCATGAGGCGGGGAAGCGCGAAGTCGCTCTGCAACTGATGAGTGAGGACGACTTGGCGGTTTCGGTGCAGGTGCTTCAGGAGTTTTACTATCAGGCGACGCGCTCTAACCGCCAGGGAATGTTGTCGCACGATGATGCGATGGGGTTTATTGAGCGGCTCGTAGGTACGCGAGTGCAGCCGGTGACGCTTGACGTTTTCCACGAGGCGGTGTCAACCAGCCATCGCTTCGGAATTTCCTACTGGGACGGAGCGATTCTGGCGGCGGCGCGCGCTCAGGATTGCGATGCCGTCTGCTCCGAGGACCTCAGCTCTGAGCAGGACTACGACGGTGTTCAGGTGATCAATCCGTTCGCGGTGTAGAGAATTCGACGTGACCACCGACACGAGCTAGAAGGGGCTTGAGGGTCTGATCTGCGGGGCAATTGGCTGACGTTACAGTCGTCGACAGTGATGCGGATGGCAGCTTGGTGGGAGATCGTGCCGCGGCGTTTGGTGCGGGTTAGGTGAACACCTTGCTACGCTGCGCTCGCGGGGCGGGTTTGAAACCCGCACCTACGTCGCGTCCCCCTTCGCTTTGCGAAGGGGGGTGAGCGTTAGCCCAATATCTCGCTCAAGCGCCTCGAGATTTCTGCGATCTCTTCTTCTTCGCAGATGCGGACGTCGATCTTTACGATTTGGGGGTTGGTGGCGTGACCGGTGGTGGCGATTGCGGGGGTGCCGTTGCGGAGTTCTTGGATTAGCCATTGAGCGTCTTTGCCGGTGGCGGGGTCGACTTTGACGTGGACGTTGGGCATGGGTCGGTTGTCTTCGTCGGGGAACTCGATGTAGGTGTCGGCGACCATGGGGAGGTCGGCGATGCCGGTGTGTAGCATGGCGGTCTTGCGGTGGTGCTCGGTGAGGCGTTCTTCGTCGTCTTGGTTGGCCCACCAGATGAAGGATGCGATTTGTCCGACGGCTTCTTCTTTGGAGACTTTGGCGACTCGGCCGATGCCATGTGAGGGTGCGGACTGCATGGCGATGGCGTCGATGAGGTCTTGGTCGCCGGCGATGATGCCGGATCCTTGGGGTCCTTGGATGCCTTTGCCGCCGCTGAAGCAGACGACGTCGGCGCCGATGTCGATGAATCGGTAGAGGTTTTCGCGGGGCGGGAGGCAGTTGGAGGCGTCGATGATGACGCGTGCGCCGTGGGCGTGGGCGATGTCGATGACGTCTTCGAGTGCGATGTCTTCCGGCGGAGCGTATCCGACCCAGTAGACCATCTTGGCGTCGGGGTTGTCGACGAATGCCTGGTTGTACTCCTCGGCGGAGACGACTTTTGTGGGACGGCCTTCGGGGTCGGGCTCGCCGATTTCGACGAATTTGACGCCGGCGGTCTTTACGGCCATGGCGTAGCCGTGGTTGACGTATTCGTCGCCTTTGTAGTTTTTGGCGCGGGCGAAGCGTTTGGCGACGCAGGGGACTTGACCGCCTTGGACGTATGGGAGTTGCTCGATCAGGGCTTCGTCGGTGCCGGTGATGATTGCGGCGGCAGAGACCATCAAGCCGGCGGCGCAACCTGAGACGATGTATCCGTCATCGGCGTGGGTGATCTCGGAGATGACCTTGCCGGCGGCTTTTTGCAGCTCTTTTAGGTCGACGAAGTCGTTGGCGGCGGTTCGCATCGCCTTGAGGGTTGTATCGGGGATGAGGGTGCCGCCCATGACGGTGTGGTGGCAGGTTGCGTTGATGAATTTCCGGACGCCCAATGCGGCGTAGGGATCTTGTTCGAGTTGCTCTAGGGTGGGCAGTGTCATGGTTAGTCACTCAAGGTCTGATTTCACTGCCGCATAGCATACACGGATTCGGTATGCGCGGGGACTGGATTGTTGTCGGGTCGGCTGGGATTGCGAGTTGTGACGTAGGGGCAGGTTTGAAACCCGCCCCTACCGGGTGCGGAGGTGTCACGGCGATACCGAAGTCGTGGCTATACTGTATTGATCGACTCGAGGCTCGACGAGCCGCCAATTTCCCAATGAACTCGGAGGTGTAGGTCTAAAGTTGTCGGACGAGTTCGTACATCTTCACAATCACTCCGAGTATTCACTGCTCGACGGTTACGGGCATGTCGAGGACATGGTCAACCGAGCGGCCGAGTTGGGTCAGCCGGCGATGGCGCTGACGGATCATGGGAATGTCTACGCGGCGATCGATTTCTACAAGGCGGCGAAGTCTGCGGATATCAAGCCGATTATTGGGATGGAGGGGTATGTTGCGTTTGGGTCGCGGCATGAGCGGACTGCGGCTGAGGGTGCGAGCGGCGGGTCGCAGCCGCACATCACGTTGCTGGCGGAGAATCTGACTGGCTATCGCAATCTTCTTCAGCTTGCCAGCAAGGCGCATCTCGAGGGGTTTTATTACCGTCCGCGTGTCGACCGCGATATTTTGGCTGAGTATTCCGAGGGGATAGTCGTGCTCTCTGGTTGCTTGTCAGGTGAACTTGCACGAGACGTTTTGCGGACGAATGGCGATTTGACGGCGGCGCGGGAGACTGCTGCTTGGTACAAGGATGTGTTCGGCGACCGGTATTACCTTGAGTTGATGTATCACGAAGGGGTGCCCGGGCAGGACGACGTCAACAAAGCTGTCTGCCAACTTTCGGACGAGATGGGCATTGAGTTGGTGGTGACTAATGATTGTCACTACGTCTACCCGGAGGATGCACCGCATCAGGACACGCTGACTTGCATCGTCACTTCGAGCAAATTGGCGGATCCTCGACGGTTGCGGATGGAGGATCAGAGCTACTACGTGAAGTCGGCGGCGGAGATGTCGGCGGTGTTTCCTGAGCATCCACAAGCACTCCGCAACACGCTGGCGATTGCGGAACGGTGCAACTTGGAGCTGACTCAGCGGCGCACGAAGTTGCCACAGTATCCGACGCCTGACGGGATGTCGTCTGCCGCGTACTTGAGGAAGGCATGTTACGACGGCGCGATGGATCGGTTCGGGGAGATTTCGGAGGCGGTCAAGGAACGGCTCGAAAAAGAGCTCTACATTATCGAAGAAACGGACTTCGCAGACTACTTCCTCGTGGTCTGGGACATCTTCCGATTCGTCAAGCAGGAAGGGATACTTTCGACGGTGCGAGGTTCGGCGGCATCGAGCTTGGTGCTGTATTGCCTGCAGGTGACCGACTTCGACCCGTTGCCTTACGGCTTGTTCTTCGAGCGCTTCTTGAATGTCGAGCGTCGGGAGATGCCGGACATCGACATGGAGTTCGCCGATGACCGCCGGGGCGAGGTTATCCAGTACTGTCTCGAGCGATACGGACCGGAACGGGTTGCGCAGATAACGACGTTCGGCACGATGAAGGCACGGGCGGCGATCCGCGACGCGGCTCGGGTGATGGAAGACGGGGCGATCGACAACGCGGAGATTAGCGACGCATGCAACAAGTTGGTTCGAGTCGTTGCCAACCACTCTCCGACGTCTGGCAATGAGGATGAAGACGAGGCGCCACCCCGTGAGTTCAGCCTAGGATCGCTACGTGAGCAGAGCGTCGAGTTGCAGCAGCTGATTCGCCAGAACGCGACGGCCGCCGAGGTGCTCGATAAGGCGATGGGAGTTGAGGGGCGAGTCCGGAACGTCAGCACCCATGCGGCCGGGGTCGTGATTTCAGACGAACCGCTGGTCAACTACACGGCGTTACAGCGACCACAGAAAAGCAACGATAACGGGCTCGCAGCAACTCAGTTCTCGATGTACCAGATCGAATTCGCCGGGCTGCTCAAGTGGGATTTCTTGGGGTTGACGAACCTCGCCGTATTGGACCGCTGTCTCAAAATAATCGCCGAAAATCGCGGCGAAGAGATCGATATCTACGAAGTGCCGTTGGATGATAAGGCGACGTTCGATCTGATGGCGGAAGGCGACACGTTCGGTTCGTTCCAGCTCGAGGGTGGCGGGATGACGCGCTATATCAAAGAGTTGAAGCCGACTTCCATCGAAGATGTGGCCGCCATGATTGCGCTGTATCGCCCCGGTCCGATGCAGCACATTGATAGTCTGATCGCCCGCAAACACGGTCGACAACCCATCGAGTATCCGCATCCGAGCATCGCGCATCTACTCGACAACACTTACGGAGTGATTGTCTATCAGGACCAGGTCATGTTGACCGCGCAGGATTTCGCTGGGTACACGCTGGGTGAGGCTGACATATTGCGGAAGGCGATGGGTAAGAAGGTCCCGGCGATCATGCGGGAGGAAGAGCGGAAATTTGTGGATGGCGCGATCAAGAAGGGGCATTCCGAGCAGGAAGGGCGCGATCTCTTCACGTACATCCTGCCGTTCGCGGGATATGGATTTAACAAGGCGCACGCCGTCTCGTATGCGTACATCACTTACTGGACGACTTATTTCAAGGCCAACTACCCAATCGAGTACTTCGTGGCGATGCTCGATTCGTTCGCCGGTGCGCCCGAACGCGTCCAGAGGTGCATTTCGGAAGCGAAGAAGCGCGGCATCGAAGTGTTGCCACCCGACATCAATGTGTCGAAGACCTCGTTCACCGTCGACGAGAACGTCGGCGAGCACGGCGCAGTCCGTTACGGACTAGCATCCATCCGAGGCGTCGGCCCGGCAACAGTGAACGAAATAGTCGACATTCGTGATGGCGACGGCAAAGGCCCATTCGCCGACATCGCCGATTTCTGCGATCGACTAGCAGAGAATACTCCTCCCGAAGCCTCTCTCAGCTGTCTTATAAAAGCCGGCGCGTTCGATGCCATGGCTCCGCGCCAACAGTTATTGGATCAGGCCAGTCAACTGGTCGCCCACATGCGCAAGACCGGCGCCGCTCGTTCATCAGGTCAACACTCGATGTTCGGAGGCTCCGATACAAACGAATCTTTTCTCGGCATCGCGTTCGATCCGCCGGAAGAGAACGGCGGCGTAGACATGAAGACGTTGCGTGAGTGGGAGAAGGAACTGTTTGGGTTAGTGATCACCGAAAGTCAGGAGAAAGCAGCAAAACGCGCCGCGATCGAACACGAAGCTCCAAACGCGATTGTGTACGCGAGCCACGAAAAGCTGAGCACGGAAGGGTCTCGCGTCACGGTCATCGGCAAGATCGTTGCGATCAACCGTCGCACCACCCGCAATGGAAGTCCGTTCATCGCCGCGAAGATGGCACTCCTTGACGACGAAATCGATCTCACCGTGTGGTCGAACACCTTGGACCGCACCTTCAACATTTGGCACGAGGACGTTTACGCAAAGATCCGCGGTTCGATCCGTATGTTCAATGGTGCCGCGTCTGTCGATGTCACCGGCGCAGAGGGATACGTCCCATCGCCGGAAGCGGTGAATGGACGAACTGGTGCGAATGTGGCTGTACCGCAGGCGAACGGCCGCGGGAATGGCCGGACGGACGGTTCGATCAACGGCCAAACGACGAATGGACATGCGAATGGTGCGCCGTATCATGAAGAAACGCGCGCGTGGCCGGCCGCGACGCACACCAATGGTGGTCACATGGAAGTTCCCAACATCGCCTCACCCGATGAACCGGCGGTAACGATATTGTTCGACTGCGACGGTGACGCGTCGCCTTCCCGTGAGTTGATTCATGAAGTGCTTCTCGCCTTGGGCGAGCACAAGGGCGATGGCAAGGTACTCGCCAAGCTCTCGATCGCCGGCAAGACCGTCTCGATGGACTTTCCCTTCTTCAACGTCGCACCTTCGCAAGAACTGCACTCTCAACTCACTGGCATCGTCGGCGAACGCAACGTAGAGATGCAGGTCGGCGCGACCAATTAGCATGCGAGACCGATGGGTCGAGTTCGCGACTGCGCCGGACCAGATCACCGCTGAGACGTGGGCAGGTCTGGTCCGTAACGAAGGTTGCCCGTGCGCAGTGAAGTCGGACGGCATACCTTTTCTCGGAGTTTCGATGTTGCCGGTTCGGTTGATGGCTCCGGAGGAGCGAGTTGATGAGGCACGGGGGATTTTGGAGCGGTATGTGGATTGGCTGGCTGACAACGACTAACGCGGGAGTGGGATACTGGGCGATGAGAGTACTGATCTATGTGATTGCAGGTTTTCAGTTTGAATACTGTGCAGATTGAAAGTAGTATCTTCAATTTGCATGAAATTTCAACGATTTATACGTGCAAATTGAAAGTGTTACTTTCAATTTGCACAGCAATCAGATACAATAAAGGGCATGATCAGGCGTGACATCACTCCCCACTTAATCTCGCTGTTCGACCAATACCCGTTCGTTACAGTCACTGGACCGCGCCAATCCGGCAAGACGACGCTGTGTAGGACCGCGTTTCCAAACCTCGCGTACGTCAACCTGGAGGCGCCGGACGTGCGCGAGTTCGCGGAATCCGATCCGCGAGCGTTCCTTGCACAGTTCAACGACGGCGCCATAATCGACGAGATACAACGCGTCCCCGATCTTCTTTCTTATTTACAGGTGATCGGCGACGAGTCTGGGCGCAACGGGTTGTTCGTTCTCACCGGCAGCGAGCAGTTCAATCTTTCAGCAGCGGTAAGTCAATCACTTGCCGGACGCACGGCCTTACTGCGTCTATTGCCATTTTCGTTGGCTGAGAGACAACGAACGGGGGCGAGCCGAGAGATTGACGATGTACTCCACACGGGCTTCTACCCTCGTATTCACGATCAAGGGCTCGATCCGATACAAACACTTGGCGACTACTTTGAGACCTACGTCGAGCGCGATGTCCGCCAATTGAGCGAGATTCGCAATCTCTCGAACTTTCGTCGTTTTGTTCGCTTGTGCGCGGGCCGGGTCGGTCAGTTGTTGAATCTCTCTTCGTTGGGATCGGATGCCGGAGTGACACACACGACGGCAAGGGAGTGGCTGAACGTGCTGGAAACGAGCTACATCGTTTATCGACTCCAACCGTTTCACTCCAACATTGGGAAGCGACTCATCAGATCGCCAAAACTGTATTTCTACGATGTTGGTTTGGCAAGTTATCTGATCGGGATCGAGCATGCCGGTCAGATCGCGACCCATCCTCTACGTGGATATTTGTTTGAGAACGCGGTTGTCGCGGAGACTCTGAAACATCGTTTCAATCAGGGACGGCGGGCCAATCTGTCTTTCTACAGAGACGCGCAGGGATTGGAATGCGACTTGCTGTACGAAACTGGGTACGGATTGAGTGCGATGGAGGTCAAATCAGGAGCGACGATATCGTCGAGTTACTTCGACGGACTCAATCGCGTCGCAAAGTTGGTACCCGACATCAAGGGCAAAGCGGTGATCTACGGTGGCAGCAGAAGTCAATCGCGAAGTGATGCGGAGGTCGCAACGTTGAATGGTCTCTCCAATTTACTGGATGAATTCGACGCAAGTGATTCGAGTGGTTCGTTGCGCTAATTAGCTTTGAGAACCATGCAGATTGAAAGTAGTACTTTCAATCTGCATGGGATCGCGGCGGAAAAAGTATGCAATTTGCATAGTGCACTATACAAAATACATAGTCTTGAGCCCAGCGGGTAAGTTGTGTAGACCTAGTGTTCGACGCTTAGTTTTTGCGCCGCCATTTCCGCAGGCTAGCCGGGTTGTCGACGGGCGGGTTCTGGTGGCGCCCCCACTCCACGAAGGAGACTTCGGCGATGTAGACGTCGCCTTTGGAGTCGACTGCCACGCTGTGGGGCCATAGGAATTGGTCGGGGCCTTGACCGAAGTGGGGGTTGCCGAAGCGGTCGAGCAGATTGCCTTCCCAGTCAAAGATGCTGACACAGTTGCCGATGTTGGCGACGCCGCGTTGAACGGGCGCGGGTCCCTGCTCGCCGACGAAGACGGTAGCGTTGGGGCCTTTGCCGACGACGTCGATGGCGCAGGCCTTGTGAGCTGGCCACTGGCGGACGAATTCGCCCTCGGTGGTGAAGACCTGGACGCGGTGACTTTCGCGGTCGCAGACGATTACGAGGTCGTCGTCTAGGATTGCAATGTTGTGGGGCAGATTGAACTTGCCGTTGTCGGTGCCGGACTCCCCCCACGACAGGATGTGGTTGCCTTTCGCGTCCATGCGGTGGACGCGTGAGTTGCCGTATCCGTCGGAGATGAAGACATCGCCAGTGGTTGGCATTACCGCGGCGTCGGTGGGACGATTGAACATCTTGCCGCTTTCGCGTGGCACAGGTTCACCGGTGCCGATGGTCAATAAAAGTTCGCCGGTGGTAGTGTATTTGCGGATCTTGTTGCCGACGTCGTCGACAAGCCAGAGGTTGTCCTCGTGGTCGGTGGAGATGCCGTGGGCGCGCATGAACCAAGTGTCCCAGAATTGAAGGCGGTTACCGTATGGATCCTCGGTGGTTCTGACGGATCCTTCGGCGTCGTCGGTGCCCCACATGTCGACCAGGTTTCCGTCTGGATCAAAGACCAGGACGGGGACGTTTCCGCGGCTGAAGACGTAGACACGATCGTTGGAGTCGACGGTCACTGAGGTCGCTTCGCGCATCCAAATGCCGTGCGGAACTTTGGCCCAGCCGGGCACTGGTTCGTAATTTGTGACGTGATCAGGTGGCAATGACAAGGCTCTGAATCTCCGTTGGTTTTCCGTCCGTATTCTCTTGCGGGTTTGCAACTTTGCGCGGTGCTAGAATTATGCACCATCTCAATCTGAATCGACGCCCTCAATGGGCAATCGCACAAGGAACAATTGCAACATGCTAGCTGATCTTACGGGACGCACCGCTCTGGTTACTGGTGGAGGACAAGGATTGGGATTGGGCATCGTCGAACGAATGGCTGGGCAGGGCGCCGACATCATCGTTGCGGACCTCAATGACGACAACGCGGCGGCGGCCGTTGCGCGGGTTGAGGAGCTGGGTTCAAAGGGATATGCGGTGCATATGGATGTGACTGATCAGCAAAGTATTTCCGACGGCGTGGCGATCGCTTACGAATCGGCGGGACGCATCGACATACTCGCGAACAACGCGGGCGTATCGGGCGCGCCGGGGTCGACAGGAGTCGAATGGCGAGATGTCGATTGGGAGTTCACTTGGAAAGTGAATGTGAAGGGGCTATCGGACGTCACTGAGGCGATACTCCCGCAGATGCGGGAGCAAAGGTACGGGAAGATCATCAATATATCGTCCGTGGCGGCGAGGGCGGCTCGTTATGTGACGGCATACTATGCCACAACGAAGATGGCAGTTATCGCCTACACGCAGGCATTGGCTCGGGAATACGCCACCGACAACATCAATGTGAATGCGATCGCGCCGGGGCGGATCTGGACGGCGTTCCACCAGGAATGGATGGAGCGGCGAGATGCAATGGGCGATCCGGACGTCAGTGGTCGCGCGCACCTAGATGTGTTCGAAGAGGCTGCGGCGGAGGTCATTCCGCTTGGGCGTCCGCAGACTCCTTCCGATATCGGGGCTTTGGCTGCCTTCTTGGCTTCTGAGGATGCGCGAAACATTACGGGCCAGACCATTCAGTGTGATGGCGGGCAGGTGATGGTCTAGGGAGCTGGGGTCACCTGTGTAGGGGCCTATATCTCGCACGCGGTATGCCATGCGCGATCGTCGCGCCGCTTTGCCAAATTCGGGTGATAATACTGGGTGTTGGATGATGAATGGTGCGCGTTTGCGTCGTCGTCCGGGGAGAGTTGAATATGTCAGAGTCGATGGATCCGATTGGGTTGGCTGAGCGGGAAAGCGAGGATGTCGGAGGTGCTCGGTTGTTGGATGCGGAGGATGCGGTTGCGGGAGAATTTGGTTGTTGGCGGTTGGTTTTTGTTGTGGGAGAGGTCGGTTTGGAGTCTAGTGGCATCGTTCGGATCGGGACGGATTCGGACACGGATTGGGGATTGCCACAGGTTCATGATGCGGGTGGGGCGGACTATTTGAGTGTTCGGGGACCGGATGGCGCAGAGTTAGCGACTCAGGTTGTGGATTTGACAGCCGTGAATTTGGTGAACACCGGTCGAGCTTTGGTTGAGGGGGAAGAGGTCTTGGTTACTTTTGGGGATACGTCTGGTGGCGGTCCGGGTGCCCGGAGTCAGACGTTTATTGAGCCTCGACGGTATTTCTGGATCGAGGTCGACGTTGATGGTTCGGGGGATTTCGTTCCGATATCCGCACGGCCTGAATTGTCAGTTGTCGGCGGTGATGCGGTGCGTTTGGTGGTGGTTGCGCCCTCGGACGCGGCTGTCGACGATGATTTTCGGATCAGTGTCAAGGCGGAAGATCGTTGGGGTAATCCAGCGAACGCTTATCGCGGGACAGTCTCGATTAGTGGCGCCGGCATTGCGGTTGGAGCCAACGAGATTGAGTTTGACGATGAATCCGGAGGAGTGGTTTGGATCGACGGATGCCGGATCACTGAGACGGGTGAGCATCGGGTTGTGGCTCGCGATGCGGATGCGGGATTGGAGGGTGTGAGCAATCCAATCGTCGCAACTGAGACTCAGTCCCAGTTACACCTTTATTGGGGAGACCCGCATGGTGGTCAGGTAGTGGATCCTTACAAGATCGGCGACTTTTTCCAGTATGCGAGGGATGTGGCAGGTATACACTTCGCCGGTTTTCAACGCAATGATCCGGCGATCTCGACGGGTGCGTACGATGTGCAGCAGAAGGCAGAGCGGGAACACTACGAACCGGGTAGATTCGTGCCGTTGCCGGGATACGAGTGGTCGGCGACAACGGACCGGGGCGGCCATCATAACGTATATTTCCGTCGGTTCGATCAGGAGTTGCGACGTTCGGCACACGCCGATCACATCGATGATTGGGATATTGAGACCGATCTGCCGCACGTACGAGAGATGCATGCGGAGTTCCGATACTCGGATGTTGTCGTAACGCCTCATGTCGGTGGCATTGCCGCGGACCTCCAGTACCATGAGCCGGCGATCGAGCCGGCACTGGAGATCACGTCAACGCACGGTCAGTTCGAGTGGTTTCTAAGAGAGTCGATTGAGCGGAACTACAAGATGGGATTCATCGGTGGAAGCGATTGTTATACGGGTCGGCCTGGCGATGATCAGCCGGGGCATCAGTTGAGGCGATATCAGAAGGCCGGGTTGACGGGCGTGTATGCGACGGAGTTGACGTTAGAAGCGGTTTTGGCCGGGATAAAGGCGCGGCGGGTGTATGCGACTTCTGGCGTTCGGATCGTGGCTGCTGTCTCGGCAGATGGTCATATGATGGGATCGGAGTACTCGACGGCGGCATCACCCGAAATCTCGGTTAAGATCCTCGGCGCGGGTCCGTTGGAGCGGGTCGAGTTGTTCCGCGGATTGGAATTGATTCACCGCGAAGAGATGTCGCCTGGGAGGTCGAAGAAGCGTGTCCGGATTACGTGGGAAGGTGCGAGTCGTGAGACGAGTTATTCGGGCGTCGTTTGGGATGGTTCGGTTACGACATCAGGTGGTTCGATTAAGAATGTCGAGAAGATCCGGTTCGATAGTCCGAGGTCGGAGGTTACGGAAACGTCGTATTCGGGTGTGAGTTGGTCGTATTGGGGTTGCGGGTATACGAGTGGGTTGTCGCTTGATATTGATGGGACGGATGAGACGAGCATCGAGGTTGCGCTGACGAGTGATGTGATTGCAAGTTCGCAATATAGCGATCACGGTAAAGATGGTGCGCGTCGGATCACGTTTGCGGCGGCGGACCGGGTGCGGATACCGACGACGCTCGGTTCGCTGGTCAACAGACCGCGGCGCGTCGAACTGGGTCAGCTGGACCGTGCGGTTGCGGTTGAGATGGCGCCCGAACCGGGACCAGATCGGGTTGAGTTTTCGGTGGTAGACGATTCGCCGAGACCTGGTATCAATCCGTATTGGGTTCGGGTTACGCAGTCGGATATGGAGAAGGCTTGGACGAGTCCGGTGTTCGTGGACTACGTAGCTCCGGTTTGCGGGTGATGTCGGTTTGTGCGCCGACGCGTGCATCCCGAAGGTAGTTGAAGTCGGATTTTGTAGAATTGAGCCACTGCGCGTTCGCGGCTTGGCGCTGATTCGATCCGCTACACAGTCCGTCAATCGATCCCAATTTCCGAGCCGTCCCAAATTGTCTAGTACCGAGTTATCGCGCGCTTCAACATTCACACTGCTTGTTCATTTGTTGCTCACCGGCCGTCTCGGCCTTATGGTTGCCGCGTTGGCCCTAACTTCGATCTTGGTCTTGGTCGTTGGCTGCTCAAGTGAAGATGAGCCGACTACCGCGTTGCCTTCGCCGACGATTGCTCCCACGCCCGAACCGACAGATCCGGCACCGATTCCAGAGCCGACGATTGATATGGCTGACGAAACGTCGGCAAGTAACGGCGAAATAACGAAAGATGACGTGCTTGCGACGGCGTTCGACGAGTGGGGCTCGACCTGCTTGAACAACGCATATCCGGCTCAGGCACCACAATTTGACGAGGTCGTTGAAAGCGATTACTCGACGGACGCTAACGGTCTGCAATTCGTCACCTTAAAGGAGGGCGAAGGCGCTACGCCGATGCTGACGTGGGAGGTTGATGTTCAGTACACGGGTTGGCTCGACGACGGGTGCATTTTTGACAGCTCGTATACGCGGTCGGAGCCGGCCGTTTTCCCGGTCAATGCGGTAATCCCGGGTTGGCAGATGACGATTACGCAGATGAAGGTGGGGGAACGACGGCGCGTTGTGATACCGCCGGATTTGGCATACGGCGCGGCGGGTTCACCACCGGTCATTCCGGCCAACGCGACTTTGACGTTCGACGTCATCTTGATTAACGGAACCGATCCCGAAGCGGCTAATATCACGGCGACGCAAGTAGCCGACGATTTGTTGGCCCAAGCGACTGTGGAGGCGCGAGAATTCGACACTGACGCGGCGGGTTTCGAGCCCGTACTCGTCGACTATGTGAACGATGTCGAGGGCTTTTTGCGAGCGCTCCCGATGGGAGAAGTGACGTGTATGACGGCTTATGCCGGCGGTCCCGAGCGCCTGGCGCAGGTCTTCACCGTTGGCTCGCAACCGCCGATCAGCCTGCTCTTGCAATTCGATGAGTGCCTAAGTGACGCCACGACGCGCAATATCGCTGCCGGTAGGATCAACATCATTGGTGCGGACTTGTCATCGGACACCTTGTCATGCATCGGCGAAACTTTGAAAGACCCGACCCTCAAACCTTTATTTGGCATCTTCGACGCAACTGAAGTGTCCGAACAGTGGATCACAGCTCATTTCTGCCTCGACGCTGAGGAACGCAACGAGTTCGAGAAGGCTTTGTACGCCAATCAACCGAACCGAACTCCGATCGGCTCTGGCAAGACGTTCATCGATGTACAAGAATGCATGGTTGATGAGCTTGGTGCCGCGAGCTACTTCGCACCGGTCGTGCAGCCCGACACCGCCGACAGAACCGCCATGGAATCGTTCTTCACGAATTTCACGCCATTCATGATTGCTGACATCAAGTGTCGTCAAGGCGAAGCGGGTCATCAGATGGAGGATGGCTCTGCGATGACGGAAGACGCCGCTCGTTGTGCTGTCGACGCGTTGGGCGTGGTGAGATTTGGCGAAGTGTTCCTAGATCGAATTTGGGTACCGACCAACGACGAGCATTTTGAGGTCGCCTCGACATTCAACGATTGCGGTACCGTCACCGATTTCCTCAACCTTCCGACGAGCCTTGGCAATGTTGAAAACACTGAACTGTCGTGTCTGCTCGAAGAACTCGACAATGCCGACGAGCCATCCCAGACATCCGTTCGGGCGTTCACTGAGATCGGTTCGCGTAACTCCGCAAAGGCTGGCGACTTCGTTACACTGCTCTTCGGATCGCAAACGTGCGGGATCGAGTTGTCGGGCGTCCCCGACGGTGTTGAGATCAACGACACAACAGCAATGTGCATTCTCGACAAAGTTGACCAGTCGCTCTACGCATCGGGATTGGCTGCTGTCAATCCCGCATTCGATGAGGCGGTGGCGAACTCCGCGGATTGTCTCGCGGGTCAGTAAGGCTGGCTCAACGGTGGTCGATCGGCTATTTACGGAGCCCACGCTCGCCGAGTTGTACGACGCATTCTGCGTCGGGCGGCGAGACTTCGGTTTCTACCTTCCTTTAGTGATGTCTGCGCCCCGCGTATTGGATGTCGGTTGCGGGACTGGGGAACTGCTACGCTTGGCGAAGAGGTCGGGGCACGCAGGACGGCTCTGCGGTCTAGACCCGGCTGACGCGATGCTCGATCAGGCACGCAGTCAAGAAGATGTGGAGTGGGTTCATGGCGACCTTGCATCGGTTGATTGGGAGCGGGAGTTCGAACTGATCGTGATGACTGGTCACGCGTTTCAAGTGCTGGTCAATGATGACGAGATCCGTGACGCGCTGGTGGCGATTCGGTCGGCGTTGACGGTTGGCGGGAGATTCGTATTTGAGACGCGGAACCCGCGGGCGAGGGAGTGGGAGGACTGGGTTCCGGAGAACGCGGTGACGGTCGAACATGATGGCAGCATGGTGACCATGGCGCACCAAGTCGCGACTCCGGTTATCGGGGATGTCGTCTCGTTTACAGCTACGTTCTCGAGCGCGAGTTGGGATCGACCGCAGGTCAGCAGGAGCACGTTGAGGTTTCTTTCCCAAGAGAAACTCGGCGGTTTCCTTGCCGGTGCCGGTTTGGTGGTTGAAGAGCAGGTTGGGGATTGGGACCGTCAGTCGTTGACGAGCGCGAGTCCGGAGATTATTACTGTCGCTCGTCGCGGTTAGTTCAGCGGACTGACCGTGATCGAGGCACGTGGGTTGCTACGGGTCCCCAGTTGCTAAACTGTAGCAATGTCAAAAGATGTCTTGAATGTTGGTGACGTTGCTATCACGTCGTTGAGCGATGGACGAGTGGTGTTTGATCCTCGGATCACGTTTCCGGATACTCCGTTAGATCACTGGGAGCAGTATTACGACATCTTTCCGGAGTATTTTTCCAAGCCGTATTTCTTGTTGAATCTGGGTGTATTTGTGATGCGGTCGGCGGGCAAGACGTTGGTGGCCGATACTGGGTTCGGGCCGCATGGTCAGATGCTGGGCGCGGATACACCGGCGGATTTGATGAATGATTTCGAACGTAAGGGGATCGGGACGGATGATGTCGACACTGTGTTCCTGACGCATCTGCATGGGGATCATGTGGGATGGAACACTCGCCCCGAGGATCTGTCAAAACCGACGTTCGAGAATGCTCGTTATAGGGTCCATCGTGCGGATTGGGAGCACTTTACTTCTGAGGATGTTCTTGCGGATTTTCGTGGCGATGCAGTGAAGCGGAGCGCGATTCCATTGGATGAAGCGGGCGTGTTGGATCTGATGGAGGGCGAGACTGAACTGGCGCCTGGGATAACGGCGATTCACACGCCGGGGCATACTCCGGGGCATATGAGCCTCTTGATTTCGTCGGGGCGCGAGCATGCATTGATGATCGGCGATGTTCTAGGTTCTCCGATGCACGCGACGGATACGGAGTTGACGTATTGGCCGGACACGGACAAGGAGCAAGGCGTTAAGACGCGTCATCATCTGTTGGATGTGGCTGAGCGGGAAGAGATGATCGTCCTGGGTAGCCATCTCAGTCCTCCGGGCTGGGGGATGATGGTTCGATGGCAAGGCAAGCGCTATTGGAAGGGGCTTTGACCTCATGGCAGATTCGGTTCTGAACGTTGGCGACATTCGGGTTACGTCGCTTAGCGACGGGAGTGTGCAGTTTGACCCTAGGTTGATGTTCCCGGATACTCCTTTGGAGCATTGGTCGCACTACTACGAGATGTTTCCGGAGTGTTTTTCGGGTCAGCACTTTTTGATGAACCTAGGTGTGTTTGTGATGGGTTCTGGAGGAAAGAACGTGATCGCGGACACGGGGTTTGGTCCGCATGGGAAAATGTTGGGCTCTGATACTTCGGCGGAGTTGATGGATGATTTCGTGTGCAAGGGTGTGAAGACTGACGAGATTGATACGGTATTCATGTCGCATCTTCATGCGGACCATGTCGGTTGGAACATCGATCCGGAGACGTCTGATGTGCCAATGTTTCCAAAGGCTCGGTACACGGTCCATCGTGCGGATTGGGACCACTTCACGGTTCCGGATGATGACAGCGAGTTTGGTATGGAGCCGATCGAGCGGAGCGTGATTCCGCTTGAGGAGATCGGTGTATTGGATCTGATGGATGGCGAGACGGAGCTTGCACCGGGGGTGACTGCGGTTCCTACTCCGGGTCATACCCCGGGGCACATGGCGTTGATGCTGGCTTCTGGCAAGGAGCGCGCGCTATTCGTGGGTGATATTTTGATCAACCCGATGCATGCGACGGACACCGATTTGCCGTTTGCGCTAGACACTGATCCGGCGGAGGCGATGAAGGTTAGGCACGAGATGCTGGACCGAGCGGAGAATGAAGGGATTACGGTTTTAGGGAGCCATCTGAGTCCGCCGGGTTGGGGGACGATGGTTCGTTGGGAAGGTCGGCGATATTGGCGAGGGTTTGGTTAAATGTAAGTCGGATATTCTTAGGAATTTCGAACGCACTGGTGAAAGCTGTTTTGAGGAACGAAGAATGAAAAGATATGACGTAGCAGAAGTCGAAGAGAAGTGTTTTGAGATCATCGACGAGATCGAAAAGACAGGCGACCCCGTGTTGGTGACGAAAAACGGTGCACCATACGTTGAAATGAGTCGTATCGAAGAGCCAAGCGGGATTGATGATCTTAGCTAAGGCGCATTTCGAGACTCAGTTCACATGATCTAGTAAAGGCTGTTTGGTTGACAATTCCTGTGGAGTTGATAATTCGATTCGCTCAGGAGCCCGATCAACGCTATCGCTATCTAGTCGAGGAAGTCCTTATCCTCATCTGAGAGGTGTTTCTTTGCGGCTGGGATGTTGAATTCGACGCCTAGGCCGGGGGTGTCCCAGACTTTGATGTGGCTGTTTTCGACGATTGGGTCGGGTAGGCCGTCCATGATGTCGTACCACCATTCGGGTTTGCCGGCGGGGTACTCGAAGGCGATGTAGTTGCGGGGGAGTGTTGCGGCGAGATGGACGTGCGCGGCGATTCCGATGATGCCATCGGCGACGCCGTGGGGTGCCATCATGATGCCGTGCATGTCGGCGAACTCGGCGATCCACTTGAGCTCGGCGATGCCGCCAACGTCGAGGGGGTCGGGGCCGATGACTCGGACGGCTTTAGATTCGATGAGGTCTTTGAAGTTCTGCCGGAGGTATATCTGCTCGCCCGTGTGGATCGGTGTGGAGGTCTGCATCTGCACCTCGCGGAATAGCTCGGGCAGGACGTATGGAGTGTAGTCGCCAGTGATGGTGTCTTCGAGCCACATTATGTTGAGCGGTTCGAGGGCTTTGGCGAGACGGAGAGTGTCGTGGACGGTCATTCCGGGTCCGCAGTCGAGGGCTAGTCCAACCTCGTCGCCGAGGACGTCTTTCATGGCTTCGACGCAAGCGATGGTGTGTTTCAGGCCTTGTTCGGTGAGCGGTCCGCCGACTGGTGGACGTACGCCGCCGCGCGGCGGGCCGTCGTATTTTGGCAACTCGCCGTAGAAGTAGTTAGGGACTTTGGCAGCCATTTGGGAGTGGAACGAGATGCCCTGCTTAATGATGGAGAAGCCCTCTTTGAACTCCTTCATCTCGGCCATGTTTTCGGCGAAGTGTTCGGGATCGTTGCCTTTGAGAGGAACGCGGATGCCGCCGTTGTAGACGCGGACCTTGTCCCTAACTTTGCCTCCCAGGAGTTTGTATACCGGCACTCCAGCGGCCTTGCCAGCGATGTCCCAGAGCGCAACTTCGATCGCGCTGACCGCAGCGCCCCAAGGCTTGAAGCTGCCCAGGCGGCGGATGCGGCTTATGACGCGTTCGACGTCGGTAGGGTCTTGGCCAAGGATGGCATCTCGGTAGTAGAGAACGAAGGGTTTGAGATAGGGCTTGGTCCACTCGGCTTGGCCGAGACCTTCGATGCCGGCGTCGGTCGTGATGCGGACGATAGGGTTATCGCCGATGATGGCGCACTTGAGATCGGTGATCTTCATGGGGAGACTCCTTGCATTCCTGAGGGAATGATATGGGAGTCTTAGGCGAGGTGTGTGGGATCAGTTAGTTGAGCGTCTGAAACACGAGGGTGACTTGGGATGGGATTAACTGGGAACCATTTACTAGATTACCTCGCCCAAATATCCGAAATTATGAACCTTTGTTTTGAGATACCGCCAGTCCTTGTTCGGCGGGCGTCGCAAGATGGATCGATCGACGTTCTCTCTGGTGTCAGAAATACCGGGGACCTTTGGCAACCGGGGACGACTGACGGGCCGTTTTTCTTGGGTTGCCTGGATACTGTCGTTGTTAGTATCGGACGGGTCGGAGGTCGCCTGACAAGCGTAATTGTGATGCACCTTGGCGACCATGGGGCCGACGGACGATGCTGTGCAGGTGCAAAACTCCCTCCGACCAGACGAGACAGATGGAGTGTCTCCTGCTCGGTGATACCCTAACCAGTCTCACATCGAATGATACATGACTTCACCATATCGTCTTGCCCGAGGCCTTCGATGCCTTCGTCGGTCGTGATGCGGACGATGGGGTTATCGCCGATGATGGCGCACTTGAGATCGGTGATTTTCATGGGTGTGGTTTCCTCGGGGACTCCTTGCATTCCTGAGGGAATGATACGGGAATGAGGGAATGATACGGGAATATTGAGAGGGGCGGAGGGGTTAACTAGGCATCCAGCGAACTTGAAGGGGGTAGGTTGTTCACGTAGTAGTTTCCCGATAGCGACCTCGCACTCTATAATCAGTGGTACTTGGGTACTTGTAAAACCCGTGAATTGCGTGACTTCGCGTCGAGTTAGCTGGAGGTTCTGATGCGAGCAACGGTGGAGGACGGACGGATTGATCGCCAGTTGGATGACAAAGGTGAAGGGCCGTCAGGCATCTACTACTTGAAGGACGTTGCCAGATACTTGCGCGCTACGGATTTGGCGGCACGTGGCTACACACTTTCGCTCTCACCTCAGCAAATCTCTGGCTGGGGTAGACGTGATTTCTTCGATCTCCACAAAAACGAGTTCGAGAACAATCAGAGTTTCGTCGAATTCCCGCACTTGATTACGTCACGCATGATTGCGTTGCTCTTGAGCTACGGCATAAAAATCCGCCGAATCGTCGGTGCACACGAATACGTACGATCTGAAACTGGCATCCGATTCCCTTTTGCCACTAAAACGTTTTGGACTGAGGATGTTGATGTTCCGATCCACATGTATACGAAAATTGACGAAATATTGGTCGCGGCAGACGAATTCGGGCAAATGCCATTTCGGGGATTGTTGGATACAAGAATAGTCAACGCGACTGGCATGGGATTCGACGAAACACGCAATGCGATCAACTGGGAACCGCTTGATGGCGTCCTGATTGACCCGGAGATCCACTCCGGTGCGCCCTGTATCAAAGGTACCCGCATCGCCACGGCCATGATCTATGGCATGCACGTCGCCGGTGAGACAGAAGAGTTTTTGGCGGAATGGTATGAGTTGACCGGGCCTCAGGTTTCTTCAGCCATCCGATGGGAACAATCCCTCGCTGATACAGAACCCGCCATTGCCGCGTGATGCTTGGTGTGGAACCACAGTACTACTTTGACGAGGGACTTTCTGCCCAGATGGCAAATGGCCTGCGGCGGTTTGGATTCCAATGCAACCCGGTGACGAGAGGAACGACCGACCGAGATTTGATCGATAAAATGGGTCTAGCACACGGCAACCTCGCGGTGTGGTTGCCACGGGACCTCGAATCTAAGCGTCGGCACCGAAACCGGATAATGCAAGCTGGTATATCTGTAGCTTGGGTACGCGATGAAAACGGGACCGCGGCAAAACAGTGCTTTTTGGTCTACAGCTTTATGTACCGATATCGCAACGTTATCGCAAATGCGTCGTCGCCGTTGTATTTTGAGGTGCGGGAACGTATAACAAACGGTATTCCAAATGCAGTAGTTCGGCAAATCACACTATGAAAAGTGATTTCAACGGACCCGCCGGATAAGGCGCTATTGTCGGGCTGGCGATGGGTGAGGTCGGCAGAGGTGAGCGATGCAATTAGAGGTGTGACGTTCATACCTCGTAACACTCTAGTCGATTCTCGCCCAATTTACGTTTCACGAGTTGTCGGGTGCGGTCCCCTTCCCGCCGTGGACGCTGGGTTCGGAGCACCATTTTAGGCGTAGGAGGTTTAGGGGTTCGAGGATGGTTTCGGGGAGGTTTAGGAGGTCGATGAGGACGCGGCGGTCTAGTAGTTTGCGGGTGTCGTCTCGGTAGGCTTCGTTTGCGGGTAGGAGGTCGAGGTTTTTGATTTCATCGAAGATGGTTTCGGCGGTTTGGAGTTGGTCTTCGGAGAGTTGGGTGACGTCTAGGGTTGGCATTGAGCGAATGGCGGTGATGGGCATGCTGCCTCGCCCGGCTTGTTGTCGGCTTGAGTGCCACCAGTAGGAAATAAGGCCTAGCGTTGAGTTACCCCATAGGGAGTAGGTGACTTCGTGTAATCGTTGGGCGAACTTGATGTTGGGCCATGCTCTGCCACCAATTGTGGGTTGTTCGGTGAATGCGATGGCGAGGGGCTGGGAGTTGAACCTGAAATCGCGGTTCTGATGGGCGTGGCTTCGGGTTTCCCAGATTTCAGCGGCTCGGGATTCTCGGCCTCGTTTGACTCTGCCTTCGCTGTCGGGGTCGACGATCAAGCGTTTTTCTGATCGGGCGTTGTGGCTCCAGAGTAGCGGATAAACAGGAGCCGAAGATGGAGGTTGGGTGCGCTGGAATGGTGTCCGTTCACCACTGCCGACGATGTCTTTATCCGATATTCCTGTCCCTGCGATTGAACCTGTGGCTACGATTGGGAGGGCAATCACATCGTTTACGCTCATCCGGGGCAACCACAAAACGCCCTGTTCCAGTTTGGTGGCGGTCTGTACGGGCATGAAGCTGGATGCCCCTGCAGCCGACCATGGCAGTTCAGAATGAAGTGGTGCGTCAATCACCTCGCCTAGAGTTTCATCTCCGATTTGCAGTGGGACACCACCATACGGGCCATCCTCTATTCTCCTCATTTCGCCGTTCCGTGAAACAGCAGAGATTGTGCGCGCGACTTCCATCGCTTCCATTTCACTTCGTGGTCTGCGATTTAGTGAAACGAAAAGTCCGCGTCGTTCGTCTGCCTTCGCGGAGCGGCGTCCGACGATCAATGTCTCTGCCATCCCGGTATCGGCTGAGAACGATTGATCGTCTTGCTTCGTAGTGGCGATGGTGATGACTACGACGTCAGTGTAGTGTTCGGCGATCAGCTGGCGGACTTTGCGCCAGCTGGAACCTTGCAACGCTGTCATTGGTAGGACTAGTGCGATGGTCCCGTCGTGCTTGACCATGCGGTCGGCGAGGGCTACGAACCACGATGCGATGCCGGCGTAGCCGTGGGCGCAGGTTCCTTTACCATACTCGGAAGCGAGCTTGGACATACGGGACTGCGTATCTCGGTCGATGCTCAAACCGTGAAATTGCTTCGTCTGGTAGGTCTCGCCTTGGCGACCGTCCCAATCCGAACCCGAACGAGTGAATGGCGGGTTCATGATGACGAGGTCTTGACTGAATTGAGGCATTTCGATAGCGACTTCGGCGCTTTGTTCGCCGGTGGCGGTAACTGCCGATCCGCTATGAAGTGCGATCAGAGGTCGGACTTCGCCGTTGGATGCCAGGAGGTCGAGGGATCCGATGGATAGGCCGCCGTCTTCGGTTTTGCCGTATTGAGCGACGACGGTACGTGTGCCGTCGTATTTCTCGGTGGGATGCGATGACGAAAGCATCGAAGCAGTGAGATGGACGGATGATGGAACGATGTCGCAGGCGGTGAGTGCTTCCTGCATCATGTGGGCATGGAGGTTTTTGGGTTGTCCGCCAGAAAGGAGGTGGAGCTGGTTGGTGCGCCGGTATGCGGCGTGGATTAGGGTGCCGGTGCCACATGCGTAGTCGGCGACGCGGAAGTTCTTGACGCGTTCGGGGTCGCCCCAATTGCCGTCGTCCGAGATTGCGAGGTGGGCTAGGAGAGCGGCAGATTCGGGTCGCGTATAGAAGGTTGCAAGGAATTTTCGATCTGCAATTAATCGTTGGAATACAGTGCCCATTAGGTCTTGTGATTGGGCGACACCCGAGTTGTGGAGTCTTTCTGCGGTCCACAACATGATCTTTAAGGCCTGGTTGGCATGAGTAATCGAAGCGACGCCATGCAGCAGATCGACGGCGATTTTGAAGATCGACCAGTAGTTGATTTCCAAAACCTTGTACCACTGTCTCAGGAATTCCGGAGCAATGGGGGATCCTAGATACATCGCGTCGTTGTAGTTGGGGATCCCGGGTCTACCGGACAAACTAAGTTGATAAACCAGCGCATTGATCATGATCGTTGCGGCCATGCGCAAGGTCTGATCGCTGTAGTCCTGCTTGAGGATGTCGGTGATGGCTTCTTTGGTGCTTTCGCTCACTTCGCACGCTTCGCGGAGGATGTTGGCGGATGCGCCGATGCCTCTGATGAGGGTGTCAATTGCGGTTTGGATGGTGTCTTCGGGGATGGCTGCGTAGCTGATGAATGCGGCGAGGTCTTTGAGGTTGCCGGGGATGAAGCCTTGTTGAGGGAAGCGGTTGAATTCGTCGCGTGATGTGCCGGTGTAGAGGGCGTATTCGAGTTGGATGCCGCCACTTAGAAGGTTGTCGACTTGGTCGTGGCTGCGGCAGTCGTGGAGGTCGCGCGGCGAGCGAAGTGCGACGACGGCGTTGATCTTGCCGGAGGTGTCGACGATGTCTGTGTCGAGGTCTTCACCCAACCTTGAGATTGCTTCTGGTTCAACGGTGCTTGCGGGCAGGTATTCGTTCTCGATGATGACGGGGCGAAGGCCTTGCTGGTGGACGAGGATGTCGGGTTGTCGCTGGTTGCCCTCGAAGGCGCCGTGGGTTTCTCCGTACGCGCTCCAACGCGCATTCATGCGGTCCAACAGAGTCGCGATGCGTCCGTTGAGTTGGGTTTCGTTGATGGGCATTATTCGGAGGTTTAATCGGCAGTCTGTCAGTTTATTTTGGTCAGAATAGCAGAGGTTTTGCTTATCCTCGTTGCTGGATGGCGAACGGGAGTGTGCGATGGTCGCGACGCGACGAATTGCGGCCGCGGATGAGCGATTACGCGAATCCGCTGCCGTGCACTGAAAATCAGTCGATCGGTTGGTGGAAGTAGTAGCAGAGACCGTCTGGGGCCACCACGAAGAAGACTTGGAGTTTTTGGCCGTCGCGTTCGTCGACTCGCCAGTTGCCGGTTTCTACGCCGTTGGCTTCGATTTCGTCTTTGGCGCGTTGGGCGTCGGAGACACGGATGGCGGCACCGTCTTGGGTCGGGTCGCCGCCGTTGACGGCGAAACCGATGCGGGTACCGTCTCGCTCCATGATGACGGTTGGGACCGGATCGGAGTGTCGTTCGATTTCGTGTAGTCCAAATGCGCCAGAGTAGTATTGCGCGGCTGCGTCGATGTCTGCGATAGGCAACGCGAGCACGTCATCGGCGAATGGGAATGCTGCTTCGAATAGTTTCATGAGATGAGGTCCGATACGGAGTGGAGTCAGTCGCGACGCTACGAATTGTAGCTTTGGTGGCGAATGCAGGTAAGAGTGGCGACCCCGAGCAGATTTGAACTGCCGATCTCCTCCTTGACAGGGAGGCGTGTTAGACCACTACACCACGGGGCCACTTAATCGGACGGCGACCAAGTCAGAAAGCATGAACGCCAGTCCTCTTAGGTTAACTCATATGCGTTTTAGCGTCAATCGAGTCGGTAGCCGCGAACCGAAAGGTTCAGTACTTCTTGAACAACTCCCCCCAAGGCGTTTTGAGAGCATCTGAAACGCGTTTTCGCCCGATGAAGCGAAGCCAGAATTCGTTGTGGTAGAGGTTGGAGGCGACGAAGGCCCAGGGTGTGATGGGTGAGCGTAGGAGCATGCCTTCCAAAGGCTTTAACGGGCCCCAGTAGATGAGTTTCTGGCCGCGGGAGGCGAAGGTGTTTTCGTTGGGGGAGAAGTCCCATTTGACGTTGGCAATGTCGTCGCCTTTGAGGTCGATTTGGGTGGGGTTGCCGATGCCAAGACCCATTTCGTGGGCGATGCGGATCTTGGGTATGGACATGGGGTCGAAGCCCATGAGTTTTGCGGCGACGGCGTCGATGGCCACTTGGTCGGCGGAGGCGAGGATGATGTTTTTGTTGTGGATGCGCATGGCGCGGGGGCCGGGGCCATCGCCGGCGAAGGTGCCGTCCATGACGGCGAAGAGGCCGCTGTGGATCTCGCGTTGGATCTGGAGGAGGTCGACGAGGGTTTCGTGGATCTGGGCGTGTGTCCAGTGGCGGTAGCGATGCAGTAGTCCGCCAAAGGCATTCTTCATTGCGCCGGTCATCTGGGTGAAGACGTGGGTTTTGACGGTTGGGAGTTGGATGATGTTGGTGCCAAGGAGCATCTCGGGGATGTAGATGCCATCTTTGTAGATGTCGTTTAGGACGAGCATCTCGGCTTGGGGTCGGTAACGCACCCATTGCATATCGGGCGTGTCGAGGATGACGTGGGGAATGTCAAGGCGGTCTTCTACCGCGGCGTGTTTGTTCTTGATACGGCCTTCTATCGGGTCGACTACTACGGTGCCGTTGTGCGCGGCGACTAGGTCGTCGAACCCATCGGCGCGGAGCTTGTTGGCGACGCCTTCGATCTGCCAAGGGGCGGTCGAGCAGGCTGGATAGTAGTGCTGCCAGGAGATGTTGACCTTGAGCAGTGTCTCGATGTCCGGCGTCAGGGAGTCTTGGTACCCGGCCAAATCCATGAGGTCCGCGTAGTCGGAGAGCACGGTTTCCGGTTTGGTGTAGAGGACGGCGACGGTTCCTAGTTGCGGCTCGACGTGCGGGATGTCTGGTGCGGTAACCAGACGTTCCTCGGATGTGGTGCTTATGGGGGCTCTCATGGGTTTTTACTTGCCCTTAGTAGCGGCTCGTGGTATGGGCATAACCCTCCCCCTTGATGCCCAAGGGGGAATTAAAGGGGGTTTTGACTTAGTGTGTCGCTTTGCACTCCGTTGCCAGCCCCTCTGGATTCCGACTTTCGCCGGAATGACGTAGTTTTGCCAAGGTCTCATCGAAGGATCAGTGACGGAGACGTCACGCGGCTTCGTAGTGGTGCTCGCCGGCGAGAACGTAGCCATAAGCCGAGAGCGCCGCGATTGCGCCTTGTGACGCTGCAGTTACCGTCTGCTTGAGTGATGTTCCGTCGGTGAGGTCACCGGCGGCGTATATTCCGGGCATGCTGGTGCGCTGGCCGCGGTCGACGTGGACTTCGTCGGTCTCCTCGTTGATGTCGAGTCCGAGCATGTTGGGTATTTCGAGCCGCGGGTCGGCACCGGCCTCGATGAAGATGCCGTCGAGATTGATGACGTCTTTCCCGTCGTCGTCTTCACGGGACTTGTTCATCGGTTCGGTCTGTTCGGCGTGAATCTCAATCTTCTCGTTGTCGTCCATCGGGCGGGAGATACGGATGCCCGTCAGTCCGGCGAGGTCCGTTCCGATTAGTTCAGTGACGTTGGTGTTCAACAGAACGCGGATGTTCGGGATCTGAGACAGGACTTTTAGCTGTATCGGCTCCGGTCGCCAGAGTTCATCACCTCGGTAGATGAGGTAAACGTGTTTGGCGTAGCGGGAAAGGAGGATTGCGCCTTCGGTTGCGGCGTTGCCTCCGCCAACGACCGCGGCGGCCTCTTTGTTGCGGTAGAGAGGCGCGTCGCACGTCGAGCAGTATGAAACACCCTTGCCGGTCCACTCGGCTTCCATGGGCAGCCCTAGGGTGCGGCGTTCGCGTCCGACGCAAAGGATTACGGATCCGGCGTCAACGATATCGCCGCCTTCAAGCGTGCAGACGAATCGATCATCATTTGGCTCGACTGCTTCAAGGTTGCGGGAGATTGTCGGAACCTCTAGCTTGTCGACCTGCTCTTTGAATTTCAGCATCAGATCGAAGCCGTCGATGTCGGGCGTTCCGGGGTAGTTCTCGATCAAACCACCGATTGCGGTTTCGCCGCCGAACGACTCTGAGGCGATGACGGTGCTCAGTTGGTATCGTGCGGCGTATAGTGCGGCGGCGAAGGCGGCGGCACCTTGACCTGCAACAATAACATCTGCGTTGTGAGTTTGGAGCATTTCGACGATCCCGACCAGAAAAATACAGTGCCAATTCAGACGATGGCCTCTCTCTTATAAAGTCTATTTCATGGGCAATTCGAGCCTTTGAAGAGTAACCAATCCAAGGCCGACCGCGCATTTTGCGTCGGTTGAGATGTGAGCAATGTCTAACGATAAAGATCTGACGATGGTCGAAGGCGGCGGGGTCGCCTCGGCACAAGGTTTCCAAGCCGGTGGTGTGTTCGCTGGAATTAAGACGCCTGGCGAGGACAAATACGACCTCGGGCTGCTCTACTCGGATCGGGATTGCACCGTCGCCGGCACATTTACTCAGAACAGCGTCGTTTCGCCCTCGGTCACCGTCTCCAGAGACGTGGTTGCTAGAGGTTCCGCCCGTGCGGTCATTGCCAACAGCGGTTGCGCCAACTGCTCTGTCGGCGAACAAGGACTCGTTGACGCTCGGGACGTGGCTTCGATCGCGGCTGGTCAACTCGGGGTCGATGCCGACGAAGTTCTCGTTGCCTCCACTGGTGTCATCGGAGTGGAGCTTCCGATGAATATCATCCGGGACTATACGCCGCGGATAGATGTCCGGAGTGGCGACGAAGCGGGTTTGGAGTTTGCAAAGGCGATAATGACCACCGACACCCACGCCAAGCAGATCGCGGTGCGGTACCAGACCAGCGATGGATCAACGGTAACGGTCGGCGGTTGTGCCAAAGGCGCGGGGATGATTCACCCGAACATGGCGACCATGCTTTGCTTCATCTCGACGGACGCCGATGTCGATCAATCCTTTCTACAGTCGACGCTCTCTCAGGCTGTCACCTTGAGTTTCAACCAGATCGACATCGATGGCGACCAGAGCACGAATGACACCGTGGCGATACTCGCCAACGGCGCGTCTGGCAGTCCTCGTGTTTCCGGCGGCGATGACGATTCGGCGAAGTTCTCGAGCGCAATCGAATTGGTGAACCGCCACCTCGCGATCGAATTAGCGCGCGATGGTGAAGGGGCCCGACATCTGATAACTGCCGTGGTTGAAGGTGCCGAATCCGATGCCGATGCCCGCAAAGCTGCGCGCTCCGTGGCCGCTTCACTGCTCGTCCGAACCGCGGTCTACGGTCGCGATCCCAACTGGGGCCGAATCATGATGGCCGTCGGCAAGACCGGCATCCCGCTAGTCGAATCGCAGATCGACATCTATGTCAACGGTATTCAGATCGTGGCCGAGGGCAAGGCCATCGCGTACAACCCCCAGAGCGTGATTGCGGCCCTTGACCAACCCGAGGTCGAACTACGTACCAATCTGAATTGCGGCGAAGGCTTCGGCGAAGCTTGGGGCTGCGATCTTACCGAGGAGTACGTAGTCTTCAACTCGGCGTACACCACGTGATGCCAGACCAAGATTGCATCGTAGTCAAGATCGGCGGCTCGACACTCGGCGAAGGGGACTCGACGATCGATGATGTCGTCGAGTTGTGGAAGCGTGGGATGCGGCCGGTCGTCGTCCATGGCGGCGGCAAGACGATCTCCGAGTGGGTGGCCAAACAGGGCGTTCGTTCGCAATTCGTGCGCGGGTTACGGGTGACCGACTTGGCGACGCTTGAGGTGGCTGTAGCCGTCCTCACCGGTCTCGTCAACTCCAATCTGGTGGCTGAGATTGTCCGCGCTGGCGGACCTGCGGTCAGCGTGTCCGGAGTCTCCGACGGGATGTTCAGCGCCGTGGTTCAAGACGCTGAATTGGGTTACGTTGGGAGGATCGAAACGACGAATCCGGTTCCGGTTCAGGTGATCATCGATTCAGGGCGCATTCCTGTGGTTGGACCGGCGGCATTGAATCTGGAAGCGACGTCGCTGAGCGATCAGATTCTCAACATCAATGCCGATACCGCCGCCGGACATCTGGCCCGCGCTTTGGAAGCCAAAGCGTTGATTTTCCAGACCGATGTTGAAGGGGTGTTGGATATGCGGGGACGGATTATTCCGCAGATGATCAAGCGTCAGGCGACCGAATTGATCAATAGCGGCGTTGCTGGCGGTGGCATGATTCCGAAGCTGGAGGCCTGTATTGAGTCACTGGGCGGGACTAAGTCGGCACACATCATCGATGGGCGAGTGCGTGGGTCGCTGGTGAAGTGTGCAGAGGGCGAACCGATAGGGACGCGGATCGTTTGAGGATGGTGTGACCGCTAACGATTGACAGGTGCAAGGGGATTGTGCCATCGGAGGCCGGGGAAACGGCGGAAGTCGGTATCTGCTGAGTGCACCTCAGCGTCGTGCTCGATCGCGATTGCGGCGATGTGCGCGTCGGTAACTAAGTTGCCGCCGGTCCCGACGTGATTGATGTTGCCGGCGAAGAGTTCGAGATGCACACCGCCAAGATCAATCGAAAAGACATGAGGACGATCGAGCCAATCCTCAACGTGATTGAGGACACGAGCAGGAGTCAGCGGATTTGGGATTGCGCTGGGGTTGGTCGAAATCCTGACAAAACCTGCACAACCATCCAAGGCAGGCCGATGGCGTTGGTACCGTTCAGCAGATCTTCCCACCATCTGCGAGCGATTAGGTGGTCCGGGCCGATTTGTTGTACGCGTAGATTAATAGATTGATGTCTGGGATTATCAACGATTGCTTCTATTTTCTTTTTCAATGAAAGCGTCGATTTCCATCTGGTCATAGAGCTGGTTGAGCTTAGTCGGATCGACGCCAGGGGCGAATCCTCCATCAAAAGGCTGAACGCGGAATGGTTTGCGGTCTTTGTCGCGTGCGTCGTCGGGTGGTATTTGCTGGCGTACGACTTCGTTGACTACCTGCCCGATGGGTTGGTTTGTTTTAGTGTCGACATTCTTCATTGAGGAAATCAGCCACGTCTTTGTCGAATTCAACTGTTGCTTTGGTGGTCACGACTGGTGCATCCTGTGTTTCAATGCCCGTTAGTGTCAACGCTATCACCACGTCCAACCGTCTTGCGGTACGTAGCCGACCAGCTTAGTGGTGTGCTCCAAATCTCTGAAGCGGGTGCGGTTGTTTGAAACGCCGTAAACGATGCCGTAGCGGACGTCGGATGGTGCTTCAACGCATCGCCAGACGATCTGTGAGGCGTCTCTATGGCTGAGATAGACGGCGGCGTTGCGCGGCGAATCGGGTTCGTTTTCCGCGGTGACACGCCCCAACCTGATGCAGATAACCGACATCCCGTGCGTCTCGGAGTAGTAGCGCCCCATCGCCTCGCCTGCGAGTTTGGCGACGCCGTACATGTTGCCTGGCCTCGGCGGTGATGAGTGATAGACGCGCGGTGTCGGCTTGGGGATATTGTCGTAACGGGCCTCAATCATGGACAGAAATGGCTCGTCAACCTCGTATCGCATCTGAGTGGCTCCGGAACTGCCGAAGACGAAGCGTTTTACGCCGGCGTCTTTCGCCGCTTCGTAGACGTTGTAGGTGCCCTCGATATTGACCGAGATTTGGGACGCATCGGAAGGACCGAGATACGCCGCCATATGAACGACGCAGTCGATACCTTCAAATGCGGGGCGGATAGCGTCAGCATCAGTGATACTCGCAAGCGTCGTCGGATAGCCGGGTACGTCCTGGCGGTTGAGAGCCGACACCTCGTACCCCCGCTGTGATAGCTCGTGGCCGGCAACACCGCCGATTAATCCGCTCATGCCCGTGACTAATACTCTGGTTATAGGAATTGTGCTCTCGTTGTTCATGCGCCCATGATACGGTGTTGCTACGCGTTTTACCATTACCGAGATTCCGACAGGTTTATACTTTCAACTAACGCAAACTCAGCGATTGAAACGTTCATGATGTCGGAAAAAAGTATCACTCGTATGGAGGTTCGTTGATGCCGGAAGCTTCACCCGCATCAACGCAAGAGTTGGAGCGCGCGGCCTTAGATTCGCTGGCCGCGGCGAAGTCCGAAACTGAGATCGAAGAATGGCGTATCGAGTATCTCGGACGCCGTGGAGTTCTATCGACGCGGCTCCGATCCGTAGGCACCTTGCCACCCGAGGCCCGACGCGAGGCCGGCGCCGACCTTAACCGCCTAAAAAACCGCCTCGCCAATGCATTCGATGAGGCCGCTCAAAACGTTTCGGAGTCGAAACGCGATTTCGCGCCGGGCAACGCCATCGACATCACCTTGCCCGGAAGAAGATCAAATCTCGGCGGCCTTCATCCTTCCGAGATGATGATGCGCGAAATCCTCGATGTCTTCAACGACATGGGATTCCAGACTGTTGAAGGGCCGATTGTAGAGCTCGAAAAATACAACTTCGACATGTTGAACGTACCGGCCGATCATCCGGCGCGCGACCTCCAAGACACACTGTGGATCGACCGCAACTCCGACGAACGCGTCCTGCTACGAACTCAGACGTCGCCCATGCAGATTCGCACGATGGAAAAGCAGAAACCTCCGGTCCGCATCGTCTCGCCGGGTCTGTGCTTCCGTCATGAGGCGACGGACGCCACGCATGAGTGGCAGTTCCATCAGATCGAAGGATTGGCGGTAGACGAGGGCGTGACGATGGCCGACCTGAAAGGCACGCTCTACGAGTTTGCCCGTCGCATATTTGGCACCCAACGCAAGATCCGATTCCGTTGTGATTACTTTCCATTCGTCGAGCCGGGCGTTGACGTGTCCGTGGATTGGGACGGCCGATGGGTCGAGATCATGGGCGCAGGTATGGTGCACCCCAAAGTGCTCGAAGAGGTCGGATACGATCCTGCAAAATACACCGGGTTCGCTTTCGGCATGGGACCCGAACGCATCGCGATGTTGCGCTACAACATCGAAGACATCCGACATTTCTTCTCGAACGATCTGCGCTTCCTGAGCCAGTTCTAGCCGATACGACAGCTCCTCCTGATGAAAGTCCCTCTCTCATGGCTCCGCGGTTACGTCGATATCGACATCGACGTTGACGCACTCGCCCATCGCCTCACGATGGCCGGCAACGAAGTCGATTCGGTCAAGCGGTTTCGTCATATCAAAAACGTCGTCGTTGGCGAAGTCCTCAACGTTGCTCCACATCCCAACGCGGATCGTCTCAGATTAGTGCACGTCGACGATGGAGAGGGTGTCCACGAGGTGGTTTGCGGCGCCCCAAACGTTGCCAGGGGTCAGAAGATCGCGTACGCGTCGATCGGTGCCGAATTGTTCGATGCCTACAGCGAAGAGCCAGGAAAAACCCGACGTCTGCGACGATCGAAGATCCGGGGTGTTGAATCATCCGGCATGGTCTGTTCCGAGAAGGAACTCGGCGTCGGCGAAAATCACGACGGCATACTCGTGCTTCCCGATAACTCAGCCATCGGCACTCCAATCGGCGATGTAATCGGAGATGCCGTTCTCGACATTGAGTTGACACCGAATCGGCCGGACTGCCTCGGAGTAGTCGGAGTTGCTCGCGATGTCGCGGCGCTTACCGGCAAGACGTTACGAATGCCGTCACTCGACTATCCGACTACGGGACCCGACGTCGATACTCTCGCCAAGGTAACCATCGCCGATAGCGACCTATCCCCGCGCTATGTTGGTGCCGTTATCAGGAGGGTCCATATAGGCCCGTCACCTCCGTGGCTTCAAGAGCGTCTTAATGCCATCGGCGAACGCCCGATCAATAATGTCGTGGATGCCACAAATTTCGTGATGTTCGAACTCGGCCAGCCGCTACACGCCTTTGATTACGACAAAGTAACCGATCATCATGTAATCGTCCGCCGCGCAGTTGAAGGTGAAGTCCTTACCACGCTCGACGGTGTCGACCGCAAACTCGACAGCGAATCGCTGCTCATCGCCGATCCTGACGGCGGTATCGGTTTGGCCGGTATCATGGGCGGCGAAAACTCCGAAATCACTGAATCTACCGTCAATATATTCCTCGAATCCGCCAACTTCAATCCGCAAAACAACCGGCGAACGGCCGGCCTTCTGGGCATGCGAAGCGAGGCAACTTTGCGGTTCGAAAAGGGACTGCGAGCAGGTCTTGCAGAAGTCGGCATTAAACGATGCCTCCGCATCATCCAAGAGGTCGCCGGTGGAGAGATCGCCCCGGGGCTGATCGACGCGTGGCCGGGCAAGGGATCTGAGCAGGATTACGTCGACTTGACCAACGACCACATCGTCCGCGTCATGGGCGTGGAATACCCGGTCCAACAGATCGAGACCACGTTCAAGTCGCTAGGTTTTGAGATTGAACCGTTGCCTGATGGTGGTCCAAATGGTTGGCGCGTTACGGTCCCCTATTGGCGTCCCGATATCGCGATACCTGAAGATCTCGTCGAAGAGCTGGCGCGTATCATCGGCTACGACGATCTACCTGCCACCGGAGTGGGCGGGCGGGTCCCCCGTTGGGAACCGGGCGCGACCCACGTATTCCGCCATCGCGTTGTCGACGCATTGACCGCTTACGGCTTGCGCCAGACATTCACCTATGCCGCGATCTCAGACGAACTCGAAGACAAAGCCCCGCCGCCAGCGAGGCGATCATCATTTGACGCGGTTTCCGGAGGTGTGAAACTGGAGAACCCCGTCTCCGGCCACCACGCAACATTGCGTCGATCGTTACGTGCTCCCACTCTGGAATCCGCGGCCCGCAATACACGGACTTGGCGTGGACCGGTGGCACTGTTCGAAACCGGATTAGTCTTCGAATCTGACCCAAGCCCCAACGCGCCCCTTCCCCGACAATCCGAGCAACTAACGGGTGTCCTTACCGGACCGCGAGGCGATACCCTCTGGGACCGCGTCGACAACGATTTCGACTTCTACGACGCAAAAGGCGCGATTGAACAGGTTCTGGAAACGCTGGGCGTCGATGCCAGATTCATTCCCTTGGAAGACACAACTTATGCCCAAGGCAAGGCCGCGGAAGTCGTTACCGCCGATCGGAAAGGAACCCCAATCGGCACCGTCGGAATTGTCGATACGGCTGTGTGGGAACGGTTTGAAGCCGAAAGCTCGGGTGCGGTCATGTTCGAACTTGATATGGAAGCGCTCCGCGTAATCGTTGGCGACAAGACCCGCGCCGACAGCTACACTCCGTACCCTCGATACCCCGGTTCTCAACGCGACTTGGCGTTGGTCGCCGACAGCAGTGTCCGCGTTGGTGATGCCCTGCAGATCTGCCAACAGAACCGCCTTGTGAAGTCGGCATCAGTGTTCGACGTATACGAAGGCGGTGGTGTGGACGAGGGTCAGAAATCGATCGGCATCCGAGTCATATACCAATCTGACACTCGAACTCTGACGTCTGAGCAAATAGCTCGCGCCGAAGAACAGATCGTACGAAGATTAGAACACGAACTAGGGGTTTCGCTCCGAAGCTAAACTCTGCACATCACCCTCACGAGGGGAAGGATCGGGGTTAACCCCCACTCAATGACCACACAATCTCATCATTCGTTCGCTGTCGAGCGACCCCATCGCCATCACTACGATGCCGAAATGCTCAGCGTGGAAGATGCGCGCGACCGCATCCTTTCGTACTTCCAGCCATTGGCATCGGTAGATGTACCGCTCCTTGAAACACTGGGCCTCACGCTTGACGAAGACCTAGTCGCCGATTTCGACATTCCGCCGTTGGCCAACTCCGCGATGGACGGATACGCACTTCGATCCGTTGACATCGCCGCGGCTTCAAAATACAACCCCGTTAGTTTGCCGGTCAACGGCTATATCGCCGCTGGTGATGTTCCTACCAAACCAGTTGCTCCAGGCGCAGCGGTGAGGATCATGACCGGGGCACCGGTTCCTGACGGTGCCGACGCGGTCGTCCCGTTTGAAGACACCGACGAAGATGCCCGACGAGAAATCAGCGACAACATTTCCGAGATTAGCATCAACCTCTACGCTGAACCGGGTGAAAACATCCGACCGGCAGGTGAGGACATCCAACGTGGAGCGACGGTGGTCACCAAAGGCACCGAGCTCACCCCGGGTGTCATCGGTGTCGCGGCATCTTTAGGCAGAACGTCAGTCCGAGCTATCCGACGGCCGATCATCGCCATCGTTTCCACTGGCGACGAGTTGGTGGACCCGGGCGACGAACTCGGCCCGGGCAAGATCTACAACTCCAACGCCTTCAGCATCGCATCGATGTCGGAGAAATATGGAGCGGTTGCAGAGATTGTCGGCATCGCACGCGATAGTATCGAATCTCTTGAAGAGTTGCTAGAAGAAGCCGTTAAGTATGACATGGTTGTGACCTCGGCAGGAGTATCCAAGGGCGATTACGACGTCGTCAAAGACGTCCTCGCGAAGGGGGGAGAAATCGCCCTCTGGTCAGTCCGCATGCGCCCAGCTAAACCTTTGGCTTTCGGTGCGTTGAACGCTCCCGATGGTCGCAAGGTTCCACATCTCGGACTACCTGGTAACCCGGTCAGCGCAATGGTCGCGTTTGAACAATTTGGTCGTCCGGCCATCCGTGTCATGCTTGGCAAGAAACCGCTGCCAAAGCCGTCGATTGTCGCAACTCTCGACGATCCCGTTCATAACCACGACGGGCGACGCGTGTACGCTCGTGTTGAGGTCTATCGCGATGACGATGGCAACTTCCGCGCCCGATCGACCGGCAATCAAAGTTCGGGCGCGTTGCACTCGATGGCATACGCCCGCGGATTAGCGATCTGTCCGGACGATGTCGCAATGGTTGCCGCAGAATCGGAAATAAAGGTTGAGATACTAGATTGGCCGGATGACGAATTGTTGAGCGGGGCGATCGACGATAAAGATGGAGATTGTGACATTCATCCATCAAGCAATGTACATTAGTTAATCGCTAAAGATGAATCAGGACGAGTCGAATGACCTCTGGTGCCGAAACCACTCAAGAAACCACGGAAAGCAATTCATTTGCCGACGTTCTTTACGCGGTGAACGAACAAGCAAATGAGGACGCTGGTGAGTCCTACATATTCAAGGTTTGGCAACGATTATGCTGGTCCGGCCAGTGTCGCCTGTGCAGGCGATATTCGGAAGGTAAACCTGTCGTCCCTGGCTCCACCACCGTGACGAGCATCTACAACGCTGCTCGTTCATGTTCCGGAAAGGTGGAGTTCGTTACACCCACGTTGTCCGTTTTGGAAGCAGTGTTCCGCATCCTGATCGTGAACGGCAACCAGCCGATGAGATTCAGCGCCGTCGTTGACAAACTCAAAGAGCATTGGGGCACAGAGTTTCCTCAACGAGTCGAATCGCTTGAACTTTTGCAACGTGTCCTCGATAGTGACAACGAGTACCACATCGGCCGCGCTCCGGAAACCGAGTAACACCGCAGTCGATCGTCCTTGACGCATTCACGACGCCTTCGCGCGTAACATTGCGAGAATGCTTGAAGTCGCGGGACGCACCGATTTCTGGAACATCGGATACCCTCTCCTCGGCGCGATCGTCTACCTGATCGCCCCGATATCCATCGCGTTTATCGCTTACGGCCTGTATCGCCGGATCCAATTCTGGCGACTGGGCACCGAGTACGACGAACTTGGTTCCCACGGCGAACGCGTTCGGGAATTTCTCCGTACCGGTGCGTTCGGATTCGGTGGACACGGAAAGTTTCACCCGCGTCGAGAACGCTACGCCACCATCATGCACTTCGCCATATTCTGGGGGTTTGCCGTGCTCCTGCTGGCGACAACCATCGCCGCGATCGAGTTCAACTTCGAAGAATACCTCGGCGTCAACTTCCCCACCGCGTATTTCCGACTTCAGACCAGCTTCATTTGGGACGTTTTCGGAGGTGTGCTGGCGCTCATCGGAATCGCAATGGCGTATTGGCGCCGGTACGTCGTGAAACCCGAACGGATCAACTCATTCGCCGACGATTCGGTCATCCTTGCTTACCTTCTTCTGCTTGTCATCACCGGTTTTGCGCTGGAAGGCCTGCGTATAGGAGCGACCGAACTTAACCCGAATTCGGACCTTTACGCCCCGTCTGATGCGCTTTGGTCGCCGGTCGGATGGGTATTCGCTAATCTATTCGATGCCATGGGAATATCGCCCGAAGCGATGACCTCAGCACACAAAGCTCTGTGGTGGTCCCACGCGGCCATCTTCGCCGTCGGTCTTGCATACGCCGCCATCAGCTTCAGCAAGCTGTCTCACATCATCGTTTCATCCCTAAACATCTATCTCCGGCCCTTGCGACCGCGCGGAGCGCTGAAACCGATGGGTGACTTCGAAACCCTAGAGTCGTTCGGCGCGTCCGATCTCAAAGACCTTACGTGGCAGCAGATGCTCAGCTACGACGCCTGCACCAACTGCGGTCGATGCCAAGACAACTGCCCGGCGTGGGCTTCCGGCAAACCGCTCTCCCCCCGCAAAGTCATCCAGGACATGCGCGGATACATGGAACAGCGTGCGCCGGAAGTGTTCGGAGCCGCCGCGCTTGGCGAACCGGCGCCGGCGCCGTCAACATCGATGGTCAGTGAAGCGATCGGAGAAGAGGTTCTATGGTCATGCACGACCTGTGCCGCCTGCGTGGAGGCCTGCCCGGTCGGCATTTCGCACATCGACTCCATCGTCGACATGCGGAGGTACCTGATGCTCGAACAGGCATCAGCGCCCGACACCGCGATGTCGGCACTGCAGTCCATGGAGCAACGTGGCCATCCATGGAGCGGCACCTCGTTGACCCGAGAATCTTGGCTCGAAGATATGGACGATGTCCCTACCATCGACGTAAACCCGAATCCGGATGTCTTGTTCTGGGTCGGATGTTCTGGCGCTTTAGTGGAACGCGGCGTCAGCGTCACGCGCGCCATGGCATCCGTTTTGAAGAAAGCCAACGTCAACTTCGCCGTGCTCGCGTCGCAAGAAACATGCACCGGCGATCCCGCACGACGCATGGGTAACGAGTACCTGTTCCAGATCCTCGCCGGTCAGAACATCGAAACCGTCAACGGCTACGGCATCAAGACGATCTTGACTACTTGCCCCCACTGCTTCAACACCATGCGCAATGAATACTCCCAAGTCGCAGAGTCCCTCGCGACCGATTGGAACGTCGAAGTCTTGCATTACACAGAGTTCGTCGACCGATTGATCTCCGAAGGACGGCTGAAGATGTCAGACAAGGAACCCGTGACTCAACGGAGTGCGAATGGCGGCGGTGGTTGTGGCAGCGTGACCTATCACGACTCTTGCTACCTAGGTCGTCACAACGACATCTACGACGAACCTCGAAACATCGCCAACGCCGTCGCCGGTGTTGAACTGAGCGAGATGTCTCAATGTCGCTCGCGCGGTTTCTGCTGCGGCGCTGGTGGTGGGCGAATGTGGATGGAAGAATCCGGCACCCGGGTCAACCACATCCGCACCGACCATTTTCTCGAGACCGACGCCGACACCGTCGCCGTCTCATGCCCCTTCTGCCTTCAGATGTTCGAGGAAGGGATCGCCGCCAAAGGCCAGCAAGACAACAAACGAGCCCGCGACCTCATCGAACTCGTCGACGAAGCCAGTTGAATCCATCGTTGATCTCCTGACGAGTTCCGCGTCGTCGGAGCGTTTTCGAATTCGCTTAAACTTAAGAAATTGCGCTAGAAATCAATGGAGAAACAGCACATGCCATTCTTGGTCAACCACATCCACCTGAAGTCATCCGACCCCAAGAAGACCGCCGACTGGTTCGTCGAGGCCTTCAAAGTCCAAATCATGTCCGACACGGTTCGAGATTTCGGCGACCGCTTCATCGTCACCCAGACTGAAGGTGGACTAGCGATCAACATCTCCAGCGAGCGCACCGGAGAGACGCTCGGCCCAGCCGACGCCAACGCCCACTACGGCCTCGAGCACTTTGGCTTCGACACCGACGACATGGATGCCGATATAGCTCGCCTACAGGCACTCGGCGCCGAACTCAAAGAAGGCCCCATAGCTCTTCCCGATGGCCGCAAGATCGGCTTCATCGCCGCCCCGGGCGACATTCGGATCGAGCTGATTCAGCAAGTGAGTTGACGTGTCCGAGACCAAGTCCACCTCTCACTCGCATGTGATGGGGATTCGTGGAATGTAAGTTGGATAACTTTGATCTCGGTTGGTTTTCACAACTGAGATGCTACGAATTGCAGTCCTGCAATCGGCTTTGTTCGTATAGTATTCCTACACACCGTAACAACCAAGGGGGAGTACGTATGACGGAGAGCAAATCCTTTTACGAGTTGATTCGCGAATTGGAGGGAAAGTACGGCGTTTCGATCAAAGAACCAGAGCCGAAGCCTGGAATCCGTGAGATGAGAAAAGTGTACCGTCCAAATCCCCGAACCAAGGCTGAAAAACCATCTTTAAGCGGTGGATGATCCGATCGAGTTCGATAACCGTCTTAACAAATTTTGGGTGACGTAAATCGCTGTGCCTTATTGGGATGAAGTACTTGAATTGTTAGCGACTACAGCTGACGAAGAAGGCGTACCTGATTTTGATCGAGTCAGGCGCCTCTTTCTCAACATTCTAAGCGAAACCACCGGACGAGCAACGATACTTTATGCTTCTGCTTGGGTTCAGAAACCCGCTTATGCCAATCAGGCGAGCATATCGGACGAAGATTTGCATGCCTTGATGACGGTTTCATCTGGCTTACAGACTCCGAATGTTGATCTAATCTTGCACAGTCCAGGCGGGGCGGTATACTCGGCTGAAGCATTCGGCGTCTATTTGCGAGAAAGGTTTCAGAACGTCCGAGTTTTCGTTCCCAATCTTGCAATGTCCGCAGCGACAATGATCGCCTGCTTGGCGGATGAGATTTTCATGGGAAAACACTCCTTCCTCGGCCCGACTGATCCCCAGATCCCTGTTTACACACCGTCAGGTTGGCGCATCGTTGCTGCGCTTGACGTTTTGGAACAAGCGAGACGTATACGATATTCAGCATTTGATCCCGTCGAAAGTGCTTCATGGCAAGCAATGCTAAACCAATATGGTGCAGACATCGTTCGACGTTCTGAAAGAGCTGTAGCGTTTGCAGAAGAATTGACTCGATATTGGCTGACCACCTATCTACTGAGGAATAACGCGACCGCCGCGGCCAACGTCGCCAAATGGCTATCCAATAACGAATATTGGCGAGACCATGGTAGACACGTTGCGCGACGCACATTGATCAGTCAAGGCCTACCCATCGGTTCGTTGGAGCACAACGACGTATTGCAGGACCTCGTACTTTCGGTTTTTCATGCGACAACCCACACCTTTTCAGGCACTGAAGCCGTCAAAATCGTTGAAAACCACCTCGGTCGGGCATACATCAAATTTGAGAATGAATCTGTAGCACAAACTTCGATCTAGCCTGATCCCATCACCTCGTTTCCAACTCCGCCGTAATTCCAATACTTCCCGAAATGCTCCGATAGACCGGGCACGAGTTGGGGTGCACGCGCATCACTCGATCAATCGCATCCCGCTTCTCCTTCAGCAATTCCGGATCGATCTTGAGCTTGTAGGTGATATTGATGCGCTTGATGACTAGGACGTTGCCTTCCTTCTCGATCTCTCCGATGGTGTCGGATTCGAGGTAGCCTTCGCCTGCCGGGATACCGCGCGCCTCAAGGGCGCCGCCAAACGTTCCGGTCATTCAACCGCTTGTCGCAGCCACGATGTAGTCCAACGTCGTGGCGTGTGGCTCTGAGATGTCCGGACTGACTCCGTAGTGCTCGGCGACTTCGGAGTGAACGCCGAACTTCACCGGGCCGTCGATCGGCAGGTGCGCAATCCGGAACGGACCTTTAATCCTCTCCAATTTCACACGGGAACGGTAGGCTACAGCGTCGTTTGTGGACATCCCCAACTCTTTCTCGATATATTCGGGTGGTAGATTCGTTTAGCATACCGCACGATAACAACCGCGCATCACAGGATCCAAAATCACGAACCAATGAAACGATTTCTCCGACTGCCACCAGTAATTCCCGCACTCTGCACCATCTTCGCCGGCGTCGTACACAACACTGTTTGGGCGTTCGAGCCGCTGCAAGAACCGTGGAACAACATTAGCGGCGGCATCATCCTCGCCATCGCAATTCTCATGTTCACCGTCTCGATCCTCGCCTTCCGTCGTCGAGGCGAGAGCTTTAACGTCGGCAAACCAACCGCGAACCTCGTCACGGGGGGAATCTACGCTACATCTCGAAATCCGGCTTATCTGGCGATGCTGATCGCGATTTTCGGGATCGGGTGTGTCGCCAACTCGCTCGCGATAATTCTAGCCACCATCCCGTCGTTCGTGGTCTTCAACTGGTACACGATACCGAGGGAAGAGCGCTACCTTATGGGGAAACTCGGCTTTGTTTACGATCAGTACCGAAATCGGGTTAGAAGGTGGCTCTGAAAGCCGTCTTTAATGAACCTTGGCCGACAGCGGGTACGAACCGAGCACCTTGACCATCGGCGCCACCTCTCGCAGCCCGTTCAACGTCTCAACGATCTCAGGGTCCATTCGGTGCCCGAGGAAGTCCAACAGGAATACGTAGTTCCCGAGTTCTTCGCCCGTAGGTCGCGATTCGATCTTCGTCAGATTGATGTTCCGACGCGCAAACGGTTCCAATGCTTTGTACAGCTGACCCGGCGTGTCCCGGTTCATGAAACTGAACGCGATACTCGTCTTGTCGGTGCCGGTCGGTTCATGGTCGCTTGAAGCGAGCATCACGAACCTGGTCACGTTATTTTGACCGTCTTGGATGCCGGATCTAATCACCGGCAACCCGGCTAAGTCTGCCGCCCGGTGGGGGCCTACAGCTGATACCTCACGCGTCCCGCTCTTCACCATGTACACGGCCTCGACCGTGCTCGCGGTGGCCACTCGAACTGCGTTCGGGAGATGAGTGTCCAAGTACTTGCGGCATTGGGTCAGCGCTTCGGGCTTCGATCTGACGACCTTGATTTCAGATGGATCAACGCCGGGATGTGCGATCAAACATTGCTCGATACCCAACAACAATTCACCCTTGATCTGGACGTTCGAAATCCCGACCAAGAAGTCCACGACGTCGATCACCGCGCCGCCGACGCTGTTCTCGATCGGCACAATCGCCTCATCAACCTCGCCGTCGACGAGCGCTCCCACCACTTGATGCATCTCTGAAAAAGCGACACGCTCCCAATCCGCAGGTGCATAGACATGGCACGCCTGGTCGGTGAAGGTCCCCTCCGGGCCGAGGTGCGAGATGCGTTTAGGTGACAATCGACGAGAACCTCTGTCCGGTCAATACGTACGCCAACTCGTCCAAAGCCTCTAGTGGGCAGGACGCAATCACTTCCTCGCCACCGAGGATCACCGTGTCTTCGTTCGGAACAAATGGCGAACCCACGTTCGAAACGATCAAAGCGATGATGATCCCATAAGGCAGTGCCAGATCCCGGAAGCGATTGCCCACCGACCGGGCATTCGCGGGGATCCTCATTGAAACTAACTTCTCGTTGCGATCGTTGAGCGTCATCAACTCGGCCATCGGATGGTCAAGCAACGTCCCGGCAAGGTTTGCCAAGACGACGTCCGTCCGGCTTACGATCGAGTCAACTCCCGCGGCAAGGAACAGGTTGGTATCCGTGCTGTCGTTCACTATCGACACCACGGTTTTGACATCGAACGTAAACTTCGCCAACTGGCACGACGCCAAGTTCACAGCATCATCGCCAGTCGTCGCAATGAACGCGTCGCACCGATCGATTCCGGCGTTGTGCAACGTGAACTCTTCAGTCGCATCGCCGGGAATCGCCACGTTGCCCAAGGACTTATGAATCATCGACACGCGACTCTCATCGGTGTCGAGCATCAACACCTCATTGCCAGCATGAACCTGGGAATATGCGATGCGCGTGCCCAATGCACCGCATCCGACGATCATGACATACATTGAAGTCCGTCCATCGATTCGTACGATATCAACGCGGCGTGACCGAGCCAATCCGACCATCGCCGTCGACTTCCATGTTAAGCGTGTCATGCAAATCAGACAGCGCTAACGTGTAAGGGTTCACCGTGCGAATGCCGAATTGCTTGTATATCGTGCTCAATGCTTCGTGCGTCACCACGGCGACAACTTGGTCGACACCGTACGTGATCTTGGCTTTTAGCGCCGCCAAACCATTTTCCGCCGGAGTACGTAGAGCGGCCACGAATAGGTCTGCACCTCGAATATCCATCGCCACCATTGTTTCGTCCTGCGTCGGTTTGGCTTCAAGCACGTCCACGTTCGGGCGCGCCAATAGGTGGCTCGGAAACGAACGGATGCGTCTTCCGTCCTCTTCCACAATCAAAACGTCATGGCCAGCCTCGCTGAGAAGATCGGCCATCACGATTCCCAATCGATCATGTCCTGCGATTACAACTCTCATGTGCAAATTCTCAAGTTAGGACAACCTCTACCTGTTCCAAATCGCGCACCTACCTCGTTCATGGTCCCTGAACAAAGACGCTCTCCGGATACCTGTCCGGATGACCGTTCGACGCATCATATTCCTCCAACGCATCCCGGACCAAAATTAACGCACAGGGTGCATTCACGAGCAGGTACTCAGAATCCGAATCGATCTTTTTCGAGTTCATCGTTGAGATGATGCTCGCCGACAAGACCAGCGCTTCAGCACCGAAATCCAACGCCTCACGCACCAGCACCTGACCGATGGAACGCGCCTGCAGAATCGAACCCCGGGGTTCGTTCCGTAGGCCAGACGCTTGTTCCGCCCTCAGCAATACACGCTCTCCTTCGGCATAATTCGCAAGATTTGGCGAATCTAACGCGTACCTGCGATCAACAACTATGACGTAGACGAAATGGATACTCCGATTATTGCCATTCGAAAGATTCACCGCAGTCGCGATGACTTCAGGGTCGCTATCATCGCCTCTGACCAGACACATTACGCGGGAATAGCTCATACCGCCAACTCGTCTACTAACCCTTTGCCGCCCGAAACTACGATTTCGTCCGCGGTTCGCACCTGCTCGTCAAGGTCGGGGATCATCCGCGCGTTTTGATCCCTGATCAACGCCATGACAGAGAGATGGCTTTGATCGTTGAATTCCGTGAACCCGGCTTCCCGTAATGTCATCCCCGCGAAGCGCTCGGGAACGTGTAATCTGCTGATGCCTTGGTCGCTGCCCAACGAAAGGTAGTCGGCAACATTCGGCGAAAACAGCGTCTCGGCCAATCGCATCCCGGCCTCCTCCTCCGCATTGATCACGCGTTGGCAACCGATACGCTGCAACGTCTCCGCGTGAAGGCGGTTTCGAGCGCGCGCCACGACCATCGGGATTTCAAATGAACGTAGCAGCACCGCGGTCATGATGCTAGATTCGACATTCCGGCCAATCGCAACAATCGCCACGTCGAAGTTCTCGACCCCGAGATCCCGCATCAATATCTCATCAGTCGCATCTCCAGAAACTGAATACGTCACCCGCCCGATCAAGTCTTGAATCCTCGATTGATCGTTATCGATAGCAAGCACGTCGTGCCCATGCTGAAAAAGACCAGTAGCCAATTGTGCGCCGAATCGTCCAATGCCGGCGACGACTATGTTTTGAGTTGCCATCTCAAGTCTCCAGATATCTGATCGTCTGGAAGTTCAGAATTCGAGATCAACCGATTCTAACCTCTTCTGTCGGGAGTGAATATCGCTGTTCAATCTGGCGACCCGCCATCAACAGCGCCAACGACAACGGACCAAATCTTCCTAGGAACATCGCGAAGATTACCAAACCTTGCGTCGGCCCGTTCAATTTTGAGGTAATTCCGGTATCCAATCCTACCGTCGCAGCCGCTGAAACCACTTGGAACAACACATCTCTCGTTGGCAGATCCGATTGCAACTGCAAGGCCACATATGCCAAGATCACCACGATCGCCGCCGATACACCGCCCAGTACCAACGCGCGCTGGACCGTCGACGACCGAATGTGACTCCTAAAGATGTTGATACTGTTCCGACCGGACATCGTGACGATCGCCGCGACCACCATCACCATGAACGTGTTTACCTTGATGCCGCCAGCGGTGGTTCCCGAAACCCCTCCGATGAACATCAACACCTCCGTCGCTGTGTCGGTCGCACTTGACGCTTGACCGTAGTCGATAATCGAGAACCCGGCGGTCCGCGCCGAGAGCGCGTGAAAAAATGCGTCGGCGATCTTTTGCACCACGCTACTGCCACCAGAGGTCCCGGGATTGCTCCACTCGCCGATCGCGAAAGTGATGAATCCCGTCAACAACAGTCCCGCGGTTCCGATCAATATCAACTTGCTCTCCAACCGCAACCATCGGAAACTCTTGTTCCGCCAAACATCACTCCACAACACGTACCCGGTTCCTCCGATGAAGATCAGCGACGCGAATACGAACAAAGTGAAATAGTCGGCCGCGAATCCTTGCAAACTGTCGCCACCCACAACATCGTTTGGCAAAATTTCGATTCCGGCATTGTTAAATGCCGAAATCCCGTGAAAAAACGCGAGCCACACCGTGTGCCAGAAATCGAACCCCTCCCATAAATTTCGGATCAGTGTCCAGTACACCCAAAGCACAACGACGCCGATCAACTGCGCGATCACCGCGAACAGAACGATGTTCCGCACCAAAGTCGTGATTCCGCCAAGCTCCCCCCAACCGAGACCTTCACGCACAATCAATCGGTTCTGCAACCTGAGCTCCTGACCAACGAGGATGATCAGAAACGCCGCTCCAGTCATAAATCCCAATCCGCCGATGAATATCAGACTCAGGATCACGGTCTGACCAAAAACCGTCCAATGCTCAAGCGTGTCTACCGTCACCAACCCAGTTACTGTCACCGAGGTTGTGGCGGTGAAGAGACACGTCAACGGGTTCGCGAATCCCGGAGCCTTGCTCGATATAGGCAGCAACAATAAACCGGTGCCGATCAGGTCGATGATGAAGAACCCGTAGATCAGCGACATCGGCGACGCTATTCCGCGCACTGAAACCGAGCGCGGTGTTACCGGAACGTCCACTGGGACTGTTTGGGCCGCTCGAGGAACGCGAACCACTTGGTCCCCGATCCTTGGCCCGTTGTTACGACGACGCATATCCGAAGTTTCGCCCATCATCATCTGGGCAACAGCCAACATTCTAGGTTAATCAGAAAATCTCAACTTAATGGCGTCGGTCTCGCCTCAGCTTTAGGAGTCGCCAGAACGGATTGCGTGCTCCGCTTCAACCAATATCGAATCATGGTCGTAGCTATCGATGTCACGCTGCAACATCGCCTCATCCGAACTGCCACCGAGCTCTGTGACATGTGCGATCATACGCGGAACCGCGCGCACCACGTTGTCGACGATGGTTATCGAGGCGTCGCGGGAGGTGCGTGACATCGGATTAAGATCAACCGCGATCACCGACTTACCAGCCGCACGCAACGCGCCGCACCGGTCACCGTCCTCAAGCGGCACGAACACCACGTCAGCTCGAGCGATCCCGTCAGGATTCACATATCGTCGATCGCTGCTCAGCGTGACGATCACCGCTTCCGTGGTCGGTTCCAAAACATCTACCGCGCCGAATTCCCGCATATGCTCTGAGATCGCAGCAACGCGCTCTGTACTGTGGTGAAACACGTTGATCTCCAGTGGTGCGCCGGTCAACTCTGACAACCTCACCAGATCGCCGGGCACCAATGCCGCCGCATTACCGTTAACTGAAATCACCGGACGATCCGCCCGAAACATCATGGCCACGGCCGCGCGGATCGCAGTCTCAGCAAATTCTCGCGTCCGTTCGCCGATCAAGTAATCGAACGCCTCCCCGCGTCCGTGGGCTATCAGACCGTGCTGAGAAGTTATCCCCTTGTCTACTCCCTCAACCAATCGCTCGCGAATCAGCAACGACTGCCGCCTAGGATGCGATGCCAATGCCGCTTCCAGGCTCTGACTCATCCCATGCGGGAGATGGCTAGGGTTCTGCCCCACGCCTATATCTCTTTCGTGAACACCTTGAAATGCGCCCCGGAAAAACCGTTGCGCTCCAAGAACGATGCATCACGCTCGTCTTCATCCAACAGCACCGAGAAGATGTTGTCCAAACCATCGGCTTTGGCTTTCTGCGTCAACGCATCGATCAGCCGCGATCCAAGGCCCTGCCGTCGATAGTCCGGGTGGACCGCCATCGCAACTACTCGCACGCCCGGCGGAAGTCCATAAGACGCCGTCTGTCGCTCGGACATCAAGAACGCCACGATCTCGTCGCCTTGATCCTCATCTACCGCCACAAAGCATCCCCAAGGCGCGTACTCCAACGAGTCCAACGCGATTATCTCCAAAACGCGACCCACGTACTGGTCCCACGTCGCCGATCGATCCGGACCACGGATCTCCTGATCCAACGCCAATACTCTCTCCGCGTCTCCTTGATACAGTTCGCGTATCGAAATCACTCTAATGGCTCCTCGGATTCAGTTGACCACGTTAATCGGCGATCCATTTAAGTACGCCAAAGTGTTCTCAACAACGCCCTGATTGAGCAGATCCAAACCCTCAGGCGTCATATCCGCAATGTGAGGCGTCAAGATCACTTGCTCACACTCTGTGATCGGACTACCCGCGGGTAGCGGCTCGTTCTCGAAAACATCCAACGCCGCACCGCTTATTCGACCCGCATTCAGCGCCTCGACCAACGCCGCCTCATCGACGATGGGACCACGAGCCACATTCACCAGTATCGCTTCCGGTTTCATCAGATCGATCTCACGAGCCCCGATCATCTTCTCCGAATCGGGTGTCAGTTTTGTATGGATCGTAATCACATCTGACGTGGCCATAAGCTCGTCAAGACCCACAAACCTAACTCCCAACTTCTCTGCGCGCGCATCTGATGGATTGAAGGTATGCGCGATCACGTTCATCCCAAACGCGTTGCAGATCCGCGCCATCTCCGCACCGATATTGCCTGTGCCTACGATTCCGACCGTCTTGTCACCCAGGAACACACCATCCTGCTTCACCCAGTGACCCTGCCGCGTCATCTCCGTGTACCACGCTGCCCGTTTCGCGGCTGCAAACATCAACCCAAACGCATGTTCGGCTACCACCGGTGCCGTCTTGCCGGGGATGTTCGACACCGTGATGCCGCGCTCCCGAGCCGCCTCCAAATCGATTGAATCGGTGCCGATGCCGCAGACTGAGATAAATCGCAACTCCGGCAGCAATTCAAACATTTCCGAACGCCACTCGAGATAGCTCCGGGAGTTGATGATCGTCGTCGCTCCCTGCGAACGCTCAATCTGCAAGTCGAAACTGTCGCAGCGGGTCGGAAATATTTTAACGTCCGCAACCGCACTAAGCTCAGCCATACGAGGAGACCCTTGGCATTGAGCCGGGTCGTCAGATGGCACCACTACGAGTGCTCGTTCTCCGTTGGACATCACTCTTCCAACCTATTGGTACAGATACCGGCAAACTCCTCACGATGCGTCGTGATTAACGCATCGACCAAAACTCGCCGACCATGATTTCTTAACTGTTAGACGCGGTCTTGTTCGTCGGACTGCGGCGCCGACTCGAATTCGGCCATCACCGGCATGCTGTCAGCTTCCGACGACGAATTTCTGCTGACGCGTTTGCGAAGCGTCGAAGCTACATTCGCCGCCTCGGCGCGTATCTCCTCAAGACGCTGACTCGTGGAGTCCAACAACTCTTCCATCTGATCGCGCGCGGCACCGGATCGGTCCATGAACTGCTCGCGAGCCGAGCCGGTACGGTCCCAAATCTGTTCGCGGGCGGCATCGCTGCGGTCCATCAGGTCAGCACGCATCTCAGCGCCCGATTTCGGTGCCAGCAAAATACCGACCGCGAAACCCGCGATGCCACCTAGGATCGCACCTGCCAGAAAACTATCTCCACCGTTTGCCATGATTCATCTCCATTTCTTTAATTTCAGTTTCGACGAGGATCTCATCCTCGCCGGTTTGTATCGCCTCAGTCACCGGATCGTTCTTCAGAACGTGCCCGAGATCGTTCGCGCATTCGGCGTTTGAGCACGTAGCCCAACGGTGACAGCAGCCACGAAACTACATTGAAGCCGCCGCCGGATTCCTGCGAACCCATGCCAGCCCGGCTCCGCACACGATCTCGCAACTCCGAAATCGTGTCACGAGCCGCAACCACCGAGTCAATCAGGTCGTCGACGCGGTCCATCGCGTCGTTCAATCGTTGCACGGCCTTTCGCACGGCACCAAGGGTCATCAATGCTGCGACCGTCACCACTACGCAGACGACAACGAACGCTATGTCGCGCAGGATGCCGCTGTATTGAGAGATGTCGTTAAGTTCGAACAAACCTGTTCCGATTCAAGGCGATTGGACGAGCCAAAACTTGGATTTCAAGCCCAAATTCGCTTTACGCGAGATTCTACAAAATCACAACCTGCTCAATTCACCATCCGCGTTCAATCAAACATGCTACCGGGCTGACATTTTCGGCAAAAGTTCGTGTCTCGCTGCCGAGATTTCACCGAACTAATCGTCGAGCCACAACGCGGGCAATCCGAACCCGGTTTGCCATGAACGCTTAGGAACTTCCGATCCTTCCGCGGATGTCGTTGACCGAATATCTCTCGCAACGTTGCGACAGCTTGATTTGGCACGCCGTAGACTGCTTCGTGCAACCGGTTTACGTCATCAACGGTGAACCGCGAGACCTTTCTAAACGGAAAGATGCCGGCTGCCCAAAGCACCTCATCAGCGTACGCGTTGCCAATGCCCGCCACCAATTCACCGCGGGTCAAAACACCCTTAACCTCGCCTCGAAAACGTTTCAGCGCCAATCGAAAATCCGCCAAGCTAAGCGGCTCGTCCAATACATCCGGTCCCTGATCCGCAACCCGCGTTATCTCACCAATATTGTCCGATCCGACGTAGTAGATCTGACCCATACGCTTCACATCCGAGTATCTTAGCTGCATACCGCCACCTAAATTCATCGTCAAAATCGTCGACTTCAACGGCTTCTTGCTCGATTCAACCAACGACAGATCGCCCGTCAGCATCGGACTGACCACCATCAAAACACCGCCAGACAGCGACATCATCAACAGTTTGCCCTTACGATCCAGTCCCTCGATCTTCCGACCGCAAACGTGCCCCACCAGCGGCGCGCCAACCATGTTCCTCACCACCAAAGGCCGCAACTCCCGCGCCGACTCGATTACCTCGCCTTCTATACGCGGCGCAAGATACTCTCGCAGAACATAAAGGTCAGGTGCTTCCGGCATATCGCCATTATCGTGCAACACATTCCGTCATCCAACACAACTCGTCATTCCCGCGGACGGGTGCTGTGCACAAGCCTCCTCTTGGTGCCCAAGGGGATTATAGGAGGTTTAGATTTGGTTTTTGGCTTTACACTCCTTTGCACTGCCCCTCCCGACTCGCCGATGCACACATATCATGAATACGTAATCCGAACGCCTATTCTCAACCAACCATGAGTACCGTCTTTTATCGAAAGTGGCGACCCACTCGTTTCAGTGACGTCGTCGGACAGGAACACATCACCGACACGCTGCGCCGTGCCGTGATGTCTGACCGTGTCGCCCACGCATACCTCTTCACCGGTCCTCGAGGCGTCGGCAAGACTTCGACCGCCCGCATCTTGGCCAAAGCCATCAACGCTGAACTCGATCAAAACGGCGATCCGCTGCCCGACACCGATGCCGCAATCGCCATCGACGAGGGACGATACATGGATCTTATTGAGATCGACGCCGCCTCAAATCGGGGTGTCGGCGATATTCGCGACCTGCGCGAGCGAGTACTGCTGCGTCCCACCATCGGCCAGTTCAAGGTCTACATCATCGACGAAGTCCACATGCTCACCACCGAGGCCTTTAACGCCTTGTTGAAGACCCTAGAAGAACCACCGCCGCAGGTCGTGATGATTCTCGCGACGACCGACATCCACCGCGTCCCGGCGACCATCATCTCCCGATGCCAACGGTTCGACTTCCGACGTCTCACTCCCGACGACGTTATCGGACGCCTAATCCTCATCTGCGACGAAGAGGGAATCGAATGCGAACCTAGCGTCCTCGAACTCGTCGCTCGATCCGCGTGGGGCTCCCTTCGCGACGCCGAAAACCTCCTCGAACAACTTGCCGTTTCATGCGGCACTGGCGAAATCACCGAAGAACAAGCCCGCGAGCTACTCGGAATCGGCGACACGTCCTCCGCCCGTAATCTCGCCAGCGCAGTCCTAGCGCAAGACACAAAACGCGCCCTCGAAATCATCGAAGAAGAAGCCGGGCGCGGTGCCGAACTCAAAGGTCTGCGCGACAGCACCATCTCCGCGCTCCGCGGCGCGCTCCTCGCGAAACACGGCATCACCACACTCTACGGACAACTGGGCGACGCACCCGAACTCGAACCCGAAGCCATGCAGGCCTCCTCCGAGCAGATGCTCCACGCCATCACCATCTTCGGACATAACGAGCGGTTCGGCGAAGCATCATCGCCCCTATCCCTCGAAATCTCCGCCCTCAGAGCCATCACCGCACCACCTGCACAGCAACCAGCCGCAACACCAGCGCCTGCACAGCAACCACGCCGGCAACCCGCCCGTGCACCGGCAACAGCACAACAACAAAGCCGACAACCTGCTCCTCATTCGGCCCCACGACCGGAATCCGGGCCAGACGCCACCACCGGCTCCCCAATTCTCGACGAAATCGAAAAAGCCGCGGGAAGACCAGTCCGTACCGCGTTCGCACAAGCCAACTTCGTCGGACCGAACGACGACGGCGTCCTCATCCTCCAACCCAAATACGCCAGTGCAACCAAACGCCTCCGCGACATGTGGATGAACGACGAAACCAGAGCCAAACTTCGCCCCGCCTTCCAAAACGTCTACGGCCCAAACATCCGCGTCCAACTCCAACAATCATCCCCGACGCCATCCGCCGGTTCAACGTCCACACCTGCGTCTACCACCAACGCTCCGACGCCAACTGCACCCCGACCAGCCCCGGCACCCACCCAATTCACCCAACCTACGCCGTCCGCGCCAAACCAATCAAACCAACTAGCCGACACTCCCCAACCCTACGGCGTACCAGAAGCAATCGACACCAACCCCACCATCAACCAACTCCGCAATCTGGGCGGCCGTATCGTAGGCATCGACGGGAATTAACTCCCAATTCCAAAATCGTCCGCCATTCGCGCCGTCCCGCCAACCTCCCCTTCGCTCTGCGAAGGGGACGCGTGCGAAGCACGCAGGGGATGCTCGAAATTCCGCACGGTTGCCCGCTCGAAACGACCACCGCAAATCCGACGTCATTCTCTCGGATCTAAAGGCGGGAAGCCATTAGTGGCAATGTGAAAAACCCTGTCCTGCTATCATTACATCAGTAACCAGGAAGCGACTATGGTACGCACCCAAATCCAACTGAACGAGACGACCCATAGGCTTTTGAAAAACAGAGCTCATTCCGAAAACCGGTCGATGTCGGCGCTCGTCCGAGACGCCGTCAACCAGTATCTCCAAAACCCTCCCCGGCGCAAGTTGACTTTGAAAGACTTCAAATTCATCGGGTCGGGCATGTCTTCATCAGATGACCCGCGTTCGCTATCGATCCATCACGACGACATCTTCGCCGAGGCCGCCCTCGAATGATCTTGATGGACACGTCTGCAATCGTCGCAATTGCGGACACGAGAGACGAAGCCCACGAACGTGCTCTCGACGCACTAAACAATCTGCGATCCGAATCAACGCCGTTGTGGACGCACAGTTACGTCGTACTTGAGTCTTCCGCCGTCATGCAGCGCAAGTTGGGCATCGAACCAGCATTGGAATTCCTCACCGATATCGTCGACCTCGCTACGATCCATTGGGTATCCCAAGAAGATCATGAACGAGCCGTCTACCGGCTCGGGCAACGCCGCCGCCGCAATCTCAGCCTCGTCGATTGCGTCAGCTTTGTACTGATGGAAACCTACGACTCCACCACCGCGTTCGCTTACGACTCCGACTTCCAAACCGAAGGTTTCGAACTCATCGGATGACCCGATCCGATTCTGCCTCGGACTACCCCGTAAACCGAATGATCAACGGTACCACGATCGCCGTCAACGCCAGTAGCCCGATCACCGCCGCGAATAGCAGGTACCGGACGCCGTAGTTCGACATCAGTGACGGATCGTAATATTTGGCCACCTCGTTGTCCCGATACATCGCCACCAACCCGGAGAGCAACGTCCGACGCGTCCGACGCCCGATGACCAGAGCCACTAGTGCCACCGCATTCAGCAAGACCGACATCGCGATGAAAACGCCCAATATGATGTCGTAACTCGCATCGGCATCCTCCAACTTCGCCTCCATCGACACGCCCGAATTCACGGCCAGCACAATCAGGTTGAACACAATCGCAGTCAACACGAAGATAGTGTCTGTGCGACTGCTCTCGCCGAGCTCCCGGACGATATGCTCATGTACTTGTCTCAGCATCGTGCGTGTTCACCTATTTGCTCACTTGACTTTATCAATTTTGCGCTCGTAGGGCAGTCGGCTCAAAGATGTGTTCTCATACGAACCTGGAAATGAACTCGAAGGCTATGGTGTGTGACTGGGTAGCACATACAGCACTCGAACGTTGTGCCACCTAGCAACGTCTCAGGAAACTCCGTGCTTGTGTCGACCATCCACACCCTCATCATCGTCAACCGACCTTAGAATAAACTCCATTCAAGGAATGCGAGCACTTCCTCGAGTCAACACACTCGCCATTGAACTTGGAACTCTCATGACCGTGCGTATCTTGTTTTCGGCATTGCTGCTGTCGTTTGTGTTTGCAGTAGGATGCCAAAGCGATAATCCACCGCCGACCACCAGCGATCCGTTGATCGTCGCGACTACCGCAACATCCACGGCGGTCCCAAATCCCACGCCAACACCGCCCCCGGTTCCAACACCAACGGTCAAGTCTCCACCGAGCTCCACGTCGGCACTCGTAATCAAGGAAATTGACCGCGAGGCACTTGAGATTTTATATCACGCCACCGACGGCGAAAATTGGTACGAAAAGGAGAATTGGCTCAGCGATCACCCGGTCGGCACTTGGCATGGGGTTACGACAAACGCAGATGGGCGGGTTGTTGAAATTGAGTTGTATACAGGTCTATTGCGCGGGCAGTTCCCCAAAGAAATCGGGAATCTAACCGAGCTCGAACACCTGAAAATTAGCCGATCAAGACTGATCGGAGGAATTCCTCCCGAAATTGGTAACTTAACCAAGTTGAAAACACTCGTACTCGACGATTGTGGATTGACTGGGATTATCCCACCTGAAATCGGTAACCTCGCTAACCTGGAATGGTTTGAAATCGTCGATAACGATCTTACCGGTCCGATACCACCAGAAATCGGTGAGCTCACGAACCTGAAGACGCTCATCTTCGAAACCAATGGATTGGAGGGGCCGATACCAGGTGAAATCGGCAATCTCGCTAACCTTGAGACGCTGCACATCTATGAACACCTGCTGTTCAGTTCGATACCACCCGAAATCGGTAACCTCATCAATCTGAGGTCTCTATACCTCGCGGGGAGCGTGCTGAACCAACCCATGCCTAGTGAGATCGGAAACCTCTTCAACTTAGAGTATTTGATACTCAACAACGCTTACATGATTGGTGACATTCCTAAAGAAATCGGAAACCTACGCAACCTCAAAAGGCTGGATCTCAACGAGAACAACCTTAATGGAAACATCCCAAATGAGATTGGCAACCTTAGCAACTTGCTGGCACTCAATCTCAGCGGGAATGACTTGACTGGATCGATCCCGCGAGAAATCGGAAATCTCACAAACCTGAACGAGTTGGATTTAAGCAACAACCAACTCGACGGAGAGATTCCAAAAGAGATCGGCAAACTAGCCAACCTGTATGACCTTTTCCTCAACGAAAACGAATTGTCGGGTACTATCCCGCCAGAACTCGGGGATTTGGTCGATTTACGCCAATTGTGGCTCGATAACAATCAGTTGGGCGGGAAGATTCCGAAAGAGATTGGAAACATCCAGTATTTATCCGATTTTTTCATACATGGAAATCAATTTTCAGGGTGTCTACCGCTCATTGTTGACTTAGCTATGTCCCACCCGGGGCTCCATGATACCCAGCACGATTTAGACAAGCTAAAGTTGCCGATTTGCGATATCCATACATCGACACCCTCTGAAGACAGAGAGACCCTGATCGCCATCTATCACGCTATCGGCAGTGAGAATTCATGGTGGTTCGAGCGTCACAACTGGCTCAGTGAACACCTCATCGAAAACTGGGGCGGTGTCTCTGTCGATGAAGACAATCGCGTTGTGGGATTGTTCCTGGGTCGCAGTGGTCTGACCGGACAGTTACCGCCTGAAATCGGAGACCTCACCAACCTCAAATGGTTGTACCTCGAAGAAAACACGCTATACGGACCTTTGCCTCGCGAAATAGGCTCCCTGCATAATCTTGAAGCGTTAGACATAAGCCGCAATGAGTTGTCGGGGCGCATTCCAAGCGAAATCGCAAATCTCCAAAACCTAAAAGTGTTGGACCTACGATCAAACTACCTGACCAGCAATATTCCACCCGAGATTGGCAAAATGATTAAACTCGAGACGATCGATTTGTTCGCCAACTTACTGACCGGAGAGATACCACCTGAAATCGGAAATCTCACAAACCTGAAAGAGTTGGATCTTAGCCAAAATTATCTTGCTGGGGAGATACCTACAGAATTCCTCAACCTCGAAAATCTAACGTTGTTGGACCTTAGCCGAAATGATTTGACTGGGAAGATACCTTACGAAATCCTGAAACGTCTAAACCCGGATACTTTCTACCTTAGTGGCAACCAATTTACCGGGTGTGTGCCGCGTAGATTGCGATCCAAACTCGACGATGATTACCGAACTCCATTGCCGCCAATCTGCCCAAACACCGAACCAGACGGCACACCAACACCGTAGCTCTAGATCCCAACATCATCCCTCAACTGGCCCGCTCAATGCGTATCGAGAATTCACTAGCATCCAGCGCGAATCCAAAGGCAGTGTCGATTACCATTGCAGCGCCCATCCTGCAGTACTCGCCGTCCACTCGAGCATCGCAACTGACACGTCGAGAGACGAAGATGCAGCAGAAATAAACCTGAACGGTGTGTCGTTCCCGTACGTCAAGGCATACCGATCAGGAACCTCAACGACGCAACCGCGTTTTTCTGCTTATCTCACGTGGGGGTATCTAAATGGACCTCAAGGCTGTGGAGACGACAGAGATCATTCCGCTCCAACTCGACACACGCACGAAAGACGCTGTATAGAACCTTCTGATAATCCGAAACGGCAATTTTTAGGTCGGCATCTCGGATCATCTTCCCAAAAACTTCTACAAAGAGCGTTGACATGATTTGGTGGTGTCCCGTCACTTAATCCCTTTGCACGCCTAAGGCCCCGGCAACTCCCGCTTCGGCGCCGTCTCGTCGAGCCATACCTTGTGGAATATGCTACCCGGATACTTTGGCGGATTCAGGTCGTGGACCCATGGATGGTACCGAAACCTTATCGGTAAGTCGACAACCGCTATCGGTATGACCAGAACCTGTTCAGCCACGTATTCTTCAATCGCCAGATACTTCTCGTGCCGCTCAACTGCGTCTCGCTCCGTCGCAGCATCAGTCAACATCGCATCCAACTTGACAAACTCTGGAGCGCGGTCGATCTTGCCGAACGGCGCTGCCAATACGCGTAACACGGTAACCGGATCCGGATAAACCGGAGATACCGCGAACATTCGTATGAGGTAGTCATTGTTCTTCCGACCACCAAATTCGTCCAATGTCTGCACTCCGTAAAGATCCTCCTCGAGCACCAGATTCAGCGCCTCTGCCCACCTGCGAAACGACTCTGAGCCGGGATCGGTAAACCTCGCACCAACCTGGTAAATGATCCCCACTTCCCAAGGTTCTTCGGAAACTGAGTATTGCGACGCTGACAACTCCGATTGCCCGAAACTCGGATCATGACGAATGAAATCCGCACGCGGCTGAAGGGGCGTCAACTCACTTGTAATCAATCGTGCCTCGTCGTCGGCAGTCTCATCGAACGTCGTCAATTGCACTATCGACGCGGCCGCCCTTCTGAAATGGATGTCATCGAACGGCGGCGCGCCCGCGTTCAACACCGCAAAGACGAACGGCGGCGCAACGTCTGAAAATTCCTCCACCGCACCCTCCACCTCGATCACGTCATTTGCAACTTCAGCTTCCAGCGTGCCTTCCACGTCGTAGATGATTTCGAACCCCGAAGTGTGAAACAACTCCTCGAAATCGATCTCTTCATGTACAAAAATCATCGGATCGAGATCATGCGTGAACCAACCACCGTCATCCGTCCGTTCCCATTCAGCCAACTCGGCCCGGAACCACACCCCGTCCAGATATGCAGGTTCTCCCCAGTAATGCGGATTCCTCGCGATTGGGCAACGCGCTCCGGCAATTTCATCCCGATAGGCCACCAACCGGAAAGGCCCAGCGCCCACAGGCATGTTCCAATCACTGAAAGGAACGGTAATCTCCCAAATCCCAGAGTTATGCCATTCGATACCCCAACTTAAAGCGTTGTCCTTTTTCAGCACCGAAGCCACGGGATCACCGAGCAACGACGGAAAATCAGCCCGAGAATTCGTTAGTCGGACTCGCAACGTCCGATCGTCAATCGCCACAACACCCGAAAGGTCTTCGCTCTCGCCTGATATCACCGCATCCGCTCCTTCTACCAACCCGAACACATCCCGCGCTCTGCTCCCGGCGTCAGATTTCTTCAACGCCCGTTCCCAGCTCCACTTAAAATCACCTGCCGTCAACGGACTCCCATCGCTGAATTTCAATTCGTTCCGCAACACGAACTCATACTCAAAACCGTCCACGCTCACGTTGTACGAATCCGCCAACTCCATCTCGAATGGCGCAACTGGATCGTTCACAATCCGCGTCAAACCCGCATGAATCTCTGTTACCAACGGCAACGTTTGCCAGTCAAGTACCAACGAAGCTGCGTCGATCGCTGGGTCCGGTGGCGGACAAGACGCCATCGGTGCAGCTAGAACACCGCCGCGTCTCGGACCGGTTGGGTTTAGCGGCTCGACAATCGTCACGCCCTCGGCCGTCGGCGGCAACGACTTATCGATCTCCACACCCTCCATCATCGACGAGACTGTGGGATCGGTTGTCGCAGTCTCCTCAACGTCGGGCGTCTTTGCCGATTCGGTCGGAGACTCCCCGCTACTACACGCAATTCCGAATCCCGACAACGCCAACACGAGCATCATCAGGCAGACCATGTTCTTGATTCGCACGAACCTCAAGGCTTAGGCAACTCCCGCTTCGGAGCCGTATCGTCGAGCCAGACCTTGTGGAACATGCTACCGGGATACTTCGGCGGGTTTAGGTCGTGGACCCATGGGTGCGAACGGAAGTAAATCGGCTCGGGCAAGACCGCAATCGGTATAACCAACGCGTTATCGGCGACGTACTCCTCAATCTCCATAAACAATTCGTGCCGTTTCACGGTGTCGCGTTCGACCGCTGCGGCCGAAACCATCCCATCGAGTTCGACGAATTCCGGTGCCCTGTTGATCTTACCGAATGGCGCCGTCAACGAGCGAAGAATCGTTATCGGATCCGGGTACGCGGGCGAGACACGGTAAATTCGGACGTGGAATCTGTTGTTTCTCCTACCTTCGAACTGATCTAGGGTTTGCAACCCGAATTCATCATCTTGAAGTTTTAGATTGAGCGCATTTGCCCAATCAACAAAAGACGGATCTGCGATATCGGTAACGATGATTGACCGAGAACTAAGAACCACGATCTCGTGCGCTTCGTCCTCGCCAACATACTTGGAATTCGCAAGCTCTACTTCAGCCAATTCCCCGTCGTAACGGATGAACTCGGCTCGTGGCTCTAGCGTGGTCAATTCCTCAGTGATCAGTCGCGCATCACCGTCGACGATCTGCGTAAAGGGAGTCAGTCGCGAATAGGCAGCAGCCGCGCGCCTGAAATTGATGTCATCGAACGGCGGCGCTGCAGAATTCAACACCGCGAAGATGAACGTTGGCGGAAAATCTGCCGAATCATTTTGTGCGCCGTCCACCTCGATCTGCTCCCCAGGCCCAACTGTTATGTCATATTCATGCCCGTCATCAGAATCCTGTTGAGTGAAAACCGTAGTGATTTGCTCGAAATCTATATCTTCATGAACAAAAATTATCGGATCCAGGGGCAGCGTGCTCCAAATGCTCCAACCACCTTCATTCGATTGTTCCCACTCGGTCAGGTCAGCCCTGAACCAAACCCCATCAAGATAAGCTGGTTGACCCCAGTAATGGGGGTTTCTAGCGATCGCGCATCTCCCGCCTCGCGACCCTCCCCAATACCGAACCAGTTTGAATGGCCCTGCCCCAACTGGCATGTCGTCATACAAGAATCCAGAGTTCCCTGTTACCCAACCTGAATTATCCCACTCCATACCCCATTCAAGCACATTGTCCTTCTCCAGCACCGATGCCACAGGATCGGCCAACAGCGCAGGAAAATCGGCGCGAGGTTTCGTTAGTTTCACCGTCAATTTTCTATCGTCAACCGCCACAACCCCCGTAAGGTCATCGCTCTCACCCAAAATCACCGTATCCGCCCCTTCGACCAATCCGAACACATCCTGCGCTCTGCTCCCGGCGTCAGATTTCTTCAACGCCCGTTCCCAGCTCCACTTAAAATCACCACTCGTCAACGGGCTGCCATCGCTAAACTTCAAGTCATTTCGCAACACGAACTCATACTCCAACCCGGTCAGATCAACGTTGTACGAGTCTGCCAACTCTAACTCGAACGGTGAAGTCGAGTTGTCAACGATACGCGTCAAGCCAGCATGAATCTCAGTCACCAAGGGTGGCGAACTCAAATCCTGCCACTCTGCAGCTACATCGATCGCCGGATCCGGTGGCGGGCACGCAGTCATTGGGGCCGCCAGCACACCGCCGCGTCTCGGACCGGTTGGGTTGAGCGGCTCGACAATCGTCACACCCTCCGCCGTCGGCGGCAACGACTTATCTACCTCCACACCCTCCATCATCGACGAGACTGTGGGATCGGTTGTCGCAGTCTTCCCAACGTCGGGCGTCCCTGCCGATTCGGTCGGAGACTCATCGTCGCTACACGCAATTCCGAATCCCGACAACACCAGCATCAACCCTGCCGACAACGCGACAAACCCGATGAGATTAACTGGTCGCACCATGTTACTCATACGCATCGCAAAACTTCTCGGTTCTCGCGATCAACCTGCACGCCATATCCGCATCCATTTCGCGAAATGGTGTCTCCCCCTGATTGAGATTACCTTGAACCCACCAGCCCATCCGGAAACCAATTCAATGCCAGCGCGCATGCGGCACCGACTTCCAAACCGAAGGCTTCCGACTACTCGTCTAGACCATCATTTGGTGGTGTTAAGCTCAGACTTCGCTGTATTTAAATCCTCCATTAGATCATCAAGCATAACCTTGTGGTCGTAGTCAGGTTTGAAGGGAATAGTGGCGCCGACACGCGGATCTCCTTCCTCACACTCCGACACTCCGATAGTAATAATTCGGTTTCCCACCATCCATGATGCCGCGCAAGAATTCCCACAGGATTCGACCAAAGATACGGGCATGTCAATTGGCGGGGAACTTGACGAAGAGATTTCTCCATCAATAATGGAGGACTCCATACCTTCCGACAACCAAGCGGTAGCCTCCACACCATCCTCTACGCTGCTACCGCCACAAGCCACGAAAACCAAACAAATCAACACCGAAATCGTCGCTATCACTCCCCTATATCGCAGCATCTGCACCACATCCCTTGGCACGTTACGATTCTCAGAAATTCCCATAAACATCACAGCTCCCTTCTCAGATTGCCTGTATGGTACATGAAAGTGGAATCCGAGTGGACTTTCAGAACGTTGAAGCGTCGGCTTTCGCCCTAATGGAGACCTATGCAAAACCACGTGTCGGCACTGCATCGCGACTGGTTTGATTGTAGGTCCCCGTCTGCCCGGCCCCTCTGGATACCCGCCTACGCGGGTATGACGGAACTTTTTGCAGAGGCCTCGTTGTAGGGGCGGTTCGCGAACCGCCCCTACGATTCACGTGTGGCGTAACCCCTCAAACCCCCAACTCTCGCCGCGCCTCCTCCGCGCTCATGATCCCCGCGCCGACCAGCGTCGCCAACCGATCCGCCCGGTCCGACTGCGACTCCTGCACTGCTTCGACGTCCGAGAGGTTGAAACGGGCGTGACACTCGATCAATGGCTCCAAACCTAAGGCAAAGGCAACTCCCGTTTAGGCGCCGTATCATCGAACCAGACATCCCTGAACCTGCTACCGCCGTATTTGGGTATTGTGTATCCATGTACCCACGGTTTGAGGTGCGCGCTTTCCCCAGAGACGCTCCATCTGATTGGCAACACCAACGCCTGGTCAAGCATGTATTCTTCGACCTCTGAGTAGAGTTCCAATCGTCGAACGGTGTCGTTTTCTGATGCGGCACTTGACAACATAAGTCTTGCTATTGCGAATTCTTCAGACGGCTCGGTGCCTCCGAAAATCGTTGGCAACACGTTCAAAACAGCGTAGGCATCATGAAACTCCGGTGAGTGGCGACGATATACCATCTCAAGACTTCCTTCCTCGTGGATCCTCTCAAGCACGCTTGTGCTGACCAATTCATGCCGCGCCTCAATACCAAGAGTGTCTCGCCAATCTTCGGTTATACCCTCAAACTCCGTTTTGAAATATCCGATATCGCCTCGATAGGTCAGCACGATATTGTCTGACGCATCTGCGTATCGAGATTGCTCGAACTCGTTCTTTGCATTTTCAACTGAGAATCTTGAAACGTCGTTTGCCTCGCTATATCCCGGGAATGCTGGCCATAGCAAAGAATTCGCCACGTCCTGAAATCCCAGAGAACCAACATCCGCAGAAGCAATAAGCGCGCGCCGCAAATGGATATCTTCAAGTGGCTGAACCCCGCTGTTGAACGCCAAGAAATGAACCGCCGCGCCATATTCTATGAATTTGATCATGCCGTCGATTGAAGACGGATCATCGCGATACTGCTTCATCACTGAAGGATGCGTCAACGCCATATCGATCTCGTCCCGCTGAAAGGCGCCATGCAAATTATCCAAGAACGTGTTCCAATCAGAATCGATTAAATTCGTCACAAACTCCACTCCGTCCAAGTGCGGCAATCGATCGTGATAGTTCTCGTTCCTCGCGAGCACGCATATGCCATCCGCAAAGTTGAAACTAACGATCTTGAAGGGTCCGGTACCGACTGGCAACTCGAATTGACTATGCGCTTCTGCCGAAAATCTGTCCGGGTTCGACCAGTCGATTGACCATTGTTCAACATTCTGTCGCTTCAGAACCGCAGCTTCATGGTTCGCCAGCTGTGCCAAGAACGTCGGCGATGTGTCCTCAAGTGTGACCTGAAGCGTTCGATCATCAACTACCACAACACCCATGAGCTCGGTCGACTTTCCCTCCGATACGTCTTGGGCACCGGCTATGCCCCCTAAGACCGAAAAGGCAACTCGCGATTTTGTTTGCGGACGTAATGCCCGTTCCCAACTCCATTTGACATCGGAAGCCGTCAACGGACTACCGTCGCTGAACTTCAAAACCGGTCGTAACACAAACTCGTAGACCAAACCACCCTCCAAAATGGAATACTTTTCTGCCAAATCCATCTCAACCGGCGCGTTAGGATTATCTGCCAATTTCGTCAACCCTGAATAAACCTCTCCGTAGAGCCTCCACGACTCGCCCACGGCAGGATCCGGAATCAAACGATTCCCGCTGAAAAACCTAAACACTCCACCGCGCCGCGGTTGGGTAGGTTCATCATCCACTAATTCAATCTGGTCATCCGATGGCTCCACGACCTCCACTCCCTCCAACAACGAAGTGGTTGGTTCAGTATCATCATCTACGCTGCTATCGCCACAAGCCACGAAAACCAAACAAATCAACACCGAAATCGTCGCCATCACCCCCCTATATCGCAGTATCTGCACCACATCCTTTAGCACGTTACGATTCCCAGAAACTCCCATAAACATCACAGCTCCCTTCTCAGATTGCCTGTATGGTACATGAAAGTGGAATCCGAGTGGACTTTCAGAACGTTGAAGCGTCGGCTTTCGCCCTAATGGAGGCCTATGCAAAACCAAGTGTCGGCACTGCATCGCGACTGGTTTGATTGTAGGTCCCAGTCTGCCCGGCCCCCCTGGATACCCGCCTACGCGGGTATGACGGAAGCCCTCAAACATCCAACTCCCGACGCGCCTCATCCACGCTCATGATTCCCGCGCCCACCAGCGTCGCTAGACGATCCGCCCGGTCCGACTGCGACTCCTGCACCGCTTCGACGTCAGAGAGGTTGAAACGGGCGTGACACTCGATCAACGGCTCCAAACCTAAGGCGACGGCAACTCCCGCTTCGGCGCCGTGTCGTCAAACCACACGTCCTTGAACCTAGAACCATAAAACGCCGGCTCGCGGTAACCATGTACCCACGGTTGGAGACTGATCCCTGATCCTAGGCTCGATGGCCATTCAAACGGCATTACCAATGCTTGTTCCAAAACAAAACGCTGTATCTCGTCGTACGTATCCAACCTTGCAACCGCATCCGACTCCGCTTTCGCAGACTGAATCAGACGGTCCACTTCGGAATGCTCATCTGAAGAATTACCCGGACCGAACGCCTGAAACAACTCCGACAATACCGCTAGTCCGTCGGGATACCTAGCATTTACATCTCTGAGCACCATTTCTAGCTTGCCACTCAACAATAACTCGTCATATTGATCTTGTCTGGTGTGGAAGTATCGGCCTTCGCCGGACCCAAGGACATCGCGCCATGATAGAGCCACAAACTCGAATTCCTCCTCGAATACACCGCCGATTGGCGTGTGAAAAGTTGGCTGGATTGAAGAAATGCCGTCAGCATACCGCGATATTCCAAGGTTCGAGACCGCATCTATCGGGGTGTATCTGATCCCTGACAGATCGGGATCATACCCAGTTAGCAATGGTGGGATCAACGATCCGGGTACTCCGTATCCCCCTTCATCGGCAAGATGTGAATCTAGATCTATCGATCCAATCAAAGCACGACGGAAAAACAGATCATCGTAAGGCGGCAACCCGCTGTTGAATATCAGGAAATCCGAACGGGTCCCGGACAATCTCGGAACGATTTCCCCACCGAGATCATTCCTGGTGCTGTTGGTGACACCAAAGGTCCAATCGATTTGGCGTTGTTGGAATGCTTGCTCGAAGTTGGCGACCAATTGACCATCCCGTTCTTCAAACAGATCGGTTACGTAGATCACGCCATCCAGAAATGTCGGGACCTCGTGATAATAATCGTTGCGTGCCAACGCGAACTCACCGTGTTCGAAATCGAACAATATCACTTTGAACGGTCCCGTACCCACCGGCAACACGCTAAGAGATTTACGCTGACCAAAGGGGTCCGACCAATCCACCTCCCAATTTTCCACGTTCTGACGTTTCAGCACCGCAACCACCGGATCTGCCATCAAATATGGAAATAACGCTGACGGCTCAGAGAGCGTAACTAAGAGCGTACGATCATCCACCGCTTCTACACCAACGATCTCCTCGGTATCGCCCGCCACCACCTCAGAAGCACCTACGATCAACCCAAGAACCTCCGCAGCATGTTGCGAACCAGTAGAAGGCTTCAACGCTCGTTCCCAACTCCATTTGAAGTCCGACGCGGTGACCGGTGACCCGTCACTAAACTTCAGATCCCGCTTCAGCACGAACTCATACCTAACTCCATCGTGAACCGTATACCGCTCCGCTAAATCCGTTCTCAATGCGTCATTCGGGTCATCCGTCAACTGCATCAATCCGGAGTAGATTTCACCCAGCAACGGCTCAATGCGACTCGTCGGCGAAAACAACGCCGGATCAGGAATCAACGCATTACCCGAAGGAGTTAAAAATACACCGCCGCTACGAGGGCTGCTAACACTCCGAGATTCAACAGGATCAACCACTATGGCCTCTTGGGGAGTCTCAACTATCTCGACACCCTCCAACAACGAAGCGGTTTGTTCCACACCATCCTTTTCGCTGCCACCACCACAACCCATAAGCACTAAGCAAATCAACAGCGAAATCATCGCCATCATATCCCGCGAACCCGATCTTTTGAGTACCGTTTTCTGCACCGAATTCTCCCGCCCGTTACGATTTTCGTATTTTTCCCCAACACAGCGACCCCTTTAGTTAGCTATCTGTCAGGGTACACGAAAGTGGCATCTTGATGCAGGATGCCATCGCCTTAAATTAAGGAGGTCAATCATGACCAGATATAAGGCTCTAATGTCCATCGTGGTGATCGTCGTGGTAGCTGTAGCTACGATCACATGGTCGCCACAAATCGCGGATGCTCGTGAGGTCGCGTAGGAAGGATATCTCGCCAAACTCCCTGTATCAGAGTCGGTCACTTCAACTGATGTTGCCGACATTGAAGAAGCAACGGCGACTTGCTTCCTTGGACATGCTACTCTCAGGTATCCCGAAGATGAAACATCGGTTCGTGCGGCATCCATGGAAGTGATCCGGCAGTCTGGTGATGGAGAGGAAGGCCCACACCCAGACCCCTGCTGTTGGGACTGCAAAAAAACGGGTTTGCAAGTGGATTTACACGCCTGACAGGGGTTGGCACAAAGTGTGTTACTGGGTTGATGCCGTCTGTTGTTCGTCTTGCGACTAGGATCAGCGTAAAGTCTGCGCGTTGCGAAATCCGCGCCCTCGATCGAGGGCGCGGATTTTTCATATTTGCTTGACCGCAGAACGGAACACCCTCTGTTTTGCGTAGTCTTCGAAAGTTTGTCCAGACGCAGATTCGCAGACAACACGGCGTCTCGATTCTTTCTGAAAAGTTCCGTTCTTGCCACTATCCGCCAAATCCTGCCGAGTTCGTGACCCACGCATCTGAAATCGATTCTGTCGTTTTAGCCTAGTAAAATCCGAAGAACCGACTAAACATGCCTTCTGCACAGACTGTAGGGACGGAGACCAAAACCAAATGTCGAGATTCAATGAACGGTTATTAGACGCATTCGACTTTTTCGATGAGTTCGAATCCGCCTCTTCGAACGACCATGTCTACCACACTATAGCGATCATTGGCCGGTTGAAAGATGAAGGTTCACAATACTTCGCAGAAGTGCCGGACCAACTAGAACGTTGGGAACGCGGGTGCAACGAACTCTGGGACTTTTTCAACCAGCTGGGGTCGCTTCGGGACGCCCGAAAGCACGAGGCCGAGAGCCATGGCGAGGAATTCGACGCAGACGCGACTTCGATTCATGCTTTACGGGATTTCATCGATCAGTTCGAGCACATCGAATGCAGAATCCATCAAATGCTCTTCTCTGGTGCGTTGAAGAAGAATCGTGAAGAAGCACTTGAAAACGTTTGGATTTGGTTGAACGTCTTATATCGATACGCCACTTACGCCATCATAGCGACATTCATTGACGGCAAAGCGTCAACGAGTACTGTTCAGGTGATCGTGAACCTAACCACTGGTGAAACTAGCGAGAGTTGGGAACACGAACCGATGCGCAGTCCGAAAGTTTTCCTGAAAAAACTCCGAAATGAGCGGGAAAAGCGAAATTGAATAACAGCCGGCCCCTCTGGATACCCGCGTAGGCGGGTATGACGGAACTTTTGCAAAGGCCTCGTAGTAGGGGCGGTTCGCGAACCGTCCCTACGATTCACGTGTGACGCAACCCCTCAAACATCCAACTCCCGACGCGCCTCATCCACGCTCATGATCCCCGCGCCGACGAGTGTTGCCAGTCGGTCCGCCCGGTCCGACTGCGACTCCTGCACCGCTTCGACGTCTGACAGGTTGAAGCGGACGTTCAATTCGTTCGGGAAGCTGGCGAAGTAGGGCGTGAGACGATGGTTGATGCCGTCCTCGAGCGACTTTAGTTCCGGGATGATGGTGTTGCGCCACAGGAACTGTTCCATCGTCCGCACGTTGGCCAACGTCGCATCTTCGAACTCGCTCAAGAACACTTTCGGAACACCGAAGGCCCGCGAAACCTCCTCGACCGACCATTGCAACGCGGCGATGAACTCCATCTCCGATTGGTTCGAGCCCAACCGTTTCATGTCCACTCCGCCGCTCAGCACGATCGGCCGGTGCGCCTTATTCGGATCAGCTAGGCGCGCATCCCAGATCTCCTTCAACCGTTCGATCTCGTACGGATTCGCATTGTTGTCGGCCGTTATCACCACGTCCGACGGCATCGCCGAGTGCACGTAGAAGCGACGATTGAACCGCAACGCCTCCGCACCCATATCGACCGCCGCCCGCGCCGATGCCATCGACGAGAATCCCGACAGCCCGCGCATCGGATTGAACCGCCGGTACCAGAGCATCTCTTCAGGTAGATAGGCCACGCGCCCGTCCGCCGTCTGATGGATGAAGCCACGCACCGTGCGATCATCCTCGCTTCCGACCACGTGCACCTCGTCGGGTCGCAACGGCCACATCTCGTACGGCACGCCGTCGCCGTCCCGAGCCAGCGCCAAGTACGCCGAACCCCAAAGTGCCAACCGGCTCTCGGTCACTCGGAGCAACTGCCCGCCGTCCCATACGGCGTTTGGACGCTCCAACAACCGCTGCAACGGATGACCGGCGCCGGCAAGCTCCAACTCTGCGCCCGGACTTCGTCGTTGCCAGACCTCCAACGGAGGCCGACTCACCGCCTCCGCCAACACTCGCACCGCAGCATGAACCGCCGTGGACTGCGCGTAGTATTCCCCGTACCGCGCCGGCGTCCAATCGACATCATTCCGACTGACTAGCGGGATACCGATCCGGTCGACGACCCGGCGCGAGGAATACCCGCGCCGCTCGACGCCGTCTGGTTCATCACCAGCACCACCACGCCCGAAAGGCGCACCGACGACGCGACCGATCCGTTTCAACACGCCGTTACCTTCTCGCTCTCTCTGCTTCATTTCCTTCGCTCCTCCTCCTAGACTCCGGCCGTTGAACTGATCGCAAATCCCACGATCGCCAACACCTCGCCGCCTACCAGCACCATCAGCCAACGGATGTTGATCTCGATGCCGCGCAGCCGCGCATCGTGATCTCCCTCAACCGTCGACCTCAGTCGCTTCACCTGCGCCAGAAGATCCGACTCTTCTGGTTTGTCACCATCTCTCGAAGACCTCCTCTGAACCGGCGACCTGCCTCGCCCAGCCAGATCCTCAAGATCCATCTCCAGCAATACTTCGCGTGGATCCATATGTCGTACACCTCCGTTCCTGACATCTCAGATCGACACCTTTCGATACGGTGCCAACAACCTCTTCACGTCGCCTGACGGGTCGTAGAGCGATCGCGACGCGCCAGCCGCAACATCGTCCGTTCTCGCCACGCCGTCCCGCCTACGCCATCGATCCACCGCCGTCAACACCGTGGCCTCGACAACCTCGGCCGGGAACTGTACGGCCTTGATTAGTGAACCGTCCGGATGCTCCGCCGCCGTGCTTCCATTGACACCGCGCTCGACGTTCAACACCGAAGCGCCGACCTGCCGGACGAACATCTGCTCGTGGTCAATCTTGATCGTGTGACCCGCAACGATGTTCTGAGCATCGTCAACTTTGATGGACTTCGATGCTTTGCTCACCGGCGAACCGCTGTCGTCGGTGTATGCATCAAGCGACACAACGTGCGACCGGTATCCCCATCGGCCCGTAACCGAAACCCGGGCACGACCCAATGGAAAACACGAGCTCGACCGCTTCGGACTGACTCGCACCGTGTGAAACGGGACCCCATGTGGCGACCGCGGGTTCGTATCCAGTGGATACAGAAGCAGTTCCGACCGATGCCGCGTCCGTTCGTAAATCCCGTCACCGTCCCAGTCCTCGACCATCTGCGACACCTCGATCAGATCGTCTACATGCACTCGCAACCGGTCCGACACATCGAACCGCTTCGACTCCGAGCTCACGTAGAAGTTGCGACCACAGTGACCGTCGACCACTCGACTCGCCACATGAAGCAGATGCCACAACACCACGTCGTGACTATTGTCAGCAATCCCTAACCGACCCTTCAATTCCGTCGGCTTCGCATACAGATTAAGCACCCCAACCGGCGCTTCAGAATCCGTCATCTCTCATTTCTCCTTTTTTGAATTCAATACCCTCCCCTTCGCTGAGCGAAGGGGACGCGTGCAAGCGAAGCGCCGCACGCAGGGGATGCACGGGCGACGTGGTGCGCAACCCGTAGGGGCGGTTCGCGAACCGCCCCTACGCGTTCATTCGCTCCAACGAACTACCGCACCTCCCTCCCCCTTGATGCCCAAGGGGGAATTAAAGGGGGTTTGAGCTTGGCGTTTCGCTTTGGACGCCGTTGCCCGGCCCCTCTGGATTCCGGCTTTCGCCGGAATGACGGTTCGGGCGGTTCGCGAACCGCCCCTACGAATCGTCACCTTCAGTGCGAGATGTTGTAAGTCAGCGCCGTGTGCGTCGCGGTCGCTCGGTTGCCCGACCGTTCCGCGAAACCAAGCCGCATGCTCACCACCATCACGTTCTGACGCTTCTGGATGTCGCGCTCCGTCTCGATCATCAGGTTCCGCCGGAATCCCACGCGCCACTGACCCGTGTTCACCGCCAGAAGCCGGCCGCGGTCAAACGAATTCCCGCCGCTCGTGACCTTGCCGTCCGCGTCCGCAAGACGCATCTGACCGCTCACGACCAAGGGGTGACCGTAGATCGATGCGAGCTGTCCGCTCAGGATCGTCGCCTTTGGCCCCAGCTTGTCGACCGTCTCAACCGCGGTTAAACCCAAGCTCGACGTGAACGTGGCCACATCGGTCACGAACACCGTCTCCGACTGGCTCAATCCATACTTGCCCAGCTTCTTCAGCAGGTTTAGGTATGCCGCGCTCGAAATCTCATCGGCCTGCGAGACACCCTGCCCCGTGTTGTCTACCAAGGGCAGATGCAGCAACCCATCGAAACCGATCAGGAAGTGCGCCTTTCCAGCCGTCGACGTCTGCAACGTCGCACCGTCCGCATTGATGCCGTTCCCGGCTGTCCGGTCGGCATTGAGTAACACGTCGTCGATGACCTCCGCCGCGTTCCGCACCAAGGTTCGTCGCACCTCTGGAAGCACCGCGAAGACCGCGTCCTCGTCCAGCGTCAGCGACCACGGAACTTCCGCCACCAGCTCGTACGCCGTTAAAGTCTGCTTCGCCGTCTTCGTCGTGCTCTCGGCCGTCGCCGTGTTCTCAGTGCCCGGATACCAGTTCACATCGCCCAGCTGCAACGGGATGTCGAAGGGATTCGTCGGCATGTCGATCCGATTGAACAGACTCGCCACCCGCGTCTCCTGATGCACGTCATCCCACAACCGCGACGCCATCCCGGTCGGCACGATCTCATCGCCCCGACCAGCCGTTACGCTGTCCATCGCCGCCTTCAGACGCACGTCCCACTCACGCACCGACTCCGCGCCCAGCTGCGTCTCCGCCGCTCGTTGCACACTGCGCATGATCGCCAGGTCCAACTCATCGCAACCCGCATACGGCCCCGACTTCACGACGGTGTTACCTACCGAGGCATCTTGACCGGCCAGCAACGCATCTCGACGATAGCCCTGCTGCTCCGTCGTCAGCGCCTCGATCGCCTTTCTCAACCGAACCCGCTCATCGTGAACCGGCTCGACTCGTTCCTTAACAAACGTCGAAACGTCCGCCAACTCCTTCCTCAGGAGTTCCATCTCTTGTGTAGTTTCAGGCATCTAAGCCATTCTCCTTTTGTCTGTCAACCCTCTCCATCTAGGAGAGATCAAATACTTTCTCCCCTGATCGTCAGGAAGAGGTCACACTCTGTAATCCCCTCTCCCTCTGGGAGAGGGCTAGGGTGAGGGCAATCCATCTTTCACCTCTCCCCCTGGGAGAGGGTTAGGGTGAGGGCCACCCCGCCGAAAAGCAACGAGGATTTGCAGCCAATCCTCACAACTCACCTAATCCGGACACCGCCCGCCACAACCGCCGCATCCCCTCACGCATCTCCAGAAACTCGCCAACGTCCCGGACCACTCGATCCTGACCGTCAGACGCCAACGCGCTCGAGTGCATAGGTACCGGCACCGCGCTGATCTCTAACAATTCCTGATGTTTGTACAAATAACCACGCCGTCCGTTCGAAGCCTCCCTAATCTCCGTCACCAACGGAATGAAACCCACCGACACGCCACGCATGAAGCCCCGCGCATACAGGTCTGCGATCTCCATCGCAAAGGCCGTCGGCGCAAACTCCACCAACGCCTTCAACTCGTCACCCTCGACCCAAACCCGGCTCGCCCTGCCGATCGGCGGCATCGACCGGTCATGCGCCCACAGGAACACCGGATTCCTCCGATACCCCTCCAGTTCCCAGCCGTTCGGATCGATCAAATCCCCCTTGCGATCCTCACTCCCCACCGCAGCCGTGATGATCAAGCGCCGAGATCCCTTCACCTCGGAATCGTCTGCCTCCGCACGGACCGCAACACCATGACCGCCGACCTTCGAGGTCCGTCCGTCAACGCTAGCGTCCACGACACCAGCGCCGAACCACTTAACCACAACCTCGTCCATCTCACCTTGTCTTCCAGTCGCGCCGACATCACCGACAACCAAATCACAACTCAACACCATGCTTGCCCATCTCCTCATCAACGCCGCCCCATCCGAAGCAGCACTAGCTGTTACACACGTTCTACTAACTATGTTGCAACACCAAAACCCATTCCGCAACCCCTAATTGGCACAAATTTGAGAATTTTCGACCACTCCTTCGCCGAGCGGAGGGGACGCGTGTAAAACCACCGTCATTCCGGCGAACGCCGGAATCCAGAGGGGAAGGGCAACGGGGAAGCGCCCGCGGCCGCTTCAGACTGCCAGGGCAAGGTAATAGCAGGGCATCGGGTAAATTCTGCTTTGCGTACCACTCCAAAAGAACAGAGTCGTTCCACCAACTTTTTGATCTCGTCTACATGGATTTTCATCCGTTGAAGGGTGACCGCAGCGGCGAACTCGCCATCAGGCTACACGGCAGATGGCGGTTGATAGTCGAGCCTGACCACGACTCCAATATAGTGACAATTAAGGAGGTAACCAATCACTATGACGACTAAACAAAAACTCGTCTTCTCAGATCTACCCGTTTCGCCCGGTAGCGTCCTCAAAGAGGAAATCGACTGCCGCGGTATCTCCCATGGTCAGCTCGCTTCCAAGATGGGGCGCCCACAATCGTTAATCGAAGACATAATTTCCGAACGCACGATGGTGACAAAAGAAATCGCAGACGACATCGAGCGCGCACTCGGAGTCGATTCCCAATTCTGGCTAAACATGGAAGCCGGATTCCGCGCAACCCTAGCCCACAACGAACTAGTAGCCCGCGAAGGCCCGAAGCACGCCTGCGACCTAGGCGAAGACTGTCCTACCTTACAAACCTACGATGACGATGAGGCCGATGAAGAGAAATCCGAAAGGAATTATGCGCCTATGTCCCTAAACGAACTTGACGATGGAAAAGATCAAGAACGATGTTGCGAAAAAAGGGAGTTCTATACCTAGTGACACAAAAACGTCAGAACGGCCAGGTAAATTCCTCGCCGCGCAGGTTTACTTCTGGCCATCGTCTGATAAATTTCTTTGTACTAGAACTGATCCAGCACTAGATAGACCAATCCAGCGTGGTTCACGGTCCCTGTCAAGACGGTGTTCGCTAGGATGTTGATTTCGTGAAAGAACGTTTGAAGTTCTTTCACGGTCTCGGTTGATTGTTGGATCGATGGGAGTTTCACAGCAACTCCTTTCTAGCCTTGGGCCGCCTCCATCAAGGCGGCCCGAATTTCAGCTACGTGCAAACCAGTGCCCGCCAACGGAGCGGTCTCGTTTTTTGGATACTAGCGCGCATCCTCACGTTTGTCAAGGCTATTCAAGTGACTAGCCCTTGATTTTAATCTTCGTTCTTGATAAGATTGGGGCTACGATTGATTAATGGAGGATTGCACGATGGCAAAACAGAGAAGCCCTAACTTCCCCGGCGTAGACTTAACAGAGGCTGTGACATTGGCTGAGAAGCTCTTTGATCGTGAGAAACGCGCACCATTCCCCCATGAAAGCGCGGCGGCGGCTTGGGAGTATAAAAGTGCCAGCGGTCCTGTGCGGGTCAGAATAGGAGCTTTGCGCCAATACGGGTTGATTACAAGAGAGGGCAAGGGGTCGAAGTTGACCGATCTCGCCCTCACACTGATTCTCAGAAACTCGGCGAGTCGAGAACATCAGGAGGCGCTACGCGTTGCGGCGTTGTCTGCCCCGCTTTTCCGCGAGATTCACGAAACAATAGGCGATGCCTCAGATGAGACCCTGAAACACCATCTGATTGTCGATAAGAGCTTCACACCTGAAGGATCTGAGAGATGTATCAAGGCGTTTCGAGGGACTATCAACGCTGCCGGGTTGACAGAATTTGGTACACTATCAGGGACAGATAGCGATGAAACTTTCGACGATAATGAGGAAGAGCAGATGGTCACTGAAACCCCTCACTTAAACACTGTAGGTCCTCTCCGTTCAAACGTACCTGAAGGGTCTATAACGATACCTGTACCGCTCGATACCGAACGGATGGCTACAGTCACAGTGCCGATTGATATGCAAGCGTCGGACTGGACGCGCCTAGACCGGATCCTGGAAGCTTACAAGCCGGAAAATTCGGAATGAAGGGTAGCGCAATCCGGGAAAGGATCGGTCAAAAGCGATTCGCGATCCCCGCGGTTGCGATCCCACTTGGGTCAAGTAGCTTACGGTATCCCCTAGCCGTCCACTTCCGCCAACACTGACGCCTTATCTTCGCGCCCATCCTTATCCATCAACCTACCCGCTGGGACACGCGCCGACTCTGAGTGCCCGTTTGACATCATCCGATCTCGCTTCTTATCCACAGACGTGTACTGTTTCGGGAACAACTGCTTAGAGTCAACGTCTCGCACCGTCACCATCTCCCGAAGAAACTTAGAGACATAGAACTCGCCTTCTTTGGTTTGTTCCGTCGAGTCTATCTTGCCACGCGCAATCGAGATGTATTCCTTATCAATGTCGATGCCCACACAGTAACGCCCTAGCGCGCGAGCCGCGATCGCCGTAGTCCCAGTTCCCAAGAACGGATCCAACACAACATCGCCCGGATCGGTCGTCATCAGAATCAATCGTTCCATCAGGTGTATCGGCAACTGGCAGGGGTGCGGATCACGCCGCTTGTTGTGCCGAATACGGTGAATATCTGTCCAAACATCGCTTACTAAAGCGCCGAACGGGTGCCTTTGGTCACTCTTGCCACCGTAGTCTTTCAAGTATTCTTTGCAGACTCGGCAACGCTTATGAGGTGCGCGAACTTCATAGAACTTGAAACCGCGCGGTTGCTTCGTGTAAAAAAGCACCCCGTAGTGTGCAGGAAGCAACGTCTTACCAACTGGATTGCTCATCGCATCCCAAGCGATCCAGTGCTTGAAATGTGCCATCTCATTCAAGATAGTGCTATAGTACGTCAACCACTTCGGGATGTTGTGCACCAGAATCGAACCCGTCGGTTTGGTAACCCGCACCATCTCCCTGATCCACTCGCGGCACCAAGCCACGTACTCATCGCTCAACCGCCCGTCTTTGTAACTGCTGTAACGCTTGCCTAGGTTAAATGGCGGATCTGCGAACGACATGTCGAACGTGTCGTCAGGGATGTCGCGCATGACTTTTAGGCAGTCGCCCGGTATCAGATGATCTGCTCGGTACTCGTTTCTGACGTGTCCGTTAAATTCATGCATGGTGTACTACAATTTCATCAAGTTGATCTAGCATGTTGATGCTAAGACAATAGTGGGAATCGCGGTGCATTCGACTCAAATCTCTTCGACGCGATAACCATCCGCTTCCATCGACTACATTGACGAATGCCCTGTTGGTCCCATTTCGATTATTCCATGTTTGGACGTCGCTAAACATCGTGTTTTGTTCAGTTGCTCGTGCTGTTTGACCGCTTCCAGTGGTTTCCATGTAGGAAACCATGATCAAGATATCGGGGGCTTCAATGCTTGGAACGACGAGATCTACTTCCTTGCCAACAAACGGGACGCGGCCTTTGTGACTGGTCAATCCGGTTCCTCTCAAGGCTATCTCGAGCCTATCAGCCACTATTCGCTCCACTTCATCGCCTTTTTTGTCGTTGTAGTCGCCGAACAGCATCTCTCGAGCAATCCTGGCCGCGAAGTCTCGATCTTGGAGCAAATCAGCCCACCTCTCGGGAAACGCTAACTGTGCAAGATAAAAGTCCGCAACATGCTCTACCAGCATAGGGTTGTCTCTGCCTTCCATGAAGAAATCAGCCACCATTCGGGCGAATACTTCGTCTTGGCGGATGTTGCGATGGATTCGAGCGATGCCCCATTCGTTACCGTAATCGCCACGCGCGTGTCGCTCGGCCGCTATGATTCGTCTAAATTTCTCCTGCGACAGATTGGTCATCTTCAACAGGACCTTGAAAAAGTCTACGTCTTGCCGCATGAACGCTACCAAACCGTTCACTGGATCCGCATCGTAGTTGAAGCCAATGAGCCTACCGACAATTTCGCATACACGCCTCCGCATTTCTGCTTCGAACGCTGGTAGTTTGAGCAGTGGAGTGCAGCTCGCTACGTATTCTTCGAATGGAGCTTTCTGTGGGGGCAAGTTTCCCTCTGAAGTGAAGGCAAGATTGTTCAAACGATTCTAAGCTCTACGCGGAGTCCGTGCACGATCTGCAAAACACTCTGACAGCGGTAATGTCACCCCCACCCATTAACATTGAATCCGTAGAAACTCCCCGTCCTCACGGGACGCCACCACCCACACCCCGGAGCTCCCACACCTCATGATGAACCGCAACATGCTTAAGCAAGCTCAGCAGATGCAGAAGAAGATCCAGGAGGTGCAGGAGGAGATTGCTCAGGCCACTACCGAGGCATCGGTCGGAGGTGGCGCGGTCAAGGCCGTCGTGGTTGGTGGTTCACGTGTCGAATCTATCGAGATCGATCCTGATGTCGTTGACCCTGAAGATGTCGAGATGCTCCAAGACCTCGTTGCCGCCGCGGTGAACCAGGCCATTGATCAGTCGCAGGAACTCGCTGCGGAGAAGATGAAGGCCATCACTGGCGGGCTTAACATCCCCGGGCTCAGCTTCTAGCCATCCTGGGGATTTCGCACGTTCGTAGATTACCGATGGCCGCCTTCCGACCCGACCCGCCGCGCCCGGTTTCGCCCGTAGCACCTCGCACCGATGCGCCCCGCGGCGTTGCTGCGCCCGTCGCCCGCGTCATCGAAGCATTCCGTCGACTTCCCGGCATCGGACCCAAATCCGCACAGCGTCTCGCCTACCATCTCGTCCGCATGCCCGAGGCCGAAGCCGCCGAGCTCTCGGAAGCCATCACCGGCGTCAAACAGCGCATCAAGCTCTGCGAGACCTGCGCCGACATCACCGAAGCTGCCACCTGCCACATCTGCACCGACCCCAACCGTGACCGGTCCACGATCTGCGTCGTCGAGGAACCCCTCGATGTAACCGCCTTCGAGCGCACACGCGCCTACACCGGCCTCTACCACGTGCTCCACGGCGCCATCTCACCGACCTCCGGCGTCGCCGCTTCCGACCTCAAGATCAAAGAGCTGCTCCAGCGCCTCCAAGCCGACACCTCCGATCAGACGGTTACCGAAGTGATCGTCGCCACCAACACCAACCTCGACGGTGAAGCGACGGCGATGTACCTCCAACGCGCCATCACCCCCGCCGGCATCAAGGTAACTCGTCTTGCGCGCGGTCTGCCCTCCGGCACCGACATCGAATACGCCGATGACGCGACGCTGGCGCATTCGTTGGAGTCGCGGGCGGAGATTGGCGCGTAGTTCCCACTTCGGCGTAGCGGTTGACTGTAAGCGGCGGCGACAAGCGACGCCAACAAAGGGACATCCGAGATGCACGCAGTAGATGGCGACACTATCGAGATCTGAGACGAGAGTGAAACAACCGATGCCTTCAACCACCAGTTTCCACGACACCATCCGTGAGCGCGCAAACAACGACTCCGAATTCCGTATAGGCCTCTTGGAAGTCGCTGCCGAGGCGATAGTTTCGGGAGACCTCGACGAGGGAAAGGCGGCACTCAGGCTTTACATCAAGTCCACCACCGGCTACGATCCCGTAGCAGATCTTATCGGCACGCACCCCAAGAGCCTAATCCGCATGCTCGGGACCGAGGGCAATCCTCGCGCTTCGAACCTTGTCGCAATCCTGTCACATGCCGCACAGAACGAAAACATACACCTCGAAGTTAAAGCCACAAGCGTGGACGCAGATCGCAATTTAGCCGCTGCGTCGACCTAGTTCTCAACGCGAAATCTGGACCGAATCTTCGTGATTTCGCCAATCGCCGTATCCTGCGGATTACCCGATTAACCACCCATATAATCGCAACGAAGAATACGTCCCTTCTCCCGCTCGGCGGGAGAGGGTTAGGGTGAGGGCCCGCCTCCATGAAAATCGAACAGATCGAAACCTTTCTTGTCGACCGTTTCCTTGTCGTCCGCATCACCACCGATGACGGCACTCAGGGCATCGGCGAATCCTGCTACTGGGCCTACCCGCGCGCCGCTGAAGAGACCGTCCACGCTCTCGGCGAAGCGATTGTCGGCATGGACCCGGGCGACACTGAGCACATTTTCAACTACATGCACCGCTACAACGGCAGTTTTCGCGGCAACAGTATCGCCGCGGCTATCTCCGGCATCGACATGGCGCTCTGGGACATCAAGGGCAAGCGCCTTGAGGCGCCGGTCTGGGACCTCCTCGGCGGTCGTGCTCGACAGAAGATCCGCGGCATCTTCCTCGGCGTGGGAGGCGAAACACCTGACGCAGTCGCCGAGCGAGCGAAGATAGCGGTCGACCGCGGCTACTCCGCCTTGAAATTCACGCCCATGCCGCGCGAGTTCCAGCTCCTCAAGTACCCCGTCCTCGTCGATAACGCCATCGACATGCTGGCCGCAGTCCGCGAGACCGTTGGCAACGACTTCGACATCGGCATCGAGATACACCGCAACATGCGACCGTCGGAAGCGGTGGTCTTCTGCGAGAAGGCCATGCCCTTCAACCCTTACTTCATCGAAGACCCGATCGTTCCCGACGGCGTCCTTGCGATGTCCGAAGTGGCCACCAAGATGCGCCTGCCCCTCGCCGTTGGAGAGCGCAACACCGGGATCTACGAGTTCCGCGAATACGCCCAGATGACCAACTGCTCCTTCTTCAAACCCGACATCGCAGTCGCCGGCGGCATCACGGGCGTCAAAAAGATATCCGCCATCGCCGAAGCCCACCACATCCTCATCGCGCCCCATAACTTCCAAGGTCCCATCGCCACCGCCGCGTGTGTTCAACTTGGGATTTCGTCGCCGTCTTGGGACGTGCTTGAGGCTGTGGATGAGGATAAACCGCCGCGGTCGGATATGGTAGACGCGCCTATGGAGGTAGTCGACGGCTGGTTCACCCTCCCCGAGAAACCTGGTCTCGGCGTAACCTTCAACGAGAACGCCCCTGACTTACACCCGTTCAGCCCAGCCAAAATCCCGCCGCCCATCCGCGAAGACGGCAGCGTCGGCCTCCGCTAACCACCAAAATGCGATCAACTGGACGACGATACTTCAACGCCGAAGGCATCGTCGTCCGCGCTCGCGACCTGGGAGAGGCCGATCGCATCGTCATCCTCTTCACCCCTAACTTGGGACTCCTCTCTTGCGTAGCGCGCGGCGCACGACGAACATCCTCCCGGACCGGCGGACACGTCGATCTTCTACGACACATTACTGCGCACGTCTCCGAGGGCCGATCCGACCTCCACACCCTCAGCCAAGTTGAGACCGTTAACGCCTACCTCGGCCTTCGCCGCGACCTCGACCGACTCTCGCTCGCCTCCCACTTCGCCGAGATGTGCGAACGGTTCTCCCTGCCCAACGCCGCCAACCCCAACCTCTTCGCCCTCCTCCGCGACACCCTGACTCACACCGAAACCACCGACAAACAGGCCCTACCTCTCCTGCGACTCTGGCACGAATCCACTCTCCTAACCACCGTCGGCCTCCAACCCCAACTCCACCGCTGCGTCCGCACCAACAACGAAATCCCCCCCGGCGACCACTGGTTCTCACCCTCCGAAGGCGGCCTAATAATGCGCCCCGACCAGCTCCAAACCGCCAACAACACCACAACCCCCGACCCCATCGCCTTCCAACCCAATCCCGAAGATCAAACCAACCCCCAAACGGTCCCTATAATCCCCGCTCCGCTCAACACCATCAAACTCCTCCGCCATGTAACCCGTACTCCAGATTGGGCGCGCCTGCAGAACTTACGCGTTGACGACCGGGATGTGGAGGCTGGATTGAATCTGACGGGCGCTATGCTGCGTTACCAACAGGAACGTGGTGTCGGAAGGGCGGAGCGGGTGATGGGGGAGGTGGGGAACAGCCTGACGAGTTGACTACTAGAAGCGGTTGGCGCAACTAAGCAAAGCCGATTGGCGCATCCGCGCCGGACACATCCACCCAAGTAGAAAGAACCTACCGCCCCACGAACTCCCCGTCTTCGTTAACAATGTTCGAAGACTGCAGGTACTTGAACAGATCCGAGTCGCTCTCCAAAACGATTAGCGACTGGCCGTCGATGATGCGTTCGTAAGCCTCGAGTGAGCGGCGGAATTCGTAGAACTCTGGCGCCTTTTCAAGCGCTTCGGCCAAGATCTCGATGGCCTCTTGCTCGGCCTCACCGCGTAGTCTTGCGGAGGTTCCGTTCGCCGTCTCCAAGATAATCTGCACGTCGCGGTCGACTTCGGCACGGATTTCGCGGTCTCGCTGAGTACCTTCGGCACGCAGACCTTCGGCGATGCGGGCACGCTCGGCTCTCATTCGGGCGAAGACTGATGCCTCGATCTCAGTCGGGAAGTCGGCGCGTTTCATCCGGACATCAATGATCTCGATGCCAAGTTCGTCGACGAGCGGTTGGTAGTAAGCAACGGCGGCTGTGCCGATGATTTCGGGGCGCTCTTCCGAGTTCAACGCATTCAACTCCGCGATCGTGGCCGGACGTCCGCGGCTCGCAAGCCCTTCGGCCGTCTCCTCGGTGATGATGACCGTCAAACGCGGGTCGCGCATATTACCGCCGAACAGCTCAATTGCTTGCTGACGTGTGATTTCAGACCGGTTGCTGGCTTCGGCAATGCGGCCCATCACCTGTTCGCGGGTCTCTGAAATGACCTCAGACTGCGTGTCAAGTGCAACTTCACGTCGGAGTTGAGAGTTTACGATGTCGGATACGCGAGACACTGCCTCGTTCTCCGTGCGAAGTCGTTGGAAGAACTTCAAAGGATCGATTATGCGGTATCGGGCGTAGGCGTCGATAACGAGGTTCCGCTTATCAGACGTCAGCAACGATGCCGGTTGCGCATCGACCCTCAGCAATCGACTATCCATCTTCACCACCGTCTCCACGAACGGCTGCTTAACGTAGAGGCCAGGGCTCCGGTAGTCGCGCTGGAAGGCGCCGAAACGGGTTACGATGGCCAGCTGTGTCTCGTCAACGGTGAAGAACGCCTGCGGAATCAGGATGAACGCCGCGACGATGATGACGACTATGGAAATTATCAGGCGAGGCATATTGCTACTGTCCTCCGCCTGTCGTTGTGCCGGACAAAGAGTTGCCGGACAAGGTGCCCAAGCTGTCGAGCGGCAGCAGCGGCAACGCGTTCGAAGCTGAGTTGATCACGATCTTGGACTTGCCAGCCATGATGCGTTCCATCGCTTCAAGGTAGAGCCGTGTGCGAGTCACTTGTGGCGAAATCTCATAGCTCGCCAATATGGCTTCGAAACCTTCCGCCTCACCCCGTGCGCGCTCGACTCGACCGCGCTTGAAACCATCGGCTTCTTCCACGATCTGTGCGGCAGCACCCGTTGCTTCCGGGATCTGCGAGGCCTCGTAAGCCTCAGCCAAGTTAATATCGCGCTCGCGGTCTTCGCGCGCTCTCACAACGTCTTCGAACGCGTCCTGAACCTCGGCCGGCGGGTTAACGTTTTGCAACAGCACCTGGAGCACGTCGAGTCCGGTGTTGTAGTCGCTGGCGAGTTCGCGCATCTTGTCCAAGATGCTCGCCTGCACCTGTTCCTTCTCCGTCGTCAACACATCGTCAATATTGCGGGCACCAACCACCTGCCTCACTGCGGTTTCGGCGATATCACGCAAGGTTTCGCCGTCAGGGTTGCCGGGCGCGATACCGCGGTCCGGATCTCCGGGGTCGTCAACCTCAAACAGGAAAAATTCGAGATTGGCGATACGATACTGCACAACCACCTGTACGTCGACGATGTTCTCATCGCCTGTAATCATCTCTGATTCGATCTGAACCGGCGTTGTGGAGCCGTTCTGGGTACTCCGGAAACCGAGTTCGAGTCGGCGGGTGTTGGTTACGGCCACAACGTTGCGGGTTCCAATTGGGCTGGGCCAGTGCCAATGCAGACCTTGGTCGGCAATCGCCACGAATCGCCCGAAGGTCCGCAATGCGGCCTGTTCTTCAGGGCCGACAGTGTAGACACCGGTGCCTAGCCAAATGATGGCGATTACAGGGATAAGTGCAAGAACGATAACGCTACCAGACCGTCGACCTGCCCCACCGCCGTTTGATTCATCGTCTCGCGAAGGAGAGTCATCGTCACCGCCGAAACCTGGAACTCCCGAAAACGCCTCTCGGATCCGCTGCATGATGTCGCCAAAAGTTACTTCCGGCTCTTCATCACGCTCGGGGGGGCGATACATCAGCGAATCTTCCGAACCTTTGTCGGCGGCCGATGCTTGTAGGGAGTTGGACATCTAGGGGATTATCACAGTTGGAATCACACCAACTGTAACTGAATACGTGAGATTCGAATGGAGAGTTTTGGGTCGGGGTTCAGATCCGTATGCGATACGTTAGGAGTGTGTCCTTATTCGCAATTATACGTAATTTCAGTCGGGAAGATGCCGGTCATTCCACTTCGTTCACGAAGATGACAGCCTCGCGGGGGACCCCGAGTTTCAATAACGCTTCTTCGATCCTACGAACGAACAAGCTGTCTTCAGTCCAAGCGCCTTTAGGCGGGAGTACGTTTATAGTGATGCGATTGTTCCTGGGGTTGAGAAGCACCCACCCCCAATTGATGCCATCCGTACCGTCTTTGATCGATTCGGATCTGTGGGCTCGAATTGATCGATGCTATTTGAGCAACTGATCCCAGGTGTATTCGCCTTTTAGAACTCGCACCTCGCTAAGCTCATCGAAACCTGCATCACCCAACTCGTCGTGTACGAGGCTCTCCCCCATCTCCTGCGACGGTTCCAGCAGATAGATAGTGGCAATTTCATATTCCGCGTAGAGGCCACCGAAACCCGGTTCGGAGACGCCGGTGACTGGGTCAACTACCTCGGGTGGGACGCATTCGAATACGGGAGGAGGGCCCGGCAGTATGCTGTGCCTGGGGCGTTTAATTACTTCGATTCTTGTCGCGTCCGACGGAATTCCCAGGCCCTCAAGGGCTTGCAGGGTATTCTCCACTTTATTCTCGCAACTTATGTACAGGCCGATAAATTCTTCCTCGTGCCTCACATGCGAGCCCCAAACCCAAGGTAGTGGCAGTTCCAAGACTAGGGCGTGCCATTCCTCGAGCTGCTGCCCGTTGTACGAATGCTCAGGCGTAGAAGTGGGTGGCGGCCTAATATCAGGCGTAGGTGTTGGCATGGTCGTTGGCCGCGGCGTCGGAGTAGGAGGCGGTGTTGCCGTTGGCGTAGCCGTGCGCTCGCTCGTTTCAGATGGAGCATTCCCCTCAGATGAAACCAGAGTTACGGGTGTCTGTGTAGGAGCAGATTCAGACGAGACCTTTGATGAACGAATCGGTACTGATACTGTGGTTGGGGACAAATAGGTCGCGCTTGCCGATGCGGCAGTTTTACTGGGTACCTGCGCGAGGCCGGACTCCGGAATGAGCGTTGGCGAGCGTATATGCCCGGTAACTGACGAGGCCGGTACAACGGCCTCGTCAATCGCCTGATCACACGCCGAGACAGAGAGAACGAAAGCAGCAACTGCTACGAACAAGAGCAAACGTATATTACCGATTGCAACCACTGTATGGGTGCCTGCCTGCCTCGATCACAGCCATACAGCCATCGTCAACAACCGAACGACGAATCGCACGCGTCCCAAGTGTCGTTACTTCCGAGTTCGTAGTATATTTGTCCCATCGAGCTAAAGGCTATCACTGAGCTTCCCCCAGATCGCGAAAACACCGGTCATTCCACTTCGTTCACGAAGATGACAGCCTCGCGCGGGACTCCGAGTTTCAACAACCCCTCCTCTATCTTCTCGGGCAATAACGGCATATTGGGCCAGCTTATCAGTTTGATCCGATTTTCTTTGGGCACCGGCTCGGCGTAACGGATGTTGGTGCCTTCGCCCAAGCCACCGTCCTCGAAGAAGATCAATTTGTACCACCCCCACAACTGCTCCCACGTAAACTGGCCTTCAAGGACTCGCACCTCCCGAATCCTCTCGAACTCGAACGCCTCCTTGCCGCCCAACTCCTCACGCACCATCTCTTCGCCTAATTCCTGCGACGGCTCCAGCAGGTATACGTAGGCGATGTCAGATTCCAGGTAAAGCCCTCCGAACCCAGGGCTAGAGATTCCTGTAACCAGATCTACCACCTCTGGCGGGTAGCAGTCAAATAAGTCCGCTACCGGAGGATATATATCAGGTTTCACGTACCCAGTCGCCTCGACTCTCACGGCATCCAACGGTATGCCCATCGAAGGTAAGTACTTCCGAAGGATCTGCCATACCCTGTCGATGTCCTTCTGGCAGGGCACGCCGAAGAAGACTGTCCTGCTATCGCCATTCACGCCCGACACTGGTATATCTGGCAAGAGGGACCATATCTCGCTATCGACAAGAACTGAGTTGATATCGTACTCCCATATCCGATTCTGTTGCTTTACGGTTAACGTGGGAGTGGGCGACTGTGTGTGGACAAGTGCCACAGAGGCTAGTGGAACACTCTCTGAAACGGGCGAATCGCGTGCCGGGCCTGTCGACTGGTCACACGAGGCGGCTGAGACGAAAACAATGCCGGGCACGACTGTCGCAACAACCGCAACGACATATTGCCCAACTTCCGACCATCTACCGGAACGCTCTCCAAGGTCAATAGCGGCTTTTATCAACAACCGAACGACGAGTCGCACGCGTCCCAAGTGTCGTTACTTCCGAGTTCGTAGTATATTTGTCCCATCGAGCTAAAGGCTATCACTGAGCTTCCCCCAGATCGCGAAAACACCGGTCATTCCACTTCGTTCACGAAGATGACAGCCTCGCGCGGGACTCCGAGCTTCAACAACCCCTCCTCTATCTTCTCGGTCAATAACGGCATATTGGGCCAGCTTATCAGTTTGATCCGATTTTCTTTGGGCACCGGCTCGGCGTAACGGATGTTGGTGCCTTCGCCCAAGCCACCGCCCTCGAAGATCAATTTGTACCACCCCCACAACTGCTCCCAAGTAAACTGGCCTTCAAGGACTCGCACCTCCCGAATCCTCTCGAACTCGAACGCCTCCTTGCCGCCCAACTCCTCACGCACCATCTCTTCTCCTAATCCCTGCGACGGCTCCAGCAGGTATACGTAGGCGATGTCAGATTCCAGGTAAAGCCCTCCGAACCCAGGGCTAGAGATTCCTGTAACCGGATCTACCACCTCTGGCGGGTAGCAGTCAAATAAGTCCGCTACCGGAGGATATATATCAGGTTTCACGTACCCAGTCGCCTCGATTCTCACAGCATCCAATGGGATTCCAAGATCCTGAAGAAGCTGCAATGATCTCTCCACATTCTTTTCGCAGTCCACGCCTAAGAAGACGCGGTTCTCCGCTCGACGCACAGACGATACCAGGGTAGAGCGCCCTCAGCCTCATGATGCCATTGCCCGAGCTGAACCGCGGTATACATACCCGTGCGGAGATAGGTCAGGGGTAACTCTTTGGCGGGTGTCTCGGCAGCGTCGAACGTCTGTACGGGCGTATCCTCTCTACTGAGGGTAGAGATTGTGTAGCCGCAGAGGCAACGGAAGTCGAAGCACCAACAGTCACTACGCTTGATGAGTCGATAGACTCGTCAACTACTCGATCACATGAAACGATCAAAACCGAGGCCAAAGCCACCGTCACCACCATCCTTTATTGGCGCAACGAGATGATGCCGGAGATTACAACCTCGCCTGTCTCTCACTCGGTCAATCAACGCGCCTAAGGTCTGCAACAATACGACCGTTTATTGACACGCAAATTCCAAGTGTAAAACACGGTTGGGCTGGACAAGCTCGGGGCTACGTCGCAACGAAAGTCGGCTCTGCAACTTACAATGGCATACTCCTCCCAGCGTCGAACTGGGAGGAGTATGCCAATCGTATGATGGCAGACAACTACGAATCGAGTGCCGCGACGATGCGTCCGGCGTTCATCGGGGTCTCTCGCAAACGAATGCCTATGGCGTCTTTGATGGCATTACCTACGGTCGGAACCGGGGGCACGATCGGGACTTCGCCGACGCCGCGGACCCCATAGGGGTGAACCGGATTCGGCACTTCGACGATGACCGTCTCGATGCTCGGCAGATCGAGCGAGGTCGGCATTCGGTAATCGAGGTATGAGGAGTTCGACATCACGCCGTCGTCGCTCATGTAGTATTCCTCGTTCAATGCCCAGCCGATGCCCTGTGCGACACCGCCTTGCATCTGACCCTCGACGTAGGACGGGTGAATTGCCCGACCCGCATCTTGGACGATGGTGTAGCGCACCACGTCTGTCTTCCCCGTCTCGGGGTCGATCTCGACGTCGCAGATGTGCGTGCCGTATGCTCCGCCCGCTGCCTCGAGATCGACGCTGCCGGTCGATGTCACCGGTCCGCCAGTGTCGCCGAGTTTGCCGGCGAGGTCTTTGAAGCCAATGCTCAGCTCGGGGTCGGACTTCGAGGAAAAAACACCGTCTTCGAACTGAACATCGTCGGCGTCGATGCTCCACAGCATGGAGGCGCGAACCATCAGCTTGTCGATCATCTCGATCGCGGCGTTGTAGGCGGCGTAACCCGTGGCGTAAGTCACACGGCTACCGCCAGTCACCGCGGTGAAACCAACGGTGTCGGTGTCGACAACGGTCGGGTTAACGTCTTCGGCGGTGATTCCGAGAGTCTCCGCGGCCTGCATGGCGATCGAAGCGCGGGTTCCGCCAATGTCGGTGGAGCCTTCCACCAACTCGACCGTGCCGTCGTTGTTCAACGACAGGTTTACAGACGACTGGAGACCGACATTGAACCAGTAACCACTGGCAAAACCTCGGCCTCGGACGTTGCCGGGCGCGGGATCGCCGAGATCGGCGTTGAAGTGGTCGGTCTCTTTGACTGCGTCGAGAACTTCCTCCATACCGATACGCGGGAAGATGGGGCCATCACCACGGCGTGTGCCTTCCTTTGCCGCGTTGTCGCGTCGGAACTGCCACTTGTCGAAGCCCGCCTGCTCACAGAGATCGTCGATCAATGTCTCTATCGCGAATGCGACCTGCGGCGAACCAGGAGCGCGGTATGCCGCGACCTTGGGTTTGTTCACCAAGACATCGTAGCCGACGATGCGCATGTTCGGGATGTTGTAGCAGGCGTAGATGCACATGCCCGAAGCGCCAACGAGCGATCCGGGGTATCCACCGGCCTCCATGCGCAGAGTCGAATCGGCCGCAACCAACTGTCCATCTTTGGTCGCACCGAGTTTTAGATGGATCTTGCCGCCGGCGGCAGGGCCGGTACCCTCGAAGACTGAACGGCGTTCCATTACCAGTTTGACCGGGACGTTACCGGCTTTGCGGGACAGCACAGCTGCTACCGGTTCAAGGTAGATCGGGATCTTGCCACCGAATCCGCCACCGATCTCAAGTGGCGTCACGCGGACGCGCGACTCATCGATTTTCAGTATCGCTGCGATTTGCTGCCTGACGGTGAATGCGCCTTGCGTGCTTGTCCACACCTTCAAGCGATCATTCTCGTCCCAGACCGCGGTTGCGTTGTGCGGCTCGATATAGCCCTGGTGCACCATCTGAAGATTGAATTCACCTTCGACGACGTGGTCGGCACCGGCAATCGCGGCATCCGGGTCTCCGAATTCGTGAGTGAACTCCTTGACGTGGTTCGCGTGACCGCTCTCCTGTGCGCCAGGGGAGTCGACGAACTCTTCCAGGATCGCCGGCATGTCGTCGGCAATCGTGTCGTCGACGTTGGTTGCTGCGCGTAAAACTTCGTAATCGACCTTGATGGCCCTTGCCGCTTCTTCCGCGGTGTACCGGTCGGCAGCTGCGACGGCCGCAACCGCGTGTCCGGCGTAGAGCGCCTTGTCGCTGGCAAGAATGTTGTCGACGGCCCACTTGAGATTTGTCGCGCCTTCGCCGAGGTCGACCATCTCGTTCTCAGCTTGCGGCAGGTCGGCGTTGGTAACGACGGCGTGTACACCGTCCATCGCCTCGGCGGCTGAGGTGTCGATCGACAAGATGCGAGCATGGGCGTGCGGACTTCGCAGAACCGCGCCCCAAATCATGCTCGGCAACTTGATGTCCGCACCGTAGACGGCTCGGCCGGTCACTTTGTCCAGCCCGTCGTGACGGATCGGTCGGGTGCCGATTACCTTGTACTCGCTCTTAGGTTCAAATGTTGCGACCATGGGCGGATCCCCCTAATGTTGATCGACTAGATGTTGAGGTCCAACTACCTAGCTGAAAGGCCGATGCGGTGGCGACCTCGCGCTAATGCATCAGCCGTCAATCCAAACTGTTATGCCATCTCGACTGAGGCTTTTTGCACTGCGCGCACGATCTTGTCGTACCCGGTGCAGCGGCAGAGGTTACCTGCCAACCAGTGTCGAATGCGGTGCTCGTCCGGCGCCGGCTCGTTGTCGAGTAGGCCCTTTGCGGCCACCAAGAAACCAGGCGTGCAGATGCCGCACTGGAGCGCAGCCTCTTCCAAAAACGCCTGCTGCAACGGGTGCAGACCGTCGGCAGTAGCCATTCCTTCGACCGTTTCAACGGACTTGCCATTAATCTCGGCCCCAAGAACGAGGCACGAGTCGACGATGCGACCGTCAAGCGACACGGTGCACGCACCGCAGTTGCCGTCCAAGCATCCCTCTTTGGTGCCGGTCAGTCCGACGATTTCTCGAAGAGTGTCAAGGAGGCTCATGTACGGCGGCACTAGAAACTCGTGCGCTTGACCGTTGATGGTCGTCCTAACGTGTACCCGGGACGGTCCCGGTGTTATTTGAGTTGTCATCTACTACTTAACCTCTCGCTCGCGCTACGGCTTGGTTGATCATTCTTCGGGTCAGGACCGCAGAGAGATGCTTTCGTTGGTCGATCGTGCCGCGCATGTCCGCAATCGGACTGGCAGCATCACCGGCGGCCTTTGCGGCAGCCTCGATCACGTCATCGCTAACAGAGTTGCCGACCAGTGCGGCCTCAGCTGCCGGCACGACTAGCGGAACCGGAGCGACCGCGGCGAGAGCCACGCGTGCGGCCTCGAACGTGTCGCCAGCGGCGTTGAGTTTGACCGACACGCCAGCACCAGCGACGGCGATATCCATCTCGTTACGCGGAATGAAGCGCTCGTACGCGGCACCGAAGTTATCACCCGGATTCGGGAGCACGAGGCTCACTAAAATCTCACCACGCGCAAGGACATTGCTGCCCGGTCCGGTACAGAAATCTTCGACCGCAACATCGCGGTGGTTGTCGTCACCGCCCGGCCCTGCTATGTGGCAAACGGCGTTGTAGGCGATCAATGGGCAGATGCCGTCCGCACTCGGAGACGAGTTGCAGAGGTTGCCGCCCAAAGCAGCTCGCGACTGGATCTGGATCCCGCCGATCATCTCGACCGCGTCGATGATGCCCGGGAAGTTGTCCCGTATCTTCTGATCTTCGTAGATCTGGTAACACGGAACCGCAGCGCCGATTGCGACGCTACCATCCGGGTAGTGGCTGATCTCCGTCAACTCAGGGATGTTCTTGACATCGACGATTGCGTCGAGATCCCATCGGTTGGCCCTTGCTTGGACCAGTACGTCAGTCCCACCTGCGATCGGGCGCGCTCGGTCACCATGCTTGTCTAGCAATGCGACTGCTGCGTCGATAGTTGTGGGCGCCTCATATGCAAATGGATGCAAAAGCCCGCTCCTTTAGACTTTTTTGCCTAACAGCTCATCCCGCCGAGTTGAACACTCAAAACGGAACAACGCCGATTTTCTCGCATATGAGTTTATGCGACATTGCACCCAACTGCAAAACGGATTAGGCGATTTCTACACCGACACTCCCTGCAGGCACCACAAATGCAACCCAGGTTCTGTGCGCAATCCTCCCCCTTGATGCCAAGGGGGTTTTAGAATTGGCGCTTCGCTTTGCACCGCCTGCCCCCCGCTAGATACCCGCGTCCGCGGGTATGACGGTAGCAATCCTCACAGAACGACGGTAGCAATGCGCCGAAATAACGCTCGTTGGGCAAAGAACCCATCCGCAGTACTTCAGATGGGGATCGCGAAGTCGGTAGGAAGCGGGAAGTAGATACCTTCGACTTCGGGATGGGTGTACAGCGAACGTAGCAACGTGATGGGAATCGCTACCCGAACGCGTCCGTGCTCTTGCGTTATCTGCCACTCCGGATCGTCGTTTTCCGGCCATGGCGCCGCGCCGTCCGCGAGGAAATCCTTGATGATCTGCACATTGCGCTCATAGTCAAAGTCGTCGATGAAATCGACCAGCACCCAGATGTTGTTGCAGTCAAAGATCGAGTATCGAAAAAGATACTCGGCACCTTCTGGCTTCTCCGCCTCCGGACCAAAGATGTCGACGATCGCGCTCTGCTCGCTCTTGCCTTGTGTCAGCAGCTTCTCGTATGCAGCGACCCGACTATCCCACTGTTCGAAACCTTCAAATCCTGCCTTCGGCAAGGGCGGCGCATCGCGTTTGACGGTTGTTTTTGCTTGCGAGGCAGACGTCGCAGAGCCGTCGGAGACGCTTGATTCGGTATCGACGTCACCGTTGCAGGCGGCGACCATAACCAAAGCGACGACAGATGCGATGGCTACGAGGATCGACAATACGACGATCCACGTGCCTGTCAGTTTGCTTCCAGATCGCTCTTCGCTTCCCATCTCCATGGTGTGAATATTAGCGCAAAAACGCCGCATCGTGCTGATTCATCGTCGAAACATAGACATATTATGATGCATTGGGATGATACGCATCTAGTCGCGTATGTCGATCGTGATGCTTGAGATCGCGTAGTTGTCGCTGGATCGCAGGAGGCGTATGGTGCCTTTGCCTGAGATACATCCGTAAAAGACCGCGCTGGTAGTGCTCTGCGCTTGTTGCTCTTGCTGACCATCTGAGGCACCCTCGTACGGACAGCGTCGGGTGAGGAAGTTGGAACCCGCACTGAAATGCACCTTTGTGCCGACGGGTCTGATGTTTGTAGCTTGCACGAAGACCGATTCACCGACCGTCATGCTGGTTTTGTTGGCAGTCAAAGTTGCGCTGGGCTTTGGAACGGGTGTCGGCGTCGAAGTTTTGGTGGGCGTCGCAGTTGGACGGATGCGGATGGTGATGCGGGCGAGCTCCGTGCTGCCGCTCGCCAGCCGCACGGTGGCGGTTCCGGCGGTGCAGCCGTAGAGATGCGCGTATCTCGTTCCCCGCACGGCGTCGGTTGCGGCGTCTTCGTCTTGCTGCTGAATGGAATCTCCGCCGCAGTTGGGCGAGAGCCGGCTGGAGTAGCCGATGCTCGGACGCGTGTTGCCGGGAACGTTGTACGTCGCCGTGATGCGGATGCGATCGCCGACAGATATGTCGTAGTCGGTGGAGGTCAATCTGCCGGTCGGTTTCGGCGTGGCCGTGGCGGTCGGCGTCTTGGTGGCGGTCGGCTTCGGCGTAGGTGTTTTCGTCGGTTTCGGAGTTTTGGTGGGTGTCGCCGTCGGGCGATGCGTGACGCGGATGCTTGCGCGGGCGATCTCGTAGTCGTCGGGGGTGCGAATCAGACGGATGTGCGCAGTGCCCGTCTCGCAGCCGTAGAACGAGTCGATCAGCGTGTCGCGCGCCTGATCGCCGGCGGGGGCGACCTGGCCGGCGGGGGCGACCTGGTCGGAAAGACCTTCCCTCGGACACCGGCGCTCGTGGAAGTGATAGCTGGCGTCGAACTCGACGCTCGTTCCGGCCGGCTCGACGTCGGTGGCTCTCGCCACCACCCAGTCGCCGACGTGGATGCTGGAGACGGTTCTTCCGGACCTGGTGACCGCAAGTTTGGCGGTGGTTACGGGCAGCGGGGTGGATGTGGGCGCGAGCGTGGCGGTAGGCGACGGCGCACGAGTCGGCGCAGGCGTCGGTGTGAATACGCTCAAAGGCGTCGGCGACGCCAGCGGAGTCTTGTCGGTCGCCAGCAGCTGGATCCTCGCCGATCCTTTCCAGCAGCCGTAGAAGGTGAACGTCTTGGGAGCGGCGAAGCTCAGCGTATCGTACTCGCCCGGCGCCTTCTTTCCGGCGACGCACCTGCTCCGGCTCAGGTTGCGGATGCGGAGCTTGAAGCGGGTGCCGGCCGGCGACGCCGTGCCGACCGTCACATCGACCGTTTCTCCCACCGTGATCGTGGAAGCCGAGAGGGTCAGCGACGCGGTGGGCAGTTCGTCGGGATCGACGATCGTGACCGTTGTGCCGGCGATTTCCCGATTGTCCGTGGCGCGCAGCAGCTTGATCGTCGCCTTGCCGGCCGCGCAGGCGTTGAACTCTATCTTCTGCGAAGCCGAAGTTGGCACTATCTCTATCACGGCGTCGGCGCTCAATGCGCTTGTGGCGCAGTTTCCAAACGCAATCGGTCCCACGGTTTCGTACTTCAGCGGCGTGACATCGGGTTTGAGTTCGGCAACTTCGATTTCGAACGTTTTTCCGACTTCGACGCTGGGCGGTCCTAACAGCTTGGCGCTCGGATTCGGTAGATCGTCCGGCAGCTGTGCAAAGCCGTAGCCCCAGCCGTTGTTGAATATCGGGGCAACGGTCTTGCCGAATCCCGGATCGTTCGACGCGGGTTTCTGCCTCTTGGCCGCGCCGGTGAGATAGTTGGCGACCTGCACCGGAGTGTAGCTCGGGTAGCGCTGCTTCACCAGCGCGGCGAGACCGGCGACGTGAGGCGCGGCCTGGCTGGTGCCGGCAAACGGTATTCTCGTTCCGTACTTCTTTTGAGTGAAATCCTCGTAAATGATGGAAGGCTCTTGGTCTGCAGCCACGATGTCGGGTTTCAGAAGTCTCTTGTCAGCAACATTGGCATCCTCCGGGAGAGGTCCTCTGCTGCTGAAGTCTTCCAAGTCGTATGTGATAGCAGCGTTGGATGATTTTTGTTGCACATCTGCTGCACCCACCGCCAACATGCCGGGAATGGGGTATTCACCCGGATTGTTCATCGTATAGTAGCTACCCGCATAGGTCATATCCACGCCGTGACGGGACCACACCTGCATCCACTCGGGCTTGGAACCGCCTTGCCAACAGACGCGTAGATATACAGAATCGTTTTTGTTCGAGGTTTTCGGTCGGGTGAATCTCAATTGCCGTATAGGGTGATCATTTGGTGGAACCCCAACAACTCCGCTTTTTTCGACAACGTATTTGAAGTCACTGCTGTTCTTGGCACTGTGGCACTCGGGGTTGCTGCAGAGATACATGTCCAGCTCGGACTCGTCGTTCGAGTCGCTGCTCTTCCACCGCAGATACAGGCTGTAATCCTTGGCGAAGTCGAGTTGGTTCGCTTTGCTGGATGACACCATGCCGCTTGGATCCTTGAAATCGATCCAATCGTGTTTATCGCCGCCCGTGTATTCGTTGTAGTAAATCTCGCCGTCAGCATAGTTGCCCGCTGAGTTGATCCATATGATGCCTTTGTTCACCGCGTATTTGATCAATTCGTATAAATCATCCACGTCCTTTATGTCTGTAGGCGACGAATTTCCAATGCTTTTCCAGGAAGTACCGTCCCCTGGCCCTTCCCATGGCCTCCCGACCGATTGATTGATGACGCTCACTCCGTTTCGTCGCATCCACTTCAGCGCCTCTTTCAACTGATCGACCGATGTGGCGTTCGAGATGTAGATTTCAGCTTTGGGAGCGACGCTCGTCACCGCTTCTACAACTGCCGAACCGTGAACATCGTTGTTATGGTCGCATTTAGAGAGATCATTTTCTACACCCTTGGCCGCTCCGCTAGAAAAACATAAGCTCTTTATACTCTTCGGCAGGGGCTGACTGTTATTCGTATGAGTCTTTTGGTAATCCTGAATCTTGTCAAAGTCAACATCTATGATTCCAATCCTGATGCCTTCGCCGGTGTATCCGGCCTTGTGCCAAGCGTCTGCGCCATGCCAGCGATTGACATTGGTTTTAGCAGCACTTGAATTGTTTTGGTGGTTTACATCCTGGTAGGCATCTATGGTGCTAATCCGCAATGCCTCGGGCATTACATCCGGTATTTCGTATAATTTTAGCCTTCGGATCTCTGGAAGTTCGGACAGGGGACCTGCCATGTTGAGAGGAATGAAAATATCAGCAATTAAGGCGGGCCCGTAATCATCTTCAGGGCTGAAGTAAATTTCTCCGAAGACGACTTCTGGTGCTTTGGTCTCGCCCTGCGACACCAGGAACTCCTTTAAGAGCTTGATTGCGCCACGATAGTCTAAGTTCGAAGGGCTGCGAAGCTGTAGAAGACCTTGCACACGGTAGTGCGGAAATGTTGAATCTGGTTCTTTAACCCAGAAAAGATCGGACAATGATATTATGTCATTTGTTGCCTCGAACGCCTGTTCGACAGAAAGACCTTTTGCCAATGCGGAAGTGTATTTTTGGACTACTCCGTTCCAAAATAGAGGTAGCGATCCGACATCCCGACCTAGCTTTGGATATTTGATTTCCACTCGTGGCTCGTATCGATCACGGCCTGAACTATCTGATGCTCCAAGCGCAGTAGCGGGACCGCATTGTGTTTCCACGAGTTGCACCGATGGATCAGGGGTTGCGGTGGGTGTCGGGGTTGGCGTAACCGTTGCTGTCGGCGATGGCGTATGGGTCGGCGTGCTGGTCGGGCTCGCAGTCGCGGTATGTGTCGACGTGGGGGTGGACGTAGGAGTCGATGTCGGCGTGCTGGTGGGCGATGGCGTGTCGGTGGGTGTCGGGGTCGCCGTATGCACCGCCAGGGACACGGTGTTGGATGTCGTGGAGTGGAAGCCGCAAGTGCTTCCCGCCGCGTCGGCGCAGGTCCGCACCTGCGCAAAATAGCTTTTGGCCCGTGCGAGTCCGGTGAAGCTTATCGGCGCATCCTCTGCGACGCCTTGGTCCGCCACGATCGGCGTGCCCTTCCCTCCGTCGACGATCTGCAGGAGTTCGTAGCTGTAGTAGCGGTTCGCAGCCGCCGTGAAGTCCAGCTGCAATCCGCCAGAGGCGGGCGACAGCAGCAGGTCCGGCGGCGGAGGGAGAGGATCAGGCGTCGACGTCGGAGCCGGCGTCGCGGTGGGAGCCGGCGTGGGTGTGTGCGTCGGCGTCGACGTCGGAGGTGGCGTCGGCGTCGGACTGGGGATCGGCGTCGGAGTCGGAGTCGGCAGCGGCTCGGTGGCGAGGGTGTAGGTCTTCGTCGTCGCGCCGTCCGCCGCGACGACCTTGATTTCGACGGTCACCGACTTTCCGTAGTCCGACACGAGGATGCCGTAGGCGTGGCTGCCGGAGATCTCACGTCCCCCCGACGTCACGGTCAGCGTCGCGTCCGGGTCCGACGCTCTGACGGCGATGTATACGCTGTCGATGCCGCTGTCGCGATGCGCCTCCGTCACGCGGACGGCGTAGGTCGTGACCTTCGGATCGAAGCGCGGATCCAACGACCCTCCGATGAGCACGGATAGCTCTGCGAGATCCGCGTTCGACGACGCGTCCTGCGCCGCCGCCGGACGCGAAGGCGGAAGATGCAGCGCCGCCAACGCCGTCAGCATCGAAGCCACGACGACGACCGCCAGCGCGGATGCGAAAAGGACGTCGCGCGACGACGCCGACACGGTTTGCAACAGCGTTCTCCTCGAAATTCGATTCTTCAGACCGATGCCGGAGCGCCGGTCGATCAAAAAACAGATTCTAACGTCTGGTTCTCAATGCCGCCGCAAGGGTTCTTTGCGCAACCCTACCCTTGATGCCCGAGGGGGAGTTGAAGGGGGTTCAGGCCTGGCGGTTCGTTTCGTGTCACCTTCGCACGAAGAGGGTTGCGGAAGTTATTTCGTAGTTGTCGCTGGCGCGCAGCAGGCGTACGGTGGCGATGCCGGGCGAGCATCCGTGGAGCGTGATCGAGACCGGCGCGAATGCCCGTGCGCCGTCGCTGGCTTGCACGCTGTCGGAGCATTGTCCGACGCTCAGGTGGGAGCTGATGCGGAATTTGACCGCGGTGTCTGCCGGACTGACGTTGCTGGCCGTGGCCTTGAAGGAGTCGCCGACGCTGACGGAGCGCGTGGAGAGCGTCAGCCGACCGGTCGCTTCGGGCCGGGGCGTCGGCGTCGCAGTTGGACGGTTGCGGATGCGGATGGTGATGCGGGCGAGTTCGGTGCTGCCGCTCGCCAGCCGCACGGTGGCGGTTCCGGCGGTGCAGCCGTAGAGATACGCGTATCTCGTTCCCCGCACGGCGTCGGTTGCGGAATCTTCATCTTGCTGCTGAATGGAATCTCCGCCGCAGTTGGGCGAGAGCCGGCTGGAGTAGCCGATGCTCGGACGCGTGTTGCCGGGAACGTTGTACGTCGCCGTGATGCGGATGCGATCGCCGACAGATATGTCGTAGTCGGTGGAGGTCAATCTGCCGGTCGGTTTCGGCGTCGGCGTGGCGGTCGGCGTCTTGGTGGCGGTCGGCTTCGGCGTAGGGGTTTTCGTCGGTGTCGGAGTTTTGGTGGGCGTCGCCGTCGGGCGATGCGTGACGCGTATGCTTGCGCGGGCGATCTCGTAGTCGTCGGCTGTGCGAATCAGACGGATGTATGCGTTGCCCGTCTCGCAGCCGTAGAACGAGTCGACCAGCGTGTCGCGCGCCTGATCGCCGGCGGGGGCGGCCTCGTCGGAAAGACCTTCCCTCGGACATCGGCGCTCGTGGAAGTGATAGCTGGCGTCGAACTCGACGCTCGTTCCGGCCGGCTCGATGTCGGTGGCTCTCGCCACCACCCAGTCGCCGACGTGGATGCTGGAGACGGCTCTTCCGGACCTGGTGATCGAAAGTTTGGCGGCGGGTTTCGGCAGCGGGGTCGATGTGGGCGCGAGCGTGGCGGTAGGCGATGGAGCACGAGTCGGCGCAGGCGTCGGTGTGAATACGCTCAAGGGCGTCGGCGATGCCAGCGGAGTCTTGTCGGTCGCCAGCAGCTGGATCCTCGCCGATCCTTTCCAGCAGCCGTAGAAGGTGAACGTCTTGGGAGCGGCGAAGCTCAGGGTCTCGTACTCGCCCGGCGACTTCTTTCCGGCGACGCACCTGCTCTGGCTCAGGTTGCGGACGCGGAGCTTGAAGCGAGTGGTGGACGGCGATGCCGTCCCGACCGTGACTTTGACCGTTTCTCCCACCGTGATCTCGTCATCGGAGAGCGTCAATGATGCGGTGGGCAGTTTGTCGGGATCGACGATCGTGACCGTTGTGCCGGCGATTTCTTGATTGTCGGTGGCGCGGCGGAGCTTGATCGTAGCCTTGCCTACAGCGCAGGCGTTGAACGTTATCTTCTGCGACGGAGAAGTCGGCACTATCTCTATCGTGGCATCGGCGCTCAATGCGCTTGTGGCGCAGTTTCCAAACGCAATCGGTCCCATGGTTTCGTACTTCAGCGGCGTGACATCGGGTTTGAGTTCGGCAACTTCGATTTCGAACGTTTTTCCGACTTCGACGCTGGGCGGTCCTAACAGCTTGGCGGTCGGCTTAGGCAGGTCATCCGGCAGCTGCGCGAAGCCGTAGCCCCAGCCGTTGTTGAATACCTCAGTGCCGGCCTTGCCGAATCCCGGATCGTTCAGATCGGGCTTCTGCCTCTCGGCCGCGCCGGTGAGATAGTTGGCGACCTGCACGGGAGTGTAGCTCGGGTAGCGCTGCTTCACCAGCGCGGCCAGACCGGCGACGTGCGGCGCGGCCTGGCTGGTGCCGGCAAACGGCATTTTCTTGCCATACCTCTGTTGTGTGAAGTCCTCGTAGATGATTGAGGGTTGCCTGTCGGCGGCTACGATGTCAGGTTTCAGAAGTCTCTTGTCAGCGACGTTCGCATCCTCGGGGAGAGGTCCTCTGCTGCTGAATAGCTCCAACTTTGGAAACGGACTTCCTTGCGGGGTTGGTGTTACCATCGCTGCAGCGCCCACCGCCAACATGCCGGGTATCGAATATTCCCCGGGATTGTTCATGGTGTAGTAGCTGCCACTGTAATCCAATTTGTCCCTAGAATGTGAGCGAATGTGTATCCATTCCGGTTCGGATCCGCCCTGCTTGCAGATACGTAGATACATTGGCGGAGATGGTGCCGGGATCGGGGTTGGAGTACCTGCTGCTGCCGTTGGTGTCGGGGTGATGAACACACGTTCTATTGGGGCATTCTTCAACCTTCCCATCACACTGCTCTTTTCGACAGTATATTTGATCATATTGCCGTTCTTGGCACTGTTACAATCTGGGTTGCCACACAGATACATGTCCAGATCGGTTTCATCATTTGGATTACTGCTCTTCCATCGCATAACTATGTAATGGCTATTGAGAGAGGGCAACTTGTTCACCTCGTCGGGTGTTTTCGTACCAGTTACGTCTTGGAATTCTATCCAGCCATCGCCGTCATCATCCATAAAATCGCCATAGTAGATCTCACTGTCAGCATAATTGCCCGCTGAATTGACCCAGAGGATGCCGTTGCTCACTGCGTATCTGATCAATTCGTACAAATCTTTCGCGTTCTTTATGTCCGATGGAACAGATACCTGGGGGCTCAGCCAAGAAGTTCCATCTCCCGGACCTTGCCATTCTCGGCCTGCCGACTGGTTAATAACGCTGACACCGTTGCGTTGCATCCACTTCAATGCTTCTTTCAACTGTTCGATTGAGGTAGCGTTCGAAATGTAGAGTTCAGCTTTGGGTGCGATGCTCACTACTGCCTCTATAACTGCTGATCCATGAACATCGATGCTGCGATCGCATTTGGAGATGTCTCCATCAACATAACTACTTGAACTATCAGAGAAGCATCTGCTTTTAATATTTCTCGGCAACGGTTTGGTAACGTCATTGGCTGTCTTTTGGTAGGCCTGAATCTTGTCGAAATCAACATCGATGATGCCGATCCTGATGCCTTTTCCGTCATAGCCCGCGGTATGCCAGGTATCGGCACCATGCCAAGGGGCAGTGTTAGTGTTATTAGCACTCGAATTGTTGGAGGGGCTTTCATCCCCGTGGGCATGCGCAATACCAATCTGCAAGATCTCTGGCATTACATGCGGGACTTCGTAGAACTTCACTCTTTCCACTTCTTCAAGTTCAGACAGGGGACCAGCCAAAGTGAGAGGAATGTAAAGGTTGGTAATTTTAGCACTTTCGCCCCAATAATCATCATCTGGGACGAATCTATAATTTTCAAAGACTACTTCCAGTGCTGCCTTTTCACTTTGCGAAGCCAGAAAGCCCTTTAGCAGATTGTATGCCTTTTGATGGTCCATGTTCGATGACTGGTGGAACTCTAAATAACCATACACACGATAGTGCGGAAATGTTGAATCTGGTTCCTTGACGACGAAGTCATAGGACCAGGATATTCCGTCATTTGTTATCTCGAATGCCTGTTCGGCAGAAAGACCTTTTTCCAATGCAGAAGTGTATTTTTGGACTACTTCGTTCCAAAATAGGGGTAGCGATCCGACATCCCGACCTAGCTTTGGGTATTCGATGTTCAGACGCAACTCGCGCCGATCACGGCCTGAACTATCTGATGCTCCAAGCGCAGTAGCGGGTCCGCACACCGCTGGTGTGATGACTACGCTGGGGATTGATGTTGCAGTCGCCGTCGCGTTTGCTGCCGGTGTCGGCGTCTGGGTTGGCGTGGATGTCGAAGTAGGGGTAGCAGTCGCGGTATGTGTCGGCGTGTCGGTGGGGGTTGGAGTTGCGGTATGTTCCGGCAGGGACACGGTGTTGGAGATAGCCGAGTGGAAGCCGCATGTGCTTCCCGCCGCGTCGGCGCAGGTCCGTGCCTGCACGTAGTAGCTTTTGGCGCGCGTGAGTCCGGCGAAGCTTATCGGCGCATCCTCTGCGACGCCTTGGGCCGCCACGATCGGCGTGCCCTTCCCTCCGTCGACGATCTGCAAGAGTTCGTAGCTGTAGTAGCGGTTCGCAGCCGCCGTGAAGTCCAGCTGCAATCCGCTGGGAGTGGCCGACAGCAGCAGGTCCGGCGGCGGAGGGAGCGGATCCGGCGTCGCCGTCGGAGCCGGCGTCGCGGTGGGAGCCGGCGTGGGTGTGTGCGTCGGCGTCGCCGTCGGTGGCGGCACCGGCGTCGGACTCGGTGTCGAGGTGGGCGTCGGTGTCGGCAACGGCACGGTGGCGAGGGTGTAGATCTTCGTCGTCACGCCGTCCGCCGCGACGATCTTGATTTCGACGCTCACCGACTTTCCGTAGTCCGACACGAGGATGCCGTAGGCGTAGCTGCTGGAGATCTCACGTCCCCCCGACGTCACGGTCAGTGTCGCGTCCGGGTCCGACGCTCTGGCGGCGATGTACACGCTGTCGATGCCGCTGTCGCGATGCGCCTCCGTCACGCGGAAAGCGTATGTCGTGACCTTCGGACCGAAGCGCGGATCCAACGACCCTCCGATGAGCACGGACAGCTCCGCGAGATCCGCGTTCGACGACGCGTCCTGCGCCGCGGCGGGCGACGACGGAAGATGATGCAGCGCCGCGAACGCTACCAGCATCGAGGCGACGATGACGACCCCCAGCCCGGATGCGAAAAGAACGTCGCGCGACGACGCGGACACGGTTTGCAACAGCATTCCCCTCGAAATTCGATTCTTCAGACCGATGCCGGAGCGCCAGTCGATCAAAAAACAGATTCTAACGTCTGGTTCTCAATGCCCCCGCAAGGGTTCTTTGCGCGCCCCTCCCCCTTGATGCCCAAGGGGGAATTGAAGGGGGTTTTGGCCTGGCGGTTCGTTTCGTCGCAGCAGTGGAAGTGATGGCCGGCGTCGAACTCGACGCTCGTTCCGGCCGGCTCGATGTCGGTGGCTCTCGCCACCACCCAGTCGCCGACGTGGATGCAAAAGCCCGTTCCTTTAGACTTTTTGCCTAACAGCTCATCCCGCCGAGTCGAACACTCAAAACGGAACAACGCCGATTTTTTCGCATATGAGTTTAAGCGACATTGCACCCAACTGCAAAATGCTTTGAGAAAGTCACATCTCATGAGTGCGGCAGAGCGGGGCGCGAATCGTTCGGAGTACAGCCTGACAAAGGATCCACGTTCGCCAAAATACCAATCCGTGCTTTGCGTCTCGACGCCCCGGCTAGTGAAATCGCATGCATCGCCCCTCGGCCCGACTCGCAGGAATCGACGTTCCTCTGTATTCCGGTCCTCGTAAATCGCTTATCGCGTGGATATCTAGTCTCATTACAATCCAATTTCGATCTTCCATGCGGTCGATGTCCGTTGCCTACCTTTTGAATTATGTAGTCCCCACCCACTCCCCGTTCGTGCAACGGGCGACGCACTTCTGGCAACAATGCCCTCTCATGTGGCAAAAATCGTGCCACAACTCCACTGCATGCCGGCGAAAAAGTGGAAATGATACAATGTATCTATAAAGCCTGTTGGTCATGGTTTCGATCAGTCCATGGTCTCGATCAACAAGCCTTGCGGCAGTGGTTCGCAATGTGGGTAATTTGAGTTTCGATTCAAGGAGTCTGTATGAACACGACCGAGGTGAGTGAAGGTGTCTATGACGTAGTGGTCGTCGGCGCCGGTGCCGCGGGCGTCGGTGTGGCGGCGGCACTCAGATACGCCGGTATCGAGAACTTCGTAGTCTGCGAACGTCATACGGTCGGAGCATCGTTCGCCTCATGGCCGGCCGAGACTCGCTTCATCACGCCTTCGTTCCCTACCAATTCGGTTGGCATGCTCGATTTGAACTCGGTCGCGATCAAAACTTCACCCGCGTACAGTTTGGAGGTCGAGCATCCGACGGGTGAAGAGTACGCGTCGTATTTGCAGGTAATCTCGAAATTCCTCGGGTTAACTGTTCGCCAAAACACCGACGTGGTGCAGGTAGCCAAGGTTGACGACGGCTTTCGCATCGATACCGCCGATGGGACCTTGCGAGCCAAACACGTAATTTGGGCTGCCGGAGAGTTCCAATACCCGCGATTAAATGGGTTTGACGGTAGCGAATTGTGTCGCCACACAGCGACCATACCCAGCTATGAAGAGCTTGAAGGTGACGACTTCGTCGTTATAGGTGGCTACGAAAGTGGTGTCGATGCGGCCTACCACCTGGCGTGTCGCGGCAAACGAGTGCGAGTTTTCGACAAGAATCGCCCTTGGACGGAAGAGAGCTCCGATCCCAGCATTGCGCTTTCCCCGTATACACACGACCGGATCCGTGACCCTCGGTTTTTCAAACACGTGGAACTGTATCCGTACTGTCCTGTCGAATCGGTCACTCGCGTAGACGGCACGTATGAAGTCACGGCTGGGGAGGGGCTGCGGTTTGAAACCCGCGTGCCGCCGCTATTTGCAGGCGGATTCGAGGGGAGTCAGAAGTTAGTCGCAGATTTGTTTGAACAACGCGATGATGGCTCTCTGCTTCTAAGCGAACAAGATGAATCGACCATCGTGCCGGGCGTGTTTCTCTGCGGCCCTACAGTTCGCCACGACAATCACGTCTTCTGCTTTATCTACAAGTATCGACAACGATTCGCCGTTGTCGCCAAAGCGATAGCGACCTCATTGGGGCTACCTGCGGAAGCACTGGAAGGGTACCGCAATTGGGGCATGTATCTCGATGACCTTTCCAACTGTGGAGAAGAGTGCGTATGCTAACTCGAAACGACGATCGGGCCGTCGCGTCTGGCGCGGGACGAAGCCGACTAGCCAAGGTGCGGAGCATCACGTGGCTGGGGCAAACCACGGCCAGCGTTTGCTGGATCGGCAGCATGCTGACTACCGGGGTCGAATCCACCGGGGATTGGTTGCAGTTGTTTGCGGCATCCGCATGGCTATTGGCCAACATCGCAACGATTGTCATTACTGATGGTGATTGAAGCGTCGGCTGCACTTCGACGTTCGACACGGCGCGCGTTCTGAAGCAAGAGGCATTGAAGGCGGCGGACGCAGTGGTTGGCCGGTCGCTTCAGAGAGATGGGTGAGAACGTCCGACGGGAGTGCGGTTGTGACGGGCGTAGGGGAGAATAGCAAACGTCCGCGCAGTAGACGGTCGGCGATAATCCCTTCACAACTTCCTCAACGCCACCAACCAAACCCCTATAGTCGCCACGACCCCCAAAACGCCGGCAACTCCGAAAGCAAATGGCGCACCCCAGACCTGAGCCAACGCCCCCATAAACAACGCTCCCGCAGCCTGCGCCCCCCATGTGAAGTTCATCAAACTCATCACGCGTCCCCTAAACTCATCCGAAACCAACGTCTGAACCACAGTGGTGCTCATCGTCCCCTTGACCACCGTCAACCCTCCGACCACGCCGGCAATCGCCACCGCGAACATAAATACATCCACAACCCCGAACACCAAATAGCAAACTCCGACCGCAGTACCACCAATCGCCAGATACACCGGTGGCTTCGCCCGCGACCCTATAAATGTAATCGTGAACGTCGCCACCAATCCGCCGATCCCCACCGCCAGCAACAACCTCCCATAGGTCTCCGTGTCTAGGTTCCGGGCATTGACAACATAGGGTGTGCTGACCGCGGCCGGTTCGAGTCGGACCGCGTTCAATTGGCGTAATTAGCTCCTGGGATCGAATGGAAGACGATGCTAAACTTTGAGCCAATGGATTTTTCGGCGCTTCAAGGCAATGACGAACTAAGGAGTTGAGTTTTGGCAAAACGTTTAAGTATCATCAACTTTAAGGGCGGTGTTGGGAAAACCACACTCGCGTTCAACTTAGCCACAGGGTTGGCTTGGTTGCACGGAAGCAGGGTTTTGCTGGTTGACATGGATCACCAGAGCAGCCTGTCGATTTTGTGTCTCCGTGCAGATGGATGGGAACAATCCGTGGATAACGATCGGACCGTTGATGCGATTTTCAAGTCGTTTGTTGGTGGTGACCAGGCGTTGATGCCAGGCGACGAGATCATAGTACGCGCACCCATGCGAAACGTCGACTCGGACTACAACACTATGGATATCGTGCCAGCGAGCCTTCATTTGGACGACACTGAGATCGAATTAACGGCTTCACATCAAGGCAACGCTATCAGGTCTGAGTGGAACAAACGCACGCTGGCCTGCCGTTGGATCGAGGAGAACAACATCGATGAGCGCTATGACTGCGTCATCTTCGACTGTCCACCGGCCACGAAGATTGTGTCTCAAAATGCGATCGCCGCTAGTCACGGTTATCTTATTCCGGTAATTCCAGAGGCTGTAATGGAACGCGGCGCACCGCATCTTCGCGATATGCTGAAATCTAGCATCGACAATCGTTTGAATGCCCTGGCGCCCATGGGCGAAGAGAGGTCAGCATTCGTCCCGGAAACGGTTTTGATAGGGTTGGCGATCACAAGAATCCAAGCCGCAAGTGGTGGATACACGAATGATCACAGGCAACATCTTGATTCTTTGGAACGGCGATGGGGAGCCGATCTCTTGAAGCCTTACATCCTGCAAGGTACAGGCGTGTCCCAAGCACTAGCAGACGGATTGCCTGTGTACAACTATCCCGATTCGCAAAACATCGGAAAACGAGACATCGACAGGCAGTACAGAGATTTGACCAACAACATCAAGGACGAGGTTGATGCGATATGAACCAACACAAATCCGAGTCGCATCCTGAGGATCATCCGAGCGAATTACTAGTATCCGACATCGCCCGGTATCTTGCTCGTTTGGCGAGATTGCAACAGGATGAAATGACAGGGAACGCCGACTTGAGCCGGGGCCTAAGTGCGTTAAGCCGTGCGTTGACGTCACGTTCTGAGTTAAGCCTTAGTGAAGTGACGCGATTGATTCGCGGAACGCGGAAACCAACTGCAGCGCGCCCCAAACCACGTGCTGAAGCTGAACTGGCGTTGCCTGCGGATGTCGCGAAGATGCGCATTGAAGAGTTGGAGCGTTTCCTCGATGGTCGAAACCACAGCAAAAATCAGCTTATCGAGTTGGGATTCCAACGATTTGGTATCTCCCGTTCGAAACTAAGTCGACTCAACAAAGATGAAGCAATGGGTTCGATACGTTCGGCCCTGGAGCACGAAAAGTCACTGGAAACGATTTCACGAGAAGCGAGCGGCACCAAAACCAACCGAAAACGTTCAGGGGTTCAAAAGCCCGTTTTGCGAGCGCGGATTGATGCCAAACCAACTAAACGAGTTGCACAATCGAAAACCTCGTTTCTCAATTGAGGGTGTACTGCACCCTTAATGGGAACACCGAAACTCCGTCGCCCAACTTGGTGGAAACACCCATTCATGGTTGCAGCTTCCTCAACGCCACCAACCAAACCCCTATTGTCGCCACGACCCCCAAAACGCCGGCAACTCCGAAAGCAAATGGCGCACCCCAGACCTGAGCCAACGCCCCCATAAACAACGCTCCCGCGGCCTGTGCCCCCCATGTGAAATTCATCAAACTCATCACACGCCCTCTGAATGTATCCGACGTAAGCGTCTGGACAACCGTCGTGCTCATCGTTCCTTTGACTACCGATAGCCCGCCAACCAGCCCGGCGATTGCGAGGGCGTACAACAGAATGTCGACCACGCCGAACGCTATGTAACAGATACCGACCGAGACGCCGCCGAGCGCGAGATACAACGGCGGTTTCGACCGGGTGCCGATGAACGTGATGGTGAACGTGCCGACCAACCCGCCGATGCCAATTGCGAGGAGCAGCCTGCCATAGGTCGCGGTATCGCCGTTATACACCTCTTGCGTAACCACTGGCAACAGAGTCTCGAGCGGAGTCGCCACGATCCCGATGATCACGCCGTAGCCGATGATGGCAGCGATGGCCGATTCGCGTCGGACAAACTTGATGCCTTCGATCATGTCACGGACGCGCGCACGCACCTTGTCAGAAAGTGTCTCAGATCGGGCCGTGCCGCCAACCGAGTCTCGTTCGGTTACGGTCACCCGATCTTCACCGCTTCCGGCGAAGTGCGGCGCATGATCCATCCTCAACAATGTCAGTACCGTCAGCACATAAGACGCGGACACGATGAAGAACAATCCTTCCATCCCGACCGCAGAGACCAACGGATGGAACAGTGATGGCCCAAGAATCGCAGCGCCACCGAACACTACCGAATATAAAGAAATCGCACTCGGCAATTGCTCCTTAGGAACCAGTGATGCCACCATCGCGCCGCGCGTCGGAATGTCGAATGCGAGCATCACGCCGGTCACTGCCGAGATAGCCAACAGGTGCCATGCTTCGATGGTGTCGGTGGCGATCAAAACGGCCGTCACGAAACCTGCGACGGCGAAAAGTAGGCGTGTGAAGCGGAGCAATCTGAGTCGGTTTACGGTGTCGGCGACAACACCTCCCCAGACCGAGAAGATCATGACCGGTGCCATGGTCGCAGCTGTCACTGATCCAAGAAGTATCTCCGAATCGGTCAACGATCGCATCAGCCACAGCCGACCATAAACGAGCGTCCACATGCCAACGTTCGAGAACGCCGCGGCAATCCAAAACAGGCGATACTCTCGATAGCCGAAGACCGCAAAACCGGTGCGGCTCAGCACTCGACTATACCGGCGGCGAAGTCGATCTCTTCTTGGAAACGTCGCACTTTGCCATCGACAACGTCATCAACAAGAATCGCTTCGTTGGCTTCACCCGATTCCATCACGCCGTAAGCGAGGCCGAGCGCCGCCATCCCTTCAACACTGCCCACCTCCGGCGACCTGCCATCGGCGATTGCTCGTGCCAAGTCCATGTATTCGAGCGCAATAATTTTCGCGTCGATCTGCCCGAAACCCATCTCATAGGAAGACATTCGGCGCTCGCCGTCCCAGAGCGTCGCAGTTATCTCGTCGAGTTCAAATTCGGGTACCAGATCGAGCAACCCGTCGCCCTCAACCATCGTGCCGTCGCCCAAGACGATTCGTGGACTCGAACCTCTGCGGCTCGGCGGACGGTAAAGTGTGCCTTCGCTTCCGACGACGACCGAATCGCCGAGATCGTAACCGTGGGACGCATCGGTGATTACCAACTGCCCGACAGCTCCCGACGTGAAGCGAATCGAGGCAAACGCAGTATCGACGGCATCCTGTTCGATGGTATCGCCGACATCTTCGCCTCCCGCTTCCCTGCGATGCGCGTACATGGCAGCTAAACCCGGTGCCTGGTCAGACATCGGGCGTAGCGAGCGTTTTCGGTCGTTGACATCGGTTTCGGCATAAACACGTTCAGCGGGGCCCATCAAATACAGGAGCAGATCCGCATTGTGCACACCGGCATCTAAGACAACACCACCGGCTTGGTCCTTCTTGGCGCGCCACACGGTGCTATGCATCACGCCGCGATTGGCGCTACCAATTCCGAAATCGAGCGCGAAACAAGGCCTACCGATGGCACCGGCATCGATCAAAGCCTTTGCCAAACGGTTCATCGGGTCGCGGCGGAAGTTCTCAGAGATTGAAAGCACCTTACCCGTGGCTTCCTCAGCCGATTTCATCAATCGGCAAGCGGTGAGAGTCAGCCCCATCGGCTTTTCGACCATCACGTGTAAACCAGAGCGCATAGCCTCAATCGCTAATGTGTGATGCGCTGGCGTGCTGGTTACGATATCGACGGCATCGAGCGAGATATCGGGAGCATCGGCTACTTCCGCAAGCCGGTGAAATGGTCGGGGAGATTCCGGTGTCGAGTCGGAGATGACCTGAGCCACCGCTTCGGCGGAATCGAGATGCGGATCACACACGGCAACTACCTTGACATCGTCAAAGTACTTCCGGAGTTCGATGTAACCAGCGGCATGGCGCATTCCCATGCCGCCTGCGCCGACTAGTGCGATGTTGAGGGTCATCTCTGTCGTGATCCGATTAATTCGTCGTCTACACGCTCTAATGGTGCGATTGGCACTCCCGGCAGGGACGCCGAGTGAACCTTTCGGGGGCGATGCGTCTAATTTAACTGACCAACCCGTTTGTTTATTTGCGGCGAAAGTCGTCCAAACGGGCCGTATCTATCGCCCCGATATCGGTAGAAGATTCGCCGGTGGCCACCAGGTCGCTGATCGCTTTGCCAGTGAGCGGCGCGTAGTGAACACCTTCTGACCAGTGACCAGATGCAATGTAGACGTTGTCCCGGCCCGGTGCTTTGCCGACAAAAGGTTTGCCGTCGGCGGGCATCGGGCGCAGGCAAGCGGTGTGATGAGTTACCGAGTCCTTCGTAATCCGATCGGTCAATCGCTGGACTCGCGGCAGGATGAACTCCCAAGCGTATTCCGAAATCTCGCGGTCGTAACCTCTACCGTCCTCTTTCGTCGCTCCCAGCACCGTGCGGGACAGTCGACGGGTGAGAATCACGCCACCCTCGTCCATGTTGTGCATCGTGGCCGATGGTTTGGATTGAATGGTGTGCTTTATTTTTGTCTGGGTTCCCGCGTGCGCGGGAATGACGTCCGAAGGCAGGTGCATGTACAGCAGCTCGCCTTTTTGCGGTTCGACGGGAATGTCATAACCGAGCCAAGCGTTGGCCTCTTTTGTCCACGGACCCATCGCGAGGACAATCGCGTCGGCTTCGACTATGGTGCCGTCGGATAGCTTGACACCGTTCGGGGCATCTTCCGGACCACAAAATCCAACGGCGGTACCGATCTTTACCTCTGCTCCACCGATCTGCGCGGCCTTAAGAAGCGATTGTGTTAACAGCTTTGAATCGACGGTAGGTTCGATGGATGTGGCGCAGGCACCAACTACCTCGTCGCTCAACCAATCGCATACTTCACGCGCCTCGGAACCACTCAACCATTCGGCAGGTAACCCTTCAGCGATGCGGTCCGCCATGAACTGCTGGGAGGCATTAATACCCGGCTCTTCAAACCCGCATCGCAGATACGGTTTGAGGTCGTAACCATGGTCGATGCCCGTGACATCAGGTAGTTCGTCCGCCAATCTCGCGTGCAACTTGAGCGAAGCAGCCGATAGCGCCAGCAACCCGGGGTCGTTGGAACCTGAATACGGCGTCAGAATGCCAGCCGAGTATCCGCTGGCGCCCGAGGCGATTTCGTCGCGCTCAATTACCGTGATGTCAGAAATACCAACCCGGGTCAAATAATACGCCGTCGCACAACCGATGATTCCTCCGCCGACAATGACTACGCGTGAGGAAGGTTTTGCATTCGGGTTCACTGCCGTTGGATTCTATGGGCCTTGCTTGTAATGAAATCTGGACCAGTTCACAGGCGTTACCCCGTTGCCCTTCCCCTCTGGATTCCGGCTTTCGCCGGAATGACGGTGGTTGCGCACAGCAATCCGTGGCAGGAACTTACGGCCCGCTACGGGAGCCCGAGGTGGCGATCGCTCGCCCATTATTGGGTTGCAATGGCCGGTTGTTTGGTCCGGTCAAATTTTGCAGAGCGTCAACTTGTGCTTGCGATACCGTGCCGATTTCCAACATGATGAAACGGTCGGCCGGTTCGGCGCATGGCGGAGAAGTCATGGAACCTTTATACGAATAATACCCGGTGTCCTTGGTCATTAAACCACGAGCGTTGAGGATTCCGGTCACATCAACAGTGCCGATTTCGGCGGGAATATTGTCAATGATTTCCTGCACGACGGGGTCGGCATCACCAATTTCGTAGAGCATCGAGATTACAGCTACGTCTCCGAAAACTTGGCTGTGAAGGAGTTGGAGTTCCAGCGGATACGATTTGCCGTCGATGTGATGCTCGCTCGGTGTGTGCGCGGTCACGGTTTCGAGCTGATATGTGCGTTCGCCGAACCCGAGGCGGTTCCCGGTCGGGTACCTGACCGAAATTAGGTGTCCGCCATTGGTCACGGCCTCGGCTTCTTTCCGGTAGGAGAAAGACATTGGAGGCGAACTACCTAGTTCATAACCAGTAATGTCGATCGGGGATTGTTGGGTGCCATCGCCACACCGCGCGTTATCGGCCGAGAGCGACGCCCAGTTCTCAGGTCCGCCTGCGCCAGAATAACTCCACTCAACCGTTTCTTCGACCTCTTCGACAACCTCCTCGCCGCCGCATGCGACTAACGTCAATGCCAGCGTGAGTAGTGCCACCATCAACATCCCACCAAGATGCCTTGTAGTAAGTCTCGAGTTCATTCTCTTCCTCGGGGCGATCCGTCGCCCGGTTTGGTTCCACCAACTAAAAGTTGCCCGCACACTCGATAGATTCTAAGTTAGACGTAGCAATTAGTCATCAGGGCATTCAGTTTGTGATTCGTCGGAAAGCAGACGATCGATCTGGATAAGCGGCGCATCGTATTCGTGGTCGCCCTTGGTCGCCATGTCCGCCACCATCTCGCCTATCACCGATGCGAACTTGAAGCCGTGTCCCGAACAGGGACTGCAAATGATGACGTTCCGGTGTCCGGGGTGCCAGTCCAACAAGAATTGGCGGTCCGGCGTGTCCGTGTACAGACAGACCGCGGACCTCAACACACGTCCGTTCAATTGTGGGATTATGTCTGAAATCGCATCTCGGAGCGATCGCTCATCCGACTCGCGCACGGTGCGGTCTAGATCCTTCGGATCGTCGAACATCTCGCCTTCGTGATGGAACGCCGTCTTGACGCCGCCGCCGAAGTCGGGTTGGCAGTAAAGACTCTGGCCAGGTGTCCATTCCCACGAGTGGTTCGGGCTGTTTTCAGGCCTGAACATCTCCGGACTGCCAGCAGGTTGGAACCAGAAAAGTACCTGCCGCTCCAACCGAAATGGGAGATTTAACTTGGATACAAATTCCGGGTTCCACGCGCCCGCAGAAAACACGATCTGATCGGCGGTGTACTCGCCATGGTCGGTAAAGACACGTACACCATCTCCGTCCGGGCGCCAGCTTCGCACTGGCTCGTTGTAGTGGAGGTCCGCGCCTTCCTTTGACGCTTGATCGAGGTGTGCAGACACACACTTTTCGGGGAACAACACCCCGGACCGCGAATCGTACGCGCCGATCATGTTGTCCCGCGGTTCGAACTGCGGCCATCGTTTTCGGATTTCCGAAGGATCGAGGATCTCGATCTCGAGATTATGCTCGTCGGCAGAACGCTTCATCCCTTTGATGCCGTTGCTCTCTGGGCGCCCCATTGTAACGCCGCCTGTCATTCGAAACAGTTCGTCAAACGCCCCCGCTCCTGCGCGCGCGGTTTCCGGGAAGTCATCGGCGGCGGCGGCTTCCAACTCCCGCCAGATCTCGTAACCGCGCATCACGATCGGGACGTAGTCGGGATGCTCGGCGTAGACTTCGCGGATAACACGCGTGTCACCATGGCTCGAACCTAGAGAGTGCGGCGGTGTGAAGGCGTCGAACCCGATTACAGCGGTGCCACGCTTGGCGAGTTGCCATGCCGATGCGCTGCCATGGGCACCTAAACCCACGATGATGACGTCTGCGGATTCGTTGCCCATCGACTCTCTTCCAGTTTGCGAATTAGTTAAACGACAGCGGTGCTACCGCGAATACAACTTGGAACGGTTTGCAGTATATGACTACGCTGTGGTGGTCATCCACGCTAACGTCGTCCGGAATCGGGTAGTTCTGGTTTCCGATATTGCCCTTCAATTTACCTAGTTCTACATACGTGACGTCATCCGCGTGCACATCCCCACGTCCCATCGGATCCGGATGCGTAGTCAGCAACACCCGCAGGTCTGGTCCGTTGATCACGTTGAAGTCCTCAAAACGCAACACGTATCCGTCGGTACCGAGGTTGTATACCGTGGCCATCCCGCTGCCTTTGTGAAAGGCATCGCCATCGCGGAACTCACCCCACTTCACCGCTTCTGGCGCAAGCATCGCACCCATCGCCTCCATCATCTCTTCTTCGACCTCAGTAGGTGCATCCATCGCAGCCTCCATCGTCGCACCGGCATCAGGCATGGACATGCCCGTTGGGATCACAGCATTTTCCAACGCCGGAAAATCCTCGTCAACCGTGACATCAATGAACAGGGGCGAGCCGAGCCACCAAGTGACAGCTAAGCCGGGGACGATGATTATTGCGGCAATTACTGCCGATATGGGTTTATGGGATTTGATCCAATCGGTGATTTGTTTCATGGTCATATTCTCGGATCTGGGGTGGCGAAATGGTGAGTTTAACGAAAGATCCTCTTTCTTGATTCTACGGTGACGGTTAGAGGTTTGGACTTCGATGCGAATTCCATTGCGTATTTATCAAATATGTGCTACTATGAATCGTCACACGCGTTTCGGAAAGGACACAGGTCGACGTTGCAGGCACAACAGTTCGGTGGCGAGCACACTGACGAGAAATTGAAGATCTTGAGGTTGTACTTAGACTTCTTCACACAAGTCCTCAAAGCATCGCCATCCGCAAGTAACCCTTTCAAGCTCGCGTATGTTGATCCGTTTTGCGGAAACGGTCATTGGCAAACCGCTGGAGACCCTCAGATTCGCGATGGATCGCCATTAATCGCGTTGAATATTGGTAACCGTCCTTTCGACGAGTTCTATTTCAACGACATGACTGGAGAAAACGTCACAACCCTGCGAGAACTCGTCTCGACTCTTCACCCGGATCGGTCCGTCAACTACGCCAGCGATTCCTCGGATGCGTTCTTATCGAAGTTATGTCCTATGCTTCGAAAGTCCGACAATCCCGATGTGCGCGGAGTCGTGTTTTTGGATCCTTTCGCGACTCAAGTTTCTTGGGTTTCGATTGAGGCGATAGCGCGAACGCAGACATTGGATCTCATCTTGTTGTTCCCGCTGAGTGCCTTGACGAGGTCGACGCCGTTGCGCCATGAAAGGAAGCAAAAGCATCACTTCGAATCTACGATGGATCGAGTTTTTGGTGACAGGTCTTGGGAACGGCTTTACGACCTTGATTTTAAAGAATGGTACGAAGCAAACCGCTCACCTGAAGCGCCAAAAAACCTTAGGCTGTTCGATGTGGACAAAATCGAACCAAATCCAACTTATGAATTCGGGACTCATGCATCGGCAATTTCGTATCTTTATCGCGAACGATTGAAGACCGTGTTCGCAGAGGTCTCAGATACTTTTGCCGTTTTAGGTTCGCAAGGACCACCCCTCTTCGAAGTACATTTCGCTGTAAGCAACCCTTCCAAACCTGCTAGATCGCTCGCGAAACGCGGCGCGGACCACATTTTGAGGAATTACAAAGATGTCCAAATCAAAGATTGAATGGACCGAAACTACATGGAACCCCGTCACGGGATGCGATGAGATCAGTCCCGGTTGCGACAATTGTTACGCATCGCGCATGTCGGTTCGTTTGAAAGCCATGGGTGTGAAGAACTACCGAAACGGTTTTGAGCCGGCCATGCACGAGCACATGTTGGATCGGCCGCTGAGGTGGCGAAAACCTCAACACGTGTTCGTCAACTCAATGAGTGATCTGTTCCATCCGCAAGTTTCGTTCGAATTCATTTGGCGAGTGTTCGATGTCATGCGGCGCGCCGGTCAACACCGCTTCCAAGTGCTTACCAAACGACCCAAAACAATGGCACATTACGTCAGCAATTACGCTACTGACGATGTTCCCGACAACGTATGGATGGGCACCAGCGTCGAATCCGCCGATTATCTTTGGCGCATCGACGCGCTCCGCGATGTACCGGCCAAAATACGTTTCCTATCTCTCGAACCGCTACTGGACGATCTTGGAGATTTCGATCTCAGCAGCATTCATTGGGTAATCGTGGGCGGTGAATCTGGGCCGGGTGCAAGGACGATGCACAAGGACTGGGTCGTAAACATCAAGAATCAATGCGACGAAGCCGATGTGCCTTTCTTCTTTAAACAGTGGGGTGGCGTACAGAAGTCGCGCACCGGTCGGCAACTCCTAGGCCAAACTTGGGATGCAATGCCCGTTTCATAGCTGACGTTAGCCACACGCGCATTCCACATACATCAGCGAATCACGACCGGTTCGCGGTTAGACTTGCATCATCCCGGCGACCTGTAGTCCGGTCCCCTCGATCATGTCGTTGCTCAATGTCAACCGCCTCACTCGCCGAGCTCGGGTAGGGGTGCGTCGCCGTAACCATTTCTACGGGTGGAACGTGGTCGGCGCCATGTTTTTTGGGATGTTCTTGGTGATGGGTACCCGCAATGGTTTCGGTGTCTTTGTAGACAACTGGGAGCGAGAGTGGGGCGTAACTACCGGCCAGATCTCAGTGGCGGCGGCGATCGGGTGGATCATTAACGGCTTTTCTCAGCCGATTTTGGGAATGATCGTCGACAAATATGGTGGCAAGGTCGTGGTGGTGGTCAGCATGGTCGTGTTGGGCATCGCTTACTTGCTTCTGGCCTTCATTGACAGCGTATTGATGCTCGCGGTACTCTTCGGCGGTGTGATTTCATTCTTCGCCGGCGGTGTCTCACCAGGCACTTCAGGTGCGGTCATCACCCGATGGTTCCAACGCGAACGCGGCAAAGCCATGAGTGTTGTGGCCGCTGGTGGCTCGCTTGGCGGATTGGTCATGGTGCCATTTCTTACCCAACTAATGCTTGCCACCAGTTGGCAAACGGCGTGGGTCGTTTCTGGCATCCTCGTCCTCGCACTCGGCTTGCCAGCCTCCATACTGATCCTTCGCAACCAACCCGACGACATGGGTCTGCTACCGGATGGCGAAGCTAGGGCCAGGGACGCTCAGGCCTCGGCAGACCAACGATCAAGATCGCAAGCCATGATGCGCGGCGGACCTTTAGGTGCCGAAGGATGGACAGAAGCCTTCAAGTCGTGGCCGATGTGGCAACTGTCAATCGGATATTTCGTTTGTGGGATAACCACCGCAAGCATTTCGACGCACTTTGTCCGATGGGCAATCAGCGAGGACGTCTCGCAGGCGAATGCGGCGTGGGCGTTCGGGATATTGATGGGCATCAACGCCGGAGGTGTCGTGCTGATCGGCCTGCTTTCCGACATCTTTCAACGTCACTTTCTGCTTGCCGCCGTTTACTTAGTGCGAGGTGTCGCTTTTACCACTCTCGTCATCTTCCCCGGCGAGATGGCGATGTGGGCCTTCACGATCATCGGAGGTGCATCCTGGCTGGCCACCGTGCCCTTGACGACGGGCTTAACCGCCGACGTCTATGGCGTTCGCAACGTCGGCACCCTCGGCGGTCTCATCAACTTCTCCCACCAGATGGGCGGAGGTGCTGCCGTCCTTTTGTTCGGCCTTACGTTCGACCGATATGGAACTTACGACCCAGCGTTCATCGGTGGCGCAATCTGCTTGTTGATCGCCGGCATCGTGATCCTGACGATTAAAGAGACCAAATACTCGGTTAGGTATGCGCAATCGGCGGCAGCTGCAAGTTAGTCGCTCTGGAGAATTGCGGCAGCGCAAGGCATGATTGCACCTGTCAGAGAAATTGATTCGCCACCATCGGTGCACATGCATCATACCGAGTCGGTAGACCCGACTCTGGTCGTTTGGATCAACGACCTGTTGCACGATCTCCTCGGCTGGGGTCCGTGGACGTTTGTCGTGGTTTTAGGGATCGCTATCGTATTGATACCACTGTGGCTGATCTACACATCGTTGAAAAATCAAGCCGCGGCAGATGAGGACGCGGAATGGGACGAAGCACTGACCGATGATTGAAGTCGACGCAAGGGAGTGACGTCAACGGGTCGACCTGAGGGAAATGCTGGATGTGGTACCCCGTACGGGATTCGAACCCGTGATCTCCGGCTTGAAAGGCCGACGTGCTAGGCCGCTGCACCAACGGGGCGGGGAACGCAACAACACCACATCTCACAACCGCCTAAGGATAACATCGGGCAGAATCACAGCCGATACTTCACTTCCAATCCTCAGCCCGGTCCTGCGGATCGTAGCCGATAGCCTCTCGAGCATGTTCGATGTCCCAGAACCGCCAGCGGTTGTTGGAGACGCCGTAGAAGATATCGAAACCCAGATTTGCGACGAGGCAACGGTCGACTAAATGAGCGAGGTCGCGATGCGACAACCACGTCGCGAACGCACGAATATTCGTGGGTCGATTATCCGGAACGACGCTCCCGATGCGGAGGCAAGCGACTTCGAGGCCGAAGTGTTCGTGGTAGTAACGACCAGTCGCCTCACCAAAGACCTTGCTCACTCCGTAGTCGCTGTCGGGACGGATTGGCACGCGGTGGTCGACTTGCCGGATATTGGCGGGATCGTTGTCGATTAAAGAGTAATCGCCAAGACCGATGCTCTTGTAGGGTTCGTCGAGCTCAAAGTTCCCAACCGCATGGTTCGAACTTGCGAACACGACGCGTCTGACATCGTGCTCGCGGGCGGCTTCGTAGACGTTGTGCGTCGATGCGATGTTGTTGCGAAGAACGTCGTCCCAAGGCGTATGAACCGGTGCGTTGGCCGCTAAGTGGATCACTGCGTCTTGGCCATCAAATGCTGGCGACATTGCGTCGTAGTCGTAGCAATCGGCAAGCGTGAAACTTGTCAGAGAATCGTCGGCGAGCGGGCGAGTATCTACGCCTGAGATGGTGTACCGTCCAGTTTCTCCGAGGTGGGTGCGGAGCACTGATCCGATCAATCCGCTGGCACCGGTGATGAGTATCTTCATGGTGGTTTACGTTCCCCTGTATTGGTTAGCCGCGGCGTTGCTACGATTCGTCGTTATCATGTTAAGTCGCGCATGCGGCACATCGGGATCGAAATGCGTCTGCATGGAGCCCAGATTCGAGCCCAGATTCGAGCAATACGATGAAGTCACTGGTCGAGGCGGCTGGTACCATAGGTGCGAACGTCGATGACACCCAAATCGAGCGGTTCCGGTGCTATCGCGAACTGCTCAATGAATGGGGACGTCGCATCAATCTGACCGCTGTAAAGGATCCCGAAGCCGTTGTTGAACAACTCTTTATTCGTTCGTTCAGAATTGCGGTTCCGGCAGGCGGGAATGTATCGACTGCGGATTGGTTCGAAGGTCGCCGGATCATCGACATCGGCTCGGGCGCGGGAATACCGGGCCTGCCGTTGAAAATCATTCTCCCTGGCACCGAGGTCACTTTGCTGGAATCGAACGGCAAGAAGTGCGATTTCCTGCGTCACGTTGTCTCGGAACTGGGAATCGAAGGAGTCACGGTGTTAAATTCGCGCGCCGAGGAAGCGGGTCGATTAAAGGAACATCGCGAGAGCTACGATCTCGTCACTGCCCGGGGCGTCGCCAAGCTTCCGTTACTTGCAGAGTTCACCTTGCCGTTTCTCAAACTGGGCGGCGTAGCAGTTCTCCCCAAAGGCCGCGATTTGCGAGCGGTCCAATGCGAGGTCGACGATGCTTCATTCGCCGCTGACGAATTGGGCGCGGCACCCGCAATCATCCAACCGGTGGCACATCCGGGAGCATCACCAATGGACCACATCATTTACTGGCTCAAGGTACAACCGACAAAAGATCGCTATCCCCGTAGACCCGGGATCCCAGCGAAACGACCGCTGTCGGCTGAATAGTCGACGCGATTGTGTGGACCTTTGCGACTCTTGCGTAGAAAATCGAACCGCGACAACAACGGTCAGGCCTACGGCATCGCGGCGATGCGCCGACGAGTGTTGTCGCTACCCACCATTCTCAGCGCAACGTTTGGATTAGCGATCATCGGATTTCTGCTCTGGCGCGTCCTAGACTTCGAGTGGGATGAATTCGTCAATCACCTGACTGGGATCAACTGGTGGTTGTTCATTCTGGCCGGGTTGTTGTATTACGTGAGTTTCTGGTTTCGGGGGTGGCGATGGCAATTGATCTTCAACTCGGTCACCAACCGTTCCAAAAATCCTGATCTTCAGCGAGCGGAAGCACCGAATGTTGCGACGATGTCGTTAATGATCCTAACCGGTTGGTTCGTCAATTCGGTAATGTTTTTCCGCATCGGCGACGCGTATCGAGGTTGGGCATTGGCCGATAGAACGTCGAGCGACATGCCAACAGCGTTGGGCACCGTGTTCGCGGAAAGGGTGCAGGATATGGTGGTTGTCTTGGTGCTCGTGGTCACCTCTGCGATCTGGGCCCTGCTGGTCGACGGGTTCGCCGCGTCCGGAAGAATCGTCGATGTTGCCGTTATTGTCATGGCAGTCGCATCTGGTTTGGTGCTCGCACTTCTGCTCATTCTCTACGTGATGGGCAAGGCGGGTGAACGAGTCGCCCGATGGCTGCCGGAGCGTTTTGGACGGCAATATCTGCATTTCCAAGACGGAACGCTGAACAGTTTTCGAGGCGGTGGAATGACGATGCAGATCGCGCTGGGCGTACTGGGGTGGCTGATGGAGGTTTTGCGGTTCTATTTCGTGGCGCAGGCGATGGGTCTCGAGATGGCGATAAGCATCGCCATGTTCGCCGCGCTCGCCAACGCAATCATGACCACGATCCCGGTGCCCGGCGGATTGGGTTTCGTAGAAACCGCCCTAATCACAGTACTACTTTTGGTCGGACTTAACGACACCGATGCGTTCACATTGACGGTCTTGGACCGCTCGATATCCTGGCTCAGCATCGTCGCCTTCGGCGGGATAGCGTTTTTAGCGATGACCTTGAAGCGGTCGGTCAAAAACCGCTCGACGCGGGTTGATGAGGTGGGTGCGAGTGGCGGTTGAAGCGAGATCGGAAGATGGCGCCCCTGACAGGACTCGAACCTGTGGCACACGGTTTAGGAAACCGTTGCTCTATCCTCTGAGCTACAGGGGCAAAAGCAGGCACCCTAGAATCATTCTAAAAGGGCACTCCCTAGCATCCGCGGTCGAGGGACATCAATGACGGTAGAGACTCGTCCCGACATCTTTCAGGTATTTCCGAGCAACGAACTGCATCAGGGTCGATTCGACGGCGATCACGATTCACACCAGGTAGCAGTCATCGACGTGGGCTCTAACTCGACCCGTATGGAGGTCCTGCAACTGACAACCGATTACGATCTGCGGGTTGTTTCAGAAGTCAAAGCTCTGCTACGTTTGGCGAGCCGTAAGACGAAAGATGGTCGATTGTTGCCTTCGGCCATTTCCGAACTGTCGCGCCTCATCGACGATTTCGCCACCGTCGCGAGAGCATCGAAAGTTGATTCGATCCGCGCCGTTGCCACATCGGCCATGCGCGACGCTACGAACCGCGACGAGGTTGTTCGTCAAGTGACGAACGACACCGGCATTGAACTTGAGGTCATCTCTGGAGCACAAGAAGCAGAATTCGGGTTCCTTGGCGCGGTCTTCACTCTCCCAGCCCATGACGGCGTATTGTTTGACATCGGCGGTGGTAGCGTAGAGTTCTCGTTCTTTCAACACCGTTCATTGAAGGACGCATACACCCTAGATCTCGGCGCGTTGCGCGTTAGCAACGATTTTCTGAACTCGGAACAGCCTGAACGGGACGCGATCATGGGTTTGAGGCGGCACGTGAAAAAGATGTTGCGAGCGTCCGGAATGCCCCCGATAGCGGAACACGGCAATTTGATCGGTGCCGGAGGAACGATCCGCAACTTGACCAAGATCGATCGCGAAACCCGGGACCACTCGTTTGGGCGTCTCCATGGCTCGGTGGTTCCATACGGCTCGTTGAAGACAATCGTCAACGGATTGCGAGGATTGGACCGAGCGAGCTTGGCATACATGCCCGGATTGAACCCGGAGCGCGTTGACAGCATACTCGGCGGTGCCATCGTAGCATCCGAAATCGCCAAATTCTTCAACAAGAAGTCGATCCTAGTTTCTGGCCGAGGTATTCGTGAAGGGCTGGCGATGTCCGGAGTCATCGAGGAGTTGCCGTCGATCGAAGAGGTCAGGCGACGTTCCGTATACGCGCTGGGTGCAAGATTCGACACTTGGGATCGACTCCGCGCGGACCGACGGGCCGCGATCGCCAGAAAGATGGCCGCCTTGCTGCTAGACCATTTGGATGAAGAAATGACGCAGCTGATCCCGCACGTGGCACGCCTCATCGACACCGGCCGCAGCGTCAACTACTACGACCGGTACCTGCATGCCTCCAACATCATCGAACAAGGCGAGATCGGCGGATTCTCTCACCGCGATATCGGTTTGATGTCGGCCGCACTTCGGTTCGGCGGCAGCTATTCCGCCTCGATGTCACGATACCGCCCGGAACTCAAGAAGTCAGACCGAACGATCGTTCGACGAGCCACCAGCATTCTTCGTATCTCGGATGAGATGGAGCGAAGGCTGGGCGCCGATAGGTATTCGCAAATCGTGATGGATATCATCGGCGACCGATTCGAGGTTCGGGCACCCGAACTGAATGCCTGGGACCCCAAGCGATTCGCCACACGCTTCAAACGCACCTTCAAACTGGATTTTGCGGTGGTTCGGTAGGGATCGGTGCTAGCTCGAGCGTCGCCTTTTTCGGACCCCGATCCAAGCAATGCCCGCAATTAGCCCTAACGGCCATGAAATCAAATGAGAACGTGCGGATCGTGCGCTGGCGTAGCAATCGAGCGTTGCTGGCTTGATGACGGCTCTTTCTGCCGGTTCCGGCGAATACCCTTCGCCAAGCGAAATTAGATCTTCTCGTGCTTCATCGAAGCGTTTGGTGCGGCCACACGCCAGCACCTCCAACGCCCCCTGATCGCCATCAGTATAGACAAGGTAGTCTCGATGAATTCCGAACGGGTATCCACATGGCTCTGATCTGGCCGTGGAGACGGACATTATCTCCGAAACCTCTCCCTTCCATACAGAACGGACTCTGAACTCGACCGTTAACGGTTCATCAGGGGGCACTAACGCCGAGTCGATATCGAATGGCCAGTCTTCGAAGTACATTCTGACCACTCTGCCGACGAAGACCGCCGACGCCTCGTTGAAACGTTCGTCCACGGAGGTAGATTCATCGCATTCGCAGGCCTGTATGCTTTCCCCGTTAACCAACAGCGAGAAGGCGATGGTGCTGACCACCAACACCAGTCCCAACGTATATGTGAATTTGCGCCGCATTATCAGGTGACCCTGACAACACGTTACTCGGCATACAGGTTCCGCGCTTCACCTTCGCCGACGCTTCCGCGAAAGCGGCACAGCTCAAGCATGAATCAGGTTTTGTTTAACGCGCTGAGAATACTCGTCGAAGGAGATACCCGTAATTCTCCTGTAGAGCGAATCGCCGCAAGGTTCGTGAAAATCGCTGTTACCCCATTTGACTATGTCGTCCTCCGGAATCCAAACATTCTCGAAAAAGCTGCGGTCCTCCCACTCTTTGAACAACCCGCAGCGTTCGATCATTTTCGATAAATCGACTTCGCCTTCAACGCCATCTTCGAATTGGATCCAGACCCTGAAATCTCTCCGTGCTTCGACTTGAATGGGTTTGATCATCGATGTTCGCGATCAATCAAATGGTGAATACCGCCCAAAATACCGCAACATTGTCGCATCCGGTCGGTGCGAAACTCAACTGGCCACGGTCTCGAAATACCGAGCCAACTCGTCGCGTTCGAATGTAGCGGTTGGCATTCGGGTAGGGGCAGGTTTGAAACCTGCCCCTACCCGAATGCCAACCGAAGGTCCTGTTTTGCTATTCGCCAGAGGCTCGACTCGGCCGATGACACCGGCATCGATTCCTGCAACACGTAACGCAGTTACCACCGCGTCTTGAAAATCGGGTTGAACCGTAGCCAAAAGCGCTCCCGACGAAATCAATCCCCATGGGTCGATCTTCAAGGCGTCGCATATTTTTCGACATATCGGCAGCACATTCACCGCTGAGTCGTCAACGACGATATCGACGTTTGATGCAAACGCCAGCTCCTGCAGCGCGGTCGCCAACCCGCCTTCGGTCGGGTCGTGCATTGCGGTCACGCCGCCCGCGGCTACAACCGTCCGCGCGTCTTTCAAGACCGATATGCCAGGATCCGTCAGAAACTCTGAAGCAGCGTTGATTTCGAACATCGAGATGCCAGCCTGAACAAGATCATCGCGGCACTCGTTGGCGAGGATTGAGGTACCTTCGATTGCGATTCCCTTGGTGAGGATTACCCCATCGCCAGGGCGCGCACCGGATGCGGAGACGGTGCGGCTTGTCGGCGCTTCGCCGAGCATGAAGCCGCAGATCAACGGTTGCGTAACCGCGGGCGTGACCTCGGTGTGACCTCCGGCTAGCTGTACGCCGATTTCATACGCCGCTTCGCCGATCTGACCGAATATGTCGCGGACCTCACCCTCCGTTGAACCCGGCGGCATCATCAACGTCGCGAGGAACCACTTCGGCGTGCCGCCAGCGACCGCGATGTCGTTGGCATTGACGTTGACCGCGTACCATCCGATGCGGTCCGTGGCAAAAGTAATCGGATCAGTCTTCGCGAGGAGCGTGTTTTCGCCGAAGAGAATGTGCGCCGCATCTTCCCCTACACCGGGTCCCACCAACAACCGGCGGTCGCTGACCGCCCCATCGGACAACATGGGAATACCCTCGATGAGGTTCTGCAGTAATGTCCCCGGCAGTTTCCCCGTCTTCAGTTCGCGGTTTCTAGTTGACACGGCAACCCCTCAAACGGTTCGTCAACGGTGCTTGAGACGTCACCTTCCGGCGCGAAAGTCGGGAGCGCAGGTATGGGTTGGGCCGCGAAGAAAGGTGAGACGGCATCCAAAAGTTCTTGACGGATCGCGCCTTGCGTGCAACCCCATATTTCTTGATCACCGCCCACGCGGTACCAGTCATCGCGGCAGAAGAACTTGACAGATTCGATCCCTCGTAAGACGTAAAAATCCAACCTAAACGATGTCTCGCAAGTTCCGGTGTTGCCTATGGGTATAGGGGTGTTGATTGCATTGATGATCACGTCGATCAGTTCGCGATTTTGGATGTCCTGGACCGGTTGTGCTTCTCCGCCCGGGACCTCTCGATAAAGCACCACGCGGCGCGCTTCGTGGAGGCGCAACTCATGGACTGGATTGATGGTGGTTTGCACACGATTTTCAACGTCGGTACAGTTGACGATGATGTCGTCGGGAAGGGTGTCATTGTTTTCGTGGTCCTTGCTCGCCAAATGGAACGTGTAGGTCGACTCCTCGTTTCCAAGGACGAGTATCCATCCTTCTACCGCCCGTGCCGGATTGCTGCCCACGTACGAACCACAACCCAAAGTTCGGTCCGGCCAGATGTGTTCCTCGACGCTGAGCACCTTGACGTCGCTCTGGTCGATGCCCTGATCGATGAGTTCTCCCCTTGCGTAGATCTCTAGCTTCGTCGGAACCATCGGCGCTGGTGTTGGCGTAACTGTCGGCGTCGGGGAGGGCTCCGGTGTGGACGTCGGTTCAGCGGTGGGTGTGGGAACCGGCGTATTGGTTGCCGTCGGTGCGACGGTCGCAGCCGGTGGTATCGGCGTCGGAGTATCGGCCGGAGCGGGGATTGCCGTTGATTCCGGAGTTGGCGCGCGGTCAACCACCGGCGTATTCGTGGCCTCTGGTGCAACGGTGGCGGTCGCAGGTTCTGGGTCGGCTTCCGCGGTCGGAGTCGGGGTATCTTTAACCGGTTCAGGCGTAGAGGTTTCGGGGACTTGAACTTTTGGGGGTTCAGGTGTAGCGGTGTCTGGTGGTGGCACCGTCGCTGACGGTTGCGGCGGCTGGGTGGGTCTCGGAGTTGGTTGGACACCCATTTCGGGATCTCGGCTGTTCGCCCACAACGCAGCGAGAACTATTGCCATGACGATGACTGCGATGGCGATCCCTGCGATCAAGGTCCGACGCACCCGCGGCCCATAGCCTGAGGCGCGGAGGCCGGAATTGTTTTGATCGTCAGGTTGCGTCATATTGCATGAAAGGCCGTGAAGTTCGGTGGGCGCACACCGCGCCACTAAATTTCTACGCTAAATGATTGACGCTGGATGTTGCCATGAATCCCGCTGCGACCGCACGGCGAACTTGGAGGATTTTCGATGTCAGGGTTGCAATACCTGACTCAGTAGGTAATAATTATTTGTTGGCGATCCGAGCGGGGATTCAGTCCGAACCATTGACACTGAAATTAACAGAGGAAACAACATCAATGATAAGTCGTCAATCATCCAGCCCGGTCGCATTTCGTCGCGATGCGCCCGCGCCGAAGAACACGATCTTTCGTGCTGCCCTACTAAGCGTCGCAATACTGACTTTATGCTTCGCCATCGTCGCATGCGGCTCCGGCCCTGCGCCGACTCCGGTCGTGGTTGAAGTGGAGAGAGTTGTTGAGGTAGAACGACCCACTACCCCGGTTGTCGTTGAAGTCGACAAGATCGTTCAAGTGCCGGTCGAGAAGGTTGTAGAAATTGAGAAGATCGTCGAGGTCGAGGTACAGTCCACGCCCGTCGTCGTCGAGGTAGAGGTAGAGAGGATAGTGGAAGTCGAAGTGGAAAAGATCGTTGAGATTGAGAAGCCGGTCATCGTCGAGAAACAGGTGGTCGTCGAGGTGGAGAAGCCTCTAGCAAATCCCAAGACATTGACGGTCTACTCAGGGCGTAGCAAGTCTCTCGTCGATCCGATTCTGCAGGAGTTCTCGTTGTTGACCGGCATCCCCATCGAGATTCGCTATGCGGGCACGAGTGAGATGGCGGCGACATTGCTCGAGGAAGGCGATAGGTCTCCTGCCGACGTGTTCTTCGCGCAGGACCCTGGTGGATTAGGCGCAGTAAAGTCGCTGTTCCAGACGTTGCCTGACGACATCTACGGTCTTTCGGCGTCTTGGGCGAGCGATCCCGACCAAAAGTGGATCGGCGTCTCGGGCCGGGCGAGGGTGATCGTGTACAGCAAGGAGAACATCTCCGAGGAGGATCTGCCGGAATCGATCTGGGACTTCACTGATCCGAAGTGGAAGGGACGGATCGGTTTCCCTCCGACCAACGCATCGTTCCACGTGATGGTTTCGGCCATGAGATTGAACTGGGGCGAGGACAAGACTCGTGAGTGGCTAGAGGGGATCATGGCGAACGAACCGATTTTCTACGCCAAGAACACCCCGACCGTAGCAGCAGCAGGTGCTGGAGAGATCGATGCTGGCTTCGTGAATCACTACTACCTGCACCGTCGTTTGGCAGAAGACCCTAATTTCGCTGCCGGAAATTATTACACGCCAGCCGAAGACGCGGGTTCGCTAGTCATGGCGGCGGGTGCGGGTATTCTCGCCTCGACCGATGCCCAAGACGAAGCGGAACGTCTGCTGAAGTTCTTGCTCGGGGTGACTGCTCAGCAGTACTTCGCGACGAATACCCATGAATACCTCTTTAACTCGGCCGTGCAACCGTCAGAGTATCTGCCGGACCTTGGCGATATCAGCGAACGCTTCTATATCGACTTGGGTCTGCTGGATGACCTTCCTGGCACGGTTCAACTACTACAGGAGGTTGGTGCACTTCCGTGACCCGCTCTAAATCGGAAGTAGCAATACGACCTGCACTGAGACCCCGGCGTGTCGCTAGAAGCGGCACGCGCGGGGCTCCAGTCTGGGTGGGCATCGCAGCTGGCTCGGTAGTCGTTGCTGCGATGCTGCCCATTTTTTATTTATTCGTGCGCGGCATTGGGGGTGGTGACACAGCCTGGGACTTCTTGACTCGTCCGACTTCACTCAATGTGATGTGGCGCACAATCAGCATCATCGCTCTGGTGACACTGTTTTCGGTTATTGTAGCCGTACCCTCTGCATGGCTGACGATGAGGACCAATATGCCGTTTCGTCGCGTCATCGCTGTCGCATTGGCACTCCCGCTGGTGGTGCCGAGTTTCGTAATGGCAACTACCCTTATCGAGGCCTTCGGTCCAAAAGGCATCTTGCAGGAAATCTTGGAGCCGCTGGGCGTTGATCGGCTACCCTCAATCTACGGCCTGCCTGGTGCGACACTAGTTTTGGTACTGATGACGTACCCGTACGTCTACCTTATCGTTCGAGCGGCGATCGCGGGGTTGAATCCAGAACTGGTCGAAGCGGGGCGAAGTTTGGGCTCCACGATGTTAGGCGCCTATCGACGCATAACCGTGCCTCTGCTGTTGCCGGCGATCGGGTCGGGTTCAATACTAGCTGCGCTGTATACGCTCAGCGACTACGGCGGCGTCGCGCTCATGAGGCACTACACCCTCACGGTATCGATCATGGTCAACTACCAGACCTCTGTCGACCGGATTGGGGGAGCGGCGATGTCGATGCTACTGGTAGCCTTAGCTGTGGTATTGTTGGCGATCGAAGCTACGATCAGGGGTAGGCGGCGTTACGACGATGCCTCAGGAGGCGTGGGACGGACGGAGCGCGAAGTAAAGCTGGGATGGTGGACAACACCGGCCTTAGTCTTCACTCTGCTACCAATTGTGGTTGGAGTTCTGGTTCCGTTGGCTGTGTTGCTGGAATGGTTCATCCGCGGGACGTTGCTGGGGCTTGAGGGGTCCCCGATCTTGATTCCGCTGTGGAACACACTCCAAGCCTCTGGGTTGGCGGCGGTCGCAACCATAGTCATGGCGTTGCCGGTCGCGTACGTCACCGTTCGATATCGAAGCTGGTTGAACGACGTGTTCGAGAAGGCGGTCTACATCGGTTTCGGTTTGCCCGGTGTGGTGATCGCCCTTTCGCTCGTATTCTTCGCTGTCAATTTCGCCCTATTCATTTATCAGACCATGCTTCTGCTCGTATTCGCGTATGCTGTGCTTTTCATTCCGGTCGCACTGGGTTCTCTACGATCGGGGCTGTTGCAGATCAACCCTAACTTGGAGGAAGCAGCGCAATCTCTGGGGAAGACTCGATTCAAAGTATTTGTAAAAGTCACGTTGCCGATATTGATGCCGAGTGTGTTCGCCAGTGCCGCTCTGGTGTTTCTGTTGACTATGAAAGAGTTGCCCGCGACATTGATACTGGGCCCAACGGGGTTCGATACGCTCGCCACCTCGATTTGGTCGGCATATTCCGAAGCGTTCTTAACCCAAACGGCAGCGTCATCGTTGATATTGGTAGCAGCCGCTGGCGTTCCTACGGCTTGGCTGGTCTTGCGTCAACACGCCGGCGCTCGGTAATAGGATTTGGAATAGATGAAACTGTTCCGGCGTCCAAAGGCGAATGATCCTTCACATATGCATGCGCAGCTTAACCGCCCGCGCGGTACTGGCGCGATTCATCTCGAACAGGTACAGACTCGTTACCATCCTGACGAACCACCAGTCCTCAACGGATTTAACCTCGAAGTGCACGATGGCGAAATCGTGTGCCTCCTCGGACCGAGCGGCGTGGGAAAGACGACTGCCTTGCGCGTCATCGCCGGATTCGAGCGCGTCATCAACGGCTACGTCCGCCTCGGCGGACGATTAGTCGGCTCGCCATTCATTCACATTCCGCCTCACGAGCGCGCGCTTGGCTTAGTCTTTCAGTCATACGCCTTATTTCCCCATCTCACGGTCGCCCAGAACGTTCAATTCGGCATCAAAAACGCGGATGACCAGGAGAAGAGGCGACGGTCACTCGAAATCTTGGAGATGTGCGGCATCGCCGAATACGCCGATCGCGGAGTTCACGGTCTCTCCGGCGGCGAACAGCAACGAGTGGCACTCGCCCGGGCCATCGCACCCGATTCGGTCGCCGTGCTCCTCGATGAACCCTTCAGCAACCTGGATCCGAGCCTCGTCGTACAGCTTCGAAGACAGGTGAAAGAGATCATACACCAAGCCGGGAAGACGGCAATCCTAGTCACCCACGATCGTGAGACTGCGTTCCTGACTTCAGACCGCGTTGCGGTAATGCGATCCGGACGCGTGGCACAGATCGGGACCGCCGAAGAAGTTTATGCTTGTCCAATCGCCCCCCATGTCGCCAGGATCATCGGAAGGTCATCGTTCATTGATGGCACATTCCGTGGCGATAGAGTGTTCACCGAAGCAGGCGAGTTTCCGGCCGTCGCCGCCAACGGATACAAATTGAAAGACGGCGAAGAGGTGTCGGCATTGATGCGCGCCTCCGAACTCAGATTGCGCCGCCATGAATCGACCGGTGAGGAAGAAGACGGCTGGACCCTCGAGCCATTCACCGCTTGCGGCATTGATTGCCGATGCGTGGCCCGCATCGAGTCGCGCGAATTCCATGGCGATTTCACAGACTTCAGCGTACGTCTACCCTCCGGCGACACTTTTCGCGTGCGTAACCGCACCTACGCAATGCAACTCCCAGATGGCGCACCGGTCACCGTAACGGCAGTCCGAGGTGCCAAAGTAATCGTCTATCCGATCGACATGCGTTGAAATCAACCAGGTTTGATTATTCATATCCCGGTCGCTACTTGGATATGGATCAGATATCCGATCAACGCAAATTCGCGCATTTGGTTGCCCACGATCCACAATTGGGTGGTGCGAAAATATACGTCGTATCAATTTAAGTGGTATAAAACGTACATTGAACCTACCCAATCCATCAGCGCGCGAGAGGGAGTAACGACATGATGAGCAAACGGTTTCTCACATATATTGGACTGACGGCGATCGCCTTCACTGTCGTAATCGGACTCGGTTGTGAATCCGACTCTGACGATCCGTATCGAATCGGCGTAATGGAATCCCTCACTGGTCCCGGTGAGACCTACGGAACCGTCTCCAACCAAGCGAAGCAGCTAGCAGTGGACGAGATCAACGCGGCCGGCGGCGTTAATGGACGCATGATCGAACTGGTAGTCGAAGACTCGAAATGCGGCGCGCAAGATGCCATCACCGCATACAACAAGCTGACCGACGTCGATGGCGTAAAGATCATTCTGGGCACATCGTGTAGCGGCGCGATGCTCGGAGCCGCACCGTTGGCCGAAGAGGATGGCGTTATTCTATTCTCCGGCCTCGCGACCAACCCCGACATCGCAACCGCGGGCGACTACATCTTCAGGACATCCATGAGCGACGCGCAGTTGGGTATCGACACCGGCAATTTGATGTGGGCCGACGGTATCCGCAACATCGCGACGATCACCGAATCTACCGACTATGCCGAAGGTGTCAGGCGAACCACCGCCGCGCAGTTCGAAAAACGCGGCGGACAGATCGTCGGCGAGGAGCGCTACGCCTCCGACGTTACTGACTTTCGAACACAGCTGACCAAGCTACTCACCGCCAATCCGGACGCTATCCACATCGCCGCCCAGTCTGAATTCTCTGGCGGTACCGTCGTCAAACAACTGCGGGAACTCGACTACAACGGACCGATCTACGCCGAAGTCGTTGTCGTCGGTGCCACGGCCCTTGAGATCGCAGGCGATGCCGCAAACGGTGTAAAGGCCGTCGTCGCCGACTTAGACCCCGAAAACTCGAAAGCGCAACAGGTCATTCGCAACTTCAAGGAGAAGTACGATTACATCACCTTGGCCTGGTATGTCGGATCGGCATACGACGACGTTTACATCACTGCAGAATGTCTGAAACAAACTGAAGACGACCAAGACGCCGACGGTTTCAGAGACTGCTTGTACGACATAACATGGTCTGGCGCCATCGGCAGTAACTACAGCTTTGATGAGAATGGCGAGGTCGTAGGACTCTCCAACGTCGTCGTCGAGGTACTTCCCACTGGCGAAAGAACCGGCGACAATCAGGGCTACGAGGTTTTGGGCCCCGCGCCGTTGGAATAGACCGCAACAACAGCAAGGCGATCATGCGATTGCAATGACCGACGTGCGCGCATACTTGGCAAACCGCAGCAACCTGCTCGCTTCGGTGCTCGTAGCGCTCGTAGTTGCGTATATAGGTTGGAAGGTGACGGAGTCGCCTGAGCAGGCCTTGCAGTTCGCATTTAACGGGATGTCTGTTGGGGCCGTCTACGCCCTCGTCGCCATGGGATTCACTATTGTCTACAGTACCGTCTGGTTCTTCGACATGTACTACGGCGCAGCCGCCGCTTTGGGCGCGTACGGGGTGTTCTATCTCCGATCCTCGGAGACGCTTGGCGGGTTGTACGAGGTAAACAACCCCGTCGTCAATGGAATCTTCGCGCTCGTCGTCGCCGGGGTGGTCCTGTGGGCATTGCATACCGCCTTCTACTATCGACTCCGTTCCCGCTTCGGCGAAAAATCACTACGGATTGGCGGAGCCATTCTAGCTGTCTGCGCCGGTGCCTATGCGGGTACCGTGCTAACTTTCCCATCAAACCTTCACATCACCCTTGCCCCAACAATAGCGATCATCGCCGCTGTCACAATCGTCGTCTGCGGACGCGCGCTCAACACCCGAATCTTTCGAAGCAGCCTGCAGACGGTGCCCACAATCGCACTGACGATCGGCGGAATTGCAATCGGTGTCGGGCTCGGTATCTGGCTGGCAAACTCCCCGGGATCGAAGCTCTACCTGAGCTGGGGCGTATCCTGCTTGCTAGCCGGCTCAGTCTCTTTGGCGCTCTACCGCGGGCTTTACGTCTACATGCGGCAACGTGCTCGATCTCCTCTCGTGATGCTGGTCGCGACATTGGGAATACTGCTCGCGTTCAGCGCATTGATCGTCATGGTTTTCGAACCAACTCCGAGACCGCTGCCGGAACCCTTCGGCAACGAGACTTGGAAAGTCGCCGGTGCCAGCATCAAAGGCTTCAACGTCTTCACGATCGCGATCGCCTTTGTCGGCTTTGTTGGGCTCTTATGGCTGCTCAAAATGACCACATTTGGACGCACCGTACGAGCCATCGGCGACGACGAAGAGGTGGCCAAAGTCGTTGGCATCAACACCACCGTAATCATCGCAATCGTCTTCTTCATCGGCGCCGTCTTCGCCGCATTGGGCGGACTGCTTAGCGGACACGACACCGCGATCCAACCGCGCATGGGTCTCCTCCTATTGCTGAAGGGTTGGATAGCATCAGTGGTCGGCGGCATCGGCAACCTCCAAGGCGCAATTCTCGGCGGTTTCATCCTCGGCATGATCGAGCAGTTCGGGATCTGGGATCTGGCTGGAGAATGGAGAGATGTTGTCTCATTCGTCGTCTTGATCCTGTTCCTATCCTTCTGGCCCACCGGCATCTTGCCGAGAAAATAGTGCCGACGAAGCGATGACCCAATGAACAGCAGCCCGACAACCACGAACGCGTCTCTAATGGCGCGTGGAATGACGGCCCTCCGCGAAAACGGTGACATCGAGCTGTACGCGAACGTGTTTGTCATCGCTTGGGCGGTGATAATCACGCTTTGGCAAGGCACCGGTTTCGCCGTAACACTCGGCACTGTATTCTGCATCTGGGCGATTCTGTCCGTAAGCCTCAACCTCGTCGTCGGCTATACCGGTCTCCTCTCCGTCGGTCACATCGGCTTCTTTGGCATCGGCGCCTACGGGATGGCGATACTGACCTCCGACACTTCATACGAACTGCTCAGAACCGAGGCGATAGCACAATTCGGATGGCCATTCTTCGCCGCGTTGCCCGTCTGCGTCATCGCGGCAGGTGCCGTCGCGTTAGCTGTCGGTGCAGTATTCAATCGCTTCCGAGACGACATCTACGTGCTCGTCTCGTTCGGTTTCGCAATCATCGCCTTCAACGTATTCCTGAGCTGGCGCGGTCTCACCAGGGGTGCCTACGGCATCCGCGACGTGGCGCGACCTAAAATCGGTAGCTGGGAAGTCAGCGGCGAACTCGACTTCTTGATTCTCTGTGCCGTATTTTTGCTGATCGTTGTTGGCATATCTTGGTTCCTCGTATCGTCTTCGTTCGGTCGCGTCTTGAAAGCTATTCGCGAAGACGAGCAGGTCGCGCAGGTCTTCGGATATCGAACAACGTTCTACAAACTGGCAATTTGGGTCATATCGGCGATGATGGCCGGGTTGGCAGGCGGACTGTTCGGCAGTTTCACCACGTTTGTTGATCCGAACTCCTTCATCCTTCTCGAGTCGATGCTGTTAGTTTCGATCGTCATACTCGGCGGTCTGGCCTCCATTCGCGGTTCGTTGCTCGGCGCATTGGCATTCGTGCTACTCGAAGAGGGCATGCGATTCATTCCCTTCCTGCCGTCCGAGTTCGTCGGACAGGCTCGACAAGTGGTGTTGGGCGTCCTATTAGTGCTGCTAATGCTCTTCAGACCTCAGGGATTGGCTGGGAGGTACAAGCTGTGACGCATCGCCACATCGACCCCAGCGAATACTTCGGGATCCAAACCATCGGCCTCACCAAACAATTCGACGGGGTAAAGGCATTGGACAACGTCACCCTGACGATACCGATATTTGGAATCACCAGCATCGTCGGGCCCAACGGCTCCGGCAAGTCGACACTCGTCAACCTCCTTACCGGCGTTCTGCCCTACGACCAAGGCATCGTCAAGATCGAGACCAACTTCTTCGAAGTCATTCACGCCTACGAAACACCCGAACACGGCATCACCCGCACCTTCCAAGAAGTCCGGCTCTTCAACCAGATGACGGTATGGGACAACATGATGGTCGTGTTAACCAATCGCAAGCTCTGGGCATCCATGATTGAGCGCTCCAATGCTGACCATCGGAAAAAAACCGAAGAGATATTAAAGAAAGTAGGGATGTGGGAGAAACGTGAGGCGATGGCCGAAGATCTGTCCTACGGACAAAGAAAGCTCCTCGAGATCGGAAGGGCGATGGCGCTAGAAGTGCAGGTCTACATCCTCGACGAGCCATTCGCCGGGCTCTTCCCGCAGATGCTCGAAAGGGTGAAAGACCTCCTGCGCGAACTCCGCGCCAGCGGTCGAACCGTCGTCTTCATCTCGCACAATATGGACATCGTACGGGAGTTGTCCGACCAAATCATTGTGCTCGAAAGCGGTAGGTTCCTAATGTCCGGTGAAGTCGACAAAATCCTGAATCGGCCCGAAGTGATCCGAGCTTACCTCGGTACTTGAATCTCGGCCTGCACCCTCGAAATATGACCCAACCACGCGAAACATCCACTGCCGCGGAGACAAACGGCTCCGCCGATACCTCCAACCTCTTGGAGCTGGCTGACATTTCCGTGCACTACGGCGCAGTTGTCGGTCTCCACGAAGTGTCCTTGGCGGTTAAAAAAGGCGAGTTGGTCGCCGTTATGGGTCCCAACGGTGCCGGCAAATCAACCGTTCTTAAAGCCATTATGGGTCTCGCGCCAGTAGTCGGCGGCACCGTATTTCTTCGAGGACAGCCTTTAGACGTTGCGACGCACGAAATCGTTAAGCAGGGAATTGCATTCGTACCCCAAGGTCGACGCGCCTTCACCCATCTCACCATCGAAGAGAATCTGCGGATGGGATGCCTACACGTCAGCGACCCTGGCGAGCAGCAACGGCGCTTGGACTCGATATTCGCCCTGTTCCCGATCCTCCGAACCAAAAGTAGTGACTACGCCAGCGCGATGTCCGGCGGCCAACAGCAGATGCTCGCTATCGGTCGTGGACTCATGGCTGGCCCCGACGTGCTGCTTCTCGATGAACCGACATTAGGTCTCGCACCCATCATCGTCTCAGAAGTATTCGAAAAGGTCTCCGAGATCAGCCGAACCTTAAACACAACCATCATGGTCGTCGAGCACAACATCAAAGGCATCCTAGACATCGCGGATCGGGCATACGTCCTCAACAACGGCCGCATCGCCCACGACGGCACACCCGAAACCGTCCAAGAAACCGACATCCTCACCGACGTCTTCTTGGGGCGGGTGGCGGACGGGGAAGTTTAGCACTTTTCTTTTTTTGGCGGATCTCGGGTTTACAACCGATTTATTCCAACAGTCTTGCGATCCATTTCGTCGCAATCCTTGGTAACTTACCATGTCGTCATGCGCTCAATCAGAAGGACATCTCCCGATCTCGCACCGATATCCTCTAACGTTGACTTTGCCGCCCAACTGATTGCCAACTCCAACCACGTTGTCGCTATGACCGGTGCGGGCATGTCTGTCGAAAGCGGCATCCCTCCCTTCCGAGGCACTGACGGCCTGTGGACAAAATACGGCACACCATCGATGGACGGCTACCGCCAATTCAAGACCGATCCAGAAGCGTACTGGGATCGTCAGATTAACGCTCAGATCGACGAGCACATTCTTGAACTCCGCGAGTCGCTTCGCAAAGCCAAACCACATGTCGGTCATTACGCTCTCGTTGAACTCGTCAACCGTGGACACATCAAATCGGTGATCACCCAGAACATCGACGGCTTAGACCTAAAGGCTGGAATGGGCGCAGCGCTCATCGAAATCCATGGCAACCGATCTCGTTTGCGTTGCATCGGGTGTTCAAAACGCACCGATCTCAACGACTTCGTGCCGCTCTTCGCACCGGATCCTTGCGAAGACTGCGGGGAACCCGTGAAGTTCGACGCCGTCATGTTTGGGGAGCCAATCGTACCTGAGGTCATGGCCGCGGCCAAGGCCGAAATCGATCGCGCCGACTGCGTCGTGGCCATCGGCACCTCCGCGACCGTCAGACCCGCCTCCGGCCTCCTCTGGATCGCCCGGCATCGGTCGAAAGGCAATCACAATGGCGCCGCCGAATCAAATCCCGACGCCAAGCTGATCGAGATCAACCCGAATCCGACCAAACTATCGTCGATCTGCGATGTTGCGATCCGGATGACCGCTGGCCAAGGCGTTCCCGCACTTCTCCAAGCCCTCACCACGGCGCCATCAACCACTAACTCAAATGCGCGTCCCGCTTACGAATCAACATCATACCGTCCCGCACCGTGAGCATCACGTTAACGACCCGATCATCGGCCTGAACGATCTCGTTCAGGGTTTTAATCGACTTCGTAGCCCCTTCTTCATCGTCGTTTTCAGGGTCGTCCGGGCCTAGGACGCGGCCGCCCCACAAGACGTTATCGACGACAATGACGCCGCGGGGTGCCAATAGTCCGAGCGCCTTCTCGTAGTAAACCGAGTAGTTCACCTTGTCGGCGTCGATGAACACCAAATCGAACGGGGGCGACAGTGTGTCCAAAGTCTCAGTGGCGGGAGCCAATCGAAGATCGATCTTGTTCCCTGCGGGATGCCTCGCCCAATGTTTGCGTGCGATACTCGTGAACTCCTCGCTCACGTCGCAAGTAATCACTTCACCATCTTCGGGCAGGGCGCAAGCCATCATCAACGTGCTGTAACCCACGAACGTCCCCACCTCCAACACCCGCTTTGCATTGCTGATCGTGACCAGCGTGTTCAGAAAGTAACCCACTGTGCGACCCGACATCATGCCGGCTGCTCCTCCAGTCGCCTTGACATCTGTGGCGATATCGTCGAACACGCTGTCCGGCGGTGAAGTGTGGGCGGTGACGTAGTCTTCGAGGTCTTCGCTAACGAACGGCGGCATGAAAACGATCCTTCTAATCTTGGTGCAATGACGTTGTCTAAGTTAACGCACCGATGATGACGCCTGAGACCGTTATCAACAATGCGGCATGCGCCATCTGGATCACAGCCAGACGTTTCTTCAGGGCAAACAAATAGTGCGGACCAATCGCCATACCGGCTATACCAACACCCATGAGCAACCCCACGATAAGTCCATTAATCCATCCGCCGCCGACATGACTCAAGATCAGCGCTATCGAGATGTTGGAAATCAACGCCATTGCAAACGTCACGATGTACATAAACGGCGATGCATTTTCGCGCAACACATCCTCGTCCAACCCTTCATCGTTCATCCAAATCGTCCCGAAAACCCTCGGCATGTACCAGACCATCGACAGAACCATGTACAACACGGACCCGATCACCACGCCCAACCACTGTGACCCCTCTATCGCAAACTCAAAATCCATCATTGCCCTCCTTAAGAAGATTGAACCGTAGGTATTCTATTCCATACTTCTCCATGTCGCCGGATCCCGCTGACCCCATACCGCTTGACGGGATAGGCCAGCTTCAGGCCACAAATCCCTCAATCAACCCCCAATACATCCAAAGCGTCACGATTGATGATCGCTTCGATCTCGTTCTCCGGGATACCGGGCAGATGATGGTCTTTCGCGAACTTGTTCAATCCCCGCAGGCTGTCGATATTGTCCTGCGGCCTCGTCACCGGCCAGTCCGACGCGAATAATATCCGGTCGGTTGAACCCCACTCGTGGAACTTCAACATCGCCTCCCAGAACGAATACGGACGGTAGAACTGCGCCGAAACGTCGCACCACACGTTCGGGTGCTTCCTCACAACCGAGATGCAATCAACCTGCCATGGATGCGCCAGATGCGCCAGCACCATCTTCAACTTCGGAAACGCCATCGCCACCTTCTCCGTCGTCAGCGGATGCGCATACGTCAACGGCGCCTCGGTCATCGGCGACGTTCCCTGATGGAAGATGATCGGGATCTCGTCGTGCTCCAACCGGGCGAACAACCGGAAAGCCTCCGGCGATGTCGGATCGAAGTCCTGATAATTCGGCCCCAGCTTGATCCCCTTGCACCCCAATTCGCCAACGCATCGGTCGTACTCATCCTCCCAGTTCGAGTCCAACGGATGCAACGACATGAACGGAATCGTTTTGTCGGGGTTGCTCTTGGCAGTGATCGAAGCGATGTCGTTGTGGTTGAGAGTTGGGTCCCACCCGCCTTGACGCAACACTCGCTCCTCCGGCTTCCAAGGCCGCGGAGCTATCCCGAAGATAAAGGTCTTATCCACCGGCGACATGTCGTTGTAGTAGTCGTCGATGCTGTTCGTCAACTGCACCGTCTCCCCCGACCGCATCGTCGTCTCCGTCAACATCTCATCCTCCGGCACAGTATCCAGGTGACTCGGCAAGTGTGTATGGACATCAACGATCATTTTGTCTCTCCCGTCATTCCGACGATCAATCCGTCATTCCCGCGAAGGCGGGAACGCGTTAACGTTAGAATACTCAATCAAGATGTTAGCAACCGAACACATCGAACCGGCACGCCATTTTCTAGCGGAAGCCGACCGCGAATACGAATCTGGAGATATGCTCCAAGCATCCGAGAAGCTTTGGGGAGCAGCCTCGCACGTCGTAATCGCCGAAATGCACAGGCGCTGCATGAAATCCAGCGGACATCGCGCGATGATCCTAGCGGTTCAGGAATTCGCGGTTGACGGCGAAGACCCTGGATTATCCGACATGTTTGCTGGTGCTCGCGCAATGCACGCCAACTTCTGTCACGGCTTCATGGAAGACTACGAGTTCGAAATCGACCGCGAGAAGGTTCACAGATTCGTGAATCGGATGCTCGCACTCAGCGAATAGCCGGCAGCGCGCCTCTTCCCACCGACTCGCCGCGGCACAGAAAGGCAATCTTCCACCATGGACGCAGGCATCACCATCTCGGCGGCAATCATCGGCGCATCAATAGTTGGTTCATTCATATTGGTCGGGTTCATTGTTTACGGTCGTCGCAGTGGCCGAGAGACCAGCGAAGATTCTCCTGACCTCATTCAATTAACCGAAGAAAAAGCCAAAGCCGAGTCCGAACTAGCCAACATCAAGATCAATCTCGATGCAGCAAGCCAAGCTTTGGAAACCTCACGCCGGTTCGAAATCCAAAACGCCAAACTTACCTCAGACCTCGCCAACGAACAAGCACTGCAAAAACGCATCTCCGACCAGATGGGGACGGTCTCCAAAAACCGCGACACCCTCCAAGCCCAAGTTCAAAACTTAACCGCCGAAATCTCCGGTCTAAAAGCCGAACTCGAAGCCAAGTCTGCGTCCCTGCAAAAAGAAAATACGGACAACTCAAACCTCCGCAAACAATCCGCAAAACTGACAGACCAAGTCAACTCCCTGACCGCCAAAGTCTCGAACCTGAATACCGAACTCAAAAATGCCGACGAGCGGATAGAAGAGCGAGGCCAACTCGAAAAGCTCTTCAGCGACCGCTTCAAAACAATGTCGTCCGAAACCCTCGCCAACCAGCAGAAACAGTTCATCGAACGTGCTTCACAGACCCTCAAACCCCTGTCTGACAAAGTCGAAAAACTCGACCGCGAGTGGGCCACAACCTCTGGCGCATTCAAACAACAGATCCAATCGCTAGCCTCCGAGACCCGCACCCTCTCAACCGCTCTCACCAAACCGCAAGCCCGCGGTCAATGGGGCGAAATGCAAGTCGAACGCGCCCTTGAACTGTCCGGTTTGGTGAAAGGCATCCACTACGACACCCAAGCATCCGACAACCAAGGCGGCCGCACTGACTTCATCGTCCACATGCCTCACCAGCGAGACATCATTGTCGACTCTAAAGTCTCCCTCGTCGCACTCATCGAAGCACAAGACACCACAGACGATGCCGAACGCGCGCGTCACTTCGATCGGCACGCCCGACACATGCAAAACCACGCCGACTCCTTAGCCAGCAAACAGTACTGGAGCCAGCTACCCGACTCCGCAGATTTCGTAGTGATGGTCGTTCCCGAATTCGCACTTCCCCCCGCCGTCGAACGACGTCCCAACCTAATCGACCTCGCCCTCCGAAAGAACGTCGTCATCAGCACCCACTCCACCCTAGTCGCACTCCTCAAGACCGTCGCCATGGGCTGGCAAGAACGCAAAATCGCCGACGAAGCTAACGAAGTAGCCCGGATCGGACGCGAACTCCACGACCGACTGGAAGTATTTGCCGGGCACTACGCCGACATCGGACGCCACCTAGATCGCGCCGTTAACCGCTACAACGAAGGCGTAGGTTCCCTCGAATCTCGAGTACTAACTCAAGCCCGCCGATTCCCAGAACTCGGCGTCCAGACCACCAAAGAGCTACCCGAAACCCAACCTGTCGAAACCACCATCCGCGCCATGAGAACCGTGCCAGCCATCGACGAGCCATCCGACAACGGCGCGTAATTCAGACCGCCAAACACCCGAAGCTAACCCAAATCAACCGCGACATCTCGGCAGACCGAGTTCCATGAGATCGTTGCCCGGCAACTGCATCAGCCGTGACGGAATACAACCCGTAAAGCGATTGTCTCGTAGCGTCAACCCTCGGAGATTAGGCAACTCCGTGAATTCTTGCGGAATCCGTCCGCGAAGATTGTTGCCTATTAGGCTGATCCATACGAGCCTCGTCAATTCGCCTACTTCGACTGGAATAGTTCCAGATAAACGGTTGTGATCTAGCTTGATTTCGCGCAGACTCATCAAATTGCCTATCTCAGACGGTATGGGACCGGTCAACTGATTGCCGGACATGAGGACAACCGACAATTTCGGCAAATCGCCAATCTCCTCAGGGATATCACCCGTCAACGCGTTGAAATCCAAGTGAATGTGAGTGACATTCACCATATTGCCAATTTCAGGGGGGATCCGCCCCGTCAGGTCGTTCGAACCTAATAATAAGTCAACCAGCCTCTGCAATCGGCCAATCGAACCCGGGATCGGACCGCTTAGAAAATTGTGTGACAGCTCCAATTTGTGCAAGTTTGCGAGATTACCAATTTCAGAAGGAATACCGCCTGTGAGCAGGTTTCGGCGAAGATCTAATGTCCTTAAATTCGCCAGATCGCCTATTTCCGCGGGAATCTCACCAACAATTGAGTTTTCGGACAGGTTCAGTGCTACTAGTTTATTGAGGTCCCCTATTTCCGATGGCACGCTGTTGGTCAATAGATTATTGGGCAGTTCAATGTGCGTGACCCGTCCGTCATCATCCGTCGAAACCCCGAACCAACTCTCGATCGGTCGATCGGTCAACCAACCTTCGTTATCCAACCAACGATCCCCATTTGTCGAGAGGTAGAGAGCGATCAGCGCATCTCTCTCGACTTTGTCGCAGAAGCCCAGCAGGGCGTCGGTCAGGTCGTGTTCGAAACCTGCGCGCCCGAACCAACCCTCAAGAGCATTCGTCACACAATCAGTGAAATCGTTACCCGATATCGTTAACGCTTGAAGTTTGCGGAGGAAACCGAACTGCGGCGGAATCTCACCCGTCAATCGGTTCCCGGCGAGATCTAGAGTCTCCAAGTTCCGCAACTCGCCGAATTCTTCCGGTATCTGACCCGTCAGATCATTGTTCACCATCCCTAACCAATTCAGCTCCCGCAACCCGCCCAATTGTGGCGGGATGCTACCCGTCAACTCGTTGGAGTTCAAACCCAACTGCTCCAACGACCGTAGTTCACCCAACTCCGCGGGAAGCTTGCCTGCCAACATATTCCCTTCGAGGAATATCACCCGAACTCGTTGCAACCCGCCTATCTCATGTGGGATAGTTCCCGAGAGTCGATTCCCGAACAACACCAACTGATCCAAGTTCGCCAACATCCCAATCCCGCGCGGTATCCTCCCAGTGAATTCGTTCTCTTCCAGATACAACCTCTCCAGCCGCACTAAGTTCCCGATGTCCGATGGCAACTCCCCACTCAACATATTCCTAGATAATTTAAGGTCCATTAGATTCACTAAGTTTCCGAACCCTTGTGGCAATGGACCGTTCAACAGATTGTCAGCCAAATCTAACGTTTCCAATTTGTGCAGATTGACGACCTCCGGCGGAATCTCGCCACTGAGATCGTTCGCAACCAAACTAAGCGATTCGAGGTTGCCAAGCGCACCTAGCTCTAGCGGTATCGACCCCGACAACTTATTCTCGCCGAGCCACAACTCCGTCAGTCTGCTTAAGCCACCCAACGACTTCGGTACCTCGCCTTCAAGGAGATTGCCAGCAAACGCCAAGGTCTCAAGCCCCGCCAACTCCCCGATCTCCGGCGGTATCGCGCCCGCAAGGTCGTTGAAACTCAGATTCAATCTCGTCAATTCCGATAAGCTACCGATCTCCGGCGGTATCGTCCCTGAGATACGGTTTTCGAACAGGACCAACTCACGTAATTCGGCGAGTTCAGCGATCTCAACCGGCAGTTCGCCCTCGACCGCGTTTCGGCTAAAGTCCAGCTTCCTGAGTCTCATCAAATCAGCGATCTCGCTCGGGATCGACCCCGCAAGCCCATTCTGCGAAAGATTGATCTTGATCACGCGCCCGAGTTCGTCAGTCTCGATACCATTCCACTCATCCAACGGCGCGTCGCTAAACCAGTTCGCCCGATTGAACCAATTGGCACCGTTCGTCGACTCATACAGTGCATTCAGAGCATTGACTGCAACATCCCTGCAGAACGGCAAACCCGCATCCTCCAAGTCATGTGATGTCCCTGACAACGCCGATTGGATGTCAACGACAACGCACCCGGTGAATTCATTCTGTGCTATCCGCAAAACGTCGAGCCTCAGACCCCGAAGTTGCAAAGGCAACTCACCGGTTAAATCATTGTTCGAAATATCCAACGATGCGAGATTGTCCAGTAACCCGATTTCGCGAGGAATTTCGCCCGCCAGACTGTTGTGACCAAGGTTCAATTCCGTTAGGTCTTCCAAATTGCCTATGCCAGACGGTATCGTGCCGACCAATTCATTGCGAGAAAGGTCCACGCGTTCGACCCCATCCAAATCCCCAAGTTCTGCAGGTATTTCCCCAGTCAACTCGTTGCTCGAAAGCGATAAAACTCGCAGGTCGTGTAGCGCCCCGATCTCACGCGGTATTGGGCCATGCAACATGTTGTCCCCCAATATCAGATGCGTAAGTTCTCCGAGTTCTACGATCTCAGCGGGCAACTGTCCAGCCAATCGATTGCCGCCAAGATCCAACACCTGCAACTTCTCCAACCCCTCAATCGCCGGCGAGATCGAACCAACCAGTCCGTTTGAACCTAGCTCCAATCGGATCACCCGACCTTGGTTATCGGTTGTGACGCCGAACCAATCGCCGACGAACTCGTCGCTTAACCAATTCCCGTCGTTCAGCCACTTGGTTCCGCTCGCGGCGGCGTAGATAGCCGTCAGTGCGTCTCTATCCATCTTGTTGCAATAAGCTAAACCCGAATCGGCAATGTCATTCACTAGACCTTGGCGAAAACTCGGAACCAAGAATGATTCAGGCACACATCCGCCGAAATCGTTTCCGGCGATCCGCAACTCCTGTAGATGCAACTCGCCAATTTCAGGAGGAACCCTGCCCACAAATCGGTTGCCTGCGAGCAACAATCCCTCAAGGACCGAAAAACCCCCAAGATTCGCCGATATTTCACCGCTTAACTCGTTGTTCGACAAATCAAGCCAGAGCAAACTGCTCAGGTTGGCAAGAATCGAAGGTATCTCGCCCATCAGTTCGTTGTCGCTCAAATCTAAGTAAGCCAGATCCGTCAAATTGCCGATCTGCGATGGGATGGAACCGGTTAGGTCGTTTTCCGACAAACCCAGATGCTGAAGGTTGACCAAGTTTTCGATAGAACTCGGAATCTCACCGGCAAGGTAATTGACGTCTAGCGAAATCAATTCGAGACCAGTCAGATTCCCAATTTGAGTGGGTAAATTCCCGGTTAACACGTTGCCCGATAGATTTAACTCCCTCAGCCTCGCAAGACCGCCAATCTCCTCTGGTATCGCACCTGAAATTTCGTTTCCTTCCAGATCCAAAATCCGCAAGTTGGCCAATCCGTCGATCTCAGAAGGCAACGCACCGCTCAACCCGTTATCACGAAGCGAAATCGCAACTACGCGTTCGCCCTCCGTCGTAACTCCATACCACTCTCCGATCGGATCATCGCTCAACCAACCGTCGTTCCGGATCCAGCGCTCACCACCCAGATCGCGGTAGATAGCAGACAATGCAATCTGATCCGGCGTCGGAGGCACCGGGGTAGGCACTGTAGTCGCCGTCGGTTCCGGGGATGGCGTAGGCGTCGGTTCCGGGGTCACCGTTGGTTCTGGGGTTGAGGTCGGTTCGACGGTCGCCGTGGGCAGGATTGGCGTCGCCGACGGTTCAACCACCTTCGTCGGCTCAACCGTTGGCAAGACTTGGACCTCACGCGGTTCTGGGATTACTGTCTGGGTCGATCCCGGCGTCGGTGGCACCGGTTCAGAACTTGTGCAAGCAAACGCGAACAACAGGCTCGACAACGCGAACAATCCTAAGGTTGAATAAATGATCTGCTTCAACACGACATATATATCCTGATCCGTACCAATTCGGTCCGATATGGAGTCTCACCGTGACACCGCGCCGTGATCTCCGTCACACCTTTTCACGCTCCTAATCGTAGCACTGCGTAATCGCCTCCGTTACATAGTTGAAGGGCCGCCAGCAGGCGAAACCCGTAGGATCGTCAACAGATCGAGGGGGGCGGAACCGAGGTGACAGGCACCACTCAAGGTGTGACCCAATCACTTTCGCACCTCAACCTGGCCCGTGCAAAACGTGGGTTTTTCACCGCGCGCATCACCAAATCGTAGGGTAAACTGTTGCAACAAATCAGGTAGCGAACACTGCGGATATCGGCATTCGCAACACTGGCATTATTGTGTTCGTTCCTGACAAAAAGGAAACGCGTCGAAATCTGCAACGCAAAGAACGTTGATGCGTCACGATAGAAGGAGGCATGTGATGCGAACTATGTTTCGCCACGATCCCCGAACACTCTTACTGATACTCGGGAGTTCCATCCTGATACCCCTCGCGGCATTCGCCGCGATCGCCTGCACGGACGACTCCGGGCCTGCGTCTGAAGGTACCGTAACGATAGCGGTCGGCGAAGTTCCCCCGCTAATTCAAGAGCCTCGTCGAGACATCCGCGCAACGGGTGGCATCGGCAAGGACCTCTCGATTTTCGAGACGATCGTTCGGGCACCGCACGTCAGTCCACCGACCCCTCCGCCCCAAGACCATACCGCGTACTCTCCATCCGACCTCGGCTTGGCCGAATCATGGGAAGTCGCTTCGGACTTCAACAGCATCACCTTCAAGATCCGGGAGAATGTGGCGTGGCACAACAACGGAGGCGATTGGGGTGACCTGACCGCGGAAGACGTTGCTTGGTCATACAACTCCGCGTTTGCTGCAGACTCCGTCAACAACGGCGCAGAGGAGATCGGCCCTGAGATGAAGGCCGGTTTCGATGTCATCGACGATCTGACCGTCCGCCAGAACATCGTCCCCGGAGGTTTCGACCCGACTTGGGCTTGGTTGCAAGGCAACGCTGGCTTTAACGGCATCGTGATTGTCAGCAAGAAGGCTTTTGACGAGTTAGGTCCCGAAGGCTTTGGCACTACAGCGGTCGGCACTGGAAAATATCTGGCCAGCGAGTGGGTCGCCGACGACCAAGTCGTCCTTGAATCTGTTCGCGACCATTGGACCGGTATCGAACCGTCCGTCGGAACCGTGAAGTTAGTCCACATGCCAGAAGCCGCGTCCCGTGAGGCCGCTCTGCGCGCGGGTGAGATCGACATTGGTGAGCTCAGCCCGCAGGTCATCAACCAAGTTGTGACCGACATCGGCGGATCTGTCCAAGAGATCGGCATCGCGAGGCCACAGGGTTTCCAGATGGCCGGCAACTACTGGTCAACGCAATGCGCTGACTGTGAGGGCGGAACAATGCCGCGACCGGGTTGGGAAGAAGGACTGTCAGAAGGTTATCCGTGGATCGGTGACCCTGACGACCCGACTTCGATGGAGAACGCTCGTAAAGTCCGATGGGCGATGGCGATGGCAGTCGACCGCGAGTCGATCATCACCAACGTTCTTGATGGACTCGGGCGCGTGATCTACGCCTGGCAGAACATCCTGCCGGACGACCCGATGCACAAAGACGAGTGGAACATCCCGCACGACGTCGCCAAGGCGAAGCAGTACATGGCAGAAGCCGGTTACGCTGACGGTTTCGAGATGGAGATCTGGGTTCCAAGCACGTTCTCACCGGGAACGATTGCCGCGGCTGAAGCAGTGGCTGAGATGTGGAGAAGCCAACTCGGTATCGACGTAACGATCGACCGGACAGAGTATGCCGCGCGACGACCTCAGACTGTGGACAAGACGATCAACGTTCCGTTCACGCACGGTATCAACTGGATACCAGGTGCGACGTCGGCGAGGTACATCTGCGCCGCGGCCGGTCACATCGTGGGATTCACGATGGAGCAAAGCGTTTGCGACACCGGACTGTCGAATGCCACTGAGCGCTCGTTAGACCAGCGCATCGCCAACAACATCGAAGTGCAAGACTACCTGTCGCACCAGATGTTGTTCCTGCCGATGTTCCAGCACAGCGCCAACTTGTTCGCAGTCGCTGGTACCGTAGCCGAATGGGACCCGTACAACTCCCAAGACGTGCTGCCAAACCGGCCGGAGTCGTTGGTTCTCTCGGATTCCGAATAGACCCGCGACGAATCGAAGAGTTATATCGCCTCTAATGCCCGGTCCCTCAGCGGTAGTGGATCCGGGCATGGAGGCGGACGCCCTCCGACCAAGCGTAAGCGTCTGCTAATGCCGTAAACTCGGTTTCACCGACGCGGCAATTGTCGACATCGGCAGACCTTCTCGAAATGAAAGCGATCCGTGGCTAGATTCCTCATACGTCGAGCGTTCTACATGATCGCCGTGATGATTGGCATCTCAATGATCGTCTTTGGGCTCTCGCGACTTACTGGAGATCCGCGGCTCCTCTACATGACGCAGGGGACTCGCTGGTCGCAGGAGGTGTGGGATGCGAGGGGACGGGAGCTTGGTCTCGACAAACCGATGGTCGTGCAATATCTGGTCTGGGCTGGAAACGCCGTTCAAGGCGACTTCGGACAATCATTGTGGCACAAGCGCAACTCGCTCAAAATAATCATTGAAAAGGTTCCGGCGACGATTCAGTTGTCGGGTATCTCGTATTTGATGGCGGTTGTTCTGGGGATCACGCTAGGGACGATATCGGCAGTGACGCGGGGGACACTGATCGACATAGCGGTGCGATCATTCGCTTTAGTCGGTCAAGCGGCACCTCCCTTCTGGTTGGCGCTCATCATGATCTACGTCTTCGCCGTCTATCTCGACTGGTTGCCAACGTCCCGCCGCGGCGATTGGACCAACTTCGTTTTGCCCGCCACCACCCTCGCTTGGCTCGGATCCGCGGCTCTGACCCGGCTGACGCGCTCATCGCTGCTCGAAGTCCTTGACTCCGAATACATCAAACTCGCCCGAGCCAAAGGCGTCGCCGGTTCAACGGTAATCATCAAACACGCACTGAAAAACGCTTTGATAGCGCCGCTCACCGTCGCTGCTGTGTTGTTCGCAAGCTTCCTCACCGGAACCGTTGTCGTCGAAACAGTGTTTGCTTGGCCAGGCCTTGGCAGACTCGCCGTCGATGCCACCAAAAACAACGACTTCCCATTGGTCACTGGCATAACCGTCATATTCGCCGCGATGTTCCTGTTCTCGAGCCTGATGGCAGACCTTCTTTACGCGTACATCGATCCTAGGATCCGCATCTATGATTCGTGATACGCCACTACCCGACACGCCCACCGGGCGGTCCGTGCCGCGGATCCCGGTTTTAGGGACTGTCTATTGGTGGTTTCGACGGTACCCCGTATTACCTGTCATGATCGCGATAGGCCTCGCGGTCATGGCCATATTCGCTCCATGGGTTGCGCCAAACCATCCTCTCGAGAGCGAACTTGACAAACTCGCTGCGCCGCCCGTTTGGCAAGAGGGAGGTACCTGGGACTATGTTCTTGGCGCTGACAAAATCGGTCGAGACCTCCTCAGCCGCATAATCCACGGCTCGCGCATATCCCTCTCGGTCGCATTCATCGTCATCATCTGCGGTAGCGTCATTGGAAGCGGAATTGGAATCGCATCCGGCATGGCCGGCGGCATATGGGACGAATTCGCCATGCGGATCGTCGATCTCGTGTACGCCACACCCTTCCTCCTCATCGCGCTCGTCGCAGCCGTCGTCTTCGGCGCCAGTCTTGAACTCGTCCTCATCCTCCTCACCATCTTTTCCTGGCCCATATTCGCCCGGCAAACCCGCGGCCTGACCCTCCAACTCAAGAACATGGATTACGTAGCTAGTTCGCGCGTCGCATCAGCATCAGAAATCCGCATCGCCTTCCGACACATCCTCCCTGGCGTCGTCAACACCATAGTCGTCATCGCCACCCTCCAGATCGGCTCTCTCATCCTCACCGAATCCGTGCTCTCATACCTTGGAGTTGGAATACCCGCGCCCCAGCCCGCGTGGGGCAGCATGGTCGCAGACGGTCGAGAGTTCATCACCACCGCATGGTGGGTACCGGTAATGCCCGGAGCCGCCATATTCCTCACGGTCTTCGCCTTCAATTTCATCGGCGATTGGTTACGGGATTATCTGGATCCGCGATTGCGGCAGATTAATTGAGCTCATCGATCAATCAGTTGAGGTTGGCCGACCGTCCCGACACAATCCGAAAATACACACAACCTGGGGAATCTTTGAGTCAATCGTCGGTCTTTTTCACAGACTGAGAACCAGGCGGTTGCCCATCAGTCGTTGCCACTGGTTTGGGTGATGGGCGTCGCTTCCTGCCACGCGTATTGATCGCCTTGATTCGCCGACTCTTTTTTCCACCTAACATACGATTCCTCCGTGCTGATCATCTTATGTCATGGACAGATGTCGCTACCCAGCCTTTCGGGTTTTTCGCATCTGCCAGGTTAGTTGTGTCTACGAAAAACGAATCGACCGAAACGGTTTCAAACTCGTTGCGAACAATGAATTCATAGACTTCCGTTTCGGTTTCGCCGGGTTCGATTATTAGTTCGCTAACATCCCACTCACGACGGTACTCCAAAATCGATGGAAACGGTAAGTATTTTTCACTGTTAGGTTTAGCGAGGAATTCCTTGTGAAGTGCGTTGATTTCTGCATCTTCAAACGGCGATATCTGCTGAATCCTGAATTCCGCATGACGGATTTCTACCGCTACCTTTGAATTGTTGAACAGCGTGGCGGTCACGGAAACATGAATGTGATTACTTCCGAGATTCCTGTGGGTTACTTCTTGAGAAATCGTCAAATGAGGTTGAAGTTCTCTGAATATGCCCAATTTATAGAACGCCCATACGCCACCCACGCCGATTGCAACAACCGTGACCAGAGCCTGCGCGACGCTTGCCGCTTTGACCAAACTTACTCCTAACCAAGCGCTCATGCCCAAAACTGCACCGATCAACAACAATCCCACGCCTGTCGACTTGAGTATCATCCACTTGCGTGTTCCCTTGACCATCGTAGTATTGTAACATAAATACTATTTTTATCTGCTACAAGTGGCGAAGCTACCTGCTAACCCGTGAAATTCGGCATGCCGATAAACTACTCCTATCACGCATTTGAATTCCCAAAGGCCATCCAACCATGAAAATCACAGATGTAAAACCACATGTCGTCAAGATGCCGGACACTATGCCGTGGGTCTTCGTCAGCGTCGAAACCGACGAGGGCGTTACCGGATGGGGTGAATGTACCGACTACATCGCCAACCCGCAACTTGTCCGCGGTATCGAAGCGGTCAAGCCATGGGTCATCGGCATCGACGCATCCCACATCGAGGAGATTTGGCAGCGCATATTCCACATGTACTCCGATCTCAACGGTCGCGGCTTCGTATCGCACCTGATCAGCGCCATCGACATCGCTTTGTGGGACATCAAGGGCAAGGTCTTAGATCGCCCAATCTATGACTTGTTGGGAGGTCCAGTCCGCGCCTCCGTCCCCCTCTACACCCACGTCAGCGACACATCGCAGGGGGATACTTTCGAGGACCACCTCGCGGGGATGATGGAGGATGCCCGACGCACTAAGGAGATGGGTTTTGAAGCGATCAAGACCGACCCGTTTCCGTCCCGTCGGCAATACGGTAAGTTCCGTGGCGCCTTCATGGTCGAACGGCTCGATCCCGCCGCAATCCACCAAGCCGTCCGATGGATGGACGGCCTACGCGAGGCCGTCGGCGATGACTACGAACTGATGGTCGACGCCCACGGCCGCTTCGACGTCGCTTCCGCCATCGAAGCCTGCCGAGCACTAGAACACATAAACCTCGTGTGGCTAGAAGAGCCTATACACGTCGAAAACCACAACGCCCTCAAACACGTCCGAGAAAACGTCAACGTCCCCCTCTGCATCGGCGAACGTCACTTTACCCGGTGGGACTACTGGCAGATACTTAACGACCGCCTCGTCGACTACATCATGCCTGACATCGCATGGTGCGGCGGCATCAGTGAAATCAGGCGAATCGCGGCGATGGCAGAGGTGGCGTACGTCCGCATCAGTCCGCACGACGCGCTCGGACCCATCGCGATCGCCGCCAGCTTCCAGACCTGCATGACGATGCCCAACCTCTACCGCGAAGAGTGCGTCCACCACTGGTTCCCGATGTTTGAGAAATTGATCGACCCGATGTTCGATGTCCGAGACGGGCACATCCATCCGAACGGTCGGCCGGGATTGGGCATGGAACCGAATCCAGATGCTTTGGAGGAGTTCAGCATCGACGTCGACTCGCCTGAGGCCCAACGGGTCGATTGGTATGGCGGCACAGAAGACGATGATTAACTTTCGTTATTTCTTAAACCTTTGCTCTGCGGAAAGGAGTACGGTGTGAAACTGAGCGGCGGCGAGGCTCTAGTCAAATCTCTCGCCAAGGAAGGTGTAGAGGTCGTTTTCGGTATCCCGGGAGTCCAGATATATGGCATCGTTGCAGCTCTCAGGGATGAACCCGGCATCCGAATGATATCCACGCGCCATGAGCAGGCAACCACCTACATGGCCGACGGCTACGCACGCGCTTCACGCAAACCAGGTGTCGCACTAGTCGTCCCCGGCACCGGCGTCTACAACGCGTCATCTGGAATCGCAAATGCCTACGCACGATGCTCCCCGGTACTACTGATCGCAGGGCAGATCCCACGCGCGCAAATCGACAAAAACATCGGGAGCATCCACGAAGTAGCGAATCAATCCAGCGTATTGAAACCTGTAACCAAGTGGCAACGGAGAGTCATGAGGCCACGAGAAGTCCCTGATGCCATCTTCGAAGCCTTCAGGCAGATGCGCACCGGCCGACCTAGACCCGTCCTCATCGAAGTCCCACCCGAAACCGGAGTAGAGCGCGAGGAAGTGGTCCTCCGTGAACCCGCTCGCATCTCGCGCATCGTTCCAAGCCCCGAACAACTGCGTGAAGCAGCCCAAATCATCGCCAATTCCCGACTTCCCCTAATCTACGCCGGTGGCGGTGTCACCGTTTCCGACGCCGAACAAGCCCTCGTAAAACTCGCCGAAGCGACCAACATCCCCGTCGTAACCTCGAACAGCGGCAAGGGAACCATCCCCGACAACCATCCGCTCTCATACGGCTCGTGCTTCAGTCCCATGGCCGAGCAACCGTCGATGAACCAACTCTTCGAGGTAATGCAATCCGCCGACGTCGTGATCGGCATCGGCGCACGGTTCTCTCTGGGCAACCCGGCCGGTGAGGCGTCGACCCTAGTCAACATCAACGTTGATGATGGCGATCTAACTCGCATCCAGTCCAACACCGTCCCGTTGCACGGCGACGCGAAGGCGACCATCGAAGCGCTCATCCCATATCTGATCGAAGCTGGTGCGGGAGAACGACCCTCCCCTGCCGAAGCCGTAACCGCGGCCCGAAACCTGATCGCGTACTACGACATCCGGCTTAAAGAACCGCCTTACGAAATCATCGAGACCATCAATCAAGCGATCCCCGAAGACGCATTCATCATCTGGGACGTTACTCAATTCGGTTGGTACGCACGAACGCACTATCAAGTCAACCAACCCAAGACTTATATCGATTCTGGCTACTCTTTCAACCTCGGGTTTTCCTTCCCAACTGCGCTCGGAGTCAAAGTCGCTCAACCCGACCGCCCGGTGATCTGCATGGTCGGCGACGGCGGCTTCATGTTCAACGCATCTGAACTCTCTACCGCGGTCAAATACGGTATCAACGTCGTCACCGTTATCTTCAACAACGACTCATACGGCAACGTCGAACGCGACTTGGATGAAGTGTTCGACGGGACTTACGACACTGACCTGCACAATCCAGACTTCGTCAGCTTCGCCGAGTCGTTTGGTGCCGTCGGCATTCGGGCGAAACATCCAATGGACCTAGCAACGCTTATCCCCCACGCCTTAGAACTAAACGCGCCGGTAATAATCGACGTGCCCGTGCACAATCTCCAAATGCCGCGTGCTCCGCAGTTCGCTTTCACAACCACATTGCCGTGGGCTACTCCCCAAGACGGTCTTTTGCCGACATAGCTCCGCACATCCGATAGAGGAAATCGGCACCAGCGTTGTTTTTGAGACTAAACTCGGGCTTAAACCCAACGGCCTCCGCAAACGCAAACTCGGCGAAACGGGCGTATGGTCTGTACTTCCAGAGGATGGTTTAAGATGGTTCGTTCAGGAGTTTTAACGATTCCGGATCGTTATGAGGAATGATACGTTTTAAGCCCCCCCCCCCCCCCCCCCCCGTTTTTAAGACTCGAAGCTTGGTGCCGATTTTGAAGCGGTTCACAGTTCTGATTGCCGTAACCTTCTTGATAACCGCTTCAGCGGTGTTATCGGTGATGTCTACGGCAACGGCGCAAACTGTGCCGCGTGGAATATATCCCGGCGACCCGGTCAGCGCGGCTGACGAGGTCTTCGTCAGTCTCGACACTAGTGAAGATGCCACCTGCGGCGTGACGGCGGCGAACAATATCCGTTGCTGGGGTGCAAACCGGTTCGCTCCGATGTGGGCTGGGGGATTTACCGATGTGGCCGTTGGCCAGAGTCATTCCTGTGGCCTGAAACTTGATGGGACGGTGCAGTGCTGGGGAGTTAATAGCTTCGGTGCCAACATGCTGAGCCCGCCTACGGACAACGGTTCTCCGATAAAATTCAAGTCCATAGACTCTAATACATATCACACTTGTGGTATCAGAGCCGACAACGATGGACTGGTCTGCTGGGGTTATGATGGAAATGGGCAGGTTTCAGGGACAAGAGGGGATTCGACGGGGCTTTACACTTCACCATTGCCTCTATTCAGAGCATATGACTATTCGAACGATGCTTTTGCCAAGATTAGCGCATCTAATAGACACACTTGTGGTCTTTTGATTGCCGATCCAGGAGATACATCAACCAATGTCAGATGCTGGGGGTCAAACGATTTTGCAGCTGGAAGGGCTGTTGTACCGGAGATTTACCTATCCACGATTTTCAAAGATATCGATGCTGGTTCGGACTTCAACTGCGGACTGATCGATGGTGGCGAAGACGATGGCAAGGCCGTTTGCTGGGGCAGCGATGAGTATGGCATCATCGGCACCGCGCTCGGCAGTGTCGATCCTGATCGGTTCATCGGTGAACCATCAGCCGATCGGTTCACCAAGATTGCGTCGGGATGGTATCACGTCTGCGGCATCAAGACCGATGCCACGATCTCTTGCTGGGGCGCCACCAAAGCATCTGGCGTTTCGCGAGCATATGGTCAGGCAGATGTCCCGATCGAGCATCAGAGCTCCACTTTCAGCGATGTAGTGTCGGCAGAATACCACACCTGCGCGATCCTAGACGGTCAGAACGGTCAGATCGAGGGAGACATCGTCTGCTGGGGAACAGAGATACCTTACGATCCACTTAGCCCACAGGTAGTCCCGGATGGACGAGTATTCGATCCCGATCACCCCTATCCGCCACCGCATCGATTTCCGCAGATCGGATCCGGTATCTACTTCAACTGCGGCCTCAGCGCAAGTCGCGATCTAGTCTGCTGGGGCGGATCGACCTTGTCGCCAGGCATCGTGGACGGTCCCTTTAAGACGCTCGACATGGGAGAGCGGCATGTCTGCGCGGTTCGAGACAGCGGACGAGTCAACTGTTGGGGATACAACAACAACCTGCAGGCATCAGGTTGGTCATTCCCCATTAGGCCGGAGTTCAGGGCACAAAGCCAACTGGTCGAAGACCTCACCACCGATTACACCTTCAAGTCGGTGTCGGCATCCTTTTTCCACTCTTGCGGCATCTTGGACGGTCGAACCCCCGGTCAGGCCGACGGTTCAGTGCTCTGCTGGGGACACAATTCCAACGGGCAAGCGACACCGCCTGAAGGTATGACATTCTCGTCGATAAGTGCTGGCTGGTACCATGCTTGCGGGCTCCTGGACGGTCAGAACGGACAGTCTGAGGGACGGGTAGTTTGCTGGGGCGCCGAGAACAACTTGGATGCTGACGGCAATGTTGTGAGAACCATCTTGAATGCCGACAGTCAAGCTGATGTCGGACAGGCCGATGTTCCTCCAGAGCTGGAGGATGTTCCGTTAAGCACCATTTCGACGAGCCGGTATCAAACCTGCGGGATCCGTGCGGACAACGGTCGATTGGTGTGCTGGGGACTCTCGGATCTGGCAGAAGTGCCGGAGGAGTTCGCAGAAGAACGCTTCTCGGCGGTCGCCACATCATGGCAAGCAACCTGTGGGATAGGCTCCGAAAGCCTCGTGAAGTGCTGGGGACCCGATAGATGGTCAACAGCAGTTCAACAGTTCAGATTGCCGACCGATTACGCGGAGACTCGGTTCGTGGCGATCAGCATGGGACGCCGTCACGCCTGCGCCACCAAAGAATACGGAACTGTGATCTGCTGGGGCGCGGATGCCGATGTGAGCACCCCGCAACTCGAAATCTATCGTCCGCACGATACTGTTCCCGGCGCCTTCACGATCATCAACACTCGTCAGGCTTGGGTGCCACGCGAGTTCCGCGCCTCGCCGATCAATCCGCCGCCTACTCCCACTCCGGGACCAATCGTGTGGCCCGACATACTGCGCATCGAGCCGTCGATACGCCGAGTGTCCCTGCGACCTGGCGAACCGGCGCGCATCGGCGTCGAGGTGTACGGACGGCAGGACATCCGCGACGACTCTCTGGGCGATCAGCCCGGCATAACGTTCGAGTGGACCGACGAAGACGTCCAGCAGCGGTCCGGGTTTGGCAGTGGCGAGTTCGCCGAGAGCGTGCGCGTCTACGACGACTGTGCCCGCAACGAGCTGCCGGACGATCGGCGCGTGCTCTTCACCGCGCCGACCGAGCCGGGACGCTATCGTGTCAGGGTCGCACTGGAAGTCGGTTCGGTGTGTGTAGGCGCGGGGGAATATGAGACTGAACAGGACGCCATAGACCGTTGCACCGCAGTGTTCGACGTTACGGTTCTGCGCCATCCGGTCGAGGCTTCTCCGTCGCCTGAACCCATGGATCCGGAGGGCGATATCCCAGACATCATCGTGGATGAAGACGGACGGAACTACGAGGTCTTCACGCCCGGCAACGGCGGCGAGTTCGTATTCGAGGACTGCACCTTCAAAGCACCGCGCGGCGCCGTCAACAACAACGAAGTGATCGGCATCTCCATCAGCGTGCCGGGAGATGACGAAGATAAGCAGCCCGTCGAAGACCCGCGCTTCATCGCCGACGGCGTCCAGTGCCGCATCGACGCCGTGGACGCTCAAGGCGCGCGTCTGATCGACTATCGGCTGCACCAGCCCGGCGAGGTCTGCATGCCCTTGCCCCAACCTTTCTATCGCAAGGCGGTCGACACGTTGGTCGGAGCGATCAACGAAGATGCCACGCTGACGCGTTTGACCAGCAAGGTCTATCTCGCATCGTCGGAGGGACAGCTGAGGGTGTGCGGAAACTTGAGCACGCTCTCCGCCACCACCGTCGTCGCGTTGCCTGGCGAAGTGGCGGACGAGCTTCCGCCGACGCCCGCCCCGGACATCGCAGACATTGAGACCGGCGGACCACGCCCCTCGACATCGCTTCTACTGATTCTCGTACTGATCGGAAGCATAGCGCTGACAATTTCCGCAGTCACGCTGACCCGTCGGCAACCCGTGCACAACCCTCCCACTTGATGCCCAAGGGGTGCTGTGCACAACCACCGTCATTCCGGCGAAAGCCGGAATCCAGAGGGGCCGGGCAACGGAGTGCAAAGCGAAACGAACGTAATAACAGTGAAAACCGTCTCTTCCCATGCAGCGCGCGTTTCGTGCGCCTTCACCCTTTTGTTGGCCGTCGCATGCGCCCAATCCGCCCCAACACCAACTCCTGAACCCACCCCGATCCCGACACCAACTCCCACGCCTACCATCGCTCCAACCATCACTCCCACATCGACTAACACGCCAACTCCGCCACCAACGCCAACATCAACTCCCGCGCCTACCGAGACGCCTGTACCGACGCCGTCAGCGACACCTTCACCCGAACCAACTCCGACTCCCGACGAAGATGGCATCATCTGGTACGAACCGAACCCGACGGCGATAACAGTCGAAGGATCAACCATCTCCTTCGTCGGCGATATCGAACCGGCGGAAACTTATCGCGATTTCTTGTTTGCAGTCCGCGGGAAAGAGGGCCAAATAACTGCCATTCGGATCAACTCCCCCGGCGGAGATACAGATGAGGGAATGCTGATCGGCGAATGGATATTCGATCACGAAATCGATGTCATCGTTGACGAGATTTGTTTCTCCTCGTGCGCCAATTACATCTTCACTGCCGGCAAAAACAAAATCATCGAAGAAGATGCCATCGTCGGATGGCACGGCTCGGAACAACAGGACGAATTCATGGCCGCCGGCTACGGGCTCTCTCTCGAGGAACTCTACCGTCGCAACTATGACGAAATGAAGGAATGGGGCGAACTGCCCCCAAGTCTAACCAAAGAAGAATTCATCCAAAGCATAGTGAATGCCGACATGTACGACGTGGAAAACGAGCCAGATTTCCTAGAAAAGATCGGTGTCCACCTTTACCTGATGGTGTATGGCATGTTGCCGGGTCAGTTCGACTACTACATTACAGAACAGACCGAATTCGGCGGTTGGACCTTCTCAATCGAGGACATGGCAAAATTCGGCGTCGACAACGTCACTTATCAGGGAGAGGGAGACTACCCGAGCGAAAAGGCTTTGGATAACTTCTCCGTTGCAGTCTTTGAAGTTCCTACTGATACCGTCCCTCCCGCCGTCATCCCAACGCCGTTACCGACACCCACTCCGCTTCCAGGAAGCACACCGACACCAGATCCGGACTCTGAATCCGGATTTTGGATTGATCCTGAGCCAGCATCGATATCCGCCGAAAGTGACACCGTCACTATTGATGGTTTCATCGATTTCTACGCTTACTCCCGGTTATTAAACGCGATCCGAGGAAGGGAAGACGAAATCACCACTCTCGTGATCACATCTGACGACGGCTTCTTGGAAGAAGCGATCCTAATTGGACTATGGGTCCACGATAACGAGATCAACGTCATCGTCGACAAATCCTGCTTCTACGTCTGCGCAAACTACATCTTCACCGCCGGAAAAAACAAAATCATCGAAGAATCTGCACTCGTAGGGTGGTACGGTTCTCCACAGGCAGACGAATACGAAGCCAGAGCTTTGGGTCTCACGATCGAAGAGGCATTGAGACGCCGTGTCAACCGCGGCGAATTGACTATCGGCACATCCACCGACGAACTAGGATTAGGCGAGGAAATCCAAGAGTTGTCAGATTTCATCAGAAATCAAATCGAACAGGAACGCCGCTTCCTAGAAACCACCGGCATCAAAGATCATGCCTTGATTTACGGATTCACCGGCGTCGACTATCAAGACGCCGGGCTCCCTGCTTACTTCTTCGACGGCTGGACATTCTCCATCGAAGACATGGCAGCACTCGGCATCGAAAACGTCACCACAACGGCGAAGGAACATACCCAGACCGGCAAGAGGCTTGGATCGAAATCTTCAGAGTCGGCGAACTACTGAATCAACTCCCAACCAAATGACTAGACACTCAGTGTTTCTGATCCGACACTGTCAAGCCACTGGGCAGGAACCAGACGCACCGCTGACCGAAACCGGTCACCAACAAGCCCAAACCCTTGCCGATTTTCTCTCGGACTACCCCATCGATCACATCACTACGAGCGAATACCTACGAGCCAGACAAAGCATCGAACCATTTGCAAGCATCTCGGATCTACCAGTCCACACCGCCCCCCGCTTGAACGAACGAACCCTATCCTCAGAACCCCTCCAAAACTGGCAAGAAGTGGTGCGCGACTCCTTTAACGACCTCGACTTGTGCGCGCCCGGCGGAGAATCTGCACGCGAAGTCTTGGCTCGCGCCTGGGCCGCGCTGAATGAGATTATTACCGCCGGTCACTCGATGCCGTTAGTCGTTACACACGGCAACTTGATGGCATTGGTACTGCACTCGTTGGATCGCACGTTCGGCTTTGGTGGATGGAAATCACTTAGCAATCCGGATGTATTTATGTTGGACGACGCGAGATCGGGACAAATGACGTTTGAGAGGATTTGGCAATCCTCGTGAATCGATGTTGAGCCGCAAAATTAGCTCGCAGCCCTCACAGAAACCTCTTCGCCAAGCGCTCCACAACCGACATCCAGCGCTTGCGAGCCGGATTTCAAATGCGGCAATAAATGTGCGGCATGAGTTTCGGCGTTGCGACGGCGCAAAATCTGCGTAAACTCATCGCTGTAACCCAATGAGAAGGTCGAACTCTCTTCATGCTCCTGTGACAAAGTTGCTGTTTCCCCTCCTGGTGTAGAATTATTTCGCCAATCACGCATCCGGCGGTTCAATTCGAAATATACGAATATGAGACGGCGTATCGATCACGGACTTAAATCCCGTTCCTTATTTGAACTCGGCCCACGACCCCATTACACATTGATCGCCCCGTTCCTTCATGGATACCATGCCGAACTCAAAACTGAACCTGCACTGTACCGCGCTTGTCTTGTGCCTTCTCGCCATCCTCATGGTCGTCGGATGTACCCAAACCGTCCCAACGCCGACTCCAGAACCAACCCCGATCCCGACACCAATTCCCACGCCTACCATCGCTCTTACATCAACTAGCACACCAGCGCCAACATCAACTCCCGCGCCGACCGAGACCACCGTCCCGACGCCGACTCATACAGCAATACCTGAACCCGCCTCGACGAGCACTCCCACCGAATCTCCAACGCCCGCGCACACGCCAATACCTTCGCCCACACCTTCCAACACTCCGACACCCACTCACGTTCCCACCGACACACCAACCCCTCTGCCCACATCCACGGGCACGTCTACCAGTACTCCAACGCTGACGTTTACGCCTCAACCCACGTCGACCAACGCTCCCACACCGACCCCTACGAACACACCGACCAATGCTCCGACGCCCACTCACACGCCAACACCTTTGCCAACGTCGACTAACACACCGACACCCACTCAAACTCCGACACCTGAGCCCACTGCTACCAGCACCCCGACCGCAACACCGACGCCCGTTCACGCTCCGATTCTGGACTGCACGCTAGAACCCGTAGCTGACATCTCCGTGGTTGAATCTACTCTGTTTTATCGAGGGGAGATCAACGCAAGAGCATATCGTCAATTGCTGTGCGCGATCAGAGGCAAGGAAGACAGTATCAAAACATTTCAAATAGATTCATCTGGTGGCATGACTACCATAGGTTCAAGTCGTAGATTCTCCATCATCTCTTCGTCTGCTGAGGTGGGCACCATCGGTCAGAAAATCGGTACTTGGATTCACGAAAACGACATTGATGTAGTCGTAGAAAATTCATGCTTCTCGAGTTGTGCGAACTATATATTCACTGCCGCCAAAAACAAAACCATCAAAGCTGACTCTATCGTCGCTTGGCAGGGATCATCACAACAGGGATCATCACAACGATACGGATACATCATCCAAAGGCTCGGCACGACTCTCGACGACTATCTGAATGGGGCTTACGACACGTTCGTCGCGAGAAGAAACATAACTCCTACGGACGATCGCCGGAAGAGTTTCATCGAAAGTTTCAAGGCCTTTATTCCAATAAAGGCAATCGAAGAACAAGCGTTCCTTGAGAAAATCGGTGTCAGTGTGGATGTCATGGTATACGGATTGTTGCCGGAGCCGTGGGAGAGATGGAACGGTAGTGGATCACGGGGCTGGACGATTTCAGTCGAAGACATGGCTAAGTTCGGCATCGACAACGTCACTTATCAAGGCGAGGGCGAATACATGGATGAGAAACGTGCGGAGGAGCGTGGCCTATTGCTATTCGATGTGCCTTCTGACACGAGCACTCCGACCGGTCCCTCGACGCCCACTCACGCGCCGCTTCTGGACTGCGCGCTTGAACCGGTAGTTGACATATCTATAGTTGAATCTACTCTGTTTTACCGAGGAGGGATCAACTCAAGGGCATATCGCCAATTCTTGTGCGCGATTAAAGGCAAGGAAGACAGTATCAAAACAGTTCAGATAGATTCATCTGGAGGCACGACTGACATCGGTCGAAAAATCGGTACTTGGATTCACGAAAACAACATCGATGTAATCGTAGAAAATTGGTGTTTCTCGAGTTGCGCAAACTACATTTTCACTGCCGCCAAAAACAAAACCATCAAAGCTAACTCTATCGTCGGTTGGCATGGATCTGGACAACAAACCGCATACGTCATCCAAAGGACTGGAACGACTCTCCACGACCATCTGAGTCGGAGTTACGACCAATTCGTTACGAGAAGAGGCATAGCTCCTTCGGACGAAGGCCGGACGGAGTTCATCGAAGGTTTCAAGGACGATACACCAATAGAGGTAATGGAAGAACAAGAGTTCCTTGAGAAAATCGGAGTCAGTGTTGATGTCATGGTCTACGGATTGTTGCCGGAGCCGTGGAAGATATGGAGCGGTAGTGGTACCTCGGGCTGGGCGTTTTCAATCGAGGACATGGCGAAGTTCGGCATCGACAATGTCACTTATCAAGGCGAGGGCGAGTATATCGATGAGAAACGCGCGGGGGAGCGTAACTTTTTGCTATTCGATGTGCCTTAACGTTTCAGGAACGGAGAAACTTCGCCGCGAGCCGATCCACCGTGTTCTTCGTCCGAATGGTGAACGGACCAGCGATGCTCTCAATAGCTTTGAGATCGAGTTGCGAATCTAGGAGCTCCCCCTTCGGCCACCAGTAAAGCTCTCGATTCGTGAGCTCCAGCATGTCGGCATCGTTTGACAACTCCAAGACCGAATCGCGGTCAGACTGATCTACTTCGTCGCCGATCATCACCACTTGCATCTTGCCGACTCTTTCCTCGGTGACATCCGCGAACGGTTTATGTCCCGCGATCGCACGCACCTCATCTGCGCTACGCAAAAATGTCGGGACCTCATAACCGAGAGATTCCCACAGACCGTCCTCAATCGAACGCGCCGCTGACATGGGATCTGAATCGTCCGAGTCGAAGATGACATTGCCGCTCGCCAGATACGCCGCGACATTTGTGAACCCGATCTCCTCGAACGCCGCGCACAACTCCGGGTTCTTAATGCGACGGCGACCAAGGTTCATGCCGCGCAGGAATGCTACGTAGCGATTCATGTTTGACAGTAGCGGCAACCCTCTCCCGCAGGGCGGGAGGGGGAATTCTGCATTCAGTTAAGGTAGATACTGATCAATGCCCACCGTCGATACGCCATCCCCAGTCGGCATCACACAAGTCTTCGCGCGGTCGGCACCGACGACAACGATGTGCCAATTCTCGGGATTGTCGACGACTGGGACCTCAATCTCGAGTCGCTCCTTCTCCGTCAAGTCTTCGAGCCAGCGCCACATCGGGCTGATGCGTGCCTCGCCCTTGAGTGGGGTGTACTGGATCATCTTGCCCAAGCTGTGGTTGGCGTTGAGGTGGATGAAACCTCTCGCATCGTCCTTCGAGAACCCTTGGTCGCCGACGGGCCCGGCGACATCCGGCGGCATCAAGATGAGCCGCTGACCGCCGCCGTGCATGCCAAGCCCACGAGTTCCGAAGATCGAGCCGTAGGCCAGCGTCTTGAGCAGGTCTTCGGCTTTAGTGTTGCCTTGGTCCTGAACGTCCAACTCACCGTTGGTTATGAACACGCTGACGGCGCTTTCGCTCGCCCGGAATCCTTGGTTCACATGGAACGGCTCCCATGGGCTCATGTCTTCGTTTTCGGCGATGCAATGCACGAACTTGCGCGTCGTGCCAATCGTGTCCATGTCCATCTGACCGGGATACCAGTAGCCGATATTGCGAAGACAGAGCGAAAAAGCGCGGCCAATCGTGATGTTGACTTCGTTGTCGCGACCTGGACCGAGCGCCGAACGCGCATTGATGCCGATCTCCTTGGCGATCGGACCGTTCACGATCAGCAACGGTGCCTGCGGGCTGGTCGACATCAGCAACGATGTCCCGCCGTGCGATCCCATCTGCGATAGCGCCTTGACACCAGCAATGATCACCGGCATGTGCTCCGGTTTCGCACCGGCCATAGCAGCGTTGATGGCGATCTTCTCGACCGTTGCCAGGCCGAAACCCGGAGGCATGTCGCAGATCAACTCGTCGGCGTCCAAACCTGTTCCGGCTATCAACTCATTGACCGCGTCAACCGTCGGCGGGTGTAGCACGAACGAGTCGCCCCAGTCCCGCATCAACCATTGCTCATTCATCTTCAGAATGGCGTCCCAGCGATCCTCGCCCTCAAACCGTTGTATGTCCGACACATCATCACGCTCACCCCGGCCGTGCTGCTTGTCGACCGTCAAGACATCTATGATGTCATCGATTGCAGCTTCAGTCTGTGAGACACACTCCTCGATTGGAAGGTTGCGATAAATCCGAGGCACGATCACGAACTGCAGGTCCGGCATGCCCAACGCTCTCGAGCTGGCGATCGCGTCCTCTTCAAAACGACCGGAGACTATGGGAATCGCGGGCTTCCCCATCTTCTCGATCTGGATCATGTCGTGGACCATCCACGACGCACAAGTCCCTCAGTCGGCAGTGGCGCCAATTACGACGTCACACTCCTCTCCCGCTTGCTTCACGATCGGCGGTGGTGCCGGATAGTTTCCACCCGTGTAGAAGTTAACCTGCACATTCTTGAACCGCTCCTGAATCATCTCACCCGCGCGCTTCAACGCGACATCACCGCCATGCGTCCCACTCCAAATTAGACCGACAGTCCGATCGTCGAGCGACTCCGGACGATCATTTATCTTGGACGAATTCATCAGCCCACGCTGCTGGGCTACCGGGTTCAAGACTTCTAGCAAGTGCATAGATTGAGTCTCCTTAGGAAAGGCATATGTTCAGTTGTAGCGATGATACCGCATTGGACCCAAACCTGTCCGACGCCGAGCCTACGCCGCTACGATCCGAAACCCTAGATTCCCCGTACTCGAATCAGGCGTATTGGCAGTCCGTGCGCCAACTCGATACCGATTGCAATATGAATCGTGACACAGGTAAGAACCGCCACGAATTACCTTCGCCGACCCGTTCCGTGGCCCCTTGGGATTCTCACGCGTCACTCGCCGGGCGTTCCGATGGAACGACGCCGAGAACCAGTCCGCACACCACTCCCACACATTCCCGGCCACATCGTAGAGCCCATAACCATTCGCCGCGAAACTCCCCACCGGTGATGTCCCATGCCAGCCATCCTCAAGGGTGTTCCTTCCCGGAAACTCGCCTTGCCAGATATTGCACATATGCCTACCCTCCGGTTCCAACTCGTCGCCCCAAACGAACCGCGCCTGATCCAAACCACCACGCGACGCATACTCCCACTCAGCCTCGGTTGGCAACCTGCCTCCCACCCATTCGCAGTAAGCCACCGCGTCGGCCCACGAGACATGGGTCACTGGATGATCCGTCCGGTCTTCCACGCTTGAACCCGGACCTTCCGGCATCCGCCAACTCGCACCATCTACGCGCCACCACCACTCTGAACCCTTAACCACCTGAGTAACCCGACGTTCAACCTCCGGAGTAACGAAGTCCTTGAATACAAACGACCACTCGAAACGCTCCGCATCCGTCACATGACCCGTCGCCGATACGAACCCATCGAACTCTTCGTTGGTCACCAACTGAGCCGCGACCCCAAACTCATCCACAGTTACTTCTCGTATCGGACCCTCTCCATCAGCCGGAAACCGTCGATCATCCGTCCCCATACGAAACTCCCCACCATCTAACCTCACCAATTCTTTTTCGACCGGACCAGTGCCAGTGTTGCCAGAGCAGCACGTCGCGCCCGAAGGAACATTCGAACCAGACTCGTCGCTGCGAACGGGTGCGCAACAATTGTCTGTTTGATTTGGGTCTACCAACATTTTCAATCGCCCGGCATGATCTCTATCGCGCCCCCGTTGCGAGCGTCCATCGTCATCACGTGTCTGTGAAGTAACGACATCCCTATCAACGGCATAGTTCCCACGCGATGAACTCTGACGTTGTAGTGCTGCAGACCCCAAACAACGTTGGCCGAGTATACCTCTATGCTTCTTTCCTCGTTGTTTGCCATCAAAACTACGTCCATACCAACGACTTCGAGGCCTAGGACTTCGATGTCCTTTGCAGGTAGACCAAGCCACTCAGTGAAACCCGTGTCGACTTTTGCATCGAAACGGACCAAATCCCGTTCCGAATCCTCGACGAAAACCGCCGCAACGGCGAGTAACCGCCCGCGAGATAACACGACCGTGCCCAACCGCATTTCAGATCAACCGTGTACGCTGTCGTTGAGCAATTCCAACTTGCACCGGGTCGCGATGCCTCATTGCGTGGGCTCGCGCGAAACCCAACCGAACCGCTCAGCATGGGGCAATTCGTGGTAGATATTGACTATCGAGGCATTCGGGCGACGAATTTGGAGACGCCTCATCGAACTATCGAGGTCTCCGATCTCCCAGTCACCACTTTCCACATCAATTGCGACGTTCTTGTCGTAATCGGCATCCGTAAGTCGGTCTATGATGTCGTCGTTGTAGATTTCCCATGCCCGAACCGACATCGCGGTTGTCTCTTCTTGGTTGGGCAAAACGCGCATGTTGTATCGCCTCCCAGTATCTTTCTGTAACAGTGATTGTATCCGCAATATCCATTGACCAGATACCAGACACCCGTTCGCAAACCCAACGCGCTAACATTCATATCCATCGAAACCGCCAAAACTACAACCAACCATGAACACCCAAGCCGCCGTCCTTCGAGCCCAACGACAACCTGTGTCTGTAGAGACGCTTGAGATCGATCCACCCAAACGCGGTGAGGTTTTGCTCAAGATGGTCGGCGCAGGCGTCTGCCACTCCGACTACCACGCCGTCGACGGGCACACCAAAAACTTCGTGAGCCCGATGATCCTTGGACACGAAGGCGCTGGCACGGTTGCCGAAGTCGGCGACGGAGTCGACTGGTTGAAGCCCGGAGACAAGGTGATCCTGTCACTTGATTCGATGTGCGGACGCTGTCGTAACTGCACCGACGGGCATCCTTCGCTTTGCGAGACCAACTTCTCCTACGGTGCCTCGATGCCTGATGGAACTACGAGATTCCACAAGAACGGTGAACGCATTAACCATCGGACCCCGACCTTCACCGAGTACTCGATCGCGCTAGAAGACAAATGCGTTCTCGTCCCGGATGACACGAAACTTGAGGCAGCTTGTCTAATCTCATGCGGCATCATCACCGGCGTCGGGGCGGTTGTAAACCGTGCCAAGGTGCCCACTGGCTCGAGCATGACCGTCTTCGGATGTGGGGGAGTGGGCCTCAGCGTCGTCCAGGGAGGCAGACTCGCCAACGCCGCCCAAATCATCGCCGTCGACACCGTCGATTTCAAACTGGAAAAGGCCGAAGAGATGGGCGCAACCCACTTCGTCAATGCATCGAAGGAAGATCCCGTCGCTCGTATCCACGAAATCACCGGCGGGGGCGCAGATTACGCATTTGAAGTCGTCGGTCTGCCCACCATAGCGAAGCAAGCCTTCAACTCGACCCGACCTCTAGGCACAACCGTTCTCGTTGGCGTCTTTCCCACCGGTGCGGAGATGGCAGTTGACGGATGGGAACTCCTCCGCGGTAGAACCATCCTCGGCAACTGGCACGGCGACGGGCGACCTCGCGTGGACTTCCTCTGGCTGCTCGAGATGGAAAAACAAGGCAAGCTCAAACTCGACGAAATGATCACGCGATATCGGCCTCTCGACGAGATCAACGAGGCGTTCGCCGACATGACCGCCGGCGAAGCGGCGCGGACGGTTTTAACGTTCTAAATGCATGGGTCGCGAAGCTAGCGTGACCGACATAGAATCACGGCATCCATAAACCTAAATCCGAACCCTCCCCACGCCATGGCAATATTCGACCGGATCGGTTACGACGCTGGTTCAACCCGACTCGAAGACGCTCTAGATTTCGCAGAGCAATACGGTTTCTACTACGTTGACTTCAACGCTGATACAGGTCCAAACCATATGGATACATGGTCACCTGATCGCATAGCCGCGCTCCGTGACCGATGTGAAACCACAGGCATCAGCATCGGACTTCATACGCTGAGTGCCGTTAACGTCGCAGAGTACTCTCCGCACGTCTCAAGGGGCGTCGAGAACTACATGCGCGAATCGATTGATCTCGCGAATCGTCTCGGCTGCAAATGGACGATCGTCCACGCCGGCTATCACTTCAGCTCCGATCCCGAAACTCGGATGGACGCAGCCATCGCGAGACTTGACCGAGCTGCAAACTACGCCGCTGACACGGGTCAGCGGATCCTACTCGAAAATCACAACGCCGAACCGGAACACGCCGAGATCAAATACCTCGCACACACCGTGGAGGAATGCCAAAAGATCTTCGACGTAATCCCACCGAGCAGACTAGGTTGGGCATTCACCGTCAACCATGCACACCTTGTCCCCGAAGGTATCGACGGATTTATCGATGCATTCGGAATCGATTACCTCGGAGAGGTGCGCCTTGCCGACAACACTGGCGAGTATGAAGTCCATATGATCCCTGGCGAAGGCAACATCGACTTTAAGTCCTGCCTCAATCGCCTTGAAAGCAGCGGTTACCGCGGGCACTACTCGATGGCGTACGGAACGCCAGATGAAAAGATCGCTTCACGCCAGCACTTGGCCACACTAATCGATTAACGGAGAAAAAACATGGCATTGGCAGCACAGACCGGCAGTACACCTCACGGCGACTCGACTCGACCACCAGCTACAGGTAGACGCGGCATGGTGGCCTCCGCGTCCCAACACGCCACGATCGCCGGATTACTGACTCTTCAGGCCGGGGGCAACGCCGTCGACGCCGCGGTAGCAGTCGCCGCGGGTCTCAACGTCGCCGAACCATTCATGTCCGGGATGGGCGGAGTCGGCATCGGACTCGTCTACATCTCTCCGACCTCCCCCTCGCTTGACGGGGAATTAAAGGGGGTGACTCGAACCATCAACTTCTCTGGTCACGCCCCGAACGATATCGATCCGTCGAGCATGACCCGTGACGACATGGAGTACGGCCCCCTCTCAACCCTCGTCCCCGGCAACATCGGTGGTTGGCTCACGATGCACGAGCGATACGGCAAGCTCTCCCGTGCCCAAGTCTTTGAATACGCCATTGATCTCGCCGAAAACGGCTATCCGATGACACCACTGGTCGCGACGACCATCGCCGACTCTCTCTCCAAGATCCAAGAACTCACCGAATCTGACGCTTCGCCCCCGCTCGAGTTCTCTGCCATTGAAGCCGGCGCCTTGCTACGCCAGCCACAACTCGCAGAAAGCATGCGTCGAGTAGTCGACGGTGGTCTCGAAGAGTTTTACGACGGCAAACTCGGCGACGAGATGTGCGCCGGAAACCAAGCACTCGGCGGCATCATCAACCGCGACGAACTCGCCGCTTATCGTCCACGTTGGGAAGAACCGATTTCTACCACTTACCGCGACTATGAACTGCGCGTCCCGAAACCCAACTCCTCAGCATTCCAGATGCTCGAAACTCTGAACATCCTCGAAGGCTACGAATTAGAACCCGGATCCGTGACTACCCAGCACCTCCTGATCGAAGCCGTGCTCAAAGCCGCCGATGATCGCACCCACTACTCCGGCGACCCCAAAGACGTGGACATCCCGCTTGACCGGTTGATCTCGAAAGAGTACGCCGAAGAAATCAGGTCCGGCATCGCAATCGACAAGTTTTCAGGATTTCCGCCCGAACGATGGAATCGATCCGCAGTCGAAGCCTCATTGCCCGGAGTATGGAATCCACCGTCCGCAGCGCAGGCGCCCATGACCACCCACTTCGCCACCGCCGACCAGTGGGGCAATATCGTAACCATCACCCAGACCCTCGGCGGCGGATTCGGCTCCTGTATCGCACCGAAAGGCACTGGGGTCTTCATCAACAACATGGGCAAATGGTTCGACCTCAACCAAGGTAGCCCCAACGACATCGGTGGCGGCCGAGCCGTCGACTTCGTCATCGCCCCATCGCAGATATTCTCAGCCGACGACGCCACCTTCATCGCATCCATTGGCACCCCCGGCAGCTACGGCATCCTCCACACCACCATCCAGATGATCCACCAGTTCCTCGATTGCGGACTCAACATCCAAGAAGCCATCGAAGCGCCCCGGTTCCGTTACTACGACATCGGCACCCTCATGTTCGAATCTCGCTTCGACCCCGACCAACTCTCCACCCTCGGCAACATGGGCCATACTTACGACCTCCTGCCCCCCTACACCAACGCAGTAGGGGGCGCCCAAGCCATCCACCGCACATCGCACGGCACGTATCTGGGAGCGGCGGATCCACGTCGAGACGGCATGGCGCTGGGGTATTAAGTACCCATCACCTTCGCCGCTCCGCGCTCCTGCGCCAGTTCCGCCAACCTCGCTCCATTCACCGCCGCGATCGGAATCGCCCCCTCCCGATTGGCCTCTTCTAAAGCACCTCGTTGGAAATCCGAGGTGGTGATCATCAATCCGTGGTCCCCGATGCGCATCCCGCCGCGCAGAAGTTGAACATCACCGCCGCGAATGTCGCGGTGCCAGTTCAACGCCTGAATCGAGAAATGCACATCCACAATGTCGGAGACGGACATACTGGCGTGGATATCGATGTCCCGGTCCGCAGAGTTCGATCGAGCATCGAGGGTAGCGTGAACCGACCTGATGGAGTTCGCACAATTCCTACGGCTTCGGCACCTTCTTCGGCAACGTGCTCGAGTTCGACCTTCACCGATTCGTCGTCGATCAGTTCGTTGGCATCGATCGGCATCCGAGCCGATTTGATCTGACGCACGATCTCAGCCGGCGATAGCGGCTCGCCAGCCCGTCTCAAGACATCAAATGCGGCGTCAAGCATCCGCAACGGTTGGCCTCTACACTGCTTCGCCTGCTAGCACCCCGGTTACGCGTTCGTGATCGACAGCCACGCGCCCATTGACAACGACGAACGGGATTCCCTCGGGGAACTGCTCAGGATCTTCGAATGTGGCTCTATCGGTGATACGTTCGGAGTCGAAGACCACGATGTCTGCAAACTTCCCGACCGCGATCTCACCGCGGTCCTTCAACCCAAAGCGTAACGCAGCATTCTGCGACAGTCGCTGAACCATCAGTTCAAGCGGAATGTTGTGCCGCCGTCGTAGCCGACCGATCATCCGCGGGAAACATCCATAGGCACGCGGGTGAACCATGCCGCCCGTTGGGATGGCGTCGGAACCGACCATGTAGTCGGGGCGCTGCATCAAATCCATGATGTCCGCCTCTACCTGCTGCCACACGCGCGTGCTGGCCGGAGGTGCACCGCGGAAACCACAGTTCAGGTCCTCCTCGAGCATCACCCGACACATCATCTCTTCGAGCGAAACACCCCATTGCTCTGCTACATCATTGAAAGACATCCCTTCGATGTCCTTGTTGGCCTCAGAGCCAATGCTCGACCACACGTTGCCCGACAACCCGCCTCGCGTGCCGCTTCGAATACCGGCTATCACTTCTTCTCGGCTTTCACCGTCGGCAAGAAGTTTCAACATCGCCTCCGGGCCACCTTCGTGGAACCAGCCGGGGAAGAACGACTGCGGGAAGCTAGACCCGACCGGGTAGGGATAGGTCTCCAGCGTCACATCAACACCATCGGCCTTGGCACGCTCCACCGGCTCCATCAGTGCATCGAGTTCGCCTGCCGAATCGGGCTGCGTGCGGTAGTGCTCAAGGTGAATCTGTGCGCCCGTCCGACGCCCGACCTCCATCGCCTCTTCGACACCGCCACCCGCGAAACCGCGATCAGTGTTGTGATTGCGGAGGTGAATCGACAACGGGCGCTCGTACTCCTTGACGACGTTCATGATGTTGACGAGTTCGTCGGTGTCGGAGTAAGAGTTCGGGTAATACGAAAGCCCGGTCGCGAAGCCGCAGGCTCCCTGCTCAAAACTCTCGCGAATGATCCGTTCGGCGCGAACCCATGCGTCCCCCACCAGCGGCTCGTCCTTCATCCCTCCGATGGCCTCCAGTCGAACCGGGCCGTGACCGAGGAACATGGCAACGTTGCACGAAGTCTTGTTGTGGTAGTTCGACATCGCCGTGGCGTACGTTGACATGTCCAACTCTTCCGGCGCGTAACCCAAGATGCCGCTCAAGTAATGCATGTACATCAGATAGTTGTCGTGCGAGAGCGGAGCCAGAGTCAGTCCGTCTGGCGCAATGATCTCGGTGGTCACGCCTTGGCGGATTCCGCAAGCATGCTGACCATCCCTTAACAACGCTGCATCGGCATGAGAATGCACATCAATGAAGCCCGGAGTCACCGCCAAGCCAGTCGCGTTGATAACCCGCGTAGCCGTAGCCGCGGACAGGTCGCCAACTGCCGACACCCGTTTGCCATCGATACCAACATCAGCCCTCACCCCAGCCGCCCCAGTGCCGTCGTACACCGTACCGTTAATGATCAATAGATCGAATTGCATCGCACTTCCGTCCATTCGTTAATTCTCGGCGCGTCCATAGACTCGCAGAATATCGTAACTTGCGACTGTAACGGCGGATTTGAAGGCGGATGTCGAACGCTATTGAAGCTTGCCGTAGTGGTCCCGCTTCGCGAACGTATTTGCCCAAGACGCCGTGCCCTGCAACGATGAATCGGTAAGTACCACCGGACGCTCCAGCATCTCCTCCTCTTCGCCGTACAACTTGAGCGTGTTGTAAGCCCGGAGGTAGATGCAGTCCTTATCCAGAATCTCGCACTTGCCAGCACGTGTGCCCCCACACGGACCGTTGCGCTGATTCTTCACGCACTGCGATTCCGGGCATAACTCTCCGATGTCGGGAAGGGAACAATCACCGCAGTCCCGGCATCCGTAGAGCGGCACCTTCATCATCTGCTCCGCCGCGTGCGCCGTTTTTTTCGCCACCTTGCTCTTCGCGATCTGACGATATAGGGATGCGCTTGCCTTGAACGCCGGCGCATCGTGGTCAAAAACAAAGTGCTTACCGAAGCGTCCAATACGGTAGGGCAGATCCGGGTGAAATGCACGCCTGAGCAACGAAGCCGGTCGCCCCCGACTCGCACCGAACTCGCGGTTGATCTCCTCCGACGCGGTATTGGGACTGTCGCCCTGCTCGAACAGATAGAACTCGTCGGGTTGGGAATACCCGATCTCCGCCGCCGCATCCTTCCACTGATCACCCTGAATACCTTCCGCAATATCCAGAATCCGTTCGATCCGCTCGTAAGTCAGTCTGCCGCTCAGGTACACACCGTTGTAACCGGTTCCGCGCAGAACCGCGATCTGCTTCGCCGCCAACTCATCGAAAAAACCGCGTCCACGGTCTTTAGCCTTTGCCGCGCGATTGGCTACTTCCACCAATTCAGAATTGACCGCCACTCCGGGAATCCCCCATCGACCGAAGAACCTCGCCGCCGGCGCACTCAACACGAAGATCGATCCCAACACCGCCGGCATCGTGCCACTCGCACCATGCTTCCAGTTCAGGTAGCGGATCAACTCGTGATGCTTTCGAGCATCGTAGCCGATCTGAGAAACTAACCACCTGGCACCCGTTCGAATTTTGAAATCCATCTTGTAGAGCTGCGTCAGATACTCGCCCTCATGCAACTTGAACGGGTTCACCGCGGCGCCAGGATTGAACTCCGTACGACCAAGCTCCGTCTCCGAGCTTCGTCTCCCTGGTAGCGTCACCTTCAACCCCTCATTCATCCGACGGATCATCTCCAACAACCCAACCGAATCGGTGTCGAACACGGGACGCGCTTGTCCCGAAAAACCCGATACCGGGTAGTCGCCAGATAGACAAAGGACATTCCGGAAACCCAAACTCGAAAGCGACCACAACCTACCCTCAAGTGAATTCCGGTTGTAGTCCTTGCACGAGAGATTAATCACTACCTCCACATCCCGATCCAACAACTCACGACCCAACGTCTCCGGCGTAATGTGCGGATTCCCTCCCGGATTATCCGTGAAACACACCGCGCCAACCCGGCCACCATCCGCCGCCGCCGTCGCCAACTCCACCGAATGTCGAGCACCCGCCTCCATTGCCAACCCACGCGAAGTCTCAACCTCAATCGCAACCGAAAAGCCATCGGCCAGACGTGCCGTTATGCCGGAGTCTGGGGCTGGCGATTCTTCATGTGAGAGCATGAAGTTCAATTATCGTGTCCAAAGGTGGCATTCGACGCATTATTCACGATGCGTCGTTGTCGTGCTCTTCTTCTCGGATCAAATTGCGGAACGCTTGTGCCGCCTGTGCATCTGGCACGCTTTCAGCGAATGATCTAACGATGCTATTCAGTCGCTTGATCTGTCTGGTTTGCGACCTCTGAGTGTCCCATATCCGATATAGCCAACCACCCATTCCCACTACCGCGGCGACTATTAAAGTCGTCGCGACGCGAGTAACGATATCTTCGGGAATCACGCGTGTTTTTCCACGAGTCGCACGACAACCATGCGTTGATTCTCCAAGCGCGATCCGTAGTGGGCCGCGATCTCTGTTACGTCCGGCAACTCGTCTCCTGGCGTCCCTCTGATCGCTTGTCGCAACGCGTCTTGATACTCTCTTTGAATGTCGACGTATGCATCGTATGCCTGTCGAATCTCTGGCACTCCTAGGAGAGCGTCAGTGTCAATCTCTTTTTCTTTCGTAATGGTGGCCATTTCGGGTCTTCACGCGCCGAGATGCTTTTGTCTGTGCACCTTACAATCTAGCATATTTCGCCAATTCAATCCCCGTAAATGGCACTGGCAACCTTCTCTGAACATCGATACGAGGCGGCTTCAGCGGCTTGTCACTCGAGTCCATCAGGACTCAATCGATCTGCCGCAACCGCGGATCCAACCGGTCGCGTAGCCAATCGCCCAAGAAGTTTAACGACATCACCGTGAAGAAAAGGAACAACCCTGGAACGATCGACATCCACCAGTTCGTCGTAGTCAAAAACGCCCGACCCTGAGTTATCAACAGCCCCCAGCTTGGTACCGACGCCGGCAAACCGACACCCAAGAAAGACAACCCCGATTCAGCTACTATCAACGCACCCGTTCGCAATGTCGTAACCACGATCACTATGTGCACGATCTGCGGGAACAGGTGCCGCCACAAAATCCTCAAATCACTCGCGCCCATAGTCCGTGCCGCGATCACGAAGTCGCGATTTTTCAGCGATAGTATCTCGCCTCGGATGTTTCTGGTCCCCGAAGACCAAGAGAATATCGACAACAACAAAGTCACGGACCAAAGACTTGGCTGGATACTCACCGCCCAAATGATCGCGATCATCAACAACGGCAAAGATGACCAAAGGTCTACCAACCGCATAAGTAACTCATCCAACAATCCACCGAAGTAACCCGCCAACATACCCGTTATCGTGCCTACAAACAGTCCGAACAGCACCGCAACGCTGGCCACAATCAACGAAACTCGCGCACCTTCCAATACACGAATCAACATATCTTGTCCGAGATTGTTGGTGCCCAACGGATGCTCAGTGGTGCTCCCCTCAAACCACAACGGCGCAATGTCACGGGCCCGCAGATTGCCCTTGTCTGGTTCGTGCGGGCTTATCTGATCGGCGAATACAGCGCCCAACACGACCAGCACCAATATCAGTACGGGCACCACCGGCCAGCGCCGCAAGAACCGCCACCAATCTAGCGGTGAGTACCACAGGTAACTCCTCGAAACCACCAACGGCGCACTGTCGGTAGTACGAATTTCACTCGTCGTGTTCATTACGAGTATCGGATCCTAGGATCGATCACCAAATAGAGCATATCGGCGACGAAATTGAGCGCTACGTATCCGCTACCGAATATCAGCGCCGTTCCAGCTACGATCGGGGCATCGTTGTCGAGTGCTCCTTGAACCGCCAACCTGCCAATCCCTGGCCACGCGAACACCGTCTCCACGAACACCGATCCAGTAATGAACGCCGCCAACACGAGAGCCGATACCGTGATCGGTTGAATCAACGCGTTCCGGAGCGCATGCCTCATGATCACCATCCCACCCGATGCACCTTTAGCGCGTGCCAACTTCACATACTCCGAATCGAGCACTTCGAGCATCGATGAACGCGTCAGCCTCAGATATGTCGCCCAAGGGTCGAAAGCCAGCACGAAGGCCGGCATCACGAAGTGCTTGGCCTGCGTCAGCAACGGCGTCGTTGCCGGAGCCTTCGTCGCCGAGGGAAGCCACTGCAAATACCCGGCAAACAACAGAATACACAAGATCGCTAGCCAAAACGCGGGTGTCGCCTGTCCGATCAGCGCAATCGCACGACCGAAATAATCGATGATGCTGCCGCGCTTAACAGCCGAGACTATCCCTAATAAAACCCCAGGCACAGTCCCCAAAACCCACGCCACCGCCGCGAGTTGAAGACTATTCGGCAACGCCTCCGTTATCGTCAGCCACACCGATCGCTGCGTAGCGATACTCTCTCCCATATCGCCTTGCAAGATATTGCCAAGCCACACGAAATACTGAATATAGACCGGCTTGTCCAACCCCCACTTAGCCTTGAGTTCCGCCACCGTATCTGCCGACAACCCGTATGTGTCGTCACGCACATAGGCGAGCAACGGGTCAGGTCCCAACCTCGAAAGCCCGAAAACCAGAATCGTCACACCCCACAGCGTTAAAACTGCGAAGAGCAGACGTCGGGCCAAATACCTACGCATCTTTGAACTTTCGATCTCCTAAACGGCGACCGCGGTAACGTCATATCATCCCTGTCTCGCCGAAAGCGCGACCGGGAGGATACCGACTTGGCCCCTGATCTGACTCAATTGGGCCAGATCAGGGGCCAAGTCCTGTCGGTTCCGAGACCGACTACGGGAGTGTGATCTTCTCTGGGGAGTTGATCGCCTGACGCAAACCAGGCTCCATGTCCCAAGACCCGATCGAATTCGGGTTGTAAACGATCAGACTCGGCGCAGCAACGACTCCGAAACCTGGCAACCAGTGCCGCAAGAAGTCTGCAAACTGCTTGTTCAACTCAATTCGTGCCGCTCGGTCAGGTTCGGCAGACACCGCCTTGTAGTTGGCGGTAGCCTCCGGGAATTCGAGGCCGTGGCTCTTACCGCCACGTGCGATCGCCGACATCTGGATTCCGCGCGGGAAGTCCCACGGGGTAGTCGCAAAGTTCTCCAACGGACCAGTGTCAGTCCACGCTTGGGTCGCAGAGCGACCGACCAGCGTCGGGCGGAACACTGTGTATTCGTAGTGCAGAACGTCAACGTCTACGCCGATCTCTTCCCAGAACTGAGCGATGGCATCGCCGATGTCACCGTAGAAGTGACCGACAGGCCACGCGAACATCGCGATCTTGAATCTATTTCCATCGCTGCCACGTGGGTAACCTGCCTGGTCGAGCAAAGCCTCTGCCATGGCCGGATCGTATCCCACGCCCCAGCGTTCCTCATCCCAGTCCGGGTGGTTGATGTCGAAGTACGGGATTTCGACTGGCCAACCGACACCGCCGATCACGGCCTCGTTGATTAGCTGACGATCAACCGCCATTGCCAAAGCCTGGCGCACCAATCGCGCCTGCTCCATGTCATCCATGCCAGCCGGGTTGTTGCCGTCGTCCGGCTTGTGGGGGTTGCCCAGCCACGGGAGGTCGTGCGTGTAAGTCACGATCTCTAGCGGCTCACCGGTCGTCGGATGGGTTGTCTCCCACAGGTTGCCAGCAAACATCACCGTCACCATGCGGGCAGTTCCCGAGCCGTTACGAACCATGCCGAAGCGTTCCACCGTCGGGATGTTGCTCGTGCCGACTTCAGCGATGTCCGCTTCACCGTTCTGCAACATCACGATCCGTACGCTCTCGTCCGGGACCGAAATGCGAGTTATTTTCGCGATCTCTGCCGCTTGGCGCCAGTGCGAAGACAACGCCGTGTACTCGGTCCGGTCGCCGCGAATCCAATTCGTGAATTCGAACGGACCCGTACCAACGATGTTGTCGTTGTTCCAGTCTTTGCCCATCTCGGTGAAAGCATTCTTGCTCACGATGCCCGCACCTAATCCGTCCTGACCGAAGAACCAAGTGTCCCATCGGGGGTCAAAGTTCTCCCAACGGATGCGGACCGTCTCCGCGTCGATCGCCTCGCTAGCGTTCGAACCGAGGAACCCGGCCCAAGTGCCAGATCCGTCGGTAACGCTAGTCTGGCCCGAACCTAGTTCGTTCGACAAGTTCGGATTCGTGTCGTTCGTTGACCATGCGACGTCTTCAGCTGTCAGCGGCCCGAAGCCCTTGTGGAACTCAACGCCTTGGCGCACCTTGACATCGACGTACGTCAAGTCGGGATCGAACTCGAAACTCTCGGCCAACAGATTGTCGGCGATGTTGGTGCCGACAGGTTTGAACAAGGTCTCAACCACGCTCAGAGCTTTTGCGGCGCAGCAGAGGTTACCAGCGTTGAAACCCGACCAGTTGCGCTGGCTGTCACCGATGGCCCAAACCAACTCGCCAGCTGCCTGACGTGAAGGTGGAGCGTCAGTCGCGGCCGGAACCGGAGTCGCCGTCGGCGGGAGCACCGCAGTCGCGGTCACCACAACCTCAACCTGGACTTCCTTCTCGACTTCCTTGATGACTTCCTTTTCTACTTCCTTCACAACCTCTCTCTCGACCTCACGTGTCACCTCTACCTCTACCTCTACCGGAACTTCTTTCTCGACCTCCCTGATCACCTCTACCTCGACCTCCACCGGAACTTCCTTCTCAACTTCCCTGATGACTTCCTTCACAACCTCCACTGCAACCTCGCGATCGACTTCAACGGTTTGGACGACCTCTTTAACGATTTCGACCGGAACCTCAACTTCGACCTCTCGGACGACTTCTCTCTCTACCTCCACCGGCACTTCGACCTCGACAGTGCGAATGATTTCGGTTTGTACTGTCACCTCAACGATCGTCTCGCCACCACACGCGAAAAGCGCGAGCGAAGAGATCGCCGCTAGCGATAACACCAAGCCAAACCAAATCGGTCGCCCCCCCCCCCCCCCCCCCGTCCTTGATTCCGGTTTCGTCTTCATCAGACACCTCTCTATTGAACTGCGATTCGCCGCCAAACGCGCGTCTTGCTATCCGCAAAACTACGTGGCGGTATCACGCAATTTAAGTGAAATCGTCGCACATGTCAACCAATTCCCACATAATCCACAATTTCAGCAATCCCATAATGCGAATCACACGCCTTCTTCCGCCAAACATCGCCCCCGATTCGCCAAAATATGATGAAAATGCCGATTCGAAGCCCCGCAACTCCATGCCGCCATGCCCAAACGAATCTTGAACCTCATCTCGGTCACCCTCGCCACTGGGTTAGGCGTCGCCTATCTCACGCCGTTCGCCAAAGCTACCCTCGCCAGCGCGGTGACCATCGTCATCTTCGCCGCGCTGACTTGGGGCGAACCCGCGATCAGTCCTTGGCTGATCGCCGCCATCGTCGCCATATTCCTCGTCGGTGTCGCCGCATCCGCACGCGTCAAGACTGAAGAAGACCCCGACCCTAGCCGCGTCGTCATCGACGAGGTGGCCGGTCAACTCGCCGCCGTCGTCATCCTCACCGACGTCAACTTGTGGTCAACCCTCGCAGCCTTCTTCCTATTCCGGCTCTTCGACATCACCAAGCCCCTCGGAATCCGACGCCTCGAAGCCATCCCCAACGGTTGGGGTATCATGCTCGACGACCTCGCCGCAGGAATCCTAGCCGCGCTCGTCATCAACGTCGCGGTCCTGATCGCCGACGCGGTAGGTTAGGGCATGTGGACATTCCGCACATGCAATCGGTTGTCTACGCCACGTTAGATCCGAATCCCATTAAGGTAATGCGAACCGCGGGGCAGGAGCCACTCGCTGGCGAGCGAATCGCCTATGCGTGTGCCGATTCGCGGTGAGCATCGCGCCCCGAAATCATTGCGCGATCTTGAAATGCTCCACGATCAGTTTCAGATCGCCTTTGATGACTGAAACATCGTCCTTCAGCTCCGCAACGTCACTCTTCAACTTCGCAACGTCACTCTTCAGTCCTGCAACGTCACCCTTCAACTCCGCAACATCGCCTTCGATGCTGGCCAAGCGCTGGTTTGTCAGTCGTTGCCCCTCTTGAAGCGCTTCGAGATGCTTAACATAGCCTCTGCGCGTCGGCAGATCGGCTTCCAGTTGCGCAACGCGTTCTTCTAGGGTCACCATCTCACTTACCGTTTCTTATCATGTCGGGCTAATCCTTGGGCACCAAGGTCGTCATGAGGAAGGAGGCGACCTCTTCCTGGAACGAACCTATGCGCGGCGGATCGGATCACTGCCCATAAAGAAATTTGTATCACATTCCGCGATACTCCTTGAGCAAGTCAGTCGCGCAGGTCTGAATCGAATTTCCTTTGCAAAGGTCTCTTGATCGGCTCAAGCAACGACTACCTAAACGTCCGACCGCCGATCGCGCCGCGATGCTGCGATATGTGATCGCGCTTGCCTAGCGTCCGTTTCGCCAAGAAACCCTCCTTCACCGGCCACGGCAACACTCCGCATCGCTCCGCCCACGTTTCGTACTCACGAATCATTGACGCCATACGTTCGGGCTCCGACGACGCATAGTCATTCTGCTCCGTCCGGTCCTCCGGGATGTTGTAAAGCTCCCAAGGACCATCCCACTCCGCAACCAGCTTCCAATCACCGATCCGAATCCCCCGGTTGCCCTCATGCTCCACCGCCACCGGCTTCTCTCGCGACCACTCCATACCGTCCAGTATCGGCACTAGCGACTCCCCCTCCAGCGGCGTAATCTCGTTGCCCGCATACTCCGTCGGATACGTCGCACCGATCGCATCGTAAACCGTCGCCGCAATGTCCGTGATGTGCATCGGAACGTTGTCCACTATCGAACCCTCGGCAATCCTCGACGGCCAGTGAACGATGAAGGGCGTCGAGATTCCTCCCTCATGTATCCACCGCTTGAACAACCGGAACGGCGCATTCGATACATTCGCCCACGGCAACTCCACAGCTTGGAACGTCGTATCCGGACCCGGCCTCAACTCCGGTATATCGCCAACCCGCACTTCCTGTCCGTCCAGCGTCAAGGACGTCGCCCACTGCGACGGATCCGGCCAATCCGAGTCCTCTTGGAACAACTCGGCACAACCGCCGTTGTCAGTTAGGAACATGATCATCGTGTTCTCGAACTGACCATGCCGCTTCAACGTCTCGACCACGCGCCCAACGCCGCGGTCCACCTCCTCGATCATGGCGCAGTAGACCGCCATCCGAATGTCCTCATACTCCTTGTTCTCGACATCCTCCCATGGCGGCGCATCCTCGTCCCGAGGCGAGATCGGCCACTTCGAATCGACAATTCCCAGACCCTTCTGCTCCTCATGACGTGCGCCCCGTATCTCGTCCCAACCCCGCATGTACTTGCCCTCGTACTTGACGATATCGTCCTCCCAAGCATGGAGCGGCCAGTGCGGCGCGGTGAACGCGATGTACTGGAGAAACGGCTCGCCGGCCGACATCGCATCATCGATCTGCGACGCCGCGTGATCCGCAATCGCATCCGTCAGATGAAAATCATCCGACTCCACCTCGATCAACTGATCCTGCAGCATCAGCGCCTTCGGATTCCAATACGAGTCGGCCGCCTCCAGCAAACCGAAATACCGGTCGAAACCCCGCTGCGTCGGCAACGGGTGCTTCGCATCGCCCGGCGTCCACTGATCACGCAACCGACGATCGTATCCGCCGCCTGCATGCCACTTGCCCGACATCAGCGTCCGATAACCCGCCGTCCTTGCAACCTCGCCCATCGTCACACAGTCATCCCTCAAATACCCTTGGTAACTCGGCACACCCAAATCCGCCGTCATCTGCCCGATACCCGCCTGATGCGCGTTCAACCCCGTCAGCAGAGCCGCCCGCGACGGACAACACCGCGCACCGTTATACATCTGCGTGAACCGAATCCCGTTGTAACCCAAAGCATCCAAATTAGGCGTGCTGATCTCACCCCCGTAACACCCGATATCCGAAAAACCGAGGTCATCCACCATGATGACGATGACATTCGGACGAGCATCAGATAGGTTGCTTCGTGGTTGATTTGACATCTGAACGACTCCTTTATCGTGTCTCAAGCCATGCGAGAACATTCACATCACGCACGTCGTACACCGCAACGTCAACGATCGGCGCTCGCGCCAGCTTGCTGTCGGCGGTGATTACACCGATACCAAGATCCGCCGCCACTGCAAGGTAAATCGCATCGTACGGACTCACGTTCCGATAGTAATTCCATGTCGGTCGGAGTAACCCTTCGTGGCTAACCCTTACGACTCCCCAATCCTCCAGTTCATTCATCGCGGTGACCGCACGTTCAAGTGATATTTCGTCACGGAGCACAGACGCACGCAACGCCGACAGAATCTCTAGTTCGAACAATTCCGGAGCGTACAACTCATTGTTCGTCAATACATGGTTGACCTTCAGCCCGAGTGGAGACCGCACGAGAAACTCAACCGCCACAGAAGCGTCTACAACGTAGATGTGGCCACTAGATTTCAATCGGCGCGGCTAGATGGTTTGCGAGTGAGATACTCAGAAGGGTCGGAACTTAATTTAACCGAGGTTTTCTCCTCTACCCATTCGTGGAATTCGACGCGGTTCATCACACGCTCTAAAGCTTCTAAAACTACCTCGTCTAACGTCGCATTGCGTTTGCGCGCCTGCCGTAAAAGACGATTTTGCAGTTCATCCGGTATGTTCTTTACTTGAAGATTACCCATGTTCGGAAACTCTGAAAATGCCATTAGCCTAGAATATCGCATCGCGTCGAGCACGTTCTTGAGCCAACATCTCAGATGGACTGACTTTGAATTCCATCGGCTCCTTAGCCGCGATCCTTTCGTGGAACTCGATCCTGTCGAGCTCGCGCTCCAGTGCAGCCACAATCACGTCATCCAAAGACATCTCGCGTTTGTACGCCTGCCGCAATAAACGCTCGCGCAGTTCATCCGGTACGTTTTCTAGCTGGAGATCGCCCATACATCGAAGATATCACGCATCTCCACACCCCCTCAACCCCCATACTCCGCATCCAGCTCCATCGGATACAGCGGTACCCGACGACGCTCATACGTGAACGTCGACATGTCCGCCGTCGTGACCCCCGGCGTGTTCACCAAGATCACCTTCCCCGCTATCGGCTGATACGCCGGACGCGGCGAAACCACACCCTTCGCCACCACGATCCGGTAACGCTCCGGAATTATCCCGATGTGATACATCTGCGCACGCACCGTGTTGCCGGCCCGCACCGACGTCAACAATAACGTCTGCCCGCCATCCGTATCCACCCGCACGCTCACGCCAGAGTTGTAGAACCGGAACCCGCCGTGCGAAGCGCCCAACTCCTCATACTGCCCATCCGTGATCGCCCGCACCGTGCCCGTAACCCGAACCGGCGAACCATGCATATCGTCCGTCTTACCGCCCACATCCAGCGTCACCGTCGCGCCAACACCCGCCGCGACGCACGTATCCACCGACTCCGGGTCGTACAGCGTCTGCAAGAAGCCCGATATCCCGCGCTCCACAACCTGCGCCAAGATATGCGTCGAATCGGCCGATGAACCGCCGCCGATGTTGTCGCCGACATCCATCAACACGATCGGTCCCTCTCGCGCCGGCGCATCCTCATCCGGCATCGACAGCGCCGTACCATCAGTCGCCACCACATCCGCATCGCCCAGATCGCGCGGACCCACATACTCCGCTATCGCCATATCCAACGCGTCCGAGATCGAAGCCACCTCCACGTTCAGCTCCGCCCGACGCTCCCATGCCCGTGACGCCATCCCCTTCGCAACCGACTTCGCCAACTCCATATCACCATCCGCGATCGCGACCCACGCCATCCCCATCTCCTCCACATCCGAATACGGATAACCCTCCGCAACACTCGTGTCCAGAATCCCCGGCGTCTCATTCGCCGCCACGCAGTCCGACACGAACGACCGCATCGGATCCTCACCCGTGAACTGCTTCACGATATTCACATACATCGGCGGCATCTCGATCCACTGCACCGGATCGATCTCGCCCTTCGCCGCTCGCACCACCATCTCGGCAGTCTTCCGCCCCCGCACCTTCGGATCCAAATGTGGATTCGTCCGCCACACCACGCACACATCTGTATGCTCCACTACCGGCTCCGACACATTTCCGTGCATATCCAGCGTCACTCCCACCCGCATATCCGGTCCGACGATCTCTCGCACCGCCCGACAGAACTCGCCATCCATGTCCGGGAACTCCTCGCTCACCGCTGCGCCGTGATTCGAAATCAACACCGCATCCCAAGGACCGCCATCCCGCAACATCCCGAACATCTCCCCCGTCAGACGATCATACGCATCCTTCGTAATCGTCCCGATCGGCCCCGTCACCGCATACATCAACGGCACCAACTCGAACCCAAGCTCCTCCGCCGCCTGCATGTAACCCGAAATCGTGTAACTCGCATCCCGGAACTTATCGAACATCTCCCCCCCACGCAAAATCCCCGACGCTTCGAAAGCGGCGTAGTCCGCCGGAACGGATGAGAAGGTATTGGTTTCGTGGGAGATGCCTAGGAGGGGAATGCGCATGGGGTGGGGCCTTGGGGAGTCTGAACCGCGGATTAGGCGGATTGTCGGGATCGGCTGTGATTTTCGTTATATCGAAGTTGCGATGGTGTTTTCGGTGGGCTATGATTTTTCTGTTGTCTTTTTGGATTATCTCATGGAGGTGATTGTATTGGGTTTGGAAAGACTTGCGTATTCGGATGTGACTGGGGAGGTTATTGGGTCTGCTATGGAGGTGCACTCTCTGCTTGGGACTGGGTTTCAGGAGGTCGTTTACCAACGCGCGTTGGCGGTCGAAATGCAGCGCCGACAATTGTCCTTCGCTCGTGAGTATGAGATGCCGGTGTTCTACAAGGAACAGCAAGTGGGGACAAGGCGGGTAGATTTCTTAGTGGAGGAGAAAGTGGTCGTCGAGTTGAAGGCGGTTAGTGCCCTGGACAAAGTTCATCTGGCCCAAGCGATCAACTATTTGGAGGCGTTTGGTTTGGAAGTAGGGTTGTTGCTGAATTTCGGTGCAACGAAACTGGAATTTCGACGGGTAGTGAATAGCCTGAACCGCAGATTACCCTGATTGTCGGCATGCGCCGTGATCCTAGTCCAATCCGGCACCGTTGTCTGAACCGCGGATTACGCGGATTATCAGGATGGACCGTGATCGTGGACTAATGCGGTACCATAATCCGCGCAATCCGGCACCGTTGTCTGAACCGCGGATTACGCGGATTATCAGGATGGACCGTGATCGTGGACTAATGCGGTACCGCAATCCGCACAATCCGGCACCGTTGTCTGAACCGCGGATTACGCGGATTATCAGGATGGACCGTGATCGTGGACTAATGCGGTACCATAATCCGCGCAATCCGGCACCGTTGTCTGAACCGCGGATTACGCGGATTATCAGGATGGACCGTGATCGTGGACTAATGCGGTACCGCAATCCGCACAATCCGGCACCGTTGTCTGAACCGCGGATTACGCGGATTATCAGGATGGACCGTGATCGTGGACTAATGCGGTACCATAATCCGCGCAATCCGGCACCTTTGTCTGAACCGCGGATTACGCGGATTATCAGGATGGACCGTGATCGTGGACTAATGCGGTACCGCAATCCGCGCAATCCGGCACCGTTGTCTGAACCGCGGATTACGCGGATTATCAGGATGGACCGTGATCGTGGACTAATGCGGTACCGCAATCCGCACAATCCCCATAATCCGCGGTTCAGACAAAGGCGAGATGGACAGCAATCCTGTCCCGCGTCCGCGGGAATGACGTAAGGCTCACCCATCCAGCGGGACGGGAACTAAAACCCTATCTGCCGCTCCGTAGAAGCCTCGATCCGCTCCAGCATCTCTATCATTTTTCGTTGGTTATCCTCCAACGCAGTGACCCTTGCGTTCAGGCTCATCAACACATTCAATATCGATGCAACCGAATTGGTGAGATGAACCAGCGTATCCTCCACGCGGTCAAGACGCTCCTCCACGCGGTCGAAACGCGCGTCGACATCACTCTTCGTCGCGAGCTCTTCGTGCGTGTGCGTTGCAACAGTCATAGCGTCAGTTTACACCACCACAACCCGCCTTTGAACTATGATGCCCATGATGGGAAAAGATGGGAATGATCCCCGCCGCAGCCCCCTCTGGATTCCCGCGTCCGCGGGAATGACGTATGGCCTAACCGACTCCCAACACCGCCCGGGCACTCCCCTCTCAGCGAGGCCAATGGCACATTGAACTGACCATCTACGTGATGTATCCTAACGCGAGAGACCCGCTCCGGCGTATCTCGAAAGGTCGGAGGGTGTCCGTATGCGGCAGTTCGAGGCTACGGGCAATTATCCCTTGCTAGGGGAACCTCCGACCATCCTCAATCCTACCCATCTTTCTTTTGAACTATGATGCCCATGATGGGAAAAGATGGGAATGATCCCCGCCGCCGCCGTCATTCCCGCGGACGCGGGAATCCAGAGTAAGGCAAAGCACGCAGGGGATGCACGAAATTCAACGCAGCATCACCATCAAGCAACAACCCCCACGCGCCACGACCCTTCGAGCAGGACCCCGCGTTCTAATCCCGTGCATCCCCCTGCGTCTCGCTACGCTCAACGCGTCCCCCTTCGCAAAGCGAAGAGGGGGCCACACCTCCCCTTCGCCCCGCGAAGGGGACGCGTGCAAAGCACGCAGGGGATGCACGAAATCGAACTATGATGCCCACGATGGAAAAAGATGGGAATGATCCCCGCCGCCGCCCCCGTGGATTCCCGCGTACGCGGGAATGACGTATGGCTCGCGGAATGACGTAAGACTCGCGGAATGACGTAATGCTCGCGGAATGACGGTAGTTGACCCCAACACCCCAATCCGCGCAATCCCCATAATCCGCGCAATCCGCGGTTCAGACAAAAAAGCGCCCGTAGCAAAACTACGGGCGCTCTGTCCGTTCCGCGGTAGGGGCGGTTCGCGAACCGCCCCTACCTATGTTGCGCTTACTTTGTCCGCACCATCTTCCGCCTGCGGCCGATGACGATGAACGTGCCGGAGACTGCTGCGGCTGTGCCGAGTAGCAGTACCCATACTAGGCTGCCAGAGGCCGGTGAGGTTCCACCGGTGGGGGGCAGTTCCGGCTCGGGAACTGGCGTCGCCGTCGGGATCGCGTCTGGGGCGCCTTGGGCACCCACGGCCACGGTGGCCGGGAGGTTGCTCAGGTTGCCGCAGATCATCGTGTTGCCTGCGCTGTTCAACTTCGCCTGCGCTGCGAGGATCGTCAGCGAGCCGTCGCTGTTGATCGCCGCCAGCGAGAGCGTCGAGAGGTTCGCTCGCGCAGATGCCGGGAGCGGTACACAGACCTCCGCCGGGTCTTCCAAGACGTAGCTGCTTATCGCCGCACCTGATGCGTCGACTGCATGCACTCCGTACATGTTGCCCGCGAGCGTGTAGCGCTGGTGCGTCATCCCGAGGTTCGAGGCTGCACCGTCGTCCGACATTCGGATGCCGATGTACTCGCCGTTCGGGACTGCGCCGGATGGGACGCTGATCGAGTAGCCTTCGCCACCGTCGAACGTGCCACCCTCAACCGGCGTGAACACTTCATACTGGTTGCCATCCGAGTCCGGGATAAGCCCGGGAATATCGCCTGGCGGGTTAATCGGCTCGGGATCGACAGGCACTGGAGCCGACGCGCGTCGGACCTGAACCGTGATCGAGGCTTCGCAGTCGGCCTCGCGGTCGGCCTCGTCGTCGGGTTGGCACTGACCGCCGTCAAGCGATGCGGTGACGGTGTAGGTGCCTGGCGAGGATGGGGCGGTGAAGTCGATCTTACGGCCTGAACCATCGAGTTCCTCCGGTGTGTTCGAGCCGGTCTTCTGGCTCCACGAGAAGGTCGCTCCGATGGTGTTGTCCTTGACGTTCTGCAGACCGTAGATGTCTACCGACAGGGTGACGGTGTCACCAGCGGAGACGGTAACGCCTCGGATGCCCGGCTCGATGCGAGAGACCTCGCCCGGGGAACCAGCGATCGTTGAGCTCGCATTGCTGGTGATCATCTCGGGGAAGCGTTCACCGTCGACATACGATACTCGGACCGAAATCGCTTTGCCTATGTCGGAGGGCTGCAACGTGTAAGTCTTCTGCGTCGCGCCAGGAATGTCTGCGCCGTCACTCAACCATTGGTAGTTGAACATTCCGACGTCGTCAACGTCGCTAATCGGAGTAGTATCAGCAGTCAACACCGAGCCAACCTGCGCGGTTCCCGAGATGGTCGGGACGCTGTTGGGGTCGGGAGGTTCGTTGAACGACGGGCGGTTAGCGTGCACATCATTGCTGGATACGCTAAGACCCAGCAGGGCAGCGCCGACTTCCACGACGCGTTCCTGCGCCATCGCGCTGATGACATTCGACCCATCCGCGGCGGCCATGAGAGCACCGGGGAAGTGACCACAGTATCTGCTGGTTTCGGCTGCCACGGGGGCTGTGTCTCCCGTGTCTTCGAAATCGCCGTTGCCATTGTTATCAACCCCTTCAACCGCGGCATCGAGGTAGTCGTTATCTTCGCCGACTGCCAAGCGCATGCCGCGACAGTCGAGAGTCTCCCACCAGTCAGCCACAGAGCGGTAAGGCGGATCGAATTCGTCGTCGGCGGTGATAGTGGCCCCTGAGTTGACCATTACAGCATCATTCGGCGGGTCGAATACTTCGGTTGCGATAGCGTGGACGATGGCTTTCACGCCAGTGTAATCCGCTTCGTTGACTTCAGCCGTGGTCGCGTCGTCGTCATGGTCGAATGTATCGCCCGTGTCGCCGTTGTCGTTTGCATCGAAGGCTCCTACCGCGTTACGAGTGAGCAAGGCTGTCGTAGCAGTTGGGAGGTCTGCCGTTAGAACAGCACCGCTCAAACTCGCGTACATCTTCTTGAACGCATCGCGGTCCATTTGGGACGCAACAGGAATCTGGGCAGGGGGCGTAGTTGTGCTATCGGGATCGTCTTCCATCGCGAGCGGCTCGCCGTAGACCACGTTGACCATCTGCTGGGGACTAAGCGTGTCCCACCATGCGCCGACTTGCGGGATCGCCTTCAGGTTGAGCAGAGCTCGACCGACCGTCATAACGCGTTCGCGTTGGGAAACGACGCGGGGGCTACCATCTCGATCTTGCGTCTTCGTGAGCTCGTCGAATTCCATCACACAGAATTCGGGAGTGGTTGTCGGAGCATTCGCGGGTTCGTTATCTTCACCGACAGAGATCTGCCTCTGCGTGCATCCAATAGCGCTCCACCAAGCTGCTACGCCTTCGTAGTTAGCGTCAGAGCCTTCTGAATAGGGCGTGGCCTCGTAAGGACCTTTAGTGCCGTATATCCAAGTCGCTCGGTCGTTGATCAGTGCTTTGACTTCCGGAACCAAGCCCTTGGAATCATCATCCAAGCCCACGCTTGCTTCTTCGCCGTTGGTTGTGTCACCGTCTCGATCGAAGGTGTACATCTTGCCGGTAGTGATTTCGGAATATGGTAAAGCCGCAAGGCCGGCGCGTGTGAGGGTTATGAGGTTGCCAGCACCGGGATCGGTCAGGGCTGCCGGGACCGCAACGCCGTCACCGTAGAGTGCGACCACTCTCTGAGCGCTTGCCAACGCGTCCCACCATCGCATAGCTAGCGCATTGTCAGCGCTGCTGGCAGAACCTGCGCTCGAAAGGCCAAGAATGGCCTGACCCACCTCGTCAGCCTGAGCCTTAGCGTCGCTACTCAAACTACCGTAGCTCGTTAGCGAGACAACAGGGTTAGTCCCATCATCGTCTCGGGTGATGTCGCAGTACATGCTTGTCGGGTCATCTGTGGCGGCTGCCCCAGCCACAATGATGCTGTTACCCTCACCAGTGGCTTGTCGAGCCTCGGCACATGTCAAGTGGCTCCACCATAGTTCGACGCTCTGGAAGCCACGTATCCCTTGACCGCCGGCGACGACGGCGGGCTCCTCGCCAACGGCGTATAGGTCGCCGGGATCGGTGCTACCGTCTACGAGTGCGTTGACCCCAGCTTTGTTGGCTATACCACTGTCACTTTCATCAACTTCCGTGGTTGTTGCATCATCTGTCGCGCTTGCAGGTAGCCCATCATAGAACGACTGGGTATCGGATTTGGCCATCCAAGCAGCGTAGATAAATTCGATCGGGGTGTCGTTAACCGTAGGGTCTTCGGTACCGACGTACTGCCGGCCCGACGTCGTATCGTCGGCCGAGTCATCTGCGACAGCGTCAGCATCTTCACCAAGAACGGCGTTGATCGCCTCATCAAGGGTTAGAGAGTTAAACCACGCCTTTGCCCGTGCTGTAACGGCGTCGTCAGCATCAGTCACCTGCGCGTTCGCATCGTCGCTGGGTAGCGAAATTGTGCTTAAGACGACGGCGAAAATTGCCGACAATGCCAGCATCACGCCCACTGCGTTCCTGAACCTAATCAGTGATGTAGGGGATTTCATCACGTCTCTTTTCCTTTTCAAGCTTGACATCTCGCCAGTCTTTAGCATAGCGGTTCGAGTGCGCGCCGAAACCGACAAACACGTGTCAGCTACGACTCACGCACAATATCTTACCAGTGTATACCAACCCGTGCAATGCGTTTCCATACCGTATTCCCCAGATTTTACACCCCAGCCCCCGTCATTCCCGCAAACATCCCGTCATTCCCGCGCACGCGGGAATCCAGAGTAAAGCAAAGCACGCCACCTTCCTCCCCTTCGCCCCGCGAAGGGGACGCGTGCAAAGCACGCAGGGGATGCACGAAATTCAACGAAACAACACCATCGAACAACAACCCCCACGCGCCACGACCCTTCGAGCAGGACCCCGCGGTCCAATCCCGTGCATCCCCCTGCGTCTCGCTACGCTCAACGCGTCCCCCTTCGCAAAGCGAAGAGGGGGCCACACCTCCCCTTCGCCCCGCGAAGGGGACGCGTGCGAAGCACGCAGGGGATGCACGAAATTGAACTATGATGCCCATGATGGGAAAAGATGGGAATGATCCCCGCCGCCCCCATGGCTTCCCGCGTGCGCGGGAATGTACGGAGGGCTCGCGGAATGACGGCGGCCAGCGCAACCCACATCAACGCAACAACCCACTCCCACAACAAACCATCTTTCCAATCATTCCAAATCATGCCCATCATAGTTCAGAACTAGGATGGGGAAGGATAGGAAGGATCCTCGCCGCCCCTATATATAAGGATAAGGAAAGCCCGCAAGCCCCCGTCATTCCCGCGTCCGCGGGAATCCAGAGTAAAGCAAAGCACGCCGATCTCACACGCGCCTTTGAACTAGGATGCGAAGGATGGGAAAGGATGAGGTGTCGGCGGTTTGGGATGCTGCGGTGATAGTGAGGTTGGTGGTCTGGGTGGTAGGGGCGGTTCGCGAACCGCCCCTACGGGTTGGGCGAAGGGTCGCACACCATTCGACGTTTGCGGGAGTGACGGAGGCGGGAATGACACGGCCCTGCGCGACCGACATCAACGCAACAACCCACTCCCACGACAACCCATCTTTTCCATCATTCCAAATCATTCGCATCATAGTTCAAAAACCTCCACCAGCACCCGTCATTCCCGCGCACGCGGGAATCCAGGGTAAAGCAAAGCCCACCACCTTCCTCCCCTTCGCCCCGCGAAGGGGACGCGTGCAAAGCACGCAGGGGATGCACGAAATTCAACGCAGCATCACCATCAAACAACAACCCCCACGCGCCACGACCCTTCGAGCAGGACCCCGCGTTCTAATCCCGTGCATCCCCCTGCGTCTCGCAAAGCTCAACGCGTCCCCCTTCGCAAAGCGAAGAGGGGGCCACACCTCCCCTTCGTCCAGCGAAGGGGACGCGTGCAAAGCACGCAGGGGATGCACGAAATTCAACGCGGCACCACCATCAAACAACAACCGCCACTCGCGTTTAAGGAATTAAGGAAACAGTTTGAGTATCGCGACCGTCAGCCCCGCCGTGGCGATCATCACGCCGGTGAGCCTGACCGTCAACCGCAACTCCAACGCCTTCATCTCCGTGCGCAACTCCGCGATGTCCGCTTTCGTTGCGAACTCCTTCAAGTCCCCAGGCTTGACAACATCTCGATCGACAGCGCTGCCGAGCGCGTTAACCACCGCTTCAGCCTGCGCTTCATCGAAACCTGCATCCCGCAGATCCTTGACGACTCTGTGAGTATCGAAAGTCACACTAACCATTTGGCCAACAGGATACCACACCCCCCCCCCCCCCGCTCCCTAGATTCCCACCAGCACCCGTCATTCCGCGAGCCTTACGTCGTCATTCCCGCCAGCACCCCCGTCATTCCAGCGCACGCGGGAATCCAGGGTAAAACAAAGCACGCCATTTTCCTCCCCTTCGCCCAGCGAAGGGGACGCGTGCGAAGCACGCAGGGGATGCACGAAATTCAACGCAACACCCAAAACCCCCTTAAATCCCCCTTCAACATCAAGGGGGAGGAAAAACCACACCCCTAAAATCCTGCCCACCCTAGTTCATTCGTCGTCGCTCGGACGCCTAGTGGGCAAATCCGCCAAACTAACTGACCGTCTACTTGCCGCTCTTCGGTCAACCACAATTTCTTGAACGAGTCGCATCGTACTCAACTCGTTGTTCAATCTCTCGATCTCCTTTGCGTGGTGTTCTTGTGCGGAAACCATCTTGCCGATCCACATCCCCAAAACCGTACCAATTCCCATACCACCGAAGAATATTGTCAACCCTACGCCGACGTACGTCCAAATCACTGATACTTATCCATCAGCTCGTCGGCCTCCGCGATCAACAAATTCAATCGCTCACGGCGCTTGCTGCTGTATTCGGCCAAGTCCGAACGCAACGGCTCACCCAATCGGTACGCGTCCAACTCGCCATCGATCTCATCTTCTATCGACTTCAACTCCCTGACGAGATATTGCAGGCGCTCGAGATCCGCAGGGCTGGCAGACAGTCTCTCTGTTGTGACCATTGACTAATCTCCTCAACAATGTGCCTTGAATCTAGCATAATTCGGGAGGTGTGAGCAAAGCGGATTCGGTGCCTCATCCACCACATCCGCCCCCTCCCCTTCGCTGGGCGAAGGGGAGGGGGCGTAGGGGCGGGTTTCAAACCCGCCCTCGCACGCAGGGGATGCACGAAATTGAACTATGATGCCCATGATGGGAAAAGATGGGAATGATCCCCCCGCCCCTCTAGATTCCCGCAAGCATCCGTCATTCCGCGAGCCTTACGTCGTCATTCCCGCCAGCACCCGTCATTCCCGCGCACGCGGGAATCCAGAGTAAAGCAAAGCACGCCAGCAAGAAACGGTTGTTTTTATGTCCCTGGATTCCCGCGTCCGCGGGAATGACGGAGGGCACCGCGGGAATGACGCAACGCACGCAGGGAATGACGGAGGGGATGCGGGAATGACGTAAGGCTCGCGGAATGACGTAACGCATGCAGAGAATGACGGTTGTCGACCACAACACCCCATCCTTCTCATCCTTACCCATCCCTAAAACCCCAGTCCAAACCACCACCGCCACTCGCGTTTAAGGAATTAAGGAAACAGTTTGAGTATCGCGACCATCAGACCCGCCGTGGCGATCATCACGCCGGTGAGCCTGACCGTCAACCGCAACTCCAACGCCGCCATCTCCGTGCGCAACTCCGCCATCTCCGTACGCATCTCCGTGCGCAGTTCTCCGATCACCTGGGTCAAGTCCGCTTTCGTTGCGAACTCCCCCAAGTCCTCAGGCTTGACAACATCTCGATCGACAGCGCTGCCGAGCGCGTTAACCACCGCTTCAGCCTGCGCTTCATCGAAACCTGCATCCCGCAGATCCTTGACGACTCTGTGAGTATCGAAAGTCACACTAACCATTTGGCCAATCAGGATACCACACCCCCCGAGCATCCCCCGCTCCCGTCATTCCGCGAGCCTTACGTCGTCATTCCCACCAGCCTCCGTCATTCCCGCGCACGCGGGAATCCAGAGTAAAACAAAGCACGCCAGCAAAAAACGGTTGTTTTTATGTCCCTGGATTCCCGCGTCCGCGGGAATGACGGAGGGCACGCGGAATGACGGCGGAGATGCGTGGCACCCGTGCATCCCCCGCTCGCATCGCTACGCTTGCTCGCGCCCCCTTCGCAAAGCGAAGAGGGGGCACACCCAATCCCTAAAATCCCAGTTCACCCCGACCCTCTCTCAACATACCGCAACGCCGCCTGCGTCAACAGGCCGGAGCGCGTCTCACCCTCGCGCTTTGCCGCCTCGTCTACGATTGCCAGCACGCGCGCCGGCAGGCTGACGTTCACTCGGACTCTTTTGCCTGACAGCTTTGATATGTCCGCATCTACCAGCGCCCAAAATCCACCCGCGTAATCCTCGTTCGATTGATGCTCCTCCAACGGAATCGTCGTTGGGATCGCATCGCCGTCCATCATCAACACTTCGATGTGACTCAGAATCGCCTCTTGCGACGACGTCAGCGCATCCTCCAGCGTGTCGCCCGCCGAGAAACATCCCGGAAGGTCTGGCACGATCACACCATATCCGCTGCCTTCATCCTTATGTATCACTATCGGAAAACGCATCACCGATCCCTCCAATTCCAACCCGCTTGCCGGAAAATACTTCGCAGAGTACCGGTCGGAAGATCCTTCGAAGGATGCTTGACCGTCACAAGACCTCGCTTATCAGGATGCCTGAAGTTGTGGTGACTGCCCCGGACATTCCTCAGCAACCAACCATCCCGTTCAAGACGCCTTATAACCTCTCTGCTACCCATATGTGTGCCATACACACGATTATATCCCAACCACCGCTTTTGAACTAGGATTTGAAGGATGGGGGGTGGCAAAAACCTCCCCTTCGCCCAGCGAAGGGGACGCGACGTAGGGGCGGGTTTCAAACCCGCCCTCGCACGCAGGGGATGCACGAAATTGAACTATGATGCCCATGATGGGAAAAGATGGGAATGATCCCCCCTCCGTCATTCCCGCGCACGCGGGAATGACGGAGTAAAGCAAGGCACGCCATTTTCCTCCCCTTCGCCCCGCGAAGGGGACGCGTGCGAGGCACGCAGGGGATGCACGAAATTCAACGCAACATCTAAACCCCCTTCAATTCCCCCTTGGACATCAAGGGGGAGGAAAAACCACCGCCAGCCATACGTCATTCCCGCGCACGCGGGAATCCAGAGTAAAGCAAGGCACGCCAGCAAAAAACGGTTGTTTTTATGTCCCTAGATTCCCGCGTCCGCGGGAATGACGGTAGTTGACCACAACACCCCATCATTAAAATCATTCCCAATCATTCACATCATAGTTCAAAAACCCCGTCATTCCCGTGCATCCCCCTGCGTCTCGCTACGCTTGACGCGTCCCCCTTCGCGCAGCGAAGGGGGGAAGCACCCCACCCCACCGCTTCACATCCTTGCTAAACTTGCGTTTCATCATGTCTGCAACAAGCCCGGCTCCGGCTGAAGCCCCTCCAACCACGCCACCAGCCGCACCGGTCTTCGAAGGCGAGAAGTCGCCCACGCTGATGTACGGCCTCTCCGCCGGTCACGGCATCAAACATTTCGGACAGGGCGCGTTGCTCCTCATGATGCCTTCGATACGCGCCACCTTCGGCATCGGCGACGTCGCATACGGCACCATCTTCGCCATCAGCTCCATCGCCTCCGGCATCGCCAACGTCCCCGCCGGAATGTTGGCCGACATGTATCGCAAACGCGTCGCCTGGCTCCTCACCATCAGCATGTTGATGGTCGGCACCGGATACTTCCTTATCGGCATCAGCCCATGGGTATGGCTCATCGGATTCGCCGTCGCCATCATCGGATTCGGCACCAGTCTCTGGCACGCCCCCGCATTCGGCACCCTCGCCGCCCGGTATCCCGAACGTCGAGGCGTCGCCATGGCCGCCCACCTCACCGGCGCGCAGATCGGCAACACCACCAGCCCCGTCATCATCGGATTCCTCCTCGGCGGCGCCATTGGCAGCTTCGAATTCGCCGGCTTCGACTGGCGATGGGTCGGCGTCGGCGTCTCCGTACCCATGTTCCTCACCGCCATCGCCGTACTCTGGCGCTTCAGGACTGGCGGCGCTGAAGCCACCCACAACCTCGACCTCACCGAATACCTCCAATCCGCCCGGAGGTTGGTCACCAACGTCCGAATCTTGGGACTCGTCTTCCTCGGAGCCTTCCGCGCCGCCATCCACACCTCCTTCCAAGCCTTCATCGTCCTCTACATGGCCGAGACCCTCAAAATGTCAGGCTTCACCATCGGATGGCACGTCGCCCTACTAACCCTCGCCGGCATTGCCTCCACCCCCGCCATGGGCTGGCTCTCCGACCGCGTCGGGCGCAAACCCGTGATCTTCGTCGCCATGGCATCCATGGCCGCCATGATCTTCGCCTTCTTATTTATAGAGCGCGGCATCGGCTTCACCATCATCGTCGCCTCACTCGGACTATTCTTCTTCTCCGTCATGCCCATCATCACCGCCGCCACCATGGACCAAGTCGAACGCGGCTCCGAAGGCTCCGCCACCGCACTCATCTTCGCCGGCGGCTCCGTCGTCGGCTCACTCTCACCCATCGTCGCCGGGATAATCTACGAATCAAACGACTTCCGCGGCATCGTCATCTACTGCGGAACCATCGCCGTCCTCGGCGCCGCTCTAGCCATCATCCTCCCCATGCGCCGTGTCACATCGTAAAGCAATTCAAGCAATCTTTGTGCTAACATATCAATCAATGAACCACCGTTTACCGAACTTTTCAGGGTCTCAACCATGACGACAATGCCCGAACGCGTTAGCAAACTCGAAGGCGCCTACGAACAAGTAGACCAACGCCTCGGCGAGCTCAGTGTTCAGCTCGACGCCATGGACAGCAAGTTCGAATCGAAGTTCAACACGCTGATCATCGTCATGGCAACTTCTGGCGCCGCAATCGTCGGTACCCTCATCGCCATCGCCTTACGGATCTAACCCGCCAAAATGCTCGATTGAATCAGCGAGAAACGAAATGTAAGCAATCTTTGTGCTAATATATCAATCAATGAACCACCGTTTTCCGAACTTTCAAGGATCTCAGCCATGACGACAATGCCCGAACGCGTAAGCAAACTCGAAGGTGCCTACGAACAAGTAGACCAGCGCCTCGGCGAGCTCAGTGTTCAGCTCAACGCGATGGATAGCAAATTTGAATCGAAGTTCAACACGCTAATAATCGTCATGGCAACCTCCGGCATCGCAATCGTCGGAACGCTTATCGCCATCGCCTTACGGATCTAACCCGCCAAAACCTTCGGCTGCATCAGCGCGACCAACGTCCCACTGCCCGGAACCGGCGGTGCTGTGCCCGTGTCGACACGTGCGACCGCGCCCGTCTTTAATACGGTCGCGCCCAAGCGATCCGCGCCGATCAAATACCCCGGCAGATACGAAAATGTCGGATCATGTCCCACGATCGCGTAGTTGCCCGTAACATCCAACGATTGCAGCAGGTCGAGCGCAGCATCCGGCCCAAGATGAGCCGACAACCGTTCATCGATCTCTGGCTCGTCCCAACCCGCAACGTCGCACAATATCTTGGCCGTCTGCATCGCTCTCACGTACGGACTCGTGATGACGCGGATCCGTTTCGGGGCCAGCTTCTTGATCCTCGGAACCGACCTCTCGAAGCGGCTCGCCCCCGCCTCGGTCAGAGGTCGTTTCGAATCATCCGGCCAACTCCGCGGATCAGCGTCATAAGCCTTCCCGTGCCTAACAATTAGCAGTTTCATCGCATATCAACCCAGAGATTTTGGCGCTTTTGCTTTGTTATGTTATCGGCAAAGCTAGCAATCCAACTCTGTTGGCACTTTGGCGCGGTTATACCGACGCGGCGAATTCTGTCGCGCATCCTGCCCTCGACACATCGATGCATCCAGGCCGTAAAACAGACCATTCAGACATCGTCAGCAGCAATGTTGCCGCGAAACTTCACGGACTCATGAAAACCATCGCCGCGTTGGCAATCGTCTCGGGCCTCTTCGCGGTAAGCATCGTCGCCATCTCCATCCAAGTTGACGAAACAGTGTTGGGTCAAAACAACAATGCTGCGTGTCAGGACGCCTCAAGCGACCCCGACGAGCCGATCCCGCCGTCCAACGTACGACTCTATGAGCACGACGGCGGCATCTTGGTCCAGTGGGAAGCCTGCCGAAACCATCGTTACGAGATTCGTTGGCGTCTACTATCGGAAACCCCGACCAACCCGTTCAACTGGCCCACAACCACCGGCGCCGGAACCACCGGTCATTACGACATCTCCGACTTGGCCAACGGACGCCGAATCGTCGTCCAACTGCGCCCGACTTACGTCCGCGACAACGTCTTCGACGACGGCAGTTGGACCGATGATTACTTCGCCACTCCGCAACCCTGCGGCGACCTGCCCGAGACTCCCTACAACGTTCGCGTGCTACAGGGCGACTCACGGCTCCTCGTCTCGTGGGACCGGTGCAGCGGAATGAGGACACACATCCGATGGCGGTCGATCGACGACGTCGCCGCCGGAGATTGGAGCAGATATATCGATGTGGGACGGGGTGAATCTTACGAAATTGAAGATCTGACCAACGGCGCGCAGTACGACGTCCAGCTACGTTCGGTCTTCACCAACCCAGCCCCCGTTCTCCTGCCCAGCGGCGACCCGTACACGAGCGATTGGAGCCTGCCGTTACGCGGGTCTCCAACTTCTAAATGCCCGGCCGGCCGGCCCGTCGTGCCCCAGGACTTTGTGGTGGTTCCGAGTGACAGCCGCCTCTACGTCAGCTGGCGACCATGCCCCGACCACCAATACCAACTCGCCTACCGCGAGCGGTCGAGCGCGGGAACCAACTGGCCGGCACCTGGAGATTGGCGCTCAGTCGACCCCGGCGAACACGACATCAGGAGTCTGGACAATGGCACTCGCTACGAAGTGCGTGTGCGAGGCGTGCTCGGCGATGACGAGAGCTCGCCGACCGGCGGATACGTTGCCGCGCCCAAAGCCGCGTTCGATCCCAACCGCGCTCCCCGCTGGACCGATGTCCCACGGAGCATCTCGATAGTTGAGAACCAACACTACGACAACCCCATCGCGACCGTAGAAGCGGCCGACCCGGACCGCAATGACGATATCCGATACGAGATCGTGACGCCATCCCCGAAACCGAGCATATTCCCCTTCGCCATAAACGTCCGCGACGGCGAGATCTACCTCTACGACAAGCTCGATTACGAGACCTATGAGGAATACACGCTCACCGTCCGCGCCACAGACCTCGCCGAGGAAGAGGTGACGCACGACATTCGCATTGAGGTCATCGACGCCGCGGGACCACCACCACCGGACTTCTATCGCGTCTGTTCCGCCGCAGATGGCGTAACCGTCTCCTGGAATCGCGACAACAACAAATACGACTACGAACTGCAACGTCGATCCGCCGGTCCATCATCAGCCGACGCTCAGTGGATCGATATCCCAATCGACGACCCGCTGGAGCCGCTGAAGCCAGACCTGCCCGACGACACCACCTGGGTCTTCCAGGTACGCGCAATCGACAAAGTTACCGGCGAACAAAGCAAGTGGTCGTCCCAAGAAGCCGTTAACGTCGGCGGCGTGGCGAACACCAAACCCAAGTTCAGGAAAGAGGCCTATTCTCTGGATGCCCTCGAAGAGCAGGCACCGGGCGTGCACGTCGGTTTTGTCAATGCCGACGACCCGGACCGACACAACTCCATACGGTACCGGATATTCTCGTCGACACCTGAGGAAGCGCCCTTCAAGGTCCATCCATTTAGGGGATCCATCACTACCGCTGGACGATTGGACTTCGAGACGCAGGCAACCTACGAGCTAGTCGTCGGCGCCACCGACCTCTGCGGTTCGAGCGACTACACGGACGTGACCATCAACGTGGTGGACGACCCGACGATCGACGCCGCGCCACTCGTTCCTAATGCTCCCGCGATAATCGCCCGTCACAACCAAGTCATCGTTCTATGGCCAACCAACTACGTAGATCGCTACGACCTCGATTGGCGAAGGTTGGACGAGCAATACCTGCCCCGTCCGCGCGACACCGATGCGGCGATGCCCCGTTTCGTCGATCTTTCAGACCCGGATGCCGAATACGCGTTTCGACTGCGGCGCGTAAATCCGCTTGGCGATGTCGGCGACTGGTCCGCAGAGACCGTGATCGATTCGGATGTTCCCTCGCCGAGCATCGAGCGGGTCGATGTGCCACGCCAAGGGCAGTTGCTCGGCGGCGTCGAAACCTTCCTACCAGGAATCACGCTCCGGGCCGGACAGTCCGCCCGTTTGGGCTTCAACATTTTCGGCATCGACGGCAAACTCGATAACTCATTGTTCGACCGGTCAGACTTCCACGTTCAGTGGCGGATCGACGACGGCGACCTCTCTGATGACAACGCCCGCATCGTCACATATAGCGCTCCCGAAAAAGAAGGCGTCTACGGCATCTCGATCACGGTCAAGCAGCAGGTGCCTGGCGGTCTTGTCCAACGCAATGCCGACATGGTCGTCCACGTGCTCGGGGACAACAACCTGATCAAACCGTTCCGAACCGGTGATGTCGTGCCCAAGGAAACCGAAATCGCAGGTATCGACTACGGCGTAATCTCGTACTTCGAGCCGAAAGAGTATCGGCCGCCCGAAGCCACCAAGGCGTTGTTCAAGGTGCGCGAACGATCGATCCCGAGTTTCGAGTGGGTCGGCGTTCGCATCGATCCTGGCGAGCCAGCGGCCACGATCCAGGAACAGATCCCGGGACACACCGTGATCGGCGATATCTTCACCGCCAAGTTCGTCACGATGAACGGCGACCCGATCATCAACATGTCCTTCACTAACAACGCCGCGCTTTGCCTCCCACTGCCCGAAGAGTGGACTTCGCAACTCGAGTCGATCAATTTGATGAGAGTCACCCGCGGTAATGTCCAGACACTCCTCAATCTGCCGGTACGCTTCCCACCGAATGCGACATTCAACGATCCAGCATTGGTATGCGGTCACTCCTCACTCTTCGACGGTCAGCTATTCCTCGTGATCGCCAACGAAGACATTGTCACGCCAACCGCGACCGCGGTCCCTCCGACCGTGATGCCTACGCCGACCGAGACTCCGGTCCCGGCGAGTGCCACACCAACACCAGAACCGACCGCGACACCGGACACACCGAATGTGGTCGTAATAGGCACGCCGACACCAACACCCATGCCAGTGGAGACCGTCGCGCCAACTGCAACATCGACGGCGACGGCGACGCCAACCGCCACGGCGACTCCGGAGCCGACGGCGACGACTGAACCGACGGCCACGAACACGCCAACACCGACGGCACCCCCGGCGCAGACCGACATACCAGTGCCGACCTCAACAGCAGTGCCAACGGAACCACCGACCGTTACCGCCCAACCGACCGATACGCCGACGGCCACACGCGTGCCTACCCTTACTTCGGTTCCCGCAACGAATACGCCAGTGCCGCCGACACCCCAACCCACAGTCGCCGAAGACGGACCGAGGGAGTCGCAAGAAGAGTTGGACGTTGAACCAGTCGACGATGACGAAGATGGCCTGAACCCACTGTTAGTGGTTGCGATTCTTGCGTTCCTTGCCATCGGTGCCGCGGTCGGCGCGTATGTCGTACTCAAATCGCAATCGCGGCGTTCGAACAACACGAATACCCCGCCGAATCGAGCACCGACGGAACCTCAGAACGGAATCGAAGCCGCGGACAACGGCGAGAGCGAAACCGATGCGCCCGACGACGACGAACCGAATGACGACGAACCAGATGACGACCAATACGAAAATCTGAGAATCGGTCCGTAGTGGCTAACAGAATTGCCGTTTAGGGCGCGTCGTAAACCGCTGATTGTTGCGATCGCACTTTGCTATGTTTACGCCATCTAGTTGAACTACCCGCCGGGATCACCTTTGATGGCCGATGAAACACGTATCGATTAGTCCAAATTGGCGTGCATCCGCTCGCCTGCAAATCAAACGATGGACTGCGCTTTCGACGATCGTCTTCGTCGCGTTCGCAGCCGCCAACGCAGGCCTGCTGTTTTTCGCGTCTGGCGACGCGGCGACGATACGTGCCGATCATTCGGTAACACCATCACAATTTGTCGTCGTTCCCGGCAACGGTAGGTTGCATGTGTCGTGGCGGCCGGTTCCGAATCACACCTACCAGCTGCAATATCGTTCTGCCGAATCGGTCGGCACGGGTTGGAATCTTGTTGATGAACTCGGCGTCTACCGATACGAGATCACTGGTCTCGCCAACAACCACGAATTCGAGGTGAGGATGCGAAGCATGGCGGACCACGATTCCACCGCATCGCGCAACATCTTCAGTGCCTGGACCGAAATCGAATCCGCCGAGCCTCGCGCACTTGCTGGATCCAGCAACGATACCCCCACGTGGCGGACAACCGTCGACAGCGTCACTATGGAAGAGAACCAGACCTACCTCGGCGCGATAGCGACGTTCCAGGCGATCGGCGGCGACACCAACGACGTCGTCAACTACGAGATCTTGAGTCCGGTCCGCGGTCCCTTTGCGATGAACGCGAAGACTGGCGAGGTGTACGTTTACGAACGGTTGGACTTCGAGACGACCGAGGAACATGAGATAACTGTTGCGGCCACCGATTTGGGCGGTGCATCGATTCGGCATCAGATGACCATTGAGGTCACAGATCGCGAAGGCCCCCCGGTCCCGGAACTGACGCAGGTTTGCGGCGGCAATGGGACGGCTTTTTTGGTCTGGGATCAGATGAACACCGCGACCTACGACATCCAATGGCGCCAACTCGAGAATCCCAACTACAGCGCGGTCGATTCGCGGAACATCAAGATGGTGGATTCGGACCGTCGAATTGTCGAAGGCCTAGCGAACGGTGTTGAGTGGGTGTTCCACCTGCGAGCGGTTGACAAAGAGACGGGCGAGCAATCCAAATGGTCGTCCGATTACGTCGTAATTCCATCGATCGACGAGAGCCGGGCAAACAACGCGCCGACGTTCCGCCTGGACAGTTACAGCTTCAATGTCCGCGAAGAACAGGCCGCTGGCCTTCGAGTGGGTGCCGTCTCAGCAACCGATGTCGATCCCTACCCGCAGTTGCGTTTCGCAATCGCCGAGACAGAACCGGCGAACGCGCCGTTCGTTATCAACGAGTCGAGCGGTGAAATAACGACTACCGATCAACTGGACTACGAATCCGTCGCGGTGTTCACACTAAATGTGGTGGTAACCGACCTATGCGGCCTCTCAAACCGTACACCAGTGCGCGTCACCGTAACCAACGCGATCGAAGTCGACGTTCCAGCGGACACACCTTTGGCGCCGACGGTTGCGATCGGACATGCGCAGGCTGTGGTTCTGTGGGACAATTTCTCAGATTTCAAGCACGACCTCGACTGGCGCCGGGCCGATGAACGCTACGGTTTGACGCCAAAAGACCAGAACGCGTCGTCTCCGCGCGTCGTCGAACTGGACGACCCGGATGTGCAGTACGCATTCCGGATTCGAGCGCGCAACTTAGTTGGGCAAGTCGGGCCTTGGTCATCGGAAACCATCGTGACTCCATCGAGCGAACTGCCAACGATATTGCCGATAGTCTCACCAAGAGAAGGGGCTTTGCTCGGTGACGCGATTCCGTACTTGCCGTATATCAACCTCCGCAAAGGTCAGGACACCTTCATCGGTGTCAACATGTTCAATACCGACGGCGCGTTGGACAACTCGCTGGCAGACAGAGAGGATATCACGATCCGTTGGACCGCTTCGATAGGTGATGTCGATGATCCCGATGCCCGTTCAACTGTCTACATCGCGCCACATCGAGTAGGTGATTTTGCGGTGCGAGTGTCGATTACTCAATCCCTTCCCGGCGGCGGCGCGGTGGAAGTCAGAAAACGGATCCCGGTGCGAGTCATCGGTGAAGACCAAAAGGTAGAAATATACTCTGGCAGCGAAGGTCCACCTGACGAAATCGTGTTCCGCGGTGATGGCTATCAAATAGCGACGTTCAACCATGGTGGCAAGTACAACGTTGCCGCGACCGCTGGCGCATCGTTTGAAGTTTCGCCGCTTTCGATCCCGATTCGCGATTGGATCGGGATGCGACTTTTCGAGGGCGCTGAGGCGACTATTCTGCAACCAAACGTGCGACGGTTCGACACAATTGGCAACTGGTACGAGGTAGATTACGTGTCCTCGGACGCGTTACCGATTGCCGGTCTGGCCTTTACGCCGCATGCCGAAGTGTGTCTGCCGGTGCCGGACAACGTCCGGCCGTCACTGCTTGACGATACCGAAATCATGTTGTTGCTCAACGACGGAGTTCAACAGCTACTTAACTCGCCAAAGCGGCGAGCCGCGGACTTGGCAACCGGCATGCCGGCCCAGGTGTGTGCACGGGCTTCAACTTTCGACGGGCTGTTGTTCTTGGTGCTACCAGAATCGCTGCAACCTACCGCAACGCCGGAAGCGCCGACAGTGACACCGACAGCGACACCCGTTCCGGTCGTTCCTACTGCAACGCCAGAACCGACTGCAACGCCGGTGCCGCCCGCGCTACCGACCGCGGTAGTATTCCCGCCGACCGAGACACCCTCGCCCACGGATACACCGGTACCTACCGCGACTCATACCCCCGTGCCGACGGACACGCCGACATCGGTGCCCGAAGACACACCGACACCAGTGCCGACCGCGACTGATACACCGACACCAGTGCCGACCGACACACCGGTGCCAACTGCGACACCAACCATCACGTCAACGCCGACTAACACGCCGACACCGACCGCAACACCGGAGCCGACGCGCACACCATTGCCTACGAGCACATCAACACCAGTTCCGACGGTTACGCCGACGGCAACATCGACCCCGACGCCAGTAATTGAGCCGCCAGTTGAAGAAGAACCTTCGGCAGCCGGTTGGATCATCGCCATTGTGGTCATGGCACTCCTGGCCGGTGCGATAGGTGCCGGTGCGATGATCTATCGTGCTCGCATCTCTCAGTCGAGCCAACAAGACTCGCCAGAACCCGTGGACAACGATGAATATGTCGAAATCGACACCCACGCCGACGAGGATGACGACGATCCGCCATCGCAATCATCAGACGACGACGATTACGACGTATTGAGATACGACATGCCTTCGGGCAGGTGAACGAAGCGATTGATGTGGCGAGCCCACGTCAGCCGATAAAGAAACCTGAAAAATCCAACGATAAACAGGCACACACTGACCGCTTAGAATCCGTCTTGTCATCGCCGCTGACTGAGTCTGCATGAGAGTCTGGCACCAGATGACGGGAAATGATATTCACATGTACGTAGTGCAATTTGCATGTGGAAATGGCTTGCGTTTGACAGATGTAAGGAAACATATGTACAATATTCAAGGAGGTGGGACACAAATAGTTTGCCAATGCTAAGTCTTGTCTGCCCGAATCCACCGGCAACCATACATGCTATAGTCAACTGGCAACTGAGAGGATGGCATGACAGTCGCTACAAACCTTCCGTTGCTGACGCGAAGCGGAACCATGACACCAATCGATGTCAATCTGGTTCCCGATGAACGAACGTTAGCGGCTCTTTCTTTAGAAGTCGGATCGGTGTCAGCCGCGCGTGTGACTGAGCAGGAAGCGTCGTTGCTCGAAGATACCCCCTCCATTTCGCGCGATCTGATCAACGCTACTCTTAGCGAGATCGAGGACGGCGGTGATCCTTTGGGCGAGATTTTTTGCCAACTCCGCACAAGCGAGCAACGACGGCAAGATGGCGCGGTGTACACTCCGTCGCCGATTGTCAATTCAATGCTGACCTGGGCGGAGAGCGTCGGACATCCGGATCGTGTCATTGACCCAGGTTCGGGTTCAGGTCGATTCTTGCTTGAAGCCGCCCGAAGGTTTCCAGACGCTCAGTTGATCGCAATCGAGTGCGATCCATTGGCAGCCTTAATATCACGCGCGAACCTTGCGGTTGCGGGTTTGGACAAACGTTCCGAGGTCCGCGTGGAGGATTTTTTGACTTCTGACTTGACGAGCCGTAACGGAAAAACCCTTTTTGTCGGCAATCCCCCATACGTGCGTCACCACGTCATCCAACCTGTCTGGAAGAAGTGGCTCAAGACGCAGGCATCAGCCATGGGACTGCATGCTAGCGCATTGGCAGGTTTGCACGTCTATTTTTTCTTGGCAATCGCGAAGGGCGCGAATCCCGGTGACTATGGCGCACTCGTTACCGCCTCTGAGTGGTTGGATGTGAACTATGGTCAATTGGTTCGAGACCTATTTTCGGATCGTTTGGGCGGGCAAAGCGTAACCGTGATTGAGCCGAAAACCGAACCTTTTCCGGGAACCGCGACAACTGGCGCGATCACGACGTTTGCGGTGGACGGCAAATCTCCATCAGCAAAGTTCGCGCGAGCGGCGCAACTATCGGACCTAGGCGATTTAAGCGGCGGGCGGCGCGTGTCTCGCGACCGTTTCGTGGCAGAAAAACGATGGTCGCATTTTACTCGAACGCACCAGCGTACACCAAAAGGCTATGTAGAACTTGGTGATCTGTGCCGCGTTCATCGGGGTCAAGTCACAGGTGCTAATCGCGTGTGGATTGCGGGAAAACACAGTCGAGGTTTGCCAGAGAATGTGCTTTTCCGCACAGTTACGAGAGCGAAGGAGTTGTTGGAGGCTGGTCCCATCTTGCTCGATTCTAGGAAACTCAAAAATGTAATCGATTTGCCGGAGGACCTTTCCCTCCTCAACGGAACTTCACGCAAAGCAATCGAGCGGTTTCTAGTCGATGCTGAGGGGATGGGTGCCAAGGACTGTTACACCGCCCAAAAACGACGATCGTGGTGGTCTGTACGCCTCCGAGACCCCGCCCCGATTTTGGCAACTTACATGGCGCGGCGCGCACCGGCCTTTGTATTGAATCGCGCCAATGCCAGACACCTGAACGTTGCTCACGGACTCTATCCGCGCGAAGAGTTACAACTAGATGTGCTAACTGCTTTAGTGACCTTCCTTTGCGACGCAACGCCATTGCATGGCGGACGGGTTTATGCTGGCGGACTCACAAAGTTCGAACCCCGCGAAATGGAACGCATTCCCGTGCCCGACCTCAATGTGCTTAGAGAGATGGCGGCATGAATTCTCCGCCTGTTTGGTCCGAACAAGAGCTTGACAATGAACGCGAAAGGTCATTGGAGCATTTTCGGCAAGGAAGGCACACTGAACCACTAGAACTGTACTTGGAGCTATTCGACGACTATCGTGAGGTTGTAGAAGAGGTTTTGGAGCAAACCGTCGATTTGTCAAGATTCCGTGATGAAGCACCCAACTTGCTTGGTGACAGGCGCAAGTTGGAAGTTATCCGCTATCTCTCAGTCCCACCTGTCTCCGAAGACGATCTGAAAACCCTTATCCGTTCGCAATCGCTCAATGCGACGAGAATCACGTCGGACCCCGCATTGGTTGATCGCTTGGTGACATTCATTCAGGACTGGCACGACCGTCGGCGTTTTCCATGGGTCAACGAGTCTCGGGAACCTGAAGAGTATGATCGCAACGCGGCGATTCTTGCGACCACGTCTCTCCTTGCAATGCGTCGACTCGAAACCATGCGACGGAGCCAGAGTAAGGTTCAGGAACGTCTGGTTGCAACCCAGTTGCGCCGCGCTCAATTCCGGCAGGTTGACGCGCGAATCGTACGGGTATTGTCGCAGGCACCGGATAAGGGTCAGTTCTGCCGAGAGTCGATGCTCGGCAATAGAAAGGCCGATTTGCTAATAGGCCTCCACGATGGCCGAACCATGGCGCTAGAGTGCAAGGTGTCGAACTCCTCGACCAATTCCATCAAACGCCTCAACAACGACGCTGTTGCAAAAGCTACGAGTTGGAAAAACGAATTCGGAAGTTCGCAGGTCGTGACGGCCGCCGTGTTGGCTGGCGTCTTTGCTCTTCGCAACCTACTTGATGCGCAAGACAAAGGACTAACACTGTTTTGGTCACACGATCTAGCGACGATGTTGGATTGGATCCGTCCGATTTCTAGCGATACCAGTCAGTAACGTGGACATTTCGATCCGATGAAAAGAAGGTTCAACCCGTGACCAAGTGGCATAACGACCTTCACATATTTGCTACACGGCGAATGTTCTTGCGTTCCGACAAGTCCCCGACGACTCGAGCCAACACACCAACGATACTACGGAACCCACGTTTATCCGCAGCATCGTGCGCAGTTGCCGGACCGAAGCGGTTTACGCCACTAAGAAAAGAGATGGTCGGGGAGCCGGGATTTGAACCCGGGACCTCTTCGTCCCGAACGAAGCGCGCTACCAAGCTGCGCCACTCCCCGACGCTCATTTCGATTATATTTGGTGCCTTAGTTCGACGACCTCGGAGTACTTCAACGCTGACCGAAGCGGTTGAATGAGAGAACAGACGCTCCGATGAGGCTGACGTCGTCTCCGAGTTGGGTCACGGATACGGGGACGCCGCGGGTTTCGTATCGGGGGAGGCCGTAGGTTCTGACCGCGTCGACGACTTCGTGCCATCGGCTTTCGAGGCTGTGGACCACGCCGCCACCCACAATGATGCCGTCTGGATCAAGCACAGCGAGGACACTGGCCAAGCCGCGACCAACGTTCTCGATGACCTGCCGCACGACCTGTTCCGCGGCCGGGTCGCCCTGTTCCGCGGCTTGGAACGCGATGCGAGCGTCGATACCTTCGATATCTCCGTCGGCTAGTTCAATCATTTTGACCGCTGATCTAGGGTCGTTTTGCGCGGCGCGGCGCGCCATTCTGCCGATGTTGGGGCCGGAAGCGTTGCCTTCGAAGCAGCCATGGCAACCGACGGCGCAGCTTAGCGCATCGCGATCGGTGCGCACGGTGATGTGTCCGAGCTCGCCGGCTTGACCGGTGGACCCGGTAACCAACTGTCCGTTGGCAACGATTCCGCCCCCGATTCCGGTGCTGATGGTGACGTATACGAGGTTCTGCGAGTTTTTGAATGGTCCGAACTTGGTTTCAGCCAAGGCCGCCAAAGTGGCGTCGTGTCCGATGGCGGTCGGCAACGCTGTCATGCGCTCGAGGTCCGGCTTCATCGTTTTGCCGTGCCATCCGGTCAGGTTGGGCGGGTGATCGTAGGTGCCGGACTCTGGGTTTAACGGTCCGGCGGTGGAGACTGCGAGTCCGACGACGCCTTCAGCATTGGCGGTAGCCTCGTGAATGAGATCGGCGAGGCGAGCCGCGGTGTCCTCAATGCCGCGTTCGGGCGTGCTGTTGCCGCGCGTTTCGTGGAGAATTGCACCATCGCGATTGACGAGTGCGGCTCGTATCTGGGTGCCGCCAATGTCTGCGGCTGCGGTGAGGTCGGCAGATCTGTCCTTTTTGATCATAGAAGTGATGTTATCGCGGCGAGATACCCGCATTGCATCGATTAATCTCGATACCCATGAACCACGAAGACCTCCGGTCGCGCGCCTTGGGCCAATTACTGCGAAATGTGCGTACCGGCATCGATCCTTACTATCGACAACGTTACACCTATGTGATGCCGTCGATTGGACGCTACGAGTGGCAATGGTTCTGGGATTCCTGCTTCCACGCGATTGCATTGTCGACGTTGGATGTGGAGCTGGCGAAGGCCGAGTTGAACACGTTGCTGATACCGCAGCGTGGGGACGGGTTCGTTGGTCACATGACCTATTGGGGGCGATGGGGATCGTTCGCCAGCGCGGTGACGGGTCAGAGCAGTCCGGGGCAGTGGCGGCGGCGACATTCGGGCATGATTCAACCCCCGGTTTTGGCTCACGCTCTGCTCCGCATCGCGGAGGAGTCAGGCGATGTCGAGTATCTGAGCGATGTTTTGCCGAAGGTCAGGCGCTACTACGAATGGTTGAGCCGAGAGCGGGACCTTGATCAGGACGGGTTGATCGGAGTCATTTCTCCATATGAATGTGGCCTCGACAACTCGCCAGCCTACGACGCCGAGTTGGGTCTACACCGACCATCCAGACGGCAGTTGCTTTGGAAGAATTGGCTTTTGGACTGGCACAACGCGTTGCTTGGCAAGGGGCACAGTTTTCGACATCTGAAGGAGAGGGATCGGTTCGTGATGATCGAGCCATTCATGAACGCGGTGTACGCGGATGGATGGGATGCGATTGCGACGATGCATGATCTGCTGGACCAAGACGAGGAATCAAGGATGGCGCGGGAGATGCGGAATACGACGATGAAGGCGTTGAATGAGCAGTGCTGGGATGATTCGCTCGGCAGATGGATCTATCTACGCGGTGCGGAGAGGATACCGGACTACACGCTGGCGGTCGGTTCGATCTTCCCACTCATCATCGGCGGTCAGGACCGTCCAAAGGTCTCAGAGGTGGTTGAGCGGCACTTGACCAATGAGGACGAATTTTGGACGCCTTACCCAGTTCCGAGCGTGTCGGCTTCGGAGCCGACATTCGATGCCGAAGGCGAGTCTACTATCTGGCGGGGGCCGGTATGCCTGAATCTGAATTGGCTGATGTCGCGGGGTCTGCGGCGGCACGGGTTCGATAGTGTAGCCCAAGAGATCGAGACGAAGTCGATCGAGATGGCGAGTCGCGACTTCCGAGAGTTCTACTCGCCGTTAACTGGTCGCGGAATGCGAGGCACCGACTTTGGTTGGGCGACGGTCGCGGTCGATATGCCGGCGATGCACGATCTACCCTAGAACGGCGGCCTGGGCATCGGCGTTGCCGCTCACAATGACGCCGGTGGACATGAATATGGCACGTTCGGCGATATTGGTGGCGCGGTCGGCGACTCGCTCAACGTTGTGGGCAGCCCACATGAGGTAGGTGCCTCGGACGGCGCGCTCGCGGTCATCTTCAACCAATGTGAAGATGTCGTTCTGCACCTTCGCGTATAGACGATCGACCTCATCGTCGTCGTTTTCGATCTCGAGAGCGATGCGAGCAGACACGTCACGGTCTGAGGTGGTCATGGCATCAATGCTGCGCTTCATCATCGATACCGCGAGATCGGCCATCTTTGGGATGTCTTCCAGCTCCTTGAGGGGCGCTTCGTGGCCCATGTTGATGGAGACTTTGGCGATACCTTCGGCGTAGTCGCCCATACGTTCGAGCTCGTTAGCGATGAACATCATCCCGATGATGCGGCGGAGGTCCGCAGCGAGGGGCGTTTGGCGTCGGATCTGTTCGACGCATTCGTTCTGGATCTTCGTCTCGAGGTCATCTATACGGTCATCTTCTTCGATGACCTCCCTCGAGAGTTCCAGGTCGCGGTTTCGTAGTGCGCGAATGGTTTTGAATATGGCGTTTTCGACCAATCCGCCGAGGAGGACTATCTCCGCTTCCAAATGTGCGAGGCTGTAGTCGAGTTGTTCGTTGGGCATACTAAGCTGCCCCTTCTTTCTCAGCCAATTCGGCCGGTTACGTACGCTTCGGTCCGGGGATCGACTGGATTGCCGAAGACCTGCCCGTTGGTGCCGTACTCTATAAGATGCCCGACACGGTCTTCGCCAACCATCATTACGGCCGAATAGTCCGAGATACGCGTTGCCTGCTGCATGTTGTGCGTGACAATGATGATGGTCACTTCCTGTGAAAGCTCGCGTATCAGATCCTCGATCGCTTGGGTCGAAATCGGATCGAGCGCAGAAGCCGGTTCGTCCATAAGGACGACATCGGGGTTTACGGCGAGCGCGCGTGCGATGCATAGGCGTTGCTGCTGGCCGCCGGAGATGCCGAGACCGCTATCGTCCAAGCGGTCTTTGACTTCGTCCCAGATAGCGGCGCGGCGGAGAGATTCTTCGACGACGCGGTCAAGGTCGTCGGTCAAACCGTTGACGCGGGGTCCAAAGGCGACGTTGTCGTAGATGCTTTTCGGGAACGGATTCGGACGCTGGAATACCATCCCGATGCGGAAGCGGATGTCGGTCGGGGCGACATCCGCATCGTAAACATTGACCCCTTGATACTTGATGCTACCGGTAACCTGCGTGTCGGGAATCAATTCGTTCATGCGGTTGAAGCAGCGCAGCACTGTGCTTTTGCCGCATCCGGAGGGCCCGATAAGCGACACGATGGCATTACGGGGAATCTGGATCGACACGTCTTCCACCGCGAGAGTAGAGCCGTAGCGGACGCTCATGTTCTCGGCTTCAAGAACCAAGTCTCGGTCGTCGAACGTGATGATCGGATCAATCATGAGGGGAAATGATAAATCGGATTTGTAAATCGCGGTTTGTACGGGTGGGTTAGGGGGGAGATGAATGAGGTGTCGAATGCGTGCTTTACGCACGGCCATTCACCTGTCCAGCTTGGATCTTATGCCCAACTCGAATTCGGGCAACGTGACTGGCGTGCCGCCCGTGAGGGCTTCGGTGGCGCGTTCAAGGGTTGTTACGTGGACGTCGTCGGGAACGAGTTTGAAACGCCGGCCCGAGTCGTCTTGCTCAAAGTCGACGGTGAACCACGCGATGTCACCACTTGACAGATCGTCAACTACCTCGATGTCGCCCAACGATTTGAAGAAATGCTTGTCGACCACTACAGCCATTTTTTCAGACTTATACGCCTAGGCATCCACATCGCCGTTGTTCACCGCTCTGGAAACTCATCGCGGATAGCCTCCGCGTCTTGAGGCGAGGTGTTGAGAACCATACTGGCGATCTCGTCAAGATTATGAGCCTGTTCAATGCGTGCCTTCCACGCCCAAGCGTTCCGCCATGCTCTCCTCTAGCCACACACCATCCTTAACAATGTAGGTTTTCTTCTTGTTCATACCTGTGCCATGAAAAACGGGCCGTTCTTTGGATGATGTAACACAGAGACGCGCAGCAGTCGCTTCAAGTCATGCTCAACGTCTTCCAATGCAATGTTCAAACGAACGTAGGCACCACATTCCCTGATAGTTGCGGGCGCATCATCCCAGTCGAATGTTCCTTGTTGGCTCAACCCGTCTTCATGCAACAATAACGTCAGCGTGTTGGTCCCGATCATCGGATATTTCCGACTGCTCATCAGGTTCGCGCCTGCGTCTACCTGAACCATTACACGGAACCGCACAGATATGGATGAGCCTTCAATCTGTCGCGTTGCCGCGAAGTTCTTTTGCTGAACATCGTAGTAACCCGCTATTTCCTTTGCATCCATGTGTTCTGGAATGGATGCTTCGGTGACCTGTTCGAACGCGTCGGACAGCACTTGTTCTGACGGGACAGTCTCGAAAAATGCGCCGCTCACCAAAAGTGTCTTTGCCAATGGCGAAGGCTGTGCTCTTTTGACTCCTCTGATGAGATAGTAGACCTCACGTTCAGGCATCGCCTCAAGGTCTTCGCCCGCTTCGATCATCTGTCCCCTCACGTTTTGATCAAGCATCGCAACGTTTTTGCGGGCACTTGGGAGTGTCGAATTGAACGGGGTTATCGTGTGAGACTTCGCATCTTTTAATTCGAGAAACTCGCCGCCCGAGAACATCTCATCTGGGTTGGTCTTCAATACGAAATCAGGAAACCCAGAACCAGATCTAGCGGCGATCATCTCATCAGGGAACTCGAAATGTTCCAACTTGTTGTTTTCGACGAAGTACCCGCGACGCTGCATCAATCGGGCGAAGAAATGGTAGATGGAAGATGTTGTCATGGCACCCCGTTGAGAAGCATCAAAACCGGTTCATCGACGAGGTTTTGCGTTGACCAAATCTGGTTCAATGCTTCTGTGTGGGCATATTCGTCGCGATATCGCTTGGCGGAGTCAGCCGCTCGGATATGTTCAAGGCGTTCTTGTATGCAATTAAAGTTCACTTCGTCCTTTTCTACACCCACACCGTATCGATCCAATTGTGACGCTACAACTAGCGTAGTGCCAGTCCCTGAGAATGGGTCGAAGACACAATCCCCGGGATTTGTGGAAGACAGCAGCATCCGCAACAGCAACGCGACCGGAGACTGTTGCTTGTGTACGCGCTCTCCAGAAATGTCCCGCAGTGCCTCGTCGCTCGCGTAATAACCAGATGTCAATTCTCGGATGTCGTCCCATACGTCGGTGACAAACATGCCTCTCTCACGGGGCACATAGCCGTTTGGCAGGGGCGGGTCTATACGCAATCGGTTGAAAACGCGAGGCGAGCGCCCTTTGGTGGCGTACGCGATGACCTGATATGCCTTGCCGTAACGCACTTGACTTGGAATTGCCGATGTTTTTTTGCGCCACACGATCAGATTGTGAAAATTCCAACCTGACTCGCGCAACACCTTCAACAAGAATTCGGTGTTCTTCTCGCGTTGCATGAAATACATCGCGGCACCGTCAGACGAACGCTCCAACGTCATCCGACATATCTCACGCATCCAATCCCAATATTCGCCGTTGTCCAAGCGATCATTGTGCTCCCGATAGTCCTTGCCTTGGTTGAAGGGAGGATCTAGAAACGTGAAATCGAACGGTGGTTCTTTGTCAGCATCACGCTCTAAAAACTGGGCGCAGTCGCCAAGATAGAGATTGTGCGTCAATTTGATGCCTCTCCTTTGTGGGTTCGCAATCATAGCAGTTCAGGTTAACGCGTCGATTCTGGGCCGATCAACCCGGAATACGACAGGGTTTTACCTCCCCAACCCACCACGATGAACGCCATATGGTGTGCAGTATCCATATTGGTCTAGGTCTGAAACTTGTCGGCGACGATCTGGTGTGTGTTGGTGCTACTAATACTGTATCGGCTCGTTGGTGTTGGTTTTGAGTAGGTGGCGAGATATCGCGATCGTGCGGCAAGTGAGGTCACCCAACACAAGCCGGGACGCACACAACCGGGGCAGTTAGTCGCAGTTTCTTTCTGCTTCTCCCCGTTCCCGTCGCTTTGCGAACACGAACGAAACAGCCCGAACAGGAAAGCTACAGCGCCTCAAACCAATCCAGCGAGTCTTCCGTTCGGCCGGATGGGTTGTATTCGGCGCCGGCCCAGCCGGTGTAGCCGAGTTCGTCTAGCTTTTCGAAGATGAAGGGGTAGTGGATTTCGCCGGTGCCGGGCTCGTTGCGGCCTGGGGTATCGGCGAATTGGACGTGTTTGATGCTGGGGAGGAGTTCGGCGAAGGTCTCGACTAGGCGGCCTTCCATGATCTGCATGTGGTAGAAGTCGTACTGGAGGAAGACGTTCGGGTGGTTGGCGTCGGCGATGGCTTGCATGCCTTGGGACGAGGTGGAGATGAGGAAGCCGGGTTGGTCCTGGGTGTTAATGGGTTCGATCAGTGCGTGGACGCCGACTTTGGCCAACTCGTCGGCGGCGTAGCGAAGGTTGTCGATATAGGTTCGGTACGCGGTTTCGGCGTCGGCGCCTTCGGGTAGCGGCCCGATGCCGGTGTTGACGCCGACGCATCCGAGTGCGGATGCGTACTCCACCCCTAGTGCTACGCGCTCTTGGTAGATGCCGACTTTATCGGGTTGGAGCGGTAGGTTGCCGAGGCCGGTTTCGGGGTCGGTAACCGGGAGGTTGATGATGACGTGCTTGAGGTCGTTGCGCTCGAGCCGCTCTTGGATGGCCTCCGTCGGTTCGGAGTAAGGCGCTTGAATCTCCACGCCTTTGAAACCAGCTCTCGCCGCGGCATCGTAGCGGTCAAGGAGTTCATATTCATTGAACATGAACTGGATGTTGGCGTTGATTTTCGGCATTTCTGTTGCCGTTATCGAATCAGATAGGATCGATGTTCGCGACCGCGACTCCGATGGCGATTGCTGACAGCAACACCAGTGCGATCATGAGTACTATGGACATTGGCGGTTTGGGTTGGTGATTGTGGGTCTAGAATTGATGTTTGCGGATGTGCAGACGATCGGTGAGTTGTCGCGCGATCCCCAATGATGCATGATAAATGTTCCTCATCAGAACGTGAGTTTCGGTACGTAGAGTGAAGCGATGCGCTTAGAAGAGATAATGACTGCCCCGGTGCTGACGATAACGTCGGAACTGAGCGTGGCGGACGCGGCTAAGCGGATGCGGTCGAACGATGTCGGCTCGTTGGTGGTAGTCCGCAAGGGCATGGTTGAGGGCATCATTACGAGTTGGGATGTTGCGGTTGGATGCGTGGGCGCGGGCGAAGATCCGGCGATGTGTCCGATTCTGTTGTACATGAGCAGTCCCGTTCACACGGCCCGACCCGATATCGATGTCGTGGAGGCCGCGCGGGTCATGTCGCAACGTCGGATATCGAGGTTGCCGGTGGTAAACGCCGAAGGTGAGCCAGTGGGCATCGCGACGTTTTCGAATATCAGCCGGGTGATGCAGCAACTTGCCAGCGATATCTTCTCCGGTTGGGACCGCACTCCGGTCTCGGTTAGTATCGGTCAGGAAATCTAATGTTCGAGACGCTATCAGAACGGCTTACTTCTGCCCTGGGGACGCTGACCGGCAAGGGTCGGTTGACCGAGCAGGATATCGAGGCGGCTCTGCGGCAGGTACGCATGGCATTGCTGGAGGCGGATGTCGATTTCAAGGTTGCTCGCAACTTCGTCTCGAAGATTCGGGAAGAGGCACAGGGTGAACAGGTCGTTCGATCATTGACGCCGGGTCAAACCGTCGTAAAGATTGTTCAGGACAACCTCGTGGAGGTGCTTGGCGGCGAAAGTGCGGCGTTACAGCGCGGCGAGACGCCTCCGAGTGTGATCATGCTGGTGGGTCTCCAAGGCGCGGGCAAAACGACGGCAGCGGCGAAGTTGGCGCTGCACATCCGGCGGGAACGGAAGCAGGACGTGATGATCGCGGCTTGCGACCTACAACGACCGGCGGCGGTAGAGCAATTGGTGACGCTGGGCAAACAGATCAATGTGCCGGTCTATAACGAGGACGCACGGAAGTCGACACCCCTGAAGGTGGCGAAAAACGCGTTGGATCGGGCGAAACAGCACGGAACGCGGTGGTTAATACTAGACACGGCTGGTCGGTTGGCGATCGACGACGAGTTGATGGGCGAGTTGGAGGAGGTCAAGTCGACCGTCGATCCGATCGAGACGTTCTTGGTCGTGGACGCGATGACAGGTCAGGATGCGGTGAATTCGGGATCGGAGTTCAATCGTCGCATCGGATTGACGGGGATGTTGCTGACGAAGATGGATGGCGATGCGCGCGGCGGTGCTGCGCTTTCGATGAAGTCGGTTACGGGGCTGCCGGTCAAGTTCGTCGGCGTGGGAGAGCGTCCGGAGCAACTTGAGGAGTTCCACCCAGAGCGGATGGCGCAGCGGATATTGGGGATGGGCGATGTCACGACACTTATCGAGAAGGCGCAGCGAGAGATCGACGAGGACGATGCGAAGCGGTTGGAACAGCGGTTGCGGCGGAACGAGTTCGACTTGAACGACATGCTCGAGCAGTTCCGGTCGATACGCCGAATGGGCCCGTTGTCAGATGTTTTGGGGATGATACCGGGTCTCGGAGGATTGATGGGCGGCCGCAGTCTGCAAAACGTCGATGAAAAGCGGATGTCACAAGTGGAGGCGATCATCCTGTCGATGACGCCGCAAGAACGCTCGAATCCAAGGCTGTTAAACGGTTCACGACGTCGCAGAGTGGCCACCGGCTCCGGCACCTCTCCATCGCAAGTCAACCAATTGCTAGGCCAGTATCGCCAGATGCAGAAGATGATGAAGCGTATCAGCGGCCCCGGCGGCGAACGCGCGCTGCAGAACATGATGCGAGGGATGGGGTGAAAAAGGAACCTACGCTAACGTCGGAGTCGGGGTTATGTGCGGGGATGTGGCGGGTATCGGCGTGTGCGGGTTGTCAGATGCTGGTTTTAGTAGGATTTGGGGGCTTGGATGGAAGGTGGCATCAGAACAAAATTACCATTGAAATTGCGTAATGGCGGCAAGATTGGTTTTTGAGCAAGTTCAAAAATTGTCTGAACCGGGGATTGCGGTGATTTTTGTGATGGGCTGTGATTCAGGGGTGTGACACGGTCTTCGGAGGTAGATGTGTTCAGACGGTACACTGAAGACCATGACGACAACGAAGGCACAGGTGGGCGTGTGCAACGTTCCTAGCCGCACTATCTTCGAGGGCGACAATCTTGATGTAATGCGGGGGATGAATGATGAGTGCGTGGATTTGATCTATCTCGATCCGCCGTTTAATTCGAACCGAAACTACGCCGCGCCGATTGGTAGTAAAGCGGCCGGTGCAGCGTTCAAGGACACTTGGAATCTGACTGATGTTGACGAGGCTTGGCATAACCAGATTGCTGATACGAATCTTCCGCTCTACAAGGTGATCGACGCGAGTCAGTACAGCCACTCCGGTGGAATGAAGTCGTACCTGATCATGATGGCGGTGCGGTTGCTTGAAATGAAGCGCATCTTGAAACCCAACGGTAGTGTCTACTTGCATTGCGACCCGACAGCTAGTCACCACTTAAAGACACTCATGGACACGGTTTTCGGTAAGGAGAATTTCCGGAACGAGATAATCTGGTCATACAGGCGTTGGCCGTCAAAAGGCTCCCAGTACCAAACAATGCATGACCATATCTTGTTTTATGCAGGGAAAGGCAACGTCTTCAACATCGAGTACGAACCACCAAGTGAGAGTTACTTGAGGCGCTTCAAGGGCAAGACTCAAGTCTTGGATCCTGTCAGTAGGACGCGAAAGCTCGTGGTCGATAAACCGACCAAAGGACTCCCGATGCGAGACGTGTGGAATCTGTCGATTCTCGCCGGATCGTCAAAGGAAAGGACTGGTTTCCCGACACAAAAGCCGTTGAAGCTCCTAGACAGGATCATAGAAACGTCAACGAATGAAGGGGATATCGTCCTTGACCCGTTCTGCGGTTGTGCCACGACGTGCATCGCGGCAGAACGATTGGATAGGCAGTGGATCGGTATCGACCTCTCACCGCTTGCCGTCAAACTCGTAGAACAACGTGCCCGCAACGAACTCGGACTTATGGGTGGAATCCAAGCGACCTCCCGAACCGACATTCCCAAACGCACCGACCGCGAACCTGCGCCGCCGTTGAGCGCGTCGAAGGTGGTACTTTACGGAACCCAAGCCGGCCACTGCAACGGTTGCGGCACTCATTTCATGCAGCAACATCTCACGGTGGACCACATCATCGCGCAATCGAAGGGTGGGACTAGTCATCTAGACAACTTGCAACTCCTCTGCGCACACTGCAACTCGTTGAAGGGGAATCGTCCGATGGAGTATTTGAAGGCGCGGTTGGCGCGGGAGTATGCGGGGTAGAGCCGGTAGGGAACGCAGGGAAGCGGTTATGGATTCGGTTCGGGACCTATTCGCGCCCAAATGTGGAATAATCGAAACGGGTTGATTGGGAATGGACGATTCAACAACTGATCGAATGTTGCGCTGGTTTCACCATTTCGTTCAGTTTGTCGCAGTTTTGGCAACGATTCTTTGGCGTTACGGCCGGTTACATTTGAAGTTGCTTCATCGAATGTAATCTCTTGGACGTAGCCTACCATCGCACCGCTTTTCATGTCTTGAGCATAGCCCCAATCAGGGTCGATGAAACGATTGATGCCTGATAATACGTATTCTCCTGTGTAACGTGAGCACGGATTCGTTAGGCGTTTACACTCAATGACAAATTCCTTAAAAATGTCCCCTTCATCTGTAGCTTGAGGGTTATTGAATACCCAGCGCATATCTGGAATCTTGTTTTCTCTTTGTGTGCGCATTGGGTCTGATGGTGATGGCGGATTCTTTGATTCCGGGATGAAAGCGGGTAAGTGTTCGCCACATTGTAAGGCTTCGAACATAGCGCATCTGACCGCATTGAATAAACTACGGTTAAGATCAGGTTCGTTGCTGGAAGATGATTGGTCTTCCAACGCAGTTAAAGCCTCACGTAACAGCTGAATAAATCGACGCTCGTAGTATGCCCAAGGGTCGAGATCTGAAAACGTGGGACGATGCATCGCTATTTCTTGACCGACATCAACTGCGCGGTAGTCGCGTCAGCATCCTGCCAAGCCGCACTCGGGGTCCAAAGACGCTTTTCATCACGTTTCACGATTACAATTGCCGTATCGGTCACGACTCGAACCATGCCGTACCTTAAAATCGATCTCGTTCGTTCCGTGTCCCAAGCAACTTGTATCCTTTCAAGGGCACTTGTCCATTCTTCGTGCTCCATATCCCTAATAGGTTCCGTATATTGGTCGCCATGGGCATGAATTTCGAAAACAGCTGCGACTATATCCAAGCCAGAGGGGCGTAAAATACGCCAACGGAAATAGGCCATTTCTCCGAGTATCGAACTCCACGCGTTTAGGAAAATTTTGAGGTACGGAATGATACCATCGCAAGATCGCGAATCTAAATCGATAGAAGTACCTTGCCAAGTAGTTATATGTGGCATCTTGTCAATTGAATCTTGTCTTTGCCGTGCCCAAAAATCTTCTACTAAGTGTCGTTCTGGATCGGATAAGTGGAATAGATCAGCGATTCCTTCGTCTATTTGATCAATCTGCGGTTGGATGGTCACAGCTTGCCTTTGTCTCGCCTCGCTTGATGAAGGCAGGGAACTCATCTCTTCAATCACTCTCCTAATTGTGTGAGTTGATTTATCCGATCGATTGGTAAGATGAATTGGCAAGTTCAACAATTCGGTCTTCCCTACTTGATCGCGCCATACGCCCCAAGAACCAGAGTTCATATATAACCAATACCGCCCCAACGAAGACAATAGTGTGCCCAGTATTACATCTGATTGCCAATCAGACAGATGATCCATAGATATTGCATAGATTGAATGACGGAAAGCAAGTGGTGTCGATATTAGTCGAGAAACCGGTCCAAATCCTGGAGCGACGCCCAACCCTACCAATAGTCGAAGACCATTGAACAGTCTCTCATCAGGTGCCCATTTGACGAGATTTGGCACCTCTTCGAGGACGCTATTATCAATTGGGCCCCACAAAGGTAATTTTCTAAGACTAGGCAGATTCCGTAAGAAACTAGAAGGTGGTCTGCCCTCCTGCTCGTTTCTGCCACGTTGATAACCGAAAGCACATAGTCCTTCACGTGTCAAATCACCGAGACGATCTTCGAGTTCTAGCCGGGACAGCAGTGCTTCATCTCGCAATGAACCCACACTATACGCCTTCCAAAGATAGTCACGAAATAGGAGTGATCTCTGAGGCACGACTTGCCGATCCAAACGCGCAAGGGCGACCGACCCTTGACGTGCTCTGGGAACAGGAAGCGCTGATTCGTACACAACCATGGCGTTTGGACCACCGTCTCCTTCTCTGAATTTCAACATCATAAATGGTGCTATAGCGGATGCGAAAAAATCCTTTCGCACTTGATTAAAATTAACTACGTGTTCAATCACCACACTCTGAAGCCATTGTTTGCGGAATTGAATGGATGTGGATCGCTTGTTGAAGATCGTTTTTGCATGGATGAGTAAAGCCGCTACGCCATCCGTCGCCAACAGGTCAGTGGCGCGCCACAAGAAAAGTTGAGAAGGGCTCCGATCACCGATGGTGAATTTTCGTTCGGATGCCCATCGTTCCGCTTGGATTATTGGTCCACGTAGTTGGGTCCACGGTGGATTTCCGACTACGACATCAAAACCTCTCGATCTCCACGTCGAAGGTTCATGGGCGAGCTTGGGATTTTCGACTGCGCCATGACCTTTACAATCCAAAGCCGTCGAAAATGCATCGCCCACGATAAGTGGTGCAGGATCAGAGTTGAGGCCGTTCCTACTAATCAGAGGTGGGAGTGGCCCCGCGTTGAGTATGTCCTGAGGTGTTTGGTAATTTAGGAATGCAACGTAAAGGCTGAAAGCAGCAAGTCGGATTGCAGCGTCATCGATGTCGCATCCTACTATACGATTCAATAGTAGTTCTTTTAGTTCATTGTTTGAAAGACGTCCATCTTTTCGCACCATCTCATGCCTTACGATGCGTCGGTACGCTTCGACCAAAAAAACACCCGATCCGCAGGCTGGATCGCAAACTACAGGGGATTTTTCCAACAGATTTGGTTCAAATACGCTATCTAATACGAATTCAACGAGTTCAGGAGAAGTATAGTGCGTACTGGACTGTCCACCACGCACCTCTTCTTGATGGAAAATTTCGTACATAGTCGAAATCAAATTAGTGGGGATCACACTGAAATCGTACGCCCAAAAGAAGAGTGGTTCCTGAACGTCGCTGTCAGTGCCTTGCAAAAGCCTCTTCAGAAGTTGTAAATGTTCGTTCGTGACTATATCTCTCTCATATGTATTTGTTACGAATAAATCACCGTTAAAGTCTTCAGCTAGCTGATCGAATAGGGCATAAGTGATGGTCTTGTTTGCTAGGAATGAGATGAATCTGCTGGGCTGCCCGAAGTTAGGCTGATGATCTGCTTCAGTTTGTAGGTCACTAGGAACCCTGATTTTCGAGGTAACTGCATCGAAGTACGCATCAGTGATGATTCCTCGATCCTCAAGGTAACGCACCAAGATGACGCGTTCTATTAGCGAATGGGCTATCGGCCTCGCTAATCCGGCCCCGTCTAGCGCAGCCGTTGCTGATCGGACATCTCTCAATAATTGCTTGTCTGCCCTTCTCTGACGCTTAAATTCTGGAGCTTTTTCGAACGCAACGCCGGATTCGATGCGATCTCGACGGAGATGTGCCAACTTTTCCAATACTTCAGCGGCTTGCTTCACGACAGCCAAGGGTGTTACTGGCTTTTCGTGACCGTCAGATTTTTGAGGCGGGTTTTCAAGTGAGTAAACTCGCAACTCATCTCTGATTTCCAAGAAAAGACACCGAGGTCGCGCTAGACTCCATGTACGGCGATAACAGTCCAATATGTCTTTTTCAGCCGCATCGGAAGGGAGTGTGGAAAAAACCAACACGGGATCGTCGTTGACGAAGAAAACCTTGTCGGCGTTGATCCGGTGCGCGAGGAGCAACCAGTCTCCAAGCGCAGCCCACTTATCATCACGTGATGGATCGTAGGGGTCAACAGGCACGTCGAGCAGGTTTTCACCGACCAGATCTAGGTCTGTGTACACCTGTTGAATGAGTGTGTCTGTCCCGCTAGCAAGCATCATGCAACACATGTTAATTCATGTCAAAATAGCGAATTCTACAACGTTTCGCTCAATCCAAGGTAGGTTTTCGAATGTGCTAACCCTTCATTCGGCATGATTAATGCGTCGGTTTTGGCGCAAATCAGCGAAACAGAGCCATACGAGTTGTTTGAATTTGGGAAACGAAATCATTTGATAAGGGATTTGTCAGGCCCCGCCGCAACGTAGTCGAGGTTTATTCGTGGCCTTGGCCTGGTACGTCTGAGACGTGGTAGATGCCGTTGTGGAGACTGGCGTGATGGTTTGCAGTTTGGGTTGGTGGTGGGTTGAGGTTTCCCGCATCATCGGGCATCCTCTGCGTTCGCTGCGCTGTCCCCCTCTGAATATCCCCCTGAGAGGGAGAGGGGTAGATAGTGCTACGCAAAAGGGGAGGGGCTCCTCGTCTCGTCCTGGGCATACATCGCAGGGCAGGTTTGAAACCTGCCCCTACCCATCCCTTGGATACCCGCCTGCGCGGGAATGACGGGAGTGCGCGAAGGGGCGGATTCCGTCTGGCGGCGGTCCTCCCTCTAGCCCGTCCTGAATGAGGGGAAGGCAGGGTAAAGGTATTAAGCGGCTTCGATGTTGGCGAGGCGGTCGATGAGTTGGGAGACTTGGGTGGAGAAGTGTCGGATTTCGTCTTCTTGCATCCAGTTTTCGTAGAAGTTGGAGTGGAGGGAGTCGGCGGCGTTGAAGAGGTAGATGAGCTGCTTGTCGTCAGTTTCGTTGGCAAGATTTCGGATGATGCGGTAGAAGTGGGCGTGAGATTTGTGTTCCCAGCCGCGGTCTTCTGCGATTGACTTTAGGGAGTGCGCGGCGGCGCCCCAGAACTTTTCGGAAGCCTGGATGAGGTCGCCAGCTTCGAGTTCGATGTTTGCCTGCTCGAAGAGGTCGGCTGAAATGGCACGATAATCTTGCGCGGTAGTCATGTCGGTAGAGTCTACTTCGCGGGTGGTTACGCGGGCTATCCGCGGTTGGCGCCTGCGAGCTTTTCGCGGAGATCGGCTACGCCTTTCTGAACGCCTTTGGGATTCGAGAAAATCCCGGAGCCGGAGATGAAGGTTGTAGCCCCGGCTTCAAGCGTGGGGCCGATGGTTTGGGACTTGATGCCGCCGTCTACCGCGATTTCGATGCGGTTGTCAGGGTGTGCGGTCTGCATCATGGAGAGCGCTTCGCTGATCTTTGGAAGCGTGTCCGGGAGGAAGTCCTGACCTCCAAGCCCGGGTTCGACGGTCATCACCAAAACCCGCCTGATGCGGTCGGCAACCGACCAGAGCGATGACACGGGCGTCCGTGGACGGATAGCGACGGCGGGGGCAGCACCAGCTTCGAGTATGACATCGATGGTTTGATCCACGTCGGCTACACCCTCGATATGAACGGTGATGATATCGCCGCCCGCTTCCGCCAACGGCTGGATGAGATGCTCGGGTGAGCGGTCCATCATGTGAACGTCGATAGGTTTGGTGGCGTGACGTTTCACCGCTTCGAGGATCGGAGGTCCGAACGTCAGGTTGGGCACAAAGTGGCCGTCCATCACGTCGAAGTGAAACTCGTCGACGCCGGCCTCTTCAGCTGCTCCGATGGAATCGGCCAAATAACCGAAATCAGCGGAGAGCAGGGATGCTGAGATTTTTGGTGCCGGAACCATCTGTGTCGAAACTCGTGCGACCTGGGGAGGGCGATCAGTTGGTGTTCGAGTCTCGGAAGAACTCGTCGGATTCGAGGTAGTCCTCGTAGTCTTCGCCGATGTCGTCCTGAATCTCAGCCGCGTCGCGTTCTTCGCCTTCGGGATCGACGTTTGCCCACCCTTCCTCGGTGGGCGCATCGTATCGAGACATGTCGCGTGTCGGCGTTTGTCCTGCCGTCGGGACTCCGAAGAGCCCGCGTTCGACCATGGTTGACGAGATGGGGTAGATCAGGTCGTCTTCGGCCTTTAGAAAGTCGAGTGCGGCCTGAGCGGTCTCTTGGACTGCCGGTTCGGTGCTGTCTTCCGCCGCAAGATTGAGCATCTCGCGGGCGCGGGCGCTGCCGATGTTGTGCAGGGCGTTGACGGTCGCGATCTGGATCTCTAAGACGTGATCGTCGAAGGGTTCAGAGAGGCTTTCCACGTCGTCGTCGCTTGCGATCTTCCCGAAGGCGAGAACGGCTGCGATTCGGACCGTGGCATCGTTGCTGAAGAAGGCATCTTCGATGGTTGGGAGCCACGAGCGGTCGTTGGTTTCACCCATTGCCGTCAGCACATCGGCCATCAAGGGACCGTCGCCGATGGCTTCATCGAACATAGTATCAATAAGATCAGCGGCCTCGTCGTCGTGCAGCGCCGCGAGCGAGATGAGTGATTTGCCTCGAACCATGGGCTCATCAACGTGTATGGCGTTGCGCAGTGAGTTCGCGATACGGGCTATAGCGCTTTTTGAGACATTGCGCGACTGGGCCAGATCGGAGAAGCCGTGGAGGGACTGCGCGGCGGCGGCGCGGATTTCTGATACTTCATCTCTTTCGAGGACGGCGATGAGGGATTGCGCAATTTTGAAGCTCCCACCTTCGGAGAGGGCGCGTACACTCTCCAACCTGACATTCGGCGTCGGGAAAGAAGTCGCGGCGCGGAACAGGGAGTCGAATTCAAGTGACCGATCGGTCTCAGCGGCGCGTTGGAGTTCCGTTATAGTGTCGAGGACTTCCGTGATCTGCCACTCCCGCCACACATTGACGATCGAACGCGCTTGCACATCGTCAACGCCGGAGAGCTCTCTGAGCACGTCTGAGGCTCCGCTTTCGGACGGTGCTTGGTTATTGGTGGTCATTTTCGGATGTGTCAGGTTACGAAGAAGTGGCTACTTCAACACCGCGGGTGCGGACCCAAGGTAGTTTTCGCGTGCCCCAAACGAGTTCCGGGCTCTGGCTGATCGCCTCTACTTGATTCAATGCTTCATATACGTTGCCGGAGATCATAGTGTCTTTGACTCGTCCGACAATCTCGCCGTTTTCGATGAGGAAGCCAAGGGAAAGGTTAGCTCGGAAATCGCCACCGAGTTCATTGCCCTGCCCGGCTCCGAGAAGCTGCTCAACGAGAATGCCCTGCTCGATCCCATCGAACATTGCGTCGTTAGGCACTTCGCCACCGTCCATCATGATGAAGGAGAGGCTGGGCGAGGGCGTCGTAGTTACGCCGCGCATTCCGCAACCGGTGGATGCCTTGCCGATCTCACCAGCGGTTTGCAGGTCGAGAAATGGTTCGCCGATGGTGCCGTTTAGCACGAGGTCGAGACGACGAGACGGAATGCCTTCGTCGTCCATCGGTCGGGTTACCGGTGTCATGGGTTGAAGCGGGTTGTCGGTGATGGTGATCCGTTCGTCGAGCATCTTTTCGCCCCAACGATCGATGAGCGGAGAGGAGCCGGTGGCAACGTTTTTCCCGTTGAACCCGGAGAGGAGCGGCGGTAGGAAGGTTCCGTTAAAACCAACCGGAGAGAAGAGGACGGGTAGTTCTTTGCCGCTCGGTGCATCGACAATGTTCTGGGAGTTTCGTAGCTTGGTGAGGATATTGGCGACGATGGTGTCGACGTTGGTTTCATCGACAGGGCTGGTTGAGACGGTTCCGTCCCATACGCTCAGCATGTCAGTGCCGCGGATGAGTTCGACCCCGACGTAGAAGCTGCAAGTAGTGTGGTGATGTTGAGCGTCGACGCCGTTGGAATTGATGAGCCGCTGTCGCCCGTCGCCCTTGCTGAAGTCCGCCGAGCACAACGCCTCGGGAAACTCGGTGAGTATGGCGTCAATGGCGGATCGACCGAAATCGAGCATCTCGTCGTCGGTCACCGCGGCAGCCGAGTCGTCGACCGAGTCGACATCGGGGTAGTCTGATGCGTTCGGGAATTGGAACTTAGCTTCTGCCCCGTAATCGGCTAGCGCGCCGGTGCGATCAACGAGTTCGTCGATCTTTTCGGTGTCGGATGTCGAAGAGAATCCGATGCGACCGTCTTTGTTGATAATGCGGAGCGCGATTCCAGACGACTGTCTCTGTCCGATGTTTTTGGGCCGATTCGCCTCGAACTCGACATGTCGACGCGAGGATTCAACACCAAAGACTTCAACGTTTCCGTGGGTGGCTGAGGCGAGGTCGAGGAGGCGTTCGTAGTGGTTGGTCAAGCGATGAACTCCTGAGAGATCTGAATAGGGATCGCGTCGTGATTGGGAGGTAGGTGCCGCGCTATGCTCCAGAGATTAGGCAGTTACGAATTCGGATGTGCGGGCTACCGGTACCTACGGGTAGCGGCATCTGGCCACCTTTTCCGCAACCTCCGCCTTGGTTGAAGCCGCGATCGTTCGCGACGGCATCGACGTTTTCGAGGGTTTCGAAGAGGTTGCCGGAGAGCATGACCGGTCGTACGGCCTCCTGGATCTCGCCATTACGGATCATGTAGGCCTCGCCCGACGAGAAGGTGAACATCTCGTGCTGGGTCATGCCGCCATACCAGTTCTTGACGTATACCCCATCTTCGACGCCTTCAAGGAGGTCGTCGAATGTTGCTTCGCCGTTTTCAATGAAGGTGTTGGTCATACGTACGATCGGCGGGAATCGGTAGTTGATGGCGCGGGCATTGCCAGTCGGAGCTTCGCCGGTCTTGGCCGCCGTCTCTCGGGAGTGCAGCCGCCCGACCAACACGCCGTCGCGGACGAGTGGAGTCAAGGATGCCGACGTGCCCTCATCGTCGTATTTGTAGCTGCCGCGCATACCTGGTTGACCGGCGCCGTCGGTGAAGTTGAGGTGGGTTCCGCCGAATTTTCGGCCCAAGTACATCAACTCTTTTAGTTTGTCGTTTTCGTAGACGTTGTCGGCCTCAGAAAGATGCCCGAAGGCCTCGTGGACGAAGACGCCGGCGAGAACGGGGTCAAGGATTACGGTGCGTTGTCCGCCCGTGAGCGGTTTGGCATCGAGGAGGTCAACGGCCCGTTTGGCGGCTTCTGCCACATCGTCGTCGAGACCTTCGAAGACGCCGTAGTCACCGAGTGCTCCGATGCTAAACCCGGCTTGTTGGACGTCGGAGCCTTCTCTTGCTTGGGCGGAGATTCGGCTGATAACGTGGACGCGTTCCTGCTCGACATAAGTACCGTCGGAGTTGCCGAACGCAATTTTCTGGGAGCTATCGCCGTAGATGATGTCGGAGCTGACGATGCCGGGTTCGTTCCAGACGATCTCGTTGTAGTGGTCGGCGAGCTTGGTCTTTTCTTGGAGGGTGACCTCCCGGGGATCTTTGACGATGACGGGATCGACGATATCGACATGCGGTTCAACCTCAGCGAGCATGGTCGATTCGCCTTTGTTGCCGGACGCTAGGCTACGGGCTTGGTCTACGGCATCCCGGACTCGAGATTTGAGGTCGGAGAGTTCGTTAAAGCTGGCGAATCCCCACGACCCACTGACACACACCCGGACCGCGCCGCCCTTCCCGCTCGTCATGTTGACGTCGTCAAGGGATCGGCCGCGATAGGTGAGGCGTGTCGAATCGGACTCCTCAATGCGAATTTCGCTGTAGTCGGCGTTGCTGCCAGCTAGTGCTTCCTCGATTTGGGCTTGGTAACTCATGTGTTTCTGTGTGTCTTAAGAATTGTCGTGGTTCGGGGCCATCGATTGACATCCGTACGCAACTACCTTCATCGTATCAATCGCGCATCGGCGGCCAAACGTTACCCTTACCTTCATGACCCCCACCGCGACCTCGGCACATGAGCGATACATGGAGGCTGTCAACCAGCTTCTCTCGCTGGCCGATTTCGAACGGAAGTCGCGGGCCAATCAACCGCCCGACTGGCATTTGCGCCGGGTCGAGCGTTTAATGGAGATGCTGGGGAACCCGCATCTCGCGACGCCGGTGATACACATCGCAGGATCTAAGGGCAAGGGAAGCACCTGCGCGATGATCGCGGCGAGTTTAACAGCCACGGGTTTCCAGACGGGGCTTTTCACGTCGCCGCATCTGCACAGTTTTACGGAGCGAATTCGGGGCGACGGGTCGAATGTCTCAAAATCGGAGTTCGCCGACTTAATCGACGAGTTGTGGCCCATGGCCGCGGCGATCGAAAAGCAGGGCGATCTAGGCGTGGTGAGCGTGTTCGAGATGCTGACGGCGATGGCGTTTGTGCATTTTCGTCGCATCGGTGCCGATTTCGCGGTGATTGAGACCGGGCTGGGCGGGAGATTGGACTCAACTAACGTCGTTGATCCCGAGGTGGCGGTGATCACTTCGATCAGTCTCGATCACGTGCGGATATTGGGTGACACTGTATCGCAAATCGCACGAGAGAAGGCCGGGATTATCAAGCCGGGCAAACCCACGGTGGTTGCGAAGAACCACGCCGCGGTTTGGGGGGTCTTCCGGGAACGTGCGGATGAAGTCGGTTCAGAATTGGTTAGCGCCTGCGCCACGACCGCGGCGTCGGCCGATGAGGATCGAGTGAGGGGTGATCTGCGTCAGGAATTCGTGCTGAAGCATTGGCGGGCACCAGAGGCCATGGTTTCCGAATCCGCACTGAGACCCCCTCCCGATCCGGGTCTGGTAGACGTAAAGATACGAAGTCCGCTTTTGGGGATACATCAGATTGACAATGCACGAACGGCGGCGACGACTCTTAATGTGCTTTACCGGCAAGGGCATCAATTCGATGTCAACTCGGCGATACAGGGTATCGAAAATGTAGATTGGCCCTGTCGGACCGAGGTGTTGGAAGTTGAAGGATGGCCACCGGTTATCTTGGATGGCGCCCACAATAACGCCTCGTTGAAGGCGTTGCGAGACACTATTTCCAGAATCGGAGTCAGATACGGCGGCGAGCGAGTCAGCGGTGCGGTGGGCAACGATCTTGCCGTTGGATCGCATTCGGGTTCGAGCGCACCTTACGTCTTGATTATGGGAGCCACCAAAGGTCACGAATTCGAGGAGATGGCTAAGGAGCTGGCGGAAGCGGCGTCCTACACTATTGCGACCCAGTCTCGGCATCCCAAATCATCGCCAGCGGCACGGTTGGCGGATACTGCGCGCGAACATGGATTGGAGAGTACGACGCTCCACAACGTTGGCGAAGCATTAGACGAAGCGCGGCGCTTGGCGCGTGAAAATCCAGAAATTAGATTGATAGTCGTGACCGGTTCTCTATTTGTGGCGGCGGAAGCCCGCGAGCATCTGTTGGGGATCGTACCGGAGATTTATGAGGACTTGAAGCAGCCGTACATGCTGGCGTACGAGGCCGACGACAAGACGGTCAGGCAGATTGGAAGTAAAATCGCGTAATTAAGGAGTGCGAAAGGATCCGATGAGCAGATACCCAGACGAACGCAGAGCAGTGATTACCGGAATGGGTGCGATGACGTGCGTTGGGAAGTCCCCGGAAGAGTTCTGGACGAATCTCAAGAACGGCGTATCGGGTGCTAGGCCGATGACGGTTATCGATCCTTCGCCGTTTCCTTGCAAGGTGTCGGGAGAGGTCCAGGAATTCGATCCGACCGAAGGCGGATTGATAAATCGCCGAGAAGCGCGCCGAATGGGGCGTTTCTCACAGTTCGCATTGCACGCGTCGGACCAGGCGATTAAGAATGCGGGCTTGGATCTCGATTCTGAAGATCGCGAACGGGTAGGAGTGTTGATCGGATGCGGTGCTGGCGGATTGCCGGAGACGGATGAACAGGCCACGTTGAAGGCTAAACGCGGCGCATTGAGGATCAGCCCCTTCTACATCCCAGTCATGTTGGTCAATATGTGTTCGGCAAACGTTAGCCGCGTGTTTGGGTTGCTCGGCTACACGAATACTTGCGTCACCGCATGCGCTGCGAGTACGCAGGCGATCGGTGAAGCGGCAGAGGTGATACGACGCGGCGCGGCCGACGTGATTTTGACGGGTGGTTCGGAGGCGGGAATTTGCGAACTCGGCATGGGTGGGTTCTCCACGATTCACGCCTTGTCGACGCGGGATTGCCCTCCGTCAGAAGCGTCGCGGCCATTCGATGCCGACCGCGACGGCTTTGTGCCCGCGGAAGGGTCAGCGATGTTCGTCATGGAGAGTCTGGCGCACGCCAAGGCGCGGGGAGCAGAGATTTACGCCGAGGTGACCGGTTGGGGCGTCTCGTCGGATGCATTTCACTTGGTGCAGCCGCACGACGAGGGCAAGGGAGCCGCTCTCGCGATCAAGTTGGCGTTGGAGGACGCGGAACGGAATCTCGACGATATCGACTACATCAACGCGCACGGAACATCGACGCCGTTGAACGACAAGTCAGAGACCTTGGCGATCAAACGGGCGTTTGGCGACCATGCATACAACACTCCCATCAGCAGCACCAAATCGATGACTGGGCACTCACTCGGTGCGTCCGGTTCGATGGAGGCATTGGCGTGCATGCTAAGCATCCGCGACCAAGTATTACACCCAAGCATCAACTTAGACACGCCCGATCCCGACTGCGATCTGGACTACATCCCGAACGTAGCACGGGACACAAAGGTCGACGTGACGTTGTCGAACAGCTTTGGGTTCGGCGGGCAGAACGCTTGTTTGGTGATTGAAAGGTTTGGGGGTTGATAAGTAGTTGATCGCGAAACCTATACCGCATGTCTAGGTCCAACGAACTACTTGCACAGGTGCCCCAGCAATAGCCACATCGACGCGTTTGACATCCTGGCCTGATTGACTGAATGATGATATTTTGGTGCTTGATACTCCCCCGGTGTGGCGGCCACGACGGAGCTTAAAAGCTAAGTCGGCGGTGATGAACTGCGGGGGTTACTTTTTTGCTGCCACCCCGAAGATTGAGTGAAAACTGAATGGCGCGCGTCCCGTTCGCGGCTACACGCCGAAAACGAGACGCGCGTTTTCATCACTTTTTAGGCGGATTGTTGCCTCTGCCACCACCAGACGGGTTGCCGGTTGTGCTTGGCCTCCCACCTTTGCCTGTAACACCACCGCCTTTGCCACCTTTTGCCATGAATTGTTCCTTTCAATTATGAATTTGGCCAATCGATTATGACCAAAAAGCAATTCTACTCAGATTTAACCACCGATTCAATCTGTGATTGATGACACGATAATCGATAAGCCATTCATTCGATAAACGAGGACCAATTTTCACGCCGCCGCTTGCTCCTCCGCTTCCTTGGCTGGCCACAGCGGTTCGAGTTGAATTTCATCGGCGCGTTCCATTGCTTGGGCCAAATCGTAGGATGCTTGAGCCATGTACCACACGCGCGGACTCCCGCCGAAGACTTTGGATATCCGGATTGCCATCTCGGGGGAGATACCGGTTTTGCAGTTGACTAGATCTGAGAAATGCTTGCGGCTAACGCCCAATCTCTTTGCCGCATCAGTGATCGTGAGATTCGTTGGTTCGAGGCACAACGTCCGAACTGTTTCGCCGGGGTGTGGAGGGTCTTTCATTGGCAATTTCGCTACTCCTCAGTGGTAATCCACTAGGTCAACGTCGGATACGTCACTACCTTCGAATCGAAAGGTGATACGCCAATTCGCCGAAACTCGGACCGACCACGTGTCGTTTCGAGCACCGCGGAGTCGGTGCAAATATAGCCGGCTCACATCCAGTTCCATCGGTTCGCGAGCCATGTCCAGTAGTGAAAGGATCGCCTTGATCCGATTGATGTGGTTCGGATTCAGGCGTCTCCTATCACCGTGGTCGTAAAACCGCTCAAGTCCCCGATTACGAAAACTGACGATCATTATGCAAAATGTAACCTGTAACGTTACAGGTGTCAAGCATCCTGCGTTCTTCTACCAACCCGGCTCCTCTTCCCGCTCGATCTTGTCGCTGTCCAGGTCCATACCGATGCCGGGTCCGGTTGGGATTGCGATGTGGCCATCGACAGGGTTGATGGGATCGGCTAGGAAGTGTTGGTGGATGCGGTTCCACTTGATGAGGAACTCTTGGTAGGGGGTGTGGATGGGTGATTGGGTTACTGAGACGTGGATGCCGGAGGGGGATGAGTGGCCGTGGGGGATGGTGATGAGGTCGGCAGCGGTGGCGAGGGCCATGATCTTGAGGGTTTCGGAGATCCCACCGGCCCAGTAGATGTCGGGTTGGAGGATGTCGAGGGCCTCGGCGTCGATGAAACGCTTGAAACCCCAGCGGGTGTATTCATGTTCGGCACCAGAGATCGGGATGTTGGTCCGTTCGCGGATCTTGCGATACGAGTCGATACGGTCAGGCATGGCGACTTCTTCGAGCCAGCGCGGCTCGCAGTCTTCGATGGCGCCCGCGAGTTTCAGCACGTAGTTGACGTCCATCGCCTGCCAGCAATCGAGCATGATGTCGTAACCATCCCCGAGTTCATCTCGGAGGGTTTCGACCATCGCGACGTTGGCTTCGAATCCGTCATGGCCGGACATCGGGCCGTGGCGGAAGAACCATTTCTGCGCGGCGTAGCCGAGTGACTTTGCCCATGCTGCGCGTTCTCTTACCAACCCCATGTCCGTGACGTTGAAGCCGAGCATCGAGGCGTAGGCGGGTACTTTATCGCGGGTCGGGCCGCCAAGCAGAGTGTAGACGGGCACGTTGAGAGTTCTGCCCTTGAGATCCCAGAGCGCGCAGTCGACGACGGATATCGCCATCATGGCTTGTCCGTGGCGTCCGTGAACCTGCGAACGGTGCATGATGTCCCACAGGAACTCGGTGGCCAGCGGATCGCGGTCTAGGAGGAGCGGTGTAAGTTGCTTATCGACGAGATAGGCAACAGTCTCTTCGACGGGACCGCCGATCCCGATCGCGCCGTCGTCGGTCTCGATCTGAATGAAGTACGCATCGTGATCCATCCGGTTGGGTTGGCCCTGCTCAGTGACAACGTTAGCGCGCCGCTTCGACACGCGAAACTCCTCGTAAACGTCGAGCGGCATGACGAGACGGTCTTCCCAGAACTCGCCCTCGGTTTCGATGGTGCCGAAGACGTGTCGAATCCGTACGTTGGTGATTTGAGACATTGATCGATTCCTCTGTTTAGACGTCGGGTTGCTGAGGTTGGTTACGAACGCGCTCAAGCTCGATTCGTGCACGTTTTGATTTTCTGACTAGGTAGATGGCGATGGCAACGAAGGCGATGGAGACGAAGACCCACAGAATAGTGCCGAGGACTAGGTTGTCGCCGCCCCTGGAGCGCTCGAACACTTCGGTGGCGAGAGTAAGAGTCGCTTCGCCGAATTCCGGATGCTCGACGACGACATCGATCGCCCAAACGCCTTTTTCTTCAATCTCAAGTCTGCCGACGTAGTACTCGCGGTCGGCGGGCGAATTGAGGGCAGGCGCTACCTGTTTGGCACCGTGTTCGGATGGCGTAGCGTAGACCTTAATGATTGCGTCGCCGACATTGGCGTCGGTCTCACGATTATGGACTTGGACGGCATAAGTGAGGGTGCCGATGATGACGCGTTCTGGGGATTGGTGAACGATTACCCGGTAGTTGCCGACGGCTTCATCAGCGACGATTTCGAACGGTCCAGAGGTGAGAGTCAGTGGTTGCGCGAGAGCCGAAGTCGCGGCGAGAAGTGCAATGACCATGACCGTCAGCAGTGACGTGCTGCGGATGAAAACGGCGCGGCCGGAGATGGGATTGACGCGTAGCATCTGATTACAACGATACCGCATAGTGAGGGTGTGGTTGGATGTAAGATATGCGCATCAAGCTGTTCAGGACCGGGGGAACTTCAGAGCTCATGTCACATCACAAACCACTTGCCGGGCGGGCGGGAATTGTCACTGGAGGCGCACAGGGTATCGGCGGAGGCACGGCGCGACGGTTGGCAGACGACGGTGCCAGCATATTGATCGTCGACATTGTCGAGGAGGCCGCCCAGCGTAACGCGCAGCGGATCAACGACGCCGGTGGTTCCGCGTCGTACATGATCGGCGACGTGGCTCAAGAAGATGTTGCCAAGGCGATGGTTGCGCGGTGCGTTGAAGAGTATGGGCGGTTGGACATCTTAATCCAGAACGCCTATGGCGGGAGTGTCGGAAGAGACGGTTCGGCAGTCGATGTCGAACCCGATGCCTGGCGGTCTGGGATGGACCTCTTAGTTGGCGCTCAATTCTTGGGTGCCAAGTACGGCATTCCGGCGATGGAGGAATCGGGAACACCCGACACATTTGAAATCCCGGAGTGGAAAGGTGCGGGTCGCAGGCATGGAAACCCTCCGAAGATGGAGGTCGGGCGGATCGTGAATATCTCCTCGGTGCATGGGCTGTTGCAGGCGCCGAGGGCATTGGTTTATGAGGCCGGAAAGGCGGCCGTAGTTGGTTTGACGCGGCAGATGGCGGTGGATTTCGGACCATTGGGGATCACGGTGAACGCGATTGCGCCGGGGCACATCGTGACGGAGCGCGGCGAGGCGATGTGGGCAGAATTGGGCAACGATGCCGGTTTCGGACTGTTCGAGCGGCACTACCCGGTAAGACGCACTGGCGTCCCAGCCGATATCGCGAATGCAATCGCGTTCCTATGTTCGCCGGACGCCTCGTTCATCACCGGTGTGGTGTTGCCAGTAGATGGTGGAATGTCGATCCAGCTGCAAGAGAACATAGTGATGCACACGAAGGACTACATCGTAGCGAACCCAGATCTGCGGACGCATTTCGACAGCGGTCGATTGGGTTAGGCGCTCGACCTTAGTCTTCGTCTTTCAACCGTCAAACTCCAAGGGAGGCACGATCAGAGAGGCACGTGCATGATCTGGTCTCGCCACTCATCTTCATGACTTGCGACCGCGATGGTTGCCAAGTCGTCCAGAATCGTTCCCATTTGGGCGTTTCTGTCGATGCAGACTAAGCCCGGAATGGCGATGCCGGACTCAATGAAATGTCGGGCCAACGGCCGCATGGTTCGCACGTCGTGTGTCAGAAGAACGCGATCTTGCTCTATCGCAATCGTTAACACTTCGGGGTCTGCCGCACCTTTCAACCCGAGTTCGTTAATCGACGTTATGTCGAGTTCCGGGTAGCGTCTTTGAAGCCCTCTGAGGACACGCCCATCGATGTCCTCATCACACAAGAAGCGAATCACTCGTTTTGTGAACCACCGTTATTCAATCGTGCCTTTAGGCGATCGCGGAGGCCGTGTTGGGGGTTTATTTCAGACATCCACGAATCGACGAACGAGCAGACCAATTTGTTGTGCGCCAAGTATTCGTCGACGATCTTTTTGTTGTTTTCGTAGTATTCAATGATCTTGGCGAATTCTTCGACAGTGAGCGAAGTGTACCGCTCGTGTAGGTCTTCGAGGGTAGCGCCGTGTTCGAGGTAGTCTTCGAGAATGAGGTAGAGGTGGACGCGCGAATCTTTGACCCTGACATCACCTTTTTCGTCGCATTGGACGAGCGGGGCGTTAGGATCGCCTAGCGGCAGTTTGGGAGTGCTCGCGTAGAGACGGTCGAGCTGTGCGAAATAATCTGTGTCTACTTGTGTCGCCATGTCCTTCGATCCTTGACCGAGTACGGATGTGTTTATCTTACGCTACGACGTGATCCTAACCTCGTCGCCGATGTGGATGGTGCCGGGGGCTTTGGCGACTAGGGAGACGGCGAATTGCGGCTCTGGTTGGCCGATGATGCGGGTTAGGGTGCCCATGATGTCGATGTCGCGCTGCCCGGATTGGGGTTCGACGTGCGTGGCTAGGCAACGGGTTACGGTTTTTCGAACTCGGAACTGCATTGCTCCGATCTGAATGTCGCTGCCAGGCCAGCTAAGTTCTTGCCAAGGGGCGCAGCCCTGAATCGCAATGTTTGAGCGGAAGCGCAGTTCGGAGATGTCGCCAACCTCCGCAGCTTTGGCGAGATCAGCCAGGCTCTCACGTGAGTGAAGCGTAGTCAGACCCGCTGACGTGTCGTGGAAGTGGCCGTTGGTCCCGTCGCCTACGAGACGCAGCGGAAGTTTGCGCCGACCGAGGGCGGACGGAGTGCCGTCAATTCCCGAGTACCAATCGTTGAAAAGGTGCTCGATGCGAAGCCGGTCGCCAGGTTCGTCAATGCTGCCCTCGATGATTTCCGACGAATCGGGCAGGCGGATCCAGATGCGACGTGAAGATGAGTCGTATCCGCAACGCAGGAGGGCGAGTTCCGGCGAGTGCTGAAGAGATGCGAACCATGTCTTGCGTCGCCATTCGACATCGTTGGGAGGTCCGGCATCGTCGAAACGGAAGCCCAAGACACGGTCGCCGACTACGCGACCCTCTGCCGTGATCTCGATGGCGTCGCAGTGCTCGGCGGGGAAGGATTTTATGGGATGGCGGTAAAGAGCTACAACTTGCATTTTGGAGATTTTACGTTGCCCTCACCCAACGAGTGAGACATTTGACCGACGTCCGTCATTCCCGCCTCCGACGTCCGTCATTCCCGCCTCCGACGTCCGTCATTCCCGCCTCCGACGTCCGTCATTCCCGCCTCACCGTCCGTCATTCCCGCGGACGCGGGAATCCAGGGAAAGGCAAAGTCCGCCGCTAGTCCCGCGAGCGCGACACCGATGCAAGTTATTGTCCAGGGGAAACCGTTGTTTTTATCCTTCTGGATTCCCGCGTCCGCGGGAATGACGAGGCTAGTCTCGGGAATGACGAGGCTGGTCGCCGGAATGACGAGGGTGTTGCTGTATCTGCACCCGACGAAACGCCAGCCAGATGGCGATGTCGTAGGCGATCTTGATGGTGCCAGAGGCGACCCATGGCGTGACGGTGAGTGCACCGGCCCAAAGCCAACCGGTAACGGTAGCGCTCGGGATACGTCCGAGGCCGCGTCCAAGGTTCGCCGAGCCGGCCATAATCGCGTGCTCGTCGGAGTCGGTGATGCCCATCATGTAGGCCTGGCGCGTCGGGACATCCATCTCGTCAAAGAGCGAGCGTAAGAGCCAGAGAGCGACGGCGATGACGACGGTCGGCGCAAAGGCGAACAACAAAAGCATGATGTTGCTGACGACTTGCGTGAAGACGAGCGTGTTGAGGAGTCCGATGCGACGAGCGACCCAAGGGGCGAGAGCCAGCGAAACCATATTAAGCGCCTGCGAAGCGATCAGCAGCCCTCCAATCGCGGCGGCAGACATTCCGAACTGAGTAAAGAGCCAGAAGCTGAGAAACGATTCGAAAATCATGCCCCCGGCGAAAGAGTCGATGGCGAAGAGGCTGGAGATGGTAAGGATCGGACGTCGTGCCTTGGCCTTAAACGGGTTGGCGATGGTTGATCTCCCACCCCCCCCTTCGCTCCGCGAAGGGGGACGCGTCGAGCGCAGCGAGACGCCGGGGGATGCCCGAGCCGGAGACAGCAGCGCATATACAAGCGTCGCAAACAGGTGGATTGCCACGTACACCCACAGGAGTGTCTGATACGCGTCCGTGGGATCCCACTCGAGGTTGTTGATGAGCAGCGTCGAGAGCCCGGCGAGAAGCGCACCCGTAGCACGCCCGGCAGCCGACGACATCGTAAGTATGGAGTAGGCCTTGGTGCGCCCCTCCTGCGGAATCACGGCGGCAATACCGGTCTGTTCCAGCTGCGACATGCCACCCAAGTGGGCACCGCTGGCGGCGTAGGAACCAAAAAAGCCACCAATGATGAGCAACCAAAGATCGCTGGAGTAGATGAGAACGATGCCCGCCAGTCCAGTAATCAGCATCTGGACGATGGCCCACGTTCGAGTGGGTACCGCTCGACTCGTGAGCATAACCACCACCGAGAGCAGGAACCCTCCGGCAAGACTCGCACCGAAGATAATACCGATCTGAGTATTAGCAATGCCGATATGTGCAAGGTAGATGACCGCAAGCACCGCCATCATCCACCGCGCGGCATCACGCGTGAAACGACCAGCATAGAAAAGGTAAGGGTCGAGAGCAGGTCCACGAGAGGCGGGGGGCATTAGCGCAAGGTATCACACGAGGGTTCTACCGTCATTCCCGCCAGCCAACCGTCACTCCCGCCAGCAAACCGTCATTCCCGCCAACCATCCGTCATTCCGGCCAGCCAGCCGTCATTCCCGCGCACGCGGGAACCCAGAGAAAAACAAAGCACACCACCTCCCTCCCCTTCGCCCCGCGAAGGGGACGCGGAGCGCAGCGAAGCAGGGGATGCCCGAAATTCACCGCAGTACCCAACCAACACAACACCCCCATCCCAGTTCAAACAACATCGTCACTCCGCACACAAACCGTCACTCCCGCCAGCAAACCGTCATTCCCGCCGACCATCCGTCATTCCCGCGCACGCGGGAACCCAGAGAAGAACAAACCCCGCCATTCCCTCTCCCTTCTCAAGAGCCGGCACTTCCACGACCGAAGTGATTACGCCATCATATTCGCAGTAAATTCGGTGGCATATACTCCAGTAAATGTTTTCGATAGTCAGTAACAATTAGGTCGTGGATTTCGACCGAGAACATGATCAGCGCGTGCGGACAGCTGCATTCGGGTGGTTAGCGAACCAGGTTTCGAGCGAGGATGGCGTGGTTTCGAGGGACGTGATTGCGCGTGGATTTCAATATGCCGGTGTGCGGGTCCCATTGGTGTCGATGCAGGGGATTTTCAAACCACGGATCATGGATCTGCCGCTGTCGATTACGACATCGCCCAATGGTCCCTACAACGACAGGATCGGTGCCGACAAGCTGTTGCGCTACAAATATCGGGGCACTGATCCCCATCACCGTGACAACGTGGGGTTACGCGAGGTGATGCGCCTGAGATTGCCGCTGGTCTATTTTCACGGGTTGGTGCCCGGCCGTTACATGGCGATGTGGCCCGTTCATTTGGTCGGCGACTCGCCGGGGGCATTGGAGTTTTCAGTATCGTGCGAGGAGGCCGGATTCGTCGATCCGGCGTTCGGACTACAAGACGAAGGCGAGCCGTTTGGAGAGTTGAAGAAGAGTTACGTAGCGACCGAGGTGCAGCGTCGGATACACCAGGGGGCGTTCCGAGAGCGGGTGCTGCGGGCGTATCGGAACCAGTGCGCGTTTTGCGCCCTGCAGCACATCGAATTGTTGGACGCAGCACACATCACGCCCGACAGCGCATTGCACGGAGAGCCAGTCGTCAGCAACGGCATGTCGCTATGCCGATTGCACCACGCAGCATTCGACCGATTGCTACTAGGCGTACATCCGGACTACGTAATACACGTCCGCCCCGACATCCTTTACGAGATCGATGGCCCAATGTTGAAGCACGGGCTACAGGGCTTGCAAGGTCAGCGGATTCTGGTGCCGTCGCGACGGGTGGAGCGGCCGGATGAGGGGCGGCTGGTGGAGCGGTGGGAGCGATTTTTGGAGGCGGGGTGAGGGTAGATATCTAGTCTAGCTGTAGTCGCGCGCGATAAATTCCCGCCGCGTTGTTATCCGGGAGGCGTACAATACCTCACAAGATACATTGCATACCGGTATGAGCAACCGGATACGGCGTAATCGGTTGTACCTCGAACTCATGTTGGCGCCCGATCATAAGGGATGTCATTACATCCGACGCAGTTTCAACGTGCGTTGCGCCGACTGTATTGTGGCTCTGACCGTAAGATTTGTGGCCTTTGAAAACTAGCCACATAGAAGCGGAGGGACATCGATGCCAGATGGGATTCTGTTCTGCCGAAGGTCCGCTGCGTTACCTACGGCGAATTACGTGTAGGAGGCCAAATGCCAACGCAACCGAATTTTGATCCCGAATCTCCAGCCGTTCAGAAACACATTGAAATTATTCAGAACACAATCACGCGGATGGCTGAGAACAGTCGTACCTGCAAGGTGTGGTCCATTACGCTCGTCTCAGCGACTCTGGTTCTCGTAGCGCGAACTGAAAAGCCTGAACACGCCCTGATCGCTTTGGTCCCGACGGTCCTGTTCTTGATCCTCGACTCGTACTACCTTGCCATTGAGCGGGGATTCCGCAAATCCTATTCAGTGTTCGTTTGCAAGCTGCGCGGAGGTACGCTGACCTGTTCCGACCTTTACACGGTCACGCCCAATGGCTCAGTTCCCAAACATATGGCGGCGAGTCTGGGCTCATTTTCGATATGGATGTTCTATTCAACCCTCCTCGTCATGATATTATTTATCTGGTGGGTAGTTAACCGATAAAGGATTGCAGACAGTGCCCGAAAACATCAGAAACGTCTTTATCAGCCACATTCATGAGGACGACGAAGGCTTGTCGAACCTCAAGGATTTGGTAGCGAAACACGGGATGAGTTGCCGAGATGCATCCATCACCAAGGAGAAGTTCAACGACGCCCAAAACGAAGACTATATCAAGTACCAGATACTTGCGCCACGTATCAACTGGTGTAGTGCACTTGTGGTGTACATATCTCCAGAAACCAAATCCAGCGAGTGGGTTAACTGGGAGATAGAGTATGCCCACAAACAAGGGAAGCAAATCATCGGGGTGTGGGAACAGGGTGCCAAAGAATGCGAACTGCCAGAAGCTCTAAACAAATACGCGGATGCGGTTGTCGGTTGGAATGGCGAGAGCATAATCGACGCGATCAATGGGAACTCCCCCGCGTTTTATCAACCAGATGGTCAGTTACTCCCCTATCGGCCCATTAAGCGCTACTCGTGCAATTAGAGCCGAGTGAATGACAAAGCTTTACTCGTACGTGGTTGCTCGCGACTACGGATTTGCGCCGAATCCGTTTTTCGGCATCTGTACTCTGGCTACGTGCAAACCGAATATTCGTAAGACGGCGGAGATTGGCGACTGGGTTGTCGGGACTGGCAGCAAGACGCGAGAGAAGGACGGTCATCTGGTGTTTGTGATGCGAGTTTCGGAGAAACTAACCTTCAACGAATATTGGGAAGATCCGAGGTTTCAACGGAAGCGTCCGCACCTCCAACATAGCAAAAAGCTGGCGTTTGGAGACAACATCTACCACAAAGACAAAAATGGCGAGTGGCACCAAGCTGACTCACATCACAGCTACGCGGACGGGTCGTGTAACCCGCACAACGTCATCAACGACACGAAAGCGGATAGCGTCTTGATCGGTTTTGACTTCGCCTATTGGGGCGATTCGGGTCCTCCGTTGCCGGATAGGTTTCGCGACTATGCAGGGAAAGATCTTTATGCGGGCAGGGGCCATAAATCCAAATTTCCTGCGAGTATGATCGATGAATTCGTCGCTTGGCTCAGAAATTTGAATGCCTCTGGATATCTCTCGGAACCGGGAGACTGGCGGAAGTCGTTTTGATCGGTTCGCCGTTGCACGTCCTCCATGTGCCTAACTACCCGTTTCTTTCGCCTTTTTCAACGTTAACGTGACGATCAAAGGCACCTCAGGTGTTTTACGTGTAAACTGCCTTCGAACGACACGGTTGATCCGTCTATTCTGTGGCGGCCGCTATGCTCGGTCTCGGGCATCCGTCGAGTGAACGTGACATGTCGATGAACGAACGGTGACAACTAATTCTCAACTCAAATTGAATCAGTTTGAGCTGGCCACGAGCTGGCAATGAAGCCGCTCGAACCCATGGTAGCGTCACCTTCAAAGACAATGTCCGCTCAGGGACAATCAACCTTTTATGGGACAATCGACGGGCCGCCAAAAGTATTTCGTGTTGCGCCACAGGTAACAACCACAGCCGCGTACAACACTTTCTGGGAATTCGCGTCGGAACGGCAATCGGTCTTCTTCAAGAAGACCGAAACCATGAATCCACCGTGGACCGACGATCCCATACTCTCCCGCTACAAGTTCACCAATGTTTACCGCGCATCCGATCGCGTGAGTCAGTACCTTATCCGGCACGTGATCTACGAAGGCGATCAATCACCTGACGAGGTGTTTTTCCGCACGATACTGTTCAGGCTTTTCAACAAAATCGAGACTTGGGAATGGTTGTTGGAACGATTCGGACAGGTTTCCGGTCGAGACTTTATTTTTGCTAGGTACGATGCGGCGTTGACCGATGCCTTGTTGTCAGGCAAGCGTATCTATTCCGCTGCGTACATCATGCCTTCAGGCAAGAGTAGTTTCGGACATAGAAGGAAACACCGCAACCATCTTGAGTTACTGGGCATTTTAATGCGCGACGAGGTATGGAATTACGTCGGATCCGCGCCCAATATGAAGGAAGTGTTTGAAATCCTGCGTTCGTACCCCATGATCGGCGGATTCCTCGGCTATCAACTAGCCACTGACTTGAACTACAGCGAGATTTGCGATTTTTCGGAGATGGAGTTCGTGATGCCGGGACCAGGAGCGATGGATGGCATACACAAGTGTTTTGCGGATCTGGGAGGGCTCAACGAATCCGATATAATCCGTCTGATGACAGAAAATCAGGAACAGGAATTCGAACGGCTGGACTTGGAGTTTCAGACGCTGTGGGGTAGACCCATGCAGTTGATCGACGTGCAAAACGTGTTCTGCGAAGTCTCTAAGTACTCCAGGGTCAAGCACCCAGATATCCAAGGGGTCGATGGTCGCACTCGTATCAAGCAAATCTATCGTCCGTCTTCGACACCCTTCGAATATTGGTTTCCTCCCAAGTGGGGTCTGAATCAACCGTTACAGACTGTGTTTCAGCCATGACGAAACGCGGTCGGGAAACGTGCTGAAGGGAGCATATCTCAATGATTCTCAGTAGTGAGGAGATTCGCAAGCGCATTTGTGAAGGCCAGATTTTCAAAAAAGGAACTTCGGAAGATGCTTGTGTCAAGGAAGCATCATACGCCCTGAGAATTGTGGCAGATGGATTGATGGTTGATGGCAAATTCTATAAACCTGGCAAATTCTACTGCGGAGAATTCATCAAAATAGCACCAGGCAAAATAGCAATCCTATCTACTGAAGAACGACTAAATATGCCTTGCGACTTGGTTGGCAAAATTGGCATTAGGTTCGACTACGCGTTGAGAGGGCTGACTGGTTTGATGGGGATTCAAGTCGACCCGTTTTATGGGAGCGACAAAGATGATGAACGATTGTTCATACGAGTTGCGAATTTCGGCAATGAGACTATCAGCCTAACACCGGGTGATCAGGTATTCACGTTTGAGCTGCACAACGTGGATGGGGCGGTTGAGAAGCGAAGCAAAGAACCTACTTGGCAACGAATCAAAAAAGAACTAAGTCATCAGGACGATTCGAGTTGGTCGTATGTGACACGTGTTGAATCGGAACTAACGGAGGAAACTCAAAACGTAAGGGATTACCAACAACCGGTCGTACTGTTCGGAGTGTTTTTGGTCTCTGCGACGATTTTGAGTGTAGCCGTGTCTTTGGTGTTGAACTTCGAACGTTTAGATTCCGTGGATGTGCCCAGCTGGTTTGACGACGGAGGGTGGGTGATACTGCTTTTCACATTCGCGGTTGGTACGTTCGCCACAGCGGTCATCGGCATCGTTACGGCACTACAGTTTTTCAGCAATACTTGTTGGAGAATTTCGAAAAACTTCAAATCCCCGAGATCATGGTGGTCGAAGTCAGTCCGTTAGGTCGAATTTTCGTTGCAAAAGATCCGCTTGAAAATTGGCGTTCCCCCGATCTTTGACATACCGCCACAGCTTGAAACCTTCGGTGATTGCCTCTTCCCAGTCGGACTCAGTACGGCTTCTGACCTCTAAATGATTCGTCATGCCCTTGATGGTGCGCAAAAGCTCGGCGTCGACTCCACCCGTACCTTCCAGGAAATTGCGGTCTTCGGCGTAGTTGAACACCATAGCTGAGATCCCTTCCTCGATGACACAGGACCTGCCGCCATCTTCCACTTCGTCAACCAGAGGGTTACTCTTGCGCTTGCATTTTAACAATGACCTAACCATCGGTGACCAACCCAAATAAGTCGCATATGAAATGTGGAAGACGTCATGGAATCGGTAACCGTCGTCGTCGTACCGGTTGTCCCGTAACTGTTCACCAAAAGACATGTCATTGATGAGCGTCACCACCTCGCGTTCGCCAACGGATCGTATCGTGACGTCCATCTTACGAGGGAGTTGCTCTTCGGGAGGAAAATCGTCGTCGAATAGCGTGCGGCGGAGATTTTCCCGCGCGATTGAACGCCATCGCGCGTCGATCTTGGCAAGGTTGTGTTCCGCGACATCTTCCAACTTCAATTCGTGCTTTGTCGCCACGCAAGTGAGGTACCAAAGGATATCGCCGAGCTCCTCTTTCACGCGTTCGGGGAGTAGCTGATAGGAATCACCATCTCGCAACCATTTTTTGTGTTCGCCGAGTAACTCCCCTACTTCTCCTGCCATTCCGAGCAGAGGTATGAGCAAACTTGGCTGCTCCGGACCAACATAATCCGATCTTGGCTGTTGGTCAGTTTGGTTGGCTAGACGTTGGTATTCGTTCAGTTCCATCACAAATGCGCTGTTATCCGAGGTTCGTGTCTAGACTCTCTAGACGCGTTGGAAAATGGTTAGATCAACGAATGGTTTTTCGACTCCCTATAACATTTAGGGTAATACGTTACCACGTCGTTGCGGGCATTCAACGGTGTCGTTACACGACTTGAGGATTTCAATCGATCAACGACCTATCCGCCGCCGCCGCGACGTAGTCGGAGTTTAGCTCGTGCCCCAACCTCGGCCGATCCGACACGCGATAAAACCCGACACGCCCATCCATCGGCGGAGTCAACGCATCACCGTAGCGGGAGAGTTTAGAGCATCCGATCCCCATCCAGTAAAAGTCGTGCCTCGACATCACTATCTATACGCCGGCGACCATAGTGATGGTTCCGGTGGCGTCGTGCGGCCAAACCGAAACACACCACCCCTCACCACCACACACAGAGCCGCCGACCAAGTCCAACACACCCCTGCCCACGAACCCCACACAAACCACAACCATCCTAAAAATCCCTCCCGATCCTTCCCACCCAAGTTCAACTCCCACTTGACAACCGATACAATCGTGCTAATATAAGAACTGTTAACAACAAACATCGCCGCGCCGACGGGTGCGGATACGACCTCAACTAGACCCTGCCGACAAAAACCCGAGGCCCAGCCCAAGACCGTGAACGCAACACCACAAGAGCTACACAGTCAAAGACTGACCTCGGCATCCTTGAGCAAACAAGATGCAACGTCGGGAGGGACCGTTAGAAGCGAACGCTGCTACAAGGTCCAGTCGCGTCGCCACAAGCAGGCGCCGCAACACGAGCCAGACGAGCGATCCCTCCCCTTCGCAAAGCGAGGGGGGCGCGATGCAGGGGCGGGTTTCAAACCCGCCCTCGCACGCAGGGAGCGCACGTCCAAGGGCTGGGCGAACGTTCGTGAATCCGGCAGACGTCGGCCCTCAACAACAAACAGGGCGCGGCTACAGCACCAGCTCGGGACTAACCGAGCGATGGAGAGCGGCATTGCTCAAGCGGCCGAACTCCGGGCCCACGGCCTGGCAACGTGGGCAGACGCTGGAATTAAAGGACGGGCCCACGTCCAATCCCCGCAAGCGCGGCGATGAAAAACCATTCGGCTTGCCCCGTTAACAGGGACAATGTCCGAAAACCATCCGGGTTTCCCCCGTTAACGGGGGAAATGTCCGAAGGACAAAGGGGGCACACCACCCCCACCAAACACCCAAAACCTGCAACACCCCCGCAGGCCATACCAACACACCATCCTCCCCTTCGCAAAGCGAAAGCGACGCGACGTAGGGGCGGGTTTCAAACCCGCCCTCGCAAGCAGGGGATGCCCGAAATCCACTAAGCTACCAATCCACCAACCCCACATCCCCTCCATCCTGTCCATCCATGTAAATTCCCCCACCCATATAATCGCAACCATCACCGAAACATTCTCAACCCACGCATCCGCCCATGACAACCCCAACCACCACCCGCGAACCCCTCATCCTCGTTGTCGACGGCCACTCGATGGTCTTTCGAGCATGGTTCGCGCTCTCGCGTGGCGGCGGCCTCACCAACAGCGCCGGTCAGCAGACCCACGGCGCTTACGGCTTCCTCCGCAACCTCATCGCAACCATCCGCGAATACAGCCCGACCCACATCGCCGTAACGTTTGATACGCGGGCCCCCACCTTCCGAGACGAACTATTCGACGAATACAAGGCCCAACGGCCTCCGATCGATCCCGAACTCCACGAGCAGATTCCCATGGTCGAGAGCGTTCTCGCCGCCATGAAGGTCCCGGTCTTCGCAATTGACGGATTCGAAGCCGACGATGTCGTCGGAACCATCGTCCGCAAAGCCGAGGGCGCAGGCATCCGATCCCTGATCCTCACCGGCGACGCCGACCAGCTCCAACTCGTCAACGACGATACCAACCTTCTCATGTACTCCGGCTTCGGCGACACCCGAGTCTACGACATCGAAGGCGTGCGAGACCGCTACGACGGCCTTGGCCCCGAGTTCGTCGCTGAGATCAAGGCGCTCGAAGGCGATCCGTCCGACAACATTCCGGGCATTCCCAAAATCGGACCCAAGGCCGCGCGGACCGTCCTTAACCGCTTCGGTCATTTCGACGCGCTCTACGCCAATCTCGACGCCGTTGGCGAGATCCCATCCAAGGAACTCCGCGGCTCCAAGGGCATCATGACGCGCCTCCGAGACGGCGAAAAAATCGCCTATGACGGTCTCAAACTCACAACCATCGTCACCGATGTTCCGATCGACATCGACTTCAACGAATGCCGCATTGGTGGCTACGACCGCACCGAAGTCGTGGGAGCACTCACCGGCCTCGGCTTCGGAGACACCATCGTCCGCAGCATACCTTCAGCCGAAGACGCCGAACGTGGGGTATTCCCTCTGCCAACAACGGGCCGCGCGCAGGGCGATCTCTTCAGCAACGCCGACACTACCGTCGCAACTAAATCGAACGCCAAATCCGCAAGTTCCGACGGACCCCTCGGCAACTACGCCATCGTTACCACCGACGCCGAGCTGCAAGACCTGGTCACCCGCCTCGGCAATGCCGACGGTTTCGCATATGACACCGAGACCAACGGCACGCGCGCGATGCAGGACGAGATGGTTGGAATGTCGTTCTCAAACGCCGAGGGTGAAGCCTGCTACGTACCCGTCGGTCACCGTTCCGGCGAACAAATCGACCGCACCCGCGCGCTCGAGATCATCGCTCCGCTCTTCGCCGATGCCAAAGTTCCCAAAGCCGCCCACAATGCAAACTTCGACATGATGGTGCTGCAACAGGCCGGCATCGATATCAACAACGCCAAATTCGATACCATGATCGCCGCGAGCCTATGCGGCCACGACCGTATCGGACTCAAAGACCTCGCGCTCGAACTATTCCGCTCCGAGATGACTCCGATAACCGATCTCATCGGCACCGGGCGCAAGCAGATAACCATGTCCGAAGTCGAAATCGAGTTGGCCGGACCCTACGCCGCGGCCGACGCCGACTTCACATATCGACTATGGCGACACTTCGACGGCGAACTCGACGGTCATAACGCTCGCGGAGCCTTCGAAAACATCGAGATGTCCCTCCTCCCAGTCATCGTCGAGATGCAGCGCACCGGAATGGTGGTCGAGACCGATGTCCTCAAGAAATTCTCTGCCGCTCTCGGCGAGGAGATAGCTCAAATCAAACAGGCTGCCAACGCCCTTTTAGGCGGTCGCGAATTCAACATCGCATCCAACCGGCAGATCGGCTCCATCCTCATCGACGAGTGGAACGCGCCGCCGACCCGCAAACTCAAGACTGGCTGGTCAATGAACGCCGACGCGCTCGATCGCATGCGCAACACCTCCGGCCTCGACGATCGCGTCTACCAGCTCATCGACGCCGTCCTCAAATACCGTGAACTCGCGAAATTGAAGTCCACCTACGCCGACGCGCTCCCCAAGATGGTCAACCCGGCCACCGGACGCGTCCACAGCACCTTCAACCAAGCCGGATCCGCCACCGGACGACTCGCATCTAACGACCCCAACGTCCAGAACATCCCCGTCCGGACACCTCTCGGCCGAAGAGTACGCGACGCCTTCACAACCATCTACGAATCGGGCTGGCAGCTCCTCTCCGCCGACTACTCCCAGATCGAACTCCGCATCCTCGCCCACATGTCCCGCGAACCCGGCCTCCTGGAATCCTTCCGCAACGGCGAAGACATCCACAACGCTACCGCGCGCGCCATGTACGACGTCCAAGACGTTACCAGCGACCAGCGACGCATCGCCAAGATCCTCAACTTCGGAGTCATCTACGGCCTCGGACCTCAAGGCGTCGCGCGCCAAACCGACCTCACACAGCAACAAGGTCGTGAATTTATCGACCTCTACTTCGGCAGGTATCCCGGCATCCGCGACTTCATCGAACACCAGAAGCAGGTCGCCAAGATGCGTGGCTACGCCGAGACATTGAAGGGCAGACGTCGCTACCTCCCCGACCTCCGCTCTGCCAACCAAGGCTACCGAGCCGCTGCCGAACGCGTCGCCGTGAACATGCCCATCCAAGGAACCGCCGCCGACGTCATCAAGATCGCAATGATCAACATCGCCGACGAACTCCACCGCCGCGGTCTCGAATCCCGCATGACCGCCCAAGTCCACGACGAACTCATCTTCGAAGTGGCCCCCGGCGAACTCGAAGAGATCACTTCCTTGGCGCACGACATGATGCCCGCCGCAATGTCCTTGGAAGTTCCCCTCCTAGTAGACACCAAGACCGGCATCCGTTGGGGCGAACTCGAGTGACGACTGGCCACGTCTTTATAGCCACCACCCTCGATGGCTTCATCGCCCGAAAAGACCACGCCATCGACTGGCTCGAAAACCAAGGCACAACCACCGAAGAGCACGGCTACACCCAGTTCATCGACTCCGTCGACGGAATCATATTCGGCCGCAAAACCTACGAAGTCGTCCTCAACCTGATCTCCGACGACGATTGGCCCTACCCGAAACCCGTCATCGTTCTCTCGAGGACCCTAACCAACTCCGATATCCCCCGGCACCTTACCGACAAAGTCACAATCACCGACCAAACACCCTCAGATCTCCTCGCAACCCTCAACCAAAAAGGCTGGAATCGCGCCTACATCGACGGCGGCATCACCATCCAATCCTTCCTCAACGCAGGCCTGATCGATGACCTGATCATCACCACCCTCCCAGTCCTAATCGGCCAAGGTATCCCCCTATTCGGCAACACCACCAAAGACATCCACCTCAAACTAATCAGCACAACCCAATACCCCTCAGGCCTAGCCCAATCCCACTACCGCGTTTTGAGTTAACCCTGCCCGATCAGGTCCGACCGATCCCGATTTTCAAGCTCGATAGTAGCCTCGATCAAATCCCGAAGTATTTCCTGACCAATCTCTGGTTCGCCGTTCAATACCAACTCAACGCACTCTTCCAACATCCCCGCGCGGAATTCATGGTCACGCCGCGCACGCGCCATGATTGTCGTCTTGAAATCTCTAGTCAACATCGTCGGTGATCGCGCATTTTGCACACACTGAGTGTGGCGAAATCGGTTCTAGTCAGCCCATTATTTCCTTTTAAGCCACCATTCTCCATCCCGTCCAAAAAAGACCATCCGGTCTATTTCAGCATCAGGGCAGCTACTAGCGTCGAGGGCGAATCTATCGAAACAAAAACGTTCGCCTTCAACGACACGATTTGGGTATATAGAAACGATGCTGAACCAGTATGGCAACATGCCCTTCATTTGGGCATAATCGCTGCTGGCTGTCAAATATGGCCCCGAATCTATGCAATAGTCCAGTTCATCAAACGGTTGGCATCTATCCGTTGACCACCTGACTTCGATGAGCGGCATGGCGCTGGTATCTGTGTCATAAACCGTCAGCACGTAGTCCTCTACACCCGGCACTGGTCGAAACGAGACACCGAAATTCGATGAACTTGGATGCAAATCTCGAAAACCGGTGACGAAGACGCTCGCCAAATTCATGTCGTTTGTTCCGTGCGAATGTGTGATCTGCGCGTACCCTAGCAACATCATTCCCGTAACAGCAACCGTTGCAAGCACAAGAGAAATCTTCGGTGTGACGCTAGACATGATTGACCTATATGACAGGCTATGTGAAAAGCATAAAATCCACGTTCGCTATCAGTCCTAAAATTCCTCCACCGCCCCAACTGGCGACCCCAAATCCCACCGAATCGCCGCAGAAATCCGATTCAACCGACGCCCGTTAAGATCTTCTTCCTGCATAGTGTCCGTAATGATGGCAACGCAGACGCCGTATTCCGGGTCACCCCAAGCGATCGAAGTCGCCATACCTCCATGCCCGAAGGTCAATGAGCCCGCCGGCGAAGCAAATCGGTTCGGCTGTTCGTCGAACATCCAAACGCCCTGGCCAACGCGGTTCTTCGACATGTCTTCTATGTTGTAAGCCGAGGCATGAGTAGCGAAGACATTCGCCGCCGCCTCTTCGCTGAGCCAATTCTCACCTTCGATCGTTGATCCACCGCTGCAAACCGCCGAGTACAACCTCACCAAATCGCCTGCAGTTGTCACACACGACGCCCCCGGCGACAAGATCTGGTTGTCCAGCAACCAATCCATCTTCGTAGGCATTTCGCGATCGTAGTACCCCGACGGCGCGATCAACGGTTGCACGCGTCGCCGCGCCTCAACGTCTTCCTCACCAATCACAAAGCTCGTGTCAGCCAGACCCAGCGGAGACTTAACCTCGCGCTCAAACAGTTCTACAAACGGAATCCCGCTTGCACGAGCCGCGATCTCCGCCACCAAAATTCCGAACGTGATCGAGTGGTAGTGGATCACCTCGCCCGGCTCATACTCCAGATCCATCGAAGCCAGTATGTCACTCATCCGACCCCAATCGCCCCAGTCCACATCGCCCCGACCAAAATCGCGAGGCAACCCCGCGGTGTGGGTCAGAACGTGACGCAAAGTCACCTTGCCCTTACCGCGTTGTGCAAATTCGGGCCAGTAACTCGCCACCGGCGCATCGATCTCCAAAACACCAGCATCCAACAGCCGCCAAACCGCCGCCGCCGCCATCGGTTTGCCCGACGAAAAGGCGCGGAACAACGGTTGCGGCGTCGGCGTAACTCCGCTACCCGACTGCGCGCTCAAATACTCCAGCAATACCTCACCATCCGCGTAGACGGCGACCGAGGCCGCGTTGTGCAAACCCTTCTCAAGTTGCGCCTCAAGCTCCGCAAACAGTTCCGGCAAATCCGCGTCCGGCACCTCTAACCCATCGTCCACAACCGGCAATTCTTCGGTCTCGACAACCGCCGCAACATCCATCTCGACCGCGGCCGGAACAGGTTCCTTGACGACCTCAACCGCCTCCGCCTCGATTCCATCCGCGACCGCGGTTACCACCACCTTCGTCTCGTCTTCCGGCGTTTCCTCAGCTGGGACCGGCCCGGCAAATAAAGCTGCTGCCTGGTCGGCGATCGATTCGGCTACGGTGCCTAGTTGCTCCTCGTCCAACTCGACCAGAGGTGGTGCCGCTTCGTCTTCGCGTTCAGCATCAACGCTGACCGCTTCCTCCTGCTCAACCAGCATCTTCCGATACTCAACGATCTGGCGTTCGAGAAGATCGAGCGTTGCTCGGATATCCGAGATGCCGTCTACCGGAGACGCAACGTCGGTTCGCCGCGAGGCTGTAACTTCAGGCGCATCCTCGACGGCGTCATTCGGCGGTTCGTCACCAATTTCAGATCGGGTTGGTTCTTCGCCGGCAGAGCGAATGTCGTCGATCGACAATGTTTTGGCTTTGTGGCTGTTAGCTTGCCGGTTGGTTGCGGACGTTGAACGTCTCTTGAAGCTTGTTCATGCCTTCCAACCAGCTTGTCTGTGTCTCTTCGGACCACTTAGGGTCGAAATCCGGATACTTTTCAAGCACCCTAATAGCCAATTCTCGCATCGTGATAGTTGCCGCGTCGACTCCGGTCGACGCGGGTGCAGAAGATTGACCGTTATCTTCCATTGTCGGCTGTCGTGTTCCGCTCTTGGAAGATCGTGCGTTGGAACGCGACCTCGGGTTGGCCTTGCGGTTCGACTTCAAATACGGTGATAGCGGGATTCCGGCGTGCCGAGCGGCGTGGATAAAGAATGTTTCGCACTTTACGAGCATCGAATCGGTGCAACCGAACTCCCGCATCGCCTCGCGGAACTGCGCCTTTGTGGCGCGTTCCAAATCCAATCTGAACACCGGAAGATAGTAGCTTCTCAGAATCTGTTCCAGAACTTTGTGATGCTGTTCACCTTCGGTTCTGGCAAGCAGCTTCAACGCTTCGCTTGGGTTCCCTTCAGCGTCGATGAGTTTTAAGGAGCGGAGCGCGCTGTTTATCTGGGATGTCGCGGTTCCGGAGAATCTGGAATCGAATACGGAACGATCGATTCTGTCGGGCATGCTGATAGCGAGAGATTCCAGAAAAGTTCGGAATGTCCGATAGGCGACGTAGGGTGGGTTGAGATTAGGTTCGGTAACCATGATTCCAAACTGAGATCAGCACCTGAACACTTCGTTACCGAGAGTATATGGCAGGTGTTTTCCAGATGCAACCTGAATTTCGGAATATGATGTTTACCTTTCGGACACACGCAGGACAGTTTCTTTTCTATTGGTCGCCTGGAATACAGAATCTAACGTATTCACGATGCCAAAGGTAGCTTTCGGGCTTAGCGGACAGGCTTCTGAGATGCGAATTGCGATAGATAACATCCTTCCCGATCCCCAGCGACCGGTCTATGACAAAACCCATCGCGCATGGGCCCGTCGCCGTCGGCAACGTCGTATGCCGGTGGTCCTTGCCGAGAAGGGGAAGTTTTACCTCCTCTGTGGACACAATACCGTCGACGCCGCACAACGGGCCGGGGAAGAATTGGTCGAATGTATCGTTCGCCAAGGCGTCACCGACGAGGAACGCCGCGAGCTGCGGCTCACTGACGAATACTTCTCGTCCCTGTTGCCGCCGATCAAGATGGCTGAGTCGTTCATCAACTACCGCGAACAGTTCCACGTAACCCAACAGGAACTCGCGCGACGGACGGGCATTACTGCAGGAACCGTCCATCACTACGAGAGCCTCCGCAAAACTCTTTCACCGAAATTGCAGGAGCATGTAGACCGTGGCGAGTTGACGTTCAAAGAGGCGCGCTGCATCGCTGATCTCGACGGCCATGATCGCCAAGAGGAGTTGGCTCAACCATTTATCGACTCGCGGTTGAGCAGCGTACATGTCGAGGAACTGGTGGCAAAAGCAAAAGCCGACCCGTCCATAACTTCCACAGATTTGATAGCTAAGTTCGTGATCGACGAACCGCCAGCATTAAAGAAAGTGGTGGAAGCACCACCAGTGGAGGTGGCGAGCAACGGCCACGCGGCGATACATGCCGAACGGCTCAACGGGACTTACGAGAACGACTTTGAGGGGATGCAGGAAGATGCGTTCATGCTGGCCGGAAGCCTCGAAAAGCTAGCAAGTTCGGAAATCCCCGAATACCGTCGGCTGCGCCTCGTCAGTACGTTGCGCATCCTGTCGAGCCGACTCAACAACGCGTTGGATCACCTCAATCGGTACAAGACAAATGGCGTGGTCCGAAACCACAACGGCAGCCGAAAACAATTCGCTCAAACCGCCAAAGCGCGTTGACCTAAAGTTGGCCGCTCAAATCTCAAGGGCCGGACCATTATCTGATCCTCGGAGAAATCGAACCAATACGGTCGGGCGAGAACGTGAATGGCGCGAGGAATATAATCATAAACACAGCTGATTGCTTCATAAATTCGGCCAAATCAGACGAATCCCACAATATGTCGACGGCCGGGCCTCCATTCGGCACGGCGCGCCCAACAAAATGCCGTCGAAATCGCCGAAACGTGTTCTGTTTTAACCGAACACAATTCGGGCACAAGGTCGGGGTGCTTTCTTAGCCTCCTTAAGCACCCCGGACCTTGTCATGGGGACCCAAATCTCATCCCGCCTTGCGATGCTCTGGCATTCATTCTAGCGAGGCCCATTCAACCCAATCTGCCTCCAAGCGGCAAATCAACGGGAACTTTTGGCGGATGGTATAGCATTGCTTCAATCGCTGACAAATGCACGACTGAACTGCGCCAGCGAACGATGCGACGAATGCAAATGCCTAGGTGATGCAGAACCATGCTTGAACGTTTTCATGTGCCCGAAGATGAAGCGGTCCGGGTCATGCCCGACCGGATGCGGGAAGCGACGAATGCGGTATTCCTAAAGATGGGATTGTCCGCATCCGATGCGGAACTGTCGACAGATGTCCTCATGTACGCGGACCTGAACGGTGTCGACACCCACGGCGTATCCAACATGCTCCGCATGTACGTTCAGGGCTACCAAGCCGGCAATATCAACCCCAATCCCGAGATGAGGATCATGCGGGAGAGCAGCGTCACCGCCTCGTTCGACGGTGATGGTGGACTCGGTCTGCACCAAGCTCCTCGGGTCATGGACATCGTCGTCGAAAAGGCAAAAGAGCACGGGATGGCCGCGGCGACGCTAATGAACTCCGGTCACCTCGGCGCAGCAGGTTATCACGCCGTCAGAGCGATCGACCACGACATGATCGGTGTCTGTATGACTGGCGGCGGCGGGTTTGCGATGCTCCCTACCTTCGGCGCAGAACCGCGGTTCGGCACCAACCCTCTTGCTTGGGCGGTGCCGGCGCGCAATGAGCCGTATTTCATATTCGATGCCGCAACCACGCAGGTAGCTGGTAACAAGATCCGTTTGCTGCAACGCATGAACGCGCCCATCCTGCCCGGTTGGTTGGCGCGGGATGATGGTTCACCGATCATGGAAGAGGAGCCCGTGCCTGACGAGGACATCAGGGGTGAAAGCCGACACTGGTACATGCTCCCATTCGGCGGTACCCGCGAAAACGGCTCGCACAAAGGCTACGCGCTTTCATGCATCGTCGACATCATGACTAGCACCCTGTCCGGGAATGGCCCCGGATTCATCACCGAGAGTGGTGGACATTTCTTCTCCGCGTACCGCATCGACGCCTTCACCGACCTCGACAAATTCCTCGACGACATGGATGCCTTCTTAGGCGGATTGGCCGCGACGCCTCCGGCGCCGGGACACGACCGGGTCATCTATCCGGGACAGATCGAGAGCGAAGAACGCGCCGACCGCACCACGAACGGCATCCCATATCACCCAGAGGTGTTGGAATGGTTCGACTCGATCAATGCCGAGTTGGAGCTGAACCTGCAGCTGCCCTAGGATGGTCCCAATTTGGACTTTCCACAACAGAGTGGCCCGAATTAGCTTCGTCCTAAATCTGAATGTACAAAAAAGGGATGTCCGAAAACGATACGCACTCGGTGCCAACGGCGGTTGAACTGGCGCAACGCCTAATCCGGTTCAACACCTCAAATCCTCCCGGTCAAGAGCTTGAGTGCGCTCTCTGGTTAAAGGCGCTCCTCGACGAGCATCAGATCGAAAATCAGATGCTGCACCCGCCAGGGTTGCCGGAGCGTGCCAATGTAGTCGCCCGCGTCCCCGGTCGCGGCGAAGCGCCGCCGCTCCTGTTGCAAGGACACATCGACGTCGTCGGTGTGCACGGTCAGCGGTGGAGCCACGGTCCCTTCGCCGCTGAGATCGCCGGAGGTTGTATCTGGGGCCGGGGTGCCGTCGATATGAAGGGCGGGTTGACGATGATGCTTCACGCCCTCCTGCGAGCCAGATATTCAGAGAACCCGCCGCCTGGCGATATCATTTTCGCGGCGTTAGCCGACGAGGAGCTGGGCGGACAACACGGCGCCGCATTTCTGGTGCGAGAACATCCACACCTATTCGATGGGGTCAACCACGCCTTTGGTGAACTGGGTGGATTCACGGTGCACGTGCGCGGGCATCGCTTCTACCCGATCATGGTCGCAGAGAAGCACATCTGCCGCATTCGCGTAACCTTCCTCGGTCAAGGTGGGCACGGGTCACAAATCCATCGCGACACCGCCATGAGTCGCGCCGCGCGCGCGCTCCGTCGCATGGAGAATCGTCACCCACCGTTCCGCATCGTCGAAGCCACCCGCGCCATGCTCGGTGCGATGGGCGAAGAGTTGTCAATGACCGACGGTTTGGCGTTGCGGATGGCGATGAGGCCCAACACGACCGGCGTGGCCCTGGCCATGATGGGCGACGAGATCGGGAGGATGCTCGAGCCGATGTTCAGAGACACGATCACCCCGACCATCATCGAAGGTGGTCAACAAGAAAATGCCGTGCCCTCTGAAGTCCAGATGCTTCTCGACTGTCGGCTTTTGCCAGGATCAACACAGTCTGACATCGTGCGTCAGGTGATGTCGATCGTCGGAGAGAATGCCGAGATACAGGTCGAGCGTTACGAAGACGGGCCGCCGACCGTAGACATGACGTTGTTGCCGTACCTCTCAAACCTGCTGGAATCCGCCGACCCGGGATCCAAGGCGATCCCCTATATGGTTGCCGGCGGCACCGACGCAAAGTGGTTCCACGAACTCGGCATCGACACCTACGGCTTCACGCCCATGCGCTTGCCGTCTGATCTCGATTTCATGGCGATGTTCCACGGCCCAGACGAGCGCATCCCCATCGACGCACTGAACTTCGGCGCCGCGACAATGTACGAAGCGATCAACGGGTACCGGGGCTAGCCGCGTACCTACAAACTCCGCCGTGCCGCTTCGACCGTAGCGTCAATATCCTCGTCGCCGTGAGCCAGCGACACGAACCAGGCCTCGAATGGTGACGGTGGCAGATAGACGCCGTTCTCCAACATCGAGTGGAAGAAGCGACTGAACATCTCGCGATCGTTCTTGGATGCGCTGTCCATGTCGACCACCTCCTCAACGCCGAAGAAAACAGTCAACATACCGCAAACTTGGTTGATGGTGACCGGCACCTCCAACTCTGCGAAAACGTCGCGCAGACCATCAGCCAATCGTTCGGTCTTACGAGCCAACTCTTCGTAGACACCCGGCTTGGCCAATTCCCGCATCGTCGCCGCACCCGCAGCCATTGCGACGGGATTGCCGGACAGAGTGCCGGCCTGGTACATCGCCCCGAGGGGCGCAACGTGCGACATCAGCTCCTTGCTTCCGCCGTATGCCCCCACTGGAAATCCGCCTCCGATCGTCTTGCCGAGGCAGGTGATGTCCGGTTCGACACCGTAGACTTCCTGCGCGCCACCGTACGCGGCTCGGAAGCCAGAAATCACTTCATCGAAAATCAACAGGCAACCATCATCGCGGGAGATCCGTCGCAGTCCTTGTAGAAAGTCGGGGTCGGCGGGAACGACGCCCATGTTGCCGCCGATTGGCTCGATGATTACGCACGCGAGGCGTTCAGGGTAAGTCGCGAATATCTTCTCGACCGCGGCGAGATCGTTGTACGGAGCGACCAAAGTATCGGCCGCGAGTTTCGAATTAACGCCTGCTGAGTCGGCGATTCCCTGCGAAGCCAGACCGGATCCGGCGCGGACCAGCAACGCATCGTCATGTCCGTGGTACCCACCATCGAACTTGAGGATCATGTCGCGACTGGTTGCGGCCCTCGCCAACCGCATGGCAGACATCGAAGCTTCGGTGCCAGAGTTGACGAATCGCACCATCTCGATCGACGGCACAGCGCCTACGACCAACCCTGCCGCCTCAACCTCATACTCCGTCGGCGCGCCAAATGAGGCCCCCGATCGCGTAGCCGCCTGCGCTGCCTCCATTACCGCCGGATGCGAATGTCCGAGTATCAACGGACCCCACGAACAGACATAGTCGGTATAGGTATTGCCATCGACGTCGGTGATTTTGGAGCCGTTGCCGGAGGTGAAGAATAGCGGATCGCCTCCGACGGAACCCCACGCCCTAGCCGGACTGTTTACGCCGCCGGGGATAATCTCCGTGGCGGCTTCGTAAAGACGTTGGGAATTGGTTGTTTGCATGCCAACAATCCATAGTAGCGCATGCGGGATCTGCATACGGTCGACGCGGTGTTAACGCGCCAGACGCGACCGGGCGGTGTACAGACCCGATTACTCCGGGGCCGGGGACTGGATCGATTGGGTTGAGAAGCGAATCAGCGCTTTCGCCGCTTAATCATCGCTATCGGATCTGCCAAGATGCGCTTGACCATCGAGCGAGTCATAGCATCGAGGGCGTCGCGGGTGGCATCGTCTACCGACTCGATCTTGGACAACGTTCTCTGCAACTCACTGGCGCGTATCCGCTCGGCGCTCTCGCCGAGATTACGAAGGAGCGGTTGGAGTTCGATGTCGTCGATGAACTCGGCGGCGGCATCGGCAACGATGACTTCCGCTTTCTCACTCGCAGTCGCGATCGACTTCTGGTGTTCGGCCTGCAAACGCTCCAGGTCTGAAAGCGTGAAGAGCCTGACGCCGGGCAGTTCCGCAACGGCAGGGTCGACGTCACGAGGAAGGCCGAGGTCCAAGATGTGAAGATTGGTCGAACGAGCGCGAATGCCGACCTCTACGTCGGATTTGAGAATTACGTTCTGGCTGGCTCCGGTGCAGGTGATGACGATATCGACTTCTGGAATCTCTCGAGGTACATTCTCGAGCTCAACAGAGACCGCGCCCATGTCGTGCGCCAGCCCTTCCGAACGCGCGCGCGAACGGCTTGCGATGCGCATAGTTGCGATGCCCGCCCGCGTCAGCGACATGGCGGTGATGCGGCCGGTCTCGCCAGCACCTACCAACAGTGCCGATTTGCCTGCCAGATCGCCAATCTCGCTTTCGAGAAGCTTGACGCCAAACGACGGTACGGAGACTTGCGACCAACCGATACCCGAATCCTTGCGGGCTTGGCGCCCGGTCCGAAACGCAACGTGGAACATTCTCGAGAGCGCGGGATCGGCGGGTTTGCTCACCGCGGACAATGCTTGAAAGGAACGCGACACTTGTCCGGCGACTTGGTGGTCTCCTTGCACCAGAGAATCAAGGCCAGTGACGACGCGAAACAAATGATGCACGGCGTTGTAGCCGGTTTTGGCGTATACAAATGGTGACACATCCGAATTGTCAGGGGAGGATGTGACTGATCGGTTGCGAGAGCCGAGGAGCGAGAGGTAAGTGACCATCTCCTCGATCGTGGAACCCGCGTTGTTGGTGATCGCGTAGATCTCGGTTCGGTTACAGGTTGAGAGAATCGTCGCCGAATCCTCTCGATGCAGCCGAGAGGAGAGTTCTTCGATGCGCGACGGCAGTTCGTCTTCGGAAATCGCAACCCGCTCCAGGATGCGCAATGGCGCGTTTTTATGGCTAACGCCTGTAAGTACGAAGTTCAACGCGTGTGAATCTCAGCCCGATCAATACGACTAACTTTTCATTATCCATTAGCTGACACATCCACACCAAAGGCACAGGTTGCGCATCCTTGGCGGTACAATCAAAGCGAACGGTAATCACAGGCGGAAATTGATGATGGCTGACGAGATTATTCCACCCGATAAACGCGGATATGTAGACGCGAGCATATTGGTAACCACCGATTGGCTTGCCGAACACATCAACGACTCGAACGTCGTTGTGGTCGACACCGATTATCCCAGCGAATTCGCTGCAGGACACATACCGGGTGCATCTAATCCCTCCGACAACTACTACAAGACCTCCCTCGATGATCGCACGCACATCCAAGGACCCGGGCAGTTCGCAAGAACGATGGAATCACTCGGCATCGGCGACGATTCGCTCGTGGTGGCCTACGACCGGACCGGCGGGCTTTACGCGCTGCGTCTGATGTGGGCGCTTCATTACTACCGACACACCAACGTCAAGATGCTCGACGGCGGATTTCAGAAATGGGAATCCGAAGGACGAGCAACGAGCGTCGACGGAGTCGCCGCGGATGCGAACGCATCCGCGACCTTCACGGCGCGTGAACCGGATCCCTCAATGTATGCCGGGATCGACGATGTTCTCGATGCCATCGGAGCCGAAAACTCGACACTGCTCGACGTCAGGACCGACGCTGAGTGGGAAGGCACGAACAAGCGCGGCGGCAAGCGCGGCGGGCACATGCCCGGGGCGGTACACCTTGAGTGGGTCAACTTCCACACCGGCGGGGACGTTCCAACTCTAAAGACTGCGGATGAAATCCGCGCGCTGTTGACCGATCGCGGAGTATCGACCGATAACAACGTCATCACCTATTGCCAAGGCGGGATCCGGGCCGCGCAGGCGTATTGGGTGCTTAAACTTGTGGGCGCGGCAAACGTTCGCAACTACGATGCTTCATGGCGGGAGTGGGGCAATAACGACAACGTACCGATTGAGGACGAGACTTAGCTCCGAAATAGCACCGAGAGACTGGCTGCGTCGTATTGCTATATGTCAACAACGATGGTTCGGCTATAAGCGCGCGGACTGGACTAAAGCTCTGGTGAAAGATGCGGAGCACGAAAGGGTGGATTGAAAAGATGAGTTTTATGGGGAAGAGGATCTTGGGACTGGAGTTTCGTCCCATCTTGATTGTAATCGTCGTCCTATCCCTCGCCACGGCGTTGGTTTGGGGCGCATGCGGCAGCGATGAACCGGAGATCGCCGATACGCCAACGAGTGTGCCGGTAGTCGATCCGACGCCAGTTCCGCCCACCGAAGAGCCACCGGAACCAACCGAAGAGCACACCGCGGCGCCAGCTGCCAGAACGGAACCGCCTCCGCTATTCGACAAAGACGTCCGCGGCATTGATGCATGGATCAACAGCGAACCAACGACGATCGCCGAGTTGACCGGGCAAGGCAAAGTGGTATTGGTCGATTTCTGGACCTACACATGCGTCAACTGCCTCCGGACCTTGCCGTTCCTGCGCGAATGGCAGGAGAAATACTCGGACAACGGTCTCGTTATCTTGGGCGTGCACGCTCCAGAATTCGACTTCGAAAAAGAGCTTGAGAACGTGCAGCGATCGGTTGACGAAGAAGGTATCGAGTGGCCCGTCGCTCTCGACAACGATATGAAGACGTGGCGGTCGTTTAACAATCGCTACTGGCCTGCCAAATACCTCGTCGGCATCGACGGCGAGATCCACTACGAGCATTTCGGCGAGGGTGCCTATCGAGAAACCGAACTCGAGATTCGCAAGGTCCTAGAGGACGCCGGTTACGACGTGAGCGCGATCCCGATCGGCGAGGTCGAAAACGTCCAGCGAGACTCAACCGCTCGAACCGTGACCCGCGAGCTCTACGGTGGTTACGAACGAAACTACAGCGTCTACGGCTTGTACGCCGCCCAAGACGAGTACTACGTCAAACCCGACGTCGAGATCGAATACGTGGACCGATACGCCGAGAACAGCAATTATCCGTCGCAAAAATGGGTCGTGAGCGGCCTCTGGCGTAACGAACGCGAGGCGATCGTCCATGCCCGCGAGACCGACGACCTAAGTGACTACCTTGCATTCCGATTCGAAGGTCGCAGCGCCAACGTTGTTATCGACCCGCCGGAACCCGGTGATTTCAAGGTCTACGTTGAGATCGATGATCAACCACTCTCCGAGGTTCAAGCTGGCGACGACATCCAGTTCGATGAGGAGGGACGCTCTTACTTCGATGTGTCGGGAGGGCGCATGTACAAGATCGTGGAGACACCGGAGTACGGCTCCCACATCCTGAAGCTGAGCAGCGATTCGTCGAACTTCGCAATCTTTGCTTTCACCTTCGGCATCTATGAGGGCGGATTCTGATGCATCGGTCCGCCATCGTCCAATCAGCTCGGTATCTGGTCGGCCACAAATTACTGTGGCCGGCCTTAGCGCTCGCATTGGTTGCGCTCGTCTCTGCGTGTTCGAGCGCCGATCCAACTGTCACCACCGAGCCGACCGCAGTGCCCACCACGCCACCGACCGTCACAAGCGTCCCGTCGTCAACCCCGGTTACCCAGGCCGAACCGACCGGCGGGTTGCAAGAACCGGAGCAAGAGTGGATTGTCCGCACCGACGATGAAGAGGTCGACGCCATCTTGGCAACGCCTGATTTAGGCCCCGGAACGCGCCGATTCGCGATGGTGCTGACCGACAAATCAGGCATCGTCGCTTTTCCGGTAGTGCAGGTCTCGTCCTACCGCTATCCCGACGGTGAAGATTCACTGGACAACCGCCAAGGCCCAATCGAAACCTCCCGCGCTCGTTACTTCCCGTTCCCATATGGGACACGAGGCATCCACGTAACCGAGTTGACCTTCGATGAAGTCGGAACCTGGGGAGTCGAGGCCAGCGTACCCCGTCCGGACGGCAGCGTTGCAACCGTTGAAATCATCACCGAGGTCCACGAACGAACCATGTCGGTTGACGTCGGCGAGGTCCCACCACTGAGCGTTTCGCGAACTCTTGACGACGTGTATCACGTCTCCGAATTGACCACCGGATCGAGTCGCGATGAAAGTCTCTACCAGATTTCCGTCGCGGACGCACTCCAAAACGGCAAACCGACGGTCATCGTGTTCGCCAGCCCGGCATTCTGCACAAACGCAGTATGCGGACCGCAAGTCGAAGTGCTCAGCAACCTGAGCCGGTCGTACCCCGGACAAGCCAACTACGTCCATATCGACCTCTTCACCAATCCGCAAGAGATTCAGGGCGATCTCTCTCGCGCCATGCCGACACCACTGCTGTCCGAATGGGGGCTAGTCTCGCAAGAGTGGACCTTCGTAATGGGCGGCGATGGCAAAGTCATCGGCCGATTTGAAAACTTCGTGCCTCAAGACGAGTTGGAGCCGGTTCTGGTATCGATATTCGACGCAGAAGACGTTCAATCATCGTCCGCACCGACCGCTGTACCGCCGACGGCGACACCAGAACTACCGACGTCCGACGCTGCAACTGGACCTCAATTCCAGGTCACCGGAGCAACACTTTGGCGGACGGTCTTCGACAAGTTCAACGAAACGGAGCAACAGTGTATCCGAACCGAACTTGGCGAAGAGCAAATGGCGTTCGTCCTCGGACAGCGCGTCGCCGCGGCAGGCGAACCGAGTGAATGGGAAGACTCGCTCTTCGGTTGTCTCGAAGCCGATACGGTGAGGGCCATGTTCGAATCGACCACTTTGGGCGCACTCGGCGATCAATTGTCCGATGCTGGTGTAACGTGTATCAAAGATCTAATTACCGAATCCGATGTAAAGGCTGTCATCGCTGGAGAGCGTCCGGATGCGACCCCCGAAACCATAGCTGTAGCAGGTGAGTATTTCGCCGGGATGATGGCATGTTCTCTCGCCGACCAAATCGGCAGTTCGGATGTCTTGAACGAGAGCGAACAGTGCATCGCAGATCTGTTCGAGGCGACCGACTTCGCCCAGATATACCTCGGCGGTCGACCAGACGCCAGTCCCGAAGAATCGCTACAGTTCCAAGGCTTTATGGGCGAATTGTTGAATTGCTTCTCCGATTTCCCGTTGCCTGAACCCCAATAGTCACTAGGCCGAACCGCGGCGCGCTAGCGGCTAATCAGTTAGCATGGCTTCATACCGCGGATTCACCTTTCGTTAAATTTCTGTGTTTCGGTCGACGTCTATTGCCGATGTTGAATCAACAACAAGTCAGAGATCCAATCAAGGTCCGCTCACTGTTTGTCCCACTGGATGGAACTGAGTGGCATGAACGAGCCATCTCCTATGGGTTGCTCCTCAGCGAGTGGTTCGGATCAAAGTTGGACCTCTTCTTCTCACTAGCGGATGTACCCCCGCTAACTAGGCACGGTGAATGGCGTCAACGCGCCCACCTATCGCTCCAAGCTGGTGAAGATGGACACAATCTCGACGAATCTTTTATCAACAATGGCGCGATCCACGAGTTCGGCAAGATTCTAGCCATCGACTATCTGAGCGAGATCACTAACCGTTTGGGCCACCTTAACGTCGAGATCGAAACCGATCTCAGTGCCGGAAGCCCGGCACACATCCTTTCATATAAGGCTCAGCAGGCCAATGAATCCATGATTGTGATGTACGCACGGCCACAACATCGCTTGCGCCGTTACATCCGCAAAAAGATGGCCGAGGAACTACTGCGAGTAACCACCGTCCCGATCTTGATGGTCAACGATGATCCGGATGTCGAATTGCGAGATATTCAATTGGCGCCCACATCGGTCGTTGTTCCGCTCCGCGTCGAGCGGTCGATGAAGGCCTGTCTGCCATACGCCGTAGCCATCGCGCAAAAAGCGGGCGTCGGAATACGAATATACGAGAGCAATCTCGACTACCGCCGGAATCGCAAGCAATTCGACCAAGCCCGCAAATACACCTCCGAGTATCTTGACCAAACCGGAATCGATTACTCGATTAGATCCGTCAGATTGGGTACCACCAATACCCTTGCGGTCGCGCACCGACATTCCCGGTTTTCATGGATCGTCATGGGCTCACGAATGCGCCGAGGCTTGACCAAGACGTTTCTGCCTTCAGTTGCCGACAACATCCGAAGAGAAGTCTCCTGTCCGGTCCTCGTCGTGCCTCAGGCTGAAACCATTCCAAAGCGGCAAGCGCAGCTAAATTCATGGCTGGTCGATTGGCTTGCACACCAAGATTCGTCGCCTCTGCACCAGTCGCGTATGCCAAGCCAAACCCAACGCCGAACCCTGGCCCAGCGGCTCTCATCGCTTTACACCTACGACGAACCCGGCTCAGAGAAATAACCGCGGCGCGATCGGAGGCCCCAATTTATGACCTATCCGCCAGTCCCAACTTCGTGTGTATTCTCCGCCTTCGAACGCATCAGATACGAACCCAACGCACCAATTGTGGATCCGAACCACGCGTACGGCACTATCGCGATTCCCACAACTGCCCAAAACCATGTCGGCGCTCCCAGCAACCTTTCCGCGTTGCCCAACTGCCAGTAAGAAACGATGATGACCGCTGGAATTAGCATCAACACACCGACGATCAACCCGAACCATACGATCTTCATTTCATCCGCTTTGGCGATCCCGCCGCCCACGAACCCGGCGACAAACGGGCTGACGGGTATGGCGATGAAATGAACGCCGGGGATAGGAATCGCTACCAGCATGATGGCAAATGCGATTAAGACGCCTTTGAGCATGGTGAAGCGTAGGAGATGGTTGGTTGCAAGTTACGTCAAGCAAGTATATTTTCGGTGACATTACAGATGGTATGATTTCCGATTACTTATCGGTCTGCATCAGCGGATAGGCAGGCGGGATTGACAATCACACATCCATCTACTGACATCCTCATACTGGGTTCGGGTGCGTCTGGCGCGGCTGTTGCTTGGAGGCTCTCGAAATCCGATTTCAACGTTGTGTGTCTCGAACAAGGACGCTGGATCAAACCGGAAGAGTTCCCGAACGAACACGCCGATTGGGAGATACAGGCGCGCACCAACTGGGCGTTCGACCCAAACGTGCGCGCCCTCGACGTCGATTACCCGTTGAACGTCGATGAATCGCCCATCGATCCCTTGATGTTCAACGCCGTCGGCGGCAGCACCATCCACTGGACCGCCCATACTCCGCGCTTCCACCCTTCAGACTTCCGCGTCAAGACCCTCGACGGCGTCGCCGACGATTGGCCGCTTTCCTACAACGAATTGGAGCCGTACTACGACGCCTACGACGCGTTGATGGGCTGCTCCGGCATCAACGGCGACCCGGCGAACCCTCCGCGCAAAGAACGCCCGATGCCGCCGATACCGATCGGGCAGGACGGCGAACGCATGGCGAGAGCCTTCGACCGTCTCGGGTGGCACTGGTGGCCGTCAGACAGTTACGTCAATTCCGTCCCTTACCGCGGACGCCAAGCGTGCAACAACTGCGGCAACACCGGCCTCGGATGTTCAAGGGGCGCCAAAGGCCAGACCGATGTCGCCATCTGGCCGGAAGCCATCGCCAACGGCGTCGAGCTGCGCACCGAATCCCGGGTCTTCCGCGTCGAAACTGATGCCGAAGGCAAAGCCACCGGCGCGAGCTACTACGATGCGGACGGTGAAGAGAACTTCCAGCCCGCGAACGCCGTGGTGTTCGCCATGAATGGCATCGGTTCTCCGCGCATCATGCTCAACTCAACGTCCGGCGCGTACCCAAATGGCCTGTGCAACTCCAGCGGGTTACTCGGCAAAAACCTCATGTTCCACCCGTACGCAATGGTCAGCGGTCTGTTCGACGATGGCTTGCAGACATTCAAAGGCCCACTGGCCAACATGATCTTGTGCCAAGAGTTTTACGAGACCGACCCGTCTAAAGACTTCGTTCGCGGTTATACCTATCAAGTAGCCAGAAGTTCCGGGCCGATATCGACCGCATGCGGCTACATGTTCGGTCGGGTGCCTTGGGGGGCAGACCATCACGCCGAGTTCAACCGTCGCTTTGGCGACGTTACGGTCTTGGGCGTAATCGGCGAAGACCTGCCGGAAGAGCACAATCGAATCGAACTCGACCCCAAGCTGACCGACTCGAGCGGAATACCCTCGCCGAAAGTGTTCTACACCCTGAGCGATAATTCCCGACGACAGCTCGACGACGCGGTCGCGAACGCGGAAACCGCGTTGAAAGAAGCTGGAGCCGCCCACGTGCTCGCCACTCGGTTGCTGAAGGGCGCTGGATGGCACCTGATGGGTACCGCGCGGATGGGTGACGACCCGGATAAATCAGTTGTCGACCGCTGGGGACAAACCCACGACGCAGACAACGTCTTTGTAGTAGATGGTTCGGTTTTTGTCACCTGCGCCGCAGTCAACCCGACGCCAACCATCGGCGCATTGGCGCTCCGGACCGCCGACTACATCGACCGCGAACGCGCGGATCTGAAATCCTGATTGTGGGTGCTTAGCTATGGTCGAAACAGACATGAATCTGACAGACGGTGAATTCTTGCTGCTTGCTTCGGTAATGGACATCATCATCCCGCCGATCGACGATGTTCCGGGTGCCGGAGAGATGGGTTTGGCCAAAGAGGCCGAGGAACTGGCGGCTCGGATACCCGAATATGGGGAATCCCTTCACCGGATATTAGAAGCCCTTTCTCTCGAACCATCGGTCAGGGTAGAGGGCGGTTTCGCGGCCCTTGACGAAGATCAACGAATGTCCGCGATCGAAGTCTTGGAAGCCAACATGCCCAAGTACTTCGACAAGTTCGTCGACCTCATCTACATCGTCTACTACAGCGATGAGCGGGTTCACGAACGCATCGGGTGGCGAAGCGGACCGTTGCAGCCGCTCGGATGGGAGCTGCCGGCCTGGGATCCCGCGATACTCGACAAGGTCTCGAAACGCGAACCGTTTTGGCGCAAAGTATGACATCAAAAGGGTGACATCCCCTGATGTGGATGTGCGTCTTCCGCGATAACATCAATCTTCATCGAAACCCACCGAATCTGTTGGATGGCCCATGCCTAAGCTTCAACGCCTCTTGTACATCAACAGCGAAAGTATGCATCCACAATCAACCGCTCTTTCGGCGGCCGTATATGAACCGGTGGCGGGATCCGTTACTCAGATCGATCCGACGAGCGCCGGCCTGCCTTACGAATCTGTCCACGCCGCAATAATCGACGGGTGGCGCCTCATTCAGGCGCCGGATGTATGGGCCGGCATCGGAAGCGACGAGGCTGGCGAGGTGATCGGATTCCAGTTCATCTTAGAGAAGATCGAGGATTTTAACGCCTGATCTGTTCCTCCGCTTCAACACCCACAAAAAGGCACCAGATATGACGACTGCAGCGATAGCAACCGACCACCGCCTGACCGATGACGAGATGGCATCGTTCGTAATTCGCGGCTACCACGTAGTCCAACCCGACCTCCGCGCCGGGATCAATCAAGAGATCTACGACGCCTTAGAGGCGCTCCCATCAAATCCCGGCGACGCAGTCCTCGAAGAAATCCCTCAACTCAACGAGGTGTGGGATTCTCCCGAAGTTGTCGGTAGTCTGACCAGCCTGCTCGGTCCCGGCTACGAGATGTTCCCTCATCGCCACTGCCACCGGAACGCTCCTGGAACGCCGAGCCAACAGATTCATCAAGACAATCTGATGGACCTCAACATCGAAGGCGGCCAAATCCGATTGCCCGACCGCGTCGACCTCGTACTCGCGATGTACTACCCGCAAGACGTCGCCCGCAATATGGGACCAACCTGCATACTTCCCGGCACCCACGTCCTGCAAGCATTGCCCGAGCGCATGGCCTCGCAAGGCAACTTTCGCGATCAATACATCGCCTCCGTACCTGCCGGCAGCGTGGTGATACTCCACTACGACATCTGGCACGCCGGAACCGCCAATACAAGCGAAACGGTCCGCTACATGCTCAAGTTCTTGTTCCAACGCAAAAGCAACCCGACCGTTCCGTCTTGGAACCACGACCCTTCGGGCGATTCTGCGATCCGAACCCGCCTCGAGTCCGAAAACCCGATGTCAATGCAGCGAGCACTATCGGCCAAACAGAAGCACTTCCGCACCCGCATGTGGAACCGCCTCGCCGGCGACCAATCTCTCGACCTTTCCTACCGCGACAAATGGGCAGGGGATTGGTGAGAGGTGCTCTTGAGGGCCAGCTGATGGATTTGTGATACTAATGTTATTAGGAGTTAATCTTGTTGAAGCACCGGATCCGATTCAGCGAACACACCGAAACTGTCACGAGCGAATATCCGCAGTCGGATCTCTGGCTGAATCAGATTCATCAAGGCAGCTGCCTTGACATCATGGGGCAAATGCCCGCGGATTCCGTGGATCTAGTGGTAACTTCGCCTCCGTACAATCTCAAAAACAGCACCGGAAACGGCCTCAAGGACGGCAGAGGTGGCAAATGGCCAAATGCTGGACTGATTGACGGTTATGCTGATCATAGCGATTCAATGCCCTATGAAGCGTACGTCGCTTGGCAACGCGAATGTTTGTCAGCGATGATGAGGTTGCTGCGCGACGACGGCGCGATCTTTTACAATCACAAGTGGAGAGTCCAGAACGGTTTATTGCAGGACCGGGCCGAAATCGTCGATGGATTTCCCGTTCGCCAAGTGATAATTTGGCAGCGGCCTGGCGGATTCAACCACAATCCTGGTTATTTTCTGCCAACGTATGAGGTAATCTACTTAATCGCCAAGTCCGGTTTCGTCTTGGCCCCGAAAGCCGGTGGCGTTGGCGATGTCTGGTCAATCCAACCCGCTCGCAGCAATCCACATCCGGCACCATTCCCATTGGAGTTGGCGAAGAGATGCATCCAGTCGACAACCTCCGACGTCGTTTTAGACCCGTTTATGGGGAGCGGAACAACTGCCGTCGCGGCCCAAGATTGCGGACGCAATTGGATCGGTATTGAACTGTCAGAAGAGTATTGTCATATGACGCGATCTCGAGTCCAAGGCCAGTGGCGTGCGGATCGCACCTAGAAACAATGTTGAAAGGGTACTCTTCGCCGAATTGCGGGAGATCTGTGGTTCCGGCACTTGGGAGATGCATAACGGAGGCACCGGGCAGCCGGGCGCGATTCTTGAGCATCTACTGGGGATCGACACGAACAACGTAGACCTTCCGGATTTTCAGAGATGGGAAGTCCAGTTTCATGGTGGTACAGCTCCGATCACACTCTTTCATAAGGAAGGTCAACCCAGCGGATCCGTCGGGAGGTTGGTGAAAAAGCATGGATGGCTGGATCGAAACGGGAGGCTCAGTTTCAGGCACACAATCTGGGGCGAAACCAACCGAGGTTTCAAAGTCGTTGATCACAACAATCGAATTCACGTGATGCACCAAACTGATTCACAAGTTTCTTGGTCCCATGATGCGATCGTCGTCACGGCATCGACCAAACTGCGAAATACGGTGTTGGTGGCCGGCAGGGGCTCACGGAAGCAGGGAAAACGACACGTCATCTTCAAAGATGTACAGCTTTTGGTCGATTTCAAACCATCGGAGTCTATCGCCGGTTTGGGCGAGGGGTGGATCGCGATTGACTTTGACGCTCGCGAACAAAATCCAGGTAGCGAAGGGTTTAGAAATCACGGCACAAAATTCCGCGTCAAACATCAGGACATGCCCCGTTTATTCGATCGCGTCGAAGAATTGATTTGAGGCCCGGTGCGAGAACCGTCGTATGCCAACATCCAACTCCCCCTCATCCTCCATCCGCGGCTCTGAGCTCGCCAGTGACTTCACCGTCTCTCTAGATATAGATCGCCGCATGTACCGCGAGGACATCGCCGGATCGATCGCTCATGCTGAGATGCTCGCTAAGCAGGGCATCATCTCTGGCTCAGATGCGGAAGCCATCATCGACGGACTGCAACAGATCCGCGAAGAGATCGAATCTGGCCAATTCAACTGGAAAACCGAACTCGAAGATATCCATATCAATGTTGAGGCCCGTCTCTACGAGTTGATCGGAGATGTCGCCGGACGCCTGCACACCGCGCGCTCCCGCAACGACCAAGTAGCTACCGACGCCCGTCTATACGTTAAACGCCTCTCCGCCGGTAGTCGCGCCGCATGTCGACAACTGCAACGCGCGCTCCTAGACCGCGCCGAAGAGAATATCGATACGATCATTCCCGGTTATACCCATCTGCAGCGTGCGCAACCCGTCTCGTTCGGTCACATTCTGATGGCCTATTATGAGATGTTCGACCGCGACGCCGAATCATTCTCGCAAGCACACAAATCCTCTGATGTGCTTGCCCTCGGAAGTGGCGCTCTCGCCGGCGCCACTTACCCGCTGGACCGGGAATTCGTCGCCCAACGCCTGGGTTTCTCGCGCATCAGCACTAACTCCATGGACTCCGTCTCTGACCGTGACTTCATCCTCGACTTCATATTCGCCGCGGCCAAGACCATGACTCACCTCTCCCGCCTCTGCGAAGACATCGTCATCTGGTCCTCCGAAGAGTTCGGCTTCATCCGGCTCAGCGACGCCTATTCTTCCGGTTCCAGCATGATGCCCCAGAAGCGTAATCCAGATTACGCCGAACTGATCCGCGGCAAATCAGGTCGCGTCTACGGTTCGCTTGTCGCGGTGCTAACCACACTCAAGGGCCTCCCGATGACCTATAACCGCGACCTCCAAGAAGACAAGCCCCCGATGATGGATGCGGCCGACACGGTTGCAGCATGTCTCGAGGCGGCGCGAGGCATGATATCCGAGATGACAATTCGTCTCGATCGCATGGAGACCGCATCCCAAGGACAAGAAATCCTAGCCACAGACTACGCCGACTACCTCGTCCGCGACCACAACGTACCCTTCCGCGAAGCCTACGTCAAGGTAGCCGCCCACACCCGAGGCGAACCAACCGGCGACATCGACCTTCCCAACATCACCATAACCGAGTCCCTGGCCGCTCGAGACATTCCTGGTGGCTCCGCACCCAACCGCGTCCGCGCGGCTATCATGCGCGCGTACGGAGAGATGGGGGCGGCAAAATCGGCTGGCGAGTGGTAAATCTCCTTCACGACGTGGCTTTGCCTGCGCCCAAGGAAACGAACGCAATACATGTTGTACATACCCAACACCCACTCGCAAAAACGTCCAGAACACCCGTGTATTCGTATAGTTAAACATCGGCATAGGCTCCCGAATCGCGCAACACTTCCGATTACGGCACTCCCAGATTGTTTAACGCCATAGCATCTAGCGTCGCATCTTGGCGCGGCATTGCAATCCTCATCGTCGCTTGGATCGTCATCGCCGGCGTCATTCAGACCGTCTCTCCCAGCATCGAAGACGTTTCAACAAGCGAACAATCCGAGTTCTTGCCCAGCGGCACTGAGGCGCTACAAGCCCTCGACCTTGAAAGCGAAAAGTTCCCGGCCTTCGAAGGCTTGCCCGCCATTCTGATCTATCGGAACCCGTTGGGTATATCCGACCAGGACATCGCCCTCGTAGCGGAGATCGATGCACTCATCCGCAACGACGAGAAGCACAAAAACATCGCTTTAGTAATCTCCGATTTCGATCAATCAGATTTCGGTGGAACCGCCCCGATACCCGAACAATCCGCATCGGAGACGGCACTAGAACCCGCAACCTCTCCCGACGGTACCGCAATCACCATCACCGTCGTCATCGCCGGCTCACCAGCTGGTGAAGAATTCGCGGCCACCGTCGATTGGCTGCGTTCGCTCGACGACACGCTGATGGTTGAACTGCCCGCGACGGTCCAAGTGACCGGTCCCGCCGGTATCCTCGCCGATGCCATCGTGGTGTTCCAGAGCTTCGACTTCCGCGTCAGTGCTATCACCATCGTCCTCGTCCTCGTCATACTGCTCATCATCTATCGCTCACCGTTACTCGCCCTGCTGCCCGTTATCACCGTCGGCGTAGCGTTGACCGTCGCCCAATCTATCGCCGCACTCCTCGCCGACAACTTCGACCTTGCCCTCAACGGACAAGTTACGGCCATCATGGCCGTGCTCATGTTCGGTGCCGGAACCGACTTTACTCTATTCATCGTCTCGCGCTACCGCGAAGAACTTCCGGTTCGAGACGACAAATTCGCCGCCATCGTCGCCACCATGCGAGCCGTCGGTCCATCCATCGCCAGCAGCGCCGGAACCACCATCGTGGCCATGTTGGCCCTCGCCCTAGCTCTTTCCGGAAGCCTAAAGACCATGGGACCGATGCTCGCGATGGCCGTCGCCGTAATGCTCATCGCAGCCTTGACGCTGATCCCCGCTGTCCTTGTCGCCATGGGACGGGTCGCATTCTGGCCCATCAAAACGATTGAGCCGAGTGACAAAGAGACCGGCATCTGGTACCGCGTCGGAACGCTGGTTTCAAAACGACCTGGCATGCTCCTCGCGGTAACCACCATCGCTATGGTTGCCTTGACCTTCGGACTCTTCGAATTCAAACCGCGCTTCAGCTTTGTCGAAGGCTTTCCGGACAGCGCAGAATCGAAAATCGGCTTCGAGACTCTCAAATCCGCCTATCCGCCGGGAGAATTGGCGCCCACAACTGTATTCGTTTCCAAGGAAGGCGCATCAGTCCTCGACCACCTGCAGGCCATCGAGGACCTCTCTGCAACGCTAGTCGCCGATCCCGCGGTCAACAATGTGACGTCCATCACTCGCCCACTCGGTGAGCCGTTGCCGGTCGACATCGCCGAGGTCCAGCCGCTCGTCGCCACGATGCCCGACGACCCCGGCGAGATCGCCCAACTCATGGCTCTCCTTCCGCCCGAGCAAGCGCAACTAGCGGGCACGTTCCTCGCCGGACAGAGACTGCTCTCCACCGATCGTACGACCACCAAACTGGAAATCGTCCTCAACGACGATCCATACGGCACCGAAGCGATGGACGCCGTTCAACGATTACGAGAAACCGCCCGGGATAGCGTCGCCACCTCATCGCTAAGCGGTGCCACTACGATAATCGGCGGCGAATCGGCGACCAACCTTGACAGCCGAACCACGACTATCCGGGACTTCCGCGTCATCGCGCCCATCGTCATCATCGCCATTTGGATCATATTAGCCATCCTCCTCGGCAGCGTTGTCGCGCCCACCTACCTAGTCATCAGCGTCATCCTCAGCTTCGCCGCCGCACTCGGTATCTCAATCCTCATCTTCGAAAACATCTTCGGGCACGACGGGATGGCCTTCGACTCCATATCCTTCATCTTCGTCTTTCTCATCGCCCTAGGTGCCGACTACAACATCTACATCATGTCCCGCGTTCGGGAAGAGACCCGCAACCGAGGATTGGTCGAAGGCACTCGCTACGCCATCACCCGCACCGGAGGCGTCATCACATCCGCCGGCATCATCCTCGCCGGAACATTCTCCGTCCTCACCACATTTCCCCTTCTCGACATCTTCCAACTCGGCTTCACAGTAATGCTCGGCATCCTCATCGATACCTTCGTCGTCCGAGCCATCATGGTTCCTGCCATCGTCATGAAACTAGGCGAACTCAACTGGTGGCCATCCAAGACGCCATCTCTTCCCCCTTCACGGTAGGCTAGCAAAGCGAGAACGCAAGGGCCGCAACCGTAGCATCCTGCACAATCCATCCCCTTTTAAGGCCATTCCAAAACCACTGCCATTCCACACCCTCACCCCCGTCATTCCTGCGAAAGCCGGAATCCAGAGGAGTAGAGATGGGTGAGGGTGAACCAGGTGGCAAGGTTCCCCGCTCGCGGAGCGAAGGCGCCGCGAGCGCAACGAGCGGAGGATCCCCGCCGAAGCGGGAAACCTCAACCCACCACCGACCCAAATCGCAAACCATCACACATCCCTCAACTTAGTTGTTAACCCCGCATGAGGTGCCGTCAGGCCGCATCCATCCAAACCCACTTGCACGTACTAGGCGCCCGCCGTTACCGTACTGATACCGCGAAATCAATAAAACTCCGAACGTGCCTCCCTTTCTTCGTCTTCGTTCTTCGCTCGTTCGAACGCGTCTTTCAGTTGGTTACTCATTTGTGTCGCCCACCGACGAACATCCCGGAATTTGTGATCTGTCAATGCGGCGAGCGGTTCATAGAACATGTCGTAATACTCCGTCGTAGACCCGCTCCAACCGAATGTCCAGATGTTGGCAGCGATCTCTTCGCGCACGTCTTCCCGATGCCCAAATTCGTCGATCAGACGTAGCATTCGAGGATGGATTTCCCGTTCGGTCGCATTGCGGTCAAGCGTCGTTAAAAATGGCAGATTCCTTGCTGCGAATGCTGGAGCCTTTTCAGGATTTGCGTAACACCAAGCGAATAGAACGTCTTCTGGTAGGTTTAGGATCGCTGAATCGGGCTCGTCGCTGAAAGACATCCCTCCCCCCAGATCGAATATGAGCAACGCGGCAGTCAGTTCGTCGTCTATGATCGCCTGCCCGATGATTGGCCATGCAATCTCGGCAAACTCTGACAACAGCAACGGAAGAATCGGCTTAAACAGCCCATGTGATCGATACCCATCGATTTTCACGAAACCTTTGGCTGACCCCAACGCTACAGACCTAGCGAGTCCGTCGTTGCGTCCTCGCTTCAAAGCCGATTTCATCAACTCTTGGAAGTGATAGTCGTCCGTGCCTCGACCATGCTGGCCTTCCCAATCGGCAGACCTCTCCGCAAGTTTCACGACTTGGCTCGAAATGTCACCAAGTTTCTCTGGTGCCTGCCACGCGTACATTCCCATCAGGTCGGCGCATTCCGCCATGCCTTGAGGGCTGTGATCGATCAACGCGTCGAACAATTGAGTAGCATCAACCGTAGCGGTTTCGGCGAGAATTCCTCCAAATGCCCAAGGCTTGAGATGATGCGGTTTCAAGTGCCCTGCTTCTAGTGCATCCACGGCGATTCGCAAGTCTGTTTGCGATATCTCACCCAAACGTGGACACAACGTCGTAAACGCGGGTGCGAAAAACTCTGACCCCGCAAGGAGCTTTTTCATCATCGCCACTTCCGAAGGATGTTCGGCATGTAGCCCCTTTAAGTACCCCACCAACAAATCGTGATTGACCTCTTGCGGATCGGTTTCCTTCATCGGCTCGATGATCGCTTGCAACCACTCGAGTGGATCATCCGACGATTCACCAAGAAACCTACCGAATTCATATGCCATGTGCTGGCTACCGTGAACGAGACTTGACAAACATGACCTCATCACATCTACATTTGCATTCAACTCATTGACAAGATCGCCAACCGCACTGACATCCGCTTCGTATTGCGCCATAAAGTCGGTTCTGTCGGTCTTATCATGTCGGAAGGATATTCCCTTCGTCACCAGCAGATCAATCCTTGATTTGAGACCCGTCGACTGTAAGGCGAGTGCCATATTCTCGACGCGCTCTCGAATATCACCCGGAAGATCATCGTCATACTTCAACGTCGAATTAGCGCCCCTTAATCCTTCCGGCCAATATCCGACATTGTCGATGAATCGAGTAGTTACGTCCTCAATCAAGTCGATAAAACCGCCGTTAACAAGAGATCGAAAATGACCGCCCAATTCTTCCCGGGCCAATATCCCGACCTCATCGCCCCTTACTCCTAAGTCGGCGAGGCGCGTTACAAATCCCGAGGTGTATTCCAGGATGTCCTCGTTGGTTATAGGTTGCCAACTCGTTAACGCCTCCAAGGATCCATGGGATTCAGCGCCGGATATACGAGTGAAGTACCGCAAGCGTACCCCTGCACTCAATGCTGCAACCAAAATCTTCAGTCGTGCATCATCTGCCACCCCAATCGCGTGATCCAAATATCGCAATCGCGCTGTTGCGTCGGCCGCAGTGCCGCCCAAGTATAACGTGAATAGACCGTTAAATGTCTCAGTTGCATTGTTAGCCCAACTTTCGTTTTCGTGGGCTGCCAACTCTAAAAGCAAATCGGCGCCCGAATTGAAAGAGTCCGGATGGAACGCTATTTTCTCGGCCGCACCGACTAGATGCCGTCGCACGTCGCCAGTCACCCTCTCGAGATCACCGACCGTGCTTGTGACGTGTTCAATTAACGTAGCAACTGCATCTCTGGCGATTTCTGCCAAGCTGGACACTACTTCCGCGTGTCCAGCACTCGACAGACTCTTGTAACTGCTAAAAGGCCCACCTAAACGGCATACATGCGTGGCGACGTCTTTCGCGATATCGGTCGAGTTGATCAATGCGAGTTGCCGCGCGGCAAACACTTTGAGGTCGCGGTTAGTTGATCCCGCCAACGCTTCGTCCCATTGGTCGGTATCCCATTCTTGCCACTGCCGTTCCGCTAAATTCATCGCTATAGGATTTGGCTGCAACGCAACATAACGACCACGCGCCCTTATGATGCCACGATTCAAAAGGTCGGCTATCCCTTGACGTAATTTGGGTTTCGTCAGCACGCCATCGAACTCGGCAATTTCGGTGATTTGAGTTTCGATCGGAGCTTTCCAACCTACCAGACCGAACGCTGACACCAACTGCGCTGATTTCAACAGCAGATCTCGATCTAGCTGACTATTCCCGAAAACGAAACTATCAACCAAGTCGTAATCCGTTGAGTGTGCGATCGGCACTCCCTTGCCCCAAATCCCTGCAATCCTAACCGCTATCTCAGGAAATCCTTTAGCGAATCGAATGAGACGACGCTTGTCATCATTCAGTATCCCGGGCAATAGATCTTCGACTATCGAATCGACGATTTCGACTGGCGAATCTGCAACCACAACCGTCGCGTTGTCGGATACGTTGCGCGGCAACTCATCATCGATTGTCACTAGAGATAGTTGGCTCCCGACCCGCGAAACCATCCCCACCAATTGCCGGTGGGTATTGACGTCACATTCATCAACTACTACAACGGCCCGACGCTGTGAATCAGACAGGTGGTTGACGGTCGATTGCACTGTTCCTACTGGACTCGCTGAATCGACCGCATACATCACAAGCGCTTCCTCAGCATCGCCGCCAAACGCTTCGAACACGAGGCGCGACTTGCCGACTCCTGACAAACCCACCACTCGCAACGTGCTACCTGGAACAGTCGCGCAAGCGCGGATTCGTTCTCTGAGCTCCGGAAGCCGCGAATCGTCCGCAAAACTCACGGCATGGTGTTCCGGGCGTCTGCCCCACCCTTCGTATGTAGTGAACGTGCCGACAGATCCCGGCCGTACGCGTTCCAGCAACCACAACGCAATAGACGGGTGCGAATTCACCCACCCCGCGATTTGTTCGCCACTCCTGAATCCAACCTGATCGTCATTGATTGCAAGCCCCGAACCTCGAAGCGCTTGCCTGATCTTTCGTTCTCTCGCTTCGATCTCTTTCCTGACGTATGGGTGCGTCGACAGCATGATGTAGTTGAAGCCCGCTTCGATGGCGCTGCGGATCATAGGTTTTACCTCGCCGCGCATTGTCACTTCTTGACCCGCTTTCGCAGGCGTGATCGGTCCAGCTTTCATCTGAAACTGACATAATCGAGATGGCAAAAAACTCGTCCGTTCGGCGCGTCCTTCCCATTCAATTCGCGCATCTTCGCCGCCGTCGGGTGCGGTGATGTTAGATGCCACATGGATGCCATCCTCTGGCAGATCGTTAGCCAACGCTTCAGCATGTAACAGCCGTCGGATCAAATCGGCGAACTGCGCGCTTGTAAGTGACCTCACATCGTCAGCCGATATCTCAAACGGAGACTGCGCCATCACCGGCGGCCGATATCGCGCTTGCCCGCCGCCTGCGTTCATCAGTTGAGGATTCCGATCTAATACGCCGAGAAAATTGGCAACGGCAGCCGACGGTTGCACACTTCCTGACTCGTATTTTGAGAACGCCCTACGCCCGCCACCGATTCGCTCTCCAGCCTGCTCTTGTGTCAACCCCAACTTCATCCGAATCCGTCGGATATCTTCGGGCAACAACTTTTCGTCATTCTTTTTCATGACGCATCTTTATGGTTAATCAATCGATGTATACACCATTATTATACATCAACAATGCGTGAGACAACATAGACGCATCGGACTCCGAGAAACCGCTACAGAAGCCGCACCCACCTCTCTCCATCCACCGCGCCGGCACCACAATCCGCTGCCTCTATGCCTCCCCCAAAGCCCCCAAGACCCCCCGATTACGCCCGTTAACATTCGGCTCGCTAGCAAACATCAGCCGATAGTACCCCACCATCTCCCGCACGTTCGGATCTTGCATATCCAAACCAATCATCTCGGCAACGACATCATCTATACGCCACCGATTCGCATCTCGGAAACAATACGCAAACGGCTCAAGCTCCAACCCCGACAACTCCGCGAAATTGGCGCCAGCGACTGACCGAGCATGTGCACCAGCCACCGTATCCGCCCCAAAATCCGGACACGGCAATCCGGCAATCGCCTTAACCTGTATCGTTGCACGCCCTGGTTGCGTTGACTGACCATAAGCGTTTCGCACAATCGCACCAAATGTGCTGTTGAACCACAACACGATGCAACGGCCAACATCGTCATCTAGATGTTGCATCGCATTCCAAGCACGCCCACCATGACATTCGTTCGCAGTGTTGACAACCGCAACCGCTTGCGAAGTCCATCGCAGATTTCGGCTCAAAAACCATCGACTCCGCATCTCTATCATGCGCTGGGCAAGTTCTGAGTTCACTACCACGCCAGCATGAGTCGGTGCGCCTGAAATCGTCTTCTGCGTCTTACTGTCCGCACTCCACATACTCAAATGAGCCGATGTCCCAGACCAAGTTTCAATCGGATGCCACTCGAACGCGCCTCTGCCGTCACCACCCGCAGCATGGCCAATCAGGTCATGCGTCGGACCTGTCGCGCTACCCTCGCCGATTAGATGGTGCGTAGGCCCAGAACCCGCCAGATCCGACAATCGGACGCCGTCGATACTCATTGAAATATCTCTATGGCGTATCGGATCGTACACCTGCCCACGTATCAACGCCGTCGCTACCGCCGCCATGTCGAAGTTGCGATTGCCCACCGCGAACCATGGAAAACCAGGGCTTAGTGTCGAAAGTCGCACAAACCCCACGCCATCGAACACGCCTTGATTGGAGTTCGTCGAAATCGCATCAATCGCGTTTGCAATCGCGTACCCCTGCGACAACGTCTGAGGTGCCGATCCAATGTTCACACAAAGTATCTCCGTCGGTTCCCACTTATCAGGACGCGCCTCGCGCTTAGTCGCCACAACCAACATCTCGTTCATCGCAGTATCAGCACTCATGCTCTCGAGTTCGCTACCCACATTGGCAATCGCAACGATGTCGGTAAAGTCCTTCTCCAACTCCGCGCGCCAAGCCTGCCAGCTCTCAGCATGAGCCGCCGTCAACGGCAATACATGCGCGAAAACCCCACCCGGCTTCAAACGTATATTGCTCATATTCCCGAAATCGCTACCCAGACCCGCCTGCCCGTGAGACATTTTCCAGCCATACTTCGACGCGATAGTGCGAAGCGGCGACAACCCAGTCGTCGCTTGCCTACGACCTCTGCGAGGACGCGAATACGGTGGATTCATCAACGCCCAATCTACGCTGCCAACCGGAATCCGCACTGTACCATTGTTGTTGTCCTGATCCGGACTCATCCCCCGTCCGCCGCTGCCCAGCATGTCCGAAATCCCCGCGCTTTCAGGATTCAACAGACACAAAGAACCCGCTTCATGAGTAACCACCGCGATACGACAATCATGGTAATCCTGCGTCACTTCCATATCCGTAAGCCGCTTCGCCGTCAAAGTCCCAGCGATTCCATCCACATCCAACGCGATGATGTGATTCTCCATCCGCTTCCTATGCAGATTCGGATCATTGCCGTCCTTCAGCAAATAAAGCCGCCGCAATGCACGCTCGCCAGCCCCTATCAGAGTACCCGTCCCACTCGCAGCATCCATCAGATTCACCGAAGCGATCTCCTCTACCGACCTCTCGTTGAACCTCTGCGCCGACAACGTCGCCAACAACTCCGCCACCTCCGGCCTTGTATAGTGCGCCGCCCGCTCCTCACGATCCGTAACCAACCGCTGCCACAACTCACCCGCGAAGTTGTAGACATGCTTCGCCTGCAATTCGTTAACCTCACCACTCAGATCCTCGAGACTTCTCAGCACCTCCGAAACTATGCCAGACCTTCCGACCACCGAGAGACTAGACTTCGCAAGTTCGATCACCGGAACGTAGTTGACGCCTTCAATAATCTCCCACGCATCGATCAGATGTCGCTGGCTGAGTATGCCGAACCTCGAGTTCTGCCTGAGCGCCTTCGTTGTTTCCAAACCCATAGACCGCAACGTCGGACTGTACGAAGCAAGATCGTTGTGAAGATCGATCGTCGTCAACCAGATCGCGCAAACTATCCGCGTCGCATCCTCTACAGAATCAGCACCTACGATATCGGCCAGCTTTGCAAGCGCATCGTCTCCAGTCGCCGTCATTCCCCGCAACCCATTCAGCAATGCCCCACCCACAGAATCTACACGCTTGGCCACCGCAGTGCTGTGTCGGTCAATCTCCAACTGCGGCACCTGAGCGTATTCGCAATACGCCACAAGATCAACCGGACGCGAGACTATCGGCTCATCCGGCCACACCCCGGCAGTTGATACCAACTGCACACTCAACACCGGCTCGTTGCGCTTGAGTCGAGCCAGAAACTCCGATCGCATCAAACTTTTGCAGTCCTCGTCTATCCCCACAGCGACCACCTCCGTTAACTCCCGCGTCTCGCCGACAAGCCACTTGCCCAGACGCGACACCGCATCAACAACCGCCGGCCGCCCATATTCCGTCTCCACAACCACCGCCCTCCGTCCATTCTGACGCACAACGATGTCCGGCCTGCCGCTATCCCCGACCAGAGTCTGAGAACGCTCTGCGTTTGCGTCCCAACCAGCTCCGATTCCGTTCAGATAATCGGCTATCGCACTATTCGCGTCAGGCTCGGTCAGGTTGCCGATCATCGTTGGCGTAGTCATCCCGTCAAAAATCCAAATACTCAACATCGCGCATCAACACGATGGTACCCCAACGCCCAAAATCCTAGTTAAGCCAACTAATCCCAAACTTGCCGGAATGTCAGCATTTTGCCTAACTCCGAATCGCGCATCAACCGCCCCCCAACCTCACTCCGCCAGCAACATCCGCCCGCGCTTGTTCAGCGTCCGGATCTCTCGTGCCGAGAGTTTGATCTTCCGCTCCTGACCATTCACCAACACGCGCCGCGACTGCAAATTGGGCTTGAACTGACGCTTCGTCGCATTCAACGCGTGGCTCCGGTTGTTGCCGAACTGAGGTTTCGGCCGCGGACCTAGCTTCAGGGCGGCTCGGATCTGCTCTTCGGACATATACGTGGACATGGCGCGTTTCTTCGATTTCGTGGCTTTGGCAGGTTCCGCCAATCGATTGCACGCGACGCCGCAATCGGAGCGGTTAACAACGATTAGGATAACATCGCGGAGAGTTCGGAAGCACCATTCGATCCACCGCCAAGCACCGAGCCGCCTACATTCTGGGAATTCTTTGATGCCAATGGCCACCACGACAAGCAACGGTTACCTCCTTCGTGATCTCGCCAAATCCGCTCTAGCCGCAATCGCCACCAATCAGAACCAGCTCAACGCGCTCAACGTTTTCCCTGTCCCGGATGGCGACACCGGCACCAATATGGTGCTAACGATGCGCGGCATCGCATCCGACATGGAGACCACCGCCACCGCCGATGTCCCAGCAACTGCCACGGCGATGGCACGCGCCGCATTGCTCTCTTCCCGAGGCAACAGCGGACTCATCATGGCGCAACTCTTCCGTGGCCTCCGCGACGCCATGACCGATGTCGCCGAGGTCAATGGCGAAAACTTTGCCCACGGCCTGACCTTAGCTGCCGAGATGGCCTACGGCGCTGTCCCCAACCCTGTCGAAGGCACCATGCTGACCGTCATCCGTGAAGCGGCTGCAGCCGCAGTAAAGGTTGCCGAAAATGGCGCAAACGTAAACGATGTAGTCGGAACCGCCGCCAAACAAGCCCTCGACACCACCGAGCGCACACCAGAGATGCTCGCCGTCCTCAAAGAAGCCGGAGTGGTCGACGCCGGAGGATTCGGGCTCTCAATCATGTTCATCGGTATGTCCCAATACCTCCAAGGTGAAGGCGACGGCTCGGTCTCGGTTAACGCCCCTGGCATCGAAAATCTCGTCGGCGAAAGCGGCGTCATCGTCGACACTTCCTCCCTCGATATCGCCGAGGAAGAAGCCTGGGGATACTGCACCAACATCGCCATCGAAGGCACCGCCATCAACATCCCTCAACTATCCGACGAGTTCAACAAAATCGGACGCTCGACCGTCATCGCCGGCGACGAGACCATCGCCAAGATCCACGTTCACATGGAAGACCCCGGCGAAGCCGTCAGCCTCGCCGTCCAAAACGGTGCCCTCACCCTCAACGTCAGCATCCAGAACATGGACGCACAGACCATCGAGTGGGCCGAAAACCGACGCGCCGACGCAGCATCCGCTGAGCAACCCATCGACCCCGTCGACATCGCGGTTGTCGCGGTCGTTGCCGGCGACGGTATGGCCAACTACTACCGACAAGCCGGCATGGGCTCCACCTTTATCGTCGAAGGTGGCGACACCCTCAACCCCAGCGTCCAAGACCTCCTCGAAGCCGTAGAAGCCGCACCCTCCGATCAAGTTATCCTCCTCCCCAACAACAAGAACATCATCGGTGCCGCCGAGCAGGCATCCGAACTCACTGAAAAGTCTTCCATCGTCATCGCCACCCGATCCATGCAAGAAGGCATCGCAGCGATGAGCGCCTTCGACCCGGACGCCGACCTTGATGAAAACACCGAGGAGATGACCGACATGCTCGAAGGCCTCCACGTCGGCTCCGTGTTTCGAGCATCGCGCGACGCCACCATGGGCGGGGTTCACGTCAAACAAGGTCAATTCATGGTCATCGTCGACGGTGAGACTGTAAGCGCCTCCGACGACGAACTCGCAATGCTAATCGCCGGCGTCAACACCGTCGTGCACCACGGCGCACTAGTCGCCGTATACGTCGGTGAAGAGATCGCCCCCGACACCGCCCGCGTTGCCGAAACCCGCCTAACCGAAGAATTGACCCACTACAACCGCATAGACATCCAGTTCATCCGCGGCAACCAACCCCACTACGCCTATCTGTTCGCGGTTGAGTAAGGCGACTCGTCGCCAACGGTTTGACGCTCACCGATGCGACTCAAACGCGTTTGCCGCTCATTTATCTCCGAATATGATCGTCAACGCAACTCGCTGCCAGTTCAATCCACTAAATGCGCGTTTAGATACTCTCGGTCCATCTCGATGCCGATCCCTGGGCGGGCCGGATCTAGGTGTATTTTGTCGCCACGGATATCTAGCGGGACGTCCATTAGGCAGTCATATGCGTGCAGATCCGCCCGTGACGTCTCGACGCGGTAGCAGTTGGGCACGGTGATCATCACCTGCGCACCGGCGATCACGTTGATCGGACCGCTCGCATCGTGCGGTGATACGGGTATGTAGTACGACTCCGCTTGGATGCAGATCTTCTTTAGCTCTGATATTCCGCCCGTCCACGTGATGTCCGGCATGATGAAGTCCGCTAGGCCCTGTTCAAGAATCGGCACGAACTCCCACCGCGTGTGAATCCGTTCGCCTACGCAGATCGGCACGTTTGTCGCGTCGCGGACCTGCTTTAGTGCCGTGTTCGATTCCACACCTACCGGCTCCTCGAACCAGAAGATGTCGTACGGCTCCAGCGCCTTCGCCAACCGGATCGCCGTCGGAACATCGAACCGAGCGTGGTTGTCGATCAAGATCTCGATATCCGGACCCACTGCCTCACGCGCTGCCGCGATCCGCTCCACTCCAAGGTTTTCAGCCTCCGCGCTGAGCCGCCCCGACATGTAGCCGTCGATCTCATCCGGATGATGCGGATGCCAAGGGTCCGTCTTGATCGACGTCTGACCGGTGGCCACGATCGCTTGGCAGTGCTGCGCCAGCTCCTCTGGCGTCGCGCCGTCCTGCGGATGGCAGTAAACATCGACGGCATCCCGGACCGGACCGCCCAGCAACTCATACACCGGTACCCCCAGCACCTTCCCGCGGATGTCCCACAGAGCGATATCGATACCCGAGATCACACTCGTCGTCGCGCCCCTCGAACCCATATACGTGAAGTGCCGAAAGACCTTGTGCCAGATCTTCTCGATATTCTTCGGGTCATCGCCCTTGAGCAGCTCCGATACCCGTGTTATCAGCGATGCCACGCCCCGGTTCGCCTGATCCCGAGTGCAAGTAACCTCGCCCCATCCCGTGACTCCCTCGTCCGTATCCACCGACACGAAGAGATACTCCCGATTTCGCACCTCGCTGCCGCTGTCATTGGCGGTCGGCAGGAACGGCGCTGGTGCCGAGATCAAATATGGCGTTATCTTAGTTATCTTCACTGCTCGATCTCCCTCAAGATGGCATCGATTATCTGCGACATGTTGTCGAAATCGCGTGCGCCACGGAACTGCAAACGGACTTCCTCGCCATTCTTGTCGACATATGCGAGGAAGATAGTTGGAGTGGATTGTACGCCCATCGCCTCGCCCCGCGCCCGGTCGATCTGCCACGTCGCATTGTGCCGACCCGACACCAGACACTCGTTCATCGCCGCAACATCCAGTTCCAGCTCCAGCACCAGCTCCCCGAACAGCGACTCCGAAATCTCATCCTGACGCTCGTAGACCGCATCCACGTATGCCCAGAAATGCTCCGCCCCCTGCTCGCCCGCGCACTCGGAATATTCGGCCCCGATCGCCGACTCCTGAGACAGGATCGGAAAGTGGAAATATATCGACCTCACCAGCCGATCGGCGATATACGTCTCACGCATCTGGGCAACCGTCCCGCGGTGCCAACTACCGCAGTGCGGTCAGACGAAATCCGAGAAATCGAACATCGTGATCGGAGCATCCGGATCGCCAAACGAGTTGTAGCCCCGATTGGGCACATTCACGCTGGCCTGCTTCTCAACGACATCTTGTGCAGCCTTATCCGCCACCACAACCGTTGCCGTCGGCACCTGAGTCGATGTCGGGACCGCCGTGGACTCGACAACCGTCTGAGAATCTGGCGGCACCACCAGCTCCGCCGTCAGAGAACTGCCACTGGAACCGCCTTCATTCTGAACCCCGCAGCCAACCAAAACAAACGTGCCCAACAGCACCAAGCCAACGACGGTTACAGAACGGAACAACATTCGATGAATTCTACTTTGCCGACGGTCAAAGCCGTTGATTGATCGTTTCGCCGCGTGATGTGGTGGGGTGTTTGAACTATGATTGCCATGATTTTTGATGATTGGAATGATGAGTTGGGGGAATTTACATGGATGGACGGGATGTGGGGTTGGTGGTTTTTGGGGCATCCCCTGCTTGCGAGGGCGGGTTTGAAACCCGCCCCTACGTCGCGTCGCTTTCGCTTTGCGAAGGGGAGGAGGGTGTGTTGGTATGGCTTGCGGGGGTGTTGCAGGTTTTTATGTTTGGTTGGGGGGTGTGCCCCCTTTGTCCTTCGGACATTTCCCCCGCGAGCGGGGGCAACCCTAGCGGGTTTGTTTCATCGCCGCGCTTGCGGGGATTGGACGTGGGCCCGTCCTTTAGTTCCAGCGTCTGCCCACGTTGCCAGGCCGTGGGCCCGGAGTTCGGCCGCTTGAGCAGTGCCGCTCTCCATCGCTCGGTTAGTCCCGAGCTGGTGCTGTAGCCGCGCCCTGTTTGTTTTCGAGGGCCGACGTATGCCGGATTCACGAACGTTCGCCCAGCCCTTGGACAAAGGTACCGGCCTTGGCGCGAGGGCGACCACAAGGGTCGCCCCTACGGGGGTACTATTGTCTGGCTCGTGTTGCGGCGCCTGCTTGTGGCGACGCGGCTGGACCTTGTAGCAGCGTTCGCTTCTAACGGTCCCTCCCGACGTTGCATCTTGTTTGCTCAAGGATGCCGAGATCAGTCGTCGACGGTTTAGCTCTTGTGGTGTTGCGTTCACGGTCTTGGACTGGGTCTCGGGTTTTTGTCGGCAGAGTCTAGTTGAGGTCGTATCCGCACCCGTCGGCGCGGCGATGTTTGTTGTTAACAGTTCTTATATTAGCACGAATGTTTTGTTTGTCAAGTGTGGTCTGAACCGCGGATTATCGCGGATCGGCTCGGATGGGGTGATGGTTGTTTTGGGGTGCTGCGGTGATGGGAGGGGGTGGTGGTTTGGGTGGTTTGAACTATGATGGACATGATTTTGAAGGATTGGAATGATGGGTGTCGTTGTTTGGGCTGCTGCGGTGATGGCGGGGGTTGCGGGATAATGGAGGGTAAGGTTGCAGGGTTCTGCGTTTCGCTGGCGATTTGGGAGTTTATGGCTATGTTGAAAATCGAGAAGATACGGAGTGATGAGGAGCACGATGCGGCTATGGCTCGCATCGATGAGATATTTGATGCGCCGGTTGGGTCGGCGGAAGGGGATGAGCTTGAGGTGTTGGTGGGGTTGGTGGAGGCTTGGGAGGGGGTGAGGTATCCGATTCGGCCGCCGGATACTGGGGATGCGGTCGCGTTTCGTGTTGAGCAGGAGGGGCGGGGTTTGGGGGGTGATGGGTGCGGGTAGGATAATTGAGGTGATGACTTTAAGGCCTGACGATCCCGAATGCGGCGCGGTGGCGTCGGAGCTTTTGCGGCGGCATGAGGAATTGCAGGCGGAGGCGAATATCACGTCGCAGATTCGGGAGTTTCTGGTGCGGACGGGGTTGGTGGAGTCGAGTGATATTCGGGAGGAGATTTCACCAGCGGAGGGCTCGGGTAACTCGGTGGATTTGGCGGCGCTGGACACGTTGATCGAGGTGAAGCGGAGGATCGGAAACGGGATTGTTCCGGACGTTGCCCATGTCGCACAGCTGGATGGTTATCTGACGGCGGCGATGGATGCGAGCAAGGGTGTGCGGATTGGGATTTTGACGGATGGGAAGCACTGGTTGTTGCGGTGGCCGAACGCGGTCATGATCCACACGACTCCGCCGTATGCATTCATCTTGACGGATGCGGACAAGTGGTACGGTCTCTACGAGTGGTTGAGGGACAATGCCCTTGTGGTTCGGCGCGATATTGAACCCAACAGCGAGGAGATAGAGGATCAGTTCAGTCCGACGAATCCGCTGTACGAGCGTGAGATCGACACTTTGCGGGCGATGTACGAGGAGTATTCGGAGTATGAGACGGTGGCGGTGAAGCGTAGGTTGTGGGAGGATTTGCTTCGGACGGCGTTGGGGGAGGTTGTGCAGGGGGATGAATTCGATGATCTTTTCGTGCGGCACACGTATCTGACGATGGTGGTCGGGATTGTAGTGCAGGCGACGTTTGGGTTAGATGTGAATCAGATCGCGGAGAACGATCCTGAGGACTTGTTGAAAGGTCGTCAATTTTCGGAGGCGACTGGATTGCATGGTGTGATTGAGACGGATTTCTTCGCTTGGCCGATCGAGGTTGGTGCGGCGTCGTTGATCAAGACGATTGCGCGTCGGGTTGCGAGATTCGACTGGTCGTCGCCACCGACCGACGTTGCGGCGACGCTTTACCAGACGGTGATACCGGCGCAGGAGCGTCGTGATCTTGGTGAGTACTACACGCCGCGCTGGTTGACGAAGGCGATTGTGGAGGAGGTCGTTGCTGATCCGGTGAATCAGCGGGTGCTGGACCCGGCGTGTGGTTCTGGAGCGTTTATCGCTGAGTGTGTTGAGCATTTCATCGAAACGGCTAAGAAGCAGAAGGTCCCCGAGACGAAATTGTTCGAGTTGTTGCGGGAGTCGGTTACGGGCATCGATGTGCATCCAGTAGCGACGCACTTGGCGCGTGCGGCGTGGGTCATAGCAGCGCGGCCGGCGATTGAGAAGAGCGCGAGCACGGCGGTTACAGTTCCGATCTATCTCGGTGATTCTTTGCAGCTGCGGTACCAGAGCCGTGACCTATTTGGAGCGAACACTGTGACGATTGGGGTGGGTGATGACGACAACACAGAGTTGCTGTTTCCGGTTGCGCTGGTCAATCACGCAGAGAATTTCGACCAGATGATGGTTGATATTGCCGATTACATTGAGCGGGGTGAGGATCCTAAGGTGGCGATGGACGCTGTGCCGCTGACGGACGATGAGACGAAAACGCTGTCGACGACGATTGACAAGCTTGTAGCTCTCCATGCGCAAGGCCGGGACCACATCTGGGCTTACTACATACGAAACTTGGTGCGTCCGATAACGCTGGCGCGGAACAAGGTTGATGTGATCGTGGGTAATCCGCCATGGATCAACTACAACCAGACGACGGATGTGTTGCGCGAGGAGTTGGTGAACCAGAGCCGGAATGTTTACGGGATTTGGGCGGGAGGAAGGCACGCGCCCAATCAGGATGTGGCGTCGCTGTTTTATGCGCGAAGCGTTGATCTCTATCTGCGCGATGGTGGATTGATTGGGTTCGTGATGCCTCACAGTGCGTTGCAGGCTGGTCAGCACACGAAGTGGCGGACGGGCGAGTGGAAGGCGCGCGCCGGGACTCGGACGTTACATGTTAATTTCCAAGTGCGTAAAGCTTGGGACCTCGAGCGGTTGGAGCCCAACAACTTCTTCCCTATTCCGTCATCGGTTGTTTTCGCCGAACGTCGGGGCGAGGGAGGAAAGGCGATACCGTTGGCAAGTATGGTGCGTCTGTGGCTTGGCGCGACCGGATCGTCGAACGTCAGGCGTGTGGATCTCGAGACAATGGATTCAAGCAATGAGTTTTTGTCCCCCTATGCACAACTTACTCGGAAAGGCGCGGACATCTATCCCCGCGTTCTGTTCTTCGTTAACGAGATTCCGAACCGGGCGACTGTGCGAGTGGGCGGTACGGTAACGACCGAACCGCGTAGAGGTGTTTACGACAAGCAACCATGGAAATCTCTGAAACTTATTGATCTATACGGGAACACAATAGAAGAAGAGCATATGTTCGATGTACACCTCGGTGAGACAGTGTTGCCGTATGGAACATTGAAACCACTCAAAGCTTTGTTACCTATGAAACCCGATGCGATGAGCCTTTCAAACGACACAACATCGAATTTTGGCGTGCCGATTGGTTCTTTAGAACGCCGGATGTCACAGCGATGGTCGCAGATCAATAAGATTTGGGATCAAAATAAATCGTCCGCGAATCGGTTCTCACTGTTGGAGCAACTTGACTATTACGGCAAATTGTCATCGCAAATTGTTTGGCGGAATGACAACGGCGGACGACCAATTAGAGTCGCCTATTCAGCTTCAGGAATCCCGACTGCCGCGATTGTAGACAATGACGACTTTATCGTTGACTACACACTTTTGTGGTTGACTTGCCAAACTTTGGACGAAGCACGCTACTTAACCGCGGTGATCAACAGTGATCACCTGTACAAACAATTGAAACCGTTGATGCCAAAGGGGCAATTCGGAGCGCGCCACGTACTAAAACATCTTTGGCGGTTGCCGATACCGGAGTTTGACCCCGGCAAATCGTTGCATGCGGATGTTGCCGATGCAGGTCGGGATGCGGCGGCTGGTGTTGGGCGGGAGTTGGTGAATTTGCGGCAGCGGTATCCGAGGTTGACGGTTACGATTGCGCGCCGGGAAATTCGGAAGTGGTTGCGGGAGTCGGCGGGTGGAGGGGGTTGTGGGGGCGTTGTTGGGGGGTTAGGGGGTGTGTTTTAGGTTTGGGCGAAGATTGCGAGCAACGATATTTGACAATATCCCATATTTGTCACAAAATAGCAGTACCAGAGGAGAGAACAATGGTTGAGAACACACACGCCGCTGAGACCGCGAAAATTGACAAACAAAAAACACACGAAGACGATCATTTGTGGATCTTGGAGAGGGTCAAGAAGCAGTACGAGGAATATGCGAAGATTTCAGATCTCTATAATTTGCCGTCCGGCCTGAACGACACCCAAGTTTCATACCAACCGCCAGGTCGGGAACATCCGTTGACTTCAAATAAGATCCATCTCGATTAAAGGAGTAGAACATTGCCTTCTTGGAGCGAGTTGTTGGATGAATTCCAACAACAAGAATCAGCGGACCCTACATGGTTGCTTGAACAGTTAACCGCGTGTCTCAATTCGGTATCCAAAATGAGGCATAACACGACTGTGTTATTTTATGCGTCTTCATTTCTACAAAAACCAGAATCAAACAGAGCCGACATTTCGAGAGAAGATATCAATGGTTTCATGAACGCCCTGCACGAAGCTCCCATCGACAAAGGTCTATCCTTAATAATTCACACCCCAGGCGGTGACGCGAACGCTGTTGAGAGCATTGTCGAATATTTGCATGCCAAGTTTAAATATATAGAGGTAATTGTACCGTATTTGGCGATGTCAGGCGGATCAATGATTAGCTTAGCGAGCGATAATTTAATAATGGGTCGTCAAAGCCAACTAGGACCAATCGACCCTCAGTTTCAAATCGGCAACTCGTATTATTCGGCAAGAGCAATTGCTGAAGGATTTCTACAAGCAAAAGCTGACATCACACAAGATATCAGACTGGCTCATTTGTGGGCCCCTATCCTGCAAAATATGGGGCCGTCGTTGGTCTTAGAATCCTCTAAATCTCTGTCGTATAGCGAACAATTGGTCCGGAATTGGCTCAGTGAACGTAACCTCATAAAGGCGAATGATGCAGATTCCAAGAAAAAAGCCGCGAATGAGATAGCATCGTACTTCAATGCTGCGAAAACCTCGTCAGATCGTCAGATTCACGTGCACGGGCAAAGGATAGGGCCTGCGAGGCTGGTAGAACTTGATCTGAAGGTAGAGTACCTCGAATCTGATCAGGCAATGCAAGACGAGATCTTAACAGCGTATCATTTAATGACTCTGATATTCGAAAATGCTGTGTCGGTCAAATTCATCGCTAGCCATCTCAAGAAACTATGGATGAAAAACCAACAACAAGTGGTGATGCAACAGCCAGTGATCGGACAGTGAAACTGAATCGTCGGTAGGTCAACATTTACTAGCGCGGTCGTGCGAATATCCGATTCGAAGAAGTTCGCATATCTCCCCGGTGCGTCGGGGGGGGGGGGGGGGGGGAGCCTTGGCCTCGCTTTCCCCTCATCCCCGGTCCAAGCCTAGAGCATGCTTTAACCGTGCCCCCAAAAAAGGAAGGGGATTTGGTCCTGGCCCATCCTAGCGCACCCCCCGCTCGCTTCGCATCGCGCCCACTTACGTTTTCGGCTATGGGGGCGTACCGATTTCTTGTGTCTTCGGCGGAGGGGAAGGTCTTTCGTTTAGTGCTTATAGGATTGTTTGGAGGACACTTTCGGTGTCGTTTAGGATTTCGATGTTCCAGAAGCGGAGAGCGCAGTAGCCGCGTTTGTTTAGGCGTTTGGTGCGGAGTAGATCGTAGTTGCGTTGTTGGTCGTGTTGGGCACCGTCTGGCTCGATGATTAGAGCCGCCGGGCGGCACCCCCTTGTAATCACCCTCAGAGAGGGGGAGGCAGGTGAGGTAGTTTGATGTCCGCGAGGTAGGCTTTGATTTCAGTGTCCGTAGACTGGTCGGCGCGTCTGATCGACCGAATCTCGGAAGTATGGGTTTTCGATTGCTTTTGCTTCAACTAGGTCGATTGAGCGATCGATGATTGCTTGGAGGTCGTTGAGGAGACCAAAGTATACGTCGGCGTGTTGCCGGGCGGTAGAAGTTGAATTTCGACTAGGAAGTCGATGCCGCTGGTTTCGGGGTTGAAATCGCCGACGGCGGCGGAGCCGAAGACTTCGAGGCGCTTGCCCTGGTGGCGGCGTCAGATTTCGGCTAGTTGATCGGCGAGTTGGGAGATTAGGGGGACGATGGTTGGGTGTATGGGTGAAGATGTGGATGATATCGCGGGGTGAATTGTGGTTGCGTGGTATCAACCCCCTTTGTCTTGCTACGCGCCCCTTTCATGCAGTTGTTGGTAGTTTTGGACTGCATGAAAGGGGCTGGCGGCATTGTTGCCGTGTTGGTTACTCGAGGGGGATTTCGAGGGGGATTTCGATTTCGCTGGTGCGGATCCAGGTGCCTTCGGAGATTCCGCTCGGGATGTAGCGGATTTTCGGGAGGGTTACTTCGCCGCCGGTGTTGACGAAACCGAGTTCGATTCGGCCATCGGAGAGACGTCGGGTCCGGATTTTGCCAATCGAGGTCTCATCCACGATGACGTCGCTGCTCGAGTGCCAAATGCCGGTAGAGGCGTCGGATGACAAGAATCTGACGTCTGGCAAGACCTGCTGGCCTCCGGCGATTTCGACACCGTGTTCGGCTCGATCGTCCTCCCATAGTCGAACGACGATTCGGAGCTTCGTGGGTTGAGGTGCAGGTTCGGTGCTCGGCTCGATCAGTGAACTGATCTCTGCCTGATCTGCTTGAGAAAGCAGACTCACGAATTCATCATTCGCGTCGTCGGCCGCTTCGACCGCGCACATAACTGCGTCGACTGCGTGGCCGTACACCGGCGCTGCCAAACGCAGCTCTGCGTCGATCTCTATTAGTTCGTCGACGTTGGTGGCACCCGCCATTTGCAGCGAACGGCGTAGAGTCGAAGCCGCGTCCCGGCAACCCGCCTGGCTCGACAGGTCACCCAACATCGACCGGACTTCATCATCGTCCCAACCGTCCTCGGTTTCTCGTGCCGCAGTCACGATTTCGCCAGCTTCGACAGTCGGTGCGATGACCCGTTCGGCGTAGGCGAGCAGTGAATGGACGGACAGGGCCTCCGAGAACCACAAGGCTTGGCCCGATTCCCAGTTTCGGTGTATTCGTTTCAGAGTGTTGGAAACCGTCGCATACTGTGATGCCGCAACGTCGGCATTGCTGAGTACGAGGTCTTCGACAGTCGCCGGATCGATCGCTTCTCCGCCCATCAACGAGTCGTCCAACTCGGACGATTCGATGGCCTCGGCGAGTAGTTCGGCAAACTTGATCGAGAGGGTTTGCGACGAGGGGGCGAACACGCTGACGGTCGAGTTTTCGACGACCTGTGGCAGGTCTGCGATGGCTGGGCGTTCGAAGATGCCGTCGAGATATTCGGCGGCGACCCCGGCCGTGTATATTGCCTTGGCTCGGACAGTCGCATCGACCTCGGCTTCGGCATCGTCTGAATTCTCGACGAGAACGTTGACTTCACCATCTTCGTCGGTTTCCGATGAGACGGAGTATCCGACCTCATCGACTGAAACATCGGTTTCGTCGAACGTCATTCCGCTTAAAACGGTCAGTTCTCGCCATTGGCTGTGGAAGCCGATCTCTTCCCCGCTATGGTCGTCGACTACGACAACCAACCACACCCAAGAAGTGCCCGAGGAGTCCATAGTGATCTCAAACGGATGCACCTGATCGGATTTAGTGCTGGTGGTGCTCGCGCTCGCGTCGTTGGAGTGGTAAGCGACTCCAGCTCCCCATCCCTCGTCAGGATCGATGGTCAACTCGGTCGTGTCGTAGTTTTGCGGAGCGATTGCGTAGACTTGGATCGTCCCGTCTTCTTCGGTCATTTGACCGTTGCCGACGTTTCCGATTCGGTAGTGGACATCGAACGGCACGCCGACAATCGCTTCGTCGGGGATGATGCCCGCTTCGATCTTGAGTTGGAATCCGCTCTCCTGCCTTTCTTCCTCGTCGATCAGATGGATCACGAGTTCGAAGTCGGCGGCAGCGAGTTGGGCGTCTCGTTCCCAGTATGTCGTTGCTTCAACGAGGTATGTGCCTGCTTCGAGGTACCGTTCGATGCGGGAATTTCGCTGCTGCCCACCGTCGTCGTTTGCGGAGATGAGACCTCGGGTTGGAGAGATTAGCGACATCACAGCGTCGCCTTCGGTTGACCTGAGGTCTAGTCGCACGCGACCGCCGATGGCCATCTCGAACGCGTATGAGTGGGCCGGGTGTTCCACGACGAATTGTGATCCGCATGTGTCGAGAGTCCAAGTGCCAGTCGCCTCGAGATCGGTACCAAGTTCTAGCGTTCCGAGATGTTGAGGTTCGCAGCCCTGAACTCGGCTGATCGTCAACTCGAAGTCGGCTGCACCTTGTCTGCGCCCGCCAACGGTCGTGGCCTCGATAGAGTAGACGCCCGATATTAGGTCTCGTTCTATGCGTGCATCCAGACTTCCCCCACCATCGTCGTTGTCGGTGGTCCTATTGCCATCGGCGTCGAGCAGGTACAAGAAGGAGTCGGCTTTTGCGGAGCTCAGATCGATCCTGATGCGTCCCGGCGCGTCGATCTCGAATTGGTAGTCGTGCGCATCGCTGTTGAGGTGAAAGCTCGAATCGCAGTCTTCGGTTGACCACCGACCATCGGCTTGTAGAGCGGCGTCGGACGCGGCATCCAAGGTTCCGAGGTCGATGACCTCGCAATTTGGGTTTCCCTGGGCTGAGGTTGAGGTGTTGTCAACCAATGCAACCACGGCGGCGAGCACCAAGAGGGTTAATCCTGTCACCAACAGTATGGTGATTCTCGATCGCGCAGATCGTGTCGCACCGCTAGCTTGTTCGGACCTGAGGTTCATGTTTTAGGGATGCCTTTCATTGGGTGATGTGGCGTTCGTCGATGTGGAGGGTCTCGCGTCTTTATTGAGACTCGGTACAAGTTTCAATTGTCTATTGTGGGGTTGGGGTTGCGTTGGTTGGATTGGAATTTTCGCGTTGCTAAGTGGAGCGCGGTGGTGACGCGTCGCGTGGCGATTCAAAACGGACGCGATGGTTGGGGGTAAGGATCGACGGGGATCATGCCAGATGTGGGCATGGGTGCCGACCGAGGGGGGATGGGGGTGGTGGAGGGCTTCGTCGGCGTAGATGTTGCCGACGCCAGCGAGGATAGTCTGGTCGAGGAGGGTTGGTTAGATGCGGGAGCGTTTGGTGCGGATTTTTTGGCGAATTGGTTGGGAGTAAGATCCCACGGTTCGGGGCCGAAGACTTCGAGGCGCTTGCCCTGGTGGCGTCGTCAGATTTCGGCGAGTTGGCCGGAGTGTCGTGAGATTAGGGGGATCATGGCTTGTGAGTTCTGATTCGTGAGATATCGCAAGGGATTAGGAAGCGTAAGCGACGCGGGTTGCACCCCCTCGTGTTCCCCCTCAGAGAAGGGAGGGAGATGGGGCGGACGCACCCTCTGGTGCTAAAGCGAAGGGCGACTACAAGGGTCGCCCTTACGGTTGGGTTGGTTTCGGGGTCGATTACTGGGAGGATGGTGATGGAGTTTTCGGTCATGGTTTGGAGGGTGTCTTCGACGTAGTCTTCGGTGGTGGCGGTTGGGGTGTTGTGGCGGAGGGTCTGGGTGAGGGTGGTGGTGTCCCATTCGTGTCGGGGGAGGTAACGGAGCATGCTGAGAGACACGATGCCGGCGAGTTTGTGGTTGTTGGCGCGGTCGACGACTACGTAGTCTTGCTGTTCGGAGAGCAGCCACTGTTCGGTGAAGGCTCTGACGGTGAGGGACTGGTCGGTGTAGGTGCGGGCGGGGTCGATGATGTCATTTACTTTGATGCCTTCGAGGAGCTTGGCGACGATTATGACCAGTCCGATGGAGAACAGGGTCTCGTGGATGTGCAATCCGGCGTTTCCTTTCTTGCCGCGTCTTCGGCTAGGGTATTGCGACGGTCGCCGAAGTGACGGGGGGCGAACCTAAAAGAAACGTCAACTGTGGATTTTGCGCGAGATATGGCGGGACGCTTAACTGCTCTCCTATACCAGCGGCCACTAGCGTCCCGCTACGCTTTGAGGTTCAGTGCTGGCAGTTTTGACAGTAGTAGGCGGTTCGGCCGGAGATTCGGCGAGCGGTTGTTGGGTTGTTGCAGGTTGGGCAGGTGGAGTTTGGGATTCGAGGGATGCGCATTCGGGCGTCGTGGGCATCGACGACGTAGGGGCTGCCGTCGGGACTGGGATGGGTTGTGATGTGGTTCAGGGCGCGGTTTAGGGTGGTGAGGATGTTGGCGTGGAGTTGGTGGAGGCGCGTGAGGCTGATGCGGTTGCAGCGGCGGAGAGGAGAGATGCGGGTGCGGTGGAGAGCTTCGTCGGCGTAGATGTTGCCGACGCCAGCGAGGATGTTCTGGTCGAGAAGGGTAGGTTTGATGCGGGAGCGTTTGGTTCGGATGTTTTGGGCGAATTGGTTGGGAGTAAGGTCCCACGGTTCAGGGCCAAGTCTAGGATAGGCGGTTATGGGGTCGTCGACGGCCCACAGTCGGGCCCATCTTCGGGAGTCGTTTAGTTCGATGCGTCGGCCGTCGTTGAGGTAGAAGGCTGCTCTGCTGTATCGGACCGGGTCGTCGTCAGAGTTTCGGATGTGGAGGGAGCCGGTCATTCCCATATGGAGCACGAGGTGAGACTGTGCTTTGGCGGCGTCGATGAGCGGTGATACGAGGTATTTGCCGCGGCGGTCTAGGGGGCCGATCTGGGTTTTGGAGACTTTGTTGGCGAAGGTCTCGATGTCGGCTGTTGGGGCGGCGATACTGTCGGGCCAACCGATTTCGACGCGTTGGATGATGGTGCCTTGGACGTTGGAGGCGACGAGGTATCGTCGGATGGATTCAACTTCGGGTAGTTCGGGCATGGGAACTATGATGCAAACGATTTTGAATGATCGTCATGATGCGACCTTGCACTTTGTCCAGCGTTAAACACCTGTTGCGGGGTTTGTGCAGAGTAACAGCGATGGGTTTTCGACCCGAGGTCCGTGGATTGCGTCCCTGTGTCCCGCCCCTACAGACTGCGGCCTCCGCCGGAATGTCAACGGTTGTGCACTAATTCCCATTAAGCGGGAACGTCTCAACCCGGGGCACGGTTTTCGTGGCGAGTGTGATTTGCAAATGTCCCATTGGTTTTCGGTTCCATTAGCGGGAGAAAACCTCGGGTTACGCAAAGGTTACGCAAGGTTTCAGCGAAAATACCCGCTCGAGATTATTCGTCTTCAGGTGTTTGGAAACCGATGACACGACGGTTGGATTCGGTCATCTCCCGGTTGGATTCGATGAGTTCCGCAAGGATGGTGCGAATTTCGCGAAAATCAGCTTCGAAACTATTCATTCGCTTGAATATGGCTGTTAGCCAAGTTAAGGATGACATCGGATATGGCCACCTTATAGTCCGCAACATCTTCTTTAGGTTGCGAGGACGTCATGTGTGTGTTCTGCGGTTGTCATCGTAAATATGATACCGGCGTGTCAATTCTGCTTGCAATACTACACCATTACACGCGCGAGAAATGCCTGATTGGATTGTTGCTTTGCGAAATCAGATGCTATTGCCCCTGCCCTCTCCGCCCTGCACCGCGGAGGTTGCCGGTCTGTTGGTTGATGAGTTCTTGGGAGCCGGCGATGATGTTGCGAGCTTGGATGGCGCCTTCTTCGAAGGGACCGATGGCGACTACGCCCATGCCTTCGGTTAGGTCGGTCAGTGCGCCTACGGCAGTGGAAACGATTACGGATTCGTCGTTGGCGGTCAGTCTGAGGGTGCCTTGGGTGGTTTCGACGTGGACCGTATCGCCGTTGACCTCGGTGACGGTTCCTTGGACCTGAGATACCGTATTGTCTCCACCGCCGATGCCAAGACCGAATCCACCGAAACCTCCGGCGCCGGCACCCGGGTTTTGCGGAACAGGGTTTAAGCTGACGATGAATATCTTGCCGCCTTCGCCGCGCCTGACTGCGCCGACTACGTTTGTGCCAATTGAGAGATCGGAGACATCGAGGCTGTTGATGATGGTGATGTTGGTGTCTTCGCCTGCTTCTACGTCGGTGGTCTTTTCGATGTCTTCGAGGTCTTGGACGGTGATGGTGGAGCCGAAGATGTAGGTGATAGTTCCCTGCGTTGGAGGAGTTCCGAAACCACCGCCTCCCTGTCCGCCGCCTGGAATTTCGATTCCGGATTCAGCTAATAGTTGTTGCATGAGTTCTCTCATGCGCGCCTGCTCTTCTTGGGTGATGCTGCCGGATTGGGCTTTTTGGAAGAGTTCGGCTAGTTCGGGGTTGTTAGCCATGGCTTCTTGGATCGCTTGGAAGTTTCCACCGCCGCCACCAAAACCGCGCTGGCCGCCTTGGTTGGGTGCCTCGCCGACCACGACTTCAACTACAGCTTGTTCGGATTCAGTGCTTGCGTTTTCGTTGTCGAGGCCGGTCGGCTCGTCGGTAGCGGTCTCGCCTGTCTCGGACGATGCCGCGTCGCGTTGGGGTCTTGATTGCTCGGAAGCGGGACGGGTGCTCGGCGTGGGCAATTCGCTTCTCGATGCGGCCGGTATCGTCTCTTCATCCTGGTCGGATGGACCCAAGAGGAGGATTGCCGCGACACCGATGACGATGCCGACGATCACGACGGCGGCTAAGAGGATTGCGAACGGGCTCTTCATGTGGTGGTCACCATTTCATGTTCAATGTGGAGGTTAGAGTCGGTGGCTATTCGTATCGGAGTGCTTCGATGGGATTAAGGCGTGCGGCGCGAACGGCGGGGTAGATGCCGAAGAAGAGGCCGACGGCGATGGATACGATGAGCGCGATGATCGGGATGTCGCTGGTGACTCGTGTGGACCATTCGGTGCCGATGAGGAAGCGTCCGTCGATGGCGGTTGCGAGAGAGATTCCGGCGATGACGCCGATGATTCCGCCGCCAAAGGTGAGGAATACGGCTTCGGTGACGAACTGGGCGACGATGTCGCGTCTTTTCGCGCCCATGGCCTGTCGGATGCCGATTTCACGGGTACGCTCAGTAACTGAGACGAGCATGATGTTCATGATTCCGATGCCGCCGACGAGAAGGGAGATACCAGCGACGGTTCCGAGGAATACGACTAGGGTCTGGTTGGCTTCGTCGAAGGTGTCGAGGATCTCTTGCTGGTTGAAGACGGTGAAGTCGTCGGCTTCGGTGATGCGGTGGCTGAGACGGAGGACGGTCTCGATCTCTTCGATGGCTTGGTCTACGAGTTCGACGTCGCGCGCTTGTACGGAGATTTGGTCGACGCTGATGTCGCCGCCAGGGATTCGCTGTCCGGAGAGGCGGTAATAGGCGGTGGTGATAGGGATGAGGGCTTGACTGTCGAGAGACCCGAAGCCGCTTTGGGCTGCGAGGACGCCGACGACGCGGAACTGTCTGCCATTAATGCGGACTTCTGCTCCTGTGGGGTCTTGGTTTCCGAAGAGGTCCTCGGAGACCTGTGCACCGAGTACTACGATTTCGGCGCGGGATTCGACGTGTGGTGCTCCTATGAAGGTGCCGGTTGCCATGTCGAGGTTTCGTACGTTGAGGTATTCGGGTGTGACGCCCGTGATGGATGCTTGGGTTGTGTTGTTGTTTATGTGGATGGTGCCGAAGGTGCCAATTTCGGGTGCTACGGCTTTAATGGAGGGGGTGTAGAGGGGGTCGCGAAGTGCTTCGATGTCGGCAAGAGTCAGCGGTTCGCTGCTTGGGATGACAGTTAGGAGGTTGCTTCCCAGACCTTGGATTAGTTCGGTGATGCGGTCGGTGGAGCCGCGTCCGATAGACATCAGCGTGATGACCGAGCAGACACCGAGGACGATGCCGAGTAGGGCTAGCGCGGCGCGGAGACGATTCGCGGTAAGCGAGTAGATCGAGGTTCGGATTATGTCTTGGGGGGACACTATTAGGCCCTCACCCTAACCCTCTCCCGCCGAACGGGAGAGGGGACGCGGTTCTGTGCGATATTGGGATTCGTCGGTGTGGCCGCCCTTTGTCCCCCGTGTCGGTGTACGGGGCAGGCCCCGGACATTTGCCCCGCGAGCGGGGGAAACCCTGGATTCGTCGCTGATTACTTGGCCGTCGCTGAGGGTTATTACGCGGTCGGCGCGGGCAGCCACATCTCGTTCGTGTGTGACGACGATGACGGTGATGCCGTTTTCGTGGTTGAGGTCGGAGATGATGTTGAGGATTTCGACGGTGTTCGAGGTGTCGAGGTTTCCGGTGGGTTCGTCGGCGAGGAGGACTGAGGGTTCTTTGACGAGTGCTCTTGCAATGCCGACGCGTTGCTGTTGGCCGCCGGAGAGTTCGGTCGGTCGATGGTGGGTGCGGTCGCCGAGGCCGACGAGAGTCAGGGCGTTTTCGGCGCGGTCGCGACGGTTGGGCCAGTGGCCGTACATCATCGGGAGTTCGACGTTGGCGAGTGCGGTGAGACGTGGAAGCAGATTGTGGGTTTGGAATACAAAGCCGACTTTTCGGCTACGGATGTCGGCAAGGCGGTCGTTGGACATGGCTTCGACTGCTTGGCCGTCGATGTGATAGGTACCTTCGCTGGGGACGTCGAGGCATCCGATGATGTTCATAAGTGTGGATTTGCCGGAGCCGGAGGCGCCCATGATGGCGACGTACTCGCCGTCGTGGATGTCGATTGAGACGCCGTCGAGGGCTCGGACTTGGATTGTTCCGGCACCCATTTCGTAGATCTTGGTGACGTCGCGGATGCGGATTACGGGTTGGTCAGGGTTGGAGGTGCTTCGCATGTCGTTGAGCGTCTATCGCCGCGGAGGTCCACCGCCGGCGAATGCTCGGACGGCGCCAAACCCACCGAACTGGCTGGTGTCGGCACCGACGACGGTCATGAGTATGGTTTCGCCTTCTGAGACGCCGTCTTCGATGACGGTCCAGAAGTCGTCGGAAATGCCGAGGGTTACGTTTCGTGGTTCTAGCGTGTCGTCGTCGGTTGAGACGAGCAGGATGGGTTCATTTACCGAGCCGAAGAGCGCTTGGATGGGGACGAGGAGTTTATCGGTCTGCTCGCGGATGACGACTTCGGCGACGGCACTGAGGCCTTCGGGGAGTTGAGTGTCGGATGGTTGTTCGGTTTGGATGGTTACGGGGTAGGTGACGACGCCTTGTTGGGATTCGCCGAAGGCCGCGATGTCGCTGATGCGGCCTTCTAGGGCCTCGTCGCCGAGGGCTTCAAGTTCGATGGATGCCGGATCGCCAACTTGGAGGAATAAGACATCGACCTCGTCGACGGTGCCGGAGATTTCGACGATCGAAGGGTCGGCCATGACGACTGCGATGGCGTCTTTGTTGACGGATTGGCCTTCTTCGACCTGTAGATCCGCGACGACGCCATCGAAGGGTGCGATGATCTGCGTCCCTTCGGTCGCGGCGCGCGCGGTATCGAGTTCTTCGCGCGCTGACGCGACCTCGGCGCGACGGAGTGCGACGGTGGCCGGATCGGGGTTGACTAGGTCTGCATGCTCTTGCGAGGCAACGACAAGATCAGCTCGCGCAACCGCGAGTTCCTGGCGGGCGAATTCGATGTCGACTTCGCCTGGTGAGACCAGGTCTTGCAGCGCGGCGAGTTTGTCGTTCAGGTCTTCTTCGGCTGCGGCGACTTCGGTCTGGGCGAGAGCGATTGCGACTTCATCGCCATCCAAAAGGGTTTGCAGAGCACGCGATTTGTCGACGAGGTCAGCGTTGGCGGCGTAGATTCGCTGATGCATGACGATGTTGTCTGGCGACTCTAGGTTTCGGAGATTGTCCAACTCTCTGATCGCTTCAGCGAGGTCGGCTTCGGCTTTGGTTGCTTGGAAGTAGGCGATCGAGATGGTTACATCGTCCGGCCCGGTTTGCAGGTTGGCGAGAGTTTCCTCGGCATCAATCAGGTTGCCGTGCGCGACCTTCGCCGATTCGATTGCGACCGCCAGCGATTGAACCGCCTCTGCTACGACGACTTCCGATTCTTGCTCGACGCGTTCCAGCTCTTCGTAAAGCAGTTCCAGTCTGTTTGCTACGTCGACTTGGGTGTAGTAGGCGACTTCCTGCTTGGCGAACAGGTCGTTGATGATTTCGTCATCGGTCGCGGTCATCTCGTCCTCGAGCTGTTCCTCGAGGTCTTCCAAAGCCTGTTCTGCAGATGCCACGGCGTCTTCAGCGCTGTCGAGTTGTTGGGAATCTGCGAGTTTAGCGGTCCGATACGCTTCGGATTTCAGCAGGAGGTCGTCCCATGCGTCCTCAAATTCGAGGTTTACACACGTTGAATTTATGCCGTTCTCGGCCTCGGTGCAGTCGAAGCGAAGTTCCGACAGAAAGAACTCGGTCCAAGTGGCCACGATGGCTTCATCCCACGGAGTTGCTGGATCGTCTTCGACCCAGTCCGAGGATGCCGTCGTTCGCTGCCCCAATCCTCCGGAGACGGTAGCTGGGTCCATGATCTCGTCTAGCGCCTTGCCGACATCGGCGAAGATCTGATCAGGTGAATATTCCCATTGATATTTGGAGATGTCCATGCCGAGCCATTTGGCGAAGACGTTTTTATAAGTGACCTGAGCGTCGTAAAGCTCGGATTCCAGTTTTCGGACGTCGGCACCAGTCTCGATCGCGAGTCGGGCCAGTTGGTTTTCCGCCACAACAACATCATTTTCTGCTTCGGCGATCTGCGCGTTAAGGTCGGCGACCACTTCCTCGTCGAAGGGTTTTCGTGCGTGCGACAAGGCCTCCTGCGCTTCGGTGAGAGCCAGTGTCGCGGCAGCGAGTTCGGCCTCGACTTTGGAGATTTCCAGCTTCTTGCGGGTGATGTCGTTTCCAACGTTCGCGTTTGCCACAAGCAATGCGTTCTCCGCATCGACGACCGCGGCATCGGCCTCAATCACGGCCAATTTCGCATTTTCGAGATCTAGTTGCGCTTGATTGACCGCGTTTTCGTCGATATTCAGCGTGTCCTCGTACGCTTCGAGTGCGTCGTCGCGGACATTTGTGGCTTCGCCGACGGCGATTTCTGCCGCGCTAATCGCCGCGCTTTGTTGCGCCGTCAGGTCTTCCAACTCGGTGGTGAGGTCAGCCAAAGTCTTTTCGGCTTCCGCGACTGCGAGCTGCGCGTTACCCACGTCTAAGTCGGAGGGAGAGAGGAGGACGGCGAGTTTTTCTTGGGCGGCTTCGAGGTCTGCGATTGCCTCGGCGACGGCGAGTTCTGCTTCGGCGAGTTCTGTTGCGGGAGGATCGATCAGTTTCGCCAAGGCATCTTCGGCGTTGGCGGAATCTTGCTGCGCCCTTGCAACCTTCAGCGTCGCGTCGCTGATCGTCTTTTGATCGGGGTTGACCAAATCCTCAAGCGCTGTTTCGGCATCTTGGAGCGCGACGCTTGCGTTCTGCAATTGTTGCTGGGCAGCGACAACAGCTTCGTCGTTAAGCGACATCAGGACCTCGCCTTCGGTCAGGAAGTCACCGATTTCGATGGCGATCGTATCGACCGTTCCGGCCGTCGCGAATGACAGTCGCTCGCGGTTGGCGTATTCGAGGGTCCCGTTGACGGCGACCGAGTTGACGAGATCGCCGCGTCGGATGGTCAGGAGTTGTGTTTCGGCTTCTTCATCGACTCCGTATTCCGCGAGGACGCTGGCGATGGGCGATTCGCCTTCGATCAGGTCTTGGACGTAGGGGTAGAGGTAGAAGGTGCCTAGATAAGCAACGACGGGGACGGCGATGAGGACGGCCGCGGCGATAATCCATTGTCTGACAGATATCTGTCTCAACGGGTTGTCGTTCGCCTCGGTATCGTCATTGTCGGTGTTTGAAGGCATATCTCGACCGGTTTTCTCCTCGCTGGTGTTGCCACGGTCTTGTTGAAATCGATTATGAAATTGAATCTCGCGTGAATTGTTAAGATCATTGCTCGCGACATTTTCGGTTACGCTCTCGATGCGCGATGCGGATGTTGATGTTCGTTGATTCCTTCTGCCGGTCATCAAGAAGAATCCGAGCATGCCTGCTATCGAGCAGTTGGTCCAGGGGCTTCGCTTTGAGTTGGGCATCGAAATCGAATTCAGTGGTGAAGTTTAGAGTAACCTTATTCACGCGCGACCGTATTTGGACAGTGAGGGATTGCGATGGTTGAAGCTAAGCTAGCACGAGATTATGACATTAGGTTTGGGCACGGATTGCTCAAATCCGACTCCGCGAAATGGGGGCGTTATGTAGTGATCACAACGCCTTCAGCATGGGCCGCGACGAAGGACGAGCTGGACCACGAGCCGGCGGGAATCGGCATCAACGAGTGGCTCGACCGGACGCACTTGATCGAAGTGTCCGACTCGTTGCCAGACGATGTTGATCTGGTTGTCGGCCTCGGAGCTGGGCGGGCATTGGACCACGCGAAGCTGGTCGCGCACCGCAAGGGCAAACCGCTTGTCCAAGTTCCGACTGTGGTCTCCACGGGTGCCATCATTCATGGCTTCGTTGCGGACTGGGACGGACGGCAGATTGTTGGGCAGCTCGTGGTGGTGAACTGTGAGTACGTTTTGGTCGACTACGATGTCGTATTGCGGGCACCGGAGCGATTGAACACGGCGGGATTGGGCGATGTTCTGTGTGGATATGCGGGACTTTCGGAGTGGCGGCACACCGCAGAACTCGGGAAAACTGGTCCAGTGGATGAATCGAAGACAGCGAGATCGATAGCACTGTACGACCAGATCGTGACCGATTTTCCCGCATCTCTCGACGAAGATGGCGAGCTGACACCGGCATCGGTGAAGGTGATTATGTCGGCGGTGCAGGCACGCGACGATGCTTTGGTGAAAGACGACCGCGCACCGGGCGCGGATCATGCTTTCTGTTTCGTTGTCGAGATAGCGAACGACAAGTACTGGATACACGGCGAGATGTGCGCGCTTGGCGCCGTGATAATCGCGTGGCGCACTCAGCAGAGCCCGGAAACGTTGACCGGGTGGCTGGATAAATGCAAGGTTCGGTGGCGTCCTTCGGATGTTGAGATTACGCGTGAGGAGCTAGGCGCGGGCATCGCGGTGTGGCCGACATGGATGGGCGACGGCACGAATGACAAACCGGCATCGCCCTCGATCGTGGTGCAAGAGCCCGTGACGGAGGAAGAAATCGACGCTTGTTGGGAGTGGCTGAACTCCAATTGAACGGACACGCCCGGGGACACATCTAATGTGGGCATTGACGATCGCAGGCGGTCGCGGCGAGCGGTTGAAACCGCTCACGGATAATATCTGCAAGCCGATGGTGCCGGTCAACGGTGTTCCGTTGCTTCAGCATCAGGCGAGTTGGTTATGCGCGAACGGTGTTACGGACATCGTGTTTCTGACGGGCTATCGTGCGGAACAGGTCGAGGAACATTTCGGGGACGGTGCGCGATACGGATTCCGGGCGCATTACTCGCCCGAAGATCAACCCCTCGGGAGAGGCGGGGCCGTCAAACAGGGGTTGGGGGGCGTGCCGGAAGACGTTGAAGACGTCGTGGTTGTGAACGGTGATGTGTTGACAGATCAATCGTTAGCACCGCTTATTAAGACAAGGCGCGTCAATCAAGCATCGGCTGCAATCACATTGATACCTTATGTCAGCCAGTTCGGCGTGGTGTTGGTTTCCGAAGATGACGTTGTGACCAGCTTCGCGGAGAAGACGGAGTTACCTTTTTGGATCAACGGCGGCATCTACGTTCTCGAGCGCGGCATCGAGGGACTTTTTCCGGACGTCGGAGATCACGAAGACACGACGTTTCCTCAGATAGTCAATGAAGGCGGGATGCGAGCGATACGTTCGAGCGCAAACTGGATATCAGTTGACAGTCACAAAGACTTGAGTCAGGCGGAAGAGATGATGATGCAGGGGTTGTTGCCGCGATCGAAGGATTGAGTGACCCTGCGTGAGTTAATTGCACGACCCTCTCACTTGTTGCTTAAGGGGGAATTAAAGGGGGTCTAGGATGGTTGCGGTGAATTTCGTGCACCCCCTGCGTGCGGCGCTTCGCTTGCACGCGTCCCCTTCGATAGGCGAAGGGGAGGTTTGGTTCCTCCGTTTTAAGCCTAGGAGGAGTTAGTCGGGGTTAAATTCGCTTGCGATGAACATTCTTAAGAGGTCGTGGCGGGCGATCATTCCTATCGGGATGCCGTCAGAGACTACGGTGATGTGGTTCTCGCCGGTGGTTGCGATTAGCTCGATCACGACATCGATCGTGACGTTGGGGGTTACACAAGGGGGATCGGATTTCATGACCTCTTCGACGCTCTTCGAACGGACCCTTTCGATGGCTTCATAATACCCGGTTGAATGGTCGCTACCGACACTTGCCCCCATGAGGCGCGTAGCGGTTCCGCGCATGAAGGGGATCAGGTCTTCTGTGGGCATAAACATCTGTTCGGTCACTAACCCGCAGAATTTGCCGGCGTCGTCCACCACGACCACCGAACCGATATTGTGTTCGATCATTAGCTTCGCAACATCCGAAACCGTATGGTCGCGGTGCGCCGTGATCGCTGGCGCATGCATCAAACTTCGGACATCACCATCTGGTACTTGACTCATTTCCACCTATCTACATTCACTCCGAGGACATTTCCTCGAAAGCTATCACAGAAGGATTGACGCGGCCAATCCATCACGCAGGTACCGAGTATCTCAGACCTTTGCGCGCTCGCGTTCCGCCTTCAGGTAACGCGATAGTTCTATGGTTACGATATCGATGTTTTTGTCGGACGTGTTGATGACGAAATCGTAAATCATCGGGTCTTCAGGGTCGGCGTGATGCAACTTGTAGAAGTATTCTCGCTGCGCGTTTTGGCGTTCCAAGATAATGCGTTCCGCCTCGGCAACTTTGGTCAGTCCCTCCCGCCGCATCACGCGCGTCACGCGGTCGTCCCAGTTGGCGAAGATTCCCACGCGCGCCACTTCGTCTTGATTTGCCAGTTCAACCGCACCTGCGCGGTGGACAATGACCGCATTTCCGCCTTTGGCCAGATCGGTAAGGTCGTAGGAGTTATCGATTGGGCTTTGCGCTGACGGACCGTTCCGGTCCCACGTCAGCGGTATGTGGAGATCTGCCGCTCCTTGAAGCATCGGGTCGTCGCCGGCTGCGCCTACCGCGAAATACGAGGCCGCCCTTTCAACCCACGCCCACAACCGTTCGGAGAAATCGGCATTCGGTACCGCCCCCACCGTGTTGATTACGTCTGCATCGGTATTGCCTTCGACCGTCCGCAATCGGACGCGATCAAAGTACCTCCACCCGAACATCCGGGCGATCTTTCTGCCAACATCGAATGCGCCAGATCCGATGTGGCCGTCTATCGTGATTAACGTTTTGCGCATTGCAGCCAAACACGTACTCGGCGGACGATGGGATACACAAAAAAGTCCGCGCGAGCGCAATACTATATGTAATCCGCCGTTCTAGCAATTCCGATTGCGAATCCCGCCGATCTACGATCCGTCGATTGCGCTCAGTCCGCCGTCTAGGTTCAACGATGCGCCGTTGATGTAGTCGTTGCCGATGATGCTGACGATGGCTTGACAGACCTCGTCGACAGTGCCCATCCGGCCGGCCGGCCCTAGCGTCCGGTCGGCGTGCCTTCTTGGTTCAACAGGTTCGTCATCGGGCAATGGGAGTATTACACCAAGCCGCAGTTCGTTGGCTTGAATGCGCGGTGCGAGGCTGACGGCGAGGGTTTTGGTGAGGCCGGTAAGGGCGGAGTTGGTGATCGAGTAGGCGACCCGTGAGCGGTAGACCTCGCGGCGGTCGTTGATGTTGACTATCTTGCCGACGGAGCCGTCAGGCAGATCGCGCGCCATGGCTTGAGCAAACAGCAACGGGGCGCGGACATTCACCGCCATGGCTTGGTCGAAATCGTCAGGACCCAATCCCTCAATGCCGACCCGGTCGAAATAAGACGCGTTGTTGATCACAACACTGGGCACATCACCAAGCAAACCAACGGTCCGATTCCACAGGCTCACGCATTCGTCAGCGTTTGCCAGATCGGCACCAACGATCTCGCTCCTCACGCCAAAGGCACGGACGAGTTCGCGGGTTTCAAGTGCCTCGCGTTCGGAGCTGTTGTAGTGGATCGCGACGTTGCATTCCTTCTCCGCCAATGACAAAGCCAAGCCTCGCCCGATGCGCTTGGATGCGCCAGTGACTAGTGCTGTTGAGCCTTTGATGTTCATCCGGTTCCTGTGGTTTGTGGAAGGTTTTGCACGACACCGTCAATCCGGGCACCTTCGGAAGCCAGATAGGTCCTGCACGCGGGAACTCGCTACCATGTTAGCCTTCGTGCTGTCACAGTCTAGACAACCAAGGAACCTACGATGATCTACGAATTCAGGACCTATGACCTAAAGCCGAGGACCGTGCCGCTTTTCGAGGAACGAACCGCGGAGAAGATTAAAGAAGGCCGGCAGAACTACTCGCAGCTATTCGGGTTCTGGACGACTGAAGTTGGGCCGGTAAACGAGGTGGTCCATGTGTGGCCGTACGAAGACTTGGAGCATCGCAGGCGGATTCGTGCTCAAACCGCCGAGGACGGAGTTTGGCCGCCGAGCAACGCAGACATCATTAACACGATGCGATCCGAGATTTTCCTTCCTGCGCCCTTCATGGAAAATCGAGGCGGAGCCAAGTTGGGGCCGGTATATGAGATGCGGATTTACACCTATGCGCCGGGGGATATACCGAAGGTGATCGAGATCTGGGGCGAGCACATCGAGGAACGAGAAAAGTACTCACCGCTGGTCGGGGCATGGTATTCCGAACTCGGAGCTCTGAACACCTGGATCCATATGTGGGCATACGAAAGCTACGACCAACGGGCGGACATCCGCGCGGAAACGCGAGCGAAAGGGGTGTGGCCACCTCCCGGCGGCATCGGCCCGGTCACGCAGGCGAACAAGCTGCTGTTGCCGATGAGTTTCTCGCCGCTGCAGTAGGGACCGATGCGAAACCCTCCCTTTGATATCCGAGGGGGCTATTTCAAAACTACTGGCGGGACGAATTGGAGCATCGATCTTAGGCGCAACCCCCGTCGCCCGGCCCCTCTGGATACCCGCGTACGCGGGTATGACGGAACTTTTGCAAAAGGCCTCCCTCTGGATAGGCGTTCCGTCCGCTGAAGCGCCAGCTTTCGCCGGAATGACGGTCGTTGTGCACAGAGCCCAAGGGGGATGAACGGGGATTTAGACCGCGGTGTTGCGAAGGTGTTCCATGAACTCGTCGCGGGTGGCGGGATTGTCGAGCAGAGAGCCCATCATTGCGCTGGTGATCATTCGTGGGTCCTGCTTTCGCACGCCACGCATCACGGTGCACATGTGAGTGCCTTCTACCACCACGCCGACGCCTCTCGGTTCGATCAAGGTGTCGAGGAAACTCGCGATCTCCTGGGTCATTCGCTCCTGGACTTGCAACCGACGGGCGAACATGTCCACGATGCGCGGAATCTTGGAGAGGCCAACGACCTTTTTGTCGGGAAGATATCCGACGTGCGCGTAGCCGTAGAACGGTAGCAGGTGATGCTCACAGAGGCTGTAGTACTCAATCGATTTGACGACCACCATTTGGTCGTATTCGACATCGAATAGGGCTCCGTTCAGAAGCTGGTCCGGGTCGATCGAATAGCCGTTGAGCAACTCGTCGAACATCTCGGCGACACGCAGCGGAGTACGCTCGGTACCTTGCGGATCGAGGTTTTCGGAGCCTATCGCTTTGAGAATCTCGTTGACACCGTCGGCGATCCGAGCCTTGGTGGCGCGGTTAAGCGTTACCCCGGGATCGAACATTGCAGGTTCGAAACCGTTGGTTGTAACCAGATCGGTGTATTCAGAAGTGGAAGGATCGGCGACCATTTCGAAGTTTTCGTCCGTTTGATTAAGGGCGTTGGAGTGCACTAACCCAACTATGCTTCATTATCGCCGATCGTTCGATTGCCACAACCCACAGCCTGCGATAGTCTACGACTCAGCGGAATTTAACGCGGCATGGCAGGTTCGAAACTTGGGAGTTGACTCGTGAAGATTACTGATATCGAGACGTTCGTCGTGGATGCTGGTTGGCGTCCTTGGCAGTTCTGCGCGGTGCGCACCGACGAAGGCATCACAGGATACGGTGAGATGTCGGATGGCCGCAACCCATACGGAGTTGTCGGCACAGTGTCAGATTACGAGCCGATTCTGCTGGGTCAAGATCCCTTGGCGGTCGAGGCGCGGTACTGGGACATGTATCGCATGTCTCGACAGGCACCCGGCGGGATCGCGGCGCGAGCGATCGCGGGCGTCGAACTTGCGTTGTGGGACATCAAGGGCAAGACGATGGGCGTGCCCGTCCACAGTCTTTTCGGAGGACCGACGCGGCAGCGTCAGCAGGTCTACTGGTCGCACTGCGGTTCCTCCCGCTCGCGTAACCATGAACTCATTGGTGTGCCGCCGATGGACTCATTTCAAGCGGTAACCGATTTGGGGCACGAAGTGAAGGAACGAGGCTTCAAGGCGCTCAAGACGAACATCATCTTTTTTGATGACAACACGCATGGTTATGGATACGGGTTTGGAACTGACTCTCCGGATCAGACGATCAAGCCGGGTTTGCTTCGGCACGTTGAGGAGTACATTGGCACGTTCAAGGAAGCCGTCGGGCCGGATGTCGAGATTGCGTTGGACCTGAATTTCAACGTCAAACCCCAGGCGGCGAAGCAGATTTGCGCCGTTTTGGAGCAGTTCGACATGATGTGGGTGGAGATCGATATGTACGAGGTGGATGGGTTGAAGGAGGTTAAGGACAGCACCAGTTGTCCCATCACATCAGGTGAGAATCTGTTCACAATCCGCGACTACCGGCCATACTTTGCGGCGCGGGCGATGGATATTGCGATGATCGATGTGCCGTGGCAGGGGTTCGCACGCGGACGGGATGTAGGGATGCTGGCGGAGTCGCACGAGATCAACGTGGCACCCCACAACTATTACTCGCACTTGGCGACGATGCAGGGGATTAATCTATGCGCCACGTTGCCGAACGTCAGGATCTGCGAGATCGACATTGACGACGTGCCGTGGAAGGATGACCTGACTGGCGGACCGTTGACGTTCCACGACGGCGGGTTGCTGGATGTGCCAACTAAGCCAGGTTGGGGAGTCGAGTTGGATGAGGAGGTTGCCCGGGCGCACGCTTGGATGCAGGGTCGGGGGCCGGGTTATCGGTGAGTTTTAGCGGCGTCCTACGAAGCCAATCCGAGTTCATCAAGGGAGTACGAGACGAAATGGACGTCGGGCTTGTGCATTAGGAGTCTTAGGGTGTAATCTCTGAGCGATTTTCCGCGCCACTCGGCGAAGGAGATGACGACGATTTTCTCGAGTTTTCGGCCCATTGCGTATCCGAATTCGATAGCGGCGTTTGTCGAGAGGTCGGGGTGGAGGACGTGGAGCTGGTCACTGTCGTCGAGCATTTGCCAGCTGCGGTCTCGGATGGCGAGGAGGTCCGCTTCGGTCTGACGCGGGCCATTCGCCCAGCGTTGCTCGTATTCGATCGCTGGGCAGAAGACTTCTTTGTCGCGGAGATGGTTTTGGATGTACCAGTGGCACCAGTGGACGATGGTCTGGCGCTGGGGTTCGGGGACGCTGGTGATGGGGGTTGCTAGGTAGATGTGGGGCATTTTCGGCTTGGGGCTACGTTAATCGTTGTCTGGAACGACTAGCTGGTAGTGCTTCTCTTCGACGATGGCGATGTTTTCGATATCGCGGGCCTCTAGCTCGATCAAAGCCAATACTGATTCGGAGATCGCCTGTATCGCCACGCATCGTATCGGCAACCCCTCCAATTTGGAACGACAGACCTGTGCGTTTTGCCAAATCTGAACGATGTTCAGGGAATCGCTGCCACTTTTGGCTTCCACTGGAATCGCGTAATGTTGCCCGTTTTTATCGAACCCAACGTACAACTCGTCGGTTTCAACTTGCGTCGATTCGTGTCGTTGATTTATTGGGTTCCAAACCGGGATCGACGTTCGTAGGTGGTTCTGCAACGAGTAGCACGTCAAACCATTGAAGACGTCGATCAATCGGTTGTAGCGGACCGTGGCAAGTATTGCTTGTTCGTCGCTCAATGCGTAGAGAGAAATCGCGCCCGGCGTTGAATCGGGTATCTCGGTGCGGACCAGTTGATCGTTCGGTTTGATTTCGCTGAACCTGACCTGTCGAAACTCGTAGACCGATCTTCCGGCGGGCAGGATCGCCCACTCACGATCCGGTGCGGCAGCGTTGACAATCGAATCGGGCAGTACCATACGGTATCGGATCGAATAGACGAGGTCGCCAAGATTCCTCGGGACATTGATGTTGAGACGACGCGCGGTCTCTTCGATTTCACGTCGTTCGAATGGCACTGAAGTGTCACCGGGGCGATATTTGGAGTTGAATATCTCCTCGATGATTTGCGAATATGCGTTGCCGCTAGTCGTCATCCGGGCCATCTCAACAGCAGGACTTCTTCTCTCAACTGCTCTCGAGTTGCGGTAGCGAGCCGCGTGCGGAATAGATCGATTCCCTCGACGGAATATCCGCATTCTTCTGCGATCTGTGCCAAGAGTTGCCCGGTTCGGATCATGATCCGGAAGAACGATGCTTGATCGCCGACGACGTAGGCGAGTCTGGCGCCCGGTTTCAGGACTTTCGACAGGCTACGCAGGTGTCTAGCCATGCCGCCGAAATAGAGCCTTACGACCCGTGAATATTGCTTTTCAAATCCGGAAGTCTTGCCCAACTCGATCCGTCTCGCTTCGATTTGGTCGGCGAGTTCGTGCACTGGAGAATTCGATGGGATCCACTCGTGGTCAGTATCGGCTTTGTAAACGGTCCGCGAATTCGAACGGAGGAGGTGCTTTTTCGTAGCGCGTAGATCCATCCGGTCCTCAAAGAAACCGAGTATTACTGATTCGATGCGCACCGTCCGGGTGTAGTCCTTCTCGTTGGGGTACGGAGGAGAGGTTATTACGGCGTCGATTGAATTCGGCGCAAGGACTTGGTCGATTTCGCGCGCATCGCCACAGTAGACTTCTGAGTTTGCGTCGTATTCGGCGAGCCCAGCCAAGTCATCAGTGATTTTGGTCAAACGGCGCAGCCACGCAGAGACAACGGGAGCATCGCGTTTGATTTTTCCTACGCCGACTTCGGGGCCGAACTTCACGTTCGAGATGTCGCCGACGATTGCTGATGCCAGAGCCAGCATCTCGTGGTCGGTATAAGAGTCGGATTGATGACGCTTCATTTCTTCGACCAAAACCAACGTCTTGTGCAATGGCAAGGGGCTGATGGCGTTTTTGAACATCAGTTTTGCCGCATCGGATGGCAGTTGCAGTAAATCGGAAGGATCAATTTCGTCGTTGTTTGCCTCGTCCGAAATACCTTCGACATGCAATCTTTTTAATGCCCGTTGAGACATCATCTCGGCGCGGGCCGTTAACGCGTCTGCATCGACGGACCAATCAACCTTGGTATTTGCGACGAAGGCCGAACTTGGGAGTGCTTCGATGCCAACGCTCGGTATTCCGAGTTTTTTGCATTCGACAAGCGTAGTGCCAGTACCGCAAAACGGATCGAGCATTACTTCATCTGTTGTAGCGCCTAACCGGTCAACGTATTCACGCACCAGGTGGGGTGGAAAAGACAGCACGAATCTATACCAGTCGTGGGCCGCGGTATCACCGGGAAGTAGTGCGTTCATGCGACCGTTCGAGATCGGCTGGGACGCTTGCGGGTCCGCGATTGAAAGCCTAGGCTGTGCGGCGAGTGGTGTGGTCGTTGAGGTCAAGGCAGATTGGTTGGCGTTTAGCACTAGGATAGACTGATTCGGGATGAGCACACAAACGACGACTGACGCCATCGAGTCTCTCGCGATCTCGATGCATAGTCAACCCGGTGTCTTCGCGTTGCTGCTGGGATCTGGCGTTTCTCGAGGCGCGGGTGTCTTAACCGGTTGGGAAGTGACGAATGACGTAATTCGTAAGATTGCGGCGATGCGTGACGAGAGCTGTGGCACCGACCCGGCACAGTGGTATCGCGACCGTTTCGGCGACGAACCAAGTTACTCCGGAATTTTGGAGCAATTAGGGCCAACAGCCTCAGGCCGAAAATCTATCTTGAAAGAGTACTTTGAGCCGACAGACGAAGAACGCGAACAAGGACTCAAACAACCAAGCGCGGCTCACTTGGCAATCGCCGAGTTGGTGGCGAATGGATACGTCAAAGTCATCATCACGACTAACTTCGACCGCCTTATTGAAAACGCGATTAGTCAGAAGGGCGTTGAGCCAGTCGTGTTGAGCAAGGAAGCGGATTTCTCGACTGCAGAACCGCTCGCGCACCAGAGGTGCTGCGTGATTAAATTGCACGGAGATTATCTTGATCCGGACACGCTAAACACGGAAGAAGAACTCTCAGACTACGATGACAAGAAACAGCTACTTTTGGACCGTGTTATTGACGATTACGGATTCGTCGTATGTGGTTGGTCAGCCGATTGGGACCACCAACTACGCAAAAGTCTCGGATCCTCTGAAACTCAACACTATACGACCTTTTGGCACGTGTTCGGCGACACGAGCGATCTGTCCGAAAATTGCATCACGAAGCGCTCGGCATGGAAGATTCAACAAGGCGACGCTGATCATTTGTTCTCACGATTGAGAGACCACGTTTTGGCATTGGAGGAATATGGGATGCATCCGGTCGAAACCGACGAATTGGCGACTGCCACGTACAAGAGACTGGTATCTGACAACCGCTACAGAATCCGTTTGCAGGATTACACCAAAGACCTTGTCGTCGAAGTCAGCGAAGAGGCCGCTCGGATCGCGCCACCTAGCCTCATCGAGTCAGCGCCTAGGAAAGAAACCATCGAGCCCAAGTTTGAGGAACTTGAATCGATTTCGAGCAAACTGGTGAATTGCGCTTTCGTCGCTGGCCAATGGATCGAACCAGAACATCTGAACAGTTGGCACTTGGCATTCGAACGCATTGTTTACTGTGAAACAGGTCCCTATTCGGTGAGCGAGTGGCATTCATTGCGCGAATATCCGGCTGCATTAACTTTGCTTGAGCATCGGTGCCATTCTAAATCGTCGGTACTCCGCATTAGGCTCGCTTTTACACACGCAAATCAACCAAGTGCCATTACAAGATAACCGAATTGTTCACATCCCCGAGTGGGTTCATTCAATCTTAGATCGGCACTTCCCGACATTTGCTTTGCACGAGCGTGTATTCCAATACTTCAAACGGATTTTGTTGGACGCTGATTACCTGGGAGACCGGCTGTCGCAACTGTTCGTTGAGGCCGAGATTCTTCAAACATTAGCTCATGCACCGTTTGACGAAATTTATTCAGGCATGGTACCGCTCGGTAGATTCATGCAACTTGAGCACGAAAGCAATGAAATACTGGGGAAGATCAAATCCTCGATTGAGACGTATGAATCGGATTGCCCTTACGTAACAAGCGCGATATTCGGGGATTCACCAGAGCAATGTGTTCAACACCTTGACGATTTGGCCGAGAGGCTTCCTGAAATACGCAGTCAAGCCCGAGTGAACTGGTTTTGGCGGCGATGATACCGACCAAACACTGATCCGGCCGTTTCACCCGACAACCGCCGCAATCTCCTCCTTCGTCATCCCCGCCTCCCGCAACACTTCGTGGTTGTGTTGGCCTAGGGAGGGCGAGGCCTTCATTTCAGGCATCCCATTGGTGAAGTTTAGGATGGGGCCGGAGGTTCGGTAGCGGTGGCCGGTGTGGTGTTCGAGTTCGATGATGTAGTTGTTGGCGGTGGCTTGTTCGTCCCAGACGAGGTCTTCGTTGAAGCGGATGGGGCCGCAGGGGATGTCTTTGGCGTTCAACTCTTCGACCCATTCGTCGGTGGTCTTGGAATCGAATATGTCTTCAAAGGTTTTGACCATGTCTTCGGCGAGTTGTTCGGCTTCGGGGGTGTCGAGGTCGTAGTCCGGGTCGGTGACACGCGGGTCTTCCAAATTGAGGTGATTCAACAATCGTGCTCGCGCGGCCCAGTCGAGGGTGCCTAGGCACATACCTCCGTCTTTAGTACGGTAGGCGCGGTAGTAGCAACGGTAGATCGCAGGTCGGACGACGTTTTGGTAGTCGTGCTGGATCTCTTGGTAATTCTTACCCTCGGCGACGAGCTTCGGGTATCGCTCTTGATACCAAGTCATGGACGGAGTTGGAGCGTCGAGCATGTGGATGAGCCTCATGCACTGCATCGCCAAGGCGTTCATCATCAGGCTGGTCTCGACCTTTTGTCCTTTTCCGCTGTCGCCACGTCCAATGATGCCAGCCAAGATGCCGGCGGCGGCGCAGTAGGCGGATGAGAGGTCGATGTAGGAGGATGACCAGACGACTTCGGGTTGACCGCCAGGGTTGATCTTGCCTTCGGATGTAACGGCACCGGTGAAGCCCTGCATAACGAGGTCGAAGCCAGGCGCTCCGCCGAGTGGGCCCTTCATGCCGTACGCGGTGATGTCGACGTAGATGATGGCGGGGTTTATGGCGGAGAGGGAATCGTAGTCGATGCCGAGGGCTTTGGCGGTGTCGGGCCGGTTGTTCGAGATGATGCCGTCGGACATCTTGACGATCTTGGCGAGGGCCTTTTGGCCTTTATCGTTCTTCAGGTTTAACGTAACGCTTTTGACGCCGCGGTTGAGGGGCAAGAACGTGCGACTTTCGCCGGGCGCGAATGGTTGTGTGGCTCGCCATGGGTCGCCGGTTGGCGGTTCGATCTTGATGACTTCGGCGCCCATGTCGGCGAGGATCTGCCCGGCGAATGGACCGGCGACGAAGTTGCCGAACTCGATGACTTTGATTCCTTCGAGCGGTCCTTTTTGGTAGGTGCCGTTTTCATTGGCTCCGTTTTGGGATGCGTTCTCAGTCATGATGATGCGAATATAACACTGAATGTGTGGAGAGGGATGTGGTTTTGGAGATGGGGGCGGGAGTGTGAAGTGCCGAGTAGACCTCCCTCTAACCCCCTTCTGAAAGGAGACCTTCGCGAAAGTCCGAAAGCGAGGGAATGTTAGGACATTTTGGAAGCATGCCCCCTTTACCCAGCCCCTCTGGATTCCGGATTCCGGCGGAATGACGGGGGTTTGGCGTATTATCGAAGGCGTTGCGTTGGAGTTGAATGAATGGAGGCTTTTCGTGTATACGACGGATATGTATGAGGGGATGATTGCGGAGACGGTCACCGTTAGGACTGATGACGGTACCGCTATCAACGCGTATTTTGCGCGTCCGTTGGGTCCCGGGCCGCATCCGGGGATGGTTTTGGCGCATCACATGCCGGGTTGGGACGAGTGGTATCGGGAGTGTGCGCGGAAGTTTGCGCATCATGGCTATGCGACGATTTCGCCGGACTTGTATCACCGGATCGGTCACGCGTCGCCGGAGGATGTGGCTGCGCATGCACGTTCCGAGGGCGGGATCCCTGACGACCAAGCGGTCGGCGATCTTGCGGCTTCGATGCGCTTTTTGAGGTCGTTGCCGAATTCGAATGGGAAGGTTGGTGCGTTCGGGACGTGCTCCGGGGGACGACACGTAGTGTTGGCCGCATCTAGGGTCTCCGGGTTCGACGCGGTCGTTGATTGCTGGGGCGGGCGCGTCGTGATGGACGATTCGGAGTTGACTGAAAACAATCCGGTGGCGCCGATCGATTACACTTCGGGGCTTTCGTGTCCTGTGCTCGGGTTGTTCGGTGCAGAGGACGGTAGTCCGTCACCAGATCAGGTCGCGATCCATGAGGCGGCGTTGAAGGAGCATGGGAAATTGTACGAGTTTCACATGTATGCGGGTGCAGGTCACGGTTTCTTTTACTACGACCGGGCAGCCTACCGCCAAGAGCAGGCGGTGGACGGTTGGCAGAAGATTTTCGCGTTTCTGCCCAAACATCTCGGATGAGGCTCGGTCCTACATTCCCAAGGAGAACAGAATATGTGCACGATGATTGCCGAGAAAACGGCGGTGACTGGCTGCGGCAAGGGTACACCGAGTTGGATGCAGGTCGATCAGGTGACGGTTTCGTATGACCATCCGTCTGAGATGACTCTGGAGCATGCGCTGAACATCGATTTTGTGGACTCGTCGCAGAAGCTCGGGCCGCGGATTGCGGTGGAGCTGACGCCTGAGTCGGCGCAGCGGCTTGTGGAGTTGATCAACACTGCGCTCGGCAAGGGTGCGGTGGTGGACCCGGCGGCGTTTGAGTAGACGGTCAGAATCGTTAACCTTCTAAAGTAGCAGCATCCTAAAATCGCAGCGTCGACCGCCCGATTGGGTTTCTGTGTCGGAGAAAATGACTGTGTGCGCGGGCCTGACATTGGTTCCAGGTGGGAGTTCGTGATTCCGTGCGGAGTTTCATTGAAGTTGCTTACCGAATTGGTGTGGAGTTTTGGAATTGCTGAATTTCCTCAAGCCGCAAGGTAATCTTACTGACGCTGACCGAGAGCGAGGTCTTTCGGTCATGGGTAAGCAGATATTCGCCGCGGCGGGCGCGGATGGATTCGTTTCTGCGGGATTTCTCACGGCATTCGCGTTGCTGATTGGTGCATCTAATCTGCACATCGGCATCCTGACTGCCATCCCGTTCGCATCTCAAGCATTGCAGATCGTTGCCGTCGTCATGATTGAGCGGATTCGGATGCGCAAGGCGGTCGTGATCGTTGCCTATCTCGTCGCCTATTCGACTTGGATACCGGTTGCGTTGATCCCTTTCATTTTGGATGTTCCACACGCTGGAGCTGTGACGTTGCTTCTGCTGTTCATAGTGATCCGCGGTGTCGCGACATCGTTTGTTTCCACTGGTTGGAACAGTTGGCTACGAGACTTCGTTCCACCCGGTACGGCCGGTAATTTCTTCGGGCATCGGTTGAGAATGGCGACGATTGCGGCGATCGTCACTGGATTGGGTGCGGCGATATTCGTCGATTGGTGGAAGGGATTTGCCACCGCGAATGATGAAGTGCTCGGTTATTCGATTGCGTTTCTATTCGGGTCGATAATTCTCGGTTACAGCGCGGTGGGCTTTATATCACGGATTCCCGAGCCGCGGATGGAGAGTAGTTCGAACAGAAGCTTGGGAAGCACATTCAAGAGCGTTATCGCCCCATTTGCAGACGCCGATTTTCGCAAATTCATCAATTTTCTGTTTGTCTTCTACTTTGTGATCAATCTCGCGGTCCCGTTTTTCGCCGTCTACATGCTGAAACGGTTAGATATGCCGCTCTCGTTGGTTGTGGGTTTTGGCGTATTAAGCCAGATGAGCAGCGTGATTTTTTACCGAGTCTGGGGCAATTGGGCGGACCAGTTCGGTAGCAAGGTGATTTTGTCGATCTCCGCATCTCTGTATTTCTTGGTGATCATTGGATGGACGTTCACGACGTTGCCGGAACGGCACGGCGGTACGATACCGATTCTGGTTTTCATGCACTTATTGTTGGGAGTGGCACTTGCCGGCGTGAATATCGGCGTAACGTCGTTGCGTATGAAGATGTCCCCGGGCAACCAAGCTACTTCGTACATGGCGGTAGCGTCGTTGGCTCAGAATGTCGGTGCTGGAGTTGCGCCTCTGATCGGTGGCGCGTTCGCTGACTTTTTCGATACCCGCAGTTTCAGAATCGCCGTTCAGTGGATCGATCTTTCGGATGTCATTGAGCTTCCGGCGTTCTCATTGACTGGGTACGATTTCTTGTTCGCGATTGCGTTCTTGCTCGGCTTCTTGGTGATTCCGACGCTGTCGAAGATCAGCGAAGCGGGTGAAACCGAAACGGAGATCGTTCTCGACGAGCTCAATCGCCAAACCCGGGAGAATCTGCGAATGCTCGGTGCGATACCGGGAGGCGGGTTCGTTTCGCATTTGCCGATGACCGCCCGATATGTGCCTAGGGTGTCGGGATTGGATATAGCGGTTGGGGTTACCGCGTACCAAATCTCGGCGGCGACGAGATCGTTGATCGAAACTACAACCCAAGGCGGCAGAACGGCGCGTGGGGTTGGCGGTCACGTTAGGACTGCCGTTAGGTCAGCTGCCCGAGGTGCTCGCGATGCGAGTTCGCAAGGTGCGCAGATTGCGTTCGGTGTGGCGAATGGCGCGGTGCATGCGATTGCCGATGCTGGATCAGGAACGGCGACACAGTTCGAGGCGGTGCTGAGGACATCGATAACGGCTACGAACGAGATTTCGGCCGATCCTCTCGGCGTGCTTGACGGCGCAGTCCGGGGCGCGATGGCTGGTACGATAGAGTCCGGCTTGACGGAAGCCGACGTGCCGCAGATAGTAATCAGCCAGGCGAGGGAGGTGGCGTCTGACTTGGATGTCACGGAGGCAGAAGCGGTACGGGTCGCGGCCCAAGCGACGTTGGAGGCGATGAGTGACTTGCCGGATCATGAGCAGGCGGAGGCTTGGAGTGCAATTCTTGGTGAATTGGTTATCGGAGATGATGAACGTGGTGCACTCACGGGTGGTGACGCAACCGAGACGCCGAATCGGCCTTCAAACTCATAAGTTGGGAAAATGTGGGCTCGAATCCCGTTTGAACGCAACTGGAATCGAGATTTGGGCGGGGTAGACTGATAAGATTGTGGGAAGATAAACCGCGTTTCTTAAAGACGCGCGCACGCGCGTACGCGAGAGGCGCCCAATCCATACCGAGTTCTTGGTCGTAGGTTGTGTGGTGGGTGAGGCATTGGCGAAAGGCACCGATCGGACTCTCAGCTTGGAGGCCTATGACCACCGAAACCACCATCGCAACAGACGGTAACGGACACGCCGGATCCGCCGAATACAACGCTCAAGACATTACCGTCATGGAGGGCTTGGAGGCCGTCCGCAAGCGTCCGGGTATGTACATCGGCACTACCGGTCCCGAGGGCGTGTTCCACCTGGTCCGTGAGATCGTTGACAACAGCGTTGACGAGGCGATGGCGGGATTCGCCTCGACGGTTGATATTCATATCCACGAGGACGGCTCGGTAACGGTCATTGACGATGGTCGCGGGATACCTGTCGACATGCATGACAAGACGGGCAAGTCGGCGCTCGAGACGGTGATGACAACGCTTCACGCGGGCGGGAAGTTCGGCGGCAAGGGTTACCAGGTGTCTGGTGGGTTGCACGGCGTCGGCGCGTCGGTTGTTAACGCTCTCTCGGAGTGGACGGTTGTCGAGGTTCGGCGAGATGGTTACGTGTATTCGCAGCGCTTTGAGAGAGGTATCACGGTTAACGACATGTCGCAGCGACGGCAAACATCGTCGGATCTACCAGGAAACGGCACGATGGTTACCTGGTTGCCGGATAGCAACGTGTTTCCGTCGGTTGAGTATGACTGGGATGGAGTTTCCGGTCGGTTGCGCGAGATGGCCTACCTGAATCAAGGCCTAGCGATCCGGCTTCGGAGCGATTGGCATGAGGAGACGCACTGGCCGCATAACGATGTCACGTTCCGTTTCGATGGCGGAGTTCGCAGCTTCGTGCGGACATTCAACCGCCGGCGCGGCGGGATTCACGACAGTGTGGTTTTTGCCGCCGGGACGACGGACGACGTCTCGGTAGAGGTCGCGTTCCAATACAACCAGTCGTTCGTCGAGAACTGCCTCTCGTTCGCCAACGTGATCCGTACTGGCGACGGAGGGACGCATGTCACTGGCTTCCGTTCTGCTCTTACTCGGGTGTTGAATGACTACGCGAAGAAAAACAACCTCTTGAACATCGGCAAGGACGGAGTGGCGACGCTCTCAGGTGAGGACGTGCGCGAGGGATTGATGTCGGTCATCAGCGTCAAGGTCAAGGACCCGCAGTTCGAAGGTCAAACCAAAGGCCGCCTAGGTAACCCGGAGGTTCGGCCGGCAGTCGAGACACTTGTGGGTAGACACCTGAGCGAGTTCCTTGAGGACCATCCTGACGAAGCTCGGATCATCATCGACAAGGCTTCAACTGCGGCACGCGCGCGTGAGGCTGCCAAGAAGGCTCGCGACCTCATCATCCGGAAGAACGCGATGGACGGCGGATCACTGCCGGGCAAACTCGCTGACTGTTCCGAGAAGGATCCCTCTCGATCAGAGCTTTACATCGTTGAGGGCGAATCGGCCGGCGGGTCTGCCAAACAGGGTCGGGACCGTCAGTTCCAAGCGATCCTGCCGCTCAAGGGCAAGATCCTGAACGTTGAGAAGGCCAGGCCAGAGCGAATGTTCGCGCACGAAGAGATTTCAGCGCTGATCACGGCGATTGGCGCTGGTATGGGTGAGGATTTCGACTCGGAGAAGCTCCGTTACCACCGCATCATCATCATGACCGATGCGGACATCGACGGCGCCCACATTCGTACGCTTTTGCTCACGTTCTTCTTCCGCCACATGCGGGATTTGATCGACGAGGGTTACCTCTACATCGCCCAACCGCCGCTCTACAAGGCGTCGAAAGGCAGGCGCAGCAATTGGTTATATGCCGATAGCGAACTTGACACTTGGATGGCTGAACGTGCGTTTAACGGTCTCGCAATCGAGGCTGAGGATGACGACGACAAGATCACGGTCAAGGGCACGCAACTTGGCATCACCGTTACACAGCTCCGAGAGTTCCGAGAGGCGATCGACATCGCCCGGGCGATCGGCGTTCCTGACGACGTCTTTTTTGACTTGATCCGCGACGCCGAGTGGCAGAACCTATCGTTCACGAAGGATCGCTCGTCGGAGATCATTGCAGGCCTCGACGATGACGAGGATCTTTTCAGCGAGGACAGTTCGTTCCAAGTCGATCTCTTCGACGAGAGCGTCAACGAGACGGGGGCATCGTTCACGAGGGAAGTGAATGAAGAACCGTTGGACGACGAAGAGGAAGACGACACGCCGGTAACGTTCCAGATCAACGATTACGAACTGACGGAGGATGTCTACAACAACCCGGCGATTCGCCGTGCGAAACGGATTTACCCGCGGGTTGCAGATTTCATCGCTGCAGATCGATTCGTGCTCAAGAAGACGGGCAAGGTCATCGGCGGTGGCTTCAGTTGGGAAGAACTTCCGGAGGCGTTGGAGGACAACTCGGATACCAGTGGTATCAATATCCAACGTTACAAGGGTTTGGGTGAAATGAACCCAGATCAGCTTTGGGACACCACGATGAACCCGGATTTCCGCCTGATGCTGAAGGTAACAGCGGAGGACGCGATAAGCGCTGACGACATCTTCCGAACCTTGATGGGTGAAGAAGTCGGTCCGCGGCGCGACTTCATCCGGGCGAATGCGCTTGAGGTTAGGAATCTGGATGTTTAGTTGTACAGAATGTGTACTTCTAGATTGAACATTTAGATAACAATCACAACAAGCACGTCGAAAACGTCAAGATGTTGTTCGGACGCCGGTCACTGAACGGGGATCGGCTCTGATTTCGGGTTGCAGGGATGCTGATAAGGTGTCGAGATGTTGTTGAAATCTCGACGGACTAAATGGCGTACGTGGTGGTGGCGTGTTCGCGAATTTCAAATTCGCGGTTAGTTGACAGTTTCTCGCGTGGAAGTCGCGAGGATGTTGACAATTAGTCGCGAACTTAGATCCACAGCTTTTGGACGCTGTCGTCCGTGCCAACGACTGACTTTGTTCGTGCCGAAGTGAACGCTCCCGCGATCAGGACTAACGCCGTGGTGAGAAGCCAGATTAGGAAGCCAGTTCCGGAGATTCGGTGGAAGATTGTTGCAGCGTCTACCCAAACGATGGTCATTCCGATACCCACAAATGGAGCGAGTAAGGCTACCGGCTTCATAAAGCCACCTAGCCGCCATTGCAAGACGGACAAAAGGACGATGGTCAATCCGATAAGGGTGTTGCCGATGCTTCCGGCGATCTCGCGGTAGTGATCGAAGCTCTCTAGGTCGAAGGTATCGACCCGGTAGACGGCAACGATGAAGATCACTAGAACTCCCGAGATGATCATGGCGATGCCACCAAGGCTGAGAAGAACGCTGGACAGTCGCAGCTGCCAACCTCGTGCTAGGAGCATGGCGGGTTTGAGAAATACTGCCGCGGCGATGAGCAACGCGCCGAAGAATGTTCGCGCCATGCCGTGCCACGTGTACCAAAGCGTGTTCTGATCGATCGCGGCTAGTGTTTCTTCGAAGGTTGGTTGGTCAATGCCTGCCTGAAGGCGTGTCCACACCATGGCGGCCGCAGCGATGGCGGAGAATATGAGCAGCGACCCGGCGGTAATGGCTTCGATTGACCGGGCTCGTTGAGGCCCGGGCTCGGGCTCCTCCTTCAAGGTCCAGCTATTCAAACCAGTTCGCCAACGATTCTTTGTCGACTACAACATGGCCATCTGCGTTGCTTGCAAGGATGTTGAAGAGTGGTATGGAACGTTCTTTTAGGTGGTCGCTTCCGCCCTGTTTACGGTCGAGAATGCAGCACGCGATTTGGATTTCTGCTGGTAAGGCGGCGACGGCATCAACGGCGTTGAGCAGCGACCCGCCAGTAGAGATGGTGTCATCCCAAATTGCGACACGGTCGCCTGGTGAGATGTGACCTTCAAGCTGTTTGCCCATTCCGTGTTGCTTCTGATCGGAGCGGACGAAGTAGCCTTTGAGATCGAATTGTTTGGTAAATGCCGATAGGGCGACGGCTCCGATGATGGGCACCGCTGCGACGGCGGGCCCGCCAAAACGATGAATGTCGCGACGCATCAAGATGTCCACGAATAGGTCGGTGATGATCTCAACGCTCTCGCCGTCGGTAGTCAGCAAACGGCCGTCGAAGTAGTAGCTGGAAGTGGCACCAGAAGTCAAAGTGAACTCACCGTAGCGTAGAGCGTCCAACATGAGCGAACGTCTCAAAAGCATCTCAGCGCGGGTTATGGCTTCGTCGTATTGCATCGGTAAAGTCTCTTTTCGATGATAAATCTGTGTGTCGAATCTGGTACTAGGTTTCTTGCCGCGGCGATGTCACCCGCGGCGTAAAATCCCCTGATTTTCGAGGCGCTGACATCGATCATTGGACCGGCAATCGAGATCGTATCCGTGGGCAATGACAATCCGCGATCGAGGGTTGTTTCGGGTCGCTGGATGACCGCGAAGGTGCAGGATTGAGCTAGTTCGTGGTAACGGTGCCAGCGATGCAGCGTCGCCGCGGCGTCGGACCCAACAGCTAGGATGTATTCGAATTCGTCACCGTGGGCTTGCCGTAGATCGCGGATTGTGTCGAGCGAATAGGTCGTGCCTTCGCGGAAGACGTCGATGCCCGATACCTCGATCCCAGTTTCGTTTTCGGTGGCCAGTTCAACCATCCGTAGGCGTTCTGTGGGCGATGCTATCGGCGGGCGGTCTCGGAGCCATGGCTGGCCGGCGGGAATCATCAGGACTTGGGCGGCACCGAGTTCGTCGCGCAGGCACCGTGCGATGGCGATGTGGCCGTTGTGAACCGGATCAAACGTGCCACCAAATACGACAATCAAACGGCTGTTTTTACTATTCCCTAGGTTCCCGCCTGCGCGGGAATGACAGGCTCCGTTCAATGCCACTCGAACTCCCATTCGCCGACCAAGATCACATCCCCCTCCTTCGCGCCGGCGCGTCGCAAGGCGTTGGTGACGTTCATGCGCTCGAGACGCTGATGATACTGGACGAGCGCGTCCCAGTTGTCGAGATTTGAGCCGAGGGCGAGTCTCACGGCGCGGTCGTGAACGATTCGGAATGTGTTGTCTCCGGCGCGTACGACCATCTTCGGGTTGCCGCCGCGTGTCCGGAAGACCGGCAGATTATCTTTTTCTAGAGGGTCGTCGTCTTCGAGATGGTTCGGACCAAAGACCGCCTCGGAAGATCTGATTTGCGCTTTGCGAATGTTGGCCAAGCGGTAGGAAACTGCAGCGACGAGTTCATCGATACCTTGCCGCGTCGCGGCTGAAATGAAGTAGATCGGTGTATCTTCGCCTACTGCGGCACGTATCTCGACTTCGATTTCATCTCGCAACAATTCGACTTCCTCGAGGTCAAGTTTGTTCACTACGATGATCTGTGGGGTTCGGGCCAAGCGCGCGTCGAAGGCGTCCAACTCGTGATTGATAGTGCGAATCCGTTCGCCGGGCTCGCCTTCACTGCCGTCGACGATGTGGACCAGAAGCCGTGTGCGCTGCATGTGCTTTAGGAACTCGTGGCCGAGACCGATACCTTCAGAAGCGCCTTCGATCAACCCGGGGATGTCGACCGCTGCGAATGCGTCGATACCATGTTCCACGATGCCGAGAACTGGTTCGAGAGTGGTGAAGGGGTAGTCGGCGATCTTAGGACGTGCGGCGCTGATGGCGGTTAGGAGACTGGACTTTCCGGCGTTTGGCATCCCGACGAGACCGACGTCGGCGAGAATCTTTAGATTCAATCGGAGTTTGACGGTCTCGCCGTCTTCACCAGCTTCAGCGAGCAGTGGTTCGCGATTAACCGATGTGACGAATGCCGCGTTCCCCTGCCCGCCTCGGCCGCCGATCGCCACCTCGAGTCGTTGTCCAGGTCGCACCAGATCACCCAGAAATATCTCGGGTTCACCCGAACGTTCACCGATTTGCCACACTTCGGTGCCGACGGGAACGGTGACATCGACATGATCGCCGTTGGCGCCGTGACGTTTGTTGCGTGCGCCGTGTCCGCCGTTACCGGCGATGAAATGTCGTCGCCAGCGGAACTTGAGCAGCGTGTTGAGCGAGGGGTCCGCGACTAGGGCGACCGACCCGCCGTTGCCGCCGTTGCCGCCAGCTGGTCCACCCAACGGCCGCAAAGCCTCACGCAGAAACATAGCCATCCCTCTGCCTCCGTTGCCAGCCCGAGCTTCAATGTTGGCTTCATCAATCATGCCGCGATTCTAATGTGCGAGCAAAGATGGGCGTGACTTAGGCGGTTCTACCCATCAAATTGAGGAAGCCTTCTTGGACGAAATCGCGATCGGTGGTGACAACTTCACTGATGCCTTCCCGGCGCATGATGGTCATGCCGATGCAATCGACCATGCTGTATCGCTTGTCGAGCCGAGAATCGTACAGGTCGAGAGCGATCGAGTAAATCGGTAAATCAACGTTTTCGATTAGGAATTTTTCGTCGCTAAGCATGGTCCGAATAAACCCCGCGACCAACTTTCTGATTGTGGGTCCGTGCCGACTGAAGTGGGCTAGGAATTCGTTGATTACGTCCCACGGAAGAGCGAGACGAACACGCTCGTCATTTCGAAACGTGGAAGGGAGTCGATGAGCCGCCAAACATGAACTGTCGTTCGGGTCGAAGAGTGCAATCAAAAAGCCGGAATCGACGTAGATTATTCTTCCCATGGATATTTGTCGCGTTTTGGAAAACCGTAGAGGTAATGTTTGTAGTCGAGTGACCCATCGTGCGGCAGTGCGTCGATCTCTTCCTGGGGGACGTTCGACCAGACCACCTTGACTAACCCAAGGAGGTCTCCCGGCAGAAACTCGCCGTCGCGTACAAAAACGTGGTCAACGTCTGCGAGCCGCGCTTCAAGCGTCTCGAGCGCTACGTATCCGTCCTCGTTGATTTCGTACTCGCCCGAGTTGACGTCGATGACGATCCATTGACCGTTGAGCGCATCACCGATTTCGTCCTTGATGCGCCGGTGATACATCTTCTCGGCGAGTTCTATGGCCGATGTGTAGGGAATCTTTTCGGAGGGCATCAAGTGCCTCGTAACGTGACTTATTCGGTGGTCAGATTCTATCGCATCAGGGTTTGGTCGTGAGTACATCGCGCGGGGCCCGTTGTTGATCGACGGTTTCACGAGGGGATTCTCCTGTTTGCGCGATTATCGAATAACATATTGGCGATGCGAGACGCGCGCATATCTTGAATGTGATGTCGAATATCACTTAAATCCTGGGAGCAGTTGAGTTGGAGAACGTTAGCAAGGAAAAATTGGTGCAGATGCTGGAGCGGATGTGGTTGATACGCCATTTCGAAGTGCGCGTCATGGAAGTGCATTCGGCAGGTGAGTTCACCGGTGCGGCACATCCTTACATTGGCGAGGAAGCTGTGGCGGTGGGGGCATGTGCAGCACTCGAGGATACCGACTACATCGCGGGCAACCACCGCTCGCACGGGCACCCGCTTGCCAAGGGTGGCAGCGTCAAACGCGCGATGGCAGAGCTATACGGACGCGTCGACGGCTACTGCAAGGGGAAGGGCGGTTCGATGCACTTGGCGGACTTCTCGATCGGCATCTTGGGCGAATCGGGGATTGTCGCTTCTTCTGTTCCGGTGGCCACGGGAGCCGCGTTGGCGGCGAAGATCCGCGGCGAAGACTTTGTCTCAATGGTGTTCTTCGGTGATGGTGCCTCGAATCAAGGAGCGTGCCATGAATCGATGAACTTAGCCGCGCTGTGGAGCCTTCCCGTCATTTTCCTTTGCGAGAACAACCAGTTCGCGGTGACCACTTCGTATCACGACTCGGTATCGGTTGAGCACATTTCTGATCGCGCAGCTGCATACAGCATGCCCGGCATCTTGGTCGATGGGCAGGACGCTGTCGCGATGTATGAGGCGACGCGCGAGGCGGTTGCTAGGGGACGATCCGGCGAAGGGCCGACGTTGATCGAAGCGCTGACTTATCGCTACGAGGAGCATTCGTTAGGTCTAGGTCGGGTCCGTCGGGGCGAGTACCGCACCCAGGGTCAGATCGACGAGTGGCGCGAACGGGATCCGATAGACGTATTGGAACACACACTCACGACGCAAGGTATTCTTACAAGGGAAGAGTGCGACGCCATATCAAAAGCGAAGGCGGACGAGGTTGATGAAGCGGTAGAATTCGCTCGCAACAGTCCGTATCCGGAACCCGAAGAACTTTATGACGACATGTGGGCGGATCCTATTCCACTACCCTGATCGACCTGCAACGCTCCTTATTAAAGCGTAGGGAAATCGGGACCAATCAACTACCGAACAGTCAAGTTAGCGATAGAGACCGGCATCAAAATGGCATCCACAGCGATCTATGTAGAAGCGATCAACCAAGCGATCATGGAGGAGATGGACCGCGACCAGAGCGTGTTCATCATGGGCGAAGACATCCGACGTTCCGTTTACGGCGCGACGGCGGGTTTACTTGACAAATATGGCGAGAAGCGCGTTCTCGACACTCCGCTCTCAGAAAACGGGTTCTTTGGCGCCGCCATCGGGGCTTCACTTGTGGGAATGCGTCCGATTGTTGAGACGTTGACCAGTTTCATGTGGGTTGCGATGGACCAACTCGTCAGCCAAGCGGCCAAAATGCGATACATGTTTGGCGGTCAGGCAACGTTGCCGGTTGTGTATCGAGCGACGATGTTCTATGGCGGAGGTTCAGCAGCTCACCACTCGGACCGTTCTTACCCGATGTTCATGAACATGCCGGGTTTCAAAATCCTCGTTCCGGCAACGCCGCGCGATGCCAAGGGATTGCTGAAGACCGCGATTCGTGACAACGACCCGTGCATCGTCTTCGAGGACGGCACGTTGGGAGGCGCGACTGGCGAGGTCGAGGAGGGCGACGCGGCACTGGTGCCGTTTGGAGTTGCGGATGTTCCACGGTCCGGTTCAGATGTAACCGTCGTCGCAATTGCGGGCGCGGTTCCGATGGCTCTGAGGGCGGCCGAGGAGTTGGAGGAAGATGGCATCTCTGTTGAGGTGATCGATCCCCGTACGCTGGTGCCTTTGGACAAATCGACGATTTTGGAGTCGGTCGCGAAGACTGGTCGTTTGGTTATCGCGGATCCGGCGCACAAGGTGTGCAGCGCGGCGTCTGAGATCGCATCCATCGTCTCACAGGAAGGATTCTGGGATCTGCAGGCCCCGATCATGAAAGTGGCCGCGGAACAGGTTCACATTCCTTACACTCCGGTTCTGGAGCGGTTGGTGTACCCGTCTTCGGAGAAGATCGCCGACGCGGTTCGGGTCACCTTGGAGGACTAGTTCATGCCGAGAACGCCAGAATCGATAGTTGCGGCGTTAGTCAATAGAAACGCTCGGGTTACGGCTCCGCGGCGCGAGATCATCGAGTGTATCTCGAACGTCCCTCGCACTTTTACGGCCGAAGATATCTGCGGTCAACTATCGCACATTGGCCGCGCCACTGTGTATCGCACGCTCAAAATACTTCAGGATGCGGACATCATTTGCAAGGTAGTGATGCCAGGCGATGAGATGGCATACAGCGTATCCGCGGACTTGGATTTGGAGACCGGAGCGTCAATGATACCGGCGCATCATCACCATGCCGTGTGCACGGTCTGCACTGCTGTCCGCTACTTCAATGCCGAGGCAATCGAGAATGCGATCGATGCGCTAAGTGGATCGGTTCGGGGTGTGATGGGCGAGGTTATCGATCATCGCATCGAGGTGTACGACATCTGTCCGCGGTGTGTAGCTGAAAGCGCCGAATGAACGCAAAATTTCAATAGAATACGATTCAATACGCACACCAATCCGAAACAACACATAAAATACAGATATATTGTCGATAGATCCAATCTGGATGTTTATCCAATGAAGAGACGATCGGTTCGGCGGATGATTGACATTTCCGCGCTAGGTTAAACTGAGCGCGACGATATAGTGCATACACCCTCAACGAAAGAGCCAGACGAAGAAGCCGTTCAGCGCCGTGGTCACGGTGAGCATGGTCATTCTCACGACGGTCACCACGACTCGGGTCACTCGCACAGTTCACACGACCACCGTGAACATGATCACGACCATTCCGATCATTCTCACGGTCATGACCACTCCGATCATGCGCATGACCACTCGGATGATTCACACGGTCATGATGACCATGATCACGGGCATCACGGACACGACCATGACCACGACTTCCGTGAAGCGGGTCGTCGCAGCTTAGTAATCTCGCTGGTATTGATCGGCGGATTTATGGTCGCCGAGTTGATCGGCGGTATCTTGTCGGGAAGCCTTGCGCTGTTGGCTGACGCCGGTCACATGGTTACTGACGCTATGGCGATCGCGCTCGCGTTGCTCGCATTGTGGATCGGCGATCGTGTTGAAGACGCATCGCGTACATATGGATTTCGGCGTGCTGAGGTCCTTGCGGCGTTAATCAATGCGTTGTCACTATGGATTATCGTGGCGTGGATCTTCTTTGAGGCATATCACCGATTCCGCGGGATCGAAGAGACCCACATCGACGGGCCATTGATGTTGGTCATAGGTACGTTGGGTCTGATTGTCAACATAGTTGCGGCGTGGATATTGCACCGGAATTCCGAGCACAGTCTGAACGTCGAAGGCGCATTTTGGCACGTAATGGGCGACTTGATGGGTTCAGTCGGGGTTGTGATATCGGGAGTCGTGATCATTACGACCGGTTGGATGTTGATCGACCCGATCCTTAGCGTTCTAATTGGCGTGCTGATACTTTGGAGTAGCTGGGGCCTGGCCAAGAAGGTGTTTGTGGTGTTATTGGAAGGCGTTCCGAAGCACGTCGACGTTGAGCGTTTGTGTGGCGAATTAGAGGATCTGCCTGGTGTCACTCTTGTTCATGACGTCCACGTTTGGACGATCGCGTCGGGCTACGAATCGATGACGGCTCACGTTCTGGTCGACCCGGATTTGAGCAAAGAGGACACAGACTCGTTGTTGCGGTATATCAGAGATATCGCTAGAGACGATCATCGGATTCACCACCTCACGGTGCAGATCGAACAGACATTATCGGGTTGCACCGAAAATCATCTGGTCAGCTACCTGCTAGCCAGGGCGCGGCAGAGTTTTTAACTGCACAACTTGGTGCTGGCGGAAGCTCGGGTTCGAGCGGTTAACCGGAACGCGTCAATTCAACAACAAAAAAGGCACCATCTAGGTGCCTTTCTGCTTCGTGTTCTTGGCTCTAGACGACCTGCCGGACTCGATGCCTCGGCAGGTCCCCTAACGTAGATCGAAGTTTATGCGTGGTGCTCGTGGTCGTCGCACTCGTGGTCGTCGTGCATGTGCTCGTCGGCGTGGTGCTCGTGATCGTCGCACTCGTGCATGTCGTGGACGTGATCCTCTTCATCACCGTGGTGCTCGTGGTCGTCGCACTCGTGCATGTCGTGAATGTGCTCGTCGGCGTGATGCTCGTGCCCATCACATTCATGCGTCTCATGGGTATGTGTAGCAGCCATTTTCTCTCCTTGAGTCTATTTCACTTGCTTCGACAGTGCGAAGCGTTCCGTTGCCGCCGATTACATAAAGCCTATAGTTTCAGCGAACTTAAATTAATGTTACACGTTGTTCCGTAAAATGCCACAATACTCCCAGCAATTTCTCTACGACAACCCTATTCAGCGGATTTCTTGCTCAACCAAATGCGGTAATTTAGAATCGTGCCAAGCACCAACACAATTAAGACGTTGTGTCAAAAGGAGTCAAGGCAAAATGGATAATGTATCGAATTCTGGCGATTCAAACATACACAGAAACTGAAACCTAATGTCAATAACACCGCTCTCCAGCAGATACAACGTCTACTTAGGGTTAATTACGGTATTGCTGCTGATAATTGGCTTGGGATCGGGCGTTACCAGGCCTCTCGCCGAAAACGTCGTTGCCCAGACTATAGGGATATGCGATCGGACGGAAGAGGTCGCCGGCGCCGTAGTCGCGGAAGTCCAGAACTCCCGCGCCGAAGCGACTTGCGCCGATATCACGGAAGACGAGCTTGGTTCCATCGAAGGATCTCTCAGCATTTCTCCTCCAGTGCTCCAATCTGGTGATTTCGCTGGATTGACGTCGTTGACAGAGTTGGAGATTATCGGACACGATCTCGTGCTCCTGAGATCCGACACCTTTGCAGGCTTGAGCAACTTGGAGACTTTGGAAGTCAAAAGCCCTTCTCTCACTACGATCCATAGCGGCGCCTTCGATGGGCTCGCGAGTGTTAAGACGCTGCGGTTGCAGGGCAACAACATCAAGGCAGTGCCGCGAGATATTTTCCGCGGTCTTGACAACTTGGAGACGCTCAGGTTGTATGGAAACAGCATCTCCTCCTTACCGATCGGCGTGTTTTCAGGCTTGGAGGGGTTGGGAGTCCTCGACCTGCACACTGGCGGCGTCAAAAACCTGTCGCATGGTGTCCTGGCTGGAATGCCTAACTTGCGCTCTCTGCACTTCCGCAACGAGTCAACGGGCACACTTGAGAACGGTGCTTTTAGCGGTCTGGACAACCTGCAGCGGCTTTATCTGGAAGGTAGCGGCATCACCAAGATGGGTTCCGACGCGTTTGCCGGACTTCACAACCTGCGTCGTCTCCACTTGAATGACAACGAAATCGCTTCATTGCCCAATGGTGTTTTCCGGCATATGGAAAACATCACGCACCTGCACCTGCACTATAACGCGCTAGAGACATTGCCCATCGGAACATTCAGCGGGTTGGACCAGTTGCGGGAGCTCTTTCTACATGCCAACAACATCAATCGCCTACCTTCAGACATCTTCCAAGGAATCGATTCGCTGGAGATTCTCCACCTCGACAGGAATCAACTGACCGAGGTGCCCGACGATCTCGTCAAAGGCCTGACCGGGTTGAAGGATCTAACTTTATTCCACAACCAACTGTATGATGTCCGTGGATTTGACCTTTCGGATCAGGTCAATCTCAGGCATATCGACTTTGAAGGTAACTTGCAGGCGGGTGTGCCTGAAGACCTCTTCGTCTCGCCGCCTTGTTCGCTACGGACCGTAGGGATCGCTAGAGATGAATTTGATGAGTTGCCCAGTGCCACGATCGATGGTGTCGAGTACGAGATTTTGGATGTCTTGCCGCAACCTTCTACACCGGGTTGCAAACCAGAGGATGGCATCACCGATCTTTGGGTAGACGGCATATCGTTGACCTCTGACGATGTGGCGAAGATCCGCGATGACTTCACCAAACTTGAGTGGGTCTCGATGCCAGACACCGGGGCGACGAGCGAAGCGGTGATCGATTTTCTTGCCAACCGATCATCAACCACTCTGGACGGCATCGACCTATCATCCAACGACTTGAGCGATTGGAACGACGTAGACCGCGACGCGATGGTTGACGCGATCAAAAAGAACGAGAACCTCGTCACCCTGCGTCTATCCGATACTGGCATCAACGGCGACACTGCGATTGCGATACTCGAAAACGCAGAGCCTGGTTTACGGCGAGTCGATTTCTCTGAAAACGATCTCAGTAGTTGGAACGATCCCGATGTCCAGGACCAGTTGGGAGCAGCTTTTTCTCGATTGCCGAAATCGGAATGGTGGTTCATCGAACTCGACGACACCTCCATCGACTCGACAGCCGCGGGAACTATCCTGACGAACGTGGCGAGAATCTCTGGCGAACGCGATTTCGTCAGCATCGAGTTTTCAGATAACCAGATCACAGAGATTGATGCTTCGTGGTTTGCAGAGTGGGAGGTGTTGTCCGATCTCCACTTGTCCAACAACGAGATCACTATGTTCGATCCGGCTGTTTTGGCGAAGTTCGCGGATGGTTTCCGCTATCTGTACCTTGACGGCAACCCGTTGGAATCCATCCCTCCAATCGAGGAGTTCGAAGCGGTCCTCCCGAACTTGGACGAACTCGAACTGCCGGTACCGCCCGAACCTGTAGAAGAGACGCCTGACCAGTTGCCAAGAACAGGCGGCGATTCGATCTCAGTCAACACCGCGTTGCTTATGTTAGGGTTCGGATTGTCCGTGATTGCCGCCAGCATCCTGTTATCGATCAAGTCGCGTAGAAATCGCACGCGTCGACCATCACTTTGAACGGCATACTCCCCCGTCGCTACGCGAAAAGGGGACTCGCGATCGGACCTTTACAACGGACAGTCACCCACAACGCAATCAGTAGGGGGAAATCCCTGGTTTACCGATTGCTGTCGCTCTAGCTAAGTCCTGAACCGTAGGATCCCCTCGATGAACCGCAACCAGATACTCGTAGGCACCCTGATCCTTGTGCTCTCATGGACGACAGTCGCCGCCGTGACCTTCGCAGTTACCCGTGAGATCAGCGAATACGATCCACCATTTGGCAACGACTACGAGTTCGACACATGCCTCAACGAACAGAGGAATCTGGACTGGTGCGAAGCGTACTACACGGCCATCGACGATCTTTGGAATTGGGTGGACGCGGTTTACTTGCCGCGGTACAGTCAAACTGTCGCGGGGGCTACACCTACACCTCGCCAATCAAAATTGATCCTCGTGGTCTCAAGTGAGATTTTTGATGAGCAGGTCATCTACCAGATGAACCCGCTGCCGAACGGCGAATGCCGCGAGTTGGAAACGATAGAGTTCGGCTTCTTGCCGCACGGCTACGTGGGCGTACACCCCAGGTTTTCAATGAATGACGACTGCGAGATCTATCTCGACATCCCTGAAACCAAGTAAAAAGCCACCGCCCCGCTTGTTCCTCGCTAAGGATTCCAACTGCTAGTCTGTTTGTGGAACGAGGTTCGGCGGGGCGGCGGCCTATGTTATGCGATCCTTACTGCGGCGGGGCTCGGTCGCCTCTGCAAGTGCGTTTCAGGAAGTCGGGGCGACTGATGTCGCTGTGGCAGAACACCCTGTCGATCCCAGACGTGTTCGCCTCGTAGCCTGCGGACTGATTCCAACTCGCTTTGGGTGTGCCGTGGAATATGAAGTAGCCGGGCGTCTTCAGGTGCTTGCTCGACGAAGTGTCGGTTACGGTCGAAGTTTCGCATCCGCGGTATCCTTTGATCTCCCACGGCGTGTCTAGGCAGACGCTTCGTGGAGACGGAGAATTCAATGTGAAACCGTCAGAATCCTCTATCAACCAGAATTCCACCTCTGTTACAGACTGAACCTCAGTGTCGTCAGCGGAATCGCCATCAGGATCATACTCGCCACGCAACCTGTGAAACGCCCATGCTTCCCAGTACCAAGTACCCGAAGCAGCAGCAGTCGCTCCTGATTTGCCCGTCACGCCAGACGTGCCGATTGCCTTCGGGGTCGTTCTCGTAAGGCTTTCGACGATGAGGTCGCATTCGTCGTTGACCGCGATGGTTATCTCTGCGCCACCTTGGCCGGGGTGGACGGTCAGAATGATATCGCCGGTGAACCCGTCGAAATCGCACCCAAGACCAGCTTTGCCCAGTACCTTGGAGCCGTTGTGGAGCACTTGCCCAAGTTCGACAAGATCAGCGTCGACGGGGACATCGATGATGACTGGACCTTCGTTTGTGACAGGCGGCTCGGCGTTCCCCACTCCCACGACATGAGTCATCACTACTATCGATAACCACCGCGATGGACATTGCAATTATCGTTCTCGTGAACAGCATTGCACCATCCCCTTTCACCAACCCACCGAAATCCTTGTGTGGAACACTAGCATAGGTTGCAAACAAATGTCAACCCCTGCCCGCGCAACCCGACTATCGGGCTTATTCCCGCTTCAAGCGATCCGCCGCCGGATCACCGCAATGATCGCGAAGATCAAGCCCGACGCCAAAGCGATCGACGCACCCGATGGCAAGTTGCCGTAGTAAGAGGTGTAGAGACCGGCAATCGATGCGATCAGAGCGAAGAGTATCCCGTATCCGATGATGTGGAAGATCTTGTTCGCTGCCAAGGTTGCCGCCGCCGCCGGCGCGATCAGCATCGCCAAAACCAGGATCACTCCTACCGCTTGGATGGTTACTACCACCACTACCGAGATCAGCGCGAGTAGAAGGTAGTCAATCCACGCCACTCGGATTCCAGCCACTTCGGCGCCCACCGGATCGAAACTCACGAAGACCAGTTCCTTGAAGTAGCCGGCGAATATCACCAAGGTCAGAATCGTCACGCCTAGCGTTACCAGAATGTCACTCTCGGTTACCGCCAAGATCTGACCCAGAAGGATGTCCTCAAGGTTCACATTGACATTGGATCCCCAGATCGAGATCATCACGATACCCAGAGCGAAAAGGCTGGCGAACAGTATCCCGATCGCCGCATCTGCCTCGATGCCTGTCTTCCGGATAAGAAAACCGATCAGAAATGCGAACACAAGGGCCGCCGGCAGCATTCCGAACCAAGGGCTCAGACCGGCGATCAGGGCTAGCGCCATGCCTGGGAATATCGAGTGTGCCATCGCGTCGCCCATGAAGCCGTATCCACGGGTGATCACGAATACTCCGACCAAAGGACAGGTGATGCTGATGATCACCGCCACCGCGAGTGCCCGCAGTAGAAAACCGTATTGAAACGGTTCGATGATGTAGGAGATCACATCCATGGATGCTTAACCAATCTGCCCATTCAGATCGTGTAAGAGCTTCCAGCGGATGCCACGTGCGGGCCGTACAGCTCCTCCAGCACGTCGGGCGTAAACACCTCATCCGGCGGCCCCCAGGCGCAAAGATGTCCGTTGAGACACAGCACCATATCCAATTGCCGCGCCATATTTGCCAAGTCGTGGGTGGTCAGCAAGATCGTCTGACCTTCCTCGCACAATTGCCTCAAGACCGCCACCAACTCGTACTGCGAACCGACATCAACGCCGCTGAAGGCCTCGTCGAGCAACAATACCCGAGCGTCTTGTGCCAATGCCCGCGCCACAAACACGCGTTGCCGCTGTCCACCTGACAGCGAGTGGATCATCTCATCCTTACGGTGTAGCAATCCCACGCGATGCAGTGCATCCATCACTGCGTGCTTGTCGGCCCTCGTTTCATACCGGAAAGCACCAAGACTCGGTGTCCGACCCATCATCACCACGTCCCACACCGTAACTGGGAAGACCCAGTTCACAGACTCGGACTGTGGGACATAGCCTACAAGGCCGCGCGACCGCGAAGGGTTGATGCCATAGATGTGCACCGATCCTGCCGACGGCTCGATTATCCCTACCAACGTCTTGAGCAACGTGGATTTGCCTGCACCGTTCGGGCCCACAATACCCACAAACGCTCCCGACGGCACGGCGAACGTCACATCGTTGAGAACGGTGTTCTCGCCATACATGACGCTCGTGCTATGAGCATCGACCGCCGGGAGCGGAGATGTGTGTGTCTCTAGCTCAGGGTTGTGGTCCTGGTGCTGGGAATGTGTCATCTATTCACATCTATTCGGTTCACGTCTATTCGGCCAACGCTTCAACGATGATACCAACATTGCTCCGCATCAAGTCTAGGTAGTTCTCGGCACCACTGCCGTCAGCGCCGAGAGAGCCCACATGCAATCCGCCGCCGAATCTGATCCCCGCCTTACGCGCCAAAGTGTTCGCGAGCCGATCACTGAGTTGCGCCTCCGCGAAGACGACAGATGCACCTGCTTCCTCCACTTCATGGACAAGCTCTGCCAACTCTTGAGGTGAACGCTCCAGCTCGGTACCGCCGCCGGGGATGATCACTCCGGCGATCTCGAAACCGAACCGGGCGGCAAAATACCCGAACGCGTCGTGCGTCGTCACCATGACCCGGTCGTGATCATCAATCGCTGAGACGCTGTCCGTGATCCAAACCGCCGAGTTCTTCGAGCTTGGCTATCCTGCCGACGGCTCGATTATCCCTACCAACGTCTTGAGCAACGTGGATTTGCCCGCACCGTTCGGGCCCACAATACCCACAAACGCTCCCGACGGCACGGCGAACGTCACATCGTTGAGAACGGTGTTCTCGCCATACGTGACGCTCGTGCTATGAGCATCGACCGCCGGGAGCGGAGATGTGTGTCTCTAGCTCAGGGTTGTGGTGCTGGGAATGTGTCATCTATTCACGTCTATTCGGCCAACGCTTCAACGATGATACCAACATTGCTCCGCATCAAGTCTAGGTAGTTCTCGGCACCACTGCCGTCAGCGCCGAGAGAGCCCACATGCAATCCGCCGACGAATCTGATCCCCGCCTCACGCGCCAAAGTGTTCGCGAGCCGATCACTGAGTTGCGCCTCCGCGAAGACGACGGATGCACCTGCTTCCTCCACTTCGTGGACAAGCTCTGCCAACTCTTGAGGTGAGCGTTCCAGCTCGGTGCCGCCGCCGGGGATGATCACTCCGGCGATCTCGAAACCGAACCGGGCGGCAAAATACCCGAACGCGTCGTGCGTCGTCACCATGATCCGGTCGTGATCATCGATCGCTGAGACGCTGTCCGTGATCCAACCGTCGAGTTCTTCGAGCTTGGCTATGTACTCATCGCGGTTCGCGTTGTAGTAATCCGCTGAACCCGGGTCGAGTTCCCTCAACTCCTTGGCGATCTGTCGCACTGCAATGATCACGCGGTCAGGGTCGAACCAGAAGTGCGGGTCCAGCGCACCGTGGTCGTGACCATCGTGTTCATGGTGAATCTCTACCTCATCTTCGGCGTGGTCCTCATCTTCATCCTCGTCGCCGTGGCCTTCGCCCTCGTCGCCCTCGGCATCTTCGTCTTCGTCGCCGTGATGCTCTTCATCCTCCATCGCCTCAGCTTCCTCGTCGTGATCGTGACCTTCTTCGGGATGATCTTCCGACGATACGATGCCCACGTACGCAAGCGAAGTAGGCGTTCCGTCGACTTCCCACTCTTCGGCAACTTCCATGTGATCTAGATCAAACGCGACGACATGTTGAGTCGCCCGGTCGGATAGGAAGAGTGTCTCACCCACGATGATGAATATGGGAGCGGCCATGGGATCGATGGGATCGGTCAATTTGGCTTCGCCGATCACGTCGCCGTCGGCGGCGTCGATGACGTTCAACATGCCGTCGTATGTCAGTACGTACAGCGCGCTGCCGTCGTGGCTGAACGCAGAGCTCATGCTGTTCTTGGTTTCGGATGGGGCAAGCGCAAGGGTCATCTCATCTCCTTCTGGGTCGATCATCCAGATGCCCAGGTCCTCAAACCCGTTCTCGCCACGCAAGGTGGCTTTACCGAAGAAGTGACCGGAATCCTCGTGTCCCCATACGGATCCGATTCGTGCACCCTCGGGAAAACTCTCGTGATTTTCGATGGTCCAGTGACTGAACTCCTCGCCCGACTGCTCGATGAACAGCACGCCATCGAGGCAGCCGTACGCCGAGCCGTCGTGATTGTGCGCTTCGCCATGCATACCGGGACAGTCTTCCCGGCTCTCGTCCCAGACGATTTCATCGTCAAGGTTCCTGATCTCGACACCGATGGGCAAGCTGCTGGGGTTTGTGTCGGGGTAGTCCGGGTTGGCGACTGTTACGGCAAAAAGATCGTTCTCAATCGGTACTGCCGCCCCATGTTGCAGGCCGGTGTTCAGATACGGGATCTCGTACGCGTGGCCTTCCTCCTCGATCTCGTGCTCATTCATCAGCGCCGCGCGACCAGTCCCATCGTTGAAAATCGCCGACCATTCACCACCGTTTGTGAAGTGGATCGGACGCTCGTCGTTAACAGTCAGTCCCACCTCGCTCACAGGCACCACAACCAAATCTTCATGGTCGCCGTGCGGCACGAGGAACACACCGCCGTCGATAGTGTGGACCGCATGGTCACCCTCATCGCCGCGGTAGATAGCGTACCCGAAACGATGGTTCGGGCTGGCGTAGATTGCCGAAACGGGTCCAGGCAGGCCGATGTCGAGTTCCGATACCTCTTCCGTCATCAGGTCAACAACCATCAGATGGTCCGAGTCGGCGTCGCCCACCAAAAGTCTGCCTGTTAAGGTCGCACCCTCTTCTTCCCCATGCTCCATCGCCTCAGCCTCTTCACCGTGGTCATCCCCACCCTCGAAGCTGAACTCGATCGGATCTATTCGCTCACCAAGTTCAATCACCGCGTCGTGGTCGGCAGCCGCGTTATCGATCAGGTCTTCCAACCACTCCTGCTCAAGCGACAGGCCAACAGCGAACACTGCTTCAGCATCGGCGACACGAGCGATGTCGCGTGCGCCGGGTTGGTATCCATGTGGATCCACGCCACGCGGCACCAGGTTGAGCACATCTACTCGATCGCCACCCACTATGGAGACCCACTCGCCGACGATGTTGCTCGTAGCAACGATGTTCAGAGGATCGGCATCGATCACTTCCACTTCCGGCTCGGGCGTTGCCGTGGGCGGCACGGCGGTTGCCGTCGGCTGCTCCGGCGCGGTGGTAGCTGCCGGTGCTGTAGTTGCCGCCGCTTGTTGCGGAGCGGTAGTTGCTGTAGGCTCAGGTAGCGGGGTAGACGTCGGCTCCGGATCTTCACTGCAGGCGACAGCCGATGTCAAGATTGCAGCGGAAATGACTCCCAAAAGCCAAAACCGCATGATTAAACCGAAACGCATCCTTCTGACGATGTCATTCATTGTTCAATTCTCCCGCACACAAAGATAACCAGTGTCTGTATCAGATGATACTACGTATCGAGCGGTCGCCAAAACAACTATTCACTGCATCGTCATGACCAAGAAAAATCAAACGAGGAACTGGCGTCACGCTTTGATTTGAACTCCGTTCGACGCGAATGGGACATTGCATCAAATGCATATGCTGATGCCCAAAAACGCGGTCTCGATTACTATCGGTTGAACTTTTTTGGCCCTGCTATGGTCGATGCATGCGGCGACGTGACGGGTTTGGAAGTGCTCGATCTCGGATGTGGCGCGGGATACTTTAGCCGCCAGATGGCGAAGAGTGGTGCGAAGAGGGTCGTAGGTGTAGATATCTCGCCAAACCAACTTGATCATGCTCGGAAGTTGGAGGCAAAGGAAAGACTCGGCATCGAATACGTTGAAGGTGATGCGGCTGCCATCGTCGAGAGCTATGGAGAGGGGGCGTTCGATCTGGTAACCGCATGCGTTTCGCTGGTCGACATGCCCGACCCCGAACGTGTGATTCGGGGTGCCTATCGAGCCTTGCGAGACCGCGGACGATTAGTGTTCACCAACACTCATCCTGTAACTGATACCAAGACGCGCAACTGGGTACGCGATGCAGAGGGCAACAAGACGTCGCTCGTGATCGGAGACTACTTCGATGAATCGCCGATAGTCTTCAACTGGATCAGCGAGCGCTACAAGTATCCGTTCCAGACCACCGGCAACAGCTTCACTCTCCAAACCTGGATGAGATGGGTGATCAACGCCGGGTTCATCATGGAGGATTTCATCGAACCTTGCGCGTCTGATGAAGCGATCGCCGAATGGCCCGGATTGGATGACACTCGGATCGCGCCGACGTTTCTGATCGTCGTCGGACGGAGGGATGGGCGCGTGAAACCGCAAGTCGATTGAACGTTAGGGCAGCGGGTCGTTCGGTTCTCGCTGGACTATCCGGTTGACATAGACACCAGGTGTGCCGACCCTCTCCGGATCGATCATGCCCGGTTCGACGATCTCGTCGACTTCGGCGATGGTGATGTCTGCGGCGGGTGCCATGACTGGATTGAATGCGCGCGATGTGCCGACGTATTCGAGATTGCCGTATGTGTCGGCGCGATGGGCGCGAATTAGGGCGAAATCGGCGCGTAGGGCATGCTCTAACAGGTGCGGACGGCCATTGAAGTCCCGGACCTCTTTGCCTTCTTCGACGGGGGTTCCGACTCCGGTGGGGGTGTAGAAGGCGGATATACCGGCACCGCCAGCGCGGATGCGTTCGGCAAGGGTGCCTTGGGGGACGACGATGACTTCGGCGCGGCCTTCTCGCCATGCCTTTTCGATTTCGCAGAGCGGGCGAGTTTGTCCGGGTATCGGGAAGGAGCAGATGATTCGATTGGCGAGCCCGAGTTCGAAGAATATGCCTTGATCGATCGGTTCGAGGTGGGGGGGCCAACCGTAGCCGGTGGTCTTGGAGATGCCGGCTACGTTGCCGATGATGGTTATGTCCTGTGGAGCGTGATCGGCGAGGGCGAGCATCAGACGGGTTGGCTGTCCACCCGAGCCGCCAAATCCGCCAATCATCACCGTCGCACCGTCCGGTACGTCGGATGTCGCTTCCGCGTACGTGTCGACGAGGGTCGGTAGCATTACACCGGCATCGTCCGTTTCGTGTGTGCCCGACCGATTGCGGCGATTTCAGGGTTGGCGCCGGAAACTACCCGGACGCCGCTGTCGAGGCGGTCGGCGATGGTCTCAGCGGAACCGCCGCCGAGGAATGCGACGCCATTCTCTTCACATGCCTTCTGTACTCGCTCGCTGGCTTCTTGGACCCGCGGGTCGAACGGGGTGTTCGGTGCGCCGCGGTCGACGCCGTAGGACATATGGAGGTCACCAGGTCCGCATTCGGCAAAGGTGAGTCCGGGCACGGCGAGCATGGTCTCGATGTTGGTGACGCCGCGGACGGATTCGACTTTGATACCTAGCATCAACTCGCCGTCGGGATTGAGCGGGTAAGGGTCTGCCTTGGCGATGTATTCGGGGTTGTCGAGTCCCCATATCTGAGCCGCGCCAGGTTCCGAACCGACGCCTCGCGTGCCGCGGTTGAGTCCGTATCCGATGCCATTTGCGGCGCGTGGATAGCGGCATGACTCGACAAATGCACGGACAGCGTCTGGTGTCTCTGCCTGGCAGAGGAGGATGCCGTGGACGCCGCGTGCGAGAATCTGTCGAAACTGCCATGCGTTGTAGCGAACGGTGTCTTCGGTCGAGCCGTCAACGGGCGCTTCGACGATGACTGTCGGGGTGCGGTGACCGCTGTTCGTGGGGCCCCCGGCGACCATGCCTTCCATGTAGTTTTGGAGTCCGCCGAGGTCGAATGGGCCGTGTTCCATGCCGACGTTGATGTAGTCGGCCCAAGTGTGAGCATCCTTCATGCCTTGCTCGTGTGTCAGAATTGCGCCGGTGTGGCCGCCGGTGTAGTAGACCGGCTGGTCTTGTGAGAGCAGTTCGACAGCTCTGTTAACCCGTTTCGCAGACATTTACTTGGACTCCTTGGTGTCGGTTCGAAATCACTCAGGCCGACTCCTCGCGGTGGAGCAGGCGATGGTTCCGATATTCAACCCATGAGTTTACACTTTGCTTATGGTTAAGCATTCGACATTGCATGAGTTGGAATCGGCGCTCCAACACATTATGGCGTCGCCCGCCGACGAGGGCCGACTCAAGATGATCTCGACGAGACCGGGCGTGGGCGAGAGGGAGTTGGTGGCATCTGGCGAGATAGATGCGGAGTCCGGATTGGTTGGTGACAACTGGTTGGATCGAGGGAGCAGCAGCACTGCGGATGGGTCGGCGAACCCGGAAGCACAATTGACGCTGATTAACACGCGCGTGATCGATGCCGTGGCAGGTGGCGAGGCGCGCTGGCAGCTGGCCGGCGATCAGCTTTTCGTCGATATCGACCTGAGTCACGACAACCTACCTCCAGGAGCGCGGCTCCGTATCGGGGCGGCGGTCGTGGAACTAACTGCGGCGCCGCATACGGGATGCGTGAAGTTCGCGTCGCGCTTCGGAAATGATGCGTTGAGATTCGTGAGCGGAGAGGTGGCAATGCGACAGCGGCGGCGCGGAGCGAATGCCAAGGTAATTCGTCCTGGCAAGATTCGCGTTGGTGACGTTGTTCGCAAGGTCGAAGCGTAGTGGCATTTGGGGATCAAATGTCGACCCAACCCGATACTCCGTCGCATTCCAACGACATCGTCATCCAGGTCCGTGACCTCCGGAAGAGTTACGATGACCTGGTCGCGATTGATGGCATCTCGTTCGCGGTTCATCACGGCGAGATCTTCGGGATGTTGGGGCCTAATGGCGCAGGTAAGACGACGACGGTCGAGATTCTCGAGGGCTTGCGCGACCTTGACAGCGGCGAGGCGTACATCAACGGTTTGGACGTGACCAAGAATTCGAAGCGCGTCAAGGGGATGATTGGAGTTCAGCTGCAACAGAATGCGTTCTTCGACAACTTGAACCTGCGCGAGACGGTGCAGCTCTTCGCCACTCTGTACGACTCCGGTGTAGACGCTGAGGAGGTGCTCGCCAAGGTGGATCTTGCTAATCGGGCAAAGTCTCAATACAAGCATCTATCTGGCGGACAGAAGCAACGATTGTCGATCGCGGTTGCGCTAGTGAACGATCCGGTGGCGATGTTTCTCGACGAACCGACGACCGGCCTCGACCCGCAGGCACGGCGGAACATGTGGGACCTCATTGACGGTTTGCGCTCCGAAGGCATGGCGATCATGCTGACGACGCACTACATGGAGGAGGCGGAGGTGTTGTGCGATCGAGTGGCGGTGATTGACCACGGGAATATCGTTGCCAACGACACGCCGCAGGCACTTATTGATGAGCTGAAATCGCGGGGTGCCGAATCGGTGCGCAAGGATGGTGTGCTGACTTTGGAAGACGTTTTTATCGATCTGACGGGGCGGAGTCTAGTTGAGTAGCGGACCGCCAAATCACCGTCATTCCCGCGCCGGTGGGCGCTTCAGCGGACGGAACGTCCGTCCAAAGGGATGAGGGGCTGTAACGACGACCATGCGAATTTACCAAGCGTTCATAATTGCCGAGCTGAAAATGTTCTTGCGCGACCGCGCCGCGCTATTCTGGACGCTCGCGTTCCCGACCGTGATGATGGTCGTCTTCGGGCTCTTCAACTTCGGCGGATTCGAACCGCCTGAAATTGGCATCGTAGACAACGCGAATAACAATGCATCCAAGGTATTGGTCTCGGTGTTGAAGGGCGAGTTCGATGGAGAGCCTCTCTTCAATGTCCCTGAATCCGAGGACGAAGATACTTTGCGGGACGGCATCCTCGAAGGGGATATCACCGGAGTGATGGTGATCCCGGAAGGTTTCGGCGAACCTGGCTCGACTTCTGTGATTGATCTGACGTATGACGGCAGAAGCGCGCAAGAAGCAGAGACTGCGCGCACCATCTTGGCCCAAGTTTTGGATGGTGTCTTCAAGACGGTCGCTGATGTCCCGCCCGAATACCGAGTCGAAAACTGGGCCACGGTGTCGCTCACGGAAGTCGCTGGACGCGGGCAGGGCTACAAAGGATTCGTCGTGCCTGGCATCGTCTCGCTATCCATCATGCAAAGCGCTCTCTTCGGGCTTGTCTTCACCCTTGTAAGACTCCGCAACCAGGGCGTCTTGAAGAGACTACATGCCACGCCGATCAACCCCAGACACTACCTCGCGGGCTTGCTCTTCACCCGAATGTTGCTGCTGATCATGCAGACATACGTCCTCCTGCTCGTCGGCATCTTCGTATCCGGCGTCGAAGTCTCGCCCGGTTACGCGATGTTCTGGCTCGAAGTTATACCGCTGATCATCCTCGGCGGGTTCGGATTCGCCGCGCTCGGACTAGCCGTCTCTGGCATCGCTAAGACTGAGAACACGGCCGCGCCGCTAGCAAACATAATCACGTTGCCGATGATGTTCCTATCCGGCGTCTTCATCCCGCACTCTGTCATCCCTGATTGGGTGGTCGCCATCGCACGATGGCTCCCCCTTACTTTCCTTGCGGACGCGATGCGAGCGATGGTCAATAGCGGAGAGACGTTGTTTGTTCAAGGAGCGTCGTTGCTGGGGTTGTTGGTTTGGGCGGCGATCGCATTCGTGCTGGCGGTTAAGGCGTTTAGGTGGGAATAGCTTCCGAATCGGGTTACGAAGTAGCACGAACCCGCAATTCAGGAAAGTATGTAGAGAAGAATCCCCGATCACGGGTTAGGAAAGCATCAGCGGACACCAATGCGTGAGCGCCGATCAAAAAGTCCGTGATTATGCGTTCACGTGGGCCTCCCGCGGCGCGATACAGCTTCCAACGCAATCCAGCCTCAAACGCGATCAAGGAATCGATGGGCGTGAGCATAGCTCCGATCTCTTGCAGAGCACCATCAAGAGATTCGCGGTCCCCGAAGTATGGCACCAACTCAGCGTATACGACATCACAGACCACGACCGCCCCTGCTTCATAGGCGACACTTAAACGATCCCTTGACTGAAGGCCGAATTCATCGTCGGGTATAAAAACGTCTAACAAAACATTGGTATCGACTGCGGTTATCACCTTCCTCGAATCTCCTCAATGTAGTCGTCTACGCGTAGGTCTTCGCCTAAAGCGCCTTTACCGAGGATTCCGTACACACGGTCCACTGGATGTTGATCGCCGACTCGTTTCCGTATCAGCAAACCAGCGTCGGTCGGCGTTACCTCAACCTCAACGTTGTGATGCATCCCAAATCGCTCACGTAGGTGCTTGGGGATTGTTATTTGGCCACGCTCAGAGATGCGCATGTTGCCCTCGCAATAAATTCCGAATATTCGAATCATACCAAACAATACGTACCGAACAGTCGCCTAAGTCATCCTCGTTGTTAGGTTCAAGTAGCGTTACCCTCCATGAGGTCAAATTCGGCGAAAAAATCCCCCATTGCCGAGTAATACCCCTCTGGATCGTAGTAATCCGCCCCATTGTGCGGCGCACCCTTGATCACGTAGAACTGCTTTGGCCCAGAAGCAGCCTCGAACACCTTTTTCCCGGACTCGATCGGCACGATTTCGTCGAATTCAGAGTGCATGACTAGTAATGGACATCGCACGTCGCGAGCGTGGGACACCGCGTCGAAGCGGTTATGGATGAACTTTTCGATCGGGAGGTATCGCCATGGCGTCATAGTCTTGGCGAGATCGGGGATCGAGGATATCGGGCACTCCAAAATCAACGCGTCCGGAGGTTCGGTTGCCGCGAGTCGCGTCGCGACGGCACCACCGAGGCTACGTCCGAAGTAGACAAGCGTCGGTTTCACTTGGTAGGCGTCTCGGATGCGCTCGTCGATCCAGCGACGCGCTGCGAGCGCGTCCAAAGCGATGCCTTCTTCGCTCGGACTGCCTTCGCTTAGACCGTAGCCGCGATATTCCAAGGCGAAAATGTCGATGTTTCGGAATCGCGTGACGAATTCACGGTATTGGTCGAGTCGGACGCTGATGTTCCCGCCGTTGCCGTGGGTGATGAGCATCAGGATGCGCTTACTTCGCGAGACGTCACCCTCCTCGCCTCGGATGAACCACGCGTGCGTCTTGGTTCCGTCGTCCGTAGTCAGCCAAACGTCTTCGTGTTGGAGGCCGACGTGCGACGGGTCGCCGCGTAGCTGCGGTTGCGGGAAGAAGATGAAGGATGCTTCGAGCGCGTCAGGTGTGTGCATGAGCACCTCCGCCTCCGCTGGAGTGTCACGCGCCGTGGACTTTGGGCACCTCGATCTTGAGATGTGTTCGAGGTTTCCAACCCAAGACACGCTCGGCTTTTGTGAGATTGTGCTCGACTTGGTCTTCGTCGCCAGCGATGAAGAATGGTTCGAACGATCCGTGTCCAATCTGCACGAATTCGGCTGCGGCCATGTAGGCGTTGGCCAAGTCCTCTTCGTCGGTGACTAGGAGGGGCCTTGCGCCGCTCGGGTCGACTTCGTGCTGTGCGCTTCGGTAGTCGATCCACTGCTCGCGCGTGCGGGGTCCAGTGATGCGCAGGGCGGCGAGGTTCATGTCGAAATGGCGGGCGAAGTATCGACAGATGAGTTCGCCGAAGCCTTTTGACAGTCCGTAGGCGCTGGGTGTGTCGAGCGGTATTTCGTCCTCTGACTGGTACCAGTCGCGGTAACGGAAGTGGACGCTCATGGTGCTCGTGTAGACGCCGTTGCGGAGGCCGTTGTTGTATCCGGTCCAGAGAAAAAGATGGAGGCCCATATTGTTGACGGTGTAGTTTTCGCGAATGACCTTCTCGTCTTGGTCTGTCACAGACCCGCCTTGAGGGCTCTGCATCACGAGCCAGAGGAACGTGTCGACGCCGTCGACGGCCTCTTTGATAGCCCCGGTGTCGGTGACGGAGCCCTTGACGAACTCGATGCCGTCGTGACGCGGCGGAGCGAGGTCGAGAACGCGGAGATCGTGGACTTCGCGGAGGTATGGTGTGATGAAGGTGCCGACGTGTCCGGACCCGCCGACTAGGAGGATTTTCATGGGTTGGAGTTGCCTCGCGCTGGGTTGTTGAATGTCTGCGGTGGATTATACGGGGAGCGGCGTCGTCAAATGGATTGGAACCACTCTTCATCAAGGATGACTTGTTCGACCATTTGGGTTTGGATCCCGAGTTCCAGCTCCTTGAGCTTTTCGACAAGCCGATTGCCATCAATGAGATCGATAGGTGGCGTGCCCGGACGAGTGGATTCTCGTACCGCGTCTCTCGTGAAGTTTCCAGTAGTGATCAGCAGCCCACGGTCGGCGCGCCCGGTCATCGCACCTCGAAAATCGCGCACTAGTGAAGGCCCCACATTTCCCTTGAAGCGTTTGCATTGAACCATCACCGGAAAGCTGACCAAACCGTTGAGTTGGATTTTTCCTTGAACGTCGATCCCGCCATCTCCCGATCGCCCGGTGACCTCAACTTCAATGAAACCAGATTCACGCAACAAGCGTTGGCACAATCGCTCAAACGCGTCGGGCGACACTTCTCGAACTATCGCGAGTAATTCTTCGCGCCAAACATCACCTTCTGGCCCATTTGATAACCCTTCATCTCGATCTATATTTTGGGATTTTGATCCGATGACATTCATCGACCGTTTATGCCGTTGATAGTTCATGTAGTGACTTGAAACGGCTTCGGGGTCATGAGGGTCCAGTTGAAATCCTGTTGCCGTAAGATTCCATATGCCCCTTCGCGAGTTGTCGACAAGGCCGGCATGTTTTAGGCGAGTGCGCGCCCAACCTAGTCGATGCTCGAGCCTTGTTTGAGGCCCTTGCCCTTGCAATTCTTGCGCCACCTCATCAGGTAATCCCAACCGTTTGATTACGGCCTCGGTAATCTCGTGTATGGAGCCGCTACCTCCCAATTGCCGCAATGCCTCTAGAGTCGGGGGCATCAACTCGATTTGATCCGGTATTTTCATATGTTCAATTTCTCCGTATAGGTACCTCGACCGATCACTCACGGTTTGATGCGGTTCAGAAACTCAGGCAACAACCGGTATGGCTTCTTCTGCATTTTGTCGTACTGCCTCTGCGTCAACTGTACCTACATTTTCACCAGGTTCGTTTTTGTGATGCGTCGGACTCAATCGGCTCAAAGCTGATCTTGAGCCGCGTCCTAGTCGCATCAGCATATTTTCGCAAGGTGTTCACGGAGGGATTGGCCGTCCAACCTTCGAGCCTAGCGATCGCAGATTGCGTTGTGCCCATGCGCTCGGCTACCTCTTGTTGCGCGAGGCCCGCGTCGGCGCGGGCGCGTATCAGTGCCTTCATTAGGTCGAATGCGGGTTGCGAAGCTTCGTACTCCGCGCGGTATTCAGGATCTTTCATCCACTCTTTGTGCAGATCAGAGAGCTTAGTCATCTCGAAACCTCTCTAGCACGTCCAAGTGCCAATTCAATCTCCCTTGTAGGTGTGCGCTGGGTCTTTTTGACGAACACACGAACGATTACTACGCGCCTGTCATGGGCGGTGACAACATATAGCACACGTGAAATCCCATCTCGGCCAGTGATGCGAAACTCCCACAGTGGGCCCCGAAGCTTACGCAAGGAATTCGGCGGTACACCATCGAACCCGAACTCCTCAATAAGCCCCCTGAATCGTTAAAGCCGAGTGCGCATGTTAGCCGGCAACGCCCGGATCTCACGATCAACGGTCGAATTCAGCGTCTCTACCGTCCAACCTTTGGCAACCAAAATATATCACCTACGCTATATTCGTGAATGTCAACGCGGAACTCTATACCTGCTGAAAACCATCGACAAAGGAACTTTACCTTGCGCCTCTCGTTTCGTTCCCAACCAATGGCGAAACCTACCGCCCGCGCGTGACCTCCACACGCGCCTCCGCTTCCCCAAACCCCGCCAAAGCCAGCGGTTTAAACACCCCGACGGTGACCTCCGCAATACACTCATGGACTCCCAGAACAGCCCGCGCAACCCGATCCGCCAAAGTCTCCAACAGCCGATACTCTCCATCCTCCGCTACCTCAACTGCCCTGGCACAAACCTCGCGGTAATCCACCGCGTCCGCCAAACAATCCGAATCCACTGCCGCCGAAAAATCCCCTCTCAGCTCGATATCCACGACCACCCTCTGCGGCATCAGGTGCTCCCAATCCTCGGCCCCAATTACGCAATGCAATTCGAGATTGCGGATGACCAAACGGTCGGGGGCGCCGCCGGTTGCGGAAGAGCTCATTCCTCGATACTATCCGCCAACTGCTCAACGAGACCCAACACCGTCAAAACCGTCCCGCCTAACGGCTCCGCATCAACGTGTTCCACCGTGTCCGATGGATGGTTGATGTAGTCCAACTCGTCCGCATAGAACATGATGAACGGCACCCCCCGTTCATCAAACCCCACGTAATCCGATGCGCCCCATTCAAACGGTTCAGCCACCGCCAGAGCTACGCCATACTCCTCTGAAACGCTCTTCGCATAGCCAGTTAGCGTCTCATCCCCAAAAACCTCCAAATCTCCCGTCGCCACTACATCCAAGTTCACCATCGCCAAGATCCGATCGACCTCCGTCTGTAACAACTCTCCTGCGTAGTAATTGCTGCCGTGCAGTCCGGTCTCTTCCGAGCCGAAAAAGACGAAGCGCACGTCGAAGGGCAACTCGTCGTCCGCCAGTTCCTCCGCCACGATCAAGGCGACTGCCATGCCGCTACCATTGTCGTTCGCTCCCGGCGACCATGGTGTGGTGTCGTAATGTGCGCCAATCACCACCACTGGATCATCGGCAAGATCGTTGTTAAGCTCCGCGATTACATTGCGTGATGGTCCGTTGCCGGTCGGATAGACCAAGAGTTCCGCGGTCACATTCTTGCCGTCGTCCAATGCATCTCGGAGCCTCCGGCCATCGGATTGCGGGATTCCCCCGGCGAAGATTTCTGGTTCCTGCGTCAATCTCCCGCCGAAATAGAACCTTGGTTCGTTGTTGAAAACTACCAAGCCGGTTGCACCGCGGTCGGCGGCATTCGTCTCTTTATCTTCGAACGACAGCGTCCCTCTTTCCATCAGGACGATCTTGCCGTTCACGTCGACACCTTCGAAATCGTCGTCGTCGCCGAGGCCGGCGAACACCATCTCACCCCGTGTCTGACCGATTTTGAACGGCTCGAACGGGAGGAAGAAGATCCGCCGAGTATCGCCATCTCGCCTAGAAAAGGAAACGCTCGGGCTGCTACCGTCAGATCCGGGCAGCACCTCGATCGATCCACTGGAAGTGGCTTCGGTCACCTCGAAATCCTGGATCTCGACCATGTATCCGAGATCTGTCATCTCGTTTGAGAGGAACATGGCGCCTCGAAGTTCCTCTTTTGTGGCGCTCTGCCGCGGGCTCATCTCTTCGGCCAACATGATGGTCAAGTCGTACGCCCTACTCGAGAGCGCCTCGAGTGCATCGGCATCGACGAGGGAAGTTTCCCGGACTAAACCCGGAGTTGCCGCGACCATCGGACTCGGTATCGATACTGCTATGGCTGTCGCTATCGGAACCGGTGTCGGCGCCATCGGCGTTACAGTCGGGACTGCGGTCGGAACCTGAGTCGCGACGACAACCGTTGTTGCCGCAACCTCAGTCGGAACTATTACCGTCGCCGTCGGCTCCGCGTCCGACGCGCACGCCGTTGCTGACAACGCGCTGATCACGATCACGCCGTTGACAAATAACAACCGCAGTTTGGTATGGAGCGATGTTCGAATCATGGGATCGCTTTCAATTATCGAAGAGCCCTGTATCAACATACGAACGCGGTTACAGTGTTGATTGGTAATTGAAGAAGAACAGAACCGGTGAAATGAAGTTGAATCGAGTAGAAACCCCTCACACCTTCGCCGGAAATCCGATTGATCGCGCAGACGCGTTGCGACGCGACGAATCGAAAATCCGCGATCACATGAGTTCCGACAACGCGCAGGTGCTGATACTCGCTGGCTTGGACCCGCTGATCTGTACCGCCAGCGAAACCTCGGCCAAACTTGGATGGCTCAGTCGCGGCGATGCCCAAAAGGTTGTCACCTCCGCCCCCAGTTCAACGACGCTTCTTGGCATAAATCCCCAAGGCGAAGCACTGGTGGCATGGAACATGAAGGGCAGCGCGCGCCAGGGTTCCGATCAAATCTCCAAGTCTGAGACGGCTGTTCGCGATCTGGAAATCTGCGACGCCCGGGAATCGGCCATGCTGATTTCTGCCGCCGAGTCGGGCATCCTCGCACAAGCCCGTTCAAACCTCGGATGGCACGCGACGCACGGCTTTTGCGCGCGTTGCGGCGAGGCGACTGCGATGCGTCGGGGCGGGTTGATGCGTCAGTGCACGGCTTGCAAAGCAGAACATTTTCCGCGCACTGATCCGGTCGTCATAACCGTTGTAACCAGTGGCGATAGATGCCTTCTCGGACAGTCCGCTGGGCGTCTCAGTGCGATGAGGATGTACTCCGCTCTGGCGGGCTTTATGGACCAAGGCGAATCGATGGAAGAAGCGGTCCGCAGAGAGGTGATGGAAGAGGCGGGAATCCGGGTCGGTCGCGTGCAATATCACTCGACTCAGCCATGGCCATTTCCGTCGTCGCTGATGATCGGCAGCCACTCCGAGGCACTGACCACCGACATCGATATCGACGACTTCGAGATGACCGATGTGAGGTGGTGGGACCGGGAGGAAGTTCGTCTCGCGCTGGCCGAGAAAAACGACAATTTGCGTGTTCCTGGACCGATCGCGATTGCTCACCACCTGATCAAGGCGTGGGCGACCGGACAAGCTGGTTCTTTTCGTACAAGTTAGCTATTTCCCAAAGCGAAATGCTCCCAGGTTTCCCAACATATCGGCAATCTTGAACGGGCTCGAATGCAGCGCCTAGAGGACCAAAACATGAAGCTAAAGACCCTCCGTGCGATCCATGTAGACCTTCCGGTTCCGCAACCAAAAACACCCGCTCGCCGGGCACCGTGGCCAGAGAGCTCGCCACGTGCGATGCCCATCAACTACTACCCTCAATTCTCGCGTCAACCACAAGACATGCCTGGCAATGTTGGACTGTCCGAAGTATGGGTGCAGGCCATTGCCGAGGACGGCACGTTCGGACTCGGGAAGTGCTCTTTCGGACAGCCGGTCGCGTCGTACATCGACCATGTCATCGCGCCCGTTCTCGAGGGCCAGAACTGCATGGCTATCGAGCTAATGAATGACCTAGTCAACCGGGGCGGACACCGACATGGGCTCGCCGGAATCGTCGCAACCGCATTGGCCGGGGTGGACATTGCGCTGTGGGACCTCAAAGGCAAACTTCTCGGTCGTCCCGTTTACGAGATTCTCGGCGGTCCAGTCCGCGATCGGATTCCTCTCTACGCCACCGGAGACGACCTTGATTGGTTCCAAGAACTCGGCTTCACGCGTTTCAAGATCACCAATCCAGCACACTATTCCCAGGGAGATGAAGGTCTTCGACTCATCGAAGAGCACGTCGCCAAATCCCGCGAGATCGTGGGCGACAACGCTGAACTGATGATCAACCCAGTAATGTCGTTCAACGTCGAGTTCACGCTAAGGCTCGCCGAACGACTACGCCCCTACAATCTCCGCTGGCTCGAGGAACCGTTGCCTCCTCACGACATTGAAGGTCATGCGGAACTCAAGCGCAGCATAACGTGGATACCGCTTGCCACCGGCGAAGACCACCGAGGTCGTCACGCGTTTGCCCAACTCATCGAACGGCGAGCGATCGACATCATCCAACCCGACATCGGCTGGAGCGGCGGCGTGACCGAAACGATGAAGATCTACCACATTGCCGAAGCTGCTGGCATCGCCATGATCCCGCACGGTGGGGCCGTGTCGCCGTGGGGTCAACACGTAGCAATGGCGGCACCCGAATCGCCGATTGCCGAGTGTTGGATCGGCTCGCCTCCAGGCATTCCGCTCGCAGAACTCAATCGCATCCCAGGTATGGCGACCGCCAAAGATGGGTTCATCACCCCGTCCGACGCCCCTGGCTTCGGAATGGATATTCCTGAAGAATGGATCCGCGACTGGGAGTACCGAGGGCGTAGCTGAACGGTCGTCGAGTATTCGTACACAGGCAATTCTTCAGTCCGGTTCGGCCTCGGGTGTAGAATCGTTATATTCCTCAGGGCGTCGAAACTTGATGCCCGTCACCATCGTCTGAACTCCTATCCCGCCGTTGGCCATTCGCGACCAAAAAGAATTCGAAACGCCGGCCGCGCGACGCGGTAAGCTCACTCGCATCGGTGCCATTGACTATGGCGACGCCGATGGTTGGTTTGCCCGACTGCGAAGACAGATCCGGAATCCTTCGCTTCTCACTTTCTTCATCATGGCCATAGTCGCGGCAGCGATTCCCTTGGCTATCATCGGACCTGGCTTCTACTCCGGTGCAAAAGAAGGCATCGTACGCATCCGACAAGGTACCTTCGTCCAGTTCCTCGAAGTAGCCACGCCGAGCTACGTCTACCCGTACCTCCAGCGCAACATCGATCAGATGAATAATGCCGAGTCGGAATATGAATGGCGACGGATCTCATTCAAACTCGGCCCTTGTCACCAAACCAACTTGAGCCAATTCCCCGCCGGCAAATACACCGATGGGATCGCGAACGCCTGCAACGAACTCCACGACATCCAGATCGCATTCGCCAGTGACTGCACATTGGACATCACCTGCAATATCCCGCCGGCCGCGATCGCGCGTCTCGACGCCGTCAGTGATCAGTTACGAGATACGTTCGCTGACGCCTATTCATCCCGTCATACCGAATCGCTCGGAACCGGGGAATGATGCCGCGGGCGGTCTAAACCCCCCTTTTGTTCCCCCTTGGGTTCTATGCACAACTGCCGTCATTCCGGCGAAAGCCGGAATCCAGAGGGGCCGGGCAATGGCGTCCAAAGCGAAACGCCAAGTCTAAACCCCCTTTAATTCCCCCTTGAGCATCAAGGGGGAGGGTTGTGCACAGCACACCTTGGGCATCAAGGGAGAGTGCAGGTTCGATCCCTTTGGGCATCAAGGGGGCGGGGCGGATGGGTACGACGATGCTGTTTCGGGTAGCATGGCGCGATTAGACGGAGTAGCCTACCGAGCCGTCGGTGCGCATCGGGATCATGTTCAGATCGCGGGTTTCGTAGGTGGTTTTGGCTATTTCCAACAGGTCTTCGTCGATCTCGAGGCCGATGCCGGGGGCGTCGGAGAGTTTCATGTATCCGCCTTCGCGTTTGTAGCTGTTGACGAAAACGGCGTTTGCGGGATGCTCGTCCCTGAGGGAATACTCCTGCGTAACGAAGTTGGGTATTGACGCGTCAACCTGAATTGCAGCGTTGGTCGTTATCGGTCCGAGGAAGTTGTGTGTCGCGAGTCCGGCGTGGTAGGACTCTGCGAGCGCGGCGATCTTCTTGACGTGTGTGATGCCACCGCCGAGGCCCATGTCCGGGCGAACGTATTGGGATCCTCCGCCTTCTAGCAGGTCGCGGAACTCCCAGATGTTGTGGATGCGTTCACCGTTTGCCACGGGCAACGCGGTCCGCTGCGCGATGGCGCCCTGGAGGATCATGCTGTCGATCTGTATCGGGTCCTCGTAGAACAGCGGATGGAACTGCTCAAGCTCCTGCGCCAAGGCGATGGCGTTCATAGGTGTGAGTTTGCGGTGAATTTCGAGGATGATGTCGACATCTTTGCCGGCTCCTTCGCGCATCGCGGCCACATTATCGACGGTGTCCGAAATCAGGCGTTCGAGCGTCATGCTCTCGAAGCCATTAGGCAGCGGATCGGTCTTGATGGCCGTCCATCCTTCTTCGGCTGATGCTTTCGCCGCCTCGTACAGACCATGGGCTTGCTTTCCTCGGTCGTGAGGAAACGGCAGTTCGGTTTTTTGCCTCGGCCCCATGAGCAAATGCAGACGGATCTTGTCGCGGGTATTGCCTCCTAGCAGGTCCCATACCGGAACTTGGTGGCGCTTTCCCTTGATGTCCCATAGGGCGATGTCGACGGCGCTGATGGCACCTGAGAGCGCTGACCCTCGGAAAGGTCCCATGCGGTACATGTATTGCCAATGGTGCTCGATGCGGGAGGGATCTTTTCCGATCAGGTAATCGCCGCACTTCTTGGCGATGGCGTCGGCGGCCTCCATGTAGGCCCAGCAGGAGGACTGGCCGATGCCGTAAGTGCCGTCGTCGGCGGTGATGCGGACGATGTGATGGCCGCCAGGCGAGCCGTCGGCGCCACCGATGAGCATTGATTCGACTTTTGCGATTGTGGTTTTATTCGCCATCTTTGTTTGTGGTCTCTCTGAGGTTGGAGTAGTGCGCTTTTGGCTGTGGCGAATGTTAGCACGAAGAGGGGCCTGCATGGTTGCGCAAAATAGGCAGGATGGGTTGTTGGGTAGGCCCTAAGAGTGAGGGCGAGGATTCGTAGAGATGGATTGAGGAGAGTTTCATGTTGCGCACACAAGAAGAGATGGCGGAGAACCGGCAACGAGCATTCGCGATCCACCGCGAAAAGGGGAGGGCATGAAGGCTTGTGGTAGCTTGACATGATGCGGTTGATAAAACGTGACGAAGCGGGGCAGTCCAGTTATTTCTACGGATGGGTAATCGTCGCGGTGATGGCGATCACCGGGGCTGTGAGCATGGGGATGGGGTCGCTGAATTTCGGATTGTTCATTAAGCCGATGGGTGATGAGCTTGGGATTGGCCGTGCGGCGTTCGGTTGGGCGCAGACAGCGAGGATGGGAGCTAGTTCGGCGACGAGTCCGTTGATCGGATGGTTGATTGACCGATACGGCTCTCGAGTGATGTTGCCGGTTGCGGCGCTGGCGACAGGAGCCGCGTTGATCGGGTTGGCATATGTGACGTCCGCATGGCATCTGGTGGTGCTTTTCATCGTTATGGGTCTGGTGGGAATGAGTGGACCGGGGGCGTTGGTGACGACCGTGCCGGTGCTGAAATGGTTTGTGAGGAATCGGGGTAAGGCGGTCGCGTTTGTGGGGCTCGGCATACCGGTAGGAGCGCTGTTGTTTATTCCGTTGACGCAGGTATTGATCAACGGGATCGGTTGGCGTGGAGCGTGGATCGTTTTGGCGGTTATTGGGGTCGTTGTGATCGTGCCCCTGGCGGCGATCTTTGTTCGGCGGCAGCCAGAGGATGTGGGATTGGTGCCGGATGGGGATTTACCTGAGGATTCGGCCGACGGTTCGGGATCGGTGCGGGTAGTTGAAGAGGTTTCGTGGACGGTTCGGGAAGCAGTTCGTACGACTACGTTGTGGCGGTTGGTGATCGTGTTCTCGATGGTTCAGCTGGCGACGGGGACGGTGGCGTTACATCGGATTGCGGCGTTTATGGATCGCGGAATGGATCCGACGTTGATATCGTTCGCGACGGCGTTCGATGCGGTAGCGGCAGGTGGTTCGACGTTCTTGTTTGGAATGCTGGTAAGATGGGTTCCGGCGCGGTTCTTGGGCGCGTTCGGGTTTTCTATGTTGGCCGGAGCAAGTGTCTTGACGATCTACGCGACGAATCTGCCGATCATGTTCATTTCGATGGCGATTTTCGGTATCGGCATCGGTGGGATGATGTTTCTGAATAACTACATCTGGGCCGATTATTTCGGTCGGGGTAGCGTCGGTGCGATACGCGGGTTTGTGAATCCGATCAATTTGGTAGTGGGTGGGATCGGTGCACCGGCGGCGGGGTTGGTTTGGGATCGAACGGGGTCGTACGATCCGGCGTGGTGGGTCGGAGTAGGGTTGATGAGTGGTGCTGCCTCGCTCATGGTTATGACGAGGAACCCGAAAAAGGGGTAGCCCGGTTTGTTTTGCGAAGATCATTGAAAGTCATGAAGATCAATCGCCAATTGCCTCCGAGTTGATGCCGTTGATCGACCGAAACATGGTACTGTGGATGCATATCAAGTTTCGAGGGGGAAAGATGGAATACCGAGTCGTTTCAGAGCAACCTTCAGAAGATGAGATGACTGCATTGGAGATCGCGTCTGCTTGGCAACGGCTTGGCGCAGCACTGATAGATGGTGTGATCGGTGGCCTGGTATTTGTTGGTGCGCTGGTGGTCGGTGTATCAATTGGTGGCGATGTTGGTGAATTGGTGATACCGATAGCGATGTTGGCGTACATCGTCATCGTTCTGACATTGATCACCAATCGCGGTCAATCGCCCGGCAAGATGGTTATAAATATCAAGATTGTCAAAGCAGACGGCACCCCTCTTGGTTTGGGAAGTGTGCTGGTCAGGGAGATAATCGGCAAATTCGTATCGAGTCTCGTAATCTACATCGGCTACATCTGGATCCTGTTTGACGGCAGCGTCAGGGTTGGCACGACAAGATCGCCAGCACCTATGTGGTGAAGGTTTGATGAAATGATTGTCAATCCGAGTCGCGTCGGCGTTCTGGAGCCGCGGCACCAAGTAAGGTCTCGAAAGTTTCGGCGAAACCCGATTGACGGCGATGATCAAATAGCATCGTTTTGGGATCGAGTCAGCGCGTTGCTTGTGGATGCTGTCGTTGGTGCATCGGTTTGGTTTCTGTTAGTGGTCGTTTTGGCCGCGACCACTTCAGCCGACTTGCAGCTAGTAATCGTTATTTCGATCATATTCGTGCCCGTGTACTCTTTGGCTGTTTCGTTGCTGGTTGCGATGCGCGGTCAATCGCCGGGCAAGATTTTCGGAGGGATCAAGATCGTACGCGCGGATGGTACCGATATTGGTTTTGGCAGGGGTATATTGCGCGAGTCCGTAGGGAAGTTGATCTCTGCTCTGCCTCTGGTGGTGCCACTCGGATTTCTGTGGGTTCTATTCGACAAAGAGAACCGGGGATGGCATGACAAGATAGCGGACACGAAGGTGATAAGGGTTCGATAACTGCTGGAGTGCTCTCGCGGACTTACGGTTCTTGAAGAGGGCGCGGTTTTGGCGGGCGGGCGATCCGAAAGGTCGTCGGGAAGTGTATGACGGTTCGCCTAGGAACCTCGGAGAGGACATGGGTAGAATCGAAATTAGCGCCGAATCGCTGAGATAGAGGGATCTGATGATCAATACCAAGATCGAATCAAGCGAAAAATGGAGCAAGGCGTTGGAGTTTTACGGATCCGATATCAAACCTGAGTTGACCTCGGAAGATGATGGCCGGTACATCGTAATCGATGCGGAGACGAAGGAGTGGGAGATCGGTGATACAGAGGATGTCATGTTTACGCTGTGGGATCGGACGCATTCATCGAATCTGGTCCTTATCCGCCATCCAAATATAAACACTGGTCGATTAAGTTTCCGCCTTTCACAGACCATCAAATGAAGATAGGAACGGTACGCTCCATCGGAGATGGTTTAGCCGCAACTTTGGAGATTGATATTCGATGGTCAACGGGCCGTTCAAAATCGTTCAACGCGTTTCTTGACACTGGTTTCAATGGTGCAGTGTCGTTGCCGCCCGAAAATGTAGCGGAACTTGGATTGCCATTGGTTACCGAACGGACGGTGATATTGGGAGATGCCAGCGATGTGCGTATGAGTGTGCACGCAGGTCAGGTGAGGTTTGCAAATGAATGGCACCGTTGCCCGGTGTTGGCAGCTGGCGATGTACCGTTGGTGGGTATGCAGCTAATCGAAGGCGCAAACGTGTGTTTCGAGGCCGTTGCAGGTGGTGATGTGTCGTTTGATCTGCTAATCGGCTAGGTGCCTGCGATCAAATTTCCAACCCGCGCTGAGTGGCCACGGTTTCTAGGTCCTTGTCGCCGCGGCCGCTGAGGAGCATGACGATGATGGTGGATGGGTCGAGGGTTGGTGCCCATTCTTTGATGTAGGCGATGGCGTGGGAGGGTTCGAGCGCCGGGATGATGCCTTCCGTCAGGCAGAGGAGGTCGAAGCCGTCGAGCGCCGGTTCGTCGTCAATGGCAACGTATTTGGCACGTTCGATGTCGCGGAAGTAGGAGTGTTCGGGGCCGACGCCGGGGTAGTCGAGGCCGGCGGATACCGAGTGTGCCTCGGAAACCTGGCCCCATTCGTCTTGCAGTAGGTAGGACATGGCACCGTGCAAGATGCCGGGTCGGCCTTTGGTGATGGTTGCGGAGTGGCGGTCGGTGTCGATGCCGTCACCTCCGGCTTCAACGCCGATGAGTCCGACGGATTCGTCGTCGACGAATCCGCTGAAGAGACCGATGGCGTTCGAGCCGCCGCCGACGCAGGCGACGGCGTAGTCGGGCAGGCGTCCGATCTGCGCCAGGCACTGAGAGCGGGCCTCTTTGCCAATCACGTTCTGGAAATCGCGGACGAGCATGGGGTACGGATGCGGGCCGACGGCGCTGCCGATGAGGTAGTGGGTTGTTTCGACGTTGGTTACCCAGTCTCGGATGGCTTCATTGATGGCGTCTTTTAAGGTCCGACTGCCGGAGAAGACGGGTTCGACGGACGCTCCAAGGAGCTTCATGCGATAGACATTCGGGGCTTGTCGGTGGATGTCTTCCTTGCCCATGTAGACGACGCATTCGAGACCCATCATGGCGCAGGCGGTAGCGGTGGCGACGCCGTGTTGGCCGGCGCCAGTTTCGGCGATGATGCGCTTTTTGCCGAGACGTTTGGCCAAGAGGATTTGCCCCATGGCGTTGTTGATCTTGTGGGCGCCGGTATGTGCAAGGTCTTCTCGCTTGAGCCAGATCTGCGCGCCGCCGAGTTTGTGGCTCAGGTTGGCAGCGTGGTAGAGCGGCGTCGGGCGTCCGACGTAGTCGGTGAGGAGGTTGGAAAGTTCTTGCCAGAAAGTCTCGTCTTCGCGCGCTGCGAGATAAGCGTCTTCGAGCTGATCCAGCGCGGCCATTAGCGTTTCGGGGACGAATTTGCCGCCGTACTTGCCGAAACGTCCGAGTTCATCGGGTACATCGCGTTGGATGGGAGGGGTGAGGGTCATGGGGAACTCGTCGGAATCGTCGTGGCAAACGGTCTGATTGAAAGTATATTGCTAGTGCGAAAAGCGGTGCCGAGGTCGCTCCGCGACATCCAATGCCGTTCTACCCGGACTGTTCTTCAGGCGTCTTTGCAAGCGCTCGCCGTTGGAATCCGTCGCTCGCGAAGTAGATCGGTATCGCGAATAGGAAGACGAACACGATCACTGACATGTTGATCCAAGAGAATAGATCGAGCTTGGAGAGATCTGTCGCGTATCCGCTACCAGACATTGAATGAATGAAGATGTATATGAACAGGTAACACGCCCAGAATGGCCAAGCCCAGGGATGCTTGTTGAGCACCACGGTCGTGGTCAGTGCCAATGTGCCAAGTACAAGTACCACGGTCGCTGTTAGGCCCGACGTCCAAAGTACAAGGATTGTCAATGTGAAGATGTCGGCGAGTGAGTTGTAGTCGGCGTGGACAAAGATGTCGGCGAGTGGGTTGTAGTCGGCGTGGACCATGATCGCGAAGCCGCACAAAAAGGCGGCTGCTGAGACTTGTTTCGTCCGATCTTGCGGCTCGGAGAATCGTGTAACCGCGAACGTGATTAACCCTAACCCCAGCGCGACCGCCCATATCGTCGCCCAGGATCCTGCCGCGCCGTCTAAGCGTAATCCAAATATGTTGTGGAAGGCCCATTTAAGCAATATGGCCGGAATGATTGCTGTGAAGATAAACCTGATCGCGCGTGACATCGCAGACAGAAGTGTTGAGTTGCCTACAACTGATCGGTCTGGCGACATCAGCTTTTCGCCTTGCATGCTGGTCGTGAGATTGTAGTCGCATCGATTTGGAACTGAGCACTCAGCTGTTTCGACTGTGCGTACGCTTTTCGAGTGTGCAGTGGAACTCAACAGCCAACCAAGCGTCAGTGCTGTGATCGCAAAGTCGATCGCGGCAAATCCAAAAGTGATTTTGAACCCCGCAAATACCAACAAAATAATGGGGGATAGGCAGGCGGCGAATGTTAAGTATTTAACTTCTATCGGTTGTCTACGTATGAGGAACGAGCTAATCAAAATACCGAATAAACATATGGTTATACAGACAATCAAACCTGTAAATCCTCCGAACACACTTCCAGGAATATAATAGCGTAAACCTGGAGTTTGATTGAGTTGAGGCACCAAAGGATTGTCGCGAAATTCCGATATACGGCCAATAAAAAATACTCCAATGAAACAAATTCGTACTATAAACCACATAGCCACTGCGAGCACCGATATTCGAGGTTTATACAATTTACCAGTAGGATGCCATAACAACGCGATCAGCACTGTTGAGATGGGCAAAAGTAAAAGCGCAGCTAGTATGCAAATATCGGTGAGAAATTCATAAAAATCACCCCTCACAGCTTTACTGGATACGAACTGCGTCGTGTATTCGCTGACGGGTTTGAGTGCAAATACTGGAAAACTTAGAATTAATATGATCACAGATAGAATGGCGAAAATAATAATCAGAACATGTACCAACTTCCGTTCGTTGACGCACGAACGGAATAGATTCGATAAGATTGTGCGTCGTCTAGTTCTGCGACTCGGTCCAAAGGTCACAAAAATCAGAGGAACTAAGAGATATAGAAGTCCGATGATCGGAATCGAGAAGAGTACAATCATGTCGATCGTATAATGTAGATCTAAATACGTCATCTCGTTCTATCCGGACTGTTCTTCAGGCGTCTTTGCGAGCGCTCGCCGTTGGAATCCGTCGCTTGCGAAGTAGATCGGTATCGCGAATAGGAAGACGAACACGATCACTGACATGTTGATCCAAGAGAATAGATCGAGCTTGGAAAGGTCTTTCACGTATCCGCTGCCGGCCATCGAATGCACGAAAATGTATATGAACAGATAACAGGCCCAGAACGGCCATGTCCACCGAAGCTGGTCAAGGACGACAGTCGCAATCAAGGCGAGTGTGCCGAATACAAAGATCACCATCGTGAATAAAACACCAACTTCATTTGCATGGCCCATCCGTGAGTAATCGGATTCTGCGCCCCAATTGAATATCATAATTGCGAATACGCACAAAAACGCGGCGATTGCTAGTTGCACCGCCCGATGCTGCTGCTCGTAGCGTGAGGCAACTGTGAGTGACAGCATCCCCAATCCCAAAGCAACAGCCCATATCGTTGCCCACGCCTCCGCTGCGCCATCAAGACGGAATCCGAATAAATCGTGAAATGCCCACTTCAAGACGATGGCAGGTACAATCACTATTAGTACAAATCCGCCGACAATGAACCATCTCACGTTTGTGACCCAAAACTTGTAGCCGGTGGCGGCTGCAAAGGCGAGAGCCAGCCCCCAAGCCCGCGGCAACGGCCCAGATTATAATCCAGGAACCTACTACACTACCGACGATGAACTCGTCGGTGTTCCACGAGAATATGATGCCGCCGATAGCGGTAAAAGCCGCTATGAGTACGAATCCACCAGCGACCAACCACCTCCATAGTGCCGGCGAAACAGGAATAATCGTGGGTGGCCGTTCTATCCAGCCGACGTTTCGTGCTCCAACATTTTCGCCGACGTCGGATGATCGACCGGACCGAGCAGCAGATTTGACATTGTCGCTTACACTCATCGGACGACTGAGCACACTCAACAGCCAACCAAGCATGAAAGCTGTGGCCATCAGGTCGATTGTTAGCCAATGAAGAAAGATTTCCATCGAGCCCCATATCAAAACGAGGAGGGGGCATAAACAGACGGCGATAGCCAAAAATCTCAGTGTGGTAGGCAGTTTTTGAAACACCAAACCGCTTACCAGAGCTGATCCTACAGACAGGACACTGCAGACCACTAACCCCATGAACGATCCGAACACAGTAGTGCCGACCGCGGGATGAGCTTGCACGCTTGGATCGCTATAATCTAGAAATGTAATGATCAATCCAATTCGAAGGATAAACCACGTCGCGACGACTAAAAACGCAACGTTTCGTCTATTGATCGTTGTGCTTGAATACCAAATAAGCAACACCAAAAGTGTAGTGATCGGCAGGAGCAACTGCGTGGACAAACCGGCGATCGCAGAAAAAAGTGTAACGACTTTGCCATCTTCTCGCACAAGGTGAAATAATATGAGAAGTACAAGAATTAAGATATTGAAAATCGTGACATTAGTGAGCAATGAACGATATTTAGCCAATAACGCTTTGATTAGATCGTATTTTGATATACTCGAATAGTTTGTAAATATGAACAAGCTAGGTATAAATATACAAACAGGTATGATGCTATATATCCATAAAACTTGAATCCACTGAAATATCATGAGTGCCTAAGCTGCAAACTGTATACGTTCGTTAGTATAAGTTGCCAGATGCATCGAGACGCGTTTCCATCCGGAACTCCCCTTGGACAACGCAGTCCCGATGCTTTTCGCATTTACACTGATTGGCTGCTGATTGCCTATGCTTACCTGCCATCCTTGAGCAGTTGAAGCTGTTACACCCGAGCCATTCAGAAACGTGATCAGCACAACCCCCATCGCCGCTACTCCAACCACCCAGATCGATACACTTCTAAACATCATCATCCACACCCTTTCTGATTAACATCCACTATGGATGCTTTTCAAGCATATTATCACCCTATCGACAAAGAGTCAACCCCCTTGATACAAAAAGCGGGTTCGTACCGTTGTACGGGATCGGCATCATCTGCGAGTGTAAATCCCCTCGGCCATTTCAACGATGCGGTGGAGTTACGCCTCGTATGGGTCACCTCGGGATTTCGGGCATGATTCTGATCATGAATTCGTCGAACATAGGCACCGTGAACGCGGTGTATCCATAGGCCGGGCTCCATATCATGCCTTTGTTGATCAATTGCGACCGAATCGGTGCCATCGCTGTCACTTTGCGACCTAATTTCTGAGCGATATCTCCGGAACGGTGCGGACCTGGGCCTAGGCTCGCCATTCCACGTAAGTATGCCTTCTCGTTCGGCGTCAGTCGATCGAAACGAATCATGAAAAAGCTACTGTCAAGATCGGATACTGCTCGCGTCGACGCGATTTCGACATCGCTATTAGTTATCGGCGAACGTTCAGCAACGATCCATGTATTGTTGCCCCAAACCTGAAGAAAATAGGGGTATCCTCGCGTTCTGGCAACAATGTTGTCGAGTGCGTCGGTCTGGATTTCCACTCCTTCGTCAAGCGCCGGCTTAGCGATCGCACGTCTTGCGTCTTCATCAGTTAGGGCATCGATGGTCTAAAATTCGAACATTCTCTCCGCGTATGACTTAGCTCTGCCGACGGATCCTCGAACCTGCGGCAATCCGGCGCCAATCAATATCACCGGCAATCTGCGTTGCGCCATGCGATGCAATGCACTCAACAGCGCGGCGAGCTCGTCGTTTTTGACGTATTGCAACTCGTCGATGAAAAGAGCCAGGCATCTATCGTCAGCCTTGGTTGCTGTCCCTACCGTTTCAAGCAGTACTAGCAAGTCATCCTCAAGAATCCCGTTATCTGCGAGACCTGGTTCGGGATCGAAATCGAAACCAAGTTCAATGTCTCGGTACTTGAGTCTTAGTGCATTCGCGAAACCGGCAAGTGCCTTGAGATCGCGCTCGGAATATAGCCTCACATTAGATTTCTGAGAATTAGCAAGCTTCAGCAGCGCGGTACGCAATTGCGGTGCGATGAGAGAGGGCAATGATCGCGTTTCGGGAGCCTCGATTGCAAGCGCCAAAATCCCGTTGGCTTCAGAATCTTCTCGTATACGGTCAAGAAGCACAGTTTTGCCGACACCCCTCAGCCCGATCATTAAGATGTTTTGACTCGAACGGCCGATCCTTTGACGCTCTAAGGCGATCCGCGCCCGTTCGCGTATCTCATCCCTCCCTACGAGCTTGGGTGGTTGCGTGCCAGCGCCCGGTGCATATGGATTTCTTGCTGGGTCCACAGGTACAGATTATATGAAGTTTAGGAAAGTTAGGTTTTTTCGATAAACTCTGTAAACTCCGCATAACTGGCCTGAATGCCGTCGCAAAACCGCACCTCAGAACCTGATCTCCGTCTCTTCCTCGACCTTGTCATCGTCAATCACGTAGCCGAAGCCGGGTTCGTCGGAGACGGTTAGGTTGCCGTTGTCGAGTATCGGGCCGTTGTTCTTGTCGAAGTGGTAGGCCAGTGCGGCGTGTTTTAGGAGCATCTCGACGTAGGGTGTGTGGATGGGTGACTGGGATGCGGACCAGGCCATGCCGACGGGGGTGACTCCTTGGTGGGCGATGGTGATGAGGTCGTAGGCGGTGGCCATGGCGGAGATTTTGAGGACTTCGGAGAGGCCGCCGGCCCAGTTGAGGTCGGGCTGGATGATGTCGAGGGCTTCGGCGTCCATGAAGCGTTTGAAGCCCCAGCGGGTGTATTCGTGCTCGGCACCGGAGACGGGGATGTTGACCTTATCTCGGATCTTGCGGTAGGAGTCGATGCGGTCGGGCATGGCGATTTCTTCGATCCAGCGGGGCTGGTATTCCTCGATGGCGGATGCGAGTTTGACGACGTAGTTGACATCCATGGACTGCCAGCAGTCGAGCATGATGTCGATCTCTGGTCCGACGGTCTCGCGGAGGGTTTTGACCATCTCGATGTTTTTCACGAGGCCTTCGTGACCGGACATCGGGCCGTGCCGGAAGAACCATTTCTGGGCGGTGAAGCCACGCTCTTTAACCATGGTGGCGCGTTCCCGGACGAGTCCCATGTCGGTGACGTTGTGTCCGAGCATGGAGGCGTATGCGGGCATGGTCTTGCGGCACGGCCCGCCGATGAGCATGTATACGGGTTTGCCGAGCCATTTGCCTTTGAGGTCCCACAAGGCGTTGTCGATCGCAGATATTGCCATCATCGGTTCGCCTTGCCGACCGTGGACAGACGTGCGGTGCATGATGTCCCAGAGGAACTCGGTGGCGAGAGGATCGCGACCGATGAGGAGGTCTTTGAGTTGCCAAACATGCCAATTCATGCCTGAAAAGCCACCGGCGCAGATGCCGCTGACGCCTTCGTCGGTGTCGATCTGGACGAAGGTTTGTTCGACTTTGAAGAGCTTGTCGTCGACTTGAGAGCCGCGATTGCCGATTTGTCTGCGGTTCTCCCTGAACTCTTCGTAGATGTCGGTCGGTTGAAGCAGGCGGTCTTCAAAGAATGGTCCGTCGACCTCCATAGTGCCGGAGAGGTGTCGGAGACGAATGTTGGTGATTTTCATTTGGGTTTTTGGGAATTGTTGTTGCGCTGGGGGATTATTATGCTTTTTTCGAACTAGGATGTGAAGGAAATTTAAAGATGGGAAGGATGGCATCAAGGCATCGGATCTTGTTGATGCTATGATGTCTACATGCGAACTACATTGACAGTTGACAACGATATCTACGACTATCTGCGTGAGCAGAGTCGGTTGCATGAGAAGCCGTTCAAGCAGGTTGTGAATGAGACGTTGCGCCGGGGGATGTCGCCGGGGGAGAGCGAGGAGCGTCGGAAGCCGTTTAAGGTGAAGCCGGTGCCGGGTGGTTTCATGCCCGGTGTGGATCCTGATAACCCGAAGTCGTTCTTGAATCAGCTAGATGACGAGTATTTCGCGAAGAAACTCGCTGGCGGATCAGACGTTTGATAGTCCCTGACGTCAACCTGCTCTTGTACGCATACAGCGGGCAGGCGAGGTTTCACGAACCTGCGCGGTTGTGGTGGGAATCGTTGCTGAACGGGACTGAACGCGTCGGTTTGCCTTGGTCAGTAGTTGCTTCGTTTGTGCGGTTGATGACGAACCGGAGCGCGGTTGAGGTTGCGATAACGCCGTCTCAGGCGCTCGATTTTGTCGATGCGTGGTTCGTGCACTCGCATGTCGTCACGTTGAACCCGAGCTCACGCCACCTGATGATTCTCCGCAGGAATTTGGAGGCGGTCGGTATCGGTGGGAATCTCGTCACTGATGCGCACATAGCGGCGGTGGCGTTGGAACATCATGCTGAGGTGCACACGAACGATCGTGATTTCAGTCGTTTTCCGGGATTGCGTTGGCGGAATCCGCTTCGATAATCCCACTCGACGATTCGTTTGCGGTTTAGGTCTGGCTCAGCCCTCTGGCGCCCACGGGAAAACGACCCATTCGTTCTGGACTTTCCAGTACCAGTCTGCGGAATGCTTCTGGTCGGATCGGACGTAGAGGGCGGCGACCTTGACATCGTCGGCGTGGTCATGGGCGGCCGCGCGTACGAGTTTGAGTGTTTCGCCCGTGTCGATGATGTCGTCGACGATGAGCAGACGTTCGGTGTAGAGATCGAAAGATGTAAACGGCTGGGGCCCTTCGACGAACTGGGGTCCAGATTCGAGGCGGTTATTTTGATCGTCGTAGTGTTGGACGCGAACGGCTTGGATGAGGCGTACATCGAACGTGTAGGAGAGCATCGCCGCGGGGATGAGGCCACCGCGCGAGATACCGAGGATGGCCGTGGGCTTCCAACCGCTGGCGAGGATGGTTTCGCCGAGGGTGTTGATGCCTTCGACGTGGACGGACCACGAGGAGGTTAGGTCGGGTGGAAGCGAAGAGTCAAGTTGTGCGGATTCGGTCGACATGGATATAGATAAGGGATTGTAACGAAGGCGAAAAAATCACAATTGAAAATGATCGCTGCGTTCACATCTTCAACTCCAACCGCGTATCAATGAGGCGTTGCGGCACGTTGGTGTCGCGCATGAACTTGAGTAGTAGTTGGTGGATATCATTCGCGGTGTCCATGTTGGCGCTGATGATGTTGGTCTGCTGACCGGGGTCGGTTGGGAGGTGGAAGAGTTGCGAACGGCCGGGGTCCATGGAGTAAAGGAAGGAGTAGTCGCCGCTGGTCACGGTGGTGACTTGGGACGCGGACATACTCCGTTCGACGTTGTCGACGGAGCGTATGGTGTCGTCGGCGTTGGCGAAGGGAATTGTGGAGATGGCAAAGTCGCGGGCGGATGGGTGCTTGGCGTCGCGCATTCCAGAGAGGAGCGACTGGCCTTGGACGTGCGAAGGGATTTCGCGTCCCATGATTTCTAGGACCGTGGGCATGACGTCGAGGGCGGCCGAGAATCCGTCGTACGAACCGGGTGCGACTCCGGGGACGTGGATGAGTAGCGGGATGTGGACGAGTTCTTCGTAGAGAGGCGAGAAATCCCAGATGGAATCTGGATCACCGTGGAAGTAGCGTTGTCCGTTCGGGCGGCGTCCGAAGTGCATCTTTCCGAGGTATCCGCCATGTTCGCCGAAGTAGAAGCCGTGGTCGGTGGTGAAGATGATTGCGGTGTCGTCTTGAATGCCCATGTTCTGGACTTTGCGGAGGAGGTATCCGATCCAGGTATCGACCATGGTGATCTCGCCGCGGTAGCAGGCGAAGGCGGTCCCGAGGTCGCGTTCGGTGAGGTGGTCGGTCTCGTGCCAGTAGGCGTATGGAGGTTGGATTATGCTGCCGTCGTAGTCGGGTTGATATAGCTCGGCGTAGTATGCGGGCGGGTCCCAAGGCTCATGCGGGTCCCAGGTGTCGATGTAGAGGAAGAACTCCTCTTTGTAGTGTTTTTCGAGCCAGTCGCCGGCTTGAGTCATGGTGCGGGCCGCGCAACGGTCGGCCTCTTTGCGCCAATCTGCGACGACGTCTCGAGACTCGTGGTGACCGATCTGGGCTGCGCGTGTGCCGGAGCCTTCTTGTCCGAGGATTGCGAAGTACGACTGGAAGCCACGGTCGTAGTTCATTCCGCCGCGGGTATAGAAAGGTGTATCGATGACGGCTGCGGTGTGGACGCCTTGGTCGCCAAGGATCTGCGAAAGGGTGATCGTGTCGTCGGGCAGCGCATCCCATCCCATGAATGACATGGTCCACTGACCCGTATGGTGGTCGGCGCGTGTCGGCATCGTGGGGAAGCCGCAGGCGTAGTGGTTATCGAATCGGGTTCCCCGGGCTGCGAGGGCGTCGAGGACGGGCGTGTGAATGACGTTGTTTCCGTATGCTCCAAGCTGATCTCGTCTGAAGGTGTCGGCGGTGATCCAGATGACGTTCATATATGGCTCCGAGTCGGCGGATTCGATGCAATAGCGGGTTATGTTCCGTGCGGCATCATCACTTTACACCAGTGCCCAATGAACGAACAGCTTGTGTCACAGGTGGTCGGGACACTAACGCGTTAACGAACGGCGGACGTCAAGCATCCGCGTTTCGATCGCTAGTTTCGATGAACTGTTCGACACTTTCCGTGACGGTTTTGATCATATTCTTGAGCGAATTCGCAGTCGCTTCTACTAGCTCTTCGTCGAACCTCGTGGCGCTATCGTCCACTATTTCTCGCGGTCGTAGAAACGAATTGTTGTCCTGGATTTCACACTCGAGAATGCTTTCGAGTAAGTTTTTCAATTCATCAATGTCTTCGTCAGAGAGGCCTAGTGTTTGTCGGAGGTAGTGTTTGCGGGTTTCGAAATTCACGCGCACTCTAAATGAACCATCGTTGCGCGGTGTGACATGGAGTACGTAATTGAACTTGGTGTTTGCCCAGGGAAAGCGGTCTCGGTACCACATGCAGTAATATCGCTCTAAATTACCGCCCATTGCGTGCGTGCTTCTGCCGTCAGATTTTAGGCGGTCAGGCAGCTCGTCCAGAGCTTTCGCTTCGACGTTGCGGGCGAAATGTGTGACTTCGTCGTCTCGATTTCGAGCCCTGCGCCTCGCTCCTTTTATTCCAGCACTACTAGGCGGCTCACTGCCGGGTTCATCAATGCCAATTCCGCCGATCTGTATGGAATATCGCTCGGTCCCAACAACTGGAATGATGGTGTTGGCTTGCACATAGAGCGCATCGCCATCTTGATACGGGATAATCTGGACGCACGTGATCAGGTTCTCGTCTTGCGCTTTGTCGTTCAACCACAAAACGGCAGATGTGACTTCGGGAGCAAATCGATGACTCGCTAGAATGATCCGCTGGTCGTCGTTCAGGTTTTCGAGCGAACCTGTTTCGATGTGCTCAAGTATCTTCCCTTCCGCTTCTGCTTCCGAAACACGTTCATAGGTCGCAAGCATACGGAGAATGTCTTCGTATGTTGCGTGGCGCAAATAACTCGCGTACTTGATGGCCTGCCAGTGGGCGTCGGCACCACTGTGGTCGCGCTTGAGTTCGATGATTACGAGTTTGCCGTCGCGGTCAATCGCCAAAAGGTCCAATCGTTCCCTGGTCCGGTCAAAATCACTAAACTCTTTGGCGATGATGAGTAAGTCGTCGCCCAGAATTCCTGGATTGGCCACAACCCATTCTTGGATATCCTGGCGTTCTTGCAATCCGAGATGGGAGAAATCCACTTCGGTAATCTTTACCGACGCTTTGGTGTTGGGATCGACTCGGAATAGTTGGGGTTCAGTGCTCATGTCGATTGTCTCGTGGATATTCTGAATTCTTTAAGAAGGGTCAGCTGGCGCTTCTCTGTTTTACCATTCCTCTGGATTTCCCCCTTCGCAGGAATGGCGATGGGTCACGCGTTGACCAACGCCATGATGCGCTGTTTGAAGTTGCGGATGGTTTCGAGTACGGCGGCGATTTCTTGGACGAACTCTTGGGTGTCGACGCCTTTGCCGGCTTCGACGATGATCTGGGTGTTGCCGACGCGGGCTTGGGGTCCGAGGAGGCGTTGGAGTTGCGGTTTGGCTCCGCCGGCGGGTGAATTCATGACGATGCGGGCGCGATCTTCGCTGGTGCGGACGGATGCGCAGTCGGCTTCTTCGGCGAGCAAGCGGATGCGGGCGGTCTCGAGCAGGCCTTCGACGCTTTCAGGGATTGGGCCATACCGGTCGCGGAGTTCGTCGCGGAGTTCTTCGATCTCGTCTTGGTTGCTGACCCACGACAGTCTTTGGTGGAACGAGAGACGTTGGGCGAGGTTTTCGATGTATTCCGGGTGCACGTTATCGTCAATGCCCAGTTTGATGTCGGCGCGGATCATGCTCGGTGGTTGCCAATCCGGGTCGGCAACGCCGTTGATTTTTGGCGCGTGGTCGTTGGGAGTGCCCCCATCGCCTTCGGCACTTCCCCCAGAGGGGTAAGGGAGGGACTGGCCGTTGCGGGTTTGTGTCTCGATATCAGTGGCTTTGCCGTTGGGTGATTGCTCCAATTTGCGCCTGAGTTCTTCGACGGATTGAGATAGGAGCTGGGTATAGAGATGCAGTCCGATGGCGGCGACGTGTCCGCTCTGTTCGGCGCCGATGACGTTGCCCATGCCGCGGATCTCGAGGTCGCGCATGGCGATCTTGAAGCCGGAGCCTAGTTCGGTTGCGGCGAGGATGGTGTTGAGGCGGGCGTCGGCCTCCTCGGTGAGAGATTTATTCGGCTGGACGAGGAGGTAGGCGAATCCCTGTTTCGCGCCACGCCCTACTCGGCCTCTGATGTGGTGGAGCTGGGCGAGGCCGAAGCGGTCCGCGTCGTCGACGATGAGGGTGTTTACGTTGGGCATGTCGATGCCCGCTTCGATGATGGTGGTGCAGATGAGGACGTCGTACTCGCGACGATCGAACGCGGTGATCACTTCCTCGAGCTGTCCTTCGGGCATCTGTCCGTGACCGATGGTGAATGAGGCTTCGGGCACGAGTTCGCGCAGTCGGCGCGAAACGCGTTCGATGCCTTTGACTCGGTTGTGGAGGAAGAAGACTTGGCCGCCGCGGTCGAGTTCGCGCAGGATGGCTTCTCGGATCAGGTCGTCGCTCGATTCAGAGACAAAGGTGCGGACGGGTAGTCGCTCGTCGGGCGCGGTCTCCATGTTGCTCATGTCGCGGATTCCGGCGATGGACATGTAAAGGGTGCGCGGGATGGGCGTGGCGGACAGGGTCAACACATCGACGGCCGCGCGAAGCCTCTTCATGTGCTCTTTGTGTTTGACGCCGAATTTCTGTTCCTCGTCGATGACCACCAAGCCTAGGTCGTTGAAGGCGATGTCGCGTTGAATGAGGCGGTGAGTGCCGATGATGATGTCGATCTTGCCTTCGGCCAGTCTTTCTAGGATGTCCTGCTGGTCCTCGCGCGAACGGAAACGTGAGATGACATCGATGGCGACCGGGAAAGGTGCGAGGCGTTCCCGGAAGGTGTCGTAGTGCTGCTGGGCGAGAAGCGTGGTCGGTACTAGCACGGCGGCTTGCCGACCGTTTTGAACGGCCTTGAAGGCGCTTCGCAGTGCGATCTCGGTCTTGCCGAATCCGACGTCGCCGCAGATGATGCGGTCCATCGACTTGTCGCTCTCCATGTCCGTCTTGACGGCCTGGAGCGCGGTCAGCTGGTCGGGGGTCTCTTCAAAGGGGAAACTGGCCTCGAGGACGTGTTGCCAGGGAGTGTCCGGTTCTACCTGGATACCGTTGGCCAACATTCGCGCGGCGTAGATGCTGAGGAGTTCGTTGGCAACAATCTCGGTGGCCTGTTTGGCGCGGCGACGCGCGGAGCGCCACTCTGAGGTGCCAAGTTTAGACAGACGAGGCGCGGATTCTCCGCCACCTTGATAGATCTGGATGCGGTCGATGTGTTCGGTGGGAACGTAGACACGATCGTCTTTGGCGTACTGCAGTACAAGATGTTCGCGTCCGTCAGGCTCTTTGGTTTCAGTGCCGAGAAATTTGGCGATTCCATGGTCAACGTGGACGATGTAGACGCCGGGTTGGAGCTGTTCAAGTTGTGGTCCGCGCCGTGCGGCCCGGCGGTGAGTGCGCCGACGTTGTCGCCGAATGCCGAAGATCTCGGCGTCGGTGAGGATGCATGCGGTTTCGCCGCCGTCGAACTCCATTTGGAAGCCAGACGTGGCATAGCCTTCGGCGATGACGACCGGGGATTTGGCCCGCACCCTAGCCCTCTCGCGCCCAGTAGGAGAGGGGACTTTGTTGGTTGCGGTCCCCTGTTGAGTTTCGTAGCGAGTCTGGATGTTGGCTTCTTGGGCTAGTTCGTAGAGACGGGTGGGGTGGCTGGTGATTGCGATGACTTGGTCGGCGCCGTCTTCGATGGCCCGTTTTAGCGCCGATGTTGGGTCGTCCAATACGACGTCGACCGGTGTTTCCCCCGATTCGTCGGTTTCGATCGGGTCGAGTGTCGTCGGGTCGATATGGTTGGGTAAGAGTTGATGCTTGATCGGCAACGGTCGTTTGTTCCCGATGTCGTGCGAATCGATACCGAAAGGATCAATCTCGAGCCGGTGACCGACGGCCTCGACTCTCTGGGCCAGATCGGGCCATTGGATGTGCGGGATCGGGAAGTTGATCGGGACTTCAGCGCGGCGCTCTTTGACGCGGCGAGTTTCGTCGAGACGTCGGTCGATTCCGGTTGCGGCGTCGGCGATCATTCGAGGACGCAGGGCGATCACGACGCAGTTTTTGGGCAGGTATTGGAAAATGGAGCCGCGATTGAAGAAACCGGCGTAAAAAGCGAGCTCGTTGTCGAGCGCTCCTTCGGTGACGAGGTTCAACTCGTCCGACAACCGGTGGGCAGATAGACGAGTGAAGTCGATGTTGTCGGTGTTGAGGCTGGCGATGGAGTCGCGGATAGCTTGGGCTTCGACGAAGGTAGGCAACTCTTCGCGGGCGGGAATGATGTGTATCTTGTCGACGTCGTCGAACGAACGCTGAGTTTCGACGTCGAAGAGGCGCATGGTATCGACTTCGTCGTCGAAGAATTCGATGCGAATCGGGTTGTTTGCACCGACCGGGAAGATGTCGATGATGCCGCCGCGACGGGAGGCGGTTCCGGGTTGTTCGACGGTTGGTTGGACTTCGTATCCGGCGCGCGTCAGGTGGCGCATGGTCGCAGCGATATCGATGCGGTCGCCGATCTTGATCTCGCGGAAGGTTTCGTCAAAGACACGGGGTTCGACGGTCCGCTCTGCGACGGCTTGGACGGAGGCGACTACGAGAGGCGGTTGACTCTCGGATATTGAATAGTTGCGCAATGCGTCAAGGGCGACGATGCGTCGATGGGCGGTGCCGCGGTCGGGTTCGTATCGTTCGAAAGGGATGCCGCCGGTTTCAATGAAGTGGTGGACCGGGGAGCCGTCCTCGTCGATATCAGGAGTTCCGGTCCAAGTTGGAAGTTGGTCGACGATGCGTTGTGCGGAGTCGGGATTTGGGGTGATGACGATGGTCGGGACTTGGAGCTTGCGCCAAACGGCGGCGATTAGGAGTGGATTTGCCTGCTCGGGGCATACGGTCGGAACGTTGGCGCGTGGTTTTGACAGGGAACTGCCGATGGTGTCAAATTCGGCCGTTCCGATGAGACGATCGGTGAGTGATGCGAGGAATGGTTGTGTCGATTTCGACATGTGTGTGGGCGTACGCGCGCTAAAACCCGCAATTGCGTTGCGGGCTGTCAGTGAGTCCGATTCTAAGCGCGGCGCGTAGTTTACGCGAGTTGGGCGTCGGTTAGCTCTACCGTCTGATCCGGACACCGAAACTGGCCGAGCAGCCGCCGACGCACTCCCATGGATCGAGCGAGACGGTTACAGTATGGTTGCCGTATCCGGATGCAACGAAGAGGACGTTGCGCTCGTCGGGGATGGAATCGGAATCGGCACCGGAATCAACTTCCCGGAAAGAGCCGCCTCCCGATGTAACCGACCAATCGAACGAGACGTTATTCCCGAGCGAATCGTCTCGAATGTTTTGCCGACCATAGACGCCAACCGACAACTGCACTGTATCACCGTTGCCAAGAGTGACCGATCGGATAGATCGCTCTATGCGCGAGATTTTGGGATTGGGAGCTGGCGTAGGTGTTGGAGTCGCGGTGGGAGTGTTAGTTGGAGACGGGGTGATGGTTGGAGTAGGTGTATGTGTGGGAGTAGAGGTGACGGTCGGTGTTGGAATTGGGCTTGGCGTGGGTAACAGGATTTGGGCCATCACGACTATACGCGGGGTTGGAGTAGGAAGCACAGCATCTGCGACAGTTGGAAATAGCGGGGGAGGAGTTCCTGGAATGCTGGTAGCTGTCGAAGTTGGTGTAGCAGTGGGTACAGTGGTTGCTGTGGGTGTAGAGGACGCTTCTGGTGTGGGAGAGGGACCGGGAGTTGGTGATGGAACAGGCGTGATGTTCAGAAATGGGTCGACAATGACGTTTGCCTCGCCGAAGCCAGAGAATTTCACAACCTTAGAAATAACGGCATTTTTATAAGGCGTATTCTCAATGTCTTCGGACTGGATCAACCTTCCCTCCGAATTTATCAAGTGTTCCCATTTCTCAAATTCGGATGAGTAATCGCCATCTGGCGAAGCGTAGCGTGTTAATGGTGTGCCATCTATGACGGTGGTTGAAATTGCTTTCAAATTACTTGTATCTGGACATATAGTATCCAGCACATATGGAAAGCCATAGACGCGATGAGGAATATCTCCATCCATCTCCCAATCTTCCTCCCAATCTTCACCCGAAATACGCCTCCCAGTTGGCTTCCCATCAATTCTAGTGATTTCATAAATCTCTCCGTCATTAACTGTAACTCCGTGGTAGTTCTTACCAGACTTGCGATAAAGCCATACGGCTTGTTCGTGAATCTCATCATCTAATAATGAGGTTATCTGAACTTCAAAGTCAAATGAATGTAATAGCGAAGAATCGTTACATTGCATCTTGCTGGTTGTTTGATTATTTAAGTCGGAGATTCCACACCCCGATGCAAATACCAATGTTACAATTAATACGATGTGGATCACGAGGTATGATTTTACGATTTCTCTGTGTGTCATTCATGGACTCCTTGCCGACAAATGCATTATGTGCATGAATACCCAATTGGCAAAAGCCTTCAAAACTGATATGGTGTATTCGCCTACAGCGATTCCGAATTCTCTGGCTAGTGATGGGAAAAATATGTTTGGTGCATCGGTTCGCGGAGAAATAGTGTACATCGCATATAATTCGATATCACGATCCCAATCCTTTCTTTCATAATTATGTTGACCGAATATATGCACTGCATAGTGTCTAAGAATAGATCCATCTACTTGATAATTGACAGTTTGTATGGTGCCTCCTCGACAATTGGTGCACTTGCTATCTATTGATCTTACTTTCAATCCATCGATCTTGGGTTTTGGATCGTCGAATACCTTTAATACTTTGTCAAAATCGCCTTGCATTAAGGATTGTAAATTAATTTTAGGAACTATTAAATTTGGGCGTGTTACGTACATGTCGATCGACCATGTATTTAATTTAACCCCTGGTGTTGATTCACTTATGCTTCTTACTTCAATACAACGCCGAACATCATATACAAGTATCAATTCCCTTCTTGTTTTTGGATCCATATTTTCAGTCGGGAGTAGTGTTTCCCATATCTGAATAGTTGATGTATGTGCATATCCTCCTGGAGATAAAATGCTATCGCTGACCTCGTGTTGAAGAGTACGGAAGAGACCTTCTGGGAATCTACATGCTATAGCAGGGCCTGGTGCCGGAATAAGTGGTGCATATTTGGGCGATGGTTTGACGTTGATGGTCATGCTGGCTAGCAATTCATAGTCACCTTCTGTGTTATACAGGTTCAATGTTGCCGTGCCACCTGGAACGCAGCCATGGATAGTGCGTTGCGCTCTGCCTCCAATTTCGCTAGAACTCGCCCTAGCTTCGGTTTGAGCAGTCGATGCGCAGATGCGATTGAAGCTGATTGGCCCTGAGAGTGAGAATGCGACATGATCACCGACATTGAATAGATTGAATGCTACTACTTGTGTTGATTGTCCAATCTCTATATCAGTTTTGGTCGCCATCAGCTCGCCATAGGGAGCCGTGCCGGGATTGACTTTTATGCTGATCGTGTCAACCACATTTTTGTCAGGAGTAGTCAACTGAACAACCCCGATCCCGCCCGGAAAACACCCATAGACGGTTAGTTTCGCAGTGTAGACGATCTGCGGTTCTTCAGATGGCACCCGTGCTGAAGCTGTGGCAGTATCAGATTTTCCACAGTCAGGATCTGAATGCAATGGGCCTATAAGAGTAAATCCTGCATGTGTTCCGAAATTTCTCAAATCGTATGCGGTGATCTTGCTTGCTTCACCAATGTCTATAGTAGTTGCTGATGCACTCAGCTCGCCATAAGGTTCAGATGTCTCATTGACGGTGATGTTGATGCTGTCTAACAGTGTACCGTCTTGCGCTTTTAGTCGTACTGTGCTGACACCGCCGGGCGCGCATCCATATACAACGGTTGTAGCAGTGCTGCCAGCAACGTTGTTTCCGCCGCTCGATTGTGCTGATGACACCGCATCGGCGCATGCTGGCGAGAAGCTCAGATGACCGCTCAGACCAAAAGTGACTCGGGTGCCGACATTGAAGAGATCGTAAGCAGTTACTGTGCTCTGTCCACCGATATCGATCGTAGCCGGTGATGCGCGAAGTCTGCCGTAGGGTTTCGAGGTATGGCGGACAGTTACTGTGATGCTGTGTAGGATAGCGCCACTCAGCGTTTTTAGTCGTATCGTAGCCGTCCCACCAGGCTTACATCCATAGACCTTGACTTTAGCGGTACCGCCTGCAACATTGTTTCCTTCGCTGGCGCGCGCTGAGGATGCTGCGTCAGGGCACCCAGGAGAGAAACTCAGTGGGCCGATGAGCCCAAAAACGACTCTGTTCTCGACGTTGAACAGATCGTAGGCGGTGACTTCGATCTCATCACCGATGTCGATGGTGGTTGGCGACGCTCGCAACCGGCCATAAGGAGGACAGTTGACGGCGCTTGGATCGTCTTTGCACTCGTGCTCGGATTGTCCTTTTGCATCTTCGTCTGTTGGTGTAGGCGGCTCCTGCGCCACCACATGGAAATCGCTCCCGTTCCACCATGCTCCTGGGAATAGAAACATCGCACACACGACAACAACTGCCGCGAGGATGGGGATGGTTGCAGTTTTCAAGTTCAACACGATTGTTGCAGGATTCGAGAGAACTTGGTTCGCCTGCCTAAGTTTAGGATCATACACCGCGTCGCGCGACCCCGTCCTTTCGTGCTGAGAAAACGGTTACCAAAAGCTTTGAGAGTGGTTGCGAGGTGTCCATATAATCTCACCTATGACGCGCCTCTCTGCTACGACAAACCTAGATAAGCGCGCGGTGAGGCGTGCAGTCTTCAAGTTGGGAACGAATATCGTCACGAGGGATTCTGGGGAGTTGGACGTTGAGACGATCACGGATCTGGTGGGGCAGATAGCGGCGGCACACAGTTCGGGTTTGGAGGTGGTTATCGCGTCTTCGGGTGCGGTCGGTGCTGGAATGGACACGCTAATTAAGCTCAGTCCCCAGAGTCGGGCGCGGCTGCGCAGGCGAAACGTTACGGCGCGGCAGGCGGCGGCTGCGATCGGGCAGGTGGATGTCATTGCGCTCTACAAAAGCCTCTTCGGAGTGTTCGAGATCGACGTGGCGCAGACGTTGCTATCGCGCAGCGTGTTGAACCAGCGAGAGGGCTATCTGAATGTGCGGGGCACGATGGAGACACTGCTTGAGGCTGGGATCGTGCCGATAGTTAACGAGAACGATGTCGTCGCGGTAGAGGAGATCGTTGGCGTGACCTACGGGGACAACGACCGATTGTCGGCGATGTTGGCTAACGTCTTGGATGCCGATCTGTTGGTGCTGTTAGGGGAGATGGATGGTCTGCACACCGCGGATCCGCACAGTGACCCGGATGCGAAGTTGATACCAGACGTCTACGAGATCACTGACGAGATCCGCGGCTTTGCGGGTGGTCCGAGCGACGATCGCGGGAGCGGAGGGATGCGGAGCAAGCTCGAGGCGGCGGAGGTGGCGACGCTGTCGGGCGTTGACGTGGTGATAGCGGACGGACACATAGAAAAAGTCGTCGAGAGGGTATTGGATGGAGAGAAGATCGGGACGCGATTTCATTCATTGGTGCCACCTGCGGAGAGTCGGAAGCGGTGGTTGCTCACCGGCGGCACTGAGGCTAAAGGAGCGGTGACGATCGACGATGGGGCGGTGCGCGCTTTGACCAAGCAAGGGTACAGCCTGTTGCCCGTGGGTGTTACGGACGTGGAAGGGGATTTCGTGCGCGGGGATATCATTAGCGTTAGGACGTTGTCGGGGGCGAATGTTGCTTGGGGTATCAGCAACTACTCGGCATCGGATACGCGGTTGGTGATGGGCAAAAAATCAGGAATGCTCTCCGACATCTTGGACTCCTATTTTGGTCGGGAGATCGTCCACCGAAACAATATGGTGCTCGGGGCGCTCGGTGTACTCGGGTCCAGCGATGCTCAAGGCGCAGTTCCAAACGCGGTAGCAAAAGAGAGGGAATAGCAATGGTCGTAATCGAAACCGCCCAATCCGTCGCCAGTATGACGTCCGACGGTTCGATGCCGACCGATCAGGCGATGGACGTGAGCATGCGGTCGATGGGCGAGGCCGCGCGAACGGCCGCGTCGGAGCTCGGGCGATGCACCGCTGAGCAACGAGACGCGGCGTTGCGGATGTTGGCATCGTCGCTGATCGAGAAAAGTGACGAGGTTTTGGCGGCGAACGGCGCAGATCTCATGGCGGCGAGGGCTGACGGGGTGGATGACCACGTGGCCGAGCGGATGCTGTTGAATGAGGCCAGCATCGAAGACATGGCGAATGCGGTGGTGAATATCGCGGATCTGGAGGACCCGGTCGGCGAGGTGTTAGAAGATCGGACGGCGTACAACGGGATGTCGTTGAAGCGGGTACGGGTGCCGTTGGGGGTGATAGGTGTGATCTACGAAAGCCGTCCCAATGTGACGATCGACATCGCGGCGTTGTGTCTGAAGGCTGGGAACGCGGTCATCTTGCGCGGCGGCAAGGAGGCGATTCGAACCAACTCGGCCTTGGCGTCGTTGGTGCGCGCGGCGGTGGTAGCTGCGGGTTTGCCAAAGGATGCGGTGCAGTTTGTTGAATCGACGGATCGTGCGCTGGTGGGTGAGATGCTGGAGATGGAGGACTGCATCGATCTTTTGGTCCCGCGCGGGAGTGCCGAGTTAGTGCACATGGTGGCGGAGAAGGCCAAGATGCCGGCGGTTACCGGTGGGATCGGGGTCTGCCACGCGTACGTAGATCGCTCCGCGGACCTGAGCAAGGCGATAGATGTGGTCTTCAACGCCAAGGCGCAGCGGCACACCGTCTGCAACGCCCTCGATACCATGCTGGTTCACGAGAGCGTGGCCAAAGAGGTGCTCGATGGCTTGTCAGGCAGGTTTGCCGATGCGGGCGTCGAGATTCGGGCCGACAACCGAGCTTGGTCGCTGCTCGGTCCGAAACGTCGGACCTTGAAAGTAATGCCGGCGAGCGAGGAAGATTTCGGCACCGAGTTTTTGGCGTTGGTACTTTCGGTGAAGGTTGTCCGGAACTTCGAAGAGGCGCTTGCTCACATCCGCGATTATGGTTCGGGTCATTCGGAGGCGGTGATCGCTGAGGATAGCAAGGTGGTCGAACGGTTCCTGAACGAAGTGGATGCGGCGGCGGTGTTCGCGAACGCGTCGACGCGCTTCAACGATGGTGGCGAGTTTGGGCTCGGCGCGGAGGTTGCGATCTCGACCAACAAGCTGCATGCGCGCGGTCCGATGGGCATCCGCGAGATCATGTCGTACAAGTGGGTGGTAACTGGCGACGGCCACGTACGAGAGTGATCGATTCAACGATGGCAGATTGCTTAACGGTACGATCCACCCTGTGATAGATCGCCAGAGAGATTCAGGTAGGGGAACATGACGACCTACACGCTTCAACGAGAGGTTCGGACTCCGCATTCGGAGTCGTATTTCGTAGTGGATGCTGAAGATCGGGACGTCGGGCGTCTAGATGTTCACTTTCCGCAAGGGATGGTTCACGCGACCCTGATCGTGCGTGAGAACCTGACCGAAGAAGATCTGCGAGAAATCGTCAATCGGTTCATCCAAGAGATGAATCAGCTGGTCGGCGTCGATGGGATCGAGGTGGCGGTGCACGCGTTTCAAGGCGAAGAGCGCGGCGTCTTTCACAACGATGACCTTAACGGGCGCCGAAATGGGAACGGTCACTCGAACAATTGAGCGGGTGCATCAACTCACGACGACGTTGAAGAGGCGACCGGGGACATATATGGTGCGTCGCACCGTTTTGTTTTGCGTGTGACGTACGGCGCCCGGGGCGGCCAGGGCCGCGAGTTCAATTTCCTTCTCGCCGGCATCGGTCGGTACGGTGATCGTATCGCGTACGCGGCCATTCACTTGAACCACGATCTTGACGGTGTCGACCGTGAGTTTCGACTCGTCCCATTCGGGGAGCAGGTGCTGGTGGACGGAGAATTCCCATCCGTTGCGGAGCCAGAGCTCTTCGGCGATGTGGGGGGCGAGCGGCGCGAGGTGCAGGATCAGGCGCTGGATACTTGCGCGCCATAGATTCGCGGAGACGCCACCGTTGTCCCAGGCGTCGTTCAGCTGGTTGACGTAGGTCATTAAGGCGGCGATTGCGGTGTTGTATTTGTAGGCACGCATATCTTCGATTACGCGCTTGGTCAAAGCATTCGAAGCCACGTCTAGCGCCATCTCAGCGGTTTGGTCGTTGCCGCGCAACTCGTTTGGATCGCGCGTACCGATGTCCCAGACTCGGTGTAACCAACGTCGAATACCGTTGATTCCCGAATCGTTCCAGGTGCCGCCCTTATCCCAAGGGCCGAGGAACATCAGGTAACAGCGAAGCGTGTCGGCCCCGTACTTCCGCACCAGCGGGTCCGGCGTGACCGGGTTGGAACGTTTCGAGATTCTGCCGTCCACGGTTGTCATGACCCCGTGACTGAAGAGGTGGATGTAGGGCTCGGAGAATTTGACGAACCCGGTGTCGCGAAGCGCGCGGTTGAAGAACCGAGCGTATAGCAGATGCATGACCGCATGTTCCATGCCGCCGGTGTACTGATCGACTGGCGCCCAATTGTTGGCAACTTCGCTATTGAACGGGTTTTCGGCGTCTTGGGGGCTGAGGTAGCGCATGTGGTACCAGGACGAGTCCATGAAGGTGTCCATGGTGTCGGTCTCGCGCTTTCCGGGTTCGCCGCAGTTGGGGCACGGGGCGTTGAGGAACTCCTCATGTTCGATGAGTGGCGAGCGACCGGAGGGTTGGAACTCGGCGTCGGACGGCAGCTCGACGGGAAGGTCTTCGTACGGGACGGGGACGGCGCCGCAGTCGTCGCAGTAGACGATCGGGATCGGGGTTCCCCAATAGCGCTGGCGCGAAATCAACCAGTCGCGGAGGTGATAGGTGACGACCCGTTCGCCCCATGCGTTGCTTTCGATTTCGTCGGCGATGGCTTCTTTGCCTTGTTCGCTCGGGAGGCCGTCGAACTCGCCGGAGTTAACTTGGACGCCGGGGGCGATATAGGCCGCGTCGAGATCGGCACCGTTCCATCCGTCGGGTGCGACAACTACTCGGATCGGGAGGTTGTACTTCTTGGCGAATTCGAAGTCGCGCTCGTCGTGCGCCGGCACGCCCATAACGGCTCCGGTCCCGTAGGTCGCGAGCACGTAGTCACCAACAAGTATCGGAACGCGTTCACCGTTGAGCGGGTTAATGCAATATGAGCCGGTGGGAACGCCGGTCTTCTCGCGCACCGCAGAGGTGCGTTCGATCTCGGTCTCACGCGCCGCCGCGGCGACGTATCCTTCGACCGTTGCTTTGTATTCAGGTTGGGTCAACTCCGAGACTAGGGCGTGCTCGGAGGAGAGAACGACGAAAGTGACGCCAAAGATCGTGTCGATACGGGTGGTGAATGTTGCGATCGACTTCGTTTCAAGGTTGTATTCGGAGATGTCGAAGCGGATGTTAACGCCTTCGGATCGGCCGATCCAGTTCTCTTGGCTGACGAGGACTTTGTCGGGCCACTCGATCCCGGACATGTCGAGCATCTCGTCGGCGTATTTGGTGATGGCGAAGTACCACTGGGGCATGTTGCGCTTGACGACGATGGCCTCGCAACGTTCGCACTTGCCGTCTTTGACCTGTTCGTTGGCGAGAGTCGTTTGGTCCTCGGGGCACCAGTTGACGGCTCCGTCGGATCGGTATGCGAGTCCGTTCTCCAGGAACTTCAGGAAGAAGTATTGGTTCCACTTGTAGTACTCAGGGTCGCACGTGATGATCTGACGGGACCAATCGTAGGAGTTGCCCATGAGCTCGAACTGGCGACGCATATTGGCGATGTTGTCGTAGGTCCAGATCTGGGGGTGGACCTTGCCGCGGATGGCGGCATTCTCGGCGGGAAGGCCGAAGGCGTCGAAGCCTTGGGGATGCAGGACGTTGTACCCCTCCATCCGCTTGAATCGAGCCGCGGCGTCGCCGCCGCTAAACGCGAACCAGTGACCGATGTGGAGGTCGCCGGATGGATAGGGGAACATCGACTGCACGAACCACTTCGGACGGTCAGTGTCGTCGGGGTCCCAACGGTAGACATCGGCTTCGTCCCAGAGCTTGCGGATGCGCGGTTCGATCGCTCCGTGATCGTACTTGCCGTCCGATGAGTTGACGGAATCGTCGAGGTCGTCGGAACTATGTTGCGGGTTGATGGATGAAATTTTGGGTGGGATGTCGGATGCCGTAGCCATCAACGCTACTCCGTGCGGGGTGAATGCCGCGCCAATCGTGGGAAGACTCGAATGTTATCGATTTTATCGCAATACGGTTTCGACTCGTCGTGCATTCGATGTATCGAAGAGCTCGCGTGTGAACTCAGCAAGCAGAATCGGGGCGGAATCTCGAAAAATCGCTGAAAAACACTTGACAACATTACACAAATGTGCGATATATAACAACAGTAGCATACGTAATTGCAAGCAAATGGAGGGACAACCCAACCATGCCAAAGCCAAGAGCCAAGACCCGCGAAGTTCGCCGCAGAATCTGGGAGTTCATTCGGGATTACCGGCGCGAGAACCTTTATGGGCCAAATCTACGTGAGATCGCCGAAGCGGTGGGCATCAGCTCCGCCTCCAACGTGAACTATCACGTCAAGCCCATGATCGAGCTGGGGCAGCTGAGCGGTGACAGCAACGCGCGGTCGCTGAACGTTAAGTCCGGTATCCCGATCGTGGGTACGGTGACTGCGACTGCGCCCGAAGGACCGACCATGGTCATGCCTGAGTCTGTGGAGTGGGATCAGGTCAGCGAGTTCGACACAATCGACTTTCCGGACTGGCTCGTAGGAACCGTGCGCGATCCCTTCGCGCTCGAGGTGCGGGGCGATTCGATGGTCGACGCGGGCATTATAGAGAACGACATCATCATCATGGAGAAGACGAACCGCGCCAAACGCGGCGACATGGTGGTGGCGCGCGTAACCAGCGAAGAGGCCGACATGCACACGGTCAAGCGTTATTACCCCAATGGCCCTACCGTTACTCTCCAGCCCGAAAACAGCAGCTATCCCGCGAGGATCGAGAGGTCCAACGACGTCAGCATCGAAGGAAAAGTCATAGGTGTCGTAAGGCGTTACTGAGAATGCCACGAACCATCGGATTCATCGTCATCCCTTGACTGGCGGGGGGACGCGCCGTCGTCGCGAGGTTAGGAGCGTGCGATTTAGCGCGTCGGTTACAATCAAGCATGATGTTCTGTCATTGACATCGACCATCCCGCCACAAACCGCCGTACGGCGAGGTTCAGACCGACATGTTTGGTAGAGGCATCGGCCCACTCGAGATATTCCTGATCGTCGTGGTGGTGCTTATCATCTTCGGCGCGGGCAGACTGCCCGAAGTCGGACGGGGAATAGGAACCGCGATCAGAGAGTTCCGCGGCACCATCGGCAATAAAGACAACGCCGAGACGGCCGACGAAGAAAAGACCGACACCGCGGACGACAAAAAGTCCGACTAACCTCCAGCGTCGGCGACCTCTCGATCCGTCGTATTCTTGGATTTCGGCGCGCGGACCGCAAGTTTGGTCAAGAGCAGGCCGAGTTCGAAAAGCACGATTATCGGTCCTGCTACGAGTGCTTGAGTCACGGGGTCGACGGTTGGCGTGACGATTGCGGCGATGACGAAGGCGAACAGGATGATCCATCGGCGCTGCTTCGACAGCGCTTGGGGCCGCAATATCCCCAATTTCGCCAACAGGTACATTGCGATCGGAATCTCGAAGATCAACCCCATCCAGATCATCAGAGTCGAGACCAAACTTACGTAGGACGACAGTCTCGGCGTTACCAGGGCTATCTCGCCGCCGAATTGCAGAAGAAAATGTATCGCTGGCGGTATCGCTACGTAGTAAGCGAATGCGGCGCCGACGACGAATAGGATCGTGCCGCCGGGGATCAACAGGTAGAGAGTGCGCCGTTCGTTGCCCTTTAATCCTGGACGGACGAACGCGATTACTTGATAGAGGACGATCGGGAACGCGGCGGCGAATCCGACGAGCACCGAGACCTTTGCTGTAACGGTCCAACCCTCGGTGATGTCGAGTTGCACAAGACGCGCCGGGTCGTCCGGGCGGACGGATTCCAAGGCTACAATTGCGGGCCGTTGCACAAAATCCTGGATCGGTTTATAAAAAGCGAACGCGAGGATGGTGGAGATCAGGATAGCCGCTGCGGCGACGTATAGCCGCTTCTTAAGCTCGGCGAAGTGAGACATCAACTGAGCTGGACGATCGTTCACGACGCGGCCTCAGGTCGTTGAGATGAAGTCTCGATTGAGTTGGAATCCGATGCTTCTGCTGCCGGTTCGGTCATGTTTTCGCTCGGTTGCTGCTCGGTCTCGGATCCGGGAGTCTTTGGGCTCGGGGCATTTCTTGAATAGCCAGTCGGCCTGACCACGGAGCGAGCCAACGATTTGAAATCCGCGGCGTCGGTGGTGATGCCCCGAGCGTCTTCCCGTATCTTGTTTAGTTCCGAGGATAGGTCGCGGACGTCGTCGAAGATGCCGTCTTGGTCGAGCCGTTCACGGATGCCCTCCATGTCGACCGCTTCTTCGACCATCTGCGTCAGCTCCTCGCGCTGCCGGCGTAGCTCGGTCATGTATTTCCGTGCCAAACGGGCACCTTCGACCAGCCTGACCGGGCCGACTACCAAGAGTGCGACGAGAAAGACGACGATCAGTTCGAGGCCGCCGATGCCGAAGAGATTCACGATGTATCTCCACGCTCGTGCGCGGCGCAGGTGGTGTAGACGTGGGCGTGAGCAAAGGTGCAGGCTTCGGGTGGGAGCATGCCGCGGACGGCGCAAAGGGGAAGTCCGATGACGTTGAGGTAGCAGCCGTGCACCGAAAGCGCCGGGTTGAAATGGGAGTCTTGGACGCCGTATGCGCCGGCACGATCGAACGGTACTTCAGTCGCGATGTAGCGATCGATCTCGTCATCTCCGTACGCGCGCATCTTCACCTGAGAGACGACTGAGTGGGAGAGTACTTCGCCTCGTTGCCTTAGAGGAGCGTAGCTCATGGCGACAGATGTGGTGACGTCGTGTTGGCGGCCACGCAATTTGTGAAGCATCGCCTTGGCCTCCGATTCGTCCGTCGGTTTGCCAAGCGGATGACCATCGATGGCGACAATGGTGTCGGCCGCGATCATCACGACGTTCCATGGCACGCGGTCGCGATTCGCCGCGACGGCGGCCTTCAGCTTTATCTCAGCGTTCCGAACGGTGAGTTGTCGAGCATCGGGCTCATCGTTGGGACTGATCTCCGCCTCACCGCCGGGACCGTTCTGCACGATGAAGGTCAATCCAGCAAGGCCCATGATGTCGCGACGACGTTGCGAGCCAGAAGCCAAAATGAACCGGAGATGTTGGCCCGTCGCCGATCCCGAGGGATGCAAGAGTTCGGATTTTGGGGTTGTTGACATGGCGACTTGGATTTTGCGTCCGTCGCATTGCGTCCTTTTTTGGGCATCGGTTTTGGGGACTACGACTCCAGTTGGGCGAGCGATTCAACATGTTTAGTCTGAGGAAACATGTCGACCGGGCGGACTGATACCAGTTTAAACCCGCTTTGGCAAAGTGCATCGAGATCACGTGCCATGGTAATCGGGTTGCACGAGACCATCATGATTCGCCGGGGCGACAGGGTTTTCAGGGCGTCTAACGCTTCCGGATGGCAACCTTTTCTCGGTGGGTCGATGAGTGCCAAGTCGATCTTGAGGCCCGACACCGAGAGATCTGCCGCGGCTTGCTCGGCCTTGGCTTCGATGAACTCGACGTTGGCGATGTCTGAGCAGTTGAAGCGGGCGTCTTCCACCGCAGATGCCGATTCTTCGATACCGATAACCCTCTTCACATGCGGCGAAAGGAGACGGGCGAAGGTTCCGACACCGCAATATAGATCGACGAGAGTGTCGTTGCCATCGAGTTCCAGCATTCCGACGATTTCCTCAACGATCGCGGACAACTGGGCGGTATTCACTTGGAAAAAGGAAGACGCTGCGACCTGAAACTCGGCTCCGTTCACCTCTTCAACATACTTTTGTCGTCCCGATGGAACGTCTTGGATTTCGGCCGGTAGAAGGGGCTGGACGATCGTGTCGCCGGTATTGGCACCCACGCGAATCGAGAACTGCGTCATGCGTTGAAGTCGACCTTGCAGTTGTGAGAGTGTTTCGTTGATGCGGTCATCCATGATCATGCACTCGTCGATACGGACGAAACGCCTGCTGTCGGCGTTCATGTAGCCGGCGAAGCCGCTTTCCTCGCCACGCCCCACGGTGAACCGGGCGTGGTTGCGATATCGGAATTGGGTGGGTGAGGGTATTGTCTCATCAACCTGAATCCCGTTCAATGATTCATAAGGAGCCAACGCTGATTCAACGAGAGAGCGTTTGATTTCGAGTTGTTGGTCGTAGCTGATGTGTTGCCACTGGCAGCCGGAGCACGCTCCGAAGTAGCGGCATTTGGGCGTGACGCGGTGCTCGGATGCGGCATCGACACTTTCGACGAGGGTGGCGATGCGGTCTCGGTAGACCTTCACGATGCTGGCGGTGACCGATTCTCCAGGTATTGCGCCGGCGATGGTTACTGGCGCGCCTTGGTGGTCTGCGGTCGCGAGACCGCGTTCGTCGAATTCGCCAGCATCAAGAGTCAATGTTTCGCCGACTCGGAGGTCTAGATGAGTCGTGACATCGGGGCCTTGATATCGTTTCCTGTTCTTCCGTTTGGCCATGTTGCGTTAGCTAGAGACCCGCCAGTGTCCACTTGCCGCCAAATCCGTCACCACGCCTAGCCCGGCCACGCCTTCGAGGGTCGAGTCTCAATATACAACCGTGGGTTTTGATACCCTGAAGCTATGTATTTGGTGGCTCATCACCGCTTGTTGGACTCTTGATTTGACGTTAGACCTCAAAGAGCTAACGATCATGCCTTCTCACGATTCGGAGAACGGAGCAAAACCGCGCGTTCGGCGGCGGTTGCCGGAGTGGTTCAAGGTACGTGCGCCGGGCGGCGAAAACTATACGGACCTCAAGAAGCGATTCCGCGGATCGGCGTTGCACACGGTCTGCGAAGAGGCGGCTTGTCCCAACATCGGGGATTGTTGGGAGCGTCGGACCGCGACCTTCATGATTTTGGGCGATACGTGCACGCGGGCGTGTTCGTACTGCAACGTTAAGACCGGATGGCCGGGTGAGCAGAACGTAGATTGGGTGGAGCCGTTCAGGTTGGCGCAGACGGTGCGGGCCATGGATCTGAGATACACGGTGGTCACTTCGGTGGATCGGGACGACCTGTCCGACTTTGGCTCGTCGATATTTGCCATGACGATATCGCAGATCCATCGTTTGTCGCCGGATTGCAAGGTGGAGGTATTGATACCCGACTTCGGGGGCGATCGAGACGCTTTGAAGAAGGTAGTGGATGCCGGTCCGCAGGTCTTGAACCACAACATCGAAGCGCCGCGTCGAATCTTCAGCAAAGTCCGACCCAAAGGCGACTACGATCTTTCGTTGGAACTGATACGTCGTGTCAAGGAGATCGATCCGAGCATGCCGACCAAGTCGGGAATGATGGTTGGGCTGGGCGAGACGAAGGACGAGATCTATCAAACGATGCGCGATCTTCGTGATGCGGATTGCGACCTGTTGACGATTGGGCAGTATCTGCGGCCTTCCGAGCGCCACCATCCATTGATACGCTTTTACCATCCCAGCGAGTTCGGGGAGTTTGCCCGCATCGGCATGGAGATGGGTTTCAAGCATGTCGCATCTGGGCCGTTGGTGCGATCTTCGTATCACGCCGACGAGCAGCACGAATCGGCGATAGATGCGCTTTTGGCGAAACGATAGCTGGCAATCACCGCGGTCCATTTCCTGGGGCATGCAGGAGATGATTTCAAAACGCAGTTTATCCATGGTTGGTGGTAGCGTTTTCGCTACAGTTCTACTGGTCGCCGTTATCGGTATCGCAACATTGAATTCGCCGGCTATCGCCGAGAATCATCCCCACAGCTCCGTGACTGGCTACTTCGGACTGGACGACGACGGACTTCCAATTGGTGATCGACACGGCATCATGCTCGTTTTCGATGGAGCGATTAAACCCGAGACGGTGTCCGTCGACACGTTCGAAGTGTCGCTCAACGACGGTTCATTCGCCGAGATCGTAGAAAGCCAGGTCAACGGTGCCTTTGTGTTCTTGAAACTGGCGGACGAACTCGCTTCCGACGCAACGCCGATCGTGGGCATCGCTGAGGGAGCGGAAGTAGAGGACTTGGCCGGCAACTCGACCAACCGACGGAAGCTGGGCTTCGTGCAGGTCAAGGACGGAATCGCTCCTCGGTTAATGGTTACCCTGAGCGGCGGTTCAGGAAGAGGCACCGGTGAAGAGGGACCGGATCGATTGACCAAAGACACTATCGACATTCACATTACATCGGATGAGCCGTTGCAGGGAGCGCCACGGGTTGTTGTGGTTTGCGAGAGCCTGAAATGGACCGAGAGTGTTGACGGTCAAGATGTTAAGCGTGACATTGACGATTTCATTGCGAATCGAATCGGCGGGTTTCCAAGCAAGCCGCAAGAGTCACAGGGTACGAGCTACACCTGCGGCGACGATAAAGACGATGTGTTCGAGTTGACGGAAGACGTAGCGAATTCGCGCCCGGGTGAAGTGTGGGAATTGACTTGGCGTAATCCGACAGGTTTGACGACGAGCCTCAGGGACGGCGAACTCGTCGTAGTTGCTTACAGTCGCGACCGGTCGCTATATGACCGTTACGGGGAAGATGTTTCCAACTGGGCAGTTGCGACGGGCCGATTTGGTTTGGATACTCAGTTCAAAAGTGCTAGCGTGCCGAATGGCGTGAAGGTTCACCCAGAGGACGGATCGAAAACCAGCGAAGTGCGCTCGTTTGTCCTGATCGAGTTCACTCAGACAGATACTGCGACACTGAACTCCGTGATCTTTAACGGGGTGGAAATCGTCGACCAGTTTATAGATTACGATGAAAATCGGTTCGTTTATTGGCCCGAGGTCTTGGAATACGGTCAATACAAAGTTGAGGTTGAGGCTCTGGATGCAGCCGGCAACTCTATCAGATTCAATTTCGGTTTCGAGAGCGTTGAGCGTGGTGATTTCGTCTTGGACCTGCGGCCCGGTTGGAACGCGATCTCTTTCCCGTCAAGACCCATTGACACGTCTATCAGCGCAGTGTTTACTGAACCGTCGATCCGAGCGGTCATTGGGTGGAACGACGGTCGATGGAGTCTCGCGGTGCGTCGCGACGGTACATGGGAATACAACACCCAATACAAAGCGTTGACGTGGGTCCCAGAAGGATACGGCTATTGGGTTAAGTCGTCTGACCCCACGCGGCAACGGATCGCGCTAGACAATTTGAGGAATAGAAATACAGACGGGCGACGACTTATTCATCCACCCGCGGAACCAGGATGGAATTTCGTCGGTGTTGTTGATACCGGCCGCGATCAGATCGAAGACCATTTCGGAGACGTGCTACGTGACAGTCAAGGAACATCAGTGCTCGCTCGCGACTACCTCGGCGGTTACGATACGGCATTCACTTGGGATGCAGCGGTCGGTCGCTACGAACAGCTGCTCCCAAACGATTCGATGACGATCGGCGATGGCGTTTGGGTTTTTTACGCACCAACCGGACGTTAATCGTTCAGTATCGCAACGGATCAACGACGGTGAGGAACGGAAAGCGGTAGAAATCGGCGTCGCGGGTGCATATTCGGCTGATGCCGTGTTCCCGCATCAGAACCGCAGTGTGGACATCGTGCATTAGGTTGCCGCTGAACTCAGGGAACTCGATCAGTGTTAACGACAACAAATCTAAGTGCCGATTGGTCACTGTCAATACCGAAAAGCCGGGTTGTGAAAGTAGGTCGGCGAGGAATCTTGAAGCATCAACGGCGTTAATCCGATGGGGAAATGGCCCACGGTGGGTAGTGACCCGGAGAAACTCGTAGCAAATCCCCCAAGTCAGGAAGGTTGGATCAGGGATATCTAAGCGTTGATCGATGATACGCCTGCAAGCAATGTGGTAGTCGGAATCCTGGTTGGCAGCATATACCAGAATGTTGGTGTCTAGGACCACGATTCTTCTTCGTCAAAAAGCCGGTACAATTCGTCCCGGTTCGCAATATCCACGCGGGCGGTGCCCATTGGCCAAGACGGCAATATGAAGGGTTTATCCCGATTCTCGTTCGTTTCGCCCTCGCCGTTGGCAATGATGTGCCTGATGCCAGATTCCACGATCTGGGTCATGGTGACCCCACGCCGGGCCGCCTCAACACGCAGTTGCTGCATCAACGTATCGTTAATGTTGAATGTCGTCTTCATATGGCTAACCATATCATCGATATGGGTATATGGATATCGTCGTTTTTCGACGATACTAGACTCCACCTCACATGTCTACCCTGTTCATAGTAGCCACGCCAATCGGCAACCTCGACGACCTCACCCTGCGTGCAGTGCGGGTTCTGCGCGAGGTGCCGGTGCTCGTGGCGGAGGACACGCGAGTGACGCGGCGGATTTTGGCGCACATCGACGCCGAGCCTCGAGTGTTGAGTTTTCATCGGAGGTCGTCGGCTAGAGGTGCCGCGAGGGTGGTGGCCCATCTGAGCGAGTCCGATGTGGCGCTGGTGTCCGATGCCGGGACTCCGGGTGTCAACGACCCGGGGCAAGCGATCGTTGCGGCGGCTATCGAGCATGGTCATGATGTAGTTCCGTTGCCGGGTGCGTCGTCGATCATGGCGGCGTTGTCAGTGTGCGGTTATTACGCCGACCAATATGTGTCATACGGTTTTCTACCCTCGGGCAGCGGGAAGCGTCGTCGACTTTTGGCACAAATCGCAGAACAGCCGATGGCTGCGGTCTTGTTCGAGTCGCCGCATCGATTGCATAACGCTCTTGCCGATATGGCGACAGCGTTAGGCGATCGTAGATTGGTTGTGTGCCGAGAGATGACAAAGCTGCATGAGGAGATATGGCGCGGTACCGCGGCTGAAGCGCTTGAGTATTTCGCCTCACCTCGTGGCGAGTTTGTGATCGTGTTAGCGCCGCTTGAACGGACCAATAAGACTTCCGAATCCGAAAATGTCGAAGATGCGGAACGGCGTATATTGACGGCGGCTGACGAAATGGCGGAGAAGCACGACTCGAGGCGAGATTTGGTGGCGGCGGTCGCGGAGAAAACGGGGTTGCCGAGGCGACAGGTCTACCAAGCGTTGCATCGCGATACGTGACGCACCGAGTGGGTATGCTTCGGAGATTGCGAAGTAGAATCTAAGTGGAGTGCCGCGCTGCGTTCCCGTACCCCAATGGCCACAAGGCCAAGCGCCGAGCGCAAGCGGCTTGAAGCGAGTCTCTTAGCTTGTCAAGAAACATCCTCGTCTGCGTAGCCTGGCCCTACGTCAACAGCGAACCGCATCTCGGGCATATCGCGGGGATGAACGTCCCTGCCGACATCTTCGCCCGCTACCACCGCCTCGCCGGCAATCGCGTCGCCATGGTTTCGGGTAGCGACATGCATGGCACGCCCACGGCTTTGCGGGCGGTTGACGAAGGTGTGAAACCAGAAGACATCGCGTTCCGATATCACGAAGTCTGGTCGGACTGCATGCAACGGATGGGGTTCGCTTACGACCTCTACACGCACACGCACACGAAGATCCACGAAGAGGTCGCGCAAGACGTGATGCTGACGCTCGACAAGCACGGCTTTATCTACGAAGACACGCAACTGATGCCCTATTCAGAGACCGAGGATCGGTTTCTGTCGGATCGTTTCGTCGAAGGAATCTGCCCGGCGTGCGACTTTGATGGTGCCCGCGGCGATCAATGCGACGGCTGCGGCAGAACGCTCGATCCTTCGGACTTGATCAACATCCGCAGCATCCGCGACGGTTCAACGCCGGTATTCCGAGAGACGACGCACTTGATGATCAAGTTGAGCGCGTTTCAAGAGCAACTCGAGAAGTGGGTTCGAACCAAGAACGATTGGCGTCCGAACGTGAGGAACCAGACGTTAGGTTTTCTGAACGAAGGTCTTCATGACCGAGCGATGACACGCGACATCGAGTGGGGTGTTCCCATCCCGTTCGATGGCTACGACAAGAAGCGGATCTATGTATGGTTCGAGGCGGTGATTGGATACTTCTCGGCGACAAAGGCTTGGGCTATCGAATCGGGTCGTGAGGACGATTGGAAAGAGTTTTGGCACAATCCTGACGCCGAGTCCTACTACTTCCAAGGGAAGGACAACATTCCCTTCCATACGGTGTTATGGCCAGCTATGTTGATGGGTTACGGGGGACTCAACCTCCCGACAGACGTCGTCGCCAACGAATATCTAAACCTCGACGGTCAAGGCTTCTCCAGCAGCCGTAACTGGGCGGTCTGGCTTCCTGACTATCTCGAGCGCTACGATGTCGATCCGCTCCGTTACTATTTGGCGTCGATAATGCCGGAATCCTCCGATTCGGACTTCACTTGGGAGGGCTATCTGGCGGCCAACAACAATGTGTTGGTCGCAACCCTCGGCAACTTTGTGCACCGAACCTTGACGATCACCACTCGCAATTTTGATCACAAAGTCCCGGATCCCGGCGAGTTAGCGCCCCAGGACCAATCGGTGTTGGATGCCTGCGAGCAAACTCTGGACGATGTAGCCGATTCAATCGAGACGCGGCATTTCAGGCGCGCGTTGTACGAAGCTATGGAATTGGCGCGAGTGGGGAATCGCTATCTGGATGCCGAGGAACCTTGGCGGAACGTCAAATCGGACGCTGAGAAGGCGGCGAAGACGCTCTGGACGGCGCTCAACGTAATCTCGACGTTGCGAACGGTGTTCTATCCCTTCATCCCGTTTTCATGCGACAAGATGCACGATCTGCTAGGGTTTGACGGGGCAACGGCAACCGACGGTTGGCAGAAACGAGTCGTAGAGCCGGGCTCGTCGTTGCCGAGTCCGAAACCGCTGTTCCGAAAACTGGACCCGGAAATCGTCGAACAGGAACAAGAGCGCCTTCTTGCGCAACAATCTGGTAGCTAAGAAGTAGATTCAGGATCGACTAGACCCTTGACCGCGCGAATCGAATGACTGAAACGCCATGACGACTGTTCAAACCACAGCCCAACAGGACATTTTCGCTCCCATTTCTGCAGATCTCGATCGAGTCGTTGAAGTCATCACTCAGTTGAGCATCGAAGAGATCGAACGATGTCCCGCGGGGATCGATGCCCTCGATACGCTCGATCAACGGTTGGCGCATGTTATGGAGACACCGGGCAAAAAGATGCGGCCGGCGATGACATTGCTCGCATCGAAATTGTGGGGTGTAGAGCCGGATGACAAGGTGATCAGCATGGCGGTGGCGGTCGAGTTGCTACACGTCGCCGCGTTGATACACGACGACACGGTCGATGATGCCGATGTACGGCGGGGCAAGGCGACGGCGGGATTTCTGTGGGGCAACAACTTTGCGGTGTTGTTGGGTGACTACGTTTTCGCGACATCGGCGAAGTTCGTGTGTGCGACGGGGTCGGTTAGACTGATCAGCCGCTTTTCCGAAACTATTGCGGAGCTTGCGCGAGGCGAGTTGCATGAGATGGTAAGCAACTGGAACCTGCCGGTTACCGTCGATGAATATTTCGCCCGCATCTACGACAAGACGGCATCGCTATTCTCGACATCAGCGGAGAGCGGAGCGGTTCTAGGTGGAGCGAACGAGGGTTCGGTCGTTGCATTGCGGGAATACGGCTACAACTTGGGCATGGCGTACCAAGTGCGGGACGACGTTCTCGACTACGAATCGACCACGGACGAACTTGGCAAACCGGCGAACCAAGACATATTGAGCGGCAAATTGACGTTGCCGGCGATCTACGCGTCGGAGATTCCCGAATGCGCGTCGGCGATTGAAACGTTTTTCGGATTGCCTGAACATGAGCGTGAAACCGCGCTCAGCGATTTGATGGATCTGATCCGCCGCAATGGGGGAGTCGAACGCGCCGAGAAAACGACGGCCGATTTCATAGAGGCGGCTCTCCGCAGTCTTGAGGTCGCACCGCCATCGGTCAGTCGGGATTCGCTGGCTTCCATCGCGTCGAGCGTCAACTCCCATTAAAGCCTAGAACGATGGATCCGGATTCGAGTACGATCCCGATTGCGTTCCTGAATATCAACCCGGTCAAGTTCCATCAGTGACGAAAAGCCGATTATCACCGGAACGAATCGTTGACGAACTGAGCGCGAATTACGGTCGATTCGTGCAGGAGCCCCGATACAACCCTCTTGATGAGTTGATATTCACCGTCTTGACACAGCATACCTCTGACTTGAACGCGGAGCGCGCGTTTGATCAACTTCGTATGGCAATACCTTCGTGGGAAGAAGTCATGGTGGCGGATCAAGACGACATTGCTAAAGCCATTTTCCATGGCGGCATGTCGAACCAGAAATCGAAGCGGATCAAGGACATCCTCGAGGCGATATTGGAACGCCATGGAGCGCTGGAGATCGACTTTCTCCGAGACTACGAGTTAGACGATGCCCGACAATGGCTGATGGAGCTGCCCGGCGTGGGTCCCAAAACCGCGGCAGTCGTAATGTCATTCGCTCTAGGTATGCCGGCGTTTCCCGTCGATACGCACATCCATCGCGTTTCTAGACGTCTTGGATTGATCGGTGAAAAAACGACGGCGGACGCCGCGCACGAGATCATGGAAGGCAAAGTTCCGCCGGAGCTCAGATTTCAACTACACATGCAGTTGATCACGCACGGACGGCAGATATGCAAAGCCCGAAGGCCGCTTTGTGGAGAGTGCCCATTGTCAGTGGATTGTCCTTCGAGCACGGTTTAACCGTCGTTCGAATGGATTCCCGCCTTCGACGCAGTGAAGGTGCGATTGGTAGGATATTGGGCGACGAGGTGAAAACATGAAAATAGTCTCCGTAGAAGCCACCAAGGTCGGTTATCCAAAGCTCAAGCCGATGACCGTGCCCCGAGTGGGGCCGTCGCGAAGCAGCATGAACGCACAGGCGACGCCTTTGCGTCGATATACGAAGGACCCCGATTTCGAATTCGCCCGGCGGGTGCCGGGAGGCGACCGCGATGTCGGTTGCGTCGTGACGCTTGAAGACGGAACTTGGGGCTTTGGTTTCACCGACCACGGTCGGACAACCGCGTCGATCATCGAAGACTATCTCGCACCGGCGATCGAGGGACGGGATGTGATGTCTACGGAGACGCTCTACGATCTGATGATCCGTGTCACGTCCGGCTTCGGCACCAATGCCTTGGTGGCATATGCGATCGCCGCCGTTGACCTCGCGCTTTGGGATGCGAAGGGCAAAGTGCTCGAGCAGCCCGTCTACAGTCTGTTGGGTGGCGGCACCGAGATTCTCAAACCGCTCTACTCTACGGGCAACGACACCTGGTGGCAGAAAGAGCTGGGCTTTAAGAACTTCAAACGTTTCAGTCCGTACGGTCCACCGGATGGCATTGAGGGCATCAACCGACTGGAAGAGGAGATCGCCGAGGCGCGCGATCTGGTCGGTCCGGACGCCGAGTTGATGCTCGATTTCTGGATGGGGCTAGATGTCGAGACGGCGGTCCGCACTGCGGAACGACTACGACCGTACAACCTCAAATGGCTTGAGGATGCATTCCTGCCCGACACTTTGGACGAGTACGAGCGGTTCCGTGAGCGTGTGCCATGGCAGACTATGGCCACTGGCGAACACTGGTATGGCATCTATCCCTTCTTCCACGCGGCAAAAGAGGGACTTGTCGACATCCTTCAACCCGACATCATCTGGTGCGGCGGTTTGACGCCGTTGATCAAGATCTGCCACGTCGCCGAATCCGCAGGCCTATCCGTCATCCCTCACGGTAGCGGAGGCACGGCGTACGGTCAACACGCCTGCTACGGACTGACCGCAGTGTCCATGATCGAGTGCAGCGGCCCGGTGATGACCGAACCGGGTGTGCCGCTTCACGAGAAGGATCGGTTGCCCGGGACCGTCGCGCCTTTCGAAGGCAAGCTGAAACCCGGTGATGAGCCGGGGTTTGGACTCAACCTGAGGCGCGAGTGGTTCCCGCCGTTTTTCGACTGAGATACGTCATTGCGGAGTCGGTCGGAATCCACACCATTATCCCGACTTAGCCGTTGCCTCCAGCGACTGAATTATCCCGCGCATGTGCCCGACGCAGTAGGCGATGTATTCGCGGCCTGCCGGTCCATCAGTCGTCAAGCGCATGATGTGGTCGTAGTCGATGCAACCTTCGTAACCGACGTCGTGTAGGGCCTTGGCGACTTCATACATGTTCAGGTCGCCCGAATCGGGTATCACCTCTTCGTAGCCTTGATTCTCTGGGATCGTTCCCCGCACGTTGCGGAAGTGAACGTGGAAGAGGCGGTTCTGCTCGCCGAAATGTCGGATGCCTTCGAAGATGTTTTGGCCCGATTCGTATCGTGTGCCGACGCAGAATGTGACGCCATTGGCGGGTGACGGGACTTCGCTGAATAGGCGGTCGTACGACTCAAAGCTATGGATTAGCTGCGGATAGCCATGGAGCGAAGGGACCGGCGGATCGGCGCCGTGGGTCGCGACCTTGACACCGGCATCTTCAGCTACCTCACAAATCGCGGTGTAGTGAGTTATATGCCGTTGCCATAGTTCTTCGCGGTCGGGTGCGTCGGCGCGCGTTGCTTGCGAAATCGCGTCCGCCAACTCGAACTTTAGGTGCTGGTAACCACCCCGGCCTTCGACCCAACGGTTCAATTGAGGCAAATTGGGGTTGCTGCCAGCAGGCCCGTACGGCTGCACGCCCAATACGGGGATGTTGAACTCGCCACAGATCTCGGCGTTGATGCAGCCGTTGCGAGTTTCTTGCTCAGCGTTGGGGCCGCCAATATATGCTTCGTCGAAATATTGCCGCAGGCAGTTCGCACGTTCGATAACCAGGCCAGCTTCGCCTAGCTTATCGACCACCATTGCCATGCCTTCCCGAGTCACCGCGCCACCCGATTCGACGTATCCCGGCACCATATCCATCGTGATATCAACGGCATCTACGCCGATTTGCGTCAAAAATCGCAAGTCCTCTGGACGATCCAGCCAATCTGGACTAATTCGGGTACCGATTCTCATCATCGCGTCTGCCTCCTGATGATCCGTTGCAGATATTGATACCACACGGGCGAACGCCGTAACGTCATTTCCGTGTTTGGCGGAATCCGTTTATTCTGATTGATGCTGTACACGTCTGACTAGAAATTCAACACTCACAGGAAAGTCCATGCCCAAGGAAAACGCGCCGCGCCGCCCCAACATCATTCTGATTCTTGCCGACGACATGGGATACTCCGATATCGGATGCTACGGAGGCGAGATTTCAACGCCGAATCTCGATCGATTGGCGGGGGAAGGAATGCGTTTCTCGCAGATGTACAACACCGCGCGTTGCTGTCCGTCGAGGGCGTCACTTCTCACTGGTCTGAATCCCCATCAAACGGGTGTCGGCCACATGGGCAACAATATCGAGGGTGAACCGTCCTACCAGGGTTATCTCAACAATCGATGCGTCACCGTCGCCGAGGTGCTCCGTGATGCGGGCTATCGCACCGGCATCTCCGGCAAGTGGCACTGCGGCGCTGATCCCGAACGCGAGGAGGAAGGTCATCTTCAGTTGCAGCGCGGATTTGAGCAGATGTTTTACTTCGAGGGCGGCAACGGCTACTTTAATCACACGCGTTTCTTCATCGACCGGACCGCGGTCGAGGCGTCGGGCACCGACTATCTGACCGACATGATCACCGATCACGCAGTCAGGATGGTCGACGATGTCCAAAACGATGACCGTCCGTTTTTCTTGCACATTGCCTATACCTCGCCTCATTGGCCGTTGCAGGCGCTCGAAGAGAACATCGAGAACTACCGCGGCGAATACTCCGACGGATGGGATGTCACGCGCGCCGCACGGCACGAACGCTTGAAGGCGATTGGGATGCTAGATGAGAAGTGGGAGATCTCGCCGCGGGATGAGACCGTGAACGCATGGAAGGACGCCACTGACAAAGAGTGGGAAGACATGCGCATGGCGGTCTACTCCGCACAGGTCGAGCGCATGGATCAGGGAATCGGACAGATCTGCGACGCCCTAAAATCCAACGGCATTGAACGCGACACCGTCGTCATTTTCCTTTCCGACAACGGCGGCTGCGCCGAGTTCTTGTGCGAAGACCGTGACAACTCCGGTGTCGATGAGTCGCGGGTGCTCCCATTGACCCGTGATGGTCGGGAAGTCCGGGTTGGCAACACGCCTGACATCATCCCTGGTGGCGACGATACCTACATGAGTTACGACACTCAGTGGGCGAACGTCAGCAACACGCCGTTTCGGCGCTTCAAACGATGGACGCACGAAGGTGGCATCGCAACCCCGCTCGTCATCAACTGGCCCGCCGGCATCGCCGCGCACGGGCGATCAGGCAAGATTTCGCACACGCCAGTCCAGCTCATGGACCTCAACGCACTATGCATCGACCTCGGCGAAGGTTCATACCCGACCGAGTTCCGAGGTCATGAAATCACCCCGCACGAGGGTGAGAGCTTCCGCCCCGTCTTGGAAGGCAACGAAAACTGGTCTAAGCAACGACCTTTGGCGTGGGAGCATGAAGGCAATCAAGCTGTCCGTGTGGGCGATTGGAAACTAGTCCGTGAACACGGCAAGCCTTGGGAGCTCTACAACTTGGAACAGGACCGGACCGAGCTCGACGACTTGGCCGAAGGCGATGCCGACCGCGTCTCCGAACTCGCCGCGCAGTACACCGAATGGGCCGAACGCGCTGGCGCCGGAAACTGGCCACCCGGTCCCCGGGGCAGCTGGTATTTCCCCGGCATGGGAGGCGACGGAATCTTCACAATGCGGGGTCACGGACACGTAATCCCACGAGGGTTTGTAAGGTCCGCTGCGGACGCCAAAAGCTAGGTCAAAAGCAACGGAAACGCCACGTCTAAACCCCCTTAAATTCCCCCTTGGGCATCAAGGGGGAGGGTTGTGCAAAGAACTCGAAGGAGGAGCATCTAACTGATGGAATTGTTGACGAAGAACGCCCAAAGAGTGGTGGCAAGCTCGTACTTTGAGTACTTCATCATCGCCCTCATCCTCGTGAGCGCAGCGATCCTCGGTCTCAGGACCGAACCGGCAATCGCCGAAGAGTACGACGGCCTTCTCACGCTCGGGAACCGCATCATCCTCGCAATTTTCATCATCGAAGCCCTGTTGAAGATGATCGCCCTTTGGCCCCGTTCACTCGACTACTTCAAAGACGGATGGAACATCTTCGACTTCACCGTCATCGTCTTCTCGTTAGTCCCGGCAACTGGCACATTCGCCCTGATTGCACGCCTCGGCCGTCTCCTACGTGTCCTCCGCCTGATCTCGACCATCGAGGATCTCCGACTCATCGTCGCCGCACTCGTCCGGTCAATCCCTAGTGTCGGCCACGTCATGATGTTGATGAGCATCATTGTCTACATCTACGCCATCGTCGGCATCCAGCTATTCCAAGAAAGCCATCCCGAAAAATGGGGCAACATCGGACTAGCCGTCCTGACCCTTTTCGAGATCATCACCCTCGAAGGCTGGGTCGAAGTCAATGCCGCGGCGATGGAGACGCATTCGTACGCATGGATATATTTCGTCAGCTTCGTGATCGTTGGCACCTTCGTAGTCGTTAACCTCTTCATCGCCGTCGTCATAAACAACTTAGACCGGGCCAAGGAGGAGAGACTCCGCGAGCTGCAGCCTCCGGTCTCTCGTGAAGAGTTGTTGAAAGAATTACGTGCCACCCAAGACAGCCTGCGCCGTTTGGAAGCAAGGATTGGGCATGGTGTGGCGACTGACCCGCCCGGTCGTTGAGCCGTAAACTACGCGATGTCGTGAAACCTCGGGTTTGTTAGTATATTTTTCGAAGGCATTTAATGGGCTTATTCGAGTTGGGTTAAGAAATGTCGACTTCAGAGAGATACCGGTCTGCTGCGCACACGCTTTACGATCAAGCGTTGGTGGAACTTGAGGCGGGGGATTTGCGTCAAGCCTCGGAAAAGTTCTGGGGAGCGGCCGCGCAGGTCCTGAAATCGTTCGCTGAGAAACGCAACTTAGAACACGATTCACACTCTCATGCCTATCGAGTAATCCGCGAGGCCGTCGACGCTTCTCGCAACCCTGACGTTGGCGAATGGTTCAAACAGGCCGAGGCGTTGCATGGAAATTTTTACGAGGATTGGATGATCGAATCGGAAATCCGATCCTCCGCTGAGGATGTTCGCCGATTGATCGAGGTGATTGAGAGGGTTTGACGCCGTCCGTGACCGATCCCGTATACACGATTTACGATCAAGCATTGGTGGAGCTGGAAGCTGGAGACCTACGCCGAGCGTCAGAGAAACTCTGGGGAGCCGCGGCGCAAGCGATGAAATCTGTAGCCCAGCGCAACGGCTGGGAACATAAGACGCATGTCCACGCTTACGGTGTCGTGAATCGGTTGACCGAGGCGACTAACGATCGAAGAATTCGGGGATGGTTTTTACACGCCGACGCGTTGCACACCAATTTCTACGAGAACTGGATGAATGAAACAGATATCCGTGCGTACGCGGTTGATGTACGTCTATTAATCGAACGGTTAGAGAGCATCGATTAGATCACCAGCCAGATAGCGTTATCCGATAAAAAATCTGGCGAACTACCTATCCCTAACCGGTGGTGGCCCCTCGGTGAAATCTCCTCCTGATCCATCTTCCGGCGCAAACCCCAATTCCGCCTTGGCACGGCTAATGTCGAAGATTTTCCACTTGTTGTCGGAGGTGGCGTAGTAGATTCCGTAGCGGAGGGTTTCGGGTGCGTCGATGGAACGCTGAACAATTTGTGCCGCGTCGCGGTGGCTCAGCCATAGGGATAGGGCGAAAGGTGAGAAGGACGGGTCGTCGGTGGAGATTACCCAGCCGATGCGAAGGTGGATGGAGGAGACGCTGTGGTAGTCGTTGTAGTAGCTGCCGATGGCTTCGCCGAATGCTTTCGAGACGCCGTAGAAGCCGTCTGGTCGGATCATGGTGTCCTCGCCGACCAGGGGGTAGGCGCCGGCTTCCAGCTTGTCGAACTGTCCTGATCCGACGAGGCTCCAGGGTTCATCGAGGTAGTTGCCTCCGGTCGCGTGGTTTGACGATGCGAAGATCACTCGCTTGACGCCTTCGCGTCGGCTGGCTTCGAAGACGTTGTAGGTGCCTACAAGATTGTTCGGCAGCACCGAATCCCACTCGGCGTAGGCTGCTCGGTCGGCCGCCAGATGGACGACCGCATCCACTCCGGCAAACGCGGGTTGCATGGCGTCGAGGTCGTCCAACGACGCCACATGGGAAGGCACGCCCTCGGCCTCTTTTAGATCGAGCGAAGACAACTCGTATCGTTCGCCCAACCGATCGATCAAGATCCCGCCGATCAGCCCCGCTCCACCAGTGATGAGTACCTTTTGCTTGCCCCTATTTGCGCCATTAGAGTCAGCCATTGATTTCGCCTTCCGAATTGATGCGTCCCGCGGCTGTTTCGCCGCAACTCTTTAGAAGGATAAATCCGCAGAATGGAACTTATCCCAGTCGTCCAACGTCTAGATAATAGTGAGCAACCAACCAAAGGAAAAATCATGTCGATGTTACGCATAGCGATTCTCGTCGCAATGGCAACCCTTTTTGCGCTCGCGATCGCTTGCGCTGGAGCTGAAGAGTCCGGTGTCTTTTACGGCCGATCAGGTGAACCGGGCAATCCCGGTGCCCCAGGTGAACGCGGCGCTCCAGGCACTCCAGGCGAACCCGGTGCCCCAGGCGGCCCAGGCGAATTTAGTCTCTACGCTGGAGACGATTCCGAAGGCGGAATGGTCGTCTCTACAGTCGTCGCACAGAAGATCGTAGAAAAGGAAGTGGTGGTCGAACGAGAATTCGCCGTTGAAGCAATGGAAGCCAAGGCCGCCCCCGCACTCCCCGCAGCAATGACAGACGATGTGATGAGTATGGAGATGGCCGAGGAAGCATCCGCCCAAAACGTCAACATCTCCTTCCAACCGCAAAACCGCATCATCGTTCGAAATGCCGACATGAGGGTAGAGGCCGACGACCCGATCGCAACCGTCGACGATATCGGCGACCTCGCCGTCGCGCGCGGCGGGTGGGTCGTCAACATCAACACGATCGACGAGGAAGGTTTCTACTACATCACGATCCGAATCCCGTCCGAAACACTCGACGAAGTCATCGAACAAATAACCGCTAATGTCGCCAAGTTATTGTCCGTCAGCTCCGACTCCACCGATTTCACCGAGGAATACATCGACCTCGGAGCCCGGCGGTCCACGGTCCAAGAAACTGTCGACGCGCTCACCGAACTTCTACGTAACGAGAACTATGACACCGTACAAGAGCTTCTCGAGGTGCAGCGAGAAATCACCAACTGGCAATCAGAACTAGAGATTATCGACGGTCGCCTTGCCTTCATCAGTGAATCTGCAGCTTATTCGAGGCTCTCCGTCACCGTCAACCGATCGCCCATTCCTATGCGTGTAGACGTCGGCGAAGACGCCCACATCGGTATCGGCGTCGGACGAAAGTACACCGCTCGCTTTTTCCCACCAGACGGTTACGACCGCTTCGAGATTACCTGGGACTTCGGCGACGGCTCCGAACCCCAAACCGTGCGATCCGGCCTCCGAACCCAAGGTGAAGACGGACTCCTTAGCGTCCCCGTCCGCCACACTTACACATCGGACGAATTCTCACCTCATGTAGTGACCGCAACGATCCGAGCCTTCTCAGATCGCGGATTGGCAGAAGGCGAAGACCAACTCTGGGCCAATGTCTCCGAACTGCCCCGCATCGACGCTTTCGTGACGACATCGGAGTACGACGTCGAACAAGGTCAGCCGGCAACTCTGACCGCGTCCTTCAATCACCCTGACTCCCTGCGAAACCTTCGATACTCCTGGAACTTCAGAGACGGTTCTCCCGTCATCGAAGGAACAGTTGAGTCCGGCGAAACCGGCATCGAAATCGAGCACATCTTCAATCGGCACCGTCCAGAGTCATACCAGATCGTCTTTGAGATCCGGGGCGATAGCGACGCCGGCGAAGTTGAAGAGACGCACTATGCGCATGTTTACGTCTATCCCGGGCCAGAGATCGAATCATCCGATTTCGCCCCCGGCAATACCGCAACCAACGCCGTAAACGTCCTCATCAGCGTTTTCACATTTGCCGGGACCGCTGGCATCTGGCTCGCCATCACGTCGCCAATCTGGATCGTTCTGGGCGTGATCATCTTCATCATCATCCGCTTCATCATTCGTCGGCAACGCAACGTTGCGCGTGTGGTGTTTGTACCGAACCAAGAGTCGAAAACTCAAGTGGATTCTCAGAACCAACCAAACTCCGAACCTGCCAACTGACGTAGTGAGGAACTGAAACCCAAGTCATGACGGGCTCAAGATCCAACCCCCAACGTTTCGGGCACAAGTGAGCAACGGCTTTTGTGCTCGTAACGCTGGCGATTGCGATCCTGTTTGCGTGTACTCGGGAGGTCGCGACGGTGCAGACGGTTGTTGTCGAACGCGACATCACCGTCGCCCCCGAGGTTTTGGTCGAAACGGTTGTGGTTGAGCGCGAGATCACGGTCAAGCCTGAAATCCAGGTCCACACCGTGGTTGTGGAGAAGAAGATTACCGTCGAGCCAGAGATCGAGGTCCAAACTGTTGTCGTTGAACGTGTAGTCACCACCGAGAAAGAAGTGATCATCGAACGAGTCATCACCGCAGAACCAACCGTCATCGTCGTCGAACGGGAAGTCGAAGTCCCTTATTCTGTCAGAGAAACAGTGATCGTCGAACGTGAAGTCACTGTCCCACCGGAGATCGTCGTCCATACAGTGCTCGTGGAGCCGACCGCGCATCCATCCCCTGAGGCCACTCAGACACCCGTAATCGAGTACCAATCCCCGCTTGCCATTTGCCAACCAATCCCGGTGTGGGGGACCGGTAGAGGAGATTCGACGAATGTTGGCGTACCTGCCTCTGCTGGATCGTCAACCACGTTGAGCGTTCCTGCCTCTGCACCATTCCCGATTTTCCCGCCACAAACGATTCGGCCGCCGCTGACGACGTTTCAAGACAACGAACGTCAGCCTTGGAACTTGACCTCGGAGGACGACACCTCGACGTTGAGCCTTGACACGGATCGCACTTCGTTCCATCTAGCCCGCAATTGGGCTAAGGACGGTTTCGATATCGTTCCCGACAGCGTCCGTGCTGAGGAATGGATCAATTCCTTCGATTACAACTATCCATCGCCGATCGATAGTTCTCAGTTCGGCATTTCAACCGACATCACGAGGCATCCGCTCGATCCTGAACTTGGCATGGTACGTCTCACTTTCCGGGCCCCCGAAGTCGAAGATGATTTCGACCTAAACGTCACCATGGTTCTCGATGCTTCCGGCTCCATGGCAGACGGCAATCGTGTCGCGATAGCCCGAGCAGCGGCGGAAACCCTTCGTGAAAGCTTGGACCCCAACGACCGAGTTTCCATCGTCCACTTCACCACCGATGTCATCGACGAACTAACCGTTGCGAATGCCTCACCGGATGACCGAGATGCCGCCGAATCCATCGCACAACTGATTCCACACGAAAGCACCAACGTTCAAGCAGGTCTCAACCTTGGCGTGCAGCTAGCACATCAGATGCGGACTGATCGGCCAGACGCTCTGAACTACATCATGCTTTTCTCAGATGGTGTCGCAAACGTAGATGCCACCAACCCATTCGTAATCCTCGATACCGCAACTGACGTCGACCCAGACAATCCATTGCGTCTGATCACCATTGGCGTCGGTGTTGCGAACTACAACGACGTGCTCCTAGAGCAGCTTGCCCAACATGGAAATGGTTGGTATCGCTACTTGACCGTGCCCGAAGAGGGTGAAGCGCTCTTTAACCGGGAGAACTGGTTAGCCCTTTCGGTGCCTTTCGCAGACCAGACACGGGCGCAAGTGACTTGGGACCCCGATAAGGTCGAACGGTGGCGCTTGATCGGTTACGAAAACCGTGTCACTTCCGACGAGTCGTTCGATCAGGCGCTCAAGAAATTCGCCGAAATCCCTTCGGGCGCTGCTACTACCATCTACTTTGAGATCGAACCGGTAGAAACCATTAACAACGGGGATGACGACTCAGATTTTGGCAACGTAGAAATCCGCTGGGAGTCGCCCGATGACAGATCGGATAGACGACAAGACGCGGACATATTGCCGTATCCCGACGCAAGCGTAGCTCCCCACTTCTCCGCCATCATCGCATTAACTGCTGACCGATACAGCAATGCGTGCAACGTCCCGCCTGAAACCGTCAATTCGGAATTAATCGACCTCGCCACGCAACTCATCGATATCGCCACGCCGATCTCCAGTACCCGAGCATTCCAAGACTTCCAATTCGTCCTCGACAGACTAATTGCAACCACCGATCCGCCACCGACTTCAGGGTACAGTCCATGAACCAATTAACTTTCCGTCGGATGCCAAACGGAGCATATTTGCGGGTTTACCGGCAACCCACCTCTGCCACCCTTCAACTCCTAGTGTCGTCGCGGCGCAGGCAGGAACCCAAAGGGCTTAAGGGTTAAACTTTGCCGAAAACCTGAATCCGGAATTTTCAAAACTGCGGGAACAAATTCAGAGCTTCTGTCGTCTATACCACAGTAACCTGAAAAACGAAGGTACAGAGGACACCGAAAAATGAACAAGAATATAGAACCGAAAACACAATTCAAAGCGAATCTACTCATCCCCATTGCACTGATGCTCGTAGCGGCACTCGTCTCCGCGTCGATGGCTTGCAGTAGTGGACCTGACACAGTCGTTCACACGGTGGTGGTTGAGAAGGAAGTGCCGGTGCAAGGAAAAACCGTCATTCAGACCGTTTTGGTTGAAAAGGAGGTGCAGGTTCAAGGCGAAGCCGTCGTTCAGACCGTTGTGGTTGAAAGGGAGGTTGAGGTACCTATTGAAGTTGAGAAGGTCGTCGAAAAAGAGGTTGAGGTTCAAGGCGAAACTGTTGTTCACACGGTGGTGGTTGAAAAGGAAGTCGTAAAAGAGGTTGAGGTTCAAGGTGAAACCGTTGTTCAGACGGTGGTGGTAGAACGCGAAGTTGAAGTGGCTCCCGCTGCAACAGCCGCTCCTGCTGGACTGCCTGATCGGGTGGAACAACCAGCCGCTGAAGCGCAATCCGGTGCTCCAGGTCAACCGTCGCAACCGTCCCAACCAGGTGCGACGCAGTTCCAGAACACTACGCGTAGCAACTTCGCGCTGACTGCTGAAGACGACACTTCAACCTTCAGTCTCGACACGGACCGGACATCGTTCCAACTGGCGCTAAATTGGGCGAGTTCAGGATACGAAGTCGATCCCGCTTCAGTGCGCGCCGAAGAGTGGATCAATGCCTTCAACTACGGCTACGAATACCCGCGTCACGACGACTCGTTCAACATCCAGACCGACATCATCGAGCATCCACTTGACAGCAGTCTGCACTTGGCACGGGTCGCGTTCCAGGCGCCAGATGTCGTGGTTGATCTGCCGTTGAACGTCACACTGGTCCTTGACGGCTCTGGCTCGATGGCTGATGGAAATCGCGTCGAAATTGCGCGCCAGGCTGCGGACACTATCCGGACGAGCCTAGGTGGGGATGATCGAATGTCGATCGTTCATTTTGACAACAACGTGAAGAGTGGGTTGACGGTTAGAGACGAAAACCCCGATAGCAGAGCGCTCCGCGATTCGATTGATGATCTGAGCCCTGACGGCGGGACCAACGTCCAAGCCGGGTTGGATCTCGGTGTGCGGATAGCTGATGAGATGCGCCGAAGTCGACCTAACGCATACAACTACGTAATCCTAATGTCAGACGGCGTGGCGAACGTCGATGCCACCAACCCGTTCGCGATCTTGGAATCAGCTGTTGATCACAATCCCGACAACCCGTTGAGGCTGATCACGATTGGTGTCGGCATCAACAACTACAACGATGTTCTGTTGGAACAACTTGCCCAGCACGGCAACGGTTGGTATCGATACCTGAGCGAACCGGAAGAAGGACGGAGGCTCTTCAACCGTGATAACTGGCTTGCTCTGTCAGTCCCGTTCGCGGACCAGACGCGGGCACAGGTGGTTTGGGACGAGAATCTGGTGCGTAGCTGGCGAATGATCGGATACGAAAACCGCGTGACATCGGACGAATCGTTCACCCGCGCCGAGAAGAAGTTTGCCGAACTGCCCGCCGGTTCAGCAACCACCGTGTTTTTTGAACTCGAACTCGTCGATCCATACCTGCTTGGAATCTCAAACCAACCACTCGGCGAAGTCGAGGTGCGCTGGGTTACCCCAAGCACTGGTGAAGGAAATCGCCAACATCAGGAGATCGACTCCGAGCTTGCGATATCCGAGGCAGCGACCGAATTCGGAGCGATCGTAGCGTTGGCCGCCGACCGTTACAGCGGTCTGCACGAATACGGTGACACTCATCCGGGTTCGATCCATAACGACTTATCAGACCTCGCCAACATGCTACGAGGTGTTGGTTCGCCGATCGCTGGAACCACCGCGTACCACGACTTCGAATTCGTGTTGAATTCGTTGGTGGAAAACGTCGAACCCGCACCGAGTACCGGCTATAGCAGGTAGCAGGTTTCGGAACTAAATGCGAGGGCATCGTCGGCTTCGAATAACTGTTCGAAGCCGACGATTATCTGAGCAATATGAGGTTCGATTTTAGTAGTGGGATGAACCGTACGTCTCGCTGCTACGCATGATCTGCTTCGCCACAATAAGCGCGACGCACTTGTAATCATTCGAATTGAAACCGACATCACTATCTAATCGTAGCCATCTACAATCAGAGACCTTCGTAGCAGAACTAAACAAACTCTGCGCCTCAGTCCCAATTGTTGGTTTCTACACCGCCAATCAAACCGACTCAAGGATGATATGCAATGAAAACAGGTAATCCATCCTTTCCCCGATCTGACACCTACTGGATATCTAGACCGGTGGTCACCATTGCGTCGGCGGTATTGGCTTTAATTTTCGCCGTCATCACCGCATGTGGCGGATCAGAAACTGTCGTGCAAACCGTCGTCGTTGAAAGAGAAGTTGAAGTCGTCCGAGAAGTAGAGGTTGAGAAGGAAATTTTTGTTCTTACCGGAGGAGATTCACAGGAGATTTCCCCACGTCAACCCTCGCAGCCGGGTGCCACAAGCTTTCAAAACACGACGCGTAGCAACTTCGCGCTGACTGCTGAAGACGACACTTCGACGTTCAGCCTCGACACTGACCGAACCTCCTTCCAGCTCGCTCTCAATTGGACACGTTCTGGCTACAAAGTGGATCCGGCTTCGGTACGGGCGGAAGAGTGGATCAACGCTTTCAACTATGACTATGAGATGCCACGCCACGACGATTCGTTCAACATCACAACCGATGTGATCGAGCACCCGATAGACAACGGACTTCACTTGGCACGCGTAGCGTTTCAAGCACCTGATATATCGCTCGATCTACCTCTAAACGTGACTCTGGTCCTAGACGGATCTGGTTCGATGTCCGACGGTAACCGCGTTGACATCGCTCGAGATGCCGCGGACGCTATCAGGAACAGCCTTGGACGAGATGACCGGATGTCCATCGTACACTTTGACGACGAAGTCAAACGTCGCCTTACAGTGGAGGATGAAAAACCCGGCAGTAGAGCGGTGCGCAACTCCATTGACGATCTGCGACCAGACGGTGGCACCAACGTCCAAGCTGGATTGAATCTCGGTGTAGAGCTGGCAGATGAGATGCGCCGAAGTCGACCTAACGCATACAACTACGTCATTCTGATGTCCGACGGCGTGGCGAACGTTGATGCGACAAATCCGTTTGCAATTCTCGAATCCGCGGGCGACCGTAATCCCGACAACCCGTTGCGACTGATCACCGTCGGAGTCGGCATCAGCAACTACAACGATGTTCTGTTGGAGCAACTCGCGCAACATGGCAACGGTTGGTATCGATACCTGAGCGAGCCTGAGGAAGGTCGAAGATTGTTCAGCCGTGAAAGCTGGCTCTCTCTATCTGTACCGTTCGCTGATCAGACCAGAGCGCAAGTGGTTTGGGAGGAGAATCTGGTGCGTAGCTGGCGAATGATCGGATACGAGAACCGAGTTACTTCTGATGAATCCTTTACTCGCGCAGAGAAGAAGTTTGCCGAACTGCCCGGCGGTTCAGCAACCACAGTGTTCTTTGAACTCGAACTGCATGACCGCAATGATCTGGGTCGATCAGACCAACCGCTAGGCGATGTCGAGGTCCGATGGGTAACACCAAGGACGGGCGATGATAACCGGCAACACCACGAGATCGATTCCGACCTTACTTCCCCAGATGCCGCGGCCGAGTTCGGTGCCATCGTAGCACTTGCCGCTGACCGTTACAGCGGCTTGCACGAATACGGTGGCGAACGCACAGGTTCGATACACGACGATCTCTCCGATCTCGCCAGCCGGTTGCGAAGCGTAGGTTCGCCGATAGCAGGAACCACCGCGTACCAAGACTTCGAACTCGTGTTGAATTCGTTGGTGGACAATGTCGAAACCGATTCCAGCACTGGTTACAGCAGGTAGCAGGTTCGAGTTGTTGACGCGCTGATTGCCCAGTAGTTGCTTACAATCTCGCGGAGTGATCAGCGTGCAACAACGTAGCCGCATCGACAGCTTTGTCGATGGGCTGACCAACTTCGACGATTTCGGAACCAAAACCGAAGTCGTCGAAGTTTCTTCATCTTCCGATGCGCCTCCACTCGTCTACTACGTCAACGAGTTCTGGACACACGTTCAGCGAGCGGGTCATGCTCTGCATGAAATCAGCTATCGGGCGTGCTTCAAACCGCAACTCCCTGAGTTTTTCATCGAACGATTGACTGAACCTCGGGGTGTCGTATATGACCCGTTTATGGGACGGGGTACAACACCGATTCAGACGGCCCTCATGAACCGACAAGCAGTCGGCAACGATGCCAACCCAATGTCGATCATGATGACGCGGCCGCGGCTCAACACCCCCGAACTGCGCGATATCGAAACCCGGTTGCGAGAAGTGCCCTGGGGTGCCGTCGAGCCAACGGAATCCGATGAGCGATTCGCCGTCTTCTTTCACCCCGCGACGCTCCGACAAATCGTCGCGCTCCGATCTTGGCTGAGCCAACGCGAGACCGCGGGCACTTATGACTCTGTCGACGACTGGATCCGATTGGTGGCGATGAGCCGGTTGACCGGACACTCCCCCGGGTTCTTCTCCGTCTACACACTACCGCCCAATCAAGCCGCATCCATCGAAAGCCAGTCGCGCATCAACGAAAAGCGCGGACAGACTCCGATGGAACGCGATGTCAAAGAACTGATATTGCGGAAGAGTCGATCTATGCTCCGTCATGGCGGACTGAACTACGCCCAATTTGACCTGGGTTGTGGCGACTCGACAAACACGCCGGAAATCAAAACAGATTCGGTCGATTTGGTTGTCACTTCGCCTCCGTTCTTGGACACCGTCGATTACCGGTCTGACAACCACGTTCGAGCGTGGTTCGCCGACATCGACATTAACGCGCAACCAATCGCAATCCTGCAAAATCCCGAAGATTGGCAACGCTTCACCGCCGAAACTCTGCGAGAGCTTTGCCGAGTCGTCAAACCCGGCGGCACGATCTGCTACGAAGTCGGCGAGGTCCGCAACGCAACCATCAAACTGGAAGACCTAGTCTACGCCGCCATCCGAAACGCCCAACTCCCTGTCGAAATCCTCGGTGTCCTAGTAAACCAACAAGACTTCACCAAAACCTCAAACACCTGGGGCGTCACCAACAACCGACGAGGCACAAACACCAACCGCGTGGTGATGATGACCGTGTTGGAATGATTGAGTTGCTTTGGCGGTCGATTTGTTTAGAATGGCAACCCCGTCGAAAAGTCCGGTATCCCCGCCCAGCGACCGCCGTCGCCGGAGCGCTGAACTGCGATCGTCTTGATGACATCTGGGTTCGCTAATCCGTGCGGCGCCCTTCCCGTTAGTGCAAAGCTCACGTTCTCCGCCTGCTTCTGTCCGCACTCCTCCAAGAAAGTGGGCGAGTATCCGGCCAAGTGAGGAGTAACAAAGCAGTTCGACAACGAAAGTATCGGATCCTCTGATGCCACTGGTTCGACCTCCGTCACGTCGATGCCCGCGAATGCGATCTGTCCGTCCCGCAGCGCGGCATGAAGCGCCACCTGGTCGACCAACTTCCCGCGGGCGCAATTGATGAGGATCGCAGTCGACTTCATCTTCGCCAACGATTCCGCGTTGATGATGTGGTTCGTTGAATCCGTGTGCGGGGCATGGATCGTGATAATGTCCGACTCGGCCCAGAGTTCATCGAGGTCGACGAGTTGCACTCCGTAGAGGTCGGCGGACGATTGGTAACCGTATGGATCGAACGAGATTATGCGCTTGGGACCGAAGCCGGAAACTCGCTGAGCAAACGCCCTTCCGATGTTCCCGAATCCGAGAATCCCGACCGTCTTGCCACCAACGCGGTCGACGGTCTCTTGGTATTCGCGCATCAATGCCGGATCGTCAGACCACTTCCCCTCGCGCGTCGCCGCAACGGTTTCCGGGATGCGTCGCAGGATCGACAACATCATCGCCATCGCGTGATCAGCAACCTCAACCGTGTTAACCCCCGGCACATTGCAGGCCAACACACCCAGCTCGGTCGCGGCATCAAGGTCGATCGAGTCCACGCCGACTCCCATGCGACTGACGACCTTCAACTTGGAGCAGGCCTCCAAAACGTCCCGACCTGTGAGTGGCCAAGTTGCGACTAGCGCGCCATCGGCATCCTTCATCGCCTCGATGTAAGGCTCCGTCTCCTCGAACGGATTGACAATCTCGACTTCGATATCGCCTGCCGACTCGATGATGCCTTTGACATCAACGAAGGTCTCGCAAGCAACCACAACTTTGAGGGACATCTAGACTCGCTCCATCAATATTCTTCGCTCGCACCAACTCCGGCGCTCATCGATTTGCATCTATCAACCATAAACAAAATCGAGGCGATGTGTATCTGAACAGCCGCGACTTGCGAAGTTCTGGATAAACCGAGGCATTACTATTCCATCCACTGCATTCCCACCAGCGATCACGGAAGAAAGACCAACCATGCAAAGCCCATCAAAAGCAGAAATCGCCGACTACGCCGAGGCCCACACCACCATCCCCGACAGCATTTTCGACGCCATCGCCAATGATGCCCAGACAACCCCCTCCGCCGGCATGATGTCTGGTCGAACCGTCGGGTACTTTCTCAACACCCTCGTAACCATCTCGGGAGCTAAACGCGTTCTTGAAATCGGAACCTTCGTCGGCTACAGCGCTTTGATGATGGCCACCGCTCTTCCTGAAGACGGCGAACTCATCACACTCGACGTCAGCGATGAATTCACGAGCATCGCCCGTAAACACTGGGCAAGGCACCCGGCCGGAAGCAAAATCCAACTCATTCTAGGGCCCGCAACCGAAAGCCTCGATTCCCTCAAACCCGGATTCGATGTCGTCTTCATCGACGCCGATAAAGACAACTATCCGCTCTACTACCAGAAGTCACTCGACCTACTTTCACCAAAGGGGGTAATCGTCATCGATAACGTCTTCCAAGGCGGCCGCGTTCTGGAACCCGTGGCCGATGACAACCCACGAGCGGCGTCCACACTAGCCGTTCAGTCGATGAACGACATCATCCAAAACGACGACCGGGTCAACAACGTGATGCTCACCATTCGAGATGGCATCACCTTGGTGCGCAAACGCGATGCCCACCTCACCTAAGACGCGGCAATTCCCGTCCTCGTCGGTAACGCTGCTGGTAATAGACATATTCTTCGTCGGTACCAAATTCGTAGTGTCCACTCGACGGGTCCGGACCGGTTCGGACGTTCGGTTCGGGCGGGTTCGCCGCCACCACATCCTCGTCAAAATCAACACCCAAGCCTGGCTCTTCAGGAACCGTGATGTAGCCATCAACCGTCGGGAGATGCGGCTGAATCACCTCGTAACGCTGCGGCACATCATCCTCCAAACGCTCCAGTATCAACGCATTCGGGATCGCCGCCAAGATATGAATCGCCGCATATTCAGCCACCGGTCCCAACGTTCCCGAGTGCGGAGCAACGTTGATGTAGTGCGCCTCCGCCAACGCTGCGATCTTCTTCAGCTGCGTGATACCGCCGATCCGACCGGAATCTGGTTGCACAACATCAACAATCTCATCCTCGATGATTTCGCGGACTCCCCAGAGATAAGAATGTCGCTCCCCGGCCGCAATCGGAATATCGACATTTTCCTGAACCCGCCGCATCGCCTCGGTATTCTCCGGCGGCACCGGGTCTTCGTAGAACAGCAGATTGTAAGGCTCCAGTCCTTTGCCCACGATGATGGCGTCTTTGGCAGTGAACCAAGGCGGGCCATGAGCGTCGACCATGATGTCCATCTCGTCCCCCACCGCGCGCCGGATCGCTTCGACCCGTTCGACGGTCCGATAGACTCCGCCGGTCTTGACGCCGGTGATCCCGCGGTCGCGCATCTCGAGCGCGCGTTCTGGCGTTCCGGCATGAGCATAAGTGCGTATCCGTTTGCGAACCCTACCGCCGAGCAGGTTCCATACTGGCGTGTTCAGCACTTTGCCTTTGATGTCCCAAAGCGCCATGTCGATCGCGTTGATCGCGCCAGACCCTGGCGTTCCTGTCATTCCGTGGCCCATGATCGCCACGATCATTTGCTGATGCAGTCGCTCGATATCGGTCGGATCCTCGCCCACGACGATATTGGCCAGATCCTCCACCCCCGTCTGGACAACACGTGGCCAACCCGAACCCTCGCCAACTCCATAAATCCCCGCGTCGGTGTAGACCTTGACGAAGCACCAGTTGCGGCTGCCGCTTCCGGACATCAGGAAGGTTTTGATTTCAGTGATTTTCATAGGACTACCGTGGTTTCTGCGCCTCTACTCTGCGATGCGCTTTGTTGCGTGCTCGATTGGAGATAACGGAATGATACGCGTTACAATGCCACTACGAGTTATGCTGAACACCAAAGCATGCCCCAGAGCCGGAGAGTATCCAAAATGGCAGACACTACCGTAACAACATCCGACAACGGACCGTATTGGGTCAGCGGAAACTTCGTGGTCTGCGACTCCGACGGCAAGGAGTTCCCGGTTCAGGGCGAGGCATACCTGTGTCGATGCGGGCAGTCTGAGGAAAAGCCGTTCTGCGATGGATCACACAACCTAGCCGGTTTCAATGACGCTTGCAGGGCGTGAATCGTGACCGAACCAACTCGCATATACGTCTGGAACAACGATGCCTTACAGGTAGTCGGCGATTTCGATCTGCGCGATTCTGAAGGTGGCGAGTTCAAGCAACACGGAAAAGTTCGGCTCTGCCGATGCGGCATCTCCAACACCAAGCCCTACTGCGACAACTCTCACATCCGCACCGGTTTTCAGAGTCAGGTGAGCGCGAGTGGAGATTGATTCGAGTGGTTTAGTGCTCACGGCACCAACACCGTGCGTGCCACTGCTCCTGCCTCCATATCCCTGAACGCTTCGTTAACCTCCGTCAACGGCCGCGTCCGTGTAACTAGGTCGTCGAGGTTCAATCGACCCTGTTGATACAGCGCGATCAACCATTGGAAATCGTGCCTAGGACTTCCGGTGCCGGCACTGCAACCGATTAGGGCACGGTCGAGAAACAGGTGGCGCATCGGGATCATAACTTCGCCGTCGTCCGGGGCCGCGCCGACAAGAACTGCCGTCCCGCCGTCACAGGTTGCTTCTAAGGCTTGTCGCAGGGTGGCGGGTTGTCCGATCACCTCAAACGCATAGTCGACTCCTCCACCGGTAAGATCTCGGATCGCTTCGACGGCATCGTTATCGGACGCATCGACCGTGTCAGTGGCGCCCATCTTCGTGGCGTATTGGAATTTGGAGGAGTTGGTGTCGACCGCAATGATCCTTGATGCACCAGAGAGATGTGCACCTTGAATTACGTTGAGACCCACGCCGCCGCAACCCCATACGGCCACGGTCGATCCTGTTTCTACTTTGGCCCGATTGACGACTGCGCCGACGCCGGTGATTACCGCACATCCGACGAGCGCGGCGCGGTCGAGCGGCACCTCAGGATCAACTTTGACGGCATTGTTCTCCCAAACCACGGTGTGCTCCGCGAATGTTGCCAATCCGGCGTGGTACTGAGCGCCGTTTTTGCGGAACTGTGCGGTTGGCGAGTGCGACGAGATCGGATCGCAAAGGTTCCAACGACCAGTTGAGCAGTATTTACAACGTCCGCACATCGGGCGAATGGCGAACACCACCTTGTCGCCTGGTTCAAGACCATGAACACCGGCGCCGATCTTTTCGACAATGCCCGCACCCTCGTGCCCCAATATAGTCGGCAACGCGTCGGTTCGCCGGTATCCGGAGTAGACGTTGTGGTCGCTGTGGCACACGCCGGTGCCGCCGATATTGACCATCACCTCTCCCGGTCCCGGGTCGTCAAGCTCCAACGATTCGACGATCGCAGGTTCGCCCTGCTTGTAGATAACTGCGGCAAGAGTCGAAGTCGTCATAGGAGTGTGGCTCCATCAAGATTCGCGGATCGAAGTCGATTGGGTGTGATGATAGCAGTGGGGCGGATCAAGTTCCGTCGTGGTGCTCGATCGTTTTCAGGCTTGCGAGTACGCTTCGCCAACCTTGACCAACTCATCCCCGCGCAGACTCGAAACAAACACCACCTGGCTCCCGTTCCCATCCGCGATCTCCAACTCAACTCCGCTCCGAATCCCGTACACCGTCCATGATTTTCGCGAGGATGGAGCGAATGGATTACCGCGTCCGCCGTGGCGGGAGATGTTGTGGTCGGTCGCGCGTATCGCGGTGATATCTGCCCATAAAAAGGTGCGGTGTGTCCCGAATATGCCGAGACCCACGGTTACTCCTTCTGGCGTCGCAGTCGTTTGCATGAGCGTCGAGCCGAGCATGACGTACACGATGCCGAGAATGGCGATGGCGAAGCTGATGTAGAAGATCAATGCTTCGGGACCCGAAACTAAGGGGTCGTCGCCGAGGCTTCGGATGCCAACGGCGGTGAGTACGCCGGAGGTGCCGCCTAACATCAGGCCGAGGAATGCGAACATCCACCCGGGCGCTCTGAGGCTTTCGGTGAAGTTCGGTGATTCTTGTACCGGCTCGCTCATCTTTAGAACCGCTGAAACTTGATGTACGCTTCCTGCGGATCCATTCCATTCAAGATCATGTTGCGAAGCTCGTTCTCGGTGTTCATCACTTCGTGGACGAGCTTTGCCACGTTGGATGCCGCCGATGCCGGTATGACAACCACTCCGTCGCGGTCGCCAAGGATGAAATCGTCGGTTTGAATGCGAACGTCGCCGATCGTTATCGGTTCGCCCATGGATTGAACCTGCCAACGAGCAACGATGTCTGACGGCGTAAGGTATCGGCAGAATACTGGGAACCCGAGTTTGAGGATGAAATCGGTGTCGCGATTGCCGCCGTCAACTACGTAGCCTTTGACGCCACGGAACTTGAGGGTCTCGGCAGACAACTCTCCCATGTGCGCAATCGTCGAGTCGTTGGGTTGGCAGACGACCACTGAGCCTGAAGGGGCGGCGCTGAGCATACCTGTCCACGAGAGCAACGAATCATCTTGCGACAACCCATCAACCATTCCGCCGCTGCAGGTCCATACCTTTCCAACCACTAAAGTTGTCGGATCGACTGGGCGAATGTCGTTTGGCAAGATGCCGGCATCGAGACCAAGCTCCCGCATCGCGTCGTAGACTGCGCCAGAATATGCAGTCTCTAGGATCGCAACGATCTGGTCTTCATTGAGGTCGGTAGGCATCGGGGTTTTCGAGTGTTGCGAGGTCCGCTGGCGCGTTGAGAGCGCTTGCAAATTCTATATCTTCGGCGCTTCCGACATTACGGATTCCGAACTCGAAACCACTTGAACCGCAGTTTTGACCCTGTCCACCGCGAACTGCGCGAGTTCATCGTCTTTCACTTCGTGCTCCCAAATCCTCAACACGCGCCAACCGATACGTCGCAGATTTTCGTTGTTTGACGCGTCGCGGTCCATGTTCCTTCGGAATTTGGCTAGCCAGTATTCGTAGTTCCGGGTCGGCATCGTGGCATGTTCGGGACAACGATGCCAAAAGCACCCATCGATGAAGACCGCAATTCGTTGAGTCGGAAACACGACATCGACTTTGACGCCGCGAGTTTCGAGCTTGATGTAGCGATCTTTTCGAAAGCGGAGTCCAGAGCGGTGCAACATGCTTCTAAAGGCGATCTCGGGTTTGGTGTCCGTACGGCGGTTGGACATCATCGATTTTCGAGTCGCCTCGTCGGATGCGGGAGGGGCGACCGTATGATTGGTGCGCTCAGTCATGCGAGCGAGTCTACCGTTAAGCGAGGCAGATTGGCGTCATGTGCCGAGCCGCGGTTCACGCCCGCCCGAAATCATCCGCCTCGCGCACGATGTCATCTTCGCCCAAGTAATCCCCCGTCTGAACCTCGATAATCTCCAGCGGCTCAACCGACGAAGGATTCTCGATCCGGTGCTTGTGTGTGCGGGGGACGTAGATCGACTGCGACGGGCCGAGCATCTGGTCTTCGCCATTGATCGTCACCTTGGCAATTCCGCGCGCCACTGTCCAAGTCTCGGACCGATGGCGGTGCCATTGATACGAGAGTCGACTCTCGGGTTTGATGCTCAACCGTTTCACCTGAAAACCCGGGCCACGAGTTAACACCTCGTACGATCCCCATGGACGTTCTTCACGTCGCGGGTTTCGTGCGCGACGCACACTTGTTGCGTCAATAGGTTGTGTGGATGTCGGTTCTTCAGGCATGAATGAAGGCGTTGAGCCCGACTGGGGTGTTGATCGAAAGTAGTAAGCTAAATCCTACGTTAATCGACCTTTGGTGTCCCCTCTGGGGCCCTTAGCACTCGCAAAGCCCCATGACAACTACTCCCAACTCCTCCGACCGGCCAAACATCCTCGTCATCCTCACCGACCAGCAACGCCAAGATTCGCTTGCTTGTTACGGCAACGATTGGATCGAAACTCCCAACCTCGACAGCATCGCCGACCAATCGTTTGTGTTCGAAAACGCCTATGTAACCCAGCCGGTGTGCACGCCGAGCCGGGCATCAATTATGACTGGTCTATACCCCCATGCCGTCGGTCTCCATCGCAATAACATCCCGTTGCCTGCCGACTGCCCGACTATCGCTGAACGTATCAGCGAGGACTACTACTGCGCCTATTTCGGCAAGTGGCACCTCGGCAACGACATGATCCAGCAGCATGGCTTCGACGAGTGGATAAGTGTGGAAGACTTCCACCGGGTTAGGGCCACCAAGCGGGAGCATCGAAACGTTGAGGCGCATTACAACGATCACCTCAGGAAGCACGGTATCGAGCCGCCGGGTATTAATCGGTCGTACGAGAACTGGTTCGCAACTGCGGGGTTGACCGAGGAACAGACGCAGGCATATTTCTTGGGTGATAGTGCTGCGGATTTCATCCGGAATCACGGAGAAACCGAGACTGGCGACATGCCGTTCATGCTCTACGTCTCTTTCTTCGAGCCGCACCCGCCTTATACCGGGCCGCTCAACGAACTCTACGATCCGGAAGACATATCGGTCGGACCGGCGTTCCTGAAACGTCCGGACGGTGGATCGTTGCTGAATCGGTTGAGGGCGGATTACTACATGTCTGGTCAATTAAACCCGCTGGGCATCGACGACTATCACGATCTGACGGCTGAGGACGGTTGGCGCCAACTGCGCGCGCAATACTTCGCCAACGTTACGTTGGTGGATCGGCAGGTAGGCAAGATGCTTGATGCGCTGCGTGAATCCGGGCAGCTTGACAACACGGTGATCGTCTTCACGAGTGAACACGGCGAAATGGCTGGTGATCACGGGATGCTGGAGAAACGCTCGATGTATGAAGAGGCGTCCCGCGTCCCGCTGCTCATTCGTGTGCCCGGGTCCGAACCCGATGAGGCTGGCGAGTCACAAAGGATCAGCGGTTCGGTTTCGCTTGTCGACCTGGTACCCACGTTGCTCGACCTGAGCCAGTCGCGTACAGAAGAGACGCGCGATCGATTACTGGGCGACGGCTTCGCACCGACGGTCTCAAATGGCTCGAACGGCTGGGAGATGCAAGGCAAAAGCTTGGCGCCGGTGTTGAGCGGCGATGCGGACTTGAGCGGCAACGATGTATTCGTGCAGTGGAACGGCATGGGCGACCGCAACCTGGGGACACCGGAGATCAATCGGATGGCCTCGATGCACTGGCGGACGGTGATCACTCCTGATCGCTGGAAACTCAATCTATGTCCGGCGGACCAGTGCGAGCTGTACGACCTAAACACGGATCCGCATGAGTTGAACAACCTGTACGACGATCCGCAACACCGAGACCGGATACGCGACATGGCAGCGCGGATAAGAATCTGGCAAGCGGCGACGGGCGACGACGCGGACTTGCCGGGCGGATGAAAACGGATCGATTTAGGCATTGACAGCTTGAGTGCTACTCTTAGTTGTCAACCGCGAAGAAACTGATTTGTGAAACCAATGCCGTCGTTCTTGCACGCCTCAGCTACCGAAATCGAAACTAATACTCCTTACCGACGATCTGTTCTGGACAACGGAATCCGAGTAGTTACCAGCCAAATGACGCATACAAAGGCCGTCAGTGTGGTCTTCTTGGTGGGAGCGGGAAGTCGCTATGAGACGGACGCCGAAGCTGGCGTTTCGCACCTCTTCGAGCACATGCTCTTCAAGGGGACGCCGAGTCGGCCGCGCCCGAGGGATATTAGCGGCTCGGTCGAAAGGGTCGGTGGTGCCATCAACGCATTTACGGATCGTGAATGCACCGGATATTGGTGCCGAATGGCATCGCCTCACTATCGCGGCGGGGTCGAAGTCCTCGCGGACATCATTAAAGAGCCGCTGTTCAGGGAAGACGACATCGCCCAAGAGAAGCACGTCGTACTGGAAGAGATCAGAGCATCTCACGATTCGCCAGGTGCCCTCGCTGGGATGTTGCTCGATGCGGCGCTTTGGCCCAACCAACCGCTTGGGCGGGATGTGGCTGGCACGATTGAAAGTGTCGAGGCGATTCCTCGCTCGGTGATGATTGATTATCACCGCGAACAGTACGTCGGACGTAATCTAGTCGTCGCGGTTGCCGGGAACGTGGAGCACGACGAAGTTGTTGATCAGATCGATGCGTTGCTGTCAGACCTGCCGGATGGCGAACCGAGGGAGATGTTCCCGCACGACGACAATCTCGCCGGCCCGAGTATCAATTGCAGCAAGCGAGATCTTGAACAGATGCATATGGCGATGGCCTTCAAGGGCGTTAGCATGAACGATCCACGCCGTGCGGCCCTGCGCATCATGACCGTCGTGTTGGGTGGGAGTATGAGTAGCCGACTTTTCGAGGAGGTAAGGGAGAAGCGCGGCTTGGCGTACGGCATCGGCAGTTCTATGCAAACGTTGTCGGACTGTGGAGTGGTCGACATTCACACGGGTGTCGAACCTCCAAAAGCGGTCGAGGTAATGGAGGTCATCGTCGACGAACTCGTAAAGATTCGGAACGGCATAACGGATGAGGAACTGCACGATGCGCGAGAGCTGGCGAAGGGGCGGATGATCTTGGGAATGGAGGAAAGCAGAGCGGTTGGCCACGATTTGGCTGCGCAGGAACTATTGCGAGGGAGCATCGAAACACTGGATTCGCGCATCAAGACTCTGGATGCCGTAACGCTTGACGATGTCCAGTCCGTCGCTCTCGACGTGGTTGACGCGGGCAAGTTTGTGTTGTCGACAGTAGGGCCGGTGAGCGATTGGTCTACCCTCGATGCAATCCTTGATTTCTGATTTCGACATCGAGTCGGTTGATATGTAGCCAATATGTGTTTAGCACATTAGCATATGCAATACAAAACACCCCTTAGAAGGAGGTCCCCAAAGAAATGAAGACCAGAGCATATATTTTGATCGAGACGTCCGTCGGCAGCACACATCAGGTCGCAGAGCAGCTGCGAAAGATAGACCAGATGATGGCCGTCGACATGGTAACAGGTCCGTTCGACATCATCGCAGTGGTTGAGGCGGACAATCTCGTCGACATCGGCGGGATCGTCAGCACTAAGATGCACCAAGTCGGCGGCATCATTAAGACCATCACCAGCTTGGCGGTAACCGCAGACTAAGTTAATGCGTCATGTGGTTCGAATTTAACGAAGAAGAGATCGCATTTCGTGAGGAACTAAAAGAGTTCCTTGACCAAGAACTCCCCGATGGTTGGATTGGTCCGAACGACGAATCGAGCGATGAGGGTTGGGATCTGAACTGCCGCATGCGACGTAAGCTCGCCGAGCGCGGCTGGCTAACCATGACGTGGCCGAAGGAGTACGGCGGGCAAGAGGCGTCACCAATGATCAGCCTCCTCTTCGCCGAGGAGATGTCGTACCGTCGCGCACCGGGCAATGATCGCTTCGGCACGCGGATGTTGGGACCGACGTTGATGGTGTTCGGGACTGATGAGCAAAAGCGCAAATACCTGTCGGACATTGCCCAGGGTGGGATCCAATGGTGCCAGGGGTATTCGGAGCCGAATACGGGCTCCGACTTGGCGTCGTTGCAGACCTTCGCGGAACTCCGAGGCGACGAGTTTGTAATCAATGGATCAAAAATCTGGACATCGCTGGCGCATCGTGCGGACATGATGTTCATGCTTGTGCGTACTGACCGCGAAGCCGAACGCCACTCTGGCATCAGCTTCCTCCTCGTCGACATGAAATCACCGGGCGTTCAAGTCAATCCGATAGTCAACATCGCCGGCGCGCACAGCTTTAATCAAGTTATGTTCGACGATGTGCGCGTTCCGCTTGAGAATCTCGTCGGCGAACTCAACGATGGTTGGAACGTCGCGATGAATCTGCTCAACTTTGAGCGGGGGAACATCGACTATGTGTCGTGGGCGCAGAGGTCATGGGAAGAGATCCGCGACTACGCCGCAACGACTCGACGCTTTGACGGTTCATTGATGATCGACGACATGAAGGTCAGGCGCCGGTTGGCCGAGTTAGAAGCCGAGATCGAGATGGCCCGATATATCACCTACGAGGTTGCATGGCTCCAATCTCTCGGACATCCGCCGTCGACCGAGGCGAGCATGTGCAAGATCGCCGCTACCGAAGTCAACACCGCGGTACTCGATTTCGGTGTTGAACTGCTCGGATTGCCTGGCCTTATCGATGATCCCGACGAGCATGAAGACCTCGCGGGCCGGATATTCAAGATGAGGATGTACCAAACATCGGGCCCGATCTTGGCCGGAACCAACGAGATACAGAAAAATATCATCGCGTATCGTGGGCTTGAGTTGCCCCGACGCTGAACACGGACACTCTGGCGCCATTCCGGCCCCACGGGGTTCACAAACGCCGGGAACCAGAGGCGAAGGACGAGAGTGCTAAACCATGGACTTTGGGCTTAACGAAACGCAGGAACTGATCCGGAGTAGCGCGGCGGAATATCTGTCCGATCGTTCGCCGTCTGAATTCGTGCGGGCGATGGCGACGGATGAGCGTGGATATACCGAAGATTTTTGGCGAGAGATAGGCGAGCTGGGATGGCTGGGTTTGATTGTGCCGGAGGAACACGGCGGTTCCGGCATGGACATGTCGGATATGGCCGTGTTGCTGGCCGAATGGGGCGCTGCTTTGGCGCCGGGGCCTCTGGTTGAATCGGCCGTTGTGTCCGCCTCGGCGATCGGGAACTTTGGGTCAGATGCCCAAAAGCAGGAATGGTTGTCGACAATCGCGACGGGCGAGATGATTGCGGTTCCTTCATTGGTCGGGATGGATGGTTCGACCGATCCGGGCGCGATGGGTGTTCGGGCTTCGGAGACATCGAATGGTTGGGTGCTGGGTGGTACGAGCAGGTTTGTTCCTTATGGGAACACCGCCGATCTTGTGTTGATGCCCGCCGAGACTGACGCAGGTGTGACGGTGTTCGCGCTGCCGGTGAAGTCCGCTGAGGGAACGGTCAACGTCAATAGGGTGAAGATGGCGTCGGGCGCGCCGGCATGCGATATCGAGTTGAACGAGGTCGTGGTTCCGGCAGCGGCGGTTCTTGGTGAAGCTGGTGGTGGCGCTGATGTGGTTGATCAGATGATGTTGTACGGAGCCGCGGCTCGGGCGACGCAGATGGTTGGTGCGGGCAGCGCAGTCACGGATCGCACGATCGAGTATGTGAAAGACCGACGACAGTTCGGTCGGCCGATTGGTGCGTTCCAAGTGATACAGCATTACATGGCTGATATGGCAACGAAGGTGAAATCTGCGCAGCACCTGGTTAATCGGGCGGCTTGGGCTTTGAGCGCGGACGTGGATGGTGCGCTGGCTGCACGGATTGTTTCGCAGGCCAAGTGGTCTGCGAATACGTTGATGCACGACATCGTTTGGAAGGCGCATCAGTCGCATGGAGCGATTGGGTTCACTTGGGAGCACGATCTGCATCTCTACACTCGGCGAGTGCTTTCGTGGCGAGCCGATTTTGGTGATTCGGATTCGCACATCGAGAACCTTGGCCGAACGCTTTGACCGTCATTCCAGCGTAGGCTGTAACCTAGAGGTACCGAAAATGTCTGACGACTGTATCTTTTGCAGCATCATCGCCGGTGATGTTCCGTGTACCAAGGTCTATGAAGACGACCAAGTTTTGGCGTTCAACGATATTAATCCGATGGCTCGGGTGCATGTGTTGGTGGTGCCGAAAGTTCATTTCGACAGGTTGCACGAGAGCGACGAATCGCATGTCGATATGTTGGGCCGGGTGTTAGTGGCGGTCGGGAAGGTTGCGGCGGTTACGGAAGTTACGGGCTCGGGGTATCGAGTTCAGGTTAGTCAAGGAGCCGGTGCTGGGCAGGAGGTTTTCCACCTGCATGCGCATGTTCTCGCCAAGTGAAGGTGGTATGGCGTAAACTGCGTGATTAAGCCCCATGATCGCCTTAGTTGTTCGTCAGATAATCCGCACCGTCATCATGCAGATAGTGATGACGTTCGTAATGCGTTTTGTCAACAACCTGATGCGGCGGTTGTGAGATCTTCGTCCCCTCTGCCGCCGAGCGGGAAAGGGGACTTTTTTGTGCGGGGTCTACTGCGCTCGTTCCATCAGGACGGTTACGCCCATGTCGATGTATTTGTTGCGGAGGTCGGGATCGCCGGAACGGTAGCTCATGCGGACCGGGTTGTCGTTGACCTGGTCCATGACGTGCTTCAGGCAGTCGTCGTCGGTTTTCAGCGGGTGGTGCGGGTGCATCTCGCGGTCGAACTCGAGGTCTGCAGGGCCCCATGAGAACAAGTCGACGCCGGGCATGGCGAGGGTGTTTGTGTTCTCGATGGCGTTGAGCGTCTCGATCTGTAAGCAGAGGATGCCGTTTTCGTTCCACCACTTGGCGTATCCAGGACGGTCGTGTCCGAGTTCGGCGCCCCATCGTGATCCGCCGACCCAACTTCGGCGTCCTTCGGGCGGGAAGTAGAACCACTCCAGTGCTTCCCTGACGGTTGCCGGATTTTCGACGAGTGGAATCTCGATGAAGGCGGGACCTAGGTCGGCAATGTTACCGATTAGGAATGCGAGTTCAGGGTGCTTCATGCGGAAGTGGACGGCGATGCCGAGTTCGTCGGCCATGTTGCAATGCTCGACCAGCTTGTGCTCCGAGAAAGGGCTGTGCTGGCTGTCGCAGGTGATGAAGCCATAGTCGTCTTTGCCGAGGATGTCTTCGGTCTGCGATTTCGTAGAACCGATCGGCACACCAACGCCGATGACGACGTCGCCGCGGCGGATGCGTTCTTTTAGTGGGGTGTCGTTACCCATTGGGTTTCTCCTTGTAGTCAAACCCGTCCCTATATCTTTTCCGCGGTCCGGTTATTTGGCGGTTTCCATGAGGACTGTGACGCCCAGGTCGAGGTATTTGTTGCGCAGGTTGGGGTCGTAAGAGCGGTAGCACATGCGCGGTTTTTCGTGTGCGAGTTGCGCCATCACGTGCTCGATGCAGTCGTCGTCGGTCTTGAGCGGGTGATGCGGGTGCATTTCACGGTCGAACTCGAGGTCTGCGGGGCCCCATGAGAACATGTCGACGCCAGGAAGCGAGAGTGCGGAGATGTTCTCGATCGCATGGAGCGTCTCGATCTGGATCATGAGCATTCCGTGGGTGTTCCACCACTCGGCGTATCCGGTGCGGTCGTGGCCAAGTTCGGCGCCCCATCGGGGCCCACCGACGAAGCTGCGTCGGCCGTCGGGCGGGAAGTAGAACCATTCGAGAGCTTCGCGGACTACTGCTGGATCTTCGACCAATGGGACTTCGATGATTGCGGGGCCGAGGTCGGCGAGGTTTCCGACTTGGAAAGCGAACCTAGTGTGCTTGATGCGGAAGTGGACGGGGATGCCGACTTCATCGGCGAGGTAGCAGAACTCGACAAGCTTGTGCTCGGAGAAAGGACTGTGCTGGCTGTCGGTGGAAACGAAGCCGTAGTCGTCTTTGCTGAGGATGTCTTCGAGTTGCGATTTCGTTACGTCCATCCCCGTTCCGACGCCGATGACAATGTCTCCGCGCTGGATGCGTTCTTTCAGTGGGGTTTCGTTACCCATCAGTAGGTTCTCCTTCGAGTGTTGCACGCGTCGCCTTGGACGCTGTGTGGGAATGGTAACGCAGATGCCACCTTTTAGGCGAGGCCGCAAAAAAGCATTACGCGCATCGGCGTATGATGGATTCATAGCCACCAAACGAGGAGAACCTACGCATTGACCAAGCTCGGTGAAGTCTACAGTCGTGAGGAGTTCGACGCTGGTTCGTTGGAGAAGGCGGTGCAAGACCGTTACACACAGGTTGCCGAACGAGGTGCAGCCGCGTCTGGATGTTGCACCGACGAAGTTGGCTCTGGGTGTTGTGGTGAGAACGCACCTTCGGCGGCGGTCGCGGACAACCTATACGAATCCGCCGACCTCTAAGTCTTAACCCCGGAGGCGATGGCGGCATCGGCCGGTTGCGGAAACCCGATCGGATTATCGGACGCAAAACCGGGTGAAACGGTCTTAGATTTGGGCAGCGGTGGCGGGATCGACTGTTTCTTGGCAGCAGAGCGCGTGAGTGACTCCGGTCACGTCATAGGCGTAGACATGACACACGCCATGGTTGATCTCGCACGCCAAAACGCCGCGAAACTCGAGGCGCACAACGTCGTTTTCAAGCTCGGAAAAATCGAAGCAATCCCCCAGCAGGACTCCACCATCGATCTCGTGATCTCGAACTGCGTTATCGCCCTCTCTCAGGACAAAGATCGCGTGTTCGACGAGATTTACCGCATCTTGAAACCCGGTGGACGGTTCGTGGTTTCGGACATGGTGGTGACCGAAGAATTGCCGGACGATATTCGATCGTCGGCTGAGGAATGGGTGTCTTGTGTCGGCGGGGCTGATCTGCTTTCACGCTACCTCGGTCGCATGGAACGGTCGGGATTCGTGAATATCGAGATACTGTCAAACGTACCAATGCGCTCGCGATCGGACGGGACCGATTATGCGTCGGCGGTTAGGAGCGTTACGGTTCGGGGCTGGCGACACGATTGAAGTAGTGCGCCGCGAGTTGTGGAATTCGAAGACAACGGACCGGGGAAACTTCGATAGTGACGGTCTGAGATTCAAAACAGTCGAATCTTCTCGGCAGGAATCAAGAGACCAGGCACTCAGACTTGGGTTTGAGCGATGGTTGGGCGGCGTGGAGGGGCGTTTCCCAATCAATCCTTAACTGATCGTTTCGGTGCCAGTTACGAGTCGGATAGGAGTAGGTGGACGAAGGTGTGGTTTGCGATGATGATCGGGATTGGAGTGGTGCGGCCAACGCCGACCTAAAGACACGTTATTCAGAGTGAACCGACACTTAATTGGGGATCGATGGAATGAAGTGGTGCAACGATTCCGTCAAAATAGTGGCGTGAATTTGCAGTTTCGATGCGTTAAAGGAACCTGAGTATGTATGAAAAATCGGTTCATTTAACCGAGATTTAACAAAGATTGTAGACTGCGCGTACCAAACGACTCCAAACCCGTTGCTCAAGGAGGCACCGCGATGGATGGAATGAAGAGTTACATGGTTCGACTGGGCTCGCTCGAGCTAATCACCGTGATCTTTTGGATGCTGTTCTGGCTTGCGAACGGGTTGGCGAAACTGATACCAGGGGTTCACATCGGTGTGAAATTCGCCGAGAAAGGCGAGATGAACCCCTTCGCGGGAACACTCGACAAGATGGGTTGGGGAACGGGACTCGGAGACTTCGCGTTCTACTTCACCGGCGTGGTCGAACTGCTATTGGGCTTAGTCTTCACCTGGGCACTGATCCAGTTCATCATGCGATCCGGTTCGGCCGCACGTCAACCATGGATCCTGTTCGGACTCTTCGTTAGTGCCCTGATCTTTGTGGTATTCACGTTCGCGAACGTTGTTACCGCAGCGCGCCCGACACCGCTCATCTGGCACACTACCTACTTCGGCGTTGTCGGAGTGTCGTGGCTCGTGATCATCGCCCAGGGCATGTGGGCAAGCTCAACTGGTGACGACAGTTAGCTACTGGGGCTCGCACGTCAGACGCACCGATCCTCAGTTCGTTGAGGTCGGTCAATCCGACGTGAGTTCTTCAAGAAAAATCCCCTCTCCCGGCTCCGGGAGAGGGGAGGTTCGGTGCGAGGATGTCGTCCTGTTTGACGACTCGCCGCGTATCAACGCGGGTAGTTGTTGTGCGGATTGAATTTGGACGCTTGGATGGTCATGTTCTGCGCCTGCTTCTGTTTGCGGTCTTCCATGCTCTCGTTGACCATGTCGATCCCTTGCCGGACCTGCATAAGTGTCTGCGAAAGGCGCTCTTCTAGCCTCATTAACATACGCCGGGAGTACTCGTCGGTCTCATTGGTCTGACGATGTGACCGTTCGTCCGCGTTCTCGACGATTGTGTTGGCTTCGCGTTTGGCTCTGATGAGTAGCTTTTCCGCCTCTTCGCCAGCTTCGTTAATGATGCGCTTGGCTTCTTCCTTGGAGGCGTTTACGACCGACGTCTGGTCGATCGTTTCCATCGCCTTCTTGCGGGCTTGGGCGAGAATGATGTCGCGCTCCTCTTCGGCGCGCTGCCGGAGTTGCTCTGCCTCGCTCATGGCGTCGTTTCTGGCAGTCTGCATGAAGTCTTCTGCATCGCTGAGCATTTGATCGCGCTTGGTTACGATCTGGTCGGAAAGCGATGTGACCTTGGGCAGTTCTCGCTTAAGTTCCTCGATGAGACCCAAAGTTTCATCTGACCGAACGAGACTGCGTCCGGTGGCACGCACGCGGTTGTCCTCGACTGAATTGGCTATTCGAGAAAGCAATTCGTAGATGACTGGCTGAGCCGAAACGAATTCGCTGCTTTCTGAGTTAAAGCTAACGCGGGTTTCAAGGGCCATTTTGTTCTCCTTGTGCTTCAGTTCGGTTGTCCGACTGCACTGATTGTGGTTGCTTAGAAATCGTTAGTTTCGGTAGCTAGTTGAGTACGGGTGCCAGTTTCGTGGTGGTTGGTGCGACAACGTTGGGCGGAACCAGGCCAGAGATTTCTCCGCCTAGAGCCGCGATCTCTTTGACGCGCGACGAGCTGACGTATTGGTTCTCGATCGATGAGAAGAGGCATACTGTTTCGATGTCGTCGTCGAGGTGACGGTTCATGAGTGCCATCGCGCCCTCATATTCAAAGTCACTTGTGATTCTAAGGCCGCGAACGATCGCCTTAGCGCCTGTTTGGCGCGCAAAATCCACGGTCAGTCCACTGAATGTCATGACCTTGACGTTTGCCGACTTGTCGATGGCTTCTTGAAACATATCGACGCGTTCTTGGACCGTGAACGTGACGCTCTTTTGAGATCCTTCGTAGATGGCGACGATGAGCAAATCAAACAGCGCGGCGGCGCGGCGCACGACATCGGTGTGTCCGTTCGTAACCGGGTCAAACGTGCCGGGGTACAAGGCTGTCACTGTGCTCATGTTTGGTTATCTTCGGGATCGGGAATTCGGTAAACGGTGATGGTTGAGTCGCCGTATCTTCTTCGGTTAACTGCAATTGCTCCGGATATTCTGTCGGGTAGTGGTCTGCGTGTGGCGTGCTCTGCGATGATCCAAGCGTTGGGTTTGAGTAGGTTGTGTGATTGGAGTCCAGTTAGGAGTTCTTTCCAAGGATCAAGTTCGTATGGTGGGTCTGCGAAGACTAGGTCATATCTTCTGCCGGTCAACTTGGTCAAGACTTTGACGGCGTCGGCTCGGTGTGCCGAAGCTTTGTCACCGACACCCCTATTTTGGATCTCCCTCTTGATTCCGGCGTTTCTTCTGTGATCGAACTCTACGAAGTCGACAATTTCGGCGCCGTGTTCCAACAGATCGAAACCTATGGAGCCGGTTCCAGCATAGAGTTCAAGAACTGCCAAACCAAGTGCGCCATTGGGACCCAACATCGAGATGATCGCTGATCGGGTCCTCGATGATGTCGGCCTTAATCCGAATCTCGCTCTTCGTATATTCCTGTTGCGGTGTTTCACTCCTCGTGCGCATAGCTAGCGCGGTATTAGGGTCGCAGATTCACTGGGTGTGAATGCGTTGCTTACGATTATGCGGAATCGGGTGATGTGCCTTTCAATGATGCGCGGTGCGATTAGTGGCGTTTCTGCCAGCATGTTGAGAACCGTTCAGCATCTGTAAGATTGATTCCATTGGCTATGCGCTCGGTTGGACAGATGAAAGGTCGAAAGTGAACCAGACTTCGGAAAATTCGGGTACCTCACCGGAAACTGGTAACACCGTAGGGTATTCACGTCTGGAACTCGACCGACTGCGGAAAATCGAGCGGTTGCGCGAATTGGGGATAGACCCTTTTCCGGCGCGCGTAAAGAGAAGTCACTCACTCGCCGAGGCCGTCGAACTTTTTGAAGCACATGAAGCCGCGATGGAGGGCGATGAGGACGCAACTCAAACCCGCACTGATGCAGTGACGGTTACCGGTCGAGTGATGGCGCGGCGCGGGATGGGCAAGATGTCGTTCTTAGACGTGCGCGATGGTAGCGGTCAAATCCAAGTTCAGGCGCGGGCCGATGTGCTCGCCGACGATTTCGGGTTGCTCGAACTACTGGACATCGGAGACTTCGTGTCCGTTTCGGGGCCCGTGATACGGACTCGACGGGGACAGATTTCGGTGGAAGCCCAATCTTTCGGAATCATCTCAAAATCGATGCGACCATTGCCCGAGAAGTGGCACGGTTTACAGGATGCCGAGACGCGCGTTCGACAGCGGTACCTCGATCTTTTGTCGAACGAACGCGCCGTTCAAAACGCTCGTGCGCGCTCGCAGGTCGCTTCTGCGGTCCGCCGATTTATGGAGAGCCGTGGATTCATTGAGGTCGAAACTCCGATATTGGTGCCGATCGCAGCTGGTGGTTTCGCTGAGCCATTCGAAACACACCACAACGCGTTGGGACGGGATTTGTTCTTGCGCATCGCCACGGAGTTGTATCTAAAGCAGTTAGTCGTGGGCGGGTTGGACAAGGTGTTCGAAGTCGGCAAGATATTTCGCAATGAAGGTATCGATGCGGATCACAATCCCGAGTTCACGACGATGGAAAGCTATGAGGCGTACGCCGATTACAACGATGTGATGCGGATGACGGAGGACTTGGTTGCGTTCGTGGCAATGGAGGTGAACGGTGATACTGTGGTCCCTGCCCCGGAAGGTGAGGACGGTGCGATGATTGACTTGGCACCGCCCTGGCCTCGGGTCGATTTGAGGCAAGCGATCATTGACGCTTCGGGCATCGATTTCCGCGAGTGTTCGAATCGTGAAGCTTTGGCCTCCGCCATGCACGAGCGCGGGATGCACGTCGAGCCGAATTCGACCTGGCAGCAGTTGTTGGACAAGGTGATATCCGCATCGCTCGAACCGACATTGGTCGCGCCAACTTTCTTGGTAGATTACCCATTAGCCATGTCGCCATTGGCGAAGAAGAAGCTGGGGCATGAGGACGTCGTGGAGCGCTTCGAAGCGTTCGTGTTGGGTCGTGAGTTGGCCAACGCGTTCACTGAGTTGAACGACCCGGTCGACCAGCGCGAACGGTTTGAACAACAGGAACGGCAAAGGGACGAGTTCGATGACGTTGAGGCGGATCGGTTAGACGAATCGTTTTTACTTGCGGTGGAACACGGTATGCCGCCGACAGGTGGTCTTGGAATCGGGATAGACCGATTGGCGATGCTTGTGACCGGCGAGAGTTCGATACGAGAAGTGACGCTGTTTCCGCAGTTGAGATCTTGAGGGCTTGAAGCGATGTTGGATTTACGCAGGATAGTGAACGACACGGATGCCGTACGTACCGGTCTCGCGAAACGCGGCGAAACAGATGCGCCGATCGACGCGATTATCGAGTTGGATGAGAGACGCCGAACGCTAATTCAACAAACGGACTCGGCCCGCCATTTTCGCAACGAGGTTTCAAGGCGAATAGGCGAGGAGAAGCGTCGTCCGACGGATGACGAGATTCAGCAGATGCGGGCGACGGGTGACCGGATATCTGCTCTTGAGGATGAGGCTCGAACGGTGGAAGCTGATTTGCGGTCTTTGATGCTGGGTTTGCCGAATATACCGCTTGCGGATGTGCCGGAGGGTTTGGACGAGAGTTTGAACGAGATCGTTAGCGAAGTCAAACCACCTCCTGCGCGTGAATGGGACACGCCGCATTGGGATGTTGGCGAACGGCTCGGCATCATCGACATGGAAAGTGCGGCAAACATCTCGGGCAGCCGGTTTTACATGTTGCGAGGGCCGGGTGCGAGACTGCATAGAGCGATCGTCGGTTGGTTGTTGGATACGCTGGTAGATGAGTTTGGGTACGAGGAGACGAATCCGCCGTATCTGGTGCGCGAGGAGGCGTTGGTTGGAACCGGGAATCTGCCCAAATTTGCGGATGACCTGTATCGGGACGAAGATGCCGGTTTGTGGATGATACCGACATCGGAGGTATCGCTGAACGCGATTCATCAGGGCAACATCATCGATGGTGAGTTGCCGCTGAAATACTGCGCGCACACGCCTTGTTTCCGCAAGGAGCATGCGGCAGCGGGTCGGGATGTTCGCGGGATGAAACGCGTGAAGCAGTTCGAGAAGGTGGAGATGTTCCGGTTTGTGGAGCCTGACGAATCGGAAGAGGCGTTGGAAGAGATGATCGAGATTTCGCTGGAGCTATGTCGGCGGTTGGGGTTTACGACCCGATTGCTGAAGCTCTGCGCGGGCGACATCGCATTTCAATCGGCAAAGACTTACGACATCGAAGTTTGGTCACCGGGGGCTCAGGAGTGGCTCGAGATTAGCTCGCTGTCGACTTGCACGGATTTTCAGGCACGACGAAATAACACTCGCTATCGACCCATGGTAGGAAGCAGCACGCGGTTCCCTCACACTCTGAACGGATCAGCTTTGGGAATGCCGCGGACGTTTATCGCGGTGTTGGAGAACGGGTTGCAGGCGGACGGCAGCGTTGTATTGCCGGAGGTGCTTTGGGGGCGGATGGGCGTTGATAGGATTTCGTAGTTCGGGCCACGGTCCAACGCGGAAAAATTGCAGCCGTCACTTCGATCCTCAGATCGTAGTCTTTACCTGTTGGGATCGGCCAGCTTCATTTCGGCATCGCGGATCACCTTGGGGCGATGTTCCCAACACTCTGGGCATGTGACAAGTGTGAAGCTGTCAGTTTTGACGAGCTGTCTCGCCATGTCTAGCGACTTACCGCAAAGAGTTTCAGTGCTTTGATTGTTGCTGATACCACAAACCGTTGCTTGTCGACGAATTCGGTTTCGGATGTTTACGGCAATACGTTGACTAAGTTGCTGAGGGGGCCTACGTTTGGTACCTTCGATGAACGGAACATCTTCTATGGGCGAAAACGCCCAGCCCTTGCACGACTCACACGTCACTTCGTTCTCAAATCTTGATGCAGGACCGTTAAGCAAGCATCTGTCAAAGACCCGATGAGTCGGGATTGGCGTTCCTGGATTGACCCAACCTTGCCGTTGGTACTTTTCTCGTTGACTGTCCGCATGGGATTGAAGGCAAATCAATATCTGGAGATTGCCGTTCCGCATCTCGCCGAGTGTTGCATCACATTCATCGCACCTTGGAGTTTGCACTGAGTGGGTATCCTTAGACACTGTGTCTCGCCAGTAGATTAATCAGCAATTAATGTACTATATGATTCACTAGTCGTTGAGCCCGTAGCCTTGTCTGTGAAGAGCGTATCTTCGCGTACTGCATTCTTCCTCCACCCCATCGCAGGCCCATGCGAATTGTTTGCCGCGCCTCATTATCCGCTTAAACTCTCGGCCGCAGGTACAAGAAGCCGGCAGGTTCTGATGCCTAAGATCAGTTATATCGGAATCCTCAATGGGAATGTCGAACCCGCCTTCTATGATTGCTCTTTGCCTTGCTTTGACCCTAGCTTTACGCGGTCCGATGTCTGGATGAATTTCTCCATTCAGCATTTTCTTGAACTCATCTTGGTCGATGATGTTAACGCCGATTTCGCGGGCTCTTGCCAATTTCGAACCAGGTCTTGTGCCCACAACCAGATAGTCGGTCCCAAGGGACACGTAGTTCGAAACCGCGGCACCCGCAGATTTAGCCGCTTGGATAGCTTTACGACGCGGCGAAATGCTTAAAGTTCCAGTGAACACAATTGTGGTATCCCGCAGATTCTGCGACTCGTCACGCTGTTCCGACATTATGTTCTCCTCGAATGATGAGATTTTGCCAGGGTTGATATCGCGGGTTCTCGACTGAGACGAAGATTCGATCACTCGAACTCGTCATTTTCAAACGGCCGACGTCTCCTGCAATCTTTTCTGCCGCCGTTCTTCTCTCAAGCGTTGACGCCGCGTGATTTTCTGCATGATCCTCTCAAAGCGCTCCGATGGAGTTTCTTCGGGAGGAATTTTTGAGGGTTTGACAGGCATTGCAGGTTTCCGTGGATAGCCGCTGTGTTGTTGAACGTTCGACGTGATCGCGTGTTGGTGATGTCTGTCTGTATGCGGGTTGAATGCTGGTGCGTACCGTGAAAACTACCGCTTAGACGCGTCAGAAGATTGAGATTGTTGCCGCGCGAGCCGCTCTTCTCTGCGACGTTGTCGGTTCATGACTTTCTGGGCGGCGCGTTCAAATCGCTCTGACGGTGTCTCATCGGATGGGATTTTCTTGTTTGTGGCAGTCATTTTGGTGGTCCGTGGATCGGTCGGTTCCTTAGTCTTCCCTTGATTATCGCGTATTTGGTGATGTAGGCAGTCTTGGTAACAAAAGAGAGTTCAGGGCTAATGGGTTGGGAGGGGGTGGTTAGTTGGAGTTATTTTCGTTCATAGCGGTTTCCACGTCTCGGGTGATGATGGTTTGGGTGGCTTGGACTGCACGGTTAACGGCGGTATTGATGGCGGTTAGATCTTCGTCGGACGGTTGTCCGAGGACGTGGTCAATTTGGGTGTCACCATTGGTGGGTTTGCCGATGCCAATGCGGATGCGAGGAAATTGGGAGTCGTGAAGGGAGGCGATTATGGATTTCAGGCCGTTGTGTCCGCCGTCACCGCCCCCGCGTCGAACGCGGATACGACCTGGTTGGAGGTTGATATCGTCGGTGATGACGATGAGTCGGTCGATGTCGGTCCCGTAGTGTCGGATGAGCGCTCTGGCGGCGGCGCCGGATCGGTTGACGTATGTCTTGGGATAGGCGATGATGGCCGGTTGACCTTCGACCTTGATATGTGCGATGCGAGACGGACCTTCATCTTGAAGTTTGGCGTTGAGGCGTTCGCGGAGGATGTCGGCGGCCCACCATCCGACGTTATGACGGGTGCCGAGGTATTCCGGGCCGGGGTTGCCGATAGCTAGAATGATCCAAGGGTTGGTGAGTTTCAGCGGTTTGCGCGCGCGCGATTTGGGATCCCCGAAAAGACTAGCGAAGCGTTCAAACGGGTTGAGTTTGCGAGGCATTGTTACGAATGTTGGGGATTCACACTATCCCACAATAGGTAAGGCGAGTTCCGACATTCAAAGGAGTTTGGGCGAAACCTCGTCCGAAGTTTGTCCGGAAGTTTGTGACTCAGCAGGCGGTTTACCATCCAGAATGTCTATGAATTCGTCTTCGTTGAGGACGCGGATCCCTAAGCGGTTAGCGCGTTCACGTTTGGACCCCGCGTCGGCACCAGCTACGAGGTAGTTGGTATTTTTGGAGACACTACCCGACGTTTTGGCACCAAGAGCTTTGACGGCGTTGGTGGCCTCGATTCGAGAGAAATTCTCGAGTTTGCCAGTGATGACGAATGTCTCACCTTTGACGATGTGGTCGGTGGCGGGTTCGGGGGTGTCGTCTTTAGTCGTAAGTCCTCGTTTTTCGAATTCCGCGACAAGCCGGATGTTCTGTTCATTGCCCGTCCAATTAAGTATCGACTTCGCGAGTTCAGAACCAACGCCCTCAATTCCAGAGAGCGTTTTTTCGTCGGCATTCATGATGTCTTCAAGAGAGTTCAATTCGCGAGATAATGTTTCCGCGATTTCCGCACCTATTCCGGGGATACCTAAACCGAATACCAACCTAGAAAGCGGTTGTGATTTGGATCGTTCGATCGCGTTAAGCAAGTTGTTCGTGCGTCCTTCACCCATCCGATCCATACGACGCAGATCTTCTTCGCTCAATGTGTAAATCTCGGCGATGTTTGTAACCAACTTTTGTCGTGCGAGTTCTTTGGAGAGTTTTTCTCCGAGACCTTCGATGTCCATGGCAGGCCGTGACGCAAAGTGTTCCAAGAGGCGCTCGAATTGTGCAGGGCATGCCGGGTTAATGCACCGAATTTCAGGCACGACTGCAGATCGGGCCACTGGCTCACCACATTCTCGGCATTCGTGGCGAATCCTGTAGGGACGCGAATTATCGGGACGTATGTTGTCGGGTGCGGGGCCGACAACTTGTGGGATGACATCTCCGGCCCGTTGGACGATGACTCGGTCGCCCGGGCGAATATCTTTTCGGTTGATGTCTTCTTCGTTGTGGAGGGTCGCCTGTGAGACGGTGACGCCTCCGACGACGACGGGTTCGAGGACTGCGTAGGGATTGATGTTGCCTGTGCGGCCTACGTTGGTGCGGATCTCGAGGAGGTTAGTGACGGCTTGCTCGGCGGGGTATTTGTAGGCGGTGGCCCACCGGGGGTCGCGCCCAACGTATCCGAGCCGGTTTTGCAGACCGATGTCATCGATTTTGACCACCACGCCGTCGATGCCAAAATCGAGATCGGCTCGGATTTCGGCCGCTTCTTGGATGGCGGCGAGAGCTTCTTCGACGGTTACAACCCGGCGGACCCAATCGTTGGTTTTGCAACCCCAACGCTTCATGACTTGGAGGCATTCGTATTGGGACGGAGGGATATCACCGTCCTCGGCGTAGCCTACGGAGTAGAAGAACATGTCGAGCGGGCGTTTCGCCGTTTCCGTGGAGTCGAGTTGGCGAAGGGAACCAGACGCGGAGTTGCGAGGGTTTACGTATTGCGGTAGCCCGGCGGCTTCGCGTTCTTCGTTTAGACGATCAAACGCTGAGATGGGATAGAAGACTTCACCTCGGAGTTCGATGGTGCCGGGAACATCATCGCCTTCGAGGATGAGCGGGACGGCACGGATCGTTCGAATGTTGTCGGTGATGTTCTCGCCTTGTGTGCCGTCACCGCGCGTGGCGGCTTGGGTCAGAATTCCGTCTACGTAAGTGATCGCGACGGCAAGCCCGTCTATCTTGAGTTCAAGAGTTATGTCGGCGGAATCGAGTTCGAGGTAATCGAGGGCGCGCTGATACCAGGCTTTGTACGTCTCCTCGCTGGTTACGTTGCTCAGACTGAGCATGGGAACCGGGTGTTGAACCGATTCAAATTGTTGAGATGGCGGCGCGCCGACGCGGAGGGTGGGAGAGTCTGGGGTTTTGAGGTCGGGATATTGGTCTTCTAGCTCTTTGAGTTCGCGGAAGAGTTCGTCGTATTCGGGGTCGGACAGCGAAGGTTGGCTCAGTACGTAGTACTCGTGGTTAGCGCGGTTCAGCGTTGCGCGCAGTTCTGCGGCGCGAGTTTCGGCGACGGAAGCGGGATTTTGGTTGGTGCTCAATTGGCAGGAATGCGATGCTAAGTGTTCCGGTGCTCAGATTCTAGCAATCCGAATGACTAAGAGGGATGTAAGGTAAACCAGCCACCGAGTCAGCGATCCAATTCAACTCGTGAACCACAGCGATAGAATCGAATCATCAAACCCCGCGGAGGGGTGGCAGAGCGGTTTAATGCGCTGGTTTTGAAAACCAGTGTCACTTCACGGTGACCGCAGGTTCGAATCCTGTCCCCTCCGCCACAACACAACATGCCAGACCTGAACCAAACCGACAGACCCAAAGCGGCTCTAATTGTCGGTGCCAAACGCGTCGGGCAAGTTGTCGCACACCGGCTGGCTCAGGATGGCATCAATCTCGCGATCGCATATCGTAGCAGCGCGAACGAGGCGCAACAACTCGCCGATTCCATCACATCCGTCGATACCGCACTCATCCAAGCCGACCTCAGCGATGAGCTTCAGGCTAACTGCGCGGTAAAGGAGACCATTGGAGCCCTTGGTGGCATCGACTACGTCGTTAACCTGGCCTCCGACTACCCCTATGCGCCTTTTGACTCGCTCGATGGTGCCGCGTGGGACCGCGCCATGGCCACTGCAAAAGGGTCCTACCTCGTCGGCGTGGAGGCGGCGCGAAATATGCGCCGAAACCCCGGTCCCAATCGCGGACACATCATCTTCTTCGGAGATTGGGCAGCCGAAGAGACTCCGTACAACGATTACCTCCCTTACCTCACAGCAAAGGCCGCCATCCACTTCATGACCAGATGTCTCGCCGCCGAGGTCGCTCCCTTCGGAGTACGCGTCAACGCCGTGGCACCCGGTCCGACGATGCGCCCGCCCGAAATCACCCCGGTCGATTGGAACCGAGCCATCGCAGCAAAGACACCACTTCAGCAAGAGTCCTCCGTCAACGACATCGCCGAGATTATCGCCACCCTCTTGCAGACTTCCTCCATTACCGGCGAGATTATCCGCGTCGACTCCGGCCGGCACATTCGAGGCGTCTGATCGATGACCTACAAGGTAACGACCACCATCGACTTCAGTTACGGGCACCGCCTCCTGAACTACGAGGGCGAGTGCCGTCATCTCCATGGCCACAATGGACGCGTTGAAGTAGATATTCAGACCGAGGAGACCGACTACCGAGGGATGGTAGTCGATTTCTCCGACGTTAAGGACATTGTCAAAACCTGGATCGACGAGAACCTCGACCACCGTATGATCCTCCACTGCGAAGATCCACTAGTTGCCGTCCTATCAGAACTCGGTGAAGCCCACTACGTCATCGACTGTAACCCCACAGCCGAGAACCTAGCTGCGCACATCCACGAAATGACATCATCCGACCAACTCCGAATCGCCGAGATCCGCCTCTGGGAGACGGCCAACTCCTACGCTACCTACCACCCCCCTTCGCAAAGCGAAGGGGGACGCGAGCAAGCGGAGCGATGCGAGCGGGGGATGCCCGGGGCCGGGACGCGGGGGCGTCAGTCGTGAACCCACCCACCGCGGTTCTCGCGAGTGGCGGTATGGACAGTTGCGTGCTACTCGCCAATGTCGCTGAGCACGGTGTTGCATATCCAATCTACGTCGAGACTGGCATCCCTTGGGAATGGGCGGAGAAACGAATGCTGGACAGCTTCGTCCAAGCCTTAGACAACCCCAACATCAAACCCGTTACCACGCTCGCACTTCCGGTCAAAGCTCTCTACGGTCAATCCCACTGGACGATGTCTGGCAAAACCGTTCCCGAATACGACGCTCCTGACGAGACCGTGTACATTCCCGGTCGCAACATCATCCTCATCACCCTCGCCGCAATCTGGTGTTCACTCAACGACGTGCACCGCATCGTCATCGGCTCCCTCGCCGGCAACCCATTCCCTGACGCCACGCCTGACTTCTTCCGGTCGATCGGCGAATCGAACGGTATGGGACTCAACCACGACATCGTGGTTGAGGCGCCCATGCGCCATCTGCATAAGGAAGACATCCTAGCCGCCAACGCATCGTCGCTACCATTGCATCTGACCCTCACCTGCGCCAATCCCCAAACAGCCGTCCAGCCGACGAGCGGTGGTGAGGGTGCTATCGTGCACTGTGCTGAATGCAACAAGTGTCGGGAGCGCCACGAAGCATTCATCGATGCCCGCATTCCCGACAACACCCTCTACGCCAAACCGCTCGACTGAACCGATGAAGGAACATTCCCAAACCCCCTGGTATGTCCAATTCTTCAAAGGAGACTACCTCCGAATCTACGGCCATACCCTCCAACAGGACCGCACCGACCTAGAAGCCCAATTCGCGATCCACGCCCTGGGTCTCGAGCCTGATCACAGCGTGCTGGATCTCTGCTGCGGTCAAGGCCGGCACAGCATCGCGCTGGCCAAAACGGGTTTGGATGTGACGGGTGTCGACCTCAGCGGGGAGATGCTGGCGATCGCTCGATCAAGTGCCGACGAGGTTGGTTTGGGCATTACCCTCCAGCAAGCCGATATGCGGCGGCTACCGGATGAATTCAGCGGCAAGTATGATGCGGTCATCAACATGTTTTCGTCGTTCGGATACCTCGAATCTGAAGACGATGACCAGCAAGTCCTCCATCAAATCGCTATATGCCTCAAACCCGGTGGCAAACTCCTGATGGACCTTCTCAACCGAGAGTGGGTAATCATCAACAACGAAGAAACCGACTGGCATCGACATGACGACGGGCGCATAGTTCTCGAACGCCGTCAACTTGACCTCCAAACCAGCACCAACCACCTCACCTACACAGAAATTCTTCCCGACGGCACACGCAAGGAGATGTCGGATCTGCATATGCGGCTCTACAGCTTGACCGAGTTGACGACGATGCTTGCTGCTGCGGGTTTGAATTTTGAGTATGTACACGGTGGGTTCCGTGGTGAGGCCTACTCGGTGGACACGCGTCGGATGATCATCGTTGCCGCTAAACGGGAAGCATGACGCGCATGTTGAACCTGAAACACGACACCCAAACCGTCCTACCGCGACGCACCGCCTATCCCATGCCGCCTATCGGTTGGTGCCTGCCCTGATACCGCGCGTTCGGGCCCTCTAGGATGCCGCGCTGGACCTCGGTGAGCCCCGGGTAGTCGTCAGCGTCGAAGTACTGCGCCGACCATGAGACTGAGTGGGGGCTGTATTTGAAGAATATTGTCCGCCGTTCGTCGGCGCCTGCCCATGGCAGCGTCCCATGTGTGAGGGCTTCGGTGAATATGATCGCGGTCCCTGCCGGACCCGTGACCCGCTCGACTAACGGACCGGGTTCCTCCATCTCCTTCCACTCATCCGGGAAGGAATAGTTGCTCTTGTGCGAGCCCGGCACGCAGCCAAAACCGCCATCCATGGGACCCACGTCTTTCAGGTTGTAGGCGACTACTGAGAGGCCGTTGTGCATCTGCCCGCCCTCGAAGCGGAAGTAGTGCGTGGGATTAAACGGGATGGCGCCGCCGTGGAGCCGAGTGCCTATCGGTCCCTTGCCCGACCGGATCACGTCGGCGTAAACGTGGTCGAGCCGGAAACCGTCGCCCAGCAGTTCGGACAGGTAAGGAGTAATCCCTGGGTTGTCGATCAGGTCACGATATTCCTTTCCCCATTCGAGCACCGGCCCGAACCTATGTGTGCGCATGTCTGGCGGACACTCGGCGGCGATGTGCTCGTCGAGGACGCTGTTGAGGTTGGCGACCTGCTCCTGGGTCAGCGCATCGGGCACGGCGAGGTAGCCTTTTAGGTCGAACAGATATCGTTCATGGTCGTTCATGAGGAGCCTCCTGCTGGTTTGTGACAGGATACGTCATTCTGGAGAGGCTGAGGCGAGCAGACATGTCGAGACTGGGTGGGTTTGAACTATGATTGCCATGATTTTTGATGATTGGAATGATGGGTTGGGGGAATTTACATGGATGGACGGGATGGAGGGGATGTGGGGTTGGTGGTTTTTGGGGCATTCCTTGCGTGCGCGGGCGGGTTTGAAACCCGCCCCTACGTCGCGTCGCTTTCGCTTTGCGAAGGGGAGGAGGGTGTGTTGGTATGGCCTGCGGTGGTGTTGCAGGTTTTTGGTTTTTAGTGGGGGTGGTGTGCCCCCTTTGTCCTTTGGACATTTCCCCCGTGAACGGGGGCAACCCTAGCGGGTTTGTTTCATCGCCGCGCTTGCGGGGATTGGACGTGGGCCCGTCCTTTCATTCCAGCATCTGCCCACGTTGCCAGGCCGTGGGCCCGGAGTTCGGCCGCTTGAGCTGTGCCGTCCTCCATCGCTCGGTTAGTCCCGAGCTGGTGCTGTAGCCGCGCCCTGTTTGTTTTCGAGGGCCGACGTCTGCCGGATTCACGAACGTTCGTCCAGCCCTTGGACGTTGGTACCACGTGCGTGGTACGGTAGTCTGGCTCGTGTTGCGGCGCCTGCTTGTGGCGACGCGACTGGACCTTGTAGCAGCGTTCGCTTCTAACGGTCCCTCCCGACGTTGCATCTTGTTTGCTCAAGGATGCCGAGGTCAGTCTCTGACTGTGTAGCTCTTGTGGTGTTGCGTTCACGGTCTTGGGCTGGGCCTCGGGTTTTTGTCGGCAGGGTCTAGTTGAGGTCGTATCCGCACCCGTCGGCGCGGCGATGTTTGTTGTTAACAGTTCTTATATTAGCACTAATGTATCGGTTGTCAAGTGGTCTGAACCGCGGATTGCGCGGATTTTCGCGGATGGGGTGATGGTTGTTTTGGGGTGCTGCGGTGATGAGAGGGGGTTGGTGGTTTGGGTGGTAGGGGCGGTTCGCGAACCGGCCCTACGGGTTTCATGGCTGGGGGAGGATTGTTTTCCAGTGGGGTTTTTGGTTTTTTAGGGCGTTGTGGAGGGTTCCGGTGGGTTTTGTGGGGTTGCCTAGGATTAGGAGTTTGGCGTTTCGGGTGGTTAGGCAGGAGAAGATTGCGTCGAAGATTTTTTCGCTGATGGCGGCGGCTTCGTCGGCGATGATGAGGATGTTTGGGGAGTGGAAGCCTTGGAAGCGTTCGGTGGCGTTGGTGGCGAAGCCGAGCGCGTAGTGTCGTTCGCTGAATTCGAGTTTGGTGTTGGAGATTTTGCCGCCGATGAGTCGGTGGTTGCGGAGGCGGATGGAGCGGATTTCGCGCCAGATTTGCTGTCGGACCTGTCGTTCGGTGGGTGCGGTGGTGATGGCGATTGCGGGGTCGTGCGCCATGAGCCACCAGATGACGGCGATTGCGGCGGCGTAGGTCTTGCCGGATCCGTATGGTGCCTGGACGGCGACGAGGTCGTGGCTGCGGAGGGCTTTGAGGACTTGCAGCTGCTCTTGTCGGAGGGTGACGCCTAGTCGGTGGGTGGCGAACCACTCGGGTCGGTTGCGCCATTTGGCGCGTTCGCGGGATGTGGGGGTGGTCATGCGGTTAATTTTATTACATGTGTTGTGGAGGTTGTCTGAGCCGGGATGGGCGGGATTTGGGGATGGGGTAGGATGGGGTTGGTTTTTGGGTCGTTAGAGACGGTTTGTTGGGGGGCGGGACCGGATGCAGGTTCTGATCGATTTGATCATTTGGTGATTAATAGGTTTCGAAATATGCTGCGAATTTAGACTTTTATTGCAATGATGTGGTGGAAATTGGTCAGGACATATGGTTAACAACGAAGCTACTGCGAGGATTCAGATCAATCGGATGTTGGAGAGGTCTGGTTGGCGTTTCTTTGCTGAGGATGGGAAGCCGGCGAATATCGAGTTGGAGTCGAAGGTCGGTGGTCAGTGGGAGTTGGACGCGATGGGTGATGATTTCGAGAATGTCGGCACGGGTTTTGTTGATTATTTATTGGTGGATGAGCGAGGGCGTCCGTTAGTGGTGTTGGAAGCGAAGTCGGCGAGCAAGGATCCGTTGGTAGGTAAAGAGCAGGCTAGGTCCTATGCCCGGCGGATGAATTGCCGATATGTGATTTTGTCGAACGGGTTTTTGCACTACTTCTGGGATGTTGAACGGGATAATCCATCGACGATCACAGAGTTTCCGCGGCCGGAGAGTATTGGCGAGATAGTGAAGCGTCAACCGCCGGATCGTGGGCGATTGGTCGACGAGGTGGTGGATGCGGATTACATCATGAAGACAAAGATGCCGGATTACGAGCGTCGGGCAGGTTGGATCAACAAATCTGAACGCGACGAGTTTATGCGGATGAATGGGTTGCGTTTGATGCGGGAATATCAGGTCAACGCGGTGAAGTCTATACAGCGCGCGGTCAAGGGAGGCAAAGATCGGTTCCTTTTTGAAATGGCTACGGGAACGGGTAAGACATTGGTGGCGGCGGCGATCATCAAGTTGTTTTTGCGGACGGGTAATGCTTCGCGGGTGTTGTTCCTGGTGGACAGGTTGGAGCTTGAGAATCAGGCCGAGAGAGCCTTCGATGATTATCTGAAACCCGACTATTCGACAGTGATTTACAAATATGACCGGAACGGTTGGCGGCGTCATGAGATCGTGGTGACGACAGTGCAGTCGTTGTTGGTGAACAACAAGTACGCGGCGTTGTTTTCCCCTACCGATTTCGATCTGGTGATTTCAGATGAAGCGCACCGTTCGATCAATGGGAATGCGCGCGATGTTTTCAACTACTTCGTGGGTTACAAGCTGGGGCTGACTGCTACGCCCCGCGATTACCTTCGAAACGTGGATGTCGGAGATGCATCGATCCTTGATCCTAGGGAGATGGAACGACGGCAACTGCTGGATACCTATCGCACCTTTGGTTGTGCGAGTGGCCGTCCGACGTTCAGGTATTCGCTGGTGGATGGGGCGAATGATGGGTTTTTGATCAATCCGAAGGTTGTGGATGCTAGGACTGACGTCTCGACCGAGATGTTGTCCGGACAGGGGTTTTTGGTGACGTTTACTGATGAGGAAGGTGAGGAGACGACGGCGACAATGCAACGTCGTCATTTCGAGCGCACTTTCTTTTCGGATTCGACGAATCGTCGGTTCTGCGCGGTTTTTCTCGAACATGCTTTGAGGGATCCGATCAGCAAGGAGATCGGTAAATCGATCATTTTCTGCGTGAGTCAAGACCATGCGGCGAAATTGACGAACATTCTCAATGAGTTTGCGCATCAGATGTTTCCGAATCGGTACCGGTCTGATTTCGCGGTGCAGGTCACGTCGGTGGTCCCGATGGCACAACGGTTTGCGATCAACTTTGCGAACAACAATTTGATGGGGCGCAGCAAGTTTAACAACCAGTATTTGACGAGCAAAACAAGGGTTTGCGTGACAGTGGGGATGATGACGACGGGTTACGACTGCCCGGACATCTTGAACTTGGGTTTGATGCGTCCGATCTTTTCGCCGACGGATTTCATCCAGATCAAAGGACGGGGTACGCGAACGCATGATTTCCGCGAACATGCGATTGAGCCGTATCTGAAGGAGGGGTCGCCGAACGCCAAAAAAACTTCGTTCAACTTGATCGACTTCTTCGGCAATTACGAGTATTTCGAGAACGAGTACGACTATGACGAGGTATTGAAGCTGCCTAGGCCAGGCGTTAGAGATGAGGTGGACGGGCCTGAGAACGGTGCGGCAACAAAGCGATTGAGCATCTTCAATTACTTAGGGGAGGATGAGCTTTTCTCGTTGAAGGTGGAGCAGATTGGTGATGCGGGGATGAAGATCGACCAGATGTTTTTCAACAGGTTTGCGGACGAGGCCAAGGGTGATGGGGCGTTGCGAGAGGCGGTCAAGAACGAGGCTTGGGATAAGGCGCAAGATTATGTACGGCAGGAGATTTTCGACAAGCCTGAGGATTACTACACGCTTGAGAAGTTGCGGGAGGCGTTGAATCTTGATCGTCGGGTGTCGTTGCGGGAGATTTTGGAGCACGTTTTCGGGTTGATTCCGAGAATCAAGGGTAGGGCCGAGTTGCTGGATGAGGAATTTGGGAAGTTCATTGCGCAACACCCGCCTGAAGATGTCGAGACGATACCGGCGATTAAGGCCTTCTTTGTAGCGTATGCGGGGGATGAGAGTGTACGGATGATCGTGGATGGTATGAGGTTTGCGGAGTTGGCGACGAATGCGGGGTTTTCGATGGCGGATTACGGGCGGGTACCGGAGGAGCATCGGGGATCGGTGAGGGAGTATGTGAAGGATTGGGTTGTATTGAATCAGTTTGTTTAGGAATTTACATGGATGGAGGGGATGGACGGGATGGTAGTTTTTGAGGTTCGCCATTTGGGTTTGAGATGGCGGAAATCCTGTGTATCCTGTACATCCATGCGAAATAATGACAGATGTGCTAGGTCGGAGCGGCTTGGTTGAATGGAAGGATTTGTAATGCTGTATGAGGAGTTGACAGGCAAGATTATCGGGTGTGGGTTTGAGGTCAGTAATGAGTTGGGAGTTGGGTTTTTGGAGTCGGTTTATGAGAAGTCGATGTTGGTGGCGTTGGCGGGTGCGGGGTTGAAGGCTAGGTCGCAGGAGCCGATCGAGGTTTACTTTCGAAGGCGACCGGTCGGGGAGTTTTTCGCCGACATTGTTGTTGAAGAGAAGGTGATTGTGGAGTTGAAGGCGGTAAGGACTTTGATCTCGGTGCATGAGGCTCAGGTGATCAACTACTTGAAGGCGACCGGGATGGAGGTTGGGTTGTTGATGAATTTCGGGAATCCTAAGTTGGAGTATCGGAGGTATACGCGGAATCGGGAGTAGTGGTTCTTACATGGATGGAGGGGATGAACGGGATGTTCTGTTGGTCTGGGTGGGTTATCCTGTGCATCCTGTGTATCCATGTAAATTTCTGGGGAAATCATGTTAGACGTTGAAACACGACGGCGGATCGATACCGCGCGCGACATTTTAGTTGGCAAGGTCCCTGACCCTAAGAGTCAGGTGGAGCAGATCACTTTGGCTCTTATGTACAAGTTCATGGATGATATGGATGCGCTGTCGGAGGGTTTCGGAGGAAATGCCTCGTTTTTTGTTGGGGAGTTCGGTCGGTACTCTTGGCGGAAGGTTGTTGGGCGCGGGATCGGGGCGTTTGACGCGCTGAACCTCTACTCGGAGGGGATTACGCGGATGGGTGAGAATCCGGGGTTGCCGGTGCTGTTTCGGTCGATCTTCAACAATGCTTATCTGCCGTTTCGGGACCCGGAGACTTTGCGAGCTTTTTTGGGGGTGATCGACGAATTTGAGTATGACAACTCGGAGCGATTGGGAGACGCGTTCGAGTATTTGCTGTCGATCATGGGTTCGCAGGGTGATGCGGGACAGTTTCGAACGCCGCGACACATAATCGACTTCATTGTTGAGATTGTTGATCCTAAGAAGGACGAGGTGATTCTGGATCCGGCTTGTGGGACGGCGGGGTTTTTGATTTCGGCTTATAAGCATGTTGTGAGAGGGGGAATTTACATGGATGGAGGGGATGGACGGGATGTTGGGTTAACGGGGGCAGAGAGGGAGCGGTTGGCTCGGAATGTTCGAGGGTATGATATTTCGCCGGATATGGTTCGGTTGTCGTTGGTGAATCTCTATCTGCACGGGTTTCCGGACCCGGATATTTTCGAGTACGACACTCTGACTAGTGATGAGCATTGGAACGAGTACGCGAACGTGATACTGGCTAATCCGCCGTTTATGTCGCCGAAGGGTGGGATACGTCCGCATAACCGGTTCAGTGTGACTTCGAAGCGCAGCGAGGTCTTGTTTGTCGATTACATCGCGGAGCATCTGACGCCTGATGGTCGGGCCGGGGTGATCGTGCCTGAGGGGATCATTTTCCAGAGTCAGAACGCGCACAAATCGTTGCGGAAGATGCTGGTCGAGGACTATTTGGTGGCGGTGGTTTCGTTGCCGCCGGGGGTGTTCAACCCTTATTCGGGAGTGAAGACTTCGGTGTTGATACTCGACAAGTCGTTGGCTCGGCGGTCGGAGACGATCGGGTTTTTCAAGGTTGAGGCCGATGGTTTTGATCTTGGTGCTCAGCGTCGGCCGATCGATCGGAACGATCTGCCGGCGGTGAAAGCCGAGGTCACGGAGTATCTGCGGCTTGTACGGGGCGGAATTTACATGGATGAACGGGATGGAGGGGATGTTTCGTATGAATTTGAGACTGGGTTGGTTGTTGAGAAGGAGAGGATTGGGGCGGATGGGGAGTTTAATTTGAGTGGGGAGAGGTACCGAATCGTTGACAGAACCTCAAGAACGCGATGGCCCGTGAAATCTGTGGGTGAATTGACATCCAAAATCCTGAGCGGCGGGACACCTTCGACCGAAGTCAAAACGTACTGGAAGGTAAGGTTCCATGGATTACAAGCGCGGATATTTTGGACCTAAAGACTATTGCGCCACGTAGGTATATCACCGATGAAGCAATCGAACAGTCTGCCACGAATTTGATACCCAAAGACAACATCGTAGTCGTAACTCGCGTTGGGTTGGGCAAGCTATTCAAAACACCTTACGATGTGTGCATCAGTCAAGATTCTCAAGGTCTGATTCTGAAAGACGGAACTGATCCAGATTACTTGGTGCAAATGCTAAAGCGCGCCGTAGAACATTTTGCGGAAGTCGGCCAAGGCACGACCATCCGAGGTGTAACCAAGCGTCAGTTACGCGAGGTGACCGTTCCGCTCCCACCGCTGGAAGTTCAGCGTGAGATTGTTTCGGAGATTGAGGGTTACCAGCGGGTTATTGATGGGGCGCGTGCGGTTGTTGAGAATTGGCGTCCGAGGATTGCGGTTGATCCGGAGTGGCCGGTGGTGGAGTTGGGGGAGGTGTGTGAGATTCTTGATAAGTTCAGGAAACCGATCACGAAGGGCGATAGGAAGTCCGGCCCTTACCCATACTACGGAGCCACGGGAATCGTAGACTGGGTAGCTGACTACTTATTCGACGAAACATTGGTGTTGATCGGCGAGGATGGCGCCAAATGGGACGTTGGCGATGCGACCGCGTTCGCGATTTCAGGCAAGACGTGGGTCAATAACCACGCACACGTCATTCGACCAGACCGGGGATCAATCTTGGATCGGTACTTGATCACCATGATCAACCAATCGGATCTGAAGCCCTTTATCACAGGTGTCACTGTACCGAAATTGAACCAAGCTAAATTGCGTAGCATAGGCATTCCGTTGGCACCGATGGCAGCCCAAAATGACCTCGTAAAAGAAATTGAACTAGAAAAACTACTCGTTGACGCTAATGGGCAGTTGATTGAACGGATGGAGGATAAGGTACGAGATGTTGTGGGGCGGTTGTGGGGCAACTAGGCGTTTGTCCCACAACCAGTCCCGATTTCGGTCAGTCCTGATCCTGCGCTGCGAGTAGGCGATGATGTTCGCTGCGCGCCTTGACGGACTCAATGAAACTCCTGACGATGCTGTCTAAGTCACTACCCTCCCCGTAATTTGCCAGTGCAACTTGGTGAACGCGACCTTCGTCGAGATATGTTCTGGCTTTGTCACTCGCGCCTTTGGTGTTGGGTTTGTAAACCGCGATCGAAAGTCCACCTTGGTCTTTCACGAGTCTGAAGCAAGGGACATCGGTAGAACCATCGCCGATGTAAATCATGTTCTCGAAGGGTACGGGCCTCTCCGATTTTGGAACGAATTTGTTTACAGTTTCATTGTCCGTCAGGTCGTGGCAACCCTTGTTAATCCTGAATAGATACTGTGTCTTCGTTGTGTAATTGACAGCGTGAGCTGCCCATATCGGTTTACCATATTCGTCGAATATGAACTCGGAAGCGTAAATGTGATCGAATTTCTTGGCGATTTTGGTACCGAGTAACATCTCTAGATTCCCAGACGAAAGCAAATGATGTTCGATTTTGATTTTCTGTTTTTTTGCGAATTCCGTAATCCTGTCAAACCAATCTTCGACACCTTCGAAGAACTCGATATCTTTGCCTAGGCGTTTGAAGTCATTTTTGCTGATCCTCTCTCCTCCGGCTTCGGCTTTTTGCACCATCAGATGCATATACGCGAGAGTTTCATCTGCCTCGTGTTTACCGACAAAGGCTTTGACTTCTTGCCAAAAATCGTGAGGATTCTTGATTCCGATGCTGGGGATAAAGCCCTGTTCCTGCATGTTGCCTGGTGCCAGCGTCCCGTCGAAATCATAAACGATGGCTACCGTAGGCCTTTTAGTTGGCATAATATGTTTAGCTCCTTATTAGAGTCCAATAATCTTCAGATGTACCACTCACTGCACCTGAGTCCCATTGTATCATGTTATCAAATACGCTAGAGTGCAGTAAAGTCAACATATTTCATCAATTGGTTTTGCGTGGTACGCTAGGCAGCCGAAAGGTCTTCCGCCCGGGAACGGACCTATCCCAACCCCCAGCTGAAGGTGAAGACTAATCCCACCCTATCCCGCGATGGATTCCGGCTTTCGCCGGAATGACGTGGGTTGCGGAATGACGTTAGGTCGGCGGGGATGGCTGGGTTTCGGGCATCCCCCTGCGTGCGAGGGCGGGTTTGAAACCCGCCCCTACGTCGCGTCCCCCTTCGCTTTGCGAAAGGGGGGGGCGTTTGGTCGACTCGTTCAGTGGTCTCCGCGTGCGAAGGCGGGTTTGAAACGCGGGGCTATTCGATCCAAAAGTGGGGGTTCCAGGCGATTTCCCAGAGGTATCCTTCGGGGTCGGAGAAGTAGCCGGAGTAGCCACCCCAGAAGGTGTCTTGGGCGGGTTTGACTAGGGTTGCTCCAGCGGCGACCGCGACGTCCAAGATCGTATCCACTTCTTCTCGGCTGCGGACGTTGTGGGCTAGTGTGACGCCGGAGAAGCCGGTGCCTTTGGAGTCGATGCCGATGTCGTCTGCCAAGGCTTCTCGTGGGTATAGCGCGAGCCAGGTGCCTGCGGTCTGGAAAAAGGCGATGGATTCGGTGTTTTGGTCGGATAGGGGCAGTCCGAGTCCGTCGCGGTAAAATTGGACGGCTCTGGGGAGGTCGTTGACGCCTAGGGTGATGATGCTGATGCGGGGTTCCATGGGGTTTTACGATACTACGGGGGTGTGGTGGGGATGTGGTTGATGTGCTTGGCGGTTTGTGTGTTTGGAATTGGCGTGTTTTGTTTTTCTCTGGGTTCCCGCGTGCGCGGGAATGACGGGGGGCTTGCGGGAATGACGTTCCTAAACCCCCTTTAATTCCCCCTTGGACATCAAGGGGGAGGTTTGTGTCTGAACCCCTCTGTATCTCCCCTTGGGAAGGGGAGGGAATTGGTTTGCGGGAGAGGGGTTGTTGCGTTGAATTGCGGGCATCCCCTGCGTGCGAGGGCGGGTTTGAAACCCGCCCCTACGGTTGTTTGCATAACATCACTTACGACGTATTCATGGTCAGATCACGTGCGCCTCCCCGTTGCCCGGCCCCTCTGGATTCCGGCTTTCGCCGGAATGACGGAGGTTATGCACAGCGCCCCTACGTCGCGTCCCCTTCGCTTTGCGACGGGGAGGGAGGACGCGCGTTATCCGAGAATGTTTTTCATCGCTTCGCCGATGTAGGCGGGGGATTCGACGACGGTGGCGCCGGCGGCTTCTAGTGCTTTGTTCTTTTCGGAGGCTAGTCCGGCCTTGCCGGTGATGATGGCGCCGGCGTGGCCCATGCGTTTGCCGGGGGGTGCGGTTTGGCCGGCGATAGAGGCGACTACGGGTTTGGTTACGTTGTGCTTTATGAAGTCGGCCGCGGCCTGTTCACGAGTGCCGCCGATCTCGCCGATCATTACTATGGCCTCGGTTTCGTCGTCGTCTTGGAACTCAGTTAGGACATCGATGAAGTTGGTTCCGGGAATGGGGTCTCCGCCGATGCCGACGCAGGTGGATTGTCCCATGCCGACGGCGCCGAGTTGGGCGACGGCTTCGTAGGTCAGCGTTCCGGAGCGTGAGACGACGCCGACGTTGCCGGGGGAGACTGCTACGCCGGGGATGATGCCGAGCTTGATCCGCTCGCCGGGGTGGATCAGGCCGGGGCAGTTCGGTCCGAGCAACCGGGAGTTGGTGCGGTCGAGGTATGCCTTGGCCTTCATCATGTCGTGGACGGGGACGCCCTCGGTGATACACACTATCAACGAGATTCCGGCGTCGGCTTGTTCGAGTATGGCGTCCATTGCGAAGGGAGCGGGTACGAAGACGAGTCCGGTGTTGGCTCCGGTGGCGGCGATGGCTTCGCGAGCCGTCTCGAAGTAGGGGATTTCGTCCATGAACTTGGTGCCGGATCGGTTGGGATGGACGGCGGCGACCATGTTGGTGCCGTATTCGACGATGCGCTGGGCTTGGAACGAGCCGTCACGGCCTAATCCCTGCACGAGTAGGCGACATGGGTCTTCGACTAGGACTGGCATTATTTCGACCCTTCCATGCTGGCGAGTTTGTCGCGGAGGACTTCGGCTGCGCTCGCCATATCGGGCGCTGGCGTGATGTCCATGTCAGAATCGTCGAGCAGTTGGAGCCCTTCTTCGGCGTTGGTGCCGCGCATGGCTGCGACGATCGGTTTGCTGGAGCCGACTTCTTTGGTGGCGTTGATGATGCCGGTGGCCACGACGTCGGATCGGGCAATGCCGGCGAAGAGGTTGACCAAGATGATTTCGACGTCGGGATCGGAGACGATGATCTTGAAGGCGTGCTCGATGCGTTCGAGGTCGGCAGAGCCGCCGATGTCGAGGAAGTTCGCCGGTTCTGCGCCCGCCCACTTCGTAATGTCCATAGTGGCCATGGCGAGACCGGCGCCGTTGACCATGCATCCGACGCGTCCGCCTTCGAGCTTTACGTATGCAAGGTCGAATTCGGAGGCTTCGCGTTCGAGCGGGTCCATCTGGGCCGGATCGTGGAGATCGCGGAGTTTGGGATGCCGGAAGAGGGCGTCGTCTTCGATACCGACCTTGGCGTCGAGGGCGACGATCTTGCCGTCTTCACTCTCGATGAGCGGATTGATCTCGACCAGCGAGCAGTCGTTGTCGGTGAATAGCCGGTAGGCGTTGGAGATGAGGGCAGTCGCGGGTCGGATTAGCGGCGGAGGGAACCCGAGAGCCAACGCGGCATCGCGGGCTTTGTAGGGGAGGAGACCAATGAGTGGGTCGCCGATGATGCGAACGATCTTTTCGGGATGTTCCTCAGCTACTTGCTCGATCTCGACGCCGCCCTCGCGAGTGGCGATGATGGCGGGCGCGCCTTCGTCGCCGTCCATGACGATGGAGACGTAGTATTCGTGGGCGATATCGGCGGCTGGTGTGATCATCACCTTGTCGATCGGGACGCCGCCCGGGCCGGTCTGGTGTGTGACCATCCGAGTGCCCAACATGTCGGAGGCGTACTGGACCGCGTCGTCCGTGGTGGCCGCAAACTTCACACCACCGGCTTTGCCTCTGCCCCCGGCATGGACTTGTGCCTTGACGATGACCGGGCAACCGAGCTCGTTGGCTGCGTTCGCCGCTTGGTCGGCAGATTCCACGATGCGCCAAGGCAATACGGGGATGCCATAGTCTTTGAACAGTTGCTTGGCCTGGTACTCGTGGAGGTTCATTCGGTGCGGTTCGGATTCGGGTCGCGGCGACTCATCGATTCTAGATGATGAGTTTTTCGCGGTTGTTAGCCGATTGGGATCGCGTCATCGACGTCGCCCGGCCCCTGTGGATTCCTGCTTTCGCAGGAATGACGGAAGTTGCCCATTCCACCGCCTAAGCCAACAATCCAGTCTCTCGTAAGACTGCTTCGATGGCGGCTTTGGATTCGTCGGACACTGGCGCTGTCGGTCGTCGAGGGTCGCCGTATTCGTAGCCGAGCATTGCTAGTGCCGTTTTGGGTGCGCCGATGGTGTTCATCACGATGACGTTGAGCTTGGATGCGATCCGTTGCAACTCGACCGCGGTCTTGTAGTCGCCTCGGAACCCGGCGCTGACAACGTCCATGCAGAGCGCGGGTGCGATGTTGCCGAGGAGCATGCACGCACCGTCGCAGCCAATCATCGTGCCAAACGCGAGGAGCGCGCCGCTGCAGTTCCACTTGCGGACGTTGGAGGGAATGTTGGGGAGGACCTGTTGTTCGAAGAGGATCGAGTGGTCGGTGATGTAGGCGAACACGTTGTCCATCCCGCAGAGCTCAGCGATGACCGAAGGCGGTGCGGCCGGGTCGCCGCCGCGGGCGAAGGTCTGGTGTATCACCACCACCGGGAGCGGGCAGCGGGAGGTCACGTAACTGTAGTAAGTCACCAGATCCTCGGCCGACATGTTGCGCGGTATCCGCATCCGAATGAAGTCGGCTCCCGCCTTAGCGTAGTTCTCCGATAGCCGCAGGGTTTCAATGGTGGAGCGTTCGTCGACGCCGGCGATGACGAATTTCTGACCATCGTGGGCAGCGGACACAGTCTTGACGGTTTGCAGTCGTTCCGCTTCGCTGAGCATCGTCTCCTCGCCGTTGGCGGTTACGACTACGAAGCCTGAGAGCGGGGTGTCGAGCCAACGCCCGACGTTACGTTCTAGGGCATCGAAATCGAGCGATTGATCGGCGTCGTCTCGGAACGGCGTGGGTGTCGGAGCTACGACGATGGGTTGGTCAGAAGATGGTATCGTTGACATTTAAGGATTGATCCTCGGTCCTGGTCTTGTCTTGCGAGATGTATGCGAGTTTAACTTTGTTGCGCAACCGCCAGATAGCGCGTCGCTCCTCCCTGCTGATCGCAGCAGTGATGGTGCTTGGCCTTGCGTTGATCAGCTGTGGAGCCGAAGAAGGTGATGGCGGCGAGATTGCACAAGTCGCCGCGACCACGGTGCCTGCACCGACCGCAACTACCGCGCCTCCACCAACCGCGACGCAAGCACCGACCGCAACAATCGCGCCGACCGCGACCGAATCCCCGTATTGGGCGAAGAAGATCCTGCCCGGCATCGCCATGGAGCAGTATCCCCCAGTTAACGACCGAACCGATTACGAACTTAAGAACACGCAGGAGTGGTTGAACGGAGAACCAACCACAATTGCCGAGATCCGCGACAACGGAAGAGTGGTGGTGGTCGATTTCTGGACCTATACTTGATACAACTGTAAGAACACGTGGCCGGCCCTGAGGGCATGGCATGAGAGCTACGCTAACGCCGGGCTCACCATCCTAGGAGTGCACACTCCCGAATTCGATTTCGAGAAGAGGATCAACAGACTTAGCGCCGCCGTCGAAGAGAACGACATCGGCTGGCTCGTGGTCCAGGACAACGACTACTCCACCTGGCGCTACTTCACCAACCGCTACTGGCCCGCCAAATACATTTTCGACCCCGAAGGCAACCTCCGCTTCCGCCACTTCGGCGAAGGGAAGTATGAAGAGACGGAGCAGGTCATCCGCCTCCTACTCGACGAAGCTGGCTTTGATGTTACGGGGATCGAGCCTACTTATCCGCTCGACTGACGACAGACAATTTGACACCGAAATCGTTGTAGTGCTGAAACGGATTCTCATCGCAGTGGTTGAGATCGATTCCTTCAGGCACGGCTGACCTTCGCTGTTTCGATCGTGGACCTCGGATTGACGTCCGTAACCCGTCTTGCCCGAAATCCGACGCCACTTCCTTTGTATCCGCAAAGCGTTTCTGATGCTCAACTAAATGGCATCACATGTTATGATCATTTGTTGCAAGATATAAACCAACAGGAAATGACATCGAGGACAGTGAAACATTGACGGAACACAAGTACATAGATCATTTGTTGAACAGAGCCGAAAGAGATAAACAGGATGGGGATTTTTCATACTTTTGGTCGCTTTTACTTGCAGGCGAGGCCTTACATAAATTGGTGGTTCTCGGCATGGTCTCAGCCGTCGGGGATGATCGAGAAAGAAATCGGTACCGTTTGCAGTATCGATTGGTGCGAGCGCAAGGATTGGGTGAATGGAACGACGTGCTGGGAGAAGTGCTAAACGGACCCCCGTCACAATACCTGCATCCAGATCTATCCGTTGAACGGGATCAACTTACGAAAAGAAACCCGGACGACGCTTGGCAAGCGGAGTGCGTCGATTTGTTGCGGCAATGTCTGAGTCAACTTGACATCGAACAACGCCAAACCGAAAGAGGCTCTCCTCTCATATCTTGGTTCAGGTTGTTCGCTCTTTTGAGGAATAAAACCAGAGGACACGGCGCAACACGTACGACGGTCTCTGGTTTAGCTGGCAAATGCTTAAACGATAGCATCCGCGTCTTGTATGGGAATTTGAAACTGTTTCATCGACCCTGGGCGCACTTGCATCAAAACATTAACGGCAGATATCGCGTCACTGGGATTGGCGGTGATGCGACGGTTTATGACTATCTCAAATACGAATCATCTCATAATCTCGCGGACGGAGTGTACATGTATGTTGATGTCCCAATGCAACTTGAGCTAGTTGTCGGTGAGCCAGATGGAAGAGACTTCTTCTTGCCGAATGGGAATTTCAATAAACATCATTATGAGCTTTTGTCATACGTGTCTGACGACCGAATTTCAGGCGATTCGTTACAGTTTACGCAATCACCCCATATGCGAATAAGTAGGACGCATGGAAATGAGGCGCTACTGATAAGAGGTAACAGTCTAACGAATGCACCAAAATCTGCGGAAGACTACGTCGCCAGGCCCGATATCGAACACCGTCTTTTGGATCTGTTGACCGATGACCGCCATCCAATCATCACTTTACAAGGGACAGGCGGTATCGGAAAAACTTCAACGACTTTAACTATCATCGACAAAATCGCCGATCAAGATAGGTTCGAATTGATTGCTTGGTTCAGCGCAAGAGATATCGATCTTGATTATGCTGGCGCTAGACCAGTGAAACCAAGTGTCGTGACTGAAAACGACATCTCTGACCGATACGCCCAACTGGTTTTATCACGGGACGTGATTAATGATCGGAAATTCGATCGTCGGATGTTTTTCGAGCAACAATTGGCGTCTTACGACGGTGATGATAGCTGCTTGTTCATATTTGATAATTTCGAGACAGTCCGCAATCCAGTCGAGATGTTCGATTCGATCGAGCGGAACGTAAGACTGCCCAACAAGGTGTTGATTACGACCCGATTGAGAGATTTCAAAGGCGATTACCCGATCGAAGTTTATGGGATGACAGACGATCAGGCCGAGGATCTCATCAGAAAAACCGCATCGCGTCTCGGTATCTGGGGTTTGCTTGACGAAAACAAAGTTGCTGACCTTGCCAAGTCTTCGGGTGGCCATCCATACGTTATCAAAATCTTGTTGGGCGAAGTCGTTGATTCTAGGCGTTTCTCGTCGCCGCGTCATGTGATCGCCCGTAGCGACGAGATATTGACTGCACTGTTCGAGCGCACGTTCAGAGCGTTGTCACCCTGTGGCCAACGGATTTTCATGACTTTGGCAGCTTGGAACTCAGCAGTGCCTCGCGTGGCACTCGAGGCTGTGTTGATCGGTTCGACTAATGACAATTACGAAGTTGACATGGCAATCGAGTCGCTACTTAATTACTCATTCGCAGAGCAACACGTCGCCGCGGAAGACGGTCAAACCTTTATCAGTCTACCTTTGACTGCGCACGCGTTCGGCAAAAAAAAATTGGAGACTAGTATCTTGAAATCGGCGATCGAAACTGATGTGCAAATCCTGCAAATGTTCAGTCCTAGTACGATTTCAGATATCAATCTCAATCTCGACAGGCGTCTTAGGAGCTTTATCAATAACGTATCATCGCAGATAGACCGCGGCGAACCTTTTTCCCGTTTCGAACCGATTCTTCACATGGTGTGCAGGTCGTATAATCCCGGATGGTTGCAACTTGCCCGTTGGCGGATCGAACGCGGCACCGCTGCCGATCTGGATCTGGCGATTTCAGATATTGAAACGTTCATTCAAAATGATGATAACGGTCCGTCTTCGGCAATTGCTTGGCGCATGTTGGCCGAAATATACGGAAAAAAACAAGATATATTCGGTGAGATTAATGCACTGGTTGAACGATCTATGTTGGATTCCGTGCCTTTTCATGACATCTCGAATACAGCAAATTTTTTGAACCAAATATACCGCGAATTAGATATCGACCAAGGAAGGCTTGTGCTAGTCGAGCGATTGCTTGAAGTTCTGGAAAAGCGAAGTGACGAAGCCAATGCAAACGACTTTTCTAGAATGGCTTGGCTCGCCATGCATCTGTTAAAAGAAGAACATGCAAAAGAATTTGTAGAACGTGGACTAAAACTGGATCCATCTAATGTGCATTGCATCAGGATTGCCAACCGACCGATCTTTTCTGTGTGATGGAACCAAGATTCTTTCGATTTACCTCCGGTTTAACCCAGTTCCTCAGTTCATCAGACACAGCGGTATAAGTTCGACTGCGCAAGTGGATCGGCAAACGGGTTTCTATAAGCGATTCGTTGAGGAAATTAGCCTGGGTCGCGTATTTCTAGGTCTCGGGGTTTGGTGAGATTTGTCACGACGTACACTGTGCTTACATGACCGTCTACTCCAACGAACGAACCGGCAGCATCGTCCAAAACGAACTTCCTCCGTCTATCCCTCGCGACACTCGCGTCGCCATGGACGGCCTAGACTTCCTTGCCCAACTGCCAGACGCCTCAATCGCCGCCTCATTCTTCGACCCCCAGTACCGCGGCGTCCTCGACAAACTCGGCTACGGCAACGAAGGCGTCCTCCGTGGCAAGCAACGCTCGGCACTTCCCCAGATGTCATCCGAAACCATCGCCAGTTTCATCCGATCCATCGACCGCGTCCTCGGCCCCAGCGGACACCTCTTCCTCTGGATCGACAAGTTCCACCTCTGCTCCGGCATCGATGAGTGGACCGAAGGCACAACCCTCGAAACCGTAGACCTCATCACCTGGAACAAAGGCCGCATCGGCATGGGTTACCGCACCCGACGCACCGCCGAATACCTCATCGTCATGCAAAAAGCTCCCAAGCGAGCCAAAGGCATCTGGACCCGACACGACATCCCGGATGTCTGGACAGAAAAAGCACCGTCGTCAAAGGGCGTCCATCTGAAACCGGTTGAACTCCAGCGAGTACTGATCGAAGCGGTGACCGCTCCAGGCGATCCGGTCCTCGACCCTGCTGCGGGCAGCTTCAGTGTTCTGAAAGCGTGTCAGTTGGCAGGGCGGACTTTTGTGGGGTGTGATGTGAACGGGTAAGCCGAAATCGTAGGGGCGACCCTTGTGGTCGCCCTTGCCGCATGATTACTAGGATCGAATTAAGCTGGAACGATGCCGCCCAAAGTACGAGACGCGATCCGATTGGCTAGAGAAGAAGGTTGGCGGTTGAATCGCACCAGAGGTAGTCATCGACAATACACACATCCTTCGAAACCCGGATTAGTAACCATAACGGGACACCCGAAAGAGGACATCCATCCTCGCACCTGGGCGAGTATCCTCAAACAAATGGGCTTACGCTGAAGTCAGGAGAAGCCGATGTCGCGAACATATACCGTAGTGATCGAAGAGGGTCCCACAAACTGCAGCGCATACATCTTGGAACTACCGGGTTGTATCGCCGCAGCCGAATCCACAGACGAAGTCAAGCGTCTTATCGTTGAGGCGGGAGCGATGCACATCCAAGCCATGCTGGAACAGGGAGAAGAGTTGCCCGCCCCGGTCCAAGTCTCACGCGAAGAATTCCAACTGGCTTGAACGCCGCCGGAAATTCGCGTCCCAAAACCTACCAACTGGCGGGGCTCACGTTTGTCGGTAGCAATTTGAACGGATGAAATACCCACAGATTCAGTTCGACTCAAACTGCAAATCCGTAAGATCAATCTCCGAAGAACGCTTCGAAAGTCGATGCATCTCAACGCCGACCACTTCATCCGATTCGTTGTAATCGAGTACCACTCCTGGCGAAACTTCCTCGGAGTCAACGATCTGCGAATCGTCAAGTCTCAAATAAAGCGCATCCGCCTTCTTGTCTATGTTGAGTCTCATAACTGCCCTCTCATCCTACGATCAAAGAATACGCTGATGACACGCCAAGGCGCAACTTCCGTGTTCACGACCACACGCAAGACGCGGTTTTCGTTTTCGGGTACTGGACGATAAAACCTCTCCAACGCTCTGTCATTTGGGTCAGGTAATCTGAGAGCAGGTTCCACGACTGTGCGTTCGACCCATTCCGGCGGTACCAAACGTTCCGCCATGACGTACAAAGCATGCCAACTGTAGTTCAACCACGGCGTTGACGACTGTTCGCCCCCGTTTACTGTCAATCGCAAAACCCCACGTCAATGATTCTTCCAAAGTATTTGAAACCTTAGACGGACATGTGAAGAGTTAGTTTACGACCGCACGACAGCTTTTCAGAAACCGCCTCTTCCGGATGTATCCTTAATCACGCAAAGAACAACCGACGAACACCATGTCCCACCACTCCCTACACGACTCCCCCTTCGACCTCTCAAACAAAACCGCCTTCGTAACCGGCGGTAACGGCGGCATTGGCCTGGGCATCGCCCAGGGCTTCATTGAGCACGGTGCCAATGTAGCGATCGCCGCGCGAAACGCCGACAAACTCGATGCGGCCGTCGAAACCCTCACTCAAGCAGCCGGAGGCGAATCCTCACACGTCCTAGCCCTATCATGCGACGTCACCGACCGAGCATCCATCCAAGCGGCGCTCGATGAGACGATGTCCACTTTCGGCGGTTGGGACATCATCGTCAACAATGCTGGCACCAACAAGCGCTCCGACGAGCCACAGAACCTATCTGAAGAGGACTGGCGCTACGTCATCGATACCAACCTCACGTCGATGCACAACGTCTCGTCGCTGACCTTCGACCACATGCGAGACAAAGGCGCCGGAAAATACATCAACATCGGCTCCATGATGTCCATCTTCGGCACCGCATACGCCTCCGCGTACGCAGCTTCCAAAGGAGGCGTCGTCCAGTACACAAAGTCCTGCGCCGTAGCCTGGGCTCGCCACAACGTCCAAGCCAACGCCATCCTCCCCGGCTGGATCGTCACCGAGATGACCAACCAGTTCAAGGAACTCTTCCCCGAGCGCTACCAACTCGTCCAAGATCGCACTCCCGCCGATCGCTGGGGCATACCCGCCGACCTAGCCGGCACCGCCGTCTTCCTAGCCTCAAACGCCTCCGACTTCGTAACCGGAACCTCTATCCCAGTAGACGGCGGCTACTCTGTTTGGTAGGAGTCACCCTCACCCTAACCCTCTCCCATCGAGGGAGAGGGAATTTCTACTTTCGCCCGCGCAATCCTCCGGCTAACGCTCGGATGGCTGTGCAACATCGTCTCGATCAGCGGATGCGGTTCGGCATCCGATAAATTCTGCTTTGCCAGCTTCTCCATCGCGCTAATGAACTCGGCGCGCATATCGGTGGTGTCGATTGCGAAGTCGTCCGCGGCGGTCTCTCGGCGTCGGGAGTAGGTGTTGATCAGTGGGAGGGCGATAACGCCGACGAAGGTCGTGATCAACGCGAGCAGGGGCAGATTCGCGTAGTCGTGCAACGTCCCATCCAACCCAAACGCACCCGACCACGTTCCCAGCGCCAGATCAATCACCCACATCGACACGAAGATGACTACCACCTGAACGGCGATGCCTCGCCATATGTCGCCGTTGACGTGGTGGCCGAGCTCGTGGGCGATTATCACCTCGATCTCATCCGGATCATGGCTCTCGATCAATGTGTCCGAGATGATGATCCGCCGCGTCCTCCCCCAACCGGCGAGTGCGGCGTTCGCCTTTACCGTCTTATCGCCCAATTTCCACACGTACGCTCCTTGCACGAACGTCCCCAAGTGTTTGGAAAGCCTCATCAACCGATCTTTCAACTCCCCATCCGGCAGTGGTTCGAACTTGAAGAAGATCGGCATCAGAACGACGGGTGCGATCGCGGCGATGAACACGGATATGGCGGAGAAAAGCAACGACGCCCAAACCCACCAGTATTGGGGATCGGCGACGAGGAGCGCGTACAGACAGGCAACAAAAACGGCCAACATCACCGTCTGCACCGCCAAACCCTTCAACCAGTCCAAGGCCCATCCGCCAACCGATCGGCGAGTGAGACCGTATTGACGTTCGAGAACATGACCCGAAAAATACCCCAGTGGCAGCGTCAGGATTTCAAGCACGACCGAAGCGAACACGATGTAAGCGACCGCTCCCAAAACCACAATGCCAGTGATTTCGTCTGAGATTATGTCTCGTATCGACGCGGATGCGCCGGAAACGAGGATGATCGCAGGGGCAAAGATGTAAATGGTCAGATTGGCCAACCCAATCCACAGCTTCGTCCGCTCGTAACGTTTGGGGTCGCGGGGTGTGATGGTGGTATCAGACATTGTGGTTGGTTAGATGTTAAGCGCGAAAATATGGACGGTTACCAAGTGGCAGGTTTTCTGATTTCGCGACCGTTCGAGTCAATAACGATGTTCGGTAACATACTGTCGACCAAGTGAGAGTCGCGTACACGCAAGACGCGATCAGCTGCTCGGTATATCTCTCGCGGCGTACGTATCACGCGGTAAGGATTCACCACGACCATTTTGATCCCCAACTCATGACGTATTCGCTGTATAGAGCGAACCAAATCGGTATCGTTTGAGACGACGACTGCCTGGTCGCATGCGCCGTTGAAACCGTCGAAAATCATCTCTGTGGCCAAGTTAACGTCGGTCTTCTTTTCCTCCCACTCGGTGATCGTAACTACTTGAGGAAATCCTTCAAGAGGCTCGAGGAGAGGCCGTCGTTTGATGCGCCTTCGGAATGTACCCAGAATGATCTCGACATTTGGCAGCGTCTTGAGAGCATCAAGGTAAACGCCTTGCCGATGTCGCGGACCGCCGTCACCATTATGCGTTTCAAGTCGTGCCGTGAAGTAACAGATTCGTCCAATCGCGTCGTCGGGGAAAAGTACCTCCGAGAAGCATCGTAAATCTAACCACTTGAACGGAGTTCCTCTCAGAGCGCCGTAATAGAAGTTGAATCCGTCAATGTAAACGTTCGTGCGCACCGTATGAACCCTAACAAAAATATAGACCGCCACCGAAGTGGCGGTCTGTGCCCCTTCATACGAAAATCCGGGGGAAGTTGACTTTATTTTATCACAAGTGAAAACGCTCCGTCATCATGTTCGCAACACCTCTGCGAAGCTTTGGAGTCGATTGATTAACCTCTTGTCGCTCCCGCGGGAAGGATGAGGCACTAGCGGCGCGTCAATGCCATTCGATTCAAGGGTATCTTGCGCTCTGACTCCAACCGCCGCCACCCGAGCATCCGGATACATCTCGATGACTCGAGCGAGCCATTCAGAACCAAACGCAATCTCGTCCTTGATAGGTGCACGATTGATTCGCTTGCCACCTTTCCCGACTGCAAACGGCCAAAACGGATAGATATTCCATGTCAAGGGACGCGGCAATTCCGAAAAATACGACGGAACGTGCTTCCAAAACCTTGTCGCCGTACGCTCATGATGATTCGCATCTTGCCCGACCGGCAACTTATAGTGAGTTTCGGATCCGAACTCATCCCAAGGATCGTCAGCAGACGTCAATACCATCGGTGACACGAACGGGATGCCCGTGATCGCGCCGCCATCACGCCCGGGCGCCTCACCGACAAAAATCGCCGACTGAGCCGTTTCCTCAAATGTACTGAACCAACGTATCAGATTCTTGCAACGAACAACATTTCGGTAGATGTTGACGCTTCGATCATCGGGCGTTTCAGCTTCAGCAAGCGATGCAACGAAGCGATCGATGTCACGTCGTCGAGTCATTCTGCCGAACGATGCGGATTCCGGCCTGAACCGGCATGACGATTCCGACTCACTCAACCACCTCAACCGTCCGCTTCTCAAACTGCTTCCAGTCCCACTCCGCGCCCCAGCCCGGCGCATCCGGCGGACTCAGCTTGCCGTCGATCGGTACAACCGGATTTAACAGCCCGATCTGCTCGCCATCCAGATCGAGATGACCACCAGGGAAGAACTCGTAATACGAAGTGTTCTGAATGCAGCACAACAGATGCGCATGAACCAACCCGTACAAACCACCCGGCCCATTTAACTCCACATTCGTTCCATGCAACTCAGCGAGATGCGCCAACTTCATCAAATTCGTCGTCCCGTGACGAGCGTTCTGGCGGATCAAATCAGTCGCACCTGAAATCAGATACTGCGCACACAGATCCGTGTCATACATAAACGTCTCGGTCGCCATGATCGGAATATCCAGCGTTGACGCCAATCGAACCAAGAGATTGTGGCTCCGCTCCGGCAACGGCTCCTCGAACCAGCGATAGTCCAAATCCTCCAACGCACGCCCGACCTTCAAAGCTTCCTCGAACGTGTAGATCGCAACCGGATCGTGCATGCAATCGATCTCATCTCCGACCGCCTCTCGAATCGCCGTCAACCATCGGATGTTTTCCTCGACAGGGTGATAAAAGTGGTCCTTCACCGCCACGAAGCCCAAATCCAGAGCGCGTTGCGCGTCCTCAACCGCCTCCTCGATCGTCGCTCCACGAGTGTTGTAGTAGGCATGGACCTCGTCTCTCATCTTGCCGAGCAACGAATAGACGGGCAAACCCGCGACCTTTCCGGCGATGTCCCACAGACAGTTGTCGAAACCGCCGAACCAACTCGGCGACCTGTAGACCCACCGTGTGCCCTGATGCAGCTTCTGGTAGAGATACTCCCGTTTCAACGGATCCTCACCAACAACCAACGCCTGCAACTGCGGCACATCCGCCGGATGCAACCCCGTGTGACCGTCGCCCGGAGTGGTGCAGACCCCAACTACGCCCTCATCAGTCTCGACATGCAACACATACTCGTACCGCGGTGTGCTGCGCGCCGGCACCGTGTGATGCAACCAACGTTCCCGCCGCTGTCCCGGCAACTTGATCAGATCGAAATACCGGTCCTCTCCATCCATCTCGAGGATCGACATCTTGACATTGGTGATTTTCATGGCATCAAAGGATACGCCTACAACCCCCGTCATTCCCGACGCAACTTCCGTCATTCCCGCGCACGCGGGAATCCAGAGGGGAGGGGCAAATGTCCTGTCAAGTAATGGGGTCTTAGCTGCCAACGAGTTTATCGGTTGGGCGAAGGTCTTGATTGCGCGTATCCTTAACGCAATACCAGACCCAAGCAAAATCGATAGACGAGGCGACGAATATGGCAAACACGATGCGCGCAGCTCTCGATGATGGAACCGGCACCTACACGACGCAGGATGCACCCATGCCCGAGATGTTCGATGGCGCGGCGCTGATCCGCGTTATGCAGACAGGCATCTGTGGTTCCGACCTCCACATGACCGCTCGTCGGGAGGAAGCGCAAGACGTACCTTCTGGTCACGAGGTGACAGGAGAGGTCGTCGAGCTACCGAACGGCAATCACAACCTGCAAGTCGGCGACCGGGTCGCTATCGACACTGTATGCTCCGGCCGTGCCTGCTTCGACTGTCGTTACTGCAACTACGGTCAGTACCGTCACTGCCTGAACTTCGTCGAAGACTCAGGTGGCGGGTTCGCCGAGTACATGACGCGCCGTCCTCTCGGCCTCTTCAAGCTGGAAGACGACATGGACTGGACAGACGGCGCACTCGTCGAACCCATGGCCGTATCCGTCCACGGACTCCGCTACGCCGGCATGAAGCCCGGCGATGTCGTCGCAGTCGTCGGTTCCGCACCCATCGGACTCTCTTCGATCGCCAGTGCACACGCCTTTGGCGCAAGCAAAGTAATCGCCTCCGCGAAATATCCGCAACAGGCAGAACTCGCCGCCAAGATGGGCGCCGACGTCGTAACCGGTGCCGAACCTGGTGAGCTGACTGATCGCGTTCGCGATCTTACCGACGGCGTAGGTGCCGATGTAGTTGTCGAATCCGTCGGCGGACATCAGACCGTCTCGTTCCACGAGGCTTTGAACGCCACCCGCAACCAAGGCACCATGGTCTACCTCGGCGGCATCAAGGTGCCGATGGAGGTCGACCTCTTCGACCCGATGCTGCGAGAGATTAAGATCATCTCCTCCAACTGCTACGGCATCATCGACGGCATCCACGACTACGAAGTCGCCATCCGCATCCTATCCTCCGGCAACCACCCCTACCGAAACACCGTGAAACACCGCTACGGACTAGAGGAAATCGCACCAGCCTTCGACACCGCGTTCGACAAGACTACCGGGGCGGTAAAGGTGCATATTGTGCAGAACTGACATCGCTCTGTCGTTGAGAAAGGGAGTAGCAGCTCAGAACTCATGACTGACCAATTCTTCGAAAAGCCGATCCTGAATTCGCCGTACGAGTATCCGGCGAGGCATTGGGAGTTGGATGAGAGTGGTCAGCCTACCCAGCAGATCGAGCCGCAACGGCGGGTTGCGGAGTTTGTTACTCCGATTCCGAAACCTCGGCGACGTCGGAGTCGGGGTGAGCAGGATGAGTTGGTGTTTGGTGATGGTCAGGGGTTGTCATCGCAAGGTCAGCAGTATGACGTAACGGGAAATGTGAATGAGATCCGGCGGTTGGTGGATGCTTGGCGGCAAATACCGAATCCGTCGGACTGGGGCGTGACGCCGGAGACGCAGAGGTTGTTGCAGCATTGGCGGAGTCATGAATTCAGCTCGTATCGTCCGTTTTTCTGTCAGGTTGAGGCGGCGGAGACGGTGATCTGGTTGACGGAGGTTGCGCCGAGGTTGCGTGACACTGGTCGGGATCGATTGGATTATCTGGAAAATGCGAGTCGTGATGCGAATCCGGAGTTGGTGCGTTGGGCGTTGAAGATGGCGACTGGTGCGGGTAAAACGACTGTGATGGCGATGTTGATCGCGTGGCAGACGGTGAACGCAGTTCGCCATCCGCGCAGTAATCGGTTCACGCGCGGCTTTTTGGTGGTCGCGCCGGGGATAACGATCAAGGACCGTTTGCGGGTTCTGCGGCCTAACGATCCTGATAGTTACTACCAAGAACGCGAGTTGGTTCCTGACGATATGCTGCCTGATTTGGAACGGGCGAAGATCGTTATCACCAATTATCACGCGTTCATGTTGCGGGAGACGATGAATCTCTCGTCGGGCAATCGGGCGTTGCTAGAGGGTCATGACCACAAGATGGAGACGCGCGAGACTGAGGGGCAGATGGTGAAGCGGGTGATGCCCGATTTGATGGGTCTGCGAAATGTGATGGTGTTGAATGATGAGGGGCACCACTGTTATCGCGAGAAGCCAGAAGAGGAGTCGGATGAGGACAGGTTCATCGGCGATGAACGCTCAGAGGCCAAAAACAACAACGACGCGGCGCGCGTTTGGATATCGGGTTTGGAGGCGGTCAAGCGCGTAATCGGACTCTCGCGAGTGATCGATCTTTCGGCAACGCCCTTCTTCCTGCGCGGTTCGGGTTACGCCGAGGGTACGTTGTTCCCCTGGACTGTCACGGACTTTTCGTTGATGGATGCGATCGAGTGCGGGATCGTGAAGTTGCCACGGGTGCCGGTGGCTGACAATATCCCTGAAACGGATATGCCGACGTTTCGGGTATTGTGGGAGCATATCCGTCCTGACATGCCGAGGGCGGGCCGACGGAACAGCAACGATCTTGATCCGTTGAGCTTGCCGGTTACTCTACAAACGGCGCTCGAAGCTTTGTATGGGCATTACGAGAAGACGTTCGAGGAGTGGCAGAAGGCCGGGATATCGACACCGCCGTGTTTCATAGTTGTATGCAACAACACAGCTAGTTCGAAGCTGGTGCATGACTACATTTCGGGTTTCGAGCGGGAGGACTCCGACGGTAATCGTCGTTTCGAGGATGGTCGGCTTCGTCTTTTCCGAAACTTCGATGATTCCGGCAATCGACTACCTACGCCGAACACGATCCTCATCGACAGCGCTCAGCTTGAATCCGGCGAAAGTCTCGACCGCAACTTCCGTCAGAGCGCGGCGGATGAGATAGAGCGGTTCAAACAGGAAAAGATTGTCCGTGACAATGATCGGATGGCGGCGGAAAACATCACGGATGCTGAGTTGCTGCGAGAAGTGATGAAATACGGTTGGCAAGGAAGGTCAGTTGGGCGGTAATGTGCGATGTGTGGTATCGGTGTCGATGTTGACCGAAGGTTGGGATGCGAACACGGTTACGCACATATTGGGAGTGCGGGCGTTTGGCACACAGTTGCTTTGCGAGCAGGTGATAGGACGCGCCTTACGTCGCCAGTCTTACGATCTGAACGATGAGAAGTTGTTTGACGTGGAGTATGCGGATGTGCTTGGTGTTCCGTTCGATTTCACGGCTAAGCCGGTAGTTGCACCACCCTCGAAGCCGAAGAAGACGTATCACGTCAAGGCTGTTCGACCTGAACGCGACGATTTGGAGATTGAATTTCCGCGGGTTACGGGTTACCGTGTGGAGCCCTTGAACCAGAAGCTGACAGCCAAGTTCACTGACGACTCGTTGTTGAATCTGACAACAGACTTGGTTGGTCCGACGATAACCCGCAATGAGGGCATCGTTGGCGAGGGTGTGGACCTCAACTTGGTACATACAAATCGTGTGCGCCAATCAACCATCGAGTTCACCCTCGCTAAGCACCTGCTCGAAACGAGATGGCGGGATGACGACGGTGTCCCAAGGCTTCATTTTTTTGGTCAGCTTAAGCAGATAGTACGCGAGTGGCTGGACTCTGAGCTTTTCTGCGACGGCGGCACGTATCCCGCCCAACTGCTCTATCCATCGCTTGCGGCAATGGCTTGCGATCGCATTGAAGCGGCCATCACACTCGCGAATGTCGGGAAGAACCCCGTCAAGACGGTTTTGGACGCATACAACCCGGTGGGTTCGACGCGGCATGTGAATTTCACGACATCTAAGACAGATGTTTGGACCACCGATGCTAGGAGATGTCACGTCAACTACGCGGTTTTAGACAGCGGTTGGGAGGGGGAGTTCTGCCGGGCTCTGGAATCGCATCCCAAAGTTCGGGCTTATGTGAAGAATCACAACCTGGGATTCGGCGTGCCGTACCGACGGGCTGGTGAAACTCGGACGTATCGTCCGGACTTCATAGTGTTGGTTGACGATGGCGAGGTTGAGCCGTTGCGGCTGGTGGTGGAGATCAAGGGGTACCGGGGTGAAGATGTCCGGGATAAGAACACGGCGATGGTTTCGTATTGGTTGCCGGGTGTGAACGCGCTGGGTCGGTTTGGGCGTTGGGATTTCGTGGAGTTGAAGGATGAGTACAAGATCGCGGACGAGTTCAACGCCCTCGTGGAAAGATCGGCGAATTCCAGGGTTGAGGCGGTTTGAGTTTGCATGGATGGAAAGGATAAACAATATGTTGGTAGATGATGGTCTGAGGTGGTATCTTTTTGTGTGTGGGTAACAGTGAAAGAGTGTGGATGTCGTAACCATGTGAAGGGGGATGAGAGCCGATGAATACAGCAGACAAAACTGAATTGACGAGGGACGATGTGCTTGAGACGCTTCGAGGTCATAGGTCTGTCTTGAAGGAACGGTTTGGTGTGGAGAGTTTGTGGTTGGTGGGTTCTTTGGCACGTGGCGAGAGTCGCAATGGTAGTGATATCGACTTGATTGTCGAGTTCGCAGGGCCAGCGACGGCGGATGGGTTTTTTGGCGCGAATGACTATCTGGAGTCGGTGTTCGATTGCGAAGTGGATTTGATGACTGAGAAGGGTTTGCGTGAAGGATTGCATCCATACGTAAAGAGCGAATCGATCCTTGTGTAATCCTGTGGGACGGAACCGGGGCACGGTGCAATCGCTTCGTGATATGGAGCGATCTTGCCACCGAATCCTCGATTGCTCCGCGGGCATGGATCAAGACTCGTTTGTGAGGACGGGCGATCTTTACGACTCTGCTATGTGGAATCTGGTATTAATCGGGGAAGCGGCATCGAACGTTCCAACGACGTTCACGGAGGGACATCCGCAGATCCCATGGAGCTTAATCGTCGGTGCTCGCAATCGATTCATTCATGGGTATTGGAGGATTGACAACGACATCGTCTGGAACATAGTCACCATTCATGTGCCTAGGTTGTTGGACGAGTTGGGCAAGATTCTTCAGATGATAGACAGGGAGCGATCTTAGATGCCACGAACCCGACGCCGCACACCCCGAAAACCCAAAGAAGTCGACACCATCCGCCACGCCGAGGCTACGCGGCCGAATCTTCCGAGTGCCGAGCATCAGTCGTTGATGGGTGAGGATGAGCAGTCGCCGATACAGGTGGCTTATGAGCGTCGGAATCGGGATTTGGATCCGCAGTTGGTTTGGCGTGGTAAGGATCAGCAGGACGCGTCGGATTTAGTGGTGCAGGCGCCACCTTTGTACATCCAAGAGCGCGTGCATCCGAAGGTGTTGATAGACGACTTGATGCAGCAGTCGCAGGCGAACCGGGATGCTGAATCTGATGGTGTGCAAGAGGGTTTTGCTGATCTGTTTGCCGACTTCAACGGTTTGCCCAGCGAGGATGCCAAGACCGAGTTCTACCAGCACGATGCGAACTGGTCGAACCGCATGATTTTGGGCGACAGCTTGCAGGTGATGTCGTCGTTAGCGGAACGGGAGGGGTTGCGGGGGAAGGTCCAGTGCATCTACATTGATCCCCCTTATGGGATTCGGTTCAACTCGAACTTTCAGTGGTCGACTACTAGTCGGGACGTTAGGGACGGTAATTCTGCCCATATCACTCGTGAACCAGAGCAGGTCAAAGCATTTCGGGATACTTGGCGCGATGGAATCCACTCATATCTCTCGTACTTAAGAGATCGTTTTGAGATTGCCAAAGATTTATTGTCTGAAAGTGGTTCGATATTTGTGCAAATAGGGGATGAAAACTTACATCTCGTACGATCTGTGATGGATGAAGTGTTTGGTGTCAGCAATTTTGTTTGCGTAATAACGTTTACAAAGGCAACAGCGCAAACTTCGAGATTACTCTCGAATTCTAGCGACTACATCCTTTGGTTTGCCCGATCCAAGTCAATAGCGAAATATCGATCTGCTTTATTGATGAAAACTATCGGGCAAACGGGAGCGACTGGTTATCGGAACTTGGAATCGCCTGATGGTGCAACCGTCAGACGCCTTTCGGTGGAGGAACGGAATACACCCGATTTGATCCCGCGGGGACACAGAGTGTTTACGCTGGACCACCTGCGAGGGACACGCCCACCTAACCCAAACGACCTGAAGGGATATGAGTTTCAAGGTACCGTTTTCAATGAGCAAGGTCGGTGGTGTTGGAAAACAGATAAGCGAGGACTCGATCAACTCGGCAGAGCAGGTAGGTTGGTGAAGTCCGGTAATCAACTGTCTTATAAAAGGTATTTCGACGATTTTTTGGCGTACCCGATGACATCCAATTGGAGCGATACTGCTGGGGCAATTGGCCGGCGATATGTCGTAGAAACTGCCGCAAAGGTTGTGCAAAGATGCATTCTAATGTCCACAGACCCCGGTGACCTAGTGATGGATCCGACTTGTGGGTCAGGCACTACGGCTTACGTCGCCGAGCAATGGGGTCGGCGCTGGGTAACGATTGACACGAGTCGCGTTGCTTTGGCGCTTGCTCGTGCTCGCATTATGGGTGCTCGCTATCCGTACTACCTGCTGTCAGACAGCGATGAAGGCCGGGAGAAAGAGGCAGATGTCTCTCGAACTGTGGCCTTGTCTTCACCGACATTTGGCGACATCCGGCAGGGATTCGTCTATGAGCGTGTTCCGCATGTCACGTTACGGGATATTGCGAACAACGCTGAGATTGATGTCATCTACGACGAGTTTCAGCAGAGGATGGAGCCGGTGCGCGCACAGCTAAACGCTGAAGTCGGTCAGGACTGGCAGGAGTGGGAAATACCGCGCGATATTAGTACTGCTGTACCCCCCCCCCTCAGCGAATCCGCGAGCGAGCTTCACGCAAAGTGGTGGGAGTTGCGTATCGCGCGCCAGAATGAGATCGACGCATCTATCGCCGCCAAAGCGGAGTTCGAGTATCTGTATGACAAGCCGTACCAGGATCGGAGCAAGGTGCGTGTAGCGGGACCGTTCACTGTGGAGTCGGTTTCTCCGCACCGGATGATGTCGGTGGATGAGAATGGGGAGTTCTTCGATGGATTGGGGGATGACGGGGAGGAGTTTGGCGCAGGTGACGATTTTGGGCAGCGGATGCTGGAGCATTTGAAGACGGCAGGTGTTCAGCAGGCGCACAAAGAAGACAAGATTGACTTCGATTCGGTAGTTGGATTTCACGGTGACTATATCTGTGCCGAGGGTCAGTATATGGAGGGCGGTGAAGACGGTCGTAGGCGTCGTGCAGGGATTTACATCGGGCCGGAGTTTGGGACGGTGTCTCGTCCTGATTTGATTGACGCGGCGCGCGAAGCAGCGGAGATAGGTTTCGATGTTCTGATCGCCTGCGCCTTCAACTACGAAGGGCACACCGCAGAGTTGGAACGTCTTGGGCGAATTCCGGTTTTGAAAGCCCGGATGAATGCAGATTTGCACATGTCTACGGACTTGAAGAACACGGGCAAGGGCAACCTGTTTGTAATCTTCGGCGAGCCGGATGTTGATGTTCGGCGGAATGAGGATGAACAGGTCGTCGTAGAAGTCAAAGGCATCGATGTCTTCCATCCGCAATCGGGCGAGGTTCGGAGCGATGACACCGACGGGATTGCATGCTGGTTCGTAGATACGGACTACAACGGCGAGAGCTTCTTCGTGCGCCAGGCATATTTTCTAGGTGCGCAGGATCCGTACAAGGCGTTGAAGACTACGTTAAAGGCCGAGATTGATGCGGATGCATGGGCGACGTTGAATTCGGCGGTTTCGAGGCCATTTGATGCGCCGAGTTCTGGTCGGATTGCGGTGAAGATCATCAATCACCTCGGCGATGAAGCGATGAAGGTTTTTCGGGTAGAGTAGCGCTTTACCCCACCATTCCCTCCGCCACCTTCTCCGCGATCATGATCGTCGTAGCGTTCGTATTTGCCCGAATAACGTCCGGCATCACCGATGCGTCTACGACCATCAAACCATCAACCGCATGCATCTCGCACTGCGGCGACACCACTGCCATCGAATCGGACGACGGCCCCATCTTGCAAGTCCCTGAAGAGTGGTGCTGCGTCCGCACATTTGAGAGCAACCAATTGTTGAGAGCCTCGTCATCGAACAACACATCGTCGGTCGGATCCACTCGTCGCATCATCGCGGGCGCGTACTCGGGCATCTCAGTTAGTTCAGCACTGAGTCGCACCGCGCCCCTCATCCGCTCCATGTCGAACGGCTCGCTCAAATAGCGATAATCGAGGATCGGCTGGTCGTGCGGATCGGTTGTCGCCAAACGAAGTTCTCCCTTGCCGACCGCCTTCTGCAGCGCGATGCTGAAACCGGTCGGAGTTTTGGCTATTGAGGGATCGAAATCTGCCGGAACATGCTCGGTTCTTATCGATATCGGACGCATGTGCATGTCGTTACGGTAGGGGGAACCGGGCGTAGTGTAGCGCATGCCGATCTGGAGTGGCGCCGGACGCTCGGGTACCGGCTCCTCAAGATCACTTTCGCATTTCACGAAAACCGCGATGTGGTCGCGAAGGTTCTGTCCGACACCGGGAACATCGGCGATCACCGAGATACCGTTCTCCGACAAGTGGTGTGCAGGCCCGACGCCCGACAGCATTAACAGTTGTGGCGAATTGATGGATCCTCCGCTCAGAATCGTGAGCTCCGATTCCACACGATAGGTTTCACCACCCGATTCGACCTTGACGCCAACGGCCCTACCGTTCTCGATCACCACCCGATGAACGAGCACGCCAGACCTCACGGTCAGATTCATGCGGTCCCGTGCCATTTGCAGATACGTCACCGCGGTGCTCATGCGAATATCGTTGATGCGATTCACAACCAAGTAACCGACACCAGTCGACTCCGGGTGGTTGTGATCGTGCGTGAACGGGTACCCAGCCGCTTGGCACGCATCGATAAACGCCTTTGGGCTAGCGAACAACTCGTCCTCTTTATAGCGACGCACCGGTATCGGTCCATCAGACCCGTGAAAATCGTCGCCCGGAAAGTCTAGATCCGTCTCGATCTTCCGAAAATAGGGGAGAACGTCGAGATACCCCCAACCTTCGTTGCCCTCCGCCGCCCAGTCGTCGTAATCCTCCGGGATACCGCGGAACCAAATCTGTCCATTGATTGCGCTCGATCCGCCCACCACCTTGCCGCGCGGAAGTTTGAAAGGTTCCTGCAACGGAGTCGCCAGTGCCTTATAGCCCCATGTGTGTTCATCGATGTCGTACGACTCGTACCAGGCTTGAACGCCGTACTTGATATGGTCCGGCATTGAATTGACGTCCGGATAATCGGGTCCCGCCTCGAGTAGCAAGACGTTACGGTTGCGGTCCTCCGACAGCCTGGAAGCCAAAACGCAACCGGCTGAACCGGCACCCACGATCACCACGTCGTACTTCACGGCAAATATCCTTGGCTGACATCGAAGAAACGATGCCGTGAATTCTAAGCCTTCACAGGATGTTTAGGCTCAATGGACACGACCGAATTTCAAGCCGCTTGCCGGTAGTGGTCGTACCAATCGCTTCGGATCTGATCAGACGGAACCCGCGTCGCGCGGTAGAACAAAATCAACGGTAGATCCTGATCTCCGAGTTTAGATTTTCACACGCCCGTTAGTTACGCGGAATATGGCGTCGCAGCTACGGCAGATTTCGCGCGTCTCAATTAACAGCGGCTTCTGGCATCCGATATTGTTGCCAATCGGCGACTTGCACCGTAGGCGGCCGCTCCCGGCGCTCGGTATCACGCCGGTTTGATTTGCGTCGCCTCTGAGTTGTCACCGGTAGTTGAATGCCCTCGCGAAGAGCAACACGATACACGGTCCGTTCGCTAGTCTTGGCGATCTTCGCTATCTGCGAAACCTTCAAGCCCTGCCCGCGCAGTCGTACGATCTCTTGATCCCGCATGACTGTCCGGTTGCGGCGACCCCAATTCGGGTCGTCGTATTTGCAGAGCGCGAGCGGACACTCCAGGCACGACGGCGCCAAGTCGCAACCGGTGTCGGTGTAGTCGTAGTTCTCTGGAAGGCCTTTGTCAGTACTGTAGGAACTGGTTACGCGTTTGCGTTTTCTGCTCTGGCTGGTATTTGTCTGATCAATCTGCTCGTAACTGGCCGTAAACATCTCTTATACGCTTCCTCTGACTTGACAGTCCTGCCATGCACGTTCGAATAACGATCCATCAAAACCAGACTGTCCGTAGTAAACAAAGGTCAAGGCCTCGTCACGACACCGCGGAGCAACGACTCGGTCGAACCACTCCGGATCGATCAGATGCGCGCCTACGATCTCGACTAGCAAGCTCGGAAAGACATTTGTCGCATCGTCGCGAACGGGATTGTCGACGCTGACGAAAATGTGCCGTGCCGCGCCGACGCTGATGCTACGTTCACCAATCGGTTGCCAAAGCTCATCAGCGCCGGATTTTGCGAGCGCCGCGACCAACATGTCCATAGCCGGCCAAGTGTGCAAATTCAACGATGGTGAGATGGTGGCGCTCATTCCGCCGAATGCTGAGGAAAGCGTCAGCAACATGCTCCGCATCGGAGTCGAAAAGTCGGTTCCATGCGTTACTGATCGGCACTTGACGGCAAACGAGCCGAATTCCTGCGAAACTGCGGATTGCATGATTCGCTGACCGAGGATTTCACGATCTTCGATGAATTCGATCGATTCCTTCGTGAGCATCCGCAACTCAGCGTCAATATCGAAATCTATCGGCAACTGCTCAAGCGTCGTCGCATCGTTCTGCTGCGCCGTGATGTCCGGTTCATGTGGATCATGCCGACGTCGTGGCGCCTGAAGCGAATTGCGTTCCAAAATCTGCGTTGTCATCCAAATTGTCCTATCTCTATGGAAACGGTGTTCTATTTAGAACATATACCTTATTAGAACGTTTGTCAACTCTTGCGCTGAAAATCCAAAACCCAGATGAAGAGTGTTCCGTAGCACTCGCGCTCATTGGTGCATAATGGACATCGGCACGGCATCTCAAGCAAGCGGTGCCGCAGGCACATGTCAGTAAACGTTGAAATCGTCTCCATCGGCTCGGAACTTTTGTTGGGCCAGATCGTCGACACTAACTCCGCGTGGATCTCGCAGCGACTGGCAGAAAACGGTGCTAACGTCTACTACAAGTCGTGCGTAGGTGACAACCTGAACCGCATGACGGAGGTACTGCGCATCGCACTTGAGCGCGCAGATGTAGTGATCACGGGAGGCGGCATCGGACCGACACAAGACGATCTGACCCGAGAAGCTGTCGCAGATGTCTTCGACGTCGACGTCGTTACTGACCCAGATTCCCTAACCGAACTCCGTGAGCGATTCCAGAACCGCGGATTCATCCTCACCAAAAACAACGAGCGTCAAGCCCAAATCCCCGACGGCGCCACCGTGATCCGCAACCCCAACGGCACCGCTCCCGCATTCATGGTCGAATCCGACAAAGGCACCATCATCAGCCTTCCCGGCGTCCCATTCGAGATGAAGTGGCTCATCACCAACGAGGTCATCCCCTATCTCCGCGATAAATACGACCTCGGTGAAACCATCCACTACCGCGTCCTAAAAGTCGCCGACTTAGGCGAAAGCGCCGTCGACCATGAGATCGGACATCTCATCGCAGAATCGTCCAACCCAACGGTTGGCGTACTCGCTCGTCCCGGTCAGGTTGATGTCCGGATCGCAGCCCGCGCCGCCACTATTGATGCAGCGATAGAACTTATCCAACCAATGGAGCACCAAGTCCGCGAGCTCCTAGGCGACCATATTTTCGGTGTCGACGAGGAAACGATTGAGAGCGTCATCGGTGCCATATTGCAGGAAAGAGAAGCAACGGTCGCCGTCTACGAAGACCTCAGCGCAGGTGCCGTCTCGGATTCAATGCGGACTGCCGCCGGTGATATGTTCCTTGAAGCCATCGTCGCAAACACCGACTTGCCGGGTGATCGTCTGATAGGTGCCCAGAACGGTAACGAGATCGTCGGCGAAGAACGCGCGACCGCACTAGCCCACGCAATCCGGGAACATTCTGGCGCGTCTATCGGGGTCGCAGTTCACGGCATTCCCGAAACGGCCGAAAACGAAAGCAGCGCAGTAAACCTCGGGCGCGGCGACACCTACATCGTGATCTGCGACGCCGAAAAGACCGAGATACGTCATGTGAGGTCCGCCGGCAGTGGTGCACCCGACCGCAGACGGGCGGCGATGTACGCGTTTGGTACCCTCCGGCAGTACCTGCTCGGATCCTCTGATTGACATCGAGACAACAGCACTAGGATGTGACATGAATCCGACAACCAAAACCAAAATAGCTCGTATCAGTGTCGTCTTGGTTGTGCTGGTTGCAACGATGACAATCGTCTTCACCGCTTGTTCCTCTCCTGAACCAACGCCGACCCCGGTACCTCCGACGGCGACCCCAGTGCCTCCGACTGCCACTCCGGTACCTCCGACACCGACACCGACACCCGTACCACCCACGCCGACGCCGGTGCCGCCCACGCCGACACCGGTTCCACCAACGGCGACGCCAGAGCCGATGGAAGAAGCCGAAGTGACTGACGAGGTCAGCCCGTCCGGCCTCTCAGCGGACGACTCGGCCTGCGTCGAAGAGCAAGCAGATGCCGAAACCGCCGCAACGGTTTTGACGGCGATCGAATCTCTGACCTCCGGCGAAGGCGAAAACCACCACATCCTCGACCTATTGGCTGCTGCCGAACCGCTGTCCCACTGCGGTGTAATGCCGGAACGATTCGCACCAATCGTCGCTCAGATTAGTCCCGAAGACGCCGAATGCGTAGTCGAACAGGCTGGCGTAGAGATGCTGATGGCCTTCTTTACGATCACTGAAGAGCAACAAGCACAGACATTGAACATCATGGCCCTGGCCCCGCTTCTCGGTTCCTTACAAGCATGCGATGTCGCGATCGACCTGACTGCCGGACAGTAGCGAACGCCTCGTTACTACGTAGCGATTCATGTCCGAGATCCGAAACGCGACCGCCCGATCAGTGACGCCCACCGTAGCGAAGCCACAGGCGAAAAATGTGCTTAGGCCTTCGCCCGAGCCATCCACGAACATTCACGTACAACCATTGGCGTCATTGTCCGCTGCATCCCAGAATCTATAAGGAGACACGATGAGTCAGTCAGTCGCAGATGTCAGAGTAAAGCTTCTCCTGGTAGTCGTCGTATTCGCCACATTGGCGATGTCCAACGTCGCCTGTTCCTCGCCCGAACCGACCGCAACGCCGGTACCCCCTACACCAACCCCAGTCCCTCCGACGCCAACACCGATTCCACCAACCGTCACCCCAGAACCACCCGACGAACCGGTTGCAACGCCAGACGGACCGATCGACGAGATTTCACCAGCCAATATGACTGCCCGCGATGCCGTCTGTGTCGAAGCATTTGCCGATGCCAAATCCACGGCCAAGATCTTCGAAGCCGTGGAGAAGTTCACAACCGGAGTGGGGGCTGAAGACCGTCACGTTATTGACCTGTTCGCAGAAACCGAAGTGTTGACTCGATGTGGGGCTGCCCGAGAACGCTTCGCGCCGATCATCACCCAGATCTCACTCGAAGATGCCGAATGCATCGTCGAACACGCTGGCGTCGAGTTGATCGTCGAAATCTTCGCCTCTACCGAAGAACAACAGGCCGAGACATTGGACCCGATGGTTTTCGCTCCACTCCTCGATTCCCTACAAGCATGCGACGTAGCGATAGACTTGACTGCGGGACAGTGACTGGCAACTGCCAGAACACTTGCCGGATCGAACTCGCGACCTAAGGCGCCAACGCATATCATTTGGCGTAACGATTTGTGTAGGCAGATCGATTGAGTCGACAAATGCGCGCTAGGAGTGCATCAAAATGAGAAGCAAGGCAGCAATCCACGTCGAACACGGTAAACCCTTGGCGGTCGACGAGATCGAACTTCCGGATCCGCGTGCTGATCAAGTTCACGTCAAACTGCACTCCAGCGGTGTCTGCCACTCGCAGCTCCACCAGATGCACAACCCGCAGACTCCGACACCATCCCTCCTAGGGCACGAAGGTACCGGAACGGTCGTCTCTGTAGGCTCCGATGTCTCCCACGTCAAGGAGGGCGACCTTGCGATCGTGACCTGGGTACCAAAAGACCCCATCCAAGGGCGATGGACACCGGAACCCAGCGGCGCAACCTATCGCGAAGAACCCCTCAACGGCGCTACCTACACCTGGGGTGAAGATGCCCTTGTATGGGGCGGATACGTAGTCCCGATCGACGATGACAACCCCAAAGACATCTCGTCCATCGTCGGGTGCGCGGTCCTCACCGGCGCGGGCGCAGTCCTGAACACCGCACGCGTCCGACCCGGCGACTCCGTCGCCATCTACGGCATCGGTGGTGTCGGAACCTCCGCACTCATCATGGCCAGCATCCTTGAGGCGCACCCCTTAATCGCCGTCGACATCGAAGACTCCAAGCTCGAATACGCCAAAGAGATGGGCGCGACGCACACCGTCAACGCTATGGAAACCGACCCGATCGAGGCGATCCACGAGATCACCGGCGGCGGCACTGACTATGCCTTCGACGCCATCGGCCTCCAGATCACCAGCGAGCAGATCCTCCCGACCGTCCGCGGCGGTGGTCCCGGTGCCGACAACCACGGCGGAATGGCAGTCCTCATCGGAATGCCAGCACCGCAAATGACCGTCGACCCCGGACAATTCATGTACCACCAGAAGCAGTATCGAGGTTCCTTGGGCGCAACCTACCCCAAAAAAGACTTCGATCAGTTCCTCCGCTGGCACCACGAAGGTAAGTTCCCCCTCGACAAACTCGTTACGCGCCGCTACACGCTAGACCAGATAAACGAGGCCTGCGACGACCTCCAAAACGGCGAAATCCTAGGCCGCGCCATCATGGTCTACGACTAGGTGGCGAATGGATGGCCTCACCTAGATATTCGGCGCAACCAATCGAGGAATGCCGCGCCGACGGCTGTGTTCGTTGGATCGGCAAGTTGCCCATGGTTTAGCGCGTCATCAAAACTCCAGCCAGGATAGTACGCCGACAGCCAGGAATGCGCCACGTGTTTAGCGACACGATGGTCCTCGAACTGAAACTGTTTCGTAGGCAACCCAGTAATGTAACTGAATGCCAGCGCTTTAACAGGGTCTCTGTCCGGTACCAAGCGGAGCACGAAATCCTCAAGTTGTCCAGGGCTATGATTGTCTGGCATTACCCAGATGCCAACCGCGACATTTGATGAACCGAATCGGCAGTCGGCTACAAAACCGGATTCTGGTAAGGTTTGCTCCCCGATTTCAGGTTCCGTTTCCGAAAGGATGGGCAACTGCTGCAAGCGTCGCCAAATCCGGTACGGATCACGGTCGCCGTCAACGATCAGTCCGACAGACTTGACATCAGCCGCAAGCAACTGCGCCAACAGAATCGCATTCAGTCGTTTGTCGCCGTTTTCGCGGCGGGGCAGACCATTGATTTTTTCGACTTGAAAATCCCGATCTGCGAAAAACTGATCGCAGATGGTACGGATGAACGCCTCATCATGAAATCCTTCGACCAATATAACGTTCACCTAAAAGCTCCACCGATTTTGATTGGCTACGCTGGACGGTAGCTCGGTCTATCCCTAACGCGGGTCGATATTGAACTCAAACGAGACTTGAAGGGTGTATGGATCGTAGTTGACGTAGTGGGTCCGGTCTACTCCCTGTTCCAATCTAAAATATGTCGATTCCAAGTCATCAATTGCCGTTGCTGCATCTGCAAAACCAGCGATGCAGTCCCATGAGTTCGTGGTGGCTAGCAATTGAATGTGACGCGACTTGACCTCGCCCAATATCAACTCCCAAAACCTAGCTTGTACCTGACGACCACCCGGCACCTCAAAGCCGTCGATCAACAATACGGGCGATCGGCCCTCGTTTTCGGCCCGTAACGAGAATACGACAATTGCCGACGCTATCATCATCAGCCGCACAGCATCCGCGCCGATAGCAATCACACTGCGGAATCTTGCTTCGGATGAAGTTCCTGCCTCAGCATAGTGATATCCAAACTCATATTCACCGCGATATTCCCGCACCACTGGCGTCATCGTCGACCGCAATGGTCGATGCCCGTACTCCTCCGGCATTTTCATAGGCTGCCCGTATTCGGCCCCAATTTCCGAGGCGAATAGCGCGCCCGCTTGAAACACGCGCTCAGCATTGGCAATCTCGATAAACCTTTCGCCGACGGTCCCGTTTTTGATTTCGAAAAAAACAATCTCTTCGCTGAGACGTTGGATCAAAATAGGTCTTGGAACCCCATTTGCCGATTGCTTCCTCACCATAAGAGCCATCATGTCAGGGTTAGTTCGATAGAAACTATCGTCATCGGCAACGTATCTTACCGTCTTCCAAGCTAGTGGATGCATCTCGGCATCGGTCGCGCCGTTCCGCCCGTCCAACAAATACGTGAGAAAATCGGACCTAAACCGACTGGATTCGCCGGCGAAGAGGTTTACTTGCCCTAAACGCGGGATCTCAAGATCCTTGATACCGCGATAGTCATCTATTTTGATGCTTGGGATGTGAATCCCAGAACTCATTTTTTCAGCTTGACGCATCACCGGAACTGTCCTTAAACGGATGCGGGTTTGATGCGAAATTGCCCGCGCTTCTGTTGTAACGTGAGTCTACACCCAACCAACTGACTCACCATGCTCTACCGCACCCTTGGAAAATCCGGCATCCCCGTCTCCATCGCTTCCTACGGCGGTGGCGGCCCGAGCCAGTTCGGCAAAGCCGCCGGCCTAACTTCGAATCAACGTCGTGACCTCATCGCCCGAGCGTTAGATCTCGGCATAAACATGTTCGACACAGCGGCGAACTACGGCGACAGCGAGGATCAACTTGGACAAGCCCTAAACGGCGTCCCCCGCGCCTCCTTCCTCATCGCCACAAAGTGGACCTGGAAAACACCCGACGGAAACCTCCCTCACACCGATTCCGTCATCTCATCGGTAGAGCGAAGCTTGCGCCGATTCGACACCGATGTCATCGACATCATGCAGATCCACGGTATCCGCCCGGAGAACTACTTCGAACTCACCGAGCGATACGCACCGACGCTTCAGAAGCTCAAAGAGCAAGGCAAAGTCCGACTCATCGGCTTCTCCGAGATGATGACCGATGATTCGAAACACACCGTGCCCCAGACCGCCCTCGAAGAGCATCCCGACGTCTGGGACACCATCATGCTCAAATACGGCATCCTCAACCAATACGCCGCCAAAGAAATCCTCCCACTCGCCCAGAAACACGGCGTCGCCATCCTAAACATGGCTCCCGTACGCTTCACCCTCACTAGACAGCACGAATACGAACAACTCCTACAAAACTGGCGCAAGGAAGGCGATATCGACGTTGACCATCCAAAACTCCGCGACGGCTTAGATTGGCTGATCACCGAAGACGCCCCCTCCATCATCGCCGCCGGCTACAAATTCGCCGCCGACCATCCCGGAATCTCAACCGTCATCACCGGAACATCCAACATCGAACACCTAGAAGAAAACGTCGCCGCCTTCGAAAACCCAACCCTCCCCGACGAACACGCGGAACTGCTCAAAAAACTCCTAGGCAACTCCGCCGCACCGCGTTAACCCGCCACTCATTCCAACGGAAACAGAGCCGAATTCTTCTCGATACGTCGGAACAGCTCGTCCAGCGACAAAACACCGAGTCTCGGTAAGACCCTATCCCCGATCTCAATCACTCCCGATTCTTCGACCTCTCGTAATATCTCCCCCTCAACGCAACCCGACGTAATCAGCACCCCCGCCACTACGTCGTCCCCACTTCTCCGACGCAGAACGGTTTTCAACTCGTCCACCATCGTCCCTACGACCGAACGACCACCCACAACCTTGACGATCGCGTGGTACGTCCCGCTAAGAGCGCCCGCAAACGAAACCACTCCCTCGATACCACCGCCAACTTCCTGCAGGTTTCGCCAAGGCACACAATTCGGGATCTTACTAATAACCGCGCGTTCGAATCTCAACGGATCGCTTTCTGCAAACTCACGCCAAGCGGCGACATCGGCGGATTCTGTTGACAACAACCCTTTCACCTGAAAATCATCGTTCATTTCGCCCCGTTGGAAACGATCGCGCAGCACGCTCAACGCCATCGGCTCGACGTCGATACCAACCCAAGACCGCCTAAGTCGTTCCGCTGCGACCATCGTTGTTCCACAGCCGCAGAAAGGGTCCAGAACCAAATCGCCTTCGTTGCTTGAAGACTGGATTATTCGCTCAAGCAATCGCAGAGGTTTTTGCGTCGGGTATCCGGTACGCTCCGGAGACCAAGTCTGCAACGAGTTGATGTCCGTCCACCAATCGGGCATATGTGCACCGCGATCGAGGTCGCGTTCACGTGCATCGATGCTCACACCGCCTCGCGACTTTACGAGGTCTTTTGAAGCCGGTGAATACTCGGTGTACTGTGGATTGAAGAGATACTCCCCGCTCTTGGAGAAACGTAGTATCACATCGTGCTTCCGGGCGAAATCGCGCCGTGGCACACCGCCGCCTCGATACCCCCAAACTATCTCGTTCCGGAAATTCTCGCGCCCGAATGCCGCATCCATGATCACCTTCAGATAGTGGCTAGCCGTCGGATCGCAATGCAGATAGACGCTACCGGAAGGCTTGAGCAGGCGACTTATCTCGACGAGACGAGGTGTCATGTTCACCAGATACGCCATCAATCGATCCCGCCCAATCACCTTGAAGAGCCCGGAAACCGACTCGGCGATCCCTTCGCCACGATGCTCCTGTACCGTCTCCTCGTACAACCTCTCCGATGCATCATCCCAAACCCAAACATCCTCGAACGCCGGAAGATGTGCTTCCGACTTCAACACCGAAGGCCCACGAAACAGGATCTTGTAGTTTTTATTCGAGTTGAATGGCGGATCCAGATAAACCAGATCGACCGTCTCCGCCTCCATCCCCCGCATCACCTCAAGGTTGTCGCCGAGATAGAGACGCCTCTCCCCGCGTCTTAAATGATCGACATTAGAAACCGTTCCGATTCCAGATGCGTATTCCGTCATGTCGAATTGTGTGTCGCGTCGCTGAGTTCGTGTCCGCAATCTGTCAGAAGACAACCTGGCGGGGTGTGAATTTAAGGTTGATGCTATATTTGGCGCAGTCTACGATTGAACTCACAGGTAACTCCCGGGTCCGATAGAAAAACCAACATCATACCCGTCATCGATCCTCCTGATATCGAAAGGACCCTTAACTTGACCACAACGTCAACCACTGTCGCCGAATCCACCGTCAACCGTGAACACGCCGACACCATCGAGCGCATCGTCGCCAATGTCGGACGCGTGATCATCGGCAAAGATGATGCCATCCGGCTGGGCGTGGTTGCTTTGCTCAGTCGCGGTCACACCCTTGTCGAAGACGTCCCGGGAGTCGGCAAGACGATGCTGGCGCGCTCCCTCGCCATCACTACCGGTTGCGATTTCAAACGACTGCAGTTCACCCCCGATCTGCTACCCAGCGACGTCACCGGCGCATCGGTGTACAACCAACAGATCGGCCAGTTCGAGTACCGACCCGGCCCGGTTATGGCACAAGTCGTGTTGGCGGACGAAATCAACCGCGCCACGCCAAAGACGCAGTCCGCATTGCTCGAGGCAATGGGCGAGCAGCAGGTGACCGTAGAGGGCATTACACACCCGCTGCCCAGCCCCTTCACCGTCATCGCGACCCAGAACCCGATCGAATACGAGGGCACGTTCCCTCTGCCAGAAGCGCAACTTGACCGATTCTTCATGCGCATTTCGCTCGGGTATCCGGACCCGCGCGAAGAAGTCTCGATCATGGATGGTCGAGAAGCCAACGATCCTATCGACATGTTGCAACCAAGTTGCACTCCCGCAGATGTCGTCGCTCTTCAGCAATACGCAGATTCCATCTATATCGACGAGCTCATCAAGCAATACATTGTCGAGATCGCCAACGCAACCAGAAGCCACCCGGATACAACGCTCGGCGTCTCGCCACGCGCCAGCATCAATTTGATGAAGGGCGCGAAGGCATTCGCCATGTTGCAAGGGCGTGACTATGTAATACCCGACGACGTGAAAGCCATCGCCGTCCCCGTCATGTCTCACCGCGTTCTCCTGTCGCCGTCGGCTCGGATGCGAGGCATCAACCAGAGCACAATCGTCAACGAGGCGCTAGATCAAATCAGCGTGCCCGGCGCCGCCGGTGGTCGCATCGCCGCCGCAGTGACCGCGTAGCGCACATCTAAAGCCGATAAGAAGCAACCGAAACCATGCAAGGAACGCTCCCGAAGATCGGAAGAGGTATCGCGACCCGAGTCGAAGGTCGCAGTTTATTGCGCACGATCTGGAGCAGCTTGGTTAGTTACCGGGTGCTGATCGGCATCATCGTCCTCATCGGCATGATGGTCTTAAACAGTGTCTCCACCGGTTTCGACCTCGCGATGCGGCTCGCTTATCTGTTGGTGATACTGGTTATCATCTCGTGGGTCTGGTCACGAGTCGGCGCATTTAACATGCGGGCCAGCGTCAGTCGTCCGACTGGACCATTCTCCGTTGGTGACATGTTGAGCGAACGCATCATCATCCAAAACTCCAACGGCGCACCCAAGGCATGGGTTGAGGTCGAAGACAAAACCACTCTGCCAAACGTCCAATTCCGCGAAGTCACCAACTTCGGCCTCATGGTCACCTTCAAGCGCGTTGAGATGGCGGCGGCACTCACGCAACGCGGGGAGTACGATCTCGGTCCCTTGGTTATCCGAGCTTCCGACCCATTCAACCTATTTCCTCGCGACATCGAGTTCGAAGGCATCGACAAGGTTCTCGTATATCCACGAGTATTACCCATCCCCGATATCGCGGTCTCCCGTGTCCTCTTGGCCGATGGTCACTCCCGTCGCCAACGCATGAACGTACTCTCGACTGACGTCGCATCGGTCCGAGAATACGCCGACGGCGACCCCATTGGCCGGATCCACTGGTTGACCACCGCCAGGACCGGTGAACTCATGGTCAAGCAGTTCGATCAGGGGTCGGCAGGGGAGATGTGGGTGATTTTCGATCAGCACATCGACTCCCAAGCTGGAACCGGCGAGGACTCCACTGACGAATACGGCGCAACCGTCGTCGCCTCCATCATTGACAAGTACACCCGAGTCTTTACGGAAGTCGGATACGTGGCCCACGGTAGCAATTCACTGCTCGCCACCCCCGACCATACCGGTTCGCACCGAGAGAACATCCTTCGTCACATCGCCGCATCAAAACCCACCGGCAATGTTCAAATCATGGAAATCCTCGCCGTCCTAGACCGCGAACTCTTCGTCAGCTCAACCGTCGTCATCGTTACCGCGGCTGGCGAGGGTGACTGGATCGACGCCCTTGGCGTGCTCCGGAGACGTGGTATCCAAGTGATCTGCATCGTGCTCGATCGACAGTCATTTGGTGGCGATTCAAACGAAACGGCCATCCCACGCCTCTCTACCGCCGGTATCACCACGTACCGCATATCCAAAGGCGACGATATCACCGACGCGTTGGGTACCACCGCCGATGCCGACGCCGCTGCGGCACGCATATCCGCACTGTACGCCAGCGGCGCTGGTCAACCAGAAACCGTCCAAACCCAACCCATCCCACCAACCGCAACCAATTTCAAACCTCCGTCTGACGTTTCGTGACTACCGCTACCGCAGAACTCGGCAACATCTTCGGCCGCTCTAACCGCTCAGCACGAACGCGTCGCTTATTGCGTCGACGCCTGATGCGGCGCGCCTTACTCGCCGATGTGCCTGTAAATGATTGGATTGCGCTGGGTCTCCTAACTTGGATGCTCACGATGGTCGGATGGTCCGTCCAGTTAGCAGATTGGGGAGACTTACCCAATATCGCACCAACAGCGATCATTGCCGCCGGTATCGCGTTTTTTGCATCGCGCATCCGTGGCCCACAATCGAACGTCATTCTCGCATCGAAAATCGCCCTTTTCCTCCTCGCCGGTCTCGTCGTCGTCTTCTGGCAAGGTTCGCTTAATGCCGAGGGCGGCAACCCTATCGCTCGCTCAGTCGATGCCTGGGACCGATTCGAAATATGGATCGATATCGCCATCAACGGCGGTGTCAGTGCAGACCAGATCCCATTCGCAATGCTAATGATGACCTTCGCATGGGTACTTAGCTACATCGTCACTGCCCTCACCTTCCGATTTCACAGCCCGTGGATACCCGCACTGATGCTCGGTCTGGCGCTGTTGACAAACTTGAGCCACCGCATCGGAGAACACGAACAGACCTTTTATCTATTCATGTTCGGCGCGGTCGCACAGTTCGCGCATCTCGTTGCCGTCGGACGCATCAATCAATGGAGAAAATCCGGCCTCACCTTTCCTCGTGAAGCACGGTGGATCGCCGCTCGAGATGGACTGATACTCGGTTTCGTCGTCATGATCATCGCTGCCTTGTTGCCGCTCGCTCTACCAAGATCAGAACCGCTCAGCGACCGATGGAACACTATATTCCTCGATCCCATCACCCAGTTTCGAGACACCGCGGAACGACTTCTAGCCGGCGTACCTAGCGGCGATGACGATCTCATCTACTCCCCAAACTCCATATTGCCCTTCCAGGGCGGCATCCAACTCACCGACGATCCCGTGATGTGGATACGTTCACGGTACGCCAAACTACATCCGGCGCGCGTTTATCAGGAATACACATCCCAAGGTTGGCTCACCGCACCCAGCGTCGCACTACCGGCCAACTCTGGCACCAAACTCCTCGTCAACCCCATCGAAAACGGTGTCACCGACCGCGCCAGAATCGATATCGCCGTCGAACCACTTGGCAAGACCGATCTCGTGATTCCCGCCGCCGCCGTATACGCACTCGATTACAAAGCCGAAATCGAAGTCTTGGAACCCCTGACCTGGGACATCCCTCTAGCTGGCAGCCCGGCCACACTCGCCGATCTACCCGAAGATCTGCGCGATTTCGCCTTTAGATTGCGCGAACGATTGATGAAACTTGCCGAGGACTCGCCAATATACTCGCCCCCGGACAGCGCAAACGATAGGCCGCCTTTCACCCTAAACACGCAACCCGTCATGACCGCTGACGAGGTCAACTCCGTTATTCGGCAGATGCAATCCGGCGTCGACCCGGTTATCAATGTCGACGAACAAATCACCTACACCATCACCGACAGCTCTCTCGAAGACATTGCCCTGAGCAACGCCGGAGATTTCGTCGACATCACATTCGCCATATCCGACGAATCTCTCGACGAGATGCTCAACGGTTTCGACTCAACGCCGGAAACGGTCGGCATTCGAGTTTCAACCCAGATACTTAGCCGCGCTGCAGATATGAACGATGGCGCCGGGCCCAGAAGACTAGAAATCATTATCTCCCCCGAAAACCTCAAGTCATTGGCAATCCCCGATCTAGACCCCCTCGGATCGACCCGACAACAGGGATCCACCCGCTTCCGCATCACCGCCGAAAACATCAGAGATATGGACCTCCGACGTTCCGGTATCGACTGGCAATCTTTCAGCTACCGAGTCTTTGCCGAACCCGACGGCACTAATGCCGATACCATGCGACTCGTCCGCCGAGGTCCAACCGAGCAGAACACCGTCACCTTCGACAAGATCCTTGAAGAAAACCAGCGTTACAGCGTAACCACGTACATCTCCACCGCCGAGAATGCGGAACTTGCCGCATCGTCCGAAGACTACCCAAGCTGGATCACCGACCGATACCTGCAGCTCCCAGAATCCATACCCATCGAGGTCGGCGCTCTCGCCAGAAAAATCGTCGATGATGCCGGCGCCGTCACGTCGTGGGAGAAGACCATCGCCATCAAGGATTGGCTCCAGCAGCAGGTCTATTCGCTCGAAATAGAAGGCCCCGGACCGCGCGACGATGCCGTCTATTACTTCCTATTCAAAACCGTCCACGAACCGTGTCCTGAAGATTTTCCAAGTTGCGACCAATCCAAGCGCAAGGGTTATAGCCAATACTTCGGATCTACGGCCACCGTCATGCTCCGGCACGTCGGAGTCCCCGCGCGCATGATCGCCGGATGGAGCATCGGCGAATACGTCCCCGAACAAGGCCAGTTCCTCATCCGCGACCGAAACCGCCACGGTTGGACCCAGATATTCGCCCCTCCTTACGGTTGGATCGACATCGAAGTCACACCCGGGAGACCAGCCGCCCCCCGAAACATTCTCGTTCCGACCTCGCCGACCACCGGCATCCCACCCGCACTTCCAAGCTCGGCTGAGTTCGATCCCGACTACCTCGAATACCTGGAGGACCTCGACGATCTCGCCCTCCTCGAACAAGAATTGCGAGCCCGCGGACAATTCACCAACTCCGCCAGGAATGAATCCACTTTAGATATTCCCGTCGTCCCCACCGTATCCGTCGCCGCCACCATCGCGATTCTCCTCCTTATCCTCGTCGCTTGGCGTTGGAACCTTAGAGGTCAACCTGAAGCAGTCCGAGCCTACTCCCAGTTCATCCGCGTCGCATCGATCCTCGGATACCGCAGACCTTCCCACGCATCCGTACGAGAATTCACCAACCAGATCGGAGCCATGACTGGCCGTTACGGCGACGCAAGATCGATTACAGATGCCTTCGAAAAGACGGTCTACGGCCCGCCTCTACCCGAAGCTGATACGATCGACGATACCGCAAGTATCGAACACTCCGAAAACATCGAAACGTCCCCTAATAATTCTTCCGACTCCGACCCAACCGAGGTCGAACCAGTTCCCAAAGCACCCAACTTGGGCGATGCATGGCGCAGCCTAGCCCGCGCAATGCTCCGACACAGACTACTCAGCATGTTAGGCATGACTCCGCCATACGCCGCTGACGAACCCCAAGAACAATACCGCTTCACTACATGACCCCAAACCACATCGCAACAGAAATCTTCCAAACCGACCTCGGTTGGATTGCAATCGCCGCCAATCAGCGCGGCATTGTACGAACATCTCTTCCCGAACCAACCCCCGAATCAGCCCTCCAAAGCATCGAACCCACAGACGCCAAATTCGATCCGTCCAAAGTCGACGATCAAAGTTCCGACCACCAACTCGGACTCTTGACCGAAACGAAAGGTCTCCTAACCCGCTACTGCAACGGCGAAGACGTCCGACTAGCCGACATCCCCATCGACGATACAGCCTGGACTCCGTACACCTCGCGTGCCCGAGCCGCCTGCCGCGAAATTCCACGAGGTCAAACCCGGACCTACGCCTGGCTCGCCCAACAGGCATCTGGCAACACCAACTCAGCCCGCGCCGCCGGCAGAGCAATGGCTACCAATCCCACACCGATAATCATCCCCTGCCACCGAGTAATCGCCACCAACGGCCATCTAAACGGATTCGGCGGCACCATCGGCCTACCCCTAAAACAACGCCTCCTACAAATGGAAGGCGCAATTTAGCACCACAGCCGCAGGTACGACGATTCCGTACACTCGCGCGAAGCCCCCTCCCGCACGCAGGGGCTGCCCGAAATTCACCGCAACACCGCTCACCCCTAGGGGTTCTGTGCACAACTACCGTCATTCCGGCGAAAGCCGGAATCCAGAGGGGCCGGGCAATGGCGTCCAAAGCGAAACACCAAGTCTAAACCCCCTTTAATTCCCCCTTGGGCATCAAGGGGGAGGGTTATGCACAGCACCCGTACGCGAAACACAATCATCGCCCATCACGGCAATCTGCGTATTCTGCGGTTCAGACATTCATTCACCTTTTGTCACCAACCGCGCGGGTGCCCAACCACGACGCTTGAAATCCAAAAGCGACGACCACCCCATTACTCAACCGGAGGGTGCACATACGCGCGTAGCCAACTCTCAACCCCTCAAACCGGACAGTTTTACGATTGAAGGTTGAACCAATCCACATTCAACAGACCAACTAGGGAACCGATCACCAAATGGCCAGAGACAAGTGCGTACTCGCCTATTCCGGCGGAATGGACTCCACCATCTCCATCGTCTGGATCCGTGAAAACTACAACCTCGATGTCGTGACCCTCACCGTCGACATCGGCGGCGGACCCGAGCTCGAAGGTGTCCGAGAGCGCGCCGCTTCCGCTGGTGCCATCGAATCCCTCGTCTGGGACGTCAAAGACGAGTTCGCCCGCGACTTCATCGTCCCCGGCCTCAAAGCCGGTGCCATGTACGAATCGGTATACGCACTCTCCACGGCATTTGGTCGACCCCTTATGGCCAAGAAACTCGTCGAAGCCGCACGACAAGTCGGAGCCGTCGCCGTCGCACACGGATGCACCGGCAAAGGCAATGATCAAGTCCGCTTCGACGCTGGCATCAAAACCCTCGCCGCACACGGCGAACCACTCCGTATCATCGCACCCGCTCGCGAGTGGGAGATGACCCGCGACGAAGAGAAAGAGTTCGCAGTCCGCGCGGGACTCGAACTACGCGAAGTCGGTGACGACCAACGCGTATACTCCATCGACCGCAACATGTGGGGTCTTGCCGTCGAAGGCGAAGACCTCGAAGACACCTGGTTTTCTGCACCCGAAGACGCCTACTCCTGGACCCAAGCTCCAGATCAAACACCGGATCAAGCCGAAGAAGTCGAAATCTCATTCGATAAAGGCGTGCCGACAGCTCTCAACGGCAACAAGTTAGGTCTCGTTGAACTCATCGAGCAACTAAACCTCCTCGCCGGTTCACACGGAGTCGGACGCGTCGACCACCTCGAAAACCGCCTCGTCGGAATTAAGTCCCGCGAAGTCTACGAAACCCCCGCCGCTGTCGTCCTCTACCAAGCCCTAGCCGCACTCGAGACCGCCACTCTCGCCCGCGACCAACAACGCGTAAAAGCGCAACTCGCACCCATCTACGCCGACCTCGTCTACGATGGCCGCTGGTACACCGCCCTCCGAGAAAACCTCGACGCATTCGTCAGCTCCGCCATGCGCTACACCTCCGGCGATGTCCGCGTCAGACTCTACAAAGGCTCCTCCACCGTAACCGGCCGTCGCTCACCTCATTCCCTCTACGACTTCGAACTGGCCACCTACTCCACCGAAGACGAGTTCGACCACGCTGCCGCTGTGGGTTTCATCGACATCTACAGCCTCCCGGCACGTACTCAAATGAAGCGCCAAACAATGCGCGACGCACGATAGCGATCGTCCACTCGAACCGCAAAACGCGACAAACGTTACCATTCGATGTTGTGCAAACACGCGCAACATTTATCCTGCTCGTCGCCACCATCGCCGCGATCGCAACCCTAATCGCATTCGATAATGTCGCGTCCGCCGACACCGTCACCCCCGGCTTCTCCGACGGTATCCACCAAGTCGGAGCCGAAGTTGCAGCCGGAACCTATGTGACCGACACCGAGGATGGCATCTGCCTCGTCAGCATCACCGACAACAACGACCACACGCGTAACCCTACCTTCATCAATCGCGCAATCATCACGCTGACTGGTAACGACAGCACCATAGAAACTACCAACTGCGGCGAGTGGCGCGAGCACAGCGCAACCCATAAACCTCGTGCAACACAGTTTGGTCAAGGGACGTATCACATCGGAGTAGACATCGCTCCCGGCATCTATACCGCAAACGCGAACAACGGTCGATGCCTTTGGTTTACCGTCAACGACTTCACTCACAACGCCGATCCCAACCAGCTCCTGACATGGTGGAAAACCGGAACACCAATCGTAGAGATCACGAATGAAAACGTCGGTTTCTACTCCATAAGATGCGGCACATGGAAGATGCGCGAATCCGAACCCCCAACAGAACCCGCGACCCAGTTCTACGACGGCTCATACCTCGTCGACATCGAGATCGCATCCGGCAACTACATCGCCGACGCAGGCGAAGGCCTCTGCAACTGGTTCCGCACCGCGCCCTTTGGAGACGCTGCGCCCGACAACACGGGAGGATACGTCTCGAAAGGGCGACAGATAGTGACCATACTTCCAACAGACACCGGCTTCTTCAGTGAAGGGTGCGGCACTTGGCAACCGATCTCGAGCGTTGACATCACAGCCGATCCCGCCCAAGTCATCGGCCTCGGAACATTCGCTGTGGGCATCGACATCCAACCCGGCGCATACGTTGCCGACGCGATCGTAGGACGCTCGTGCAGATGGTTCTTGCTGAGCGGTTTTGCCGGGCGTTCCATCGACATAATCGCATCAGGCAATGGTCTGCTACGTGGTGTGACGGATATCCCTCCCGACGCGATCGGATTTCGCTCTATCGACTGTCACGACTGGACGCTGGTAGACAACCTCTCGCAAGACATCGCTACCCATGCATTCGGCGACGGCGAACACGTGGTCAACGTTCATGTTTCTCCAGGTCTTTACGAATCCCCCGGTCCAGAATCAGGCAGATGCACATGGCGACGCCTCAGCGGATACGCCGGCACCGCGGCAGATCACGTCGCGGTGCGGAATCCAGTGGGCAAAAACATCGCAGAGATCAGAGAGATCGACGCCGTCTTTACGACCCTTGGTTGTGGCGAATGGGTACCACTTGTGCTCAAGGCGAACGTGGAAGTTCAAGACAGTTTCGACCACGGGACCTGGGTCGTCGACGCCGAGATTGCACCCGGAACCTACGCTGCCGACGTGCCTTCCGGATCGATTTGCTTTTGGAGCCGCTTGGCAGGTTTCAGCGGCGAAATCGATGCTCTGACCGAATCCGACTCTTCGGTTGGCCGTTCAGTGACGACGATTACGGACTTTGATATCGGCTTCTACTCCGACGGATGCGGTAGGTGGGAGATAATCGCGGATGACGATTTTGGCCGCAAAGGGACTCAAGAAGCGACATTTGGCGACGGGACATACATAGTTCATCGCGATATCGTGGCCGGTACTTATATTGCCGAAGGCCTCGAAGCAGAAACCTGCTATTGGAGTCGGTTGACCGGATTTGACGGCGATTTTTTCAACCGCATCAACATTTACTCGAGTGAAGGCCAAGCGATCGCAACAATTAGCAATTCAGACGTGGGATTCCGATCATTCGGATGCGGTACATGGCGCAGATTGTCAGCCGACTACACACTGCAAAATGCACCAATCACGCCCGAAAAAAGCGACGAGAACTTACTGACAAGGTTCCGCGATGGAACTTTCCGCGTTGGGAAGGACATAGCCGCTGGCCGATATATGTCAGCAGATGCCGATCATCCAAACTGCAGATGGCGGCGATTAAGCGATTTCACTTGGACAGACGGCGTCATCGTCGAGACGATCGCATCAGGGATCAAAATAGTCGATATTGCAGAGAGTGATGTTGGCTTTGCATCCGTGGGCTGTGGAGAGTGGTTGTTGTGGGATCGGAGCGAAATTCCTGAACCGACTGAACGCCCTACGAGATTCAGCAGCGGCTCGTACTTGGTCGGGTTGCATATCGAGCCGGGAACCTACATCGCATCACCCCGTACCAACGGCGGGTGCAGATGGAGTCGGATGAGCAGTTTTGGCGGAACCGAGTCTGATGAGATCGCAAGCGGGTTTTCTGATGACCGTTGGATCGTGACTATTGAGCCCGAGGATGAAGGATTTGTGACCTACGGATGCGGTGCGTGGCGCAGCATTGATACGGCGTTAAAACTTGGCCCGTTCGAAACGTTTGATGATGGCAGTTACATTGCTAATGTCGAAATCACGCCGGGGACGTATATGGCGGACGTGCCAACACAACCATTCAAAGGCGGTAAGCCAGTTCCGATTTGCAGATGGTACCGAGTATCTAGTTTCGACCACACTACGAGCAGCATTATCGAATTCGGTAGTGGCAAAGGGAGAATCGAAGTTACGATCATGGAAACCGATGCCGGTTTTGTGTCAACAGGTTGCGGTTCTTGGCGCAAAACGCGATGATGATTCAAATCGGATTGAAATGAGAATCGACAGATTTAACTTGACCATTTACTTGCCCAACTTTGAGCTTTAGATGCCACGTTCGTTTAAGCGTGCGTGAACCAGCGCGACGCGGATCGCGTTGAAGTCTTCTGAACTCGCGCGCAGTGCAACTCGCCGTGCGGCAGACGAACGAATCGGAACTAGTTAACTCGCGCACTGTGAGAACGATTAACTCACTTCGCCGAGCGCAGCGGCCAATATCTGGATGGCTTCATCGATCTCTTCTCTGCTCGCATTGAGCGGCGGCATGAAGCGCAACATATTCGGGCGAACCGCGTTGAGTAACAGCCCTCGATCTAAACACTCGGCCACGAGCGCCCCTGAAATCTCTTCTGACATCTCCACGCCAACGAGCATGCCCATACCTCGGACCTCGGTGATGGTCGGATGTTCCTCGCGCAGCGCGTTGAGCTTGCCCATGAGATACTCGCCATTCCGCATCGCCTGTCCCGGTCCGTCTTCATCCAACAAAACCTTCGCGCCGGCTGCACCCGCAGCCGTGGTGAGGGCATTGCCGCCAAATGTCGAGCCGTGATCGCCAGGTTCTAGAACTGCGCAGAACTCTTTGCACGCGAACGCCCCTAGCGGAGCACCTGAACCGACCGCTTTGCCAAGCGCCATAACGTCGGGTTCCACACCCTCGAAGCGTTGGTAGCCGAACACCGTTCCCAGTCGACCCATTCCGGTCTGCACCTCGTCGAGCATAAAGAGGATATTTTTCTCTTTGCAGAAATCTTGAACCCGGCGAAGGTAGCCATCATCGGGAACGTTCACACCGCCCTCTCCTTGGACGGGTTCCAGAAGAACGGCGCAAGTCTTGGATTCCACGTATGCTTCGGCAATGGCATCAAAATCGTTGTACGGAACGTTGACGAAGCCCGGCATCAACGGTTTCCAGTTGTCTTGGTAGTGCGGTTGGCCCGTCGCCGCCATCATCGCCTGTGTCCGACCGTGGAACGAGTCGAGAGCCGTTATGATCTCGTAAGCTCCGCCCAACTGGGTACGACCGTACTTGCGCGCCAATTTGCTCGCGCCTTCGTTCGCCTCCGCACCAGAGTTGCAGAAGAATACTCGATCGACATCCGAATTTTCGACGATGAATTGCGCCAAAGGCAGCTGCGGCGTCGTGTAGAACAGGTTCGACATTTGCATTATCTTGCCGGCTTGTTCGCTGATGGCCGCAGTAACCACGGGGTGTGAGTGCCCCATGTTGAGGACCGCCCAACCGGCCGTGAAGTCGAGATAGGAATTGCCGTCGTTGTCGAAGACCCGAGAGCCTTCACCGCGCACCAGCACCGGCGGCATGCGGCGGACAACCTGCATGTAGTAATTGGCTTCTAAGTCCTTATATTCCTGAGTGGTTGTCATATTTTCGGGTCTCCAGATTTTGGCAGGTGGCAATCGACAACACCAATTCAATATACAACTATGCAACTCCCGTTTCCGACCGTTGCCTCTGCAAGTCAGCTAACCAGAATCGGTCTCAATTCCGGATGTGTGGTTCCGGACGGTCGCCACGGCGGTCTCGCGGGATTTCAACGAGGAACAGACGCCCGACTAGCATCACCAATATCAACGCCATCCCGCCAAGGGCGATCCAATTGGGGCCAGTCAAAAATGCGGCGACAAACGCAACCGCCAGCGTTACGGCCGCCGCTCGAGGACCGTCTCGAATGATCGGCAAAGCCGCGATACCTGCCGCCGCCGCGACCAATCCCCAGCCGCCAAGCAAGGCAACTCCGATACCGACGCCCGTCGCCAAACCCGCACCGCCTTTGAAACGCATGAACACCGGGAGCCAATGTCCCGCAATCGCAAAGGCAGCAGCTATCGGCAACAACTCGCCCGGGCAACCAAGAACAATTCCTAACAGTACTGCGACTACACCTTTAGCGATATCCAATCCGAACACGACCGCACCGTGCTTGCGGCTGATTTTGCGGTAGACGTTCGATGCACCAGGGTTGCCGGTGCCGATCTGGAAGATATCCACGCCCGCAGTTCGTGCGACGAACACGGCGAAAGGGAGCGAACCCAATAGATACGAAGCAAGTGCGGCGACGAAAGCCGCGGCGATATCGTTGGGGATCACGACACGACAGCGTGAGATGTGGCCTCGGACAAGCGCGCATGAGCGGTCTCAACGTATTCTGGCGAGATCTCATAGCCCACGAATGATCGCCCCAATTCGACCGCCGCGATAGCGGTTGCGCCACTTCCCATGAAAGGATCCAAGACGACCTCCCCCAAGAACGTGTAGAGGTCGATCAATCGCCGCGGCAGTTCCACCGGAAAAGGTGCGGGGTGTTGGGCGCGTTTGGCGGACGTCGGCGGGAAGGTCCACATGCTCTTGGTGTGTTCAAGGAAATCGTCACGGGAGATTGTCGACTCACGACCTTCGATCCGCTTTCGACCGAACGGTGGTTTCTGGAAGACTAGGATGTATTCGTGTGTATCTCGCAATGTCGGATTGGAGGGAGACATCCAACTACCCCATGCCGTAGACGATCCGCTCATCCCCTTGTCCCAGATGATCTCCCCTCGCATAAAGAAGCCAGCTTCAGCAGCGATTTGGATGATGTATGCGTGGAGGGGAATGTATGGCTTGCGACCGATGTTCGCCACGTTTACACACGCCCGCCCGCCGTCAACCAAAACCCGGTGCGTTTCAAGCATCACGTTGCGGATAAGCCCCAGATACTCCTCCATCGAAAGATCGGAGTCGTACTCCTTGCCCACGTTGTAAGGAGGCGAAGTAACCATCAAATGGACGCAACGGTCAGGCAAATTGCTCATGTCCTCGCTACTGTTGAGAAAGAATCGATTCTGAGCAGAATCGGGTAGCGAGTTTTCAGGTAGCGTTTTTGGGTCGATGTCAGTATCAAGCCCGATCGGCATCAACCGGCGGGCATAGTATTCGCTGGCGTCGTGGTTTTCCCGAGCGCCGGCACCAAATGATCTGGTCTTCGTCCCTTTGGAATCGCCGTTCACGATGAAACAACAATCTCGTTCATCTTTGGCTCACCGTTTTTCCAGACGAAATCATCCCGGCAAACCACCGGTGCAACGCATGAGCGTCTCTTGGACGAGGAGTTCATGATCCGGCGTGCGAAGCGGTGGTGCCCCGTTCTCAATCGTCTTTACGAACGCCGCAAAGGTATCGACGTATCGCTTGCGATCCTCGAGGTCAAGCATCGTCACTCCCTCGTCGTATCCACCTTTCGATTCTGCCATGCACAATCGGAGCTGCTCCGCAGGTTCGAACGGCTCCATGATCGCTGAACCCTCCGTGCCGTAGACCTCGAAACGTCGTGCCATCGGTCGCGGTTCCATAGCCGCGATGTCCACGGTAACCAATGCGTTCGAATACTCCAAGACCGCGAGCGTGTTGTCCATGAAGTCGCGAGTTTCTGATGTTGCGTTTTGGAGATAAGGAGTGACGCGTTCTGGCCTGCCCATCATCCATACGATCTGGTCAAGCACGTGTCCTCCGAGATCGAACAGAACACCGCCACGGTGGTACGACAACCCTTGTCGGTCTGTGTACTGCCCACCAGTCGATCGCTCAGGCAGCCAAGTGGACATGTGGGCTCGCACCTGGAAGACGTGGCCAAAAAAACCGGACCTCACCCAGTTTGCCATGCGCTCGAAGCCGTCGTGTTTGCGGAACATGTAACCGAGCGTCACTTGTAGGTCTTGTGCTTTGGCATCTTCGATGACGCGCATAAAGCGATGAAAATCGTCGCCCGCTGGCTTGTCGTAGAAACAATGCTTACCCGCGCTGACGATAGCCTCGGTATGCGCGAGACTCTCTCGGTTGGCTCCCTCCGATGCGACCGCGCCGATCTCAGGGTTGTCCAAGATTTCGTCGATCGAATCGAACCACACGGCATCATCCCAATCGCCCGACTCAGCGCAAAATGCCCGACGCTCGGCATCGGGTTCGTAACAGCCGACCACCTCTACACCCGGATGTTCCAGCATCACTTGGTAAACGCCAGCCGCGTGACCATGTTTTGTGCCGATCTGAGCTACCTTCAAGACGTCGCCTCCGCGCGCAAACAGCCGATTCTCGGATTAGATGTTTCGAAAGTATAGACGGGTTGAATGCTAATCGCGCATCGATTTTCGACCGCGTGGCTAAGCCGATTTCGCCGTTTCGACAAACGCCCGAATCTTGGCGTGATCTTTGATGCCGTCGGTCTCGACGCCGGTCGAAACATCGACGGCCCAGGGGGTGAGTTGTATGACGGCGGATTGGACAGTTTCGGGTGTGAGTCCTCCTGCGAGCATCACGCCTTCGCGGTTGGCGATTTCTTCGGCGATGGTCCAGTCGAATGTCTTGCCGGTGCCGCCGGGCTGAGCTTCGTCGTATTTATCGAGGAGAACGATGCGGTCTTGAGACAGGTGGTGGTCGACGATGTCGCTGAGTTCGTCGTGGGACATTTCGGGTTTGATGCGCAGCTGTCGGATGATGGGTTTCCACATCGCGCGCATGTAGGCTTCGTCTTCTTCTCCGTTGAGTTGCACGTAGTCGAGATCGACTTGCTGAGAGGTTTTGTTGACCCATCGGGCATCTTGGTTCCTGAAGAGCCCGACGACCTGCGTCGACTTCTGACGTAACCGCTTGACACGGTGGTCTCGTGCGCGAATTCGGTAGTCGCGGACCACCTCCTGAGCCTGAAAACGGGTCAACTGCCGTCTGACCCCTTCGACGAGCACTACGCCGAAGAAATCGGCACCTGCGTTGACCGCTTCCATGGCGGAATCGCCGTCGCGGATTCCGCAGATCTTCACTTTGGGTTGGTAGGTCATACCGTGATTGCTGCCATTTGGGAGATCAGTTCTGTCGGATCGCTGTCTGCGTTCATCAGCGATTCGCCCACTAGGACGGCTTTGGCTCCGGCATCGGCCATGCGTTTGACGTCGTCGTCGCTTCGCATCCCGCTCTCGGCTACCTTCACAACATCGTCTGGTATCCGCTTGGCGAGTCTTGGGAAGACGTCTAGCGAGGTGGTGAGGGTTTTCAGGTTGCGGTTGTTGACACCGACGATTCTAGGTTCGGCGGCGGTCAGGGCTATCTCAAGTTCGTGTTCATCGAATACCTCGACCAATGGTTCCATACCGAGGCCTTTGGAGACGGTGTAAAGATCGGCGTATTGGCCGGGATCGAGGATGGCGATGATCAATAGGATGGTGTCCGCTCCCGCGGCGCGGGCTTGATAGATCTGGTAGTCGTCCACTACGAAGTCTTTTTCGAGGACCGCGACGTTGTGTTGATGGGCGACCGTAGAGGCGGATTCGAGGTCCGAGATCGTGCCTTGAAAGAAATCCTGTTCAGTGAGGACTGAGATCGCTGCGGATCCTGCGCGGCAATATATTTCTGCTCTCTTCGCAGGATCGAGGGTGGTATCCATGACGCCGGCGGAGGGCGACGACCGCTTCATCTCGGCGATGACGGAGATCGCTGAGGGAGCGGATATCGCTTGGTCGAACGGGAGTGGGGGTTGGGTTTGGTTCGCGTCTTCGGCGGCGGAGAACATCGCGCCCGGCGAGGTAGCGATCTTGTCGGCTGATATGCGTTTCCGCTTGGCCGCGACGATGCGGTCAAGGATCGAAGGGTTGGAGTGGTTGTTGGTGGTCATCGCTTGGTTGGGAGCGCGATTTGGTGATGACTCAATGTTAAACAGGCATCGATTCATTGGAAATGAATGACCCGCGTCGCTGCTCACCTCAAGTGATCATCTGGGGTGACCAATTGGCGCGTTATGCCGCCGCGGGTGCTTCGGCTGCGCCACGGTAGATGCCTCTGAGACTACCAAGTGCGAGGCTGGCTACAACGATTGCGGTGAAGCCTAGGCCGAGTATCCAGAGGAGGTTGGATACGCCGATAGCGTCTGCTGCGAAGCCGTTTACGAGGTTGAGGACGGCCATGGTGCCGCCAATGATGATGTGGCTGAATCCGGTAATTCGTCCGCGCATTTCGTCGGGGGCCAGCGCCTGCACCATGGCCCCTGCAATCGCCATGAATGCGGCCTGCGTGCCACCCATTGCGGCGGCTCCTACCAGCGCCGACGGGAGGTTGGTCGCGGATGCGAGCACGATCATCGATGCACCGCTCAAGGCGCCAGCGACGAGCAGGATAATTCCCCGGCTCTGCGAGTTGCGGATGCCGCTAATGGCGAACACGCCAACGAGAGCTCCGGCACCAACGGCCATCATCAGGTTGTTCGCGTGCTCGGGCTCGCCCAATACTTGCTGCGACAGTACCGGCAGGATCGTCTCGAACGACATGGTCATCGCGCAGTGGAGGGCGATGAGTATGAATATGACCCGGAGCCTCCTGTCAGACCAGGCGTAGGAAGCCGCTTCGATCATGCTGGTCAACATCCCCGCACCTTTAGTGAGAGCGCCTGTTGAACGGGTGCGGACGGCGAGGATGCTGGCGATGCTGACGACATAGAGGACCGCACATGCGAGGAACGCGGCGCTGGTTCCGCCGAAGATCAATGCGGGAGCGATCAATGCGGGTCCGACCAGACGTGCGCCTTGTAGCGACATCTGATTCAGGGCTATGGCGTTGAGAAGATGCTCCTTGGGAACGAGGTTGGGAACCAGTGCTTGAGTGGAGGTCATCTGGAACGCACGGAAAGTGCCATTGAGTAGAGAGAGCCCGATAAGGATCCAAACGCCCAAGAGGTCGGCGAAGGCGAGTCCTGCGAGCAGCAGCACGTTCAGTGTTTGCAGCACGTACGCGATGGCCAAGACCGAGCGCCGGTCGAATCGGTCGGCGAGGTAGCCAGCGAAAGGCGGCATCACGAACCGCGGCACCATAGCCGCGAAGGTTGCGACGCCGACCCAACCAGCCGAATCGGTCATCTCGAGCACGAGCACGCCGCGGGCGATGATCAATGCCCAGTATGCGGATTGACCACCGAGGCTCCCGAGCATGATCCATCGGAAGTCGCGATAGTGGAGCGCGGTCAAATATCGATCGCGCGTAGCTCTAGCTTTGGCGAGGTCCATGGGTGGCTTGTGTCCGACCGATATCCCTGATTTCGCGTCGAACGCGGTAGACGGTTAGCGGCAATGTTACACCTGACCCCGATGGCGCGCCGTGCGCGCGGGGTTTTGGTGACGGGTGCCGCCCCCAGGCATCACTGTCGAGGCACGTTTAACATAGGCCGCTGCTGACTTTTATCAGGGCTTCGAGTTTGGCGGCTGCCGCTCCGCTGTCGATGCTGTCTTTCGCCATTAGGGCGGCGTCGTTGAAGCTTTCGGCTTTTCCGGCAGCCAAGAGGGCGACCGCGGCGTTGATGGCGACTACGTTGTAGCGGGACCGTTCTGGGCTCGGTGGTGCGTTGTGCTCGCCTCCAGTGCCGGTAAATACAGTTCGGATTATTTCGGCGCTATGGTCGACCGATTCCGCGACTAAATGTTCGCGACTACCTTCGGGCAAGCCAAAGTCGGCAGGGCGGGTGCGGCGACGTTTGAGGATGTCAGGTGTTACCTGGAACATCAAGGTGTGGTCCTCGATGTCGACCTCGTCGGCGCCCGATTCGGCGTGGACCACCAATGCGTAATCGGTTCCGAGCAGCTGGAGCGCCTTCGCGATTTTCTCCGAAGTTGCACGATCAGCGACGCCGATCACCTGGCGTGTCGCTCCAGCAGGATTCGTCAACGGTCCGAGGATGTTGAATACGGTCCGGATGCCGATTTGGGGTCGGAGCGGTCCGGCGAAGCGCATCGCCGGATGGAAGGCTTGGGCGAACATGAAACCGATACCGGTTTCATTGACGCATCGAAACACGCCTTCAGGTCCGAGCAAGATGTTCACACCCAGAGCTTCCAACACGTCGGCGCTGCCGGTTGAGCCTGACATGGCACGGTTGCCGTGTTTGGCCACATGCACCCCAGCGCCAGCCACCACAAACGCCGCGGCCGTCGAGATGTTGAACCATTCCTTGCCGCTGCCACCCGTCCCGCACGTATCGACCGTATCGACACCAGGGCTCACATGCAGGGAGACGTCTCGCATCACCGACGCCATGCCGGCGATTTCTTCAGGAGTCTCACCCTTCATGCGAAGTGCGGTAACGAAGGAACCGAATTGGGCTTCTGTGGCTTCGCCGCCCATGATCTGCGCCATCACATCGGCGGCTTCGGATTGGGAGAGGTCGATGTTATCGACAGCGGCTTGGATGCCTTGTTGGATGTTCATGGGTGTAGCTGGTTGGGTATGTCGGTTTTGGATTGTTGAGAATGGTATTCGAGCCAGAGGGGAAATCGGGTTACGACGCAAACGAGGGTGACAGGAACGTCTACCTATATGAACGGTACTTACTCCAGTCTGGCACATGTGCTGCCAACAGAGCCTTGAAAAGTTTCCCGTGGTTTGGCAATCGCAGGTGAAGGAGTTCGTGGGCGATTACAAAGTCTTGGAAGCCTGTGTCTTGGTCTGTCAGGTCGTCGGACAAAGTGATAATGCCAGAGGTCGAACAAGAACCCCATTTGCGTGTCATGTGGCGAATGCGTACTCGCGGCATAGGCACACTGAGAACGCAGGCCCAATGTTCTACACGCTTGCGGACAGCGTCTCGCCGATTATCAATCGTAACCATCGGTATCCCGATCAAGCATTATCTCGATGATTCGGTCCACAGTTCGCGCTCGTTCATCACCATTCAGGTTCAGAAGTGGGAGGTAGAGAGCCATCCTTAGTTGTCTCTCTTCGTCGGCATTGACTCCGGCATTCGGGAATCGACTCAGAATCGTTTCGACTTCGCGAGCTAAACGGAATGGACTGATCCCGGCGAAATCGAGGACTTGACTATCTTTCAACGACCAAAAAACGTTGAAACCGCGTGGCGTGAGGCCGCTATTCTTAGCGGCTTCCAAGGCCGCTTCCTTCTCTCCGACTAAAGCGGCAAGCATATCCATCGCCTGCATACCTGACGTCTTGCGATCACCGATATCGCTCAAGATCTGCTCAGCACGATCCTTGAACGGCCTTAGCACCGGCTCATGATCGGACCTTTCTTTGTGGAAGCTACGAACGAAGTTAAACACTTTCGGTTCTGGTGGACCGGGTCTGCGGCGCAATCTCTCCAACGTCTGAGAGTCGAACGTTAATGAGCGCGTCGATTCTCCGAGCGCCTCTAAATTCGCTGAGTTCTCGACAAGCTGCTTCGTCTTCTTTGCTAGGCCATGATCTTGTGGTGAATCCACTGATAAAGACGAGCGAATCGCGGCATACAACTCTGCGAGTCGCTTGAATGTTTCGAGATGATCGCGCAGTTCGGCTGACGGGGACAGAATCTCCCACAAGGCCTCAATCTCTTTGAACGCGGTGAAAAAGGCTATTCGCGTCTCGGGATCTAAGAAATGCTGATACACAACCTGTTCCAGGTCTGCATCCGCGTCTTGGTCGTCAATGCCAAATGGCTCTCCAGCATCGGAGACAGTGTGGGATTTTTCAGGGTTGGATCTGTCACCTAGATATTTCCCTCGCGCCTGCTCCAGCTTCTTTTGAAGGTCATCCATCAGAACGTCGAGACCCTCAATCGCACCGCTGATGTCAGAGGAATCGAACTGCAATGCCTTCTTCAACTCGCGCAAGACGCCGACGAAATCGACGACGAGGCCGATGGGTTTGCTTATGCCCTCTGAGTCGACATATGGTCGGTTCACGCGTGCTATCGCCTGTAGCAGCACATGGTCCCGCATCGGTTTGTCCAGATACATGCAATAGAGCAGCGGAGCATCAAAGCCGGTCAGCAGCTTATCAGTGACGATCAGTATTCTCGGCTCTGCGTTGGCTTTCTTGAACATCAGGCGCGCATCCGCCTCTTGTTCGGGCGAAAGCTGTAAATCGGCAACAAGCGGACGTTTTACGATGTCTTCGGAGTTCTCCGTGTATACAGGTACGGACCACTCTGTCGGAAGGTGCTTGTCGAGCGCGCGTTTGTACTTGGCACACGCCTCGCGGTTGACGGCTACCAGGAATGCCTTGTACCCCAGCGGATCGACGTTGTTTTTGAAATGTTCAGCTACAAACGCGGCCACTTTTTCGATTCGATCATCCGCGGATAAAAATGTCCGAAGGTTGACGGCGCGGTCGAGCACCCGGTTCAACTCCTCAATATCTGTTACACCCTCACTCTCCGCCAACTCGAAGAACTCTTTGTCGAGTCGATCGACAGGTACGGTCAATTCGCTCGGCGCCAACGTGTGGCGGATCGGCAAAGTCGTCTCGTCTTCTATCGACTCGGCGATTGTGTACTTGTCGAGATATCCCAAATCGTCGTCATTACCGAAGATCTTGAACGTGCCCTCACCGTATTCAGTTCGAGCGACTGGAGTGCCGGTGAAACCGACGATCGTCGCATTGGGCAGTGCGCCCATCAGATACGTTCCCAAGTCCTTCGCAACCGAACGATGCGCCTCGTCTATGAAGACGTAGATGTTGCCTCGTCTATTGCTATCCTTTCTAATGCCCTCGAATTTGTGGACCATCGAGATGATGAGACCTCGCCGGTCGCTTAGCAACAGTTCGCGAAGATCTGCGCGCGTTTCGGCACGCCTAACTGGGATGTCTTGCTGTTGCATCTCGCCGAGCAACCTCTCCACCCAACCGCGCAGTTGCCCTTCGAGTTCGGTACGGTCCATAACCACCACTACGGTAGAGTTGCGGAACTGCGCCTTGCGCTCCAAAATGAGGCGTGCAGCCGTGAGGAGCGTGAATGTCTTTCCGGACCCTTGCGTATGCCAGATCAGTCCGCGCTTCTTGTTCGGCTCTGAACAGCGTTGAATTATTAGCTCGACCGCGCGACGCTGGTGCTGCCTTAGCACCGACTTCCGCATCTCGTCGTCTTCGACGTAGAACAGAATCCAATCTCGCAACGTACGCAGAAAATCGGTCGGCTCAAAGAACGACTGCACGGCGAAGCGATAGGTTTCCTCCGGGCTTTCCTTCCAACGCGCCATGTACCGACGCGAGATGTTCCAAGTTACGCCGTACCAGTAGTCGAAAAGGTGCGTTACGTTGAAGAGCTGCGCCATTCCCGTCAGTTCCGGCGTTTCGATCTCGTAGCGCCGCAGCTGGGTGACTCCACGATCGATCGCATCCGCATCCTTAGGATTCTTGTGCTCCACGATGGCGACTGGCACGCCATTGATCAGGAACATCACGTCCGCCCGGTTGGATTTACGGGCTGGCGGTTTGAGCGTCCATTCCCAAGTGACGTGTAACGAGTTGTTATCGGGTGTCTCGAAATCGACGATCTGAACTCGGCGATAGCGATTCGCTTCGTCATCGAACCATTGCCGTTCCCCCCGCAACCACGCCAATACCTGACGGTTGCCCTCGATCGTCGCTGGCAAAGCCTCCAGATTCTCGATCACCGAGTGGACGGCATCCTCTGTCATCCAAGGATTGAAACGCCGCAAAGTCGATTCCAACTCGTCTCGGAACAACAGCCCGGACACGCCGCCACGCTTCCGAGTGGCATCACGCGGCTCAATCGGCACCCAACCGATCTCCGCCGCGTGGCGAACCATCGGGAACTGCGCCGTTGATGCTTCTTTTATGCTTAGTTCAGTCATGGCCAGTCTTCGATGCGAGGGTGGTAACCCGGTTGATCACGCACCCATCTCGCATCATCTCGCACCTATCTCGCATCATCTCGCACCTATCTCGCATCATCTCGCACCTATCTCGCACCGTCCACACGTCTCCAGCGCGTTAACGGTCCGCGAGTCGTGGTTACGACCAGTCCGCTATCTCTCAACTCCTCCAGCGTCGTTCGCACTTGACGCTGGCTGACGCCAGGACCCAAGCGCACGTGAATCTCGCGGCGCGCCAATCCGTCCTCAGCGTTATCCAGTAGCGCGATTATCATCTCCCGCCTTGCTTCAGGCCCGCTTATGTCGCTGGTGACAGGCTGGGCGACGAACTGGCCGTGACGGAACCGCACGGTGACAGCTCCTCCAGTATCGTCTATCTCAGGGACCGGGAGCCCCGCCCTGCTCGCGAGGTCCGCTATCTTAAGCGTCCCGCTTCCCCACTCTTCAATGATCCCCCGACGATAGAAGGTGCGAGCGATCAGCGGATTCCACGGCCGCGACTCATGCGGCGCAAACAACATCTCCGGCGTCAGACCAAAGTGCAATGAGCCCGAAGATGTCACCTCTAAGCGATCGTCGTACACCGCTATTCCGACTGAACCACCGCCGATGGAATAGTCGCGATGGCACAGCGCGTTCGCAATCGCTTCGCGCGTAGCCAACGGCGGATACAAGGGTTCGTCGATTCGCTCGAAGCGATCCTCCTCGAACCGTCCGGCAATGGGGAGTGTGTCGCGAAGGAACCTCTCGGCGTTACCGAAAAGAGTGAAGGCATTGCCGTTGAACTGGCGATTGTCCGAAAAATCCATCCGATCGATCCCGCGGAAACGGGCAACGCGCAATAGACACTGCGGCATATCGAACTCTAGCCGTTGAGTATCGCCAAAGAGAACCACTGCCGCCCTCAACAGCACGTCATCTCGCAACAGGCCCAGTCCGCGAAGCATGTCGGACGGATCCCGGCTCAATGGCTCCTCGAGCCGGCCACGACGGACCGCCTCCGCTACGGTATGTTGGATCTCCGTCGTATCGAGGTCAGCAACCGTCCATCCATCGGCAGGTTGATTCTCCCAACGCTGTTCGCTGTGCATCCGCTCGAACAGCATCCGGTTGTAATCATCGGCAGACATCGCCACCGTCGTGTTACCTACCCGACGGTACGCCGTGCCACGATAGGTGTAAGGCCTAGATGCCCCTTGGCTCGTGCTGACCACTACGACTTCGCGTTCATCATCCACGCTGACACGTTCGATGCTTGGAAATGCCGGAGGATCGATCCGCTGGAACTCAGCGCTCATATCCTCGATGGTCCGCGCTCCGACCTGCTGACCAACAATGCTCCCATCATCCTTCACCCCGAACAACACCTGACCGCCACGTTGGTTCAGAAAAGCACACACCGTCATAGCCGCTTCGCGGCGCGCCCCAGTCGTCTCCTTGAACTCCAGCGTCTCGGATTCGCTATAAGCAGACAGGCCAGCTATCTGCTCAAGTGTCAAATCTGCGACCTTAGCGTCGTGCTTTGTTCGCCGGGTCATGGCTCTTCTGCTAGGATTACGCGCCATGCACCAAAGTTTATTGGAAGATACATAGTGGCATCTTCGAGCGGCAGTTCGAACTGGTGGAGCCTCTTCTCATCCGCCGCTTTTTGCCAACGTTGCATATGCCGCTTCACGTCTCTTTCGCAGTAATATCTAGTGTGGTCGTCGAGTGGATCATCTGCCCTTTCAGTCCATTTGGGGTGAGCCATGTAAAGTATCGCTGGTATCCTGATTATGTAGGCGATTCCCTGTTGTCGGTACTGTTCGATCTGTTCTCGGTTGACACCCTGGTGATAGGTGATGCCTGCACCAAGAAGTGGCGTTGGGGCATTGTCGACGGTTGGCTTCCACACAGCCTCTAATGCTTGGTCGATTTCTTCTTGCTCCTGCACCGACCAGCTCAAAGAGTCGGATTTCACGGAGGGAATCTTTGTCTTTGCACGAGGCGGGGAATGCCGAATCGCTTTGAAATCCTTACTCTTCTCCCAGTCCGACGGTCTTCCTTGAGCGATCATGGTCTTCAGGCTTGCCCGAACCACGTCATCAACCTTGGCGAGTAGATCGCGTCGCTGATCCTCTACGCTGGGCGCCAGATTACGGGTGGTGACGCCGTGTACGATGTCCGAGCGATGTTGGTAGAACGCCTTGAGATCTTTTCTTGTCTGGTCCCTTTCCAAGAGCGAGTCTGCGAAGTGCCATGAGCCTCTACCTGCGATGATCTTACGTTGATCCCTGAACTCTCCTGACTCCATAAACAGATCTTCTAAGGCGATACACAGATCGATTACCTTGTCTTCGACTCCAATCCTTTCGGTACTATCTCGCAGGCGCCGCAGTGCTAGATTCAGCACGCGCTGTGTTTGCTTGGGCAGGGTGGCATATTTGCCCGTTAGTTCTACGAGTTCCGCATCGTTGAGAGGACGATTACTTGCGGGTCGTGTGAAGCCAGGCATTGCGAGCAGAGTTTGCTGACTTACCCCACCCCCCGATAGCGTTGTGTGAAAGAACGGAAGTGTTGCCGCGACTGACTCGGGAATTCCGTTCCAGCTTCTGAACATGCGAAAACCAGTTCCCCACACTAAGCCGAGGATTAGCTCCAGCGTCTCAAACCCGCATCGCAACAGAGGGCTTACATAGCGCTCAAATTCACTTGACTCAACACCTCTCCGCTCAAAGCTCGTGACTTCGAGCGCACACATGCAGTCAGCAACACCTGGCGGCCATTGAAGATCCTCGTTGGAGCGTGGAGGCCAAGGATAGTCACTCACCTTCCTCATAGCTTCTTCGTAGAGGACAAGGGCACAGTAATCGTCGAGTGGCTTTTTATTCGATATCGACAACCCATTCAGCAGATAAATGCTGCGAACCTCTATCATGCCATGCTCAGCGAATTCCAATGCGTGTTTCGTTACAGTCTCTGTGCCATGCACAACAGCAGCCAAGAGCAATTTGCAAGTAGCGCTTAGGGCGTCGAGTTGGACTTCTCCCTGGTTTCCTTGTTTATCTCCAGTTGAAATGGTGCCCGCCGGGGGATGCGTCTGGCGTTCGGCATTCCAATAAACTTCTACCCATTTCTGCAAGTCGTGGAAGGCGGGCACGGCCGTCAACCATGTATGCTTTTCCTCCAGCAAGATATTGACAGCTTTTTTGAGATAGAGGCTGCTCAGTGAGTCGCTGATATTTTGTTCGCCTATACCTGGTAAGCTTATGAACTGCTGTAGAGCGCGACTCAGACCATCCTCGATACTGTGAATACTTAGAACTTCATTCATGTGGTTCACGCCTGATGGTGAGTTGCCTCATACTGACAGTCCAACTTCCCCACCCGAATCTCCCCAGCCATTAGTTTGTGGAGCAGCACTTTGGGCATACGTAGTTCAGTGTGCCGAAAGTAACGCCTTCGTAGTCTGTTTCAATTTTTCTTCTAGTAACTTTGCAAGCGACCTTAGATCGCCTGCATCATGAACTGAGATGAGGTCCTTACCACTATGCTCCATTGAATATCTGTTGGTGTAGAAGGGCTCAGGAAGTTCCTTCAATTCTTCCCGGTTGAAGTGAAGCAGTTCAAGTGATTTCCTCGTCGTTTCCTTTAGCTCATCGAATATGTCCAGAAGATTGTGCTTGTGAGGGACTTTCTTGTCTGAGTAATCAAGGGCCCAGAACGACTTAATGGCGATTTCAAGAGCATAGCTACTTATGAACGCTTGCACATGGACCAATGCGGCCTCTTCACCCTTGCCGCGCACTTCCAACGAGTCTATCCGTTCCTGCACGTTATCAAGCAAGTCACAATAGATCTCAATCTCGACAATGGCGCGGTGAGACAACCAGCCTTCATTCCCAAACAGATGCCTTTTGCCGACAACGAATTCAGTACTCGACATCAGAGTCTCTCCTGGTCAGGAATGGATGAAGCCAAATTGCTAAGCCCCAATTCCCCCACCCCAATCTCCCCCGTCATCAACCCGTGCAACAACGCCTTGAACAGCTCCTCCAACACGGCACGCTTATTACGGTGCAAGTCAATCTTGCGATCAATGGCGTCGAGGACATCGACAACTTCGTGTTGTTCCTTGAGGTCGGGCGGCAGCGGGAGTAGCAGACTGTCGATGGACGCGGTGTTCAAGTTGAATTTTCCGTCAGAAGCGGAGATTGCTCGTTCTGAGACGATGCTCGTTCCAATTTCGGAGCCGAAGAATGAAGCGGCGAAGTGCGGCACAATGAATTCTGGTTTGAGTTTGGCTCGAATCAAATACGATGCGAACAGGGCGTTGGACGGCAAGCCATCATAGACTGCACATGAACCAAGACGATCTAGCACTCCGTTTGTCCTGATAAAGATCAAATCTCCCTCTTCCAGTTCGTACTTGGCTGCTGCGTCTCCCGTGAGGGTGCAGTATTTGAGATCCTTAGAGTTGACACGTTGCGGTTCGATGTTCGGGATACGAAGCACTGGTTGATCAGAAACTTCGTATGTGCACCGGACGGATGTGCCATATTGAAGTTTCTCGCGCACCGACGCGAAGTCGACAACCCCCCAACTCTCCGGCACCATCCCGATCTCCGTCTCCTTCTGCGCCTCGCCCCGCAGCCCGCGCGTGAACAGGGTATGCATGGCGGCGCGTTTTAAGTCGGTTGTCTTCTTGATGAGTCGCTTTTCAAGCGTCACTAAACGCTGGATAAGTTCCAGTGAGTTCGCAATCTCAGTCTGTTCCTTGTGATTGAACTCAGGGAACGGCAGATTTAAGACAACGTCCTTTGGTATTCGTTGTCGACCTGTGGTGCCTTCCATGCGTTCGGCGACGTAGCTACGGATATCGGGGTGCAACAAGTAGAAAAATAGGAATCTACTGTCCTCTCCATCTGTCCGAGGCCGGAGTGGAATGACCTCAGTAGTTGCAAATCCGAAAGGTGTCGAGAGTTCTGTCGCGAAAGCCTGCTTTCCGTTTTCCCATGAGGGTGTGATCTTTGCGACTAGGATGTCGCCACGTTCGAAGTATGTGCCACTTCGGATCTGCTTCGGTGGTTTTTCAGTGTAGTTGGGCGTGTACTCCCCGCCTTGCGGAATGGATTCCATTGACGCGAACGGGATCGTTGTCAGTAAACCCACGTCGAGACCGCGAGGCTTTTTCGTGATTTCATAGGCCTCGCCAACACTCCGCCAATTGCGATTCTCAACGAGGCTTGTGTCAAGCAGACTCATCGACAACCCCCATCAGAAGTTCGGACAAAGAAACAGACAGTTGCCTCGATTCGTCATCAAGCGAGTTCAATTCCTTCAGTAATTCCGTAACCGAACCCACTTCAGTTGAATCAACCTGCCCCACCCACCGACTCGGACTGAGGTTGTAATCCACTTCCTGCGCCTTTTCCCGCGTGATTACAGCGACCTCGTTCTCTATCGGCTCGCCTGCTAGGAAAATCTCCGCCAACTGACGGATGTCATCCTGAGGGATGAAATTCTTTGGACGTCCCTTGCCGACGTGTCGGCTTGCGTTGAGCAACACGATCTTGTCCCTGCGTTCCGCTGGTTTGCGCTTCGACAGCACGACGATGATTCCGGCAGCGCTGGTGTTGTAGAACAGGTTGTCGGGCAGGAGTATCACGCCATCGATCAGGTCGTGGTCTACGAACCACTTTCGGATGTTGCGCTCGCGGTCCTCGTTCCTGCTGCCGGATCCGCGCGTAACCGCGCCGGTGTCTAGGACCACCGCCGCGCGTCCGCGTTCGTTCATGCAGGCGAGAGTGTGCTGTAGCCAAGCCCAGTCGCCCCGCCCGGTGGTAGTGCCGCCAGTGGTGCGGAAGCGATCGAACTGGTCGTTGGCGAAGATGTCCGGGTTGAACGGTTGGTTCCACATCGGATTGGCGACGACGATGTCGTAAGAATCGACACCGCCCGCCGGCGTCTTGAACTTGGGATTGATCATCGTGTCGCCGCGCTCGATCCTCACATCCATGTCGTGGATGATGGCGTTCATGTGCGCGACGGCGTAGCTGTCGGCCTGCAACTCCTGTCCATAGAGTTTGAGCGGGATGCGACTTGTGGGATCGAGATCGCGCGCGACTAGTTGCAGTTTGATCAGCAGTCCCGCCGAACCGCACGCGTAATCGTGGCAAGTCTCGCCCGGACGCGGACGCATTAGGTTCGCCATCAGATAGCCCACTTCAGTAGGCGTGAAGAACTCGCCCGCGCTCTGACCGGAACCCTCGGCGAATTTCCGCAGCAGGTACTCGTAAGCGCGTCCGAGGAAATCGGGCTGAACATCGGCAAGCCCCAGCCGGTAGCGCGGATCGGAGAACGTCTCGACCACTTCGGCGAGTTTCGACGGGTTGATGTCGCGCTCTCCGTTGCGTTCGGCAGCGAAATCTACGACATCAATGACGCCCGAAAGCGAAGGGTTATGTCTTGCCACCTCGCGAGCGGCAGTCGTCAAATGTTCTCCGATGTCACTTGGCCGGGAGCTGCGGCCACGGTCATCGTCTGGCCAGTCGTAATCCACGCGTCCGCTGATGATGCCCCAGCGTGCTACAGGCGGCAAGTAGAAGCGCAGTAGATTGTGGTCATTCTCTGCTATCTCCTGCGCAATCTCACGATCCCCGTACTCTTCCGCCAACCGTTGAATCTCATCGTCGTAGACATCCGAAAGCCGCTTCATGAACAGCAGAGGCAAAAGATAGTCCTTGAACTTCGCCGCGTCCTTTTCACCGCGTATCGAGCAGGCCGCATCCCACAACATCTGCTCCATGGGCTTTGTGGTGGGGACATCGGATCGACGACGCCCTCTCCGACGCGTCACACTCGCCGCTGCCATCGCGGGTTCCACAGCCGTATCATCGAGGTCTATGCCAGCTTCAGATACCAGCGCGACGATCGCCTCCCGCGCCGCCTTTTGCGGACGAGTCAAACCGCCTTCCCAACGGTTGACCGTCGCGAACGCTACGCCGAGTCGTTCTGCAAGCTGCTCTTGCGTAAAATCCAATCTGGCGCGGAGTGCGCGCAGAGTTGCAGGTACGTCTTGCAATTCTGTTATGTCTGCCATATCTGCAAATATAACATGACGGTTCGCTGATGTGCCATCGTTTCACCAAAGGTTTCCCCTCGATGACAAGAGCCCAAGGGCCTCTCTCCGAAAAAGGAGTAGTCGAGAGGGTCCCCACGTCTACGCGGTTGATCCAGCTGCGGAGATCAGTTTGTGATTGACCGCTCGGTTTCCGAATCGTGGCGAGAGATGGCGTATCGGAATGGAACGACGCATTGGCGTTGGTTGCGGACCGACGTAGCTAACGTTCAAGCCGCCAACGACGGGGTGATCGTTCTGGCGTGGGAGATGTCGTCTCTTGATACAGCGCGCGCTTGGGAGTGGAGCACGGTGGCGAGAGCGATCGTTTCGCCTTCTAAAGACATGAATTCGACGATGTATGCCTCACCGCCCTGGTGGATGTACACGACAGTCCCAACATCGCCAGGGCTCAAATCCTCGTTCTCGTGGCCCTTGACGTGATCGGTCAGCACGATCTGTTCGTGTTCTTCAAACATGTCACTTTAGGCTACACCGTTACGACGCGCCAAGAAACAATCAGCGCGTTAAACTGAAACCAAAGGTTCCCCATTGATGGCAAGAGCCCAACGGGTTCTCTCCGGAAGTGGAGTAGTCGAGGGGAGTGTTTTTTCTGGAATTTCGTCGCGTGAAGATCAAAGGGCGGTTTAGGTAACTCCTCACACCCCCACATCCAAAAAGTTCCCCAACAAATCCTTCCCCGGCCGCGTCAGGATCGACTCGGGATGGAACTGCACACCCTCCAACGGCATCTCTGGATGTCGCATCCCCATGATCACTCCGCTCTCCGCCGACCGTGCAGTGACCTCGAAGCCAGGTGGCACGGCGTCCGGCTGAACTGCCAACGAGTGGTAGCGGACGGCTTCGAACGGGTTAGGCAAATCCTTAAAGACGCCTTTGCCGTCGTGCTCGATCATCGAGGTCTTGCCATGTTTGAGTTCGCCAGCGTGGTCCACGATGCCGCCGAAGGCTTCGCCGATGGCTTGGTGTCCGAGGCAGACGCCTAGGACGGGGATTTTTCCGGCGAAGTGTTTGATGGCGTCGATGGATATGCCGGCGTTGCGAGGGTGAGAGGGGCCCGGTGAGACGACGAGACGCTCGGGTTCCATGTCGGCGAGCTCTTCGATGTTGGCTTTGTCGTTACGGATGACCTTAACGTCGGCGCCCAACTCGGAGAGGTATTGGAACAGGTTGTAGGTGAAGCTGTCGTAGTTGTCGATTAGAAGGAGCATGGTTCATGCCTCCATTACGGACTCGGCATGGTCGATGGCGTGCATGAGCGCGCCCATCTTATGCAGGGTCTCTTCGTATTCGGTCTGTGGATCGGAGTCGGCGACGATTCCGCCGCCTGCTTGGAGGTAGGCCACGCCGTCGCGCAGGGTCATGGTGCGAAGCGAGATCGCGGTGTCCATGTTGCCGGAGTAAGAGAAGTAACCGACGGCTCCTGAATAGGGTCCTCGCTTGTCGGGTTCGTACTCGGCGATGATCTCCATGGCGCGGATTTTAGGTGCGCCAGAGACGGTGCCAGCCGGGAATCCAGCGCGCAGCACATCGTAGATGTCGTATCCGTCGTCAAGGATGCCCTCGACGTGTGAGACGATGTGCATGATGTGCGAGTAGCGTTCGATTTCGAGTTGCTGGGTGACGCGCACGGAACCTGGTCGACTGATGCGTCCGACATCATTACGGCCGAGGTCGAGCAGCATGACGTGCTCAGCGATCTCCTTTTCATCGGCGAGCAGTTCGGTGGCGAGCGCTTCGTCTTCCTCGGGAGTCGTTCCGCGCGGTCGCGATCCGGCGATCGGGTGGACGGCAACCTGACCGTCTACCGATTGGACGAGCAGTTCGGGAGAGGCACCAATAATCTGGAAACCGTCGAGATCGAGGTAGAACATGTACGGTGAGGGATTGATGGCTCGGAGCGAACGGTAGAGGTCGAACGGCTCAACCGCCGTCCGACGCGTCAGCCGCTGCGATACTACGACCTGAATGATCTCGCCGTCGTAGATCGCCGTTTTGCAGGCTTCGACCATCTGTCGGTAGTTTTCTCTCGACATGTTCGGCACGTAGCGATGCCCAATTGCTTCGTCGTATCCGTCGGTGTACCATCCGGCCGGCATCGATGCTGCTGATCCGATGAAGTCGTAGTCGATATCGGCATCGTTCGCACGAGAAGTCGAGTGCGCGGGTGTGCCTGCGCGACGCATGGCGGAGTCTGGCAAGGGGCCGGAGAGGCGATTGATCAACTCTTCGATGCGCCGTGCCGCGGCGTCATAAGCGTTTTTCGGATCGGTGTCGCTTGAAATTTCGACATGGGCGACGACGATGATGCTCTGGCGAACGTGGTCGAATATCAGCATCGAGTCGGTGAGCAGGAAGACAGCCTCGGGGACGTCCATGCCGGATGCTTCATCAGAAATCTCGGGAACGCGTGGTTCGAAGTATTTGATCGCGTCGTATGCCACGTAACCAACAGCGCCGCCGTCGAATTTAGGCAGGCCGTCGATGTCGGGATAGTTGATGTGCCCGAGCCGAGCCTTCAACACGTTCAACGGGTCAACGTTTCCGAGTCCGGTTCCTGCGCCGGTTCGTATCACTTCGGCAGGTTCGGTTCCGAGGAACGAGTATCGGGCGACGTTCTCGCCACCCTCCACGCTTTCGAAGAGGAAGGAGCTGTTTCCGCGGGCGACTTTAATGAAGGCCGAAACTGGCGTTTCCAGGTCAGCCGATATTTCTCGATATACCGGGATGATGTTGTAGCCTTCGCCCGCCAAGCGCTCGAAGGTCCCGAAATCCGGTGTGTACATGTCGTCATTCATCTTTGGTCGTGTCCATTCGCTAATGCATTGCTTTCGCTGATTGGGCCGAAACCGCAAAGCGGCTCCGGCTACGACCATGACGATGTGTAGGAGCTTATTCGCATGGCGTCGCGAACTCTTTGCATGGTTTGTGCGGCGATGCTACGCCCCCTCCTGACGCCTTGCATCAACACGTCCTCGACGTATGGCATGTCGTTCTTGTAATGCTCTCGGCGATCACGGATCGGGTCGAGAAAATCGTTGAGCGCTTGGGCAAGTGCCGTCTTGACCTCGACATCGCCGACCGTTCCTTTGCGATACCTGTCTTTGAAATCTTCGATCTGTTGCGTATTTGGGTTGAAGGCGTCGTGGTACTCGAAAACGGGGTTTCCTTCGACGCGCCCCGGGATGTCGGCCCGAATGCGGTTCGGATCGGTGAACATACTGCGGACTTTGCGGTTGACGGTGGCGTCGTCGTCGCTGAGCATGATGGCGTTGCCTCTGGATTTACTCATCTTTGCGTTGCCATCGGTACCGACGAGCCTGCCAACTTCGCCAATGAGGGTAGCGGGTTCGGGGAATACCTTGGTGAACATGCGATTGAATTTACGGGCCACCTCGCGCGTCATTTCGATGTGGGGTGCTTGGTCTTCGCCGACCGGGACGAGGTGTGCGCGCGGAAGCAGGATGTCGGCGACTTGACTCATTGGATAGTTGTAGAACCCGACCGTTCGGCGCTCGACCGGCAAGCTGTCGATCTCGGATTTCAGGGTAGGGTTGCGTTCAAGCATGCCCAACGGCGTCACGAACGAAAGGAGCATGGTGAGTTCGGCGTGTTCGGGGACATAGCTCTGGACCACGAAAGACGACTTTTCGGGATCGAGGCCGACGGCAAGCCAGTCGAGGGTTACGTCGAGTACCGACTCACGTATGAGGTCGATGTCGTGGAAATGATCGCCCAAGGCCTGGTAGTCGGCGATGAGGAAATAGCACTCATACTCGTTTTGCAGATCGAGCCAGTTCTTCAAGGCTCCGACGTAGTGTCCCAAGTGGAGCGCGCCAGTGGGACGAATGCCGGTAAGGATTCTCGGCTTGGCACCGGGCGCGACATCGAAGTGTCGACGCGTCTTGGGTTGTGATTCGGTTGCGGTTTGTGTCATGACCAGTGTTGGCTCCATGGGATGGGTAATTCGCCAACAAACGAAAATCCCCATCCCACATATTTGGTTTGAATGGGACAGGGACGAGCGTGGCTCGCGGTGCCACCCTGTTTCGGCGCTTACAGTCATCCCGGCGACAGCCGGGACCTACACGCCGCAACTCAATTCTGGATGTTTAACGTATCCAACCCCGGCTACGGCTAATACGTCTTCCGACGGTTCTTCGTAGCGGCTCCCGGGTCCAATTCAGTATCGCGTCGCCATGCCGGACTTTCAGCGGATCATACCGGCTCTCTTTGGATGGCGTTGGACGAACCTACTAATCCCGTTCGTTGCCTTTGGCCTTTTTCAGATGCTTACGCGCTCAAGTGTACGTTTGGGGGGATTACCAAGTCAAATTCGGTGAGCGTTCAATCACCAAGAAGATGGTTTCGTGATGGTACCGTGTGCATCCTCAATCACAGGTGCGAATTGACTGTCTCGCAAATGCGTCGGCCTGAGTTTTTTGATGTAAGTGGCGGCGTTTGCTAGGTCTCGATGAGACGGTGACTTGGACGGATTTACCACCGATACTTTCAAATTCAACTCATTCTTCACATATTCCATTGGGCTCGCGAGATCAGAATCGTTGGAAATCACCACGGCTTGGGCATACCGACCATTGAAACCGTCAACAAGCAATCGTGTGGCCAGATTTACGTCCGTTCCTTTTTCTTCCGGTTTGATCACCGCCACGGTCTTAGGTCCGCGTGGTCCGGGCTGAGCCACCGGCAGTCTGGTTCGCCGTTCGCGAAAATGGCCGAAGAAAATATCCAAATTCGGCAGTGTGCCCAACGCTCGAAGATAAACTTGTTGACGTTGCGGTTGCGATGGGTCATTCGGGCGCGGATTTACCCGAGCCGTGAAGTACGCAATTCGTTGGATGTCGTCTTTAGGAAATAAGACCGAGGCTAGAGCACGTAGATCCAACCACTTGTAATTCGTGAATTTGAGAGCGCCGTAGTAGAGGTTGAAGCCATCGATGTATACGTTGGTTATCAAAGGACTCATCGCTGAATGACAGAGACCGTCGGGTTCCCGACGGTCTCAACCCTGTCGCCGAAGCTTCAGGGGGGGTATACACGAAAGTGTATACCCTGATTTCATACTTGTCAACCAGCACCCGGACCCGAAGCTAAAAAACAAAGACCGCCGTTTTTGCGGCGGTCTCAATCCGACGGCCTAAGCGAACAGGAGGGTACTCGTTGATTGTGCGGCATGCAGACTGTTGGTGTCAAGCGTTGGCAAACAGATGTGGGCGCTCGCCATTCAAATTGAAATGCCGTATCATTTGCTGAATGTCTGGTTTGAAGATAGAGGTTCAACGCGATCAAGAATGCATAGCCCGCGACGGAACTATCCTGCGCGGCGATATCTACTATCAACCCGACTCTGGCCCCCAACCTGTCCTAGTCTGCCGAACCCCGTACAACAAACTCACCTCTCGTTACCAAGAGCACGCAACCGATATAGCCAAGGGTGGTTACACGGTCGTTGTCCAGGACATGCGAGGCCGGTACGCCTCCGATGGCGAATACTTCTGGATGTGGCGAGACAAGCACGAAACCACGGACATTGAAGACGGCTACGACACCATCGAATGGGCCGCCAAATTGCCCCAATCCGACGGACGAGTCGGAACTTGGGGTCACTCCAATGCCTCATGGGCAATCTGGATGGCCCTCCACTCCAACCCGCCGAGTCTGGCGGCAGCGCTCGCATCCGGCATCTCGATGAATATGCTGGACATCACCTCTGGTGTCTGGGAGACTGGTCGCCGCCTCGAGTGGACATACATGATGGCGACCGACGTTCGACGTCGAGAGGGGCGAACTGATGGCCCGACCGATCCCATCGAAGCCACGTTCCGGTGGAACGCCGTGGAGCGCTCGAAATACATCTGGTGGCTACCGCTTTCAGAAATTCCCGAGCACGTCTTTGCCGGACTCGCCGAGCAATATCAGACCTTCCTCCGAAACACCCGACAAGACTTTATGCGTTTCGACGAGGCGCATCCGGAAGTCGAAGTGCCAGTCATGCAGATCACCGGCTGGTGGGACCGACTCATTGGGACCATCGACAACTACGAAGGCATCATCACAAATGGTGATCAAGGTCTCCGCGATCAGCACCGGCTCATTGTCGGTCCATGGGGACACGACGCCACCAACTACACCAGCACCGTAGGACCGATCGACTATGGACCGGGCGCCGAGACTACCTACGCCGACCTCATCGTCCGGTGGTACGACTACGCCCTCAAGGGCATCGACAACGGCATGGCAGACGAGAAGCCGGTCCAACTCTTCGTACTGAACCGAAATGAATGGGTCGGAGCTGACGCCTGGCCGCTGCCGGAGACCCGTTACACCGAGCTATACCTCTCGTCGTTCGGCGAGGCCAACACTGCCCAAGGTGACGGCATGTTGACGTTCGACCAACGGCCCGGTGCTGCTTCCGACGAGTTCGATTACGACCCTCGTGACCCGGTCATGTCGCTGATGCACCAGAACTCCCAGTCCATCCCCATCGACCAAGCGCCCAACGACCATCGGCAAGACGTCCTTGTATACGAGACGGAACCTATGCCTGAGGATCTCGACGTTATTGGTCCCCTCCGCCTCAAACTTTGGGCGGCGACGGATGCCCCCGAGACCGATTTCGCAGTTAAGCTGGCCATCGTGCACGAAGACGGGCTGTGCATGAATCTCACCTACGGCATCATCCGGACGCGGTACCGAGATGGCTATGATCGCGTTGCCTTTACTGAACCCGGCGTACCGTACGAATACGACATCAAATTGAATCCGATCGGTTGCCGATTCTTGACGGGGCAAAGCATCCGTCTCTATGTAACGAGTTCAGATTTTCCGAATTTTGATCGCAATCACAACACGGGCAAAGACTACTGGACAGACATTGAGTTGAGAGTTGCGCATCAGACCATTTATCACACCGATGAAATGCCCTCACGGTTGATCCTCCCGGTAATACCAGCTGAAGAGTAGAAAAGGAAGACCATGGCGAGAACAAATTCGCATGTGCGGTACGAGCCGAACGAAAATCCGCCGCCGTTGGTGTCAATCGGTGCAGGAATACAAGCCACCGTATTAATCGTCACACCGGTAGTGTTGACCGTCGTGATCGTCGCTCGAATAGCGGACGTGTCAGAGGCCTATATGACGTGGGGCGTATTCGCGGCGATGATAATCAGCGGGTTGACAACCATTTTGCAGGTTGTGCGCGTGGGAAAAATCGGATCGGGATACGTTCTGATCATGGGCACGTCGGCGGCGTTTATAGCAGTGTGCGTCGCCGCGTTGGTGAAGGCTGGCCCCGCGACGATGGCGAGTTTGATCATCGTTTCTTCAATCATCCAGTTTTTCCTCGCGGCGCGGCTGTCGTTGCTCAGAAGGATTTTTACCCCTACGGTGGCGGGTACGGTGATCATGTTGATCGCGGCAACGGTAGCCCCGATATTGTTCAACTCGTTCGAAGACGTGCCTGAGGATACGTCTGACATCGCGGCCCCGTTGGCGGTTATCGCCACCTTGATAACGGTTACTGTTCTAGTTCTTCGGGGTCCTTCTTCGCTTCGGTTATGGTCGCCGATCATTGGCGTGGCCGTCGGTTGTATCGTCGGAGTGCCGTTCGGCCTTTACGACATTCAAACGGTGATCGATGCCCAGTGGATCGGGGTGCCGTTCCAATCATGGCCCGGCATAGATGTAACCCCAGGGGTCGAGTTCTGGGCCTTATTGCCCGCTTTCTTGATCGTGACGATCATCGGCGCGATCGAGACGATCGGCGACGGAGTGGCTATTCAGAGAGTGTCTCAGCGCGAGCCGCGCGCCACGGATTTCCGAGTGGTACAAGGCGCGTTGAATACGGATGGAGTCGGCAACCTGTTATCCGGAATACTCGGCACCTTGCCCAACACGACGTATTCGACAAGCATCTCTCTTGCGGAAGTGACTGGCGTGGCTGCTAGACGGGTCGGCGTTGTGATTGGCGTCGCGTTTCTTGTGCTGGCGTTCTTTCCAAAAGTCGCTGCTGTGATCATCGCGATTCCGGCTCCTGTCGCGGCCGCGTACATAATGGTGCTCATTGCCTTGCTCTTTTTGCAGGGAATGAGGATCGTTATTCAAGACGGGTTGGACTACCGCAAGGCTCTGATCGTCGGTCTCGCGTTTTGGGTGGGAGTAGGCTTTCAAAACCAGTGGATATTCCCAGAGTTGCTTGGCGACGGATTCTTAGGGGTGTTGCTTGGCAATGGTATGACTTCAGGTTCATTGGTGGCCATTGTCGCCATGCTATTTATGGAAGTCACAGCGCCCAGACGGAAGCGTCTGAGGGTGGCGCTGGAACCGGGTTCTCTGCCGCAAATCACCGATTTCTTGCGTGGTTTCGCTTCATCCGCTAGTTGGGATGAAGCAAGCCAGAATCGCATCGTTCTTGTTGGTGAAGAGACGTTGACGAGTCTTCTGGATGACCCGAATGACGCATCCGAGAGTGACGATTCCAGACAGCTGGTGGTGGCAGCTCATTCGGTGGGGCGAGAAATCGAGTTGGAGTTTGTCGCGGCTTCTGAAACCGAGAATCTCGAGGATCAGTTGTCGTACTTGGGCGAGACTCCAGACATCGCGGACGATCGAGAGATCTCGTTCCGGTTGTTGCGGCACTATGCAACTTCGGTCCGGCATCAGAAATATCACGGCGTGGATGTCGTCACTGTCAACGTCGAGCGGATGGCATGACGATCGGATTATCACTTGGCATTGCCTGCGTGACCGGTGCATGAGGGCGTGTCGAGGCGCGTTATCCTAGATTTGACGATACCGCCACGACGATCAACAGAAATCACTTGCCATGACAACCATCGCACCTTACGGATCTTGGAAATCTCCAATCACCGCCGATATGCTGATCAGTGGCGGTAAGCGTCGTCTGTCCGAAATCAGGTGTGACGGGAACGATGTTTATTGGTTGGACGGTCGGCCAAAAGAGGGCGGACGTCAGGTGATCATGCGGCTTTCACCGGACAGCGAGATGACAGATCTGACGCCGTCGGATTTCAACTCGCGAAACGCGGTACACGAGTACGGCGGGGGATCATACGCGGTTAGGGACCGCACGGTCTACTTCACGAACTGGTCGGACCAGAGGATTTACGTTCAGCGTGATGGCCGGGTTCCGGAGGCTTTGACTGCGGAACCACCAGTGCCGCGCGGGGCGAGATTCGCCGATCTGACAATAACTGGCAATGGCGAGTTTTTGCTGTGCGTGAGAGAGACGCATACCGACGACGGTCAGGAGGCAGTCAACGAGATAGTTGCGGTTAATACTAGGACTGGTGCCGTGAGGGTGATTGCGTCTGGTCGCGACTTTTACTGTGCACCTCGAGAATGTACCAGTCATGACGGTATTGCATGGACTGAGTGGGACCATCCGAATATGCCTTGGGACGGGAACTCGTTGATGTCAGGTTCGTTCGACGGCAATGACGCATCTGTCAGCACCACGGCAGAATTGGTCGGTGGAACCGGGGAGAGTATCGTACAGCCGAGTTGGGGCAGCAACGGTCTGCTCCATTTCGTGACCGATCGAACTGGATGGTGGAACATTTATGTATGGCGGGATGGTGAGATGGCTAATCTCCTCGATGAGGAAAGTGATCACGGTCGTCCTGATTGGCAGTTCGGTTTTTCCTCATATGCCCATCTTAAGGATGGAAGAATAGCGCTCGGCAAGGGTGGGGCTACCTCCGGTTCAATCGTCCTGATCGATCCTGGATCCAATTCGACCCAAACGATCAAAATCCCGTTTAGCGAGGTGTCTTACGTGACAGCTGGTCCTGACGGCGGGTCGGTACTTTTCATTGGAGCTTCGCCGACACGCGAACCGGCGGTCGTCCGTCTTGAATTGGCAACCGAGAAGTGCGAAACGGTGTACTCGCCGAGCGAAGTTGACGTTGAACCCGGGTATCTCTCTTCGCCGCAACACGTGGTTTTTCCGACGACCGAAAACGGTGCAGCGCATGCGTACTACTACGAGCCAACAAACCAAGATTTCGCGGCGCCCGACAGCGAGTTGCCTCCTCTGGTAACTATCTGCCACGGCGGGCCTACGAGTGCATCAGGGACGGGATTGGATCTTTCAACGCATTACTGGACTAGCCGGGGGTTCGCGGTTGTCGACGTCAACTATCGCGGTTCTTCCGGATACGGCAAGGTGTATCGCGACGCCCTCAAGGGCAAATGGGGCATCTACGACACCGATGACTGCATCGCGGCGGCGCAGTATTTGATTGATCAAGGACTGGTTGACAAGGATCGAGTGATCATCCGCGGAGGGTCGGCGGGTGGTTACACCACGATCAACGCGCTCGCATTCCACGACTTCTTCGCCGCCGGCGCGGCGCTCTACGGCATTGCGGACCTGATGGTTTTCATCGGCGATACCCACAAGTTCGAGTCTCGTTACCTCGAATCGCTCGTTGGCCCATATCCGGCGGAAGCGCAACGTTATCATGACCGCTCGGCGATCAACTTCATGGATCAACTCGCCACCCCGATGATCATCTTGCAGGGATTGGAGGACGAGATTGTGCCGCCGTCGCAGGCAGAGATCATGGTCGAGGCGCTGGAGTCGAAAGGCTTGCCGTACGCTTATATCGGCTTTCCCGGCGAGCAGCATGGGTTTCGTCAGGCTGTGAACATCATCCGCGCCCAGGAAGCGGAGTTGTACTTCTACGGGAAGGTCTTAGGTTTCGAACCGGCTGATGACATCGGCGATGATGTGGTCGAGGTTAGAAACCTCGACTAAGCCAAGGTGCTAACCCGTCAACTCGATCATGCGGTTGACGAATCGGTGCACCCTTCTACGATGTAGATCGAAGTTCCAATCGTCTAAATCACCGTTGTGAAAGTTGGAATGAAGTCTCTGAGCCGCGACGAACCAATCCGCGAGAGCAGGAGTTTGGAACTCTTCGGCAAGCATCTCAACCCCTTCGACCAGTGATCGATGAGTTCGCGATTCGATTCCCCGGCTCTTCATCTCAGCAATGACGACATGTGACGCGGCACCCCAAAGCTTCTCAGAGGCTTGGAGAATGTCGCCGGCTTCATATTCACGGTCGGCGTCGCAGAGGAATTGCTGAGCAGTTTGGATGTGGTCGGTCGCGAGCACGTATGCTCCAAAATCGCAGATAATCGGATGGTTACGCGTTAAATCCTAGCTTGTGCCGTTTCGGCACAAGCGATCCTAACGCCCACTGGGCGTTAGGATCGAACGTTAATGCGAGTTGGAAGGCGGTTGGGTTAACCGGCAGCTATCGCACTGGTGTGTCGTGTCGTCAAACGCGGCACTCCACACTCGTTCAAGAAGACTTCTAATTCGTCACGGAGAAGTTGCGACGCTCGGACTGAGGGCGGGCGAGGAGGTCCGGCCTTGAGGCCGACAGCCTCCATGGCGGATTTGATGAATGGCCCTTCGCCTCCAGTCATGGCGGCCACTTTCGCGCGCCATTCTGTCCATCTCCATTTGAAGTCGGCGAGCCTCTGCCGTGCCGCTTCGTAATCACGTTGCTCGAGCAGGTTCCAGATTTCTGCGGGGTACTCGGGCCAGAAGCCGCTGAGGTGCGTAATGAATCCGCGTGCCCCCATGATGTGGCTGAAGATCTGTTGACCGGAGTTGTCGATGCAGACGAGCCGGTCGGCGAGGGCGGACAGGCCTTGTCGGTAATGCGCTTCGTTGGGTGATGACCACTTGAGCGCCCGCACTGTTTCGATGTCGGCAAGGTCACTCAAGAGGCTCATGCTCATGGTCAGGCCTTCCCACCAGGTGTGGTAGATCATGATCGAGACGTCGGACTCGTTGGCTACGAGCTCGAACAGTCGGTACGCATCGCCTTCTGTCGGTTCGTAGTAGTAGGTTGGTCCAACTTGGACTCCGCCTAGTCCAGTTTCGTAGGCGTGGTTGGCGAGTTCGAGGATGACCCGGTAGTCGGTGTGTTGGACGCTGCTCAGAACCGGAGCTTCACCGTCGGCGGCCTCCATCGCGGCGGTCATCACAGATTTGCGCTCGTCGACGTTCATCGTGGGATGCTCACCGCCAGCGCCGCCTACCAGCAACGTGCCTTGACCGGTGTGGACGCCATTTTCGACCATGTATCGGATGTTGGTCTGCAGGGCGTCTAGGTCTAAAGAGTAGTCTTCATTGAACGGAGTTGCGACTGCGACCATGGGGCCGCAGAGCCAATCTCGGATGTTTTCGGCTTTCAATTTATCGTCCTCTATTGTGGTTCTGAGTCGCGTTGGCAATTGACTCTATATCAGCCGATGATGGCTTTCCATTCGCGCCGCAGAATGCCGTAGTAGTGGTAGTCCTGACGCACGCCTCGGTTGACCCCCTGGCTCCGCAAGGTGCCTTCCCGGGTCATGCCGATCTTCTCCATCACGCGCCACGAACCGATATTCTCGACATCTGCCCAGGAGTAGACCTTTTCCAATCCAAGTTCCTCGAATCCCCAGTTTACGACCGCCTGAGCCGCCTCAGTCATCAAGCCTTGGTTCCAGTGCGTCGGCGACAAACCGTAATGCAACGAAGCCACTGAGATTGGGGTCTCAATGTTCAAGTCGATGCCTCCGACTACGGTGCCTTGGTGTTCGATGGCAAAACTCGGCGTTTCGCTTAGGTTTCGCAAAACGTTTCGGGCGACGAACTCCTCCGCGTCCGTTTTCGTGTACGGGATTGGCAGAGGCAGGAAGCGTGAAAATTCGGAGTCGCTCGCGTATGCGAGCACGTCTTTCACGTCGTTGAACGCGAACGGCCGCAAGAGCAGACGATCGGTGCGGATGGTTGTGGGGGCGCAAATTGGTTTGGTCATCACTGCATGAAAAGTCGCCGTAGCCACTCTACGAGAGTATTTACTTCTGGAACATTCGGATCGAGGAATTGTGCGGTGATCGCAGTGCCATACGGATTGCCAGGCTCTTTTTGCCAAGCCAACCAAGTGTGAATCAGGGCTTTGGGTCTGTCGATGTCGTTAAACCTCTGACAACCTGGCGGAATGTTTGCCACGCTGCTCTTTGCGTGATCGTAAAGTGCGTTAGGTTGCCGGATCAGAAATTTGAGGAAGTGTTCCAAATTGCCGCATCGGCGATTATTCGGCATTATCCAAACGCCAACCCGAGGTAGGAATTTATCTGCTGGAGGGTCGATAATCGTCCCCTCTAAAATCGGACTGCCCGGGACGTTTTCGTATTCTGCTTTGATTATTTGGTTGCGGATGGCAACCCATCTGTTTTCCAGATCGGCGTCCGCGTCAACAACGACTCCAACTATGTCTCCTTCGTGAACGGCCGCCCTTAGTTCTTCTGTCAAGTTCCCGATGAGTTCCTCAACGCTTTCGTGGCTTTTGATTTTGTCGAGGCTCGGCCCGTCGCGGTTTCCGCAGATATGCATCAGGACATGTTTATCGTCTTTTCCCTCAACCAGCAGCAATTTCTGCCCCATGTCAACGCACCTCGATCCTGCCACGTGCGACTACGGCGAGTTGGTCCTCGAAGTAAGTTATTGGGGTGATATTGTTTCCACGGCGCACCAGCCTTATTAAAGCACCCGATTCTGCTGATTCGGCAGCCGCTTTTTCAAATGCTCTCACGGCATCTTGACTGTGAGTGGTGGCGAAAACCTGCGTATCGAGTCGCTCGGCGAGTTCGAATATCGTCTTCCACGCCTCCAGTTGTGCGCTCCAGTGAAGTCCGTTCTCGAACTCATCGATCAACAATATTCCGCTTCGCGCGTTAACTAGCGAGAGCATGATTCCGAAAAGCCTATTTAGACCGTCGCCGTAGGAACGCAGTGGTAAACGTCTCCCAAAGTTTTCGGCGCGGACCATAGCGATGTGGGATCGATCTCGCGATGAGTAGGCGCCTTCTGACCGAACCATTGCAACTGCACTGATGTTCGGTTCGATTACTTTCAAAGCGTCAACAACGACTTGCTGATAATCGTCCAGCAGGATGTTGCTCCAATTCTGTTCCATGTCTCGCGTGCTTTGGCTACTGTAGGGACTGACGTGTATGCATGGGTTAAGGAAACCCTTGGTCGTGGGTGGACGATTGAAAAACCTGCCAGAGCGATAACGGCGCGTAAGGTGCGCTCCGCGCAAAAACCTAGGAGCACCATTCGACTCTGTTCTGATGACCGTTTCTACCTCTGGGTCACCAAATAGTCTGGATGCCTGGTCGAAAACTTCGCGATTACCTTCTGCGTCCCTTTCATCAGATAATCCGGCGATCTCCATTGTTAGTCGATTCGAGCGAAAATCGCCGTCCGTTGATATGACGATTTTGGGAACGCGATTCGGCAGCTGAGGGAACCCGTTGAAAAGCGAAGACGCTGGGAATATACCCTCGATTTCTGCTGTGACCCGCTCATCCTCGGATTCGCCAGTATCTTCTTCACGCTCAGCGATAATCTCAAAGATGGAGTTCGGCGAGGCCTCGTCGGCAAGAATACAAAGAGCCTCAAGCAGGGACGACTTGCCCGCATTGTTCCGTCCGGTAATCAGGTTTACGCGGCCTAATCCATGAATGTCAAGTTCACGGAGTGCCCGGAAATTTTCGATATGTATGCTCGTGATCTTGAGGCTCATGTTGTTTCCTCAGACCGTTTCGATATTCAATTCAAGCAGATGCAGCCAATCGATTGGCTTCCAAACTCTGGTAGTTTCCACACTATCAGACTGTTATTGCTCCACTGCTACCCCTCCGCCATCCACGCCGGTTCAGCCAAATTCTTCACCACCGCCTGCAAAAACTCGGCGGCTGGTGCGCCGTCCCAGGCTCGGTGGTCGAATGTCAGGGAGAAGTGGCCGATGGAGCGGACTTCGATGTCGCCGGATTTGGTGACGGTGGGTTGTTGGATCAAGCGGCCAACTCCAAGGATGCCGACTTCTGGTGGGTTGATGAGCGGGGTGAAGTTTTCGACGTCGTAGGATGCCAGGTTGGTCAACGAAAAGGTGCTGCCGGAAAGTTCGGCGACGCGTAGTTCATTCGACTTCGACTTTCGGACGAGATCGCGGACTGCCAAGGCAAGTTCGAGTGGTGACTTCGACTCTGCGTCTCGGATCACGGGGACGAGTAAGCCGTCGGGAACTGCTAGGGCAAAGCCGAGGTTGATGGCATCGAAGATCTGGACTTCTTTATCGGTGATGTGGGCATTTGCGAGGGGATGATCTTTGAGGGCCTTGACCGTGGCTGCAATCGCGAGGTCTTGGTACTGGGGTCGCACTCGAGATCGGCGCCACTCCCTGGTTAGTTGGCGTTGGATCGCGACGGCTTCGGTGACATCGCCGGTGGTGTTGAGGGTGACGAGGGCGGCGGATGCGCTTTCTGACATGCGGCGGGCGATGACGCCTCGGATACCGGTGAGCGGAATGGTGCGACTCGATTCCATACCGGCGTCGGAGGTCGTAGTTCCGCCTTCTGCCGCGGCTCGGACATCGTCTTCGGTGACTCTGCCGCTGGGGCCGGTTCCGGATTCGATAGTGTCGAGATCGACGTTTAGTTCTCGTGCGAGGCGACGGGCTCGAGGTGTGACTACCGGCCCGACCCGTCCGCGTCTGGTGGTTGCGGCCTTATGGGTTAATTTGGGAGAGGGTCGGGACGAGCGCGATGCGCGTTCGCGTGGCACCTCTTCGGCGGGTAGATCGCTGGGCGATTCTCCGGATTCGAGTAGCAATCCGAGGATGGTGCCAACCGGGACCGTTTTACCCTCTTCAACGATGATGCGACCGAGAGTGCCGTCGGCGGTGGCTTCTACTTCTGCGCTGACCTTGGTCGATTCGATCTCGACGAGGGGTTCGCCTTTGACGACCGGGTCACCGACGGACTTGAGCCATCGGACGACTTGTCCCTCGTTCATTCCCATGCCCCATTGCGGAAGAATTATGTTACCCGGCATTAGCTGAAGTAGTCCCTGATTCGACGGAGTTTGTTAGATGAAATCCGAGAAATCATCTTAACAGCAGGGTATACCGACGAACGTGTGACTCTGGTGATTTGAAGCTAACCAGTCCGTCGGATCGCCATGCGGCGTACACGGTTTCTTGCGGCCTGTCGGACTTTGGCGGCTACTCTGGTTCGGGATTCCAGGGTCAAGGTAAGCGGTATGGCGATCAACATCATGAATGCCATGATGGCGTAGGCAGGACGGTAGGAATCAGTGAAGTCGTACATGAATCCGACGAATAGTGGCCCGATGGTGCCGAAGATTGCACTCACGGAGCTCGCGATACCGACAACGGATCCGTAGCTGCGGCGTCCGAAGTAGTCGGCGAGAATGGCGAGCCGGAGCGGAATGGATGCGCCGAAACCGAGTCCGAAGCCGAGGACGAATATGGGTAGTGGGATAAGGCCCCATTCGATGCCGAGGAAGGTGTGATTGATGAGTGCGAGCGCGCCGACGCCTAACATCTGGATCAGGAATGAGAGAGTCAGGAGAATTTTCTTGTCGAAACGGTCGCCGATGAATCCGATGCTGACGCGACCTAGGATGTCGCCGATGGCAACGGCCCCGGCGGCGGTCGCGGCGAGCCAAGCACCGATTTCGTAATCGATAAGGGCTGGAAGGTGGAAGAGGTTGGTTGAACTGACGAGTTGTCCGACGCTTACGGCGATCGATATCTGCCAGAAGGCTCGCAGTCGGAGCACCTCGCGCACGCCGATGGAGATTTCGCGTACCGGCCGGCGGAAGCCTCCGTTTCCGTCGGCGACTCGCAGCTCGGAATCGCCGTCGGGCAGTTGTCCGTAGTCTTCAGGTCGGCGGCGCATCATCATTGCGACGGGGATGCCGATGATCCAGAATCCGATGCCGACGCCGAAGAGCGCCGGTCGCCAGCCGTAGGTGTCGATGATCCAGACAAGCAGCGGGAGCACGACAGCTCCGACCGCGGAGAAGGTCATGAGTGTGGAGAAAGCCCTGGCACGACGGCGGACAAACCAGTTTCCGACGGTTGCGACGAAGACGATGAAGGTTCCGAACGACATTCCGAGTGCGAGAAGGAGCACTGCACCGTAGAAGTGCCAGAGGGTCTGCATCTGGCTCATAAGGATGAATCCGAAGCCGGTGACGATGACTCCGAAGATCATGACGCGCTTAGGCCCGAATTTGTCGAGCATCACGCCGACGAAGGGTGAGATGAGTCCGCTCTCGCCGCGTTGGATAGACACGGCGGCGGCAAAGACGCCGTGACTCCACCCGGTGGTGTTCAGGATGGGGTCTACGAATGCTTGGAATCCGCGCCAAAATACAGCGGACGCGTAGAACTGTGTTAGACCGCCGCCGAGAACGATCCACCAACCGTAGAAAATGTTGGTTGGGCGTTTCTTAAGCGACGTACAGCCTCGGGAGTCATCGATATCAGTTCAGATCGGACATGCACACATGCACCGATATCCGAATCAGAATATCGCGTCGGATACTCGCGAATCACTCATTCCGAACGCAGTCGAATCGACAGTTCTGTTGGTACCGTGTTGCCGCTGAATTGCCGCAATTTAGCGGCAAGATTGGTTTTTGAACAAGTTCATAAAATTGTCTGAGGCGGGAATCTAGGGATGGGAGGATTTTGAGTGGATGTATGAACCCCAGCATCTCGCTTCGCTTGACGCGTCCTCCTTTTGCTGACACAAAAGGGGAGAGATTCCTCGCTGCACTGGGTTCAGAGTGACGGGGTGTGCTGCGGTGGAGAAGCAAGCGGCGTTTTAGCGGGTGCTGCGGGTCCGTCATTCAGACTTTCATTCGTAGAGACATGCCATGCATTAAGGTATAAACATTGAACGGCTCAATGTTTCAGATGTGATGTTGTTTAAACGCAACCATAGAATTATCCTCCCCCCCCCCCCCCGATTCCAATCGGCATAATTCGCTGCACCAGGGACGGCGAATGCTTCCGCGTCCGTCGTACTCTTACCGTACGCCCCTCGCCATCTTGGTTGGACTGACAGCCGCGGCGATTCTCTCTAGCGGGCAATTCGCCGAGGCTCAATCCAGCCAGACGCCTCATCAGGTCACGCCTTCCACCTTCAGCACCTATTTCGACGTTGACGCGACGACGGGGGTGGCTACGCTGAAGGATGCCTACAAGAGCGATGCGATGCTCGTGTTTGGGGCGGGAGAGTACCGCAACGCGATGCACATCGAAGGCGCGACGAACGTTGCGCTTCGTGCCCGAAATGCGCCCGATTCAGCGTCGGCCGCTATCTTGAGGCCCAGACAAATAGTCGAAGGCTTGGACGGAAGCAACCGAGATGCCGTTTTCGCCGTCACAGACTCCACGAACGTCACACTCGACCGCTTCAACTTCGCTTTCGACTGCGTCTACGACGCACCGCCCACCGCGGGCGCGCTCTGGGCGATATTTTTCGAAGATTCCTCTGGTGTCATTTCCAACAACCTGCTTTTAGACATGCTCCATCTCACGCGTGGCGTCTACCAATCTACCAGGACATCTACCGAGTGTGGTGGAACCATTGGTAGCTCAGCGGCCGCTAGTGCTTATCGGATTATTCGTGTGCAGACCTCAAGTTCCTACGCTCCAGATATAGATGAAGCTGGGATGGTAACCAACCGTCTACCGATCCGCATAACCGGCAACCAGATCGACGCGAGCGCTGAAGTCCGCATCGGAATACACGTAAACGGTTACGTGGATGCAACAGTGAGCGACAATGTCGTCAATAACGCGACCAACGGCGTCGACCTGCAGGGAGCCTCCGGCGGCGTGGTGTCGGACAACAAAATCACCAAGGTTAGTGCAGGTATCGTGTTCTACCCGAACTGGTTCGTTCCTAATTCACCGGATGGCGAGACGGTTGAGGCGAACTTGGAGATCCGCGGTAACGACATCAGTCAGGCGTCCCCGGCCGGAATCTCGATCGGACTGGGCTGGTGCGCTTCGGCGGATGGAACAAAAGTAAACACCAACGTCAAGATAATCGGAAACCACATACACGGTCACGACGACGATCCCGAAGCGCCGGTGAGCTCGTCGATACAAATAGCATCTTGCTCGGGACCCGAGGATGAACGCATCAAGGCCGACATCATCGGCAATACCTTGGAGGGGTCGTCGCGATCCTTGGGCATATTTGCCGCGCCTTCATTCAACAGCGGAACCTCGGCCACCACCTGGTTCGAGGTCAACGCCAAGTACAACGCGATAACAGGGCACGCGGTAGGAGCTCGGATCACCAACCAAAACGCCGGGAGCACGTTCGGGGTCGCTCGTGCGCGGCTGTACGCCACTCACAACTACTGGGGAACCGGGACATCTCGGCCGCACGAGTTTATAGAAGACATCATCGATATGTCCGACAAGGCCGGCATATCGTTCGACCCCTGGCTGCCCAACACCGACCTGGCTGGTCACACCAGCGCTTACGGCAGGGGCGTCCGAGAGCTGTCGGACCTTTCGGAGCTACCCAGTTTCTTCGTTCAGCGAGAAGCTGCCGATCTGATAGAGGCGCAAAGGTCCAGCTTCGACCTCAAATTGGCGGCCGAGCCGGCACGCGACCTGCGAGTGCGATTCGGCTCGGACAACCCCGATCTATCGTTCGAGCCAGTTTCAGCCACGTTCACCGAGGGCGATTGGAACACCTGGCAGACGGTGACGGTCTCTGTTGCAAGAGACGACGATGTGGAAGACGAGGTCACGGCAGTCTGGGGCGTTTCGGACGACGGGGTTCTGTCGGGTGCTCTCCACCCGTTTTTTAACACGCGAGTCGCCGATGCCAAGCTGCGAGGCGCGCAACATTTGATCAACAGGTTGGATCCCACGGTCTCTCAGTTCACCTTAAGCGGGGGTGATACCGTCCGTATCGGAATCGTCCCGTACGGCAGGCAAGATATCGTAGACGATGCGCTGATCGACGGCAAGACAGATGTGGTATGGACTGTGGAAGGTGGTGGCGGCAAATTCCGCGAAGCCGAGCCGTCGTTAGACTCTGATGGCGATCCGGACGATCGCGTGATTCTGTTCACGGCACCGGAAACGCCTGGGACTTACACGATTCACGCGACTCTCACTTCGTGCGGCATTGACACGTTGACGGATTGTCGTGCGACATTCACGGCGAAGGTTCGCCGCCCCTCTCTGGCTCCCGGGCCGACGCCAGCGCCGAAGAATCCTGTAGGGGAGATTCCATCGGTGCTGGCCGATGCCGAGGGTCGTCAGTACGAAGTCTTCACGCCCGAGGACGGCGGCAGCTTCGATGGCGACGATGTCACGCTGTCCGCCGATCCCGGCGTGGTTCCAAACCTCGAGATCGTTGGTGTCCGTGTCGACGCTTCGGGTCCAGCGTCGAATGCCGGCATGACCGCGCATCGCTACACCTTGGTCGGCGATGCCTACGACGTGCTGGCTGTCGACGCCGATGGAGCGGCAAGAACATCGTACGTCTTGAACTCGCCTGTGGAGGTTTGTGTACCGCTGCCACCTGCCGCGAGGCATGACATCTCGGACATTGCGCTGGTCGCGGACAACCCGGACGGCACGCTGACAGTGCTTTCGGCATCGGTGCGGATCACTGGATCGCCGAGTGTCAATGTGTGCGGCAACCTCGGCACGCTGCCGGCGACGATCGCGGTGAGTACTGCGGGGTCTCCGGATGCGATACCGACGGCGACGCCGGATCCGGATGAGATAGCAGAGCCTGATACCGGCGGGTACGCGCCAGTGGGCAACGCTCTGATGTTGTTGGTGATGATGGGTGCTGTGGTGATTTTGGGAGGGTTGTGGTTGAGCATGGGCGCGCGGAGATCACCCTCACCTTAGCCCTATCTCATCGAGAGAGAGGGGATTCTGTCTTGCCGCGGGCATCCCCGCGTAGTAGGGACAGGTTTGAAACCTCTGCGCCTACACGTCCCAACGCCTTATCAAGGTACGTAACGTTTCAGAAATGGGGAGACGGCTTTTATGAAGCCGATAGGGTTGTCTCCGGGTACACGGTGGCTGGCTTTGGGGACGTATGTGGCGGAACTGCCGGGAACGGTCTCGACCATGCGGCGGACGGTTTCGGGTCTTACGAGTTTTGAGTTTTGTCCGATGACGAAGAGCGAAGGGACATTTACTTTTTCGAGGGCTGCCCAGTAGTCATCGGAGGTGAAGCTGGGGCGGTGGTAATCGAACAGCCGCGGGTCGTTCTTCCATTCCCAACTACCGTCGGACCGGATGCGGGTGGCTCGCAACAGCGACCCTCGGACGGCTTCTCGATTGCGCATCGGGCTCATTTTGGCCACTTTGGCAACCAGGTCCTCGAACGGACCGTCTTTCGGCAGAGCTGAGATGTAGCGTCGTATGCCTTTTCGGGCTTCGCGGTTCATCTCTGGGGCGACATCGACGACGACTATCGCGTCGACGGTGGTTGGGTTCTCGGAAGCGTAGATGTACGAGAGGCTGCCGCCGAGGGAAAGACCGCACAGACCGAATCGGTCGACGCCTAATTCTAGGGAGAGGTGGTCGATCAATCGGTATAGGTCTGCAAGGTAGTCGTGGGTCGTGTAGTCGGGAGCGACTGGACGGCCGCTATCGCCATGGCCGCGGAGGTCTAGGGAGATACATCGGAAGCGGGACCGCAGAGCGAGGCACGTGAAGTCCCAGGTTCTGGCTTGTTGGAGGAAGCCGTGGATGAAGATCAACGTTGGTTTGCTGCCGGTTTCGTCGCCCCAATCAATGAAGTTGAGTTCGAACTCGCCGTTCTGGAGTATGCGATGCGATCCGGGTGGCGATGCGTCATCGAAACGGACGCCGGCGCGTTCGGCTGCAGCTATCGTGGTGTCAAACGATTCGATTGCGGACATTTGGACAGGCTTAACCTTCTACAATCAGTGAAAATCGGGATCAACCACTATCGTAGAATGAGTTCAACATTGAAGGGATTGGCAAAATGATTCTGGCTGTATCGGTGGAAGCTCGAAAAGGATACCACATCTGGGTGAAGTTCTCGGATGGCGTAGAAGGCGAGGTCGACCTGTCTTCTCTCAGAAGTCGAGGCGGGTTCTTCGAAAACTGGGATGATAGGCAGGTGTTCGAAGACGCGCGGATCGATGAATCGGGTGACTTCATCTGGGTAGGTGAAGTGGATCTTTGCCCCGAACCGTTTTATTTCGAACTAACTGGGGTGCCGATCGAAGAGGCAGAAAAAGGTTTGCATCACCAGGTCGCACATGCCTGAACTCTGTAGGTTCGATGGCATCACAATCTCGATCCACTCAAACGACCACGATCCTCCTCACATACACGCACGGTATGGGGAGCATCGGATTAAAGTTGCGCTCAATCCTGTTGAAGTGAATCGTGGGCATTTCCCGACGAGAAAACGTCGTCAATTGATGGATTGGGTCAGAAAGCGTAACTCCGAATTGCATCACGCGTGGGAGAATTTGCAGAACGGTCAACCCGTTGACCGCATTGATCCATAGCCGCAACTTACTTTGTGCGATTGGCCTAACGTCGGCCTGGCAATCGGTGCGCTACACATCAATCTGATTGTTCCGCCGCCGAACAGATATGATTCCCCTCAAACATCGTATTTAATGAAAGGCGTCGCAACCAAAATTCGTCGCCCTTACTCTCCCTACTCACCCCCAAACGATGCGCATCGGCAAACTCTTTGACATCCCGATCCAGGTCCACTGGTCGTGGCTGATCGGGTTTGTTTTGATTACGATGCTGATCGCCTCCGGGGGATTGCCGTTCATTTCAATCAGGCTGACTCCGGCCCAAGAGTGGATCGTTGCCGGGACGGTGACGATCTGCCTGTTTTTGTCAGTATTGGCGCACGAACTAGCCCATTCTCTGACGGCCAAGCGTCTCGGTTACTCGGTTATGTCCATTACGCTGATGATTTTCGGTGGCGTAAGTCTCATTGGAGAGTCGAGATCGCGAGCATCGCACGATTTTCTGATCGCGGCGGCTGGACCGGCAATGTCTTTGGCGATCGGCATCGTGGCGTCGCTGTTGTATTTCGTCTATCGGGATTCGTTGGCGACCGGCACAACCGCTTTGTTGCAGGGAATATTGTTTTACGTCGGACTGCAGAACATTGCGCTTGCCGTGTTCAACATGTTGCCCGGGTTGCCACTCGACGGCGGTCGCGTATTGCAGTCCGTGTTGTGGGGAGTAACCGGCAATCGTCGATTTTCGACGCGTGTGGCTGGCAGAGCGGGTCAGATCTTGGCAATCGGGATGATTGCGGCGGGAATCGTTCTGATCATCAGGAGCAACGATCTGACCAGTGGTTTGTGGTTTTTCATAATCGCCATGTTCATCTTGCCGGCATCAACCGCGGAGACCCGGCGAGCAAGTCGAAATCAGCGACGCGAGAAAGCTGTCGGGGTACCTGTTCGGTCGGTGATGTCAATGGTTCCGACAGCGTTGAATGCGTCGACGCCTTTAGATGCGGCCGTGAGGAATGTGATGTCGCTGCATCCGCATGTATCGCTACCAGTGATCAACGACGGCAGGGTCACAGGTGTGATTTCCCTAACGGACGTAACGTCGTTGGGATTGAGCCAGAATCAGGGAATCGGGTTGACGGTGGCGGATGTTGCGCGACCTGTATCTACATCCGTGATCGATCCGGATTCGGATCTGTCATTGGCGCGGCAGTTGCTGTCTAGGCGCGGGATCGATTTGTTGCTCGTATTTGAGAACGAACGTCTGTCCGGGACGGTGTCGCTGTCGGATCTGGAAGGCGAACGTCGATGGGCGAGTGAAGCCGGATCTGCCGATCCAGATCGAATCTGACCTAGGCGTCCCAATTACGGACCAATGGGGAAGATTGCGGCTCGGCGATGCGTTCCGATACCGATGAGCTTGCCGGTGTCGATATCTCGGGCTTCGACATGGAACCGGAAACGGGTTTCGTTTATTTCGAGGAGTTCGGCGGTAGTCTTTACGCGCGAACCTGGGGCTGCTGGTGCAACGTGTTTGATGTCGACGTGAAAGCCGACCGTAAAGCCGTCGTCAGGGAGCAGGTGATCGATACTCAACATCGCGGTGGTTTCCATCTCATTAATCATGGATGGACTGGACAGCGTGTTGCGGGCCGGATCGCCGCCGGGCGCGTAGAGCATGTAATCGGCGACGACCCAATGTCGTTCATTTTTCATGCCTACTTGTATCGTGTCAGGCAGATTGGGCATTTGCCAACCTCGGTTCACTTTGACAGCAGGTGATCCGCCATAGCGGCAAAGTCACCTACGGTCAAGTCCGGTTCGTACTGGGCGTCGGTGTCTTCGAATGGGAGATTGTAGCGGTTGACGTATATGCCGCGGAGTCCGCAGGTTCGAGCCCCCATAACGTCAAAGGAATTCGACGAGACCATAATGAGTTCACCGGGTTCCAGTTTTAGAATCCTAGCCGCGCTGCGGTAGACGCCCGGATGAGGTTTGAAGGCGCCGGCAACCTCAACAGAAATGATGTCGTCGAAGTCGAATTTTATGCAGTTTTCGACTAGATGGTCGAGGAACCATGGGTTGCCGTTGGAGAGCGCGACGAGTTTGTATGACGATTTCATGCGCTCAAGTGCGGGAAGGCAATCTGGAAATGGGGTGAGGTGTCGCCATCCCTGCATGAATGCGTCGACTTCGTCGGGTGTCGGCGCGAGGTTGTTGAGTTTGGCAACGTAGACGAACGCTTTCTGAGCGGTCTCAAGATATCCGGTGTGACCGAGTTCGACGAGTGAGTCTTGGTACTGCTCGATGCGTTGGCGGTGCCGTAGCTCTGCCCAGAAAGCTCCAGCGTCGACCCGACCTTGAGCGTCGCGCCCGCGGATGAATTCGGCGATGAACGGCGTCAGGCTACCGCCGAGATCCAGCACTGTGCCGAACAGATCGAAGGTCAGAGCTTTGCATTTTGTGAGATTGGTCATTTCGATGTGTTTCTCATCCCTTGGAAAGACTCTGCGTGAACGCCGGGGTTTGACACTCCAACATTGTCATTGCCTGGACATCAGACAGGTCTCCGCTGAATAGATCGCAAACCGCTGTGGGTTTGCCTGGGACTACTCCTTCCAAGATCGGATAGAGGTGCCAGAAGCGTCCGTCGGTGATGGCGAATATCGCGACACCCGTGTCGATGCACCTTTGCAGATGGAATTCGATGCCGTCAATAATGTCTGCGCCGAGCGCTCGGGTTTCGATCACTGCCAAAGTTCGGTCTGGCACCGCGTCGGACCTCAGAGCGTGAACCATGCGGGCGTCAGCGTCGTCTCGGGTGGCTGGAATGAACCAGAACTCCGGATGACTCACGCGCCAACCGAGGATGTTCAGTATCGGCGCGACCAAGACGATATAGGTTCGGGAGACGCTAGCTTGCGTCCCGATCAGTTCGAATTGTGTGGTACGCGCCGATGTTGCCTCGGCGAGAATTTTGCTGACGAGTGTCGGCGAAGTTTAGTCCACTGATTTGATGACTTTGATGTCGCGGTGGGCCAGGTGACCGCGGACGAGCGGCATGTTCTCTTCCCACCACTCGGAGCCGTAGAACGCAGCTTCCTTCTCCTCGAGCTCATCCATCGAGTCTCCATAGGATCGGATCCAGATGAACTGCGATTCCTCTTCGTTGACCCAAACCGTCTCGGCCTTCATGCCGAAACCGTCCATAACGTCGACGAGGGTTTCGTCGAACAGCTTGAGCCAAGAATCCATCATGCCTTTGTTGATGGTGTAAGTTCGCAAATGCGCGATTGTCATCGGTCAATATCTCCTTTTAGTGGCGAAATCGGTTTCGTTGCCAATACACATTATCTATTTCAGATCACCCTTTGGATTCCCGCGTGCGCGGGAATGACGGACAGGAATCAGATCCGGTAGTAACGCTCGGCGTTGGACTTGAAAAGCTTGTCGCGGTCGGTATCCGAAAAATCGGAGGTAATCTCGTCGTAGGCCTCCCAGATCGCCGCGTACGAGCTGAATAGCATGTCGACGGGATAGTTGGACGCGAACATGCATTTGTCAACACCAAAAATGTCGATGGTGTCGAGGACGAATTGACGGATCCGGTTGGCGGTGAACTCCCCGGCAAACATACCGAGAGCGGATATCTTGACCGAGACGTTGTCGGTGTTGGCGAGCGCTTTCATGCCGTTGCGCCAGACTTCGATGCCGGTATCATCCCAATCCCTCGGCATTCCGGTGTGGTCGAGAACAATCGACACGTCAGGAACGCGGTGTGCGAGATCAGCGGCGTCTGCGAGTTGCCACGGCCACACTTGGAGATCGAACGAACCGCCATGATCGGCCAGCGCGCGATAGCCGCGTAGCCAGTCGAGATCGGTCATCAGGTCGTTTCGGTCGGTGAACTGCCACTTCGGGTCTTCGGCCCAGTTGAGCATGTGACGGATGCCCCGCCAATTGGCGTGTTCCGCGTGGCGCCCGATGAGTTCAGCGGCGTCAGGTTGGGATAAATCCGCGAATCCGATGATTGCGTTTGGCATGCCTCGCGAGGCGTTGGAATCGGCAACACTCTGTAGCCAGGCCGTTTCCCCTACCGGATCCGACTCGTGATCCCACTCGGCTTGGACGTGAACGGATTTGACGAGAGGCAGGCCTTTCGCGTCTTCGTGGAGGTGCGAGATCAGGTACGTGCGACGGAAGATCGAGTAGTCACCGACAAAGTGGTCGATGCCTTCAGTTAGCCACGGATAGGGGTTGCTTTCGAGGTCCCAGAGATGGTGGTGGGTGTCGATGAATGTAGGGAGCGCCATTATTCCTCTCCGGATGGTTTTGTTTCAGTCGGTGTGAAAGACTTCGGTGAGCACGACCATGTTTTCGTCTGGATAGGATCCTTCGGGGATTTCGAAATACGGCGCCATGAACTCTTGCCACCGATCATTGACCTCCTCCTCCGCCATTCCTTCGAGCGCTTTCTCGAAAGACTCCGGGACTTCGACGTAACCGAACAGCGTGCCATCGTCGCGGGCGAAGATACTGTAGTTCCGCCAACCGTGGCGACGGAGCGCGTCGAGCATATCCGGCCACACGTTCGCGTGGTGTTCGGTGTATTCATCCAAGGTAGCGGGATTGATCTTCATCAGGAATCCGACGCGCTTCATAGTTGGCTGACCTCCGGTCGCGTTCAGTTGGAATGAGCGTTTCACTGCTTTGACAAACATGACTATATCGGAAAGTTCGCGTAACCCGGTCCGATCTGCGTATCGAGAGGATGGAAACTTAGGATGTGGAATCTGCGTATGGGAATCGTTAACCTTTAAGGATGTTGTCTGTGCACAATAGCAGGAATCTACGCGGTCGTATTTACGGGCGATTGGGGATGGTCGTGCTAGCGATTGTGTTGAGCGGCGCGTTCGCGTTGGTGATTGCTTGTTCCGATACGGAGTCAGGGACACCTACGGAAGAGCCAGATTCGGCCAAATCGCCGAGTCCCGCAGACCCAGAGACCAGACGCCCTCCGATGGTGACGCATACGGCAACATTCACGGTGACGAGTACGTTCACACCAAGCCCGACGCACACACCGGTTCCAACTGACACACCGATCCCGCCCCCTACAGCGACCTATACGCCGAATCCAAGCCCGACGCCGGTGCCAACGGCAACACCGGTTCCAACCAACACACCAGAACCGACTCCGACTCCGACTCCGACGCCCGAACCGACGGATACCCCAACTCCGACGGTGACACCGGCCCCCACGGATACTCCAGTTCCAACCGATACACCGACACCCGTTCCGACTGAGGTACCTGATCCGGCGCCCGAAGACCCGACTTCGGTGCCCGAGGACGCGGCTCCCATGGACGAAAGCGAAGAAAGCCCGGCAGACGGAGGCACGACGGCTCCTTCCGATGCTGCAAATTCGGATGATCCGGCGAATTCTGGCGACAGTTCCAGCCCCGGCGATTCCGGCGCGCCGTTGGCAGCTACGCCAACTCCACCTCCAACCGCTACACCGACACCAGAGCCCACCCCCACTCCGACTCCTTTCCCCACCGCCACCCCGCTCCCAACTTCGACGCCGACGATCACCCCGACTCCGACGCCTGAACCAGTTGCGGACTTAACGATCAAATGGGTGTTCCAAACCGAATCGACTGGGACTGGTCCGATCCGTTCGATCGTGCCGGATATAACCGTGCACGAGGGTATCGTTTACGTCGGTTCTAAGGACAACAAGTTCTACGCATTGTTCGCCACGACAGGCGAAGAGCGTTGGTCGCGCAATGTGCATTCAGACGTCACGACCGGCGCGGTGTTGAGCGATGACGGTTCGATCGTTTTCTTCGGAACCGCTAGCGAAGGGGTATTGGCGCTCGACACCGAAGACGGTAGCAAACGCTGGGACTACAATCCTGACAACGTTGGTAGCTTCGACGTGCGGCCTACGTTCTATCAGGACAAATTGATCGCCGCCTCATCGGGTGGCCGGATTTACGCTTTCGACGCGGGTCCCGACAGCGACACCGAGGGCGAAATCCTTTGGGTCTACCCGAAACCTCCGGCGAGGTCCTTGAAGGGCCAATTTAAAGAGGCTGGAATCGCGTACAACGACTCGTTCTACATCGGGAATGACGATGGTACGCTCCACGGTGTCAAGATCAGTACCGGAATTCGAGACGGCTCAGCCGGGTTCCGCGGCGATAAGTTGCCGCACTTTGATTCGGGAGGAGACGATGATCCGAAACCGATCCAGGCTGCCGTTGTTCGATCTGGGGCCGATATCTATTTCGCCAACGACGCGGCGGAGATTATTCAGTACACCGGGAATCGGATCAGATGGATCTATAACGCACAAAGGCCGGTGCGGGGGGAGATCGCCGCGACCGAAGATGTGGTCGTAGCCACTGACCGATCCGGTGCGATTTATGCGTTGAATCCTGACCGCGACGAAGCGGAACGGAGACGCGATAAAGACCTGTATGAGACTCCGGAACTACTTTGGAGAGAGTACACGGACAGGCTCGAAAACATCGATGCCGCGGTGATTGGCGGGCCGGTCATCGCAGGTTCGTTTGTCTTCGTTATCGACCACTTCGGTGTCCTCTACATGATCGATCTGGAGCGTGGTAAGGCCGCACACAAACTAGACCTCTGGGTCGGCGACACTCCTTGCAGGTTGTGCAAGTCTAGCCCGGCCGTCGCTGGCGATATGCTGTTCGCGGGAACGCAAGACGGTACGATCGTCGGGGTCCAATTGCCTGAGTTCACCGAGTAATCGACAACTTTGTGCGATCCCGTTAACGGCGCACGCGGTGTTACACTGCCCGGATGGAGAATTGGCAAAGCTACCGAAATGGTCGACGAGCGAGCAATGCGTTCGTCACCGAACTCTTAAACCAACGGAACGCCCCATGAAATCTTTCGCCCAGGTTCTCGACCTAAAAGATGACCCGAAGATCATCGCCGAATACGAGGAGTACCATCGCAACGTGTGGCCGGAGGTGCTGGAGGCACTCAAGGGCATTGGGATTGAACGGATGGAGATATTCCGCAGCGGAAATCATCTATTCATGTATTGCACGGCACCGGACGACTTCGATCCGCGTCGCGACTTCCAAAGCTATACGTCGTCGAAACGGGCCGAGGAGTGGAACGATCTCATGATGACCTATCAGCAGAAGGTGCCGGAGGCGAAAGTCGATGATTGGTGGGCTCCGATGTCGTTGGCGTTCGACTCTGCGTGGTTTGAAGACTGAACTGCCCCGGGTGGGGACCGTTACGATTTGTCTCGAGATGAACCGGCAACCGCCGAAGAGTTGACGTTTGCCATCGCCGAGGCGATCCAAACAGCGGAGGAGTTGGCGTTGACCTCGGTCGCCCGGGGCGATTATTCGCAGTCTGAAATCATCTCCGAGCGACTGACCCCGAACTTGATGCAGGCGAAGATGTACGCGGAGATCGCCATGACATCAGCGCCAGAAATCTGGAACGGGATCGCGGAAGCGACGACAGTGGCTTCAGATTTGGCGGATATCGACGCGAAGTATTCGCCACTCTTGAGCACGTTGCGAAGATTGCGTGAAGCGGTTTCCAGACACGTCAGCTGAGGGCAATTCGATGCCAGACAATCAAGTTGAAGTTGAGATTGATGAAAGTGCGGCGCAGGTTTCGACCACATGCATCGAAGTCGTAGAAAAAGCGGTCGGCGAAATTCTAATCCGTGAAGGATTCTTGGGGCAACGAGTGGTTTCGGTGACGGTCCTATTGACCGGCGACGCTCGATTACACGAACTCAACCAGGAGTATGCTGGTGAGGATTACGTCACCGACGTACTCTCGTTCGAGAGTGAAACAAACGGTGAATTCCCCGCGTTTGAGGATGACGAATCAAGCGAATCCCTTGGTGATATCGCAATATCGATACCGCAGACAAAGCGCCAGGCGCTCGAGAAGGGTGCGTTATTCGAGCGAGAGCTCGCGATGCTCGCGATCCATGGGACTTTGCACTTGCTTGGTTACGATCATGCGTCCCCCGATGAGGAAAAAGTGATGTTCGGCAAGACCGATGACGCCTTGGATATGATCTTTGGCGCAGACGCTTAGTTCGGTGTAATCCCTGATCTGACTATCGGCTCTTAAGGAAAACTGGTGCGAGCAGTTGATCGACCGGAACAAACCCGTCGGTTAACATTACCGGTTCTTTCTTTGTGAACCACTCGTCATAAAACTCGCCGGGCATGAAGCTCGAAATCGGTTCATGCCAACCAACCGCCGTATTCGCCTCATCGAGGTCCTCTGCCGCAATCGGTTGCATCGTCCCGACGACGACGTAGGTGACATTGCTCCTTTCGTCTTGTCCCCACAGTTCGTCGTCGCGAAGAACATAGACGTAGTCGAACGTGTGCTGCATGGTATTGACGTATGCACGGAGAAACTGTCCGATTTCGATGTTGTCTACGATGTTGACAACGTAAATTCCGTTGGGGTTGAGCAATTCCTTGACTTGTTGATTGAACTCGTGTGTCGTGAGCTGATACGGCACCGAGAAGTCGTTGAACGCGTCACCGACAACCATGTCGTAGGTGCCATTGGAGAAATCTCGGGCCTTCATACGGGCATCTTCGTGATAAGAGATGATCCTGGTGTTCAAGGGCAACCAGAGATATTCGTGCGCGATTCTGGTGACGACGGGATCGATCTCAATGACTTCAACGTGCCAATCTGGGTACCGGAACTCGATCAGTCGCGGCATCGTATATCCGCCACCGCCAATGAATAGAACTTTCGGAGAGTCGTTTCGATAATCTTGGAGCGCCACGAAGTCCGCCGTGATCTTCTCATACCCGTAAACGAGGAATGTCGGGTCTTCCTTAGCGACGTAACTGTGCAAAAGTTGATCGAGTGTCAGCGTCCGAACCGTTTGGTCTTGGATTGTGCGCTCCCGGACTTTAATGCAGAAGTAGTTGCTTTCCTCATCGCATCCCGAATTGACCCATTCGAATCCATCGTCGTAGACGAACGCAATGAAAGCAGCGATGACCGCAACCGCGACGGGCAATACGTTGGGGATCTTGGCGCGAAGCTTCCAGAGGTCGCCGAACAACACCGCCATCGCAAACAACACGACCGCGACGCCCAATACTATCGGGCGGGTACCGATCCATTGGATGAGAAAGAAACCCGTGAGGAATACGCCGAGGATCGATCCCGCCGTGGAGATAGCGTAGAACCTGCCGACGATATCGCCGGTTCGCGAAAGCTCTTGCAGTTGCAGTTTGATGACAACGGGCGTCACCATTCCCAAAATCACGCTAACCGGCAGGAACAATACCGCGGTCAACGTCACAATCCGAGGCAGTAGCGGCAGGTCGATGACCAACTCGCCGACGATTGAGATGAGCGGCAAAATCACAAGGGTCAATATGCTCGAAGCCAACAGAATGATACCCAGTGTCGACCGAGCCGGAAATCTGTCTGCGATGAGTCCGCCGATGTAGTTGCCGACGCTGATCCCGGCAAGCACAACGCCGATAATGCTGGTCCATGTGTAGAGCGAGACACCGATGACCGGAGCGAGGATGCGGCCCGCGACGATCTCCAATATGAGGGTGCAAGCGCTAGCGGAAAAGACGATGAGGTAAGGGACAAGCGTCGCTAACCGTACTCCAATCCTTGAGAGGCCGTAGCTGTCTTTCTGTTCAGTTTCGGTCAATGCGCGCTCAATCCTCCAACGTTTGCCGAGTGCCGAGACAATTTTGCTTAGCGGAGATAAGGATACCCGTTAATCGGATTCTGAGAACTAGCTCAAATTTGCTCGTTTCGATAGGTGTCGAAAAATCTCTGAACGCGTTCGGAGAATCGCTCGGGGAAGGAGCTATGCATGCCGTGTCCACTGTCGTCCCATTTTTCGTACTCGGCATTAGGCAGTAATTCCATGGCTTTGTCGGCCTCGTCATCAAAAAGGGCAGCTCCTAACGATGGTTCGGCCTGGAGCAGAAGCCCAGGCGATCTTGCGCTTTGAAGCAGGTCTTCGGACCGCCAGTTGGCTCTGGAGCGGCCGCTCAAAGTGGATCGGAAGACATCCGGGTCCATGGCCATCAGCTTTTCGGCGCGATCGCGACACCGATCATCTTCGAGTATCGGATTTGATTGCTTAACGTGCGCGACGAGAGTTTCAAAGTCAGGTCCAGTGTCCAGCACCTCCAAGGTTGCAGTGAAACTGTTGCGGAACTCATTTCCTTCCCACCTTTGATGCACGAAAAGAGGCGGGTCTTCGTAGACCACGGCGCGCACCAAATCCGGGCGTTCAGCGGTGAGCCCGAGCGCGGTGACGCCGCCCAGCGAGTGCCCGACTACGAACGCCGGTTTTCGGATGACTTTTTCTACGAAAGCGACTTGGTCTAAAGCGTAGCTCTGCCAGTGGTAGCCATTCGCGACCCAAGAAGATTTGCCGTGCCCACGCAGATCCACCGCGTAGACATGCCACTCATCAGCAAAGTAGTCTATGACGCTGTCCCAATCCCGCCAGCGCCCGCTGATTCCGTGAATGAAAAGCAACGGCGGTCCAGCGTCTGGCCCTTCCGCGTAATTGATTTGGCGGTCGTCGAAGGAGACTGTAGTCTCGTGCAAATGGGGCGTGCGTCGCAATGTCATTCGGATCTTTCTTGCCTGAATCTCTGGCTTTGATTACAACATGGTAATCGGCGTGAACCAAGTCACAAAACTCTGTGTTACTTCGATTGATGGTGCCGCTATGTAATCGATGATTAGATATCCACTCGAACGTTGCACACCGGGTCGCGGGTTCGACTCGCGGCTACAATACCCAGAGGTTAATTCGATCCGACGCGGAGCAAAAAATGGCGCAAGGTTTCAGCAAGAATGAAAAGACGAAGAATCGCGGGGTTTTCTCGATACCCGTGACGCCGTTTAACGAGGATGGAAGTGTCGACTACGAGTCGCTGCGCCGCTGCGTCGCATATTGCGTCGAGGCCGGTGCTCACGGGATCGTGATGCCGGTGAACGCGAGCGAAGGGCCGAGGTTGACCGACGAAGAGCGCGACGAGGTTCTGCGAACCGGGGTCGCGACGGTCGGTGGGTCAATTCCGGTTGTCGCTGGCGCGAGTGGGGTTTCAGTTGAGCACTGTCTGGCGCGCGCACGCGTCGCGGTCGAATGTGGCGCCGACTCAATCATGGCGATGCCGTGCAATGGAATGGGCGGCGGCCAGGAGACATTCGACCTCTTTGGAGCGTTGGCGGAAGCAACTGGTTTGCCGGTGTGGTTGCAGAACAATAAACCGCCCACAGGACCCACCATACCGACCCCGACCATCATCCAGATCATCGAAGAGATACCAAATGCCCGTTTGCTTAAGGAGGAGAGCCTTTTGCCGGGGAACGTGATGACCACGATCTTCGAAGCGTGTGGTGAAAAGGTGGAGTCGATCATGGGCGGTATGGGTGGTAGGTATCTGCTCGGCGAGTACCGTCGTGGCGGTACCGGTACCATGCCGGCTGGACACATTACAGAGGCGCACGTTGCGCTATGGGACGCTCTGGAGGCTGGCGGCGTCGACGAGAACGGCCAACAGGTCGTGAGTTCAGAGGCGCGGATGATGTTCAATCGACTGTTGCCTTCATTGAACTTCGAGTACTTCTTCGGCGTTACAACCTACAAACAGGCATTTTGGCGACGAGGCATTATAAAGACTCCGACCACACGTCAACCCGGCTCGAAACCATTTGATCGATACGACGGTGAGGAGCTGGACGCGATTCTCGACGAATTGTCGGATCTCCTCACTTGGCGGGGTTAACCGTCGCGTTCGCCGTTGTCGGCGTTGCGTGACACACGCATTAGACCTCCGCCAACTAACGCCGAGCCTAGAAGCAGCATCAGGATTACAACAATATGGTCGGGCTTCACTCCACCCGTGACAGGTAGTTCAATGACCTGAATCTCGACTACTGGTGATGGAGGCACTGGGGCAGGTGAGCCTTCCTTCCCGACCGCCACCGTAGCGGGAACCGAACCGACATAACCGCAAATCGTCGGATTTCCACCACTAACGCGCGTCCCCGAGTTCAGAACCGTTTGCGTTGAACCCTCTGAGTCCGTCGCAATCAGTCTGGCGCTGACGACATTGGACAGGAAATCGACCGGAAGCGGAACGCATGCAACCGGCGGATTACGGAACGCAAAGCGCCCACTTTGGTCAGATGAAGGTGTTCTGCCATTTTCGTCAATGGCGTCGATCGTGTAGAAGGCACCGCCGAGAGTGTATCGATGATGGGTCACACCAGCGTTGGATGCCGGTCCGCCTTTGGTCATTTGGATGCCGACAATCACGGCGCTAGGGACATCGCCGGGCACGGCGACGAACGAATAATCGTCACCGATGATCGATCCGCCTTGTTCCGGGGTGAATACCTCGAACCTTCTTCCTTCCGAGTCGGACAGGATCGCCGGGATCGGACCGGGCGGGTTAACCGGCGATGGGTCCGCCGCGTCGATCGTTCCGTCAACTGTGGCGGCGACGAAACTTGCCGCGACGATCGCTCCGATGGCAAAGCCCGCCCCGTACCTCGATACGGGGATCAAGGAACTGGCGAAAGTGCGATTCATGGTGCGGTTGATGAACATAGTACGGACAATCGAGGCTAATGCATAACGTTTCGGCTGTGGGATATCAGTATTGCAACTGTTACGAAATATACATTTTGAAGGTTCATTTAGGAATTTTCCGTGCGCAAATGTCGTATCCGAGAATACCGCATCGTGAGTTACCACGATCTTGTACGCGCACCGTGTAAACTAAAACACACGATATGGTCGATCGCCACGATGTACGATTTGGGCGCGACCCATGATGTCCCGTATGGCAACTACTCCGACACTCGTTTCTCGAACCACTAAATCGACGAAGCCGTCGAACCGGAACGGGTATGAACGCTCGCTCACCGAGCTAATGCAGGAGGTGCAGTCGTACCTTGGACCAGAAGACGTCGAGTTCGTAAAGTCGTCGTACGAGTACGCGTTTCTGGCGCACGAGGGGCAGACGCGTAAATCTGGCGAGCCGTATATCGTGCACCCGATAAGTGTTTCGTTGCGTCTCGCGCAGTTGCGCCTGCCCGCCGAGCTGATCGTCGCAGGTCTTCTCCACGACACGGTTGAGGATTGCGGTATCGAAGTAGACGATATTCGCAAGGAGTTCGGTAAGGGTGTCGCAGTGCTAGTGGATGGGGTAACGAAGCTTAAACAGATTGAATTGAACGCGATTGACGGCGGATCCTTCCGCCGTCGCCACGCGGCAGATCGTGAGCAGCAGCGGATCGAGAGTCTTCGCAAAATGCTGATCACGGCGGGCGAGGACCGGAGAGTGTTGCTGATAAAACTCGCCGATCGAATGCATAACGTCGAGACGCTGCGCTACGTATCCGAGGAGCAACAGGAACGAATCGCGCGCGAAACAATGGACATATATGCGCCCTTAGCTGATCGGTTGGGGATGAACGATTGGAAGTGGCGCCTCGAAGACAGTGCGTTCTACTACCTCGACCACCGCGAATACCGGACGATCTCGGGATTGGTGAAGCGCAAACGCCGTGAACGCGAGGAATACACTTCGCTGGCTGTGGCGCGGCTGAAGGAAGCAATAATCGAAAACGCCGGCATCAACGCGTCGATAAGCGGTCGAGCTAAGCATCTTTTCAGCATCGCGCGCAAAAAGAAACGCTACGAAGAGCTAGGCAGGACCTTCGACGAAATCCACGACCTCATCGCCTTGCGCGTTATCACCGACGACGCCAGCGACTGCTATCACGCTTTGGGAGTTGTGCACGGCCTCTGGCCGATGGTCGAAGGGACCTTCGACGATTACATTTCGAAACCTAAATCAAACGGTTATCAATCTTTGCACACCACTGTGAGGGGACCAGAAAACACGCCGCTCGAAGTACAAATTCGGTCGCGTGAGATGCACGAAATCGCCGAACAAGGCTTTGCCGCACATTGGGCTTACAAGCAAGGCGGTAACAACGACGGCAAAGTTGATTCCTCCGACCGCACGATGACTTGGCTCAAAGACATGGTGACGCTCGTTGACATGGAGGGAGATACCGACGAGTTCATCGATTCCGTCGACCAGGAGATTCTGAGCAACGATCGGATTCAGGTCTTCACGCCGGCCGGCGACGTTATCGAGCTTCCATCTGGAGCGACGCCGCTAGACTTCGCGTATCGAATTCACACCGATTTGGGGCACAGCACCGTTGGCGCGGTTGTAAATGGTAAGTTGGTACCGCTGAACACCGCATTGGAACTCGGTGACGTGATCGAGATTCGCAAAGCTCGAGCACCTCGTGGCCCAAGCTTGGACTGGCAAGATTCTGACAAACGATACATCGTGACCAACAGCGCGCGCGCCAAGGTGCGGCAGTGGTTCAGCCGGCAAGCCCGTGACACCAACATGCACCAAGGGCGGCAGCAGCTCAAACGAGCTCTCGACCAACTCAATCGAATGGGCCACGAGGTCGGATCCGACGAAGTTGCCGAACTGATGGGATACGCCTCAACGGATCAGTTGGTAGCCGATCTCGGCAAGACGCATCAGCAACCTTCGGTGATTGTTCGAACCGTCATCAAGGTCATCGACGAGAAGCGCCCCGAAAACTTGCTTGAAGCGCAATTGATCGAGGGCGAACGCGCCGCGGCGAAACTCAAAGGCAAGGACCTTGCCAAAGGTGTCGTCGTCATGGGTTTACCCGGTGTGCAAGTCAACTTCCCTCAGTGCTGCACCCCGGTTTACGGCGATGACATTGCCGGTTACTTGACGCGTGGACGCGGTGTGACGGCGCATCGGACCAACTGTCGAAACCTGCGCAATACTACCGATCCAGACCGTCTGGTCGAAGTGGCTTGGGGACACATCGATGGGTCGTACCCCGCGAGATTGCGGGTCGAGGGTTCAGACCGGATGGGATTGATACACGACCTCTCCGGCGTGGTACGGGACGAGAAGATGAATCTCCACCGCATGTCCTCAGGTGAGGACATCGGTAAGGGCAGCACGAGGATCGACTTCACCGTCTACACCACTGGATTGGAACAGTTGGCGACGTTGTTCACGCGTCTCGAGGCTGTACGAGGCGTTTCATCGGTTAGGCGCACCAACTGATTCGAGTAGGGGCAGGTTTCAAACCTGCCCCTACCGGTTCTGGGCAACAAGGGGGAATGCAATCGGGTCATTAGCCCCCGCATCGTCGTCTCTTGTAAAATCGAATGAGTCGGAACCGCTCGAGCGGTCCACCCCGATATATTCGTTACTGGAAAGGTCCCCAGGGGGAACGTAAAATGCCCGCAGCCAAGTCAATGCGCGTGCAGCGTCGCCGAGCGGCGCGCAACCGATCCGTGCGGTCGTATGTGCGTACGCGTGTAACGGCCGCGCGCACCGCCATCGACGGTTCGCCGTCGGACGAGACGACAGTCAAGAGTCTCAGAGAAGCCATTAGCGCGTTGGACATCGCCACCCGTAAAGGCGTCATCCACCGCAACCAATCGTCTCGAAAGAAAAGCCGGTTGGCTAAACGCTTGAACAAAGCTCTCGCGAGCTGATGCTCGGACATCACAGCGATTCCTCACACGGCCATCAACATTCCCACGGCGGCCCAACTGATGGTTCGAACGAGCATAGTACCGAACACCTTCACTCGCACGGCCCGCCATCGTCCCCACTGGACCATGAAGAGCCCCAATCGCGTTTCCGGTGGCAAGTCTACCACCCTTTTGAGAACGTCCCCGGCCGTGCCGCCATCGAAGTGGCTCCGTGGTCGGGACTACTGCCCCGTTGGCGATTCGTAATCCCCGCCGACTACGAAGGCGTTGTGACCTGGGGTATCGGCCCACCCGGTGCCTCGGAAGTCAGCCTCGACTCCGTCAGGCGGCCAACGCGACACGGACCAGTTCAACTCACCGATGGCCCAGTAGTCGAGTGGTTCGGTGGTCACAACCCGCTCTCACCCTCACTCAGCGCCTACTTGGTGATTGACGGCGATCCGCCTCACTACCTCGCCTTCGGTCAATCTGAGGACCCAGAAGGCCCACCTGCCTCACTCGAAGGCATCTACTTCGCTGCGCACCACGATACGCATCCCGACTCGTTTTAACGGTTCAGCAAGTTCACTTTAAGCCGCGACCCAACTTGCACCGAATGAGTTTGCAGGTGTGCGACGTCGCAGTACCGACGCCCCATTCGCTGTTAGACTTTCTGCCAATCTCGACCGCATCGCCGAACTCCCAACTCCCTCGCATCATTCCTCCCCCTTGATGTCCAAGGGGGAACAAAAGGGGGTTCATACCAGGCCAACAGCCCTGCTCGCGCCAGCTCCCAAATCGAAAATCCGCCAAGTCCCCTCTCGCATAGCGGGAGAGGGTTAGGGTGAGGGCACCCAAATGAACAACCAAACAATCCTCGACCGCATCGCCGAACTCCCCCGCATCAAGCTCGCTCGCCTCTGCACGCCGCTTGAAGAAGCTCCCCGGCTGCGAACCGCCATCGCCGATTCTATGGATGCCGCCGTCACCGCTGTCCCGCGCATCTTCATCAAGCGCGACGATGCTACCGGCTTCGCATTCGGCGGCAACAAAGCCCGACACATGGAGTTCCTCTTCGCCCACCTAATCGAACGCGGCTTCGACACTGTCGTCAACATCAACCACTACCACTCCAACCAAGCCCGATTCGTCGCCGCGTCCTGCGCCAAGATGGGCATGAAGTGCCACATGGTCGCCGTCGATATGGTCGACGCCCCCGTCGTCGGCAATCTCCTCATCGGTCACCTCACCGGCGCCGAGATTCACCGAGTCCCAGGCGAATACTCTCGCTCGGTCGCCGAAAAACTGGTCTCCGAAGAAAACGACAGCGGCCGAAACGCCACCATCCTCTCCGACAACGACTTCTCCGACATCGCCGGCATGATCGGCTTCCTCGAGACCGGCATCGAACTCGACGCCCAAATCGCCTACCTCCTCTCCTCTTCGCAACGACACGTCATCCCATCGAAACCCGTAACCCAGAGCGGCAAAGACCCAGGGTTTCCCCCGCTGGCGGGGGAAATGTCCGAAGGACAAAGGGGGCCCGACATACCCCTCCGCATGTGGGGCCTCGTCGGACGCTCCATCGCCGGACTCCGCCTCTATGCCCGCAACACCGGCAAAAACTGGACAGCATCAGCAACCGCCTACTCACACACCCAACCCGAATCCTACGAAGCCACATACATCGACCGCTCCCAACGCGTCGCCGACCTGCTAGGACTAGACACCGCCCTCGAACCCAGCGACCTCGACACCATCACCGGCTACTCCGGCACCGACTACGGCGTCCCCCACGACGGCGTATTCGAAGCCATCCACCTAGTAGCCAAAACCGAAGGCATCATCCTCGACCCGAACTACACCGGCAAATCCATGTCGGCGTTGATTGGAGAGATTAGGGCGGGACGGCTGGCCCCGGACGTGCCGGTGGTGTTCGTGCACTCGGGCGGGATGCCCCAAACCTTCGCCTTCGCACAAGAGCTTTGGGATTGGGAAGGATAGCCAGCCTCCGGGGCGAAGATTTACGCCACCGCCCAACCTTCAGACAAAACCTCCGCCTGCTCCAACACCGTCTGCGTAGCCTTCTCCTGCATATCCGGCGGATATCCATACTTGCGCAGCATCCGCCTCACCAACACTCGCAACCGCGCTCGCGTTGTCTCCCGGATCGTCCAATCAATGGTCACATTGTTCCGCACCGTCTGCACCAATTCGCGCGCAAGGAAACTGAGAGTCTCATCGCCCATCACATCCACCGCGCTTTCGTTCTCGCTCAGAGCATCGTAGAACGCCAACTCATCAAACTCCAAACCCAATTCCTCTCCACGGGCGTTCGCCTCACGCATCTCCCGCGCCAATTCGATCAACTCCTCAATGACTTGCGCCGCCTCAATCGCTCGATTGCGGTACTTCCTCAACGCCTCTTCCAACATCTCGGAAAACGACCGAGCCTGTACGACATTCTGCTTCCGACGCTTGGTAATCTCGCCCTGCAACAACTTCCTTAGCAACTCCACCGCCAAGTTCTTTCTCTCCATCGTCTTCACCTCGGCCAAGAAATCTTCAGACAGAATCGAGATGTCGGGTTTCTTCAGACCCGCTGCCTCGAATATGTCGATGACTCCGTCTGGTGAAACCGCGTTTGCGACGATCTGTCGTACCGCCTGATCCAAATCCTCGCTTGGCATCCGCTCATTCTCATCGCGCTTCATCAACGCAGCACGCACCGACTGGAAAAATCCAACGCCGTCCCGTTTCGCCAACACCTCGTCACGTGGTGTCGCCAATGCAAATGCTTGTGACAACTCCCTCACTGCCTTAAGACACCTGTCGCGCCCATCATCCAAAGCCAATACATGCTCCTGAGCGGGCGGCAAGAGTTTCAACCGAACCTCAGCACCGCCAGTCGACCAAGGTGCCCAGTTGAAACCGTGGAATAAGCCCTCACAGACTTCGTATCTCTCGAGGAACACCGCAACCGCCGTGTCTTTATCCAAATCTTCAACCGCATTGCCCGTACCCCCACTCTCCGTGTACGTCTGAACCGCCGACTGCAACGCCGGTGCCAGCCCCAGATAGTCCACAATCAACCCGCCCGGCTTGTCCTTGAAAACCCTATTGACCCGCGCGATTGCCTGCATCAGATTATGACCACGCATCGGTTTGTCCGCATACATCGTGTGCAAACTTGGCGCATCGAAACCGGTCAACCACATGTCGCGGACCAACACCATCTTCAACGCATCCGAACTATCACGGAATCTCTTCGCCAGACCCTCGCGCCGACCCTTGTTCCGGACATGCTGCTGCCAATCAACCGGATCCGAAGCCGAACCCGTCATCACAACCTTGATCTCTCCTTTATCGTCGTCCTCATCGTGCCAATCGGGCCTCAATGCCACTAGCTGGTTGTATAGGTCCACACATATCCGGCGACTCATGCATACCACCATCGCCTTCCCTTCCATCGCATCCAGCCGCGCCTCAAAGTGATCGACGATATCCTGCGCAATCAGTTTTAACCGATCTTCCGTACCAACAATCGCCTCAATCTGAGCCCACTTCGTCTTTAATTTCTCCCTACGCTCAATCTCCTCGCCCTCGGTCGCCTCTTCAAACTCGTCGTCTATCTTAGGCCGCTCGTCCTCGTTCAACTCGAGCTTCGCCAACCGACTCTCGTAGTGAATCGGTACCGTCGACTCGTCTTCAACTGAGCGCCGGATGTCGTAGTCGCCAAATACCGACATCGTGTTCCGGTCTTCGAACTCAATCGGAGTACCCGTAAACCCAATGAACGACGCGTTCGGCAAAGCATCCCGCATGTGCGCTGCAAACCCATCCACAAAGTCATATTGACTCCGATGTGCCTCATCCGCGATCACCACGATATTCCGACGATCCGACAACATCGGATGCGCGTCGCCTTTTTCGTCGGGAAAAAACTTCTGGATCGTGGTGAACACCACGCCACCAGAAGCCACAGACAGTTTCGCCCTCAAATCCTTCCGATCAATAGCTTGAACCGGATCCTGCCGCAACAAATCCCGACACCTCGAAAATGTCCCAAACAACTGGTCATCCAAATCGTTCCGATCCGTCAACACCACAATCGTCGGATTGCTCATCGCCCGTTCACGCACGATCCGACCCGCATAGAACGCCATAGTCAAACTTTTACCCGCGCCCTGCGTGTGCCAAACCACACCGATCCGCTTGTCACCCGGATCACCGCCCGGCCGCCGACCCGTCTCATATCCGCTCCCCGGATCAATCAAGAGCCCGTGTTCGTCCACCATCTGAGACGCTCTTACCGTCTCCTGCACCGCAAACTCCACCGCGTGGAACTGGTGGTACCCCGCCATCTTCTTCATCGGCACACCTCCGCCATCATCCTCAAACACAACAAAGTCCCGCACCATCGTCAAAAACCGGCTCGGATCGCACAACCCACGTATCGCAACCTCCAGTTGCACCAGCGAGCCATCATCCACATCAAGTCCTGAAATCGTCCGCCAAGGCTTGAACCACTCTTTACCCGCGGTCAAAGTACCGACCCGCGCCTCCAACCCGTCCGAGACCACCAGCAACTCATTCATCGAAAACAGCGTCGGTAACTCCGACTTATACGTCTGCAACTGCTGCCAAGCCGTCCAAATCGTCGCATCCTCATCCGTCGGATTCTTCAACTCGATGATCCCCAACGGCAACCCATTCACAAACAGCACAACATCCGGCCGACGACTGTTCTTGTTCTCAACCACCGCGAACTGATTCACTGCTAAGAAATCATTCGCCGTCACATCCTCAAAATCAATCATCCGCACCTGCGCACCTCGGATACGCCCCTCACCATCCCGATACTCCACATTGACGCCCTCGACCAACATCCGGTGAAACGACTCGTTCTTCACCGCCAACGATGTCCCCTGAGGAGCCACCAACTTCCGATACGCATCCTCCAAAGCCTCGTAGGGGAGACCTGGATTCAGCCGTTCAAGCCCACTCCGGAACCAACCCTCAAGAATCACAACTCCGAAATCGTCGCGTTCGGCATTAGGGGAATCGGGCGCAATATCCGCGCCATTAATAGATTCCCAACCAACATCCGACAACCAGTTGAGAGCTAGCTGCTCGACATCGTTTTCGGTGACGGTGGTCATCACGTGCCAATTGTATGGGCGGTTCGCGAACCGTCCCTACTTGGCAAGCTCAGCACCGTAGCGTAACGCCGCGTCGACCGCATCAGCAGATACCGACGGATAGCTCTCGACAATCTCATCAACGGTCAATCCAGCAGCGAGGTTGTCGAGTATGACAGACACCATCACCCGAGTGCCAGTGACACAGGCTCGACCGTGACGGACATTCGGATCGACGGCTATGTGCTCACGCCAACTCAAGATCACTCACTTGCATGCGTTTTCCTGCGCTTCATCATAATCCAAGGCCTTTCCGATCTTGCTTCAGGTCTAGCCCATGCCTGTAGAATCAGGTCAGTCGCGAAGGTGCGTGTGAACACGCATATCCTCGATAAAACATTGCCACTCGATCGTTTCCGGGAAGCATATTGCTTACCATTGCAACCTCGCGCTGGAGGGCATCCGTGTCAAACGATGAACAACTGCTGAGCCGCATCACAGTCCGACCAGACATTTTTGGCGGTAAGCCGATCATCCGCGATATGCGTGTAGCTGTGGAACACGTCTTGGGAATGCTGGCATCTGGAGACGACGCCGAGACGATCCTTCGAGAATATCCGATTCTCGAACCCGAGGACATTCGCGCATGCCTCCTCTTCGCGCACCGTTCCATGTCTGGCGAACGAGTGCATGAGCGCGTTCCGGTTCATCAAGCGTAGTGAAGTTTCTGCTCGACGTATGCACGGCATCCCGCACCATGCAAGCGACGTTGCTTGAACACGGTCATGATGTCGTTTCTGCCATCGATATTGACCCTGGCGCAACTGATGAGGCACTTCTCACATTCGCATACGACGATGATCGCGTCATCCTGACGGAAGACAAGGACTTCGGCGAGTTGGTCTTTGTTCACCAGCTACCAAATCCATGCATCGTTCGGTTCGTCGATATGCCCATATCCGAAAAAGTCGCTGCGATGCTGGAGCTGATCGAACAATATTCAGCGTCGCTGCGTTCCGGAACGCTGATAGTTGTATCGCCGAATCGGATACGGATACGCACCACCGATAACAGTAGTTAGTGCAGACCTACTTCGGACGTTCGCTACCTCCACGATCCACCATCGTAGGGGCAGATTTCAAACCTTCCCTTACCACCTATCGTTGATGCCGCTCACCCCACCAACTCCACAACACCAAAATTCTCGCCCACAATCCAAGCAGTCAAAGCCACGTGCAACGCGGCAAACAACCACGGCACCCAACGGCAGAATGCGTTCATTTGCTAGCTCAGCACCTTAGCGTAACGTCGCTTCAACTGCATCAGCAGCGTCCTCTCTTTTGAGCGCCAGAATTGGAACAAAGTGCTACAATGTGGTCAAAGGTACCTCCCCGATGACAAGAGCCCAAGGGGCTCTCTCCGGAAACGGAGTATTCGGGGAGGTCGTTTTTGATTGTGGGAATCATCGGTAGTAGTACGTAGTTCCAGACTGGAAGATGTCGAACTCGCTCCAAACTGCCGATTTGATCCCACTGTAATGGGTAGCGTCTTTGTGTTCGTGTTTCCTAAAGATCGCCCAGCAACAATAGTCTGCGACCTGCAGTTCGTTCTTCATCTCCATAGAAATCTCTTGGGGATACATCAACTTCCGTTAAACATCATCAGCGCCTCATACTCAAATCCAAGACTCAACCGTTCCAACTCATCCCGCAACCGTCCCCAAAGCACTACTACACCGACAAGATCGCTGGTCAGTGTTCAGCGAGCGGGGTCAGGTCTCGTGGGTTGCGAAGTTCGAGCGAACCGCCAGAACGATGAATGTCTCCTCGGACGCTTATCTTCGAATGATCTCGAAACGCGTTGACCATGGTTAGGTAGTCGTGTTCAGGGAAGGTAACTGACAGTTGGGTTAAACGACCATCGAGTACAGAGTGAATTGTTGCCCGGCCATCGAATTCGTCAGGTTTTCTATCTAGCTGCACAACATCACCGAGAACAAATCCCTCGATATATTCATCGTAAGACGGCTGTTTGTTGCGAATATCGTTTGCCACTTCGTGAAGAATGCTAGCTGTATTTTGCGAGAAACTGATCGGATGCCCATCAGCCTTGGCACGCCGAGTAGGTGCCCAATGGACACCTATTTCGATTCCATGACCTGAACCCGCCAAAGATGCGACGCAATCGCAAAAATTCGCGCTAACTCCCGACGCTATTGCTTCGTTGTAGTTGTCTGGAGGTCGATCTTGTGCATATAGATGTTTGATGATCGAATCCGTGCTTGAAAGTGCAGTCACAAGTCTGGTCGTCGCTTTTCTCGCAAATGACCCGTAATCGATATCGTCAAATCCTGCTTGTTCAACAATGCGCGGTTCAACAGGCGAGTGTAGAGACAGCGCAAATCCACTCGCAATATCGTTTACCGGCACGACACTTTCAAGGTAGTTCCGTACGTTGTCGCTGTAACGTCCAAGGTAGGCGGCCTTCGGCTGCTCAGCAGATCGAGCCGCCTGACCAAGCAGATCGTAAACGTTGCCATGCAACTCTGAACTTTCCGCAATTGAGAGTGCCGTGTTTGCGTAACCATTTGTGGAGCTAATCCGGATCACGTCCGAACCTGTGGCCGCCAACTCCGAAAACACGTCAAATCCTGAACGTTCCTCAGCTTCTGCCAGCTCAGAAACGATTCGTCCCGTTACGTCGGGATAGTCACTGACTGTGTCGTCTAGGGGAACCAAGATTTCCCATGATCCACCCTGTAGTTCTTTAGCGTGAATCGCACCGCGGTCGCCCCACGGTCCATCGTAAACCCAACCGTGTGACTTCAGATAGGACTTGATAGACCACAGAGGCAATGAAGAAGCGTATTCCGGGTCGCGTATCTCCCATCTCATGGCAACCCTCCCGTCCGGATCCTGGACCAAATGTCATTAAGTTGATGTTGGTCAAACATCTTATCAGTTGGTATATGTACCGTCTTGGTCTTCTGATCGGTTTCAGGTTCGCCCCTGAGAGAGAACCAATAGGCGCAGCGACGAAGCGTAAGTTCTTCGTTCGTGTGAGTCAGCCAACCACTCGGTTCATCCGGCAAAAGAAGCACCACTAAGATGATCGGCGCGGTTACACCTGAGTCGCAAAGATCGTTGTAATTGTTCTTTTTGAGACGAAAAGCGACATGGTCTTGCCTCAGAACATTTTGAGAGGTGGCCTTGGCTTGGAAATTCAGTTGTCTGGCGCGTCCCCTACCAGGCGTCAGCATGCCGTCCACGCTTCCGGCTTCGTAGCGCGTATGGGACACCTCCAAACCTACGCGCGCAGCTACGGCACTGATATATGCCAATGAAAACATCTCTTTCCGGATGTTTAGATCCATGCCATTTATTGTAATAAGTCAGGAAATTAGCTCCCCCGATACCAACCTCGGCAACAGCGAATCCCTTATCGCTTCAATCGCACGCATATCTGACGTGCTATTCCTAACTTGGCTATCAAGCGAACCAACTTGGTTCTCGAACGCCATCACCAAGTCGTAATCGGGCTCAATCATTTCCAAAGCCTGGAATTGCTGCTTGTTGATCGAACCGAACACAGTACCCGTATGTTCGTAGTCGCGAAACCGATCTTGGATCGCCAGTGCCGAATAGTAGGTGAACGATCTCGATCCCGAATTGTGGCGCAACGCTGCCAAGCCTCGTCCCACGCAACAACGCTCCCACGCCATATTGATGTCGCCGACTGGCGCTCTGACGCTTATTAACGTGTCATCAAATTCAGCGAACCGTGTCGGCGCAGTGCAGTAGCGACGATTCATCGGGTACCGAAATCCGAAGTCCGTACGACCTTGGAAGAAGGGCACACCTTCACTATCATCGTTGTATGTGTGTCCGGGCGGCGACTGTCCCATCGTTAAATCGTAGCAATCCCCCAACCGCCTAACCCCCCATCCCTCCGGAACCTCCCCCAGCTCCGACTCCACCAGCCGATCCGGAAACAGCCGCCAACTCTCCTCCGGCAGATACGCATCCCGACCCTCCATCTTCGCCCGCACCGGACCGAAGTCCACGAACCAGTCCTTGAACACCGCCCGAGCCATCTCCTCCAGCGTCTCATTCATCCGACGGTTCAACTCGATCTTGTCATCCAACGTCCCAAGAATGTGCGCGATGCGGCGTTGCTCGGGGAGGGGAGGGAGGTTGACAGGATAGCGACTGACATGATCCCACTTGGCTTGAGGCATTTTGGTGCCGATCGAACCTTGCGTCGCGAAATCAACTACTTGTTGAGTAGCCATCAAATAGTAGAGATAACCTGCGTCTATCCCGTTTTTGGGACGGATAACCCATATATCGGTCGAACCAATCCCGTCGAACGGAGCGCGAATTACCTTTCGGAAGTACGGTCGGAGTTTGCCAAAGAGGACATCGCCTTTTCTGAATCGTGACTTGGTACTCGTCACATCCTCAGCTGACCCCCAGCCGAGTAAAGCCAGCGAGTTTTCACCGATGTGCTCAAGTCCAATGTAAGGAGTGTCGCCTAACTCTGTAGGCGAAACCGTTTCGTTGAACACATCCGCGCATTCGCCGAGCGTCGTCTCCTGCCACTCTTCATTCGCACTATTCCTTATCCTCACACTCTCATCCCTAATCGCATCTCGGAACGCGTCTGACACCGCGTGCCAGTCAACAACATCGACCCGATAGCGCAAATCGGACTCCGCGAACGCCTCTTTGAGTTCGTCAACGATCAGTTGATCAAGTGTCGTTTCTCCAACAACCGCAAGGTCTAGATCGGAATAGTCTTTAGCCGACCAGTTCGCCCGCGAGCCGAAAGCTCGCACTTCGCAATTGGGAACATAGCGTGCCAATATGCGATCAACAATCTCGAGTTCATGCGGTGTCGCGTCAATCATCACGATTCCAGTACCCTCAACAGCCGCTTAGCATCGAGCGCGAACACCGGGATATCCGCATAGACTCTCGCTGCTACCTCCTCGTCGTAGATGTGAGACGTATCATTGCGCGCGCGGTGATGCGAAAACCACGCGGAAGCATCATGAATCAGCCCGTACTCATGCGCGATCCGATAGCGGTCTCGCCGGCTTTTCTCTGACAAATAATCTGGACTCACATTTATTCCCAACCAACGGTCGATCAGCTTTCGACAAATTTCGTAGGTGATCTCAAAGTTCTGAATCAAACCGGCTTTAAACACTTCTTGGGCAACTTCATCCAAACCCCCCATGAACTCTTGGTCATGCGTCAACCCGATCGCCTTGTCCAACGACGATGTGGCATTGCGAAGATGGTCATACGTCAACGGCATTTCGCTTTAATCCTCCTTTACGCATGGGCGGTTCGCGAACCGCCCATGCGCGTCTCCTCCGCTGAATGGATCGAATGTCTTGACTCCCGTCGGCTCGAAGTGCTTGACGTTGCGAGTAACGACGGTCAAGCCATGGTGTAGCGCAGTGGCAGCGATTATAAGATCTACGCCATCATGCCCCAGCTCCGCTGACAGACGCCCCCAACGCTGCGCCACACGGACATCGAAGGCAAGCACCCGGTCTCCGAAAAGTGTCAGCAATTGCTTCAACCACTCTGTTAGATCGCGCGCGAATGGGGCGTCGTGCCGTTCCTGTTGCGTGATACCACGCCGTATCTCGCCAATAGTGACCACGCTCAGGAACAGTGACTCAGGTTGTTGCACCGACAACCACTGAGCGACTTGAGGGTGCCGGTCAGGCCTACGGACGGCCGATACTACGTTCGTGTCTAGCAGCAACACTACAGATCCACCTGACGGGGCTCCATTGGCCAACGCTCAAAATCGAAGTCGCCCCCTTGGGGAATAGCCAATAGGTGTTCCGCGAACGTGGGAATGTTGTCAGGCTTCCTCTCGCGGAGCCGTTCATAATCTTCAACGGATACCACCATCACTACCGGCTCACCCCGTCGGGTTACCCGTTGCGGCTCCCCCGCCAGTGCGGCATTTACCACGGCGCTGAAACGATTCTTGGCATCCTGCAAGGACCAGTTGGTCATGGCAATCTCCTAGCTAGACTATCTGGCTAGATTGTACCGCAACATCGCATGACCTACCGAATCCCGTAGGGGTGCTGTGCACAACCCTCCCCCTTGATGTCCAAGGGGGAATTAAAGGGGGTTTAGACTTGGTGTTTCGCTTTGCACCCCGTTAATCGGCCCCTCTGGATTCCGGCTTTCGCCGGAATGACGGTAGTTGTGCACAAATCCCGTAGGGGCGGTTCGCGAACCGCCCCTACTACCTCGCCAGAATCCGCCCCTACCACGCCATCGCAGAAACACACCCCATACAACCACAACCCATCCCTCCAATCCTTAAATCTCCTTCGCATCCTAGTTCAAAACCCCAAACTAGCCAAATTCTTCTCAATCTCCTCATCCAACCGTCGCGCCTCCGCCGACTGCTCCCGCCAAACCGACGTCAACCGCGTCATCTTCTCCTCAAACGGCTCCCCATCATCCTCCACCGCCTCAACCCCCACGTACCGTCCCGGCGTCAGCACATGCCCATGCTTCCGCACCTCTCCTACCGATGCCGACTTGCAGAAACCGGCGACATCCTCGTATTCCGATGACGAATCCCGGCCGCGCCAGGCATGATACGTATCTGCGATCCGCCCAATATCCTCATCGGTCAACTCTCTATGCGTCCGGTCCACCATCGTCCCCATCTTCCGCGCATCGATGAACAGAATCTCGCCACGCCGATCCCGCAATCCACCGCCGCCACGACGATCACGCGCCAAGAACCAAAGGCAAGCCGGTATCTGCGTCGAGTAGAAAAGCTGACCCGGCAACGCGATCATGCAGTCCACCAGATCGTTCTCAATCAGGTTCCTGCGTATCTCACCCTCATTCGACTGGTTCGAGGACATCGACCCATTCGCGAGCACAATCCCGGCAACACCCCTCGGCGACAGGTGGTAAACCATGTGCTGCACCCAGGCAAAGTTCGCATTCCCTTTTGGTGGCGTTCCGTAACGCCATCGCTGATCATCCGCCAGCAACTCGCCGCCCCAATCGGAATCATTGAAGTGCGGGTTGGCAAGAATGTAGTCAGCCCGAAGGTCCGGATGCAAGTCGTTTTGAAAGCTGTCGCCTTGCCGAATATCGCCATCAATGCCCCTGATGGCAAGGTTCATCTTAGCCAACCGCCATGTCGTGTAGTTCGACTCCTGACCAAAGATCGAGATATCGCTTTTGGCACGACCACCGTTGCCATTCCCGTCGGCATGAGCGTCAATGAAACCCATCGACTGCACGAACATCCCGCCAGATCCGCAACACGGATCGAATACCCGTCCTCGGTACGGTTCCAGCATCTCGACCAACACGTTGACAATGCAACGCGGCGTGTAAAACTCGCCACCGCGTTTGCCCTCTGCGCTCGCAAACATGGCGAGGAAATATTCGTAGACGCGCCCCAACATGTCTTTCGAGCGTGACGCCCGATCGCCGAGTTCCATGTCGCTGATGAGATCGATCAATCGACCCAAGCTCTGCTTGTCGAGGTTTGGCCGAGCATAGTCTTTCGGCAAAACGTCCTTCAACGAGGAGTTATCACGTTCGATACACGTCATCGCGTGGTCGACAATCACACCTATGGTCGGCTGTCTGGCCTGCGACTTCAGATAATCCCAACGAGCCTCGTCGGGCACCCAGAAATGACCTTCAGCGCGGTATTCATCAGGATCTTCCGGATCGGCACCCTCATCGAACTGCGCCTCCAACTCCGACCGAGCCTCCTCAAACGCGTACTTCAAAAACAACAACCCCAAAACCACATGCTTGTACTCCGCCGCATCCATACTCCCCCGAAGCGCATCCGCCATCTGCCAAAGCTGCGCCTCATATCCAGTAGTCGCACCGTTATCCTCAGATTTCGTGCTTGATCGCCCGCGCCATGTCGTAGTCATTCGCAATTCTCCTGCGAATCCCATACTAACGTCGTACACACCCCGCGTCCGTAGGGTCGTTTCAGCGACACGTCACCAAACATCACATCCCCAACCCCGCCGACACTTCCACCACCAACTAGTCTCCGAGTGGCAGAACATCCTCAACGCCAGCCAAGACCCCGAACAAGGACAACTCAACTAATACGGATCAAGCCGACAATGCCAGCAAACGTTCCACGAACTGGCGGGTCAGGTCGCGATGCTCTTGGAATCGTTCAGCGTCCAGAAAACCGTGGTAGAAGTTGGCGTGCAACATCTCGGCCGACGTGAAGAGCGGCCGCAACGACGGATCCTCGTAATCCTCGCCAATTAGTTCGACGGCATCGACCGTCGCCTTGTGACCAGATGGGGTGATACTGCGCCGACGCATCTCCGCTAGCACAACGTGCGAAGCGGCACCCCAAAGCTTCTCGGAGGCTTGAAGTATGTCGCCGTCCTCGAATTCACGATCTGCGTCGAGCAGGAATTGTCGGGCAGTTTCTATGTGTTCGGAAGTGATCATTACATGCGTCGAATCCGAAATTCAATATGCTGATTCTAACTCGCGACGAAACCTCGTAAAATCGCCACCATGACCGTCAACCCCACCCCTTTGGGATTTGTGCACAACGTCCGTCATTCCGGCGAAAGCCGGAATCCAGAGGGGCCGGGCAACGGAGTGCAAAGCGAAGTACCAAGTCCAAACCCCCTTTAATTCCCCCTTGGGCATCAAGGGGGAGGATTGTGCACAGCACCCCTTCGCGCTCATGCTACAACTCCAGCGCAATCCACGCCATCAACACTGGGCGACTCCCAACAAACCGCCGCTAACCTATAACGTTCCTTACAACCCCAACCCCGCCGAAACCTCCACGACCGCATCCTCCACCGCATCGCAAAGCTCGTCCAACTCCTGCGCCGTGATCGACAGCGGAGGCGAAACCGGCAGGATGTAGCCGCCAACGCGTATCCAAACCCCGCGGTGTTTTAGCGCATCGGTAAATCGTCCACCAATGCCAACTTCACTCGGGAAGGATCGCTTAGTTTCCCGATCCGCCACCAGCTCCAAACCCTGCACCAACCCCATGCCCCTCGCGTCGCCGATAATCGCGTGCTTTTCCTTCATCTCGGTTAGACGGTCCGCTAGCTGGACACCCCGCTCACGAGCGTTCTGCACCAGGTTTTCTCGCTTGATGATCTCGAGGTTTTTTAGACCCGCAGCCACGCCGCCTGGGTGCGCGGAGTAGGTGTACATGTGGCTCCAAGTCTTTTCGGGCCCGCCCGCGAATGCATCGCCGATGCGGCGGTCGGCGACGCAGCCGCCGAGGGGGAAGTATCCGCTGGTAATGCCTTTGGCAAACGAGATGATGTCCGGCTGCGTGTTGACGACTTCGGCGCCGAACCATTCGCCCAAACGTCCGAAACCCGTGATGACCTCGTCGAAGATCAGGATGACGCCGTAGCGATCGCAGATCTCGCGCACCATAGGCCAGTAGTTCTCCGGTGGCACGACTCCGCCTTGCGGCTGCGTAACCGGCTCACCGATGACGGCCGAAATCGAGTCGGGACCTTCGCTAATGATCGCCTTCTCGATGGCGAGCGCGGCGAGCTCTCCGCACTGCTCAGGCGTCTTCGAATTAAATTCACAACGGTAGAAGTGCGGAGCCGCAACGTGCACCGCGCTCGAAGGCTTTGGTTGGTAGTCCGTGCGTGGAAAGCCCGGATGCTCGCCCAGCCACATCGTCCCATACGTCGCACCGTGATACGACCCCCGCCGCGAAATCACCTTGTAGCGCCCCTTTTCCCCCATCCGCATGTGGTAGGCCTGCGCCAGTTTCAACGCCGATTCATTCGCCTCTGAACCGCCCTGACAAAAAAACGTCCTCGACAGATTCCCCGGCGTCAGGTTCGCGATCTCGGTCGCCAACTCAACCGCCGCCGGCGTAACGCTCGCGTACACGTTGGCACTCAGGTTGGAGAGCTGCTCGTATATCGCCTTGGCTATCTCCTCGCGACCATGTCCGGTGTTGCGGAAATACATCCCCGAGATGCCATCGATGTAGCGATTGCCGTCCACGTCCCACACATAGATGCCCTCGCCGCGCTCGACGATCATCGGGCCGCCTTCCTCGCCGAGCATGGCATGGTTATTCATGCCGATGAATACGTGATCGAGAGCAGCTTGTCGGAGTTCAGACGAACCGTTAATGGAACTGTTGATGGATCCTTGGGAGGCGGTTGCGGATTGCATGTTCGTGGTCTCTGCGGTGTGACTAAAAAGGATGAATCCGACTCTATCGCATCTACAATCTCAAGCCATGAAACGTTACGCAAAGATCGGCGCGCTGATCGGCTTTCTGGCGGGTGTCGTCGTGTTCGTCGGCTACGTCGCGACCTCGTGGTGGGTCTGCTCCACCTTGCTCGACTGTCCCGGCCACTGGCTGCCTTACGTCGTAATCTTCACCATCGGCCTGACGTTCTTCACCGCGGCCGGCGCAATCGCCGCGGCCTTTCTGCGGGGGCTCTACGAGATGTTTCGCATCGAGGGCTAGAAGGCTGGTTATAGACTCGAAACTTGTGCTTGTAACAACCTCTTTCGTGTTGAGAGAATTCCCCCATGTCCAACTCTCCTACCGTCTTTGATCTAGTCGTAATCGGCGCCGGCCCCGGGGGTTATCACGCCGCCATCCGAGCCGCCCAACTCGGGCTCAGCGTCGCCATCGTCGAGAAGGACGACGGCACCGGTATCGGCGGATTGGGCGGCGTCTGCTTGAACTGGGGATGCATCCCATCGAAGTCGTTGCTGAAGAACGCCGAACTCGTCAATGAGATGAAACATGCCAGCGATTGGGGCATCGAGTTCGACAACGTCCGCTTCGACATGTCGAAGGCCGTCGACCGCTCCCGCCGAGTCTCGAACACCCTCACCCGCGGCATCGGCTACCTGATGCGCAAAAACAACATCACCGTCATCAAAGGCACCGGCCGACTAATGTCTTCCTCGCGCGTGCAGATAGACGGCGATGAGTGGGTGACGGCGCAGAACATCATCATCGCGACCGGCGCGCGCGCCCGCTCGCTTCCCGGCCTCGAGATCGACGGCGAATCGATCATCACATCCCGCGAAGCCCTCGAGCTGAGAGAGCAGCCAAAGGCGATCGCCATCGTCGGTGCTTCCGCCATCGGGTGCGAATTCGCCTACTACTTCAACGCATACGGCGTCGAAGTCATGCTCTTCGAACTTCTCCCGCGCATCGTCCCGAAAGAAGACGAAGAGGTCTCCGCAGAACTCGAGCGACAGTTCAAGCGCCAAGGCATCAAGATCAACGCCGGCTCCATGGTCAAGGGCGTCGAAAATAACGACGATGGCACCGTAACCCTCAGCTACTCCGTCGGCGAGGACGGCGAGACCCAGACCTTCACCTGCGACAAAGTCCTGCTCGGCGTTGGTGTCCAACCCAACTCCGACGACGTCGGTCTGGCCAATGTCGGCGTCGAGACCTACGGCCCCGGCTTCATCGAGGTCGATGGGCACATGCGCACCAACGTCACCGGCGTCTACGGCGTTGGCGACGTCACCGGCAAACTCCCGCTCGCACACGTCGCATTCGACCAAGGCATCGTCGCCGCCGAGACCATCGCCGGACACAACCCTGAGCCGATCGAGGACTACCTCGCCATGCCGCGCTGCACATACTGCCATCCGCAGATAGCATCGCTCGGCATCACCGAAGGCGAAGCCAAGGATCAAGGCCTCGACTACAGCGTCGGCAAAGTCCCATTCCAAGTCGCCGGTAAATCCGTAGCCGTGGGCGACCCCAGCGGGTTCGCCAAAATCATCGTCGACAACGAAACCGGCGAAGTCGTCGGCGCCCACATCATCGGCAGCGAGGCCACCGAACTCATCGCCGAGGTCGGCATGTTGCGATACCTAGAAGGCACCAGCGAAGAGCTTCACCGCGTCACACACTCGCACCCGACCATGTCAGAAGTAGTAAAAGAAGCCGCCGCAGCCGTAACCGGCGAAGCGATACATTTCTAAAAACAATCCGTTTGGCGATTGCTGAAATTCCTGCATCCAACCGTCATCCCTGCGCCCATCCGTCATCCCTGCACCCAACCGTCATTCCTGCGTACGCAGGAATCCAGAGGGGCGGTGCAATCGGAGCCGCGCGCACGATTCGTCCCCGAACCAACCTTCACGACGGTTATCCACAGAAGCCCCGCCCTCTAGCGATGTATAGTTGCATTGCTGATTTCAAACTAGGAAGGCGGAAAGAAAATTGGCGAAGCAACTGCGTGTCGGACTTGTCGGCGTGGGACAGCGCGGACTCAACCATCTGCAACAGCTGGTCAGGCTCCAATCCGAGGAGATCGGCACCTTCGCGGCGTTGGCAGACCCCTTCGCCGACAACCTCAACCCTGACAAGATCAAGCAGTACGAGCCGAACTACGACGACCGCGGCATGTCTCTCTTCTCGACCGCCGACGAGATGATCGCATCCGGTGAGGTCGATGTCATCTGGTTCGCCATGCCGCCCAATCAGCACCGCGGCGAAATCGAACGCGCCGCCGAGGCCGGTATCGCCGTCTTCGCCGAAAAGCCCCAAACCCTATTCTTCGACGAAGCACTGTCGCAAGCCGAGGCCATCGACAAGGCCGGCATCCCCAACACCGTCGGCTTCCAGATGCGCTTCCACCCGGCATACAAAGCCATCCGTGACCACCTGTCCGACAAGTGGACCGCCGCGATGATGATGGTCGCCGAGGGCGCAGTCGAGGGGCACGGCGTCAAGCACACCCACACCGAAGAGGCCGGAGGACCGGCTAACCGAATCTGGACCGCCAATCGCGCCTGGTCCGGCACCTCGATGGTCGAAGCCGGCATCCACCAGACCGACATCATGCGCTACTGGTCAAACGACGACGTCGAATGGGTCCGCGCCTCATACGTCGAGCGACCCGAAAATCTCTGGGCCACAGAAGGCGACAACCCCATCTACTACAACGTCACCTACGGCTTCAAAAAAGGTGCCATCGGAACTCTTGTCTTCACCAAACCCGCCCGCTCCTACTACAACGGGCGCTTCGACTGCGTCATCTGGGAACACGGCACCATCAAATTCGAAGGCAACCGCGTCGTCGACTACCACTACCCCGGCGACGACTGGACACCCGCCCTGCGCCCCGGCATCGAAGACACCAGACACGTAATCTGCGAAGACCCCGGCTACGACGGAATGGCCACCCCCAACACCTACCAACTAGCCAAAACCTTCCTAGAATCCATCATCGACAACAACGAAACCCTAACCCGCAACACCTACCGCTCCTCCCTAAACTCCCTAGCCGCAGTCCTAGCCGCCAACACCTCCAACCACCTAAACGGCGAACAAATCAACATCCAAGATTTCATGCACAACCCCCAATACGCCAAATACCGAACCCGCCCCAAAAACCCCTAAGGGGGACGCGACGTAGGGGCGGGTTGCGGCAATCTACCCCAACCCAGCGCGCAAACCACGACACGCCCGCCTCTCTCCTCGTTATTCCGGCGAACGCCATCCTGCCCAATCCCCAACAACCTCGCTACGTCATTCCTGCGAAAGCAGAGAATGCTTATAGCGGACTCCAACACTCGATCAGACTACGACGGTCGTCCCATTCGAACCCGCAAACCTGTAAATGTCCTCCACACCCCGTTCCTGAAAGTCAGATAGAACCGGATACTGGGTATCCGCATTCTTCGTCAGATACAACTGCTCGCGACTCCCCAATTCCCCCATTGATTCATGAACCACCAAACTGAAGAACGGAAGTCGCGCCTTCTGAAACTCCAACAGAGCTATCGCAACGTTCTTCGCTTTTTCGTTGCCAGGTACGCCGAAGAGATAGAAATCTCGGTGATTGTGCGACAAAGACCAGTCCACGCTGATCGGATAGTCGTCCATCGGGAAAAGATCCTTAACCGGATTGAATTGGCCTAGTTCCTCGTCTACATACGATCCAAGATCTTCGTAAAACGCACTGCGAACCGACTCGCGGCTCCAGTAGCGCATATTACAGACCTTCTGAGCACAACCCGCAAACTGCAAAACCGACTCGTAGAGCTTGTCTAACGGCGTATCCAGAAATAGGTTGCCATCATCGTTGCTGACACCGTTGTTGATGATGATGCTCTCGAAAATCCGTTGCCTCGTCGGTGTACCAACTTCAAAACTGTAGGAGAGCCGCATCAGCGTCAATCCGAAATCACACAGCCGGACGTAACCGTCTCCCTTCGGACTGTCCTGCAGATAGACCTCGACCATGTCACCGTCCTCGTGCATGATCGGAGCGATCAGCTGGAAATTACCCGGACGACGTTCATAAAGGTCAAACGCATCCGTCCCCCGACGTTGCAAACGCTCTATGATGTTGCCGCTATTCATCGAACATGCTCGACTGCATTAGCCCCGGGAAATGCCTGTTGATATTCGCGTCGTCGCTCACGCCGACATCTCCCCAAAACACTCTGAGAGCAGATTCGTAGGTGCTGTACCTGCTCGTGACTTCTCGATGCCTCTCTTGTGGTTGGTAGCTGCCAGATGCGATCTCCGCTTCGGTGATGCGATGGATGTGCGGCACAGCATAATGGCCGTCAGCGCTAATGCTGGACTCGCCATGAGGGGCGTTGTAGCGTACGAGAGTTAACGTTGCCAGCGTCGGGTCGCCGCTAACACGATGCCGCAGGCCAATGGAGAAATTCTCGATGAAATTGGTGTTCTGGCGGATGAAAACCCGGAACTCGCATCGGTCATCCTCTAAGCTTACCAACTCAAGATCGCATCGGCGGTTACGACTCTCTTCAAGATACCCGGACGCGGGAGTCTTCTTCACGATCCTCTTGGGCCGACTGATCAAGTCGACTATCTCCGAATCCGTCAACATACCCGCAAATTCTACCCATCAAGCAGCAACACATCCAACACGGCACGCCGCGTCTACCCGCAGTTCCGCTACGCCACCCCCGTCATACCCGCGCACGCGGGTATCCAGCGCATTGAATGTGTTAAATCGACTAACCGTCCATCAAGCGTCGAAATAACACGCGACACAACATGCCCGAATCCATCGCCAACCCATTCTCCGCACAAGCCGAGATGGATGTCGGCGACGATATCTCACAATCCCACCGCGAACGCCAAGAAGCCATCGGCAACGCACGTACCCTCGACGATCTCCTAGAGGACTTCGACAAATTCTCCGGCAGCACGCGCGAGAAAGGCGACCTATTCGAGCGTCTAGTCAAGCGAATCCTCGAAACCGATCCCGTCTACAAACAACAGTTCTCTCAAGTTTGGCGTTGGTCCGATTGGCCCGGACGCGACGGCGAAGTTGACGCCGGAGTCGACCTAGTCGCACAATACACAGGTTCCGACGAAATCTGCGCCATCCAGTGCAAGTTCTATTCCCCCGGCAGGCAAGTCAGTTACAACGACGTAGCCAAATTCATCGTTGAAGCCGACCGAATCAAAGCTACGTCTCGCATCTTCGTCTCAACCACCGACAACATCGCCAGCAAGGCTCAACGCGCATTCGACGACCCCACACGTCCTGTCAACCTCTTGGGTTTGGGCGAACTCCGAGGCCGTGACATCTCGTGGCCAGACATCTGGAACCCCGAAAATCTCGAAATCGAGGTTGCAACCTACGACCCAAGACCGGACCAGATTGAAGCCCGCGACAAAGTAATCGAAGGCTTCAAAAACCACGACCGCGGCAAAATGATCCTCCCCTGCGGCACCGGCAAGACATACACCGCGCTCCAAATCGCCGAAACCCTAGCCGGCACCGGCGGCAAAATCCTCTACCTCGTACCTTCCATCGCGCTCCTCGGACAAACCATGCGCGAATGGGCCGAGCAACAATCCATCCCACACCGTTACCTCGGCATCTGCTCCGACGTCAAAGCCGGCCGACGCGCTTCAGGCAACGAAGACGTAAACATCTCATCCCTAGAAATCCCCGTAACAACCGACGCCGAAAAACTAGCACCCCACCTCAACCGACCAACACCCCACGCCCTAACAGTAGTCTTCTCAACCTACCAATCCATAGAACAAGTAATCGCCGCCCAGCGGTTACGTCATTCCGGCGAAAGCCGGAATCCAGAGGGGACGCGGGGCGACGGTGCCTTCGACCTCGTCATCTGCGACGAAGCACACCGAACCACCGGCATCGAAACCAAAAACGGCTCCGCCTCCCACTTCACTAAAGTCCACGACGCCGAGGAACTAAAGGCCAATAAACGCCTCTACATGACCGCCACTCCGCGCATCTACTCCGAAGCGGCGAAAAGCAAAGCCCTACAAATCGGCCAAGTCGCCCTCTACTCCATGGACGACGAAGCCCAATATGGCCCCGAATTCCACCGCATGACATTCAGCGACGCCGTGGAGCAGCGACTACTTACCGACTACAAGGTCGTGGTTCTTACCATCGAGCAAGCTTACATATCCGAGGTCCTACAAAACGCAATCGAAGCCGGAACTTTGCAAATATCGCCAGATCAATCAATCGCCGCCATACTCGTTGGTTGCTGGAAAGCATTGTCTGCTCCGGAGGGCCCGGACGCGCCGGCGAGTGTCCGACCGCTTCAACGTGCAATCGCCTTTACTAACACCATTCGACGGTCCAAAGACGCTAAAGACATTTGGCCCGATTTGGTTCGAGAGAGTCAAAGCGTGTTGTCGGCCCAACACGTTTCCCGACAACACGGGCTCGACGTGGACCACGTAGACGGCTCAATGAACGCACTCGTCCGATCAAGACTCCTAGATTGGTTGCGCGCCAGCGAAGAAGAAGCGCCCAACGAATGCCGCATCTTGTCGAACGCACGGTGTCTATCTGAGGGCGTCGACGTGCCGGCGCTTGACGCAGTCCTTTTCCTACATCTGCGAAGATCAATCGTCGATGTGGTGCAGAGCGTCGGACGCGTAATGCGCCGCGCGCCAAACAAAAATTACGGTTACATCATCCTGCCCGTTGTCATACCGCCGGGCGCCGATGCAGTCTCTGAACTTGACAACAATGAGACTTATCGCGTCGTATGGGAAGTCTTACAAGCTCTTCGATCCCATGACGAACGACTTGACGCCGAGATCAACCAAATCGATCTCAACGTCGCTAAATCTGCCAGTGACCGCATCATTAACCTCGGCATAGGCGAGGGTGGCAAGGAATCGAACAACAACACAGTCGTAGACATTTCGGAAGTCCAGCAATACACGCTTCCTGGATTTATCGTCGATGCATTCCACGCCAAAGTTGTCGATAAAGTCGGCGACCGCCAGTACTGGGACCGCTGGGCAAAAGATGTAGCCACTATCGCGACCACATTGGAAGAGCGTATACGCACTCTGATTCCAATGAGCGGCATCACCAACACCGCATCTATTGCCGAAGTCGGTCTCAAATTCGATAGCCTGATGCAAGCGATGCGCGCTGCAACTAACGATTCCTTGAACAAAGACGAGGCTGTCAGCATCGTGGCTGAGCACATGATCACCGAGCCCGTCTTTCAGGCGCTCTTTCCTGACCATGACTTTGCGAAATCTAACCCAGTAGCCCGTTCATTAAACGAGTTCGTCGCAGTTATCCACCAACACGGTCTTCAGGCCGAACTCGAATCGCTCGAGAAATTTTACGAGAGCGTCCGCCGACGCGCCTCCGGTATCAACAATAGCGAAGGGCGCCGTACGGTGCTCGAAGAGCTGTACGAGAAATTCTTCAAAAACGCACGACCCAAAGTCGCACAACGACTAGGCGTCGTCTACACTCCCCACGAGATCGTCGACTTTATCCTAAACAGCACCGACTACCTGTTACGCAAAGAGTTCGGAAAATCCCTATCCGACGAAAGCGTACACATCCTCGATCCTTTCGCCGGCATGGGCACTTTCATCTGGAGACTGCTCGCAAATCCCGAACTTATCCGCGATAAAGATCTAGAGCGAAAGTTCTGGGAAGAACTCCACGCAAACGAGATACTACCGCTCGCTTACTACATGGCATCTATAAACGTCGAGGAGGCCTTCCGCGAGCGCATCGAAGCACGGGACGACGAAGACCCTGGATATCTGGCGTTCGAAGGAATGGTATGGCGCGACACCTTCAACGCAATGACGCGAGGAGAAGGGCAACAGTCCTCCATGCAGTTCATGCAAGACAACGACATGCGAGCGAAATGGCAGGACGAGACTCAGATTGGAGTCATGATTGGTAATCCGCCGTATTCGGCGTGGCAACGCAGCGCGGACGATGACAACCAGAACGTCTTCTACGATCACATGCGGCGTCGCATCGAGGAGACATACGCGAAACGTTCACGAGCCAAATTGAGAATCAGCCTTAATGACCACTACAAAATGGCCTTGAGGTGGGCTACTGATCGGATGCCAAGTTCAGGTGGCATTGTCGGTTTGGTGACTAACGCGTCATTCTTGGATGGCAACGCCGATTCAGGGTTGCGCGCATGTTTGACTGAGGAATTCTCAAGCATCTACGCATTCAATTTGCGCGGGAATCAACGCACCCAAGGCGAAACATCTCGCAAAGAAGGTGGCAAGATTTTCGGTTCAGGTTCGCGTGCACCGATAGCGATCACGATGTTCGTCAAAAACCCCGATGCCGAAGACGCAGAATGTCAGATCAACTACCTTGATGTCGGCGATTATCTCACTCGTGAAGAGAAGCTCGCACGTGTAGCAAATTTGGGTTCCGTCAAGGGTGTGGAGAAATGGCACCGTATACGGCCTGACGAGAACTATGACTGGATAAACCTCAGCGACAGCACTTTTAAGATTCACTCTCCCATCGGTTCAAACGAAACCAAGTCGAGTGCTTCCAACGAGGCGATTTTCCGGATGTATCCCAGAGGAACCATATCTGGTCGCGACAATTGGATTTACGACTTCGATAAAATCCAACTCGCCGAACGGGCCGAAAAAATGGTCGCTTACTATACTGAGCAATTGAACCGATTTGTGGGCGGTGAGACATTCGAGGTCCTGACCGCGCCTAATCCTGCTACGATCAAGTGGGACGGCAGTCTACTACAAAGATTCAAGCAACAGAAAACCGCTAACTATGATGCACGTCTGATACGACGATCTCTATACCGGCCATTCCAGCACCAACACGTGTATTTTGACCCGTTGTTCCTAAATGGCGTTTACCGCATTCCTTCTTTTTTCCCTTCGACTATCGCGGAAAACGAGACACTGCACCTCCCGGGACCGGGGGGCTCCAAACCGTTTTCGGTGGTATCAACAAACACGAACCCAGATCTGCATTTAGTGGAAGGGGGGCAAACGTTCCCAAAACACAGCTTCGATGAGATTGACGACGTATCCGATACGACTACCCCCCCCCCTATTGGAACAAACATGTCAATTACAGTCGGGGGAGTCGGCGGGAACAGGCCATTCTCGACACTCATCAGCGACGCACCACCAGAACTTCAACTCCTCACGAACGGCCAAGTTTTTCCGAGGCACACCTACGAGGAGATCGATCGTGCGACATAAATCCAACCTCGCGATCTCCGTCGCCGGAGTCGGAGCCAACAAGCCATTCTCAACCTTCATCACCGACATCGTACCCGACCTCGAACTCGTCACCAAAGGCCAAGTCTTCCCTCGATACACCTACGAAGAGTCCGACGATGTTCAGTAGCGTCGACGGGAAGTGCAGCTGCGGCAATGCTATGCCTTGTGGCGTGGAAGTGGAGCTGGACGGTAAGCGCTACATCCGCCACGACAACATCCTCGATGAGGCGCTAGATGCCTACCAAACCAACTACAACGATCAGTCCATAACCAAAGACGACATCTTTTACTACGTCTACGGACTCCTCCACTCGCCCCTATACAAAGCACGCTACCAAAACAACCTCCGCCGCGAACTCCCACGCATCCCAATGGCACCTGACTTTTGGGCCTTCAGCAAAGCCGGCCGCGCCCTCTCAGACCTCCACCTCAATTACGAAACCTGCAAAGAACATCCGCTCATGGAGGAGCGCACCTTCGACGGCAACCCTGAACCCAAACACTACCAATTGGGTACCCGCCGGATGCGCTGGACCAACAAACAGACCAAAGAAGCCATCCGCGTCAACGACTACTTCACCCTCAGCCACATTCCCCCCGACGCCCACCGCTATGTCGTCAACGGCCGCACACCCCTAGAGTGGATCATCGACCGCTACTACATCAAAACCGACAAACCCAGCGGCATCGTACACGACCCCAACAAGTGGTTCGAAGAAACCGGCGACAACATCGTCTCCATGATCAAACGCATCACCCACACGTCCATCGAAACCGCCAAAATCATCGACACCCTCCCGACCCCCTTCACCGACGGCTGGACTCCTAACTAACCGACACGCGCCAGCCACCGCGTCGCGTCAACAACACCTCAGTTACCCGAGCCCGTAAACATGCCGACGCGTCCAACGCTACCCCCCACAAACCGCCGCTAACCAACCCAAACAACAAACCATCCCCTCTCCCGCTCGGCGGGAGAGGGCTAGGGTGAGGGCAACCGGGTGGCCAAGGGGCGCGGACCACTCCAACCACCACCCCCTCCCATCACCGCATCACCCCAAAACAACAACACCCATCCTTTCCAATCATGCGCATCATAGTTCACACTTGACAAACAAAACATTCGTGCTAATATAAGAACTGTTAACAACAAACATCGCCGCGCCGACGGGTGCGGATACGACCTCAACTAGACCCTGCCGACAAAAACCCGAGGCCCAGCCCAAGACCGTGAACGCAACACCACAAGAGCTACACAGTCAAAGACTGACCTCGGCATCCTTGAGCAAACAAGATGCAACGTCGGAAGGGACCGTTAGAAGCGAACGCTGCTACAAGGTCCAGTCGCGTCGCCACAAGCAGGCGCCGCAACACGAGCCAGACATCCGTACCACGCACATGGTACTGATGTCCAAGGGCTGGGCGAACGTTCGTGAATCCGGCAGACGTCGGCCCTCGACAACAAACAGGGCGCGGCTACAGCACCAGCTCGGGACTAACCGAGCGATGGAGAGCGGCATTGCTCAAGCGGCCGAACTCCGGGCCCACGGCCTGGCAACGTGGGCAGACGCTGGAATGAAAGGACGGGCCCACGTCCAATCCCCGCAAGCGCGGCGATGAAAAACCTTGACGTAGGGGCGGTTCGCGAACCGCCCCTACCACCAACCAACCAAAACCTGCATCACCCTCGCAGGCCATACCAACACACCCTCCTCCCCTTCGCTCCGCGAAGGGGACGCATGCGAAGCACGCAGGGGATGCTCGAAATCACACCTGACCCAACACACCCATCATTCCAATCATTAAAAATCATGGCAATCATAGTTCAAACCCGCCCTCGCACGCAAGGAATGCCCAAAAACCACCAACCCCACATCCCCTCCATCCCGTCCATCCATGTAAATTCCCCCAACCCAATCTCAAACCCCATAACCTATCATTCCAGTCACACAAATTCACCATCCCACAACCACCCATGACCGCCTCAGATTTCAACCCCTACGACCACTACCAAGAACTCATGATCCCCATGCGCGACGGCGTCCGCCTCGCCGCAGACGCACACTTCCCAGTCGACGAAGACGGCGAACCCATCACCGATCCCGCACCCGTCCTCCTCGTCCGCACCTCCTACGACAAGTCCAAAGACGAATGGGACACCGTCCGCGACTACTACCCCCGCCACGGCTACGTATTCGTCAACCAAGACCTCCGCTCGCGCTTCAAATCCGAGGGCGATGGCCGCTACTACCACACCTGCAACCCGTGGGAAGGCGAAGACGGCTTCGACACCATCGAGTGGATCGCCAAGCAACCTTGGTGCAACGGCAAGATCGGCACCCTCGGAAGCTCCCATCGCGGCATCGTCCAGACCGTCGCCGCCCTCCACCGTCCGCCTCACCTCGTCGCCCAGTGGGTCGAGCAAGCGCCCACCAACATCTACGCCCACGAAGCCCGAGAGGGCGGTGCGATGTGCTTCCACATGGCCGCCGCCATCCACAATCACGCCCTCGATTCCCACGAACTCCGCGACAACGAAGAAGGCGTCCTAGCCGTCGCCGAAACCTTCCAGAACATGCGGGAGTTTCTCTCCAACACCCCATGGAAACGCGGCGAAACCGCACTCGCCCATGCCCCAAGCCTCGAACAAACCCTTTTCAACTACTACACCGCAGGCGATTACGACGAGTGGTGGGCAAACGAAAACAACGACCAGACGCCATACCTCGACCGCCACGCCGACATCCCCGTAATCCTCACCGGCGGATGGTGGGACCCCTTCGCAGGCGGCACCGCCGACCTCTTCGTCGACCTAACCCGCCGCAACAAAAACCCGACCCACATGGTCTTCGGTCCTTGGGCCCACGGAACCCAACGCACCGATGCCACTCACGAGGGTGATGTCGATTTCGGACCCGACGCCCAGTGGGGTTTCTCGAAATTCAACCCCATCCGTCGCAGATGGTTCGATCGCTGGCTCAAAGACGAGCCCAACGGCGTCGAAGACGATCCACCGATCCTTCTCTTCGTAATGGGAGGCGGCGACGGCACCAAAAACGCCGATGGACGCCTAAACCACGGCGGATACTGGCGACCCGAGCAAGAATGGCCGCTAGCCAGAACCGAATTCACCAACTTCTACCTCCACCCCGACGGCACCCTAAACACCAACCACCCCCCTTCGCAAAGCGAAGGGGGCGCGAGCGAGCACAGCGATGCGAGCGGGGGATGCCCAACGCCAGGGACTAACTCCTCCATCACCTACACCTTCGACCCCGAAAAACCCGTCCCTACCCTCGGCGGCAACGTAGCCGGCTTCAGCGTCATCGACAAGCCCGAAGAAGGCGGACCAACATTCGACGAGGCCCCGCCTCCCGGACAACAGGCCGACACCATCCTCCAACACTCCTACTCCTTGGTCACGCCGGGTCCAATGCACCAACGCGAGCAACCAGGTCTGATGGCCTGCTCCGAACCCTATCCGCTACTCTCCGAACGCCCCGACGTCATCACGTTCCAAACCGAACCGCTGACCGAAGACCTAGAAATCACCGGCCCAATCGAGGTCAAGCTCTGGACCTCATCCGACGCTCCCGACACCGACTTCACCGCCAAACTCCTAGACATCTATCCGCCGAACGACGACTACCCCGACGGCTACCACATGAACCTGTGCGACTCCATCCTCCGCACCCGCTACCGCAACTCTTGGACCGAACCCGAGATGATGTCGCCCGGCCAAATCTACCCCATCACCATCACACTCACCCCCACAAGCAACCTCTTCAAAACCGGGCACCGCATCCGCGTCGACATCTCCAGCAGCAACTTCCCCCGCTTCGACATCAACCCCAACACCGGCGAACCGATGGGCCGCCACACCCAAACCAAACCCGCCCAAAACGCCATCCACCTCAACGCCAACCACCCATCACACATCACCCTACCAATAATCCCCTAAAAACCTCCCCTTCGGGAGCTGTGCACAACCCTCCCCCTTGATGTCCAAGGGGGAATTAAAGGGGGTTTAGACTTGGCGTTTCGCTTTGCACTCCGTTGCCCGGCCCCTACGCAAACCTCGAAACCGCACCCCCAATCATCCTCACCGCCTCCCGCCGAAGCACCCGATGCTCCGGCTGCCTCAAATCAAAATCCTCCTCCAAAATCTCCTCAGCAACACCCCGCGCCCGACCCAACGACTCAAGGTCATCAAACCGCGCAAACCGCCAACCGCTCCAACCACTCTGCACCTCCGCCAAGTTCCTCCCTGGACCCCTCAACTCCAAATCCTTCTGTGCCAGATCGAACCCGTCCAAGTTCTCGACCAACGCCTGCAACCTGGCCTGCGCAATCTCACCCTCCGCGTCCGAAACCAAGATGCACGAGCCAGCATGCTCACCACGCCCAACGCGCCCCCGTATCTGGTGCAGCTGCGACATCCCGAAATGGTCCGCCGTCATGATCATCATCACCGTCGCATTCGGAATGTCCACACCAACCTCGATCACCGGAGTCGCCACCAAAACATCAATCTCACGACTACGAAACGTCTCCATCACCGACTGCTTCTCCGACAGACTCATCCGACCATGAAGCAACCCGACCCTCAGATCCGGAAACTCCTGCTTCGCTAGCCGTTCAAACTCCACCACGGCCGACGCGCCCGCAACATTCTCCGAAGGATCGATCAACGGACACACCACGAACGCTTGCCGCCCCTGCCGCACTTCGCGTCTGATCTCTGCGTAACCCTCGATCACATCGAACGGAGTCTGCGCCCACCGCGTCGCAATCGGATTCCTGCCCCGCGGCATCGCCCGCAGCGTAGACAGCTCCATCTCTCCGTACATCGTCATGTGCAAAGTACGCGGTATCGGTGTCGCCGACATCGCCAACATATGCGGGCGCGGCGTTCGATTCGTCAGCATCGCCCGCTGCTCAGTACCAAACCGCTGCTGCTCATCAACCACCACCAAAGCCAGCCGATCGAAATCGACCGCCTCCTGCAACAGAGCATGCGTCCCAACAATAAGGTCCACCTCACCATCCCGACACATCACCTGCATCGTACGCTTATCACGCGGCGTCAAGCTCCCAGTCAAAAGCCCAACCCGCAAATCGCGATCCCGCCCCTCAACTCGGTATATCGGAGATTCATACACGGAACCATACGCACTCAACCCCTCCCGACACTCAAGAAGGTCCAACAAGCTGATGAAATGCTGCTCCGCCAGCACCTCCGTAGGTGCCATCATCGCCGACTGCATCCCATTCGCGCCCGTCGCAGCCAGCATCGCCGCGATCGCCACCACCGTCTTTCCACTGCCAACTTCGCCTTGGAGCAAACGCGCCATCGGATATCCCGAGACCAAGTCGGAAAGGATCGTGTCGATGCTCTCACGCTGGTCGGCGGTAAGGTCGAAACCGAGAGACCCCATAAAGCGAGCCACCAATTCATGGTCGGGCATCACCTCAACAGCCTGTACCGAGTCTCGCCACCGAACCCGCCTGCGTATCGCCGCAATCTGGTTGTAAAGAAACTCATCGAACGCCAACCGACGGATCGCCTGCCTGATCTGCGCGTTCGCCGCCGGGCGATGCATAATCTCGATCGCGTCCGAAAGCCTCACGATCCGATGCTCATTACGGATCGCATCCGGGAGCGGCTCCTCAACGAAACGCAACCCACTATCGAGGCACTGCATCACGCCATTGCGAACCGTCCGCTGGTTCACTCCGGCGCTCAGTGGATACACCGGCACCAACGCACCCGCATGGATGAACCCCCGCTGATTCGAGCGACCGCCACGCGTAACATCGTCATACTCCGGATTCTCCATCGTCGGACGCCCCCGATAGTCCCCCACCTTGCCACTAACCACGATCCGGTCGCCATTCTGCCAACGCGTTGCCATATATGGCATGTTGAACCAAGTAATCCCCAACACCCCGGTCCCATCCTTGATCCGAACGCGTGCCGACCCGTTTCGCCCGCCGAACCGATGCGTTTCGGAACTGACTACATCGCCGACAATGGTCGACTCTTCGCCAGCGACTAGATCAGCAACATTCGAGTGCTGCGAATAATCGATCATCCGCAACGGGAAATGCCACAGCACATCGCGCAAGGTCACCAACCCGAGTGCTTCGAACGCGCGCTTAGTGGCCGAATGAAGGAACGGAAGCGACACAACCGGCGCATCAAGACTTTCCGGCGGCTTAACTGGCGGGCGGCTCGCCGCCTGCTGGGTCTTGGCCGGAGCAGGTTCAGCCTTGGCGCGAGCGGGCGTCGGCTTCTGCGGCGATGGCTCAGTGGCAACTGGCCGATCCGAACCTCGCTGGGTGCCGTGGAGACGCCGATATGCTGCCGCAGCCCAAGTCTCGCGCTCCTGGGGAGAAAGGGCGGCGTAGCGCTGACCATTCATCGGCGGCAACGTCCGAATCCGACCCGCGATCCGGCTAAGATTCGGCCACATCTTGTCGAGACCACCACCAACGACCGCGCTGTTGTTGAAGCCATACTTGGCCTCGAGTTTCAGGACGCTTACAAGGGTCTTGGTCTGGCGTTCAACGACCGGGTCGGGCATGAAGGAATGGTACGAAATAATCCCGGTAGGGGCAGATTTCAAACCTGCCCCTACCAGTAACTAACTAACCGTCCCTTACCAAGAAGCGGCGAGGCCGACCGTTCCGGTACCAAGGTGAGCGCCGATCGCCGGGCCGATGTTGGCCGTAATCGTCATGCCACCGGATGCCACATGACCCTTTAGATCTTCAAGAACCTCTTCCGCCTCTGCTTGAGAAGTAGAACCCGTCTGCAAAACGGCCAGATTCGTCAATGGAGCGTGCTCTTCAACAACCGCGGAGACCAGTTTCGACATCGCTCTGCGATGCGATCGCGGCTTCGACAAAACCTCCACTTCACCGTCCACAATCGACAACACCGGCCGAATGTTCAGAATATTCGCCATCAACGCCTGGGCACCCTTCAATCTCCCACCACGTTTGAGGTACTCAAGCGTGTCGGGCGTGCCAGCAAACTGAACTCTCGGAACCATGTTGCGAGCCGTTGACAACGCATCGGTGAAGCTGCCACCATCATCGATGACCTTTTGTGCTGCCAATGCGATGAAACCCGTCGCCATCGAGGCGGTCCGGGAATCGACGTGCTTGATCCTCTCGCCGCTCGGGTCCGACTGCTCAGCACCAGCAACGGCGGAGGCATAAGTACCGCTGACCGCCGAAGAGATATGAATCGAAACGATCTCGTCGTGCTCTCCAAGCAACTTGTCGTACACCGTCTTGAAATCCCCCGGCGACGGTTGCGACGTAGTAGGAAACACGTCCTTGTCGCGAGCTAAACGAGCGTAGAAATCCTCGGTTGTGATATCCACGCCGTCTCTAAACTCCTCCTCGCCGAACCTCACGAACGCGGGCACGGTGGTGATGCCGGACTGCTCAACGATTTGCGACGGAATGTCGGCGGTGCTGTCGGATACCACTGTGATGCTCACGATTATTCTCCTTGGGGATCACCCGGTTGTCGACGAGATGCTTGAAACTACGGTACACCATCTTGCGAGGGCATATGAGACAGTGTATTGACGGACGATGATTTTGGGGAAATGAAGAATTATTGAGACCAATCTATTGTTGAATCGCCATCATGCCATCAATCAAATACCTGCCCCGGTGGTATAACCTGCGCCGATTGCGGCAGCGCCGCGCCCGTCAAGGCCGCGGCTACCACGAGATCGTCAGGCATCGACGTCAAAGACAGATGCGCCGTGGTCGCTTCAAACGCGGATGCCTGCGACTCGCCTACCAAGTTCCGCTCGCCATCCTCGCCGCTCTCGGCTTCGTGGTCATCATCATGCACAGCGGCGATCGTCGAATCTTGACACCGGAAGAGATTGCAACCGCTGGCTTCGGCTACAACCTCACATCGTTCGAGGTGCGCCACCTGCCCGCCAAGTGGCTACACCGACTAAACTCGGCGCTCCCGTGGGTCGAGATCGATGACGAGACGCGGATGGCGTACCTCGACCGGTACCCAGACCTGGCTCGCGAACTGCGTTCCGCACGGGACGACCTGAAATCGGCACTCGCCCGCGGAGACGCCACCGCCATATCCATCGCCGAATCCCAAATCGATTCACTCATCGGGGAGCGCAACCGCATCCGGGACGCCGTCGAGGAACTGCTGGAGGCGGCGATCTCCACCGAACTCATCCGACTCGGACTCCATCAAGACGGCGAATTCATCTGGCCGCCAGTCGACTTTCGGATCGACAACACCCCACACGTCTTCGTGACATCGCCCCGGGACGAAATACGGCGAAATTCCGTCCGGCTGCTACGCCCCGACCTCACTGAGCAAGACAAGCAGCACATGGAAGACCACGTATTCGAAACCGCAGACCTCTCATCAGTGGTGCTACCGACCGGCGGACTCGCCTCCTTCCCGAACCTCGTCCCATCCGACTACAGCCTCCAATCCCTACTCGAAGTCTCCGCCCACGAATGGCTCCACGCCTATCTCCTGTTCCATCCCCTCGGCCGGGCCTACTGGTCGAACGGCGACATGACCTCCCTGAACGAGACACTAGCCAATCGCTTCGGCCAAGAAGTAGGGCGTACCGTCTACAACCGTTTGACCGGCAACGACGTCAATGTTCTGGAACCCCCATACATTCCCGGACACAACACCGAAGACGATGACAATGCCGAAGACGGAGTTCAAGCCCCCTTCGACGCCCGCGAATTCCTCCACGACACCAGACACGAGACCGAGCGGCTACTAGGCCAGGGCAAGATCGAAGAAGCCGAAACCTACATGGAAGACCGACGCCAAACCTTAGTCGAAAACGGCCACAACATCCGCAAAATCAACCAAGCCTACTTCGCCTTCCACGGCACCTACGCCGACAGCCCATCCTCAACCAGCAACCTAGCCAACCAAATCTGGCAACTCCGCCAACAAACCCCCACCATCGGCACCCTAGTCAAACAACTACAAACCATCTCCAACTACACCCAATTCCTCCAACTCCTAGACACCCACAACATCGAACAGTAATCGCCCTAGCCGCGCCCCCACTCGGCCCCTTCAGGATGTATCCACAACCACCGTCATTCCCGTTCCACACGTCATTCCCGCGGACGCGGGAATCCAGAGAAAAACAAAGCACGCCGTTCTCTCCCCTTATTGCGAAGCAAAAGGGGCCGCGGAGCCCAGCAACCGCAGCGAGGACGTAGGGCGACAGGGTTGCCCCCGCTCGCGGGGGAATGTCCCATAGGACAAAGGACGCTACGCTACCCTTAAAATCAACAACACCCACCCCACACCATGATCCCCCTAATCACCCAACACACCGACGACATCGCCGAAATCTGCCGCCGACACCACGTCAAGCGCCTAGAACTCTTCGGCTCCGCAGCCGTCGGTGATTTCGACCCCAAAACCAGCGACATCGACTTCCTAGTCGAAATACAACCCTTGCCACCCGGCAAACACGCCGACGCCTACTTCGGACTCCTCAACGACCTCCAATCAATCTTCGGACGCTCAATCGACCTCATCGAAGACAAAGCAATCGAAAACCTATATTTCCGAGCATCCGTCGACGAGACACGCCTACCAGTCTATGGACACTGAAATCAAAACCTACCTTGCCGACATCCAACAAGCCGCCCAACGCATCAACTCACATTACCCCATTCCCATTCGTCAATATTATTGACGAGTTCAGAAATGCGTCCAGCTTGGACGTGACGTTCTAGAAATTCCTTGTAATTTGCCTCCGAACCAGCGATTAACTGTTGATACGTAACAACTCGGGCTCCGATCGGCGCAAGAATTTGAGCCGTTAATTCTCGTTCTGAAGGATTCTCCCATTCTCGTAGGTCTCTGCCAATAATGCATATAAGCTCTAGCGGTCGCGGTGTGTCTTCGTGTTGTTGAGCAACTTTTTGAAAAGCTATTCGGTATTTGTCCAATTGCCTAAGAACGTCGTTTTTACTGAGGAGTCGGTCTGCCCGTTTCAGCTCGACAATGACATGTTTACCTTGAGTGGTCGTGTATTTAACGTCAACCCTACTCAATCGTTCTTCCTGCGTTAGAGTCTTGTCGACATCCTCAAACATCTTCCCGACCGATTTTTCCATGTATGAAGGCGCAGTCTCTGTCGCTCGCTCCCACCCTGGATCAAGTAGCCACAAATGAGAGAAGATATGCTCTTGCAAAACCTTCTCCAGAGCGTTGTCATCGACAGCCTTCTCCAAAGCCTTTATTACTCTCAACCGTTCCTGGACGATTCTATGATAGAGAGTTGCCTCCAAGTCATCTAGGTCGTAAAATATCTCACCTATAGCGGTAACATCTTTGGCAGTGAGCGATTCCAATCTATCCAATTGTTCTTTATGGCGTAAGGTTTCAAATGCGATTACTCCATTTTGCAGAAGCACTTTGCGTTGCTCGTCCTCCAAGTTGAGTTGGTTGATTTTGCCAAACAGAGCCCGTGCCTTTCGACGATGATCTGACCCCAGTTTCTTGAACCACGAGTCAATAGCAGGTATTTGCCTCGCTATATCCACACCCTTGCTAGTTCGTAGGTCAGTCCACTTGCTTTGGATTTCTTTGAGTTCGTCTCTCACAAATGCCTTGAGATCGATGTACCTCGGATCGTCCTCAATGACTTGCTGGCGGCTGCTAGTAGCAATGTCGTCTTTAGAATCGATGTCGAGGAAGTCGGCGAAAATCTCCCCGAAAACATAACTCGCATACACACCACCTTCACCAAACTCTTCAAGAATATCTTCTTGCGCAAGTTTCTCTCTGACAAAAATCACAAGCTTGTTGATGCTTTCTCTACCTTCTTTTAATTCGCCTGAACGGTGGGCGGTACCAATCCATCCGGAAACGGTGTATCCATGTTCTGAACCTAAATTGCCAGAACGTTCGAAATGTTCGGCAAGTCGACCACACTGTGATTCAAACGATGGTTCGGATTCTCCATATTCCCAAAGATACTGGACTTTGTGGAAATAATCTCGATGCTGGGGCAGTACCTCGCTACCGTCAATGAGTATCTTGAAGTCGTATCCGGAACCTCTGATTCCAAATCTTCTGGCTAAGCGCCTTCGCAGAAATCGCGCGGCTTGATTCACGTCCTTCTTCAGATCCGTGAGTATTATCCGAGTACCGTGGTCCACCTGAACCTTGGAGGATGAAATCGCTCTTGGTTTGTAGATTCCAGACTCGCTTTTTATTTGGGATTTTATGTCCTCACTAGACATAATGCATCCAGATTTGTACCCATCTTTCGCCGTATGGACTTCGAATTCATTAGCGATCGCAAATAGAGAAAGTTTACCGATACCTTTCCTACCCATCACGGGCCTTTTGAACTTGGGAGTGATCGAATTACCCTGATTGTCCCGGGTTATTTTCTTACCGTCATCGTCGAATTCGTCTTTTTCGTCACGCCGATGGTATCCGACGCGGAGATATCGAGCGTTGATTTCGTTGACCTCGTCGTTGACTAACATACCCCGCCCGTCATCTGTGATTACGATGCGTTCATTAGTCGCGTCAATATCAATTTCTACTTTGGTCGCATCGGCATCCCACGAATTCGCTACGACTTCTGCAAGGACGGCGGGCACGTTGCTGTAAAGGTTGACGCCTAGTTCGTTCAACACATGAAGACTAAGTGTCATGCGATATTCTGGATCAGTTGCTTGAGCCATTGATTTCCTCTAGATGATCCAAGATAGACCTGCCGATCGCTTCCGCAAGTTTCGGCGGAACTGCGTTCCCGATCATACGAGCTATCGGAGAGAACTGGACACGTTCGTCGTCAGGGATGAAACAGTAATCCGGCGGGAAAGTCTGCAACAGCGCGCCTTCTCTCAAAGAGATTGCACGATCTTGTTCCGGATGCCCAAAACGTCCATTTCCAAAACCATTGAATTGCGTTGTAATCGTCGGCGCGGGACGATCCCAACGCATCCGACCATAAACACTCTTATATGACTTCCCTTTTGAAGTCGTATGACAAGCGGCGACGAGATCATCCTGCCAATCTTGCCAAGTTCCCCCCGGTTTGGAGTGCCGTACCCGCTCCAAGTTCCTCTCATTGAGACGACTAGACCGATGTAAACGATCCCGTCGGGAACTTTCTCCCGCTGAAATAGGCTCAAGTTCTCCGATTACTTCGTTTACATTCACGTGGTCGACGGGAAGATGCGTCGGTGGCAAAAGTGCCAACTTGCCGAGGCTTGATGCCAAGATAACCAATCGTCTTCTAGTTTGAGGCACTCCGTAATCGGCACATCGCACCACGATCCTATCTCGTTCATACGAATAACCGCTGTTGTCTAGCACGTCCATGAACTCTTGAAATACCGGATGTCGCTGGAGCCTAGGGACGTTCTCCATCGTGACGACATCTGGCTTGATGCTGTCAACCAACTCACCGAATTTGCGGAGCAACTGCCACTGCTCCTGAGGTCCCACCTGCCCGTTCGTGTATGACGAAAAGGGCTGGCAAGGAGCGCAACCCACCAAGATCTTGAAACAATCTTTGGGAAACAAAGATTGCACGAAGTCAGCCGACACCGCTCCAACATCAAGCGTATGGAAAGGTGCGTTGACGTTTGTCTCGAACGCGTACTTGCACGATTCGTCAATGTCGATTCCGGCGGCTACGCGAATCCCTGCCTTTTGCAGACCAAACGAAAGCCCACCTGCACCGCAGAACAGGTCTACCGCGACTAGTTGTTTGGTTGGCATCACAGTTTGAATATTCAAGTCTACCCCCTCAAACAGCCCTCACCAACCGCGCCCGCAAATACTCCATCGGACGATCCCCCTTCAACGAGTTGCAGTGTCCACAAAGCAGCTGCAAATTATCCAGATGGTTAGTCCCACCCTTCGACCGCGCGATGATGTGGTCCACCGTCAGATGCTGCGGCAAGAAGTGCGTCCCACACCCGTTGCAGTTCCCGCCCTGCGTCCCGTAAAGCACCACCTTCGACTCGCTCAACGCCGGCGCTGGCTCACGATCCGTGCGCTTGGGAATGTCAGTTCGAGAGATAGCCTGAATCCCACCCATCAACCCAAGCTCATTCCGAGCCCGCTGCTCCACCAACCTTACCGCCAACTCCGACAGATCAATACCGATCCACTGCCTGTCCAACCGCTCCGCCGCAATGCAAGTCGTCGCACAACCGCAGAACGGATCAAGCACCACATCGCCGGGATTCGAACTCGCTTGGATGATGCGATCAAGGAGCGCCAGAGGTTTCTGCGTTGGATATCCGGTTCTTTCTGCAGATGTATTGGGAATCCTTGGAACATCAGTCCAGATGTTTTGCAGGACCTTGCCTACCGATTCGTCCAAGTACCTCTTCAATCCGTCCATGCGCGGCGTGCCATCCCGTTTCACCTGAATCCGTCCCTCTGACCACCATGTCTCCAACTGTTCCAACTTGTATCCCCAGCCGCGCGTAGGTGACGGCATCGTGCCGCGCCATTCGAATTTGCCAGACATCGAATCGGGGCGAGGCGCGGTGAGATCATCCAGTCTGTATCTGCGTCCGTTTTCGTCTTTATATCTAAAGCGCTTGAGTTGCGCTTCGCTGTAGTCGTGGAACTGTTGGTTCCATGTGAATTCATTGGACTTCGTGTAATACAAGACGATGTCCGCGATGTTGCCGAAACGGTCAGGTGTGTTGTGACTCTCAGTGCGTTGCCAAGTTATCTCGTTTCTGAACTGACTCGACCCGAAAACCGCGTCCATCAAGTTTTTGAGGTAGTGCGAGGCCGTTGGATCGCAGTGAACATAGATGCTCCCCGTCGGCTTGAGTATCCGCTTCATCTCCAGCAGCCGCACCGCCATCATGATCAGATACGACTTCATTCCACTCCCATGGCTGTGCTGACTCGCATCGATGATCTTGTAGAGGGCTAGATCCGTCTCCGCAATCTCGTTGTGCCAAGCCTCATCCACATCCGTCAGGTCCCAAGTGTCCTTGAACGCCGCCCCCGCCGCCTTGCTACCAATCGGCGCCGCATAATCCCGGTTCGAGTTGAACGGCGGATCGAGATAGATCAAATCCACACACCTATCATTCATCCCCCGCATCACATCGAGGTTGTCACCCTCGAAGATACTCCGGTTGGGAACGTTGCACACGCCCGTTTGTGCCCTAGTAGTCGCCATGGTGTTCAGTGTACGTCGGGAGCGGGATTGCTTCTATGGCGGTGGCAATCTTGCGCGCATTGGTCCAGCCTACGCCCTCGCCCGGCCCCTCTGGAATCCGGCTTTCGCCGGAATGACGGTGGTTGTGCACAAGGACCGAAAGGGGGAGGAATGGCGCTGGTTGGGCGCAGCACCCGGACGCAGGAACCCAGAGAAAACAAAACCCATCCTTCCGATCCTTCAAAATCCTGCCCATCCTAGTTCAACCCAGTGCTAGACTCGCTATCGCAATAAAGCTCTCATCTTCACGGAGTCCCCGATGAAAATCACCGATATCAAAAACTACCCGGTATGGGTCGGACAACGCAACCAGATGCTCGTCAAGATCGAGACCGATGAAGGCATCTACGGTTGGGGCGAATCCGGTTTCTCAGGCCGTGAACTCGCCGTCAGCGGCATGGTCGACCACTTCCGGGAGTGGCTGATCGGACAGGACCCCATGCGACGCGGGCGCATCTGGCAGGAGATGTATCGCGGCCAGTATTTTGAAGGTGGACGCACCATCACCGGCGCAATGTCTGCCATCGACATCGCACTCCACGACATCGCCGGAAAGAAACTCGGCGTCCCCGTCTACCAATTACTCGGCGGCAAGCAGCGAGACTGGATACCCACTTTCGCCTCCGGCGGCGGCAACACCGCCGATGAAGTCGCCGCCATGGGCAAAGCAATCTGGGACCAAGGCTTCAAAGCCATGCGCCTGAACCTCCAGACCATCGGCGAAGTGAACGACCCCACCCTCTTCGAACCGCGCGAATCCATCGCCCCGACCGCCGAAGCCCTCATCAAAGCCCGCGAACTCCTCGGTCTTGAACCGGTCGTCGGCATCGACTACCACCACCGACTCTCCGTCGCCGAAGCCGCATCCTTCCTCCAGATGATGCCCACCCACACCCTCGATTTCATCGAGGAACCTATTCGAGATGAGTCTCCCGAGGCCTACGAAGAGCTGCGCAAACTCACCGTCGTACCCTTCGCCATCGGCGAAGAATTCGCCTCAAAATGGCAGTTCCTCCCCTACATCGAGAAAGGCCTCACGAACTACGCCCGACTCGACATCTGCAACGTCGGCGGATTCACCGAAGCCATGAAGGTCGCCGGATGGGCCGAAGCGCACTACATCGACATGATGCCCCACAACCCCCTCGGCCCCATCTGCGTCGCCGCAACCTCCCACTTCGCAGCCGCCATCCCTAACTTCTCCTGGCTAGAGATCCGACACTCCGTCGGCGAACCCGACACCAACTTCTACCAAAGCGACGTCTTCCCCGTCCAACCCACCATCGAACCCGGCCGCATAATCCTCGACGACGACGCCCCCGGCCTAGGCATCGAGGTAGACGAAGCATCCCTAACCGAACCCTTCAAGTACTGGGAAGCTCCCCACCTCCACCGCCGGGATGGTTCGCACACGAACTGGTAGATCGCGACAACACTCCTGCCAACGTCCGATCCCGCCATCGCGTTTCATCCGATGAAAATCACCAACATCAAGAACTACCCGGTTCGGATCGGTCATCGAAACCAGATGCTCGTGAAGGTTGAGACCGACGAGGGCATCTACGGATGGGGAGAATCCGGATTTTCGAGCCGTGAACTCGCTGTCAGCGGTATGGTCGATCACTTCCGTGAGTTCCTGATCGGGCAAGACCCGATGCGGCGCGGGCGTATCTGGCAGGAGATGTATCGGGGGCAATATTTCGAGGGTGGACGCACGATCACGGGCGCAATCTCCGCTATCGATATCGCCCTCTACGACATCGTCGGCAAGAAACTCGGCGTCCCTGTTTACGAGCTTCTAGGCGGCAAGCAACGAGATTGGGTTCCCACCTTCGCCTCAGGCGGAGGTTCGACTATTGAAGAAGTCGTCGAGATGTGCAAAGCAATTTGGGACGAGGGATTCAAAGCCATGCGTCTGCTTCTTCAGACGACCGGCGACCCCAACCTCTTTGAGCCACGAGAATCCATTGCCGCTAACGCCGAGGCGCTCATCAAGGTTAGAGAAGCCGTGGGACTCGAGCCAGTCATTGGTATCGACTACCACCACCGCTTGTCCGTTGCCGAGGCAGCATCGTTCTGCCAGATGTTGCCTGTCCACACTCTCGACTTCCTCGAAGAACCGATCCGAGACGAGTCGCCCGAAGCCTACGAAGAGCTTCGAAAACTCACGGACGTGCCGTTCGCAATCGGTGAAGAATTCGCCTCCAAGTGGCAGTTCCTCCCTTACATCGAGCGCGGGCTCACCAACTACGCACGCCTCGACATCTGTAACGTCGGCGGATTCACCGAGGCCATGAAGGTCGCCGGATGGGCAGAGGCGCACTACATCGACTTCATGCCTCACAATCCCCTGGGACCCATCTGCGTCGCGGCAACCTCCCACTTCGCCTCAGCCGTCCCCAACTTCTCCTGGCTTGAGATCAGACACTCCGTCGGAGAACCCAACCTCAACTTCTACGACGACGAAGTTTTCCCCGTCCAACCAAAACTCGAACCCGGCAAAGTCATCCTCTCAGATGCCCCAGGCCTCGGCATCGAAGTCGACGAAGAATCCCTAACCGAACCTTTCACGTTCTGGGAACCCGCACACTTCCACCGACGAGACGGCTCCCACACTAATCGGTAGTCCACCATGCTCAACATAGGCTTCATCGGCGCCGGCAAAATAGCCGACCTCCACGCGCCTGGCTATCTCGCTAACCCCGATGCCCGCATCTACGCGGTGGCCGACAACGGACCCGGTGTCGCGGAATCCCGGGCCGCAGAGTGGGGTGCCGAAAAACCCTACACCGACTACCGCGCAATGCTCGACGACCCCAATGTCGACGCCGTCGAGATCCTCACGCCCCACTCCCTGCACGCCAAGATGGTCATCGACGCTTTGGATGCCGGTAAGCACGTCAGCCTACAGAAGCCGATGGCCATAACCCTCGATGAGTGCAACGCAATCGTCGAAGCCGCCAACAAATCCGACAGGTATTTTCGCGTCTTCGAAAACTTCGCTTACTACGATCCCATGGTCCGAGCAAAACAGATGCTCGACGATGGCGTGATCGGCGAGCCCATCTCCATGCGCGTGAAGACCATCATCGGTAATCGCGAATACGGGTGGGACATCCCCGAATCGTCCATGGCCTGGCGCTTCGATCAATCGATCAACGGCGTCGGCAAAGCGATTCTCGACTACGGCTACCACATCTTCGCAATGGGCAGATGGTTCCTCGGGGAGCCCGAACAGGTCTTCGCATGGATCCGCACCACCTACACCCCTGAAGGCTGGGAAAACGACTCACCTCTTCTCGTCTCCTGGTCATACGATGGCGGCAAGACACACGGCTCGTGGGAACAGCAGGCAACCAGCGAAATGGTCGTCCGCTCCGACTACTACTCCGGTGACGAGTGGTTCGAATTGAGCGGTACAAGAGGCGTCATCTGGGTCAACCGGTGCACCGCCAAGATGCTCTACGACACTCCGCCATTGACCTACTACGCCGACGGCGAGATGACCCGCGTCACCGAAAATGAGATCAACGCCGACTGGGGCAACTCCTTCGTCCAATGCGTCAACGCGTTCGTCACTTGCATCCTCGAAGGTCGCCAACCCGACATGTCCGCCGAAGACTCCCGTGAAACCTACAAATTCGCCCGCGCCAGCCAATTAGCCGCCCGCGAAAACCGACCCGTATCCCCGAACGAAGTCACGCACTAGTTTGTTCCCAACAAAAACGAAACCGCCGGTAGGAGGTGTTGCCGGCGGCTTCGCGAGTTGAGGTTTGGTGGTCTGTCGAGTTACGCGTCGATATCAGTCTGGGATGATTTATCGGAGTCTTTGTCGATTCCGTCGCCCGACTGGTGCCCCCATCGACCCATGCGGCCATGCCGTCCGCCGCGCTTGCCCCAATCACCGAAATCGCCTTTGCTCGGCATCAGTTTGGCCACCGCATCCGGGCGCTCGTCGTACCAGCCCTGCAGAGTATCGGCGTCATCCTGAGACAAAACCTCTTTCTCCACGAGTGAATCCAACGCTTCTTCCGATAGTACGTGAGCACCGAATCCCTTACCGAATCCGTGACCACCCCATCGACCGAATCGAGAACCGACGTTGTACTCAACATCTGGCTTGTCTTCGATCCAATCGGATATCGCGTCCGCCTCATCCTGTGTCAACGTACCATCCTCCACCAACTTGGCGAGATAGCTCTCCTGCCAGTCGTCCCGCATCTCATCCTTGGCCTGCGTGAAGGCATCTTCGACCGTTTCGGTCTCTATACCGAGTATCGAAGCCACACGCTCAGCGAAGGATTTGGCGTTTCCTGTCTCGTCAGTGTCCTGCGCCGCAATACCCGCGAACGCTCCCACCGCAGCAACGACCGCAACCGCGGTGCCGACGAAGAATATGCTTAATCTCTTTTTCATTGTTCCAGTTCCTGTTTCTAGTCGGTTTCTCGACTTCTGAGTTCTGCGACGGACGACCCTTTTCGTCCGCCATGAGTTCATTTGTAGGATTCGATATTCAACATCATCCCAAGAAATCTTGAAGATCATGTCAAGATTGCATTCATCCGCTTCCTTCCCACTCCGAGCGGGAGAGCGCCACCGCCAGCTGTAGGGGTAGGTTTCTAATCTGCCCCTACCTGCCATACCTAAGCCGGGCGCGGCTGCATATAGTCTTAACTTGAGAACTATCGACAGGGCCTCGCCGAAAGTAGGCACCTAGAAAATTCGAGGGCGTAAATGGCGGTTGAAATCGATCTTGCCGGCAAAAAGGGCGTCGTATTCGGCGTCGCCAACCAGCGCAGCATCGCATGGGCAATCTCGGAGCGCCTCATCGATGCCGGCGCCGAACTCGCATTCACGTATCTCAACGATCGTCTCTTGGGTCCCGTCACGAAGACGGTCTCGGCGCTCGATGACCCGCTATTGATCGAGTGCGACGCGACCGACGATGGCGACGTTCAGTCCGTCTACGATCAGGTAGGCGAAAAATGGGGAAGCGTCGATTTCGTGGTCCACTCCGTCGCCTATGCCGATCGCGCCGACCTCGGCGGAGACTTTTCATCTACCGGTCGCCAAGGATTCCGCACAGCGCTCGAAACGAGCGCCTATACCCTCATGCCCGTAGTCTCACGCGCCGTTCCGCTCATGACCAACGGCGGAGCAGCATTGACAATGACCTTCGACGCGTCGCAACGCGTTTACCCCGGCTACAACATCATGGGCACCGCCAAAGCCGCGCTCGAAAACGAAGTTCGCCAACTAGCCGCCGAGTTCGGAGACCGCAACGTCCGCGTAAACGCCATCTCCGCTGGTCCGTTACCGACGCTTGCCGCAAGAAGCATCCCCGGCTTTCGCGATATGACTGGAGCGCACCGTGACCGCTCGCCGCTCAAACGCAACATCACCCACCGCGAAGTTGGCGATACGGCGCTGTTTTTGTTGAGCGAGATGGCGAGCGGGATTACGGGCGCAGTGATACCGGTTGACGCCGGTTACGGGATTATTGCACTGTAAAGCCATTCCACTCCCCACCTTGGTGTCCAAGGGCGAATTAAAGGTGGTTTAGCCGCCTAAGACATCGACACCATCTGGTTGCGTACGCAATACAATCGAGAGGTACTCGTGGATTCTAGGATCCGCCGCCACGACTTATCGTTCTAACGCGGTCATGCGTGCGCTTTCAACCACAACGTGTCTCAGGCCAGCATTCGGTGAATGTGATATATCCGCCTCCCGGGACTGGAGTGGTTCTAGTCCTGCAGACTGTGACCGTGTAACAATGTCTAGGGTTTGGTGCGTCATCAGAGCCGAGAAGTTCATTCTGTTTTCGTGCGTTTTCGTTTCGTTTATGGCGTGCACCACTACAAACATGGAAGAACCAGCTGTTGATATCGCGTCAGAATCGGTTCTGGAGGGCGTTGAGACTTCTGCTGCTGATCAACAGAGGACGCTCAGTGAGGCAGAAGGTGGCATCGCCATCGTTGGAGGTAACACTTGTCACATTCCAGATCCCGCGATTGATCGTGCCAGTAGCGATCGAAACACTATATTGGCACCAATTGTCCACGAGATCCATCAAGGGCTTATGCGCCTGTCTGACAACGCTGACGCTTCGGTAATCGCAGTCCCGGCACTCGCAGAGAAGTTCGAGGTTTTCGATAGCGGGACGGTCTTCGAATTCACTTTGCGTAACGACTTGAAATTCAGTGATGGTAGCCCACTTAGTGCGGCGGACGTTAAATGGAGTTGGGAACGCGCTTTGAAGAGGTCAGCGCTTCAGGGCCGCGCTGCACGGATACTTGGTGACATCGTTGGTGCCGAGAGTCTCATGGCGGGTAGACAAGGAGAGTTGTTAGGTGTTGAGATCATTGATGAACGCAGATTGAGAGTCCGCCTGGACCAATCACACACTATGTTTCCGATGATGCTCTCTGATCCTGTTGCTAGCATCTTGAAAAAGGATAATGTTGCTGAGTGGCCAGTGGATTGGACCAATGAATCTGATCAGCCGGTTCCGATGATCGAGTTCGAGCCGAATCAGCTACCGGTAGGTGCCGGTCCATTCAAACTTGATCGGTTTACATCTCATGTGTGGGAGGGGGGATGCCGACTGACTCGAAATCCTTACTATTGGGGCGATTCCCCTCAGTTGAAGGCAGTCGAGTATGTGACTGGAACGGACGTTTTTTCGATTGACGCGTCAGGCTTCAGCACTGGTGAAACTCTTTTCACAAACGGGCGTATCGATTTCCTCCCGTTATTGATAGACAGCTTGGACGATGCTGTCGAAGGTACGCAAAAAGGGGAGTTTGGACTTTTCGATGGGCTGGGACCTGCAACCTTGGCTTATCTGGTTTTTAACCCTGAAGTGCCACCATTCGACGACATCAACTTTCGACGCTCGATAGTGTCGGTTTCGGATACTTCCATTTTCGAGCCCGGCATCATTGTGCCAACCGCAACTAGGTTGTTGCCTCCTAGTCTCCAGCACCCGGACTCAAGAGCGTCGCGTGTGCCGTTCGATCTTGAGGCCGGCAGAGACTACGTCGCCAAATCTTCTTATTCGCTAGCGCAGCCAATCGTTTATCGCTCTGCGGATCAAGGATGTTTTTTTCAAACTTTGGGGCGAATGTTTGATCAATGGCAAAACGAATTGAGTATAAGCGTGTTCAGGTCTCGTGACGATGGAAGTGTGCCTTTGTCCAAACAGCAGATGAAGCTCGAATTCTATTCCCCATCGTTTCCTGACGCGTACGCGGTGTTGGCATCGATCCCCGATGTGTTCGGCAGTACGAACTCGTCTTTAGAGTTCGTGGAGTTGCGCCGGTTGATCAACGATGCTGTCGCTGAAGCAGATGCCGCAGAACGCGCCAAAAAGTATGATGTTGCTGAAACCTATATCTTGGATCAAGCACTAGTTTTGCCGATATGGAATTTCGAGTCGCCCTTTTATCACAAAGTCCAACCTTGGGTCCACAACTTCCGAATCTCACGCTACTCAGGCTCGGTATTCCATCGCATGTCATTCGACGAAACTGCGCCCGAGCGATGACGTAGTAACGATCAATCGCTCCCAATGCAGTGGTCTATCAACGGCTAAAGCGTTTCCATGACCGCCAGCAGCACCGCAAAATTTGCGTTTCAAACGCAACATGACTCACCGCGAATTAGGCGATACTGAGCTGTTTTTGTTTAGCGAGATGGCGAGCGGGATTACGGGCGCAGTGATATCGGTTGACGCGGGTTACGGGATTATCGCGCTCTAAAACTCATCAAGGGCAGACTTGCCAAGCCCTTTCATCCCGCGAAAGGGTTTGCGCGATCGTCCTTCGCGACCCGCAATCAGACATGTAGAGCATGTCCGGCCATGGGCTCTCACGAACAAAATCCTCGATCTTGTCAATTTCTGAAATATCGTGTGGCAATAATTGAACAAGGACAAACTACTGCCGACGCTTCCGAATTGAATCGACCATGACTACGCGTGTGCATCACTGGGAAAAGACCATCCTCGTCATCGAAGACGACGAATCGGTGTCTCAACTGGTGCGGCTTTATCTCGCACACGAAGGATACCGCGCAGTTGCCGCTAAAGATGGCATGAGCGGTCTGCAACTTGCGCGCTCAGAAGAGCCGTCGCTGATACTGCTCGACCTCAATCTTCCCGGTATCGACGGCATCGAAATATGCCGCTTGCTCAGAACCGAATCCGATGTGCCCATCATCATGGTCACTGCACGCGTCGATGAAGAGGAACGTCTCGACGGATTGAACATAGGCGCGGACGATTATGTGACCAAACCGTTCAGTCCCCGCGAACTGATGGCTCGAATTCGTGCCGTCATGCGACGAACTGTGAAGGAAGAAGACGAGAAGCTCCGGCATAAAGGCGAATTGTCGATCGGTCAGTACCGAATCGACTTGGAAGCGCGCACGATCTACGTATCAGATGCCGAGCTAACACTCACCCCCACAGAGTATCGGTTGTTGGTCTACTTCATGAACGCTCATCGTCGTACCGTAAGTAGAGATCAGATCATTGAGAACGCTATCGGATACGTATTCGATGGGTTTGATCGCACGGTTGACACTCACGTATCAAACCTGCGGCGGAAACTCGAAAAAGTGACGAAGGGCGAACGGCATCTAAAGACCGTCTACGGTGTGGGGTACCGCTTTGAAGCTACCTGAATGGACTCATTCGATCCAATTCCGATTGGTTCTGGGCTTCGCGGCCCTGCTCGCAACCTGCCTATTCGCAGTCAGCGTTTGGGCAACGTACAGTACACGAATCGCGATCAAGGAATATGGCGAAAACGTCGAGAGATTTGAAGAAGAAAAAGCCCGCAAGCTCCTCCAGGAGGTCTTCGACTACAGTGAAGACCTCGCCCAACTACAGAACTCGGTTCAACAGATAGGCCGACTCATGGAACTGCGAGTCGCGGTCGTGGATCCAAACGGCTTTGTGGTCGCCGATTCGCACGAGTTTCCAACCAATTTCGAAGGCAAGTATCAGAAGCAAGAAGAACGATTCGATAAGAAAAATGCACTACGGACGATGCCAATCATTCTTGGGAAGAATATCGTTGGCAGAGTCATTTTCTCCGAACAGGCGCACCGCAAAAGATTTCCATTGAGGTTTCGGTTAGGTGCTGAAGACCAGCCCCTTCCGTACCCAAAGGACGTTCCACAACCTACGACGATGCCTGAGTCCAAACGCTTGGTCCCGGACGAATCAGAACCCTATGCAGAGATCCTCACAGTCCCAGAACATTTTGACGAGGATGCCAAAGACTCGGTTGTGTTGATCAGCGATGCGGTCGACGAACTATCGGTAGAGCCGCAGCTTAGCGCTTTGCAGAACGAGTTCCAGAGGTCGCTTCTCATCAGCGGCATCGCCGCTGGAATCGCCGGCATCCTTATCATCGCTTTCTTCACGCGCCGCGCATTCGCCCCCATGCAAGACCTCACCGTAGCGGCCGGACGACTCGGAAGGGGCGAATTGGACCAACGAGTACGAACCAGACATCGCGGAGAAATAGGACAGTTGGTAACGACCTTTAACGTCATGGCTTCTGAACTCGAAACCGCCGAGACTCGCCGAAGACGGCTGACCGCCGACATCGCTCACGAACTGCGCACCCCGCTGACGAATATAAGAGGATACCTAGAAGCCATCAAAGACGGCGTTGTAGAGCCCGAAGACCAGACTATCGACACTCTCCATCATGAGACGCTGCACCTTTCAAGGCTAGTAGAAGATCTACGAATACTGGCTGTAGCCGATGCAGGCGCCTTGAAACTCGATAAACACGCCGACCGCGTCGAGACCGTGGTTCAGAATGTTGTCCGAGCCTTCAAACCACGAGTGATCGAGTCCGACATCCAAATCGTTTGTGAAATCCCCGAAGTCGTCCCGCTCGTGGACATCGACCGCACTCGCATGACGCAAGTGGTACACAATCTCGTCGAAAACGCCATCGCGCACTCGCCCCCCGGTGCTGAGGTTGGAGTTCGTATCTGTGTCACCGATGATGCGAATCACGTACGAATCAGCATCACCGATCAAGGCGACGGGATACCGGACGAAGACATCGACCACATCTTCGACCAGTTTTACCGCGTCGACGCTTCCCGCGCCCGTTCAACCGGCGGCGCCGGACTCGGCCTGACCATCGCCAAGCGACTAGTCGAAGCTCACGAAGGCCACATCAATGCAGACAGTGTTCCCAGCCAAGGTTCCACATTCACCATCACACTGCCAATATCCGAAACCAACGCCGATTAAGACGTATCAAACCGAATCACCTCTCCGTTAGGGAGAGGGCAACAGGCAGGTCGCTTGACATCCATATGGGCGCACCACTCTTGCTAAGTTGGCTCCCGGATAACCGAATTGGTGGCAGTTCAGTGCCGACTATACGGCACACCCTCCAACAACCCAGCGTCGTACATCTCGTTCCACTCGTTGAGGAAAGTCGTGTTCCATTCGTCGGTGAATTTGGCTTGGAGCATCTCCTCGAAGATGGGCCAGAACACGATGATGCCGTCGGCGCCGTCGCGCAATGCGGCCTCTGCGGTGTCCTTGGAACGTACCAGCGCGGCGGTGATGTAAGGACGTTGTGCCCAATCTGCGAAAATGTCACGGAGATCACGTACTAACGCTGTTGGATCTCCCGAAACGTCGCGGTAAGGCTCGCAGAAGGGCAGTACGTGGTCGACGCCGGCTTGGGCGACGGCGACCGCCTGGTTGACGGTGAAGACGGTGGTGCAGAACGTTTCGACGCCAGCTTTCCTTAATTCGGCGAACGCACCAAGAGCGTTGACGGTGCAAGGTATCTTCAGTATCACCTGATCGGACATCTTGGTGAAGACTTCGCCGACGTCGAGCAACTCCTGCGTCGAGTGACCGTCGATCTCTACTGCAACCTTCTTGTCGGTGATATCGAGGTAGCGTTGGATGACATCCGTCATCTGACCGTATTTCTTCACCATGTCGTTCAGCACGACGGTGTTGGTCACGATACCTGCGGCGCCACGGCTCATCCACGGTTTCAGATCCTCCGGGTCCCCTGCCAACCAGACGGCAGGACTTGCCGCCGATGCTCGGTTCATCTCCGCAGCTCCCATGGGCATAAATGCCGAATCCGCTGCGCCGTTCGTCGAAATTGCTGTCTGCTGCATGTCGTATCTCCAGAGGATTAGGGGTGAATCGTATCAATGTTCCGAACGCATGATTGAAGTTTAATTGCAAACTTCCATGTCAGCACCACGTCGTAAACTTCGACACATTCCAAAACAACTGGCCGGGGGATGCCATGAGCACCGACGCAACACACGCCCGAAAACTGTACGACGCCTCGGTCATGATCGACGCGCTCAACGTTAGCAACTGGGACAGCGACGCAGTCTACGAAAGCCTCAACGCCGGTGGCGTAGCAGCTATCAACGCGACGCAAGCCACTTGGGAAGGCTACGAAGAGACGCTCGACCTCATCGCAAAGTGGTACGTGCGGTTGCGCGAGAGGTCAGACCAGATCCTGCTGGTCGAATCGGTCGATGACATCCATCGGGCGAAGCGTGAAGGTAAGACCGGCATCATCTTCGGATGGCAGAATACGTCGCCCATTGAAAATGATCTCGACCGATTGGCACTGTTCCATAAACTGGGCGTGCGCATCATGCAGGTCACCTATCACGAACGCAATTTACTTGGTGACGGGTGCATGGAAAGGCAGAACGGCGGTCTCACCAACTTTGGAATCGACGCCATCCGCGAGATGAACCGTCTCGGCATCCTTCTCGATCTTTCGCACGTCGGCATCGCGACGACTCAAGAGAGTATCGAGGTTTCCGAGAAGCCGGTCGCCATCACGCACGCCAACGCCAAGACCTACTTTGATCATCGTCGCAACAAGACCGACAAAGCCATCAAAACAATGGCCGACAAAGGTGGCGTCATAGGCGCAACCTGCATACAGGGTTTCCTCCGCAACACCTACTCCTCCACGCTAGACGATTATCTTGACGCCATCGACCACTTGGTCGACATGGTGGGTGTCGATCACGTGGGCATCGGAACGGACCACACCCAAGATCAACCCGAAGAGTTCTGGAGGTACATCGGCGGTCAGCAGGGCACGAAATATCCTTCGAGTTTCACGGGCCATAGCGGCATGCCATTGGCTTGGGAGGACCAGTACCCAGTGGAACTGAAGACACCAGACCAACTTCCAATGATGTCCGATTCGCTTCTGAACCGGGGCTACTCAGATGACGACGTGGTCAAGATCCTGGGAGGGAACTGGTTGCGGTTGTTCGAGGAGGTGTGGGTTTGAAAAGCGCCTGGATCTGGATGCTTGCGTACATCGATTATGGAGCCGGAAAATAATCGAGCAAAACAATTATGACTTATTATTCATATTTATGATTCTCGGTTCATAACCTTGGTAGACCGAACATAATGGGCGCCCCTCCTGCTCCCCCGCACTTCGATGATCCCGTCCATGCGCATCTCCATCGTCAACCGGAGTACTTCGCTTCGCGAATAGCCAGTTAGTTCGCGGATGTTTGTATTCGTGACGGCTCCTTGATCGGAAATCGCGGCGAGGACTATCGACCGCGCTTCGTCTCTGTCCCGCGCTCGTCCAGTCGCTATCGGGTCGTACTCTTCCCAATGTGCATAATCACCGCTGAGTCGGTAGGTCGCACCTCGACCACGTCCATTGACATCCAAGAAACCGCGTTGGCGGAGTGAAACCAGGATGTTGGATGCCTCCTGATCTGAAAGTTGAAGCACGCGGGCGGCAGACCAACGATCATGTTCGCCACGGGTGATGAGGCTACGCAACACGATTAGGTCGTCGCGGTCGAGTTGTTCGCCGCGTCGCGCCGTATCGGCCGCAAAACGGGCGAAATCGCTGTGTGTCGTCGTCGGTATCGTCAACCTGACGAACGATTCGTTGACTTCGTATCGAGGGAGACTTTTCCCGTGGCGCAACAATTCGTCGTAGATTCGGTCCACGCCCAGTCCAACGCGGTTCACGAGCCCAATCGCCTGTAACGCAGAAGCCAGAAGGGGATTTCGTCTCACCGGGTCATGTCTCAGCACGTTGAGTGGCGTGACACCACCGATGAACCCGCCCGGGCTCACGACCTCCACACAATCTCGGTGCAGATTCACATGGATCGATTGATGCAAGAAATAGTCGCGATGCATTAGAGCGTTCAATACCGCTTCGCGCACCACAAGCCAGCTGAAATCGGGTAGCTCAAGGTGCATGAATCCGTCGGTCTCCACCGTTGTCACCCGGTGATTCGCCTCGAACAGGATTCTCAAAGCGCCGAGCGTCTCGAGAATCGAATCTCGAAAGTCTCGTCGAAAGTTGTAACTCGTTTGGTCCTCGAAACGCACGAAGATCAACTCGTGCTGAGATGCATGACGGATGATCTCGAGTTGCTTGCCCAGCAACAGCACCGCAGCGAGCGTCAAATCTGATCCGGAGATCAGATTAAGTGCGCCCAACAGTTCAGGAGTTGGCAGATTCGCCAACTCAGGATTGGTGCCTTCGGCCCGGATGTCGCGACGGAGAAGCTCGACCTGGTCTGGATCCAGCGCATCGATACCGACACCGTTCAAAATCTCGGAAGTCTGATCGCGGCTGCCGCTGCCCATCACGAGCCTCGCCAACAGAGTTCCGCTCAACGGTTGGGTGTGCTTGCCTATCCGTATCTTTGCCAAGCCTTCTGATGTCGTGTGAGGCGGAATTCCTGGAGGCACGCGAATCGAGACGACGCGCACATCTTTTTCGAGCGCTTCGTCGATGTCTACCAAGATGTGAGGGTCGGTTCCGTCGTAGATTTCGCGCCTCAGGTTGTCTATGTCCAGATTGCCGACACCGTGGATCGCTTCGCTTTTCGTCCTCGTATTGTCTGAAACTCCCAGAATCAGCGTGCCTCCTCGTGCGTTGGCAAACCCAACCACCGTTTCGCGCACGATCTGCATCTTCCGCTTGTGCGAATCGCTGCGCTTCCATGACTTGAACTCCAACTTTTCTGTTTCGAGCTCGTCGGCAGTTGCCCCGTCAAGCTGGTTCAACGTCTCGCGCAGTTCGGGGGTACTCATGACGAATATCGATCATATCATTATTTGTCGTATTATTCATAACTGTGTCACGTTTTGTGTTTCCGTGCCCGAAGACGACAGACCTGGACCGAAGATTTGCATCTCGGCTTGATGTGATAGTCGGAAGTTAAATGCCTAACATTCATTGCCCCGGGTCGAACTGAATCTGTGGGACTGATCTATCCAGATTCAAAACATTCAAATCCATTATGTTGCATTAAACATAACAATGAAACATGATTCATAACTTGCCTACGACACGAGGGCGACCGCTGGCAGATTCTCAGATCCACGACTGAAACGACCATGCGCCGGCACGGGATTCCTGTTTGTTGGCAGGATTTCAACTTTCGCATCGGACGATGACGGTCGTTGGCAGGTCAAGCAACGGGCAAGTCGGAATTTTCGGTACGGGAATGATTCATCATTCAAATGAATCCAAGAAGCGTTCCTCGCCCATCACAACTCCTACCTAACAAAAAGAGACGCCCCGGACCTGGTCCGGGGCGTCTGAAGATTCTTGCCTCTGACGACTATGCGTCGTAGCTGAGGTAGAACTCGTAGGGATGTGGCCGCAGGCGAATGGCGTCGACTTCGGTCTCGCGCTTGAATTCGATGTATGCCTTCAGAAGGTCTTCGGTGAAGACGCCACCCTTGAGCAAGAACTCGTGGTCCTCTTCTAAAGCGTTCAGCGCTTCTTCGAGGGTGCCCGGCACCATGTTGAGCGACTTTGGATCAAACGAGTAGAGGTCGCCTTCGATCGGATCGCCAGGGCTGGCACCGGTCTCGATACCATCCAATCCAGCCATGAGCATCGCCGCAAATGCGAAGTATGGGTTGCAGGACGGGTCAGGGGGGCGGAACTCGACACGCTTGGCGGCCGGGTTGTTGAAGTACATGGCGATACGTGCGGCCGCGGAGCGGTTTCGGGCTGACAATGCCAAGATGGTCGGTGCCTCGTAGCCCGGAACTAATCGCTTGTAGGAGTTGCTGCTCGGGGCCACGATAGCCATCAACGCTGCACCGTGCTTGACCAAACCGCCGATGTAGTTGAGCGCCAAATCGCTCAGACCAGCGTATCCGTCGCCTGCGAAAAGCGGCTGACCGTCTTTCCAGATCGATTGATGGGTGTGCATGCCGGAACCGTTGTCTTCGAAAAGTGGTTTCGGCATAAAGGTCGCGGTCTTGCCGTACTTTGCAGCGGTGTTCTTGACGCAGTACTTGTAGGCCATGACCTTGTCTGCGGTCTCGACCAACGAACCAAACCGGAAGTTAATCTCACCTTGTCCTGCGGTCGCGACCTCGTGGTGGTGACGCTCAACTTCGATGCCGAAATTGGTCATGTGCTCACACATTTCAGAGCGGATCTCAGTTTGCGTATCTAGCGGAGACGCTGGGAAGTAACCATGCTTGTGACGAATTTTGAACCCGAGGTTCGGGCCTTCGCCAGACAGATCGGTCGCGTTGCCGGAGTTCCAGATCGCCTCTTCGGAGTCGACCTCGTAATGAGCGGTGTTGGCTGAGAGATTGTAAGAAACGCTGTCGAAGATGAAGAACTCAGCCTCGGGTCCCCAGTACGAGACGTCGCCAATTCCCGTGTCAATGAGATGTTGCTCGGCGTGCTTCGCAACGTAACGAGGGCTTCGGTGGTAATCCTCCAACGTGATCGGGTCCCTGACGTCGGCGATCACCGACAAGGTGTTGGGGATGAACGGGTCGACGGCAACGGTGTTGATGTCCGGCACGAGAAGCATGTCGGATTCGTCGATCGACTGGAACGCTCGAATGCTGGAGCCATCGAAACCGACTCCGCCGGTGAACATAGTGTCATCGACCTCGCGTTTCGGCAATGTCATGTGTTGCCACGTGCCCGGGACGTCAACGAATTTGATGTCGATCCATTCGGCACCCGTTTCCCCCATCAGCTTCAGCACATCATCGGCAGTTTGCATCTGTTGTTTCTCCAGTACTCGCGGTTGCTCGCATTTGAGACAGCGCTACTTTACGCGCCTCACATATCCACCATAAAAAATATTTGTTTCGCGATTGTTTCACTTCGCTTCAGATCAGATTGGGTCCAGTGCCCTTTTGAGTCATCGAATATCATTTGCCGAGTATAGCCGTTAGTCTTCGAGTCGCGCCCCGCAACAGGATCGATCTACACCTTTGAAACCGCACCACCTGCAAGCTGTAAAGATGGGCGCTGCCGCTATCGACGATTGGCGAGCAGAGAATCCGGCTGAACGCCTCGACCTTTCCGGCGCGGATTTGGCTGGAATGAACTTTGCGGGTTGGAACCTGGCGAGAGTGATCTTGGACAACGCTGATCTTACCGGAGCGTGTTTGCGAGGTGCCGACCTTTCAGAGGGTTGGGCGAGACGGACTAAGTTTGTTGGGGCAGACCTCAGCAATGCCGCGTTGTTCCGTACCAGTTTGGCAGGAGCGGATCTGCGGGACGCTAACTTCAGCGACACGAATATGTACCGGTGCATCATGAGAGACGCGGTGATGAACGACGGCACATGCTTTGAAGGTGCATGGATGGCGAAGGTGATTTGGCCCGATACTAATAGATGATTAGAGCAGTTTTCAAACTGCAGGAGGAGCGAACACGTGCAGACAGTTGATTTTGGAAAGACGGGCTACACGGTATCTAGGTTGGGTGCCGGATTGGCGGAGATCGGATCGGAGTTAGATTTCGACGACGTCGAGCAAGCGGGAAATGTTCTAAACAACGCGCTCGACTTGGGTATCAATTTCCTCGATACCGCGGCTTGCTACGGCATCTCGGAAGAGCTGATTGGTCGCACCGTCGCCGACCGGAGAGACGAATACGTCCTCGTAACCAAGGCGGGTCACGCTCGCGGCGATGGATTGAATGGCAGCGATTGGACTTACGAGACGGTGCGGGATTCGATTGATCGAAGCCTGCGGCGCCTGAATACGGATTACGTTGATCTCGTCCAGCTTCACTCCTGTGGCATTCCGGACCTCGAAAAAGGCGATATCATCCGGGCGCTCGAGGACGCACGAGACGCGGGCAAGACGCGAATGATCGGCTACTCGGGTGACAATGAAGCCGCGCATTGGGCGGTCGATTCCGGGATCTTCGCTACGTTGCAGACTAGCTTCAACGTCGTAGAACAGCGCGCTTACTCGTCAGGGTTGCTTGAAAAGTGTGCTAAAAATGGCATCGGCGTTATCGTCAAACGTCCCATCGCCGGTGCGACATGGGGCATGGCGAGGTCTGGCATGGACAGTTCCCGCCGCGGATATGACAACACCTATCTGCAGCGTTGCCGTGACGTCCAATCGTCGGGCGACGTTCCCGGTGAACCCGATGATCCGATCATCGCGGCCATGGGATTTACTCTGGCACACCCAGAGATCCACGTGGCGATTATCGGAACGAAGAGTCCGCGCCACATGGTCTCGAACATCGAGACTCTCGACGATGCACTAGCGATAGATGGTGCGTTCGTGGACGCCTTGCATGATCGCTTCGCCGCACTCGATGACGAATGGCGACAGCTCACATGAAGATCGAACGCATCGAGATTCATCCCCTAGTCGGCAAGCTCGATCAACCGTTCGGTTGGTCTCAGCGCTGGACGGACGAACGGGCAACCCAAGTCGTCCGGATCATCGCGGATAACGGCGCGTACGGTTGGGGTGAGACTGGTGTTGGGCCCGATGCGTTGGCTGGTGCAGCAGCTTCGCTGATCGGGCAAAATCCTGAGCGCATCGGTGCTATCTGGCAGTCGATCATCAACCCGCGCTACCAAAGCGGAGGGTATGCCGGTCCGGCGTCCAACATCGCCAGCGCCATTGACATGGCACTGTACGACCTAGTTGGCAGAGCCCGCGGATTACCCGTTTACCAACTCCTCGGCGGAAAAGTGCGCGACCGAATCTGCACCTACGCGACCGGCCTCTACTACGTACCTTCCGATCTGGAAGACAAAACGTGGTCGGACTTTCTCGAGGAAGCACAGGGCTACGTTGATCAAGGTTTCACAGGGATGAAGATGAAGATTGGGGGATTGAAGCTGAAGGAAGACATTGACCGTGTGCACGCGTTGCGTCGTCAGGTCGGAGATGAAATCCGAATCATGGTCGATGCCAACGAGGCGTACGACCCAATGACCGCCATTCAGGCCTCGCATCGGATCGCCGACGCCGACGTGACGTGGTTCGAAGAGCCTTGCTCTTCACGGGCCGATGAGGACAATCTCTTGGTCACGAGGCGCTCGCCGGTGCCCACGTCCGGCGGCGAATCGGCGAGCACGCGTCGAGAAGTTGCTCGGTTGCTTAAAAACCGCGTATTCGACATCATCCAGCCCGAGATCGTGAACGTTGGCGGCATATCGGAGTTGAAACTCTCGGCGGCCATGGCCGAAGCATGCAATGTCAGATTCGTCCCACACTTCTGGAACACCGGCATCAGCTTCTCCGCTATTCTTCACACCCTTGCCACAGTCGCACAGTCACCTCCGGCGCATCCCAAAGAGCCGTATGTCAATGAGCCAGTGACCGAATTCGACCAGACTCCGCACCCGGTGACAGAATCGCTCACGGATCCGATCTTCAAGCAGACTGACAGCCACGTTGCGGTCCCGGACAAGCCCGGTCTTGGAATCGAAATCGACGAAAATGCCTTAAACCACTTCCGCCAAGGCGACGCGATTGTAGTTCAGTAGATCGCAACCAACGACATGAAAATCGAACGCATCGAACTCCATCAACTCGTCGGTAAGATCGACGCTCCCTACAAGTCGTCCATGGCGTGGAAGACGTCGCGCGGGACGTTGGCGGTTCGCGTAGTCGCCGATGACGGAACGTACGGTTGGGGCGAGACCGGTGTCGACGCCGCAGGATTTGCGAACATTGCTCAAGGTGTCATCGGCATGAACCCTGAGAACTTCGGGAGCATCTGGCAATCGATCGTCAACACGCGGTATCAAGGAGGCGGTTACGCGGGCATCGCGTCCAATGTCGCCAGCGCAGTTGACATGGCACTGTACGACCTGGTCGGCAAAGCACGCGGCCTCCCGGTCTACGAGCTGCTCGGCGGCAAAATCCGAGACAAGATTTGCACCTACGCCACGGGCCTCTTCTACACAGAGAACGATGTCAACGATCCCACTTGGCGCGACCTGCTCGACGAAGCGCAAGCACACGCCGAAGCGGGTTTTACCGGAATGAAGATGAAGATCGGCGGTCTCACACTCGACGAGGATGTCGATCGCGTACACGCCATTCGTCGCGAAGTCGGCGACAACATCCGCATCATGGTAGACGCTAACGAGGCGTATGATCCCGGCACCGCGATAACGATGTCGAGGCGTATTGCGGACGCCAACGTGACTTGGTTCGAAGAACCTACCTCGTCGCGCGCTTTGGATGACAATCTGCTCATCACCACCAAATCACCTGTTCCAACAGCTGGCGGCGAATCGGCGAGCACGCGTCGCGATGTCGCTCGTCTTCTGAGGGGCCGGATATTCGACATGATCCAACCAGAGATAGTCAATGTTGGCGGGATCTCCGAACTGAAACTTTGCGCGGCTATGGCAGAAGCATTCAATGTGCAGTTCATTCCCCACTTCTTCAACACTCACATCAGCCTCGCCGCAATACTTCACGTCCTAGCGACGATCTCGCAAGCACCGCCCGCGCACCCGAAGGAACCCTTCGTCAACGAACCCGTGACGGAGTTCGACCAGACCATTCATCCCGTCAGATCGACCCTTACCGATCCATTCTTCAGTCAAACCGACGGGTACATCACCGTTCCAGACGCGCCGGGTTTGGGCATCGAGGTTAATGAAGACGCTTTGGATCATTTCCGGGTTAGGGATGTGGTTATCGTCGATTGACGAAAAATCGTTCCGTCCCCGGCGCGCGGGAGAGGGGCAGAGTGAAGGTGTCGACGCGTTAGCATTGACTTCATGGCCCTCGAAACCGCTGCAGCAGCGCAGGCAAAGCCCATCATCCTCGACCTCTCACGTTCCGAACTTGAGCTGGAAGTCGTCGATGCTTTGGGTCAATCGCGCTTTAGGGCGAAACAGATTTGGCAGGCGCTTCATCGCGAGTGCATCCTCGATTTCGAACAGATCACGACGCTACCGAAAGCATTCCGCGGTCAACTAGCGGAACGCTATATCGCCGATCCGATTGAAAAGGTCTATCACCTAACCTCTGCCGACGGTTCGACCGACAAGGCATTGTTTCGCCTGCCAGATGGCGAATTGGTCGAGACGGTGTTAATGCGTTACGTGGCCGATAACCACCGCAAGGCGCGCAAGACTGTCTGTGTTTCCACTCAAGCTGGTTGCGCGTTGGGTTGCACATTTTGCGCCACCGGCCAGCAAGGTTTTCGTCGGCAACTCACCACGGGCGAGATCGTCGCCCAAATCATCTTCATGCAACGCATCGCCCTTGCCGAAGACCGCGCCGAAGTTGAAACTGGCGAGCGCGACCTCGGCAGCCTCCAAGGCGTAACCAATGTCGTGTTTATGGGCATGGGCGAGCCATTGGCGAACTACGACAACACTATGTCGGCGATCCGATCGATCAACGATGCGAACGGGTTAGCGATAGGCGCTCGGCACATCACTCTTTCGACGGTGGGCCTAGTTCCCCAGATATTGGAGCTGGCCGGCGAAAACATTCAGATCAATCTGGCGGTATCGCTTCACGCTCCCGATGATGAGACCAGGTCGGAGACGATGCCAATCAACCGCCGCTATCCCATAGCGACTCTGCTGGCCGCTTGTCGACGCTACGTCGAGATGACGGACCGCCGCATCTTTTTCGAATACGTTCTGTTGCAAGGCCAAAACGACACCACCGCACACGCTCGCAAGCTAGGTGAGCAGTTGACTGGCATGCTATGCCACGTCAATCTCATACCCGTGAATCCGACGGCCGATGGGCCATATCAACGCACAGGCCGCGACCAAGCTGACCGCTTCCAGAACGTTCTCCGGCGTTACGGAGTGCCATCCACTGTCCGAATCGAAAAAGGCATCGACATCGATGCGGGATGCGGACAGTTGAGGGCTCGCGCAGTCGACACCGAGGCACTTGGCAGCTCTTAGGTCCGATCTAACGCCCAGCGATCGGGATCATTGGCGCAACATCCGCTTGCGGATCGAGTAACTCACTCCGACTATCGCAATCGCCGTGCCCAATAGCATCAGGGCGACTGTCGCACTCATGGGTAGTCGACGCCCGCCAGTGTCCGGTGGTGCGGCATCATTCGATTGGGCCTCTTCGTCTATTGGCAATACGCTTGGCGCACCGAGTTTGGCGGCCGCGATGTTGGCGGGCAATGCACTCAGGTTGCCGCAAACCTGCGTTGAACCGTCGGGCGATATTCGAACGCGGCTCGTTAGTACCGTAAAGCTCTCGTCACCAGATTTCATTGCCACGATTGAGATGTCGTCGACATTGCCTCGAAGTTGGCGCGGCAGGGGGATGCACACCAGGGCGGGTCGATTAAGAAGGTAGTCGGCAATCGGCTCCTCGCCGCCATCGACTACGCCGATGTTGTACCAGTCACCAGCGATCGTGTAACGATGATGCGTGACTCCAGCGTTCGACGCCGCCCCGCCCTTCTGCACATTGACACCGATAAATTCACCATCCTGAACCGCGCCGGCTGGCGCGGCGAGGTCAAAGCCGTCGCCGATGAATTGGCCGCCGTCAACCGGGGTGAGGACTTCGTAAGCAGTTCCATCGTTGTCTGTAAGGATCGAGGGGATCACGCCTTCCGGGTTGACGGGTTCAACCGGGACGACGTCGACACGAGATTTCCGGTTTACCTTCAACTGGAAATGTGCTGTGCATTGCTCAAAGTCTCCGTGGCACTGCTCGGAGGAGACACGTGCGATGATGGTGTAGTTTCCGGGCCTATCGGGTGCGGTGTATTCGACCTGTCTGCCGGTACCGGTGAAGATTCCGCCGACGTGCTCATCATCCCAGATGATGAAGACGTTTTCGGCTAGCGAGTTGTCGAGTAAGTCTTGCCTGCCGTAGACATCGATTTCTAGTCTGACGGGTTGTCCGGGGTTTATAGCTATGTTTCTGATCGAAGGTTCTAGACGCAGGACTCTAGCGACACTCTTCGGGATGCTGTAGTTGGAGCGATTGCATTGCCTGGACGATGAGGTGTGCAGGTCCAAGTCCGGTAGGACGGTATCGAACAGTTCCTGTGTCTGCGACTGATCCAAAGGGTTGCCATATATGAACAGTGTTTCGATGTGCCTAGCAACTGGTAAGAACGCTTCGGGTCTAATGGACGTTATTTCGTTGCACGAGATGTCGATGACGTTCACGAACTCCCAGTTCCTCAACCATCCCGAACCGAATTGATCGAGGTAATTCCGGGATAGATCCAAAGTGACTCCAGAGTGAATTCCGGATTCGTCAAGCTCTGCGATGACTTCCTCCGGGATGCCTTCGTGTGTTCGCTCGATATATGGAACGATCGCGCTGGCAGCTCGTGAATCGATTGCCGTATTCGACAGGTCGATCAGATCCCAGTTTTCCGACAATCTGTCCCACGCGGGTCTCAGATCGTGAGCTAGATCGGGATGGTTCCAGTCCGCAAGATTGTTGTCAGCTAAAGTGAGTTCCACGATACGCGGATTTAGGTTTTGGACGATCACCAACGCCGTGTCGCCGTCGATTCGCGTCCCTGCGAGATGGAGTTCGGTCAGATTTGTCAATCGTCGGACCACGATGCCCAAGGCAGCACGTTGAGCGGGTTCGTTCAACGCGCTTAGATCGTTGTTTGACAGATCGAGGCTTTTGAGGGTGACGAGGTCTTGTCCTCTTCGGACGTTGATAGCTTGGACGGCGGTAATACCGGTGTTGGCTAGAGACAAAGTCTCGAGTTTTTTGTATGGCTCGATCAGGTCTAGATCGGCCTGTGTCATCGGAACATCGTCGAGAATCAAGTGCCTTATGCCGTCGTCGGTTCCGCATCCGTTGGTGTTAGGTTGTGGCAGAGTGGCGAGGATATGGTGTTTGACACCATCGACTGCGACCGAGAGGATTCCGGGGGATCCCTGTCCGCTGATGTCGAATGTGCGAAGACTGCAGGGAGGATTTTGTACGAAACTGGCGGGAAGGCGCGTGAAACGGTTGCCGCCGATTTCGAGTATCTGCAAGCTGACCAAGGGGTCGAACACGTTGTTGGGTAGCGAGGATATCTTGTTATTATTCAATCGGAGTATCCTCAAATCGCTGAGGCCGTTGAAGGCGCGGCTTTCGACTCTTGAGATGTTGCCTGCGTCGTCGAACAAAAGCAGTTCCAATCCCTTCACGCCGTTGAAGAAGTTGTTGCTGAGCGTCGTTAAGGATTTATCCCAGATGTCAATCGCTCTCACTGCGGACAACTCGTTCAAGACGCCTGCCGAGAGTATCTCTTTTGCACCGCGGTTTAGACGCAAGGTTGATAGTTTATGGTCGTCGGGGAAATCGTCGAAGACACCCGCGGAAACGGTGGTTATGTTGCCGCCGTCGAGATATAGGACTTCAAGGCTATCTAGTCCGTCGAAAACATCTGGTTGGAGCGTGGTGAGATCATCTCCTGCGATTCCGAGTCGTTCCAAATTTGGCAGTCCCGAGAAGATGCCGGCTTCCAGTAACGAGATCGAGTCGAGTACCAAATATATGACGGAGTAATCCTCGTCTTGTTTTCTGGTTTCGTCGTCAATCAACTCACCCACGCCAGTGAATGCTCCGGGTGCGACGGAGGTGACGTTTTCACCGAAGAAGATCAACCATGTGATTTTACCGAGGCCGCTGAATGTGTTGGCTTGAATATCGGTAACTTTGTCGGCATTGATTCTGAGGTATTCGAGTTCTGCTAAATCGTCGAACGCATTCGGGGCTATGGTAGTGATTTGGTTGCCTGAGATAATGAGAGTTTGAAAGTTAGTAGAACTGTCCAATGAGTTAAATGTGCCTTCTTCGATAGCGGTGAGTGAGTGGGCAGTGAGCCAAAGATACTCCAAGCTATCGAGACCGTTGAAGGATCCTGTTTCATCCGAGTCAGCAGGGATGATTCCCGACACCCTGGGCAAATTCAGGCCCAATCGCGGCAACGATGGCAACTCTGAAAATGTATCGGATGGTATGGATGTCACCCCTAGGTCGCGCACGTAAAGGTAATCCAAGTTGGTCAGGTCGTCGAAGATGCCAGTCGGAAAGGGGATGATGTTGCTCCCCAGCAGTATGAGCCACTCTAGTCCGGTTAGGCCGTCGAGGTCGTTTGCCGACAATCCGTCAAAGATGAAACTGATATACAGAAGGTCGATCGATGCCAAATCTTGGGCAGTGACATCTGTACACTTATCGGCATCGATTGAGCGTAGGATCGCACTCTGGACGATGGGAGATCGGTTGCATATACCCTCTGACTGGGCTTGAGCGACGTTCTGAGTCGGCGAGAAGCCGTTGACGAATGGGATTGCTAGCAAAACGATCAGGGCAAGGGTTATGGTAGGAGCTCTTCGCCCTGAAAAGTGGTGCTGTGCAGTCTCCTTCAAATCGTTGACATCCTGCGGATCCTTGATTTATGAGCGATGAATTTCGCAGGGATTGTTAATCATATACTGCTCCACCCTTTTCGTGGGACGGTGTATCAAATTACTCGAGCATAGCGATCGTGACACCATTGCCTCCGGCGTTTTGGGGAGCGGGTTGAAACGATTCGACGTGCGTTTGGCGAGACAGTATGTCGCGGATTGCTTGGCGCAAGGCGCCGGTGCCGTCACCGTGGATGATGCGTACGCTGGTCAACCCCTGCATGAATGCGCGATCGATGAACTGCGGGATCATAGATTCGACCATGTGGACACGGGACCCGCGCACGTCTAGGTCTCCTGCTGCGTCGGCAACATGAGCGATTCTTGGCGGTCCAGAACTATAAGACTGCGACCGGCCAGAAACCTGTGTGGACTCGGCGGATTTCACTAGGGTCATCATGTGAGGGCGCGCCTGAAAACGCACATTGCCGGACATGATCACCGCACGGTTGGCGCGGTCTAATTCGACAATCTCGCCGGTGACTCCAAGACTCTCGACCCGGACGCTGTCGCCGACGGAGAATTTAGGTGCGCTATCGGGAGCCGACTTTTTCTTTTTGCCTTGAGGTCTGCGCTCGGTATTACGCGAGTCAGTATCCGAAATTTCCATCCAATCGTCGTCGCCGATTTCGCGCCCGATATTTGTGGCCGACCGGAATGCCTCTTGCCAGCTCTGGCCGCGCTCGGATTCCCGCATCAACCGACGAAGTTGGCGGCGGACACGCTGCGCTTCTTGCTTCAACTGATCACGGGTTTCCTCAATCGATTTTTCGCGTTCTTCTTCGGCGCTCTGCAGGTGTGCCGTCGCTTCGGCGCGCATCTTTTCTGCCTCAGACCGTTCGACGGCGACTTGTTCCTGAAGCACACGGACATGGTCTCGTTCGCGCTGCAGAGATTTCAGTAGACTCTCGGTTTGAGAACGAAGCGGATCGAGCATCGTCTCGGCATGATCGAGGACGGGTTGTTCTAGACCGAGTCGTTTCGCGACCTGCATGGCATAACTCTGCCCGGGCAGATCCATGACGAGCCGGTAGTTCGGGAGCATCGTCTTGGGGTCAAGTTCAACCGAAGCGTTTGCAAGATTGTCGTGTGTAGCGGCGAACTCCGCGACTTGGCGGTGGTGCGTGGTGACGCATATCCATACGCCATTGCTGACCAGACAGCCGAGAATGGCGCGCGCGAGAGCGGAACCCTCTTCTGGGTCAGTCCCGGTCCCGAGTTCGTCGAGCAACACGAGCGAGTTGTCGGTCGCACGGTTGATGATTTTGATTACCCGTTCCATGTGGGATGAGAACGTCGACACCGACCGGTCGATGCTCTGCGCGTCGCCGATGTCGGCATAGATGCCGTCAAATACCGGCAACATGGACCCTTCCCGCGCTGGTATCTGGATACCGGACTGATGCATGAGCGCCATAAGTCCAAGCGTCTTAATGGCGACCGTTTTTCCGCCGGTATTTGGCCCGGTGATGACCAGACCGCGGCGCTTGGCGTCTAAGCGAACTGATATCGGCACGGCCTCTTCGCCCAGCAGCGGATGCCGCGCCTCGATCAACGAGAGGCTCGTGTCGCCCTCTGCCGCCAAATCAAAGGGAGTTGTTGGTCGAATACCCCCTATTTTTAACGACAAACGGCCCCTTGCGACGGCGGCGTCGAGGTTTGCGGCGGCTTGCAATGAAGCCATCGCATCCTCGCCGTGAACCGCGATAGCGCGTGAAAACTTTCGCAGAACGCGCTCTTCTTCCTTCTCTGCTTCGATTGCCGCCTGTCGCCACTCGTTCGTAGTATTGACGACTTGATAGGGTTCGATGAATACGGTCTGCCCGCTGGCCGAGACATCGTGGATGACGCCAGGGACCATTTGACGTTCGGATGACTTCACCTCGAGTACGAGACGATCACCGCGGGACGCGATCACGTTTGATTGCAGAGCCGCCCGATGATTGTCACGGACAGTGAATCGTTCCATTGTCCGCATCGCGCGTTGATACGCGTTGCGCGAACGCTCGCGAAGTTGACCCAGCCGCGGAGTGGCGCTGTCGAGAACATCGCCCGAATCTGATAACGCTTCGACAATTGGCGATCTAACCGACCTGAGGTCTCGGATGTGTGATGCCATTTCAACGAGTAGCGGCAATTCCTGTTCGAGCATCATCACCGTCGATCGTGCGGTCCAGATCGATTGGAAAATACCGCAGAGCGTCAAGAGTTCGGAGCCGTTAAGCATCCCTCCGAGCATCGCGCGACGGAGCGGATCACGCGGGTCTCGCATGCCCGCCAATCCGATGTCTCCCTTGCTATTCAATAGATGAACGGCCTCTGCCGTCTCATCTTGGAGACGCGCGACGTCATCCGGATGCCGCATTGGTCGAGACTCGCGAACAACCTCGCGCGACATGTAGAACCGCGCCTCGGAGGCGAGCATGTCCCGCACGCGGTCGAATTCCAGCAACCTTTCGGCTTCCAAAAGCATGGGCTCCACTACGTTCTCAGGTTGGGACCGTGATGCTTCAGATTCAGTTGTTCTAACCGATAATGTCATGCAACCCCAATTCTAGACCCGACGTATTTCGACGCATCGCGGTCGGACAGGTAATTTCACATTGGAACTCGCTTCTCAACAGGAGATATCGGATCGACATGACGGCCTTGAGCGCATACGCGCGGCGGGGGATCAGTTGATGTCGTTGTCGAATCTGCGTTACGCAGGACGGCATGTGTCGGCGGGTGAATTCGATCGAATTCACCTCATGGAATTTGGAGACGGACCACCGGTGGTTTTGGTGCATGGCGCCGGTAGCGGGGGTCCGGCTTGGCACCGTCAAATAGCGGCACTTTCACGCGATCATCGAGTGATAGTTCCGGACGTGCCAATGTTTGGGATGTCCGACTTGCCTCATCGTATCTATGCTCCGCGCGATCAGATCGCGGATGTGATTTTGGGCGTGTTGGACGAGCTCGACGTTCAGGTTACCGACATCGTTGGACACTCGATGGGTGCGCTAGGATCATTGGGCGCGATGATGCGAGAACCGACTCGGTTCAACCGGGCCGTCATGTTGTCATCGCCCGGTTTCGGTCGCGGACTAAATTGGATCCTTAGGTTGGCCTCGCTGTCCGCTTTGCGAAGGTTCGTGAGATACGACTCTCGACGAGACCGGCACTTCTTCTTCGATCGCTTCGAAGCGCAAAAATCCGGGCCTTCGATCGAGCGCGACTTATGGAAAGAAATGCACTTTCAAGTCGGCAATCGGAACCTCGCGACCGAAATCTTCCATCAGGGCTTGCGCAGCTTTGCCAATTGGCGTGGTCAGCGCGATCTGCTCACTGCCGATGAGTTGAGCATCGTCACGGCGTCGACGCTATTGGTCTGGGGAGATTCAGATTTGATCATCCCGACGCGTCACAGCAGGCGCGCACTCGCAACAATCCCTGGAGTCCGGCTCGAGATCATCGAAAACTGCGGTCACATCGTCCAATTGGAGGCACCAGATCGGTTGACCGGTCTGATGACAGATTGGTTCCGAGTCAACTAAATCGGTCGCCAATAGAGAAACCGATTTCGATGGCCGCCGACTTCGGACCGCGCCCGACGCGAGCGCGTTTTACCTTGACCGATCCGTTGCTTGTCGCCACGGTCAGACCCGTTTCATCAATGTCTTGGATCGTACCGGGTTGGGTCGATATATCGGTCGACGAAACGATCGAACTGCCGAAGAACGCGACGCTCTCGCCACTCAGCGTGGACCATGCACCGGGTTGTGGGTCGCAACCACGTATCAGGTTGTGAACGGTTAATACCTGCTGCGTCCAATCGATCTCGCCATCGCCTCTTCCGCACCAACCTTCGTACGTGGCGGCCGAATGGTTCTGTGCGATGCGCGGCGCAGCGCCATCAGCGACGAGGTCGATCGACTCTAGGATCGCATCGATACCCATTGGATACAAGTGATTGAAATACAGTGACCCCACGGAGTCGGTAGGGCCAATGTCCACGCGTTTCTGCATCAGGATCGGTCCTGTATCTAGCCCTTCGTCGGGCCAGAAGATCGACAGGCCGGTTTGGGTGTCGCCTTGGATGATCGCCCAATTTATGGAGCTCGGTCCGCGATGAAGTGGTAGGAGCGAAGGATGGTATTGGATCGTGCCGCGGTTTGGCGCGTCGATGATCTCATTCGGAACGATGTCGGTCACGTACGCCATCACGCATAGGTCGACATCGAGTGCGCGGAATGCATCGATGCACTCTTGGTCTCGCATGCGATCGAACTGCCAGACCGACAGACCCAATCCTTCTGCCGCCACGGCCAAAGGTTCTCTGCTCCGTGGCCTGTCAGGCGCGGCGAAAACCCCAACTATCTCATGTTCCGCTCGATCCGCCAATTTCTCAAGAACCGATTTACCGAACGCAGATTGGCCGATCAGTGCGAGTTTCATGGTTCGACGCGTATCCTTGAATCTGAGTCAGCGGCAAAGTGGCACGCGGTGGCGCTCAATGTCTGAACCTACCACATCAACGGAATTCTTCGCGCGCGGATTGAAATCGGCGCAGCTTGGGCAGCCGGACGCGGCGGCGAGGGATTTTGAAGAAGCCGCGTGGCTCGACCCGGAGAATGCGACGATCCAGTTCAACCTTGGAACTGCGTATCTGAGCATGGGTTTTTTCGAGCAAGCGGTAATAAGTCTCGATCGGGCGATTGATTTGGAACCTGAAAACTCTGACGCATTGGGTAATCGTGCGGTTGCGAGAACCGCATTGGGGCAGGATGAACTTGCGGAAGTGGACATAACCAAGGCGATCGAACTTGGTGCGCCGCCAGACGGGATACACGCGGTTGTCGAATACGTGAAGCAGCGCCGAAGACCGTCAGGATAGAATCAGGTTTTAATCCCACCCCAAATTCGTCAAAGACGAGAGAAGCGGAGATAAGCGATGTCTAAGACGCGTGTCGGCATCATCAACGTTACCGGATACGCCGGTTCCGAACTGGCGCGCATCCTGTACCGACATCCGGATGTGACGGTCGAGCAGGTAACTGGGCGGAGCGCAGCTGGTAAGCAGTTGAGCGAGGTCTACCCGCACCTTCTCGACGCTGACATGACGATTTCGCCTTCGCTTGACGACTCAGTGGATTTCGTTTTTTCCGCGTTGCCCCATGCGGCGAGCGCCGAAGCGTTGAGCTCCTTCATCGAAGACGACGTCAGATGCGTTGATATTAGCGCCGACTTCAGATTGAAGGACGTCAACGTCTTCGAAACCTGGTACAAAACGGCGCACCCATGTCCCCAGTACATCGAGAACGCCGTGTACGGAATGCCGGAACTACATCGTGAAGACGTCAAGCGCAGTCGATTGATCGCCAACCCCGGTTGCTACCCGACGGGCACGATCCTCGGCCTCGCACCCGCGTTCAACGCCGACATCATCGAAACCGACATCATCAGTGACTCGAAATCGGGCGTATCTGGCGCCGGCCGCAAAGGCGACGTCGCGTATAACTTCAACGAGATCAACGACAACATGTCGGCGTATGGGCTGAACGGGCACCGGCATATGCCCGAGATGGCGCAGGAGCTGAGCGCGCTCTCGAGTCACGGCGAAGTCAAAGTAACCTTCGTCCCGCACTTAGCACCGATGACACGCGGGATATTGGGCACGCACTACGCGACCTTGAAACGCGAAGTCTCCCACGATGAAGCGACCGAGATTTACCGCGATTTCTACGCCGGCGAGCCGTTCGTGCGGGTCGTCGCGTCAGCTCCGTCAACCAAGGAGACTTGGGGCAGCAACCACGTTCTGATCAACGTCAACATAGACGCCCACAGCGGACGTCTGATCGTGGTTACCGCGCTCGACAACTTGGTAAAAGGCGCAGCTGGCGCCGGCGTCCAGAACATGAATCTCATGCTGGGGCTCCCAGAAGCGACGGGATTGGAAACGCTGGCGGTTTATCCGTAGGCGCGATTCGAGGTAGTGCTTCGTTTGGTGATTTTTGCGGAACTGTCCAAGGCCGGACCTCCGGGTCAAGGTTTCAGTTCGTTATTTGCTGCTAGATGCCGGATCTGCAACCGTCCAAAAGTCCGAGGCACCGAGGATTTCTTTGTCAACGGGTCCTTGCATAATTGCGAACGCAATGTTCCGGGTAGCCGCGATTAAGTCACCGACAACCGAAGGATCAAAACTCGCGACGTTGAATCCGTGAACGAACGCATTCCGAAATGCGGCAGTGTCGAGTAGATTGAAATAATCGTCGCGTGAGATGACGCCGTGATGGACAGCCTGATCAAACAGATGCGTCGTTATCGTAATCCCGGCATTACCAAAACCATTGGATGCCAAAAGTTCTCGGATCGCCGCTTCACATGTCGCCCAAGCTAGGATGAAAGCGGTTTCCAAATGACCAGATTCCAATAGGTTCTCAGCTTCGATTAAACGACGCAAGATCTCATCAACCGTGTAAGACTGCGACGCTTCTGGAGTGTCCAAAGCCTCGGGCTCACCGATCATCTGCAAATCAAAACTCCAACCTGGTTGGGCATAAACAGCTTTCGCCATTTCAACGATCGCTTCATTCCCCAACAACGACGACCGAGATTTCACTTCTATCACCTTCTTCTCCCCATCTTTCTCGACTACCAAATCTGGTCGAATATCCGGCAAAAAGTCAAGCTTGGGTTCTCGAAGGACCCGATATCCTTTTTGGACGTACTCTTCGGCCGTCAGTGCCAATGTGATGCGTTCTGCTCTTTCGGAGAGCGTTTCAGGATTTTCGTCCAATTTATTACTCCTAAATGAGTGACTCAGTCACTTGGATGTGAACGAACGGGTCAACGCGTTTCTGCGTAAATTCTCGCAGCAGGATCGGTGACGCGTCGGATATTCCTAACCTGAATCCGAAATACCTCCTACGACAGATGATATCGCAAACCCGACTGTCGTCGTCGTAGACGATGTCCGTCAAACTGTCAAGGATTGTTTTGATGATGTTGTCCACATCGGGCAAGTTGCGCTGTTTGGTATCGACGCAGAACGTGATTTCAACCGCAACGAATCCCGTGACTAACGGTGCAATCCGCCATTGTTGATTTGCCTCAATCGCAACGGAATCACGATATTGTTGGCGGCTTATCCCTGAACCCTGCATTGAGGGCGGCATACCTCTAACCACAAATTCAATCGGCAGGGACATGACGTAAGTGGTTCGAAGGGTGACAACACTCGTGCCGCAAATCAGCAGGGCGTCACTTCATCAAAATCGAACTGCTTTGAACCACTCAACAATTTCACGCAGTGCCCTTCCGCCATCTCACCAGCATATGATGCCCGCCACGACGGCGCAATGCGTTGTTGATGACGGTGATGAGTTGGCGGTCGGTGATGATGTTGGATTTCTGTAGCAGCAGCGCTTCCTCCTCCTTGGAGTGGAGGAAGGTCTGAGCGAGTTCGGTGATGTCGCGACGTAACTCGACTTCGAGGCCGTGCTTCGCAGCGATTTCGTCGGGAGTTTCGGCGCCTAATCTGAACAGGGCGCTTAACAGAAAACGTCCACCTGGTTTGAGAACCCTGACGACTTCCCCAATGTCGTAGATGTCGGTCGAAACGACTAGATCGATGGAACTGTCTTCAAGTCCGGTGTTTTCTACTGGTGCCACGATGAAGTTGCAGAGATCACCGACACCCTCGATGCGGGCGAGGTCATTCGCTGTGGCGATCGCGTCCTGATCTATGTCGTTTCCGAAAACCGTGCAGTTAAAGAGCGATGCCAACCAGCGAGCATTGCCACCGACCGCGCAGGCGAGGTCGAGAATGACCGAATCTTGGTCTGGCTCGACACCGTGCAGACCGACCGTCAGAATGGTCTGATTGGCGCCGAGGTGCATGAACTCGCCGAACAGCAGGCTGTCGGCGGTCTCATTGTCGTCATACCAGCGTTGAAGTCGTTGGGTTTTGTTTATCATCTGTTTCTTGTTCCGTTCGCTCGGTCTCTTAAATTCATTGGTTGGAAAGTAACGAATGAAGCTCTTGTAGGCATGAAATGCGCGGATGTTCGGCGAAGCCGAGATGAATGTCGTTGCGATCGAGCAAGACCGGTTGGATGCCTGCGCCGACCGCACCTTTGACGTCGGATTCGATCTGGTCCCCAACCATAATGGCGGCATCGGGCGGTGTGTCACCAGCTCGCAGCAATGCTTCAATGAAGATCCGTCGATCCGGTTTTTCGACGCCCACCTCGCTGCTCGTGACCGCAAAGTCGATGCTATCTGATAGTCCTAGCTGCTCGGCGAGTTCCGAACCGGGGCTGACAACATTTGAGACGATGCCGACGACGAAACCTTGGTTGCGCAGGTCTCGTAGATTGTCCAAAACATCGTCAAATAACACTAGCTCGTACTCTTGCTTGGCGACTTCTTGCCAAATCTTGTCGGCCAACTGAATGTCCACTTCGATTCCGCAACCCTGCAACACCATCTGCTCGAAACGTGCGAAGAATTGATCTCGCTCATCATTCGTCATTAAGCGGATTGGGGCCTGTGCGTTCTGACGGGTCATATACGCTTCGGCAACGGCGTATCCCGCGTCAACACCCTCTTTGGTGACTTCGATGCCGAACATTCGCGCCGCTTTAGCGTGCAACACGTAGCGATCCGGGTACCACGTTGCCAGCGTGCCATACACGTCGAAAAGTATCGTTTTGACATTACGGATCACGACGTTTCACCCACAGATTCCGCATTGATCAACTCTTTCGCAAACACCACCGCCGACACACGTCGGGCACCAGCACGTTTCAACGCTGCAGCACAATTCATCAAGGTGTTGCCGGTGGTGCATACATCGTCAATAAGTAATATGTGCGCGTCGTCGAAATCGTAGTTCGCTACGAATGCATTTCTGAGTGAAAATGCGCGTTCTTGACGCGTCAATTCGACCTGCGACGGTGTCGGTCGAGTCTTGGCCAGAGCATTTTCGATGTATCGCAGCTGAAGGTTTGCCGCGACGTTCCGGGCGAGCAGAGCCGCCTGATTGTAACCACGCTCGCGCAATCGATCGGCATGCATCGGTGTTGGCGCGACGCAATCGAGTTTTGCACGACGAGTAAACGAGGTCTGTGACATTGGTTGTGCCATAGTTGGCGCGATGGCGGTCATGTGACGGTACTTCAACGCATGCACGGCACTTCGCACTGGTCCGCCATACCGGTAAATTGGCACCAATCTGTCAAGAGGCGGCGGCAGCGTCGCGCAGTCACCGCACAGCCTGACATGTTCGGCAGTGTGTTCGGCGCATTTCACGCAGGTATTATTCGGCAACTTTGGGGCGTTTGCTAGGCACGAAACACACAGAAACGACCCTTCGGTTCCGCAGTCCACGCAAGCGATCGGCATGACGAAATCGACCGCGGCCTTTAAGGCGCGTGAAACGTTCTTTATTACCGGCGTGCTCATTTTCAGTGAGATCGAACTCGGGTCAGCCCTTGTATGCGTAAATCTTCACGGGACCCCGCTCAAAGACTGGATGGAGGTTCAGTTCGGGCATGTCGTCGAACTTCGTGATTCCGCTTTGTGGATATGCGCCGCGTTCAAGTTCACCGACGTAAACGTAACGGACGTCGAATTCGTCGAGGAAATCACGAGCCACTTCAACATCGCGCGTCGTGTAGAAATTGTTGACCGCGTTTCGCCGACGTTGCACCTCCCAGCGATAGTCGTGCCGCTGTTGCGTTTGGTGCCAATCCCAACCTAATACCGTGGGGAGGCCGGTATAAATGGACACGCGGTTAGCCCACGTGTATAGATCCCATTGCGCTTCCACAACAACGGGCGACCCGTCAACGTTTTCGCGGAGCCATTCGATACCGGGAAGATCCGAAGCGAACTCGATTTCGATACCTCTGGTGTTATAGATACCACTATCCATATACGCCTCGCCGTCGACACCGGGGCCGATGTCGTCAAATCGGTCGTCGAGCCTGACATCGGTAGCCATCACGGGGTAGATCAATATTCCAACTGCCAACAGGCCAAAGGTCGCGAGCCAAGCCACTTTCAGACCTGATATTTGCTTCGTCACGAATGCTCCCATGTCCCATAACCGCCAAACCGCGAAAGTCGACGCAATCGCCAGTAGCCACCAAGCTTGGATGTAAAACTTGAAAATGGTGTTCTGTCGCCCGATGTCGTTCTTAACGGTTATCAGATCGACTCCAGCGGCGATGAAGAGCGACATGAGGACGAGGGCAACGGTGATGATGATGTAACGCTGTTCGGCGTGTCTTCGAAGGTAGGTCAACAATCCCGTCAGCGCGAGTATCGCTGCACCGGTAAGCGTAGCCACGACGGTGATGAAGTTCGGATACGCAACGACGACCGCAAGCCACACCACCAAGAACGCGACCGTCATCACTGACGGCGCCCAATTCGAGTATCCGAATTCCTTTTTGATCTCCTCGAGTATCGATCCGAAACGGAAGGTTCCACGTTGCCATTCGATGTATAACCACGAACCGATTGCGAACACGAAGAAGGCGTGAATGGCCAGATACCGCCATAACGCGGTCTGATACTGGCTCGGTTCAATGCCATTGTTGAATAGCTCGAAATTGGCGTGGAACGGCAAATACACGAGATATCCGACGATGCCGACGACCGCGATCTTACCGACCGCGTGGGTGATGCCGATCAACTTGCCACGGTGTCCGTAAAGGAATTCGCCTGCGAAGATGAAACCCGCAGCTAGGAGAAGCTGGGTCGGGTAGTCCCACGAGTTGATGAGTCGCAACGAACCGATCACGATACCCAAGATTGCCAACGAGGCCAATGTCTCAAAACGAGACAAACGCTCCATCCCGGCGCGTAGAAACGCCACAATCGCCAAGCCCAAAGCTAAAACTGCGAACGGAATCGCAATCATGTGGGCATGCAGGTCCGCATACAAAAACGTGAAGAACGGGAACTCAGTAATCTCGTTGCCGCCCGTTCCGTGTTCGAATATCCGCGTGCTTCGCCAATAGTCGAAACGTGGAAAGTCACCACCAATCACTATCGATTCGTATAGACCAGTTGCCACTTGTATCAAGCCATCGATATTGGCGGCCACCAGTGCCAACACCGCGGCGATCAGTCCGAACATTATCGGTACGTTGCCCAGACGGATCGCGCCACGAGCCCGCATCGACATCGCGACGAGGTTGTACGCGATTGTGTAAACCGCACCAGCGGAAAGCGCGAAGATGAGCGGTACAGCCAGGTTGTAAGCGACGGTCGGTATGATGCCAGTGATCCGAATCAACGAGGCGATGATGAATTGCCCGTAGTAGTAGTAGTTGAGGTACCCGCCGGCGAACCACGGATCGTACGGCGGCATAATCGTCGAACGGGTGATCGCATTTAGGTACGCGAAGTCCATCGGTTTCTCGCCGCCGCGCCATGCGTGCCAGAGGTCAGGGTTCGCGAGTCGGATCAGGAAGAAGACCATGAATGCGCTCAAGAAAATGACTTCCGCGATAGCGATCGTCCTCAAATGGGCTTTGGCGAAGAATACGATCTCATCTCTTATGGACCAGAAGACAATCAGCGAGATCGCGGCTAACAAAACGGTCGAGATCCCCACACTGAGCGCGCTGAATCCCAGAATCCCTGAACTGGCCATCAACCATGCGATAGTAGCGACGATCAGAAGCCCCAACGGTTTACTGAAGAGGTAACCCCGATCGGTCAGAGGTCGGAACACGATGTAAGTGAGCGGGAGCGCAGCGAGCGATATAACTTGAACGGCGAGGAGCCAAACCAACCAAGCGAACTCATTTGGTAGATCCTTCAGAAAATAGATCGAGTTCCAACTGTCGCCAGATTGTTGCGTCTGGGCCTGGGCATCGTCGTAAACCAGACCAACGCCATCAGTCAGTACGCGGTCGAAGTCGTCTGGCCGACCATCTTCATAAAGGCGGCCGAGCAATCGAATTTGACTCAGCTTCTCGACGTTCTGGAACACGATCGCGTGCGGATGCTCGTACACCGTGAAACTTTCGTCCGCCCAACCGAACCAGTCCCAGTTGTAGACATTGCCGCGCGGTTTGCTGTAACCATCGGGGACACCGAACGGCACGCGTGCATAAGGATCATCCCAATAGACAACGCCCATGAACTCCGGAACTCTAACCGAGGAGTACACCACCTCGTAACCCAACTCTCCGCTGAAGAGCATCTCGTAAAAACGAGACGAGATTGGGTATCGCTCTGGCAACCGCGGAATCGTTGCCGCAAGGCGGTTGCTAAACAGCACGAGATAGTCGGCACCTTCCATTCGACGCGCCACCGTGGAGAACTTCGAACTCGTGTCATTCTCGTACATCGGCAACTTTTCGTGCATATAGAAACCCGGGATATTCGGTATACCCTCGTCCCAATGCTCCTGAATAACGACTGTGCCGGTCCCCGCGTTATCCTCCAAATATCTTGAAACTTCTTGCGCGGGATGTGGCCCGGTAAACACGTTGAGATACGCGATCGTGTAGTGGGCGAGGAAAAGGAACGCTATTGCTCCTAACGCGTACACGCCGGCGCGGGCAACGCGGTGGATCCTCGGCATGACCCACGTGTAAACCCACCAGATCGCACCGCCAGTGAATACGATCAAAAAGGGCGTCGCCGGAAGCATATAGCGCAAAAACTTCACCTCGAACTGTCCGTTAACGACGAGGTACGGAATCAGGAACGACAGCACAACTACGAACGCGAGGTCGCGCTTGACGACTGTCCGCGCTAGCGCCCAGATGAGTCCCAACCAAACCGCGATGCCTAGCGAGATGCCTAATCCCCAAGTCGAAAGCTGCCGCATCTGGTAAAGGAATGCGGGAGTGTCGATGTACTGCCGTGTAAATGGCAAATCGATCGTCCGACGCACCATCTCTGACTGTTGATAGACGTTCGAGAAATACGTGCTCCAGTCGATAATCATGTACGGCTGGGTGACCAACAACGCAATTAACGCGGCCGATCCTGACAGAACCGCGTAGCGCAACACGAACCTCACGTCACTGGGCGTCACGTTCGAGGCACTGCGTGAAACGATGCTCGGACCAATCAGCAACAGGAGATGCGCGGTGCCCACGGCGAGCGCGACAGGTGCCGCGGAGAACTTCGTTGCGATCGCCAAACCAAGCATTACGCCTGCAAGCAACGCGTATTTCTGTTTGCGCTCTTGGACCAACCGCGTCGAGAAATAGACCGTCGCCATTATGAACATCGTCATGGGCGCATCGACCGCGGTGTAGTGCGCGTTCTGGATATGTATCACCGCCATCGCGGCGAGCAACGCCGCAATCAAACCGGCGCGACGATCACCGATGAGACGGGTAGTCAGAAGGAAAACCAATAGGACAGTTACGGTATCCGACACAGCTGCGAGGTTGCGGCCGTGAAAGCGGAGGTCGAAAAGGTTCCAATCGCGATCGGTAAATGGCGATGCGACAGTCTTAACCGCTGACAAGGCGTAGAGCGGCAGGCTGCCGTAGTTGAACCATTGGGGGTTGAGGCGAGATTCGACGCTCAATAGTCCCGGTTCCGTCAACTGCGAGAAATCAAGCCGTTCCGCACGCCCGAGGAAATCGCGCTCGTCGGGATGATACAAACCCCCTTGGTCCCAGTCGGTACCGGTCATGCGAAGGACCAGAGCCAACAATAGAATGACGCCGAGCAGGAGATTTATCGTGTCGATTCGCAGAGGGAGGGCTGGGACATCGGCATTGTCATGCGTGTCCTTGGATGAAACGCGGTCCCGTCGCTCACGGCCTAATCGAATGTTGATACTTGGATTCCATTCGGGCACCGAAGACGTGTGGTCAACCGTAGGCGCGTCGTCATCGCGAGGCGTCTCGTCACACGCATGCGTGTCCGCAGCGTCGATCTTGTTGGGGGCGATTTGTTGTTCCATCGAACTTAGAGATTCTAGCGAACCCGAAGGACTCTACGATCTCTAATACGTCGCGCGGGCTGTAACATAACTCTAGACGATAGGAAAATCGAAAAATGGTCTCCAATATGCCATCTGATCGCTCCAATGACCGCAGACTAGAACGCGTCGCCTACTTCAATGGCGAGATCGTGCCCGAAAGTCAAGCCGTGGTGCCATTCCGGGATCGAGGCTTCAAATATGGCGACGCCGTGTTCGACATGACCCGAACGTTCGGCCACCGAATCTTCAAACTCCAAGAACATCTCGATCGCTTCTACAACTCACTCGCCTACGTGCGTATCGATCCCGGGATCACCAAAGAGGAGATGCGAGATGCAACCCTGGAAGTTGTCGAACAGAACCTGAAACTCCTCGGTGACGAGGATGACTACTGGATCGGTCAGCGCGTCTCCAGGGGTGTCGATCTGGTAGGTGGGGACATGTGGGCAACTGACGGCGGGCCAACTGTCATCATCGAATGCACGCCTTTGCCGCTCGGACCACGAGCACGACTTTACCGCGACGGGATCGACGTGTGGATACCGTCTACCCGCCGGGTCAGCCCCGAAGCACTGAGCCCGCGCGCCAAATCTCACAACTATTTGAACCTCATAATGGCCGACATGGAGGCGAAAGAGTACAACTCGGAGGCTTGGGCCATACTCCTCGACAACCGCGGCTTCCTTACCGAGGGAATCGGTTCCAACATTTTCGTCGTCAAAGATGGGGTCGCGTACACGCCGAAGGCGCAGTTCGTCCTTGGCGGCATCTCCCGCGAAACCGCCATTGAACTCGCCCATGAGATCGATCTAGACGTTGTGGAGACGGATCTGGACATGTTCGACGCTACGACCTCCGACGAAGTGTTCCTCACGTCAACGTCACTTTGCATCTGCCCGGTTGCCACGGTACAAGGGTCTAAAGTAGGCGATGGGCAAGTACCGGGGCCGGTCACCAAGGCGCTGATGGATGCTTACGTCGATTTCGTCGACTTCGATTGGGTCGGTCAGTACCTGAAACGGTTAGAAGACTGACCATTCGGACAGAATCCGAGGTCGCCGAACCCGAACCCTCGAGTTCCGCCTCGACCGACCCACGCAGACCGCTTACGCTTCGTGCAGGCGGTTTAGCATTCACGCTCGCCTCCCTTTGGGCCGGTCTGCCTATCGCGGTGAAGGCGGGACTCGAAGACTCACCCCCCTTGCGTCTCGGATTCGCGCGTTTCATCTTGGGGATGATCGTCGTAATCATTTGGGCCATCATTACCCGTCAGAGTTTCAGAGTCACTCGATCAGAAATCTTCCCGCTCCTTGTACTCGGCATCCTCTTCTCGGTCCAGACTGCGTTCATGAACCTCGGCCAATACAACACAACTGCCGGGCATACCGGAGTCCTGATCACGACGTTCCCTCTGTGGGCCGGGGTGTTCGCGCACTTCTTCGTTCCCAACGACAATCTCTCGAAACGCCGAGTAATCGGAGCCTTTATTGCCTACACGGGAGCCGCCGCACTCTTCGTGCGTAGCATATTCGGTGGCACTGATGCCATTGATGCGCTGAACCCGTGGCTAGGCGATCTGCTGATCATGTGCTCGGCAGTTCTCCTCGGGCTGCGCCAGGTTTATCTCTCTCAACTCGGGCAGAGCATCACCCTCGTCAAACTGCTTATGGCACAGGGCATCTTCGGATCCGTGACGTTTCTTATCGGGTCGTTGATATTTGAAGCCGACCCAATAAAAATGACCATGGTTCTCGCGATGTCACTCTTTTATCAAGGCGTAATCATCGCCGGATTCGCATTCTTGGGTCAGACATGGCTTCTCAAGAACTATCTCCCTAGCCGAGTTTCACTCATCTCACTATCGTCACCGATCACGACCGCGATATTGTCATGGTTGATTCTTGGAGAAAACATCGGCCCCGAATTGTGGTTCGGCGCGGTCCTCGTTATCGTGGGCTCGTACATTGCCCAAAGATCTTGATCCCCGACAACATTTCAAGTAGGAAGTCACAGAGATGACGAACGTCACCAACAATTTCAAGCTCGGATCGTCAGCATCCGTCAGCCGGGTCATAACCGATGAAACGGTCCGCGAATTCGCCGACCTGAGCGGTGATACGCAGCCTCTCCACCTAGACGACCGCTATGCCTCCGACACCAGGTTCGGCAAACGGATCGCCCACGGTGCGTTAATGGTGGGGATGGTATCGGCGGTGTTAGGCGTCGAGATGGCTGGCCAAGACGCCACGATCATCTTCTTGGGATTGAGCGTAAACTTCATCAACCCGGTCTATATCGGCGACGAGGCGACGGTCAATTGTGAGGTCGTATCCGTTCGCGAAGACAAGCCCATCGTGAAACTTGCTGTTCAGTGCATAACCCAATCGGGCACGGAGGTTATGACCGGAGAGGCAGTCGTATACATCGACCCGTATCCGATCGCCTGAACCGTATGCGCAGGTTTCAGACCTGCCCGCCCATCCCCCACAAACACCCCACCTGTCATTCCGAGTGCCCCGCTGTCATTCCGAGCGCAGCGAGGAATCTTCCCAAAAACTTCGCGACGAATTGCCACAAACATACCAATACATGTGTGCAATTAAGAATTGAAGACTTCAGGCAGAGCCGTGCTGACGAGTGCGGACACCAATCTAGCCGTTGGACGGCAGGGAGTAAGCGTTAGATCGTGAAAGCGCAACACATAAAAAGCGAGTACACGGGGTCCTGCGAAGGTAACCCGGATTCGCGTGTTCGTGGAAGCCATCTCTGGCGACGCCCCTCAACCGAGTTAGAGCCGGTTGCAACGTTCAGCGGTTCCGTTCGAAGCGATCGATGTAACAAGTCCCGGTCGCCGAGGGCTAATGCACCCTCGGCAACACGAGCCAGCAAGACATCCAACCGATGTCTAGCCAAGGGCCGGGTAAGCGGTCGTGAATTCGGCAGACGTCGGACCCTTGTCGCCAACGGGTCGCGGCTACGGCACGAGGATGTGCAAAACTACCCGATGGGAAGCGGCCGAGCTCAAACTCCAGGCCGCAACCCGGGCCCACGGTCTGGCAACGTGGGCAGTGACCGGACGAGGGAAGCTAGCAGTCCAACATCTCGCACAAAGCGGCAACGCCTGATGGATTGGCACCTCACGCGAAAGGTGCCAATCCCCTTCAACGGCAAAAACATAACCACTGCCCCCAACCACTAAACCCGGGCAGCCCACCAACCAAAACCAGCGGAAAACACCTCCGCCTTTTGAACACGCCCACTTACCATCACAAAACCCAACAAACCCCTTTCGCCCGCGAACCTACCGCAACCTTTTCTCCCTCACCATCCCAGGGGAGCCTATCCTCCCTCTCCATCCCGAGACTTTTGCAAAACTCCACTATTCTCGTAAACTAGAAATATGCGTCTTCTCCCGAATCGGCTCGCGTGCCCGCGTACGCCGATTTCTCGTAGTCCTGGCCACTAGCCGTCATTGAGGAAAAAATCTTGGTAATCCAGACCGACGATCCCGCAGTCTCAACCGAATCTGAGGATTTCACCGTCCAAGACGCGATAACCGAGTACGTTATGACGATCGCGGATGAGAAGAAGCGGATGATTCACCCCGAACTGACCAAGTTCGCCCGTTGGATCGGAGGCACGAACGTTTTGACGGCGCTCCGACCTTCCGATGTGAGCCCCTATTCCGAAACCTTCGGCACCAGCGCATCTGACGCCAACAAACAACGAGTCGCGGCGGTCAAAGATTTCTTGAACTACGTTAAGAAAAAGGGCTATATCGACATCAGCTTGGCGCCCCACATCCGCGTCCGCAAACCCACGCTCAACGCAGTGCGTGGCACCGCGATGCGCCGACGCAACAGCGAAGTCCAGATCACTCGCCAAGGTTACGACGAAATGGTCAACCGGCTAGAAGTGCTTCGGAACGAGACGGTTCGACTGGCTGAGGAGATCGAACGCGCGGCAGCAAGCGGTGACGTTCGCGAAAACTCGCCGCTCGAAGCTGCCAGAGAGAACCAGGGAATGGTTCAGGCTCAGATCAACCGCTTGGAATCGACACTAAAGGTAGCTACCATCATCGAAGAATCTGAACGGGTCAACGACCAAGTTCAGATCGGATCATGGGTGACTCTGTCTAAGAGTGGTTCCGGCATGAGCGTCGACTACCAAGTTGTGGCTGCGAACGAGGCCAACCCGCTACGTAACAAGATCTCAGACATCTCCCCTCTCGGAAGCGCGATTCTGGGTTGCAAAATCGGCGACCAAGTCACGGTTAAAGCGCCGGCTGGTTCGCAGGATTTTTCGGTCGCTGCGATTTTCTGAGCGTTTGACTGTTGACTGGTCAACAATCCTCAATCACCGTTCGCGTAGTTAGATCCGGCTAGTTCGAGAGAAATCCCCGCCGTGGAAGGATACTTCGACAGCTTCACCATCCTCTTGGCATTTACCGTCGGAGTCTTTGTTCTACTCCTCATCGATCTCCTCATTCTAAGCGGTAAAGACCATCACGTCGGGATGAAGGAGGCTGGCCTCCTCACCGTTTTGTGGACGCTCGTCGCGGCGGCTGTCGGTGTCTGGGTTTTTGTCGCCGGCGGAACCGAACTTGGCATCGAATACACCACCGCCTATGTTGCCGAACGCGCCCTCAGCATCGACAACCTTTTCGTATTCCTCGTCATCTTCAACTACTTTGCCCTTCCCGATCTTTTCCGATCACGCGCTCTCCTCTTCGGTATCGTTGGCGCACTCATCGCTCGCGCAATTTTCATATTCTTCGCTGTCGGGATCATCGCCGTTTTCGAACCCGTCCTTTATCTCCTCGCCGCAATCCTCATCTACACCGCATACAAACTCATCACGTCGCATGGCGATGACGTCGATCCATCCAAGAACATAGTCGCAAGAGTGTTCCGCCGAATCTACCCGGTTTCCGACGAATACGACGGTCACAACTTCTTCACCGTCAAAAACGGCATCCGCATGGCTACTCCATTCGCCCTCGTCGTCATTGTGCTCGGGTCTACCGACGTTGTCTTCGCCATCGACTCCATCCCCACCGTTGTCGGCATCTCAAAGAACCAATTCATCATCTGGTCGTCGAACGCCATGGCCGTTCTAGGGATGAGACCCCTTTTCTTCCTACTAGAAGGCCTCGTCAACCTCTTCCGTTTCCTTTCCTATGGCCTAGCTGCCATTCTCGCGTTCATTGGCGTCAAGATCATCGTCGAAACCGCAATCCACGACCAGTTCCACAACTTCATTCACGACATCGGCGTTCCCGGCGACTCGGTATCCATCACCATCACCCTCGGATCCTTGGCAATCGTCATAGCCATCCTCATCATCAGCGTCATCGCCTCCGTAATACTCCCTAAATCCGAAGACGACCACCATTCCCAAGACGAGGCCGCGGCGTGACAACCGCGAGCAGATCGACGCGATCGCAACTCGCAGAAGAACTAAAAAATGTGGTTGCCGGCGAAGTAAGATTCGACCGCTACTCTCGCCAGCTTTACGCCACCGACGCGTCTATCTACAAGATGACTCCCCTCGGCGTCGTCCTCCCTCATGACGCCAACGACGTCAGCGCAGTCATCGAAACCTGCAACAACGCCGGCGTTTCCGTCCTACCTCGAGGCGGCGGAACAGGTCTTTCAGGCCAGACCGTAAATCGAGGCGTCGTCATCGACTTCTCGAAATTCATGCACGACGTTATCGAGATCAATGGCGAAGAGGGTTGGGTACACACCCAACCCGGCATCACCATCGACGAACTCAATCGCCGAGTAGCGCACACGGGCAAATACTTCACCCCGGATCCAAGCACCTCGTCGCGCGCCAACATCGGCGGTGCGATGGGTAACAACTCTTGCGGATCGCACTCCATCATTTACGGCAAAACCGTCGACCAAGTCCAGCAGATGTCCGTCGTGCTGTCGGACGGTTCGCGAGCATCCTTCCAAGCCCTGACCGCGCCCCAACTCGAAGGCAAGATGTCGCTCTCCAACTTGGAAGGTCAGATATATCGGGGCATACCCGGCATCGCCGACCGCGCAGCTGGCGAAGTCGACCGGCGGTTCCCGAAAATATTGCGACGCGTCGGTGGCTACAACATCGACCGTGTCTACTCACCGGTCACAGATGGCCCCATCATCGACCTAACACAAGTGATGGTCGGTTCCGAAGGAACGCTTGCCGCGGTAACTGATGCTCGATTGAAGCTCTGGGACATCCCCAAATCGAAAGGATTAGCGGTCCTTCATTTCCGCACTTTGCGCGAGACCATGGAGGCCACCGTTGCCACCCTTGAGCACGACGTGAGCGCGGTGGAGCATATCGGCGAAATCATCATCAATCAAGCCCGTAAATCGCTCGGGTTCTCACGCGGTCTCGGCTTCTTGCAAGAAGACCCTTCGGACATCCTGGTAGTCGAGATGACCGGAGAAAACGTCTCCGAAACCCGATCCAAACTCGAGGCCTTTGGCAATTCGATCACGCACGAAACTGCGGCCTATGCAGTGACTATTCTGCTCGAACCAGCTGAGCAACGACAGGTATGGGAGATGCGTGAAGCGGGTCTTGGCCTGATGATGAACGTGGAGGGCGATGCCAAGCCGCTGCCGTTCGTTGAGGACACCGCAGTTTCACCTGAGCGGTTGCCCGAATATGTCGAACGTTTCGACGAGATCGTGAAACGGCACGGAACCGAGGCCGGATACTACGGGCATGCCAGCGTCGGATGCCTCCACATCCGTCCCCTCGTCAATCTTAAGCAGTCCGCAGGCATCGACCGGATGTATGACATCGCCAACGAGATTTCCGATCTCGTTCTCGAATTTGGCGGTTCCTTGAGCGGCGAACACGGCGACGGCATAGTTCGTGGAGCGTGGGCTGAGAAGATGTTCGGGCCCGAGTTGGTCGAACATTTCCGGGAAGTAAAAGGCTTGTTCGACCCGGAAGGCATCATGAACCCCGGAAAAGTCTTCGACACGCCGGACATGCGTGAGAACCTCCGCTACGGTAAAGACTATTCCGCCGAAACCATCACAACCAAACTCGATTGGAGCGCCGACGGCGGGTTTGCCGGCGCAATCGAACGATGCAACGGAGTCGGCGCTTGCCGAAAAGTCAACGCCGGCGCGATGTGTCCATCGTACATGGCGACCCGAGAGGAGGAGCACTCCACCCGCGGACGCGCCAACGCACTCCGAGCCGCGATGTCCGGCGCATTGCCCATCGATGAAATCCGTTCGGAGCGAATGTTCGAGGTCCTTGATCTCTGCCTCGAGTGCAAATCGTGTAAATCCGAATGCCCCTCGAACGTTGACATGGCAAAGATAAAGTACGAATTTCTTGATCTCTACTATCAGACGCACTCCGTCCCGCTGCGGTCGCGGTTGGTCGCGAACATCCATCGCCTCAACTCCCTCGCGCCTGGCCCGATCGCACCTCTCGCCAACGCTATAAATCGATCTGCACCGGCTAGATGGGCATCGGAGAAATTACTCAAGGTTGATCGACGGCGTAAATTGCCGAAAATCATGAGCGAAACCTTTGATCAATGGTTCGGGCGTCGGCAACCCAACACAACAGGCTCGCGCGGCGATATCGTGCTGTTCCATGATACCTTCATGAACTTCAACCACCCGGAATCCGGGAAAGCGGCAGTAAAACTGCTTGAAGCGCTCGGTTACCGCGTCCAATTGGTTGACCGCGCATGTTGCGGGCGAACAATGGTTTCTTCGGGGCTCTTGGATCAAGCGATCGAAAACGCCATGAAAAATGTCGCCATCTTGAAGCCATACGTTGATGCTGGAGCCAAAATTGTAGGTTGCGAAAGCAGCTGTATCTTGACGCTCAAAGACGAGTATCCCGATCTTCTAGGCTCGGACCCTAATGTGAATACCGTTGCCAACGCATCGATGATGCTCCAAGAAGTCCTCGTTGCCACCCACAACGACGGAGGTCAGCAAATCGAATGGAGCGATTTCGCTGCCGAAATACTCCTGCATGTCCACTGTCACGAGCGCGCTCTGATCGGAACTGCACAAGCGGTTGCCGCTCTCAACCTGCCACCTAACTACCGCGCCAATCTCATCGATGCGGGATGTTGCGGCATGGCCGGTTCCTTCGGTTACGCCAAGGAGCATTACGACGTTGCACAGCAAGTTGGCGAAGACCGCCTGTTCCCAGCGCTGCGTAAGGCCAGCCTAGATACACAGTTCGCCATCACCGGCGTTTCGTGTAAGCAGCAGATCGAAGATGAGTTGCGTCGTCCGGCCCTATTTCTGGCCGAGGTGCTCGCTCCAGCCGTCGCTGATCATTAACGGACGCGAGCGTATTCAACATGCCAACAGTAGGCATAATCGCAAACCCCGCAGCCGGCAAAGACATTCGACGGTTAGTTGCGCAGGGTCGCGTGGTCTCCAACCAAGAGAAATCGAACACGCTTCGCCGGGTTTTTGCCGGCCTCCAATCCCACGGCGTGACCAAAGTCATCGTCATGCCGGATATGGCCGGATTGGCGCGCGCCGCGATGGCCGACACCCAAGATGAAATGCATTCAGAGTTCATACAACAGACTCCATCCGGTAGCCAGAACGACTCGACACTCGCCGCCGGAATAATGCGCGACGCCGGCGCAGATTGCATCGTTACCCTCGGTGGCGACGGCACGAACCGATTGGTCGCCAAAGGATGCGGCGATGTGCCGATAGCACCGATATCGACCGGAACCAACAACGTCTTCCCCAAGGAGATCGAAGGAACGCTCGCCGGCATCGCAGCCGCAATTGTTGCAGCGGACCGATCAAGCCGCCACCGCGTGTGCCGCCGTTCGAAGAAGATCGAGGTTTTCGTCAACGATGACCTGCGCGATATCGCGCTAGTAGATGCCGCCGTTTCGCGTCAGACGATGGTCGGCGCCCGCGCACTATGGGACGTCGGGACTCTCGACTCGGTGTTTCTGACGCGCGCGGAGGCGTCCAGCATAGGCATCGCATCGATCGGTGCCAGATTAGCGTTGATCGGACTGGACGAACCGCGCGGGCTCCACATCCAGTTCCCTACGCCGGGCAGTTCCGGCACCTTGACATCGACGGCACCCATAGCTCCCGGAATGGTGCGCGACGTGCCTATCGAGAATTGGCAGATCATCATCCCCGGCGAAACGGTGAAAATCCGAGCAGCACGAGGCACGATCGCGTTGGATGGGGAGCGTGAGGTTGAACTGCTGGATGGAATGAGCGCATCGGTACGCATCGATACCAACGGCCCTTGGGTGGTGGATTTCGACCGCGCCCTTGAAGCGGCATGTGCTAAAGATTGACGGGTTGCCGTAATTCGATTTCAACGTGTGCAAAAACACGCGCAAAATAGTGCATATCGAATCGGATAGGTATAGCCATTGCACATGTCGTTGGCAATGTGTGCAAAAATAGCAAAAATTTGTACATGTAGGAGCGAGTTGGTACGATGGTCGTACATGTCGCGAGCGATATGTATAATATAAGGGGTAAAATTATACATATCTGCGATCAGGCAGGCGGGTTTCATGTCAACATATGATCCGAAGCGACCGTACAACGAACTTCCGCAGCTACCACCCGCGATCGAAATCGAGACTATCGGTGTGATGCGGGAGCTCAACTTGGCCAGCCGCGCGTTGGCGAATCTCAACGGGACCGCGCTCAGTGTGCCCAATCCACAATTGCTGATCGACGCGTTTGCCATTACTGAGGCGGTGGCCAGCTCGGAGATCGAGAATGTCAACACCACGAGCGATGAACTGTTCAGATTCATGGCGGTTGGCAACGAACGCGCTTCTGATGCCACCAAGGAAGCTGCACGCTACCGTCCCGCGCTTTCAACGGCCATCGATCGGTTATCGACTCATCCGGATTTGGAAACTCAGCTGTTCATCGACATATGCAGCCAGATTCTCGGCACCCAGACGGATGTGAGAGATTCCGCGGTCCTCATCGGTAATCTGCGCGCGCGGTTTGTGGTCTACACGCCGCCGTTTGGGAAGCCCACCTTGCTCCGCCTCTTGGAGAATCTCATCAATTTCGCTAACGAGAGCTCGACCGGTTTAGATCCCATCATCAAGATGGCGATCATGCATTACCAGTTCGAAGCGATACACCCGTTCCCGGACGGCAACGGAAGGACAGGCCGCATCATCAACATCCTCTATCTGATGCACAAAGGATTATTGGATCAACCCGTCCTGTATCTCAGCCGTTATTTCCTGCGCCGCCGCCGCGAATACTATGCCGGACTGCGTGCCGTCACTGAATCAGGCGCGTGGGAAGAGTGGGTGCGATTCATATTGGCCGGCATAAGAGAAGTGGCTGAGGAAGGGCGCAATGATCTGATCAGAATCAGGGAGTTGCGCAAGGAGTTCGCCGAAAGAGCACGGGTAGACGCTCCCACCGCAGCATCCGAGCAATTGATCGATCTGCTCTTTATGCGCCCTTACACAACCACGAGGATGGTGCAGGAAGTCGAAGGCGTGACCCGAGCCACGGCGCGTTCGCGTTTAGAGGCGCTCACCAGAGCCGGCATGTTGGAGCGTATCAAATCCGGCCGGCACCAGCTTTTTAGGAACCACGACCTCATCGATATCCTGACCGGTCAATCCGACGATATGGCGAACATCGTTCACTTTATCGATGTATGAACTTGGTATGTATAAAAACCGCCCAGTTTTGCACATATCGCGATCAACATGTACAACCGCTTGCTACTGTTTCAACAATGTGTACAATTCCGTGGCTTGAATCGTACGCTTCGCGGCCTCAGTTGGCCCGTATCTGCCGGATCAAAGCCACCACATCACGGCTGCGCGTCTCCAGAGTGTCCCAGTCCCCGCTAGCCACAACGTCGCTTGAAGCGAGTCGTGAACCCATCCCCACGGCGCAGACTCCGGCCTCAAACCAGGGGCGCAACGATTCCTCGGTGATGTCGACACCGCCGGTAGGCATGATCGAAGACCACGGCATTGGTGCTAGGACGTCTTTGACGAAACCCGGTCCGCCAACCGCCGAGCCGGGAAAGATTTTGACGATATCTGCTCCCAGTTCTTCGGCGGCCGAAATCTCCGAAGCCGTGCCGCAGCCCGGGATGTATGGCACCTTCCGACGATTGCAGACTTTCGCGACGTCGGGATTGGTCACTGGTCCAACAATGAAACTCGCTCCGTTGCTGATGTAGATCGAAGCTGTTCCCGCGTCGAGTACCGATCCGGCACCCAAAATCGCGTCGGGCAGCTCCGCGGCGCAGAACCTGTCCAAGCTCGAAAACACCTCCCAAGCATGATCACCGCGGTTCGTGAACTCTAAAACTCGGATTCCGCCAGCCACACAGGCCCGGGCGACGTTCTGGGCTTTCTCGATATCGCCGTTGTAGAACACCGGGACAACGCCGATTTCATGCATCGCGTTCAATGCTTCAAGCTTGGTGTGCCGTGCCATCCCATATCTCCTGGAACCGTTTCTCTCGTCAACGATTCCGAGTCTATCGCTTGCCTGTCTCGTCCTCATAATCTCGTTGTGTTAGTCTCATTTCGCGTGGAATCCTGAGAGGTTTGAGAACATGGACGTCAACCCGGTTAAGGCGAAACTCGCCCAGAACTTACCATCGCTCGGCACGTGGTCGGCCAGCGGCGACCCTTCAGTCATCGAGACGCTGTTGCACACTACTGAGTTCGACTGGGTTACGCTCGATTTCGAACACAACGCGATCGACGTTTCGACCGCGGTGCATTGCCTCCGCGCCGGTAATGGCTCAGGCAAACCAATGTTCGCCCGGATTCCGAGCAACGATCCGATCTGGGTGAAACGGGTCCTAGACATCGGATTTACTGGCATCGTGGTGCCTGACGTCAAGGACGAAGAAGAGGCTGAACGTGCGGTGGTGGCTGCGAAGTACCGCCCGCGCGGCTTACGCGGTATCGGTTCCACTCGCGGCCAACTCGTCTATGGCAGCAACTACTACGAAAATGCCAACGACCTCATCATGGTGGTGTGCATGATTGAGGATTGGCGGGCGGTCGATCGCATCGACAAAATTATGGAAGTTCCCGATCTCGATGTGTGTTTCGTCGGACCCAACGATCTGGCAAGCACCCTCGGCGTCCCCACTGGTCTCGACAACAAGCACCCCGATCACGTCAAAGCGGTCGAAACTGTCGTCGCTGCGGGCAAACGTCACGGCGTTGCGACGGGCATCCACTGCATCGACGGCAACGAGGCCGCTCGCCGTATTCAACAGGGCATGACTTGGTTCCCTATTGCTTCCGATGTCCGTCTGCTGAAATCCGCGGTTGACACCGAGCTCGCGAACGTCGTATCCGGTTCCGGCGGGGGAGATGACGACGACAACGCAACCTTCTACTAGAAACTGACAACCGCAACCTGCTGTAAGAGCCGAGGAGATTCAATCAATGCCATCAGTCGTAACGTTCGGTGAGATTATGTTGCGTCTCGCGACGAACCGTCGAGAGCGTTTCACCCAAGCTCGCGAGTTTGAGGTCACGTACGGCGGCGGAGAATGCAACGTCGCGGTTTCGTTGGCCAACTTCGGTTTCGAATCGATCTACGTCACCGCACTGCCAGATAACGACATCGGTCAGGCATGCATCAACTACGTCCGACAATGGGGCGTCGACACATCAGAGATCGTTCGGCAAGGCCAACGCCTCGGAACCTACTATCTCGAAAACGGCGCAGCCATGAGGGCATCCAAAGTAATCTACGACCGCGCCGCGTCCTCGATAGCCGAACTACAACCGGGCGAGATCGAATGGGAACGCATCTTCGATGGAAGAGACTGGTTTCATTTCACCGGTATAACGCCAGCAATCTCCGAATCGGCGGCCCGGGCCTGCGACGAAGCGGCGTCCATCGCGAAGGCGATGGGACTCACCGTTTCAGCGGACATGAACTACCGGAAAAATCTCTGGTCTCCCGCTGAGGCCCAAGCGGTGATGCGGCCGATGATGAAATACGTCGATGTCGCGATCGGCAATGAGGAAGATGCTGAGATGTCCTTGGGCGTCGCTCCTGAAGGGGTGGATGTGACCAGTGGCGAGATCGACGCAACTGCTTACGAACCCGTGGTGAACCGCCTCATCGAGGAGTTCGGTTTCGAACAAGTTGGCATCACGCTACGTGAATCGCAGTCAGCAGACGATAACGACTGGTCGGCTATCTACTACGATGGCGACGAAATCCTGATGGCTCCGAAATACTCGGTCCGCATCGTCGACCGCGTTGGCGGTGGGGATGCATTCTCGGCTGGCCTCATCTACGGTAACTTGCAAGATGGTTGGACATCGGCTCAAACATTGGAATTCGCGGCCGCGTCATCCGCGCTAGCTCACACCTTCCATGGCGATTTCAACTTGGTCTCGGTGAGTGAAGTGATGAGCGTCGCGGGTGGCAACGTTAGCGGAAGGGTGCAGCGATGAGCGGCGAATTCGACGATAAAGTAGCGCTTGTCACTGGCGGATCGAAGGGCATCGGAAGGGCATGCGCCTATGCCTTCGCGCTTGAAGGCGCCAACGTCGCGGTAACCGGGCGTACTGTGTCCGAGCTGGAGGCCACTGCAGATCACGTACGTGAAATCGGTGCTGAGGCGCTGGTCTGCCAATCTGACTTCACCGATCGGGCGCAGGTCGCCGGAGTCGTCCCGACCGTCTTGGCCAAGTTTGGAAAGGTCGACATCCTCGTCAACAATGCCGCCATCATCCATCCTCGAATCGACCTCGTTGACCTCGGAGATGACACCTGGTACGACGTGATTGAAGTCAACCTCAATGCCGCCGCGATGCTGACTAAGGCGGCGGTGCCGACAATGATCGAGCAAGGCAGCGGCAACATTATCAACATCTCCAGCATCGGTGGGCGGTCTGGCGCACGCGGACGCAGCGCGTACCGCGTTACAAAATCAGCATTGATCAGCCTCACCCAGAGCCTTGCCGCCGAACTGCACGATCACGGCATTAATGTCAACGCAATCTGCCCTGGTGGAACCGACACCGAAGGATACCGGGAGGCATTCAACAATCGTGGACGAGAGGATCATCCTAATCTGATGCTTCCGTCGGAAATCGCCAATCTGGCCGTCTTTCTAGCTTCGGAAAAATCTTCCGCGGTGACCGGGACCGCTATCGATGCATTCGGCGGTAACAACCCGCTCTTCGGATAGAAGCTGAACCTCCCCCTTGATGATCAAGGGGGAAATAAGGGGGGTTAGAACAACGCGTCGCCATGCCCTCAAAATCCGTAATCCTCACCATCGATCAGGGCACAACGTCGACGCGTGCCATTGTTTTCGACGAAACGGCACAACCGCTCGGATCCGCGCAGAAAGAACTGACGCAGATCTTCCCGCGATCCGGGTGGGTGGAGCATGACCCGGTCGAGATCGCAGAATCGGCCATCGGTGTCGCACGGCAAGCGTTGCAGACGGCCAATGCTTCCGTTGACGATGTCGCGGCCGTGGGCATCGCCAACCAACGCGAAACCACAGTTGTCTGGGAGAGTTCCACGGGGAGGCCGTTGTCGAATGCCATCGTCTGGCAGGACCATCGCACCGCTGCAATCTGTAACGAGATCAGCGATGCCGGGCTGGGCGACGATATCTGGTCGCGCACCGGACTTATCGTCGATCCGTACTTCTCCGCCACGAAGATGCGCTGGATGCTCGACCATCTGCCGATCCCGAACCTTCAGGGGCGCGCAGAAAACGGCGACGTCCGATTCGGGACCGTCGACGCTTGGCTAATCGACCAGCTATCACGCGGTGAGCGATCGGGGCGAATTTCAGACGCGCCGCGCGATGACATCCCGCACCTGACCGACGTCACCAACGCATCGCGCACGATGCTCCTAAACATCCACGACCTGACGTGGGACCCGGATTTGTTGCGCATCTTCGGCATACCTGAAGCTGCGTTGCCGACTCCCATGCCGTCGGCGGGCACCTTCACCACCATCCACGCTTCAATCTTCGGTCGCGAAGTCCCGGTCACTGGCGTCGCTGGCGACCAACACGCCGCGCTTTACGGCCAAGTGTGTTTCATCAGAGGCGACATGAAGTGCACTTATGGGACTGGTGCGTTTCTGCTCGCCAACGCAGGAACAAACGTTGACCTCTTTACCGGTGCGTCGGGTTCCGGTGAAATGTCGACGGCTGATCTCGACGAGGCGAACGCTGGCCTTCTTTTCACACTCGGATGGCAAACCGGCGGCGCGAAGACGTACGCTCTCGAGGCTTCGATATTCAACACCGGGTCGACCACGCAATGGCTCCGTGATGGCCTAGGCATCCTCAGCAATGCCGCTGATTCTTCTGATGTCGCCGTCATGCTCGGAGACAACGCTGGAGTCTATCTAGTGCCGGCATTTTCTGGGCTCGGTTCTCCACATTGGGACCCGCATGCCCGAGCATCCATCACCGGCATCAGCCGTGGAACCACCAGAGATCACATCATCCGTGCCGCCCTCGAATCGACCGCTTACCAGGTCAAGGAGGTGGTCGACATCATGGATTCTCGGCTGCGATTGCCGCGGCGTGGTAATCGCCGGGAACGCGTCATACGCGTCGATGGCGGCCAGACTCGGAACCCATTCCTGATGCAGTTCCAGGCTGACCTTATGGATCGTCCAATCGAAGTCTCCGCCGTCGATGAAACCACCGCGCTTGGCGCCGCGTTCCTCGCCGGACGCGCGGCCGGTATATGGCGATCGGAGCGCGAACTCGCCGACCTCTGGCGCTGCGCCCATCGATACGAGCCCGACATGTCCCAAAGCGAACGCATACGTCTCATGGCCGGCTGGAACGAAGCGCTTCGCCGCACGAAGACCAATTTCCGAGGTTGATTTCGCCAACGGAACAAATTTCTGCTCGGTCACGTCTTGTTTAGTACAGATCCTTTGTACACCAATGCGCGAACGCCACCGTCATTCCCGCGGGCGCGGGAACCCAAAGAAACACAAAGCACACCAAGTGTAATAGTCAACGGTAAGTTCGTCACCGAGGTTGCGGCCCCGTGATCAGACCTGAGTTGCAAAGCCTTCTCTGAAACGCGGCGATCCCTCAACTGCGAATCCTCAATGACCCAAATGGCGGGATCCATAAAGGGGAGTCCGAAAATGGAGCGCTGACAGCATTAGAATTAAAAGCTGCGCGGCGTCGCGACAACCTTAAACTTCACGTTTTGTCGCCATGCCCATCCCTTCACGGTGGGGCTGTAGCTCAGTTGGGAGAGCGCGTCAATGGCATTGATGAGGTCAGGGGTTCGAATCCCCTCAGCTCCACCACAGTCCGTTTCGGTAGACGCGGAATCCTAGGAAGGCCCCGCGAGTTGCTAGCCGCGGAGACCGTGCCCGCGTTCTCGGCGTGCACCGACGAACCAGAATCCGAGCCTAAGTCGCATCTTGCTCCGACCAGCCTTGCGGTCGGCGTACTCTCTGGTGGTGACCGCCGCTGACGGAAGAGGTGTGACTGGAGGATGACGGCAATGACGAGCCGGACGAGTATTTCGCGGTGGAGGCGTACTTGCCCTGAGGGTCGTATCTAGCCGACGCCGTGGGAGCTATGACGATAGTGGACGCCGACTAGGGCTAGGGAAAGGCGGTCATGGTTCTTGCAGGACAGAACTGATCGATGTACTCACCATGCTGACCACACGATGAGTACATCGCGTTGCCCCAATGGAAATCGAGCCGACTCTACGAAGAAAAGATACGTACAGCCAAGTCTGGGGACAGTCCCAGTAATCGAGTTTCATTGATCTTGTGCATATTTTTGCTATATATTGAAAGGTTGCGCAGCGAACATCCCAAGATATTGGGTGACATATCGATGCCAATTTTCTCAATGAATGACGCCCCATATGCTCTGCATCGGACGCTGATGACCCTGAACGATCGCGCAAGTCGTAGTTTCGATTTCTCGAATCGACAACTGACATGGCTACGGATGTTTGACGGCAGGCTGGCTCTTGTTGGCCTGATGCTCTTGGGTCTATTGCTGTTGCCCATATCTGGTACGGTTCATGCGTCGAGCGCGACCCTTCAAGTCCTGGAGAATCAGCCAGTAGGTACGGCCGTTGGCGATCCGGTGACCAATTCCGACCTCGTCGGCAATCTTACGCATGCCCTGTCAGGCACGGACGCTGGCAGCTTCAGCATCGACAGCGCCAGCGGTCAACTGAGCACCGCTGTATCGCTGGACTATGAAGTACGCAATAGTTATGCGGTCAATGTCGATATCAATCATGACAATGGCACAGCCAGCATTCCGGTTACGATCTCCGTGTTAGACATCGAAGAGGCGGGAGTCCTCTCCGTAGCCCCAACGACGCTTCGCGCCGGTACCATGATCCGGGCGCGGCTCACTGATCCCGATGGCGGGATGCGTCCAGACACCGGGATCATCTGGTACTGGAGCGTCTCGACCGACGGGACTCGTTTCACCCGTGTCAAAACGGGGGTTCCCGGTCATTACACAAGAGAGGCTTCCGAGGTTGCGACTTTCACGCCAGACAGCACGCACGTGGGCAAGTACCTCAGAGTCAATGTCCGTTACCACGACCGACGCAGCACAGGTAACGCATGGAATTTGGACAAGTCGGCGGAGTGGACTTCTACCACACAGATCACCGCCGCGACCGCCCTGCCTGAATTGACCGTGCGCCCACTCGTCTCCGGCCTGAGCATTCCCTGGGACATCGCATTCACTCCAGACGGCACGATGCTGTTCACTGAGCGGTCGGGCAAGATCTACAGCCGACGTCCCGACGGGCAGATGCAGCAGGTCGAGGCGGACGTTACCGACATTGTCACCAGTCGCGAAGTCGGGATGATGGGTATCGCCGTCGATCCTTCCTTCAGCGTCAGTAGCACCGAGGACGGTGTTGGCCCGGTCTTCGGGCGCTTCTACACCTGCATGGCCGTTACTGGAGATTCCGGGCCGGAGGTGCAAGTCATCAAGTGGGACATGAAGAGCGACTACAGCGAGGCTCTCCGCCTAGACGAGCCGTTGGTCGCCGGTATTCCCCTGACTTGGCACCTGCGGCACGGCGGTTGCCGAATCCGTTTCGGCTCGGACGGCTACCTGTGGATTACGACGGGAGACGGGTACGTCGCTAGCGGGCCTCAGGACCTCACTTCCCTCGCCGGGAAAGTGCTGCGCGTTGATGCCCAGACGGGAGCAGGCGCGCCCGACAACCCATTCACCACCCCGTCCGACAGTCGGATCTACACCTATGGACATCGGAACCCGCAGGGACTCGCGTTCCGTCCAGGAACGAACCAAGTATGGACGGTGGAGCACGGTCCCGATCGCGACGACGAAATCAACCTCCTCACCAGCGGCGGCAACTATGGCTGGGACCCGACGCCGCCATACCACGAGGACGTTCCGATGACGGACCTGCAAGCCTTCCCAGAGGCGATCGAGGCCAAGTGGCAGTCCTGGTTCCCAGCGATCGCGCCGAGCGGCGCGGTGTTCCTCGAGGGCGCGGGCTGGGGCGCGTGGAACGGACGACTGGCCGTCGCGCTGCTGAAGGTGCAATATTTGAAAGTCTTTGAGTTCGCCAGCAACGGAACCCTTCTCAGCGAAACTCTGGTGCCGGAACTCTATCAACACTACGGGCGCCTGCGCTCTCCGGTCATGGGGCCGGACGGCGTGCTCTACATCACGACATCGAACGGGCCCGGCAAGGACCACATCCTTCAGGTCTTCGGACCCTCCACACCGCGAGTGAGTGGTCCCGACGCAGTCTCGTACTCCACTGGCCGGACGGATTCGGTGGCTACCTTCACGTCGCATCACCTGACTACCCCTGTGTCCTGGACGCTATCTGGACAGGACGCCGAGATATTCTCAATCAACGCCGCCGGCGTACTGAGCTTCGCTTCCTCGCCCGATTTCGAAGATCCGAAAGATGCCGACGAGGACAATGTCTACCGCGTGCTCGTTGAGGCGCAAGCCGCCAATGACGGATCGAAGGTTGGGCGCGCGGTGGCCGTCACAGTGCTCCCGCCCAAACCGATCGTCAGCATCGTTGGCACGGGCCAGGCAACCGAGGGCAACTGGGCTCGGTTCACGATTACCGCCAACCCGGCTCCGACGACCAACCTGGACGTGAGCGTCACGGTGTCGGCCAGCGGCGATTACGGCGCAACCACAGGCCAGCGGACGGTGACGATCCCGCCCTCGGGCAGCGTCGGCATGACGGTGAGCACAACCAACGACGAGGCCGACGAGCCCAACGGGTCGGTCACGGCGACGCTGGATACTCCCTCCGCCGACGCCGCCTATAAGGTGCCAAAGAACCAGGACGCGGCCACGGTCATCGTCGTGGATAACGATGAACCGGGTCCTGAGGTGAGCATCACGGCAGTTCGCGGCAGTATTACCGAGGGCGGCGCTGCCGGCTTCATCATCACAGCAGACCCGGCCCCGCCGACCGACTTCGACGTGAGTGTGACGGTCTCGACCACCGGCGAATACGGCGCGACCACGGGTAAACGAACAGTGACGATCCCGAGCGCAGGCAGCACCAGAACGGTGACGATTGACGCCACACCTCGCCAGGTGCAGGTGACCATTGATATTGGCGGCAAGGGCACCCTGAAGGTGGACACCGTCAACGACGACGTGACCGAGGACGACGGGTCGGTGACCGCCACCTTGGACACCGGCAGCGGCTACACGGTATCGTCGTCTCAGAGTGCGGCCACGGTCAGCGTCGCGGACGACGACGAACCGCCGACTCCAGACAGGCCAAAGGTAAGCGTCACCGCCGGGGACGGCGTCACCGAGGGCGGAGACGCGACCTTCACCGTTACTGCCAGCCCGGCCCCGTCGGCAGCTGTCGACGTGAGTGTGACGGTCTCGTCCAACGGCGACTACGCCGCAACTACTGGTAAGCGGACGGTGACCATCCCGACCACGGGCAGCGTCACGCTCACGGTGTCCACGATTAACGATGACGACGACGAAGCCAACGGGTCGGTCACGGCGACGCTCGACGCTCCGGCCGTCGATGCCGGCTACACGGTGTCGGCGACTCAGAGCGCTGCGACGGTGACCGTCTCCGACGACGACATTCTGGTGGTCTCGATCAGCGCCGGAGACGACATCACCGAGGGCGGCGACGCTAGCTTCACGCTCACCGCGGACCCCGCTCCGACGACAAACCTCGACGTGAGTGTGACGGTCGCCGCCAGCGGCCACTACGGTATCGGCACGGGCATACGGACGGTGACCATCCCGACTACTGGCAGCGCCACCCTAACGATGGGCACCACCAACGACGAAGAGGACGAGGCCGATGGCATGGTGACAGTCTTCATAAACAGGGCCAGCGGCTACACGCTGTCGCCGACCCAGAACGTGGCCAGGGTCAAGATCACGGACGATGACAGCCCGTCGGAACCGGTGGTGAGCGTTACGGCCGGTAGCGGCGTAACAGAAGGTGGCGACGCAACGTTCACGGTCACTGCCAGCCCAGCCCCGTCGGCCAACCTGGACGTCGGCGTGACGGTCTCGGCCAGCGGCGACTACGGCGCGACCACGGGCAAACAAACGGTGACCATCCCCACATCGGGCAGCGCCACTCTGACCATTGGCACCACCAACGACGATGCAGACGAGACCGACGGGTCGGTAACGGCGACGTTGGACACACCGGCCGCCGACGCTGGCTACACGGTGTCAGCGTCTCAGGGCACAGCCACAGTCAGCGTCGCAGATGACGACGACACGCCAGTGCAGACACCGGAGGTCAGCATCTCGGCTGGCAGCGGCGTCACCGAGGGCGGCGACGCCACCTTCACCATCACCGCCAGTCCGGCCCCCGCGGCCAACCTCGACGTGAGCGTGACGGTGTCGCAGAGCGGCGACTACGGAGCTACCACGGGCAAACAAACGGTGACGATCCCGACCTCGGGCAGTGCCACTCTGACCATTGGCACCACCAACGACGGTACGGATGAAGCTGACGGGTCGGTAACGGCTACGCTGGACACTCCGGCCTCCGACGCTGGCTACACGGTGTCCTCATCCCAGGGCGCGGCCACGGTCAGCGTCGCGGACGATGACGATGCACCGCCGACCACGCCGGAGGTGAGCATTACCGCCGGCAGCGGCGTCACCGAGGGCGGCGACGCCACCTTCACCATCACGGCCAGCCCGTCCCCGGCGGCCGACCTTGACGTGAGCGTCACGGTGTCGCAGAGCGGCGACTACGGCGCGGCCACGGGCAAACAGACCGTGACGATCCCGACGACGGGTAGCGCCACCCTGACGGTAGGCACCATCAACGACGGTACGGACGAAGCCGACGGATCGGTAACGGCGACGCTGGACACACCGGCCGCCGACGCCGGCTACACGGTGTCCTCATCCCAGGGCGCGGCCACGGTCAGCATCGCTGACGATGACGATACGCCGCCAACGACCACGCCAGAGGTGAGCATCACCGCTGGCAACGGCGTGACCGAGGGCGGCGACGCAACGTTCACCATCACCGCCAGTCCGGCCCCCGCGGCCAACCTCGACGTGAGCGTGACGGTGTCGCAGAGCGGCGACTACGGAGCTACCACGGGCAAGCAGACCGTGACCATGCCGACGACGGGTAGTTTCACCCTGACGGTAGGCACTACTAACGACGGTACGGACGAAGCTGACGGGTCGGTAACGGCGACGTTGGACACTCCGGCCGCCGACGCCGGCTACACGGTGTCCTCGTCCCAGGGCGCGGCCACGGTCAGCGTTGCGGACGATGACGATGCACCGCCGACAGAGGTCGAGACGATCGGTGTCAAACAGGTGACGGACAGCACCGCCACGATCATCTGGGCATCGCAAGGAGGCAATACCCAATATCAGGTCGGATGGTACCCGACCTCGGGCATCCCGAGGCTGCGATACGCTTTCACGTCAGAGACCGAGCATCAGATCACCGACCTTGAGCCGGAGACGGGGTACCAGGTCTTCGTAGTTGCATTCCGCAGCAGCGAAGTGACCGGCACCTACTCCATCAAGGTGTCCACCCTTGCGGATGGAGATTCGAAAGATTCCAAGGTCATCGTCACGCCGCCAACCACCACGCCGGAGGTGAGCATCACCGCTGGCAACGGCGTGACCGAGGGCGGCGACGCAACGTTCACCATCACCGCCAGTCCGGCCCCCGCGGCCAACCTCGACGTGAGCGTGACGGTGTCGCAGAGCGGCGACTACGGAGCTACCACGGGCAAACAAACGGTGACGATCCCGACGACGGGCAGTTTCACCCTGACGGTAGGCACCACCAACGACGATGCGGACGAGACCGACGGGTCGGTTACAGCTACGCTGGACACTCCGGCCTCCGACGCTGGCTACACGGTGTCCTCATCCCAGGGCGCGGCCACGGTCAGCGTCTCGGACGATGACGATGCACCGCCGACCACGCCGGAGGTGAGCATTACCGCCGGCAGCGGCGTCACCGAGGGCGGCGACGCCACCTTCACCATCACGGCCAGCCCGTCCCCGGCGGCCGACCTGGACGTGAGCGTGACGGTGTCGCAGAGCGGCGACTACGGAGCTACCACGGGCAAGCAAACCGTGACCATACCGACGACAGGTAGCATCACGTTAACGGTGGGCACGACCAACGACGGTGCGGACGAAGCTGACGGGTCGGTAACGGCGACGTTGGACACACCGGCCTCCGACGCCGGCTACACGGTGTCCTCATCCCAGGGCGCGGCCACGGTCAGCGTCGCGGACGATGACGATGCACCGCCGACCACGCCGGAGGTGAGCATCACCGCTGGCAACGGCGTGACCGAGGGTGGAGATGCAACGTTCACCATCACGGCCAGCCCGTCCCCGGCGGCCGACCTGGACGTGAGCGTGACGGTGTCGCAGAGCGGTAACTACGGAGCTACCACGGGCAAGCAAACCGTGACCATACCGACGACGGGTAGTTTCACCCTGACGGTAGGCACTACTAACGACGGTACGGACGAAGCTGACGGGTCGGTAACGGCGACGTTGGACACACCGGCCTCCGACGCCGGCTACACGGTGTCCTCATCTCAGGGCGCGGCCACGGTCTCGGTCTCGGACGACGACGTTCCGGAGGTCTCGATCACGGCCGGCGACGGCGTGACCGAGGGCAGCGACGCAACATTTACCATCACCGCCAGTCCGGTCCCCGCGGCCAACCTCGACGTGAGCGTGACGGTGTCGCAGAGCGGCGACTACGGAGCTACCACGGGCAAGCAAACCGTGACCATACCGACCACAGGTAGCATCACGTTAACGGTGGGCACGACCAACGACGGTGCGGAAGAAGCCGACGGATCGGTTACAGCTACGCTGGACACTCCGGCCTCCGACACCGGCTACACGGTGTCCTCATCCCAGAGCGCGGCCACGGTCTCGGTCTCGGACGACGACGTTCCGGAGGTCTCGATCACGGCCGGCGACGGCGTGACCGAGGGCGGCGACGCAACATTTACCATCACCGCCAGTCCGGTCCCCGCGGCCAACCTCGACGTGAGCGTGACGGTGTCGCAGAGCGGCGACTACGGAGCTACCACGGGCAAGCAAACCGTGACCATACCGACCACAGGTAGCGTCACGTTAACGGTGGGCACGACCAACGACGGTGCGGACGAAGCCGACGGATCGGTTACAGCTACGCTGGACACTCCGGCCTCCGACGCCGGCTACACCGTGTCGGCGGCTCAAGGCGCAGCCACGGTTAGCGTATCGGACGATGACGACCAGAAGGCCGAGCTAAGCGTCACAGTGGAGGATGCCTCGGGCGCGGAGGGCGACATTGTGGAGTTCCGGATACTCCTCTCCCATGCCTTGACTGAGGAATTCGAGGTGAGCTGGTACGCCGGGACCGCCTACCACCTGCTGGACGACCGGGCGAATTCATCCGAATACCAGGCCATGTACGGGGTGATGGTGTTCGAGCCGGGCGTAACCGCGCTGACGGGAGAGGTCTGGCTGTATGATGACAGCAAGGACGAACCGGACGAGTACTTCGCGGTGGAGGCGTTCCTCCCCGGAGAGTGGTTCACGCCCACGTCCGTGGGAACCATGACCATCGTGGACGACGACTAATCAGATTGCTCTGGATTGGTAAGACGCCAAAAAGCGGCAGGGCGACCTACCGGAAGGGGCTCGAATTGCCTGTAGGGGTAGCGGCGCCAAGGATCACATAACCCCCAGCCCCAGTTCGAAGATGGTTCTCTGTACCGTCAAAATAGAGCCACCAGAAATTCGTTCACGCGTATGTGCGACTTGTCGCTGGCGGCGCGACGCTGAGTTCGTCGCCGGCCACTGTGAATCAATTGGCGCACTCGCTTGGTAATGAATACAACGCCGCGTCTCCGCAAACGGCGGCTTCCACGGCTATTCGTATCTGAGAGCTTCGGCGGGGGCGATTGCGGCGGCTTGCCGGGCCGGGAGGATTGTGATGAGGATCGAGAAGATGTAGGCGCCGACGGAGATGAGGATTACTTTGAGCCATGGCAGGACGAACTCGATTTCCGGCTCGTCGAGACGCAACTCGTGTCGAAGTCGTGGAAGTTCTCGGCGATCAGGAGCTGAATGAATCCGAGCACCGCGCAGACGAATACGGCCTGAGTTGCGACCCTGTAGAAGCCGGCCGGCAATCTAGTCAACATGCCGAGGCTTAACGGTATAAAACCTTGAACCGCGGCGGTGCCTGCAATGTACCTCAGACCGAACTTCACTGTCTGAAGGGCCAAGAAGAAGGATTAAATTTGCTCTTCGGATTGTTCAACACCGTTGCCGTGTGTGGCGACGTGGACGATCGCGTGGTTCAACCCCATAGTGACGATAATGCAGAGGGGGGAGAAACCGACCATCAAGACTCCGATGCGGGACGCGGTGGCCATCCCGCCTTGGGACGGAACGGCGTTCTCGTTTATCAGCATCCGTTCGATGGGAGTACGGATGCGTGGTGGTTGGGATGATTCCGGCTATGCGTATCCCTACTTGCTGCGCTCGCGTCCCCTTTTTGAGCCAAAAGGGACGAATGCCACGCACCTGTTCGCAGCAGAGGACTTCTGCGTCGGAATAAGTCCATAATTGGACACTGAGGATTCGACAACCGCGCTTGTTGCGGTTTGACCAGATGGAGAGTTAGATTTGCACAATATCCTCGACGGATTCAGTCGGCTGGTTACGGCTCGGCCGTGGCTAACTCTAGTGGCGTTACTGGTTGCGACGGTGTTGATCGGCATGGGATCGGGTTTGCGGACCGCACCGCAGGAGACGGCGGCGGCGCTGCCTAAGGGGAGCGCGATCACCAATGCGATAACTGAGATCGACGATAGCTTCGGGGCTTCGGAGGTGAGGGTGGTGACGCTTCTGTTCCGGGGCGAAGCGCTGACTCCGAGCGGGCTTTCGCAGATGTCGGAGCTTTTGGGCGCCATCGCCAGCGAACCAGAAGTGGCAGCTTTGCTGGGGCATGAGAATCCGATTGTGGCACCGTCTTCGATTTTGCAGTTCATGTTGCAGGTGCCAAACTTCGATTCGGTTACGCAGGCGCAGATCGATGGCGCCCGCGCCGCGCCCGAGATTGGTCCGTTCTTGGACATGATGACGGGTACCGACTCTAATGGCACAGAGATCGCAATCGCGAGTATCCAGTTATTGAACACAGGCGATGATCATGTCAAGGATGTGGAGCGGAAGATCAACGAATTGACGATCGCGAGTCAGGGCCCGTTGCAAGCTAGTAGCGTGTCGTTTGCGGTGATCGAGGACGAGTACATAGAAGGTACTGAGACGGGTGCGGCGCCGTTAATAGGAATGGCGCTTTTGCTAATCGCGTTATTGATCCTGCTGTTCATGCGTACGATATCGGATCTGGTGCTGACGCTGGTAGGACTGTTCGTCTCGATCATCTGGATCGTCGGTGCCGAGGGCTGGCTGGGTCCGAACGGGTTAGGGATTGTTGGGCCGCCGAACCCGCTGACGTCGATGGTGCCGATCATCATCATCGGTCTGACAGTGGACTATGCGATACAGGCCGTCTCACATTACCGCGAGGAGCGTCTTGCTGGCGGATCGGTAGTTCCGGCAGTGAGGGTAGGTCTGCGAAACGTGACCTTGCCCTTGTTGCTCGCGGCAGTGACGACGATTGTGAGTCTGCTGGCGGGTCTGTTCTCACCGATCGATATGATCGGTGATTTCGGCATCGTCGGGGGCTTGGGCGTGGGCTTGGCCTTGATCATCATGTTGACGTTGCTGCCGGCTGGGAGGACGATAATGGATCGACGACGCGAGGCGCGCGGCACCCTGAAACCGCCACGTCCCATAGCCACGGCTTTGCCGGGTGTGGAGAGATTGGCGGGGACGCTTGGCAGGAGTGTCACTCGTCGCCCCGCGCCGTACATAATCGTCGTGGTGGCAATTGCGGCAGCTTTGGGATACGCGGCCACGGGTCTGGAGTCGGAGTACAGCATCCGCGATCTATTGCCTAGAGGCGGTAGCGTGCTGACGGATTTGAACACTCTGGACACTGCGGTAGGTGGCTCGACGGAGATGGCGAGCGTGATAGTGAAAGCGGAGGCGACGGAGACGCGGACGCTGCTGAATATCCGAGACCTCGCGTCGGCCTTCGGGGACCCTGCGCGTCGACCCGCGGCGGCGGCGGGTCCAATCTTGGCGTCGTACGAGTTGGTGGTGCGTGACTGGATCACGGATAGCGGTGAACCGGGCGACAAGTACGATCCGGAGATTGCGCGACGATACCGGGAAGCCTCTGCCGATGTGCAAGTCGACCCGCTGGCGATGCAAGGTATCCTCGACGATATCGCGGCGATCGATCCGGTATTGTCCCGTGTGTTGGTGAACAACCCGCACGGGATCGACTCGATCCTGCTTCAGTTCCCGGCGTATACCGGTGATCCGGGTGCGACGAAGCATCTTCAGGATGAGATCGAGGCGCGATGGTTCGGTGAGGACCACACCATCACGGTGACATCTGAGGCAGTGATCTCGTTTGCGGTTACGGATGCGATCCGAGACAAGCAGACGGAGTCGATCAGCACGACCGTCGCGGTCGCGCTTGGAGTGCTGGGAATCTTTTTCTGGGTAACGGTTCGACAACCCGCATTGGCACTGATCGCGGTAGGGCCGACGGTGTTGGTTCTGGTTTCGGTGCTGGGCACGATGGCGCTTTTGGGAATTCCGTACACGCTTGTCACTTCGATCATCACGGCGCTATCGATTGGTATCGGGGTCGACTACACGATTCACGTGATTCACCGTTACCGTGAGGAGTACACGCGGGTGCGTGATCCACAGACGGCCGCGGTGAGGACGCTTGCGACGACGGGTTCGGCGTTGCTCGGCTCTGCCTTGACTACCGCGCTCGGGCTTGGGGTCTTGATCGCCTCGCCAATGTTGGCATTGCAGCAGTTCGGTATCACAGCCGCGATAACTATCGCCTACTCGCTGATAGTTGCAATCCTGGTGGTTCCACCTGCTATGACCGTGTGGGGCGCGTACCAGAACATGCGGCTACGCTCGATGGTGCGACTGTGGGAAGAGGAGCTCGATCTGGAGATCGGTGCGGTTTACAGGCGCCACGAATAGAGTCAGTAGTCGGCCGGGTAGTCCTGAGATGACGTTGCGTAAGGCGACGGATGGATACGCGTCGCCCCACGGTCCGTAGGGGAGTCAGCTGGAGGGTTCCTCTTCTGCCAGTCCTTCACTGCCTCTGTACATCCCGAGGCCTGTAACGAATAGGCCGATGGATCCGATGAACAGCAGGATGTTGAAGATAGTCAAGTAGACGACGGGTTCGTCACCGGGCGCGAACATTGCGATGAGATAGGTGAGCAATCCTACCGCGCCCGACACCAAGAGAACATACGCCGCGATTTTGAATGCGTTCATCGTTTGGATGAGCTTGGTGAGCCCTAGACCTACCAACATTGTGGCGAACGGGTATATCGTAATGAATGCCAAGAAGGTGGCCGTCAAAGTGGTGTGTATGATGAGGGCAGTTTCCGCGAAGAACATTTGATCGTCGGATCCGGCGGCACTGGTTGCGCGCTGCATGAGGTGCGTGACGAAATGCCGCATACCCAAGCCGATGATGACGATGCTCCACTCGATGATCGAGATGATGATCCCAAACTTGAGAAGAGTGCCGCTCAGCCCTCCCATGCGTGTGGCCAGTGGGAAGAGACCAAAAGCTCCGAAAGAAATTAGCAGCATCGCAAGTATTGACAGGAATATCATCACGTGCGTAAGAGTCGGCGCATCTGCGATCACCTCTAGCGCTGCGGGGAAGTCGGTCTGATCCACGGCATTTACCAGCGTGTTTCCGGGGTACAGCAGGGAAGACGCGACAGATAACACTATGCCAACCATCATTGCGATTCCGGCGTATTTGATACTCACGACTGCCTCCGAATTCGGTTTAGATTTAGCGCGCCTTGATTGATTGGTTTGATCCGCCAATTTACGTGGGAAGTATAGCAGTGTTGCGAATCAATCGAAGTAATGCTATGCGAAACGCATTACGGTAAATCGCGGGAGTAAATCGTTCCGGCGATAGACGAGACCATGACGATGCCGCCGTCGTCGATGTCTGGAGGTGGCGTAGCCGCTTCGCGTTGTGGGCGCTTCAGAAGTGGTATTCTTCGCTAGGAATCAGACGCCGGAACAGTCAATCAACCGAGTTCGATAGGGCTTGGATTGATCAAAAAGTGGCATGGAGCCCTGACGAGGAACGAAATGAATGTAATAGATGCCGTCGCCAGCACGTTGAAGTTGGAAGGGGTGGAGTGGGTTGCGTGTTTTCCTTCCCACCAACTGATCGAAGCGGTAGCCAAAGAGGGCATCCGCACCGTAATGTTCAGGCAGGAGCGCGGCGCAATCATGGCGGCAGATGGGTTCAGTCGCGTCAATGATCGCAAAAAGTTCGGAGTGGTAATCACGCAGGGTGGTCCCGGTTCGGAGAATTCCGGGGGTGGCATCGCTCAAGCATTCGCCGACAACGTTCCAGTCTTGTACCTCACTGCGGGCCCAGCTTTGAGCCGGTATGCGATACGCCCCGAGTTCTCGCCGGTTCGCGCTTACCAAGGTATCTCTAAACGTGGCGAAGTCATAGTTCAACCGAATCAGGTCAACGATGTCATGCGCCGGGCTTTTCATGCACTGCGCAACGGACCTCCCGGCCCGGTGATTGTTGAGGTGCCAGCTGACATCGGTGGTCAGGAAGTGCCCGAGGGGATGCCTAGATATCAGCCGCCCAGCAGGTTGCTGCAATGCCCTCCATCCAACGACGTCAAGGATGCAGTCAAACTGCTCTTGAACGCCGAGAAGCCAGTGATCTGGTCCGGCATGGGAGTACTGTTTGCGGATGCCACCAAGGAGCTGAAAGAGCTGGCCGAGTTAACCCAGATTCCGGTGTATTGCACCATGCCCGGAAAGTCCTCGTTTGATGAACGCCATCCCCTCTCTCTAGGTTCAGGCAGCGGAGCAACCACCTTGCCAGCCTGGCGTTGGCTACAGGATTCCGATGTTCTTTTCGCCGTCGGATCCAGCATGACGAGGACGTCTTACGGGCAGCCCATCCCCGACGGCAAGACCATCATCCACAATGTCGAAGGCATCGAAGACATCAACAAGGACTTTTCGGTAGATGTTGGTCTTCCCGGAGACACCAAGCTGACATTGCAGATGATGATTGACGAGGTGAAGGGGCTAGTTGGCGAGACGGGGCGCGAGGAGCGGAACGGGGTGTCTGCGGCGATAGATGAGCTCAAAGAGCATTGGCTCGCCGAGTGGAAGCCGCTATTGGAATCCGATGAAGTTCCCATCAACACCTACCGGGTTATTGGCGAGTTGGACAAGACCTTGGACCGGGAAAACAGCATCGTCACCCATGATGCAGGCGCCCCGCGGGACACGATAATGCCGTTTTACACGGCGACGGTGCCTCACAGCTACATAGGTTGGGGCAAATCAACGCACCTCGGTTACGGTATTCCGTTGATGATTGGTGCCAAACTGGCGAAACCCGACAAGTTCTGTCTCAACTTCATGGGTGATGGTGCTTTCGGGATGTCCGGACTCGACATCGAGACTTCGGTTCGAGCCGGAGCCCCAATCACAACCGTCCTCTTAAACAACCGTGGAATGGCAACCTACCCGGGAGGTTATCCAACGGCTCGCGAACGCTTTGGAGCCACCGAGATGACCGGCGACTACGCCAAGATCGCCGAGGGGTTGGGGGCTGTAGGCATTACCGTCACAGACCCGTCCGATGTAGCTCCATCTCTCAATAAAGCGCAACAACTGAACGCTGAAGGGTCCACAGTACTGCTGGACGTACATACTAACTTGGAAGGCCGTAGGTCACGCTTCGGTTAAGCGTACGGATATCACCGCGAGTCTCCTTAAATTCCTCCAACCCCGAACAACGTGGTAGGGGCAGGTTTCAAACCTGCCCCTACGGATGCGGTGCGCAACACCCGAAAGGGGCATCTACTTGCGACCGAGACTCCTGTTCAGTGTGACGAGACCTGCCCACCATCGATGTTTATGGATTGCCCGCTGATCCAGTGAGCCTCTTCGGAGCAGAGAAAGACGATGGTGGTAGCGACGTCGGTTCCAGTACCCGGGCGGCCCATTGGGATGTTCGCCTCTAGGTGCTCCCAGTCTTCGCGGCCTGTGGGAGTGTTGTCGCGTTTGTTGTCCCAACGTGATGTGTCGATGACGCCGGGGCAGACGGTGTTGACGTTGATGTTGTAGTCGCCGAGTTCTTTGGATAGACTGCCGGTGAGGCCTTGGAGGCTCATGTTGGCGACGACGTAGGCGGCGAAGTTGCGGGGGTGGATCTTTCCGGCGATGGATGAGACCATTACGATGCTTCCGCCGTTTCCTTGCCGGATCATCGCCTGTGCCGCCGCTTTGGAGGCGTAGTAGGAGCCGTGGACCTTGATGTCGAGGACGCGGTGCCAGATGGCGTCGTCGAGTTCGACTACCGGGACGCGGTCGCCGGCCATGGCGTATGCGGCGTTGTTGACGAGGATGTCGACGGATCCGAGTTCGGCGACGGTCTGTTCGACAATGTTTCGGGCCTGCGCAGGATCGCCCAGGTCGGCAACGATGGACAGGGCGCGGCGTCCCATGGCTCGGATCTCGTCGGCGACAGATTCGATGTCCCGCCAACCCATCTCCTTTTCGTCGTCGGGGAAGGTGTCGGGCAAACGCCCAGTTCCGGTAACTGCGACGTCAGCGCCGGCTTTTGCCAGGGCTAGGGCGGTGTCTCGACCGATGCCTCGATAGCGGCCTGCACCGGTTACGATGGCGACTTTTCCTGAGAGGTCTGGCATGGTGGGTTCCTTTTGATGTGTCGTGCTGCCGGGCGGTTTTCTATACGTTAACCTGCTCCGGACGCCAGCAGATTATGCCGCGCGACACACCGTCCTACACCGACGAAGGCCGTAGAGGCAGTTGGGGCAGAAGCAGACGTGGGGGGTGTAGTTTTCGTGTTCCTCGTGATCGTGATCGTGCCCGGAGAGGTTTTCGCGGCCTTCGTTGATTAGGAAGGGGATGAGGATCCAAGACGCGATAGGGTCGGCCCACCACCAGGCGAGGAGGGCGTTCAGTGCAAGACCGACGAGGATGGTGAGGTCTTGGATGTCGCAGAAGAGGGTCTCCATCGCTTCGGCCCTGAGGGCCCATGACTGCATCTGGGTGGCGATGCGCATCTTGGCTACGTAGAGGATGCTCATCACGACTGCGCTGGCAATGACGATAGCGACGCCTGCGATGCTCGGTTCCGGTTGGGGCAGCCAGCCGAGGAGGTTTGCGCCGGAATGTAGGACAACGTACGCAGCAAGGAGGAAGAAGGTTAGTCCGAGCAGCTTATGCGCCCTTCGCTCCGCGGCCTCGTCTCCGTGTCCGTCATCCGCTCGCAGTCGCCAGACCAGGATGCCCCCGGCTAGAAGTTCGACAATGCTGTCGAGACCAAATGCTAGGAGTGCGACGCTACCGGCCTGAGTACCTGCCCAAAGCGCAACTACGGCCTCTACCAAGTTCCATAACAGACCGACAATCACGAGGATGAGTGCGGTTCGGCGAAGGGTGTCGAGGTGTTGCGACATGGTTGGTTATGTTACGCGCGAGGTATTGCCGCGATTTCGCGGCATGATGGTTTTGAACAAGTTCAAAAGAGGTTGTATGAACCACTGATTACGCAGATCGGAGTGATTGCGCCCACGTCTGTGATTGGGTGATGATTTACAGGCCGTCCAATGTGCGTTCACTGTTTGCGGACGATGTATGGTTCAATGCCGTCTTCGTCGATGGATACACCTAGCCCGGAGCGGTCCGGCAGGAGGAATTCGCCTTCGTTGAGTTGCCAACCGGTGTCGGATGCGTCTTGGAGGAGGTTGGAGAGCCCGCCTTGGAATTCCTGGAGGAGTTCCGGTGAGGATATGGCGGCGCATTGCAGTGTTGCGGCTTGGAATACGGAGACGCCGTTGCCCATGTGGGGAGTGACGGGGATGTTGGAGGCGTATGCGAGGTTTCGCTGGCGGATGAAGTCGCTGATGCTGGTTCGGCCAATGTCTGGTTGATAGACATCGAAAACCGGTTTAGGGTTCAACCAATCGTTGATTTGGTAGGTTGTGCGGAAGTGTTCGCCGATTGCGATTGGCGAGCCGTCAGCTTGGTGGAGAGTGCGGTGCGCGGCGAGGTCTTCGGGTTGAAGTGGGCACTCGAAGAAGCGAAGGTTACGTTCGCCGAACTCGCGTTTGGCTTTGATGGCGTCTTTGAGGGTGCACATCCAGAGGGTGTCGATCATCCATTGCTCGATGTCGGGTGCTCCGCGCGTGAGGGTATCGAGTTCTTGGAGTGCGGCTTCGATGTCGCCGGATTGGAAGATTTTCGCGCCGCTGATGCCTTGGTCTGCGAGGGATTTCGCTTGGGTGATGCGTTCGTCTAAAGTAGCGCGTCTGAGGCCAGATAGGTAGACGGGGATGTTGGTCCGTGGTTGAGTGTCGAGAAGCGTGGCGACTGGTGCATGGTTGCGTTTTCCCAAAGCGTCCCAGATGGCGATATCAAGAGCGGCCAAAGCGTCCATCCAGTAACCGGAGTTGACGCCACGCCCGCGTTGGGCGTCGTAAACGAAGTCCCAGAGCGCGGTTGGGTTGGCGAATTCGCGATTGGCAACCATCTCGGAGATGGCGGCGTCGAGCATTAAGCAGACTATCTCGGGTGCGACGGGGGTATTGGATTCGCCCCAGCCGGTGTAGAGGTCGGCGAGTTCGACGCGCACGAGCGGCGTTTCGACCATGGTGGCGTAGACGGTCTGCCACCCGGGTTTGAATTCGTACCTCGCCTGAGACGGTGTCGCTGAACGAGCTTCGCTTTGGCGGCGGTATTGTTCCCAATAGCCGGGAGTGTCGGGGAATGCGAGATGCGCGGTGCGAATCTCGCGGATGGTGAATGAGAGGTCGTAGTCAGTCATAGGGACGTCAGGTGTTCGGTCAGCGCGTGTTTGACGGCATTGATGGTATCGGTGTTTAGATTGCCTTTTTCGTTGGCGATGTCGATTTGAGCGAGAGCGAGGGCGGCGTAGGCGCGGGAGGTATCATGATTGATCTGTGCGGTGGTTTGGAGATGTTTGCGGATTGTTTCGAGGTCTCCGCGGACGTACGGGCCGGATATGGCGTCTGGAAGTCCGTCTCGGGTGATGGCATCGATGGTTGATTGGAGCATCGGAGAGAGCATTTTGAGAGCTCGATTGCGTTCGATGCCGGCTGATTCCCAAAGTTCGGCGGAGATTCCGATGAGACCGGCGAGGAGTCCACATGCCAAAACCGCGGATGCGTGGTAGGCGGCATGGGCGGTTTCGCCTTCGATCGCGAAGGTACGGCTTCGGTGAGTCTTGGCGAAGTTTTGTAGCCATGAATGTAGGTCTTCGTCGTTGCAGTCTATGGCATATGAGATTTCATCGAAAAGGTTGTGGGCGCCGTCAACCGGGAAGGTTTGGAGGGGATGGAATCCAGCGACGGATGCACCAGCACTTTTGGCGGTTTCAAGGACGTCGAGGGTTAAAACACCGGAGCAGTGGATGACCCAATGGCGAGATTTCCAATCAATACTGTCGCAGACTTCTTTAATGGCAGAGTCGGAGGTGGTGATGAAGACGATCTTGGCATCCTCGGTAATCTGAGTGTATTCATCCACGACATCGAGGTTGGGAAACTCGTCGCGCAGCCAATCTCGACGCTCCGCGCGTCTTGAGGAGATGGCGATGTTCTGGTCGTGAGCGAGGAGCGTAGCGGCAAGAGACGAACCGAGTTTGCCGGCGCCGATAATTCCGATCTTGGAGTTTTCGAGTACCAATTATGGGAGTTCGGATTCGGGTGTCGGTGATGCCACGGAGAGAGGTGTTTTCTGCGATAATGAGTTGAATCACAGTATCGCATTAGATTTGGATCGCTTCAGGCATACTCGGTTCGATAGGCGTTCGAGGACGTCTTCAATTTTGGACGCGCGGGGCGAGTTGGAGCGTGGGGACGGCAAAGGAGATAGTGTGCGAACAGGTCACCAACAGAGGAGTCTCTGAAGATATGCAGTTACCCATCGGAACGCAAACCCTCCCTCCGGCGTACGGTTACGACGATGTAGCGATCGTGCCTGGAGACGAGACGGTTAATCCGGACATGACGGATGTGTCGACAAGTTTCGACGGCTTTGGTATCGATATTCCGTTCATGGCGTCGGCGATGGATAGCGTGGTGGACACAAAATTCGCGGTGAAGATGTCAGATGCCGGTGGCGTTGCGGTGATGAACATGGATGGCCTGCATACGCGTTATGAGGACACGGATGAGATCTACGCAGATATTGCGGCGGTTGCGCGTGACGAGGCTACGGAGTTGTTGCAGAAGGTCTATTCGAAACCGATAGATCCTCGGTTGGTGGGTCAGCGAGTTGTTGAGGTCAAAGAGAGTGGCGGGAAGGCGGCGGTGTCGTTCGTGCCGCAGACGGCGAAGCGCCATGCACCGTTGGCGGCGGATGCCGGAGCGGACATGGTGGTCGTGCAGGGGACAGTGATCACGAAAAGGCATCGATCGAAGAACAGCCCGATAGGATTGCGACTGGCAGAATTGGTGGCGGATGTTGGAGTTCCGGTGGTGGTCGGGAATACGGTGACTTATTCGGTGACTAAGGAGTTGGCGGAAGAGGGAGTGCACGGGATCCTGGTTGGGGTTGGCCCGGGTTCGGCGTGTACGAGCCGGGAGGTGTTGGGGATCGGCGTGCCGCAGGTGTCCGCGACGATGGAGTGTGTTGCGGCGCGGGACGCGTATTTCAAGGAGACAGGGCGGTATGTTTCGATCGTTACGGATGGAGGGATTCGGACCGGGGGTGACGTTTGCAAATCGGTGGCGTGTGGCGCCGATGCGGTAATGATCGGGAGTCCCTTCGCCAAGACGGAAGAAGCGCCGGCAAGCGGTATGCATTGGGGTATGGCGACTTGGCACGATTCACTTCCGCGGGGTACGCGCATTGATCTGGGCGTCCAGTATTCGCTGCAGGATCTGTTGTTCGGGCCGTCGTCGACATCGGACGGAACGTTGAATTTGGTAGGAGCCTTGCAGGTTTGCATGGGATACGTAGGGGCGGAGACGCTCCGGGGGATGCACGGGGCACGGATGGTGTATGCACCGGCGATCAAGACGGAAGGCAAGATCTATCAGATGGCCGGGGCGTAGTTAGCGCGGTCGGTAGGGTTCGGATCGAATCAGCTGAGGGTATGAGCAGCGATGGAATTGCCTAAGGTCGGTTCGTTGCCGACGCCGTTGGACGGCATCAAGGTACTGGACTGTTCGCAGATTTTGGCGGGTCCATACTGTTCTATGCTGTTGGCGGACATGGGTGCGGATGTGGTGAAGATAGAGAAGCCTAGTGGCGGTGATGACACGCGACGGATGGGACCGCCATTCTTAGAAGGGGAATCGGCTGCGTTCCTGGCGATGAACCGGAACAAGCGCAGCGTGGTTTTGGACTTCAAGCACGCAGATGGCGTTGCGGCGATGCGTCGGATGTTGGCCGATGCTGATGTGATTATCGAGAACTACCGGGCCGGTGTAATGGGCCGATTGGGTCTGGATTACGACTCGGTGCGTGAGTTGAATCCGGGCATCATCTACTGCTCGATATCTGGATTTGGTCGGACGGGACCGTATGCGGAGCGTGCGGGTTTTGATCTGATCGCGCAGGGCATGAGCGGGGTGATGAGTTTCACGGGAATTCCGGGATCGCCTCCGGTCAAGGTCGGCGTCCCGATGGCGGACCTGAATGCTGGTTTGTACTCGGCGTACGGGATACTGTCGGCGTACATCCACAAGTTGAAGTCGGGCGAGGGGCAGTATTTGGAAGTCAGCATAATGGAGGCGGCCTTGGCGTACACGGTGTGGGAGTCGGCGAGTTATTTTGCAACTGGCAACGTTCCGCCGCCGTTGGGATCGGCACATCGGTTGTCGGCACCGTACCAGGCGTTGCGTACGGCGGACGGTCACATCACGATCGGCGCTCCAAATCAATCGAATTGGGAGCGGTTGTGCCAAGCGATTGGTCGGGAGGATTTGCTCGAGGATGAGAGGTATGCAGACAATGCTGGTCGCTTGTTGAATCGAGAGGCGTTGGAGAAGGACTTGGAGGAGACATTCGGAAAGCGGTCGACGAGGGCGTGGTGTGAAGTTTTGGACGCGTCAGGCGTGCCGGCGGGGCCGATATACAACATGAAGCAGGTATGGGCGGATGAGCAGGTTCAGGCGCGCGGGATGGATGTAACTTTGGAGCATCCAAAGGTGGGATCAATCCGGAATATCGGTTTGGCGGCGAAGTTGTATGGGTCGCCAGGGCGGATACACAGTCCGGCGCCGCTAATGGGTCAACACACGCGCGAGGTGCTAGCGGAGTCGGGGTTCAATGAAACGGAGATTGAGGAATTGATCGCTTCGGGAGCGGCTCAAGCAGGTTAATCTCCGAGTCGCTTACTCAGATATCGTGCGGATGTAGTTGACAAGGTGCCAGATTTGGTCGGGGGTTAGGGTGTCGCGTTGGGCGACCATCGGTGTGCCTTCGATGCCGTCGGAAATGAAGTTGTAGAGTTCGGTGTCGGAGTGGAGGGGGACGTGGACTGCTAGGTCGGCTGGCTGCGGGTTTAGAAGCAGGCCGGCGGGGCCGTCGCCTTTGCCCGTGTCGCCGTGGCAGGTGGCGCAGGCGGTGGAGTATGTGGCTTGGCCAGTTTGAATGGATTCTTGGTTCAGAGGGAATGGGTTGCCTTGGCTTTCGGCTGGAATCCCTATCCCGGTGATGAATGCGTTGAGGATGGCGAAGATGCCGATGGTGATTGCGACGGCGGAGACGCTGTAGTGGGGGTGAATGGTGAGCGATACGGGTTTGGCGATTATCACGGTGGCGACAAGATAAGCGAGCCCGGCGATGGCGATGAGGACGCCAAAAGCGACCATGGCCGATTTGACGGAAGGCCGAATGAGGTCCGACGCGAACGTAGTTGATGTGGCTGAGAAGCGGGTGGAGATGTGGGAATCGAAGGAGTCGGATCTGACGACGGTGACGTCGAGCTGATATGCGCCAGCAATGCCGATGGTGATGTCATCGAGCCGCCAGTGACCGAGCGATCGTTCGATGAGCGGGGTGAAGTATTCTCCGAATTCGTCGTCGAGGTATTTGATGCGAGCGCGAACCTCGGTTGCGAAGAGGAACGGTGAGCCGTCTTCGTCGGTGATGTCAACCGTCAGGGTGTTTGCGCCCGTGTTTCCGGGATCTAGTTTTGCTTCGATAGTTGCGCCCGAGATGGTTTCGGAGTGCCTGACGTCGCGGGCGACGCCGATGCCTTGTCGTTCAGCGTATTGCCTCGCAGGTTCCAGGCTGGCGAGGCCCGCTGTTGCGAGGAGGACTACGAAGGCAACTCCGAGTTCGAGCGCGACGAAACGACGAAACGATGTCGTGGCTGCCTTGTCGGCAGTCGAGGATTTTGCGACGGAGCGGTTATTGCGAATCGCCAATGCGATTAACACGACTAGGAGCAAGATCTTGGCGCCAAGTACGCGGCCGTACGGGGTGTTGAGAGCCTCGGGTATCGTGACCTGCATGAGGGATGAAACGATGCCCGATGCGACCAATATGGTGACAGCGAAGATTGCCCACGGCGCGAACCGGGCGGCGAACTCGAGATGCACCGAGGATGAGCGTAAATCGGGTACACGAGCAGTGATGACGGATGCCATGAGGAGATACGCGATCCCGCCGATCCAGACGGTTGCTGCGACGACGTGGATAAGATCCGTCCCGATGGCGAACCATCGGATGTCGTCGGGAGTAGCGGCGTTGTGACTGGTGAGAGCGATGAGCAGGAGGTATATCGCGCCGAGTGCGATTGCGCCGATGCCCATCGGAGTCTCCGTAATCAGAGACATTTCTTCTAGGTCTTCGGCCTTCCGTGTATACGGATCATCTCTTCTGAGTTGAATCGCTGCGAACAATGCCAATCCCGCTAGGACGGCGGCGGTGATACGCCACGACCAGTACCGTCCCCAATCGCTTTCAGTAGCTACGTCGACCATTTGGCCGGGGCCGATGGCGTGAATTGGTACATCGAATGCGATCGCGGTTTGGAGTGCCAACTGTGCGAGTTGTGCGAGTACTACGACAACAACAGATGCGATGGCGATGAATCCGAAACTGATGGTCGCGATTTGCGTGAACAGCAGGACTGATCTATCGTCTGCGGCGCGAGCTACGCGAGTGGCGATGACGAGATCAAATAGGAGGCCGCCGGCGAATGTGGCTATACCGACGTAGATGATCCAGCGGACGATCGGGTCCAAGGGAGATTGGATCAGGGGTTGTTCCGCGATGTCGACCTGTGTTCCAGCGCCAATCGGTTCGCCGACGGCGAAGAGGAATGAACCAGCGACTTTGTGACCATCGACCGTAGAGACGTTGCGCCATACGACGGTGTACGTGCCATTTTCGAGAGGAGCGACGGGAACCCACATAGCGGTGGGTTCGGTGGGATCGAACTCAGTGTCGCCGACGGTTACGGTTGCGCCGGAGGTGGCCAAGACCAAAATCGAACTGAACGCGGGTTCTATGGGTTCAGTGAACCAAATGATCACGCGTTCCGGCGCGATTTCCAGTTCTTCGGAAGGTTTGGGCGATGCTTCGAGGAGGTTGGCGTGTGCGGACGCGGACTGGTTAATGAATATGGTTGCGAAACAGGCGATGAACGCAAAAATGACGATCAGCTTGAGGGACTTGCGCATCCGAGGGGTCATGGGCAAGGGTCATTCCTCGTCGTTAGCGCTCTCGGACCGAAGTTGACGCAGTCGCCGCCGTCGGCGCTCCTGCTGTGCTTTGCGTCGTTTGTTGCCACTGGACCATGCCAAGAAACTCATGAGAATGACGAACGAGATGATGGCGACAACGGTCCCGATTTCATCCCAATATCCGACGGCACCGTGAAGCAGGATTTTAGTCATATGGTCAGTCCCGCAGGTACGTTCGGTGTCAGTTGCGTCTTCTGGTAACGGTGATGGCGAACGCGCTAGTGCCAGTCGCGACGATGCCAATCAGAATCCCTATGATCCCAATGATGATTCCAGTATTTGCCGTCGATGCGATAGCTTCTAGGTCTGTTTCAACCTGTTGAACCGCGTCGATCGCCCCTTTGGTCGCGTTTTGGATCTCACGATTGCTTTCCAAGACGACCGGGAATTGGATCGCGTCGGATGCAACCACGGTGTCAAAAGTGTTCGGCCCTGAGTAAAAAGTTTCGTCGATGGCATTACCGTCGATGGAGCCGAAGAATCTCATGCTGTAGTCGCCCGGTGCGGTGGGAACAAATTCAGCTACATAGTGGCCTGGGTCGGCGAACATCTCCGTAAGTGACATCTCGCGTGCGGCATCGGTTGGAAGATGGTAGACCTCTACCTTCAACGTAGATGCGAGGCCCGTGACCCGCACTCTTGTGGTGGCGGTTTCAGCGGTTGCGGATGGAGTTTCGTCGCTCATCATCGTCGTCATAGACGATAGAGGGCCGCTCATGACGACAGCGTTTTGGCTCTCATGGTTCATCCAAACAACTTTGTCGCCGATGTTCGCTTCGAGCCTAGCGGGCATTAGATGATCGTCAATGATCATGACGGACCGGTCTTCGCCTTGATGCGACGCGTCCGAAGAGACTACGATGATACCCTCTTGGTCGCCTGGGTGCACATGGTAGGGGATTTCGACGCCGCTCAGTTCTTCCGTGACTTCGAACTCAAAATTCTCCATCGAGCCGAATTGTGGGGAGGTGAATACTACGCCATGAGTGATCACGTCGACGGCATCGGTCTCCATCATCGAGGTCATCTCGTGGTCACCATCTTCGGCTTCCATGCGATGTGTTTCCATTGCATCCTCGGTTGATGTTTTGGTGACGACCAAGGAGACGGCGTTGAGTTGGCCTTCATATGCAGGTTCACGCAGGAAGCCTACGACGAAGTTGTAGTCACCTACGTCACGCCCCTCGTGCGCGGATACCCGAGTTGCTAGCGTTCCGGCGAGGATGCCAACGACTACGGCAAGGATGATGGCCCCGGTTCGAATCTTCGAGAATGTTGTACTGTTTTGGAGCATTGGCGATCTTGGCTGGATAGTGCTTAAGGCGCAGGGATACATACGAATCTTAATCGGGCGCGGATCGGCGAAGCGGCGAGATTTGATCGACGACCGAGACGATCACGAATGTGCAACGGAGATTAGGCCCTAGCGTAATCGGGGCGGTACGCGGTCTGGAGCGTTCGTAGGTCGAACCCTTCAGGTTGCTCGCCGACTGCGAAGTCGTAGAGCGCAGCTTTGAAGACGCCTTCCAAAGCTTGCACAGTAGCAAACGCCAGTCCTACGAGCAATACCCCGACGATGATTCCAACCACCGGCACAATCAAGAAGAGCAGTATCGCCGGTATGGCTGCGGCTACGATTGCCAAGATGTAGACGATGAAGAAGCCGAAGGATGCGGTAATTTGGCGCCCCCAAGTCTGCCGAATGATGTTGGCGGAGCGCCTAATGCTGGTTATCGGGCCTTCGTTCTCGGAGACCATGACCGGGATCACGAAGAAGGTCATGAATTCCCAAACGCCTTCGATCATGCTGTAAATCATCTGAACGAGGAAGTTGTCGGTCTGAGACCTGAGGACTCGGAATAAGGTTCCGACGATGGCGGAGATTACGGACCAGAGAAAGATGTGGTGGATGTGTTTTGCGGCGTGGTTCAAGCCGGACATGACGTTAGGGTCGCCACCACGAAGCCTTTCGAGTGCGGCGGAGATGAGTGCGGCGTTGAAGAAAGTGGTTATGAAGTATGCGATGAGGATCATCACCAAGAAACCGATCAAGTTTCCGGTATCAGCCACCCCAACCGCCAAACCCGCGAATCCGAGGATGAGTAGACCAATTCCGGATAGAACGGGGAAGAGGATGAGTTCGCGGTCCATCATGAGGACGTTCCAACTCATCTTCATCAATTCGAAAGTGTGTCCGATAGTCGCAAACATTAGGTAGGGCCACTCCTAATCGCCCAGTTGGAATCGAGGACGATATTCATTGAGAATGGTACTACACATTCGAGAATCGACTGGACGATGGCATGAGACTCAGCGCATACAGCGAACACATGGAAGCGGCGATAACGGCTGCGAACGTGGCGAGCGAAGTTTTGATGGTTCGGTTCAATGCCGGGATTCAAAACCTACAGAGTTGGGAAAAATCGCCTGGGGCATTGGTGACGGAGGCGGATCTCGAATCGGATCAAGCGATCGCGTCCGCACTCAGAGATTCGGGTTGCGGTGGCGAGATACTTTCAGAAGAGAGCACTGTCGATTTGGGAGACGCGGTTGTCGAAGCTGAGCGGAAGATCGAGTGGCTCATCGATCCCTTGTGTGGAACGGTTCCGTTCAGCACAGGGATGAATCACTGGGGCGTAAACATCGCGATGCGAACCGAAGGAGAGTTGGTGTTGTCGGCTCTGGCTGTACCGTCTAGCGGAACGTTGTTGACAGCGGAGATGCGTGCCGGGGTGAAGTTGAACGGCGAACCGTTGCAGATTACTGATCGGGATCGACATCTGGGCGACGCGGTGGTTGGTCTTGAGGTGGATGGACAGGAGGTGTGGCGTTTGCTGTTGGATTCCGGTGGTCTGGATTGGGTTACTCACGTACGTCAGGCGAACAGTTTCTCGTCAGCGGCGTATCCATTGTTGCTCGTGGCCACCAGTCGGATGGCTGCGGTGGTGTTTTATCGGATCGAACCGATGCACGTTGCTGCGGGATCGCTCGCGGCGATGATGCTCGGTGCGAAGGTTACTAATGGCGTAGGTCAACCAATCGATTGGTCGCGTAACGATGAAATTCCGATATTGGTGGCCGGATGGCCACGTGCACATGACAAGTTGATAGAAGTGATGAACGGATCGGGCTAGTCGTCGATCAGATGCGCGGCGGTTTTGGACAGCATAGTTTCGGTGCTGCCGGGAAAGGGAGCGGTGCTGAAGACGGCGTTTCCCAACATGATCATGGTTGCAACGCCACCATTGGAACGAGCTTGAGAAATCGAGTTTTGCACGCGGTCATCCATCAACAGGCCGCTGGATGTGGCAAAACCCAACCCCAGGGAGATGAGTTCAGCGAAAGTGATGGTCGACCCGTCGTCGATCGTTTTTTGGATTGCGGACAATGCATGGCCGGCGGCGTCGTTTATGAGTTGGTGTCTATCGTGGTCTGCGAGTATCTCGCTAGTCTTGATCTTCCCAAAGTAGCGCCAGTGGACCGGTGTCGGCGGTAAGTCGATTGAAGTGGCTGCCAACGGGTGTCCGACCTCGGTCTTCACCAAACATCCACCGTTGTACTGCGAGCAAACGTCGCCAAGTCCGGTAAGGTTTCGGACCTCTGCGACGTGTGCAATCATGGCGAGTTGGTCTCTGGAATTGCCGAGAGCCAGCAGGTCGTTGGCGGCGATGAGGGAGGCGAACGTGGCGGCGCCGCTGAGACCGAATCCGCTACTCAGTGGCAAGTTCGAAGTGATGGCAACGTCGAATGGGACATTGGACGCATCAGCAAGTGCGCTGGCAACGGTTGGGAATTCAATGGGTTTGCCGTTGAAATAGACCTGGGTAGAGGTGGTGGATGAACGTGACAGTTCGACGTTGACGCCGTCTCGGACGGTGAATCCCCAGCCGAGCGAATGCATCTTCTTAGGATCGTCGTGGGCGATGATTTTGAAAAGTCCGGAGATGTTTCCGGGCGCGAATGCCTTAGCGACATCGCGCGATGATTGATATGCCACCATCGAATCCCAGTGAAAGAAGATGCTAGATGAATCGCCAATGGTTAGGCGGTAAATACTATCCCACGTAAAGCGTTGGCTTCATCGCTAGCCATGAACGCGACGATCTCGGCGACATCATCAGGGTTCGTAAGGGAAGCAACGGCTTGTTCAACATCGGCAGTTGGTTGTTCAGTAATTGCGCCGGTGGAACGAAGTTGGGCTACTTTGAGCGGAGTTTCGACAGAACCCGGTGCGAAGTCGTTGACGCGGATGCCTTGAGATTCGAGATATTGTTGCATGACCATTGTGAAGCCATGAACTCCGCCTTTGCTCGCGCCGTAAGCATACGACGATGACCCGCCTTTGACGCCGGCGCCGGATGCGGTGAGGATGATCGTGCCGCGATGAGGGCCGGGTTTCTTCAGCATCTCGGTCACGACGTATTTGGCAATGAGGTAGGTGCCTCGCAAGTTGATATCGAGCACCGTGTCCCAAGTCTTTTCGGGGAAGCCTTCAAGCGGGATAGACGCACCTTGGAGGACACCGGCGAAGTGACAAAGGACATCGATGTCGCCGAGCCACGATTTGGCGGCGATTACGGTGCCTGAGACATTTGCTTCATCACGGACGTCGCAGCTCCAGAATCTCGAGTTACCACCGTTGTCGTTGATCTCAATCGCGGTGTTGTTGCCGTCTTCGTTATTGTCGAAGATCGCGATTTCTGCGCCGAGTTGAGCGAGGCGAATGGCGGAGGCTCGACCGATCCCGGTTGCGCCACCGGTAACGATGCATCTCTTGCCGGTTAGGTCTGCAGGCATTTTCAACTCCTAAATGACTACTACCGATTCTAGTCGCGCGTGGGGTAGTTTCAGTCCCAAATCACCCCTGCAATTTGGGCAGCTTTTCGAATACCCGCGGCCGCCGCTGGAATCTTTTCGTCGGGATAATGTTCGACGGTAACCGTGATGTCGGCTGCGGTTTCTTGAAGGCGAGCGAGGAGAGTTACGTTGTCAAGGAGCGCGTTGGGCGCTCCGATCACTTCTTCTTCGAAATGTGGCAACAGTGCGTCGACGATGGTGAAGTCTTTAGCGTCACACCCAACGATTTCGTCGGCCATGAGGTCGATGCATTCATTGATCAGCGACGTGGTGTCGTATGCGATTTCTAGGGACCCAACCAGGTTTACGGGATCGACGTTGAAGCCGAGTGCCGGCATGTCAACAGCGTCGAAAAAATCTCGCACGCGCTGCGGCGTGTAAAGGGGGCACACAACACCTGCCTCGACGACGAGTTTGATTCCCTCGGAGTCGGCGACCGCGCATGCTCGTTGCGCGCTGGCGACTAGGTTGTCAAAGGTTGCTTCTGAGCGGTTATCGGGATGCGGCAACCACGGTCCGTTGGGGTTGTGGCTTCCGGGACGAAAGTAGGTGGTGGGGCATGCCATCTTGGCAGAGAGCCGGATGGTGTTCTCGAGGAATTTGACGGTCCATCTGCGTTGGTCTTCATCGTCGCTGCAGAGGCCGCCGCCATATGCCCCGCGGGTCATCGGCATGTTGAGGCCATGGGCGGCATAAAGCGTCTTGATGTTCTCAACGTCTCTGTCGTCGCCCGCAGTCGGGTCAGAGATTGTGAGAAGTGCGGAGACGAAGCCGTTATCCGCGACCATTTTGACTTGATCTTCAGTGACATTGAGCCAGTCGCCTTTGACAAAGCCGGCAACACCTAGGAGCATGATTCAACGCCTTTCACATTGAGTCGCGGCGATGATTCGACCGCGGCTATCCTTCAATGTTATCCCCGCCGAAGTTGTATGAAGTGTTGAATGGCTCGGCGTGGATTCGGTACGATTCAATCAGCTGCGACGAAGATATCGGGCGACTCGACGTCGGTCAATGTACCGACAGGGATGGCGCGTTCAAGGGTATCTTCACGCCGGAAAGCGAAAATCAAGTGATTGAGTTCACGCTGTGGCCATGACAGTTCCAGAGCCTTGGGAACTAGGCGACGTACTTTCTGAGGTAACCGATCTGCTGGAGGTCGGTGGTGTTTCGGTTGCGCTGAAAAGGTTGGACCCGCTGCGTCACGCGGACTTGGCAGCGGTGGTGGCGGAACTTTCGGAAGACCATCTGCGGCAGCTTCTGCATCGCATGGCGAACGAGGCGATCGCGGATGTGCTGGATTATCTTGATGTGGATCGAGGGGCGCGCGTATTCGAGGCGATTCCAGAGACGAGACGACCAAAGGTTTTGGACGAGACTTCCCCCGAGATAGCGACCGATCTGCTGCATCGCATAGCCTGGGATGAGGCTGCGCAGACGCTGGTTCGGATGCGGAACCTCAACATCATTGGTGATCTGCTGATACACGATGACGACGATGCCGGCGGGTTGATGTCACCGTCGTTTGGCAAGTTACGGGAGTATTGGACGGTCCGTCACGCGTTGCGTGTGTTGCGTCAGATGGAGTTGGACCCGGAGATGTTGCGGGAGTTGTTCGCGGTTGATGCGCACGATACGTTGGTGGGCCGGATAGAGTTATCGGAGCTAGTGTTCGCGCCTCCGAATGCGACGATCAGTGAGGTGATGAACCGGGACGTGATATCAGTCTCGGCGACGGAGGACCAGGAGAGTGCGGTGCGTTTGATGCAACGTTATCGGCTGCCGAGCATACCGGTAACGAACACCCGTCGTCAGCTGCAGGGGGTGATCACGTCGAACAGTTTGGTGGAGATTGCGGAGCAAGAAGCCACCGAGGACATGTTCCGCTTATTTGGTGTGGGCGGTAGCATCGCAACTGGGTACAACGTCCGGGAGGCGATGCGCAACCGAATGCCTTGGTTGGTGTTGAACTTGTTCACGGTGATGTCGGCGGGTTTTGTTTTGAGTTTGTTCCAACCGACGTTGGATGCGATGACGTTGTTGGCGGCGTTCTTGCCGGTGGTGATGGGTCAGGCCGGGATCGCAGGAACTCAGACCGTGACGATCATCGTCCGTTCCATGGCGCTGGGGGAGCGCTCGTTGTCAAACGTTTGGCAACTTTTGTTGTTTGAGTTAGTCCTGACATTAGTTCAAAGCGTAGCCGTGGGTGGGATTCTTGGTGTGCTCGTTCACCTTTGGAAAGACGACTGGGCGTTGACGGTTTTGGTCACATTGTCGCTCGTGATGAACTTGATATTGGCAGCGTTGGCGGGAGTGTTGGTGCCGATGTTCATGCGGTTGATTCGCATCGACCCGGCGATGGCGTCGGCAGTGATTGTGACGACTGCGACCGACATCTGCGGGATCGTGATGTACCTGGGTTTGGCGAGTATTTTCCTCTCTTGGCTGGTCGGTTAATTGGCGTCATTTGTTTTCGACAAATGCGGTGGCGACGTGGCGACGCTGGATCTTACCGGTCGCGGTGCGCGGCAACTCGTCGGCGAAGTAGATGACGTCGGGTACTTTGAAGTCGGCTAACCGCTCGCGGCAGAAATCTTGGATTTCTTGTTGTTCGCAATCGTCGCGGAGAACTACTGCGGCCCGGACACATTCGCCGTACATATCGTCAGGAGCCGCGAAACAGACTGCCTCGGCGACCGCGGGATGCTCCAAAAGAGTTGCGTCTACTTCGAGCGGAGAGATCTTTTCGCCACCGCGATTGATGAGTTCTTTCAATCGGCCGGTCAGCGTAAGGTAGCCGTTGTTGTCGAGGAACCCTTGATCGCCGGTGCGGAACCATCCGTTTACGAATGCGTCGGCATTGGCCTCTTCGTTGTTGTGGTATCCCCACATGACGTTTTCGCCTTTAATGACGACCTCGCCGCGTTGACCATTTTCCGCCGACTTGCCGGTGTTTTCGTCAGCCATGATGGCGACTTCGACGCCGGTGGCCTGTCCGACGGTGCCGGGGATACGCGAGCCTGGCGGCAACGGACTGCTGGACATCTGGTGTGAGGCCTCGGTCATGCCGTATGCTTCGAGAACTGGTGCGCCAAAGCGACTTTCGAGAGCGTCGAACACGGTGGGAGCGAGGGCGGCGGAGCAGGAGCGGATTATGCGGAGGGATTCGTGGGGTGCGCCGTCGTCATCGGCGCGCGTTAGCAGAATTTGGTGGATAGTTGGCACTGCGGAGTACCAAGTAGATCCCGAATCGGATTGCTGTTTCCAGAATGCGCTCGCGGAAAATCTCGGAGGGACTACGACGGTGCCGCCAGAGTTTAGGGTCGACAGACACGCGCCGATGAGGCCGTGGACGTGGAATAGCGGCATTACGATCAATGATGTGTCGTCAGGAGTCAAGGCGTAGGTGTTTTTGATGTTGTCGATGGACTTCATCAGGTTTAGATGGCGGAGCGGCACGCCCTTGGGTCGGCTGGTAGTGCCGGAGGTGTGAAGGAACAGAGCGATGTCGGCATCGTCAGGGGGCAAAGCGTCGCTCATCGAAGTGAGTTCGACTCCGTTCGCGGAAAGAGTTACTCGGAGGTGACCGTTGGAGGAGGTGAGGGCAGCGTCGATCGTCTTGATGCCGATGATTGCGGCGGCTTCGCGAGCAGGGTGTGGTTCGTTGGGCAGGATTGCGACTCTTGCTCCAGCATCTTCCATGAAAAAGTTGAACTCGTCGGTGGTGTACGCGGGATTGAGCGGCGCGGCGATCGCGCCGGCTCGGGCGACGGCGAGGAACGTGGCGACGAATTCATATCCATTGATGAGAACGATAGAGACGGGGGTACCGGGTCCGACGCCGTTGGTAGCCAAGATGTCCGCAAGGCGGTCTACCTCGGTGTCGAGTTCGTCGTATGTCCACGATCCGATGTCGGGCGCGATGATGGCGATATCGGATCCGGATGCCGGTTGCAGGAGAGAATTCAGGGTTTTGGTTTCGGACACTGTGGGCTCCGATTGGTTCGCTCGTTGGTTGCGAGCATTGCGTGGTTCGTGAGAATTTTAACGTTTTGGTGTATCAGTTGCGGAGGATGACGAGGAAGCGTTCCAATCCGGCGAAGTCGCGGTGGATCTGTATCTCGGCATCAGGCAGAATTTGGTGGGCCACGTCGAGGCAGGATGCAACCACGGTCGGATCGATCTCTATGAACGCGGCGGTTGGGCTGTTTTTGCGTAACAGTTCGGACAACGAGCGGATCAATGGACGCAAGACGTTCATACCGTCAGGGCCGCCATCTAAGGCTCGTCGTGGCTCCCAATCTCGAACTTCGGGTTGGAGGTCGTCGAGGGTGTACGTTTGAATGTACGGGGGATTAGAGACGATGATGTCGAAGTTGCCGCGTGTCACGGTTCGTGTAGCGTCTTCGACGACGAAATAGATGTTGGCTGAGTGATGATTTGCGTTGATCTTGGCGAGTTCGAGCGCTTTGGTGCTGATATCGGTCGCGGTGATGTTGGCGTTCGGGAGTTGCTCGGCTAGCATGATGGCGATGATGCCGGAGCCCGTGCCGATGTCGCAGATGTTGGGTTGTGCGACGTTGTTGTGTGCGACGAATTCGGTGCAAAGGTCGATTAGGGTCTCAGTTTCGGGTCTTGGTATCAGAACGCGTTGGTCGACTCTGAACGTTCGACCATAGAACTCTCTTTCGCCGAGGATGTAGGCGAGTGGTTCGCGGGTTGTGCGACGAATTAGGAGGCGATCAAGCTCTTGGATTGTGGTTTCCGGCAGTTGATCCGCGTGACCGGCGAGGAGTTTCTCTTGGGTTAAGCCGCATGCGTGTCGGAGAATTGTGCGAGCTTCGATGGGGGCGTCGTCGGGAGTGATTCCGGCGTTAAGGAGTTTGGATGTGGTTGTGCGGATCGCTTCCGCTATCGTTGGCAAGTTGGATTGCTGAGTTATGTCGCGGATGCGGCTTGGATTTTGCGAGTCTGCTCGACCTGTTGTAGCGCATCAACGAACTCGTCGATCTCGCCGTCGAGGATTTTCGGGAGATTGTGGCTGGTGAGGTTGATGCGATGGTCGGTTACCCGGGATTGCGGGAAGTTGTAGGTGCGGATTTTTTCGGAGCGGTCGCCAGAGCCGACTTGCGCTTTTCGATTAGCGGCTTGTTCGGACGCGCGGCGGCGCAATTCCATGTCCCATAGACGGGCGCGGAGAATATCCATTGCTTGCATCTTGTTTTGTAGCTGCGAGCGCTCGTTTTGACATTGGGCGACGATGCCTGTTGGTTCGTGGGTGATGCGGACGGCGGTGGCGACTTTGTTGACGTTTTGACCGCCGTGTCCGCCGGCGTGGAAGATGTCGATCTTGAGATCCTTGTCGTCGATGGCAACGTCGATGTCCTCGGCTTTTGGCAGGACGGCGACGGTTGCGGCGGAGGTGTGGATGCGCCCTTGAGACTCCGTCTGGGGTACTCGTTGGACGCGGTGGGTACCGCTTTCGTGTTTGAGGCGTGGATAAGCTCCCTCGCCTTCGATCTCGAAGACGACCTCTTTTAGGCCTCCGATGCCGGTGTCGTTCAGTGAAAGGACGGAAGTTTTCCAACCGTGAAGCTCGGCGAAGCGTTGGTACATGCGGTAGAGCTCGTTTGCGAAGAGACCGGCTTCGTCGCCACCAGTGCCGGCGCGAATTTCGAGGACGGCGTCGGCGTCATCCGTTTCGTCCCGCGGGATGAGCGCGATTTGGATTTCATCGATTAGTTCGTCGTGCCGTGCTTGTTGATCTCTAGTGATGTCCCTTGCCATCTCGAGCATTTCGTCGTCGGTTTCTTCGGCGAGGATGGTTTGTGCGTCGGCGATCTCTTCGAGGACGGCATCGAATTCGTCGCGGAGACGGACTAGCGCGGAGATGCGTGAGTATTCTCGTCCGAGACGTTGCATCTTGAGACGATCGGAGGCGACGTCCGGTTGCGACATCTGGGTTTCGAGTTCAGTTTGTCGTTCGGCAGCAGCTTGCAGGCTGGCCCGGAGTCGGTTTTCAATGGGTGTGGCTTCAGGCATTATTCGAAGGGGCAATGAAGTTTGCGATTGTTGTGGAGTCGAGTGAGAGTGTATTTTGGTCGCCGTCGAATTGGAGTGGCTTTACGGCTGCGACGCCTTGTTCGATTTCACGGTTGCCGATGATGATGGCATAGTTTGCGTTGGCGCGGTTTGCGTAACGCATCTGTGCGCGCATTGACTTGCCGGCGGGGGCCATGAGGACGGATATGCCGTGGTTGCGCAGTTCGGCGGCGAGTTGGGCAGCGCGTATGGTGGCGTTGTCGCCGACGTGGACCATTACAGCGTTGCGAGGCGCTTCGGCTACATCGAGTGATTCTTGTCGTTGAGTTTCGAGGATGATTCTTTCGATGCCGGAGCCGAAGCCGACGCCCGGTGTTGGGTTGCCGCCGAGGATGCCGATGAGCGGGTCGTATCTTCCGCCGCCGAAGAGCGAAGTTTGGCTGCCTTCGGTGGATGGTTCGAACTCGAAGACGGTTCGGTTGTAGTAGTCCAGGCCGCGGACGAGGGTGTGGTCGGTACGGTAGCTGAAGTTGGGGTAGGCGGTTTTTAGACCGTCCAACAGGACTAACAGGTTTTCCCAGTGATTTTGTGCTTCGTCCGAGAGATAATCCAATGATTTCGGCGCGTCGGCGCTGAGCTTTTGGGTCGCGGGTTCTTTGGAGTCGAGGAGTCGGAGTGGGGCCCTTTCGAGGCGGTCGCGGTCAACTTTAGGCAGGTCGTTGGCGTATTTTGCGTAGTGGTTACGAAGATCGTCGTTGTAGCTGGTGCGAGTTTCTGGGTCACCGATGGAGTTGATTCGGACGGTGACGTCTGATAGGCCGAGTGCGGTGATGTAGTGGAGACCGATCTCGATGATTTCGGCGTCGATGGTTGGCGAAGGGTCACCGATAGCTTCGCACCCGAACTGGTGGTGTTGGCGATACCGGCCGGCTTGCGGACGGTCGTAACGGAACATGGGAGCGATGTAGAAGAGGCGGACCGGTTGCGGGAGGTTGTGCATGCCGTGCTCGATGTACGAGCGGCAAACGGGCGCGGTGCCTTCGGGTCGCAGAGTTAGAGACTCGCCGCCGAGGTCGTCAAAGGAGTACATCTCTTTTTGGACGATGTCGGTTTCACCGCCTACACCGCGGCGGAATAGGCCGGTATTTTCGAAGATTGGGGTGTCGATCTGCTGGTATCCGAACTGGCGTGCGGAGTTGATGGCGGTTTTCTTGACCGCGTTCCAGACGGTTTGATCGTCTGGAAGGATGTCGGCGACGCCGCGTGGTGCCCGGTAGTTTTGTTGCGAAGTCATTCGTCATCGATTCTATGCTCTCGATTGTCTGAACCGGGATGGGCGGGATTTTAGGCGAGGGCCGGTTTGAACTATGATTGCCATGATTTTTGATGATTGGAATGATGGGTTGGGGGAATTTACATGGATGGACAGGATGGAGGGGATGTGGGGTTGGTGGATTGGTGGTTTTCGTGCATCCCCTGCGTGCGAGGGCGGGTTTGAAACCCGCCCCTACGTCGCGTCGCTTTCGCTTTGCGAAGGGGAGGAGGGTGTGTTGGTATGGCCTGCGGGGGGTGGCAGGTTTTGGTTGGTTGGTGGGGGTGGTGTGCCTCCTTTGTCCTTCGGACATTTCCCCCGCTAGCGGGGGAAACCCGGATGGTTCTCGGACGTTGTCCCTTTTAACGGGGGCAAGCCGAATGGTTTTTCATCGCCGCGCTTGCGGGGATTGGACGTGGGCCCGTCCTTTAATTCCAGCGTCTGCCCACGTTGCCAGGCCGTGGGCCCGGAGTTCGGCTGCTTGAGCTGTGCCGCTCTCCATCGCTCGGTTAGTCCCGAGCTGGTGCTGTAGCCGCGCCCTGTTTGTTTTCGAGGGCCGACGTCTGCCGGATTCACGAACGTTCGCCCAGCCCTTGGACGTTGGTACCACGTGCGTGGTACGGTTGTCTGGCTCGTGTTGCGGCGCCTGCCATTGGCGACGCGACTGGACCTTGTAGCAGCGTTCGCTTCTAACGGTCCCTCCCGACGTTGCATCTTGTTTGCTCAAGGATGCCGAGATCAGTCTTAGACTGTGTAGCTCTTGTGGTGTTGCGTTCACGGTCTTGGGCTGGGTCTCGGGTTTTTGTCGGCAGGGTCTAGTTGAGGTCGTATCCGCACCCGTCGGCGCGGCGATGTTTGTTGTTAACAGTTCTTATATTAGCACTAATGTATCGTTTGTCAAGTGTGAACTAGGATTTGAAGGATTGGGAATGATGGGGATGATCCAAGCGGGTTACAATGAGTGGTAGCCCTTACCGACACCGAGCATAGGGCTTTAGGGCGAAGCGAATGTCGCATCGAGGGTTCAGTTGAAGCCTAATGCTATTCCTGATGCAACACGATTACGCTTGCTAGGCGACCTTCGCCCATTCTTATTCTAGGATGTGTGTATCAGCGAATAGAGCGAACCGACTCTACGTTCGTTGCTCCCTCTGGATACCCGCGTGCGCGGGTATGACGGGATTTGTGCGGCACGCCGAATCTAACCCCCTTTAGTTCCCGCTTGGGCATCGAGGGGGAGGGTTGGGCGCACATCCTCTACGTCGTGTGTGAAGGGGTGACGGATAGGTTGGGGGAGCTGCGTTTTTATAGACTTTGTGGTACTGCGTCGGGGCATGGCGCAGCCTGGTAGCGCACTTGACTGGGGGTCAAGAGGTCACAGGTTCAAATCCTGTTGCCCCGACCATTCTTTTTGTGATCGCTCCGCATCAACCCGTCTGCGATATCGCGCTGATTTTCTCTCTTGGATGACGGAGATCTTTGCAAAACCCTTAATCGGGTTGACGAAGTGATTGTTTCGGCGGCCGGGCCCCGATTGCATCGCCCGTCTGGATGGACGTTCCGTCCGCTGAAGCGCTGGCTTTCGCCGGAATGACGGAGTTTTGCAATCGTCTTAGATGACGCCCGAGGACTGCGAAGTTTCGATCAGCCGAGTCGCCGCGCCCGTTTCACTGCTGGTTGCAAAACAAGGAACACGAGCGCCGCGATGAACATTAGGATGGTGCCGGCGACAAGGACGGGTTGGTAGGTGCCGAGGCGGTCGAAGGTGTAGCCGGCGGCTACGGGGGCGATGATGAGGGCGAGGTTGTAGATGGGTGCCATCATGCCGCGGATGGTGGCGTAACGGGCGCGTCCGAAGAGGTCGCCGATGATGGCCCAGTTGAGGGAGCTGCCAGCTTCGGAGCCGGTGAAGAGCAGCATTGCCATGAATATCGGCCAGGTGCCTTCTACGAGCGTCATGAGAAGCAAGCTGACGGCGGAGGCGCTGTAGAGGAAGGTGAGCAATAGTGGTCGTCCAACGCGGTCGCTGATGTAGCCGGTGAATAGGATTACTGGTACTGCGGACAGGGATATGAGGCCGACGAGGTTGGCGGATGTTTGTTGGGTTTCGCCGCGCCATACGAGGATGGGAATGAAGTGGAGGAAGATGGTGCCGTGAACCGACATTCGCAATGTGGTTGCCAACACCAACACCCAGAACGACGGAGTTCTCAACGCCTGCTTGGTGGTGAAATTGCGTTCCGGGTTCGCGTTTGAGCCGGAGGATTGCGAAAGGTCGTCCTGCTCGGTTGCAGATGACCGTTTCTGCGTTCTGTCGTTTCTGCGGAGACGCCGTCGCATGTGGAATAGGGAAACACCGCCATCGGGTTTCAGACCCATGCTTTCGGGCGATCGTCGGAACAATAATCCTAGGGGTGCGACGAAGACGATCAGGGCGGCACCGATGATCCAAGAGGTTGTCTGCCAGCCGAGATTTATGACGCCAACGGAAATGAGCGGGATCATGATCGCGCCGCCAGCCCGAAACGCGGCGCTGTTGATGGACATGACTAGGCCGCGATATCGAATGAACCACGTGTTGAGGGCCGCGGTTGTGGCCTGCATGAAGGAGGTTGACGATCCGATGGAAATGACGAAGAGATATATGAGCATGAAGGCGATATATGTCTCCGCCTGCGAGAGGATAATGTAGCCGACGCCGGTGATGATGGTGCCGCCCAAGATGAGGGGCATGTAACCGAATCTGTCGAGTGCCCATCCGGTGATTGGTCCGAGTACGCCGTTTTCGGCGCGGGCGAGTGCGAATGCGAGAGAGGTCTGCCAATAAGTGATCCCAAGCGTTTCGGCAACCGGGATAAAGAAGACGGCGAAGCCTTGCCAGACGATGGTGCCACCGAAGGCATTCATCAAGGATGCGCCGGCCAGCATATACCAGCCGTAGTAGACGCCTTTCATGCGGGTTGTTCGCATAGCTATTTTGAGCGAATGCTCCGCCCCTCTGGATTCCGGCTTTCGCCGGAATGACGGTGGTCGTGCACGGCCCCTCTGGCTTCCCGTGTGCGCCGGAATGACGGAGTTTCGCCGGAATGACGTTGGTTTTGCACCGCCCCTCTGGGTTCCCGCGTGCGCTGGAATGACGGAGTTTCGCGGGAATGACGTTGGTTTTGCATCGCCCCTCTGGGTTCCCGCGTGTGCTGGAATGACGGAGTTTCGCCGGATTGGCGGCGGTTTTGCACCGCCCCTCTGGGTTCCCGCGTGCGCTGGAATGACGGAGTCTCGCGGGAATGACGGCTTTCGCGGAGATTCACGGGTTGGTCCCGACATCCACGTCCGCAGTTGAAGGTTCGCCCCATGCGGGCCGCGCAACCAGCTTTGGCCACGCTTTTGCGAGTCGGTCGTACATGACGATGTTCACGGTCATTCCGAGGTTTAGGGATGCCATCGTAGGGATCATGACCTTGTGTGTGCATCGGTCGAGAATTTCGTCGGAAAGGATGCCGTTTTCGGGACCGAAGATGTAGCAGGCGCGTTCGGGATGTTTGAATTCCACAAGAGTTGAGGCGTCGTCACAGAGTTCGATACCGACAACGGTGGTGTCTTCAGGGACTGCTTTGAGCAGGTTTTTCGATTTGATGACTGGGATGTGTCGGTAGGACCGCATGGGATCGGTGGTCAGTTTAGAAAGTCGGATATTTGGGGTTTCGCCGCCGATGATGACCAATCTCGCGTCGAAACAAAATGCGGCGCGGAGCGCATGGCCGACATTGACGGGGTCTGTTGGTCGGTCGAGTCCGATGCAGGCGAAGCCGCGATCTTTACGCATCGACGGTCGGTTGATGTGGCGATCGTGTCGGGTGCGTTTTGTGTTGTGCGCGGATGCGTTTTCGGTTTGCATGGGTGTGCCGAACTAGGATGCGAATGATTTTGAATGATGGGCGTTGGTCGTTTGGGTCGTCAGTCGAGATATCGCTCCTTGTCGCCGGCGGGCAGGTTTGAAACCTGTCCCTACAAGTTAGGAGATCGGAGGTCTGTGAGCGTGCCAGCCGGCAAGCTCTTCGTAGGCGTGGCCTACGCGTACAACGGTTGTTTCGTCGAAGGCGTGGCCGGTGATCATTAGTCCGATGGGCATGTTGGAGGAATCGAATCCGCACATTACGGAGAGTGATGGTTCGCCAGTGACGTCGAAGATGGATGTAAAGAGCGGGATCTCGGCACCTTTGTCGGCGATGGCTTTGCCGGGCGCGGGTGTGCATTCGGCGATGGTGTCAGTGCGGACCGGTACGGTTGGCGTAGCCAGGACGTCGACGTCTTTGGTTGCCTCGGCCATGGCGACGGAGAAGGCTTGGCGGGCGCGTTGGGCGCGGACGTAGTCGACGGCAGGCATTGCGAGCGCGGATTGGATGCGACTTCGAACTGCCGGGGTGTAGTCATCGGCGTGGTCGGCGAGCATTTTTTCGTGGACCGCGGTGGCTTCGGCGAGGGTGATGATCATATTGATCGACCTGCCGTTCGATACCCAATCCATCGGCACGGAAACGATCTCGGCGCCGTTGTTGGCCAGCAACTCGATGGCGGTGTTGACTGCGGCGGCTACTTCGGGATCGACGATTTCGGGATCGAAGAAATAGTGTTCGGGGAGGCCGATGCGCAATCCGTCGAGCCCCTTGTCGAGATCTGCCGCGAAGTCGGGAACCGGGCGCGTGGATGAAGCGATGTCGAGCGGGTCATGGCCGGCGATTACGTTGAGCATGTGGGCGCAATCCGCGGTTCGGCGGGTCATTGGTCCGACGTGGTCACAACTCCAGCAGAGGTCAAGGACGCCGGTGCGGGGGACACGTCCGTATGTGGGTTTCAGACCTGCGATGCCGCATAGCGATGCGGGCATCCGGATACTTCCGCCGGTGTCGGAGCCGAGTGCGGCGTAGACCATGCCGGCGGCGACACCAGCACCGGACCCGCTGCTTGAGCCACCGGTAATCTTGTCGGTGTCCCACGGGTTACGGGCATCTCCGGTGTAGGGATTCACGCCAGCCGCTCCGAACGCGAACTCTACAAGGTTGGTCTTGCCGATAGGGATTGCGCCGGCGCGATTCAAACGATCCGTGACGGTTGCGTCGTGCGCGGCGATGTTGGATTGGAGGACTTTCGAGCCGCCAGTGGTCACTTTGCCGGCGACATCGACGAGGTCTTTGAGCCCGATCGGGATGCCGTGCATCGGACCCAAGTATTGACCGTCCGCAATATCTCTTTCGGCTTTGGTCGCTGCCGCAAGCGCTTCATCATGCCAGATGTCGAGGAAGGCATTCAGCTTTGGATTGAGGACCGCCGTGCGTTCGAGCGCGATCTCGGCGATCTCGACCGGTGAAACCGATCCATCTTTGATTTTCGGAGCCAGTTCGTGGATCGAATCGAATGCCAACTGTGTGCGCTCGTTGCTCATCGGTCGTTCCTTTCGCGGAGATCGTCGTTGGATCCGATGGGATTGAACACGTTGGAGGGTTCGTGGACTTGGTAGTTGATGGCGCGTACGACGTTGGCGGCTTGATAGAGCGAGTCGCCCCACTGCGCGGCGAGTTGTGCGTGTTCGTCGGAGATCGGTATTCCGACGCGACCGCCAGCGTTGGCGATATCTTCGGCACGTTGGCTTGTGTTGGGGGGTATTTTTGATTCGGTCATGGGAGGAGATGGCATCGATTAACCTGAGCCAACCGAACGCGTTTTCTTATCCTTATATATGTACGGAAGTTGGTGTGTTAGCAGGATACATGTGCGGTCGAGAATATCGACTTGCGCGTACGTATTTCAGATTGGGATATTATGCACCCGCAAAAACAGATAGCAGAGATGGTTGTTTCGGCTCTCGATTCGGCGATTGCAGCGGATGCGTTGCCGCAGATCGGGGAGGTAACTCCGACGGTTGAGCGTCCGAAACACGCGGAGCACGGGGATTACAGCACGAGCATTGCGCTGGCTTTGGCTTCGAGCATGCGAATGGCTCCGCGCGAGATCGCCGCCCAGATCGTGGAATCCGTTGAGCATTCCTCGATGGTCTGCGATGTGAGCATCGCGGGGCCGGGGTTTATTAATTTCCGATTGGATGACGAATGGCTCCGGTCACAGGTTAACGTTATTCGCGAACAGGGCGTGAAGTTCGCGCATTCCGACATCGGGGCGGGTCAGAAGGTTCAGGTCGAGTTCGTCAGCGTGAACCCTACGGGACCATTGCATATTGGGCACGTGCGGGGCGCGGTGATCGGCAACGGCATCGCGAACATCTTGGATGCGGCGGGTTTCGATGTCCAGCGGGAGTATTACGTCAACGACGCTGGCAATCAGATGCGCATCTATATGGAATCTGCCTATGTTCGTTTCATGCAGGCAGCCGGAAAAGATGCTGAATTGGGTGCGGAGTCTTATCCGGGCGAATTCGTCGCGGACTTGGGCGCTGAGTTGTACGCTGAGTTTGGTGACACAGTGATTGAGATGAGCGAGGACGATGCGATTGGTGTCATAGGGAAAACGGCTTTGGATCGCACTTTGGCTAACATCCGCGCCACGTTGTCGAAGATGGGGATCGAGTATGACGAGTGGTTCAGCGAGAAATCGTTGATTGAAGGTGAAGATTTCAATGAATCGTTGGAATTGCTGAAGGACCGGGGTTTCGTCTCAGAGCGCGAGGGTGCGTTGTGGTTCCTGGGCACTAAGGTGGGTCTCGAGAGCGATAGCGTGATCATCCGTTCGATGGAGCGTGGGCCATCGTATTTCGGAACCGATATCGCATACCACTACAACAAATTCGTGAAGCGAGGTTTCGATCGCGTCATCAATGTTTGGGGGGCTGATCACCATGGACACGTTGCCAGGATGAAGGCGGTGGTCGATTCGCTGGGCGTCGAACCCGACAATCTGACGATCATCATCAACCAGATCGTTAATTTCAAAGAAGGGGGTGAGGCGGTTCGTTTCAGCAAACGGGCTGACAACTTCATCGGTGCGGACGAATTGCTGGACGCGGTGGGTGCCGATGCCTGCCACTACATATTCATGGAGCGAACACCCGGTACTCACATGGAGTTCGACCTTGAGTTGGCTAAAGCGGAGACGGCGGAGAACCCGGTGTTTTATGTGCAGTACGCGCATGCGCGGCTCTGCGCGGTGCTCCGTGCCGCGAAGGATCGAGGTATCGAATTCGACGACGGTGACGTGGGACTATTGACCGAGGAGCGGGAGATGGCGCTGATGCGTCGGTTGAACGAGTTGCCGGATGTAATTGCTCGGTCGGCTGAATTGTTGGAACCACATCACATGCCGCACTTTGCATACGAAGTGGCGCGCGAGTTGCAGCGCTTCTACGAAGCGTGCCGCGTGATCTCGAGCGAACCGGCGGATGCGGAGTTGACAAAGGCCAGATTATTGCTGGTTGATGCGGCGCGCATCGTGCTTGAGGGCACGCTCAACATCATGGGGATGAACGCGCCGGAGCGGATGTAAGTACGAGTTGGTTAGAGAGGGTTGTCTTCGGTGGATGACCGTTTGTAGCGTTCAATACGGTTGACGTAGCTCAGAGCGGCACGTTGCTGCAACTGTTGGTGCCTGGAACGTAACCTTCCGATGGCTTTGCCGGGGACGCCGCGGATGAGTTGGTTGTCATCGAAATTAGCGTTTTCAGGGATAACGGAACCCGCAGCAACTAGGCATCCTTTTCCTAAAACGACGCCATCGTTTAGAACCGATCCGTTTCCGAGCAGGCAGCTGTCGCCGATCGTCTTGCCGTGGCAGACGACGCCATGACCTATCGTCACGTCATCGCCGATTGTGGCATCGTCGTCGGCGTGGATTACGGTGTTGTCTTGGACGTTCGATCCCGATCCGATAGTGATGGTTCCGCTGTCGGCTCGGATTACGGCTCCTGGCCAGACGCTTGATCGAGGTCCGACGCGCACGTCTCCGATCAGCGTAGCTTGTGCGCTTATAAACGCGGTCTCGTGGACTTGCGGCGCGACGCCGTCGAGTTCGAGAAGCATTACTGAGCGTTCAATTCGCCCGGTCCCATAGGGAAGTTGAGATCTAGCTCGACTTCTTCGAAGGTCCCGGTGTTTTCGTATTCAACGGTTTCGTTCGATTTGACTGCGACACCTTCGGGGTCGCCGAGGCAGAAGACGAAGGGCACGTCATTGTCAGACGGGTGAACCGGACCGTGAATGATATCGCGATATTTGCCGTTCTCAAGAATCTCGACTGCGTGTGAGCGTGACGCGGTGAGTTTCACATAAAGCATTTCGCCTTCGGGCGCGGGTTGACCGTCAATGAAGGCAGTGCCAGTGAAGATGTAAGGCATTCCCGGGGGCGGTCCCAACGGAGTATCGCCAACGCCAGGCGGTTCTTCAAGGTCGGGGCAATCCAGATCTGCATTACTGACAGCGACTTCGGTGTCCGCTGTCGGTGTATCTTCTGCAGAGTCCGACGTGCAGGCGAAGACCGTAGCGAGCGCGACGATCGCAATCGCCAAGATGAGTTTGACGGACGAAGGATTTGGGACGGTTAGGATTTTCATAGTTTTGGAGGTGTCAGCTTCCAATTCGCCGATTGTTCGTAGGCATGCGCGATCTGCAGCGCGGTGCGGTCTCCCATATGGGGAGCGACGATTTGCAGTCCTACTGGTAGGCCTTCGGATAGGCCGCAAGGAACCGATATTCCTGGCAATCCCGCGATGTTGACCGGTATGGTGCAGACGTCGCTGAGATACATCTGGAATGGGTCCTGCGTTTTTTCGCCGATTTCGAAGGCCACGGTCGGTGAAGTCGGCATGACTAGAGCATCGAACTTTTGGAATGCGTCTTGGAACTCTCGCCGGATGAGAGTCCTGACTTGCTGCGCTTTCTTGTAGTAGGCATCGTAGTACCCGGCTGAGAGTGCATACGTTCCGATGAGTATGCGCCGTTTCACTTCTGGGCCAAATCCGTCGCCCCTTGTTGCTTCGATCGATTCGCGAGCGTTTGGCTCGCCATCGACCGACATTCCGTATTTGACGCCGTCGAAACGGGAAAGATTTGCGGACGCTTCGGAAGGGGCAATGATGTAGTAGACGGCGAGGGCGTGGTCGGTGAGCGGAAGGCTGGTCTCTTCGACGACGGCGCCGAGATTTTCTAGGACGGCGATCGAGGCGTCGAACGCGGATCGTACGCCGGGTTCGATGCCTTCGACGAGGTATTCACGGGGAACACCGATCCGCATTCCATCGATGTCGCGATCTAGGTATTGGGTGAAATCTAGATCGAGATCTAGTGATGTTGAATCGAATGAGTCGCGGCCGGAAATTGTATTCGCAGTGTCGGCGCAGTCGGCGACGGTTCTTGCGATAGGTCCGATTTGGTCGAGCGATGAGCCGAATGCGATGAGGCCGTATCGACTGACGGTGCCGTAAGTAGGTTTGAAACCGACGACGCCGCAGAGCGATGCGGGTTGGCGGATGCTGCCGCCAGTGTCCGATCCGAGAGCGATTGCGGCTTCTCCCGCCGCGACGGCCGCCGCGGCGCCACCGCTGGAACCGCCGGGCACGCGGTTTTTGCCCCACGGGTTGATGACCGCTCCGAATGCGGAGTTTTCGTTCGACGAGCCCATGGCGAATTCGTCGAGGTTGCCTTTGCCAAGGATGATTGCGCCGACTTTTTTGAGCCGTGAAACTACGGTGGCGTCGAATGGCGGGACGTATCCGTCCAAGATCTTGGAGGCGGCGGTGGTGCGGACGCCATCGGTTGATATGTTGTCCTTGATCAGGAACGGAATGCCGGTGAGGGCTGAGGCTTCCCCAGCTCTTATCATCTCGTCTGCGGCGTCGGCTTGGGCGACGATTTGGTTTTCGTCCAGTACTGTAAGGAAGGCGTGCGTGTGTTTATCGACTTTTTGAATGCGTTCTAGGTGTGCGAGCGCGGTGTCGCGGACGGTCGCTTGGCCGGATTCGTACTTGGCGCGCATCTCGCGCGCCGACGCGTTAGTTTCGGGAAGGGTTTCTGTCATCGTGGGAAACGCAATCTGGTGGCGGTTGGCGTCAACAGCAACGGTTATTCGATTACGGGTCTGACGCGGACGAATTCGCCGTCTATAAATGGCGCATTGGCGAGAGTCTGCTGGCGATCGAGGGCCGCCATTTCTTCGTCGTCACGCATCACAGAGTGCGCGTCGGTGGTGTGTCCGGTTGGCGGCACTCCTTGGGTGTCGAGTTGTGCCAGCGTCTGAAAGTGAGCGAGGATGTCGGACAACTGGCTTCGCATCGTCTCTACCTCTGCATCATCGATGCGAAGGGCGGCTAGGCGAGCGATGTGTCGGACGTCGTCTTCCGTCAGCAATGGAGAGTTCATTTGACTGGCATTTCGGATGGCAGTTGGATTGGTGTCACAAACGAAGATTCTATATGTGAGCAAATCTGCGCGTTTTCGGATTGAGACGCTCACTAAAAGTCTGAATTTTGGGTACACTTTTCATGTGCCGAACCTCCGCAACAACGCTCGTTTTTCACGTTGAGTAAGCGCCGTCGATACATCTTCGTTACGGGCGGCGTAACCAGCTCTTTAGGCAAGGGCATCGCCTGTGCATCTATCGGGCGCATGTTGAAGAATCGGGGGATCCGGGTCACTATTCTCAAGCTCGACCCTTATCTGAACGTCGACCCAGGGACGATGTCGCCTCTTGAACACGGCGAGGTGTTCGTGACGATGGACGGTAGCGAAACGGATCTGGACCTGGGGCATTACGAGCGCTTCTTGAACCAGGATTTCACGATCCTGTCTAACGTGACGGCGGGGCAGATCTATAACGAGTTGTTGGACAAGGAACGTTTGGGTTCGGAGTTTTTGGGAGAGACGGTGCAAGTGGTGCCGCATCTGGTGAGCGTGGTCGCTCGGCGGATCAGGAAGTTGGCGGAGAGCGAGGACGCGGATGTGGTGATCGTCGAGGTCGGTGGTACCGTCGGCGACATGGAGGCGGAGGCGTTCATCGAAGCGGTGCGGTGGATGCGGGACATGGAGGGGCGTCAAAATTCGTTTTCGATCCACCTCACGTTCGTTCCTTTCCTAAAGCCGACAAACGAGTTGAAGACGAAACCGACGCAACACAGCGTTCGCGCGCTCCGGGCGTTGGGTATCCAACCGGATGCGATTCTCTGTCGTCTTAACGACCCAACGGATTCGGAGGAAGAGGCGGAGAGCCTGAAGGACAAGATCAGCCTCCATTGCGGTGTGCCGCGCGACGCGATCATTTATCTGCCAACGTTGGGCAATGTCTACGCGGTTCCTGGTTGGTTGGAAAATCAGGGTTTGGCGGAGGTGATCATGGATCGCCTCGGCTTCGAGCGGCGGGAACCGATGGTGCCTCCGGTGTGGAGGGCATTGGCGGATACTCCGAATTTGGCGAACAACGGCGAGGGTTCGTTTGTATACGACAGCGACATGGAACGAGTGTCTATCTCGATCGTCGGCAAATATACGAGCCTCCAGGACTCCTACCTGTCGGTGGTTGAAGCGTTACGACATGCAGAGCTAAGCCAAGGTGTCCGCATCGATCTTGAATGGACACCTTCGGAGCTGATCGAGGAGAACGGCGCAGATCGCTATCTTTCGAAGGCGCAGGGGATTGTGGTTCCGGGCGGATTCGACAAGCGCGGGACGGAGGGGATGATTGAGACCGCTCGGTACGCGCGTGAGGAGGGCATACCCTATCTTGGTCTGTGTCTAGGTTTGCAGATGATGATCATCGAGTTTGCCCGTCACGTCGCCGGAATCGAAGAGGCGGATTCGACGGAGTTCGACGCGGCAGCGACGGAGCCGGTCATTGCGCTGATGGAGGAGCAGAAGCAGGTTACCGAGATCGGCGGGACGATGCGGTTGGGCGAGTATTCCTGCGTTCTTACCCCGGGAACAAGGGCCTACGAAGCATATTCGATGGCCAAGAACGGCGGTGAGATGAGCAACGGGACGTTAAAGATCAGAGAACGGCACCGCCATCGGTTTGAGTACAACAACGCGTATCGGGAACGTCTGGAGAGTTTAGGTCTTCTAAGCAGCGGGATGAATCCGGATTCGTCGTTGGTCGAGATCGCGGAGTTATCTGACCACCCGTTCATGCTGGGCAGTCAATTCCATCCGGAGTTTAGGTCTCGTCCTGAACAGCCACATCCGCTGTTCGATCTCTTCGTGCAGTCCGCTCGGCAGTTCCAGCCAGAAGGCACGCAGCATCAGCTTTTCGCGAGTGCGTTAACTGTCGGCAGTTGATGTCGACTTGGAGCGGTCGCAACGGGACGCCGAGTTTATACCCCCCTTAATTCTCCCTTGTGCATCAAGGGGGAGGGATGTTTTTGATTTGACTCGCTGTTGTTAATTCATATAGACTTTCTCGCAGAACGCGGATTGCCATGCGCGGTGAGGTGTGGAATTGATGGTTGATGGGGACGATTGGCGGGCAGGCAGCCGCTCCACTCGGAGACATATCGCCCAGAAGCGATCCCTCACTTTAGTAATTCGCTGAGTCCTAACGCGAAGGTGCTTAATGACACGTACCCCTATTGATACGTCGATTCCGATTGATCAGAACGGACAACGGAGGCAAGTTGCAATTGCCCCGAAACCGGCTCCACGTCAATCAGAACGCTTGAGTCCGGATGCCCTTGGCAATCTTGGAACCATGACCAACGCTGAGTTGATGGTGGAAGCGCGGAGCATCGGTCTGGTTGATATTCCGGAACGTCGCACCGAGCTTGCATTGCAGGTGCTCCTTGCCAAATCCGAATCGACCGGCATCGCAATCGGTGCTGGCATTCTGGATGTTCATGACAAGGGTTACGGGTTTTTGCGACCTCCCGGAGGCGGGAGCAGCGACGATGACATCTACGTTCCCAACGGACTGATTCGCAAGAGCGGTCTTCGGCAGGGCGATTTCATCGCCGGTCCGGTGCGGTCACAGGGTGAACGCACGCGTGGACGCGGCAACAATCCTTTGCTGTGGCCGGAGTTGATTAACGGTCGCGACGTTGAATTCGCTCGCCGTCGCCCGCGTTTCGAGCATTTGACCGTCGTCTACCCGGATAAGCAGTTGACGCTGGAGACGATGCCGAACAAGCTCAATAGCCGTGTGATTGACATCATTGCACCGATCGGCAAGGGTCAGCGCGCACTAATTGTGGCTCCGCCCAAGGCCGGCAAGACGGTGATCTTGAAGGACATCGCGCACGCGGTGGCTGAAAACTACCCGGCGATTCACATCATCGTCGCCTTGATCGGCGAGCGGCCGGAAGAAGTGACTGATATGCGCCGGTCGATTAAGGGCGAGGTCTACTCCTCGACTTTCGACGAGCAGGTCGAGCATCAATGTGAGACATCGGACCAGGCTTTGGATCGCGCGAAACGGCTCGTGGAATCTGGTGAGGACGTGTTGTTGGTACTCGACAGCTTGACTCGTCTGGCCCGCGCCTTCAACGTTAAGTTGCCGAGCAGCGGCAAGACGTTGTCGGGAGGTATGGACCCGTTGGCGCTCTACCCGCCGAAGCAATTCTTCGGCGCGGCGCGGAACTGTGAAGAGGGCGGCAGCTTGACGATCGTCGCGACCGCATTGGTCGAGACCGGAAGCCGTTTGGACGACTTGATCTACGAGGAGTTCAAGGGCACTGGCAACATGGAACTCCACCTTGACCGCACGATGTCGGATCGCAGGATCTATCCGGCGGTCTCCATGGAGCGCAGTGGCACTCGGCACGAAGAGTTGCTGCAAAGCCCGGACACTCTGCGACAGGTCTGGTTGTTGCGTCGGATGCTCGCGTTGCTGCAACAGCAATCTTCGAATGGCAATCCGACGGAGGCGACCGAGCGCATCTTGGAACGCCTTGCTCGATCAAGGGACAACGCGTCGTTCCTTCGGAGCATTACCGAGAAATAAGGGTCGCAGTCTTCCTCGATCGTCACGATTGGATCGGATCGAGACCGCTTCAATTCGCACGATGGAACAAAATCCACGTCGCGAACGTTTATCTTTATGAACGCGTATTGACGCGGTTGCATGTTGATGCGACCAATCTGGAATAGGCTCCGATGAGAACTCCGCAGCATAACACTAAGTACATAAAGTGGAACCTGTTGGGAATTGCGCTGATCGTATCCATTGCGGTCGGCATGTTGGGGGTGCAGATGAGCGGATACGGCGGGCAACGTGCGGACGCTGCCACTGGTGTGATTGATGCTCTAAACGTCGGCACGTGTCTGGCCACAGATGCCTCAGTATTCGAGGACGATACATGCCATTTGTCCGACCGGTCCGACGGTTGGGATATCCGGGATGAGATCGAAGAAGTGCGGACCCTCTACGCGACGTATGCTCACGATCCCAAGACGGGTTGGGATGAGCCGCGAGCGATCCTTGAAGATACCGATCTCCTCAAGATCAGCATCTACGACCCAGACCGCGACAAACGAACCGGCGTGCTTGTGAGAGGCGAAGGTCATTCCGCATTTGACGGCGACTTGGCGGAGATCAGACGACTGCTGCGAGACCGCGACCTCATTGCCAGCGATGAAGATACTGAGTTCGAATCGGGAGCGAGACTGACGGTCCGCGACTCCAGCGGGGTCGCTACTATTCCAACTTCGGGCAGCCGAACGCTCAACTTTGAATTTGGCTCAAGCTATAAGCCGATGGACGGCGATAGCAATATCCGCTTCTTCGGCTGCGTAACCAGTCTTGCTGCTTGTTCGCTGTCAAGTAGCGGCGATGACAAGTTGACCGATGTGAGCGGTTCAGTAGAGGTCGACGAAGACCGGGTATCCGGTAGCGTTAACCCGTCGGTCGCTCCGTGGCTGGCCGTCAATGCCAGCGTGCCGGCGAGCAAGAACGTCTTGATCCATGCCATCTTTTACGAGACTAGTGGGCGCGAGGCGATGGTCGGCGATCGGTCATATTACTACTGCACCAATGGCGATGATCCAACCCGCGAGCGGAACGATGTCTGGAGATGCGGAAGCAGCGAAGCGGACGAACGGGACGGCGGTGGTGACGTTCAATACACGAGCAATGAAATCGACGGCAACGACCAGCTGTTGCTCTTGGCGAGTTCCGACGGCGACCGACGAGCCGTAAATCTCCATCTGGAGGAGACTGGTCTATTCACGGGCCGGTACGAAGGGTACGTACGGTTGACCGACACCAACGGCGACGGGCGATACTCCTCAAGCGATACACAAAGTACTAACTGGGGAGCGCGCGTGCGCGATGCGGCGGGTAGCGGTGAGTCGGATGCGGCGGTGCTTGGCGTCGCGAGCGGCCCGGTAACTATCGAGTATCGCGATTCCGGCGGACGCCGACGAACGCTCCGCATCGCGATCGATTACGAACCGCCGCGCATCGACATCGATCAGCCACGCCACGCATCTTCCAGCGATGACCATTCGCCAGACTTCATCGGATCGTTTGAAGACAACGACTCCGGTCTGGCTCGAGACTCATTCCGATTGGTCGTGGACAACAACTCGGACTCCTCACGCAACTTCGCGCTTGATGGCATCGTTCCGAGATTCAATGTCCGAGGAAGCGGCCCGAACGGAAGCGTGTCTCGAAGAGATGACTATGTCGGATACAGCACCTCGAGCGACGACCCGTTCGGCGTTATCGACCCGCGTCGCCTGTTCGACCTCGGGGACGACTCGTGCAGTCGCAATCAAGACCGGTGCTACATCGAAGCTGACAACTACAACGATGGCGCCAGTTCAGGCAGTTTCGACGATTCGGTGCGCTTGCGGCTTGATGGTGATGAACAGGAGTTCGGCGTCGATTTCCAAGCCTTCGTGGTCGATATTGCCGGGAATGTCGGATTCTCAGACGCCGACCGGGATGATCCGTACTTCATCGACGATCTCGGGCAGGAAGACCCGCGTGATCGGATTCAGCCCAACGTTTTGGGATATCTCTCCGCGCACATCGTTGGCCTTGATGAGAAAGATCCGGAGATTAGCAATGAGCGATCCGCGACTGGTTACTACGGTCGGGATCGCGACGACGAACCCGTGCCCGATCGGCGCGGTGTAATGATCGTGTTCGACGGGCCCATCAATCCTTCGTCCGTCGGGTTAAACACCTTCTATGTCGAGTTGGACGATGGTTCGGAGGCCGAGGTCGTTGATGTCGATGTCGACGAAGAACACGTCTTCTTGAAGTTGGCGGACGAGCTCGATTCGGATGAGACGCCGTATGTCGGCATCTCGGCGGGCGAGAGTGTCCGTGACTTCGCGGGCAATATCACGTCGGGCCGCGAGTTACGACGATTTGAAGCCAACGACGGTATCGCGCCGCGTTTGACGGTCACATTGAGCGGCGGTTCGGGCAGGGGAGATGAATTCGAAGGGCCGGATCGACTGACGAACGGCTTCATCAACATCCACGTCGAATCGGACGAACCGTTGCAGGGAACGCCGACGGTCGTCGTGGTGTGTGAAAGCTTGAGTTGGGAAGAGACGGTCAACGGGCGCACGATCGAGTACGACATTGACGATTTCATTGCGAATCGTCACGGCGCCTTCTCCGGCGAGCCCCGCGAACCTTCCGGCACCGATTACACCTGTGGATACAACCGCGACCGAGACAGTCGCGGCGATCCCTTCCAGCTGACTGAACGGTCGATGAATTCCAGACCCGGCGAGAACTGGGAGATCGAGTGGCGCAACGCGAGCAGCGGTAGCGCATCGCTCGAAGATGGTCGACTGCGGGTCGTGGCATTTGCGCGCGACCGGTCGCGGCACGTCCGCGGTGGTCAGCGCGTGCAGAGCTGGGGCGCGGCATCGACCGACTTCGCCTTGGACACCGAGTTCCTGTCGCCGTTACGACCGGGCGGCGGTGAAGTTCAACCTGAAGACGACTCGACATCGACCGAACTGCGTCCCTTCATCTTCATCAATTTCGCCGAGGCGACCACAGTAATCCTCGACAGCGTGACGCTGGACGGCGTCGAGATCAAAGACGACTTCACGAACCGGGAGACGAACCGTTTCGTCTACTGGCCGCCCAGCATGTCGCGCGGCGAGCATGAGATCGTCGTCGAAGCGACCGACGCTGCGGGCAATCCGTTGGAGTTCGATCTCGAATTCGTCTCGACTCAGCGAGGCGACTTCGTATTGGACCTCGTCACCGGCTGGAACGCGATATCAGTGCCGGCCGATCCTATAGATACGAGCATCGAGACGGTGTTCACGAATCCGGCGATCCAAGCGGTCATCGGATGGGATACCGAAGGATGGCGCGTTGCGGTTCGCCGCGACGGCGTTTGGGAATCGAGCCAATCCTTCGGCACCTTACCCGACATCCGTGCCCGCTACGGTTACTGGGTGAAGTCCGCATCCTTTGTACAGCAGCCCGTCGCGCTGCGCGGCACGATCCGGCGCAGCGACGGCGTCGTCCCGAGCCTCTACGAGATCCCGACATTGGATGGCTGGAACTTCGTCGGGGTAGTTGACAACGACGGCGACCAGACCGAGGACCACTTCGGCGTCTCCCTCCGCGACAGCCAAGACGCGCCCGTGACCGCCAGCGACTACCTAGGCCCAAACTTCATCCGCGCCTACACCTGGGACGCCACCTTCAGCCGCTTCAACACCCTCCGCCCAAGCGACACGATGAGAATTGGCGACGGGGTTTGGGTGTTTTATGGGGGTGGTATCGCGCCTTAGGGGGTGTGAACTAGGATTTGAAGGATTGGTTGTTGTGGGTAGGTGGGCCGGAACGTCCATCCAGAGATTTATCCACTCGCCGCCAAAACCAACAAAATTGTTGCCAACAAATACGTTGGCTATGCTATTATGTTGGTATGACACACAATCTTGTAAAGGCCGGCGCCAACTGGGTGGACGGTGAACGTTTCTTTGACCGAGATACCGAAATTCAAGCGTTGAGACAGCGCATTCGTGATCGGAATCATACACTTCTGACTGCTCAAAGGCGAATGGGAAAGACGAGCCTCGTACGCGAACTGCTGCGTCGTTTAGATGACGAGGGAGATTTCGCAACCATTTTCGTCGATTTGGAAGCTGCCAGCGATGCAGCAGATGCCATTGCCGAGATTGCGATTCAGAGCAAATCGTTGGCAAGCGTATGGGGTCGCACTCTTGATTTCTTCGCGAATCGACTACGCGACGTGAGCGAACGAATCGACGAGATATCGATATCTGAGTTGAAGCTGAAACTTCGTGCCGGTATCGATGCGGGAAACTGGCAACTCAGCGGCGATCAGATTTTCGAGGCTCTGGCGAGTTGCGACAAACCGGTGGTGCTAGCCATTGACGAATTACCCATTCTCGTAAATCGATTACTTCAAGGCCACGACTATAGATTCACCCCGGAACGGAGGCAAACCGCGGACGAGTTCATGAGTTGGCTGAGAAAAAACGCACAAGCGCATCGCAACAGCGTCACGTTGATCGTTTCCGGAAGCATCGGCCTTGAACCTGTGTTGCGAAAAGCCGGGCTCACCGCTCAAGCCAACATTTTCGCCCCATTTGATTTGCGACCTTGGAGCGAGGAAACGTCGATCGATTGTCTGGAGGCTCTGGCACGGACTTATGGGATCGATCTGCCCGAACAGGTCCGAAGGGAAATGTGTTCGCGTCTAAGGTGGTGCGTTCCTCACCATGTGCAACAGTTCTTCGACCACATTCACGAACACCTGCGTAGCAGTGCCAGAAACGTCGCGACGGTTGAAGATGTCGGTTTTGTCTACGAACGTGACCTGCTCAGCGTCCGAGGGCAAATTGATCTCGAACACTACGAAAGCCGACTCAGGATGGTGCTTGGCGATGACCTATATCGTCTAGCCCTCGAACTGCTCACCGAAGCGGCTATCAATAATGGCGTCTTGACAGATAGAGACGTGAAACTCTATCGCGAAGCCCTGCCGACAGCAGACTCGATTGAAGGCGGTCCCATCGGTGACGTCTTGTACCTGCTCGAACACGATGGTTATTTAGAGCGGCGCGCTGAAGGCTACGTTTTTCTTTCAAGACTCCTCGAAGATTGGTGGCGCGCCCGACATGGACAGTACTTCACGCCGATCGCAGGCAGAGGTTCAGTGATCAACAACTCGTAATGATCGTCGCAGTCAAGAAATACAACCCCGGATTCCTGACCGATGAGCAAATCATCGAATCGTTCTGTGTCCGTACCAACGAATTCGAATCCATCATTGAGTCTTTGCGGGAAAACGCTGGCAATTCAAATCCGCACACGATCGTAATCGGACCACGTGGGAGCGGCAAAACACACCTGCTCATGCGAATAGCGGCTGAAGTGCGCAGAAACGCGGAGTTGAACGCCTACTTCCCCATAATTTTCCCGGAAGAAAGTTACGAGGTTTCAACTTGCGGCGAACTCTGGCTTGAATGTCTTTACCACCTCGCGCAACAGGCATATTCAGACGAGAGAAACAATCTCGAGCTGACCCATAACGACCTCAGAAACGAGGCCAACGATCAAGTTCTCGCCGAGCGATGCATCGGTGCGCTTCTAGACTTCGCCGACCGCCGCCAGAAACGCCTTTTACTGGTCGTTGAAAACCTCAACATGCTTTTTAACGACATCGGTGACCCCGAAGTGGGTTGGCGACTTCGCAAGACGCTGCAAACCGAACCTCGAATAATGCTCTTGGCCAGCGCGACCAGCAGGTTCGGCGAGATTGACAGTCCTGACTGCGCGATGTATGACCTTTTCCGTGCAATCGCGTTGCATCCGCTTGGAACCGAGGAATGTCAAACCCTCTGGCACACAGTTTCAGGTACAGACTCCCCATCCGAGGCGGTGCGTCCCATTGAGATCCTCACTGGCGGCAACCCGCGGCTGCTCAGCGTCATCGCCACGTTTGGGGCCGGGCAATCGCTTCGCGAATTGATGCACAACCTCCTCGACCTGGTTGACGACCACACCGAATACTTCAAAAGCCATCTCGAGGCGTTACCTCCACAGGAACGACGCGTATATCTCGGATTGGCCCGCCTATGGAGACCATCGACCACAAAGGAAATCGCGGATCAAGCCCGCATCGACACAAACAGATGCAGCGCATTTCTCAAACGTCTCACACGGCGAGGGATCGTAACCAACGCCGGCGGGACTGCAAGGCGCCCTCGGTACTACTTGACGGAACGTCTCTACAACATCTACTACCTATTGCGCCGAGGCGCAGGGGCAAACAACTTGGTGAAAGCCCTGATCGACTTCATGATCTGCATGTATTCGCCTGCCAGTCTAGTAGACATCTACCAAAAATCTCTCGGCGAAACCCGCGAGTTGGAACGTCTTCTGCCGAACATCGGAGGTCGTGTGGCAGAAGCGTTGATCGCCGAGGCGTTATCTTTGGAGATGGCTGGATCGCCAAACAAGGCTCTTGACCTCTACAACCAAGTCATCGAGAGTATCGGTTCCGATGACCGAGACGGTGTCGAACTTGATTCAAGTGCCGAAACTCTAGTCGGGGGAGTGCTATTGAATAAATCGTTGCTCCTAAGTCGCCTAGGACGTGCCGAGGAGGTGATTGAAACTAGTGAAGTTCTGTTGAAATGTTTCGGGAAACACGAAACGTTCGATTTTCCAATCGCGGTGACTATACTCAAGGAGAAGGCGCGGGCGCATTTGAGCCTAGACAACTTTCATGAAGCTATCGAAACCTATGATGAAGCGATTGATCGCTTGAATGAAATTGAACCGCCCGATCTCAATTCCTTGTTAGCCGAAGCAAACCTCGGTAAAGGTTGGGCGTTCGCGCGAAGCGGTCAGTATTCAGCAGCAGCAGCAGCACTCGATCAGGTTGTGAACCTCGTCGGTGAGAGTCGTGACAGTGAAGCCGCTCGAGCTTTAGCGAATGCATTGATTTACAAAGCATACGCCCTTTTTTGGAACGACCAAAGTATCAGCGCAGACGAGTTTTCTAGGTTGCTCAGCTCATTAGCTGACCTTGAAGAACTGCCAGCCGGGAGCGTCGCGGCTTGCTTGTTGTTTATCGCCACTGCCGGATCTGCGCGCGCTTTCGAGTTGATACAAGCATCCCCATCGGCTCACCGATTGTTGCCGCTTGTAACGGCTTTAGAACAGGAACTGGAGCAGATTACTCAAGAAGCGACTGAGGTGGAAGAAGTGGCTAAGGATGTCCGAAAGATTTTCTCGCAACTCAGGAATAGCATCGAGGGAGTTCCATGAGTCCATCCCCTTCCCTCTGGATTCCCGCGCACGCGGGGATGACGGGGGTTTTGCGGGGATCATTCCCATCCTTCGCATCCTAGTTCAAAGGCTTGCGGGGATCGGCGTGATCTTTTTCGCGTCTGTTTAGCATGATTACCGTGCTATCATGTCACTATGATCGTCTCGTTTAAGGATGGCGGCACTGAGGACGTGTTCAATGGGCGGAGTACCAGAATCGCTCGACGAACTTGCCCTCCCGACATTTGGAGTGTGGCTCATAGAAAGCTGGATCAGCTCGATTCCGCCGCAGTCCTTGCGGATCTTCGGGTACCTGCTGGCAACCGACTAGAACGACTCGCCGGGGATCGAAGCAGGCAGCACAGCATTAGTGTCAACGACCGGTACCGCATCTGCTTCGTCTGGACTGACGCAGGGCCCGTCGACGTTGAGATTACGGACTATCACTGAAAGGAGATTAAGTATGGTGCGCATCCCTACCGACCGCGAGCCGACTCACCCGGGCGAAATGTTGTTGCAAGATTTCCTCGGGCCTCTCGGCATGACTCAGAGCGACCTCGCCACCGCGATCCACGTACCGTTTCAGCGCGTCAACGAAATCGTCCGCGGCCGACGCGGGGTGACTCCCAGCACGGCACTAAGGTTCTCCAGGTTTTTCGGTACGACTCCCGACTTCTGGATCAATTTGCAACTCCGTTGGGACCTCTACCATGCCCAACGCGCCGAAGCGGAACAGATCGAACGCATCCAACCGCATAAGCTAGTGAACGTCCCGTAGAAATCCGGGGAACTAGGATTTGAAGGATGGACAGGATGGGTTATTGCGTTGAATTTCGAGCATCCCCTGCGTGCGGCGCTTTGCTTGCACGCCTCCCCTTCGCAAAGCGAAGGGGAGGTTTGTTGGGCTCCCCCTCTTCGCGTGGCGAAGGGGAGGGATAATGGCGTGGTTTGTTTTGCTCTGGGTTCCCGTGTGCGCGGGGATGGCGGAAAATGTTGCACACGCGGTTCGCGAACTGCCTCTACCAAGCCGCGAGTGGTTCTAGTACAACACGTCCAGCGCGACGCATCTCGATGTTGATGTTGTATCCCTCGAGTAGTTCCGTGCCTATTAGTGGCGGGTTGTTCATTTCCACCACCTCGATCTCTTTGTTGTACCCGTCCCAGATGATCTCCGCGCGATAGGCGGCCGCCAACTGATTAACACTGCCCGCCGCCCTCACCAAGCGCGCTGAGTCTTTTAACTCCAGACCTAGCCGCGAGTTGATCTCTCTAGGCAACACGAGACTGAATTGACTTCCGGTATCGACGATGGCAGGAAGCGATCTAAAAACGCCGTTGCTGTCTTTGATCGTGACCTCGACCAGTGTTCGCAGCCGCTCGTCTACGATACCTTCGATCATTCTTGGATGAGCTTAACGGTTGTCGGCCACTCGCTGGCGGGTTTGTCCGACGGTATCTGATTCCAAGGCCACTCGTCGCGGACTTCCTCCCATGTCGGATGTGCTGGCAACGTTGGGAATATCGGATTCCCGACGCAGGTTCCAAACGTTATCGCGTTCGGTTTTCGGGCGTACAGCCGCTCGAGAACATTCACGTCTTCGGGGTTCTCCGCGACTTCGTAGTGGCCGCTAACACCGTCAACGATGATGTATCGCCCTTTGTGACTAGTTATGTATCTGGGTAGAAGTTTCTCTTCGTAGATGCGTCTGGCGTTTTCAATCGCCGCCTCGAAATCTACGGAGGTTTGGTCGGAACTGTGCAACGTCGTTGTCATAGCAAGCATTCTCGATGAGTGTGCGTACTGCTACTTCAAAGTATAGCCAGCGTCATCGCGTGGCTGTAGGAACCCCGCGAGTTTCGCTGCGCGAAGGGAAAGGGATGGGGGGGGTGAACTATGATGCGAAAGATTTTTGATGATTTTAATGATGGGTTGTTGTGGCCGACTACCGTCATTCCCGCGGACGCGGGAATCCAGGAAAAACAAAGCACGCCGCTAGTGCCGCGGGTTCGAAGTCGGTGTGCGTTGCTGTTCGGGGAAACGGATGTATTTATGTTCCCTGGATTCCCGCGTGCGCGAGAATGACGATGGCTTGCGGGAATGACGGGGTGGTGGGGGTCATTGGCATCTTTTCCAATCATGGGCATCATAGTTCAAAGGCGGGCGGGGGAACGGTGATGAGCGACCCATCTGATACGATAAAGGCGCGGTTAATCTATGAACGTGGGATTCCATAAGGTGGAACGGAATGCCGACACTCGAAGAACGTGTTGAACAATTAGAAGCTGATCTCCCGACGCGTCGGGGGTATGTCGTAGAACTGCAATCACTCCGGCAAGGCCAGCAATTTCTGCTTCAGCGCATGGATCGCCTGGAGCAGCGCATGGATGCGATGGAGCAGCGCATGGATCGCCTAGAAAGTGATATGGCAGAAGTGAAGTCCACACTCGCAGAGATGACGACTGACCTCAAATCGATCCTGCAACACTTCAAGATCGAAACGTAGATCATCTCTCCAACGCCTGCGGTCTGCCACCGTGGCATCCGGGGGGTTTTGAACTATGATGGGCATGATTTGGAATGATGGGAATGATGGGTTGTTTTGGGAGGGGGTTGATGTCGGTCGCTGCGTGACAACCGTCATTCCGGCGGACGGGTGCTGTGCATAACCCTCCCCCTTGATGCCGGTAGGGGCAGGTTTCAAACCTGCCCCTACGTTTCGCTTTGCACCCCGTTGCCCGGCCCCTCTGGACGAGACGCCCATCTAGGGGATTTGGAATGATGGGTGTCAGTTGTTTGGGTGTTAATCTGTACTAATCATGGATAAGTTAGACCAAGAAATAGCGGCATTTGATCGAATGCGCGAGGTTTTGGAGGCGGAGCACCACGGCGAATGGGCGCTTTTCCACGATCGCGTGTTAGTCGGAATCTACCCGTCTCTCGATGATGCCGCAGACGAAGCATTGGACAGGTTCGGCGAAGATGTGTTCTTGATACGGCAAGTCGGGCGCGAAAAAATTTCACACGTTCCGTCCGTTTTCCGAGTGAATTGATGCCTTCAGTCGACTGCGGCTATGACGGTGGTCCATTCGAACTCGTGCAGACCGGGCCGAGGTTGTCGGTCCAGATCGGCTTCGACCCCGAATATCGAAGCGGCGGCGTAGCGGAGATTTCCTCCGAATTGTTGCTGGCTCTGATCGACACCGGGGCTGATGATTGTTGCATTGACGTTGAATTGGCGACGGGTCTGAAGTTACCTAAGGTCGCGGATAGGCGCGCGTTGTGCGGTGTTGTTGCTGCGTTGAATTTCGTGCATCCCCTGCGTGCGGCGCTTCGCTTGCACGCGTCCCCTTCGCGGGCGAAGGGGAGGTTGGGCTTCCCCCTCTTCGCTTTGCGAAGGGGGACGCGTGCGAAGCACGCAGGGGGATGCACGGTCGGTGCTGGTCGGGTTGGTCGTTGTGCGGTGTTGTTGCTGCGTTGAATTTCGCGCATCCCCTGCGTGCTGCGCTTCGCTTGGCACGCGTCCCCTTCGCGTGCGAAGGGGAGGTTTGGCTTCCCCTCTTCGCTTTGCGAAGGGGGACGCGTGCCAAGCACGCAGGGGGATGCACGTGCGGTGCTGGTCGGGTTGGTCGTTGTGTGGTGTTGTTGTTGCGTTGAATTTCGTGCATCGCTTGCACGCGTCCCCTTCGCGGGCGAAGGGGAGGTTTGGCTTCCCCCTCTTGGCTTTGCGAAGGGGAGGTTACTTGTTTGCGCGGAGGGCTTGGCTGATGGTTTCTAGGACACCTTCGATGTTGTTGAATATGTCTTGGTTCCAGAAGCGGATTACGCGGTAGCCGGCGCGGTTGAGGTCAGTGGTCCGAAGTTCGTCGGGGCGTTTACGAATGTCGTGTTGGCCGCCGTCGAGTTCGATCACGAGCTTGGCTTGCGGACACACGAAATCGACGATTGCGCCAGCGATTACTTTTTGTCGGAGAAATCGTCTTCCATCGAGGCGTCTCATCCGGAGTTGGTACCAGAGTGCGCGTTCCGCGTCGGTCGGATTATTGCGCATGTCTCGGGCAAATCTTTTCAGTTGGTATTTTTGGTACGGCATGGGCCGGATGATAGCGCCAGTTGTTCATTTCCTCCGTTAGGTTTGGCGAAAGTCCCCCCCCTCTTCGCTTTGCGAAGGGGGACGCGTGCGAAGCACGCAGGGGGATGCACGTGCGGTGCTGGTCGGGTTGGTCGTTGTGTGATGGTGTTGTTGCGTTGAATTTCGCGCATCCCCTGCGTGCTGCGCTTTGCTTGCACGCTTCCCCTTCGCGGGGCGAAGGGGAGGTGGCCCCCTCTTGGCTTTGCGAAGGGGGACGCGTGCGAAGCACGCAGGGGGATGCACGTGCGGTGCTGGTCGGGTTGGTCGTTGTGTGATGGTGTTGTTGCGTTGAATTTCGTGCATCCCCTGCGTGCTGCGCTTCGCTTGGCACGCGTCCCCTTCGCGGGCGAAGGGGAGGTTTGTTCTTTCCCCCTCTTGGCTTTGCGAAGGGGGACGCGTGCTTCGCACGCAGGGGGATGCTCGGGTGGTGCTGGGCGGGTTGGTTGTTGTGCGGTGTTGTTGCTGCGTTGAATTTCGTGCATCCCCTGCGTGCTGCGCTTCGCTTGGCACGCCTCCCCTTCGCGGGGCGAAGGGGAGGTTTGGCTTCCCCCTCTTGGCTTTGCGAAGGGGGACGCGTGCTTCGCACGCAGGGGGATGCTCGGGTGGTGCTGGGCGGGTTGGTTGTTGTGCGGTGTTGTTGCTGCGTTGAATTTCGTGCATCCCCTGCGTGCTGCGCTTCGCTTGGCACGCGTCCCCTTCGCGGGGCGAAGGGGAGGTTTGTTTTCTCCCCTCCACCCTTTTCACCCCCACCAACACCCCATCCTCCCCTCCTTCCCCATCCTGGAACATCATAGTTCTCACAACGAGCGTCGGCTCTGGGCGAAATCGGTTGGTAAACGCGTTGTGGTGCATTGAATCGGATTCGTTTGGATTCGTATATTCGGGAACATGAACGCCAAATGGCGAACTTTTGTGTATGCGAGCGAGCGATTGCTTGCGTCTGAAGGTCTGCCTGAGGCGAGGTTCTATCGACAAATACGGTAACCCACAAGACAGTGAGTGAGATCCGCATGAGAGAGAGAATTAGCATGAAATCGAAGATGCTGGGTGCGCTGGCACTCTTTACGCTAATCGGCGCGCTGTTTATATTGCAGTCGGCAGGAACAGGCCCGTCAACGGTTAATGCCGCTACCGGCAGCATCGCCGCCATGAACGTCGGAACATGCCTGACCACCGACGACGATGTGTTCAGCGGCGACTGTGAAGCCCTTGACGACAGCGTTGAAGGCAGAGACATCCGCGAAGAGAGAACCGAGGTCACGACGCTCTACGCCACCTATGCGCACGACCCCAAGACGGCTTCGGATGCGCCACGAGCCATCCTTGAAGACTCCGACCTGATCAGGATCAGCATCGCTGACGCCGATCGCGACAAGCGATCGGGTGTGTTGATACGAGGAGCGCATACTGGTCCAATCGGTGATGACGACGTTAATGGGTTTGCAAAAGTGGTCCGAGATGATCTAGACAAGGACGGACTTGATTACGAGCATGGCGACCCGGTTGCAGACGATAACACCGAAGATGACGACATCATGTTCAGTTCTCAGACTGAAGATGACACTGGAATCACGGTCACTGTACAAAAAGCGGCGCCCTCTCCAACCATCCCATCCAGCGGCAATTACACCTTGAACTTTGTTAAAGCGACAGGATATACCGGCAGATTCTCCCCCGGCGATTTCGATGTGGATAACGGCGCGGAGGTCAGGTTCTACGGCTGCGTAGCCGCACCTGGTGCGGCTGTCTGCGATGCTGAAGGTGTCATTATTGAGAGACTTGACGAACTGAGGGTTGATGAGGACAGGTCCAACGGCGAAGCCGATGACAACACCGCTCCGTGGCTCGCAGTCAATGCAAGCATTCCAGATGCAAATGACATCGTCATCCTCGCCATCTACTACCGGACGAGTTCTGAGGAGAACCTGGTTGGTGGGCACACGTATCAGGACTGTCTGACAGAAGAAGATCACACCGTTTACCAAGACGACAATGATGCCTGGGTTTGCGACGACCCCGAAACCGCCAATGTCACAGAGGCCACCGCAGCTTCTCCGCGCAACACGGAAACCGATGTCGTCTACACCTCTAAGGAGAAAGAAGACAACGAAGCGTTGCTGGTTCGAGCGAGTTCGGACGGTGACGACCGTGAGGTGAACCTCTACTTGGAAGAGACGGGCATTTTCGAAGGTCGCTACGAGGGTTACTTGAGATTGACCGACCCGAATGGCGATGGTCGTAACGGCGAAGATGATGCCAAAGACTGGGGTCTGGTAATCAATGGTGCTACTACAGCCGAGGAAGATGGAGCGGCCGTGCTCGGCGTCCAGAGCGGTCCGGTAACGATTGAGTATCGCGACTCTAGCGGTAGCACTCAGCGGTTGCGCATCGAGATCGACAACGCCCCGCCAGCGGTTACGATCACGTCGCCGGCACACGGTGATTCGAGCGGCGACCAGTCGCCCGACTTTGCCGGTGTCATCGAAGACAGCGACTCTGGCCTGGCCGACAAGTCGTTCCGGCTCGTCGTCGACAATGATGTCGATAACGATGGTAAGAACAGTGACTATGTGGTGGACATGCCCTCAGCTAGCGGCGTTGGACCGAATGCGGGAGTGACCCACATCGGTCAGTACACGGGCTACACCGATACGGCCCCCACGTTCGGTGAAGTAGCAGCGAGCGCCCTCTACAACTTGGGAGACGATTCTTGCGACAACAGCGAGAGTTGCTACATCGAATCGGAGTCGTATGACGACGGTGCCAACCGCGCGTCGTTCGACGATTCAATCCGGCTCGATCTGCAAGACCCGGTCGGGACAGATGCCGTCACGCGCGACGCGGAGTTTGAGATCGACTTCCAGGCGTTCGTGATGGACATGGCCGGTAACATCGGCTTCTCCGACTCGGATCCTGCCAACCCGCGTTTCATCAACGACCTTGGGACAAAACTTGCCGATCGCGACAAGGAAATAGCGAAACAAGTTCTCGGCTACTACTCGGCGCACATCATCACCCTTGATGAGAAGGACCCGGTAATCAACGTCGAGCAGTCGGCGACCGGTTTCTTTGGCCGCAATAACGATAAGAACATCGCGGACCGCTACGGCGTAATGGTCGTCTTCGACGGCCCGATCGCGGCTGACACCGTATCGACGGACACCTTCTCGGTGGAACTGGACGATGAAACGTCGGCGACAGTGGCGGATGTTGGTGTTGACGGCAAGTACGTCTTCTTGAAGCTCGCCTCGGAGCTGGCATCGGATGCCACCCCCATGATCGACATCGCGCCAGGCGAGAAGGTCGAGGACATGGCGGGCAACGAGACGTACGGCAGGGAGCAGGACGAGTTCGAGGCTGCTGATGGTATCTCGCCTCGCTTGACGGTAACGTTGAGCGGCGGTTCTGGCACCGGCACCGGCAATGAAGGTTCGGACAAGCTGACCAAGGACAAGATCACGATTCACGTCTCTTCCGACGAGATGTTGCAGAGCGCGCCGCGGATCGCGGTAGTCTGCAGCAGCCTGCGCTGGAACGAAGGCGGGAACGCAATCTCTACGACCGATGAAAGGGTACGTGAAAACACGGTTGGTAGCCGTCACGACATCGACGACTTCGTAGCGAAACGCAATGGCTCGTTCACTGGCACACCGAGTGAATCCCCGGTGATGACAGCCCCGAGGATTAGCAACACGAAGGCCGCCGCCCAGAGTTACCGCTACACCTGCGGTTACGACGCAAACCCGGACGACAACTTCGGCGACGACTTCCAATGGAGCGACGTATCGTCGCTGTCCCGCCCGGGCGAGAACTGGGAGTACACGTGGCAGAACCACACCGGCGCAGCACAAATGCTGATGGATGGTGATCTGACCGCGGTAGCATTCGGTCGCGACCGCTCGCGGTATGAGGATACCGGCGGGGTGGACATGTTGGAGAACTGGGGCTCAGCTTCGGCAGAGTTCACTCTCGACACCGATCTGTTGTCGCCTCAGGAAAACGGCGGCGGAGACTTGCAACCGGAAGACGATGGGGTCTCGAAAGAGTCGCGTCCGTTCATCTTGATTGAGTTCAGTGAAGGCACGACGGTCACCCTTGACTCGGTCGAGCTTGACGATGTCGAGATCGCCGATCAGTTCACGATGCCGGCCATGAACCGCTTCGTCTACTGGCCCGATACGCTCTCACAGGGCGACCACGAGGTCGAGGTCGAGGCGACGGATGCGGCTAACAACGAGGTGTTCTTCGAGTATGCCTTCGAAGTTGTCGAGCGCGGAGACTTCGTGATCGAGCTGCAGGCCGGTTGGAACGCCATCTCGGTGCCAGCTAGCCCGGTCGCCACCGCTATCGGTTCGGTCTTCACCGACTCGGCCATCACGACCGTTATCGGTTGGGACACGCAAGGCTGGCGCATCGCAGTGCGACGCGACGGCGTATGGGAATCGAACCAGCAGTACGGCGCATTGAACGACATTCAATCGAAGTACGGCTACTGGGTGAAGTCCGACAGGTTCGTGAGCCAACGCGTGGCGCTGCAGGGCCCGCTTGGCCGTGACGCTGGCTCGCCAGGGACACCGGTCGGCATCGACACGTTGCCCGGATGGAACTTCGTCGGGGTCATCGACCAAGACGGCGACCAGACGGAGGGACACTTCGGCGATAGTTTGCTGAGTGGCAGCGAAGCCGTCACAGCAGGCGGATACCTAGGTTCCAACTACATTCGAGCGTACACCTGGGAGCCGACCTTCAGCCGGTTCGAAAACCTGGCTAAGGACATGGACATCCTGATCGGCTCTGGCGTGTGGGTCTACTACGAAGGCGGCATTGCGCCATAGCATAGACCGGCACAGCAGGGCACGTGCCCTCACCCCAACCCTCTCCCGCTGAGCGAGAGAGGGGGCGGGCAACAACGCAAGCAAAGGCGCACCCCGGGGAACCGGGGTGCGCTTTGAACTATGATGGGGATGATTTGTAATGATTTTAATGATGGGGTGTTGTGGGTATCCTCCCCTTCGCGGAGCGAAGGGGACGCGTGCGAAGCACGCAGGGGATGCCCGAGGTTGGACCGCGGCGTTCTGCTCGGAGGATTGTGGTGCGCGTGGGGTTGTGTGACCGCGCCCCTTGGCCGCCCCGTTGCCCTCACCCTAGCCCTCTCCCGCTGAGCGGGAGAGGGGATCGTTGTTGTGGTTTGGGGGTGTTTCGTTGAATTTCGTGCATCCCCTGCGTGCTGCGCTTCGCTTGCACGCGCCCCCTTCGCGGGGCGAAGGGGAGGGAGATGGCGTGCTTTGCTTTACTCTGGATTCCCGCGTGCGCGGGAATGACGGAGGGTTTGCGGGAATGTCGGATGGTGTGCGACTCTTCGCCCGACGCGTAGGGGCGGTTCGCGAACCGCCCCTACCATCCAAACCACCAACCTCGCGGTCACCGCAGCATCCCAAACCGCCGACACCGCATCCTTCCCATCTTTCCCCATCATGGGCATCATAGTTCAAAGGCGGGTGTGATCGGCGTGCTTTGCTTTACTCTGGATTCCCGCGTGCGCGGGAATGACGAAGGGTTTGCGGGAATGACGGATGGTGTGCGACTCTTCGCCCGACGCGTAGGGGCGGTTCGCGAACCGCCCCTACCATCCAAACCACCAACCTCGCGGTCACCGCAGCATCCCAAACCGCCGACACCGCATCCTTCCCATCCTTTCCGATCCTGGAGCATCCTAGTTCACAGGCGCGTGCATCCCCTGCGTGCGGCGCACGCGTCCCCTTCGCTCCGCGAAGGGGAGGTTCCTCCCCCTCTCCCGCTCGGCGGGAGAGGGCCGGGGTGAGGGCAAGCACGTAAGCGACGGGCGCATCTCGGGGAACCGGGTTGCGTCCGTTGAAGTTTGTTGGGATTGGCGGGTAAAATCGGTGAAACGATTTATTGTGGGTTTACGCGCGCACAGAAGTTTGGGTATCATATACTTTTCATGGCACGCCGCGCGCGTTGCGCGTTGGCGCGCTTGCAAGTATTATGCAAACATCGCACAGATCCGGACAGAGGACGTATCGGGCTTGGCTTGGCACAATTGCCGACAAGGTTCGTTCACGATCGTGCCGGGAAAGTAAGCAGGAGGACTGAAGCGTGCAGCTTTCAGCGAGAATCTTGACAGCACTGGCCGTGCTCGCATTCGTCGTCGGCGTCGTCGTCGGCACGAGAGGTGCGACGGACGAGGTCAGCGCAGCTACCGGAACGATCGATGCCTTGAACATGGGCACGTGCACCACTACAAACGCGGACGTCTTCAGCTTCGACGACGACTGTTTGCAGAAGACGGCGTTCTTCCAGCAAAACGCGATCGAGGATCTGATCGAGGTCGACACGCTCTACGCGACCTACGCTCACGATCCCCGAACCGCCGCCGAATCGCCACGCGCAATCATCGAACACGGTGACCGGATCATGGTCAGCATCACCGACAAGGGGCGCGACCGCAGGGACCCGGTTTTGGTGAGCACGGCGCAAGACGTTACCGACGCCGACGACGGTGTTCTCGACCGTGATGTCAGCGGTACCAACGTGATCGAGTTCAATATGCGAGCTGCAGATACAACCGCAGATCCAGTAGTCACTGCGTTGGATGCAAAGGCAATCGTTGTTGAAGCAGTTGGCGAAGAAATGCTGCCTGAGTTTGAGCAACAAGTCGAGTTTGATGGTTCCGCCGATTTAGGGGGTGCCAACACAACCACCTACGCAAATTCTGGCACCTACGAGATCATTTGGGAGAGAGAAGACACTGACGAAGATGACGATTTCAAGCCGATCGCGCCGGATGGGGTGGTGAAGTTCTTCGGTCGAGTCAACGATGGGATCCCAGGCACGACTGCCGGCGACGAAATCGATGGCTACGGTCCGTTCGAGGACTTGAGTGCAAACGTTGTCCTTGACGAAGACGTGATCTCCGGTGAGCCGAACGAGCCGCCGGTAATGACGCTCAACATCAGCGTCCCAGACGCCACAGGTGCCGCAGTCCAAATCCAAGTCATCTACTACGAAACCAGCGGAATTGAATTCATCATCGGTGGCGGGTCCGGAGAAAACGACGTTTGCATCCCGAACCTCCACCTCGAAGACGCTGGTTCGCGAACCCACCAGCAGGCCGCATGTACTGGCGACGAGATCGATGATGGAGCGGGCTACGTCCTTTATGCCGAGTCCGATGAGGACGCGGCCGACGACAAGAGGCATCTGGCGCTGGTCGAGACCGATCGCTTTACCGGCATCTTCCAAGGTTATTTACGTCTTACCGACGCTGATGGCGATGGAACAGATGGTGAAGGGAGTGACAACTGGGGCCGGGAAAAAGCCAACGCGACCTACGACGAAAATGCCACAGGCGAAGAAGATAGCCCCAAAACCACCGAAGCCGTGATCGGTGTTGGCAATGGTCCCGTGACGATCACCTACAAGGACACCAACGGCAATAACCGACCCTACCGTATCGAGATCGACATCACACCGCCGACTATCTCGATCGACGCGCCCGCCCATAAAGCCCGCAGCGATGACGAGAAGCCGTCCTTCATCGGCGCCTTCAACGACAACGACTCCGGCCTCCAATCCAACTCGTTCCAACTGGATGTTGATAACGACAATGACCCTGGCGACGAATCCGTAGAAAATACAATGTTCGAACCTTCTGGCATTACGTCTGCTGGACAAGTGCGTCGACGGCTGGATTACACAGGCTACTCAGGCACAGAAGACAGTCTCTACGGCGTAATCACGTTGACCGACAACCCCGACATCTACCGGGCAGAAGATGAACCGGAAACGGGTGCCGCTGAGTCTTGGAAGTCCCTCGAAGCGGACGACTTCGACGATGGCGCGGCTGACGGCGAGTTCAACGGCGAGATCGAGATCGACTTCGACGAGTTCGAGGACATCCCTGATTTCGACGGATTCAACAACGCCGTCGACTTCCAAGCTCTCGTACGTGACCTCGCTGGTAACGTCGGTTTCTCAGACAGCCAACCTACGGCACCGCGCTTCATCAACGCATTGGGCGAAGATGACGCAGACGACCGCGATCCGGATGGCGAGACGCACAACGTTTTCGGTGTCTTTTCACGACACGTCGTCTACATCGACGACCTTGATCCGTACATCATGGTCGATGCTTCGGTCACTGGCTTCTACGGCCTGAACGACGATGATGTACCGGTTCGAGACCGATCGGCGATCATGGTCGTCTTTGACAACTCTGTGAACGGGGAATTGATCGATACCGGAACCTTCTCGGTTGAACACGATGAAGATACCGCGGTTGAGGTCGTGGATGTCAACGTGGAGGGCAAGCTCGTCTTCCTCAAACTCGGCGAAGAACTGGCTTCGGATGCTGCTCCTTCGCTGACGATCTCTGAAGGTCGCGAGGTAGAAGACTTGGCCGGCAACCTGCTGACTTGGCAAGAGCCTCTCGACGGCGAATCCGGCGGAGTAAAGGTAGTTGACGTGAAGGACGGTATCCTACCGGTCTTTACCGTAACCCTTAGCGGCGGTTCCGGCACTGGAGTCGGCTCCGAAGGCCCGTCCCGGTTGACGAGCGGCGCGATGGACATCGCCATCGAGTCCGATGAGGACATCAATGGCTCGCCGAAAGTCTCGGTGGTCTGTTCGAACATTCAGTGGGGCACCGGCGATGACGAGAAGGCATTGAGTGACTACGTCGGCGACCGTACTGGTTACGGCGAAGACACTTCTGCTGAAGGTTTGAGTTGCGGCGGCGATGAAAAGCCGGACGACTTCCGCGAATCTTCGTCACTGTCACGGCCCGGCAACAACTGGGTCTACGCATGGCGCAACGCTTCCGATTCCACGGATGCTCGCCATCTCAACGACGGCAAGTTGGTTGTCGTGGTCTGGGGTCGCGACCGGTCATCGTTCGACGAACACGTCACAGATCTCTGCGACGGCGACGAATGCCAGAACTGGGGTTCATCGACGGTCGAGTTCACTCTCGACAACCTGTTCAACAGCCCGTTGAATGCTGATGGCTCTGGCGGTAGCGTCCAACCCGAGGCCGGCTCCGAGGTCAAAGAGCCTCGACCGTTCGTATACCTCGACTTCGCAGGTGAAAACACATCCGTTACGGTTACCGAGCTCTCGGTGGACGGCGTGGACGTGCTTGGCGATCTCGACAGTGTCGGCGACAACCGCTTCCTCTACTGGCCCGAAGCGCTTGCATTCGGAACTCACAAAGTTGAGTTCGATGCACGCGACGCAGCCAACAACGAACCATCTGGCAGCACATCGTTCGAGTTCGACGTGACGGCCCGGGACCCGTTCGTGATCGACCTCACCGCAGGTTGGAACGCCGTCTCCGTCCCGGCCAACCCGGTCGACACCGCGCTGGATGCCGTGTTCACCGAGGAAGCCGTGGATCGAGTGGTCGGTTGGAACCCGCTTAGCTCGACCGGTCCGTGGAGCATCGCGACCCGCATCGACGGCGTCTGGACGACCAGTGCGAACTTCGCACCGCTCACCGACATCGTTGTCAGCTACGGATACTGGGTGCACTCAGCGGCCTTCGTCGAGCAAAACGTCGACCTGAAGGGTCAGCTGGACCGCGAAACTGGTGAGAACCCGACCCCGGTCGGCATCGTCACCGTGCCAGGTTGGAACTTCGTCGGCGTCGTTGACCAAGACGGCGATCAGACCGAAGACAACTGGAACGATGACTTGATGGACAACGAAGGCGTGATAACAGCGGATGACTACATGCCAGGCTTCCGCCAGGCCTACACCTGGGATCCCATAGGCAACGGCTACCGCGTGCTATCCGGCGACGACGCCATGAAGATCGGCGACGGCGTATGGGTCTTCTTCCCAGACGGCGACACCCTAGCCCCGTAAGACGGCTGGAAACCCCCTCTTAATCTCCCCCTTTAAAGGGGGAGGGAAGTGAGAAACGCCCCCGTGGAGACACGGGGGCGTTTTGAACTAGGATTTGAAGGATTGTGAAGGATGGAAAAGATGGGGTGTTGGTCGAGGACGTGGATGCTAACGATGGGGGTCACCATCAATCAGCAAGGCCTTCATCCGAAGTATCTTCCGGCCCCTCAATCCTTCTCATCTTTCCCAATCCTTCCCATCCTAGTTCAAAAGCGCGTCTCGGATCGGCGTGCTTGAACTAGGATTTGAAGGATGTGTAAGGATTTGAAGGATTGAACGTCTTTGAGGGTCTAATGGAAAGGATGGATGGTGATGGACATGAGGAATCGGCACTCCGAGTTGACGGGTGCGGTTATCGGGTGTGCGATGGAGGTGCACAGGGAGCTGGGTGCTGGTTTCCAGGAAGTGGTTTATCAACGGTCTCTTGAAGTTGAGATGACGCAAGCGGGACTCGACTTCGGGCGCGAGGTTGAGATACCGATCTATTACAAGGGAAGGCAGGTGGGACTACGCCGCGTTGACTTTCTGGTGGGTGATGTTGTCTCAGTGGAGTTGAAGGCGGTAGGGGCGCTGGATAATGTCCACCAAGCCCAAGCGATCAACTACTTGGAGGCTTTCAACTTCGAAATAGGTCTGCTCATCAACTTCGGCGGGGAACGCCTAGAATTCAGGCGACTGTTCAACAACCGCTACAACGCAAAACGGCGGGTTTGAACTAGGATGTGAAGGATGGGGAAGGATTTGAAGGATTGTGGGTCTAGGAGATACTTCGGATGAAGGCCTTGCTGATGGTGACCCCCATCGTTAACATCCACGTCCTCGACCAACACCCATCCTTTCCATCATTCCCCCTCCTTCGCATCCTAGTTCAAAGCGTGTGGGATCGGCGTGCTTGAACTAGGATTTGAAGGATGGGGAAGGATTTGAAGGATTGTGGGTCTAGGAGATACTTCGGGTGATGTCTTTACTGATGGGGAGTCGGCGATCCTCATGATTTCCATCGTTAGCATCCACGTCTCCGACCAACACCCCATCCTTTCCATCATTCCCCATCCTTCGCATCCTAGTTCAAAGCGTGTGGGATCGGCGTGCTTGAACTAGGATGTGAAGGATGGGGAAGGATTTGAAGGATTGTGGGTCTAGGAGATACTTCGGGTGATGTCTTTACTGATGGGGAGCCGGCGATCCTCATGACCCCCATCGTTAGCATCCACGTCTCCGACCAACACCCCATCCTTTCCATCATTGCCCATCCTTCAAATCCTAGTTCAAAGCGTGTGGGATCGGCGGGTTTGAACTAGGATGTGAAGGATGGGGAAGGATTTGAAGGATTGTGGGTCTAGGAGATACTTCGGATGAAGGCCTTGCTGATGGCGATCCCCATCGTTAGCATCCACGTCTCCGACCAACACCCCATCCTTTCCATCCTTCCCCATCCTTCAAATCCTAGTTCAAAGCGTGTGGGATCGGCGTGCTTTGCCTTACTCTGGATTCCCGCGTCCGCGGGAATGACGGGGGGCGGCGGTGATCCTTCCCCTCCTTCCCCCTCCTTCGCATCCTAGTTCTCAACTGTTTGAGAGAATTTGATTGACAGGGCGCGCGTGGTGGCATATATTCGGTATCATATAGTTTTCAGGGCGTGCCTACGGACGTGTGGTTCGTTGCGCGTCTTGAGAGTGCTATGGAAACATCCGGGCAAGACCGCTTTGATTTTGGCGATGAGATCGCTGGAGTCTACGTGTCGGGTATCGAACCGGTAGAGAGATAGATACAGGAGGACTGCAGCTGTGCAGCTTTCATCGAGAATCTTGACGGCTCTGGCCGTGCTGATACTTGCCGTTGCGGTGGTGGCGGTGCGAGCCGGCTCACCGGATACGGTAGAAGCAGCTACCGGAACTATCGACGTGCTCAACGTCGGAACTTGTTACGCCACGGACGATGAGCTCTTCCAGGCTAGTGGTGATGATGATGTTCGTGACTGTGACTCCGGCGACGGCGCAGATTACGACGTCGCAGGCCGTGACGAGGTGGGCGAAGTGGCAACAGTCTACGCCACCTATGCACACGACCCCAAGACGGCGCCGGACAGCCCGCGCGCAGTCTTGACAAACGCCGACCTGATCAAGGTCAGCATCGCAGACTCCGGTCGCGACAAGCGCACGCCAGTTCTGTTGCCGGTTGGTAATGCAATATCCGCCGACCCAGATGGCGACGATGATGGAACACCGGATTGCGCCGCAGCTGATTCAGCTGTTGCCTGTGTATTCAGCCGCGCTGACAATCCTGAGACGGAAGACGTCGATGAAAGCGGTTATCTGGAGATCATCCAGAAGACCTACAGCGGGGTCAATGGAAGTGCCAGCGACGCAATGTCTTGGGATGCCCGCACCACGACAGTGCGTAACTCTGCTGAGTTCGTAATAGACCAACCTGGTGTCCAGACAGGTATCACCATATTTAGAGATGCGACGACCGACGAATACATGCCGATGGATGTGAGCGACGATTCACTAGTGACATTCTGGGGCATCGTAAGAGACGAAGATGACAGCAACCCCTCGTCCTTTGGGCAGTTGAAAACCTTGGTACTCGACGAAGACGTTGGCTCTGGCGCTGTTGCAGGTGAAGACGGAGATGACGATGTCGCTCCTTGGTTGAGTATTCGGATATCGCTTGCGGATGACAGAGAAATCGTCCTGATGTACATCGTCTACCACACCAGCGAGTGGGAGACGCTGATCGGCGGTCACACGCTGGCAGACTATAACGAGACCGGTACCACGGTTGATGAAGCAGAGCCATTCGCGCCCGATTTCTCCAACGCGGAGAAGAAAAACGCTTCTGCGGAGATCGTGGTAGAAGCCCGTTCGGACGGCAGGGAAGGCCGCCAACAACTGTATTTGCATGAGACTGGTCGTTTTACGGGCCGGTACGAAGGCTACCTAGAACTAACCGATGAAAATGGTGGCGGAGCGGATGCCGATGGTTGGGGATTATCGGTTGGCAACGCTTCAGGGCACGAAGACGATGGAGCAGCCGTTATCGGTGTTGAGAGCGGCCCAGTGGTGATCGCTTACAAGGACACCGATGGCTCGACGCAGCTACACGAGATCGAGATCGACACTGGACCACCCGAAATCACCATCGACACCCCGCAACACGAGTCAGAGGGCCAAGACACATCGCCTGAATTCTCCGGTTCATTCTTGGACCGAGGAGGATCCGGTCTCCGTGAAGACACCTTCCATCTCTACGTCGACCACATAGCTGACGACGACGAAAACGGTGAAGACTCCGAACAAGTGGCGTTGGATCTGCCTGCCGCTGATGTTGCAGCCGGTAACGGTAAAGTTGAGTCGCTCGAAGATTACGCGGGGTATTCCACTACGAGCCCGACGTATGCGGTCATTGGGCACGGTGACGTCTTTGGCCTAGATAGCGATCTTAACGATCCCGACGATGAACTCGAATCTATCGAAGCCGACAACTTTAGCGACGGTGATGCGACAGGTACCTTTGGCGATTCCGTGAGGATCGATTTCCTTCCGGAAGATGAAGAAACCTACAACCACACGATCGACTTCCAGGCGGTCGTAGCAGACATTGCCGGTAACCTAGGCTTCTCGGACAGCGATAACGACGGCCCGCGCTTCATCAACAACCTCGGCGAAGAGTCAGGTGACCGTAAAACTGATCGATACAACGTTATCGGTTGGTACGCTCGCCACATCTTCTTCCTCGACGAGACCGACCCCGAGATCTACCAAGAGCAGTCGGTGACCGGTTTCTACGGTGAGAACGACGACGACGTTCCGCAGGCGAGCCGCTCCGGTATCTTAGTGGCATTCGACAAGGCCGTTGATCCCGACTCGATCGGTGTCGATACCTTCTCGGTATCACTCGACAGTGCCGGAACTCAGCAGGTAGGCATCATAGATGTCGATGTTGAAGGACGTGCAGTCTACCTGCTCCTAGAGTCCGAACTCGCGTCCGACGCTCTACCATATGTCGACATCGCCGCTGGTGAATGGGTGTCCGACCCGGCAGGCAACCGCCTGACCGGCGGTGCTCAGCGCCCGTTCGTGACTAAGGATGGCATCGCCCCCGAACTGTCGGTCACAATGAGCGGTGGCTCCGGTACCGGCGAGGGTGATGAAGGCCCGTCGGCTCTGACCAACGACTCCATCATCGTCACCATCGCTGCTGATGAAGAGATCAACTCCACTCCGTCACTGGTAGTGGTCTGTTCGAACATCGCTTGGGACAGTGACAGCGACAACGAGAACGATAAGTCGTTGGACGACATCAGTGCACAGCGAAGCGGCGCGCTTACTAACGGAAGTGCTAGCTTTATCCCCGGCAGCGACGATGATCAAAATCTCTACGGAAGCGAATTCTCGTGTGGGGATGAAGCGATCGAGATGCAACAACTTCAGTCGTATTCACGCCCCGGTCTGACCTGGGAGTACGAGTGGGTTGACCTGAATGGCGACAAAGGCCTGCCCGACGGCAAGCTTACCGTCGTTGCCTTCGCACGAGACCGGCAATCGTACGCCAGCTTGAGCTCGGAGAGGAATAACGGCGATCCGGCGCAGTCCGACACCTACAACTGGGGTGCGGCGACGGCAGAGTTCCGTTACGACACGACGTTGAGCGACCCGATGCCGACTCCTGGAGATGGTGACACCGTTACCGAGTCGCGACCGTTCGTTTTGCTCGGCTACGATGACGCGACGACCGTCGCTATTGACGAGTTGATGATCGACGGCACCGTCCAGGAGATCAGCAGCATCGGCGGCAACCGCTTCCTCTACTGGCCAGAGTCGCTTGGCCTCGGCAGCCACACAGTGTCTGTTGATGCGGTCGACGCGGCTGGCAACACGGACTCCTTCGAATACAGCTTCAAGGTCGCCGAACGTTCGGCCTTTAACTTGAAACTGATCGCAGGTTGGAACGCAGTCTCCTTCCCGGCCAATCCTGCCGACAACGCGATTGAAAGCGTCTTCACCGAGGGCGTGGTCGATATGGTTGCCGGTTGGGACGCGAGCGATCCCGAGAAGCCGTGGAGCATCGCTACCCGGATGGAAGACGAGTGGTCGACGCACGAAGAGTTTGCGACTCTGAACAAGGTGCACGCTCAGTATGGCTACTGGGTGCACACCCAAGGCTTCGTGACGCAACGCGTCAAGCTCGTTGGCGGTATCAACCGCACCGACCCCGAGATCACTCCTCCGGACCTAGTGTCGATCCCGACACTGCCAGGTTGGAACTTCGTCGGTGTCATCGACCAAGATGGCGACCAGACTGAAGACGACTTCGGCGAGACATTGGCCAACGGCGAAACCGCGGTCGACGCCGGTGACTACTTGGGCAACAACAAGGGTGCCTACACCTGGGATGCAGTCCGTAGCGAATTCATGGTCCTCGAGGACGATGACGACATCGAAATCGGTCAAGGCATCTGGGTCTACTTCGGCGGCGGTATCGCCCCGTAAGGGACACCGAGACACCAAGAACGGTAAGAGACGCCCCCCGTGGAAACACGGGGGGCGTTTTGTTTGTGCTGGGAAGGGACGGATGGAGAACCAAAGTGCCCTCACCCTAACCCTCTCCCGCCGAGCGGGAGAGGGGACGGTTGTTGTGGGAGAGGGTAACTGCAGCGGTGACGGAAGACGGTTGTTGTGGGGGTGAGTTGTTGTGAGGTTGAGCGGTGGTGCCCCGCCCGTCCCCGTGCCCTCACCCTAGCCCTCTCCCGCCGAGCGGGAGAGGGGATCGTGGTAGTGGTCGGGGGTGATTGCAGCGGTGACGGAAGACGGTTGTTGTGGGGGTGAGTTGTTGTGAGGTTGAGCGGTGGTGCCCCGCCCGTCCCCGTGCCCTCACCCTAGCCCTCTCTCGCCGAGCGGGAGAGGGGATCGTGGTAGTGGTCGGGGGTGATTGCAGCGGTGACGGAAGATGGTTGTTGTGGGGGTGAGTTGTTGTGAGGTTGAGCGGTGGTGCCCCGCCCGTCCCCGTGCCCTCACCCTAGCCCTCTCCCGCCGAGCGGGAGAGGGGATCGTGGTAGTGGTCGGGGGTGCTTCTGCGAAATACCCGAATCCGACCGACAGGCGTCGTAAACCCTTCATCGCAGCAACAGCCTGCCCTACCATCGCAGCGATCATCCTTACCCGCAACGATCGTCCCCTCTCCCGCTGGGCGGGAGAGGGCTAGGGCGAGGGGCCCCGACACGCAAAATCAAAACACCCCCACCATCCCCGCGACACCCGCCCTCCCGTCGCAGCGATCATCCTTACCCACGACAACGATCCCCTCTCCCGCTGAGCGGGAGAGGGCTAGGGTGAGGGCAATAACAACTGTTTGAGAGAATTTGATTGACAGGGCGCGCGTGGTGGCATATATTCGGTATCATATAGTTTTCAGGGCGTGCCTACGGACGTGTGGTTCGTTGCGCGTCTTGAGAGTGCTATGGAAACATCCGGGCAAGACCGCTTTGATTTTGGCGATGAGATCGCTGGAGTCTACGTGTCGGGTATCGAACCGGTAGAGAGATAGATACAGGAGGACTGCAGCTGTGCAGCTTTCATCGAGAATCTTGACGGCTCTGGCCGTGCTGATACTTGCCGTTGCGGTGGTGGCGGTGCGAGCCGGCTCACCGGATACGGTAGAAGCAGCTACCGGGGATATTAGCGTGCTCAACGTCGGCACTTGCTACACCACTAACACCGATGCCTTCGGAGTAGGAGATTGTGATGACGGCGACGGAAATGTGGAGGACTACGACGTGGCTGGTCGTGACAGCATCACCGAAGCAGACAGCATCTTCGCCACCTACGCCATCGACCCGAAGACCTCGGGCGATCGGCCCCGCGCAATCCTCAAGAACGCCGACCTCATCAAGATAAGCATCGAGGATAAGGGGCGAGACAAGAGGACCGGGAAGATCTACGCTGTCTCGGATTCCGACGCGGTTCCAACAGACCTCCCCACCAACGGTGTTTTAAGCGAGGCAATTACCGGAGAAATCCGCGACGCGCTCGGTGATTTGGCCGACGAACTGTTGGACACAGGCGATCACGACGGTGACGCTGACACCCCGGATACTACTCAAATTCCGTTGACTAGTGCAACAGCCTATTTCGATAGGTTGAGGGTTGAAACCGCTCAGCGAACGATACCCAATTCTGGTGATGCTCAGTTTAGGCTCACCGGCGACGGAAGCACACAGTTCCCGATGGCGCCAGATGGCAAGCTTTATTGGTTTGGAACCGTCACCACTGCCGGCACAGCGGGCGATAATATAGTCGATCTGGGTCGATACATTGAAAGGGATGAAGACTTCAACCCAGGAACCGAAGGTAGCATTGCTCCTTGGATGCGCGTGACCGTTGCGTTGCCCGCAAACGTCACAATCGCTGTCCAATACATCTACTATCAGACAAGCGAATACGAAGAAATCGTTGGTGGCAAGAAGAAAAGCGATTACACTGGCACCGACGGCAACCCAGCGGATGCTGTGTCGCCCGTCTTCGTCGATGATGAAGACCTTAACAGTGTCGACAACCAAGACGCGTTAATCCTCCGGGTGAGTTCGGACGGAAACGCGCCGACTCAGAACCTCTGGTTGAAAGAAGTTGAGCGCTTCTCCGGCGTCTACGAGGGTTATGTCCGATTGACAGACGCTGACGGCGATGGTCGTTGTGATGACGACGACGACGGCACGGCTGAGCGATGTAACTGGGGCTTGCTGGCTGGCGATGCGACCAGCGCAGACATCGACGATTACGCCATTATCGGTGTTGAGAGCGGCCCGGTAACCATCACCTACAAGAACTCCAATGGTGACAACCGTTCGGTCTCGATCACCGTCGACAAGGACGCGCCGATCATTCAGGTCGACTCGCCAGTCGATGGCACCGCGAGCACCGACGACTCGCCGGAGCTTATCGGTAGCTTCACCGACACTGGCGGCGCTGGCCTGCGCGAGGACTCGTTCAAGATTTTCGCCGACAACACTCTGCAACCCACAGATGACGAGCCTGTTTGGGATTTGGGTGTTCTCTACAGCAACGAACCGGTACCAGACATTGATGAAGATCGCGGGCGCGTGTGTGTCGATGCAATCGGTGGTGGCACTGACGAAGACGAATCGGACGGCGATTGTGATGCACAGAGTGATTCTGCGGCATCGCTACGCTCCCAGTACGCCGGTTACAGCAATGACAACCCGACTTACGGCATCATCAAGAGCGAAGACGTCTACCTCGACCCCGATGAGCAAACCGACGAAGGCGAAGATGTCCGGAAGACGGCTGACGCTGAAGACTTTGACGACGGCGATGTCATTGGCGAGTTCGACACGATTATCCGCATCGACTTCCCGCCATCGTCTGAAAACGACGATCGTTACAACGACCATATCGACATCCAAGCTGTTGTGATGGACGTTGCCGGTAACATCGGCTTCTCCGATGCCGACCCGAGCTCTCCGACCTTCATCCACGACCTCGGCACGGCCAGTAAAGACCGCGACGACGACATCAAGCACAACGTCTTGGGTGTCTACTCACGACACACCTACTACCTCGACGATGTCGACCCCTACTACCAGGAAGACGAGTCGGCCACTGGCTTCTTCGTCGACGGAAACGGAGACGAGTCGAGGAACAGCGCTGGTGTCATGGTCAGATTCGACGGTCCGCTCGATCCGGCTACGGTCGGTATCGGCACCTTCGATGTCGAACTCGACGGCGGTTCCGACGCCACGGTAGTGGACGTAGCCGTAGACAGCGACAAGGTCTATCTGTTGCTCGAGGAAGAGTTAGCGCCAGACTCAACGCCTAGCGTTGACCTCGCATCCGGACAATCGGTATCTGACCTAGCAGGTAACGAATCGACTGACCGGCGTCTTGATGGCATCGAGTTGAGCGACGGCATCCTCCCGACCTTCTCGGTCACACTGACCGGAGGTACCGGCCTTAACGAGGATGTCGACGGCGAAGGCTCGGCCGAGTTGACGAAAGCCGGGATGAAGATCTCGATCTCTGCAAACGAGGCCATCCAAGGCGCTCCACAGTTCTCGGTTGTCTGTGACAACCTTTACTGGGACAACGACAAGAAGGAAACTAGCCCGGCTAAATTCGCCTCGAACCGCACTGGTACGTTTACGAGTGCCGAAATTGGCGATGCAGAACCTCAACAAGATGTGCACACCACCGCTCCAGACCCGGGCGATGACGATGTTCGGACCATGTGTCCCGACCACGAGGCAGATGCCGTTGCAGATGATGCTCCGGTAACCTACTTCGACGTCGCACAAACGAACGCTCACCGACGCGCGGGCAACAACTGGGAATACGATTGGTCGAACCTTTCTGGTGACCAAGCGCTCGAAGATGGCACGTTGACCGTCATCGTATGGGGCCGCGACCGCAGCGCCTACAACCGAGACGATGATCGGGTACTGAACTACTCGGCCTCCACCGTGAACTTCGTCTACGACACCGACCTCAAAGCTGCGTGGGAAAGCGATGCCGAGGAAGGTGAACTCGTGCCGGACGAAGGCGAAGATGTCTTCGAAGTGCGACCGTTCGTCTTGCTGGACTTCGGCGACGAAGGCACCACGGTAGATGTCTCAACCTTCGAGGTCGACGGCACCGACTACACTGCCGACCTGCAAGAGTTGGAAGACAATGAATTCGTATGGTGGCCCGAGCCTCTGGCAATCGGCACCTATGAGGTCTACGTCGAAGCCAACGACGCGGCCAACAACGAAGGCGACCACACCTACAGCTTCACCGTCAAGGAGCGGCTACCGTTCGTTATCGACCTGCTCGCAGGTTGGAACTCGATCTCGTTCCCGGCGAACCCGGTTGACCGAGCATTGCACGCAGTGTTCACCAACCCCGCAGTCGACCAGGTTATCGGTTGGAACGTAACCGATCCGATCAGCCCGTGGCGCATGGCGACACGAGTAGACGGTGTCTGGATGACCAGTGACGAAGTTGCTGCATTGAACGATGTAGAAGCCCGTTACGGCTACTGGGTCCACTCACAAGGCTTCATCACGCAGGCCGTGAAGCTCGCAGGCAAGGGCGACCGTTCAACCGACGGCCAACCCAACCCGACGGACATCCCGACCGATGAGGGCTGGAACTTCGTGGGCGTCGTGGACACCGACGGCGACCAGACGCAGGACAACGCAGGCGAGTCGTTGCGCAACAGCAACAACGACCCGATCACTGCGGCTGAGTACCTCGGCAAATACACCCGTGCCTACACATGGGACCACATCAACAACACGTGGGACGTCCTCAAGACGGACGAAGACATCGTGATTGGCAGTGGTATCTGGGTCTACTACACTTCGGGCCACGACATCGCCCCATAAGCGATGACGCTCAAGTCGTAAGACTGAAATCGCACGCTACGCCCCTTGGGAAACCGAGGGGCGTGCGTGTTTGTTGGGCCTCCCCCGAAACCAACGATTCATATACTTGAATCCAGCCATGGACCCACAGCTCCAATCAAACGCCAAAGAGTTACGCGGACGCATCGCGCAGATCGTGAGGCATCTTTGACCTCGCCAAAAAGCATTCGCAAATCTCGCTCTTGGAAAAGCAGACCCTGGATCCCGGTTTCTGGTCAGATCACCAAGAGGCACAAGGTCGCATGCAGTCTTTGACCGCATTGAAAGATCAGGTGACCGCATGGGAAACGCTCCAACGACGATCAGAGGAGCTAGTGGAACTTATCGAGTTGGCGGATGACGAGTCTGATGACGTGATGCTGGCCCAGCTTGGACTCGATGCGGAGAGCTTGAGCGCTGATCTGGCGGACCAAGAATTCCAATTGCAGTTGAACGGAAAACATGACGCAAGACCAGCGATCATCTCGGTGAAGCAAGGCGCTGGCGGGGTAGACGCCCAAGATTGGTCAGAGATGTTGCTGCGGATGTATTTGCGATGGAGCGAGCAGGCCGGCTACGATGCGGACGTTCTCGACTTTACTCCGGGCGAGGAAGCAGGAATCAAGTCGGCGGCGGTGCGGGTTTCCGGTGACCACCCCTACGGGTATTTGAGATCTGAAAGGGGTGTGCATCGCCTAGTCCGCCTTTCGCCCTTCGATTCAGGGAATCGTCGACACACGAGTTTCTCATTGGTCGAGGTATATCCCGAACCTGCCGCTGCCGATGAAGTTGAGATCGACCCATCGGAAGTCCGCATGGAGGCCTTTCGAGCGAGCGGGCACGGCGGTCAGAGTGTGCAAAAAAACTCAACCGCGGTCCGCCTGACGCACGAACCGACGGGTATCGTGGTTTCTGTCCAAAACGAACGTTCGCAAGCCCAAAACCGCCAAGTTGCGATGAAGATTTTGCACGCTCGAGTCACCGATCTCGAGAATCAAAAACGGGCGGCGGAACAGGCGAAGCTCAAGGGCGATCATATTTCGGCGGAGTTTGGACGCCAAGTACGCAGCTACGTCTTGCATCCCTACCAGATGGTGAAGGATCACCGCACCGACTATGAAGTTTCGGATGCTCGCGGCGTGTTGGAAGGTGATCTCGATGGTTTCTTGAAGGCGTATCTTCAATCCTCGACCCGTGGCTAATAAGTGGTGTTGACAGGAACGACCGCCCTAGGATTGAAGACCTTATGAATGACAAGCAACCATGATGTCCGGATATTCCACGTTAATTTGGTACGACATCACAGACTCGCAATCCAAACTGAGTAACTGATTCGTAAGAATAATTAGGCAGTCAGAAATCGAAGTGATAGCTGGAGATAGCAGATGAAGATAGCCCGTTTCTTTGGTGTATCGTTGATCGCCGCGGTTGCCTTGTTCGCCGCGGCGTGCACGACCGAACCAGAACCGACGCAACCACCCGCACCCGAACCAACCGCGACGCAAGTCCCGACCGTTGTTTCGACACCCCCGCCAACACGGGCCGAACGCCCGACACCGAGTTCAGGTCAGTCAAAAGTTGCCCCCGAGCTGCTTCAAACACCGGAGAATACCGGCGATGAAGATCGAAGTGGTGGAATCTTCCGGCGGCTGTGGTCAGACCCGCCGACGTTAGACCCCGCTTTGGTGACTGACGGTACGTCGTACGGAATCGTGATTGAATTGTTCAGCGGTCTGGTGAAGCTGACAGGAGAATCGGACGAACCGATCGTAACCGACCTGGCGGAGAGTTACACGGTCAGCAACGGTGGGAAAACCTACAAGTTCATCCTCAGAGAGGATCTGAAGTTTAGCGACGGTTCGCCCGTTACAGCTTCAGACTTTAAGTGGTCGTGGGAACGGGCAGCAAACCCGGACACCGAGTCGCCGATCGTCGACGAATTTTTAGGCGACATCGTAGGGGTGCAGGCGATCATCGACGGCGCCGCCACCACGGCCGACGGCATCGAGGTGATTGATGACCACACGTTGCAGGTCACAATCGATGCACCAAAACCCTATTTCATCGCCAAGTTGACCTATCCCATTGCGTTCGTAGTCAATGCCGATAACGTCACGTCAGGTGGCGAAAACTGGACCGATTCCCCGGTTGCCACAGGCCCGTTCATATTGAAGAGCTACAGTATCGGCGAGCGCATGATTTTGTCGAAGAACCCCAACTACTGGGGTGACGCCCCGCACCTTGACGAAGTGCACCTCTTGCTCGCCGGCGGCTCCGCAATGGCGATGTACGAGAACGACGAGATCGACATCACGGGTATCGGCCTCGCAGACTTGGAACGGGTTTCCGATCCTACCGAGGAGATTTCTAAGGATGTGATCGAGGTACCGCCGTCATTTAGCACTAGTTACATCGGCTTCAACATGGAAGAGGCACCGTTCGACGACGTGCATTTCCGACGTGCACTGAATTTCGCGGTGGATAAGCAACTGGTCGCAGAGGCGGTATTCTCCGACTTGGTGCGACCTGCGACGGGCGTGATACCGCCGGGCTTTGTTGGCTTCAACTCGGATCTTGAAGGGTTGAGTTTCGATGAGGAGAAGGCGAAGGAAGAGCTGGCATTGTCGAAATATGCGGATCCGGATACCAGACCTCGCATCGTGATTACTCTACCGGGTACCGGCGGGTCACCCAGTCTGACGACCGAGGTAGTTGCCGACATGTGGCGCCGAACATTGGGAGTTGATGTGGAGATTCAGCAGGTCGAATGGGCGACGTTCTTGCAGGACCTGCATCGAAATCGACTCCAGGCATTCTCACTGGCTTGGCAGGCCGACTATCCCGATCCGCACACATTCGTCGATGTGCTCTTCAGGACGGGTAGTTCAATCAACAATACGAACTACTCGAACCCTGAGGTCGACGCATTGCTGGAGGAGGCGAACGTTGAAGCCGATCCAGTGCGTCGGATTGAGTTGTACCAAGAAGCTGAAGAGATCATCGTTGAGGATGCAGCTTGGTTGCCGTTGTGGTGGGGCGTGGAAGGCAAGGTTCTGGTGAAGCAGCACATCGAAGGATTGACGTTCCCACCGTTGTCCGTGCCGATTTATCAACACGTTTGGATAGACGGTTGATCCAGACGGATTTCCGTCAACGAAATTGGTTAGGTGAGTTCGCCGAATTCACCTAGCCAAACGTGAAGTCGATCAGAATTTCCCATTTCTGGATCGTGGTTTGATACTGTGTATCTAAATGGGAAGTCTGAAAATCTGAAGTGAAGAAAGCGCAAAGAGCGATGAGATACGTACCAAGATTGATGATTGCCGGACTAGCTGTCGCGGTGATGTTTGCAATCGGTTGCAGTGCAGACGAACCAACTCCCGTGCCGCCTACCCCCACGTCGGTTCCCGAACCCACTGCTACACAGGTCCCAACGGAGGCGCCGGAGGTTCAGCGAACCAGTTCAGGCGTCGCACCGACAGCGACGGCCATCGCCGCCGCCACATCTACGGCAGTTGCGGAAGCTACCGCGTCCGCCGGGGAGCAAGCAACCGTTGTCGCTGAAGAGACGGCCACAGCTGCGTCGCAGGCGGCTGAGGATGTCGATGACCGCGAATTCGATGCGCGAAGAGGTGGCGTTTTCCGTCTACTGGGTTCGGATCCGGTTACATTCGATCCCGCCTTGACCACAGACAGCACTTCCTACGACATAACTTTGCAGTTGTTCAGCGGTTTGACGAGACTGACAGATGATCCGAACAATCCAATCGTGACGGACCTGGCCGAGAGTTTTACCGTCAGTTCGGATGGGACTGTCTATCGTTTCATTCTCCGAGAAGGTTTGGTTTTCAGCGATGGCAGTCCGGTAACGGCATTCGATTTCAAGTGGTCGTGGGAAAGGGCGGCGTTGCCCGAAACGGGTTCGCCGATTGTGAAGGAGTTTCTCGGTGACATCGTCGGGATCAACGACATAGTCGACGGCAATGCCACGTCTGCGGAAGGAATCACGGTGATCGATGATCTCACGTTGGAAGTCGAGATCGATAGTCCCAAGCCGTATTTCATTGCCAAACTAACCTACCCAGTTACCTTCGTGGTCAATCGTAACAACGTCGAATCAGGAGGTGAGACCTGGACCGATGAACCGATCGGAACTGGTCCGTTCGTTTTGAAGTCGTACGAAATCGGAGTAAGCATGGTTCTTGCTCGCAACGACAACTACTGGGATACGCCTGCGTTCTTGGATGAGGTGCAATTCATTCTAGCGGGTGGTTCTGCGATGGCGATGTATGAAAACGAAGAGATACACGTCACCGGGATTCCAGCGGCCTCCTACGAACGGGTAACAGATCCGAATGAGCAGCTATCGCAAGAGGTTGTCGATGTACCGGCCGAGTTTGTTACGTATTACATCGGATTCAACGTCGAGCAAGCGCCGTTCGACGATGTTCACTTCCGAAGGGCGCTCAATTACGCGGTCGATAAGGAACTCATCGCGGAGGCGGTACTAAATAATCGAGCGAAACCAGCGTACGGTCCGATACCGCCAGGTTTCGTCGGATTCAATCCCGACCTTGAAGGATTGAGGTTCGATGCCGAAAAAGCCCAGGAAGAACTGGCGATGTCGAAGTATGCGGACCCTGAATCACTTCCTCGCATCGTGTTCACGACTCCAGGAACCGGAGGTTCACCACCTACTTACCTTCTGGCGGTCGCAGATATGTGGGCGCGAACTCTTGGGGTAGAGGTTGAGTTTCAAGAAGTCGAATGGGCGACGTTCTTGCAGGAAATCGACAACTACCGGCTCCAAGTATTCTCATTGGCATGGAGTCCCGATTACCCGGATCCTCATACCTTTGTAGACGTGTTGTTCCGTAGTGACAGTTCCATCAACCAGACTCAGTACTCGAACGACGAAGTGGACGCATTGCTTGATGAGGCGACGACCGAGCCAGACCCAGCGCGACGAGTTCAGCTATACCAGCAGGCGGAGCAGATAATCGTCAACGATGCTGTGTGGGTGCCGATGTGGTGGGGCACTGAGGGCAAGATTCTGGTCAATCGCCGGGTCAATGGATTCCGTATCTCGCCACTTGGCAGTTACTACCTGAAGGACGTATGGATCGAGAAGGAGATCGATTTCTAGTTGATCAGATGCAGTGCTTTACGGGCGTCCTATGTTGTCGTTGAGAGACGCGGCGCTGAATGCTAGCATTTGAAGCGCAATGCTGATCTACATTTCCCGACGACTGCTTTGGACGCCCGTATTGTTGTTCGTCGCCGGGTTGTTCATTTTCTCACTCGGTTCCGTGGCACCAGGTGATCCGGCCGAATTAATGGCTGGTCAGCGCGCGGATCCGGAAGCGATAGCGCGGATCCGTGATCGCCTCGGCCTTGATGACCCGTTCCTAGTGCAGTACACACGCTATGCCGCAAATGCACTGAAAGGCGATTTCGGCGAGAGTTATCGGTACCGAGGGCGCGATGTCATCGAGCTTTTGGGGCCGAAACTGCTCGTATCGTTGGAATTGAATATCGTTTCGTACGTGGTGACTCTTCTCATCGGGTTGCCACTCGGGTTCTGGGCAGCAATGCGTCAAGGGACTTGGAAAGACCCGACGATGACGACTTTTATGCTCCTTGTCTACGCATTGCCGGTGTTCTTTACCGCACCGTTCTTGATCTTGGTATTCGCGCTGTGGCTAGATTGGATTCCAGTTTCGGGATGGTCGGGCATGTTCTCGACGCATGCGATATTGCCGGCGTTCACGATTGGCGTGCCTGGCGCGTTCGTCTTCATGCGCTACATGCGGGCGTCTACTCTGGATGTGTTGGGTCAGGAATATGTGCGAACGGCTCATGGCAAAGGCATGGGGCACATGACGGTCAACCGAAGGCATATCGCCCGTAACGCACTATTGCCGATAGTAACGATTTTGGGATTTTCGCTGGCTGGGTTGTTCGGCGGTTCGCTGATCGTGGAGTTGATTTACGGAATTCCAGGGGTGTCACGGTTGGCCTTAGAGGCGGTTTTCCAACGCGACTATCCGGTACTGACGACTTTGACGTTGCTTGGTGCGACAATGCTCGCAATTGCGAATTTGGTCGCGGACATCATGTACTCGCTAATCGATCCGAGGATAAGGTTACGAGCGTGAAATGAATCAGTCTGGAACTACGGCGACTGCACAACCCGAACCTTCGCAGTTACTTGAGGTAGACGCGTCTGACAGTTTCCTAAGACACGCTTGGACCGAGTTGCGGAAGCGGAAGTTGGCTTTAATTGCAGTCTGCGTGCTACTGTTCCTCTACACGATCGGCATCTTAGCTCCTGTCGTCGCTACACACGATTACTCTGAGACCAATCTAGCCAAAACGCAAGCCGGACCAGACGCCGAAAACTGGTTGGGCACTGATCGTTTGGGGCGGGACATTTTCACGCGGGTCGTTTGGGGGATTCAGACGACGATCATCCTGACCGTGATCACGATATTGACGGCCAGCGTTTTTCTTGGTTTGGCTCTGGGAATGGCGGCAGGGTACTTACGAGGGATCGCGGACATCATCACCATGAGGACGGGAGAGGTGGTCGCGGTCGTACCCGATTTCCTTTTGGTGTTGATCATCGCTGCGACCGTGCGGCCTAGGATTAAAGAGTTCGGGTACTGGATAGAGGACAATACGTTCATATCCGGGGTCAACTCGTCCGGTGCCGTCGATTACATCGTTTTGGGTTTGGCTTTTCTACCGCTTTCGTGGTTCGGTGCAATGCGCCTGATACGAGGGCAGACGCTCGCAATTCGTGATGCGCCTTATGTCGACGCGGCCCGGTCAATGGGAGTGGGCACTCCGACAATCCTGTTGCGGCATATCTTGCCCAATGTGATCACGCCGTTGATCGTGAGCGTCAGTTTTGGAATGGGTGCCGTCGCTCTCGGGGAGGTCGTAGCCAGTTTCTTCGGTATCGGGGTCCAGCCGCCGCGACCAAGTTTGGGGGTGATGATTGGGGACGTGACTGCAAGAACGGGCAGTGCGGCGGTCGAGACTTTACGGAGCCACCCGGAGCAGTTGCTGTCACCGATTGTGGTGGTTTGGCTGATGATATTCTGCTGGAACATACTAGGTGACGCGCTCAACGACATCCTGAATCCGCGCGCACGTTGATCGGAGGTCGGTTCAATGGGTGACAAGTTGAAGGTAGGGTTGGCGTGCAACGCGGGCTATATTGAGCGGGGCATCAAGGATCATGAGGTTGACCTGCTTAAAGAATTCGCGGCGTTCGAAATTCGGGAGTTCAATGAATCGTCTGACTGGTATTCGGCACCGGAATCTTCGCATGAGGTGATCGCTGATTTCAAAGATTTCGCGTCAAGTGTTGATGCCATGATTGTCTGCCACGGGTCGCCGCGTGTGACAGGTGACATCTTAGACGCCGCACCGTCTATGAGGTTGGTCGGTGAGCTTGAGGGAGATCGGTTTGCACAACGGATCGATGTTGAGGCATGTGCTGATCGAGGCGTGAAGGCAGTAGATACCACTCATGCGTCGAGTTTGCCGGTGTCGGAGTGGGCGTTGGCGATGATGATGATGGGTTTGAAGAAGGTCGGAGCGCACTATCGAAGACTGATCACAGATCAGGAATGGGGGACGGGATATCAGCGCGCACATGAGCCAGACTTCCAGATGATGGGAGATCTGACCGGTCGAACGGTTGGATTGATCGGCGGCGGCAACATCGCTCGTCGGTTGATCGAGCTTTTGGTGCCGTTCCGCGTGGATATCTTGCTGCACGACCCTTATTTGCCTAGGGAGTTGGCTTCGGCGATGAACTTCACGATGACATCGTTGGAGAACGTAATGAGCATACCGGATGTCGTTGTATGTCTGGTACCTCACACCCCGGCGACGGAGGGTATGTTGGGGGCGAAGGAGTTGGAATGGATACGGCCCGGCGGCGTATTCGTCAATGTGTCTCGGGGCCAGGTGGTTCAGTCGGACGCATTGATCGAGCGGTTGCGCAAGAACGACATCTACGCGTGTTTGGACGTGTTCGATCCTGAACCGGTGCCGACCGATTCGCCGGTCCGAGAATTGTGGAACGTGTTCCTGACGCCACATATCGCGAGCACGACAGACGGAACTGGCATCTCGTTCTTCGGAGAAATGATCGATGAGCTTCGTCGGTTCCATCTGGGTCACGACACGAAGCATGACCTAATGCCGCGGACGCTGGCGAATCGACGGGGTGAATCGCCGACCAATCTTGACGCGGTGCGTTGATCCGTAGAGGATTATACGCTTAGGTACCCCAAAACAATTTGGACTAGCTATGACCTATAAAGGAAACAGAATCCTGGTGTTGGGTACGCTTGCAGCGTTCATCTCTGCTGTGATCGTCGGCAACCTACTAGGCGCCACATTCGCGACATGCGAGACTAGATCCGGATTGTTCGGCAACGTGCGAACTGTATGCGACTGGAACGACGGTTATGGTTTTGGGTGGGGCTTCGTAGCGTTTGTGGCACTCGAATTCCTAGTGATGCTTAACGCGTTCACGGCATCTATCTCCCAGCGAATGGGCGAGCTTAATCTGGAACGTTAGCCGAATCGTAGAATCTGATGTCAAGACTCAAACGAGACGAGGACGCGACGATGACAAAGAAGAGTAAGCGTGATGGGATGCTCACTGGATAGCGTCGTACATAGAACCGAGACAGGAAACATCGCCGGGTGTTGCTACCTCAGGGCGGTTTACAGGGCATTGCATGAGCTGAGTGGTGAAGAAAAAGCGGGTACTGTCAAAGATCGTGTCGGGGAGATCCTGGTGGTTACTGATTTCGACCGCGAGAAGGAAGGTAGCGATAAGGCAGCACGGAGATACAGAGACAGAGCCAAGCGCGCACGACGGCGAATGGAACGTGACGGGCATTTGCGAATGTTCAAGAAGGATGGCACATGGTGGTGGGAACTCACGCCATTGGGACGCGAGGCGGCTGTCACTGTTATCAACACTGGAACCTGTTTGGGCACACAGACTTAAAATCTCCCATCCAAACCTCGTCATGTATCGCTTGCTAACATGTAAGGCGAACTTACCCCGACTAACCGTTAGCAGGTGCCTCTCGTGTCAAAGATCGATCCCTACTCATCCTCGTATTTCCAGTCGCGTCGATCCGCGGTGATGGCGCGTAATGGCGCGGTTGCTACAAGCCAACCGTTGGCGGCCCAGGCAGGGCTTCGCATCATGCTCGACGGCGGTAACGCAGTAGATGCGGCGGTGGCAATGGCTGCGGCGTTGAATGTGGTTGAGCCCGGCTCAACTGGTATCGGCGGTGACATGTTCGCGCTGATCTGGAATAAAGACGAGCGGAAGGTTGTGGCTCTGAACGGGAGTGGACGCTCAGGAGCGGCGGCTAACCCGGATGATGTGCGCAAGGCAGGCTTCGATTCGATACCGAATCTGTTGGATGGTTGTGCGTTTTCGGTGAGCGTGCCGGGCACGGTGCACGGTTGGGAGACAGCGTTGGCCCACTATGGTCGCATGACGCTAGCGGAGGTGCTCAAGCCTGCTATCGACTATGCGTTGAACGGTTATCCGGTTTCAGAGGTGATCGCGAACGGTTGGAAGGGATGCGAGACGAAGCTGAGGCATCGGCCATCCGGAGCGGAGATGTTGCCGATTGGTGGGCGTGCGCCCAAATGCGGAGAGGTGGCCGCATTGCCGGAACTGGGTGGATCATTGCAGGTGATAGCTGAGGGTGGTAGTGAGGCCTACTACAAGGGAGATATCGGGAAGAAGATCGCGGCGTATGTGCAGCACGAGGGTGGTTGGCTGACGGAGGAGGATTTGATGTCGCATCACTCGGATTGGGACGAGGCGATAAACACTAGCTACCGTGGAGTTGAGGTCTGGGAGTGCCCACCGAACGGTCAAGGGATAGCGGCGTTGATGGCGTTGAATATCGCCGAGGGGTTTGACATTGGAGGTATGGGAAGCCAATCGGTGGATGCCTACCATCATTTGATTGAATCGATGCGTTTGGGATACGAGGATGCTTTGCAGTACGTGGCAGACCCGCGAGTTGCTGAGGTGCCGATTGGTCCGTTGCTGACTAAGGAATATGGCGATCGAAGGCGGTCGAGTATCGACTCGATGCAGGCGAATCCGAATGTTTCATATGGAGATCCGATGGGTGGTGGAGACACTATCTACTGCACGGCGGTCGATGGTGACGGTAACGCGTGCTCGCTGATCAACAGCTTGTTCGCCGGATTCGGTTCTGGGTTGGTGGTTCCGGGCACCGGGATTGCGTTGCAGAACCGAGGTTCGCTGTTCTCGTTTGATCCTGACCACCCGAACTACCTGGAAGGTCGGAAGCGACCTTATCAGACCATTATTCCGGCGATGGCGACGCGCGACGATGAGATGTGGTTGTCGTTCGGCGTGATGGGTGGTTTCCAACAGCCACAAGGTCATCTTCAGGTCATTTCGAACATGGTCGACTTCGGCATGGACTCGCAGAAGGCTTTGGACGCTTTGCGGTTCAGCATCGACGTACAGGGGGACAAGAGCGTGAAGGTCGAAGAAGACCTCGACGCCTCGGTCGTTTCAGCGTTGCGGAAGCGTGGGCACGATGTATTGGTTCAGCGGGCCTACGATCGCGTTGGGTTTGGTGGCGGGCAGGTTGTATCGCGGGATGCGGAAACGGGAGTGCTTTGCGCTGGAACGGAGCCGCGGAAGGATGGGGCAGCACTGGGTTGGTAACGGTTCTAGGCTACACGCGGTTTCGGCGGAATACGAAGACGCTTGCGAGTAGACCTGCGATAAGCAGAGCGGACGCTTCTAATGGACCGTTGCCGTTAGAGTTGCAGAGGCCGCTGGAGCTCGTTGGCTCGTCGATTGGAGTTTCGTCTTCGGGCGCGGGTTGTTCCGTCGGTTCTTCGGTCGCTTTGACCAAAACCTCCGGCGCTTCGGTCGCGATCGCAGTGGGCGTGGGCTGTACTGGAGTGACGGTCGGTTCTGGTGTGGGTTCAGTTCCGGTTTCACCGACGGCGATTCCACCTTCGACCGGGGTCAGGGTGAGGAGTTTGTATCCTGACGTTTCGGTGGCTTCGGCTTCGGGCGTTGGCGTGGGAGTTGGTGGGACGTATGGGTCGGCGCCGATTTTGTCTCGCCATTCGTTGTCGAGTTGTTGGACGGTCTTGCCGTAGACGTTGCGGATGGCGATGTCGCCGCTGCGTCCTTCGCTAATTGAGGCGAGGGTTTCGGCTATCTTGTCGGCACCGTAGGTTTCGATTAGGTATTCGACGAAGTCGCGACTTTGACCGTAGGAGACGATTACTAGGTTCGGATCGCCGGGGAAGGATTGGAGTCGGGTGAAGGGGATGAGTCTTTGTGTGTCGACGGCCCATTCGAGGAAGTAGACGTACGAGAGGCCTTTGTCTAGGTTGCCGAATTCGGCGAGGCCTTCGTTCAACCACAGTGGAACGAGAGCGGTGCTGCCGCCAGCGGCTCTCCCGACGAGGATGTGGGTCAGTTCGTGAGTGAGGGTGCCGATGTCTCGATTCCCGGAGAGAACGAGGACGACGCTATGGTCGAAGAATGCTTGTCCTTCGGTGATGAGTTCTCGGCTGATGGTGGCGCTTCGGGCGCTGACGGCGCCGATCATCTCGGCGTTGTTGTTGTAGAGGGTGACGACGATGGGGGTTTCGATTTCGCTGCCGGTGATGGGACCCATCATTTCCATGGATTCCTGCGCGGCTTCGGCGAGGCGTTCGGCGCGGACTTGCACGGGGCCGTGGTAGTAGACGTGAATCGGTCCGCGACTGACTACTTCCCATTCGAATCTGGCGTCGAAGACCATTTGGCTGTATTGCTCTGAGAAGTATTCGTTGCCGTCTTCATCGATGGCTTCGAATACGAAATCGACGGTGGTTCCGGGTGGCAAATAGCGAGCGGAGGTGTTTACTCGCCAGACGAGTTCGCCATCGAAGAGCGATTCGGAACGTTCGTCGATGTCTAGGTAGTCGTATTGACCGGTGGTTATTGGCCCGGTAGTAAACCTGACTCTGACGTCGTCGATCTCGATGTCGCTTTCGAAACTGGTGAAGAATCGAATGCTCTCCGGGAAGTTGCTCTCGAGGCCGCCGTCGAGGAAACGCACCGGGGAGTTTTCTTCGGTGTTCTGGGCGGTCGTTGGTTGATCGCTATTGAATGCGACGAGGGTCGCGATTAGCGCGATTGCGACGGTGATGATGGTAAGTTGTGCTGCCCTATTCATTGCTCGAGCTATTTGGTGTGGACGACGTTACTTTAGTAGTTACGCCTGCGCGGTGTGGTTGGACGTATTGCGACGTATCTATATAAGGGTAAGTCAGTCGGCGTTGCGCCACTCGGACCAGAAGCGGTAGAAGGCGCTGAGGGGAGTGCCGATGGCGAGTATCCATAGGCCCCAGACGGGTTGGCCGATGATCAATGTGACGGTCATGATGACGACGCGTTCGGGTCGGGTGAGGAATCCGGAGGTGCCTTGGTAGCCGAGGCCTTCGGCTCGGGCGCGGATGTAGCTGACCATTATGGAGCCGACGAATGCGATGAATGCGAGGATGATGGCGTCTTGACGGAAGGTGTTGTTGGATGAGTAGTAGATAAGTAGGCCGAGGAGTAGGGCGGCTTCGGAGAGGCGGTCGAAGGTTGAATCGAGCAGTGCGCCGCGGTCGGAGACCTTACCGGTGCGGCGGGCGATTGCGCCGTCGATCATGTCGAATAGTGCGGCGGGTATGCTGACGAGGCCGGCGATGAGGAATTGGCCGGTGGCGGCGAATCCGGCGGCAACTACGGCGATGAGGAAGCCGGCGATGGTTGCGGCGTTGGCGTTGAATCCGACGGCTACAAGGGCGCTGGATACAGGCTCCTCAAACCATCGTGCGATCGCGGTTCGGGCGGATCTGCGGAGCTTTTGAAGTCCGCTCTCGGTTTCAGCCACTGCTGGCTCGCTGCTCGTAGGTGGCGTACGGCACCTGTGCGTTGGCTGCGACTTGGTGGTAGTAATCGATCACGTCGTCAGCAACGCGTGCCCACCCGAAACGTTGGACTTTTGCGCGTCCGTTTTCGACGAGGCGTTGTCGGAGTCCCGGTTCTTCGATCAGGCGACGTATCGCTTTGGCGATAGCGTATTCATCACCGACGTCGAATAGGAGGGCGTCTTGTTCGTGGTCGGCGACGCCTTCAAAGCCGAGAATACGAGAAGCTACGATTGGAGCGCCGGATGCCATGGCCTCGATGAGCACGAGTCCAAAACTCTCTTGACCGGTGTTTGGCGCGCAGAAGATGTCGGCGTGCTGGTAGTAGCCGGGGAGTTCCGTGTCGGTTACGGGCCCGGCAAAGATGACATCGTCGATGCCGCGCTCGCCCATCATCCGGTACGATTCGCGGTCTGGGACCCCGGCGCCGACAACGATGAGTCGGAGGTTTGGGTAACGCCATCGGAGGGTGCTGTAGGCACCCAAGAGGTATCGCAGACCTTTGCGTTTCTCGCCGACTCTTCCGACAAATACGATGTTGATAGCGTCGTCTCTGAACTCGCTTGGTCTGGTGCTTGGCTGTTCGAACTTCGGAACGTCGATGCCGTTGGGGATGATGGTGTAGTTGTCAGGAAAATACTTGTCGGCGTAGGACTTTGCGGCATTGGAGACTGCAATGCGTCCGTGGAGTTTGTCGGCGACCAAGGTGAAGAATGGTTTACCGGCGAGATAGCCGGGGTGAATGTTCTCGCTGTATGCGTGGAAGGTACCGACGGTCGGCCAAGGAGAGAACCAGCTGGCGGTCGTTGCTAGGAAGGGCATTAGCGGCTCGTGGATGTGTACGATGTCGAACCGTTCGGAAGTGAGTACGTTTCGCATCTGGCGGACAGCCTTGATGCTCATGGAGATGCGGGATACTGAACCGGCGGCGGCGAATGGGACACTGCCGCCGAGGGGGACGACTTCGAGGTCGCTGACATCGGGTGCCGTCTGTGGTCGGGAGCGGGGTGCGAACAGAACGACTTCGTTGCCTCGACGCGCAAGCTCTTTGCTGAGGCTCGCCATGTGGGCGACTACGCCGCCGTGGTAGGAGAGGTCGTATGGGGAGATCTGAGCGATTCGCATTTGGTGGGGCAGCTACCGCGAACGTTGACCGCGTTTTAGAAATACGGTACCTGTCGGTACATCATACCAAGTCTTTTTGCGGTTTTGGCGAACGTAGGACAGGGGATTTTGAACTATGATGTGAATGATTGGGAATGATTTGAATGATGGGGTGTTGTGTTGTTTGGGTACTGCGGTGACGGTGGAGGTTGGTTGTTGTTTTAGGGCGCGTTTAATTGAAGGTGGGTGTGTGCCTCCTTTGTGTTTCCGATTGGGCGGGGTTGGTTATGGTTCCTTTTCAGAGAAAGGGAACGGGTATGGTTTTTGGAGCTTGCTTCGGATTTCGAAGCGTTGCTCGGTTGGACATCGCCGCTTTGCTGCGAGATGTTGGACTGCCGACTTCCCTCTTCCGGTCACTGCCCGCGTCGCCAGACCGCGGGCCCTCTCGGCGACCAATCTGTTGAGTCGCGTCGCCGATCATCGGGTAGTTTTGCACATCCTCGTGCCGTAGCCGCGGCCCCGCAGCGAATGGGGTCCGACGTCTGCCGAATCCACGACCGTTTATCTGGCCCTTGGCAGGCGTCCCCCTTCGCTTTGCGAAGGGGGGAGGGTTGTGCCTGCTGGCTCGTGTTGCCGGGGGTGCATTAGTCCCCAGCGACCAGAACTTGTTACTTCGATCGCTTCGAACGGAACCTCTGGACCTTGCGCCCGTCTCAAGATTGGGCGAGGGGCGTCGCTGCTGGTCGTTTCTGCGCGCGGACGGATCCGGGTTACCTTCGCAGGACCCCGTGTACCCGTTTTTTGTTCCTTGCGTTTCCACGATCTGACGCTTTATCCCTTCGGTCTTTTGGCTAGATTGGTGTCCGCACTCGTCAGGGCGGCGATGTCTTTTGAATTCACTTTTAATAATACTACGTATGTATCGATTGTCAAGTGGGTGTTTGAACTAGGATTTGAAGGATGGGGAAGGATTTTAAGGAAGGGTGTTGTGGGAGGGCTGAGGTGTCTGAACCGCGGATTGCGCGGGTTTTCGCGGATGGGGTTTGATGGGTTGTTGTTTTTTGGGGGGTGTTGCGTTGATGTCGGGGTTGGGTGTTTGGGTGAACCGTGCCCGTTGGCCGCCGGGTTGCCCTCACCCCGGCCCTCTCCCGCTGAGCGGGAGAGGGGGATGTTGTAGTGGATTCGGGCATTTTTGCTACGGTGGCGTTGTGGGTGTTTGAACTAGGATTTTAAGGATGGGTGTTGTGGGAGAGGGTTGTTACGGTGATGGTAGGGGTGTCTGAACCGCGGATTGCGCGGGTTTTCGCGGATGAGGTTTGATGGGTTGTTGTTTGTTGGGGGTGTTGTGTTGATGTGGGGGGTTGCTTGTTTGGGTGAACCGCGCTCCTTGGCCGCCCGGTTGCCCTCACCCCGCCCTCTCCCGCTGAGCGGGAGAGGGGGATGTTGTAGTGGATTCGGGCATTTTTGCTACGGTGGCGTTGTTATGGGAGAGGCTAGTTTTGCGGGTGCGGGGTTGTTGCGGGGGACGGAGTGCAAAGAATTCATACGGTGGTGGTAGGGCAACGACGAGGGGTGTTGCTGCGGATGACTGTTCGGAGCTGGGGCACGGTGGTGGGTTTAGGCATGAACTGCCCTTGCACCACCACCCCTGTGGATGGACGTTCCGTCCGCGGAAGCGTTGGCTTCTGTCGGAATCCAGCGGGGTCGTCGGGCAACGGAGGACAAGGAATCGCTGTGGTGGCGGTAGGGCAACCACAAGGGTTGCCCCTACGGTGGAGGTAGGGGAACTACGAGGGTTGTTGCTGCGATGGTGGTTTTCGGGTTCATCTGAGAGCTCGTTTCGCTTGTTCGTTTCTCATTTATCCCTACGTGGCGAGCATTTGTTGCACTTTGAGGGAAATTGTTAGAAAATAGTAGAATATAATGGAAGAATGTGGAACCACCGCGTTGGGAAATTTTAGGAAGGAGCTACTCGCATGGCCAATTTGAAGGTGCGTGATGTTGCTGAGCGTTTGGATGTCAGCAGCAAGACGGTCTACAAGTGGCTTCGCGAGGGGCTCATACCGGCGAGTCGGCTGGGAAGGAGTTGGATCGTATCGGAGGAGGCGCTGCAGGCAGCGCTGGTTCCGGGGTCTAACCGTCCGCTGGCTAGCGCGGTAGTCAACGAAGGCGCGGAGGCGTCTTCGAGTTCTGCTGGCGTGCTGGGTTCCCGCGTGCGCGGGAATGACGTGGCGCGTGGCGCGGGGAATGACGTGGCACGTGGTGCGGCGTTTGGCGCGGCGAACGGCGTGGCTCGTGGCGCGCAACCGATAGATTCCGTCAAACCATTTGAAAGGAGAACCCCTGTGGGTCGAATTAATGTTGCAATCGTTGGCTTGGGGAATTGTGCCTCATCGCTGATTCAAGGCGTTCACAAATATAGCGAGGTGGATGAGAACTCGGTTGCGGTGCCGGGTGTGATGCACAACGTTCTGGGCGGTTACACCATTGGCGATGTGAACATCGTCGCCGCTTTCGATGTTGATAAGGAGAAGGTGGGCGTTGACATAAACGAAGCGATCTTTGCGAAGACGAACAATGCGTTGCAGTTCCACGATGTGCCGCGCTCGGGTATCACGGTGGATCGTGGGATGACACACGACGGGATCGGAGAGTATTTGGAGGATGTGGTAGAGAGAGCTCCGGGATCGACGGCGGACATCGTGGGAATTCTGCGGGACCGGGAAGTGGATGTAGTGATCAACTACCTTCCGGTGGGTTCGGAGCAGGCGACGAAGTGGTATGTGGAGCAGGTGTTGGCGGCGGGTTGTGCATTTGTGAACTGCATCCCGGTGTTTATTGCGAATCAGCCGTATTGGCAGAAGCGGTTCGAGGACAAGGGCGTGCCGGTTGTTGGTGACGACATCAAGTCGCAGGTTGGAGCGACGATCATCCACCGGGTGTTGGCGAGGTTGTTCGAGGATCGGGGTGTTCGGCTGGATCGGACGTATCAGTTGAACTTCGGCGGGAACACGGACTTCTACAACATGCTGGAGCGGGCGCGGCTGGTAACGAAGAAGATTTCGAAGACGCAGTCGGTGCAGTCGCAGCTGGAGAAAGAGTTGCCGACGGATGATGTTCACATCGGTCCGAGCGACCATGTTCCGTGGTTGGAGGACCGGAAGTGGGCGTACATCCGGTTGGAGGGTACATCTTGGGGCGATGTTCCGTTGAATGTGGAGTTGAAGCTGGAGGTTGAGGATAGTCCGAACTCGGCGGGAGTAGCGATCGATGCGATTCGTTCGGCGAAGATTGCGCTGGACAAGGGGGTTGCCGGAGCGATAGAGCCGGCGTCGGCGTACTTCATGAAGTCGCCTCCGGTGCAGATGCGGGACGATGATGCGCGGCGGGCGGTGATTGATTTTGCGGACGGCGATAGCGATGCGGCGATGATGTCCTGATAGCCGGGGAGGGCTCGTCGTCGGATGGAACCGGTCTGAACCGTCGATCTCTCTGCTTCTCAAAGCGTCCGGAGATTTCTGCTATAGACTTGCGTTTCCTTAGCCGACGCTACTTTCAAAGGTTTTTCGGTCTTTATGGAGACTAATCATCGATCTGCCGGGGGCGGCTGGTCCCCGGCGACTCTTGCGCTGCCCATCATCGCGGCATTTCTGCTCGCCGTGCTGCTGCTCTTCGGGGCGTCGGGCGGCTCGAGGGATGGCGTTCATGCTCAGGATCCCGATGCTACGGAGACTCCGAAGCCTCAGAAGTCGGATCACGAGTGCGACGAGGATCCGAGTCTTGCGTCGTGTCCGCCTCCGCCGCCGTGGGGTCTCTCCGTTTCGGTCGTCGGCGGGGACGATGTGCGCCTCGGATACAATCGCAGCACTTGGTCTGGCAGCAGCAGTCACTACTACCGCTTCGAGCTTCGACGATCGAACACTCGAAACGGCACTTACAGCAGATCGGGTAGCGGTAAGTGGGCGGCTTCTCCGGTCTATTTCTGGAACCAGTCTCCGGGCTGGTACGAGGTTCGGGGCAAGCGCTGCCGGCGTTTGAACGAATCGGACTGCGGTGCGTGGTCGTACAGCGGACGCGTGCAGGTGAAGCGTCCGACAGCTACTGCGACGCCGGTGCCGCCGCCCCCGCCTAGGAATCTTCGTGCGACGCTGTTCGGTGGCAACGACGTCCGAGTGAGCTACAGTCGCAGCACGTGGTCGGGGAGCAGCTCCCACCACTACCGTTTCGAGCTCTACCGCGCGTCGGATCCCAAAGCGACGTTTTTCCGTCAGTCGAGTAAGATCGACAGCAACGGCTCTCCGGTGGAGTTCAACAATGTGAGATCTGGCTTCTGGTACTACGTTCGCGGGCAACGTTGCGCGACTGCTTCGGGCACGGGTTGCGGCCGGTGGTCGGGCTATGCGGGAGTGGTTTACAGGCAGGCGACGCCGACTCCCACTCACAGTCCCACCCCGACGCGTACGCCGACGGCGACGGCGACATTCACGCCTACACCGACCAAGACGCCTACGCCGAGTCCGACGGCTACGCACACTCCTAAACCAACCCCGACTCGCACCCCTACGGCAACTCGAACTCCGACACCGCCCCCAACCTACACGCCCACGCCGACTCCGACCTATACGCCCACTCCTACGCGGACACCGACCAAAACTCCGACGGCGACGCCTACTGCAACACCAACCGCGACGCCGCAAATCACCGAGACGGAATGCGGACCGGCAACGGCAATGGGCGCTTCAGATGCAGCCAGCGGAACCGACACGGATCTGACGAACACCGAAAATTATCCAAAGCTTAGAAGCAGCGATTGGAACGACTTCATTCCGATATATGAATCGGCATTGGCGAAAGGGCTATCCTCGGACCGAGCATTCGAACTGTTAGTGAATGCCAGTCACAACCAAGAGTGGATCTATACTACTTTGCCACCTTCTTCCAAGTTCCCCGAACATCTTGTTAAAGCTCAAATCGAATACCGAAGTTACTTCCGCATGTATCGAGCCGGGGTGGAAAAACTGTTGCAAGACTTTCTGCTCTCGCAGGGCGTGTCAAAATCTGTTCGAGACGTGTTCGGAAATCTTAACCTGAGGGAAGAGTACGTCGAGAGGGGATTTCATCCTCTGTGGGTGCCCATCACGCTTCTAGGGCCTCTTTCCGAGCTCCCCGAAATTGAATCGATCTTCGTTGAAATTGATGAGTCGCTATTCTTGATGCCTGCCGCTTCCGATAATAGCGCCTCCCTTGGGCATGATATGTTCCAAGTAAGCAACGTGACCAGTTCAAGCACTGCGATCCTGCACGGCGCGGATTCTTGGCATGATGCCGGATACACTGGAAAAGGGGTTCAGATCGGTGTCTTCGATCTTGACTTCGACGAATTCGCCACATACCAAAAATCCAACCTGAAACCCAACAATCCGCTTCCTCGAAATGTGGAAGCACGGTGCTACTTTGAACCTTCAAGTTCATTATTTGATATCGCATATTCGAGCAGAATAGCTGAATGTATCACGGGAACTAGCCCTCACGGATCCGCCGTGACTGAGGCGGTGCTGAGCATCGCGCCTGAAGCCGACATCTACATCTCCAACGCGAGTACACACGATGAATTCACGAATGCGCTGAAGTGGATGCAAGACGAGGGGGTGGACGTCATCATTCAGTCTCTCACCAGCTCCTGGGAAGGGCCTGGAGACGGGACTTCTTGGAGAACCGACGGTTTGTCATCAATTATCAGACAAGCGGTCGATGACACCCACCGAAAAGGCATCGTCTGGGTCAATGCAGCCGGCAATGCGGGAGATCGGACACTTTACTACGATAATGTCAGTGACAAAGACAATGACAACTGGCTTGACATATCGGCATCTCCCGCGTCGCGGAATGTGAAAAAGGTCGAGGACATTCCCGGCATGACCAGGCATACCTTTCAGCTGCGTTGGCAGAGCAGCGACCCTAAACTTAAGCTCGAACTCTATCTCTGTGGCAACAAGGAATGTAACAAAGCAAGTAGCAACGGATTTCCTTATACCGTGTTGGACGATCAGGATGGTGTTGGGTTGACTCATGACCATCCAATGAGGCGTTTATCCTATACGCCTTCATGGGACGAAAGCGACAAAGCGACGATGTATCTGCGCGTCTGTTCGCCAACTGGTGCGAAGCCCGACTGGATGCAGTTGATGATGTATACGGGAACTGGCAAATTGGATAGCCCGTCAGAATTTTACAGCATGTCGAATCCAGGTGAACTCAGGATTCCCGGCATGATCGCGGTCGGCGCCGCGGATGTGCGGGGAACGCAAGGCAGCTATAGCTACCATCTGGAAGATGTCAGCAGCCGCGGGCCTTTGCCGACGAACTCTGGCACGAAGCCCGACATCGTATCTGCCGATCAAGAGCCGTCGATAATCTATCAGGCGATCAGGAAAAGGCCGTTCAAGGGCACCAGCCAGGCCGCGCCGCACGTTGGGGGACTGGCAGCGCTGGTGCTCCAGCGCTTTCCGGCCAAGACTCCATCAGAGGTTGCGGAGTACCTCACTGATAAGGCGCTGGAGCAGTCTAGAGACGCCGACGATCCATGGTTCGATCCAGATGCTGGAGCGGTGCCTCCAGACCCGCCCAACAGCAGCTGGGGATACGGCTTCGCGCAACTGCCCGATCTCGATCCAAAAGGCATGTTGACGGCGCCGGCCAAAGTCACCGTAGGCGAAATGTTCGAGGTCATCGCGAGCGGAGTTGTTCCATCCGACACTAAGGTTGTGCCGCGAATCAGCGCACATCTGAGCATCCGGTCTTGCGATGTCGTCACGGCTCAGTCGTCAAGCGATGGAAATAGCGGATTGCCAGCGTTCGCGCCGGTCACTTACAAGCTGTACGGCTGCACAGAGGGAACTGCGGTTGTGAAGCTTCTCCGCGAATCGGACAGTCGCCTCATTGCAAGCGTGGAAGTTGAAATCTTGCCTGATATGAATGCATCTCCGACTCCCACTCCGACTGAGACGGCCACGCCGACTGCAACTGCGACCGAAGCTCCGACGGCTACGCCTACGGCCACACCTACGCCGACGGCTACTCCTGTGGTCGGTGCGAGTCCGACGCCGACGCACACCCCGTCTCCAACTGCGACGGCGACTCCATCACCTACGCCTGCTCCCACGGCTACACCTACACCTACGCCGTCCCCGACGCCTGCCGCGGCGGAGGGTCCGAAGATCTCGATCTCGGACGCTCGTGCGCGTGAGGGCTCGGATCTGGTGTTCAAGGTGACGCTGGACACGTGGACGCACGGGGGAGTGCACGTTAACTTCGCGTCGCATCCGATCACCGCGACCGAGGGAACGGACTATCAGGCGTTCTCGAGCAACCTGGTCTTCAAGGGTTTCGAGGACGAGAAGACGATCAAGGTGGGTACCCGCACCGACTCGGATATGGAAGGTGAGGAGACGATGCGGGTGGTGCTGTCAGGCGCGATCGGCGGTGTGATCGCGGACGGCGAGGGCGTCGGCACGATCACGGAGTAGGCGTGGCGGTGCAGGTATCGAACGCGACCGGGGTCATCGGTGCAGATTCGGGACGACGATGCCCGGCCCCTCCGGATTCCGGCTTTCGCCGGAATGACGGTGGTTGTGCACAGCACCCCTTGGGCATCAAGGGGGAGGGTTGTGGTTGGCGCACCTTGGGTGTCAAGGGGGAGGTTGTGAATTAGGGCTTGAATGATGGGCTATCATCTGAAGGGTGGGGAGAGGCTGTCTAGGATTGAAGTGAGAATGGGTAGTACATTAGATGAAGGCTAGGATACCGTTGGTTTTGAGCCCTCAACCTGAGGGTGGGTACACGGTTACCTCGCCGTTGTTACCGGAATTGATAACCGAAGGAGAGGCGGTGGCAAACGCGGAGGATGCGTTCGCGGCGGTCGTGGAGATTTATGAGGATCGAATGGACCGTTGTTTAGAATCGGATTCGTAAGGTGTTTAGAGAGGTTTTGCCATGGGTACATTCAACTGGCCGTTGCGGATATCCAGTATGGATGGTGTACGGTCCCGGGAGATTGATGCGACGGTTGATACCGGGGCTGCGTATACGACGTTGCCAACTAGCCTTTTGCTTGAGATAGGCGTTGAGCCAAGGGGGAAGCGGAGATTCTTGTTGGCCGACGGGCGCAGGATCGAGATGGGCTACGGTGAGGCAAGGGCGAGTGTTAATGGAGAGGATGTGACGACGTTGGTGGTTTTTGGGGAGGATGAAGGGCCCGCGTTATTGGGTGCTTACACCTTAGAAGGTTTGGCTCTGGCGGTCGACCCGGTAGAGCAACGGTTGGTCCCGACTCATCTCATCATGTATTGAACTGGCGACGACCTCAATCGCTGGCGGATACTGTATGTATCCCGCATTCTTTGGCGTCGGGGTCGGATTCCCACCACCAGCGTCCGGAGCGTTCGTCTTCGCCGGGTTTGACGGCTCGGGTGCAGGGGGCACAGCCGATGGAGGGGAAGCCTTTGTCGTGGAGGATGTTGTAGGGGACTTTGTTGTCTAGGGCGTATTGGCGTATTTGCTCGGCGGTCCAGTTGGCGACGGGGTTGATTTTGTATGCGTCGTGGGCGAGGTCCTTTTCGACGATCTGGATCTCGGACCGTTTCATTCCTTGGTCACGTCGTAGTCCGGTGATCCATGCGTCGGCTTCGCTGAGGGCTTTGTTGAGGGGGTTGACCTTGCGGATTTCGCAGCAGAGTTTGCGGTTGTTGACGCCTTTGTAGAAAAGGTTCATGCCGTGTTGTCGGATCATCCGACCAACTTCGCGAATGTCGGGGTAGTGGACTTCCACCTCGGTGTTGTATCGCCGGGCGATGCGGTCCATGAGATCGTAGGTCTCTTCGAAGAGTCGCATGGTGTCGAGTGTGGCGAGTCGGGCTTTGGGGTTTACCTTCCAGTACATGTCGAAGATGGCCATGCCGTCGACGGCGAACGAGGACATTTGGATGGCGCGATCGCCGAAGGTATCGTCGACCCATTGGAGGATCTCTGACGGGTGAGCCTCTTCGAGCTGTTGGTTGACTTTGGCGAGCTCATGGTCCGAGAAGCGGTCTAGGACGCGAGGTTTCTCAAAATCGATCTCGATCGTTTCATAGGATGCAATCTCGTGTTTTGCGAGTGTCAAGTTGAAGTCTCTCAGCTTTGGTATGGGTTGCAGCTTAGTATCTGGGTGCTTTATGTTTTGGGGCAAAAAAATACCCCTGCGGCGTGATTTGCAGGGGCATGCGGGCGGCGTAGCGCGGTTTTGGACCGGCTTTACGCGTTGGAAGGTGCATCTAACCCCGGCACGGGGCTGATACAAGGACACTCTGCGGTTCGAGACCGCGCAGTCAAATAGGACATTCCACGCGTCATTATACCTTGCGCTGGATAGTTGCGACTAGGTGTTCTAGTTCGTTCGGATTTAGAATGGATTCTAACTTGGGCGATTGTCAGAAGGCACCCGCGGAATTTGGAGGTTTACCTCGATGGCAACGATGACCAGAGCACCGATCACCGGCGAGCGTATCGAGGAGTTGCAGAGCATCGCTAGCGAGCATCTGTTCATGCATGCGCAGCAGGTTGAGGATTGGCGGGGACAGCTCAAGATTTTCATCAAGGGCGAGGGCGCGTGGGTCGAGGACATCGAGGGTAATCGATTGCTGGACGCGTTGGGCGGTCTTTGGTACAAGGCGGCGGGATATGGCCGGCGACAGATTGCGGATGCGATGTACGAGCAGTTGATGGCGATCGAGACGCCGCCAGCGAACTCGGCGACGCCAACCCAGATTGAATTGGCAGGTCGGATCGCGTCGTTGTATCACGACAAGGATGCGCGGACGTTTTTCTTGTCTGGCGGTTCGGAGGCGGTCGAGACGGCGGTGAAGATGGCGAAGAAGTACCAGGCGCTAAATGGCAAGGCTGGGGCGTTCAAGGTTATTTCGCGTCGGTATTCGTATCACGGTGCGACGGCGATGGCGGTGAGCCTTGGTCGAAGTCCAGCGGCGGACCCTTGCGGCCCAGAGATGCCGGGTGTGATTCATGTGACGAACTGGGATTCATATCGGTTGCCGTTTGATGGAGACCCGGTTGATGTGGCGATTCGCTGCGCGAATGAGTTCGAGGTTGCGATCAAGCACAACGGCCCGGAGTCGGTTGCGGCGATGATTGCGGAGCCGATCTCAACGGCGGCGGGGATTCATGTTCCGCCGGCGGAGTATTGGCAGCGATTGCGGGAGATTGCGGATCAGTATGATGTGGTGCTGATTGCTGACGAGGTGATCACGGGCTTCGGACGGACTGGCGAGTATTTTGCGCCGATGAATTGGGATGTGAAGCCGGATATCACGACGGTGGCGAAGTCGCTGACTAGTGGCTATTCGCCGTTGGGTGCGGCGATCGCGTCGAAGAAGATAGCGGATGCGTTCCAGGGCGGTGCGGACGAAACATTTAGGCACCTGGTAACTTTCGGCGGGCATCCGGTGAGTACTGCCGCAGCGTTGGCGAATTTGGATGTGTTCGAGGATGAAGGCCTAGTGGGCAATAGCCGCCGGATGGGTGATTATCTGTATGACGAGTTGCAGCGGTTACGGGATCATGAGATCGTCGGTGATGTGCGTGGTGGATTGGGTCTCCTAGCAGCCGTTGAACTGGTGCAAGATCGGGAGAACAAGACGGCGTTCCCGCCGAGTGCCGGTTTGGCGAAGCGAATGCCGCCGTTGCTGTTCGAGAATGGCTTGGTTACGTTCCGGGCTGGTGACACGATAGCGCTGTGCCCGCCGCTGATGGTCGACAAGGATGAGATCGATTACATAGTCGATGCCGTCGATCGCTCGTTGGCTACGGTGAGTCGTGACCTGGGTATCGCGTAGGGGGTGCTGTGCACAACGTCCGTCATTCCGGCGAAAGCCGGAATCCAGAGAGGCCGGGCAACGGAGTGCAAAGCGAAACGCCAAGTCTAAACCCCCTTTAATTCCCCCTTGGGCATCAAGGGGGAGGGTTGTGCCCAGCACTTTTAGAGCGTCAATCGGGCGAACTTGCGGTCGAGATTTGGGCGGATTTTTGCACCAAAGGATATTATCTGATATTGTGCATACACACGCGGCGCGCGAACGGACTAATCGCGTCGGCTCAAAGTGTGCAAGATATATGACCGCGACGCAGGTGTTCCGACATCGCGACAAGCGTCCCATCCTGAAGAACCCCGACGAGCATCTAAACGAAGCTAGGGAGAGTTAAATATGGCAGAAATGACAACTGCTGCAGCCCAAGAGCGCGAGCACATGCTCGAAGACGCGGCGGAGGTCGATGCTGATGGCTTCGGCCCGTCGGCCGCGTCGTCAGAGATCGTGTTGGATGTTAATGAATTGCAGACGCATTTCGCGACGCGCTGGGGCACGGTCAAGGCCGTTGACGGTGTGAGTTACAGCGTTCGCCGTGGCGAGACGTTAGGTGTTGTGGGCGAGTCCGGATCGGGCAAATCGGTGACGGCGCTGTCGATCATGCGGCTTGTGCCTTCACCGCCGGGTCACATAGTTGGTGGTGAGGTGGTATTGAACGGTCGCAATTTGTTGGATCTTTCCGAGCGCGAGATGACGCAGGTGCGTGGTGGTGAAGTTTCGATGATTTTGCAGGACCCGATGACGGCCCTGAACCCGGTTTTCACGGTAGAGAACCAGGTTGGTGAGGCGATTCGGATTCACCAGAAACTTCGTGGCAAGGATCTCTGGGACTCGATTGTCGACGCGTTGCGTAAGGTTCGCATCCCGGCGCCAGAGTCGCGAGCTAAGGACTATCCGCACCAATTGTCCGGTGGCATGCGCCAGCGTGTGGTGGGAGCTATCGGGATTTCGACGAGCCCGGATGTGATCATCGCCGACGAGCCGACGACGTCGCTTGATGTGACGATTCAGGCGGCCTATCTTAGGCTGTTGCGTCAGATTCAGCGTGAGGCTGGAGTGGGCATTATCTTTATCACTCACGACTTCGGGATTGTGGCCAAGATGTGCGACCGCGTGGCGGTGATGTACGCGGGTCGTATCGTTGAGACAGCTGATGTTCGCACGATCTTCAACGAGCCGCTGCACGAGTACACGAAGGCATTGATCACCTCGGTGCCGAAGCTCGAGGAGAAGACGGGTCGATTGCCTCAGATCGAGGGTCAGCCGCCGTTGCTGTACAACCTTCCGGAGGGCGACGCGTTCGCTCCGCGGTCCCCGTTGGACTTTGAAGAGGAGGACGCGTTGATTCGGCCGGAACTGGTGGAGGTTTCACCAGGGCACATGGTCCAGCTAACGCGGTCTTCGGTGGCAGACTTCGACAAATACAAGCACTTGGTTTCGTACGGATGATTCCGGTTTCCGTCGGAATGACGGACGGAACGTACGATCGGACACAACGGTTGAATAGGAACTTCACAGATGGCTAGTAACACAATGACCCCAACGGTGATCCCGGATGCTCCGGGTGCATCAAATCCGTCGGACGCGATATTGCAAGTTCGTGGTCTGCGGAAGTGGTTTGACGTTGGGGGACGCTTCCTTGGGATCGGTCAGCGAAGCTGGCTCAAGGCGATTGATGACGTCAACTTCGACGTTCGGGAGAGTCAGACGTTTGGCCTCGTGGGCGAATCGGGTTGTGGGAAGACGACGACGTTGAAGGTGATTTTGGGGTTGGAAGAGCCGACCGAGGGCAATATTTACTGGCAAGGCGAAGATGTAGCGGATATGACGCGTGCCGGCCGGCGTGAGTTTAGGCGCTCGGTTCAAGCGGTGTTCCAAGACCCGTGGTCGTCGTTGAACCCTCGGATGAGGGTGCAGGCGATTGTTGGTGAGCCGCTTGAGATTGCGACGACGATGTCGCGGCAGCAGATTCGAGACCGGGTGGGCGATCTGCTCGTAGAGGTCGGATTGAACCCTTATCAGATGAACCTTTATCCGCACGAGTTCTCGGGTGGTCAGAGGCAACGCATCGGTATCGCGCGGGCGCTGGCATTGAATCCTAAGCTGATCTGCTTGGACGAGCCGGTGTCGGCCCTTGACGTTTCGATTCGTGCGCAGATCATGAACCTTTTGGTTGACCTGCAAAACGAGCACGGTTTGGCGTATCTACTGGTTGCGCACAACTTGGCGACGGTGCGGTATATGTGTCACGAGATGGCGGTCATGTATCTCGGCGTTGTTCAGGAGATGGGCGACACAGAAGCGATCTTCAACAACCCGCTTCACCTCTACACGAACGCGTTGATATCTGCGGCATTGCCGTCGCACCCGGACATCACTCGAGATGAGATCATTCTGCCGGGTGAGGTTGTATCGCCGATCGATCCGCCACCGGGTGACGTGTTTATGACGCGGACGCCGATCGAGGTGGATCACTCTAATGAGTGGGCAAATGTACGTCCGCCATTGGTTGAGAAGGAGCCTAACCACTGGGTAGTGGATACTCCTTGGAGTTTGGCTACGGACGAGGCATTGCGTGCTTCGATCTACGACGAAGAGGCGGAGATCAGAAAGAGCGAAGAGGAACGGCACCGATTGGCGGCAGAGAACTGATTATCGGCGGATAGCCGAATGGAACGAGAACGGGGCGTGTGCTTTAACTGGCACACGCCCCGTTTAATTTGTTGCCGCGGCCCTGATTTAGGTTGAAAACTAAGTGGCTCCCAGGCCAGGATTCGAACCTGGATTAGAGGATTCAAAGTCCCCGGTCCTACCATTAGACGACCTGGGAAAGAGCCTTGATTCAAGGATATATTCCGCCTTCGAACGGATGGTTCGGCCGAGATGGTTGGATGGGTCTAAACGGCGAACCGGTTGGCCAATTCGATGGCGGTTGATAGTGTCGTTGTGCGTTCGGTGGCGGAGGTTGGGGAGCTACGGCCCGACGAATTCGTGTTGACGAGTAGCTTGGTTTTGGGGAGCGCATTTCGGAGGTCGGCAGCGAACTCTATCGGTTGAGGTTGGTAGGTGGTGATGAGAGTCGCTTCGCCGAGCGTTAAGGCCGTTAAGGTACCGTCCTCGGATTGTGCGGTTTTGATCGGGGCGTTGCGGCGTGTGATGGCGTTTGGTGCAGCTCGGATGGCTTGTGTTGCCAACAGGATTCCGAAGGCTTGGGCATCGGACCAGGTTCGTTCTGCATGGGATGGGTTGGTGTTGCCGTCCCACCAATCGAAGGGACGGATGTCTGCGGATGCGCCTTGGATAAAGATGGCGTTGTCGACTCCTGCCTGTTCGAGCGCGGATGATGCGACGCCGGGGTAGTCGGCGGTCCATTCCTGGGTGTTACCGACGATGGTTGCCGGACATGCGAAGTTGTAGATGAGGCATTTGATGTTGTCATCCGATGTTTGGATGACGGTTAACTGGAAGGTTTCGCGTTCGGTTTCTAGTTGCTCGGGTTGGTTGGGATTGGCGAAACAGCTTAGGTTGGGGAGGATCGCTGAAACGGTGCCGACTGCGGCGGGTTCCAACGCGAGGGATGCTTCTAGTGCTGCGCCGGCTACGACGTCGGGTAGGTAGTTGACGTAGTTGGCGTATTCGGGAGGTTGGTGTGCCTCGTCGCGCCATAAGGGTGGCGAATTTCCGTTGGCGGTAGCTGTGATGATGACGCTGGATTGCGGGATATCGGTGCGTTGTGAAATCGCGGCGATGAGGCGTTCGCGCAAGGAGTCTGAGATCCCCCCAACGTCGAGTGAAACGAGGGCCGATGTTTGTCCGTAGGACTTAAAGACGACACATCTGGCGGACAATTCATCGTTGATGCCGAGTGCGGGACGATCCTCAAATTCGGGGCCGGATATGGTGAAGCCGATCGGAGGCGTGATCGTTGATTGGGCGACGCCAACGTGAAGCAGATTATCTAGGGTCGAAGTGTTCAATTGCGGTGCGGCCGCTTGGGTAAGATTGCATTAATTGTGCATCTTTGAGATGCGCTGAATCTGACAGATCAGACCGATAGGATCGAGTCCATGTCCTTTGCCGCGTCATCCCGACATCTCTTGGAGGTCAAGAACCTCGAAACGCAGTTTCACACCGACTATGGTGTGGTGCGTGCCGTTGACGGTGTAGACCTGCACATTGATGAGGGCGAGACGGTTGGATTGGTCGGAGAATCGGGATGTGGCAAGAGCGTTGCGGCGCTATCGATCGTTAGGCTGGTGCCGGATCCGCCGGGTCGGATAGTTGGTGGTCAGGTTGTTTTCGAGGGCACTGATTTGTTACGGCTCGACGTGCGGGAGATGCGGCACGTGCGGGGTGCGAAGATCGGGATTATCTTTCAGGAGCCGTTGTCATCGCTCAACCCGGTGTTGTCGATAGAGCGGCAGCTAGTGGAGCCGTTGCAGGAGCATCTTGGGATGACGCGACGCCAGGCTACGTCACGGGCGTCGGAGCTTCTGGACATGGTGGGCATCCCGGATCCTTCGGCGCGGATACGCGACTACCCGCACATGATGAGTGGAGGGCAACGGCAGCGGATCATGATCGCGATCGCGTTGAGTTGCAACCCGAGATTGTTGATTGCTGACGAAGCGACGACGGCTTTGGATGTGACGATACAGGCGCAGATCTTGGAGTTGATGAAGGATCTGACGGAGCAGTTTGGGACGGCGTTGTTGATGATCACGCACAATCTCGGGGTGGTCGCTAGATATGCGGATCGGGTGTGCGTGATGTATGCGGGGAAGATCCGTGAGATGGCGCCTTCGGGAGAGTTGTATGGGAATCCGAAGCATCCGTATACCTTGGGATTGTTGGGTTCGGTGCCGCGCTTGGATGCGCGTCGGGACACAGGGAAGTTGACGCAGATTCCAGGAGACGTTCCCGATCCGACGCGGATACCGCCTGGTTGCGCGTTCAATCCGCGTTGCGATTATGCGGTTGAGCGGTGTTCGGCGGAGGATCCTTGGATGGAGGAAGTGGGTGAGGGGCACGTTGCGGCGTGTTGGGAGTGGGAGAGGGTGGGAAAGGTTGTATCCCCATCGTCATAGGTGTGTTTACAATCCAATTCAAGCATGTGACTGGCACGAACGGACACGAATTCAATGGCACTAGATGAGTTAGCGGAGACTATCGAGACGATCAAGCGACGAATCATGGATCACAGAAGCTCGTTGGCTGCGAACGAAACGCGGACGCGGCAGGTGTTGATTGATCCGCTATTGGGAGCATTGGGATGGGATGTGAGCGATCCAGATCAGGTTGAACTTGAGTACGACGTGCGTGGTCGGCGGGCTGATTATGCGCTGTTGGTCGCCGCAAAACCCGTTGCAGTAATTGAGGCGAAACGACTAGGGCATCAACTTGTTGACGACAACACGATGCAGGTCATGAATTACGCCAATACTGCCGGGATCGAGTACATGGTGGTTACGAATGGCGACGAATGGAAGATGTACTCGGTGTTTGAACGCGGGGCGATTGAAGAACGGATCATTATGGAATTGAGCGTCGCGGGATTCGAATCTCACGTGATTGCCTTGAAATCATTGACGATGTGGCGGGCGAATTTGGGAACGAGTTCGGCACCAACCGAGGCTAACGAACCTGTGATCAAGTCTCCTCCGGACTTTCAATCGCCGACTTCACATCCAGGGGAGATCAGGGATTCGAAGGCTGGCAGACAGCGACCAGCCGATCGAAAGCAGTCGAACGATCAAATGGACGTCAACCAAATCGGTGAAGGCTGGCATTCGGTCGCCGACAAAACCTTTTCACCGGCCCACAAACGCGCTGCCAAATATCGATTGGAGAGCAAAGAATTCGACACGAAAAACTTCACTGATGCGTTCGTTGAAGTAGCTGCTTGGTTGATCCGAAGTAACCGCCTCAGCGTAAACCATTGCCCGATAAAATCCACGCCTCGCGGAGCAAAGTACGTGATCGCGTCGGAACCGATTCACGAGAATGGCAATGTTTTTACAAGTGCCAGGGAATTGCCCAACGGATTGATTATGGAGGTACATTCCAGCTCTGAGGACAAGTTGGATATGCTTCGCAAAATCCTTGAATTAAGCGGAGTATCCGGCGATTCTGTGCAAATAAAGTGGGAGTAGGGCGTTCGTATGAAGGCGGATCGGACGCTTCAACCAGATCTTGGTCTTGCGGCTAGCGTTCCATCGAATCTCTACGTATGGACGCGGTCGAGATGATCGGAATTTCGAGCAAATCGTTGGCATCTGCGTAGCAAAACAGATGCTAGATGAACTTTTAAACGTAACGCGATATCGAAATAGACTCGGTAACCGATACCAACCGTATTTCTTGACGAAAATAGCATGAGCTCATCGATTCAACCAACAATTGTGCCTTCGACCACGTCCGCCACGGCGGTGGCCTCGCCGCGGGATGCGGTTGGGGCTATGGCGTCGGTGGGTGAGCTTGCGGCGGTGAATTTGAGTGCGGTGCCGTTGCTTTCGGTGCGGGATTTGAATGTGCACTTTCCGATTACTCGGGGTTTCATTCTGCAGCAGACGGTTGGGCATATTCGGGCGGTGAATGGGGTGTCGTTTCATGTGAATCCGGGCGAAACGTTGGGAGTCGTGGGGGAGAGCGGTTCGGGGAAGACTACGGTGGTGCGGGCGGTGATTCAGTTGCAGAAGCCGACTTCGGGGAGTGTGGTTTTTCAAGGTGACGAGCTTGTGGGGGCGTCATCGGAGGTTTTGCGGGGTGCGCGGAGGAATATGAGCATGGTGTTTCAGGATCCTTATGGGTCGTTGAATCCGCGGATGCGGGCGGGGAATATCGTCGGTGAGCCTTTGCGCGCTCATCACGTTTTCGAATCGAAGAATGAGTATCTGGAGCGTGTGGCGGAGTTGTTTCAGATGGTGGGGATGCATCCGGGGGTTGCGAGTAGGTATCCGCATCAGTTTTCTGGGGGACAGCGTCAGCGGATCGCGATCGCTCGAGCGTTGGCGGCGAATCCGCAGTTGGTGTTGCTGGACGAGCCAGTGTCGGCGTTGGATGTTTCGATACAGGCGCAGGTGATCAACTTGCTGGAGGATTTGCAAGACGAGCACGATTTGGCGTATGTGTTCGTGGCGCACGATTTGTCGGTGGTGAGGCATACGGCGCATCGCACGGCGGTGATGTATCTCGGCAAGATCGTTGAGATTGCGGATGGTGATGAGATTTACGACAATCCGTTGCATCCATACACACAGGCGTTGCTGTCGGCGGCGCCGATGCCCGATCCGGTTCTGGAGCGGAAGCGTGAACGGATCGTGTTGACTGGCGACATACCTAGTCCGGCGAATCCGCCTTCGGGTTGTGTGTTTAGGACTCGGTGTCCGATTGCGATTGATGATTGTGCGGAGGTTGTGCCGCAGATGCGGAGCACTGGTTCGTTGACGCAGCGGCACGAGGTGGCGTGTATCAGGGTTGAGTTTTAGGCTGTTTGGGCCCCCTTTATCCTACGGACATTTCCCCCGTTAACGGGGGAAACCCTGCCCTCGCCCCTCTGGATTCCCGCGTCCGGGTGCTGTGCACAACGTCCGTCATCCCGACGAAAGCCGGAATCCAGAGGGGCCGATTAACGGGGTGCAAAGTGAAATGCCAAGTCTAAACCCCCTTTAATTCCCCCTTGGACATCAAAGGGGAGGGTTGTGCACAGCACCCGTAGGGGCGGCGTGCTTAATTTTCTCTGGATTCCCGCGTCCGCGGGAATGACGTGCTTGTCGGGAATGACGTGTTTGTATTGGGGCGTGCGTCCTCGGGAATGATGTGTTTCCTTGGTTTCGCTCGTCTGCGGGAATGGCGTGCTTGATTTTCTCTGGATTCCCGCGTCTGCGGGAATGACGTGGTTCTTGCAAAATCGCTTCAAAAGGCGTTATGAATTACGCGTTCTGGTGTGTGTTTTGTGGTGTTGAATACGTGTAAAATCATTTGGCATTAAACGACATGAATCCAGATATGGAGGATTGAGATGGCTGTTGCGACGAAATCCGTCGTGAGCGATTTTCAGGAGCAAGGTTTCGTAAAGGTCAAGGGAGTTCTTGATCCAGCGACGGTGCTCGACCCGATCATAGAGGAGTACGAAGGTGTCCTCGACGATCTGGCGCGTGATCTCTATGAAGATGGTGAGATAGCGTCTGAGTACAAGGCGTTGCCGTTCGATGCGCGCATCTTGAAGATTTATCAAGAGACGGGCCGGCAACATGCGCAGTACTTTGACTTCTCGCTGCCGTTCCAAGATGTCAAGGAAGACACACCTTGCTGGTTCGGTCCGGCGGTCTTCAACGCGTTTGTAAACGAGAACTTGCTTGATGTCCTTGAGCAGCTGATCGGGCCGGAGATTTCATCCAACCCGGTTCAGCACGTTCGTATCAAGCCGCCGGAGAAGTACCTGCCGAAGACAGAGCAGGGTCAGCCGCTAATCGGCGCGACGCTTTGGCACCAGGACCACGGTGTCGTTGTGCCTGAGGCGGATGACACCAACATGGTTACGGTTTGGTTCTCACTGACGGACACGCCGGTCGAGTCGGGTCCGTTGAACGTGGTTCCAGGCACGCACCGCGGCGATTTGTTGACGCATTGCGATAGCTACGCGCACAACACGACGATGGTGCAGGGTCGGCAGATCCCTGAGAAGCTGTTTCCGTACCGAGCCGCGACGCCGTTGCCCACGGAGCGTGGAGACGTGATCTTCATGCACAAGCGGACGGTTCACGGATCATTGGGGAACTTGAGCGAGAACATGCGCTGGTCGTTCGACCTTCGTTACCACAACACCGGTGCACACTCGGGCCGCGTCGCGTTCCCGGAATTTGTCGCTCGAAGCAGGTCCAATCCTGATTCAGAGCTTCGCGATCCTGTCAAGTGGCGCGAGATGTGGATGGATTGCCGCAAGCGGATGTCGAAGATTAACCAAGGCGGACAGTTCGACATTCCGTTTGGCCGTTGGGAAGACGGTCATCCTGACTGCGAGAACTAGGCGACTGACGCGTGGTCTAAACCCCCTTTAGTTCCCCCTTGGACATCAAGGGGGAGGGATGCGCACAGCACTCCTTGGGCATCACAAAGGAAGGGTTTGACGATGGTCTCGGTCAAACAGAGTCGAATTCGTTGTGTCTAAGTGGGGGTGTTGACGGGTTTAGTTCGTCGTCAATTCACGATCGTGACCTCGACTTCGATTTCGGGTTCGTCTATGATGCTCTCAGATGCTAGGATCTGCGAATCTGCCCGTATCGCATCGGGGAATGTGAAGTCGATGTTGTACTGCGGGGAACGGGCTTCGATGGCGTAGGTATCGCAGCTTCTTTGGTTTCTGGGATCGAATTTCCACGTCATCTCATAATCCAAGATCTGGAAATTCTCGGGGTGCACTGCGATGTTGATTTCGAGGTTCAATCCTCGGCTCCACCGCGGGTTTGGTTGATCGATGTTGATTTCGATTTCGACTCGGTTTGTCGCCCGAGACGTCACGGCGTAGTCGGTATCGCTCGCGTAGGTGTTGATGTCGGAAAGGGTCTGTAGCAGCGAGGAGAAGCCACCCCTGAAGGTCGTCGCGTCCGTTACTCTCTGGACCTCGACATTGCTCCAATTTCGCCCTCGTCTCAGCCACCACTCGCTTGCGCCCCAATCGTCCGGGTTACCGATGTAGTAGTAGCGATCGGTACCATCGTGGAAATGCCGCCAGGTCGCTGCATGCGCAATCAGGTTCGCCGACTCGAGCTGCGCCCATCCGAAGCCGTCATTCCCGGAACATCCGGGCCAACCGCCCCTGACTTCGAAGCTGAAGGATTCGGCGTCCATCAATGTGGCGTGGGCGCGACGCAGCAACGCGGGGGCCGAGAGTTCCACCGGTTCAGGTGGGTCGACGAGTTCGTCAGTGAAGACTATCAGGTCGAGGACTTCTTCGAATGACATCCCAGGCTGGACCAGCGGATGCGCGTGAAGTTCGAATAGGCCGCGGTCCATACCGTCGATCGTTGAATAGTTGAGTGCTTCGTAGCTCATAACGCTGGTACGGTCGTGATGGCGATGCTTGATGTTTGTCAGTGCGTGCAGCAACTCGTGAAGGGTAGTCGATCGGATCGCCGCGTCTCGTTGTTTTTCGTCTTGGAAACGGTTCGACCAAATGGAGATGGTACTGGCTGTTATTCGTCCATCGTGGTCAACCCATGTCCTCGCACACCCGGCGAATTCTACGCAGTCCAGTCCGGTCGAATCTGCGTTTTCCCTCGGCACGCCCGTGTGGACCTTCAGTTGTGCTTCGCTCTTTGTAGCCGCACGTTCGATCTCCATATTCAGGAACGACGCGACATCTTCGACCACTTCGTCGAGTATCTTCAGATAGTGCGCATCACCGAATGACCACAATTTGATGGCTTCATCGTTGGGCCACTTGGTTACGTATTCGCGGTCCCAACCGGCGCATCCGATGCCTTCGTCGGTTTCTTCTTCTTCGTCATCTTGTGCGGAGTCGTCGACGATGTTTGACGTATCGCTGAAGCAGCTCCAAACATCTCGCTCAACCCCAATAATTCGTTTTGGGACGTTGATCGATGTGGTTCCCGGCTCAGCCGTTCCGTAGCTGATCGCCAGGTTGATATCTCCGCGCGGTAGCTTCAGCGTTTGAGAGATCAGTGTTGGATGGACATCCGCTTCCATTTCTACAGAGAACTCGGCACCGCAGTCGTCAACAGTGATGTCGTTCTGAGAACACGTAATGACGACGGTTTGGGATTCGTTGGTGCCGTTGTTGATGAAGGTCAGATTCAGGTCCACGTTTGCGGACCCGTCGCCCCAGTAGCGCGCGATTTCTGGCGTCGGTATCTTGCTCAAGGTCCAGACCGTCTCGGGCGCGTCTGGCACCACGAAGGTGTGGTCGATGGCGTTGAGATTCCCCCAACGGAACGTGTCTTCGTTCTCAACAGCGAAGATGCGCGTGGGCGTGTCTCCGATTGGCAACCAGAGACGCATCTCGGTCTGAACGGATTCTCCAACTAGGACCTCGTCTGATTGGCTAGAGGTCGAGCAGTTGTCTTCAGATTCACCGTCGCAGGCGATTCCGATGTAGAAGGTGCTGGTGTTGTCGACTCCTTCGTTCGTCACTTCGACCGTTATTGACATGAGGGCTTTGCCGTCGCCATTCCAACCCAGGATCTCGGTAGCGACTACGTTGGTGCGAAGATCGGCGAATTCAACATCGAGCGTTAGTTGTGCAGAGTTGTTTCCAGAATCGCCTTCGATGGTTCGAGTGACGGCGGTGAATTGGAAATCATACGAGCCCGGGCTGAGTTGAATCGGCACGGTAGCGGTGGTGTGTTCACCGGGTCCGAGATCAGGGATTTCTTCGCCGTAGATCTGTTCGCCGGAAGGATCGCCATTTGTGTCGTGCCACATGCTGGTCAACGCCAGTTCTTCCGCGATGAGATCGCCGGAGTTGGTGATCTGGAGATCAAATTCGACGGATCGTCCGGGTATGAATCGGTAATCGACAATCTCGACATCGATATCGGCACCTGCAACGGTGATGGTTGGCACCCTTGCGGAATCACCGACCTCCACTCGAACGGTGTGTTCTCCTGGTGTCAAACCGAAACTGAAGGTGAACGTTGCCGTTTGTCCGCTTTGCAGCGAAGTGATGATGTAAGCGAGTTGCTTGTCGCCATCGTCGATCTGGTAATCGACACGTTGGAGGCCGGAGAAATCGCTCTCGCTGGAATTGGCTATGGTGACTCTCGCCTCGTAATTGATGGCGCGTGCGGATTCACCTGACTCATTGATGGTGAGCGACTGAATTACTAGGCCGTTCGAAGGCGATTGGGCGCTGGCGGTTAAATCGAAAGCGAAAACCGCTACCGCTCCAAGCGCGATTACGGCGAACAGGGCCGTTACGATCAACGTCTTCCGTCGCGGGTAGATGGGGTAGGTGATAAAAGGAATCATTTAGATGCTGGACCGTTGCCGAACTGCCTCGTAGAGAGCGATTCCAGCGCTCACTGATGCGTTCAACGAGGCGAGTTGCCCGTGCATGGGTATCGACATCGATGCGGTGCAGCGTTGCAAGGATAAGCACCCGACGCCTTTTTCTTCGGAGCCGACGACGATGGCGGTTGGAATTGTCAAGTCGGCTTGCGTGTAGTCGGTGTCGGCATCGGCGGTTAAGGCGAGGGTTTGCAGGCCGAGGGTGTTGAGGTATTCGATCGTGCGATGGATGTTGACGACTCGGGAGACGAGCGTGTGCATCAGTGCCCCGGCCGAGGCTCGGATTGCGCCAGGACTGATGCCCGCCGCTCGCCGTTGCGGGATGATGATGCCATGACCTCCTGCCGCGTCCAATGTACGCGCGATAGCACCGAGGTTGTGAGGATCAACAATGCCGTCTAATACGACGATGAGAGGCGTTTGCGATCTACTGTTGGCTTCAAAGATGATGTCTTCAACGTTGACGTAGCGCGTGTCGGGCAGGACCGCGATAACTCCTTGGCTTTTCTTGGTTTGAGATTGGCGGTCAATTTCTCGGCGATGAAGACGTTCGACGCTAATGTCGGCGGATTCCGCGAGCGAGAATATCTCCTGCATCTGGTTCCCGACGTCGATGCCATCGGCGATCAACAGACGTTCGATGTTGCGCTCGGCGCGCAGTGCTTCCAAGACCGCGCGGCGTCCCTCGACGGTGTTGGCGTGTATCTTGCGTGCTCTGGCGTAGCGGCTCATTGTCGGTTGGCGTTTGTGGCGATGCGCTTGGGCGATGTATTTGGGGGTTGGCATACAATCGCTTGATATGCGGGTCGATAACCGAAAGCAACAATATCGATCAAAGGAGACCCGTCATAGGACTACCACATTCTATTTCCAGTGATGTCGCGGACGCAGTGATGGACTTGATGCGAACGCGCCGCAGTATACGCGAGTTTGATGATCGTCCAGTGCCGCGCGGGATGCTGGACCAGATTGTCGAGGCGGCGAGTTGGGCACCGAATCATCGACACACCGAACCTTGGCGGTTCGTGGTACTTGAGAAGGATGGCGATGCGCGTTCCAAGGTTGCAGACCTCGTTTACGAATGGACTTGGAATTACGTCAAGAATCCCAATCCCGAACGACGCGCGAAGAGTTCAGCAGAGGCTCGTGATGAGGTTTTGGAAACGCCGATACTGATGCTCATGTATTCGGTGCCGGGATCTAATGAAGAGATCACGGAAGAGAACTTCGCTGCGACGTGTTGTGCTGCCCAGAATATGTTGCTGATGGCGCACGCGATCGGGCTTGCCGTCGGGTGGTCGACCGGGCGAGTCTGTAAGAACGAAGAAGTCCACAAAGCAGTTGGTGCCGAGGCGGATTGGGCTGTCGTCGGCGCGTTCTTCATTGGATTTCCGCTATCGATACCGGAAGCAGAGCGCAAACCGGTGAGCGAAATCTGTACCTACTTGAATTAACTGATCGAGTGCTCGATCGACGTCCCAGAACAGGAGACTAATTGATGGCAGGAAGCGACTTAAATCTCAATTACGTTGGCGGACAGTGGGTCCCAGCTTCGACTGGCAAGGTGTCGCAGAGCGTGAATCCGGCTGACTTGGATGACGTGATTGGCGAATTCCAGGCATCGAACTCGGTTGATGCGGAGGACGCGGTTGGTGCGGCGGCGGATGCCGGGCGCGTTTGGGGTTCGATGTCAGCGTTGGCGCGGGGCGGGCACCTGTTGGCGGCAGCGGACTACTTGAATCAGAATTCTGAGCGGTACGCCCAAGCGATCACTCGGGAGTGTGGCAAGGCTATAGTTGAAGCCCGTGGCGAAGTGGGACGCGCGGTTGCGTTGCTCCAGTACTTCGGTGTTGAGGGATCGAACCCGGTAGGCGATGTTGTGCCTTCGGTTGATCCGAACATCTTGCTATACACGAAGCGGGTTCCGATTGGAGTCGTGTCGCTGATAACGCCGTGGAATTTCCCATTGGCGATTCCGATATGGAAGATGTCGCCAGCGTTGGTTTATGGGAATACGATCGTGCTGAAGCCTGCATCCGCAACTCCGCATCTCGGGGTTTTGATCGCCGAGATGTGGGACGCGGTCGGTCTGCCTCTGGGAGTTTTTAACCTGGTGACTGGCTCTGGCGGGGCTGTTGGAGACGCGCTCGTCGGTTCAGACGGCGTTGCTGCCGTCTCTTTCACAGGTTCGACGCCGATCGGCATGGGGATTGCGACGTCTGCGGCGAGCCGTGGTGTGAAGTTCCAATTGGAGATGGGCGGCAAGAACCCCGTTATCGTGATGCCGGATGCCGACCTCGAGCAAGCGGCTCAAGTCACAGTTGACGGAGCGATGAAGTATTCCGGTCAGAAGTGCACGGCTACTTCTCGGGCGATCGTTATCGGGAACGTCATCGAAGACTTCACGAATCTGGTTGTTGAGAAGACGGAGGCGTTGGCGATTGGTCCGGGTGCCGACGCCGATTCGGTGGTGGTACCGGTTATCGACGAGGCGTCGCGACGGAACATCGTTGCCTCGGTTGAACGCGGTGTTAGCGACGGTGGAAACGTGCTGACGGGTGGCGGTGTGCCGTCCGGAGGATCGTACGAGTGTGGGACGTATGTGGAGCCGACGGTGTTGTCGAAAGTCTCGCCGAACGACTTCGTTGCGTGCGAGGAGATATTCGGTCCAGTGCTCGGAATTATCCCGGCCGCGGATATCGACGATGCCATCGAGATCGCAAACGACGTTCGCTATGGTCTCAGCGCAGGTATATTCACGCGTAATCTGAATGCGGCGATGCAGTTTGCGGACCGGATCGAGGCCGGGATCGTGAAGGTCAATGGCGAAACTGCCGGTGTTGAGCCGCAGGTACCTTTCGGGGGTATGAAGTCGTCGAGCAGCGGATCGCGCGAACAGGGCAAAGCGGCAATCGAGTTCTTTACTGAGACGAAGACGATTTACGTGAACCAGAGCGCAAGTTAACGGCTAGTTCGATATCAGTGTTGTGAATCTGGTATCACCAGACGACGAACGCTTTATCATCCTCACCGAATTGGGTGGGATGACACCTCGTATGCGCGCAATTTCGGCGCTAAAGTTGCGTTGCTTCACCACGTTCGTTAAGATTCGCTGTTAAAGTGCACACTATCCATACGTGGTTGGAAATCCAAGAGGAAAAATGATGGTACTTGCGCAAACCAAGACCGACTTGGACCTGGTCGCACACTTGCTTCGGCGGGCAGGTTTCGGGGCCGACAAAGCAGAGATTGAGCGATACGCCGGGAAGTCGTACGACGAAACCATCGACGATCTCGTCCATCCCGAGCGATTTCCTCAAGTCGAAGACGACTTGTTAGGGCGCTTCTACCCCCACTTAGCTGCGAACAAAGACAACGGCGCGGTATGGAATGGTCGGTGGTTGTTCAGGATGGTCAACACCGAGCGTCCGTTGCAAGAGAAGATGGCGCTGTTCTGGCATGGTATTTTGGCAACTGGATGGACCAAGAGTGAGCACACGCCAAGCATGGTGAATCACATCCAGATGCTCCGGGACAACGGATTGGCAAACTTTAGGACGATTCTGCTGGAACTGTCGAGAGATCCGGCGATGATTTTCTGGCTCGACAACAACGAGAATCACGGCGCTGCGATCAACGAGAATTATGGTCGTGAGATTTTGGAATTGTTCTCGATGGGAATTGGGAACTACACCGAGGACGACATCAAGAACGCGGCTCGAGCGTTCACCGGTTGGACATTCACGCAACCCTTGCCGCTCTATCCGTTTGGTCACTTCGAAGCCGAGTTCGTGTATCGCGAGGATGACCACGATGAGGGCGAGAAAGAGTTTCTTGGGCACAAGGGCAACTTCAACGGCGAGGACATCATTGACATAATCGCCCGTCAGGAGGCCACAGCCCGATTCATCGCGCGACATCTCTACACGTTCTTCGTCGCCGACGAACCTCAGGTTCCGGCGTGGAGCATTCAGCCGCCGCAAGACCCAGACGCGATCCAGACGCTGGTCGATGCGTGGATGGAGTCGGACGCAGATATTGGTTACGTCGTCAGCACGATGCTGAAGTCGGAGTTTTTCAAAAACGCACGCATGAAGCGCGTTAAGTCGCCGACCGAGTTCGTGTCCAACGTTCTCAAAATCTCCGGCGATTACCGAGAGGTCGACGTCGGCCTGGAGAGTTTCCAAGGTACGCTCGTAGCAATGGGTCAAACGCTGATGGACCCGCCGTCCGTCGAAGGTTGGCACACCGGCAAGGAGTGGATCGATGGAGGCACGCTAACCGAACGCGTGAACTTTGCCGTCAACACCCTCAACGATGCATCGAAACCCGGAGTTCGAAACATAATCGAAGCTATTCGTAGTTTGGATCAACCACGTACTCCTGAAAAGGTTGTCGGGGTAGTTCTCGATCACCTTTGCCGCTTGGATGTAGACGACGAGACGCGTGAGACGCTCGTTGAACACGCTTACGATGGCGGCGACATCGAGTTTGATGACGAAGAGGAAAGCGTGCAGCGCATCCTCAGATTGGTAACACTCGCGGTATCGACTCGCGAGTTTCAGTTTGAATAAGTGAGTACACCCTCTGAATCTCCCCCTGAGAGGGGGAGGGAAGAGGGATCTCCCCATGAAAGCGAAGAGACAAGGGCTCTCACTAATGAAAGCAGAGAGCATGGGTCACAAAGTAACAAATCGGAGCAACTGAAATGGCACTGAACGGCAACGGTAACGGGGCGAACGGGAAGCAGAAGGATCCCGTGTTGGTCGTGATCCAACTGTCCGGCGGCAACGACTTCATGAATACGGTGGTCCCATACACCGAGGGCATGTATTATGACGTGCGACCGCTCGTCGGAATTCCTGAGGACGAGGTAATTCCGATCACCGACAAAGTTGGATTCCACCCCCGGGCGGCGGCGTTGAAACAGATCTGGGACGAGGGCAAGGTAGCAATCGTTCAAGGGATCGGTTACGCGAACTCGAGCCGTTCTCACTTCCGAGCGATGGACATCTGGCACACGTGCGAACCGGACACGATCGCGACCGAAGGATGGCTGGCAAAGGTCATCCGCGAGTTCGACCCGAATAGTGAGAATCCGGTAACGGCGGTGAATTTTGGCCGCGGATTGCCGCGAGCCTTGGCGGCGCCGAATGTGACCGCGACCTCCATCGGGGACCTCGACAACTATGGACTGATGTCGAGCATCGAAGTTGTCGATGAACGTGACGAGAACCTTGAGATCTTCAAGCGGATGTACACACCCGCGGTCGGATCCGGCCTAGTGATGGACTATCTGGGGCAGACCGGTCGCGACGTGCTCAAGGGTGCCGACATGCTCGCGGTAGCTCCGGAGATGTACAAGTCGAACGTCGAGTATGCGGATAACCCGATTGCACAGGCACTTCGAGATGTCGTGCGGGTGCACACCGCAAACCTGGGTACGCGGATTTTCTACACGAACCACTTGGGGTACGACCACCATGCACAGGAAATGCCGGCCCACAACAAGTTGATCGGCGAGCTGTCCGAGGCAATCCGCGACTTCATGCAGGACCTCCGCGACCACGACGCTGCCGAAGAGGTGACGATCTTAGTTTTCACCGAGTTCGGTCGACGCATCAAAGACAACGGTTCTGGCACTGACCACGGCTCTGGTGGCGGTGCGTTCCTCATTGGTGAACACGTCAAGGGAGGCCTTTACTCCGAATATCCGCCACTTGACCGGCCAAACTGGTTGAACGATGAGGACTTGCGTCACACCTACGACTTCCGAGGGATGTACGGCACGATACTCGAGCAGTGGTTCGGACTCGACCCGGTCCCGATCGTAGGCGGCAGTTTCGAGCAGCTCCAGCCGTATGAGAAGACGTTGGTCTGATCGGATATCTGGAAGGCAAGTTAAAACACCCCCGGAGGGTTTGACCGTGAGCGAAAACGGCAATGGCTCCATGAACGGAATGAATGGCAGGCCGCACGCGCTGTTGCGCGCTGGCTTCCCGTTTTACACGACTCTCGGCATGCGCCGAGTTACGACGTACCCGATGGACATCGTGATCGGCGAGGAAGACCGGTTATACGTCTTGAACCGCACCGATGGTCAAGGTGGTCAGATTCGACGTATCAACTGGGACGACGACGACCTAGATATCTTTGGTTCGAATTTCGTCTGGCCCGTCCAGATGATTCGTGATGCTGACGAGAATGTTTACGTCTCGGATGAAGGCAACCACACGATAACTGTGTGGCGACCTTCGGACGGTGAGCTACTTGATACGTGGGGAACGCACGGAAGCGACCCCGGTCAGCTCAATCGACCTTCCGGGATTGCGTGGGACAACGATGGCAACATGCTCGTGGTGGACACGCAGAACCACCGGGTGCAGAAATTCACGTCATCGGGTGGGTACATCAGCGGATTTGGCGAGTTCGGCACTAACGACGGACAGTTCAACTATCCGTGGGGTGTTGGTATTGATCCGTATGACGGTTCGGTCTACGTGTCAGACTGGCGCAATGACCGGCTGCAAAAGTTCGACGCAGACGGCGACCACATCTGGACGGTCGGATCGAGCGGTGAAGATATCGGCGATTTCAATCGACCGGCTGGTGTGACAGTCGACCGTCACGGCGACGTGTACGTGGCCGATCGTGGCAATCACAGAGTTCAGCAGTTCGATCTGAATGGTCGCTACGTTGACCGCTTTATTGGGGACGGGATTTTGTCGAAGAGCGGCAGGATCTACATCTCTTCAAGCACTACGGTCCTTCGAAACCGTGAGTCTGCGCAGCTAGAGGTTACGCGTCGCTTGCGTGGCCCGGCGATGATGCGTTTCCACCACGATCCCAAGCGCGGCGACTTGCTTTACATCGCCGACTTTGGGTGTCACCGCATTCAGGTCTACCGCAAAGATGCAGACGAGTTGTCGGCTGAGGATATCGCTCCGGTGCCGACGGCGCCGACGCTTTACACGGTTTAGAGACCGATTGACGATGCAGATTTTGTCGATTGACCAAGCACTAAACGGACGGGACATAAACGGAGAGGAAATGGCCAGTAACCGAGCGAGAAGATACGGGACCCTGTTGGGCGTCGTCCTTGCGCTGTTCCTCACGATGGCCCTCGCTGCCTGTAGCGATGGAGGCGACCCCGGAGAGGAGGAAACTCCCGGCTCACTCCTCGAACGGACGGTTGAACGGGAAGCGACGCCTCAGACCGAGGCCGGTGCCCCCGAGCCCACGCGCGAAGGAATCCTCGGCATCGGTAGCCAGTCCACCGCCGAGCCGGAGGCTACGGAATGCCCCTCAGTTGCCATTGGGCCGACCTCGGTGGCAACGGATCGGGAGGCGCTGGTTGCCTTCTACAACGCAACGGACGGCCCGAACTGGGGTAACGACTCGGCTAACGAAACCTGGCTGAGCGACGCGCCCCTGGGCCAATGGTACGGCGTCACCACCAACGCCGACGGACGCGTTACAGGACTGGACTTCCACTTCTCCTTCTTGAGTGGGGAGATACCGCCGGAGTTGGGCAGCCTCGCCTACCTGGAAGAGATGGCGCTCAGCAAGAACGAGTTTAGCGGGGAGATACCGCCGGAGCTGTGCAACCTCGTCAACCTGGAAGTGCTGGACCTCCACGGCAGCGGATTGAGCGGGGAGATACCGCTGGAGCTGGGCAGCCTCGCCAACCTGGAAGTGCTGGACCTCCACGACAACCAGTTGAGCGGTGAGATACCGCCGGAGCTGGGCAACCTCGCCAACCTGGAAGCGCTGCGCCTCTACGGCAGCGGATTGAGCGGTGAGATACCGCCGGAGCTGGGCAACCTCGCCAACCTGGAAGTGCTGGTCCTCTACGACAACCGGTTGAGCGGAGAGATACCGCCGGAGCTGGGCAACCTCGCCAACCTGGAAGTGCTGCGCCTCGAAGATAACGATTTGAGCGGAGAGATACCGCCGGAGTTGGGCAACCTCGCCAACCTGGAATCGCTGCGCCTCGAAGATAACGATTTGAGCGGTGAGATACCGCCGGAGCTGGGCAACCTCGCCAACCTCAGATATCTGGAGCTCGACGGTAACGATTTGGTATGCATGTACGACCTCCTGAGCGACCAAATCGACTACGACGGCGAGGTGCCGGTATGCGCTTCCGAAGACCACCCCGGCGACACTGAGGCGCTGGTCGCTCTGTACAACTCCTGGGGGAAGCCGGGCCACCTCTACAATTGGCTAGAGCCGGGAGTGTCCATCCGCGATTGGGTAGGCGTTACCGTGGACGCCAACGGCCGCGTCGTAGCTTTGAACCTCGGCGAGAACCAGTTGGGGGGAGAGATACCGCCGGAGTTGGGCAACCTCTCAAACCTGAGAGTGCTGGACCTCCACGACAACCAGTGGAGCGGGCAGGAGATACCGCCGGAGCTGGGCAACCTCACCAACCTGGAAGTGCTGAACCTCAGGAGTAACGGGTTCGAGAAGATACCGCCGGAGTTGGGCAACCTCACCAACCTGAGAGTGCTGTACCTCCAAGAGAACCATTTGAGCGAGATCCCGCCGGAGCTGGGCAACCTCACCAACCTGAGAGAGCTGCGCCTCTGGGGGAACAGGTTCGAGAAGATTCCGCCGGAGCTGGGCAATCTCGCCAACCTGGAAGTGCTGGAGCTCAGCAGTAACTGGTTGAGTGGGGAGATCCCGCCGGAGCTGGGCAACCTCGCCAACCTGAGAGAGTTGAGTCTCTGGGGTAACCAACTGAGCGGGGAGATCCCGCCGGAGCTGGGCAGCCTCGCCAACCTGGAAAGGCTGCACCTCGGCAAGAACCGGTTGAGCGGGGAGATCCCGCCGGAGCTGGGCAACCTCGCCAACCTGGAAAATCTGAACCTCTGGGAGAACGATTTGAGCGGAGAGATCCCGCCGGAGCTGGGCAATCTCGCCAACCTCACAGGGCTGGAGCTCGTGGAGAACGATTTGAGCGGATGCGCTCCAGCCAGTTTGAACCGCGACGGCTTATACGTTTTGCTGCCGAATACCGTGGACGGCTATTGCCCGTAGAGGTTTTACGCGAGTCCTAACCTACTCTCAACACCTAACAACACGTCGCGCGCGATCTCTAATGCGCGCTCCGAATCCAGTGCCTCGTGAGTTTCGCATGGCGCACCCCCGATTAGCGTCTGTGGGTATCGTGCGCCGACATAGTGCTTGTCTAGCAGTCCGGCTATCGATTTGACGAACTCGAAGGATTGATCGAAGGCGGTAGCATCGGCGCAGAGATCGGCTAGAGCGTGTCCCCAGACGTGTTCGGCACCGTGGTTGTAGAGGAATGCGACGACGGCTTTCTCAGCGGCTTGGTGTGCCAAGAAACATGCTAAAGCGTGTCTTCCGCCTTCGGCATTGGCAACCGCGGCTTCTAGATCGTGTTTCGATTGCACGAGCCAGCTACGCGGCACGCTGTTCAGCGATGAGTAATCGGTCATGAGAATCCCTGCGGAGTGACGTTTTAGGAGTTTGGATGATCTGGTGTGTGGCTCAATACAATTGGTCGCCGTACTGTTGCGCACGAATTAGCAACGGGTCGTTTTCAGCTAATTCGAAGAACTCCGACTCGGTGAAGACATGAAACGTCGTGCCTACGGCAGGGCGGAGATGGGTGACCCAAAAATCGGATCGGCGGTGGAACGGTTCGTCAGTCTCTTGCACCACAATCAGCTCGAGAGTGGTATCTGGTTTGGTCGGTTCGCCGCTGACGAGATCGCCGACGAGGATCAATCGCGTCATGCCTAACTGCGGCATTTCTTCGACAAAGCGTTGCATCTCGGCTTCGATCATCCTTCGGCGTTGCCGCCCGAAGCCGAACATCATGGGTGACATGAGATAACTCTCGGTGACGTTGATTACGTTCCAACCAAGGCTAACAGCGAAAACAACAAAAAAGAGGCGGGTGGCACCACCGGGACAGGCTTGGTTTTGCCTATCCGAGTGATGCCACCCGCCGGGAGGTGCCTCGACCGAGATCAGAGGTCACCCCGCACATTTAACTTCTTTGCACTCGGGCTAACCCAAGTGTTTGGAAAGTTTGGGGGATCTCGTCTAAGTCGAGACACCTCTCATACGGCTATATGCCATTACCTAGACGTCCCTCCTTTCGTGTAGTATCCGGCTCGTGGCACGGTTGCCACCGCCTCGGCAAACCGTCAGGGAGGTTCACCGGCACGCTAATTATAGCGGACGACGCATCTCTGTCAATGACAGCAGCAAGATGACGTCGTCCTGCTGTGCGCCGCTACTCGACGCGAGACCTTGGTGGTTATCCGAGTTCTTTTGCGAGGGTTTCCGCATCCGCCTTCGAAAGGATTCGGAATACTTTGTTGCCCGCTGGCGACAAACCCTGCACGGCCTTGCGACCATTTTTCATTGTGACGATCTCAGGATTCTGGACCGGCACTGTGGCCTTTTCTTTGACCGAGTATGCAGTAATATCCATGCTCTACCTCGTTTTCTGTTAAGCAACAACGATACGGCCGAGTTTGAATCAACTCGGTATGCGCCTAGATTATAGAAGTGGCTTCAAAAGTTGGGAAACATCGCACGCGTTTACTCGGTGAATCGGCCCGATTGCGTTCTGTTTGAGGTTGTTGGTCGGGTTACGCGCCCAATTTGGCGAACGAAGCTTTAATCCGGTCAGCGGCTTCATCTAGCGCGGATTCCGCAGCGTGGATGTGGCCTGGTTGGCAGTTGAATCCGTGGAGAACACCTTCGTAACGGGTCAATCTAGTGTCGACACCTGCTTTTTGCAGGTCGGCGGCGTAATCTTCGGCTTCATCGCGGAGCACGTCACATTCGGCGACTATGATAGTGGCATCGGGCAATCCGCTTAAGTCCTCGGCTTGAATCGGCGATGCATACGGATCGGCCCCATTGCCGTCCGGGCCGAGATATTGTTCCCAGAACCATTGCATCCCAATCTTGGTGAGTCCGTATCCGTCGGCGAACTCATCGTATGACGGGCGAGTGAAGTCGTGGTCGATCACGGGGCAGAACAGGGCTTGGTGCGAGATCTTAGGTTCGCCTCTATCGCGTGCCATTTGCGCAACGGCGGCGGACAAGTTTCCGCCCGCGGAGGTGCCAGCGACTGCCATGATGGATGGATCGCCACCGAACTCCGCAACATTGTCGACTGCCCACTTAGCGGCCGCGTAACAGTCCTCAGCGGCCCCGGGGAACCGCGCCTCAGGTGCCAACCGATATTGCACTGAGACCGCGATCGCACCTACTCGATTCGCCAGACCCCGTGAGGTCGGCCCTTCCAGTTCGTAGCTCCTAATCGTCCAACCGCCGCCGTGAAAGATCATGACGACGGGATAGGGCGGTTCGGCACCCTCCGGGATGTAGATGCGAAGAGGAACTTCGCCTCCAAGACCATCGAACTTTCGCCTAATGACCTTCCGAACGGGTTCGATGGCCGGCTTAAGGATTTGGCTGCGCGCATCTGATGCGGCTCGCAATTCTTCTGGCGTGCATTCGCCAGCGGCAGGCCCACCGATCGCTTCCCCTTTCTTCATGTAATCAACCGTTTCGGGGTGTAAGCGGGGGTCATACATTGGTAAGTTCTCCGTACGTGCTCATCGACTCAATGAATGATCGATTTAGAACCAGTTCTGTTTGTCGACTAGGTTACGCAGAGGTTCTCCGGCAGCGAACCGACGCATGTTGTCGGACACAACTTCGTAGCGGCGTTCGCCGAGGTGACGGCCTTCGTCGGCTGCGATGTGCGGTGTGAGGATGGTGTTCGGCGCATCCCAGAGCGGATGATCGGCCGGCAGAGGTTCGATCTCGTAGACGTCCAAGCCTGCCCCGCCGATGGCTCCGTTTCTCAAAGCATCGTTAAGGTCGTCAAGCTTGGTCGTCATACCTCGTCCGATATTGATGAAGATAGCGGTGTTCTTCATCAGCGCAAACTTGGTGGCATCAAATAGCCCCTCAGTTTGGGGGGTGTGAGGGATCGTCAAGACCACGAAATCGGCTTGCGGCAGGACATCGTCCAGCTCGGACGGTTCACGCATCTCGTCAACGTGATCGCGTGCCCCCGGCGATTCCCAACGCGCATCGACTCCGACGACATTGCATCCGAGGGCTTGGCAAAGACGAGCCGTCTCGGTGCCGATTCCGCCCACGCCAATTATCGCAACCGTCGAATCGGGCAAGAAGATGTTGTTGTATTGGTCGCCGAGCAGTTTGTTCCAGTTCCGATCGCGTTGCTGGTCGCGGTAGACGTTGAGATGCTTCGTGAACGAGAGCATCATCGCGACGATGTGAACCGAGATGTGATCGTTGTAGATCTCGCGGAAGTTTGAAACTTGGACCGGGTGAGCGATCAACTCGTCGAAATAGTACCCGGCCGGAGGGGCTGCGGCTGGTGCCTGCAGCCATCGAAGCTTCGGGGCTGCGGCGACCAATCTTGGGTTCATCGTGCCAAACGCGGCATCGGCGTCGGATAGCTCTTTGACCGCTTCATCCTCGGTCATTGGGGCGACCAAGTTGGCGTCGGGGACCGAGTCCTGCAACCTAGTCATGAAATCAACGTTATGTTGCGAATTCGGTGGCAGGAAGACCATTTTGAACGACATCTGCGCGTTTTACCTCAGTTTTGGTGTTGGATTTCGATGACCCGAACGATGCTACGAAGTGATCATCGTCCGGGCAATTGGCGATAATGCAATGATACAGAGCAACGAATAGTGGATTGGGATAACCTGTAGGGAACGCTAGTCGGTTCCATGCTGGTGTTGCTAGGTGTCACCGCCACAATGGGGCCGTTAATCCTGCGGTTGTGGATATTTCGAGATAATCCATTGCAGATACGTGATTTCCAGATAGATGTTGACCCGACGACCTTCGATTCGCCGCACTGCATCGTGACGTTGCGACCGTGGGTAAATGTGGGTAATGTAGGGCGGATTGTAGTGAATCGGCTCGGTCGGATCTACGGTGCGAAGAAGATCGGCGAGTTGATGAGGCCGGGCAAGTTCTATGACCACACTCGCTATCGGCCTCGTATCCGTATGCGACGTGGCGAGCGGACGTTCCGGATACCAAACACGGAGGTCACCGCGGCTCGGGTGCCCGATGGTCGGGATCTGATCTTTGTCAAGATGCTGGAACCTCACGCTTGGGCGGAAGATTTCAACGACTCGATACTCGAGCTGCTCCAAGCGTTCAACGTTGAACGTTATGTTTTGGTTGGCTCGATGTACGACTCGGTGCCGCACACGAGGCCACTAAAAGTCACAGGTTCAGCACGAGGTTGGGAGCCGCCGAGCCGGTTCAGGGATGGGGTACGACTTGGCAGAAGTCGATACGAAGGGCCGACTTCGATGGCATCGCAATTGACGGAATTGGCGCGCACCCAACTTCACTTGGAAACACTATCGATGATTGCGCACCTGCCGTTGTATCTGAAGCTGGACAACGACTACGTCGGAGCGGCTCGGGTACTGTCGGTGTTGTCAGAAATTTACAACGTGCCAATGGATCGGATGCCTGAGATTCGCATGGGCGAGACCCAATACTCTCAAGTGCAGATCTCGAGTTCGGACAATCCGCGACTAGCGCAGTTAGTCGCCCGTTTGGAATTGGAATACGACGGCGAAGAGGTGGAGCCGACTGAGGAAGAGGAGATCGAGCTTTCGCCTGAACTGGAAGAGTTCCTGCAGGATTTATCGCGCGGTTGGGACGAAGACGAAGGGCGTAGGTAAGACTGGACGTTGGTCAGCTCGATTGCGCTGGCCAACGCCCAGCCCTGACGGATCGACTAACTAAAGTTCTTTGACTTCGACGCCTGCTAGCTGCTCGACGTAGCGGAGTATTCCGGCGTGGTCGTTTCTTCCGTCACCACCGACCACAAGTGACGTCAAGACCTGTTGCAGGTTTGAAGTTACTTGCAATGGCACGTTCAATGCACGCGCGGTTTCCATAGCGTTGTTGATGTCTTTGTAGTGCAACTCGATGCGGAAACCGGGCTCGAAATTCCTGCTGACCATCATCGGAGCCTTGGCATTCATCACGTTCGAACCTGCGAGTCCGCCTTGGATGGCCTCGAAAACGGTCTGTGGGTTAACGCCGGCCGCGGTCGCCAGAACTAACGCTTCGGCCAAACCGTGGATATTGGCGCCAACGACGATCTGATTCGCCAATTTCGTCACGTTACCAGCGCCATGTGCGCCGCACAGGACTGCCGACTTTCCAACCACATCGAATAGCGGCTTCGCCCGTTCGAAATCAGCGGCACCACCGCCGACCATTATTGCAAGGTCGCCGGATATTGCGAATGGTTCTCCACCCGAAACCGGCGCATCGAGAAAGTTTACGTTCTTGCTGGCGAGGCCCGAACCGAGCTCTTGTGACACTCCGGGCGCGATGGATGACATGTCGACGACCAAGTCACCTTCGGAGGCCCCTTCGATTACACCGCCTTCACCCAAGATCGCTTGACGAGCCTGCGGTCCGTCTTGAACCATGGTGATCACGATGTCGGTTTTACTCGCCACGTCGGCGCTAGAGCTTGCGGCGGTGGCGCCAGCTCCCACCATTTCCTCGATTGGATCAGGAAATATGTCGTAGACCGTAACGTCGTATCCCGCGTTAATCAGGTTTTTGGCCATGGGTTTTCCCATGATCCCCAGCCCAATAAAACCGATTTTCTCTGCCATGTCGATGCTCCTCTTAAAGTCGGCATAGGTATTAGTCGCCCGATATCTTCGCTTCGGTCGATTCATATGTTGCGCCAACTCTCGATGGTAAAACTGCGGATGCTCCCTACGCCCTTAATCGTCTTCCTTCCAGAAGCGCTCCTCTTCGAAGTGATAGTCGGTGTCTGCGTACCGTTCTTTGACGTCTTCGATCATCCCGGGATGGCCGCACGCGTAGATAACGGTGTCGGTAGGGTCTAGCCCGCGACTCTTCACGAATCCTTCAACCAGAGTATTGATCCGGCCTTTTGCCCCACGCCATTCGCGGTTACGGTCCTCGTCCGGACGGCTCACCGACCCGAAGAATTCGATGTTTTCATGTGCGGACGCGAGGTCGGAGAGCTCATCGTCGTACCCAAATTCGTCCAAATAACTTGCGCCTTCCAAGACGTAGAACCGGTAGTCATCACGGCGAACGGGCCCGTCGGCGTTCCAATCCGGATCGTTCAAGAACTTCCTTAGCATCGAGACATAGGGAACGATCCCCGTCACGGTTCCAACCATCACATGGTTCTTGAATTCGGGTTTGAAGACGAAGATTCCCTTCGCCCTAGGTCGCAACGTCAATTCGGTGCCGACTGACAGGTCGAATAACACCGGCGTTAGGTTGCCGTCGGGCGGCGGCACGAGTTCGACGAAGAGTTCAATCTCAACTTCGTCGGGTGATGATGCGATCGAATACGGACGCTCAATTCCTTCGGCCCCGATTGTGCAGTATTGACCGGGTTTGAACATGAACGGTTGAGCAGGTTTCAACCAGATCTTCCAGAGGTCCTCAGTTAGATCTATTCGTCTCGTAATCTCGCATGTTGTGAACCGACCTCTTATTGTCGGCCTCGGCGTCTCTCTCTGCTGTGTCATCTCACCTCTCGTATCCAACGTATCGCGAGAATCAGGTTACAACATGCCAAGGATCGATCCTGCTTGGAACCAATTAGGCGCTGGTGATACCATGATTTCACGATTTCTATACAGAATTCCAATTACCGGAACGATTAGGAAATCGATAAAGATTCGTTGTCATCGATCAGGGAGACCGAAATGGCAGGTCCAACTCCTGGAGTTGCGTACAGCATAACCATCCGTGCCGAGTACCCGAACCGGCCAGGCATGTTGGGGTTGATTACGTCAGCCATCGGTTCGTGCGGCGGCGACGCGGCAGCGATCGACGTCGTCTCCACGAGCGGCGGCAAGATGACACGTGATTTCACTGTCAACACTTCCGGCGAAGACCATTCGAACCGAGTCATCCAGGCGATCGACTCCATCGAAGACGTCTCGGTAAATAGTGTCTCCGACGCAACTTTTCTCATGCACGTGGGCGGCAAGATCGAGATGCGTTCTACCGTCCCGGTGACTACACGCGACGACATGTCCAAGGCCTACACACCGGGTGTTGGACGTGTGTGCATGGCGATCCACGAAGATCCCGACGCCGTCTGGGCGTTGACCGGCAAAGGACACACCGTCGCCGTCGTAACGGACGGTTCAGCAGTCCTCGGCCTCGGCGACATAGGTGCGGCCGCCTCCCTCCCGGTCATGGAAGGTAAAGCCCTCCTTTTCAAGGAATTTGGACGTGTCGATGCCTGGCCTATCTGCCTAGATACCAACGATCCTGACGAAATCATCTCCATCGTTACCGCCATCGCGCCTGGCTTCGGCGGTATCAACCTCGAAGACATCAGCGCGCCGCGTTGTTTCGAAATCGAAGAGCAACTCAAAGAGCGACTCGACATTCCGATCTTCCATGATGACCAACATGGCACCGCGGTGGTCGTGCTCGCTGGATTGATTAATGCGCTGAGCATCGTCGGCAAATCGCCGGAATCCTTGAAAACAGTCGTTCTAGGCGCTGGCGCTTCAGGAACCGCTTGCACCAAGATACTGCTCTCTTACGGGGTTAAGAACATCATTGGATTCGACCGCCAAGGTGCGTTGTCTCGAGACCGGGATTACGATGACAACGTGATGAAGCAGTGGTTTGCTGACAACACGAATCCCGAGAACATCAGCGGTAGCCTTACACAATGCATCGAAGGCGCCGATTTCGTGCTCGGACTAGCTGGTCCGGGCTTGCTGACTCGGGACCAAGTCGCTAGGATGGCTAGCGACGCGATCGTTTTTGCGCTGTCGAATCCTGACCCCGAGATTCTGCCCGAGGAGATTCCAGATAACGTCACCATCATGGCCACTGGCCGCACCGACTACCCCAACCAGATAAACAACTCGCTTTGTTTTCCCGGTCTGTTCCGCGGGGTACTCGACGTTCGAGCTTCCGATATCAACGAGGAGATGAAGATCGCCGCGGCTCAGGCGATCGCCGATGTGATTCCGGAAGAACACCTCGGCCCCGATTTCATCATCCCTAGCGTGTTTGACCGCAACGTGGCGCGCAATGTCGCTCAACGCGTCGCGATCGCCGCACAAAATTCAGGCGTCGCACGCCGCCGACGAAGGCAGACCGACGAGGTATATGCCACGATGCGAACGCGGTAGTCCTGACATCATCCTGGTATCGACTAGAACCTGATCCATGAGTTACGACGCGATAGTAATTGGCGGCGGGATTAGCGGATGTGCAACGGCGTACTATCTCTCATCGGCGGGCCATTCCGTCGCCTTGATCGAGAAGGATTCGCTAGCCGCTCACGCCTCCGGCTTCGCATTTGGTTCTCTGCACACAAGGTTCCAACCGCCGCCCGGTAGTCCCCCGGTCGAATGGTTCCGCGCAGAATCGATCGAGCTGCATCACGAATTGGCTGAAATCCTCCCGGAACAGTCCGGCGTCGAATACCACTTCGCAGAAAAGGCGGGCTTGGTGTTGGCGTTTGACGAAGCCGAAGCCGCGCAACTGAAACCGTCAGGCATCGCTGGCTTTCTTCGCGATGATTGGTCGGAAGACCGACTCGATGTCCGATGGTTGGCTTATGGGGAACTCAGTCACATCGAAGCGCGGGTCTCGACCGAAGTTATCGGAGCCCTATATCTAGGCGGCACCAGAGAGATATCGCCGGGCGGTTTCACCAACGCGTTGTGGGCGGCCGCGGAAGGAAACGGCGCGACGATGATTAATGCCGAGGTGTCGGAAATAAACTTGGCGAACGGCGCCGTATCTGGCGTGACCACGACCAATGAAACAATTTCCGTCGACACCGTCGTGTTGGCCGCCGGGGCGTGGAGCCGAACGTTGTTGAACCAAGGTTCTGCGACATCTCACATTGATCTGCCGGTATTCCCGTTGAAAGGTGAAATTCTGCGCTACGATCTTGGCGATGAACCTCCTCTTCCGGTTTCCCTCTGGTGGGGTTCGGACTATGCGTCGTCGAAGCCAGATGGTTTGTTACATGTCGGAACTACTCACACCGATGCCGGATTCGACGAGAACCCGTCAGATTCAGGTCGCGGCGCGATCTCACGTTCGGCTCAACATGTGCTCCCGTTCCTTGCCCAACAACGGGTCTCGCGACATACAGCTTGCCTGCGACCGACATCGTTAGATGGTCTACCGATCATTGGCGAGGTGCCAAATGCTAGGGGCCTCATCGCCGCAACTGGGGGTGGCCCCATCGGCATTGAATTGGGACCTGCAATCGGGAAACTCGCCGCGAGCATCGCCATTGGTCAAAGTGGAAGCGGTCCAAGATACCGCGAGTTCAGTCCGGCTCGATTCGCGTGATAGCATCGATTCTTAGCACCAATCATTAGAAATCACTGGAGCGAACAAACCGCTAGCTTTCTTCCCGAACCAACAATTGCCTTTAATTCAGTCCTGTGTGGCTGGCAAGGTGCGACCTAATCCCAATTGTCGGAGTATCACCGTGTCTATGCTTAGACACGACTGATCCAACGAAATTGAAACGCCCTCGTCAGCCCAAGACGAGGGCGTTTTACTAAGGCTCCATCTAGGGTCTGTACCCCTTGGATCGTACCAAAACCGGATGACCGACACCGATCAAAACCAAGAACGCACGTTGATGACTGGCGTTGAGGTGCGTCGTGCATTGGCCCGCATGGCCCATGAAATTATCGAGCGCAACCACGGTGCTCACAATCTCGTTATCGCCGGTGTCCCGACCCGCGGAAAATATCTCTCCACCCGTCTCGCCGATCTCATCGAACGATTCGAATCGATTCGCCCCCGTACGTCGATCTTGGACCCTTCGAATTTCCGCGACGATGCTCACCGGCGATATGCCGCCGGCGCAAACGGCGCGATCACATCGAACGGGATGGACGACGTCGACATCACCGGCACGCGCGTAGTGGTCGTAGACGATGTCTTTCACACGGGGCGAACCGCGCGCGCCGCGCTCGACGCCCTAATGCAATCGGGCAGACCCGCCTACGTCCAACTTGCGGCGCTGATCAACCGCGGCCACCGCGAACTACCTATCAGTCCGGATTTCGTTGGTCGGCATGTTCCGACTTCCCGAACAGAACGCGTTTTCGTTCGTCTCCAAGAAGTGGACGGCGAAGACCGCGTTGCTTTGACGAGGACTAACGCGTCGATACAACATCGAGGTGCTGGTAAGTGATCGCCAACCTGGTCACGGCAACTCGGTCGAGCGGTGCGCCGTTGACCGCTGATTCCAAACATCTCCTTGACGTCGATTCCCTTTCCCCCGAACAGATCCAAGACCTAGGCTCGCGTGCCGTTGAGTTCCGTCAACTTCGCGCTTCTCAGCCGTTCAAGTCAGATTCTTTGCGAGGTGGATCGATCTACACACTGTTCTTCGAGAACAGCACTCGAACTCGCGTATCCTTCGAGCACGCGGGTAAGGCCCTTGGTGCCGACGTCATTAACATTGCGGCTTCCACTAGCAGCGTCAATAAAGGTGAATCGCTTCTCAACACCGCGCTGACTCTTGATGCCATGGGAATCGACGCGCTGATTGTCCGCCACCCACATTCCGGTGCGCCGCACTTCATCGCCCGCCATGTCAATGCGGTGGTCATCAACGCTGGCGACGGCGCTCACGGTCATCCGACGCAAGCCCTGTTAGATGTGCTGACTCTGCAAGATCATCTCGGCAATCTCAAAGGTGCGAAACTTGCGCTGATCGGCGACATACTTTACTCCAGAGTCGCCCGGTCCGACATCATCGCTTTCCGGAAAATGGGCGTTGAAATCGCCGTCGCCGGACCGCCGACCTTGCTTCCTCAAGGCTGGACACCGGGCCCGAACTCGTTGGGTATCCCGGACACCGAGGTAACGGTGCACGAGACCGTAGAAGACGCAGTCCGCGACGCCGACGCCATCATGTGCCTGCGCTTGCAGCTCGAGCGCCAAGCCTCTGGCTTGCTACCCGACGTCAATGAATATTCACGCGTCTGGGGTATCAATGCCGAACGCTTGGCCTTGGCTACACCGGGCGCACCGGTGATGCACCCGGGTCCGATGAATGAAGGTCTAGAAATAAGCACTGATATTGCCCATGGTGATTTGAGCCTCGTCGAAAACCAGGTCGAGAATGGTCTAGTGATGCGGATGGCCGTGTTGGAACATTTCTGCGCTCCAACAAGGGAGATAGCGTGAACCAACAAGGACGACCAATAGTGATCCGAAACGGTCGTGTGATCGATCCGTCCCAGGGGATCGACACAATCGCCGACATCGTCTTGATGGACGGCGTGGTCATTGGAATCGATTCGCCCGGCGCGACCCAATTGTCGGAGGGTTGGAGCGAGTTCGATGCCGCGGACAAGATCGTCGCACCCGGCTTCATCGACCTCCATACCCACTTGCGGACCCCCGGCCAAGAGTGGAAGGAAGACCCGAAGACGGCGTCCGATGCAGCGGCGCGCGGTGGTTTCACTACGATCTGTGCGATGCCAAACACCTATCCCGCGCAGGACAACGCTTCCGTAGTTGGGGAGTTGATGCAACGTTGCGTTTCCGAATCTGATGTGCGAGTCCGCCCAATCGGCGCGATCACCAAAGGCCGCAAAGGGCACGAGTTGGCTCCGATGCACGAGCTTGCCGACGCTGGCGTGGTTGGTTTTTCAGACGACGGTGATCCGGTCATGTCGCCACACCTTATGCGCCAAGCATTGACTTACTCCACCGACCTCGATCTGCCAATCATCAACCACGCCGAAGACCGTGGTTTGGTAGCAGATTGGGACATGAATGAAGGTGCCGTTGCGACTCATCTCGGACTGCGTGGCATTCCTAACAGCGCCGAATCGGTGATGATCGCCCGCGATATCGAACTTGCGCGTATTACCGGTGGTCGGTTGCATGTGCCTCACGTTTCAACCGCCGAATCTGTCCATATGATCCATCGGGCGAAGTCCGAATCGATCAATGTCACTGCGGAGGTCACACCGCATCACCTCGCGCTCACCGAACGATGGGTTTACGGCGAACACGGTAATGTGGCGACGGTGCTACACGCCAATGCGTACGACTCCAATGCCAAGATGGCACCTCCACTACGATCCGAAGAGGATCGTGTGGCCTTGATCGAGGGTTTGGAGGACGGAACGATTGACGCCATCGGCACCGACCATGCTCCGCACGCCGACACTGACAAAATCTGCACGTTTACTGAAGCGGCGAACGGCATCATCGGCCTCGAGACTGCTCTCCCGCTAACTATCGGCACGGCGTCGATCAACTTGAGTCTCGTGATCGAACGACTAACTGTGGGTCCCAGCGCAATACTCGGCGACACTACAATCGGCACGCTCAAACCCGGTGCAAAAGGTGACGTGATCATCATCGATCCCGATGCGGTGTGGCACGTTGACCGCACGACTTTGGGATCCAAGAGCCATAACACGCCGCTGTTTGCTAGTAACGCGAAGGGACGCGTTTTAGCGACATTCGTCGCGGGCGGAAAAATCTGGGACGCTGACGGATACGGAGCATCGGATGCCTAGCGAGACCCGCGGCCCAACACTCCTCGCGTTGAGCGACGGCTCCGTCTTTCGTGGCCGAAGTTTAGGCGCTCAGACCGACACTGTCGGTCTCGTTGTGTTTAATACGTCGATGACCGGTTACGAGGAGATGCTGACGGACCCCTCATACGGCGGTCAAATCCTCGTGCCCACATATCCGCTAATTGGCAATTACGGTATCAACCTCAAAGACGCCGAATCCAAACGCATCCAAGTTAAGGGGTTCGTAGTCCGCGATGACTGTGACGCGCCCTCGCACCCTCATTCTGAGATGACGGTTCACGAATATCTCGAATCCAACGGCATCGCTGGTGTGTCGGGTGTCGACACCCGAGCCATCACGCGGCGCATCCGATCAACCGGCGTGATGATGGGTGCGATCGTCCAAGGCGACGATACCGCGGCGGCGAACTCCGTGCTAGAGGCTGCTCAGTGGTATGGCGATCACGACTGGGTCGAAGAGGTTGCAACCGAAGAAGAGTTCGATTGGAACGGCGACGGTACTACCGGAACGCGTCCCGCGGAAGAACTAATTATCAGATCCCACCGGTCAGGGGTTGCAGCCGAGGACAATGACCGTATTCGACCATTGCGCATAGCGGTCATCGACTTCGGGGTCAAATGGAACATTCTTCGCAGCATGATGGCGCGACATTGCCAAGTCAAAGTCTTCCCATGCGGCGCGACCGCGTCCGAGGTCCGATCATTCGATCCCGACGGCATCGTCCTATCTCCGGGTCCCGGTGACCCGGCTGTTCTTGACGGTCCAGTCGAAACCATCCGCGAACTCTCTGACCTGAACGGAGACGGTTCGAAATCGATCCCGACCTTGGGCATCTGCCTGGGTCATCAGTTGGTGGCTCGCGCGCTGGGTGCGGACACCTTCATGCTCCATTTCGGACATCGCGGCGGCAACCAGCCCGTACGAGATGTCAGAACTGGCCGCGTGTATGTAACCGCGCACAACCACGGATACGCCGTCGATCCCGACAAACTTCCCAAGCGCCCCGGAGTGCGAGTAACCCACATCAACCTTAACGACAACACCGTTGAAGGCTTGGCCGACGAAACCCATGGGATCATGACGATCCAGTTCCACTCTGAGGCATCGCCCGGTCCTCACGACAGCGAGATGATCTTCGACGAATTCGTCGCCGTGGTTAAGCAGCGCGTCAACGGCAAGTAGCGGATATTTATGCCTCGAGACGAACAACTGAAAAAAGTGCTGGTCATCGGTTCGGGCCCTATCGTGATCGGTCAAGCCGCCGAGTTCGATTACGCCGGTACTCAAGCCTGCAAGTCGCTCCGTGAAGAAGGCGTAGAGGTCGTTCTCGTCAACTCCAATCCGGCGACCATTATGACTGATGAAGATGTCGCCGACCGGGTCTATATCGAACCACTGACTGTACCCGTCGTCCAGCGCATCATCGAACGTGAAAAACCAGACGGCATCCTCGGCACTCTTGGCGGACAGACCGGCTTAAACCTTACCGTCGAGTTGGAGGAAGCCGGGGCGCTCAAAGACATCGTCGTCATGGGTACCAAGACCGACAGCATCCGTAAGGCCGAAGACCGCGAGCTTTTCGCGTCGTTCATGGAGGAGATCGGCGAGCCTATTTCATACGGGATTGCCGTTACCACCATCGCAGACGCCGAACAAGCGGCTGAAGAGATTGGGTATCCCATCGTCGTTCGACCCGCGTACACCCTCGGCGGGACCGGCGGCGGTGTGGCAAAAGATGTCCATGAACTTCATGAGATCGCAGAAGCGGGCTTGGCGGCTTCGTTGGTCGGGCAAGTACTAATCGAGAAATCGCTGCTGGGTTGGAAAGAAGTCGAGTACGAGGTGATGCGCGACAGCGCCGGGAACGTGATCACGGTTTGCAACATGGAGAATTTCGACCCGATGGGCGTCCACACCGGCGATTCCATCGTGGTAGCTCCCAGCCAGACGTTAACTGACAAAGACTACCAACGCCTCCGAACCGCGGCGTTGCACATCATCGACGGACTCAAGATCGAAGGTGGATGTAACGTCCAATTCGCCTATCGCCCGGGCAAGGAAGTCGGCGAAAAGCTCGGCGAAGGCTCCCGTTACGACGACGATGGCCCGATGTACACGGTGATTGAAGTGAATCCGCGGGTTTCTCGCTCTTCCGCGTTGGCGAGTAAAGCCACGGGTTATCCGATCGCCCGCGTCGCTGCGAAAGTCGCCCTCGGTCTACATCTTGACGAGATTAGCAACGTCGTTACCGGCAAGACGCGCGCGGCGTTCGAACCGGCTCTGGACTACTGCGTCGCCAAGATACCCCGCTGGCCCTTTGACAAATTCGGCGGCGGAGACCGTTCACTCGGTACCCAGATGAAGGCCACCGGTGAGGTGATGGCCATCGACCGCAGCTTCGAAGCCGCCTTGATGAAGGCAATCCGATCCCTTGAAGACGGTAAACGTTCCCTGCGTTGGGAAGACCCGGAGTGGCGTAACAACGGGCTTCCAGATGAAGAGCTTTCGGGCGATGACATGCGCCTATGGAAACTCGCGTTCAGACTCCGCACTGGCACTACACCTGAGGAACTGACACTGACAACTGGCATCGATCTTTGGTTCACTCGATCATTGGCGCGGATCGTTGACATGGAGCGAAGACTGCGCGAATCGGAGTTCCTTAGCGCCGACCTGCTCCGGGAAGCAAAACGCATCGGGCTAACCGACGAAGACATTGCCGAATTTTCAGACCTCGGCCTCGCCGAACGCGTACGGGAGATGCGTCGAGACCTCGGTATTTTTCCTGTCTACAAGATGGTTGACACTTGCGCGGGCGAATTTGAAGCGACGACGCCGTATTTCTACAGCACCTACGAAGAAGAGAACGAAGCCGAACCCATCGGAGTCGCATCGGCAGTCGTCATCGGTTCGGGACCGATCCGCATCGGTCAAGGCATCGAGTTCGATTACTGTTCAGTCCACGCGGCATGGGCCCTCCAGAACGAGGGCATGCGTGCAGTCATGATCAACTCGAACCCGGAGACGGTGTCGACCGATTTCGACACCTCTGACCGTCTCTACTTCGAACCACTCGACGACGAGAGTGTTCGCGACATCATCGACAACGAGATGGGAAACGGCACCACAAAGAGCGATAGTGTCGTCGCGCCGAACATCGTCGTTCAGTTCGGCGGGCAAACGGCGATTAACTTGTCGCAGTCGCTAAACGCGGCCGGATTACAAGATCTCATTCTCGGCTCCGACCCGGATGTCATCGACAATGCGACCGACCGCGGTCGTTTTGAGCAGTTGGCGGCATCGAATGGATTGCCGTTGCCACCAGGCGGAACCGCGACAAATACCGAGACTGCGTTGGCTCTGGCCGAGAACCTCGGTTACCCCGTGCTGGTCCGCCCCAGTTACGTCCTCGGTGGGCGCGCGATGGAGATCGTGGACAACAGCAACGAACTGGAACGCTATTTTGATCGCGCCCAGCGCGCAGCCCCTGGTCAGACGATTCTGGTGGACCGTTATTTCCAAGGGATTGAAGTTGAAGTCGACGCCGTTTGCGACGGGCAAGACATCTTGATTCCGGGTGTCATGCAGCACATCGAACGCGCCGGCGTACACTCCGGAGACTCTTTCGCTGTCTATCCTGCCATATGGTTGACTGGCGACGAAATCGAGACCATCGTCGACTACACCCGACGAATCGGCCGAATGCTCAATGTGCGCGGTCTCATGAACATCCAGTACGTCATCACTGGAGGTGGCACCTACCGCAGCAACGCCGCCGACCCGGGACGCACTGAATCGCAGATAAGCGAGAGCGAAACGTTCATTATTGAAGTCAACCCACGATCCTCACGCACCATCCCGTTCATCTCCAAAGTCACTGGCATCCCGATGATCAAGATTGCCACGCAAGTCATGCTCGGCAAACAACTGCGCGACTTGGAGTGGGGCACAGGACTCATGCCTCGTAAAGACCTAGTTGCCGTCAAAGCACCGGTGTTCTCGATGTCCAAACTCACCAGCGTTGACACGTTTCTCGGCCCGGAAATGAAATCTACCGGCGAGGTTATGGGTATCGACCGATCTTATGTTCCGGCCGTCACGAAAGCCCTCATCGCATCGTCGCATTCCATCAATCAAGGCGACAACGTTCTCCTGAGCATCGCCGACTCCGCAAAACCCGACGCCGAACGGCTTGTCCGCACTCTCGGCGACAACGGTCACGGGATCTATGCCACCTCGGGAACCGCGCGCTTCGTTGAAAGTCTCGGTTATCCGGTAACCGAAGTAGAGCGGCTACTCTCCAGCAACAAGGCTAACGTCGTGACCGTGATTAACGACGGTACTGTCCAAGCCGTGGTGAACGTCCCAACCGGCGGACGAGATGCCGAACAAGACGGTTTCTACATCCGCCGAGCCGCGGTAGAGCGTCGCATCCCGTGCTTCACATCCATCGACACCGCGCGTTGCGCCGTGGAGGCTGTCTACGCGCCCGAAACAGAGACAGATTCAGAAGACGGATTCAAGGTAATGACCGTGAGCGAATACGTCAACGGTTGAAGGAAAATCTCTCCGGCGTAGATAGAGATGTAGTCGCAGCTTACCGCCTACTTCGCCCGTTTCGCGGTGACCGTTAACCAGATCCTCGGAACCGATTCGATCTCCATCTCTTTGAAGACCTGACTGAGCGATTTCTGAAGTGCGTCTCGACCTTTGCCGAGCGGGACCCCAGGCATGATGCCTTCGATCCAGTCTCGGAATCCGCTGATGTGGTAGAAGCCGACCTCTGGCACTTGGACCGTGAAGTCTTCACGTCGCACTACTTCAAACCCAGCTTCATTCAACAACTCTTCGTATTCCTCGGGAGTAAGCTGCCGACGTGCTCCAGTTTTGTCGGCATCCTTGTCCGGAAACATCCCATGGTCTCGGCGTAAAGTCCTAAGCGAACGCATCATCCAGCGGCGGTAAAAATCGTGCGATTCGGGCGGATGTGAACCTTCGAAAAACGAAGTGTTGAACGCTAGAATTCCGCCCGGTCGCAACCGATCGCGGATCTGTCTCAACAGCATCGCCTTGTCGTTGACGTAATGGATCGAGTTGCAATAAATGACGGCATCGACTTGTTCATTTACCGATGTAGCCAAGTTCTGGACTTCGGAGTGCACAAATCGGACGACCGCCTCCCTGCGTCCACCTAAATCATCGACGGCAGATCTCAACGCTGAGGCTGAGTGATCAACCGCATATATGATGGTTTCTTTGGTACCGTTGAGACGGTCTAGGATTAGCTTGGTGATGCCGCCGGTTCCGCAACCCAGATCGATGATCTTATGCTGGTTGAACACGCCCGACATATCGACTAGTTGAGAGTTGACTCGGCGATAAAAGGGTTGCGAAGAAAACTCGGTGAAAGAGTATTCATCCGAATGGTGGGAAGGATCGGAATTCGGCATCGAAACCTCGAAGTTGCTGGTTGACTGATGGATGAGGCGAGCCTTCTTAAGGTCAACTCCTAATTTTATCAGGGAAATCAAGTTGGTGTACATGCGGCGACTAACCATCATCGCGGTTGCCATCGCAGTCGGATCGGCGATGGTGATCGGATGTTCGCGTGATGCCGACGTGCCGTTGGTCCATGCTGCCGCATCGCTTGTCGACGTGTTGGGGGAAGTGGGTGCTGAATACGAAGCCAAGACCGGCAAATCGGTGCGCTTCAGCTTTGCCGGCTCGAACCTGATAGCGAATCAAATCATCGCTGGTGCGCCCGGCCATGCCGTCATATTCGCTGGCGAGACTCCCATTGATAAACTCGTCGTTGCCGAAAGAGTGGCGGAGAGCGAGATCGCGCAGATACTGTCCAATCGCTTGGTGGTAGTCACATCATCGTCCACGGCGGCATTTCACGGCGACCCGTCTCAATTGATCGGGGCCGGAAAGATCGCCATTCCCGATCCTGCGACTTCGCCGGCGGGAGAGTATGTTGAGACCGCACTCCGCGAACTCCGCCTACTTGACTCGTTGCGGGATCAGATCGTGCCAACGCTCAATGTGCGAGCCGCGCTCGCTGCCGCCGAAGCTGGCAACGTAGCGTACGCTTTCGTGTATCGAACCGATGCCTTGTCGACCACTGGAGTTGAGATTGTGTTTGACATCTCCGGGATGACCGAGACGACTAAACCGAAATACTACGCGGCGCCGATATCAGAAGACGGATCTACCCGTGAATTCATCGAGTTTCTGCAATCGTTGGCCGCGCGCACTATCTTCGAAAAACACGGCTTTGAGCGGTAGATACATGAGGGGCGATGCAATTGCTTGACGTGACCCTGTTGTCGTTGCAGACGGCATTAGTCGCGACCGTCGGCATGGCGGTCCCGGCGTTCTTCATCGCCGGCTACCTAGTTCGGAACACCGGCCGCGTCGCATTCATTATCGACCTGATGGTCTCGATACCCTTGGCGTTGCCGCCGGTCGCCGTTGGGTTCATTCTGCTCTGGTTCTTCGGTGCGACGGGCCCACTTGATCCGCTTTCGGAAGGATTGGCGTTCAGTTGGGTAGCGATGTCGATAGCGTCGGCCGTTGTTTCATTCCCTTTGGTCGTGCGGGCATTCGTAGCGGGACTTGGGGAGGTCGATCCGCGTTTGGTCTTCGCGGCTCGCAACCTCGGTGCTGGCCGGCTGCGCGCGACGTGGGACGTCATCCTGCCACTGGCGAAGCGCGGGATCGCCGCCGGATTGCTCCTCGGTTTCGTTCGATCGTTCGCAGAATTTGGAGCAACGATCGTGTTTGCTGGGAACATTCCCGGTAGTACTCAAGGCTTGCCCAGCGCCATTTTTTCCCGCATCTCAGCGGGAGATTTTTCGGAAGCATGGTCACTAGCCGCAGTATCGATAGTCATCGGTGGGATCGCGTTGGCGGTACATAATCGGCTCGTCGCGCAGCAACGTAATCGCATGGTTTCCAGGAGTGGTTCAAATGGTTGAGCGCGACACTCCTATTCTTGATTTCGACCTACGGATAAAACTGGGTGATTTCGCTCTCGATGCATCAGGTGAATTCTCGGATGGCATCACGGCGGTGTTCGGTCCATCGGGTGCGGGCAAATCTACGCTTTTAGCGTGTCTGGCTGGGATGATCACTCCAGACGATGGCTACGTCAGGTTTGACGGTGAGACGATATTTTCATCAACCGAGCGGATACGGCGACCTCCGCAATCGTTTCGTACGGCGATGGTGTTCCAAGATGGAATGCTGTTCCCTCACAAGACCGTTAGGCAGAACATCGAGTACGGGTTCCGGCTTACACCACCCGAACTTCGCGTTATAGATCCCGATGAGCTGTGTCGATTTTTGCAGATTCAGAGCCTATTGAATCGATTTCCTGATTCGTTATCCGGCGGCGAACGCCAGCGTGTGGCGCTTGCACGCGGTGTCGCGACCTCGCCTCGTCTCCTTTTGCTGGACGAACCTGTTGCGTCGCTGGACATCCGATTGCGCAATGAAGTGGTGTCTTATCTAAGGCAGGTTCACGAACGATACGGTATCCCGATGGTCTACGTTTCGCATTCCTTGTCAGACGTTATGGCGCTCGCACGATTCGCATTGGTTCTCGATCACGGGCGTGTCAAATCGTTCGGGCCAGTGGTCGACTTGGTCGCAGAGGTTGCATCTACCACTAGGATAGGGCGAGACGACATCGACAACCTATACGTCGGAACCGTCTCTGAAAGTGGCGCGATTCGCATCGGTGACATCGACGTTGTCGCGCATGTTGGTGATTACCAATCCGGGCAACGGGTTACTGCATCGATCAGTGCATCCGACATCATGTTGGCATTGCAGCGGCCAGACGCGATCAGTGCGAGGAACATTCTGCGCGGTACCGTCCAACGCGTCGAGGCGGGAGAATTTGCAGCATTCGCTTTCGTCGACGCGGGTCCAGAATTCGTAGTTGAGTTGACCTCAGATGCCGTCGAGACTCTCAATCTAAAGGAAGGCGTCGATGTTTACGTTCTCTTCAAGTCGAGCAGCATAACCATTACGGCTGGTTAACACCAAGGCCTACAGGGCAATGTTTGGCAAGCACGCACTTGTCGCAAAGCGGTTTCTTTTTGCAGATGCGAGCAACGTGGTAATCAATTAAGGCGTGGTACTCGTTGAATAGATACGCGTCGTGAGGGAGGAGCTCGTGGAAGAGTTGCTGATAAACCGAGTAGCTTTTTCCCCGGATGTCCCACCCCAACCTTTCTAGAATGCGGCGCGTGTACGCATCGATGACGAACGAAGGCTTGTTTGCTCCGTACAAGATGATGTCGTCAGCCGTCTCTTCTCCGACGCCCCAGACGGAGAGCAGTTGAGTTCGCATTTCGTTAATCAGTAGCGCGAAGAGATTTTCCAGATCACCATCGTGGTGCGTCAAGATGAAATCTGCAAACTCCTTGAGTTTGCGGGTCTTCGCCTTGTAGTAACCGGACGGGCGTATGAGGGCGTGCATCTCTTCGTCGGGCGTGTCCAAGATCGCTTTGAAAGTCCAAACGTCGGCAATTCGCAGGTTGATCAACGCGCGTTCGGTGTTGGACCACGAGATGTTCTGCACCAATATCGCGCCAATGACCATTTCGAAAGACCCGCCGTGGACGGTTGGCCACCAGTGTCGCGGTCCGTACGCGTCGTACAACGCCGTAAACAGCCACTCGATATCCTCCCGCGTGGGTTCGACCGGTTCTTGAGCGCGCGGGTCGGAACGAACGTGGCTGAATTCGTAGATAATTTCAGGTGGCGTATGCATCAGATTAGTGGGGATACGAAATGACGGTTGTTGCTACCGAGAGAATATCGGACAGATTGAGCTTTGGGCGTTCGAGGTCTGGCAGTTGCGTATGCGTGGGACTTGATCCAGATCCAACCAAGATGCCGATAGATGATGTGTTCGAGTTCAATCGTGCAATCATTGACGCCACTCAAGATTTGGTCGCCGCTTACAAACCGCAATATGCATTCTACGAAGCGATGGGGATCGCAGGTCTCGAGGCGCTCGAAAAGACGATCCGCCACATCCGAGATGTAGCTCCGCATGCGTTTTTATTGGCCGATGCAAAACGCGGGGACATTGGCAACACTGCGGAGGCTTACGCGAAGGCGATGTTTGATTTTTGGGACGTAGATGCTTGCACGGTGTATGCGTACCAAGGTTGGGAATCGATCTCGCCGTTCTTGGAGTATCGCGACCGCGGTGTGTTCGTTGTGTGCCGGACCTCAAATCCTAGTTCGGTCGAAGTACAGGATATTGTCGACACTCGAACCGGCAAAATGGTGTACGAGATTGTGGCGGAACAGGTAGTGTCTCGGTCGGACAGAGGCAATGTCGGACTCGTAATTGGCGCTACGTTTCCCAATGAATTGGCGTCTCTGCGGGCAAAATTTCCCGATGTTCCCTTCTTGATACCTGGCGTCGGCGCGCAAGGTGGCGACGCGACTGAGACGGCGAGATTGGGCGGTGAAGCAATCCTCATCAACTCGTCTCGGGGAATCATCTACGCTTCCCAATCGAAGTCTGATTTCGATCAATCGGCGCGCGTGGCGGTGGAAGAGCTGCGAGCCGAAATCGCACTTGGTCGAGGATAAGAATGGTGAGTTCGCCGGCGCGCAAAGATCGCGAAGTGGTGCCGTTTGAGGTTGGTGATTTGGTTGCGTTGCGAAAACCCCATCCTTGCGGATCGAATGAATGGGAGGTTTATCGTATCGGCGCGGATATTGGTCTTGTTTGCTCGGGCTGCAACCGTCGGGTCATGCTTGAGCGGCCGTTGGCGCAACGCCGGATGAAGTCGCGAATCCCGGTTGCAGAACGGGCGGGGTTGTAGGTGGTTTTCAGGTATCCCCTGCGTGCTTCGCACGCGTCCCCTTCGCGGAACGAAGGGGAGGTTGATTGGATTCGTAGTAGAGTATGTGAATAGGTGTTCAGCCCGACGATTTGCACGCGTTTGGGAGGGGTGCCGCATCAGGCAACCGCTGTTAATACAAGGAGATGTCCGTTATGCTGGAGGTGGAGATTCACCAGATTACAGTTGGGCGTGACGGTTCCGCCGAGCGTTGCCTGATCCTGCGACCGAAAGATCACGAAGATCGACGCGTTTGTCCCATCATCATTGGTGCGAACGAAGCGGCGGCGATCGTCGCGCCGACCAGTGATGCTCCGGCCACTCGGCCAATGACACACGACTTGTTGTTGAATTCCATTACCGAGCTTGGCGGCAAGGTTCAACACGTTTACATACGCGGTCTGAACAAATCTACGTTCTTTGCAGATATCAGTGTGCGTGTCGCGGATGATGTGATTGTGTTGGATGCTCGACCGTCAGACTCGATAGCGTTGGCGGTGAGGGCGCGGGTACCGATCTACATGGCTGAAGATGTCATGGAGCAGGTCGATAGCGATATTCAGGGTCGTCGAAGCACCGAAGAACAGTCTCGTCTCGCGGCTCGTGAAAAGCAATTTGAAGAAGCGGCCTCGCCGGTCACTCCCGAACAGCGCGAAAAGTTGAGCGCCTTTTCGGAGTTCATGGAATCGTTGAGTATGGACGATGACGGTGATGAGGTAGCCAGCACGTAGTCTTTACCTGCCTTCCAAGATGAAGTCGGCGACGCGTTCGCCAATGACCATTGAGGTCACATTGGTATTCGCGCGGATGCAGTCCGGCATGTTGGACGCGTCTGCGACCTTCAAGTTCTGCAGTCCTTTGACGTTGCCGTACTGATCCAACACCGCCATATCGTCGGAATCAGGTCCCATCTTGCAGGTTCCCGACGCGTGATGGCTAGTGCCGACTCCGCGCATGATGAACTTGGTGAGAAGGTCGTCTGAGGCTAATTCCTCGCTAGTCGGCGCGACCAGTTCTTCGATGATTTCGTCGTACGGTGCCTGCTCACCGATCTTGACGCAAAGGCGGACCGCTTCTCTCATACGTACCTTGTCGAATTCTGCGTCGAGCAAGTTGTAGTCGAGATGGGGTTGGACGTGCGGATCAGCAGATTGCAACTTGACTTCCCCGGCCGATTCGGCGAGATAGAGAGCGGAGATCATCGATATCCCGATTGGTTGCGTGTTGGATATCAGGTAGACGCCCTCTTGCGTGGCACAGGACAGCGGATGAATGAACATGTCGTTGCGCCATTTCGATCCTTCGCAGGTGAATTTGAGGTTGACCTGGATCTTAGGCGCTAATGGATCTTGTCGGAAATCTGACTTGGTCCGCCATGTAGTGGATATCTGAGGATGATCGCGCAGATTCTGGCCTACGCCCGGAGAATCCAGTTTTAGAGGAATGCCCATCTCGGTGATGTGGTCCGCGGGACCAACACCCGAAAGCATGAGTATCTGAGGCGAACAGAGGGCCCCGGCCGAGAGAACGACCTGGTCGGCGTGGACGTCGAAGAGTTCGCCGCCAGACTCGACGGTTGCACCGATGGCTCGGTTCCCTTCGAACAGCAGGCGATGCACCAGGCAATCAGCGCGAATTGTGAGGTTCAATCGATGTCGTGATTGGGATAGGTAGCCGATGTTGGTGCTCCATCGGACGCCGTTCGGGTTGTTGAAAGGTGGTGGTCCAACGCCGGTAGTGTCGGGGTCGTTGGCGTCGTGATAGCGCGGGTAACCTAGCGCTTGGCAGGCTTCGACAAAAGCGTCCTGATCTTCGTTCCACTCTTCCGGCTTCCATCGACGGCAAAGTATCGGACCTTCGGTGCCGTGGTAGTCGTCGGAAAAATCTGTATCGGTCTCGATGCGCCTGAAGTAGGGCATGAGTTTCTGGAACGACCACTCATTGTTGCCCCACGAAGCCCAGTCGTCGTAGTCTTCGGGCAATCCTCGGAGAAAAATCTGAGCGTTCACGGAGCTGGAGCCACCCACGAGTTTTCCTCGGGGGACGAGCATTTCGTGATTGAGGTCGTTCGACCGGGCGGTGAAGTTCCAATTGTGTTTGCTGTCTTGGCCGAAAGCGCGAGCCCAGATGTTGCGGTCGAACCCATATCCGAGTTTGATCTCCATGGGGAGGTCTTCAACGTTCGGATAGTCAGGACCAGCTTCGAGGAGGAGGACCGAGATATTCGGATCTTCGCTAAGACGCGAGGCGACAATGGCGCCTGCGGAACCGGCACCGATGACGATGAAGTCGTATTTCATGGATTTCAACCTATGAGCGGTCAGGCAAGTTGCGATGCGAATACGTTATCGCGTGTGGGCGTTGTTTGCACAACCCGCGTCATTCCGGCGAAAGCCGGAATCCAGAAGAGCGAACGGGCGGCATGCTCGCAAAAGTGACGGATGACGTTGCTATCATTTCCCTCGTCACTTGCTTCGCAGAAACGTTTGCTTAAATGTCGTCTGAACCTCCGATAGACCCCATCCGCTTTGAGGTCATACGCAACGCCTTGGTCGAAGCTACCGAGGAGATGGCGTCCGCTCTCCGCCGCAGCGCGTACTCGACCAACATCAAGACGCGGCACGATTTTTCATGTGCGATTTTTGACCTGAAGATGCGCACTGTAGCGCAGTCGTTCAGTCAGCCCAATCACCTCGGGTCGCTGGTGGAGACGATCCCTCGGGCACTTAATGCATATGGGATAACCGATCTGCATGAAGGAGATGCGCTTCTGGTCAACCTTCCGTACACGGGCGGCGTACATCTCAATGACATCACGCTGATATCACCGGTCTTTCACCAGGAAGCTCTCGTAGGATACGTCGCGAGCCTCGCTCACCATGTGGACGTCGGAGGAGGGGCTCCTGCGAGCATAGGTGCATTTCGAGAGATCTACCAAGAGGGCATCATCATCCCGCCGGTGAAGTTCGTTCGTGGAGGCGAAATAAATCGCGACGTCTTCGATCTGGTTCTTGCTCAAGTCAGAGCGAAGCGAGAGACCGCGGGTGACTTCCGTGCCCAGATCGCGGCGAACAATACCGGCATCCGTCGGTTAACTTCACTGTTGGACCGAATGGGACCGGAGACGGTCGCTCGTTACATAGACGAGTTGATTGAGTACACTGACCGTCGTACAAAGTCCGAATTGGCGAAATTGCCCCATGGTGTTTTCGAGAGTACGGGATATATGGACAGCGACGGTTACAGCGATGAGCCAGTCAAGCTCGTGGTCAAATTAACCATCGACGACGATGGTCTATTGTTCGACTTCACGGGAACGGATGAGCAGAGACGGGCGCCCATCAATTCGACATTCGCCCAGACGCACTCCGGGGTTGCTTTCGTTCTCAAGTGCCTCATTGACCCCGACGTTCCCGTTAATACGGGTTTCTATCGCAATGTACGGATGCTGGCCCCTGAGGGTACGGTGGTCAACTGTACCGAACCGTATCCGGTAGTCGGTGGTTGGGAGACCCAACTTCGTCTCACCGAAGTGATTTTGCGGGCGTTGGCCGATGCGATACCGGAAAGGGTGCCAGCCGGAACTGAAGGCATGATCTGCCACTCTGGTTTCGGTGGATTCGATCCATATCGAAATGAGAACTACTGTTTCCTCGAAACGATCGCCGGAGGATACGGTGCACGGGCAAATAGCGACGGACCAGATGCGGTCCAGCCTCACGGCAAAAACACCGCGAACGCACCGATTGAAGAGACCGAGGTCAACTATCCAGTTCGAATAACTCGGTACGAGCTTGTGGAGGATTCTGAAGGGCCGGGTCGGCACCGCGGCGGGTTGGGACTGCGTCGCGACTACCTATTCCCTGACCATCAGGCATCTTTCACCATTTTGGCCGATCGTGAGCGTTGGGGACCGCATGGCCTATTCGGGGGGCTTCCTGGCGAGAAGGCCCATTATGTACTCAATCCCGATTCCGATTCATTGGAACTGGGTTCGAAGGTGACGATCCAACTCGCCGAAGACGATGTCGTTAGCTACCGAACCTGTGGTGGTGGTGGCTACGGACCACCTGAAGATCGTAATCCTGACGATGTACTGTGCGATGTCAGAGACGGCAGGATCAGCCCGGAACACGCTCGAAAAATCTATCGCGTCGCTGTCGACACTGAGCAATGGACAGTGGATATTGAAGCCACACGTATCCTCCGGTCGCGTCATCCGGAAGAACGAGGATCCATCCAGTGACCGAACAATATCGCATCGGCGTAGACATCGGTGGGACCTTCACGGACGGCATTCTCCTGAACGAAATCACTGGCGAGATCCGAACTGGCAAGGTGCCATCGACTCCCGATGACCCATCAGAAGGTTTCCTCCGAGTGGTCAACAGAATGCTCGATGATAGTGCGATCGCGCCAGAAAAGGTGAAATACGTTGTGCACGGAACTACCGTCGCGACAAACGCGATTATCGAAGGAAACCTGGCAAAAACCGCGTTTATCACCACCGAAGGGTTTCGCGATCTTCTGGAGATTCAGACCGGGATCCGTCCTAGCCTGTACGACCTGCAGTTCGAGAAATTGCGTCCCCTAGTCCCTCGGTATCTCAGCTTCGGGGTACCGGAACGATTGGATTTCCGGGGCGACGTCTTGATTCCATTGGATGAAGGAGCGGTTAGGCGAATCGCAGATGAGTTGCGGAGTGAGGGTGTTGAATCGATAGCCGTATGCCTACTGCACTCGTACATCAACTCGAAGCACGAAGAACGGATCGGCGAGATCCTCGGTGAGGCGTTGCCAACGGTACTTTATTCACTGTCATCGGCAGTTGCACCGGAATTTAGGGAGTATTTTCGAGCTAGCACCACCGTCATCAACGCGGCGATCCGCCCGGTGGTTTCACAATATCTGAGCAAAATCAAGTCGCGTTTCCAAGGTTCCGGGATATCTGGAGAATGGCTGGTGATGCAGAGTAATGGAGGCGTTTTCACTTTCGAAGCGGCGATGGAACGGCCGGTTTTCATGGTCGAATCTGGTCCCGCAGCGGGCGTCATCGCAGCCAATCATCTAGGCAAAAACCTCGGGCACGAGAACGTCATCTCGTTTGACATGGGTGGCACTACCGCGAAGGCTGGACTGATCGAAAACGGAACGCCGCGGGTGACAAAGGATTACGAGGTCGGCGGAACCGCTACGACAACTGAGCACGGTTCTCGCGGGTCCGGTTACCCGATCCGCACGCCAGTAATCGATCTGGTTGAGATCGGTGCGGGTGGCGGATCGATCGCGTGGATCGATTCCGGCGGCATTCTCCGAGTCGGTCCGCGCAGTGCCGGTGCCGATCCGGGTCCGGTTTGCTACGGGCAAGGTGGCACTGAACCGACGATCACTGATGCGAATCTGGTTCTCGGAAGGATATCGCCCGACTACTTCTTGGGCGGTGAGATGCGGCTGGATGTGGATGCTGCGCGGCAAGCCATCAAAGAACGGTGTGCCGATCCACTAGGCATGGACGTGGACGAAGTCGCCCTCGGGATCGTGGAGATAGCCAACAGCGCGATGGTCGGCGCACTCCGCAGAGTGTCGGTCCAACGCGGTTACGACCCCAGAGATTTTGTGCTCGTAGCGTTCGGAGGAGCCGGACCGGTTCACGCCAATCGACTCGCCGCCGAACTCGAGATGCCCACGGTGCTGGTGCCAATGAGTCCGGGCACGACCTCGGCGATGGGCCTATTGGTGACCGACATCAAACATGACTACTCGGTAGCTTTGATACAACGAGCCGACCGAATCGACATCGATGTTGCCAACCAACAGTTTCAACAAATGAGATGTGAAGGGCAGATGGCACTTTCCCGTGAAGGTGTGGCAGACGAAGCCACTCGTTTCATAAAGCAGGCCGACATGCGCTACGTCGGCCAAAGCTATGAGCTGACAGTTCCTTTACAGGAAAACGATCTGGATGCCGATGCGCTAGATGAGATATTGGCGCAGTTCCATCAAGAGCACGAGCGATCCTACGGTTTCAATGCTGAAGGTGAGCCAGTCGAATTCGTCGCATTGCGTTTGAGCGCGGTGGGCGTGATCTCCAAACCGAAATTGAGGAAGGTCAGGCGCGGTGATGACACTACGAATAACGCTGTAAAGGAAATGAGACCCGTCTATTTCGCCGAGACAGGTGGGCGCGTGAACTGTCCGATATACGACCGCTACAAGCTCGGCTCAGAAGATGAGATCGCAGGCCCGGCAATCATCGAAGAAGTCGATTCAACCACCGTCATTCATCCCGATTACCGAGCGACTGTCGATGAGTTTGGGAATCTGTTTTTGCAGCGTGCCTAAGAGGCTCCTCCGTCATTCCGACGAAAGTCGGAATCCAGAGGTTGGGAATGCAATCACATGCGGCGTTTCATCCGTCGCGGATGAGGGTAGGAAAATTAAGGTATGAGTTACATACCTGACTAAAAAATCACCCATAGGAGGGTCCCTTGTCGAAGCTTGGTCTGATAGTCGTGTACGTCGTGATGGTCGTCTTGCTGGCGTGTTCTGCGCCAGAGCCGACTCCGACTCCTACGCCAGTCCCCACACCAACTCCGAGACCCACGCCCACCCCCGAGCCTGTCGTAGTGTGCGTCCCAGAGGTCGTCGACTACGTGACGGACATGGCGGAAGAAGTGGAGACGGTGATTGAGGCGGGCAAGGAACTAGATGCGTTGCTTGAGGACCGTTCGGATGACTTGGTGTGGCGGGCGAGGGTGGCCAAGGAACTGTTGGACATGGGCGGTGCTGTCAACACCATAGCCTCCACTGCTCCGCCTGAACCGTTCCCCTCGGTCTATGAATCGATCAAAAACGTAGCTACCGACTTCGAACGCATTATCGAATCCGCCGACGCAGCATCTGGCGAAGCCGCGGACATCGCGCTGCAGGAGGCTATAAAGGTGCTCATGCAGGCGATCAGCGACGCAGTCAAGAGCCAAGACCTCATCGTCGAGTGGCTAGGCGGCTGCAACAACTGAACCGTTGTGTGGTCACGCTCCTAACTCCCGTTAAAATCCATTGGTGATGATTTTTCGCGATGGAAAATGGCGCCGGGCAACGGTTCTCGCGGTAATCAGTTTAGCGTTGTCGATGGCCGTATTGGTTGGATGTACTGAGATGAGGTATCAACCCCGCGTCCATTTCTTGCCACCCAGTTGCAGATGTCTACTGCTGTACGACCGACTTTCAATCCGACAAAGACGCCGATTCCGCCTCAGATCATGATCGTAACGCCTGCGCCGAGTTTCGCAATTCTAATGGTTCATTTGTTGTTCCGTGCTAACTCAACCGTGGCCCATGCATGCATCACCCTTACATAGTTGTCGATCAACACCTGATTGAACGGGTCTTGATCCAATTGTTCACCTAGAAATGTGGCGATTTCATACAATTTGTTCGAATGTTCGAGTGTAATCGATGCCATGATCAATCCTCTCACGCTGTTTTTCTTAACCGATCTGATCGCCTAGTCAGCGTCGGTGTGTTCGTCTTTCGCTTGGATTGCCGTAAACCGGGGCGGGGATCCTTTCGGATTCTTTGATTCCCACGATGTCGGCCCATGCGAACCGTGCGACTTCATCGTTGCCGACGTAGAGTTTGAGCCTATCGTCCTCGTCAATGTATCGATCTGCCCTTACTTCTTGGATCGTTTTGTTCTTGAAGGTAATCGTGTAAGCCTTCATCGTGCCACCGCCTTCTCTTTGCCAATGATTTCCCTCCGCGTAGCGATACCATCCGGCAACTTCGCGACCTCGAAATGACGCGCCGGATCGTCGCTCATGTTCGTGCGGACGGCGTAGCACATCGACATTTCGTCCGTGTGCGGATGGTCATAGAAATCGACGCGCATGTTGCGCGGCTTGATAAATGTTGTCATGAGATTGGTCACCTTGGGGCTTCGACCGCCGTTGCCGCGGGGCGCTTCTTAATGTTGTCATCCGCGTTGGCGGACGCGCGAAATTGTACTAGCGTGTCGTATCGCCATCATCGTAGAATTCGAACACGCAATCCGTGTCAAATGCAAAGTCGGTTTCCAACACTCTGACAAATCCCGACGGCTTGGCGAATCCGTTTGACAAGCTGACATACACGGCGTGGATAGATCGGAATGGTGGAAGTTTCAAGATGGACCCGAATTTGGTGCCATCCTAGAGGATTTCTTACATGATTTAAGAGCACGTGTGTCCATTGGATTGCCGTTGAAGATAGCTGATCAAGTTGAAGAATTCATGCGGGACACAGGATTGCTGATAGTGATGCCTGGCAGACGCGCCAGCGGTTTCATAGTCGGCGACTGCGGGGGAGTTTACGTGCCAACCTTAGACAGTCCTGGGCGATTTTATCGATGGTTACCCGTCAGCCGCGAGGTAGCAATCGGTACGACTGGAGACCCCGACAACGTGAATTACATCGATTTGAGCCGCGGGGAGGTCAATCGCATCAATTGGGCTTCGTTTGAGGCCAGCGACATAGTAGTTGCCAAGCGCAGATCGGATTTGGACTACTGCCTTCGCAGATGGGAGAATGGCAGTTCTGAGACGAGGTAATGTCCGCATTCTATACATGTGCGGGTGCCTGCCAAGTAGCTTGCTGGTTTATCGGTTCATCGCGTTGTTCAGGGTACGCAACACCGTGTCGTTGTGTCCATTCTGCACTGCGATGTCTATGGGAAGTCTGCCTGCATTGTCGGTCCCGTTTGGATTTGCTCCGGCATCCAGCAGAATCTCCACCCTGGTCCAAGAAACTTGCCGAGGATCAAGGTTCAACAATCCGAACAAGGAGCCAGTAGGATTTGACAGTCTACCCCCGCGACTCAAGAGCGTACGCAACACCGCGTCGCTTTGTCCCCTCTGCACTGCGACGTCTAAGGGAAGTCTGCCTGCATTGTCGTTTCCGTTCGGATCTGCTCCCGCGTTCAGCAGAATCTCCACCCTGGTCCAAGAAACTTGCCGAGGATCAAGGTTCAACAATCCGAACAGATAGCCAGTAGGATTTGACAGTTTGCCTCCACGACCCAAGAGCGTACGCAACACCGCGTCGCTGTGTCCCTTCTGCACTGCGACGTCTAGGGGAAGTTTGCCTGCATTGTCGTTTCCGTTCGGATCTGCTCCCGCGTTCAGCAAGATATCCACTCTAGTCCAAGAAACTTGCCGAGGATCAAGGTTCAGCAGATCATGTAGTTGGGCGCTCATCTCCGTTGAGGATGAGGGCGGTGTCCGTGTCGATAGATGGATAGGATTTGCACTTGACAGCCCAAACTGCTCCGTGTATGAGGACGGTCTGTGTGTCAGTAAAGGGGTAGACGTTGGTACTGAGGCGGGTGTCGGGTTCGGGAGAACTGTAGAGACTAACGTTGCCTGAACAATCGGTTCTGTCGTCGCTCTAGGTAACTGGGTTGGTGCAGGTGTACTTGCGCTCACTCGAGCTCGGGACTGACGTCCCATCGCCTCGCGGGTGGCGATGGGACGGGCCATTTCCTCGCGTTCGCGGGTGGCCTCGCGTACGCGGATCGCGTCAGTGCTGGCAACTGTTGGGAGCCGTCGCGCTTCTGGTGAGTTGGAAATTGAATCTGGCGAATCGCCGAGGTTTTGCCAGATATAGAAAGAAGCGACACCCAAGATGAAAATCACGAAGAGTATCAGAATGGGAGATAAGCTGCTTCCATCAGCTCGTTGTGCCTCTTTGCGCAGTCTTCCCCGCTCGCGTTGTTCGTGTTGTTCGCGTACTCGACGTTCTCTCGCTTCGCGTTCAGTTTGTTGTCGTCTGCGCTCAGCCGCTTCGCGCTGGCGACGTAATTCGGCTTTACGTCGATCTTGCTCTCGCTGTCGATCATGCTCCTGACGTTCGAACTCGCGCCTTTCTTCCTCTTGTTGCCTTCGTGCCCGTTCGGCCATTTGGGAACGCATGAGGAAATAGTGCCGGTCGTACTCAGCCCTGAATTCGGGAGTAGTTAGGACGAGACGAGCGATACCCACCAGGGCAAGAAAAGCAGAAGCGGCGGGGTCGCGGGCGAAACGTGGATTTTCATCGATCGTTTGTCGCAGATAGATATACGCAAGATCGACCTCATCAAGCGTTGCGTTGATAGAGACTCCAAGGATGTCGTAGAGATCGAAACTGCGTTCTAGCAACCAAGGCAAAAGGACTTCGCGGAACTCCTCCATAGGGTCTCGGTACTGGCCGGGACGCGCCTGTCGCTCTCGTTCCCTGTCGTACTCTGCTCGCCGTTCTCGGTTGCCTAGCACTCCCCACGCTTGGTTGATGAGTTGCATCATCCGTGGCGCGTTGGGGTCTTTGTTGCGGTCAGGATGCCACTTTAACGCTTCTTGGCGATAGGCGTGGCGAATCTCATCCACCGACGCGTCGGGCGACACGCCTAGCGTGTCGTAGTAATCGAGTGGCTGGTTCTGGTCGCGCATGGGTAGTCGGCTTCAAGTCTCAAATGTTACGCCAAGCGCGTTTTTGCCGAGATACTTGTGGCATAAATCGACTTCTAGGGCGCATCGTTTCCGGTGGTTCGGGCGCCCTTTGCGTTCGATTCGCCTGAAGTAGGACAGGCCCTGCGGGGATGATGGTGGTTTTGAACGTTGATTTGGAAGACTGATGGAAGGATTGTGTATGGCTTGTTCCTGTACTATCGCAAAAGACGACAGGAAAGGCATTTGTGAAGATGGACAAGAGTGATAGCACAACTAAGGTTGAGGTCGCTATTGAGCATTCGGATGACCCTGACACTGACTTGGAGTTGCGGGAGACGATTTCTGCGGAATTGAGTGCATCTGTCGTGGAAGTTGAGAATGGAGCGGCAACGCATGGCCTCGATGAGGTGTCGCGGCGTCTGGGTTTGACTTAGTGAGCTTACCGCGTCGAGTTGACGAGCAGAGCGGAAGAAGATCTGGCTCGTCTACCGCAGCGACAGGCGCAACTCATGATTGACCGGTTGCGCCGTCTAGGCGAGAACGCCGAAACAATCAGCCACAGGGCGCTCACCGGGCAATTGCGAGGTGTTTTTAGTTTGAGGACCGGAGACTACCGAGCGTTGTACACGCTTGACCATTCTGAGCGCAGGGTGATTGTGCATATCGTTCGTCATCGACGCGAGGTCTACCGGATCTAGTCGCGAAGACCGCGGGTTTGGTTCATATAATTGTTCAGAGTGGAGGCGGGTTTGCGATGCCTGACGAACGGACTCCGAAGAGTGTGTCTGGCATCATCCCGGCTTTGGCGCGATTGACCATGATCGGTTGGTTCGTCGGCGTGAGCATCGCCGGTGGAGCCTTGATTGGATGGTGGTTAGATGGACTAGTCGGCAGCGCACCGTTGCTGCTGGTGGTCGGGATCCTCTTGGGGGTCGCAATTGCGCTGGTCGGCATGGTGCGGATGTTGTCTGACTTCGGTAAAGCGAAGCGTTAGGCGATCCGGCCACCCAACCTTCCGACGACTTGATTGCAAGATGACGATCGAACCGAATCAAGATTCGCTGATCCCAGAATGGGGGGGAGAGTTTGCTCTCATCCCCTAAAGCGATAGCCATAGCGGTTTTCTTGCTCGCTGTGGCACTTATTTCGGTATTGGGCGGTGCCCTCGGCGCCGCGTTCGGTGGTGGATTCCTCGGTGGTGCGGTTCCTCTAATCCAGATCCCATCGGAGCTTGTTACGCATATCGGCGGTTACAAGCTCGTCAACACGGTTGTGATGTTTGGTGCGGCCATGCTGGTGCTGGTGGTTCTGACTTGGCTGGCGACGCGAAAACTCTCCGAGGTGCCGGGGCGTTGGCAAGCGATCATGGAGCTTCTATACGAGTTTTTCATCGGATTGGCGGAATCGACTTCGGGCAAGACGGGGCGGATTTTCATTCCGGTCGCGACAGCAATCTTCTTGGTGGTTTTGTTCTCGAACTGGCTCGGAGTATTGCCAGTTGTCGGAACGATCGGCCGCGTTGAGACCACTCAAGAGTTTTTCTTCCACAAATTGGAGAAGAAGCTTGAGGAGGGGAATCAAACAGAGTTGCTGGAGGGGCTGCATCACGACGTCGGGAAGAACGGCGAGGGTTTGGGGAATTTCATCGAGTCTCACGCCGACAGTGAGGATTTGCAGAAGTATCTCGGCAAGACATTGGACACGTACGGCGAACAGCGATTTGTGGTGTTTGATGGCGGAGGAGTGCGCATACTGCCGCTTGGTCGGGGCGAGGACTACAAGGTCACGCTGATCGATATCGCGGCGTACGACATCGCCGACCCGGTGCATCCGACCGAGGAAGATGTGGTGAAGATTGGGCGCCGAGTTGACGAGAGCGTGGCACCCGGTGCTGTCCCTAGCACTGAATTTTTCACTGAGAACCCCGGCAAGTATGACGGGTTCGAGGGTAAGCGCGTTGGGTTGTTAGTGCCGTATCTCAGAGGATCGAGCACGGACTTGAACATGACGTTAGCGATTGCTTTATTTGCGATGGTGAGTGTGCAGTTCTGGGGCATCAAAACGTTGGGCATCGGTGGTTACTGGGACAAGTTCATTGGTAACCCGTTCAAACGTAATCCGATCGATCTCTTCGTCGGCGTGCTTGAGCTGGTGGGCGAATTCATCAAGATCATCAGCTTCACTTTCCGTCTATTCGGCAACATGTTTGCAGGCGAGATACTGCTTATCGCGATGGGCTTCCTTTTCCCGTTGATCGGCATGATTCCGTTCATCGGACTGGAGCTATTCGTGGGCTTCATCCAGGCGATAATCTTCTCGGTCTTGACTCTTATGTTCGGTGCGTTCGCGATCATGCCGCACCACCATCCGGAAGGCGATCACGCCGACGGTGCGGGGGGACATTGAGATGCAGTACTGCACGACGGACAGATGGAACGCTTGGCAATTGATCGCTGCTCCAGTCATCGTCGCTAATCGCGGCGCTAAGGGCACCTACAAATTTGGCATACTGCGTGCGACTTGCAGAGCAAAGTCGAGCGCGTGTGATGAACCTTCGACCCGGTCTAAAGGATCGAGCGTCGAACTCAACGACAATCGAGACCAGGAGGTCTAAAACCATGGAAGATTGGGCACCAATCGGAGCCGGGCTTGCGATCGGGGCGGGAGCCCTCGGTCCAGGGCTTGGCATCGGCATGCTAGCAGGCAAGGCGATGGAAGCCCTCGGCCGAAATCCTGACGCCGCAGACGCGATTCGGCAGAATATGATTCTTGCCATTGCGTTCACGGAAGCCATCGCGATCTACGCTTTGGTCGTCGCCATCATCACGCTGTTCGTTTAATCTGCACCCTGCCAGCGCTTCGGCGGACGGATCGGCTTCGAATGATTGCCGACGCCGTTAATCCCGCCGACGCGGCGGTGCAACGAACAGTCCGATGTAGAACGATTCGGAGATTCTCATGGACGCATTGGGAATAGACCTACCCCGCCTTTTGACCTTTTTGGTCGGGTTTACGGTCATCGCGGTCTTTCTGCGGATGTTCCTATACGGCCCCATAACCCGTATGTTGGATCAACGCGCCGAGCGCATCCGCGACAGCTTGGCCGCAGCGGAACGGGCAAGCGCAGAAGCTGCGTCGTCCGCGGAGCGTGTCGAACAAGAACTAGCTAATGCTCGTGGTGAAGGTCAGGCATTAATCGCCGAAGCCCGAGACGCTGCGTCGCGGTTGAGGGATCAAGAGGTTGAACGCACGCGTGCTCAGGTCGACGAAATGCTTGACCGGGCGCGAGAAGAGATTCGACGCGAGCAGGAAGCCGCAGTCGAGGAGGTGCGTCGAGAATTCGCCGGCATCGCGATCCTGGCTGCAGAGCGCATTGTGGAGCAATCCCTCGATGAGGGTGCGCACCGTGAACTCATCGACCGGGTCTTGGATGAAGGCCTTGACGCCCGGCGCAATTAACCGAGAAACACGGCGGGAGATTTAACTTTCGGATGCCATCGACCTCAGTCAGAAGATACGCACAAGCCGCATTCTCGATTGCGATTGAACGGGACGCGCTCGATGTTTGGCAGCGCGACCTGGCAAAGGCGCGAGACATCTTCGCGGAGTCGGACGTCCAAGCGTTCATGGCGGCACCGTCGGTGCCGGAAGCCGTCAAGCTCGACGGCATCCAGACATTACTAAGCGACGCCGATCCGTTGGTGCGGAATCTAGTGTCCCTCATGACCACGAACGGCGACGTCGAACGGTTCGGTGGCTTCTGCGACACATTCAGAGAGCTGACCGACGATCACTTAGGTATCGGACGAGCTCAGATCACGACTGCGGTTCCTTTGGATGATGCAAGACGTCAACGCATTGTCCAAAACTTGCAAGAAATGACTGGTTACAAGCGGATCGAAGTGTTGGAACAGGTTGATCCAAAGATTATCGGTGGAGTTGTTGCCCGGGTGGGCGACCGTTTGTTCGATGGAAGCACGCGGACGCGATTGCAGTCGATGCAGGAATCGCTTGCGCAACGACCAATTTCGGGATGATTTAACTCGTTGAGAAGTAAGAGACGCCAAATACGCGGAGCAGGATATTCCCGCTTCCACTCTAAGGAGAACTAATTCGATGACGACCGCAGGGCAAGATATCGCTTCAGTGATCAAGCGTCAGATCGAAGAGTTCGGCGGCGAACTCACGATGGTTGACGTTGGCACTGTCGTCGAAGCGGGCGACGGTATTGCTCGCATTCATGGGCTGGCCGGGGTCCGCCTAAACGAAATCCTTCAATTCCCCAATGACATTCTCGGGCTAGCGCTGAACTTGGAAGAGGAATCGGTTGGTGCGGTGATCATGGGCGACTACCTGCGGATCCGTGAAGGGGACGAGGTTCGGTCCACAGGTCGAATTCTTGAGGTGCCAGTGGGTGATGACCTGCTAGGTCGTGTGGTCGACCCGCTGGGCAGACCACTGGATGGTCAACCCGCGCCGCGCACGACAGAGACTCTGCCGGTCGAGAAGATCGCGCCCGGTGTCATTTCTCGTCAACCCGTAAATCAGCCGGTGCAGTTCGGCCTCAAAGTGGTTGACGCGATGGTCCCAGTTGGCCGTGGGCAGCGCGAGTTGGTTATTGGCGACCGTTCGACGGGCAAGACATCGCTTTGTGTCGACGCGATCATTAACCAGCGCGATTCTGACATGATCGGCGTATATGTGGCGATTGGCCAGAAGGCATCCAAAGTCGCTGGTATTGTGCAGCGATTAGCCGACCAAGGAGCGCTCGACAACACGATCATCGTAGCGGCCAACGCGTCAGATCCGGCCGCGACGCAGTTCTTGGCTCCATATGCGGGTTGCACGATGGCCGAGTACTTTATGTCGAAAGGACGAGACGTCCTCATCGTTTACGACGATCTCTCAAAGCATGCGTGGGCGTATCGCCAGATGTCGTTGCTGCTAAAGCGTCCTCCCGGGCGTGAAGCCTACCCCGGCGACGTCTTTTACTTGCACTCCCGACTCCTTGAACGGGCGGCACGCATGTCGCCGGAATACGGCGGAGGTTCGATTACGGCGCTGCCGATTATCGAAACTCTAGCGGGAGACGTTTCGGCGTACATTCCGACGAACGTCATTTCCATTACCGACGGTCAGCTATTCCTGGAGCCCGACCTATTCAACGCCGGTATCCGGCCTGCGGTCAACTCCGGTATTTCGGTTACACGAGTAGGTTCATCGGCGCAGCGACGCGGGATGAAATCTGTTGCCGGTAGCTTGAAAACAGAGATGGCGCAGTTCGACTCGTTGGCCACATTCGCGCAATTTGGCGCGGAAGACCTCGATCCGGTTACCCGGCGTCAGTTGGCGCGCGGTGAGCGCTTCCGCGAGCTACTGAAACAGGACGAGAACTCTCCAGTCTCGTATGAAAACATGGTCGCACTCTTCCATGTCGCCAACGAAGGCGCGTTGGACGATGTGGATGTCGAGAAGGTCGGCGAGTTTGAAGGGCAATGGTACGACTACATGGCGGCAAACCTGCCCGATGTATTGTCGGCGATCAGCGACACCGGTGAACTCAGCGATGAGAATGCCGATCGATTGATGGAAGCCGTAACAGCATTCAAACAGACTGCGGGATTAGTGGCCGCTTAACAGCAAGGAACCGATGGCTCGAATATGCCTAGCCTGAAGGACATACGCGACCGGATTCGGTCGGTAAGCAACACCGCGAAGATCACGAGCGCGATGCAACTGATCGCTGCGTCTCGTATGCAACGCGCCCAGCAGATGGTACGAAACGGTCGTCCGTACGCCGACCAGATGCGTGAAGTGTTATCGCACTTGGTGATGCGGTTGGAAGCTGAAGATGGGACGTTAGACCCACTGCTTCAACGGCGTCCAAATCAGCGCGAGCTCCTTGTATTGGTCACTCCGGATCGTGGATTGGCAGGCGCGTTGGTGGGAAACATCCTGCGCGTGGCAGCACAAGAACTGCGCGACGCCGAGGTGCCGGTAGACACGGTTGGGATTGGCCGCAAGGGAGAGCGATTCGTGGCCCGGACTGGGCAGTCGTTGGTTGCGAGCTTCTCTGTGGGAGACCGTCCGTCTTTAGGGGATACGCTCGACATCTCGTCGTTCGTGATTGACCGCTATCGTTCTGGTGACGTGGATTCCGTAAAGTTGATCTACGCCCAGTTTGTTAATACTTCTGTCCAGCGGCCGGTCAATCTGCAACTGCTTCCCATCGCAACGACGTCCTCTGGATCAGATTCGGACGATGGGCCGGCGCTGTATCTCGATTACATCTATGAGCCGTCGCCGGCAGAAGTGTTGGCTAACATCGCCCCTCGGTACGTTGAGACGCAGGTTTACCACGCGATCCTTGAAGCGCAGGCGAGCGAACATTCAGCCCGCATGATCGCGATGCAGAACGCCACCGACAACGCGAACGAATTGATCGAAGATCTGACCCTGGACCTGAACAAAGCGCGGCAGGAAGCCATAACCGGCGAATTGCTAGACATCGTGGGTGGTGTCGCTGGCGTGCAGGGTTAAGGTTGCATCTTTCCCGAATGAAGACAAACCGGTCTGTCAAGACATGACCACAATTGAGCAAATTCGCCCGCCCGAGCATAAGGCGGGGCAACACCAAATAGGAGCCTGACGCAAATGGCACAAGGTAGCAAAGGCAAAGTAGTCCAAGTTATCGGCACGGTCGTCGACGTTGCATTCCCGCCGGACGATCTTCCCGAGATCTACAGCGGTTTGGAAGTCGACAACGAGGGCGAGCGGTTGGTGCTCGAGGTTGAGCAACACGTCGGCAACAACTGGGCGCGATGCCTTGCGCTCGGAACTACCGATGGTCTGGCGCGCGGCGTTGAAGCCGTCGACACAGGTCAGCCAGTTGCGGTGCCGGTAGGTGAGCATTCGCTCGGTCGCATCTTTAACGTGCTCGGTGATGCGATTGATGGCGGCGAGCAAGTTCCGGCCGACGCCGAGAGACTGCCGATTCACCGCCAACCACCGACGTTTGCGGAGCAGTCCGGAACCACTGAAATTCTGGAGACGGGCATCAAGGTCTTGGATCTGATCACACCGTTCCCGCGTGGAGGCAAGGTGGGCGCCTACGGAGGTGCGGGCGTTGGCAAGACAGTGATCATCACGGAGCTGATCCGAAATATCGCACAGGAGCACTCAGGCGTTTCCGTGTTTGCGGGCGTGGGTGAGCGGTCTCGTGAAGGCAACGATCTTTGGCACGAGATGAACGAGTCGGGCGTCATCGGTTCTACCGCTCTCGTGTTCGGGCAGATGAACGAACCGCCTGGTACGCGTGCTCGGATCGCGTTGACCGGCCTCACGATGGCAGAGTATTTCCGTGACGAACGCGGACAGGACGTATTGTTGTTCGTCGACAATGTTTATCGGTACATCTTGGCCGGCATGGAAGTGTCGGCATTGCTCGGTAGAATGCCGTCGGCAGTTGGATACCAACCGACACTGGCCACTGAAATCGGCGACTTGATGGAGCGCATCACCTCCACCCAAGCCGGTTCAATCACATCTTTCCAAGCCGTTTACGTACCGGCAGACGACTATACCGACCCCGGCATCGTGACGACGTTTGGTCACTTGGACGCAAACGTATCGCTCGAACGTTCACTTGCCGCGCAGGCGCTCTTCCCGGCAGTCGACCCTCTGGCGTCGAACTCGAGGATTTTGGAACCCGCGGTTGTGGGTCAGGACCACTACGACGCGGCTTTCGGTGTTAAGCGTGTGTTGCAGCGTTACAAGGACTTGCAAGATGTCATCGCGATCCTCGGCATCGAAGAGCTTTCGGACGAGGACCAGCTGACGGTGGCTCGCGCCCGTAAGATCCAACGTTTCCTGACGCAGCCATTTTTCGTTGGCGAGGTGTTCACCGGATTGCCTGGGGTCTACGTTAGCCGTGAAGAAACGGTCAAAGGCTTCTTGCAGATATTGAACGGCGATCACGACGATCTGCCTGAGCAAGCGTTCTACATGGTTGGCCCAATCGAAGATGCCGTAACCAAGGGCTCGGCGATGCAAGCGCAAGACGCAGCATAGATACGTCCCGGGTTGAGGAACCGTAATACCAAGGAATTGAGAGAGCCGCCATGGCCCGCATGAACCTCAACATAGTGACCGCCGAACGAGAGACATTCTCAGGCGGAGTGGACTACGTTTCTGCTCCAGGCGCCGACGGCGAGCTGACGGTTCTGCCGTCACACGCTGCATTGATGACAACGCTTGTTCCGGGGGAGATGCGCTTCGGCGCTGATGGCGAGGAACAGAGTGTCTTGGTTACCGGCGGATTCATGGAAGTGTTGGCGGACAACATTACGGTATTGGCCGATGCGGCCGAACGCGAGGATGAAATCGACGAGGATCGTGCCGCGGAGGCCGTAATGCGGGCGCAGGAGCGGATTGATACGCACGGTTCCGATCTCGACATGGAACGAGCCCTCGCGTCGTTACGTAGAGCTCAGATTAGATTGCGGTTTGCGCAACGGCGTCGAAGCCAACGCTGATCAAATTTCCGAGACTAGGTGGCACTCGCATCAGCGTGCGGGTGACAGCAATTCAACCTGCCTTACGCTTACCTAAATCGGCTCATTTCGGCGCACCAGGCAACGATTGGCAAGGCACGCCGTCGTTGTTGCCATCGAGCCCGTGTGGATCCGAGTTAGGTCCACCAGCCTGGATGAAAAACTGGTTGGATTCGAGCCAAGACTCGAAATCACTGCAGTTTACGTCGCCACCAAAGCTAGAATCTTGACGCCATTGTCGATTCAATCGATTGAGGACTCGCAGTGTGTCGTCTAAAGGCGGCAGGGTTTCGCAAGGACGGTTGTCAACGTCGCGGTCCAATCCGTACAGATTTGCGTCTGGTTGGTCATAGAGTTCGAAAAAGTGTTCTGCCTCGTCGCGGTGTTGGAAGTCGTCGCAAACGACATCGAATTCCTCGTGGTGAAGCCGATCACTGGGCATAATTCCTTCACAAGGGATGCCATTGCCGTTTGAATCGAGGGGGTGGATCAAATCTGAAGTTCTGTCGCTACTTTCGAAATGACTATTTGCCTCGTCCCAAGTCGAGAAATCATCACATGTGACCGCATCCAATGTGAAATGGTCGGCGTCGTTTCCAAGAACGCCGTCTGCGATCTTTATTGTGCCAAGTGCGAGAGACCCAAAACCGACTAGGATTACGATGACGGCAATGATTGACAGAAACGTCCGATGCGAAGACGCATCCGTTTGAGTTCGCACGCGAGGCGACGAGGAGGCAATATCGCGTAGTTTTCGCATAGTGTCAGAACAATTGAAGTCAATGCGTTGAATAGGCGAAGTTCCTTGCCCGTTGCCGCAGGTTCGAGATTTCAAAATCGCCGGAATCAACCGTAACAAGATTACAAACCGATTTCGTGGTTTGCAACCGCAACGCGGCCTCGTTTCTCGTGGATTAGGATTCAGTGTTTTAGCCTCCCAAGGAGAGGGTCGTCTCAAGACTGAGAGGCAACCCCAATGGGTCACTCTGATTGGAGATAATCCGACATGAAGATTACCGACGTCGACATATTCAGAATGCGCACCCCGGTGCACAAGACGGCGGGTACGAACTGGATGTTCGTGCGCATCACCTCCGACACTGGAGACTACGGATGGGGTGAAGCGAGTACCCAATACAAAGATGCCGGCGTTGCAGCCGAGATCAATGATTTCGCGAAATACCTGGTGGGCAAAGACCCGTTTCAGATCGAGCATATCTGGACATCGTTGCATCGGCGAGTAACTTGGACGGGTGGCGCGGTGACGATGAGCGCGATCAGTGGTATCGACCTCGCTCTGAACGATCTAAAGGCAAAGGCGCTTGGTATCCCCGTCTACGAATTATTGGGCGGTAAGGTGCGAGACAAAATCAGGGCATACGCGAATGGTTGGTTCGATCCGAGCGAAGACGACGAGTCCGAAGCCGGAGCAAAAACGGCTGACGACTATCGACATCGGTCGGCCGAGTTGGTCAGTGAGGGATGGAGAGCGATGAAGTTCTATCCGTTTTACGGACCGCAGGTCATTACCCCGGACCGGCTGCAACACGGTGCTGAATTGGTGAAAGCGGTGCGAGAATCTGTCGGACCATCAGTTGAGGTCGCCTGTGACATCAGGGGGCGTCTAGATGCTTGGAGCGCGGAGCGAGCCGCCAGAGCGATCGAAGAGTATGACATCGCTTGGCTGGAAGAGCCCATACTTTGGGACAACATTGACGCTCTCGCGGCGTTGGCGAATCGTGTCAACATCCCGATTTCGACTGGGGAGCAGCTATATGGTCGGTGGGATTTTAGGCCGTTGCTGGAATCGCACGCGGCGAGTATTATTCAACCGGATATCTGTCATGCTGGCGGCATCACGGAACTTCGAAAGATTGCCGCTGCCGCTGAGACCCACTACGTTTCAGTGGCGCCGCACAACTCTAATGGCCCAATATCGACGGTCGCGAGTCTACATCTGGATCTGACGATGCCCAACGCGTTTATGCAGGAGATATTCGTCAGTTTCCTTGGCGCGTACGAACAGGTTTTGACCAACATGATCCCGATCGTCGATGGTGATGCTACGGTGCCTGATGGACCGGGATGGGGTACCGAGGTCGACGTCGAAGCGCTCGAGCAATTCCCACCATGCGATTACGTAACTGTCGAAAGCGAGCCGTACTTGGCGTTTTAAGCAAAGTGCCACCGACGAGAATCGTAAAAAGGAATGGATAGAACGATGCACATCGTGGCTGCGATGGTAACGTTGCACATTCACGCGTCGGCGTCGCTGAAGGACAAACGTCGCGTTATCTATTCAGTGGTCTCGAAGCTGCGCAATCGATTTTCTGTATCCGCGGCCGAGGTTCATGCCAACGATTCATGGCAGTCAGCGACGATCGGTATCGCAGTTGTCGGTGGAGACTTGCGTACGTTGGAGCAATTGATGGACCATGCTTTGTCGTTCGTAGAAAGCGCGGCTCCGGAAGCCGAAGTGGTAGGCGTTGAAACGGACGAGTGGTCGTTTGGCGTCGGTGCCAACGCCTAGTCTTAGACGGCGAGGTTACCTGATTTTTGGCAACAAAAACGGTTCGGCGGCTGGTAGCTACCGAACCGTTTTCTTTGCGCCGAACTCCGGGCAGCTCAGCGACTTGCTGAACTAAGCAACTTTGGCCACTGCAGGGGCTGTTTCGCGTTGCAGGTTTGCAAGGATTTCGCGTGCCTGCGCCGGGCTAATCGTGCGTGTGCATTGAATGCACTTGAGCATGAAGCCATCGAGACCTCGTCCGAACTGTACGTCACCTTGGCACGTCGGGCATTGCCGGGGGAATATGGCGGTCTGTTTCATATCACTTGTCTCCATTCTTGAGATTGCGGTTAGACGGGGCAGTGGATGGTTCTTGACTAAAAAGCCCCGATTTTTGACCGGGGCTTCAATTGTGAGTGAGTTTCGTAAGTCACTCCACTTTCGATTACCCCAGTCGTCAAGCGGCTGGTTGTTCGATCCTTTGGGTGAGTAGCTCTCGTGCTTGATGACGGTCGATTAGTCGCGTACATTGCAGACACTTGAGGGTCGGTCCCTCGAGCCTTACGGCGAACAGAATGTCGCCTTGACAATGTGGACAACGCTTTTCGTAGATGATCGTCATGTCTGTCTTGATGGGCCTCTTGATCTGGTTTCTTGTTGCTCGGTGTACCGGTGGATACACTTATTTGGGTGGTTCGGGAAACCGCCGGGGCCTTCGCTCGCACGGTTGTTTTCGCCGAATGAAAACTTTTTAATACATCTCGGATGGGTTTGTCAAGCGGTTTTTGCAAGAATTCGTAATTTTCTCTTCTCTTCGCCTTGATTTCTTCGACTAGGTGATGGATTTCGTTAAACCTGACACTAAGCGTATCACGTATATTACTATGAATAACAGTATGATTCAAGTGAGCGCCGATCGCGGGTCCAACAGTGCCTTGCTTATTTCCTTCATGGAGTTAGTGTGACACAGAGATACGAAGAGGAACAGAAAACGGATGCGGGGGCATCGATCCCTAATGCCGACGCATTTGTTCGTCTCGTGAACAAAATCGCAGCGCAGGCTGCGCGTCGTGAGATGATCCGACGGGCGCAGGAATCTGAGCGCAACCAGAACCGACGCCGGGTACGCGTCCGGATCGCCGGACGAGGTGACGCGTTGTACATCATCAGCATCGCGGCGAAACTCGCCGAGATGCACCCGCAGACCTTACGCAAATATGATCGGGAAGGTTTAGTAAGCCCATCACGTACTCAAGGAAGTAGGCGACTTTACTCCGAAGAAGACCTTGAACGGCTCCAAATTGTGCGCAGACTTTCCGAAGATCTGGGTTTGAATCTCAATGGTGTTGGGCTGGTACTCGAGCTGGTTCAACATATGCGGGGCATGTTGGAAGTGCTAGAACAGAGCGAGGACTTGACGAACTCGGCATCGGCGCAAGCGGTCGCCGACGAGATAAAGGTGATCTTGAATTATCTGGGGGTCGAATGATTTTGTTGAATGGATCGGAAATGTATGAAAGATGGGGGCCACGTTCGCGGAAGACAGCACGAAACGTTCTGCGCAACGTACGTGCTTCCAGAACACAGCGCCGATTGACCGCCAAATGTAACGAGTTGCAATCGCAATTGGGCGACGCACGCGCTGAATTGCTACAAATCAAATCTGAACGCGATGAAATACGTCAAATGGTCGCCGATTACGAAATACAACTGCGCCACGTTCGATCGGAGATTCAACGGGCGCACAGTGACGCTCAACGTAGCAAACGATCGGCTGCCCAAAATGAAAAGCAAGCGGCCGAAAAAGCAAAGTTAGTGATCGCGAAGCGCATTATGACGGTTGCAGACGACTTCTCCAGCGCGATCGAGGTGGCCGAGGATCAAAAAATGGATCCGCAGTGGTTCAACGGATTCAAAGCCATGGCGGAAAAGGTCGACAACTGTCTTGCGGCGGAAGGGTACCGACGATTTGAGTCACTTGGCGAAGATATGGACCCGTCGCGACACGAAGCGTTGGCCACAATGCCGACATCCGACGAAGACGCCGGTAAGGTGATTCAAGTCATCGAGGCCGGATACGAGGACGCTGAAACTTCGAACGTGGTTCGGGTTGCCAAGGTGCTAGTAGGTAGGTCATCGGACAACGCTTAAACCGCATTGAACAAAGAAAAGAATAACGACAAGCCAACGGTTGACAACCAACGTTGGCAGATAGAAAGGCAAGAATTAATAATGGCAAGAGCTATCGGTATCGATTTGGGAACCACCAACTCGGCAATGGCGTACATGAGCGCGGGAGAACCGGAGATCATTGAAAACTCGGAGGGACAGCGCATAACGCCTTCCGTGGTGGCCATGAACACCAAAACCGGCGAGCGTCTCATTGGAATGATGGCGCGCCGCCAGGCGGTCACCAACCCCGAACACACCGTCTACTCTGCGAAACGGTTTATCGGGCGCCGTTTCGACGATGAGTTGGTGCGCTCCGATCAGGAACGCATGCCGTTCAAGTTGGCGCCCGTGGAAAATGGCGATGCGGGTGTTGAGTTCGACGGTGCGGTCCGGCCACCGGCTGAGATTTCGTCAATGCTATTGGCTCGGCTGAAGCAGGATGCGGAGGAGAAGCTAGGCGAGCCGGTTACTCAGGCGGTGATCACTGTACCGGCGTATTTCAACGATGCGCAACGGGAGGCCACCCGTGTTGCGGGTACCATCGCCGGGCTAGAGGTTCTCCGCATCGTGAATGAACCGACTGCTGCGGCGCTGGCGTACGGACTGGAAAAGCAAGGCGATCGCACGATTGCGGTCTACGACCTCGGTGGAGGCACGTTCGACATCACTATCCTGCACGTGGGCGACGGTGTGTTCGAGGTTAAGAGTACGAACGGCGATACGCACCTCGGTGGTGATGATTTCGATATGCGGCTTGTTGAGTATCTGGTCGACGAGTTCAAAAAGAAAGAGTTTATGGATCCGAGCGCCGATCCGTCGGCGGCGCAACGTTTGCGTTTAGCCGCCGAGGAAGCAAAGATTGAGCTTTCGTCGCTCACGAGTGCCGAGATCAATTTGCCGTTCATTTCTGCAGACCAGAGCGGCCCTAAGCACTTGGTGCAGTCGCTTACTCGGGCAAAGTTGGAAGCGTTGACGGCGGACTTGATTGAGAAAACGGTAGCGCCTTGCGAAAGCGCGATGCGCGATGCTGGTGTGACGCCGTCTGACATTGATGACGTGATACTCGCTGGTGGAATGACGCGCATGCCGTCGGTGATCAACCGGGTCAAAGAGATCTTCGGCAAGGAGCCGAACCGTACGATCAATCCGGATGAGGTCGTTGCTCTTGGAGCGGCGCTTCAGGCCGGCGTTTTGCAGGGTGATGTCTCCGGCATCTTACTGCTAGACGTGACGCCATTGACCTGGGGCATCGAGACGCTGGGGGGAGTGAGGACGGAACTGATCCCGCGGAACACGACGATTCCTACTTCAAAGTCGGACACGTTTACGACCGCGGCCGACGGTCAGTCTTCGGTTGAGATTCACGTCTTGCAGGGTGAACGTCCGATGGCGGCGGATAACACTTCGGTCGGTCGTTTTTCTTTGGACGGAATTGCGCCGGCGCCACGAGGGGTGCCGCAAGTCGAGGTTTCTTTCGATATCGATGCCAACGGCATCATCACGGTCACTGCGAAGGACAAGGCAACGCAGCGAGAGCAGCACATCACGGTGACTGGTCGTTCAGGGATGTCGGATGACGATATCAAGGCGAAGGTCAGCGAAGCAGAGGAGAACGCGGAAGCAGATCGACGGCGTCGAGAAGCGGTCGATGCTCGGAACCTCTCCGAATCGACGGCGTATCAAGCTGATAAATTGATCGAGGAACACGGAGAGCGGTTGCCGGATGATGTTAAATCGGACATTCAATCTAAGGTATCGGAAGTTCGTACCGTGCTCGCCGACGAAAACGCTGACCCTGAGCGCGTTAAAGCGGCTTCGGAAGCGTTGCAGCAGGCGATGATGGCTGCTGGTCAGCATATCCATGCCGGTGCGACGGCAGGAGCTGCGCCGGGTTCTGATGTTCCTCCCGATGCTCCTCCTGATGGGCCTCCGGGTGATGACACCGTTGAGGGCCGTTTCCGAGAGGTATAGATTTCGGATTCCTCCGAGAAGACTCCTCAGTTGCCTAGATGGGAGTCTTCTCGGCGAGCTATTTGCTACGCTACGCGGCGACTGTTAGAGGCCGAAGCGTGGGAATATGCTTCGTTTGATTTCAGTGATCGCTGAATCGTTGTGGTTGACTATTTCGCTTCGGATGTTGGGGTCGATACGATATTCGCCGGGGTCGTGAAAGATCGTGAGGTTGGACAGGGACGCGAAGGATTGTGGGACGGTGTCAGGGAGTTCGATGTCCGCCATGGTTGCGAGGTCCATGGTCCATGCTCTGGCGACGGCCGACATGTCGTAGCCTCCTCCGCCGACTGCGATCCACGGGCATCCGATTTCGTGGACTAGGATGGCGAATTTCTGGACGGCTAGGTTGTGGCCTTGGGTTGTGAGGGATAGGTGGGCGAGGGGGTCGTTGCGGTGGGTGTCGATGCCGAGTTGCGTGAAGATGAGGTCGGGTTCGAAAGCTCTCGCGAGGTCGGGGATGATGGCGTCGAATGCTTGGTGCCATAGATGATCGTCGGTGTAGGGAGCTAGAGGTATGTTTACGCTGTAGCCTTTGCCGTCGCCGAGGCCGGTTTCGTTTGGTCCGCCGGTTCCGGGGAAGAGCCACTGGCCGGATTCGTGGATGGATACGGTCATCACCCGGTCGGTGTCGTATAGCCCGGCTTGGACTCCGTCGCCGTGGTGTACGTCGATGTCGACGTAGAAGATGCGAAGTCCTTGTTCGATGAGATGCTTGATAGCGATTACGGCATCGTTGAAGATGCCGAAACCTGACGCGCGGTCGCTCATGGCGTGGTGGTGCATGCCGCCGGCGGGGACGAATGCGTTTTTAGTTTGACCGCTGAGGACGCGTTCGGCGGCGAGCATCGCGCCACCGGCGGCTAGGGCGGCGTGGCGATACATGCCGAAGCGTGGCGGGTTGTCGCCGGGGCCGAATCCGAATTGGTGCATTGCCGGGACTATGCTGCCGGTGTCGATGGCTTTGACTACGTCGATGTAGTCGGCGTCGTGGAAGATAGCAATTTCGTCGTCGGTGGCTAGACGGGGTGCTTCGGTAGCGATGTGTTCAGTGTCAAGGAGGCCGACGCTGCGCATGAGTTCGTGCATGTGCATGAGCCTTATGGGGCGCATGGGATGCGTTGGGCTGAGGACGTGTTGCGACTGTTCGTGGGAGTAGATGAGGGACGTGGTCTGGATCGCGGAGGTCATCAGGGATTGATGTTACCGCGAAGGATGTCGGTTAGGTTTTGAAACGTCGATACATCAACGCCATGATTCCTAGCCCGATGAGCGCAAACACGATGATGGCGCTGGGTTTGACGGTGGGCCACTCTTCGTCGGGACCGCCGGTGAAGTAGACGCTGGATGGTGTGGGGATCGGGGTTGCGACTGGGGGTTGTTCGGGAGCGACGGTGGTTTGTGGTTGCGGAGTGGCGTCGTCGTCGATCTGGCGATCGGTTCGCTCCCGTTCGATATTTAACGTGCCAGTTGTGATGGTGGGTAGTCCGGGGATGGTGGGTGGCAGATCGGTTTGGATGTCGATGATTCGTTCGATCGAAGAGCCGACTGGAGGTAATCGCCATTCTCGGCGCCATTCGTTCTCGATCTGATCCAATGTGCCACCGAAGACTGTTTGCATGGATTGGTCGATGTTTTTTCCGGTGTTGAGTTCGTCGAGGAGTTTGCCGACGGAATCGCGTCCGTAGTTTTCGAGGAGGAAACCTACGAAGTCGGCGGACTGGGTATAGAACCGGTGGATGTCGGGGCGTAGACCGGGCACCGAATCCATCTTGGCGAATTCGCTGACGTTTCCGGAGCGGGCGAAGGATGCGAATTCTCGAGATGGCTTGCGACGATCGCCGGTTTCCCAGAAACTAGAGTTGCCTTCGTTGAGCCATCCGGGTGCGGCGGTTGCATACGGGGAGGTGAATTTGCGGGCGAATATGAGGTGGGTCATTTCGTGGATGAGGATTTCGACGGAGGGGGATGACATGATGGTGAGGTTGTACGTGTCGTATGCGAAGCCACCGAAGTAGGTGCCGTCGGTTGCGGCTTGGCTGATCCTTGGTCCGTGGATGGTGAGTTCGCGGAGGTTGGGGAATATGACGGCTCGGTATTGCGGGCTGTCGGTGACTCCGAGAGCGGAGTTGATCTCGGGGAGGCGCGATGCGACTTGGGAGTGGAGGTTTTCGATTGATCTGCGGTTGAGGCCGTAGTAAACGATTTCGAGAATGTCGTCGGAGACTCGTTGCCAATCGTGGGCGGTGCCGAGGTGTTCGAGGTGGTAGGTGTTGGAGGTGTAGATGTCGTTTTCGACGGAGACGAATTCGAAGCGAACGTCGAAGGTGGTTCCCGGGGGGAAGTAGGAAGGAGACTGGAGGTCGATTTCGCCTGAGGCTTTCAGACTGTTATTTCGAACCGGTTCGAACTCGACGTAGCGGTAGGATGCGATGGTGTCGTTGCCGCGGGGTCGGACCCAAAGGCGCGCTTCTTTGATTTCGACGTCGATGTCGATTTCAATGTCGACGGTGATTTTGTCTGAGAGCGTGACGTGGTGGGTGACGACCTCGTTTTCCGTGGGCCGCGGTGCTTGCGCCATGGCGGGATCTGAAACGAAGAATGCGAATCCGATCAGCGACGTCGTTGCGATGAGGAGCGACAACGTTAACGATGCGGTTTGCGATCTTGTGAGTCGTGTCAGGCGCATGGAATCCTTGAATCTAGGCGTCGAGGAGGGTAGGCAGGGTTTTGCTTCGCTGTATATGAATACGGCAGGGGGCTGATGACAGATTTTATGCTCATTGCTGTAAAGTGATTTCGTCAGGGATCGCAAGACCGGATTGAAAGGCGAGCAGATGCGTTACTACCAGTTCCTAATTGGCGATGAGGTTCATGTTGGAGTTGAGGCCAGGGATGGCATGGTTACCGACTTGACGTCGATAACCGGAGAGGCCGATTCGACGCTGTCGTTGTTCAAGGCGGCGCATCTGGGCGGTGTGGGAATCGATGACGTGGCGAATGGGATTTTGAAACGGGGCGGTGGTGGCGAGATGTCGGTTTCAGAACTGTGCAGCGACGATGGTGATGCTCGGTTGTTGCCGCCGATTTTTGCTCCTGAGGTTTGGGCGTTCGGGGTTACGTATATGGACAGCATGCGGGAGCGGCAGGCGGAGAGCGGGTCGCCGGATGTCTATGCGTTGGTATATAACGCGGACCGACCGGAGGCGTTTTTCAAGGCGACGGCTGAGCGGTTGGTTTCGCCGGGTGATGCGGTGGGTATCCGTGCGGATTCGGAGTGGGACGTTCCGGAGCCGGAGCTGGCATTCGTGCTTTACGAGGGTGAGATTGTGGCGTACACGATCGGGAATGACATGAGCAGCCGGTCGATTGAGGGAGCGAATCCGCTTTATCTTCCGCAAGCAAAGGTCTATGACCGGTCGTGTGCGATCGGGCCGTGTATTGCGACGCCAGAGGTTGTTGGCGATGCTCAGAAGCTGGATGTCGGTCTCCAGATCGAGCGGGATGGCGAGGTGGCGTTTGATGGCTCGTCGAACACTTCTCAGATGAAGCGTGACTGTAACTACTTGGCGGATTGGTTGCAGCGGCACAATCAGGTTCCGAATGGGACGACGGTTTGCACGGGGACGGGGACGATTCCGCCGCCGGAGTTCACTTTGGCGGAGGGTGATGTTGTGAGCATATCGATTGGTGGGATTGGGACTTTGGTGAATTCGGTGGTGGTGGTTTGAGCTAGGATGTGAAGGGTTTGTAAGGATGGAAAGGATGGGGTGTTGTGTGGTTTGGGAACTGTGGTGATGGTGGGGTGTTGTTGGATTTCGTGCATCCCTGCGTGCTTCGCACGCGTCCCCTTCGCTTTGCGAAGGGGAGGATTTTGAACTAGGATGTGAAGGATTTTGAAGGATGGAAAGGATGGGGTGTTGTGTGGTTTGGGAACTGCGGTGATGGCGGGGTGTTGTTGGATTTCGGGCATCCCCTGCGTGCTTCGCACGCGTCCCCTTCGCTTTGCGAAGGGGAGGAGGCGCGTTTAAGCGCCTGCGGATGGGGTTGGCAGGTCGGGGTTGCTTGGGTTTTGGGATTTGGTTTTGTTGTTCAGGTCTTTGTCATCGAGGTGTTTTTACGACTGTTGTCGAGTCACCGCCGCGTCGTCGGGGTTGCGGCCTGAATTTGGTTGTAGGTGGATCATAGGGTCCAGCGCCGCCGACGTCGCCAGACCGTCGGCCCTCCGTGCGGCGCTTCGATGTCGCCGCCCGTCATCACTTGGTTCTTCAACCCCGCGTTGACGCTGTGGCCATCCCCGCACGACGATGTGGAGACGACGTATTCGGATATGAGGAACGATCGTTCGGATCTTGATCGGGAGCCCCTCTCTTGCCCATCCCCTCTGGATTCCGGCTTTCGCCGGAATGACGGAGGGCCCGTCTGGAACGACGGGACCCCGCCGGTGATGGCGGGATGCTCGTCGGTGATGACGGAGTGCCCGCCGGTGATGGCGGGATCGGCAAGGGGAGGGAGTTCACGACTGGCTTGCGAGGCGGAGTCCGCATTACTACTCCGCATCCGAACACTGCAGCACAGGCTCCCCCGTGACCGGTTTTGGTCGGCGTTGCGCATGACATCGATAAAGCTTGTGACGGGCACCGTCGCGGTGGGCCTGGAGCAGTCGCTTTCACCTTTCGGCTTGGGCTGTCGCTCTTGGCTCGCCATGTGTACTCCCGTCCGCAGACCTGTTTGTTTGTATGTCGGTTATTGCAGCATCGAAAGGAGTTGTGGCCACAACCCGGTTCGACGCGGCGATGTCTCTGGGCGCTTGGAGCGTTGACCGAAAGGGTCTTGGCTTTTGGCGCTTAGTTACTGTTGTACTACAACATGTGTGGGAGAGTCAAGCTGTTTGGCATGTTTGAACTAGGATGGGAATGAGGGGGAAGGATGGGAAGGATGGGGGTTGTGCGGGCTTTTGAACTAGGATTTGAAGGATGGGTAAGGATGGGTAAGGATGGGGGGTTGTGGGAGGGGGGTGTTGCGTTGAATTTCGTGCATCCCCCTGCGTGCTTCGCACGCGTCCCCCTTCGCGGGGCGAAGGGGGGGGTGGTGTGGTTTGTTTTTTCTGGGTTCCCGCGTGCGCGGGAATGACGGGGTGGTGTGCGGTTTTGAACTAGGATTTGAAGGATGGGTAAGGATTTAAGGATGGGTTGTTGTGGGAGGGGGTTGTTGCGTTGAATTTCGTGCATCCCCCTGCGTGCTGCGCACGCGTCCCCCTTCGCTTTGCGAAGGGGGGATGTGGTGTGGTTTGTTTTTCTCCGGGTTCCCGCGTGCGCGGGAATGACGGTAGTTGTGCACAGAACCCCAAAGGCAATCCCGGTGAAAGGGGCGTATGGTCTGTACTTCCAGAGGATGGTTTAAGATGGTTCGTTCAGGAGTTTTAACGATTCCGGATCGTTATGAGGAATGATACGTTTTAAGCCCCCCCCCCCCCCCCCCGTTTTTAAGACTCGAAGCTTGGTGCCGATTTTGAAGCGGTTCACAGTTCTGATTGCCGTAACCTTCTTGATAACCGCTTCAGCGGTGTTATCGGTGATGTCTACGGCAACGGCGCAAACTGTGCCGCGTGGAATATATCCCGGCGACCCGGTCAGCGCGGCTGACGAGGTCTTCGTCAGTCTCGACACTAGTGAAGATGCCACCTGCGGCGTGACGGCGGCGAACAATATCCGTTGCTGGGGTGCAAACCGGTTCGCTCCGATGTGGGCTGGGGGATTTACCGATGTGGCCGTTGGCCAGAGTCATTCCTGTGGCCTGAAACTTGATGGGACGGTGCAGTGCTGGGGAGTTAATAGCTTCGGTGCCAACATGCTGAGCCCGCCTACGGACAACGGTTCTCCGATAAAATTCAAGTCCATAGACTCTAATACATATCACACTTGTGGTATCAGAGCCGACAACGATGGACTGGTCTGCTGGGGTTATGATGGAAATGGGCAGGTTTCAGGGACAAGAGGGGATTCGACGGGGCTTTACACTTCACCATTGCCTCTATTCAGAGCATATGACTATTCGAACGATGCTTTTGCCAAGATTAGCGCATCTAATAGACACACTTGTGGTCTTTTGATTGCCGATCCAGGAGATACATCAACCAATGTCAGATGCTGGGGGTCAAACGATTTTGCAGCTGGAAGGGCTGTTGTACCGGAGATTTACCTATCCACGATTTTCAAAGATATCGATGCTGGTTCGGACTTCAACTGCGGACTGATCGATGGTGGCGAAGACGATGGCAAGGCCGTTTGCTGGGGCAGCGATGAGTATGGCATCATCGGCACCGCGCTCGGCAGTGTCGATCCTGATCGGTTCATCGGTGAACCATCAGCCGATCGGTTCACCAAGATTGCGTCGGGATGGTATCACGTCTGCGGCATCAAGACCGATGCCACGATCTCTTGCTGGGGCGCCACCAAAGCATCTGGCGTTTCGCGAGCATATGGTCAGGCAGATGTCCCGATCGAGCATCAGAGCTCCACTTTCAGCGATGTAGTGTCGGCAGAATACCACACCTGCGCGATCCTAGACGGTCAGAACGGTCAGATCGAGGGAGACATCGTCTGCTGGGGAACAGAGATACCTTACGATCCACTTAGCCCACAGGTAGTCCCGGATGGACGAGTATTCGATCCCGATCACCCCTATCCGCCACCGCATCGATTTCCGCAGATCGGATCCGGTATCTACTTCAACTGCGGCCTCAGCGCAAGTCGCGATCTAGTCTGCTGGGGCGGATCGACCTTGTCGCCAGGCATCGTGGACGGTCCCTTTAAGACGCTCGACATGGGAGAGCGGCATGTCTGCGCGGTTCGAGACAGCGGACGAGTCAACTGTTGGGGATACAACAACAACCTGCAGGCATCAGGTTGGTCATTCCCCATTAGGCCGGAGTTCAGGGCACAAAGCCAACTGGTCGAAGACCTCACCACCGATTACACCTTCAAGTCGGTGTCGGCATCCTTTTTCCACTCTTGCGGCATCTTGGACGGTCGAACCCCCGGTCAGGCCGACGGTTCAGTGCTCTGCTGGGGGCACAATTCCAACGGGCAGGCGACACCGCCTGAAGGTATGACCTTCTCGTTTATCAACGCAGGTTGGTACCATACCTGCGGACTGCTTGACGACCAGAACGGACAGCTTGCAGGAAAGGCTGTGTGCTGGGGCGCCGAGAACAACTTGGATGCTGACAGCAATGTTGTGCGCACGGTTTTCAGCGCCGATAGTCGAGCTGATTTCGGACAGGCCGATGTTCCTCCAGAGCTGGAGAATGTTCCGTTAAGCACCATTTCGACGAGTCGGTATCAAACCTGCGGGATCCGTGCGGACAACGGTCGATTGGTGTGCTGGGGACTCTCGGAACTGGCAGAAGTGCCGGAGGAGTTCGCAGAAGAAAGCTTTTCGGCGGTCGCCACTTCCTGGCAAGCAACCTGCGGGATAGGCTCCCAAAGCCTCGTGAAGTGCTGGGGACCCGATAGATGGTCAACAGCAGTTCAACAGTTCAGATTGCCGACCGATTACGCGGAGACTCGGTTCGTAGCGATCAGCATGGGACGCCGTCACGCCTGCGCCACCAAAGAGGATGGAACTGTCATCTGCTGGGGCGCAGACGCCGACGTCAGCACCCCGCAACTCGAAATCTATCGTCCGCACGATACTGTTCCCGGCGCCTTCACGATCATCAACACTCGTCAGGCTTGGGTGCCACGCGAGTTCCGCGCCTCGCCGATCAATCCGCCGCCCACTCCCACTCCGGGACCGGTCGTGTGGCCCGACATACTGCGCATCGAGCCGTCGATACGCCGAGTGTCCCTGCGACCTGGCGAACCGGCGCGCATCGGCGTCTATGTGTACGGACGGCAGGACATCCGCGACGACTCTCTGGGCGATCAGCCCGGCATAACGTTCGAGTGGACCGACGAAGACGTCCAGCAGCGGTCCGGGTTTGGCAGTGGCGAGTTCGCCGAGAGCGTGCGCGTCTACGACGACCGTGCCCGCAACGAGCTGCCGGACGATCGGCGCGTGCTCTTCACCGCGCCGACCGAGCCGGGACGCTATCGTGTCAGGGTCGCACTGGAAGTCGGTTCGGTGTGTGTAGGCGCGGGGGAATATGAGACTGAACAGGACGCCATAGACCGTTGCACCGCAGTGTTCGACGTTACGGTTCTGCGCCATCCGGTCGAGGCTTCTCCGTCGCCTGAACCCATGGATCCGGAGGGCGATATCCCAGACATCATCGTGGATGAAGACGGACGGAACTACGAGGTCTTCACGCCCGGCAACGGCGGCGAGTTCGTATTCGAGGACTGCACCTTCAAAGCACCGCGCGGCGCCGTCAACAACAACGAAGTGATCGGCATCTCCATCAGCGTGCCGGGAGATGACGAAGATAAGCAGCCCGTCGAAGACCCGCGCTTCATCGCCGACGGCGTCCAGTGCCGCATCGACGCCGTGGACGCTCAAGGCGCGCGTCTGATCGACTATCGGCTGCACCAGCCCGGCGAGGTCTGCATGCCCTTGCCCCAACCTTTCTATCGCAAGGCGGTCGACACGTTGGTCGGAGCGATCAACGAAGATGCCACGCTGACGCGTTTGACCAGCAAGGTCTATCTCGCATCGTCGGAGGGACAGCTGAGGATGTGCGGAAACTTGAGCACGCTCTCCGCCACCACCGTCGTCGCGTTGCCTGGCGAAGTGGCGGACGAGCTTCCGCCGACACCCGCCCCGGACATCGCAGACATTGAGACCGGCGGATCACGCCCCTCAACATCGCTTCTACTGATTCTCGTACTGATCGGAAGCATAGCGCTGACAACTTCCGCAATCACGCTGACCCGTCGGCAACCCGTGCACAACCCTCCCCCTTGATGCCCAAGGGGTGCGGTTTTGAACTAGGATGTGAGGGATTTTGAAGGATGGGTTTTGTTTTCTCTGGGTTCCCGCGTCCGCGGGAATGACGGTTGCTTCGCGGGAATGACGGTTGGTCCGCGGGAATGACGGTTGCTCCGCGTGAATGACTGATGCCCCTTGCCGCCCCGGTCCCTCACCCGCGGCCCCCTCTTGATCTCCCCTGGGAAGGGGAGGGGTGGTTGCTCTTGGGAGAGGGACAGTTGTTGTGGGTTTGGGGCGTTGCGGTGGATTTCGGGCATCCCCTGCGTGCTTCGCACGCGTCCCCTTCGCGGAGCGAAGGGGAGGATTTGTCTGCCTGTGTGGTGTGCACGCGTTTCTTTCGCTTTGCGGAGGGGCGGTTGCTCTTGGGAGAGGGGACGGTTGTTGTGGGTTTGGGGCGTTGCGGTGGATTTCGGGCATCCCCTGCGTGCTTCGCACGCGTCCCCTTCGCGAAGCGAAGGGGAGGAAAGTGTTGAGGATGGGAGGGGTTAGTCCCAACCATATTTGTGGCGGTCGCGTTCTATCCATTCGCTGTCGAGTAACCACACACGTGGTCGGTTTCTTACTTTTTTGGGTAGTGTCGCGGTGAAGGCTAGGGCTAGGGCGTCGGCTTTGTCGGGGCTTTGGCGGCCTGCGTTGCGGATCTGTTGTTTGGTTTCGAGTTTGAGATGTCCCTTAGAGGTGTATTGGTAGGTCATTGAAGCGAGCTGTGAGATGAGTTCGGCGTCGTCGGGGATCGCAATGTTTCCGTCTTCGAAGCGTTGTTTAAGTCCGTCGAACTTCTCGGCCTTGAGGTTGTAGTAATGATCCTTGTCGGTGGGTTGTTTCCCGCCGTTGACGCCGACAGCATGGATGTCGTCGATCTCCCTGATGCGGTCGAGGACGCCTGCGCCGACTCCGACTTCGTCGACGTATATGGTTTCGACGTTGAAGCGACGTGCGAGTTCCAGTGTTCGTCCGGTGGTTTCCATCAGATTGGTTTTGCGGAAGGCTTCCATTTTGACGACCTTGGGTCCTCGGCGAACGATGGCGACGGTTTGGGCGTCGCCGAAACGAGCGACGTCGACACCCATGATGGCGGGTTGGTTTCCTTCGTCGACCTCCTTGTTCACGGCGGCTTCGATGAGTTTGAGTGAGATGAGGGTGTCGACGGCCTCTAGCGGATAGTCTCCGAGGACTCGGTAAAAGTATTCGGCAGAGTCTTCGCCTCGTTCGCGTGCGACCCGAGATACCCATTCCGGGGTCGGCACCCCGGCGGGTAGCGGACCGCCTGCCGGCACCTCCCCGGTGAATGCGGGAGTGTCGAACGCCGAGATGTGGATCGTTTTGTAGAGGTCGCGGTTTTTGTGGAACGCGTCGTAGAAGGTTCCGGCAAGGCTGGTTGGATTTCCGATCATGAGCAACTTGGCGTTCGCGGTGGTCATACAGCCTGAGATCGCGTCAAATACGAACTCGCGGACTCCGGACGCCTCATCGACGATGATCAGAATGTTGGGGTTATGGAAGCCTTGGAAGCGTTCGGTCTTGTCGGTTGCGAAACCGAAGGCGTAGCGATTGTCCGACAGTTCCAGCTTGGTCTGGGTGATCTTTCCGCCGAACAGGGCTCGGTTCGAATCGTAGAGTTTCCTTATTTCGCGCCACAGCAGATTTCTCACCTGGCGGTCGGTTGGCGCGGTGGTGATGACGATAGCCTCGTCGTACGCCGACAACCACCAGAGGGTTGCGAGCGCGGCGGTGAATGTCTTGCCGGAGCCGTTGCAGGACCTTACGGCGACGTGCTTGTTGGTGGCCAGAGCCTCGAGAATCTCGGCCTGTTTGTTCCAGGGTCTGACTCCAAGGCGCTGGGTTGCAAACCATACCGGGTTCTTCTTTGAGATTGTTTGTTGATCATGATTTACTACAACAGGAGGTACACTTCTCGCCATTGTTCCGCCCTTCCCATCCGATTTATTGGCACATCAGTGTTGTAATTTCAAGAATATCGCATGGGTAGTGGTTTTGCAAAGGGTGTTGGCGAGGGGATGTGGCGTGTTCGCGGGAATGTGGCGTGGTTGTTGTCTGAACCGCGGATTACGCGGATTGTGTTGGCGGGCTGTGGTGGGTTTTGAGTGGCTTGGGTCGCTGGGTGTTTACTAAGTTGGCCAAATTGCAGGGTTGTTGTTGGATTGCTTCGGGGAGGATGTTTTAGGTTGGTTGCGTTTAAGATTAGAGGTTGCGTTGTGTGGTTCGGGATGGTGTGCTGAAGTCAGATATCGAGGTTCTCTTGGCTCAAACCGCAGAAAAACTTGGGGAAACTACGGAAACGGATGTTGATGCTGCTTTCGTGCAGGATTTCGCACGGAAGGTACGAGAGAATGTGCAGCGGGTGTTCGTTGGTAAGGGTGATGCGATAGATCTTGCGATAATCGCGATGCTTGGTCGTGGTCATGTGTTGTTTGAGGATGTGCCGGGGACTGGTAAGACGACGTTGGCGAAGACGATTGCGGCGTCTTTGGGATTGGATTTCAAACGGGTCCAGTTCACGCCGGACTTGGTGCCATCGGATGTGTTGGGAGTGAATATCTACAATTCCGGTTTGGGTGCGTTCGAGTTCAAAGCGGGTCCGATTTTCACGCAGATATTGTTGGCGGATGAGATCAACCGGGCGACACCGCGTACGCAGTCGGCGTTGTTGGAGGCGATGCAGGAGCAGCAGGTTTCGGTAGACGGGACGACGATGCAATTGAGTTCGCCGTTTCTGGTTCTGGCGACGTTGAATCCGGTGGAGATGGAGGGAACGTTTATGTTGCCGGAGGCGCAGCTGGATCGTTTCTTGCTGAAGCTGTCGATCGGATATCCGTCGGACGAGGAGGAATCGGTGATGCTTCAGCGATTCCAGACCGGCGACGGGACGATTTCGGTGGATGTGTGTGCGGATGCTTCAGATGTCGAACGGGCCCGAGAGATAGTGGAGACGGTTCGGGTTGCGGACCATGTGCGAGAGTATTTGGTTGCAGTGGTTAGGGCAACGCGTAACAATGCACAGATTCGATTGGGTGCGAGCCCGCGGGCTTCTTTGGCGTTGCAACATGCGGTGCAGGCACGTGCGGCGATGCATGGTCGGGAATACGCGATGCCAGACGATATCAAGATTTTGGCGGGTGCGGTGCTTTCGCATCGGGTGATTCTGGAGTCGAGCATGCAGATGCGGCGTCGGGAATCGGCGCAGGTGATCGAGGATGTCGTGGCGCAGGTGCCGGTGCCGATAGAGCGGTGAGATGAATTTTGCCCTCACCTCCGGATCGAGTCCGGGGCAGGCTCTAGCCCACTCCCGCCGAGCGGGTGAGGGGATCGAACGTTGTTTCGAACATCTGCGGTTTGACGAGGGATGGAGCGGCGTGGTTTGTTTTTCTCTGGGTTCCCGCGTGCGCGGGAATGACGCGCGTGGCGGGAATGACGGTGGGCATGGGATGAGGATTGGGGGTTGAGGTATTGATTAATCCGATGATGAGGACGTTCCGTGAGAAGCGGACTCGGGATCTGCGTGCGCCGGATGTTATTGGTGAGTTGTTCATGTTGTTGATGGTGGTAGTGATCGGGGTCGGCGCGGGGACTGGATCGGCGTTAGTGGTGGCTTTGGGGACGACGGCGTTTGTGATTTCAGCTGGCGGTACGTTGTGGTCGAAGTTGTCGTTAGCGGAGGTTGCGTATGATGCTGAGCCTTCGGACACTCATGCGTTCGAGGGTGATGAGATCGAGATCGTGATGACGTTGGAGAATCGGAAGCCGTTGCCGATACCGTGGGTGCAGATCATCGAGTTTTTGCCAACGGGAATGACGCCGTTGAGTGATGAGAATGTGAAGCGTCGGGCGTATGCGGGGGGCAGCGAGATCGTGGAGACGACTAGTTTGGCGGGTTACGAGCGGATCCGGTTCCGGCACCACGTTCGGGCGCATCATCGGGGGCATTATTCGATCGGCCCGACGGAACTGCGGAGTGGAGATTTGTTTGGTTTATTCGGCACGGTGCGGCGCGATTCGAGGTCTGAGCATGGGATCACGGTGTATCCGCGGATCGTGCCTCTTGAAGGTTGGGAGTTGCCGGCGGCCAAGCCGATGGGGGACATATTGGCTCGCAATATGCTGTTGGATGACCCGTCTCGGCCGCGGAGCGTGCGGGACTATCGTCCGGGGGATCCGTTGAAGCGGATCGATTGGAAGTTGAGTGCGAAACGTGACGAGTTGACGGTGCGGACGTACGACCAGAGCGTGAGCAATGACGTGGTGGTAATGCTCGAGTCTCGGACGGTTGACTACGCTTGGCATGGTTACAAATACGATGTGCTGGAGTCGGCGGTTACGGGAGCGGCATCGATCGCGGTTCGTTGCGCGGACCTGGGATATCGTGTGGCGTTGGTTGCAAACGGGGTCCGCCCGACGCGTGGGGTGATGTCGGTGGTGCCGGCCGGAGATGGCCCGCATCACATTAGGACGATATTGGAGGCATTGGCATTTGTGCAGCCGCTATCGTTTACGGCGTTAGATGCATTGGCGATGGATCGTGGAGCGCAGGCGATATCGAGTGGTTCTTCCATCATCATGGTGGCGGGATTCTTGACAGAGACGGTGGTTGCATATCTGCACCACGAGTTGCGCGAAGGCCATCGGGTTTCGATCGCTTGGGTTGGACGCGAGGAGCCGCCGCAGGTAACGGGGATACGGGTTGTTGATGCGAGGGAGACGTTCAAGATCGATGAAGACGCGGAAGATCTGATGATGTCGATAGTTGACGAACAGATCGAGATGAATGCTCGGATGAATCTACCGACGCGCGAGTACGACCATGTCTGATTGGCGCAACCAGGTGGTGTTTACCGCGATTGCGGTAGCGGAGAGCGTGGTAGTCTTCACGATCCTGGCGGTGATCGGCGCGGGATTGAGTTTGGAATACACGGCGTTGCACTGGAGCACGGTGTTGCTGGTGTACGTGGTTGGGATGGTAGCTTCTTGGGTGGTCGGCGGATTGCGAGGCGGTGTCGCGACGGTGGCGTTGATTTACGGTGCAGCTGGACTTGCGACGATATACGCGGCGGTAGCGACCACGCGATTGGAAGATGGTTTCAATTTCGATCTGGCTTGGATCTATCACGTATTCAACCGAGATCTGACGGGGGAGTCGGTGGCAGCGTTATTGATGGCGTTGATCGCGACGGTGCTGATATGGCGTCGATCGTCGACGATAATTCGGGACGATCGAGATGCGCCGGATCATTTGAAGCGGATATTTAAGCGCGGCTTGGTGATACTTGCGATCGGGTTGATCATTGACGAGATCGCGTTGACGGAGCTGGGATTGGCGCAGCTGTTAATTCCGTATTTCATCGCCACTTTGGGCGGGATGGCGGTGGCGCGATTGCCGGCAGATTCGCAGGTGGCGGGTAGATGGACGCGGATCATACTCGTGGCGCTCGGTGCGTTTTTGGGCACCGGACTGATCGCGGGGTTTTTCGGTGGTCGATATGGATACGCGGGATTGAACGCGCTCTGGGTGGTTTGGGGTTGGACAGTGGATGCGATCTTGTGGTTGTTGTACTGGCCGTTGACGGCGATCGGTTGGATTGTTGCCAAGATCATCGAGTTGTTGCAATCGCTGTTTGGGGCAGAACCGCCGGAACAGGAGGAGCAACAGGGGCAGGGGGAGCGTCCGGAGTTCGGCGAGCGTGAGGGTGCAGAGGCGGCGAACAACGATTGGGTTGAGGCGGTATTGGAGGCGTTGCAGTGGCCGCTGACTATTTTGCTCTTATTCGTGGTGCTGATCATTGCGGCTTTGGCATATCGACGGATCGTGAGGCGGATGTCGCGGGATGATGGGGTCGAGCGCGAGACGATCAGGGATGAGGTGGACGAGGTGACGTATTGGGATCTTCTTAAGGGGTTGTTGCCGGATTGGATGACGCGACGGGGTCAGCCTAGGCACCTGTGGAGGTATCCAGATGAACCGGGGATCCGGGAGGTGTTCATGCTGTATTTCGAAACCTTGGAGATGGCGTTAGCGCGTGGGTTTGAGTTCAATTCGCGTCTTACGCCGACGGAGCGACAACCGGACTTGGCGGCGGTGCTGGATGGTGCGCCGATCAGGGATATCACGTCGCGCTTCAACGCGGCTTGTTACGGGAATGTTCCGACTGAGGAATCTCAGGTGGAGTCGTTGAGGTCACGATTGGCCTCGGCGGTTGAGGCGTTGGATGCGCGACGAAAGGAATCGGGCGACGAACCGGCGTCCGAGCATTCGGTCAGTTAGGAGCTTCCTTGGTCGTCGTCGCCGATGGTGATTACGCGGAGGAGGTTTGTGCTTCCAGTCTGGCCGGTGGGTACACCAGCGACAAGGACGACGGTGTCGGCATCTTTTGCGAAGCCGATTTCTTTCGCGAGATTGGCACTGTAACCGAACATCTGGTCGAGATCGGCTAGTGATTCGGCGAGGATTGGGATCACTCCCCATCGCATGGAGAGGTTGTTGAGGGTTTTTTCGTTCGGGGATAGCGCGATTATCGGGGTCCTGGGTCGGAATGCGGCGACGCGGTCGGCGGTGGTTCCGGTCTCGGTGAAGGTTAATATGGCCTTGGAGCGGAGGGTGTCGGCGGTGCGTGCGGCATCGAAGGCGATGATCGAATTGATCTGGGCGTGCCGGCCTTCTTTGTCGATGATAGCCATGCGTCGGTTGCGGAGCATTTCGGTGTCGAGGTATCGTTCGGCCATTTTGGAGACGCGCGCCATGAATTTGACGGCTGCGACGGGGTAGTCTCCGACAGAGGTTTCGGCGGATAGCATGACGGCATCGGTGCCGTCGCGGACGGCGTTGTAGACGTCGGTAGATTCGGCGCGCGTGGGGTAGGGATTGTCGCGCATTGACTCGAGCATCTGGGTGGCGGTGATGACGGGTTTACCGACTTCGTTGGCCATTCGGATCATGCGTTTCTGGGTCGTCGGGACGAGGTGCAGGGGCATCTCGACGCCGAGATCGCCGCGAGCGACCATGATGACGTCGGTTTCGTCAAGAATCTCGTTAAGGTTGTCGACGGCTTCTTTGATTTCGATCTTTGCGACCAATACTGGGTTACGTCCGGCATCGGCTAGCCACTTTCGGACGGCCCTGAGATCGTCGCGATTTCGGATATATGAGAGGCCGACGAAATCGACATCGGCTTTGACGGCGAAATCGAGGGCGGCGACGGTTTCGTCGGTAAAGTAGTCGAGGGTTGATGTGTTGCCGGGCGCAGTTACCGCTTTGTCTGATTGGATGAGGCCGCCGCGGCGGACGGTGCAGTGGATCTCTTCGCCGTCGACTTTGTCTACTCGGAGTTCGACGGCGCCTTCGTCAATGAGGATGCTGGCTCTGGGTCTGATGTCGTGGTGCAGACCAGCGGGCCACACAGTGCCGCGTTGGGCTGTGGTGTGAACGCGTTCCGCGGTGAGGACGAATTTGTCACGGGTATTGACGGCTATCCCTTCACGTCCGCTTTGTTTGACGGCTTGTTCGGGGTGCACAGTTCCGATGCGATATTTGGGTCCCGGGAGGTCGGCGAGGATGCCGACGTGGACACCGATTTGCTTCGCGGCTTCGCGTACTGCGGCGACATATTCGGAGTGTTCTTCGGGGCTGCCGTGTGAGAGGTTGAGACGTGCGACGGACATGCCGGCGCGGATGAGTTGCCGTGCTCGGTTTACATTTCCGGTAGCGGGTCCGATGGTGCAAACGATGCGGGTCCGCGGCAAGTTCTTGACGAAGGGTGGGAGTTGTTGCATGGTCGAAGCGAAATCTCCGAGTGTGATTCACGTATCGGTTTAATGTATAACGCGCGATGACGTGCGTCTTTGCCGTCGATGAAAAAAGGCTTGAATCAACGTGAATAAGTTCATTTGATATGATTAAGTTAGATGGGTGCGCGCCGTCGCGCGTCTACTGGGAAACATGGGGGGATCCCGAGATTTGAACACGTTTGAAGCTCTGCTCGCGTTGCAAGAGATCGATCAGGGACTGTTGCGTCAGCGGCAATCGTACTCGCAGATCGCGCTCGATTTGCAGGATAAAGCGAATCGACTGAAGGCCTTGCGCGAGAAGTGTGAACAGGCTAAGCGATCGCAGATGCAGACAGAGGTGGCGATGAAGCGGATGGAGTTGGAACGGGCTTCTGAGAATCAGAGTCGTGCGGAGATGGAGGAGTTGCTGTACAGCGGTACTGAGGTGACGAATCCGCGTGACTACTACCGTATGGAATTGCGTTTACAGGAGCATGCAAACCGTATAGACGCGATCGATCAACGGTTGGATCCGATCAAGACGGCGGCGAACGAGGCACGTCAGGTGCATTCGGACTTGCTGGTCCAACTCGAAGAGATGGAAGATGAGTGGGTGGAGCAGAAGCGCGTTGGGACCGATAAGCAAGCCCAGATTTCGAAGCAGTACAACGAAGCTCTCAAACATCGAAACGAGACGGCCGAGAACATTCCGTCGGGGCACCTGGGGGAGTACACGCGGTTGTTCAAGAGCAACGGTGGGATGGCGGTGACGATAGTTGAACGCGATATCTGCGTAGGTTGTTCAGAACGCGTATCGATGGGTGAGTTGAACGTGCTCAAGCAGGCGGATGATCCGATATTGTGTCATTGCGGGAAATATTTGATCACGCTTAGTACGGACTGATCGGCGATGCGGGCCATCGGTTATGTCCAAGTTCGTGGGACCGTCAACGGCGAGGCGTCTCTGGATGGCGAACGTCTCAAAGAAATGGTCGGTACGGTTGCCGATGTTGCGGGATCGTGGGGCCAGATTGCTGAGATCGAGAGTCGCCTGAAGAGTTCGGTCGAGGATCCGATTCAGCAGATCGTCGACTTTTGTCGCACTGGCGGGCACCGCCTGATGACGATTGTTAGTCCGGATTCCGAGGATTCGTTGTTTTCCGCGGTCGAAGCGGAGTTGAACGCGTCGATAGGTACTGCGTTTCAAAGGCAGATTCCTGAGGAGTTTGGCGACAAACAGTTTGCGGAGTTGATGGAGCGTTTGGAGGGTCCGTATGGCCAGCCGGCGTTGGTGGTGATCCCGGACGCGACACATCTCGCGTCGGATCTGGAGATGCTGGTTGAGCGACTGCTGTACATCAGGCGTTCTGGTTCGGATGCGATCTGTACGGATATCGAGATGCCCGATCCGTTGCAGAGCGGCGAAGAGTTGTTGGGTTTGCGCGGCGAGCCGGACTGGTTGCGGAAACGGATTCGAGAGAGGATTCGTGAAAAGGCTTCGCGAGGCAAGGTCCTCGGTCGGACGCCATATGGATATCGATGCGGTGCCGATGGGACGCTCAAGCCGGTAGCGGCAGAAGCGCAGGTGGTTAGACAGATTTACGACTGGTACATCGGCGAAGAGGGCGAGGACGGCGAAGTGGTTCGGGATGGAATGGGAATGCGTCTGATAGCGCAGCGGTTGGCGGCGGATGGTGTTCCGACACGCACCGGTAAACCCTGGTCAACGGCTACGGTTTCGATCATTTTGAAAAACCGAGTGTACGTCGGGACCTACACGCGATATGGCTTCTTGGTGTCGGGCAACCACGAGCCGATTATTGGCCGATCGACGTTCCGCAAAGCGCAGGACGCGTTGGTGGTCAAGCAAAGGCAGCGTCGGTTGTCGAAGTCGGAAGATCCGTTCTTGCTTGGCGGGTTGTTGCGATGTGGTCAGTGCGGTCATGGTGTTCCGGGTTTGACGAGACGCCGAAGTTGGCGACGCCAGGACGATACAACGGCGACTAGGACGTATCGATATTACGAGTTTTACGAGTGTCAACATCGGCGCGCGGCGAAGAATGGCGACGGGGATGCGGTTAGGTGTCCCCGATGGCGTGCGGACGAATTGGATGGTGAGGTTCGAAAGGCTGTAGGTGGTTGGTTGCCGGAGACTGTGAAGCGGATTCGACCGATCGAAACGAAGTTGTCATTGGAGGAGAAACTGGAGAGCACCGAGAAGACATTTCTGAGCGAGGCTCGGGTAGTTTCTACAGGGCGCGGCGATTTGGAGAATCTCGAACCGTTCCTATCGGAGATCAAGCGGCTTCGCAGTTTAGTTGAGCAAGAGAATCGGGTTCAAGAGCAGAATGGGTCAACCGGTAATGGGAAGGTGCCACGTGAGCGGATGACGCGGGATTTGATCGCTGATGTCGTAGGTTCTGACGACGTGTTGAGGGCAAGGGAGGCTCTGACGGCGCTAGTGGGCGATGTGGTTGTTAACGAAGATTCGGTGACGGTACAGCCCCGGGTCGCGGCTTAGGTAGGGCGCGTCGAATTTAGCGCGATGTTAGTCTGAGAGGTCAAAGCGAGGCGGATGGGCGACCGCTGCGGGTCGGTGAGAGCCGGCCTTGTGGAGGAAAGTCCGAGCACCAACGGGCAAGGGCGCCTGCTAACGGCAGGGCGGGGTGACCCGACGGAAAGTGCAACAGAAAGAATACCGCTTTCGATGTGGGCTAATAGTCCGTTTTCATCGAGAGTAAGGGCGAACAGGTGCGGTAAGAGCGCACCGCGTCGGCGGTAACGTCGGCGGCAGTGCAAACCCCGCTCGGTGCAAGGCCAAATAGGGGGGCGTTAAGATGATTGTCCGCATCAGCTCCCGGGTAGGCCGCAAGAGGTCACGGGCGACCGTGATCGCAGATGGATGGTCGCACAGGGTTGGCGGTAGAGGGAAGAAGGCTGCGAAGCCGTAAACCTCGCCGCGGTCTGGACAGAACTCGGCTTATAGTCCGCCTCGCCGAGGGCTCACATGGTCGGTTTGTAGAATGTACGCCGCGCAATCTGATGTCGGTGACGTCCATTAGAGGTTGCAAGGATGTGGTTGATGAAACAACTAACGTCAGATTGATTTCGGGACTAAAGCAAGTCATGGCACCTTTGGGCGCGGCATGGAAGAGGTATTTCAATGAACGACTGTGACTGGAACGCAATTCTCGGAGTTTTGGCGAACTCTAGCGTCGTCTTAGCAGCAGCCTATTTTTCATTCCAGTTGGTGCTCAGGTTTTATCGAAGATGTGCGAAAAACCGATTGTTCAGCAGATTAATAAAGGCGCTACATCAAAGAGACGAAGTCACCGCAGATCGTCTGGTGCGTGCGCGATGTGATTGTGCGGACCGATTGATTAACCATCAATTTAGTTTTGCAAATATCGGAATCGTTGTTCGGTGCGCATCTTGTCGAAAATCGTGCGGCATCGTTCAACACTTGGACGTTCAAGATCGATTAAAAGAGTGGAATAAGGTCTCATGCTACTATCAGGAAAGATACTGGAAATCTCAACTTGAGGGATGAGCATGCCTGATACACAAGATCAACAAAGTGGTGACACAGGTGAAGGCGATTCGCCACCTCAGATACAAAAAGAAAAAACGGAACCGCCCAAGCACGTGTTCATTGGTTTGAATGAAGATGCTGATGTGATCGAAACACGGAACGGTGACTGAGACAGCCGACGAAATCGAAACAGGATGTAGGTGCTAGTCGGACATTTCGCGTTCTCACTGCAGAGCCGCTGAGCGAAATGATCCGGGTTGATAGAATACGTTGCTGACTGTTAGGTATCGGTGGACAGTCCACGAATCGGCCTCAAGAGAGGAATAACACGGTGGCGAACAGCACGAAGGAAGGTCGAATCGATGTCGGTGTGCTGAATCCTGGAGAACTTTTCGGGGAACAGATCCATTACCAGATCCCGCGTTTCCAACGGAGGTATATCTGGAGCAAAGAGAAGCACTGGCAACAGTTATGGGCAGACGTCAAACACGTGGCGGATCAGTGTTACTCAGGCGGTAAAGCGAACCCGCATTTCCTCGGCGCTGTCGTGTTGCAGCACGTCTATAAAGGTGTTGGTCAAACCCAGACTCGATTAGTGGTTGACGGTCAACAGCGTTTGACGACGTTGCAACTTCTGATTGACGCTATACACAAGTCATACTCGGAGCGTGGATACGAACCTGACGAGCCGCTGTGCGAACTTGTATGGAACGAACAAAAGACAACAGACGGCAATACCGATCACATTTTCAAAGTCTGGCCGACTGTCATTGACCAGCCATCGTTTCGCCAAGCACTCTCCGATGAATCGATCGAAGACCTAGACTCGCCCATCATTCTCGCTCACAAGTACTTCTGCAACGAAGTAGACAAGTGGCTTGACGCTGACCCAGATAACCTTCCAGACAAAGTTGAAGCTCTACTTCGAGCATCGCGGAGCCTTTTGCACATCGTCGTCATTGACCTTACGCCGAACGATAATCCACACGTCATCTTCGAATCATTGAATGCGCGGGGGGAATCTCTTCTCGAATCTGACCTCATCAAAAACATGGTGATGTACGAGGCTGACAGGGCTGGGATCGTGGATAGGACGACGAATGCTGACTGGCTATGGGATTTCAACGACCGTTGGTGGGTAACCGAGATTGGAAGGGGGCGGATCAAACAGGCACGCATCGATATTTTCCTCAATCAGTGGTTGATCATGCGGACTGCCAAATTCATCTCGAACGACGATGTGTTTCTCGCGTTTCGTCGTTTCTACACTGATGAGGTCGGCCTGCCCATCCACAAAGTCGCCATGGACATCAAGGACATCGGTGAGATATACCGATCACTGGAGACGGAGAAATCGTACGGCGGCTTCGTGTTTCCCACGTACCTGCGACGGTTCCTATATCGGCGAAGGATTATGCAACTTGGAGTAATTACGCCAGTACTGTTGTGGTTGTACTCAACCGCAATCCCGCTAGATCAAATGGAGAAGGCTATTCAAGCTCTGGAAAGTCACGCGATCAGGCGAATGATCTTACTTAATCGGACGGCCGGACTGAACCGGACGTATGTTGAGTTAATCCGAGTTCTTGGAGATTCAGACCCTGAGATTGCTGGGGATGTCATCGTACGGTTTTTGTCTCGCAAAGGCTCCAACGTCGCTTCATGGCCTACGGATTCTGAATTCGAGGAAGCATTTTTGAATTACAACGCTTATCGCGGTTTGACGAGAGGGCGGTTGCGCATAGTTCTAGAGGGAATAGAGCAAGGACTGAGGTCGGATAAGGCCGAAGAGCAAGAGCCGCGTCGCAACCTCACCATTGAACACATAATGCCTCAAGCTTGGCGAGAGAACTATGATGTGCCAGGAGTCGATTCGGAAGAGCGCGACCGAATCGTTCACACGCTTGGAAATCTCACACTCGTCAATCAACCTCTCAATTCAGCCATGTCGAACGCGCCCTGGGTTGGCAAACGGGAAGAGCTCAAGAAACACAGCACACTGTTCTTGAATAAAGAACTCGTCGATGACTATGACGATATTACCTGGGGAGAAGCACAGATTGAGGATAGGGCACGTCGTCTCTGCCGGATGGCGATTAAAGTTTGGCCATACGCCGATCGACTTTGACAAAGGCGACGCTGAACCGTTGCACCAGCACGGAACTGGTGGGATTTTGCCACTCAATTCTTGTCGGTCAATTCCAACATTCGGTTGATGAAATCGTTGACCAGTTCGCGGTTTTCCTCGAATTGGTGGTCTTCCATCCAGCCGTGGTAGAAGTTCGAGTGGAGGGCTTCGGCGGCTTTGAAGTTTGAAAAAAGAATTGGTTCTTCTACTTCATCAGCGAAACGTTTGACGAACTGTGATACTGTGGCGTGTTTTTGAGCTCGGATGCCTCGGCGGTGCATCTCGGCGATTGCGACGTGGGACGCGGCGCCCCAGAGTTTTTCAGACGCTTGGAAAATGTCGTCAGCCTCGTATTCGCGATCAGCATCGCGGAGGAATTGTTGGGCCAAGTCTGCGTGTTCGGTTGCTAACATCGGTATTTGGTCTCAGGAGGGTGCCGGAGAATTCGTTACCACATCCGTCGGACCCCGTAACTATCGAAGAGGGTTTCGTTGGAGACTAGCGTTAAGTTGTCGGTTATGGCCTGCGCGATGAGGATACGGTCGAACGGGTCGCGATGCGGTCCGGGGAGTGAACCGGCTCGGACCGCATGTTCGAGAGTAACTGGTAGCTCGATGAATCCTTGGCTGTTGACTTGAGTTCGAAAATCTTCAACGAGCTCTTGAGCATCAGGCAGCTTTCCGATTCGGTACTTGGTCGCGATTTCCCACGCGCTCGCGGCGCTGATGAATTTGTCGTTGGAGGTATCCGTTGTAGCTTGTTGGGTTTTAGTCGTCAGAATCGGGTTCCCAGCAAACCACCAGATGATGGCGTGGGTATCTAACAGCAATCGCATTTGCCGCTACCTTCCCAGAGGGCCAGTTCTTCTTCGGGGAGCGGCTCGAAGAACCGATCGTCGATTTTGATCTTGCCTTTCAACGTACCGAAAACTGGTTTTCCGCGTGGTTGAACGCTGGCGAGTTTGGCTACCGGCGTTCCGTTGCGCGCGATGACGACTTCTTCGCCACTTTCGACTTGTTTGAGCAGGCGCGAGAGGTGAGTTTTCGCTTCATGAACATTGACGGTGACCATCGCCGACTCCTTTGATGCTTGGTTAGCTAAGTATATGACTATTCGAAATTTTGGTGAGTTACTGACTGTTTGGCCGACGTCCCGGCCGCACCCTTGGATGGACGTTCCGTCCGCTGAAGCGCCAGCTTTCGGCGGAATGACGAGATTTCGCTGGAAAGCCGGGGCGCCCGAATGACCTTCGCAACTGTGGGCTTATCAGTCGACGACTTCTAGGGTGGAGATGCGGGGGGCGTGGATGTCTAGGGAGGCTCGCATGAATTGGTAGACGGCGTCGGTCATGGGGACGCATTCGGGACACTCTTCGTTGGTGCCGGCGTTGTATTTGACCTTCATGTAGTCGTCGGAGAGTTCGAGTAGTTCAAGTGAGCCGCCTTCAGAGGCGACCATGATGCCGATGTTGTCGATGACCATGTTTATCGCAGGGTCTGCGGTCTTCATGTTGTGGATCCTTGGTGTGTTGCGATTTGTGGTGATTCTAATGGAGGGGCAATAGGGTTCTGTGCACAACTAGTGTCATTCCGGCGAAAGCCGGAATCCAGAGTGGCCGGGCAACGGAGTGCAAAGCGAAACGTCAAGTTTAAACCCCTTTTAATTCCCCCTTAGGCATCAAGGGGGAGGGTTGTGCACAGCACCCAATAGGGGAGCGAGTCTGTAAATGGTTCGCACCGCTCCACTGGATTCCGGCTTTCGCCGGAATGACGGGGATGGGGCGGAAATGAACGGATGGTGAGGAGGTGTCCAAAGCGGCACATAAACCCCCTTCAATTCTCCCTTGAGCTTCAAGGGGGAGAGTAAGGCTCAGCCGTCGGTGCGGAGGTTGACGTTTGAGATTTGCTGTTGGATTTCGCCGACTACTTCGTTGCGTTTCTTGCCCCATCCTCGGTTAAGGGCTTCGATTAGCCGGGCTTCGGTGAGGTTAGCTAGGGGCTGCGGCACGCGTAGGGAGCGTCCGATCTCGTTGGCTAGGCGGACGTCTTTTGCGCCGAGTTCGAGGTAGAAGGTGAATTCGGTGTCGTCGAAGTCTTCGGACGGGCGTTCGAAGCCTTCGAATGGGCGACGTTTGCCGCCGGTGCCTTCGTGGATGGCTTTGACGAGGACGTCGAGTTCGACGCCGGCTTTGACGCCTGCGGTGACGACTTCCATGCGTGCCATTCCGACCATTGCGCCGAAGAGTTGGTTCATGAGTTTGCAGATGGTGCCGGTACCGAGCCCGCCGCAGTACTGGACCTTGTCGCCCATGGCGTCGAGGGTGGGTTTGATGTGATCGTAGGCGTCACGATCTCCGCCGACGTAGACCGAGAGGTCGCGTTCCATGGCGCCGATTACGCCGCCGCTCACCGGCGTGTCGAGGAACGTGATGCCTTGGTCGGCATATCTCGCGTGGAGCGATTTGACCATATCCAGTGAATTGGAGGTGCAGTCGATGACGATGGTGCCTTCGTCGACTCCTTCGGAGACTCCATCGTCGCCGAAACTGACGGCGTCGACGTGTTGGGGCATCGGGAGGCATGTGACGACGAGGTCTTTGCCTGCGGCGGCTTCGGCGGGGGTGTCGGCCCAGTTCGCACCGTCTTCGAGCATGTCGGTTGCGGTATCGGGATTGAGGTCGTGGACCGTGAACTCTTCGGCGGCAGTCATCATGTGTTTGGCCATGGGTTTGCCCATGTGACCGATGCCGATCCATGCGATTTTCATTTTGGTGTCCTCACTACAACCCCCTCTTTGATTCTCCCCCTGGATGAGGGGGATATTCCCGGGAGAGGGGATCATGTGTTTTCGTCAATCAGTCAAGTATTACATTGCGCCTGTCGTGGAAGATTCACTCAGCTTAGTTGCCTTAATCGCGGGTCGAAGCGGTCTCGGAACCAATCTCCGAGGAAGTTGAATGCAAGCACGGTGAGCATAATGGCGAGGCCGGGGAAGAATGATATCCACCACTCGGTGTAGATGTAGTTGCGCCCTTCGGCAACCATGACGCCCCATGCGGGGGTGGGCGGAGGGATGCCGACGCCGAGGAAAGAGAGGCTTGCTTCGGTGAGGATTAGGGAGCCGAGTCTGAGTGTTGTGACAACGATAACCGTGTTGATGAGGCCGGGCATAACGTGGCGGTATAAGATTCGCCACGAGCTTGCTCCAGCTACCAGCGATGCCGAGACGTAGTCTCGGGTTTTTAGGCTAAGCGTTTCAGCGCGTGCTTGGCGTGCGACGCCGTTCCAGCTGAATATCGTGAGAAGGATGATGACGAGAGCGAAGGATTGACCGTAGACAATGACAGTGACGAGAGCCACCAGAATGAATGGGACGGCGAATGTGAAGTCGACAATGCGCATCAGTACCTCATCGAGGGTACCGCCTCTGTAACCAGCTGCGAGGCCGACGAGCAATCCAATAACCGTACCAATGGATAGCACGATTGCTGCGATCAGGAGCGAGATCCTCGCACCGTGGATGATGCGAGTTAGCATGTCCCGTCCCAATGGGTCAGTGCCGAGGATATGCTCGGAGGAACCACCTTCCTGCCACATTGGCGGTATGTTCCGGGATAGGAGCTCATCTTTTTCGGGGTCGTACGAGGTTAAGACGTCGGCGAACCCAGCGGCGAAAAAAAGTGATGCGATGATGATGATGGGGATGACAGGCCATCGGCGCAGTGTGCGAAGCAGACGTGTCAAGAATCGTGTCGTGTCTTCAGTATGTCTGGTCTGACCGGGTACGATGTCACTCGTTGTGCTGGAGGCGCTGTTCACGAAATCACTCCAGTCTTATGCGCGGGTCGGCCAATGCATAAGTGAAATCTACGATGATGCTCATGCCCGCGTACGCCACTGTGATGACACATACCACGGCAGTAAGTACTGGGAAATCGAGTTGCAACACGGACGTTACCGCTAACGATCCGAGTCCGGGCCAGGAGAAAATCGTTTCGGTGATGACTGCCCCGGTTATCAAACCTGCCAACAGGATGCCGGCGTACGTGAGTGAAGGTAGCAAAGCGTTACGGAATGCGTGTTTCCAAATTACGCGGGTATCGTGCACCCCTTTAGCCCGAGCAAACATGATGAACTCAGAATCGAGGACTTCCAACATGGCAGACCGCGTGAGTCTCAAGAAGCTAGAGGCGAACAACCACCCCAACGTCACCGAAGGCAGGATGTAGTGATCGATTCCGCCGCGTCGGGCGACTGGTAACCATTCGAGATTGACGCTGAAAATGAGGACCAAGACGATTCCAAGCCAGAAAACTGGCGCTGCTTGGCCGACTAGTGCAAATGTTCGCCCGGCGTAGTCAAGAATAGACCCTCGCTTCAGCGCGGAGAGCACCCCCAGCGGTATACCGGTGAAAATCGAAAAAATGAATGACCCGGCGGCGAGTTCTAAGGTGGCAGGAATTCGTTCTATGACGACGTCTAGCGCCGGGCGTCGCTGACGAATCGACTCGCCGAAATCTCCAGACAAGGCGTTTCCGAGCCAGATGACGTATTGCAGGTATAAGGGCTTGTCCAGACCCAATTCGACCCCCCAAGCATCCCATTCCGCTTGGGTGCTTTGCTCATTCATGAAGAGATGGCGAGGGTCTCCAGACTGTCGAGACATGATGAATACGAACACCGTCGTCGCCAAGATTAGCACGATGCTGTAGATCAGTCTTCTTGCGAGAAATACTCTCATCGGATAGTGCACGATTTATGGAGAATGTGCACATCGCCCTGACATGACTGACAACCTCTGATGCAGGTTGCCAGTCAGCGTTGTTGAGTTCCCTCCTTCCTTCGCGCCAGCGTTGCCGGCACTTTGGAAGGAGGGACTGTCTACCGATTGGATTTACTGGTCCAAAAGGATTTGGTCGAACGAGTTGGGTGCGTTCTCGTTGTGCCGGTAGGCATCCCATTTCAGGATGTCAGGTCCGGCAACCCACCATTTGACGAGTTCGACGACGCCAAACGCCACGCCGGTTCTCTGCATGTAGTTTTCGATCTCGATGTTAAGAGCGTAGATCTCTTCTGCATCCGCTTCTGCATCAAGGCCACTGTAGCGAGTATCCCAATCCTTCATGACATCGTACGGGAGTTCAACACCCGAGTTCCATCCTGGGTTTGCCCAGAACCGGTTGTATTTGACTCCGGTGTGTGGTGGGCTCCCTTGGTTGACGAAAATCCAAGGAATCTGCATCGAACGCTCCACCAACCGAGGTCGTCTTGCCGAATAGGCTTCGGATGTGATCTGGACATCAATTCCAATGTCGCGCCACTGTCCGGCAACGGCGATGCCGACTTCTGGATTGACGAACGGGCTGTCAGGCGGAACCCAAAAACCCATCTCGAACCCGTCAGCGTAGCCGGCATCGTTGAGCAATTGCCGGGCCATGTCCGGGTTGTATTCACCGATCCAGTGATCCTGCCACCATGGCGTGTCAGGTTCGTATCCGACCTCAGTGTAGAAAGGTCGCCCCAATCCGCCTAGGATTGTCGAATTGATGACTTGCCTGTTCAGGGCGTATGAAAGAGCGCGCCGGACTGTGTTGGCGTTTTCATCGTCAGGACCTGTACCGATCCATGGGTGGTCATCGTCTGGCAGGTGACCGGGGCGCGGTGGTACGGGTTCGTCGTTGTCGGCATTCTGATCGGCCCAGAAGTTACCACCAACATAGATGCTCTGCGGCAACCCGCCGGTTATCTGCACGCGCTGGCCACGAGATCGGTTCTCAGTGTCGATCACGAGGGAGTTTGGTATCTGTGCGAGATCGATTTCGCCAGTTATCAAGGCCGCAGCGGCTTGGGATGGTTCGCGGATCTCGATGATGCGGAGCGTATCAGCCAGGGGCGGCGAACGCCAGTGGTCCAACTTCGCTCTGGCGACCAGTTCGTCGTTACCGACCTGTTTGGTCACCTCCCATGGTCCGCTACCGTGAGGTGTCAAGATTGCCTGCTCTTCACCCAGGGTGTCGTAGACGTTCTTGCTGCTGATCGAAACGAGGCCGTTTTCGTTTGAGATCTGGTAGAGGAAATCAGGTGACAACTTCGAAGGATCATGATCGCAGGTGACGTTGTTGTCATCAATGGCTTCGCAGTTCCATATGCCTCTACCGTTGGCATCGTTGAATGAACCTGCTCGGGCCGCACGGCTTCCTTCTTTACCGGCATCGGTAAATGAGAAAGCGACGTCATGAGCGGTCAAAGGTCCCCAGTCTTGACCCATGCCGCGGAACGAGGCACCGTCTCGGACGGTGAACGACATTTTGTCGCCGTCGATGCCCCACGCGGTGGCAAGTCCGCTAGTGCCAGGTGTGCCGTGAATTGGCGTTGGTTGGTCACGATCGGTTCGCAGCAACGTCTCGGTGATACCCCAGGCGTGAACCTTCCAATACTCAGGAGAGGGCTGCGCCGATGGGAGGTACAACGGCGGCGGGACGTAAACCGTGCCTACGGTCACCTCGCCACCGGATCGTCGCGGTGCTTCGACTTCGCGTTCGACGACGACGGTTTGTACGACGGGTTTCTCGACCTCGACGACCGTTTCCTTCTCGACGACGACGGTTTGGATCATCGTCTCGCCTTCGACGATTACTTCTTTCTCTACGACGACGGTTTCAACGACCCTCTCACCCTCGATGACGACTTCCTTTTCGACGACGACGGTTTGAGGAACGGCAACTTCGACGCGTTTTTCCACGACGACCGTCTGCACGACCGTCTCGGTGCTGCCACAGGCGAGGGCTGTGGCGGTTGCCAGGACCCCGACTAACGCCAGCAGGATTAAGCTGGCCCATCTATAACGGATGAATCGATTCATCTTGGATCGCCTTAATGGGATGAATGGCGCTGATCAAGTTCGGCTATCAGAATCGGCGGCGGGCGCGTCGATTCGAAGCGAAAGTCATGGCATGATGTTATTCGAATTCCGCACGGTTAGGCGTCCGATGCGCGTAAAAACGCAATAATTCGCATCTCGAGTACCCTACCAGCACAAAATATGTGCGGATTGTGGCGATGACTCATATTGACGACGGACGGGCGGTGTATCCTTTTTGCCAACAAATCCGTCAACACAGTTTGGTGTAGATACCGAAAGTAGGTGCTACTCTGTGTTCGAAGATTGCGCGTCGAGGTCATCATGTACGAACTGGAAGTTGTGAATCCTGTGTCACCTCAGCGAGGAGAGGTGAGTGCGTTTCCTTACGCTCTGCGTCCGTCGACGCTCAAAGACAAGGTGATCGGTTTGATGTGGAACGGTAAGGCGCATGGAGACGATGCGTTGAAACGGGCGGGTGAGTTGATCAAGCAGGCAGAGCCGTCGGTTGACGTTCGGTTTTATTCGGGGGCATTGCCGTTTCCGGACCCGTTGAGGTCGAAAGCAATTTCGGAGATTGACGTCGCGATTGGCTGTACGGCTGATTGAGGGAGCTGTACGTCGTGGCTTGTCTACGACATGGTTGAACTGGAGAAGGCGGGGATTCCGACCGTCGTGATCCTTTCGAACGGTTTCCAGCATGATGCGGACGCGAGCGCCAAGGCGTTTGGAATGGGGCCGATACCGCGAGTGGAGGTGCCTCTGGTCTATAACAACATCACGACTGAGCAGGCGGTAGAGCAGACGGGTCCGGTGGTTGAAGAGATTATGGAGCTCTTGACGCGGGGCATCACCGGTGAGGAGATTGAGAATCAGGCGTTGCGTGATGCGCAGGAGAAACGCTTCACTTTCAATGGTGAAGATCAATTTGGAGCTCTGGACGCGTTTAACAAAGAGTTCTTGGATCGGGATTGGGGTGATGGTTTTCCACTGATACCGCCGACCGCCGAAAGGGTCGAGAGGATGCTGTCGGGGACCAGGTTGGATCCCGAAGATGTGGTTTGCACGTTGCCGCCCGGCAACGGTATCGTCACGGTACAGAAGATTGCGGTCAATTGTGTGATGGCCGGATGCGAACCAGAACATCTGCCGGTTGTGATCGCAGCTTGCAAGGCGATATCGAGCATGGAACCGTTCGAGGTGCGCGGGCTATTGATGTCGACATCGGCGGGTGCGCCTTTGATCGTGGTCAACGGCCCGATACGCAATGAGATCGGGTTGAACTATCGACGAGCGACGCTGGGGCCGGGCAAGATGTCGAAGGTGAACGTGACGATTGGACGGGCATTCACGTTGACGCTCAAGAATGGAGGGCATTGGTACCCCGGGGTGTTGGATATGGATACGATTGGGACGCCGCGCAAGTTCAGTTTTTGTATCGCGGAGAATGAGGAGGATTCGCCGTGGAATCCATTCCATGTTGAGAAAGGGTATCGGCCAGAGCAGAACGTGGTGTCGATATTTCCGTCAGGTGGAGAACACGATCATGGAAACCAAGGCGTGGATACCGCGGATGGATTGCTGAAGTCGCTAGCGGCGTCGTGTCCGGCGTCGAGTTCACATATCGCCAATCTGCACGGCGAGTTGGATGAATCGCCTGGTGGAGCGACGTTGATATTGCTTGCGCCTGCTCATGCCAGACCGATAGGGGAGTCGGGTTACACGAAGAGTGCTGCGAAGGAGTTTTTGCATCAGCACGTTAAAGCACCGGCGAGCGAGATGGTGGCGCATTTCAATGTGCCGGAGAAGGTTCGATACGAGTGGCGTTGGCTGTACGACTTGCCGCCGTGGGAGCAGGAGCGGGTGATGCTTCACGGGCAACACGATGCGAGCCGCTACTTCATCGTCTGCGTTGGTGCAGATGATCGAGCGAAGAACTTGATCATCGGATCAGGTACGCCGGGGATGGCGGAGGTGACTGATCGGGCCTAGGGCACGAATGCGCTGGATACCCGCGTGCGCGGGTATGACGGGAACACATCGGGTATGACGGGGACACGTCGGGTATGACGGGAACACATATGGATATGACTTATTGAACGTGGGATTGGCAGGGGCGATACGCGAGCACGACAAATGAGGTGCGGGAATGGCGAGGGGTGGGATGATTTGGGAGTGCTTTACCGTCGCGTGCATCCCCCTGCGTTCGCTTCGCTCCGCGTCCCCCTTCGCTTTGCGAAGGGGGGTATTGCGTCTTCGGTGAAAGGGGTTACGGGCGGGGAAACGGACTTCCGTTATGGTTATTTGAGTGACTCGGTAGAGTCTGTTGCTGGCGTTGGCGGCGACAAAACAGGAGATCGGGGTGCAGATTTGACTTTAGGACAGGAAACCCGCGAAACGGAGCAGGGGTCTGATGTCGCCGTATCGGTGCGGGGCGTCTACAAGGTCTTCGGAGGTGATGTTGACGCGGGGATCGAGATGGCGCAGGGCGGGGCGAGCAAGGATGAGATTCAGGAGGCTACGGGTTCGGTGTTGGCGCTTTCGGATGTTTCGTTCGATGCCGCACGAGGGGAGATATTCGTGGTGATGGGGTTGTCGGGTTGTGGCAAGTCGACCTTGATCCGCTGTATCAATCGATTGATTGAGGCTGATCGTGGCGAGATATGGATCGGCGAAGATGAGGTGCGGTCGATGAGTGACGAAGAGTTGTTGGAGATGAGACGGTCGAAGTTGGCGATGGTGTTTCAGCACTTCGGATTAATGCCGCACCGCAGCGTCGTCGACAACGTCTCTTGGGGATTAGAGTTGGGTGGAGTAGGAAGGCGCAGACGGCGTGCGAGAGCGCTGGAGGCGCTGGAGTCTGTTGGCTTAGGTGGTTGGGAAAGGAACATGCCCGACGAGTTGAGCGGCGGCATGAAGCAACGGGTCGGTCTTGCCCGCGCGTTCGCGATGGATGCGCCGGTCATGTTGATGGACGAACCTTTCAGCGCGTTAGATCCGGTGATACGTCGTGACTTGCAGGAAGAGTTGGTGCAGACGCAGGCTTCGATGCAAAAGACGATCATCTTCATCACGCATGATCTCAGCGAGGCGGCGAACATCGGTGACCGGATTGCGATAATGCGGGATGGTGCGATCATTCAGTCAGGAACGCCGACGGATGTCGTGTTGCACCCCAAGAATGCGTTTGTTCGGGATTTCACCAAGGATGTGAGGCAGTATTCGTTGATGACTGCTGCGGCGGTGATGGGTGAGGCCGTTCACGTGGTTTCGCACGACAGCTCGGCTTCGGACGTATTGGAGAAATTGATTGAAGATGACCTTGGTTACGCACTGGTAGTGGATGGCGAGAAACGATACGTTGGGACTGCTCGTCTGCAACGGATAAACTCGGCGACCCGGCGCGGGGTCGAGAAAATTGGTGATGTGACATTGACGGTTGATGAGGCTGTGAAGAGCGACACTGTGTTGGACGAGTTGGTGCCTTATGGATTGCGTGCGGACCACTCGGTGCCGGTGTTGGATGACGACGGGATACTTATCGGCGAGATCGAATTGGACGTGTTGGCTGAAGTGATGGATCCAAACACTGCGATCGAAGAAAACGGTGCGCAATAGCGAGTAAGGGAAACCTCGGATGGATAGTCAAACAACCAAGCAAACCGCAGACACACAGAATGTAAATTCGGTGATGCGATTGGTCGGTCGCATCCCTCACTGGATTCGGTGGGGTGCGATACCGGCGGTGATCACGGTATTGATAATCGCGTTCGGGGGTGAAGACGGTCGTGAATTCCCGATCGACTATGGGCGCGACATCGGGTTGCGGATTGACCAAGTCATCGATTGGATGAATGTGAACTTGGATTTCATCTTCAGTTTCATCAAAACTGTGGTATTGAACGTGTTGGTACGGCTTGAAGACGTTATGATCTGGATTCCTTGGCAGGGATTCATTATTGGTGTCGGTGTGTTGGGTTGGCGCATGGCCGGCATTCGCGTGGGTGTCTTTTCGGTGGCATCTCTATTGGCGATCGCAGTATTCGGGTTGTGGGAGAGCGCTATGGAGACGGCGGCGTTGATAGTTGTAACGGTGACGTTGTCGATCGTGATCGCGGTGCCGATTGGAGTTTGGGCATCTCAGAGCGACCGACTAGATGCGATACTGCGCCCCATCTTGGATGGGATGCAGACGATGCCAAGTTTCGTCTACCTTGTTCCGGCGATAGCGTTCTTAGGTCTTGGGAATGTCTCAGCTGTTTTCGCCACGTTGATCTACGCGGTTCCACCGGCAGTCAGACTGACGAATCTCGGCATCAGACAGGTTCCGGAGGAGACGATTGAGGCAGCAACATCGTTCGGTGCGACGAGTACGCAGTTGTTGTTGCGAGTGAAGATTCCGTTGGCGATTCCGACCATAATGGCCGGGGTTAACCAGACCACACTGATGGCGCTCGCGATGGTGGTGATAGCATCGTTAGTTGGTGCGGGTGGATTAGGTGAAGATGTAAATCGAGCTTTGGGACGAATCGAGCCTGGCAACGCCTTCTTGGCGGGACTTGGGATCGTATTCCTCGCCATCATCATCGATCGCATCACACAGGCGTTCGCAAGTCGCCAACGTGCTGCGATGGGTATCTCGGACGTGGGTGGTGCTACGGCTGGGTGATCGGTGGGAATTCCCCGTTGTATTCGATTAGCGCGTCTTCGCTTCACTGCCGACGCACAGAAAGAAAAAACCAAGGAGAGAAACGTTGCTTTTTAGAGCAAAGAAACAAATCGCTAATTCCGGCGCATTGGCCCTCGTGCTACTGCTTGCGGGATTGAGCGTGGTAGCACTGGCCTGCGGCACCGAAACCGTTGAGGTCACGCGTGAGGTGGAGGTAATTCGAGAAGTAGAGAAAGAGGTGGCGGTCGAGGTTGAAGTTGAGGTCACTCGCGAGGTGGAAAAGGAAGTGGTCGTTGAAAAAGAAGTGGTGGTCGAGAAAGAGGTCGTGGTTGAGGTCACGGCTGAAGTCGAGAAGGAACCCATCATATTCTCCGACTTGAACTGGACATCGTCTGAGATTCAGGTCCGCGTCGCGAAGTACATCGTGGAACATGGTTACGGCTATCCGACGGACGCAGTCGCCGGTGACACGATTTCGCTGTTCGAAGGCCTGAAAAACAACGACACCGATGTCACGATGGAGATCTGGCTACCCAACCAGCAAGAGGTTTGGGACGCTGCATTGGAGAGTGGTGTAGTTGTCGACGTCGGCAAGAGTCTTGAGGACAACTGGCAAGGATTCGTGATTCCCCAGTACGTGAAGGATGCGAATCCGGGACTAGTTTCGGTTACAGACCTTCCCGAGTACATGGATCTATTCGTGACTCCCGACTCGAACGGCAAAGCTCGACTCGTGACCTGTATCCCCGGTTGGGCGTGCGAGGTTGTTAACGCTGAAAAAGTCGTAACCTACGGACTTGAAGATGTCGTGGAACTGGTCAACCCCGGTTCTGGCGCGGGCCTGTTCGCTGACTTGGAAGGGGCCTACGCTCGAGGCGACAATTGGGTCGGATACCTATGGGGACCGACGAAACCTTCGGCAGAACTTGACCTTTACATCTTGGAAGAACCGGCATACACAGATGAGTGTTGGGAATCTGGTAAGGGCTGTGCATACCCGACCGCAGAGATTAAGATCGCGGTGCATGAGTCGCTCATCGAACGCGCGCCTGAATTGGTTCAGTTCTTCCGCCGTTGGGACTTTACGGCAGGAAGTCACATCGAAACCGAGGCGTGGATGACCGAAAACAACGAGACTACGGACGCAGCGGCGGTCTACTACCTCGAGAACTTCTCCGACATTTGGGAAGAGTACGTTCCACAGGACGTGGCAGATCGAGTCCACGACGCTCTCGCCCAAGAGGGTTAGGCTTCACTTATCGCTAACGCGGTTGTAAGCCAGATAGTTATCGGCCCCGTCTGCCATTGGTTGACGGGGCCGATTGCGTTGCGGTTTGAACTATGATGCGAATGATCCCCCGCCCGTCCCCTCTGGATTCCGGCTTTCGCTGGAATGACGGGTTTTCGGCGGAATGACGGTGGTTTTCCGCGGCTGCGTTTAGTTGAACTGGTCTCCCCAGGAGCCTAGCGTTAGGGTTATGGGGATGGTCTGGTTGTCGCGGAGGACTTCGATGACGATTTGGTCGCCGGGGGAAGTGTTGAGCATGATGTAGCTGCGGAGGTCGTAGATGTTTTGGATGGTTACGTTGTCGATGCGGATGATGACGTCGCCGTCGCCTTTGGGTTGTGAGACTCCGGTATCGGCCCGGATGCCGGCCTTGTCGGCGGGTCCGCTGGGGGAGACTGCGGTTACGAGGAGTCCTCTTTGATCTTCGTCGAGGTCGAGACGCTCGGCCCAGGTCGGTGTGAGAACCCATGAGGAGATGCCGATTAGCGGGTATTCGTGGATTCCGTCTTCGATGAGGTTGTTGACGACGCGGCGGACGAGGTTGATGGGGGTTGCGAATCCGACACCGCTGTTGATGTTGGAGATGCTTCGGATCTGGGTATTGACGCCGATAACTTCTCCGGCGCTGTTCAGCAGTGGTCCGCCGGAGTTTCCGGGGTTCATGTCGGCATCAGTCTGGATGACGGCGGGGATGGGTATGGAACTGGCTTGGGACTGGATAGATCTGGCGAGACCGCTGATGATGCCGTGGGTCATTGAGAACGCCTGTTCGACGCCGAAGGGGTGACCGAGTGCGATGGCGGTCATTCCGGGTCTTAGATTTGCGCTATCGCCGACTTTGAGTGTTTTGATGGTGTCTGGGTCGGCGTCGATTTTGATGACGGCGATGTCGGAGATATGATCGCCGCCAATGAATTCGGCGTCGAAACGGTCGCCTTCGAAGGTTTCGACGATGATGTTGGGAGGTGTCAGAAGGCCGGTAGTTGGTCTTACGACGTGGTAGTTGGTGACGATATGGCCTTGGTCGTCCCAGAACCAACCGGCGCCAGTTCCGTTGCCGCCGAAGAGTCCGGTTTCGAGGTTGATTAGCACGACGCCGCCGATGGAATCCTCCCAGATGTCCATCAACCGGTTCTCCCAATCTTCACGTTCGATGGCGGCACGGGTTTCTATGGTTTCGCTGGGGATGGTTTCGCTGGCGATTGCATCTTTCAATGTGTCGTCGTCCAAAAGTTCGACGTCGCTGATTGGAACACCAAGGAGGTCGGGAGATAGCAATGGCGGAGAGATTCGCGCGAGTATCGCATCGGCTTCCGATGTGTCGACCGATTGATCGCCGGGTGTTTCTTGTTCATCGTCAGTAATTCCGACGGCTTCGTTGCTGATCGCCTCGGCAGTCTCGATGAAGGCGGTTTCTGACGTGGGAACGGAGGAATCGGCAGGAGAAGTTGGTTCGGATTCCGATGTGCATGCGATGGCGAGGACCGCGATCGCTGAAAACAGTGAGATTGCGAGTGTTCGTCTGATCATGATTTGCATCGGTGCGTCGGTTAAAGATTCTAAGTATGTGTTGATGTTACCGGTTGTCTCTTGGGAAGGATTACGCATACGAGTACGGCGGCGGATTTATGGGGTGCCCTCACCCTAGCCCTCTCCCGCCGAGCGGGAGAGGGGATTGTTCGTGTTCATGGGGATACTGTGGTGATGTGTGGTACCGGCTCACCCCCTGGTTGGTTTCCGCTTCGCAGGTTTTCGAGATGGTGTCGTTCAAGAGGTTAGTGGCGCCAGCGGGAGGCTATGGGCATGCGGCGGTCCCGCCCGAAGGCTAGGCCAGTTACTTTGACGCCGGGGGGAGATTGTCGTCGTTTGTATTCATTTATGTCGACCATGCGAAGAATGCGCGCCGCGGTGGCGTGGTCTATGCCTTCGAGTTCTTCGAGGATCTCTTCGCTGGAGCGGCGTTCTTCGATGTATGCACGGAGCAAAGGGTCGAGTTGGTCGTATGGTGGTAGCGAATCGACGTCGAGTTGGTTGGGACGAAGTTCGGCTGTTGGCGGTTTGTCGATAACGGATGGGGGTATTGGTGGGGAGTCGTCGATGCTGTTGCGGTATTCGGAGAGTTGGTAGACGAGTTGTTTCGGGATGTCTTTGATGACTGCGAAGCCTCCGGCCATATCGCCGTAGAGCGTGGCGTATCCGGTCGCCATCTCGGATTTGTTGCCGGTGGTGAGGACGAGCCACCCGAATTTGTTGGCGATGGTCATCATGACGTTGCCGCGGATCCGGGATTGAACGTTCTCTTCGGCGGTATTGGCGTCGTGTCCGCGGAAGGTTTCGGCGAGCATCTGCTCGAACGCAGCGTGGGCGGGTTCAATGGGTATTTGCCAGAGGGGGATTCTTAGGCGGTCGGCGAGATCTTGGGCGTCGATGAGGCTGCCTTCGGAGGAGTAGCGGGATGGCATTCCGACGCCGACGATGTTCTCGGATCCGATCGCATCGGCAGCGATGCAGGCAACGATCGAGGAGTCGATGCCACCGGATAAGGCGATTGCGACTTTCTGGAACCCGGTTTTGTGGATGTAGTCGCGAGAGCCGAGAGTTAATGCGGCGTAGACCTGTGAGATGTCGTCTTCGAATTTGGCCTCGGGCGAGGGGATTTCGGTTTTGGCGGCGATGTTGAAACGCGGCGCGACGAGTTTGGTCGGTTGGAACGATTTTTCACCGCACTCTTCGCGATGATCGACTGCCGATGCGTTGTCTTGCAACTCGATGTCGATCGCCGTGACAGCCGATTCGAATCGGGGCGCGACGGCGAGTGTCTCTCCTTGAGGTCCGGCGAATATGCTGGAGCCGTCGAAGACTAATTCGTCTTGACCGCCGACTTGGTTGGTGTAGACTGCGTAGGCTTGGTGTCGTTTGGCGAGATCGGTGACCAATTCGATGCGGGTATGGAGTTTTCCGATCTCGTACGGTGATGAGTTGAGGGTGAGGATGAGTTGAGCACCGGCGACGCACTGGGCATCACCAACTCCGGGGTTCACCCAGATGTCTTCGCAGATGTTGACGCCGACGGCGATGCCGTTGATGTCGACGATCTGGGAGGTCGTTCCTGGGGTGAAGTAACGGAGTTCGTCGAAGACGCCGTAGTTTGGTAGTTCGTTCTTGTGGTAGATGGCGACGATTTGGCGGTTGACGATGATTGCGGCGGCGTTGAAGATGTTTTTGATGTTGCCGTTTTCGTCTTCGTCGTAGTCAACGATACCGATCATTGCGGCAATGTTGGTGCAGTGTTGGGCGAGTTCGTCTAGGGTTTGGCGGTTGGTGCGAACGAAGTGTTGGGATAGAAGGAGGTCTTCGGGCGGGTAGCCGGTGATGGCGAGTTCCGGAAATGCGACGATATCGGCACCGATGCTGCGCGCTTCGTCGATCGCAGCTGCGATCAGCTCGCAGTTGCCCGCGATGTCGCCGACGGTGGTGTTTATCTGTGCGGAGGCGACTCTGATGGTGGTCATTTCCGCGGGTCACCCATTCTGTGCACGGAACCATTTGCGGGTCCGCGAGTTTGCTTGTTGGGAAAGGCTCAGGCGTATACCGGGATTGCGGGGCGTGCGTATCCTCGCACGGTGGGCAGGGAGGATCGACCGGAGAGATACAGATCGACCTCGCGTGCGCATTGGCGTCCGTTGGCGATGGCGTGGACGACGAGCGACTGGCCGCGTTGCATGTCACCACACGCGAAGACTTTCTCGGTGCTGCTCTTCAAAGTTGGGTCGGTCTTAACGTTTCCGAACGGGTCGTATTGAACTTCAAGATCGTTGAGTAGACCGTCGTGTTGAGGATGAATGAAGCCCATGGCGAGGAGTACGATGTCGGCGGGGATAGTGAACTCGGATCCGGGAATCTCGACCATATTGGGGCGTTGGCCATCTTCGAAGACCCAGTCGACTCGGACACATTCTAGATGAGTGACTTTGCCTTTGGTCCCGACGAAGCGCTTGGTCATGATGTTGTAGTCGCGTTTTCCGCCTTCTTCGTGCGCGGAAGAGGTGCGGAAGACGTGGGACCAGTCGGGCCAGGGGTTGGTGCGCGATCGGCGTTCAGGTGGGCGAGGGAGGAGTTCGAGTTGGATGATGTTTTTGGCGAATTGGCGGTGCGCGGTGCCGAGGCAATCGGCGCCGGTGTCTCCGCCGCCAATGATGACGACGTGTTTGTCTTCGGCGGTGAGGGTTTCCGCGGGGGAGAATTCTTGGCCTCGTAGACGGCGGTTCTGCTGGGTGAGGTAGTCCATTGCGAAGTGGATACCGTCGAGATCGCGGCCTGGGATCGGGAAGTCTCGTGGGACGGTTGAGCCGCCGGCTAGGACTATGGCGTCGTTTTGTTCGACTAGCTCTTCGGCTGGGATGTCGACGCCGACGTCGGTGCTGGTTTTGAAGACCACGCCTTCGTCGCGCATCTGCTGAAGTCGGCGTTCGACGACTGATTTCTCGAGTTTGAATTCGGGAATGCCGAGGGCGAGGAGTCCGCCGAGGTATTCCGCGCGTTCGTAGACGGTCACAGTGTGGCCGGCGCGGTTCAGTTGTTGAGCGGCCGCGAGACCGGCCGGTCCGGAGCCAACGACGGCAATCCTTTTGCCGGTGCGATAGTCAGGTAGTTCGGGGGTTATCCATCCCTCTTGCCAAGCCCGTTCGGAGATCTGTTTTTCGATCATCTCGATCGTCACAGGTTCCATGTTGATAGCGAGGGTGCAGGCAGCTTCGCAGGGTGCGGGGCAGATTCGGCCGGTGAATTCGGGGAAGTTATTGGTGGCGTGTAGTCGTGCGATGGCTTCTTGCCAATCGCCGAGGTATGCGAGGTCATTCCATTCGGGGATCAGGTTGCCGAGGGGGCAACCGTCGTTGCAAAAGGGGACGCCGCAATCCATGCAGCGTGCGGCTTGTTGGCGGGCATCTCTTTCGTCCCACTTGAGGTAGATTTCTCGCCAGTCGCTTAGACGCTCGCGGTGATCGCGGCGCGGTATGGGGGCGCGTTCGAACTCTTTGAAACCGTCGATGCTTCCCATGATGAGTTAGACCGCTCTCCCGGCGAGTTCTGGAGTGGCGACAGTTCCACCGTTGAGTGAAAAGTTGGTCGCGTCGTCGACTAGTCGCTGCCTAGCTTCTTGTTGCTCGAGCAAGATCCGGGCGTAGTCACGAGGCATTATCTTTTTGAACTGGTGGACGGTGTTTGTCCAGTCTTCGAGTACTCGGCGTGCGACATCGCTTTTGGTCCAATAGAGATGCCTCTCGATGAGCGCCTTTGCCTCGGATTCGTCGTCGGAGCCGGGGACGAGTTGCTGCAGGTCTGCCATTCCGTGGTTGAAGCGTTCGTGCAAGGAGTTGTCGGGGTCCCAGACGTAAGCGATGCCGCCGCTCATCCCGGCGCCGAAGTTTCTGCCGGTGGGGCCGAGAACGACGACGCGTCCGCCGGTCATGTATTCACAGCCGTGGTCGCCGATGCCTTCGACGACGGCGTTAGCGGCCGAGTTACGGACGCAAAATCGTTCGCCGGCGATGCCTCGGATGTAGGCCTCGCCGCCAGTTGATCCGTAGAGTGCGACGTTGCCGATGATGATGTTGTCTTCGGCGACGAATTTCGCGTCTTCGGGTGGGACGATTACGAGTCGGCCACCGGAGAGCCCTTTGCCGAAGTAGTCGTTGGCGTCGCCGTATACCTTGAAGGTGACGCCTTTGACTACCCATGCGCCGAAACTTTGTCCCGTTGAGCCTTTGAAGTTAATGTTGATCGAGCCGTCGGGAAGGCCTTTTCGCCCGAGTTTCGAGGCGATGCGTCCGCTCATCATGCCGCCGACTGTGCGGTTGCGGTTGCGGATGTCGATCGTCTCGGTGACGGTTGTTTCGCCGCCGTCAGCGATGGTCTGCTCGGTCAACTCGATGAGTTTGTGGTCGAGAGCGAATTCGAGGGCGTGGTCCTGCCCGGTGCACTGGTAGGAGTGGTCGCCTTCCAACGGTTGCGAGTCGACGAGGATTCTGGATAGGTCTAGAGTCTTGGCTTTGAAATGGTCGATATCGTCGCGCTGCTTGAGCATGTCGGCACGGCCGATCATCTCATTGACTGTTCTGAACCCCATCTGAGCCATACGATTTCGGAGTTCTTCGGCGAGCATCGTGAAGTAGTTAACGACGGCTTCCGGGGTACCGGCGAACTTGGCGCGTAGTTCTGGGTCTTGGGTTGCGACGCCGACCGAGCAGGTGTTCATGTGACACTTGCGGAGCATGATGCAGCCCATGGTTATCAATGCGGCGGTTGCGACGCCCCATTCGTCGGCGCCAAGAAGCGCGGCCATGGCCACGTCTCGGCTGGTCTTGATTTGGCCATCGGTCTGGACAACGATTCGGTCGCGCAGGCCGTTGGCTACGAGGACTTGCTGGGTTTCGCTGACACCGAGTTCCCAAGGTATCCCGGCGTGTTTGATGGAGGATAGCGGCGATGCGCCAGTACCACCGGAGTCGCCGGATATGAGAACGACATCGCCCTTGCCTTTTGAGATGCCGGCGGCGATGATTCCGACACCGGAACGGGCCACGAGTTTGACGTGGACGCGGGCATCGGGATTGACGTTCTTGAGGTCGTGAATGAGTTGGGCGATGTCTTCGATGGAGTAGATGTCGTGGTGAGGTGGCGGAGAGATTAGTTCGACCCCGGGGGTGGTACGTCGGATGGATGCGATATATTCGCTGATCTTGTGGCCGGGAATCTCGCCGCCTTCGCCGGGCTTCGCTCCTTGCGCCATCTTGATCTGGAGGTCTTTGGCGTTGACCATGTATTCTGCGGTGACGCCGAATCTTCCGGATGCGACCTGTTTGACCGCTGAGTTTCGAGAATCTACTTCGTCGAAAGGTACGTATCGCTCGTCGTCTTCGCCGCCTTCGCCGGTGTTGCTTCGAGCACCGATGCGGTTCATTGCAATGGCGAGGGTCTCGTGAGCTTCGCGTGAGATCGATCCGAGCGATATTGCGCCGGTGGCGAACCGGGGCAGGATTTTATCGATCGGTTCGACTTCTTCGAGCGGTATCGGCTGGAAGTTGCTTTCGTCGAAATCGAGCATCTGCCGCAGGGCGGTGAAACCTTCGGGTTCTTCGTCCGCGGCGTCTTCGAACTGCTTGTAGATCGTTTTGCTGTTGAGGGTGGATGCCGTCTGGATAAGTGAAATCGTCCGTGGGTTCCACATGTGTCTTTCGCCGGTGGCTCGCCACATGTAGAAGCCGCCGAGGTCTAGGCGGAGGTTGGATGGAATTTCGTATTGGGGATAGGCGCGTGCGTGGTTGGCTATGGAGTCTGCGGCGATCTCTTCAAGGCCGATACCTCCGATGCGGGAGTTGGTCCAAGTGAAGTATTCGTCGATCAGATCTTGTGAAAGTCCGAGCGCTTCGAAGATCTGAGCACCGAGGTAGCCTTGCAGCGTGGAGATGCCCATTTTTGACATCGTCTTCAGGACGCCTTCTTCGGACGCCTGGCGGTAGTTTTCCTCGGCGACGTCTTGCAACGGCATGGTGCCATCACTGGCGACGGATTCACGTATGTCGGCTAGGGATTCGAGTGCGAGATATGGGTTGATGCCACTTGCGCCGTATCCGAATAGGAGCGCGAAGTGGTGCACTTCTCGGGGTTCGCCAGATTCGACGAGGATGTCGGCTTGCGTGCAGGTCTTTTCCCGGATGAGGTGGTGGTGAACAGCTGCGGTAGCGAGCAATGACGGTATGAAGGTGTTTTCGGCGTCGATCCCGCGGTCGGAAAGAACGAGGACCGTGTAACCGTTTGCAATAGCCTCGGACGCTTCTCGGCGAATTCGTTCAAGCGCGGATTTGAGACCTGCAACCCCATCGGCGACGGGGAAAAGTGTCGATATGGTGATGGTTCTCACGCCGGTTTTGGTTGACTGCTTGATTTGCGCCAACTCGGCGTTGCGCAAGATCGGATGATCAATACGCAGTAATCGCGCGTGTTGTTCGGTTTCGTCGAAGAGGTTGGGACGTCGACCGACCGGCACCGCCATCTGGGTGACGAGTTGCTCGCGGATAGCATCGAGCGGCGGGTTGGAGACTTGTGCGAAGTCTTGCTTGAAGTAGGCGAAGAGGTTCTGGGGTTTGTCGGAAAGAACGGCGAGAGGCGCGTCGTTGCCCATCGAGCCTTGCGGTTGGTGCGCTGTCACGCCCATGGGACCGATGAGCATGCGCATGTCCTCCTGGGTGTATCCGAACACCATCTGGCGCATGGATATTGTCTCAAGATCGACTTGCGGCACGTTTTGTGGAGGGTCAAGATCGTCGAGCGTCAGGCGCTGATTGGCAAGCCATTCGCCGTATGGTTGGTTGGAAGCCAGCTTTTCGGCGACTTCCTCGGGTTCGATAATGCGCTTCTCTTCGAAATCGACAAGGAACATTCTGCCCGGACGGAGTCGAGAACGATAACGGATCTCGTCTGCTGGAATGTCGAGAACACCGGTCTCGGAGGCCATCACGAGGACGTTGTCGGTGGTCACGGAGTATCTGAATGGGCGAAGTCCGTTTCGGTCGAGGACTGCGCCGAGCATGTGCCCATCCGTAAAGACGATCATCGCCGGACCGTCCCAAGGCTCCATGACGCCGCCGTGATACTCGTAGAAGTCCTTGACGTTTTGCGGCATCGATTCATGGTCGTACCACGCGGCGGGCATCATCATCGCTGCCGTGTGGTCTACGGATCGACCACCCATGTATACGGCTTCGAACGCGTTGTCGAGTGATGCGGTGTCAGACGGTTCGTCCGTTTCGCAGATCGGCAGGATGTCGGAGATGTAGTCACCGAAGAGCTCGGATTCTAGGGTGAGTTCCCGAGCGGACATCCAGTTGCGGTTGCCGCGGACGGTGTTGATCTCGCCGTTGTGCGCCAACATGCGATAGGGATGAGCGAGTTTCCAAGATCCGAGCGTGTTAGTGCTGAATCGGGAGTGGACCATGGCAAAATGCGACTGGAAATCGGGATCCGATAAGTCTTTGTAAAACTTGTCGGTCTGTTCCGACATCAACATGCCCTTGTAGACGATGGTTCGGGCGGAGAGGGACGGTATGTACCACTCGTTGAGCAATGCGTTAACGACCGCGGCGTCTTCGTCGCTGAGGATTGCGCCGGATTGGGCTTCGATTTCGTCGATGCGTGATCGAATGACCTTTTCGGTGGATTTTCGGATTACATAGAGCCTGCGTTCGAGCAAGGATTCGCTGATCCTCTCGGGCGCGTTGAGGAAAAGTTGCGAGATATGGGGCATCCGCGCACGGGCCCATACGCCGACGGCATCGGGATCGACTGGCACGTCCCGCCAGCCCAAGGGCTCAATACCGTGTTCGCGGGCGCTGGTTTCAAGCGCTGTCTGGCAAAATTCTCGGAGCTCTTGATCTTGGGGCAGGAAGCACATCGCGACCGCGTAATTGGGCGAATCGGGCAGTTGGATACCGACCTCGTTGGCGACCTTGACCATGAATTTGTGTGGCATCTGCACGAGGATGCCAGCACCGTCGCCGGTTTCCGGGTCGCAACCGCACGCGCCACGATGCCCGAGGTTGCGGAGAACTTCCAGACCTTGTTGGATGATGTCGTGTGATACGTGACCGTCGATATTTGCTACGACGCCGACGCCACAAGCATCGTGTTCGTGGCTTTTGAGATACAGCCCCTCTTGTTCCAAACGTCGAAACTCGGCGTCGCGTTCAGCAACGCGTCGTCGCATTTCATCAGTTGTGTTTTCCAACGTCATCGACCGTGTATCTCAGGAAGGTCAAACTTGAATCTTAATATCGTGCCTGCGAAATCGTTCGTCGGGTGCCGCAACTGTTAGAGAACGTCGAGGTATCGGTTAGTTTCGAAGTCGGTCACGGTGCGGTTGAACTCGTCCCACTCCAGGTATTTGTTGCGGCAAAAACTGTCTACCGCCCGGTCACCGAGGCTCTTTCTCAACAGTTCGCTTTTCTCCGCGATGGTGACAGCTTCTTGGAGCGAACTGGGTAATCTTGGCAGGGCATGCGACCCGGCGAAGTTAGTGTCGGTGATTGGCGTTGAGAGGGGATAGTCGTTCTCGACGCCTTCTAGACCGGCGGCGAGCAAAGCAGTAAATGCGAGGTATGGATTGCACGCGGCATCTGGCGCTCGGTATTCCACTCGCATGCTGGCTTCTTGGCCAGGCCGAAACGCGGGGACTCGAATCAAGTCATTCATGTTTCCGGCGGTCCACGAAGCAAAGATCGGAGCTTCCGATCCTTGAACTAAGCGTTTGTAACTGTTGACCCATTGGTTCGTAATCGCGGTGATTTCGGGCGCGTGCGTGACTAAACCGGCGATAAATTTCTTGCCGATTTCCGAGAGATGGAATTCGTCTTCGTCGGCGGAATAAAATGCGTTGTCGTCGCCGCTAAATAACGACATGTTGGTATGCATGCCGGAACCTGGACGTTCGGAGAAAGGTTGCGGCATGAAAGTAGCGTGGCCGCCCATTCGCGCCGCGATCTCTTTTACTACTACTCGATACGTGACGACCGAATCGGCCATCGTAAGGGCATTGGTGTGTCGGAGGTCGATCTCGTGTTGGCCCTGTCCGACTTCGTGATGGCTGTGTTTAACAGGAATTCCCATCTTTTCGAGTGCCAACACGACTTCTCGGCGAAGTTCAGCTCCGCCGAGGTCAGGTGAAGTTTGATCGAAATAGCGGCTAGCAGGGTTGAATCGCGCCGACGCGTTGGAGTTTTCGTGGTCGCCTGCGCCGTTCAGGGTTGATCGCCCGCCCGCGGTTTTGTAGTACTCGTCGCTGTCGTCCGCGTAGTAGAACTCAAGTTCCGGAGCGACGTAAAAGTTGTAACCGAGTTTTCGGGCCCGGCGCATCACAGATCTGAGAATATTCCGGCCGTCAGTGGGCAATGGTTGGCGGTCGGGTGTGCTGAGGTCGCAGAACATGCTGGCAACGGCGTCTTGGCTGGGGCGCCATGGGAGTATCTGCCAAGTAGTTGGGTCGGGCAACGCGACGGTGTCGACTTCGTCGCTGCGCGCGAGACTGTCGATAACAGCACCGTCAAAACTGGCACCTGAGTTGAGCACATGTTCCAACTCGTCGATTGTTATTGCGAAACCCTTGACTGATCCGAGGATGTCTGTGAACCACAACCGGATGAAGCGAACGTCTTGTTGGTTCGCCGAACGTAGGACGAACTCTTTCGCTTCGTCGTCGAAAGTCCTGGAAGCGTGACTTTGAGTATTTGACGCAGTCTGCACGGTTTCGTATTGGCGGTAGGTCTGTTTGTTGTTAGGTGACGCGAACTTGAACTCGATTGCAGCGCGGCGGGACCGAATTTCTGGCGTCACCGAGCGGGTCGCGCGACCACGTCCCAATCGCCGATCGAGCAAAGCATGAATTTTATCAAATCTGAAGGTTCAAAGTTACGCTGCGCCTGCCATCGCACGACCGCCGTTGCTGCTAGGATTCGCACGAACTTCGGGTACGCTGAAGCGATATCCGACTCGCCACATCGTCTCAATGACGTTGTGGCTGACATCGTCGAGTTTGCTACGCAATCTTCGCACGTGAACGTCGACGGTTCGGGTGCCTCCGAAGTAGTCATCGCCCCATATCCGATTCAGGATGTCTTCCCGACGAAATACGCGACCCGGATTGGACGCGAAGAGTTTCAGTAATTCGTATTCCTTATACGTGAGCTCGATGTTGCGTCCGTTTAGAAAGACAGCAAAGCTGTTCACATCAATCGTCAGGTCACCGTGAACGATCATCGGGTCCGACTGAATAGTCGCCCGTGCCCTGACGGCCTTGATGCGCGCCCGGACCTCGCTCGCGGACGGATAGTTGAAGCACAATTCGATGTAACCGGAATTGAAATCGAAAAGATCGGCACAAGATTCATCGGTAATCGCGACCACCGGTGTACCTTGCCCTGCGATCTCGTTCGTGACTGCGATCGGTAGCGGAATTGAAGAACCGATGCACCAGATCATCGCGACTTCATCGCGCACCGCGGGGTCATGCTCCCGGTCTTGTCCCCATGCAACATTGACAAAAACCAGAGACTCGTCCTGGAACCGCAACTCGTCGATCAGGGCGTTCGAGTGTGGGTCATTGAACCCGTAGAGGATCAGCGTCGTCATGCTGGATGAGTCAGTGTTGCGTAACAGTCGGCAGGTAGGTTTCAGCAGGTTTGGGGGCCGCTGCGCGCGGGTTTGATGGGCGCGTTATGCGAGAGCGCGTTGGAATTAGGATATTACAGTCGTGACGCAGCACCCGTGACTCAGCATCTAACGCTTCGGCGGCAGTGGCGGTTTTGATGATGGATTGATGCTTGGGAGTTTGTTGACGATGCACACCGCGATTTGTATGATTTAACGTTTAGCGGTTGTAACGCACCTACCGGTCTTGCTTTGGCGCGCCTTTCATTAGTTGGCGCGTGTATGGGTGAGTTCGGTGAGAAGGTTTGCGTTACGCGCCAATCAGTCATGGAGAATGCGTTGCCGACGCTCAGCCAACTCGTAAGAAAGCCTCGCAAGCGGACGCGCAAGAAGCCGAAGACACCGGCGTTGCGCGCGATTCGCAACTCGTTCACTGGTCGAACTCGTGAACTTCAAAAGGGCTCACCTCAAAAGGCTGGGGTCTGCTTGCAAGTTCGCACCGTCACGCCTAAGAAGCCGAACTCGGCGCTTCGCAAAGTGGCACGTGTGCGCCTTTCCAACAACGTCGAAGTTACGGCTTACATACCGGGCGAAGGCCACAACTTGCAGGAGCACTCTGTGGTCCTGATCAGGGGCGGTAGGGTCCGTGACTTGCCGGGTGTCCGGTACCACGTAATCCGTGGAACGAAGGATACCGAAGGTGTCGAAGGCCGAAGACGAGGCCGCAGCAAATATGGGACTCCTCGCGGAGTTTGAACGGGGTGGTGGGTATATAATTTGTTGCTGAATTCGTAGAGAATCGCTTAGGCAAAGCTGACCGACGCTCTATTGTCGTCGAAATCCGTAGCGCCGAGCGGAAAATCAACACCTTAAGTCTCGCGGTGTCAGCAGACGCGACACCTTCGAGACGTAGCCGAGATGGCATCTAACCCCGGTTAAGAAACATCGATCAACAAGCACGTATCGCGGCATCACGAAGCGAACCATAAGATGGCACGAAGACGAAGAGCCGAAAGGCGAACAACCCAACCAGACCCTCGTTATGGCGACGAGGAGCTTGCGCGATTCATTAATCGCGTAATGCTCGGCGGCAAAAAGAGCATTGCTCGCCGTGCGGTTTACGACGCTCTGGGCCTCCTAGGTCAGCGTTTGAATATGAACCCGTTGGATGCGTTCCATCAAGCGATGTCGAACGCAACGCCGCTGTTGGAGGTTCGACCTCGCCGCGTCGGTGGCGCCACATACCAGGTGCCGAACGAAGTTCGACCTGAACGTCGAGAGGCGCTTGCGCAACGCTGGCTGGTCAGTGCAGCACGGGCTCGGAGAGGGCAGCCGATTGCCCGAAAGCTTTTTACGGAATTGTTGGATGCTGCTAACAACACGGGTGCGGCGGTGCGACGGAAGGACGAGTTGCAGCGAATGGCTGAAGCTAACCGGGCATACGCCCACTTCAGGTGGTAGACCAAGACGATTGTCGCCGACCGGCAAATTCGGCGAGTTTTTGAAGAGGACAGGAAAGCTAACACGTCACAGGAAGGATTGATTTCCAGCACGAACGCCGAAATTCGAACGGTGATTGCAGACCTATCCCGAACCTAAGACCCGAAGGGCAATGACAACGACATCTAAAAAAAGAACCGCATCTGAACCGGTTTCGGACTCGAACGGCCGAGACCTTCGGAATCTCCGAAATACCGGTTTTATCGCGCACGTCGACGCCGGCAAGACCACGGTCAGCGAAAGTGTGTTGTACTTCACCGGCGAGACTTACAAGATCGGCCGTGTGGACGACGGCACCGCGCTATTGGACTATATGCCGCAAGAGCGTGAGCGCGGAATCACGATCACCGCGGCGGCACAAAACGTCTCGTGGCGCGACCACCAGATCAACATCATCGACACCCCGGGTCACGTCGATTTCACCGCCGAGGTGGAACGGAGCCTGCGTGTGCTCGACGGTGTGACCGTCGTACTCGATTCGGTAGCCGGAGTACAGGCGCAATCGTTGACGGTTTGGCGACAGGCCGACAAGCATCGAGTTCCGCGCATTGTATTCGTCAACAAGATGGACCGGATCGGCGCCGACTTCCAATACGCGGTTTCGACGCTGAGAAACCGCTTGTATGCAAATGCTGTCCCGATCCAGATTCCGATCGGGCAGGAAGCCGATTTCCAAGGCGTTATCGATCTGGTAGATATGAAGGCTTTCTACTACGAGTGGGGAGACCCCTCAGCTGAGGTAGACCGAAATGGCCGTCTTGAGCCTCGTGAAGCCGAAATCCCTGCGGATCACTTGGATTTCGCCAACGCCGCGCGGGAAGAGTTGGTTGCCAAGGTTGCGGAATTCGACGACAACTTGGCAGAACTTTACTTGATGGGCGAGGATGTGCCGGCAGACCAATTGAAATCGTCGATCCGTCAGGCGACCATCGATATTAATATCTTCCCAGTCTTGGCTGGCGCTGCGTTGCGACACCGCGGCACTCACCAACTGCTGGACGCGGTTTTGGACTACCTGCCGTCGCCGATGGACTTGCCGCCTGCGGAAGGTTTCGAGCCGCTGCAACCGGATCACAAGTTGGAGCGATACCCTAACGACGACGAACCACTGAGCGCGCTTGCTTTCAAAGTCATTTCCGACGAGCACGCTGGTCGTTTGATATTCGTCCGGGTTTATTCAGGTGTGTTGAAGCGGGGAATGACCGTCTACAACCCATCAGTCCGAGGTAGAGAACGCATCGGACGACTGTTGCGGATGCGAGCTGATGTTCGAGAACCCGTTGACGAAGCGGGAGCCGGCGAGATCGTAGCGGCGATCGGACTGAAATCAACGAAGACTGGGCACACGCTTTGTGCAGTTAATGCGCCCGTAGCGATGGCGCAGATCCAGTTCCCAGAGCCGGTGTTGTCGATCTCTGTCGAAGCCGCAAGCCGTCACGACAAAGACAAGCTGACCGCCACGTTGATGAAGTTGGTGGATGAGGATCCAACTCTGATACTTTCGACCGACGATGAGAGCGGACAGCTCTTGCTAGCCGGTATGGGAGAGTTGCATCTGGAGATCATTCTGGATCGCATGAGGATCGAGTATGGAGTCAATTGCACCCGCGGTCGACCGAGGGTCGCGTACCGTGAGACGATTGGCAAGATTGCGGAAGCCGAAGGTCGTTTCGTGCGCCAGACTGGCGGGCGAGGCCAATACGGTGTCTGCGAGATGCGAGTGGAACCATTGCCGCGAGGCTCAGGGCTCGAATTCGAGAGCGAGATCACCGGCGCGACGCTCAGCACCGAGTGGTACGGATCCATTGAGAAGGGCTTCAGGGAGGCTGCGCGATCTGGGATCGTAGCTGGATACCCGGTCGTTGATGTCAAAGCTGTGCTCACCGACGGTGCGCAACACGACACCGACTCTTCGGAGATGGCTTTCCAGATCGCCGGTTCGTTGGCGTTCAAGGCCGCGATGCGCAAAGCTGCGCCGAGGCTGCTCGAACCCATCATGAGACAAGAAGTTGCGATGCCGGCCGAAATGCTCGGCTCGGTTATCGGCGACCTGAACTCACGACGGGCGAAGATCCAGTCGATGGAGACCTCGGAACCAAAGCCAGGGCAGGCGGGCATTGGTATTGTGATGGCGTACGTTCCGCTTTCCGAGACGTTTAACTATTCCACGGACCTGCGGTCATTGACCTCCGGGTTCGGAGATTTCAACATGGAACTAGATCACTACGACGTGATGCCGCAACACGTCTTGGAAACATTGGATAGGTAGGCAATAAAGATGATGGCTACCGGCAAGATGCGCATAATGCTTCGTGGTTACGATGCACCCCTGTTGGAGCAGGCAACAGAGCAGATATTAGACGCGGCGACGCGAACGGGAGCGCAGATCTCGGGCCCGGTGCCGATGCCAACGCGGCGACGTAGATTCACGGTGATTCGGTCCCCGCACATTACAAAGGACTCGCAAGAACATTTCGAGCTTTGGCTGCACAAGCGCCTCGTCGACATTGTGGAACCTAGCTCCAAAACGATGGACGTCCTCCAACGATTGAACGTTCCGAATGGCGTGGAGGTCAGCGTAAAAGTAATTCAGTGAAGCCGCAGCGGCCACGAGATGGCCCGCGGCTTAATGATTTGAACGGCGAGAGATGACGACGCAAGAACAAGAACAAGTGGTCAGCGAATCGACGGTGGCGGATGAAATCGCCGTTCCGGAAGCGCCGCAATCCATGACCGGATTACTGGGGCGCAAGATCGGCATGACCACCGTCTACGATGATGAAGGCCGGGCCAACGGGGTCACGATGGTTGAGGTCGGTCCGTGTGTGGTCACTCAAGTGAAGACCGAGCAACGCGACGGTTACCAGGCTGTGCAGGTCGGTTTCATGCGGGCGAGCAAAGTGAATATGCCGATGCGTGGGCACTTCGAGCGCTCGAGCGGCAACTTCAGGCATTTGCAAGAGTTCAGAGTGTCGGATCTCGGTGAGTATGAGGTCGGACAAGAGATACGAGCCAACGTCTTTTCGACGGGCGATGCCATCAAAGTGACGGGCGTATCGAAGGGCAAGGGTTTCCAAGGCGGCGTGAAACGACACGGCTTCGCGGGCGGACCTAAGACCCACGGTCAATCGGATCGTCATCGAGCCCCAGGGTCAGTCGGTGCTGGCACGTACCCAGGTCGCGTTTGGCCGGGCACTCGGATGGCAGGGCACATGGGAGACCGCCGCGCAACCACTCGCGGGTTGTCAGTTGCCGGGGTCGATCCTGCCCAGAATTACATTTTGATCAAAGGTTCGGTGCCGGGGGCTCGTAACAGTCTCGTCCGCATTGAGAAGCAGGACTGAATCAGGACTCGCCATGGAGTTATCAGTAAAAAACAGAAACGGCGACGTTGTAGACAGCGTCGACCTTAGCGACCGAGTCTGGTCCGCGCCGTCTAACGACTCGCTCTTGCATCAGGTTGTGCAAGCGCAATTGGCGAACCGACGCCAAGGGACGCACGAGACTAAGACGCGCGGCCAAGTCAACTACTCGACTCGCAAAATACGCGCTCAGAAACACACTGGGCAGGCCCGTCTTGGCAGCCGAAAATCGCCCACATTGGTCGGCGGTGGAGTCATATTTGGTCCGCACAAACGCAGTTATCGACAACGAGTACCCAAGAAGATGCGCCAAAACGCGCTCCGCGTCGCGCTTAGCGAAAAGGTGCGTGACGATCGTTTGACGATACTTGACGATTTCACCCTAGATACGCCAAAGACCAAGCAAGTAGTCGAATTGGTGCAAGCTCTCGGTGTCACTGGTCGAACGTTGCTAGTTACCGAGGCGAACGAACCAGTTGTCGTGTTGTCCGCCCGTGGAGCCGATCGCGTTGAAGTGACCTTTGCTGACTGTTTGAATGTGGCAACCACAGTCGGTGCGGCGAACATCGTTGCAACTCGAGGCGCAGTCGGGCGCATCGAGTCACTTTGGGGCGACGCTGGTGACGAGGCTATCGGCGACTCTGGAAATGCCGTGGAGGTGACAGAGTGAACATCGCACGGACTCTAATCCGACCGGTCATCACAGAAAAGTCGACGCTTCTCAACGAAGAGAATCGCTACGTGTTCGATGTGGCCATGAAGGCCAACAAATACGATATTGCGCGTGCTGTCGAATGGGCGTTCGATGTGAACGTTGTTTCAGTGAATACCTACCGCCGGCGCGGAAAGATGAAGCGCCGCGGCTTCCGAGAGAAGAAGCGACCCGACGTCAAGCGCGCGATTGTGACGCTGGCGGCAGGCGACACTATCGTCTTGTTTGAGGGTGCATAGTCAACGGAATTCTCGACATGCCATTGAAAGAACACAAGCCAACATCTCCGGGTCGACGCAACAATGTTGTGGACGATTTTGCAGACATCACCAAGAAGAAGCCCGAGAAGTCGTTGCTTGCCCCGTTGACCAAAAAGGGCGGGCGCAACAACTCCGGACGGATCACGGTTCGCCGTCGAGGCGGTGGACACAAGCGTCGATACCGTATGGTCGATTTCAAACGCGACCGCAGCGGTGTAGCCGAGGTCCTTGCGATTGAGTACGACCCCAACCGCAGTGCCCGCATCGCGCTGATCCAATACCAAGATGGCGAAAAATCGTACATCGTTGCGCCACAAGGACTGACGATCGGTAGAAAGGTCGAGTCTGGGTCAGGGGCTCCGGATCTGCCGGGCAACACGAAGGCGTTGATGGACATTCCGCAAGGCACGATGGTTCACAATATCGAGATGACGCCGGGCAGTGGCGGTCAACTTGCGAAAGGTGCTGGCACCGGAGCGCAGGTGATGGCCCACGAAGGTTCGTTCATATTGCTGCGATTACCCTCCGGCGAAATGCGCCAGGTACGTCAGGAGTGCAAGGCAACCATCGGGGTTGTTTCTAATCCAGACCACAAGAACATCAAGCTCGGCAAGGCTGGGCGTTCTCGGCACCGCGGGAAGCGACCGAGTGTCCGAGGTACGGCGATGGCACCTGACGCACACCCGCACGGCGGTGGTGAAGGTCGTTCCGGTATCGGGTTCTCGAATCCGAAGTCGCCTTGGGGCAAACCTACACTGGGATACAAAACACGCCGCAACAAGCGAACAGATAAATTCATCCGACGAAGGCGCGATCAACGCTGATTTCGTCGTTCAACACGATCTCGAATCGATAGACGGGTTACAAGCATATGAGCAGATCAGTAAAGAAGGGGCCATTCGTGGATCCCAAACTGATGAAAAAGGTCGACAAGGCCAGGCGCGAACGGGCGCGTGGTGCGATTCGCACATGGGCGCGCGCGTCGACCATCATGCCGGACATGGTTGGCCTGACCTTCGCGGTACACAATGGACGGACGTTCGTGCCGGTGCTGGTAACTGAGAACATGGTGGGTCACCGTTTGGGCGAATTCTCGGCGACGCGAGTATTCCGTTCGCACTCAGGAAACCGCTGAGGAAACTTAGATATGGCAATCGCACGAGCCAAGAACATCGGAATCTCCGCCAAGAAGTTGCGCCTTGTGATGGACGAGGTGCGCGGCATGAAGGTTGACGACGCGCTGGCATACCTGCGATATATGACGTCGCCGAGCGCTGGGGAAGTCTTCAAGGTACTGCACGCGGCGGCCGCGAACGCTGAAAACAACGATTTACAGGATCGCGAGGCGCTGGTAATCAAGCGCATAGTCGCCGACCAAACGGTTACGATGAAGCGTTTCCGACCCAAGGCGCGTGGTCGTGCTGGGGCATTCAACCGCCCGACCTCGCTTATCACCATCGAGGTAGACGAGGCATAGGACAACGGCGACTAAGAGTTGCCTAATTCCGAACGATCGGACATTTAATGGGACAGAAGATACATCCGATAGGATTCCGCCTCGGCATTTCGGCCGATTGGCGTTCAAATTGGTTTGCCGGTAAACCTGACGGTTACCGGGAGCTGGTTCAAGAGGACTACCAGATCCGTGAGATTGTCGCTCGTGAATATCAAGGCGAAGGCGCGATATCACGCGTCGACATTGACCGCGGCGGCGGCGAGATCAGCATCAACGTTTTCACCAGCCGGCCTGGGATCATCATTGGTCGCAATGGCCAGCGCATAGATCGTTTGCGTCATGTGATTGAACGCTCCACCGGTCGACGGGTGCGAATTTCTGCCAACGAGATTAAGGTGCCGGAACTTGATGCGAAACTGGTTGGCCAGAGTCTGGCGGAGCAGCTAGAGCGACGGATACCTTATCGACGCGCAGTGCGGATGTCCATGCAAAGGACGATGGATTCGGGCGCCGAAGGAATCAAGGTGGTTGTCTCCGGTCGTTTGGGTGGGGCGGAAATTGCTCGTGTCGACAAACAGATGGAAGGGCGAGTTCCCTTGCATACGTTGCGCGCCAAAATCGACTACGCGGTTTCGGAGGCGTATACAACCTTTGGCGTTATCGGCATCAAGGTTTGGATTTTTACTGGTGATATGCCCGCAGAAGGCCGTTTGCAACGCGAAGGGAATTCGGGTGTTTCTCCTATCGGACTAGGGCGCGCGCCGAGGCACCGCCGATAGCCATTCCGTCATTTCGATCAAACGATTGAGGGCCAATAGAGATGCTACAGCCAAGGAGAACAAAATTCCGCAAACAGCACCGCGGGAAAATGAAAGGTGTCGCGAATCGCGGCAGTACGTTGGCGTTTGGTGACTTTGGCCTAAAGGCCGTAGACGCGAGTTGGGTTACGTCCCGGCAGATCGAATCAGGTCGACGCGCGATTACCGGTTACGTCCAGCGTGGTGGTCAGGTTTGGATCCGCATATTCCCCGATAAACCCGTTTCGTCTCGACCAGCTGAGACTCGAATGGGCGGTGGCAAAGGTGCCATCGACCATTGGGTTGCACCGGTGCGACGTGGGAAGATTATCTACGAAATAGCCGACGTTTCGGAAGCAGCTGCACGCGAAGCACTGCGCCGGGCCGGAGCCAAATTCCCGATGGCGGTCAAGATCGTCTCCCGTGCGGACGAACTGTAAGCGCAATCGCGTTTCGAAGCCCAACAGGTATTGATCACATGCATATCTCAGAAGTCAGAGAATTGAATAACGTCGAGCTCTATCGGGAGTTGTCCCAGCAGGAGCGGGCGTTGATGAATCTGCGTTTTCAAAAGACCACGCGTCAGCTGACGGACACCAATGCGTTGCGAAACACTCGCCGAACGATCGCCCGCATCCACACCGTCCTCAAAGAGCGTCAGATCGTGAAAGATCTGGGTCTGGACGTGGTTTCTTCTTAGGTTTGGCGACAAGAACAAACATTCAAAAGTTGAGGACATTCAATTAGATGGCAGGCATACGCAAGACGCGCGTCGGTACGGTGATCCGCGATAAGAACGACAAGACGATTGTCGTCGCTTATTCGTGGTCGCAACGGCACCGAGTATACAAGCGCAGTCGGCGGCGCATTACCAAATTCGTTGCCCACGATGAGAACAATGATGCGTCGGTGGGCGACCGCGTCGTTATCGAAGAACATCGCCCATTGTCGAAGACTAAGCGTTGGCGCCTGCGTCAAATCGTTGAACGCGTGGATGTGGTTGCTCCGGATGACGCTCCGTCTGAGGTTGGCGAACACGACGTTGCCATTGGAGAAGGGCAATGATCCAACGAGAATCACGCCTTCGAGTAGCCGATAATTCTGGTGCCCGCGAGGTTCTTTGCATCAACATGACCGGGTCAGGCAACCGTCGCTACGCCGGATTAGGCGACGTTATTACCTGTGCGGTTAAAGACGCGCAGCCGGGTGGAGCGGTCGGGATGCACGAGGTCGTCAAGGCTGTCGTCGTCCGGACATCCAAGGAATACCGGCGAGTCGACGGTTCGTACATCAAGTTTGATGACAACGCCTGCGTGATCGTTGCAGACGACGGCAACCCGCGCGGTACTCGAATATTCGGTCCGGTAGCTCGCGAATTGCGCGAGCGCGAATTCAACCGCATCGTGTCGTTAGCACCTGAAGTTCTGTAGAAGAAACCCAATGCCCAACAAGATCAAAAGAGGGGACACCGTCCTCGTTGTGTCCGGCAAGGACCGAGGGGAGCGCGGCAACGTTATCGCTGTCGACCTCAAAAAGCAACGCGTATTCGTCGAAGGCGTGAATATGGTCAAGCGACACATGGGTCGCCGACGCGGCGTCATGCAGACTGGCATCGTCGAAGGCGAAGCGTCGATACACATCTCGAACGTGGTCCTTGTCGATCCAGATACGGGCGAAGTCGGTCGCGTCCGATGGCGAAATCTCGAAGACGGGACGCGCGTCCGAACGGTAAGGGGAACCCGCAATGGCTAGCTCAAACGGTAGCGCAACAATGATGATGCCGCGCTTGTTGTCGCGGTACCGATCGGAAGTGACACCGGTGCTCACGCGTGAGTTCGGGTACACCAATCCGATGCAGTTGCCAATTCTTGACAAAATCATCGTCAACATTGGACTTGGCGAGGCGATCGACAATTCGAACTCGCTCGACGCTGCCACTGGCGACATCGCGACTATTACGGGCCAAAAGCCCATCGTTAACCGCGCCAAGAAGTCGATTGCGAACTTCAAGTTGCGTGAAGGCATGCCGATCGGCGCGTCGGTGACGCTGCGTTCGAACCGGATGTGGCAGTTCTACGACCGTCTAGTCAATGTGGCGCTCCCCCGCGTCCGCGACTTCCGTGGCACCAGCCGCAATTCATTCGACGGTAATGGCAACTACAGTTTGGGTCTCTCGGAGCAGGTTGTTTTCCCCGAGATTGACTACAATCAGATAGACAGGTTGCGCGGACTGCAGGTTGCGATTGTGACCACCGCCCGCACTGATGAAGAAGGTCGCAGGTTGCTCGAACTTTTGGGTATGCCGTTTGCGACAGGACGATAATCTGCCCACTGAAAACTAAACCGCCGATAGATTCGGCACGAAAAGTAGACGAAAAAACCAATGGCTCGTAAGGCAATCATCGAACGTGAAAAAAAGCGTGCTCTTCTCGTGGAGAAGTACGCGCAACGGCGCGCGGAACTGAAACGGGTAGCGAACGATACCAGTCGTTCATTCGAAGAACAAATGGAAGCAAGGCGCTTGTTGCACCTGCTACCGAAAAACTCTAGCCGCATCCGACAACGCAACCGATGCTTTGCCACCGGCCGGCCGAATGGATACATCCGCTTCTTCGGTATGTGTCGAATCGTCTTCCGCGAACAAGCGCATCTTGGCAACCTGCCCGGGATCCGGAAGGCAAGCCTTTAGACCACCTACCGCCGTCAGGCGAGTACATCAAACCGACAACCTTATGCCAGTTACCGACCCAATATCAGACATGCTGACGCGCATCCGAAATGCCGTCATGTCCCACCACGAAACAGTGTCGATACCGCACTCGAGGATGAAGCGTTCGCTTCTGCGCATATTGCGCGACGAAGGTTTCATCGAGAATGTTGAAACTCATCGAGACGGCGCAAAGGCAGATTTTGAAGTCAAGCTTCGGTACTACGAAGACGACGAATCGGTGATCACGGGACTCAAGCGGATCAGCAAACCAGGACGTCGCATCTACGTAGGCAAAAACGAGATACCGCGCTATTTCGGCGGTCGGGGGGTTGCGTTTCTTTCGACCTCCAAGGGCGTGATGACATCGGATCAAGCACGTCGATCTGGCGTTGGTGGAGAGTTGCTCTTTTACGTCTGGTGATCTAGGGCGACCTGATCAAATCGTACGGGATATATCAAGATGTCTAGAGTAGGAAACAACCCAATCACGGTGCCGAACGGTGTCGAAGTAAAGGTCGCCGGTCGTGAAGTCACGGTCAAGGGACAATTGGGAGAACTCAGTCGAAATCTCCATGAAGGCATCGACGTGGCGGTCGAAGACTCGAATATCCTCGTGTCTCGATCCAACGATACTCGTGATCAACGTGCGAAGCATGGATTAACACGCAGCCTGATCAACAATATGGTGGTTGGCGTCAGCGAAGGCTTCTCGAAGCGTCTGATCATGTATGGCACCGGATACCGCGCCACGCAGAAGGGCGATGGTTTGGAGTTGCTGGCCGGATATTCACATCCGGTTGAGATCGAGCCCATAGGTAAGAATTCGTTGAGCGTCGATGGAAACACTACGATCATTGTCTCCGGACCCGATAAACAGGAAGTTGGCCAGCAGGCCGCGACGATTCGCGCGGTCCGCAAGCCGAGCCGATTCCAAAGCAAGGCCGGACGAGTACCGCTATTCGGGATCACATACCAAGGCGAACAGCTGCGGCTACGTGTCGGCAAGACCGTCGCGGGTGTCGGAGGTTAATCGATAGATGGCTAACAGGAAGTTCGACAATCGACCTCGTTGGATACGCCACCGCCGCGTTCGTCGTCGAGTCATTGGTCTCAACGATCGACCGCGCCTCTCGGTTTTCCGAAGCAACAAACAGATCTACGCCCAAGTCATCGACGATGGAGCGAGTCACACATTGGTTGCAGCGTCTTCCATCGAGGTAGATAACGATAGTGATGGAAAGATCGACTCGGCCAGGCGCGTCGGGACCACGGTCGCGAAACGCGCGATCGAGCAGGGCGTCAAAAAGGTAGTTTTCGACCGTGGCGGTTATCAGTACCACGGACGCGTTAAGGCATTGGCCGAAGCTGCCCGTGCGGAGGGCCTACAGTTTTAACGATGGTTACTCAAACTAACACTCGCGAACGAAGTTCAGACGGCGATCGTCGCGGCAGACAACGGCGGCGACCGCGACGTGATGAGGCACAGGAAGGACCGGAGCTCTTCGAGCGTGCGGTCAAGATCCGACGCGTCTCCAAGGTCGTCAAGGGCGGTAGAAACCTTTCTTTTAGCGCCATGATGGTCGTTGGCGATTATAACGGTCGCGTAGGCGCAGCCTTGGGTAAGGCCGCCTCGGTTCCCGATGCAGTCCGGAAGGGACGGCAAAACGCGGAACGAGCAATGGCACCGGTCACGACCACAGGTGGTACGATCCCGCACGAGGTTTTTGCGAAGTACGGCAGCGCGAAGGTGTTGCTACTGCCGGCCAAACCCGGAACCGGGGTCATCGCTGGCGGCGGCGTGCGCGCAGTGATCGAAGCTGCTGGCATCCAAGACGTGCTTTCGAAGACCTACGGCGGTAGCAACCCAGTTAACACCGTGCGGGCCACCTTGAAGGCCCTATCGCTGCTGAAGGATCCGCAGAGGGAACGTGCTCGACGGCTGGGGCTTGACGGAATCCACACACCCGAAACAACGTCGGAAACCGAAACTACCGAATCCGCCGAAGCTACTGAGGTATCGACTGAGGTTCCGGAAGACGGAGCGACCGCGACGTCTAGCGAACCTGTATCCGAACAGGTGAGCGAAAGTGATCCAGGTGAGATCGTTGCGACGACCGAACCAGCCGCTGATGTCGCAACCTCTGACAACGAGAACGAACAATCGTCATGAGCGAGATAGTCATTAAACAAGTTCGTAGCGAGATTGGGACGATACCCAAACAGCGTGCGACGCTCAAAGCGCTTGGTCTGAGACGCATCAATCACGTCGTCACCAAGCAAGACACGGTTCAAGTACGTGGGATGGTCAAGAGGGTATCCCACTTGGTCGAAATCGTTTCCTGAAGCAAAGACGAGTCAACGAAATGCCCGGATTGCATCAATTAAAACCAGCCGATCGTTCGAAGCGCAAGCGTAAGCGTGTTGGGCGCGGCGATGGTAGCGGTAACGGCTCGTACTCCGGGCGTGGCAGCAAAGGTCAGCTACAGACCGGCAAGGTTCCGTTCCTTTTCGAGGGCGGTCAACTGCGTTTGGTCAAGCGACTGCCTTTCATGCGCGGTTTCACCAATAAGTTCCGCGTTGACTACACCCCCGTCAACGTGGCCAATCTGAACATGTTCGAGGATGGTTCGCAGGTCGGACCCGATGAACTCGTTGCGAACCGCATCGTCCGCAACAGCGGAGTGAACATCAAACTTCTTGGCGATGGCGAAATCGGTGGGAGCGTCCACGTTACGGTGCATGCCTGTTCAGCTAGCGCACGGGCCAAAATTGAAGCCGCAGGCGGTAGCGTCACGCTCATTGGCGACGACGCTACACCCGAAGCCACAACCTCGGACAAGTAAACGAAGCAGCATCGGATAACCCCAATGCAGTCCACTGGAGCCCAAACCGGACGCGAATCCGCACTACCGGCACTCTTCCGAGCTGTCGTCGATTCGTGGCGTGTCCCGGATCTGCGCTTCAGGATCCTTTTCACGCTCGGCATTCTCGTCGCGTTCAGGTTCTTGGCGCATGTCCCGAACCCGGGCGTAGACCTCGAACTGCTCGAACGAGCATTCGAGGCGAATCCGGTATTCGGAGTTTTGGACCTCTTCAGCGGTGGCGCGTTGAGCCAACTCAGCATCGCCGCGATGGGTGTCTATCCCTACATCACCGCATCAATCATTCTGCAAGTCCTCACTCCGGTTATTCCTCAACTCCGGGAGCTTTCCCGCGAAGGTGGTGAAGCGGGACGTCGCACACTCAACCGATACACCCATTACCTGACGGTTCCGTTGGCGATACTCCAAGGATGGGCGTTGCTCAACACCCTAGAACTGCAAGGAGCCATCACCGGCATCGGTCTTGGTGGCGGCGAGTGGATGAACACCACAACAATCATCCTCTGCATGACCGCGACGACGATGCTTTTGGTGTGGATGGGCGAAATCGTTACCGAGAAGGGCATCGGCAACGGCATCTCATTGATAATCTTCGCCGGCATCGTTGCGTCGTTGCCACAGACCGCTGGTCAGATGTGGGCGCTTCGAGATCAGGCCTTCCAAGTTTCGATGTTGGTCGCCATGATGCTCATCATCATTTTTGTGGTTGTGATCTTCAACGAAGCCCAACGGCGTGTCCCAGTGCAGTACGGACGGAGCGTATTCCGCGGCGGCCAGATGTATCGTCAAACGGGCGCTTCTTTTATACCCCTCCGCGTTAACGCCGCCGGAATGATCCCGCTAATCTTCGCCTTTTCCATCGTCACCCTACCGGCGACGATCGCGACCTACCTCGCCGACCCAAGCAGCAGTAGTTTCACCGCTCAAGCCGCAAGCTGGGTCACCCGAACGCTGACGTTCACGAGCGATCCCTATTGGGCGCTGATATTTATCTTGACCGTCGGCTTTACCTTCTTCTACGCCCTGGTTGTTCACAACCAACAAAATCTCGCCGAAAACCTTCAACGAAACGGTGGTTTCGTGCCCGGCATTCGTCCCGGACAACCGACGCGCGAGTATCTTATGCGCATTGTCCTGCGAATTACATGGGCAGGCGCAATCTTCCTTGGTGTAATCGCTATCACACCTTGGATAGCGAATCTGATCACCAACTTGGAAGCGTCTTTGACACTGATCCAGAGCACGAGCATGATCATCATGGTCGGTGTTGCTTTGGACACGATGCGCCAGCTCGAAGCTCAACTGATGATGCGCAACTACGAGGGATTCGTCCGATCGTGATCGTCGCTTCCCAAATTGTTGAAGATTTGAGCGCGTCGTTCACTGGGAGGGACTGAGATGCGTATCGTGTTTCTGGGGCCCCCTGGAGCCGGCAAAGGGACGCAGGCTGCGATCCTGACTGAGAAGCTCGGTTACGTACATCTTTCGACTGGCGATATGATCCGCGAAGAAATGACTCGTGACACCAAACTTGGCAAATTCGCCAAGACCTTCTATGACAAGGGCAATCTGGTTCCGGATCAGACGGTGATCGACATGATTAAAACTCGTTTGGCCGATACCGAAAACGTGATCCTGGATGGGTTCCCGCGCACCGTTGTCCAAGCCGCGTCTTTGGATGACCAATTGGCCACCGGTGGCGTGTCTCTCGACAAGGTAATCTTCTTCAACGTTGATGTCGACGAACTGGTTGACCGGCTCGAAAAACGCCGCGAAATCGAAGGTCGCGTCGACGACGAACCAGAGGCGATTCGGAATCGCATGGGTGTCTACAACCGCGAGACCGCGCCGGTGGTCGACTACTATCGGGACGGTGGTCGAGTGATTGAGGTCGACGCCTTAGGCACGATTGAGAATGTTCAAGAACGATTGATGGGTGCTCTTGGTTGAGGCAGAGCATGGAACTACGACTGGACCGAACGGACGGAAACTGACGGTTCGGTTACAATTGCGAATGAAAGTTGCGTTTTGAAGGATAGTCTCACGAGCAATGTGGATACGGCCCGCCGTATCGTGCTGAAAAGTACGCGTGAACTGGATGCAATGCGATCGGCAGGCCACGTCGTGGCCGTTGCGTTGGATGCGGTTTTCGGTGCTTTGGAACCCGGTATAACCACCGCTGAGCTAGACGATATCGCACGGCGAAAGATTCGCGCTGAGGGAGCGAAACCCGCGTTTCTCGGTCTCTATGGTTTCCCTGGTGTGGCCTGCATCTCGCTTAACGCCGAGATTGTCCATGGCATTCCGGGGCCTCGCGTAGTCTCCGATGGTGACTTGGTGAGCGTGGACTGTGGCGCGATAGTAGACGGTTTTTACAGCGATTGTGCGCGTACCGCCGTCGCCGGCGAACCTGCCGACGAGGAAAGTACTTGCTTAATCGATGTATGCAGCGAGTCGTTGAAGCGAGGCATCGCCCAGTGCGAGCCGCACAACCGGATCGGTGACGTTTCGGATGCTATCGAGCAATATGTTCGTGACGCGGGCTTCGAACTGGTACGCGAGTACGTAGGACACGGTGTAGGGCGCGCGTTGCATGAAGCACCGCCGGTGCCGAACTTGGGCACCGCTCAGACCGGTCCGCTATTAATGGAAGGTATGACTATCGCGATCGAGCCGATGATTATGACTGGGTCTTGGGAAACCGAAGTCCTAGATGACGGTTGGACCGTTGTGACCTCAGATGGCTCGATATCAGCGCACTTTGAACATACAGTGGCGATAACCGCCGACGGGCCGGAAATATTAACTCAGGCTCGCCAAGATTGATCTAAATTCACCGGTCTGGTGCAACAATGGCCAAAAAAGAAGCAATAGAAGTCCAAGGGACGGTGACGCAAGCTCACCCGAACGCGTACTTCAGAGTGAAGCTGCCCAACGATCACGAAGTCCTGGCACACGCATCTGGGCGGATCCGGAAGAACTACATCCGCATTCTGCCTGGAGATAACGTCATGGTGGAGTTGTCTCCATATGACCTTACCCGCGGCAGGATCACGTACCGTTTCCGGTAAATATCAAGCGAGGTAACTCCAACATGAAAGTCAGAGCTTCAGTCAGAGCGAAGCAACCCGGGAGCCGAGTCGTTCGGCGCAAGGGTCGCGTCTATGTAATCAACAAGCAGAATCCGCGTTTCAAGCAGCGGCAGGGCTAAGAATCTAAGGAGATTTGCAATGGCAATCATCGCCGGAGTAAACATATCCGACAATCTACGCGTCGTTATCGGCCTCACCGGAATCTACGGTATCGGCCCGAAGCGCGCGACTGATATTACGGCCAACTTGGGCATCGCTTCGAGCACGCGCATGCGCGACCTGAGCGATGAAGATTTGGCAGCGATCAGGAACAGCGTCGAACGCGCTGGCATCGCGATCGAGGGTGATCTTCGGCGTGAGAACCAGATGAACGTCCGGCGGCTGGTCGAGATCCAGAGTTACCGTGGCCTGCGGCATCGGCGAGGATTGCCGGTCCGGGGTCAACGAACCAAGACAAATGCACGTACGAAGCGGGGTCGCCGCCAAACCGTGGCCGGCAAGCGCCGTGCGCCATCGCACTAGAAATAGTAGGAATAGCTGCGGCTTCATCGAGGCCGTTTCAATAGTAGGAGCGACAATCTAGGCTATGCCAAGAACCCGTCGAAGAAGCAGAGAGCGGAAGTTTGTTCCGCAAGGTCGGGCGTACATCATTGCTACGTTCAACAACACGTTGATCACGTTCACAGATCCGAATGGCAATGTCGTTTCGCAGAGCAGCTCGGGAGCCATGGGTTTCCGAGGCTCACGTAAGAAGACGGCATTTGCCGCGCAACGCGCTGGCGAAACCGCGGCCCGTTCCGCGGTTACACACGGAATGCGTACGGTAGACGTGTTAGTCAAAGGTCCTGGGAACGGGCGCGAATCAGCCATTCGCGCTATTGCTGGAGCTGGAATCCGAGTTAGTTCGATTACCGATCAGACGCCGATACCTCACAACGGATGTCGGCCACCCAAAAGACGGCGAGTCTGATCAGAACCGTTGTACAGCTGTCCGGCCGCATTGCGCGCGAGTGTCATTCGGTAATCGTCATTCGAAGTACCGAATCACGCCAATTCTAAGGATTGGAACACACCACCCAATTTAGAATCGATAACTTAGCACACGGCCCGTATTGGATGGGCCACGCTTCCGATTCTGGGAACATTTAAGTCGGAACGCTACGAGAAAACAGAGACGGTAATGGCAAGAAATACAGATCCAGTTTGCAAGATCTGCAAATCACAAGGCGAGAAGCTTTTCCTTAAGGGCGAACGTTGCTACACGCCAAAGTGTGCAGTCGATCGTTCTAGGGACAGCTCCGGTCGCCGAGGCGCATCGGGACCCCCAGGTGGGCAACGTCGTCGTCGTCGTTTGTCTGACCACGGTATTCAACTCCAGGCGAAACAGAAAGCCCGGCACATCTACGGCATCTACGAGAAGCAGTTCCGCGGTATGTTCGACGAAGCTGCACGACAAGAAGGCGTTACTGGCGTCAACTTGCTCAAGCTGCTGGAACGCCGCCTCGACAATGTCATCTACCGCGCAGGTTTTGCGACATCGCGTCCGCAGGCGCGTCAGACCGTCAATCACGGACACATTCAAGTCAATGGCCGCAAAGTCGACATTGCATCGTTCATCGTCAAACCCGGCGATGTCGTGTCTTGGCGCGAGACATCGAAAAATTCGGGTCTATTCAAGGCCGCCAACGACAACGTTGGACGACGTCGACAAGCTACGAACTGGATTACTGTCGATTCTGAGAATTTGACGGCAGCGATCGACTCCGCTCCAAACGAAGATGATGTCGACACCACGATCGACACACGATTGATCACGGAATACTACTCAAGGAGATAGACGAGAGATATGATAAGCGGCATTCGCTCGCCAATCTCAACCACCGTCCAGTTCGCGGACGAGACGGAGGATTTCACCCCTCAACTCGAGGTTGTCGAATCCACTGAAACATACGGCAAGTTCCAAATCGCGGGAATCGAGCGCGGCTGGGGCACAACTTTGGGTAACGGTCTCCGAAGGGTCCTGCTCGGTGCAATGCCAGGAACCGCGATAACTTCGGCTCGCATCGTTGGACAACAGCATGAATACGGCTCAGTTCCGCACATGCGCGAGGGAATCGGCGAATTCCTCATCAACGCCAAAGGCATCCGAATCCGGGCGCGTGCCGAGACGACCCAAAAGGTCCTCACGCTTTACGCATCCGGTGAAGGTGAGGTCGTAGCCGGCGATATCAAGCCGCATAGCGTGTTCGAGATCGTGAATCCTGAACACCACCTGGCCACGCTGGACAGCGATGACGGCGAACTCGTGGTTACATTCGGGGTCGAGAAGGGCGAAGGTTACCTAGCCTTCGATCACGAGGATACTCCCGGTCACGGCGTGCTTCCGGTCGATGCCATCTTTACGCCGGTGTTGAAGGCCAACTACGAAGTCGAAGGAATGTCAGGACGATTGTCAGGGCGAGACCTTTTGACGATCGAGATCTGGACCGACCGCACGATCGAACCAATCGACGCCTTACGAACTGCAGCCGACATCTTCAAGTCCAAGCTTGACATGGTAACCGAGCAACCGGAATCTGAAGACCAACCGGCATCTGATGCCATGGCCGAGTTGCTCGATACCGAGATCAAGGATCTCGGAGACCAGTTAAGTTCGCGGATCATCAACGCGCTTTCGCGTTACCCCATCCGAACTTTGGGCGAATTGATGCGTTTCACGCCAGACACGCTGAAACAAGAGGTGCGAAACTTCGGCGAAGTTTCGTTCCGAGAGCTACGCGACTTCATGGTTGCCAAAGAGCTTTGGCCGCCTGAACATGAAGAAGAAGTAGAAGAGCAAATCTAACCTCTGGCGACCGAACTGGGAGAATCTGGACATCATGCGACATCGCCGCTCAGGACGAAAATTTGGAAGGGCATCAGCCCCGCGCAAGGCCATGTACCGAATCATGGTCACCGACCTGCTACGGCACGAAGTGATTCGAACGACGCACGCCAAATCCAAGGAAGTCGCTCCGCTTGCAGAAAAGATGGTCACCCACGCCAAGCGCGGCGATCTCCATAACCGGCGACAAGCCGCCGCGTTCATCACCGACAAAGTAGTGCTCTCGAAGACATTCGATGAATTGGCAGACCGTTATCGCGAGCGCGATGGTGGTTATACGCGGGTCATCAAACTTGGTAAGCGCGCAGGCGACGGGGCGGAAATGGCCCTCATCGAACTCGTCGAATAACTTCCGTCGCGCGCGTCACACTCGACGGCGCGGACCCGACATGCGATTGGCGCTAATCGTAGAGTACGACGGCACCGATTTTAGCGGCTCGCAATTTCAACTCAACGCCCGTACAGTTCAAGGCGTATTGGAAGACGCGGCGGCGACGATCTTCGGCGCCCAAACCGGCCGCATCCGAATGGCAAGTCGAACTGACGCCGGGGTACATGCGGCAGGACAGGTTGCGGCTGTCGATACCGTTACTGAGATGTCTAATGGAGAAATCCGTAACGCTATGAACGGGAATTTGCCCGAAGACGTTTGTGTCAAGCTGGTCCAGAGCGTGCCAGCAGATTTCGATCCGCGGCGCGCGGCAATCGCACGAAAGTACCGTTATGTCATCAACGATGGTCACGCACCTTCGCCGATTCGGCGAAGATACGAGTACTACGTTCATCGGCCTCTCGACGATGTGGCGATGGCGGTCTGCGCACAAATATTCGTCGGCGTACACGATTTCACATCTTTCGCCGCGTCCTCGATCGAGGATGGTTCGAATGTCCGCGAAGTCGTGACCTCGAAGGTCACACGATCGGACGACGGACGGATCGTATTTGACATACGAGCCAACGCATTCGTTCGCCAGCAGATCAGACGCATGGTCGCCTCGCTTGTCGCCGTAGGTCACGGGTCCCGAACGAAGGAATGGGTCGCATCGTTATTAGCAACGCCGCGCCGCGACGGTGCAACACAAAATGCACCTCCGCACGGGTTAACGTTGCAGCGGGTGGTCTACGAGTCCAAACTCGATCATGGATCGCCACTTGACGAATGAGTGTTGCCGGTGGTTGACATGTCGCGCGCCAACAGGGATGAAACTTGCGCCCGCGCAAATTAGAATCAATCTGTTATGCCCACGAAATTGAAGCACTATAACCCGAGCGCATCGGATCTGAAGAATCGATGGCGTGTATTCAACGCCGAGGGAAGAGTTCTTGGCAGACTCGCCAGCGAGATCGCAATGGTGTTGATGGGTAAGCACAAAGCCGACTTCGTTCCACATTTGGCGTCTGGCGATTTCGTAATCGTCGTGAACGCGTCGAAAGTCGAACTGACAGGTAAAAAATCGGAGCAGAAGATCTACAAGCGCCATAGCCAATACCCGGGCAATCTGAAACAGATTCCGTTTACACGGATGATGGAGCGGACTCCGGAACGCGTAATTGAGCTTGCGGTTCGCGGGATGCTCCCGAAGAATAAGCTTGGGCGCAAGATGCTGACACGTCTCAAGGTGTACGAAGGTCCAGAACACCCTCACATGGCTCAAGTGATCGGCTCCGAACGTGCCGAGGCACGCGACAAGGACGCAGAAATCGAGGCTTGAGAGATTTCCGCGCAGCGTTTGGTTGATGACCGCAATCCGAACCCGCAATAACTTCCGTATGACGAAACGGGCTTATATGCACCCAGCAGTGCAAATCGGACGATTGAACATTGTCTAGACGATCTTCGCTCGCGAGCACAATCGATTCTGAGCGGCGATACGGCCGCGTGAGGAGCGCAATTTGACCACCGACAATGAAAATCATTACTACTACGGCACGGGAAGGCGCAAATCCTCCATCGCACGCGTCCGCGTCTACAACCGTGCCGGTGGAGTGACCCTGAACGGTAAGCCACTTAACGAAGTAATTTCCGTCGACGAGTGGCTGTCTGACGCTCTGATGCCCCTCAACGTCACCGAACTTGCGGGCAAGGTAACCGTAGTCGCCAAGACGCATGGCGGCGGGGTCCACGGGCAGGCGGTAGCGTTTTCACATGGTCTTTCGCGCGCGCTAATCTCATTCGATCCTCAGCTGCGACCAGCCTTGAAAAGCTTCAAACTTCTGACGCGTGATCCGAGGATGCGAGAGTCTAAAAAATACGGCCTCAAGCGGGCTCGCAAAGCACCGCAATACACCAAGCGTTAATTCAACAGGCCGAATCGTATCTGTGCGCCGCGTGATTATCCGATGCTAATCACGCGGTGGAATCGCTCAACGTTGCATCGAATCCCTAGGATTTTCGCTATGGAAAATCGCACAATTCTTATTGGGAAGCTATGCATGCCTGTGTCTGCACGCAACACGATCAAGTCTCTGCGGAGCTGGGGCGCGGTGTTGGCAGGTGCGGCAATGATCGCCGTCATCCTCGTCGCGTTGGCGAATCGGGATGGGCAGCAACTCGCAGCGCAAAACCCTGGCGTACCTCCGCCACTATCAGCAATCGTGTTTAACGGCTACGTGACTATCAACGGTGAACAACCGGACTACTCCGGCTTCAAAATCACGGCCCGCATCGGGACTAAGTACGAATCCCCGCCGGTCGTCGTCGGCTCTTTGCCGAACCGACCGTATGGATACGCACACCTTGTAGTTGCACCAGATCCCGAACTTGACCTATTCGGGTCACAAATTGAGTTCTGGTTGGAAGACACCGTATTGTCCACTTCGACTGACTGGTACGCGGTGATCAACGAGTTTTCCGGTGAGATCTGCGGTGGTTGCACTTGGACATTCCCGATATTAAGGGAGTTGAATCTCGATTTTTCCAACCTGCCAGAGCCAACGCCTACGGTCACGCCCACTTGGACGCCGTCTCCGGAGGTTCTCAATCCTGCGTTCTTCTCGGGCAGAGCTCGCACTCCCCGTGGACCACTGCCGGACGGATCGGAAATCTATGTAACCGTCGGGGAAGATTTCCGATCTCAAAACATCCAAGTATTCGGCGGTGAATATTTCATCACCGTCAATGTCACCGACAAGAAATACCGCAATGCCCCCGTCGTCTTTTATCTGGTCGACCGAAATGACCCATCGGGAGCACCGAGATTCTTGAAAGCTCTGTCGCCTCCCGGCGCGATGGTAAGCGGTGCCAACTTTGAAAACGTGTCCTTGGTGTTCCCGGACCTGCTCCCGACGCTCACGCCTACTTCTACTCCTACACATACGCCGACAATAACGCCTTCTCCAACGGTGACCCACACTCCGACGGTGACGCCAACGGCGACTCATACGGCCACCCCGTTGCCGACCGATACTCCAACGGTGACGCCCACGCCTACTCCTACCGAGACTCCCATTCCAACGCCTACGAACACACCGTCGCCTCCTACACCGACGGTCTTCGCGTCACCCACGCCAACCGACGTTCCGACCGCGACGAACACACCTGAGCCCACCAGAACGCCGCGACCGACGGATACCGCTGGTGAAGCGACGAGAACGGTAGCAATAATCGCGAGCCCAACGCAGTTTGTTCCCGGTGCTGGTGGTAACGCAACACCACAAACCAATGGCGAGAACGGTTCTGGTTTCTGCAACGCGTCGCCGAACCAAAACGGATTGATGGAAGCAACCATGCCATTGGGCATCGTTGCTATATTGGGCATCTTCGCGTGGCGCATAGCAGTGTCTCGCAAAGACGAAGCCCAGTTTTTACAAACTGAAGATGACCACGTCCTGAATCGGGAATCATGAGGTGAACCCAGATGCACGATGACACCGAGCGTAACGAGATCCGTACCGCACGCGGAGCGACCGTGCCTGAGAATATGGGCATTCAAAGACGTCATGGTGCCGTGAACGTGCACAAATGGGTACTAACGGTTGCGATCGTCACCGCTACCCTAATCGGCGTGGCGACGGTAATCGTGGACACCCGTCACGATGCCCAGGCTCAGACACAGTTGCCACCGAACCTCGCAGCCGTCATCTTTAACGGCTGGGTGACGGTTCAGAACTCACCACTCGATGTGGAGGGCATGGAACTCACTGCCAGAATCGGCGATTGGATTTCTGAACCAGTCGTAGTCGGTCAAGGGACTGCCGATGTCAACGGTTTCAAAGACCTCACCGTGAACCCGCCAAGCGAACTGGTCGGAAGCGAGATCAAATTCGTGCTCAATGGAACTGTTGAAGCCACAACCAATTCTTACTATGCGTTGATCAATGACGATGGCTCCTTCTGCCTCACCTGTGAATTCGGATTCCCAGACTTCCGAGACATCATCATCGATTTCCCGTCTTTGCCAACTGGAGGCCCACGACCTCCGGTCAGTCAACCGGACCCTGGCGACTCAACAGTGACACTTTTCACCGGCCAAGCGTTCACATCTGAAGGACCCGTACCTGACGGCTACCAAATCTTCGCGGTAGTCGGATCTTCCCTGCGGACGAACAACGTCACCGTTTTCGAAGGCACATACAACTTGGCCGTTGACACCACTGACGAGAGCTTGAACGGTATGCCGATCAAGTTTTATCTGATTGACAAGGGTGATCCGGCGAACCCGAACAAGGCGCTTGAGGCTGAAACGCCGAGCATATTCAATTCGGGGCAACCCGCTGAAATGCGCCTATTCTTCCCTGCGATTTCGCCCACTGCCACTCCCGAGCCGACTGCGACGCCGGTACCACCGACTGCGACACCGGTGCCACCGACTGCAACACCGGTGCCACCGACTGCAACACCCGAACCGACGGCTACCCCGATACCTCCAACTCCGACACCGATACCGCCGACGCCAACACCGGTACCGCCAACCGCGACGCCGGTACCACCGACTGAGACGCCTGAGCCGACTGCGACTCCCGTGCCGCCGACTCCCGTGCCGCCTACGGCAACGCCTATCCCGCCGACACCGGTTCCACCGACGCCGACTCCGGTACCGCCGACTTCGACACCCGAACCGACCGCGACGCCCGAGCCCACGGCGACTGCGGTACCGCCCACGGCGACCTCGGTACCGCCAACCGCGACTGCGGTGCCGCCAACGGCGACGCCCGAGCCTGAAGAGACTGGCGGTTTCAACGCCACCCTGCCTCTCGCGATCATCCTCGTGCTCGTCCTCCTCGGCGTAGCAGGATACTTCGGATACCAGTACACCCGAAGGTCTAACGAAGAACAGGTTTAGTTCAGACCGCGAAAGCCATTTAAGGCATCACAAATGGCGACCGCCGGAATTATTCCGGCGGTCGCTGTGATTTTGAGTAGATAGGGACTATGCGCGTGGGCGCAATACGACTAACTGCCGGTCATCGGGCAAGTTGCTCCTGGTTACGCTGACGCGCGCCTGCGGTTCCTGACTCGTCTGATCGCCACCCATCTCGCCGCGCAGCGACTTCAACATCGGGCTAGGTTCATTGCTGTCGGCATTCAGTCCATTCGCCAAGACCAATGAAGGGTCTAATGCTCCAATCAGAGACGAAAGCTCTTTGACATCCATCTCGAGCCGCGCCGCGTCCAATAGCAAGACATCAACACGGCCGATGATCTGAACAGTCCGGGAATCGGGCGAAGCCTGAGGCCGCCCGAGCATATAGGTAGTCAAACCCTCCGCATCTATCCGGAACGAAGTTACAGTCCTCTTCCCCTCTCCCGCCACCGGTATAGCGATACCCCGCAAGCCCAAATCTCCGATCTCATATTCTCCCGGATGCGAAATCACATCCGACCCTCCAATTCGCCCCGACTTCCGAAAACTTGAATTGGCTGGCCGACTCCTCAACACCGCGGTCACCACCGTGTCATCCGCCGCGGACGAGGGAACGAACGTCGCCTCCTCCTCATTCGCCGGATCACAAATGACCGTCCCGGAGGCAGTCTTGACTAGGAATGCTTTCTGTCCGTTAAGCGATATCTCCATCTTTCGTATCCAACTCCGGTTGTGGGTATGTGATCTGGTTCCGATATCGAGTGTACTTTTATATGGAGCACTGCCGATTTCTCAACATGGATACTCACAACGTCACAATCTACTCAATTGGCCACAGCAACCACACATGGGACCGCTTCGCTGAACTGCTAAGGCCACACGAAATCGAACTAATCATCGACGTGAGATCCTTACCCCGTTCGCGGTTCGCACCGTGGTCAAATCGGAATCAATTTGAAGAAAACCTTAATCGAATGGACATCGACTACGTGTGGAAAGGTGACTCGTTAGGCGGAATGCCACGAGGCTCCAGACGTTCAACCGGAAAACATGACCGATCGACTGATGATTGGTACCAGACCCGATCGTCTGCCCCGGATTTCTTGGCTGCCATCGCAGAAATTTCCCGTTTGGCCGCGGGGAAACGTTCAGCTGTCGTGTGTTCTGAAGGCGATCCAAGTCATTGCCACCGAACATTGCTTTTGGCTCCGGCGTTTGCGAAACACGGCGTCGATATCCGCCATATCCACCCCAAAATCCTTGGTGTAACCTTTTCAACGGCGTTCAACCTCTGATGCCTGTCAGAATTGGCCTGATGATCGTCTCGTGATAGATTCTCTAAGTAGAGAGGCGCTCCGATCTATTGACGGGTGGCGTACTATGTCTCATGTCGGGACGGTCATCCGTAACCGTCAACCCTTTCTCTCGAAACATGCCTCTGCCTGAGCGAAGAAGCACCATACTGACCTTCATCGTGGACGACTACATATCGACCGCGGTGCCGGTTTCATCGAACGCGGTTGCAAGTTCCGCCGGTTTCAATGTCAGCCCTGCCACGATCCGAAACGAGGTCGGCGTTCTCGTCGACGAAGGCTACTTGCTTAGGCCCCATTCATCTTCAGGTGCGATTCCGGCCGAAAAGGGATATCGACATTTCGTCGGTGGATTGGATCTGACATCGCCTCCACCTGAGGGCTTGGTTACCATGCTGCAGCGGCAGGTCGATATCACACCTGATGATGTCGATGCATGGGTACGAATCGCCGCCTCGGTGATCGCCGACCTTATCGGCGCGCTTGCGTTCATCACTGCACCACGCGCAAAAATGCCTGACGTCAAACAGATTGAACTGTTACGACTACAGGACATGTTGGTAATGCTGGTACTCGTGCTCCAAGAAGCGCGCGTATACCGCCGAGTGATCGAATTGGACCGAAGCGTCAACGACTCCCAATTGGAGCGGGCCCGTAACAAGGTCACCGCAGAAGTCACCGGAAAGGGCGTCCGCGAACTCGCGGCGAACAAAGATCGCGAGGATATCGAGGACGAATTTGAACGGCAAGTATGGCACGCTACGGTCGACGCGTTGATGCACGCCGATTCCGTTCCTGGCGAGCGATACATGAGTGGTTTCGGGCATTTCATGTCAGATCCCGAGTTGGCCGCGCAACCGGCAAAAGGTGCTCTGGCAATTTCTGCGCTCGAAAACGACGATGCCTTCGCAGACTTGATTTCCGGCGTCACCTACCGCAACCAACCAGTCGTTTCGATCGGAACCGACAATGTTCGGCCCGAACTTTGTGACTACAGCGTAATCATGTGCGGCTATGGCGGTGAAGTCGACGCCCGCGGCGTTGTCGGATTGATTTCGCCTATGCGAACAGCGTACGGTACGGCGATACCCACCGTTACGTTTGCCGCCGAAACGTTGGACGCGATGGTAAACCGTGGTTGAGCCAGTCGAATCCAACACCACCTCACATCTCACTCACGATATCGAAAGAACGGCCGTAACCCATGAGCGAAAAGCGCGACTACTACGAAGTGCTTGAAATTCCTCGCACCGCAAACGAGGAAGACATTAAGAAAGCATTTCGACGGTTGGCTTTGCAGTACCACCCGGACCGAAACCGAGAAGCGGGCGCAACCGAACGTTTCAAGGAGATTAACGAAGCGTACCAAGTCCTCAGCGATTCCGAGAGCCGCGCCCGTTACGATCGTTTCGGCCACCAAGGCGTCAACGGCAACGCTGGCAATGGCTTCGAAGGGTTCAGCGACTTTGGCGGCTTCGGCGACATATTTGAATCGTTTTTCGGCGGTGCCTCAGGCACACGCGTGCGCCGCGGGCGAGACGTCGAGCTTGCATTGAGCATTTCCTTCCGTGAGGCGATATTCGGTTCAAGCCGTGAAACCGACGTCATGAGACGAGAAATCTGTTCCCGATGCAACGGATCACGCGGTGAGCCCGGCAGCCAAAAGACCACGTGCCAAACATGCAACGGCAGCGGTAAGGTACGCCGCGCGCAACGAACATTGTTCGGAAATTTCGAGCAGATCGGCGAATGTTCCACTTGCCGAGGAATTGGAACCCGGGTTGACCGCGCCTGCAATCAATGCAACGCGACCGGCGTCGCCAATAACCGACGCAAGATCTCGATCGACATCCCTGCTGGGGTTGACGACGGCAACCGTATCGTGATGCGGGGTCATGGTGATGTAGGCGAACTTGGCGGTCAAGCCGGCGACCTTTACGTCCGGGTCCAAATCGAACCAGATCGAGTCTTCACCCGCAGTGGCAACGATGTCCTCATCCGTGCTGAATTAAATGTTGTAACAGCAATGCTCGGCGGAGAGATCACCGTGCCGACATTGGAAGGCGACAAAACGGTTACGATCGAACCCGGCGTCCAAACGGGCAACCAGAGTGTGCTCACGGGATTGGGTGTGCCCCGGCTTCGCAACGATGGCCCACGCGGCGACCAAATCATCCAATTCGCTGTAGTTACACCGCGCTCGCTAACCACCGAACAGAAGGACCTCGTCCGGCAACTCGGCGACACCATGCGCGCAACCGACGGCCGAGCACTCGATCCTGTTATCGTCGAAAATGATGTGACCTACGGAGCACGGTCCGCACAAAACGGCAGCGAAAACGGCATTTGGAGCTGGCTCAAGGGCGCATTTTCCGGACAGTAACGAGCGTAGACAAAGACGCTCAAAAACCTCACCCTCCCCGTTAAATGAGCTGGCAGGACGCCCCAAACGATCGCTGGCTCGAAATCAGCGTCGAATTACTTTCGGAATTCGCGGAACCGGTCACCCATCTCTTCTCGCGTTACGGCGACGAGAGAGTGTTCATCTCCCAATCCGGTGATTGGGATGCCGACGAAGTCGGACCAGATTACGCCCCGAACGACATCGTCACGGTATTTTGCTATCTGAAAATGGACGACACAGTCGCAAACCGTAAGGGCATGATCGAAATCGGTCTGCGCCTCATGTCCGAACTCGCCGATGTTGGTCCGCGTACAGAGCGCATCGTAACGGCCGACGAATGGTCCAATCAAACATTCCCTACAATCCGTGTCGGCGATCGAATCGTCATATCCCCGTCCTCTATGGATGCCGAGATGCCAGCGGCGCGTCCAACCGACGATGTACAGGTCTATCTGTCGCCAGGGTTGGCATTCGGCACCGGCAACCATCCGACGACTCGGCTCTGCTTAAACCAGATCATCACTGAAGCCGACGAGGGTGACCTGTCTGGAAGTCGGATCCTCGACATTGGATGCGGGTCGGGTATCTTGTCGATCGTGGCGCTGAAGATGGGTGCCTCCGGAGCTTGGTGCGTCGACATCGACGAGACCGCGGTTCGCGCCGTACGCGACAATCTCGTCATGTCAGGCGTCTCCGAACACTCCCACGTCCTGCAGGGTTCGGTCCCCAACCCCGACCTGCCGGATTCCAAGTTTGATTACGTATTTGCCAACATAACGTCACGGGTTTTGATCGACCTCGCCGAACATGTCATCGACAATGTCAAATCAGGCGGCGTCATCTTGGCCTCTGGCATCATGAACGATCAGATCGATGCGGTCAAACAAGCATTCACGCACACTGGATCGCTGTCTATTTCTGACACGAAACAAGAAGGTGATTGGATGATGTTGCGAATGATCAAAGCCAGCGGTTCGTAGGGGGCGGTTACGAATGCACCGGTTTTACGTTGGCTCTAATCTTCCGGCCGGGTCAGCAATCGGCGCGCGTGTCGATCTACCCAAAGATATCTCCCACCAAATCCGAAACGTATTGCGGCTTAGGGTCGGCGAATCCTTTCAGATATTTTGCGGCGATGGCCGGGAATGGACAGCCAACCTGATACCTGAAGTCGATCGAAGGCAAGTATCTGCCGAACTTTCGGCAGTGACCGAACCAGACGTCGAGATGAGCACCCGAGTGACCATGGCCATGGCACTGAATCGTCCCCAGCGTTACGAGTTTGCTTTGGCCAAATGCACCGAACTTGGGGCATCTGAATTTCGCCCGATTATCACGGAACGCGTTTTGAAGTCCGAAGCGACCATCGGCGCCAATCGCAAGGAAAGGTGGTGCCGCATCGTCACGGAGGCTGCTGAGCTTTCGGGGCGCGTGCGACTACCGATGATCACCGAAGCGGCTCCCATGTCGACCGTTCTTTCCGACCTTTCGGCTCAAAACACCCCAATAATCTTCCTCTGGGAAGGCGCGAACGGACCAATGATGTCCGATATTCTCACCGACCTGTGCAAAGACGATCAACTGCCTACCAACTTGGCTCTCGTTTTGGGGCCGGTAGGCGGATTTTCAGAAAACGAAGCGATGCGCGCAATCGACAAGGGCGCCACGCTCGTAAGCCTGGGTCCCAGAATTCTGCGAACCGAAACCGCCGCCATTGCCGCGATGTCCGTAGTCGCACAATTCCTTCGGTAGCGCTTGGAATCGTATCGGTCGCGCTACCCGATGATACGAAGCGGTCATCATAAGGCGCGAGGTTGCCCGAATCGTGCTAATATGCATCCGCGCCGCATCGGATTCGCGCGCATCGGCACTGAATAACCCGCAATGAACCTACGTCCAGGCCCAGCAAAGAAGGCGATCTTGATCGGCACCGACGGTGCGAGCATGGAACTCTGGCGTCGTATGGCAGCGTGGGGCCGCGCGCCCAACATGAAGAAACTCTTGGAAAACGGCGTCTCACGTCCGATGTTGGGTACACACCCGACGCTGACGCCTTGCGGATGGACGTCGCTTTTTAGCGGTAGTTGGCAAGGTACGCACGGCATCATGTGGTGGGGATCGCATCGCGAAGGCGAATCGATGAAGACGGCCCAATGGACGATGGCGGCCCACACGTCCGAATCTGAGCAGATCTGGACTACCGCGGAGCGCGCTGGTAAGACTCCGATCATGATCAAACAAGAGATCACTTGGCCCGCCACGCTCGAACGCGGAATGCAGATTGAGGGATCCGGACCAGGCGTCTCCAACTACCACCAGATTGCTGGTTACCACCTCTTCGTTTCAGGTAAATGGCGTCCCCGCCCGGTGGGTGGGACGATTGATCCCGAAGCCACCGATCCTAGCCGTGGAGGGACTGATGCCCCTTACGACTATGTCGAAATCAGACCTGCCGCAGGTTGGACCAACACCCCGACTTCTTCGCTCGACCCGCTTGAGGCAACGGTTACCCTTACACCGTTGAAGCGCGGCCGAACGATCCTGCATCGGGGACACGACGGGACGCCGCAGGATTGGAACGTCCTCATTTATGCATCCGCCGATCACGGCTACGACCGAGTTTTAGTTGCCACGAACAAAAACGCTGCAGCGCCGTTCACCAACCTCGGCGTTGGCGAATGGTCCGATTGGCAACTCGAATCGTTCGAAATTGATGGCGAGGACGTGGAAGGCTACGTTTCGTGCAAACTCATCACTCTTACTCCGAACGCCGACAACTTTGAATTGTTCTTTCCCCAAATCTGGCCTCGACGCGGATATTCCAATCCCCCTGCAGTTTCTGACGAGATCGATGAAAAGGTAGGCAACTTCCTCCAGAACCCGGCTCGCGACGCACTCGGCTTTGTTGACGACCGAACCTACATCGAACTCTGCGACTTCCATCATTCCCGAATCGCCGACATCGCCGAAATGCTGACTCGCGACCACGATTGGGACATCTTAATGGCTGAAACCCACGCCACGGACTACTCCGACCATTTCTTCATGGGCTCGGCGGATCCCATCAGTGGTGCAGCACCAGGTGTGGTCGAACGTTGCCTAAACGGATTAAAAGACACCTACGAATCTGCCGACAAGATGATTGGCAGACTGATGGCACTCGCAGACGAAGACACAGTTGTATGCATAGTTTCGGATCATGGTGCGACTCCCAATCGCAGCGATCCGCCTGATGTCAAAGACATACTTGTCGACGCGGGATTACTCGTCTTCACCGATAAACCGTCGAGCCAAGACGCCGCGCGAACGGGTCCATTCGGCCCCGGTGAAGTTCCCGACCGCGTCGATTGGGACGTGATGATGCAGAACAAATTCGAGGTCGATTTTGACAAGAGTATCGCCATCCCGATGAATTCGATCGACATCTTCATCCCAGTTAAAGGCCGCGACCCCGAAGGACACGTCGACCCAGAAGACTACGAGAAAATCCAACGCAAAATTATCGACACTCTGATGTCCTATACCGATCCGGATACTGGGGAACACCCGTTCTCCGTCGTCCTCAGCCGTCAAGATGCTGAGATGTTGAATATCTGGGGATCATCTGCGGGCGATGTCATCTACGCCATGCGGCCCGAATTCGACGGCGTCCACGGCAAGCACTTGCCATCGTCCGTCTTCGGGATCGGTAGCCAACACTCAACATTCGTCCTCGCGGGAGCCGGTGTCCGAAAAGGCGTAGAATTGGAGCGCAAAGTCCAAGTCGTTGACGTCGCGCCCACGCTCTGCCATCTGTTGGGCTGGCCAATGCCCGACCAGGTTGAAGGCGGCATCGTCTACGAAGCGCTTGAGGACCCTAATTGGTACCTCAAGGCGAGATAGGGTATGCTGTTGCAAGACACAACACTTCTTACTCGTGAGCAAACTCACAGGAATCATCCTCTGAAACGGTCCTAGGAGGGACGTCATGCTAAGAATTTGGATATCGAGATCAGGCGTAGCCTTGGCGTTCGCGCTGATGCTGTCCGCTATAGTGTTCGCCTGCGGTAGCGAAACGATCGTCGTTCAGACCGTCGAGGTCGAAAAAGTTGTCGAACGCACGGTCCCGCAGACAGTAGTCGTCGAGAAACAGGTCGAGGTTGCCGGTGAGACGGTGGTCCAGACGGTCGTCGTCGAAAAGGAAGTGCAGGTTGCTGGTGAGACGGTTATCCAGACGGTAGTCGTGGAAAAGGAGGTACAGGTTGCTGGTGAGACGGTTATCCAGACGGTAGTCGTGGAAAAGGAGGTCGAGAAAGAGGTACAGGTTGAGGTCACCCGTGAAGTCGAAGTTGAGGTCGTCGTAACCGCGACGGCCGAGGCCTATGGCGCGGGAGCCGGTGCCGAAACCTTGGCCGCAGCCACGGCAGTCGTCGAAGCACCGACGTCGCAGTCAGGCAAGTTGGTTGTCATTTCGCCCGACATCGGAGCCGGTTGGTTCACAAGTTCGCCTTACGATGACTACACCAGCGACAACTTCGGTGTAGCGGACGCCATCATCTACGCCGACCCAGCACCGGTACCGCAACGCGGTACTTTCAACCCGGCGATCAGTATCGCCAATGGTTGGAAGGTGGCCGAAGACGCGCGATCGATCACCTTCAATATCCGCGACGGGGTGCAGTTCCACCACGGTTGGGGAGAGTTGACCGCGGAAGACGTCGCCTGGTCCTTTAACGACGCCCTGCGCGAAGGCAATACCAACGGGCGATCCGGTTTCGTTGGCGAGTACCAAGGTTCGTGGGAAGCGGTTGACGACAACACGGTCATCATGCACGTCAAAGAAGGCGCAACATTGAGCCCGGTATGGCTCCTCGAGACCTCCAACGTCTGGCGAAACACGCTGACCGCGACCTCGAAACGCGCGATCGATGAACTCGGCAAGGAGACCGGCGGTAGAAAGATCGGACAAGGTCCGTTCATGATGATCGAAGGCGAAGCTGACAACTTTATCGAGTTTGAAGCGGTGACCGAGCACTATCGAAAAGTGCCGGCTATCGAAGCAATGCGGATGGTTGCCATCCCTGAACCTGCGACACGGGTTGCGGCGTTCGTTAACGGCGAGGTCCACATCTCCGTGATGTCAGCGCAATTCGTGCTTGAGGCCACGGGACAGCTCGATGGATCTCGAGTTCAACCCCTTGGCGAAGGTCAGACGCTGCACATCTACATGGGCGGCAACTTCTGGCAGACATCAGACCCGGTCGACCCGTCAACCGAGTTTCCGCGTGAAGGATGGAAACCCGACGCCGATCATCCTTGGATCAGCGACCCTAACGACCCCGATTCGATGGAACGTGGGAACAAGTTCCGCCGAGCTTTGAGCATGGCCGTGGACCGCGCTGCCATTAACGAGGTGATCGGGCAAGGCCTATACCCACCGCACTATACCTTCACTGGATTCACGAGCAACGACCCGTTGTGGAAACCCGAATGGGAAGTCCCGTTCGACCCGGAAGGTGCACGAGCCCTGATGGCCGAGGCCGGTGTTGAAGAGGGTTTCACGATGCCGGTGTGGTTGACGCCAGACTCCGGTTCGCTGCCTTTCGACATCGCCGAAGCTGCGGTGCTGCAATGGGCCGCAAACTTGAACTTGAATGTTGAAATCGATGCGACCGCGTATTCCGGTAATCGACCGAAACTGATCGGTCGCACGATTGATATTCCGCTGTACCACCACATGAACTTGGGTTACTTCGACGAACCCAAGGGGCGTTTGATGACGGCCGCCAAAGGTGGGGCCAACCGCGGTATCGAACTGCCAAACGACCTCCTCGAGAAGACCTATTGGGCGAACTTGATTGAGACCGATGCACAGAAACGCATCGAGAACAACATCTTCCTCACGGACTGGCTCGCGGAGACTTCGTTGGTGATGTCGATGGTCCGACAAAGCCAACTCTACGCAGTCTCGCCCGAGGTAGCTGAGTGGATGCCGTACACCGAAACGTTCGGCAGTTTCAACGGCGCAGATACGATCGTTCTCAGGTAAATCGAGACACGTGATGTCGGCCAGTCAACCTGCTGGCCGGCATCTGGTGGTCGCCCGTGATCGGGTTTCGGATTCAAGAAATCGGGTCGCCACCTTAAGTTGAAAAGAGGGTGTCAGCAGTCGCGACGACTGTTGAACAACGACCATGTGGCGAATTATTGTTAACCGACTAGCCTTCGGGGTCGCGATCGTACTGTTGATCACGATCGTCGTCTTCGGCCTGTCCCGCGCCGCCGGCGATCCTCGCAACATTTATCTCGACGAATATGCGACACCGGAAGCTTGGGACGCTTGGGGTGAGCGTATGGGTCTCGATAAACCCCTCTACGTCCAATACGGTGTGTGGCTCTGGGATACGCTCCGCGGAGATTTCGGTGAATCACTCTACTACGATGTCCCAAGTATCAGATTGGTGCGCGAACGCGTGCCTAACACTTTGCAGTTGGGAGGCGTCGCGTTCGGCGTCGCAATCCTCATCGGTGTCCCCTTAGGAGTAATATCCGCAGTTCAACGCGGATCAATCATCGACTACGGCGTTCGCGGGTTCGCCTTGCTCGGACAGTCGGTTCCTGTTTTCTGGATAGGAATAATGATGATCCTCATCTTTTCCTTGACGCTAGGATGGTTGCCATCGAGTCGAAACGAAGGCTGGCAACATTTCATCATGCCATCTATCGCTCTCGGTTGGCTACCGGCAGCCGGATTGATGCGCATCACGCGAGGGGCCATGTTGAACGTCCTTGACAGCGAATACATCAAACTTGCCAGAGCCAAAGGTGTCTCCTCCGGCAAGATAATCTGGTCGCACGGTTTTCGCAACGCGATAATTCCACCGCTAACCGTCGCCGCCCTAATCTTCGCCGCATTCCTTACTGGCACCGTCGTCATCGAGACCGTCTTTGCGTGGCCTGGCGTCGGTCGCCTCGCCGTCCAATCCATCAAAAACAACGACTTCCCCGTCCTCAGCGCCATTGTGATCCTCTTTTCATCCTTCTATATCCTGCTCAACCTCATCGTCGACCTCCTCTACGCCCAACTAGACCCAAGAATTCGGTTGGATTAGCGTACAACTTAGATGTCCATCGAAGCAACATACGTGCCGTCGCCCCTCGACGATACGCTACCGAGCAACCCGGTATTGCGGGCGCTGCGCGTCGGTTGGGCGTGGTCGCGACAGTACCCCGTCGTCCCATTCGCGGTCCTCGTATTGATGCTCGTCTGCGCAATATTCGCCGAACAGCTGTCGCCGCATGATCCCTTGAGGGGCAACCTAAGAGCAGCATTCACACCGCCAATATTCATGGACGGCGGAACATGGGAATATCCACTTGGGACTGATCACCAAGGTCGAGACGTCCTGAGCCGAGCCATCTACGGTGCTCGGATCTCCACTATCATCTCCACCGCAGTAATCCTCGCCGGAGGAATCGGCGGCACCGTTATCGGGCTCGTAGCCGGATACCGCGGCGGATGGGTCGACCAAGCCGCAATGCGCGCCGTCGACTTCACGCTCGCAATGCCATTCCTCCTCGTCGCACTAGTAGTTGTAGTGGTCTTCGGCCAGAGCCTTGAACTTATCATCGTTCTTCTCGTACTCTTCGGATGGGACAACTTCGCCCGCGTCGTACGTGCCGAAACCCTTACCCTCCGAGAATCCGACTACGTCAGCTACGCCCGCATCCAAGGCGCATCGCAAGCCCGCATCCTCTTCCGACACATCCTCCCCGGCGTCGTAGGAACCGTCCTCGTCATCGGAAGCCTCCGCGTCGGATCACTCATCCTCACCGAATCCACCCTCAGTTTCCTCGGTGTAGGCGTACCGCCAGACACACCCGCATGGGGCATCATGGCATCCGACGGGCGTCAACACCTCTCCCGCGCTTGGTGGATCAGCACCTTGCCCGGCGTCGCCATCTTCCTCGTCGTAATGGGCTTCAACTTCCTGGGTGACTGGCTCCGCGACTGGTTCGATCCGAGATTGAGGCAGTTGAGGGTTCAGTGATTAGGTCAACAATCAGGCGCCAGCAAAGAAGTGTTGCTCAGCAACTCTCATAGAGAAGCGATCGATCTGTAGAAAGCTAGCCACGCTCGTTGTTGTTCGGTGTCTAGGTCGGCCCATAATCGTCCCGTTGGATCGGCATGCATTTGTGCAAAAGTTGCGTCGGTAGCCCTTCGATTGCTGAAATCTTCGGATGAAAGCATATGCCGACGCATCCATGTTGCGATGAACGCTTCCGAATAACCAGGTTTATTTGCGGCAACCCTAAGACACATCTCAACGGCTACGTCTTGGTTAACCAAAATGGTATGGGCATTGTTAACTATGAAGACAAATGAGGTTGTCAGCGCAGCGCGTTTATTGCCGTCGTTGAAGGGATGATTCAACGTAATTGACCACATCAAAGCCGCAGCCTTTTCAGCGATTGACGGATAACGGTCTAGACCGAAATATGGCATCGGACGAGCAAGCGAAGACGTGAGCAATCCGCGTCCCTGTTCTCCACCCAAAAACTGAAAGTCAGGTTCGGCAATGTCGTACGACGGAAAAAGAACTGGAACCAAGCGAGTGATTACGGATTCAACGAATTCGGCGTTAGGATACCAAACTCCGTCAATGATGTCTTGATTCATCGACTACTAACCATCATGAAAAATCCGCCCCTCAATGAGGGGCGTTGTTCGAATCGAAGGACCTAGGCGCGCTCTAGTTAATTTTTCTCAAGCTCTTGGAGTGCTTCCCCTATCGTGCCGGCGATGAGATCGACCATGGCATCGATACCCTCAGGAGATTCCGCCCACTCCCAATACTTTTCTTTAGGTGCGCGCGACACGACACGCGAAAGTTCAACAAACTCTCGCCAAGTCTCGAGTGTAGCCAACTCACGCTCGGTCATTGCTTCTTTAGGAGTCTTGGTCATGTTTGAGGGATCGATTCACCGCGTCCGCATTCTATGCAAAATCCTACAACAGCCGGAACGGAGGTGGTTACTCCCGCTGCAACTCCCTGCGCATCAAATCTCCCATCGCTTCGGTCGGCGGAACCCCATCGAACATGACATTGTGCGCCGTCTCGGTGATCGGCATCTCGACGCCTAACTGCCGCGCGATCCGCAACGTCGCGCGCGTCGTCGGCACACCTTCTGCGGTCTGGCCCACATACTCCAACGCGTCTTCGACGGAATCTCCTTCCGCCAATCTAGTGCCCAATCGGTAGTTTCGACTCAAAGGACTGTAGCAAGTCGTCAACATGTCGCCCACGCCGCTCAATCCTGCGAACGTAGCTGGTTTCGCACCAAGAGCCAATCCCAAGAGAGTTATTTCGTGTAACCCGCGCGTCACGTATGCCGCCTTCAAATTCGATCCCAAACCCGACGCGTCGATAAATCCTGCTCCAATTGCGATGATGTTCTTCAATGTCCCACCCAATTCGACGCCAATGATGTCGTCCGACGCGTATACGCGGAGACGTTCTCCGCTGGTCATCATCTGGATTCGCTCGGCCGTTTCGATCGAAACCGAAGCGGCGGTCGCAAGTGCCGGTAAACCGATGGCTATCTCAACCGAAAGATTGGGACCCGACAATGCGCAGATACTACGCATCGCTTCATCGACCGACACCGCGTGGCAAACCGAAATGCTCTCGGCGATGACTTCGCTCATCCGTTTCCCACTCTCGATCTCGAGCCCCTTGGTGGCACTCACAACGATCGTCTCGGGAGCAATCTCCGCAACATGAGCTTCGATGACTTCACGCATCGCAACTGATGGAACGGCGATGATCACACAGTCAACGCCGGACAACGTAAGCCGCGGGTCATGAAGGACCGACATTTCATCTGGGAACGTCATCCCTTGCAGGTAACGTTTGTTTTCGCGGTCGGCCGCTAACTCAACCGCGCGCTCTTCAGTCCGGGCGAGTAGGCGCGTCTCGTTTCCTTGGCGCCCCAGCAACACGGCCAAAGCGGTACCCCAAGATCCCGCACCTATGATGCCGATTGCGGAAATCGGATCAGGCTCCCTGTTCGCCAGAGGTCGATTTCCCCTCCGCGGCGTTTATGTCGAGGCGGTTCTCCGTCCCCTTGCGTAATCGGGAGATGTTTTCTCGATGGCTGAATAGGATCACTACGACCGTCGGGATTGCAAAGGCTAGATACTCGGTTGGTTCCGCCAACACGAAGCTGTCGGTTATTGGAATATCGACGATCGCGATAACGATCAACGCCAAGATTCCCAGCAACGCTCCAATAATCGATCCGAGCGAAACATACCGCGTCAGCAACGCAATCGCCAAGCCGATCAATGTGACAACACCGGCAGTAGGCGACAACACCACGAGCGCGGCCCAACCGGGGGAAATGCCTTTCCCGCCTTTGAATCCCGCAAACACTGGCCATGTGTGACCCAAAATGACGCATGTCCCGGCCATCCCATGCAACAGGTAGGAGCCCGGCACAAGGATCAACGACACCGCGATTACGAAAGCGCCTTTCGCGAAGTCCAGCACGAACACCAATGCCGCTGCTTTTTTCCCGGCGGTCCGCAACACATTCGTCGCACCCATCGAACCGCTGCCATGCTGGCGCGGGTCAATGCCTCCAAACATCTTGCAGACGATGAGGCCCACCGGTATCGATCCGATGAGATATGCTGCGGGTGCGATTAAGACCCACGCCAACCATTCGTTCATTTGGTCTCAAGCAGTGTCACGATAAAGCATCCTGATCGGCGATCCCTGAAAACCGAACGCATCTCGCATCCTGTTTTCCAAGTACCGCTTGTATGAGAAATGCAGAAATTCAGCGTTTTTGCAGGTTATCACGAATGTCGGCGGACGAATTGCCACTTGCTCGATTGCCGATATGCGGACCCGCCTTCTGCCGTGCGCGGGCAACGGCCGATCACCCAGTGCCGCGTACAGCGTCTTTGAAAGTTGATTGGCTTCAACGCGTTTCGTGAATTGGGCAAAGGTGCGAATAATGGCGTCGGGAATCCGATTGATGCCACGGCCCGTGAGCGCCGAGGTTAACAACACTGGGGCACCAACGATGAACTTGAACCGATCCTTTATCTCGTCCATGGCCTCTTCGAATGAGGTTCCTATCTCCCTAGACAAGTCCCATTTATTGACGACGACTATGCCTGACTTGTGAGCGTCACGAGCATATCCGCCAATGTGAGTGTCCTGGGCGGTGACGAATTCCTCGGCATCCAACACGAGGATCGTTACGTCCGACCTCTCAATCGCGCCGATCGTGCGGATGGCGCTGTACTTCTCGATTCCCTGCTCGGTCTTCCCGCGCCGGCGCAACCCGGCAGTATCTAGAAACATCATCGGTCGGTTCTGATACTCGTACACGGCATCCACCGTATCCCTAGTGGTACCTGGGACCGCGCTTACGATCGATCGCTGCTCGTGGGTCAACGCATTGAAGATCGCCGACTTTCCAACATTGGGCCGCCCGGCGATTGCTACCCGTATGATATCCCCGGGTACCTCATCTTCGGGATCATCATCGACGTATTCGAAGACCTCATCCATCATCTCCGCCACACCGATATCGTGATATGCGCTAATCGGAATTGCCTCTCCCATGCCCAACGAGGCGAACGTATACAGCTCTGCCAATCGCGTAGTGTTGTCGGTCTTATTCGCCGCCAACACATACGGCTTCCCTGATCTCCTCAAGAGTTCTGCTGCGTCGTAGTCCGAGGCCGTCACCCCCGCTGCGGAATCCACAAGCATGATCACCGCATCAGCCGTGTGAATCGCCCGTTCGGTCTGCGTCCTGACCTCATCCCAAAGTTGCAACTCTGCCGAGGGCACATCCTCGATACCCGCCGTATCGATCAGCATGAAGCGACAGTCGAGCCACTCCGCATCTACCGAGACTCGGTCTCTAGTCGTCCCGGGCGTGTCGCTAACGATCGCGATCCGACTGCCCGCGATGCGATTGAATAAAGTCGATTTCCCGACATTGGGGCGACCAACTATGGCTATTACTGGTAGCGACATCGTGATTGCTGTTGCTGCATTGTCCCCTCTCTCTGTGAGAGGGTTAAGGTGAGGGTAGCCGCTAATTCTGGACGATGTGCTCCATTAACGCCATCTGTGCCCACATCCGGTTCTCGGCCTGCTGATAAACAACCGACGATGGATGCGACAGCATATCTTCAGAGACTTCCTCGCCAGGATGGGCCGGCATGTCGTGCATGAAGCGAGCCTGCGGCTTTGCGTACTCCATCAGTTCAGGATTCACCTGGTAACCGCGGAAATCCTTCAAACGCTGCGCCGTCTCCGCTTCTTGACCCATGCTCGTCCACACGTCGGTGTAGACGAAATCTGCATTTCTTGTAGCTTCAACCGGGTCACGCATCTGAATCACACTACCCATCTTGGCAACATCTGACGTGTAGCCTCCGATATCAGAGCGCAAGCCGTACGGCAGTTCATAGCCGTTCGGCGATGCCACCAGTATGTCTCCACCCAATCCGGCCACCGCATACGCGAGACTCGCGGCGACGTTGTTGCCATCGCCGATAAACGCGACGCGCACATCGTCAAGGTAGCCACGAATCTCCAACATCGTCATTACATCGGCCAGCGCTTGACAGGGATGCTCTTCATCCGTCAACGCGTTGATCACCGGAACATCGCAGTTTTCACCGAACTCATCCAGCGTGGATTGCGCGAAAGTGCGAATCACAGCCATGTCTGCCATGCTCGCGATCACTTTCGCGACATCAGAGACCGGTTCGCGCTGACCAAGCCCGACTTCCTCCGGCGAAAAGTACACCGGTTTGGCGCCAAGCTTTTCCGCACCGATCCAAAACGACAACTTCGTCCTCAGCGAGGGCTTTTCGAACAACAACGCCACCGACATCCCCTCCAACGCTCGACTCTCCGCACCGTTCTTGAGCTCGATCGCCCGGTACAGCAACGGAGAAATCTCCGCCGGCGGGAGGTCCTTGAACCTTAAGAAGTGCTTGTTCATGTCGATGCCCTCACATTGCGCGCAACAAACCGAAAGCAGCGCAACAATACCTAAATTGTGCAACACGCCAAATGCCGACGAAAACCGGGGCTCAAACCAGGACGTTGTAGATGCCACGTCATTCCGGCGGAGGCCGGAATCCAGAGGAGCATAGGGACGGGTTAGCAGGATGTGGAGGCCGTCATCCCCGAAACGACATCAAGCCGGCGTGAAGTTCGGCAGCGTGTAGTCGTCGCTGATCTTCGTGAAAACCACTTTCAGCGCCATTCCGATGCTGAAATTCTCCGGCTCAGGATCCACTCCCACAATGTTTGCCGCCATCTTCGGTCCCTCTTCCAACTCAACAATCGCCGCGACATATGGCACTTCGCCCATGAATCCGGGGTGTGGCGGGATGTGGACGATGCCGAAGGTGTGCAAAGTGGCATTGCCCGACGCCTTCATCCACTCAACCTCACCCCCCGGCGTCGCCAAACTGAAAGCCCGCGGATAGAACTGGTACTCGCCAGTGGCCTTGTCCCGCTGTAGCCACAGCTCACCGTTCCGGGCACCCTCCCAATAGCGATCAGATTCCGGTTGCGATACCGGCTCAGGTCGTGCAGGCGCATCAGTCGTCATCGGGCTATTCCTTCGCGGAGATGATTGCGTTTAAGGGTTTCAATCCGTGAGTAGATTGTAACCGCGCAGTCCGTCGGCATGCCGACCAGCAACATACGGCCGCGTCGTTACGGCGAAAAATCCTCCCCATCAACAATTATTCCCGTCACCGTCGCATCCCCGTCATCGCTAACCGAAACTCGAATCTTCAAATCCTGCGCCCGTTCGATCTGCAACCCGGTTCCCTCTGGCACGAAATACGTCCCGATCCCAAAATCGATCCTGCCGTTCGACTGCAATTGACCGCGAACGAAAACCTCACCGTTCCCCTTCGGCACTCGGTCATCGTCCAGATACCGGATTGCCTCCCAGACCTCATCCTTTTTAGTCAAAACCACAATCACATCGTCTCCAACCGCGAATTCGGCCTTCACATTCTCAGGGATACCCGCAATCTCGTAGTCGAGAATCGCATAGTCGCCCTGCATCAGCGACCGGGGATCCACAGGCGTGCCTTGCAGAATCACATCGGTTCCAGTGGCAACGGCATACTGCTTCACGGCAGCGAACGCCACTAGGCCGATCATCTGCAACGCGACAACCGCGAAAAGCAGCTTTGTTGCGGTGTTCGTCATGAAATGTTCGACCGGTTTCGAATATCCCCGATGATCCTGCGGCGTACTCTCTCCAGCCCTAATCCCATCGCAATCAACAACGCGCCGGCAACGATGTACGCCATCGCCTGATCCAGCAATCCCAACTCAAGCCCGATCTCGAAGTAGCGGGAGATGACAGTGATGCTGAAAAGTATGAACGCGATGTTAACCAAGTAGTTGCGGTTGAACCGGATGCCTGCGTTAACCATCGCAACAACGGCAGCGATGATGACGGCATTGAAAGGCAACCAGAACCACGAGACCGATGCAAACAGCCCGACGAGCGTCAACAATGCGATGCCGAATATCGTCAACACGCCGCTGACCTCCCATCTCCAGCGAGCAGAGACTACGGTGCCTGTCGCATCCCACCTGTATCCGACGTACGTGACCACTGCTGAAACTGCAACGGAGAGCGCTATGGTCGCCCAATACTCGAGCGTCAGTGTTGGCAAGTCCGAGTACTCCAGCTCCGACCACAGAAACATCGACCCGAGGATGTAAGTCGCGATCCCGGCGATCACGAATCCCCAGATCTCATACACCCGCACAAAATGTTGATACTCCGTCATCCGCGCATGAAGCCTGCCAATCGCGAACAGGGCAGCACCCACCAACATATATGCGACAAGCCCCCAAAACCAAAGCGCGCCGTCATCGAATCCGGTTGTCGTCCACTCTTGCGACCGGAACCCGAGTCCGCTGAGCAGCAGGATCATCGATAGAACCAAGACGGCATTTGACCTCGTGGCATACGCGAGCGGTATGACTCCGAGGAACCAAGCGATGACCAAGTTCGGGTGATAAACATCCACGTTGAACGACTGGGCAATCAGATGTATCGACGCGCCGAACAAAATCGCGCCAAGCAGAATGATCGCGATACCGGTGCGTGGATATTCAAATCGATATGCCAACGACCAACCGACGATATACGAAGCAGTAGTGAAGCCTACCAACAGACCAATCTTCGCGAAGCCAGATAACCCGTCCCAGTTCACCGCTACCAACCCGATAACACCGAGCCCCACAAGCACCGTGCCGAAAATGGCGATGATGCTCGAAAACCGACTCAATCCGAACGCGCGACGATGCACTTCCGTGGTTTGATATCGGTTGACCAGCGTCTCCGCCACCTCCGAGGAGATCATACCCTCGGCACGCCACGTCTCGATCTCGCGCCGAATACTTTCTGCGAACTGAGGATCTAACCGCTCCGCATCTGCGTCGCTGGGTACGCCATGTTCCGACATGTGCGCATTATATGTTTGCCCGATGTGTTTGCCCGTTTAGGATGCTGACAAGATCACCGTTCCCGTCGATGACAGGTAACCGCCAGTCCCATGCGCCACCGCCAAGTCGCAGTCTTCCAACTGCCGCTCTCCGGTCTCACCGCGCAGCTGACGGACCGCTTCGACGACGGTGAATATCCCGTACATCCCCGGGTGCGTGTACGACAATCCGCCACCAGAAGTGTTTACCGGGAAATCACCCCCCGGTGCCGTCCGCTGGTTCGCAACCAAATCCGGACCTTCACCAGGCGCACAGAACCCGAGGTTCTCCAACGACACCAACACGGTATAGGTGAACGAATCGTAGATCATCATCAGATCCAGATCCGAGTGCGAAACCCCAGCCATCGACAACGCCTGCTCACCCGTGTTCCTGCCGAACGCCCGCGTCAGATCCGGCATCTGCGAAATCATCGAATGGTCGTGACCTTCAGCCGCTCCCAAGATCGCGACGCCACCCTTGGCGCAGTCCTTAGCACGCTCCGCGGTCGTTACCACGATCGCCGCGCCTGCGTCCGTCACCAGACAGCAGTCGAGCAGATGGAACGGCCACACGATCCAACGAGAATCGTGGTAATCATCGAACGTCGCCGGGCGGTCGTAGAAATACGCCTTGTCGTTCATGTTGGCCCATTTGCGAGTCGACACCGCAATGTTGGCCATGGCCTCGCGCGTTCTGTCTTCACCGTACTGATGCATGTAACGCCGTGCAGCCATCGCATAAGAAACCGGCGGACCAATGATCCCATACGGACGCTCATACTGGTTCTGTGGCGTCCCAAGATTTGCCCCCAGACCGGCACGATCGTTACGCCCCGCCTGACCATGCGTAATCAACGCGACCTCGCAGTAGCCAGCTTGAATCGCCGCAATCGCATGCGCGATGTGAATCACGAATGATGATCCGCCAACCGAGGTGCTGTCCGTAAACCTAGGCTGTATCCCCAGATACTCTCCCACATCCAACGTCGACCACCCAGCCGTCATCAACCCGTCTACATCCGAAAGCGAAAGCCCGGCGTCGTCCAACGCATTGATCGCCGCCTCCGCGTGATGCGCCAACGGCGACTTGTCCGGCACGTTCCCAATCTCATCAGATTCGGCAACACCCACAATCGCAGATTGTCCAGAAAGCGCTTTCAGTCTATTGATGTTCGGCATGATGGATATCCAACTCCGTTAGCAACTCCGATGCACAGCCAGTGCGCAACAAGCATTCTACCCGCGCAATGCCAAATGTAAACTTGAACCGCCAATTCAGATTCCCGTTGACTCTCCCGAAAGTTCCACTCCATGCCCGACGAAAAAGGCGCTCCTCCCCAAGTCCAAGTCACGTCACTCGACGACTACCTTGAGGTCATGTCCAAAGCTGTCTTCCAGAGCGGCATGTCATGGCAAGTCGTCAACGCAAAATGGCCTGACACCAACGAAGCGTTCCACGACTTTCAAATCGGAAGAGTCGCGGCACTAACGGAAGAAGAGCTTGAGGAACTCGCACACGACACCCGCGTCATCCGAAACCGACGCAAACTCGCCGCCATCGCCCACAACGCACAGCGCATCATCGAACTCGACGCTGAATACGGCTGCTTCATCGATTACCTCCGCTCCCACGGCGACTTCTACGATGTCGTCAAAGACCTGAAAAAACAGTTCAAGTTCCTCGGCGACACCGGTTGCTACTTTTTCCTATATGTCATCGGCGAACCAGTCCCACCACATGATGAGTGGATGCGCGTCAAAGAGGGCACATCGCGTCGGCGGTAGGGTAGTGCGCAACAAGGTTGCCCCCGGTCACGGCGGAAATGTCCGAAGGACAAAGGGAACGAGCCGTTAAATCCGGCCGCTCATGGTGTCCATCGTTCTACCTGATAGATTACGTATCAACTCTTCCACCTTTTCTCTGATCGAGGATCCCCGCCGTGAAAGTCGTAGTAACCCCCATGCCCGGCGGCGTAGCCCCCGGCGAATCCGACGACGCCGTCATCCGCGACCTCGAGGCAACATTCCCCGATGTCAACTTCATGTGGTGCGAAACCGAGGAAGACCAGCTCATCGCCATCGAAGACGCCGACGCCTACTGCGGATGGCCAACCCGCAAGGTATTCCTCGCCGCCAAGAATCTCAAGTGGATACACTGCGCTGGGACTGGCATCGACGGCATCATGAAAATCCCCGAACTCGTCGATTCCGACATCCCCGTCACCAACTCCCGCGACTCCCACGTCAGCCCGATGGCCACGCACGTCTTCGCCCTCATCACCTCACTCGCGCAACGCCTAAACGAGATGCTTCCGCAACAATTGGCTCGCGAGTGGAGACCCGAAACCTACGGATGGCGTCAGATCGAACTCGAAGGCGCAACACTCGGCATCTACGGGTTCGGGAACATCGGTCGCCGTGTGGCCAAACGAGCTTCGGGTTTCGACATGAAGGTGTTCGCCGTTGACAAAGACCCTAGGCCGTCCGAACACGCCGAAGAGGTCTGGGGCTTAGAAAAACTCGACGACATCATTGCCATCTCCGACTGGTTCGTTGTCGCCTGCCCCTACACTAATGAGACGATGAAATCCATCGACTACCGCCGCATCGCGCTGATGAAGCCGACCGCTCACATTATCGTGATTTCCCGAGGCGGCATCGTCGACGAAAACGCTATGTGCAAAGCGATTCGGAATGGGGAGTTGGCCGGGGCCGGTTTAGACGCTATGGAGCCAGAGCCGCCCGAGGCCGATAGCCCTCTATGGGACACGCCGAACGTGATCTTTTCGCCACACGCATCGGCGCTGGTGCCGGACATGTACTTGGGCCGCCGGGAGGTGTTCAAGGATAATCTCCGACGATTTATCGCCGGCGAGCCCTTCATCTACGAGTGCGACAAGGTGGAGGGGTACTAAACGAACACCGATGAATGCAGACCAATCGTCTCGTCATGTCAACACAGTGCTGAACCCGCGCGCAAAATCCGATGGTCAATTACAGTAGGTTTAAGAAAACTATCGATTAATAGGGACGCTGGTTGCACAATCACAAACTCAGATTAACCTTTGAGGGCACATCAATCGACGAACGAGGTGTGTCGATTGAAGATTTGGCGAATACTATTTCGCATCTTCAACGCGCAATCAGTACGTTGCTTCGAGAATCCGAGGGCACTGACCAACGATTGGGTCACTCAGCGCGATCTGTGATTGAGGCAACCAAACTGCGTTTGGTTAGTGGTTTCGAATGCTCGGCGGTCACCGAGTGGGAGTTGTCACCCAAAACTCATTTCGATACGCCCCTTGGCCAGCCAGACGCGAGTGTCGTGCAAGCGTTGTTTCATCTCACCAATGGTTCAGGCGGAGGGACTGTCAAAATGTCTGCAACTGTCAAAGCTGAAATCAACGAAATCGGCAACTGTCTCTCAGACGATGTAGACGTCGTAAGAATCACTTCGCCGAGCAACAGTCAATCCATCGAAATCCGACGTTCGGCAAAAACGACGAACGTCAAACCCAATGCCGAACGAAAAAGTCAAACTCAATCTCGGACCGAACCATTCGATTTGGAAGCTGTTTTGAACGATCCAAGCCCTAAAGTATTCCGCCGCGACAAGGTCGTTGCCGCCAGCGAACCTTTCGACGTTGAGAAGTTCAACGAGATAATTCGCCAGGGTAGACGGGATACATGAACCTAGAATCGGCGTTGGTCGTGGTTGACACGAGCGTGGTATCCATCTTGTTCAACAATCGGATGAGATCGAACGCATACGCAGAATTCTTGGAAGGCAATAGAGCGTTCATCTCGTTCCAGACGCTGGAAGAGCGTTTGTATGGGGCCTATCTTGCCGGTTGGGAGAGCCGCCGAATGAACGAGTTGACGGCCCATCTAGACCAATACACGGTTATCTGGCCAAACTCCGAATTGGTCGAGATTGCGGCTCGTATTCGCGCTCAACGTGAGCAACAAGGACGGAGATTACACCTGGCCGACGCGTGGATCGCTGCCACAGCGCTCCTGCTAAATTGTCCCTTGGTCGCGGACGACAATGACTTTGATGGCATTCCAAACTTGGAACTGCTCACCGTTTAGGTACTGAACACCATGCCACAACCTGCTCCGGTCACTGCAATGGCGAATAATCCGTCGGTGCCAGCAGCCGGTTCTCAATGTTCTTCACGATGATCCCATCGGCATGGGACTCTTCGAAGACCTTCTGCCACTCCGGGTCAGCCCTAAAACTTGCCCAAGCCTCGGCACGCTGGTTGTGGTCCTCGAACGCCACGAGATATACCAACTCGTTGCTTTTCGGCCCAACATCATGCGTCCAATATCCGACGTTCTTGATGCCGTGCTTCTCGAACAACTCCATCGTGTGGTTCGCAAACCGAGAGTTCAGGTTCGGTAACTTCCCGGCAAAGCACTCGTAGATGCGCAGTTCATAGATCATGGCGTTGGCTCCTTGGGTCTGACTTGTGACGAGACTAGAGTAATCGTATCGCGCCATCGGCTTGGCGCAGCCCGAACTGCCCCTTAGTTGCACAAAGTGTTTTCATTCCTCCACGATCACCTCAATCACATCCTTTTTCATCGTTCGGGATCTTTCACACCGCAGATCAACCCGGACGCGAATAATGCGACTCCTGGTCCGCCGGAAACTTCCCTCCCTCCACGTCGTTCACATATCGCCGCACCGCATCCGTGATTGCTTCCGCGAAATCCCCGTAATGGCCCGCGTGACGCGGTCTGAATGTCGGATCCAACCCCAGCATGTCGTGCAGAACCTGTATCTGACCATCGCAGTGCGGGCCTGCACCGATGCCGATTGTCGGAATGCTTAACTGCGCCGTAATATCCTTCGACAACGCCGATGGCATCAGTTCCAAAACAATCGAGAACGCACCCGCTCGCTCCACCGCCAAGGCATCCTCAATCACCCCCTCGGCATTCGCGCCGCGTCCCTGCACTCGGTATCCGCCGAACGAATGGATCGACTGTGGCGTGAAACCAACGTGCCCCATCACGGGTATGCCAGCCTCTACCAAAGCCCGGATCGTCCCCTCAACCGAAACCCCTCCTTCCAACTTCACCGATTGCGCGCCACCCTCCTTCATCAACCGAGCCGCGTTGCGTATAGCCGTCGGAACATCCGACTGATAACTCCCGAACGGCATATCAGCGACCACAAACGCTTTCTTCGCACCCCGCGTCACTGCGGCCGTCGCACGAACCATATCTTCCACCGTCACCGGAACGGTCGAGTCATACCCCAGGACCACATTCCCCAAACTGTCCCCAACCAATATCGACGGAATTCCAGCGCTATCCACCAACAACCCATGGTTGTAGTCGTAAGCCGTCACCATCGGGATCAACTCTCCCCGAGCCTTCGCATTCCCAAAGTAACGAACCGTCAAACGCTGTGGTGCCGCACACATACCCCAATTATCCATAATCGAACCGTTACACTTCACGCAGCAAAAAGCTAGGAAAAGGTGAATGACAATGACTGACCTCACCAAAATTAAAGCCTTGACATGGGACGTAGGCGGAACGGTATTCGACTGGCGGGGGACTATCGAAGATGAAGTCCGACGTATCGCAATCGAACAAGAAGCCACAGTTGATATCCAACAATTCGCTACCGACTGGCGCGTCTGGTCCTTCGACATGCTCGCGCGGGTCAATCGAGCCGAACTCCCTTGGACGAACCTCGATCACATCCATCGTCAGATCCTTGACGACGTCCTAGACACACACACCGCGATCACCCTGTCATCCGCGGAGCGCGACGACCTCACCGAAATCTGGCACCGCCTCCGAGCCTGGCCCGGCGCCGCGGACGCGATCCACCGCCTCAGATCCCGCTACACCGTCATCGTCCTAACCGTCCTCAGCTACTCGATCGCCGTCGACTGCTCGAAACACAACGGCATCAACTGGGACGGCATCCTCTCCTGCGAGTTCCTCGGCGCATACAAAGGCCCGCCCAACGCCTACAATTCGGCTATCCGACTCCTCCGTCTCGAACCCTCCGAAGCGATGATGACCGCTGCCCACATGAACGATCTCAAAAACTCCCGGCGTGCTGGAATGCACACCGCGTACATCCACCGTGAAGGTGAATCGAACGTCACACCGGGCTACTCCGACATCACATCCGCCACTGCCGATCCTGAGATCGACATCGTCGCAGCGGACTTTCCCGACTTAGCCAATAAACTTCTCGCGTAACTGGCACGAAGCGGGCATTACACTTCATGCAGGTCAATTCCCACAGCACACAGGGAGCACCCGCATGAAGGTCGCAACCCGAGACACCCTCTACTACGAACACTCCGCCGCTAACCCCGTAACCCTCAGAGTGGAACCCGGAGAATGGTTTGAGGTTCAGACCCAGATGAACCGCGGTCCCAACGCCGAGCTCGTCCCTGACGACATCCGAGACCTCTACAACACCTACCGATCCGACTCGCAACCCACCGACCGCGGCAACGCTTCATCCGGATGCACCTACATCGAAGGCGCCGAGCCGGGTCACATGCTCACCGTCCACATCGGCGAGATCAAAACCCACCCGGTCGGTTGGACCCGGTACGGCGGCTCCACTGGCGCAATGCCCGGCTACCTCGGCCCCTCAAACCTCGGCCCGCAATTCCGCATCTGCCGTATCGACGTCGAAAACGGGCAGATTATCTGGAACGACAGACTCACCTTCCCTGTCGAACCCATGCTCGGAGTAGTCGGCGTAGCACCCGAACGAGAGGCCCGAACCAACAGCTGGGCAGGGCAGTGGGGCGGTAACTTTGACATCCAAGAAGTCACCAACGGAACAAAACTCCACCTACCCGTCTATCATCCAGGAGCCCTCCTCCACGTCGGAGACATGCACGCCCGGCAGGGTGACGGCGAAATCTGTGGCGGTGGCGGCATTGAAACCGGCGGCTCCGTCACGATGAAGGTCGAACTTTCCCCGATGCCAAAAGAGATGACTTGGCCACGCATCGAAAACGATACGCACATCATGACGACCGGCATCGAAAAGCCGGCAGAAGACGCATTCCGCATTGCGCTCTCCGAAATGATCCTTTGGCTCGAAGCCGACTACGGAATGACCCAAGGCGAAGCCTTCATCTTCCTCGCCCAGTGCCTCGAAGCCCGCGTTACGCAGTTCGTCAACCCCACCTACTCCTACGTCTGCAAGATCAACAAAAAGTACTTGGTCTGACACCGCACGCTGTCACATTTTGAGATGCGTTCGCACCGGAGAAACACATGCCGATAATCGATTACACCGACGGCAACACTCAGGAATACCGCGCCGCAATGCTCGACGATGTCCGGCGCAAAAAGGCCGCGGACCCAGATTTCACCGTCGTCGACATCGGAGGCCGCCACAACCCGTGGGCAGACGACGTAGTCGATGTATACGTCGATTTCTTCGAGTTCAAAACCGATAAACGACTCTACGTCGGCGATGTCAACAGTGAAGACATCTGGCGGCAGCTCGAAGCTGACGGGCCCTTCGACTTCGTCATCATCTCCCACGTCCTCGAAGACGTCCGCGACCCCATAACCGGCCTCAACTGGCTACCCCGTGTAGCCAAAGCTGGTTTCCTAGGCCTGCCCGTCAAACACCGCGAAGTTGCCAACTCCAAATCCGGATATTGGCTCGGCCAATCCCACCACTACTGGATTTTCGGTGTCAAAAACGACGACAGCGGCGATCCGATCCTGATGGTCGTCCCAAAGTGGCACTGCGTCAACTACTTCAACACCAACACTCCATACACCGAACCGCTAGGCGAAGAGGACTCCAACCTCGGCCCCCGAACCCTCTCGTGGTTCGACCCTGACAAAGCCGGTTACGACCGCGAACTCGGCGTAATCTGGCAAGAAACTCTACCCTTCTGGGTTCCCGACTACACCCTCATGGTGCCTGAGCAGATCGAACTCCTAAGAACGGTGTTCAAAGACGGCGTCTGATCCTAAATATCCCGTTTGCGGTTGCGTTGATGTGCCAAACGCGACGAACGAACATTGAAATTGGTGGTACGCTTGAACTACGTCACCTTGTTTCGGTGGGTGACCAATCAACATACAGTTTCTAATGATGCAAAACAGCCTATACTACGGCGACAACCTCGAAGTACTACGTCGCTACGTCGACGACGAATCGGTGGATTTGATCTACCTCGATCCGCCCTTCAACTCCAACGCCACCTACAACGTGCTCTTCAAAGAGCAGACGGGACAAAGCTCTCCAGCCCAGATCAGTGCTTTCACAGACACGTGGGCATGGACACAAGAAACCGAGCGAGCATACGAACAAGACATCATCCTTAACCCGACCGTCGCGTCCGCAGTCAAAGACATGGTCTCCGCGTTCAGAAGTTTCGTGGGCCGGAACGCACTAATGGCGTACTTGGTGATGATGACGCCGAGATTGGTAGAACTTCACAGAGCACTCAAACCAACCGGATCGATCTACCTCCATTGCGATCCAACTGCCAGCCACTACCTGAAAACTGTCATGGATACAGTCTTCGGGATTACCAACTTCCGCAACGAAATCACTTGGAAGCGGACTTTCGCTCACAGCGATGCAATGCGTTTCGGCCGGAATACTGACACGATCCTCTTTTATACCAAGGGCGATGATTGGACTTGGCACCAACAACATCAACCCTACGACGCGGACTACATTGCGCGATTTCGATACGAAGACCCGGACGGGCGACGATGGCAGGACGACAGCCTTTCGGCAAAAGGCTTGACCGGAGGCGGCTACGAGTACGAATACAAAGGAAGTACGGCGTTATGGCGAGTGCCATCGGAAACGATGAAGCGTTTGGATGCCGAGGGAAGGCTGCATTTCACGCAATCGGGCGGCATCCGCCGAAAGCGTTATTTGGACGAACAGCTGGGTAGACCAGTCCAAGCTCTATGGGAAGACATTCCTCCAATCAACTCGCAAGCAAAGGAGCGTCTAGGCTACCCGACTCAGAAACCAGAAGCGCTGCTCGAACGGATTATTCGCGCTTCGTCCAACCCCGGCGATGTTGTGCTGGACCCGTTCTGTGGTTGCGGGACCGCTGTCGCGGTGGCAGAACGGCTCAACCGCCAGTGGATCGGTATCGACATCACTCATCTTGCCGTCGCCTTGATGAAGCACCGCTTAAAAACGAGTTTCGGCATCTCGCAGGGAGCAGACTATTCCGTAATTGGTGAACCAGTAGATGTCGGTAGCGCACGTGCACTGGCAGAGCAGGACAGATACCAGTTCCAGTTCTGGGCTTTGTCATTGTTGGGAGCGCGACCGCAGCAATACGACCATCGCGGTGCTGACAGAGGTATCGACGGCGTACTCCACTTCATTAATGGTCCGCGCCGCTCGACGCACAGAGCCATAATTCAAGTCAAGAGTGGAAGAGTATCAGTCGCCCATATTCGCGACTTAGTAGGCACGGTCGAACGCGAAAATGCCGCCCTCGGCCTCTTCATCACCTTGGTGCAGCCAACGCGGGCGATGGCAACCGAAGCGATGAGTGCCGGGTTTTATCACTCCGAACTGTGGCAACGCGATTACCCGAAAATACAGATTCGCACCGTACAACAGCTACTCACCGGCAGTGGGTTCGACATGCCGCCCAATCCAGGGATGTACCAAGATTCTCAGAGAGTTCAAAAAGACCAGGCGAGACAAGGAGGTCTCGAAGACATTAGAGAACCGTTTGGTGTCGAGGATGAAGAGGTCGAGGCAATCAACGCATGATTAGCTGTCAACAGGATGAAATCCTAATCTCACGTCAGGATGCAGCATAGTGTCCAATTTCGGATTTTGGGGACTGGCTATGGATGCCAACGATGTTGAATCGTTGGCCCGATTTTGGTGCGAAGCTACGGATTACAAGGTCGCCGATTCGCACTACCCAATTCTGGCTGTGCTTGCATCCGACAAACCCAACTACCCGCGTCTGCTGATCCTTCAAGTCCCCGAAAACAAAACCGCCAAGAACCGCGTACACCTTGAATTCAATACCGACGACCTTAAATCGGAAGCAGATCGAATCGTAGCCTTAGGCGCGACACTAGTTTCCGAACGCGAATTCGGTGACACCCGATGGATCGTCATGCAAGATCCCGAAGGAAACGAATTCTGCCTCGTAGACCCTGACCACTAGGATCAACAACCAATGTCAACCCAACAGCCAAACCGACAACGATCTCGCGAACTCATGGATCGCGCCCGTCGAGTAGTTGCCGGCGGCATCTCTTCCCAAATCAGACTCAACGAACCGGGAGGGGAACCCCTCTTCTTCGACCATGCCCAAGGCGCGCTCATGTGGGATGCCGACGGCAACGAGTACATCGACTACATCCAAGGCATGGGCCCCAACCTCTTCGGGCACGCGCCCGAATTCGTTTCTCAGCGAGTTGCAGAGGACATGCGCAACGGCTACATCTTCGCCGCCCAATTCGAACGCGAATTGGAAGTCGCCGAAATGGCTACCTCCGCCGTTCCGATCGAAGACTGCACAGTACGTTTCGCCGGCTCCGGCACCGAGATCGTGCAACTTGTCCTTCGACTTGCCAGAGGTTGCACCGGCAGATCGAAATTCATCCGATTCGAAGGTCACTACCACGGCTGGATGGACAGCGTGAACCACTCCGTACACCCGCCCATCGATGAGGCCGGTCACGTCGATTCGCCACGACCAGTGGGCGAATCGGCTGGCATGGATCCGGGCGCCGCAGAACAGGCGATACCGTGTCAGTGGAACGACATCGATCGCTTGGAAGACACGTTCGAACGCAACCGAGGCGAAGTAGCCGCGGTCATCATGGAACCTATCAACGCCAACACCAATTGCATCATGCCCGAACCAGGTTTCCTTAAAGCCGCCAAAAAACTAGCCCATGAACACGGTGCCTTGATCATCTTTGACGAAGTGATTACCGGCTTCCGAGTCGCCTATGGAGGCGCGCAAGAACTCCTCGGCATCACGCCCGATCTCGCTACGTACGCAAAATCCATCGCCGCCGGTTTCCCAATCGCCATGCTTGCGGGACGACGCGAAATCATGGACATGCTCGGGAGCGGCGAAGTCTACCACGGCGGCAGCTTCAACTCCAACGTCATGTCGATCGCAGCCGCTCACGCAACTCTGACGCACCTCCGATCGAATGGTGACGCTTTTTACGCCGACTTAAATCGAAATGGTCAACGCTTGATCGACGGCTTTCGGCGCGCCGGGATGGAGGCCGAAACCGATATCCATGTCCAAGGCCTCGGTAGCGTATTTGGCATCTCGTTCAATCGCAGCGGAGACATTATCCGCAACTATCGCGACCATGCCACAAAGTGCGATGATGCTCGCTACGCGCAGTTCGCGTCCGAGATTATGAGGGAAGGAGTCCGTCTTTCCTCAAACGGTCGAGTGCATATGTCGTCCGCTCACACTGAAGAACAGATCGAAGCGACCATCGAGGCCGCGCGGCGAGCGCTGTCTCGAATGTGAACGACGACCAAGATTGAGAATGTTTCGTCACAGTCGATATTGTTTCGACTCCGCTCACTTTGCCAAAATCAACATCACGCATCACAAAGGATGACGTGTTGGATGAGAATCTACGTGGTGCCTGATGAACGCAGGAATTTGGAGAAGGACGCTTCATGCAACCAGAGTTTCCGTGGGGCTCGAGTTCCAACGTGTTGGCGCGATCGAGTTCTGTTCAAGAGGCTCCAAACCGGCGGACACGCTCCGGCTGTTTCGACGCCGCACTGTGCGAAAACTACGATGAGCCCTCCGAAGTTGAGGCGATGTGCGACGACATCAAAGCACAACTCGACGTAGAAACACCTGATCTTGCTCTAGTATTCGCGTCGGCCCCCAAGTACCAGAACTTCGAAAACATTCTGCCCGATATTCACCGGCTACTCGGTCCCGAAGTATTGATCGGTTGCTCAGGAGCTGGCGTCATCGGCGCCGGACGTGAACTCGAACAAGGCCCCGGACTCTCCGTCCTCGCCGCAACGTGTGACACATCCGCCGTTCACCCATTCGCATTCAGCGACAAGCAAGCCAGCGGCAAAGAAGCCACACCAGAATCGCTTTCCGATGCCATCGGCGCTGATCCAGCTGATTTTGAAGATGGCCTGATGCTCGTATTCATCGACCCATTGACGGTATCCACCGAATACGCCTTATCGATGCTCGACTCGGTTTACCCATCCGTGATGAAGTTCGGTGCCCTAGTCAGCGGTGGCCAAGAATACGGCGAAAATCGAATGTTCTTCGGCGATCAGCTGCGTCATCACGGCGCGGTCGGGTTACTACTCAAGCGCAACTTTGATGCCGAGACGATCATTTCCGGTAGCGAAGAGCCAGTCGGACCGAGCATGGTTATCACGAAAGCCAGCCGCAACGAAATTCACCAATTGGACGACCGCTCCCCGTTGTCGGTCTTGGAAGAGGTATTCCTAAACGCCGACCCATTGAGCCAGATTCGGATGAAACGCACGCTCGTCGTAGGTCTCGAATCCAGTGGCGTATTGTTGGATCCTGACTACGTAATGCGCAACATCATGGACATGGACCAAGAAACCGGAACCATGATGATCGGAGATCTAGTCGAAGAGGGCCAAGCACTTCGATTCCACGTCCGAGACGGCGAACTGGCATCGCAACGTCTCACTCAAAACTTGGCCAATTACGCGTCACAACTCCGCGAACGCGACGAGAACGTTGACGCAATGCTCTGTTTCAACTCGGTCGCTCGCGGCTATCGGATGTTCGAAAAAGATAATCACGATGCCAAGATCATTGCAGAAAACATCGGAAAAATCCCCGTCGCCGGATTCTTCTCAAACGGCGAAATCGCATCCAAGCGCGGCGGATTTTCCGTGCTGGGCGAAGAAGAAGAATTCACGACTCGGGTTATGGGCTATTCGGACACGCTTGTCATGTTGCGTGACCTGTCCCGGCACCGCATTCGCAGCATGGCCAGAAGCGGAGCATCGACCTCCGCGAACGGTTAGCAGATGTACCGCCACCGCATCACAACTCTCGGAGCGGTTGCAGGACATCAATGACCGACGAAACCCGCTTCAACGAACCATTCAACGTCTTCGGATCAGTATCGGATGAGCAACTAATGGTAGCGCTGATGACGTAGTTGGCAAACGTTCCTAGAAGCGCCAGGACGACATCGCGCCGAAACGCCGCGAACGGGTAGTTGGACCGAATGTCTGGACGCAATGCAGCGTGGTAGCCCACGATCAGATCGTCGAAATGACAGCGAGCATCCTCCGGCAACATAGTCGTCGAAAGGAATTTGGCCACGTCGCTGCTCGCGCCGCTGTACACCGCGTCTTGCCAATCGATCAAAACCGGCTTGAGCCCATCGTCCGTTCTGCGCAACATCATGTTGGCTGTGTGTAGGTCGCCATGTGTCAATGTTCGAGGTCGATTGTCCAGTTGTTGCAAAACTTCCAACATGTTCGCGGCGAGAAAGTTGGCGACTCCGTTGACGGTTCGGGTGCAACTGGGCCGCAACATTTCCGAAGCGGTCAATTTCGCCCAATTCGGCGCGAATCGTTCTATGTCTTCGTCGAAGATGTCGGCACGGTATCCGTCACGCATCCACCATCTGGTGCATAGGGATTCGTCGCCCCAATAACGGGAATGGACTTGAGCAAGTTCGAAGAGTGCATCGTGGAGAACCTTTGGCTCGAACTGTTGACGTTTGGGCAGATCGCCTAGGTCTTCAATTAGCAAGACCGCGGTCTTGGTAACGGGATCGTAGTGGGCGGCGAAAATGCGTGGTTGGAAACCGCCCTGCATATCCCGTAGCAGGTTGTACCCCCCGTAATCGCGGGCATAGGTTCCGCTGGTGGCCTCCTGTTCACGATCCGCCCTAAGTCTTGCCGGGAGCTTGACGACTGCATGAGTCAGATCCAAGGCGTGACCCGAGATCCCAATTCGAAAGACTTGCGATTTTTGTGGATTCCCTCCATTGAGCGACCAGTATCGATCCACGGTCGCATCAGCCACCCCCGCCATCGCCAGCAACTCTTCACCGATCGAAGTCGGGTCACCGCGTTCTGCGGCGCGCTCGATGAGCGCTGTGATATCCGGTCGCGGCATGCGCATATCGAGCATCAACGAACCTCGCCGTCACATGCTATTAAGGCTGTATCATCACACGCAGGAAATACAGTTGGAGGTATGCAATCGATGGCAAGATTCGAAGGCAAAGCCGCGTTGATTACAGGTGGGGCACTAGGCATCGGAGGCGCTACCGCGCGGCGATTGGCTGCAGAAGGCGCAAGCGTGCTGATCGCAGATATCGACGACGGTGCTGCCGCGGCTAATGTTGCACGCATTGCCGAAGCTGGCGGTAATGCCGTCGCGGCACACATCGACGTGTCTTCTTCCGAAGATTGTCGGCGCATGGTTGAGGAGGCCGTGGATGCTTTTGGTCGCTTGGACATCTTGGTACAAAACGCGTTCAGTGTAATATCCGGCGAGTCTCGAATCCACGGCGACGCCATCAGCGTCGAGGAAGAAGATTGGGACTATGGCATCGACGTTTTGGTCAAAGCTCTATACCTTGGCGCAAAGCACACAGTGCCTCACATGCGTGAAGCCGGCGGAGGTTCGATCATCAACCTCGCGTCCGTGCACTCCCTCCTCCAAGAAACTGGAATGTTGGTTTACGAAACCGGCAAGGCAGCTGTGGTTGGGTTGACGCGGCAACTGGCAGTGCAGTACGGACCAGATGGTATCCGTGCCAACGCGATTGGCCCTGGTCACATAGTCGGAGAAGGCCTCGCTGATATGTGGGCCGAAAACCCGACAGGCCATGCGTTCTTCGCCAACCAATATCCCCTCAGACGAACCGGCAAACCTGAAGAGATTGCCGCCGGCATCGCGTTCTTATGTTCCGACGACGCATCATTCATCACGGGTCACACGCTAATGATCGACGGTGGTCTGACGGTACAACTCCAAGAAAAATTCGGATTACGGCAAGCTCATTACGCGCTCGAAAATCCTGACCACAACTTCACTTTTGGCGCGCTTGACTAACCTGTAATCATCACACCTTTGTGGGCGATCTCTTTGAGAGGTTTCCGATCGTTCGGGGACTCACGTTCTTGCAAATCCTCCGGCAACGCTTCTCGGGGCCCGATTCGACCTGCGACGAAACCACACATCGCGGTGTAGTACTCATCGGAAACCACTAGCTTCTCGTGCACTGAGTCGTAGTCGATGCCGGCCATGCCGTGGGTGTAGATCCCAAGCGATCGGGCTTGGAGCGCCAATGCCATCCAAGCGGCGCCGGTGTCGAATTGTGAAGTTCGTGGTCTCCGACCTTCTTGCGTCTTAGTTTCCGCAAATATGAAACCGATGAGTGGAGCCTTGCTTGCCCATAGTTGGTTGCCGGGCATCAGTATCGAGTCGAATGTCTCGCGATCTGGCCCATCGGTCTCGTAAACGAACAACCACGGTTGACGATTGAACGACGATGGCGACCAGCGCGCGCCTTCGAATATCGATGCGATCTCGGCATCGGTTAGCTGTTCGTCGGAGAATGAACGGGGCGACCAGCGGTTGATGAACAATGGATCGACATCGGCGCTGGCGATGCGCGGGTTTTCCGTGGGGGTCAATTAGTGATTCCTATCGGTTGGCGACTAATAATTGAGGTCAAATTTCGATTGTAAGTCGGTTGCATCATTCGGATGCCTGAGAACTCCGAAGTTGCGTCGAGGAAACAGGGTCCGAAAATTGGTGCTCAGGAATCTCGATCAGCAATTCTTCAAAACCCCGCGGGATGAACATGTCGCGGATCGTCTTGAAGTTGCCGTCAGCGTCGTGTCGACCTCCGACGATAAAACACGAGCCCAAGTCGCGCAGTTCGCTCATCGCGTCCAGACTAGGTGTATGTGATCCGCTATCGGTATAGAACCGATCGTCGAAGAGCCTAATCGCCGTGTCGTAACCGATGACAAAGGTCGTACCCGGCATCAACTGGGCTTTTTCCAAGAATGTTGCGGCGCGAGTGATTACGATGATGTCATCCGGCTGTTGAAATTGTTGCAACCGCCGGTCCAGGTCAAAAGTTGCGATTTCTGGTTTCTCGACGTTGCGAATTGAGATCTCGAAGCATGCGGTCAACGCTTTCGCGGATACCGAGAGGCCCGTTTCCAAGAGCGCCCGGTGCGCCCGATGCAATGGTCGAAACGATCCGGCGAGCATGATGGCGTCGTTCGGCGGCGATTCCGACCAGCCGTGACTGACGCGATAGACGGCGAGGGGTCGTTTTCCGGTAACCACTGGTTCAACGTACGACGCGTTCGACAATTTCACCGTCCAAGAGATCGAGATCGAGTCGCTCTGTGATGCCGCATGCATCGGCAAGCGCATTGAGGACGATCGCGCCGCACAGTTTTTCTTCTTCTGCGCGCTCGCGTTCGCCTTTGTTCATCACGATTGAATACGTCACGCCTCGTTTTCCGTCATACCATCCGACGTGCGCCCGATTTTCCCCTCGCCGCAGACGGTCTGTAGCGATTGCCGCGGTGCACGACAGTCCGACAACTCGATCTTCTGCGCCTTTCGATCCAGATAGTTTGACGGCACGATTGTATGCAGTTTCAGCCATCACGTCAGCTTCGTTAGGAGAAACGTGTTGCTCGGCTTCCTTACCGACATATCCCGCGAGTGCGGTCCTGGAGTAGGGAACCTGCGCGTCTAAAATCGTACGTGAAGCCCCAGCGACCGAAAATAGGGCCGATATGGCGCTGGTTCCTGCGCCGGTGACCACCAAACAGGCCTTCACTGAGGAGTCGTGGATCTGTTGCACGAGCGCGGTAACGAGTCGATCGTTCATGCCGCCAATAAGCCTCCATCTATCCCTACCATCTGGCCCGTCAGGTACGAGGCTCGTTCAGACAGCAACCAAGCGACAAGTTCGCCGACTTCTTCGGGTTTCCCATACCGCGCCAACGGGACCGCGGCTTCAATCCTTCGACGGACGTCCGCATCGCCGCGGTCGACGGCGCGCATCATATCGGTGTCGATCGGCCCCGGGCAGATGCCGTTAATGCGAATGTTCATGCGGGCGTAGTCGAGCGCTGCCGCTTTGGTCAATCCGCTAACCGCGTGTTTCGTGGCGGTGTAAGCCGGCCGTCGGATGTCCGCGCGCAGGCCGTTGCGGGAAGAGTCGTTCACGATCGCGCCGCCATCTCCTTGCTCGATCATCGCTTGTATCTCCGCTTTCATACATAGCCATATCCCTTTGACGTTGACATCCCACGATCTGTCCAGCACTTCATCATCCATCTCGTGGATGCGACCCGTGTCCAACAGCACACCAGCGTTGTTGAACGCGCCGTCGATTTTTCCGAAAGTAGCGATTGTGTGCTCGATCATGCGATGAACATCCGTCGGGTTGGTTACGTCGGCCCTTACGTGGGTTGCGTTGCCCCCGCGGGCACGAATCTCTTCAGCGACTTGAGCACAAAGCTCGGTTCTTCGCGCCGCAACAACGACGTTTGCACCGTATTGGGCGACGACTTCTGCAGTGGCGCGTCCGATGCCCGAACTTGCTCCGGTTATTAAAAGAGCTTTTCCGTTAAGCATTTCGACCGCGCTGACGAATGTTGGCTATGTCCGACATGGTTGTTTCGTGATCCTTTTTCGAAGTTTGATTCGGTTCGATTCATTTGACAAACACCGTTTGCGGTGCTAAATTTACCCGCGTATTGTAAGCCGCGATGCGTGATGTATGCTGTATACTCTGCGAAGTTGCAGTTGTCCATGGCGCAATCGTGGATACTGTTGAACGACCGGTTGGGGCTTGATGCGGCGGGTCCGCGTCTTAAAGAACCATCTCCACCCGGACAATACAGGAGGTTCATTGCATGAAACTAACCTATCTAATCAAGCGGTGGGGATTTCTGCCCTTGATGGTGGCTGTTGCGGCAACCGCATTCGGACTTGCCTGTGGTAGCTCCGAAGAGCCGGCGACACCATTGCCGGCGGCAACCGCAAGACCTGCAGCTGAAGCGGCGCCAGCCCAAAAAGCGGCACCTGCAGCAACTGCACGACCAGCTGAAAAAGCCGCCGCCGCGGAAAAAGCTGCCCCCGCACAAAAGGGTGAAGCAGCAATGGAAGCTGCCCCGGCCGCTACCGCCGCTCCGGCCGCTACCGCAGCCCCAGCCATGGCTCCTAGTGCCATGGAAGAGGATGTTGAAGTCGTTTACGCTGTCCGGTCGGTTGGCGCCGTCATCGGTCTAGCAACGGTTGGTCCGTATTCAGGTACGCCGACAGTCTCTGGCGGTGTAGAAGAGTACTTCTACGTCTTTGAAAACGGTGACCCGATGACGCCAGAATTGGTTGAGTCGTGGGACATCGACCCCGCTGGCACTCGCGTGCGAATGACCATGCGACAAGGCCCCGATGGCAATGGTGTTCCGTACAACTCGCCAGTCGGATTCGAGGACATGGACTTTGGCGTCGCTGACGCCGATAGCATCGTTCGATACTTCAATGAGTCGAACGCCACCACGAACCCCGACACGACATACGGAAACTCCGGCGACCTCGCCGCGATCTTCTTGGAAGCCAAGAAGGTTGACGATTGGACGGTTGAAATCGGACTGGTATCCCCGGTCTATTTCTGTCTGCCAATCTCGCAGTTCGGTTGCTTGAGCGCAGCACGAGGTCTCTACTACCTCGCGCACGCCGACTCCATGGGAGTTGAGTGGGCCCGCGAACACCACATCGCGACCGGCCCGTTCGTCCAAGGTCACTGTGTACCGGGCGACCGCTGCACGACAGAGGCCGTCGACGACCACTGGCGCGTCAAAGAAAACGACGTTGACTTGTTCACGCAGATCCAGGTCTCCGAGAACAACACTCGAATCGCCATGCTCCGTAACGGAGAAGCTGACTTGGCCGCCTTGGACTTCAAACTCGTTCCTGGCGTAGTTCAAGAAGGCTACCGCTTCCTTGAGACAATGCCTGGTGGCTTCGTTGGACAGTCCATCTTGTTCCCAGGTCTTCTTTGGGAGCACTCGCACGCTCGCACTGGCGAACCGCTAGAGCCTTGGGCTTGCGGTGATGACCGCACGGGCGCAGCGATCGACAATGCTTGCGGATCTGGCCCGAACGAGGGTCCATATGAGCAAGACTACCCGTGGATCGGCAACCCTTGGGGAACTGAAGACGCTCCTTGCGCCGACGGTGATGGTCCTGGTCTCGAACGATGCGGCAACGCACCGTACGCCGACACGGACAACCCGGAAGGCATCAGCGACATGGAACAGGCACGCCTGGTCCGCCTCGCCCTCTCCATCGCCATGGACAGGAACGAGATCAACAACGTCTTCCTCGATGGCAAAGGTACTCCCATCTACTCCGAGTACATGGGTCCTGAATACCCCGGCTGGGATGCTGACCGCAACACCGGCTGCTGGGACTGGATCGGTAACCGAGTAGAGTGTTCGCCTCTTGCCGCTGGAACACCGTTCGAAAACGGTGTCCCTTGGGAAACGCCCAACGGCGACCTCGCGATGGCTGACGCGCTCTTGCAGGCAGCTGGCTACCCGCTAGTCGACGGCAAGCGACAAGGTATCGAAAACTTGACGTTGCAGGCCTACGTTGCTGAAGCTGGTGAAGTTGGACTTGAAATTGCCGACTACATCACCTCGCAGTGGGAGCAACTCGGTATCGAGATCGAGCAGTTGATCGAAGACTACGGTGGAGTTATCTCGCAGCGCATGCGCCGACGAGTCCAATTCCTCCCGGTTCTCAAGAACGGCGACGTTCACTCGAACGTCTATCCGCTTGACTGGCCACTGCCGACCGTTGACACGTCATCCAGCCGACCTGGTTGGGGCGTTGGCTTCGAGTCGCAGCCTGGTGGCAAGTGGCTGTTCGAGATCCTTGCTGAACAAGACAAGGCAGCTCGCGAAGAGTTGCACCTGACTTGGGTGGACTACTCGATGTACTGGGTGCAGTACGCTGGTGCTTTCCAGGTGCCGAAAGGCATCGTTGCCGGCCCGAGAATTGCTTCTTGGAACGGTAGGCAACAGCACTACAGCAACGTTTCGACAAACCCAGAGTTCATCAGCCTGAGGTAGTTCTTCGAGACGAAGAAAAAATGTGGGCAAGGAGCCTCTGGATCCTGAGCGGATCTGGGCTCCTGCCCTCGCTAGTCTGAGTGATGTCGGGGAGCGCGGTTTTTCTGAAACCTTGCTGTGTGCCTTCATCGCTCGGGCAAGCAGTGTCGAGTGGTCATTCGACACGAGACGGAGCCTAGTTAGCGGCTTCCCGAATCGAATAGATGATTTCGTTGGGCATTGCACAACGTGCATGCCCTGCGTTATGACCGACTACCGACGTCAACCCCGTTAAGAGGATGCAAGGGATCGTTTGGGATTAAATCCGGGAGCCAGCAATGTTTCGTTTCTTGGCAGGTCGCATATTAACTTCGTTGGTGTCAGTCTTTGGTGCCACGCTGGCTATTTTCATCCTCGTCCATGTCAACCCCAAAGATCCGCGTGAGATCTTTGTGCCCCAGAGCGGCTACGGGTTGACACAAGAGAGTTGGAATCGCCTCGGCGACCGGCTCGGGTTCGACAAACCTGCCCCGATTCAATACATCGAGTGGCTGGGGCGCGTATTTCGACTAGACTTCGGCGTTTCATTAGGCTTGCAGATAGACGTTTGGGACATCATTAAAGGACGATTGGGTGCGACGGTGCAGTTGGGAGTAGGAGGATGGTTGATTGCTGTGCTTATGGGTATCCCGACCGGTGTAATTGCGGCTGTGTGGCGGGGCGGCATATTCGATTACTTCGCACGATTCGTAGCCTTGCTTGGACAGGCTGCGCCCGCATTCGTGACCGGTATCGTGATGATTTGGATATTCTCAGTTACGCTCAACGGGATCCCTGACGACAGTCCGTTTTCGTTCTTACGAATCTTTGCGATGCCGGCAGGCGGTCGAACACCAGATGAATTTGATTTCAGGGAATACGTGTTGCCCTGTTTGGCACTAGGTTGGGGTTCGGCGGCAGGATTGATGCGTCTTACTCGGTCTTCAATGCTTGAGATTCTCGATTCGGAGTTCGTCAAGATGGCCCGAGCGAAGGGTGTTGGCAACACGACGGTAATCTTCAAGCATGCGCTGCGCAATGCGTTGATCGCACCGATAACTTCGATGTTGTTGCTGTTCGCGGGATTTTTGAACGGTGCATTGGTTATCGAGATCGTGTTCTCTTGGCCCGGGATCGGTCAGGTCGCCCTGCAACAGGCCGTGCAAAATAACGATTTCCCATTGCTATTGGGAACAGTCATCGTTTTCCTAGCGTATTTCTTGGCCTTTGCGACGGTAGCAGATCTTCTCTATACGGTGATCGACCCTAGAGTGCGATTGAGATAACCGGTCATTGAGACGATCGTGCATATTTGAGGTAATTGCGCATGGTAACAGAAGTTGACAGGACGGAATCCGCGGCCGAAATGGCCGCGGTAGCAGACGACAGTGTTCGCATATACGGTCAGACCAGCAACCCATTGGCTAAGGGTTGGTTCTACCTCCGCCGTTATCCAATTATCCCAGTGGTAATTCTGATCACTTTGCTGATCGCAGCGATTATTGGTCCCTATGTTGCGCCATTCCCAAGAGACAAGGGTTTTTCTCACGACCGCAACTTGGGGCTCTGGGAAAAATCGCGAGCTGCATACATCCCTCTGGGCGGGACTACGATCGCTGATCTTAGCTACCGACCTTGTGACTTGATCGACCCAAGTGCCACGCCGACATCCGAGAATATCGAACAGTGCGGGAAGTTGCACATTCTGGGTGCTGACCACACGGGACGGGACATATTCAGTCGGTTACTTCACGGCTCGCGAATATCGATCGCGGTCGTCACCTTCTCGCTGACTTCCGGGATGATCCTTGGTACTGCGGTCGCGTTGTTCAGCGGATACCACGGCGGCATTCTGGACGAGTTGGTCACGAGATTTGTAGATATTTGGAACGCGTTGCCGTTCCTGATGGTGGCTATCGTCGTAACCCAGTTGTTCGGTGCGAAAGTTAATGTCTTGCTCTGGAAGGTGGACATGCTTCTTTTCGTACTCATGCTGGTGGCATGGGTTGGTTTTGTCCGCGTTATCCGGGCCCAGGTGTTTGTATTGCGCGAGTTAGACTATGTAGCCGCAGCGCGAGTGGCCGGTGCCTCCGACATTCGAATCATTTGGCGTCACTTAGTGCCCGGTATCATGAACACCGTCATCGTGGTTGCTAGTTTGAACACCAGCGGTTTGATTCTTGCAGAGTCCACTCTCAGTTTCGTCGGAGCCGGTATTCAACCGCCGACCCCGGCATGGGGTGTGATGGCAAACGAAGGACGCGACTACATCCTTGAGGCTTCACACTTGACGCTGGTGCCCGGTTTCGCTATCTTCCTCGTCGTGCTGTCGATGAACTTCTTCGGTGACTGGTTGAGAGACCGGTTGGATCCACGGTTGCGGCAGGTAGCTTAGACCGTAATCAGGAGGTGCAGATGAACAAGAAAGCACTTGCACTCTTAATCGCTGTTTGGGCGATCATGACATTGTCGGCGGCGGGTGTAGCCTGTGGTGAATCTACTTCGCAGTTCGAAACCATCCAGACATTCGAAGCCGAACAAAAAGTCGTCAATGCAACCGCTACGGCGGAGGCCGTCATAGAGGCCGGCGGCGATCCGGATGCTGGAATCCAGGTCGGTACTGGTTCGATCGCCGCGCAAGCGCAAGCAACCGCGGCCGCAAAAGCCACCGCCGATGCAACGACTGGCAGCACCGAAGGAGGCAAGGCGGTCGGAACAGATGCCGGTTCAGAGCAAACCCAAGTTGAAGGTGAGGAGGCTGAGGAGATTGAAGTTCCTGAAGGGCCTGCGCTTGAGGGTGAAGCGACGGTGATCATGGTTGACACGGATAGATTCGATCCGCCCGTTATCAAGGTCAAAGTCGGAACGACGGTAACTTGGGAGAATCCCCGAGGTAGTCCTACCAGCGCCACCGCATTTGATGATGCCGGCGAACAGTTCGATACCGGCGAGTTGTGGAAATCTTCGTTCAACCCAGAAGTCGGCAGCGCATCTTACACTTTCCAAGTCGTAGGTTGCCATCGTTACCGCTCTGAGTTTTCCGGTGACACCGCAATCGGTGCGGTCTGTGTCGTGGAGTAGCTGCTGAGGCGGATTGACTGGGAATTTCCACGCCCCTTTGGGTGCTGTGGACAAACACTGCCATTCCGGCGAAAGACGGAATCCAGAGGGACCGGGCAAGAGAGTGCAAATCGGAGTGCCGAGTTTAAACCCCCTTGGGCGTCAAGAGGGAGGCGTATGCACAGCGCCCCTTCGCTCAGGCGAGCGAGGGGGCGATTTTGTCACCATCACCCGCCGCCGACAGGCCGAACGATCTCCAACGTGTCACCGTCGTCAATCACGACATTTGCGTAGTCGTCTCGAGGGATCACGTTTCCGTTGTGAGCAACTGCGAGGCGGCGACCGGCAAGCCCTTTATCGTCGAGATAATCCGCAAGTGAAATCGACTCGTGAAGTTCGAGTTCTCGACCGTTGAGCGTGACTTGGATCGGCATCCTATGTTTCGCCGACGCGGAAGGTAATTCGAGCCTGCGTCGAGTTGACTGCGCTATGCTGCTTGTGAAACTACGTCAATGTCCAGGTCTATCGAATTCCCTTGGCTATCGACGATGTTGGGTCGTGCGCCACTAACGATCGTTTCTTGTGTGACGATGCATTTCGACGCATCAGGACAAGACGGCAAAGCGTACATGGCTTCCATCAAAACGTCCTCAACGATTGCCCGCAAACCGCGAGCACCCATCCCTCGGGCTTGGGCGTATTCGGCGATGGCAACCATCGCGTCGTCCGTGAATTCAAGATGCACGTCGTCGAGGCCTAGCAACTTCTCGTATTGTGAAACGATCGAGTTCTTGGGCTCGACCAGTACCTTGACCAATTGATCAAGTGTCAAGTCTGACAAACCGACAACCACGGGGATGCGGCCGATGAACTCCGGTATGAAACCGTAATTCCGCAAATCTTCAGGGGTAACGTCTGTGAGGTCACGACCGTCGCCGTTCTGTCTCTGAGGCAGCGACGCGTATGCGTCTACGATGGCATTGGTCCTGAAACCCATGCCAGTTCCTTCGCGAGAACGCCTTTCCCGCCGACGGATCACCTGATCGATACCGTCGAACGCCCCGCCGAGAATGAACAAGATGTTCTCGGTGTTTACTTGGATGAATTCCTGATGCGGGTGTTTGCGGCCACCATGAGGCGGAACGTTAACGATGTTTCCTTCGAGTATTTTCAGCAATGCTTGCTGAACGCCTTCACCCGACACGTCCCTAGTGATCGAAGGGTTGACGTCTTTGCGTGCGATCTTGTCTATCTCGTCGATGTAGATTATCCCCCGCTCAGCCCTCGCAACGTCCCCTCCGGCGGCCTGGAGCAGCCGTAAGAGGATGTTTTCTACGTCTTCACCAACGTAGCCGGCTTCGGTGATGGAGGTTGCGTCGACAATCGCGAAAGGGACCTTAAGGATTTGCGCCAAGATCTGGGCAAGATAGGTCTTCCCGCAGCCCGGAGGACCGACCAACATGATGTTGGTCTTCTGCAGCTCGATCCCATCATCGTCGGAACCGTTGTTCTGGCTAGCTAAAACCCGCTTGTAGTGGTTGTAGACGCCGACGCTGAGGACCTTCTTGGCCTGTTCCTGGCCGATGACGAACTGTTGAAGCTGATCGTAGATGTCCACCGGCTTGGTCGGATAGACGTTGGTAGGTTTAGTTTCCTCGTCATCCGACCTTGGGGCTTGCGTGGCTTGACGGATTATGCCTCGGCAACGTTCGACGCACTCGTCGCAGATGAATATGCTGTTCGGACCGGCAATCAGCATACGGATCTCTTGCTGCTGTTTCTTGCAAAACGAGCATCGCTTCTGAACCCGTCCTCTTTGGATAGAGGTTCTATCGCCGCCGCTGTTCATGTGTTCGATCCGATTTCGATTATCCAATGCCCCGTCGTTGAATATCTAAGTTCACAGTTGCCTATGCCGCCCCGGCTTGAAGAATCCTCGCGTCTCGCGGGTTTTCCGTGGCCGTATGGACTTGATCAACCAACCCGTACTCAGCTGCTTGCTCCGCCGTCATCCAAAAGTCGCGATCGCTGTCTCGTGCAACCTGTTCGTAAGGTTGTCCCGTGTGGTCGGCGATTATCTGGCGCAGCTTATCTTGAATGCGCAAGGTCTCCCGAGCGTGGATTTCTATGTCCGACGCCTGACCTTGCATGCCGCTCCAAGGCTGGTGCATCATGATCGTCGCGTTGGGAAGTGCATACCTCTTGCCTGCGGCGCCTGCGGCCAGCAAAACCGTGCCAAAACTGGCACACAAACCGACGGATATCGTTGAGACTTCGCATGAAACGAGTTGCATGGTGTCGTAGATTGCCATACCGTCATACACCGAGCCGCCCGGCGAGTTGATATACATGTTTATGTCCCGCTCAGGATCGTCCGCCGCAAGGTACAGCAATTGGGCAACGATAGTGTTTGCTACCTGCGAATTGATCGGCGTTCCGAGGAAAATGATCCGTTCTTTCAACAGTAAGGAATAGATGTCGTAAGCGCGTTCACCGCGCGTCCCGGTCTCAATCACCATCGGAATGAGGCTCTGCGGGGTTTCAAGTTGTGCCATTCGTTTGTCGTCTCCGTTTAAGGTTTGGTGTGGATCTGACCGATGATCAAGGGGATTGCCTCGCTACGCGGTTGCTGCTTCTGCGGGTGGGTCTTCGGATAACCCCCGCACCATGGCGATGACTTTTTCAATCGTACGTTGTCGTTTCAAATAGTTCATCACTGATCGACGCGTCTCATCGTTGTCATCGAGTCTTTGCTCGTCCGATGTCGCGTTTTCGTTCGCGCGTTCGATTTCGGCTGTGATGTCTTCCTCAGGAATCTCCAAGGCTTCGGCCTCAATCAAGCCATCAATGACTAATGCGTTCTTGATTTCCCTCTCCGCATAATCCTTGGCGCCGTTCACATCTTCTTCTGTGAGTTCGTCCACCGCGAACTGTTGGCCGTTTCGTGCCGCCATAGAGCGTCGTTGTTGAACATATCGTTCCAAGACGTGTTGGCTTTCATGCTCCACTACGATCGGCGATATCGTGAACTCGCATGCCTCGACCACTTCGTCGAAGAATTTGCTCTGGACTGCGTTGACTAGTGTTTGTTCGGCGCGTTGCTCGAGTTGGTCACGGATATGTTCAGTGAGTTGGTCCACGGTCTCTACTTCTGGCACCCCGGCAGAGACCGCAAGCGCGTCGTCCATCTCCGGTAATACTTCTTCGCGAACATCCTTTAGCGTGACTTCGACGTGAGCCGTGGTACCCGCAAATTGCGGCGATTCGTGATCTTCCGAAACCTCAAACGAAAACTCTTTTTCGTCTCCGACCTCCATACCGATGACACCTTGGTGCATCCCCACGAATACTTCGCCATAAGTTTCCAGATCCAAGTTGAGCTGGAACTGACGATCCGTGAAATCCCAAATTACCTTGTCGTCCGCCGATACTTTAATGTCGATGGTAACGATGTCACTCTCCTGGGCCGGGCGTTCCGCAGCAATTGAATAGGCTTGGCTGCGTCGCAACTGCATCAAAAGTGCGTCTACGGCCTCGTCGGTAACCTCGTCCGGTTGATCGTCGTAACGCACGGATCGGTAATCGCTGAGGACAACAGTTGGCTGGAGCGGGACCGTTGCGAGGATAGTGACTGTCGGTTCGGTCTGCTCAACGTCAACTTTGGGTGGAGCGAACGGCGTTATTTCCTGCTCTTTAACCGCGTCACCGACGGCTTCGGGAACCAATGACTCCATGGCTTCTTCGACAAGATATTCCTTGCCGACGAAATTCTGCAAGATCGCTCTCGGCGCCTTGCCTTTGCGGAATCCAGGAATATTTACTCGTTGTGCGACCCGACGTGCCGCGGCATTCATATGCTTCCCGACCCGTTCAGGCTCGACTTCGAGTCGGAGCACTATTTCGCCGTTTACTGAGCTTTCTTGTGAAACGTTCAATCCGCACTCTTTCGTGTCGCGATGGCCAAGGGAGCGACCAACTTACTACAAGATGCGCGCCAAAGAGGGATTTATCTCAAAATCGACGCGTCACGACTCTTTCGATTTTAACTTATCGTCCGAATTTGCCCTATCAGTGGACGCGATGTTCCACGATGTTCGCGCGTTAGGGACGGTTGCTCAATCGTCAACTTCTACAGAAATGTGCAACTCTTCGAGTTGTTCGGCGGCAATTGACGAAGGTGCGTCGAACAACGGATCCCATGCCGATTGAGTTTTGGGGAACGCAATCACCTCTCTTATGTTCGACTGCCCCGCAAGCATCGCGGTTATTCGGTCGAGACCCAGTCCCATTCCACCGTGGGGTGGCGCACCATATCGGAACGCCTTTAAGAGATGCCCGAATCGCTCTTCAATCTCGTGGTCTGGGTAACCAATCACATTGAAAACCTTCATCTGAACCTCGGGATCGTGGATCCTGATGCTTCCACTACCTAACTCGACTCCGTTGCAGGTCAGGTCGAAGAGGTCTGCATATACCCTTCCCGGTTCGTTTTCAATAAACGGAATGTGCTCCTGCTTGGGTGCCGAGAACACGTGGTGTGCCGGCGACCAAGTTTCAGAGTCGTCATCCCAATCGAAGAGTGGGAAATCGAAAACCCACGCGAATTTGAACACGTTGGGATCAATGAGATTCAACCGTTCCGCCATCTCCGTGCGAAGCGCAGACAGTGCATTGTTCGCCACCGTTTGCCTGCCGGCAACAATAAGCACCAAGTCGCCAGGCGAAGCTCCAGCAGTTGACGCGATTTCCTTGACGATTTCCAGAGACATGTAGTTCTTCAAGGGCGATCGAATGTGGGTGTCCTCTATGGCATCGATCGATGCTGCCGACTTATCGATGCCGATGTAGACAAGGCCTTGCGCACCAGCGGCCCGCGCGACGTCGATCAGCTGATCCGTCTGTCGTCGAGTGTAGTCTGCGCATCCCGGAGCTACGAACGCGCGAATTGCACCACCCGAGCCCGCCACGGCTTGAAACACACGGGCGTCGGACTTGGCGGCAATATCTGTGATCGTGCACATCTCCAACCCGAAACGAGTGTCTGGTTTATCGGATCCATATCGCTCGATCGCGTCGTCGTACGTAAGTTTGGCAAACGGAGTCTCCAACCGCGCACTAGGGCGTACCTCATCGACGATGCGCGCATACAGTCCCTCCACCAAATCCATCACATCCTGCTGATGCACAAAGCTCATTTCAAGGTCAAGTTGTGTGTGCTCAGGTTGTCGGTCAGCCCGCAGATCTTCGTCGCGGAAACACTTTGCGATCTGGAAGTACCGCTCCACGCCAGACACCATCAAAATCTGCTTCATCTGTTGCGGTGACTGCGGCAACGCGTAGAACGAACCGGGTCGCACTCGCGACGGAACCACATAGTCACGGGCACCTTCGGGAGTCGATTTAATCAGGATCGGAGTTTCAACCTGCGTGAAACCATGCTCAGTAAGGTGGTCCCAAATCAGATGCGTCACACGATGACGCAGCCGCAACCTTTCCAACATTTCGGGTCGACGGATGTCGATGTATCGAAACGCCAATCGAGTTGACTCGTCTGCATCAGTATCATCCTCAACTTCAAACGGCGGTGTCATCGAGCGGTTCAACACAGTTGAATCGTTGACGATCAACTCGATCTCGCCTGTATCCAGGTTGGGGTTCGCCGCGCCCGGCAACCTTGCCCTGACGGTGCCGCGGGCCTGTATCACCCACTCACTTCGCATCCCCTCAGCAAGGCGATGCGCGTCCGGTGCGATCTCCGGGTTGAAGACCACCTGGAGCAATCCTGTGCGATCTCGGAGGTCGACGAAGATTAGGTTTCCGTGGTCTCGGCGACGGTGAACCCAACCGGCAACGTTTATCTCGTTGCCGATGTCAGAAGCGCGTGGTGCGCCGCAATCCGTGTCTTTATACATATGGAATCCTTGGTTGAATGGATGATGGGAGTCGATGATTTTGCGGTCGAGTGTTCGAGCAGCACGTTCAGCGCAACGTCGGAATTGTCACTGCGGATTTGGACTTCGTCTGGACAGGCAATTCAAGTTTAGGAGCTTGACTATTCCCGGCCAGACAGTCGGTTATCAGCCAGTTTCCACAATCCGGTAATCAATAGGGAGGCACCAACGGCCTTCAAGAAATCACCTGGCAGGTAGACGTACATCCCATCCATCAGCAATTTACCTTCGGAGGGCCAGCCGAAATCGCCGACCGCCAACCACACGAGAGCGGGTACATACAGGGCAATCCCAGCGATCACAGTGGCCCAAAGAGAGTTGGAACGATTGAGTCCGTATTGGCTGAGAGCACCGGCAATTCCGGTCATGAGCAAAAAGCCGATGAGATACCCGCCAGTCAGTCCGGTGACGTACTCCCATCCTGCCTCTGGAGTCGTAAACCCCCAAGGCTGATTGGCGAATGCGAGGAATCCCAGAGCGCCGATCACAAGGTAGCCGGAAACGGAAATTAGTCCCCATCGGAATCCCATCACGCCAGCCGCGGTCAAAATCGCCAATGTCTGGAGAGTCAACGGCGTCGGATTACCTGGGAGATAGAACCTGATCTTGCTGCAAACTACGATGAATGCGACGAATGCCACCGTTGCGGCGATACGATGAACGAGCTTCGCACTTGGGAACAGCGAATCGAATAGTGACGGGCCACGTTTCAGGGATAGCGACCGTTCGATCGCGGTGGGTTGTGCGACTGACGGCGTGTGCATTCGTCTATTATCTATTCCGCCGGAAGGGTCGACCAGACTGTATCGAGGTTACACCTCGACCGGAAGGCTGTAGGTTCGCTTGCGAACGCCGAGAGAAACGAAGGTTTCGGTCCTCTGAACACCTGGCGTCTTGCCAACATGATCGCGAATGAACTCGCCGAGTTTCTCAGCGTTGGGCAAGGTCGCCCACGCGAAGACATCATAGGTGCCGGTGGTAATGCTGACCAAGGTGGTATATTTGAACTCCGCCATCCGCGACGCAACCTCTTCGAGCATGTCAGGTTCGACTTGCATGCCGATCAAGACTTCGGACTGATAACCCATCTTCTGTGGGTCTTGAACGGTCACTATATTGATCGTATTGTCGCCGGTCAGTTTTTTGAGCCTCCGCCGTACAGTCCCTTCGCTCACCTTGACGCGTTTTGCTATTTTTGCGTTGGCGGCTCGGCCATCTTCATTTAATGCAGCGATTATTTGACGATCGATTGTGTCCATCCAGCGTTTGCTCCTTTACCAGTGGAATTGTCCTCAATTAGCCGGTTGATGTGTCGCATCGTGTTGCGACGGCAATCGCACGGGTTCGAATTTCGGCGCACGACTGACAGAACTCGATATCAGATCAACCCATGGATACGATAACGTAGCATAAAGCTCAATTATATAGCGCGATAACGTAGAAATCCACTCCCGCCCATGCCCATCCAGATTCTGATCGCCATCGGCGCGTTGGCTCGACGAACCTGCGCAACTCGTGTAACGGTTGCATTACAATTTTAACCGCGAGGTGTTTCGGCTAACAACTGGATCGGATCCGCACCAGTTCCGACGCCAAGCGGAGCATGCCCGATAGTGGTTTTGCAAATGAATAATCGCAACGGAGATTAGGAAGCATGATTAACGAGCAAAGTGCCGCCCAAAGCGCCGCCATTCTGTCGTTTACACCGGCCGCACTTGACAAGCTGGTCGAAGTGATGGCAGAACAGGACGCATCCGAATCATACCTTCGAATTTCCGCATCTGCTACCCCTCAAGGTGGCGTCGAATATGCGTTCGGACTTGAAGACGAAGTCGGAGACGATGACACTTCAATTGAGGGCGGTTCCGTAAAAGCCCTCGTTGACGAAGGTAGCATCTCGTTAATTGCTGGTTCGAGCATCGACTACGTCGAAGGCTTCCAGCGATCAGGTTTCGTGATTTCGAACCCCAACTTCGCCGGCGGTTGCGCATGCGGTGGTGGTGGCTGTGGTTGCGGCGGATAACATGAACCGCCAAACGCGGTCTCTAAATCTCGGCGGTGGTCAAACCGATCCGTACGCCGTTACAGTCACGGGAGCAAACAGACGGTGACATACATAATCTCTAAAGGCTGCGTAGACGTCATGGACGGTTCGTGTGTAGACGTCTGCCCAGTGGATTGCATCTACTCGAAGCCTGGCGACAACATGCTCTACATCAACCCCGATGAATGCATCGATTGCGCCGCATGTGAACCTGTTTGCCCCGAGAACGCGATCTTCCCCGAAGACCAGGTTCCAGACGACGAGCACGAGTACATCGCTCTCAACTACGACTACGACTACGACAGCTCCGAGCCGGGAAACAACACTTAACCGCTTTCGCGACGCGTTGCTTGGCGATTTTCGATCTCCGGAGCAACATTGCGCTGCGGCAAAAGGCATTGCGCCGTATTAGCCGATCGCTTGGAGCGCTTCCGGCAATGGCATCCGCAATGTTGTGAAGATCGGTGTCTCCGATGCAGTGAACTGGGAACCCGGCACTTCTCTCAGATCCATCACCAGGGACACGAACTCCGAAGGATCGTCGGTCTCAAACGCCACGACGAACTCCGGGTCGTCAATACCAAACGAGTACGTGGTGTTGATCGTGACCCCCGGATAACCGTGTCCAATCCGAAAGTGATCGTTCATCATTTGTTGCCGCTCTTCGAGCGACAGACCGTACCACGGACGAGTTTTGGTCATTGGATAGACGATGAAATATCGCTTGTCTTTCCGTTCGACCTCGGGATTTCCTCCGCCGTGTTTGTATCTCGTCATGCGGCGGAGTGAGAGATAGGAGTGAGGTTGGTCGAAATGGGCGGCTGCCTCGGTACGGTTGATCGCAACCGCGGTCGAGTGAAAGGCCTCAATGCTGGGCGAACTCTGAAACAGCAGCAAGTCGACGTCTGAGCGAGTTCCGACTGCGCTGAAACTCGATAGAGGCGATCCCGTTTCCTTGCCGGCTTCTTGAATCGCGGAGACGAACTCTTCACTCAGCTGGGCTTTCCCGCTCGGTTCAAGCAGACGCCAGGACGGACGTGCCTTGAAAAAGGAGAATTTCACGTAGTCGCCGTATTCGATGTTTGGCATGGTTGACTAGCCTGATCTGGGGTTTGGATCGAGACACTGGACGACAATGTCCTGCGAATTCCTGACAACTGAAGTATAGAAAACTATGTGTGTTTCGATAATTCGACGACCGGTTCGTAAACTGAACAATCGACGTGTTTCGGCAGGTGCGCCGGGTCGCAAAATTTCAACGCACCACGTAAATCAAAGGATTACACATGCCTAAGTTGGCTGTAGTTTCACTCATCGAGGATGATCAACCATTGAACACCATGGTCGATTTTGCGATCGAGCACGAATTCCAGGTAGTGGAGCTAATGGGCAAGTTTCATAGTGCAGAAAACTTGTCGGAAGAGGATCTTCGATATCTGGAGAGGGTGTCTGAATCGAACGGTATCACGTTCAATCAACACTACCTTCATGGCGCATTGCCGGGATCCCATCGAACCAGCGTTTGGCGCGACACTCTCGCGAGTTTCGAACGCAACTTGGAGATGGTGCAGCGATTAGGCGGTCGCGTAATCGTGTTGCATCCCGGGAAAATCGACGTTCCCACGCTTGCGCGCCCGGAGGACGGTTCTGAGCTAATTCGTCGCGAAGCGGTACGAAATCTCAAGAGGTTCGTCCGTAGCGCCGCGCCGACCGCCGAAAAGCTCGGTGTTACGATCTGTATCGAGAACCTGAAACACGATCCGGGATTCGTCCTAAGTTCGTACGAAGATCTGGCGTCGGTTATCGACGACGCAGATAGCGACAACGTCGGAGTCGTGCTCGACGTCGGTCACTGCATCATTAGCGATGGTTTGTCAGAAGCAATCAACGTGTTAGGTAACCGCATCCGCCACCTTCACCTTAACGATGCGATTGATGGCGTGGATCACGAAGAGATTGGGACCGGCACGCTGGATTTGGACGAAATGGCGCCGCTGATCTCAGGGGATATGAACATCGAGTTTGCGACGCTGGAAGTCGGCAAAGCACCAGACAGTTACGGCGTGATACTACGAAGTCGCGAAGTTCTGAGGCGACGCTACGGACCCGCTGTCAACTGAGCGATAAGGTTGTCGATGTGCTTTAGACCGCGCACTCGCCCTCGCCGCGTTCGAGCTTGTAAACCACCGTCTTACCCCAGTCCATGTAGGTCTGGATGTGCTCACGGTCTAGGGGACCAATCTCGGCCTTCCAAGGTGCGAACATATCTTCGTATGGTTGAGTTCCGACGCGGTCGACGAATGCGTTGAACTCTTCGCCATCCTTGCGGTTCGCCTTGTAATGATCGACGATTAACTCCAACGCTTCCCCGGCGCGCTTGGCAGGAACTCGGGCTCGCACCCGGTTGCCGACCCGTACGGGACCATCGGTCGATTCCCCGGCGATGAAAAGCTCGTACGCTGGAACCTGTCCGCCGGCACCCTTCATCACTGCTCCGTGGAAACCGATGTTTGCCACATGGTGTTGTCCGCAGGAGTTCGGGCAACCGCTTGCTTTGATGTGAATCTTCGACACCAGCGGGTCCGAAACATCCATCGTATCCAACTTCTCGCCAAGGGCCTCGTTTAGGCCCATTGATGAGGTAATGCCCAGCTTGCAAGAGTCGGTACCCGGGCAGGTCACGATGTCACGAATCGTCTCGCGGCCGCTTGCTGCCATCCCGATCTCTTTGAGTGCCAGATAAACGTCGTACAACGACTCGGTTCGCACCCATCGGAAAACGATGTTCTGCTGTTGGTCGATTCGAGCCCGACCGCCGGCATATTCGCGGGCGATGTCCGCCAGGGGTTGCCATTGTTCAGCGTAGATGTCGCCGCGTTCCACGCGGACGAAGACGACGTTGAAGCCATCTTGTCGCTGTTCGTCAACTGAGGACGCTTTCCAGAAATCGTAGTCCGGATCATTTGTGGATTCAGGCGTAGGGTTCGACGGCACTGCCGGTGCGTCGATTGACTCGTCCTCTATGAACAACAGGGTGTCGAGATCGATCTCCTTGTTCGCCCAATCTCCTTTGAGTTCCTCCTGTACCAATTCACGGAACTTCTCAATGCCAAGCCGTTTGATGGTGTACTTGATCCGAGCGCGCATCAAGTTCTTCCGCTCTTCGTCCTGCCGGTTGAAAATCCGCAGCGCGGCTTCTGCGTGCCGAATAAAGTCCTCGACTGGCACGAATTCGCTCAACGTCTCCGCCATCTGCGGCATGATCGACAGACCACCTCCAACGACAATCTTGAATCCGCGTTTGCCGTCACGCTCCCGGGCAATAAAACCCATATCGTGGAATGGGGTCATCGCCTCGTCTGCGTCTGAACCAGAAAAGGCAGTTTTCGACTTGCGCGGCATGTTCTGCGTCGTTGGATGTCGGAGGAAGTAGCGAGCGTACGCAGCAGCATACGGGGAGACATCAAATACCTCGCTCTTCGACACGCCGGCGGTGGGATGCGCGACGACGTTTCGAACCGTGTTTCCGCAAGCTTCCCGCGTCGTCAGACCGACGTCGCCAATTTCACGCATCAAGTCCGGAGTATCGTCCAACGGAACGTGGTGAATCTGCACGTTCTCTCGAGTCGTTAGGTGCCCTTTTTTGAGCGGAGCATATCTTTCGACGACTTCGCCTAGGACCTCCAACTGGCGAGCGGTCAAGCCGCCGAAAGGAGCTTTGATTCGAACCATTTGGCGATCCGGTTGCCTTTGCCCATACACGCCTTGGCGGAGGCGAAATCGCATGAAGGTCGTTTCTTCGAAATTTCCCGCCTTGAATCGCTCTTTCTGCTCTTCGAAATTGGCGATCTCTTCGCCGCTAATCAACATCACCCGAGCGCCAGCTTCGTCGGGTTTCCATTCGGTCTGTTCGGTCTCTACGTTTATGGTCACGATGTGTTCGCTCTTACATATAACAACGCCTCGGCACGTCAAATTCGCCGATTAGTGGTAATCATACACCGCACGCCGAATCACCACCTAATGAAGCTGTCGTCGAAACACGAAATCTCGCCAGCAAAACGACCCTTTGATGATTCTGTACACTTTCTGTAAATTCAACACTTGCGCCCCTTAGTGATCGCCCCCTAACGCGGATTGGAAATTGCAATGAACGCATCCGAGTTTGCCGGCATCCACTTCATGATGCCCACACCGTTCGCAGCTGACGGCTCGGTCGACACCGGACCTATCGGCCGTTTGGTCGAAAAAGCCGCAAATGCGGGATGCACTGGTGTCGTCACGCTAGGAGTAATGGGCGAAGCCCATCGGCTATCGGATCGTGAGCGTGCTCCAATCATCGAAGCGGTCGTCGCAGCGTGTGGCGAACGATTAACAGTAACCGTCGGTATCAGCGGTCAAAGTGGTGCCCAAGCCGCGGACCGAGTCCGCGAAGCTCAGACTATCGGAGCGACCGCGGCGATGGCATCGCCCCCTACATTGCCCAAACCCAACGATGCCGGGGTTTTCAACTACTACCGTGCAATCGATGATGCGACGACCATCCCGATCGTGGTTCAAGATCTGCCCGAACAGACCGGCGTCCACATGTCAGCCGATTTCATAGCCAGATTGAATGGCCAACTTTCAAATGCGAAATTCCTAAAACTCGAAGACCCGCCGACACCTCCTAAAATATCGGCAGTTCGCAGCGCCACTGGCGACAACATGGGCGTTTTTGGCGGGTTAGGCGGCGCGTTCCTGTTCGAAGAACTGCGACTCGGTGCGGTCGGAACGATGACCGGATTCGCATATCCCGAAGCACTTGTAAAGATCTACTCGCAATTCGTCAAGGGAGAAATTGAGAGTGCGCGCCAAACCTTTTACGGTTGGTTACCGCTGATCAGATACGAGAACACCGCCGGACTGAGCCTGTCCATACGCAAACACTTGATGGCTAGGCGGGGGATGCTCGATTCGCCGGCCGTAAGACCACCGACTCCAGCGATCGACGACCTCGGTATCGCTGAGCTTGACGACATCCTCCGTGCCATGGCGCCGTTCATCGAATCTGAGATTGCGGAGGCAACAATTGCGGCTTGATGTGCCACCGCTACACGCCGCCGAACTATTTACCCATTAAGATAAACACAGACCGCATATCTCACCGCTCTCCGCGACGAATTTCGAACGTCATGGCGGTCATGGATATCACTGTTCATATGCCGGATCCCAAGCAAAACGAATCAAACGACTTAGAAACGCGCACGATCTACTGCATGCACTGTGGCACCGCAGCTTCGGAAGGTGACTACGCATGTGATCGTTGCGGGGAGCGCGTCTATGTCCCGGATCCGGCGCGCGTACCGCCGTTGGGCTTCACAAGTTGCATGAAGTGCGCAACGGTTAACGAGGCGCACGCGTCGTACTGCGCGGTTTGTGCCACCCAGATCGACCAGAGTACGAGAATATCCCCCGAAGGCACGACAACGGATCGAGTTACATCGAACTCTCGCCGCGGAGCAGGTCGTGAAATGAATCAGTCCACTGAATCCCGAAACGGTGGCTACAAGATCGGTGGCGGCACCTTCCGCCCGAGCCAATGGGGGCTGCCACAAAGAAAACGTTCTGAGGGGCGCGATGAAGATCATCCACCTCAAGAGATCCAGCGTTGGAACTGGTCCGCGTTCATTCTAGGCCCGATCTGGGGATTGGTTCACGGTATTTGGTGGTCAATACTGGGTTTCCTTCCCCTTCTTCCCCTCCCGCCGACCTGGCGGTCCATCGGCTTCATCGTGTTAGTTGGCGTGATGATAACCCTCGGAATTAAGGGCAACGAACTGGCTTGGCGCGCACGCAACTGGGACAACGCCGAAAAGTTCCTTGCTGTTCAACAGCGCTGGGCGACGTGGAGCATCGTGTTTGCCATCGGTGCGTTCGTCGCAATCATCCTGTTCCTCGTCGGACAGGGTTAGACCGGGCAATCAGATCGTCTTGAACTCGGCTTTTCCTCGTGATGCGGTGTAAGCGAGGCATCGACGCTCTAAAGATCGGCTGTAATCCAAGTTCGAAAAGGACGGTGTCGACATGATGATGGCGTCTTCACGGTTGTCGTGATAGTACTTGTGCCGTATCCCAACGTCCGCAAAGCCGTATTTCCGATACAGCGCCCGCGCAACCAAGTTGGATTTGCGGACCTCCAGCGTTGCATTCTTCGCACCGATCTTCTTCGCCTCGGATAACGTGGCGATCAAAAGCAATTCCCCTACGCCTTTGCCGCGTTCGCTCGGCCGAGTTGCGATCACAATGATGTGTGCCTGATCCACCGCAGTCCAGATGCCAACCAATCCAACTATCTCGTTTGCCGCTTGTTCCGATTTTGATTTTCCAATGGAGGACGAGAATATCGAACGGAGCTTTCTTGTCCATCCACCATTCCGTTCTCCTTCCGAATGGAAACGCGAACCGTCAGCCCTGCGGTTTTTGGTCGCCACAATGTAAGTGGTGTTTTCGCGCTTGATGTCCCTTGCCGCGGACGATTTGGGTGCTGAAGCGCCGAACGCTTCTTTTACCACCTGATCGATCGCATCTGCATCTGCAATCGTCGCGTACCTGGTACCGTATGGGTTCACCAGCGAGTCGCGCGTCGTCGAATCAAACCCGCGTTCAGAAGCGCCTATCGTTATCGAAGGATTTGCCATGCCACTGACTGTAGTTAATTTTGTCCCGGCGCGAACCGCGACCGACGCGTCGCGACTCTGCTTATCAATTCAATCACGACTCTAGCGCATGTTAAGGGAAACAACAGATTCGCCAGATTTCATCACCCGATTAGTCCGCCTTGACGTGCATCATTTCATCACAATGAGCGAGAATCCATATTTCATTATTATCCCGCTCACAACAAGGCGTAGAATCAGATACCTATGAGTTTCTTACTCAACCTGCTGACACGGTCGACCGTGGTGTCCGCTGCGTCAGCAACCGCACCTGCCGCTAGAAGCGCGTCGATGACTGACACGGACAACACAGGCGGCGGCTTCCACGTGTTGATGCGCATCATCCGCATGGCACTGGAATACAAGTTGCTCATCGCCGTCGGATTGGTGCTCATCGTTGGCGCTTCGATTTTCCAGCTCTTCATCCCGTTGCTAATCGGCTCCGGCGTCGAAACCGTTGAAGAGATATTCAACTCTGAAAACCCTGACATCGACGCCCTTAGATGGACATTGGTGACTACTGCCGGAATGCTCCTTGGCTCAGCGGTGCTGCGTGGCCTCTTCACCTACGGGCACATGTACATCAGCGAAAACTTGGCGCAACGCCTCGGTTACCGCCTCCGCATGCTCTACTACGAGAAGTTGCAGCGCCTCAGTTTCGCGTACCACGACCGCGTCCACACCGGCGACCTACTGACGCGAGGACTACTCGACATTGAGGGTGTTCGCGCGTTCGCAAGCCGCGGAATGCTCCGTGTCCTCTATCTCGCAATATTCGTAGGAACCGGCACGTTCTTGATGATGAGAGAGGATTGGCAACTAGCCTTGATCAGCCTCAGCTTCGTTCCAATCGCCGCATGGAGGTCGGTCGTTGCAAGGTTGCAAACCTCGCAAGGTTGGAGGCGTTACCAAGAAGAAATGGGACAGCTGACCAAGATCATGGACGAAAACCTAAAAGGAATTCGAGTCGTCCGATCCTTCTCGGCTGAGCCTTACGAGCTCGTCAAGTACGACAAGTCCTCCAACGAGGCGTTCAATCGTGCCTATCAATTGGTTACGGTTCGGGCAACGAATCTGTCGTATATCACGTTGGCTTTTTTTGGGGCAATGTCTCTGGTTTTGCTGGTCGGTGGACTTAAGGTTCTCGACGAAACCGATCCATTCTCCCTCGGCCAGCTCGCACAATTCCTAGCCTTCATGAGCATCATGCAAAACCCCGTTCGGCAACTTGGCATGGTCGTCGCGGGATGGGCGCGCGGTGCGACCTCCGGTAAACGACTCTTCGAAGTTCTCGACCAAGTCCCCGAAATCGACGACAAACCGGGAGCAAAGGACCTCGTCATCACCGGGGGCGTCCTTCGTTTCGAACACATTGACTTCGCGTACATGGACCAGTTCGGAGATGAGCAAGTCCTCACCGACGTTACTTTTGAAGCTCGTCCCGGCCACACCATCGGCATCGTCGGGCCACCTGGATCCGGCAAGTCCACCCTCGCACACCTCATTCCGCGTTTCTACGATCCGATTGCCGGACGCATATTGATCGATGATCAAGACATCTCGGAAGTCACACTTGCTTCGCTCCGACGCGCCGTTGGAGTGGTCGAACAAGACACGTTCCTGTTCACTACGACCATCGACAACAACGTCGCCTACGGCGATCCCTGGGCTGAGCACCGAAGCATTGAGAGCGCAACCTCGAATGCGCAGATGGGCGAATACGTCGAAAGACTTCCTAGCGGGTATGGAACACTGATCGGCGAACGCGGGGTTTCACTCTCCGGGGGCCAGCGTCAACGCCTCTCCATCGCTCGTAGCATCATGCTCCACCCCCAGATCATCGTATTCGATGACTCGACCGCCGCGATTGACGCCGCAACCGAACAACGAATCCGAGCTGCGCTTCAAGAAGTAACCGCCGACCGCGCAACCATCATCATTTCCCACCGCCTCAGTTCTCTCATGCACGCCAACGAAATCCTCTTTTTGGAGGGAGGCAAGATCGTCGAGCGCGGCTCTCACGCTGAACTCCTTGAGCAAGGTGGCAAGTATCGCGATCTTTACGAACTGCAAATTAGGCCCGAGGATGACAACGTCCAATCCGGTGGTGAGGTATAGCAGTGGCTAGTTCGGATACCGCACAACGTCGCCAAAATCAAAGCGACAATCCCCGACCCGCGTGGGTCGATCAACGCCGACCGTCTGGTGACCTAGATGAACAAATCTTCAGCGCCGCTTTCAGTGGTGACGTAATCCGACGCTTCTGGAGATTCGTCCGACCATATCGTGGCGTGCTGTCAATCGGTCTCATCGCAGTATTGCTTTTCGCCGGGTCAACACTTGCATTGCCGTGGATCGTACGGATCACTGTTAATGACGTGCTCGATATCCACACCCGCGGCGACGGCAATCTGCGTAACACGCTATTCATCATGGTCGGCGCATTTTTTGGCGCGGTCGTGCTCCACGTCATCATGGGTTACCTGCAAAACATGATCGTAGGGCGCGTCGCTGAACGTCTTCTCATCGATCTGCGGCGTGCGATGTACGAGCACTTGCAGCGCGTCTCGATGTCTTTCATGGATAAGACCGAGGTCGGGCGTATGATGTCCCGACTCCAAGGCGACGTTGGCGCACTCCAAGAGTTCCTCGAAACGGCAGTCACCAGCGTCGGCGACTTTGTCCTTCTATTCGGCATCGTCATCGCGATGCTGATCATGGACTGGCGTTTGGCGTTACTCACATTCGCCGTCGTGTCTGTTCTCGCAATCGCTCGTGCGATCTGGTTGCCGATAGCCAGACGCGCATTCCTCTATTCTCGACAGACGTCTTCGATCACCAGCGGCGCACTCGCGGAGAACATCAACGGCGTTCGCGTTGTTCAAGGAATGAGCCGGGAACACGTCAACCTCGATCTCTTCAAAGAGAAGGCCGACGAGCAACTTCGGGCGGCGAACCGCGCCGCTCGCATTGGCCTTGTCATGATCGCACTTGTCGATACGCTTTCCGGGGCCGCGATGGCAATCATCATCGTCGTCGGTGGTTCGATGGTCATCAACAACTCGCTCGAAATCGGCTCGATGCTCGCTTTCATCCTCTACGTGCAACTTTTCTTCGATCCAATTCGCTCCATCACCATGCACTACGCGGTATTCCAGCGCGCCATGGCTTCCGGCGAACGCATATTCGAGGTACTGGACGTTCCCATCGACATCAAAGACAAAGAAAATGCAGAAGCGCTCAAAGATAACGACGGATCCGTTGAGTTCAACGACGTGACGTTCGGATACCTAGAAGACGAACCGATACTCAAAAACATATCCTTCCGCGTCGAACCAGGGGAAACCGTCGCGTTAGTGGGGCCAACAGGTTCTGGCAAGACCAGCATCACCTCGCTGCTCCATCGCTTTTACGACATATGGGAAGGCGAAATAAAGATCAGCGGTCGAGACGTTCGTGACATTGAACTCAGCAGCATGGGAAACAACATCGGCATGGTCCTCCAGGAACCGTACCTCTTCTCAAGCTCTGTGTATGAGAACATTCGCTACAACAAATTTGACGCCACTCGCGAAGAGGTAGTCGCCGCCGCCCGTGCAGTTGGTGCACACGAGTTCATCATGCGATTGCCTAATGGGTATGACACCGAGCTCGAGCAACGCGGCGCTAACCTCTCTCTCGGCCAACGACAGCTCATCTCCTTCGCTCGCGCCATCGTCGCGGACACCAAGATTCTCATCCTCGACGAAGCCACCGCGTCCATCGATAGCTACACCGAGTTACTGATTCAACAAGCCCTATCGCGCCTACTTGAAGGCCGAACCGGCATCGTTATCGCGCACCGACTCGCCACGATCCGCGGCGCCGATCGCATCATCGTTCTCCAAAACGGCGAGATCATCGAGACTGGCAATCACGATGAATTGATGGCGCAACGCGGTTTGTACGCACGCCTCCACTCGATGAACTACGCTTCCTTCGATGACATCCCCGACGAACTGATCGCCGAGGCGACGGAATACTCTAGAACCGCCGCAACCTAACTGTGGTTCAGATCAACGGTCCCTGTCCAGCGTCCAGTGCCCGCGCGGCGCCCAAAGGCGCGCCGACGTGCGTCATGCCGCTTGACGTTGCTCGCCGCCCTTGAGGGGTACGCATGATGAACCCGATTTTCAATAGGAAGGGTTCAACCACGTCTTCGAGGGTCTGAACCTCTTCGTTAGCAGAAGCAGCTAGCGCATTAATCCCCGCCGGTCCTCCGCCGTAGTTTCTGGCTAGCGTCTCAAGGTACAAGCGGTCCAGTCGATCCAAACCCAGTTCGTCCACGCCTTCGACTTGCAATGCTTCCGCGGCCACTGCGTCATCGATCTTGCCTTCGCGTCTCACTTGCGCGTAGTCACGAACCCGGCGCAAAAGATTATTGGCGATGCGTGGGGTGCCGCGCGAGCGGCTTGCAATCACGTTGGCACCAGGTTGATCGATCGCAACCGCCAGTATCGACGCTGACCGAGTAACCACATGCGTCAACTCCTCAACTGAGTAATAGTCGAGGTGATACGTCAGCGCGAACCGCTCACGTAGTGGTGGACTCAGCATGCCAGCCCGAGTCGTTGAACCGATCAACGTGAACTTCTGCAGCGGCAGATTGATCGTCTTTGCAAACGCGCCGGAACCGGTAATGAAATCGACTCGGTAGTCTTCCATCGCCGAATACAGATATTCCTCAACGGCGTGCGACAAACGGTGTATCTCGTCGATGAATAACACGTCGCCATGCTTCTGGTTCGAAAGGATGCCAACTACATCTGCAGGACGTTCCAATGCGGGTCCAGACGTGTGAACTAAAGTCGTATCCATCTCCCGCGCGATGATCTGCGAGATCGTCGTCTTGCCTAGACCCGGTGGTCCATGAAACAGTGCATGATCCAGTGTGTCGCCGCGGTGCTTGGCCGCCTCGACCGCAATCTGGATGCTGTTTACGACCTGGCGTTGTCCGATATATTCGGTGAAACGGCGGGGGCGAAGGTCGTTCATGCCCGGCGCTTCCGAATTGATCGACGCTCGCTCGCTTAACATTTCAGCGGCTCCGCGCTCAGCCCTCGCCTCGTCGTCCGCGCCAGTTACGATGCGCTCTCTTGCAGAATCAGGCATTCAGTGATGGAACGAATCAGTTACTTTAGGTTGAGGCCGCCGGCGTCGCCGGCGTGTTGCGGAAGACGTTCCGGAGCAGTGCTTGTGGATCATCAACGAACGTAGGATCGCGACCGATCGCTTCGTCGACCATCGCGACCGCCTCGGTGTTGCGATACCCGAGGTTCACCAATACCGCAATCACGTCTGTGCGCGTGCTGGGTATACGACTGGCACGTTGGGCGGCAGTTTCGATCGGACGGCTGGCAGCAGCAGAAACCTTACCGCGCAGCGTAGCGACGATTTTTTGCGCCCCACGTTGTCCGATACCCGGCATCAACGTCAGCGTCACCATGTCTTCGGTTTCTATCGCGTATGCCAGCGTCGGAACCGGCATGGTCAACGCGGTCGCTGCCCGCGCTGGCCCGATGCCCTCAACTTGTATGAACTGCTCGAAGAATTCTTTGTCGCCTGGATCTTTGAATCCCACCAAAATCGGCAACGGTTGCCGTTCCGAAACCGAGTAGAAGATGTGCAGTTCTATGGGGTTGCCAACGGCGGGTTGCAGCGATTCTTGGACGAATGCCGGTAGCACCACCGAATACCCAACACCCGAAGCTGTCAGCACAACTACCCTTGGCGGATTGTCATTGACCTGCAGAACCTCGCCTTTCAAGTAAGAGATCATCCTATCCTTACCAATTCATTCACCTCTTGCGAACCCGTCACATGAACATGGCAAATCGCGATACCTACCGCATCCGCAACATCCTCCTGCGCGATCTCTTGCGCCAAACCCAGCCGCATCGAGACCGCCCGTTTCATCTGCGCCTTGTCTGCCCGACCGCTACCGGCTACGATGCTCTTGACCCGCGTAGGCTGATAGTGGTGCACCGGAATGTTGGCGTGGCCGGCCGCCAGAATCGCGACACCGCGCGCGTGGCCCATGACTATCGCCGTTTTTAAATTCCGATAACGCGTGTGAAGATCCTCGATGGCGACTTCATCCGGCTCGAACTCTTCGATGATCTCTCCCAGAGTCTCGTTGATCGTCTTCAAACGGATTTCTAACGCCTCGCTCGACTTAGTCCGAATCAACCCACCTTCAACCAATGCAACGTTACCACGTGCGTCTGCTGACACGACCGCGTAACCGGTCGTGGTGAGCGCAGGGTCGATACCCAATATCCGTCGATGACGTTCCATGATCCCCCGGCAACTAATCGTCGCTTGGCGTTAAGCCGATTTTAACGCCGAAACTGACCGCATTCGTCCCAAGCTTCCGGATCATCGATCGAGTCCTGCAAGAATCAATATGCGGTTTCCAAAACGTTTCTCTCGGAAGCTCATCGATCCGCATTCAGGCAACTAGAATCACACCAAAACATACTCCAACCAAGGCGTCAGGCATGCAACCCTTCTACAACGAACAGCAACAGATGCTTGCGACTACGGTCCGTGAATTCGCGGAGAACGATCTTGCACCACTCGCCGACGAGGTCGATACCAATGAGGAATTCCCCAAAACGCAGTTCGCTGGCCTCGCCGAACTCGGTCTGACAGGCCTGCTGATACCGTCCGAACTAGGTGGTGCCGGAATGGGTTATCGCGACTTCATGGTCGTCCTCGAAGAAATCGGTGCCGTATGTGGCAGCACCAGCACGGTACTCATAACTCATACTTCACTCGGCTCCGAAACCATCAACCGTTTCGGCAACGAGAGCCAACGCGCCCAGTGGCTCCCTCACCTAGCAGCGGGGGAGAAGATCGCTGCGTTTGCCTTATCAGAGCCGCAGACAGGTTCTGATGCCCTCGGACTCCAGACCACCATCACCGACGATGGCGAATCTTACATTTTGAATGGCACCAAGCTATTCATCACCAACGCGTCAGTTGCCGATGTCTTCGCGGTATTCGTGACTGCGGATCGCTCCGCTGGCTATCGCGGCGTCTCGGCCATCGTCGTCGAACGCGGCACTCCCGGTTTCGAAATCAACGAGCAGCACGGCAAAATGGGAATGCGAGGTTCCGGAACCGCCGAGCTTGTTTTCTCGGATTGCGCAGTTCCCAAATCCAACCTCCTCGGAAACGTCGGAGACGGTTACGGCATCGCACTTAAAATTCTCGACTCCTCACGCATCACCGTCGCGGCTCAGTGTTTAGGATTGGCAAAAGGCGCGCTTGACCAAGCCGTTGCGTACGCCAAACAGCGTCACGCATTTGGGCGCCCTCTCGCGACAAAGCAAGCCATCCAGTTCATGCTCGCAGACATGGAAACCGAACTCGACGCTGCCCGTTTACTCACGTACCGTGCCGCCTCACTCTACGACGGTGGTCTCCCGTACGGCACCGAGTCCGCAAAAGCCAAACTCTACGCCTCCGAAGTCGCTGGAAGAAACGTTGATAAAGCAGTCCAGATTCACGGCGGTATCGGTTACTTCAAACCAACCCCGGTAGAGCGCATGTACCGAGACCAACGTGTAACTCAAATCTACGAAGGTACATCCGAAATCCAGAGGTTAGTAATCAGCCGAGCTGTGATCGGCGAGATTTAAGCGGCACTCACGACTCGAGCACTGCCACAAATCCCTCCGTCGCGAGTAACGGTTAACGACGTGATTGTCCGTCGTCGTAAGAGCAATTGCCGCCTTCATGACGCATCCTTGCGACGAAGTAACTGGCTTGTATAGCGTACGTTTTCTCGGATTGACAAGAATCGTCGCTTCGATTTAACATAGGTTTGGTTGCGTATTGCGTCCTTGCCTAGGCGCGCGATTTCGGATTCAGATGTCATGTACTTCAACGTTTCGGGTCTGCTGACCGGTTCCGTGGGCGATGAAATCAGATTCCATTTCGCTCACGAGACTCTAGATAACGACGGACTGTCGTTTCGAGAAGTCGAAGCCCGCGGCAAACTGATGCGTACAGATCGGACGGTTTTCGCTGAAATGAAGGTGAAGGCGCAGTTCGATGCTGAATGCTCGAGGTGTCTCGTTGACACCGTCTCGCATCTCAGTCTCGACTTCGTTGAGGAGTTCAAACCTCTCAACGCCGATCTGATGCATCGTGACCCGGGATGGTTTGACCAATACGAGAGTACCGAGAACGACGAGGCGTTGACCATAGATTCAACTAACGTGCTTGACATATCAACCGCACTCTGGCAGGGTTTGAGCGCCGCAATGCCGATGAACCCGCTCTGCGATCCTTCATGCCAAGGGATGTGCGCCGGATGTTCCGCCGATTTGAACCTCAGCAAATGTGCTTGTCAGATAGCAAAGTCATCCTCCGAATTTCCCCGAATCCGAAATCTGCCGACCACTAACTAAGTACCAGGTGACATGCCCCCGCTTCCCAAGAAAAAGCACACGCGAGCCCGCAAAGGCAACCGAGCAGCACACCACGCGATCGGCTTGCCAACGCTCGTACACTGTTCGAGGTGCGACACTCGTATTCCTCCGCACCGCGTATGTCCGGAATGCGGCAACTACAAAGGACGAACCGTAAAAGGAAATTGGCCGAACGCCGACGTTTACAACGTTGACGTCGCTGATGCTTGATTTAGACGATAATTGTTTCGAACCGGATCCGCGACTAACAATCCAGTAGGGTTTCTCAGTTCCCGCAAAACGGAGACAAAAATGACTACAGGCCTTTCAGAATCTACATTCACTGCATTTGTGTTCCCAGGACAGGGATCCCAAGCTGTCGGTATGGGTAAGGACCTATTCCTCAACTCCAGCGCAGCTCGGGAAGTTTTTGATGAAGTAGACGATGTTCTGGGACGGAAGTTGAGCGACGTCATGTTCGATGGCTCAACCGGCGAGTTGATGCGAACTGAAAACGCACAACCGGCAATCCTCACGACGTCCATCGCCGCTTGGCGTGCACTTGAAGAAGCGACCGAGAGCATCGCCGTACCCGATATGACTGCTGGTCACAGTCTCGGCGAATATTCAGCCTTGGTTATCGCTGGTGTTCTGTCCATCTCCGACGCTGTGAAACTCGTTTGCGAACGGGGCCGATTGATGCAACTCGCCTGCGACGAACGCCCCGGCGGAATGGCGGCACTTATTGGCATCGACGAAGTCACGGTCGCAGAGATCTGCCGTGAAGCTGGCGTTGATGTGTCTACCGTTAACACTCCAGAACAGATCATCATTGCTGGTGAGCACCGCGGCCTAGCCGTTGCCCTTGATATGGCATCTGCACGCGGCGCCAAGAAGGCCATCCCATTGAGCGTCGGCGGGGCGTTCCACTCTGGATTAATGTCTCCAGCTCAAAGTGGCCTTGACGAAGCAATCGATTCTGTCGAATTCAACGACCCTATGGTTCCAGTTGTCGGCAATGTCGACGCTGCGCCTTTGCACACCGCCGCCGAAGTCAAAAATGAGCTTCGACGGCAACTCACCTCATGCGTCCAGTGGAGCAACGGAATCCGTCACATGCTCGACAATGGCGTTAATGAGTTCGTGGAGATGGGGAACGGGAAGATCCTCAGCGGAATGATCCGACGTATCGACCGCCGGGCTAATGTCGTAAACCTCGGCGAGTACGATAGCGTCTGCGACTACGCAGCTGCCTAATCGGTACCGCCAGTCTGAATGCGGCGTCGTTCGCAAGAATGTGCCGTTTTGCCAATGTCCACGCGACCGCAAAATCCCTCGCTGTCCCGCGAACAAATGAGCAATTGGCTGTCCGCTGCCTCAACCGCGGGTTCAGGATCGCGATCACCAAACTTGACGGGCGACGCCCCCAACGCCCCGGATTTCGAGGCAATACCCCGTGATAAGACGGGAGGACGGGCCGCCGCTGTGCTATCCCTGTACGAAGCCGACCTGACCAACCGACCCGCGGCGCAATGTATCGACTGGGTTGCATCAGAGATGCGGCTGAACCGTAAGCTGCGTCAATTTGCCTACTCAATCGCGGCTGAGGTCGAAGACAGACGACCAGAACTCGACCGCCAACTGAATGGCTATTCGCGTCGATCGCCAATGTCTGAAACTCTGCCAGTTGTCCGCAACATCCTCCGAATCGCCTTAGCCGAGATGGATCTATATCCCAAAACGAGCACCGCAGTCATCATAAGTGAAGCGGTAAAACTTTCGCAGATGTTCGACACTCAAGGAAGCGGAAGATACGTTAATGGCGTACTCGGCGCGTTGGTCCGGGACGGCGCGCGCGGTTGAACGCACGTAACACCTTCAGGCCGCTCCAAATGCCCGCCGATGCACGGTATATAATTGCTCTTGCGTCATGACGCGATGATGTAACGGAAAACAGGTGATAACACCAGCTCGGGAGAGCACAAAACGATGTCAACAATTTTGGATCGAGTACGGGCCATCACGGCCGAAAAATTGAGTGTGGACGAAGGCGATATCACACCCGAATCGTCGTTCACAGAGGATCTCGATGCGGACTCGTTGGACGTCGTTGAGTTGATCATGGCGTTCGAAGAAGAGTTCAGTACCGACGATAACCAAGTCGAGATTTCTGACGACGACGCGGAGTCAATTCAGACGGTGCAGAACGCCGTTGATTACCTCGGAAGCAAGGGTGTCACTAGTTAACCGAATTGTTAGTTAGCGACAAACGTCGACGCGTGCAATGCTGATCGCGCGTGTTTGCCAGACAACCAAGTAGAGCGGCGCAGGCAATCTACGCCGCTCTGCCATTTGTTGGCAGCTCACGCAACGGACGGTGGTAGGCTTGGATACCGACATGGTTGCGGAAGAATCCAAGGTTGAAAACCCGGCATCGGAACAACTTGCCGAAATAATCGCTGAGGTCGCGGGTTGCCATAAATGCCCTTTGGCACAGACTCGCAACAAAACGGTACCTGGCGAAGGCTCGCCGACCGCCGAAATCATGTTCGTTGGCGAAGGTCCCGGTCGCGACGAAGACGAGACTGGTCGCCCGTTCGTGGGTCGGGCTGGCAAGTTCCTAGACGAATTAATCGCGTCATTGCCGATGCGCAGGGAGGATGTCTACATCGCCAATATCGTCAAGTGCCGACCACCCAACAATCGTGATCCCGAACGCGCCGAGGTAGATCAATGTTCTGACTATCTTATGCAGCAGATCGAGATTATCGATCCGCTCGTGATCGTGCCGTTGGGTCGACACGCCTTGGGTTGGTTCATGCCGGAACTTCGAATTACACAAAGCAACGGCAAGATATTCCGAAATAACAATCGAGTTTTGATGCCGCTGCTGCACCCGTCTTCCGGTCTTAGGAATCCCGAACACAAGCGCATGTTGCAAGAGGGTATCCACAACCTTAGGGACGCGATTTTGGAGGGAATCCGACTTCGAAATGAAATCGATCAACGCTCTCGAATTCCCATCGATCGAAAACATGAGTCGCCACGGAACGCGCCGGCGGCCGACTCGGAGACAGCGCCCTCAGAGACGAACAGCGGATCTGAAAGTACGGTCGTAGAGCAGGCCGAAGCGGTCGCATTGGCTGAGACAACGCCTGCAGAACCATCCGTCAATCTTTTCGAGCGGTCGCAAACTCGAGACGAAATTCAGGCAGAATTGAATCGGCAACGCGCCATCGACGCGGCAGAAGAATCTGCAGAAGGTCAGGCGGAAAAGTTGGTGATTGATGATCGGCAAGCTTCCTTTTTCTAACTGTGACAATCTCCGCCAAGTTATGCATTCACAGATCCGATTGCCTCTCGACCTACGCGGAAATAGCAAAAACCCGAACCTAAGGCTGATAAATGCTTGAAAACGAGTTTGAATACGGCGAGTCTGCTGTCCGAATCATCCCATTAGGCGGTCTCGGTGAAGTCGGCATGAACATGATGGTTGTCGAGACTGACGACGACATGTTGGTGATCGACTGTGGCGTGCAGTTCCCGGAATACAACACCCCGGGGATCGAACGAGTAATACCCAACATGGAGTACGTCCGACAACACCGGGACCGCATAAGGGCGATTCTGGTTACTCACGGGCACCTCGACCACATCGGCGGTTTGCCGCATCTGATGCGAACTGTTGACGCGCCGATCTACGCGCCAAGACTGGCCGCTGAGATGATCCGACGAGAACTGAAGAAATCCGGCGGTCGCAGAATGGCCGACGTGCAGGTAAATTCAGTTCGGCTGGAGAGGGACTATCGCTTCGGTGAATTCAACGTCCAATGGATCGGCGTGTGCCACAGCATCCCAGACTCCTGCAGCATCTACATGGACACGCCGCAAGGAGGCATCCTGCACTCCGGCGACTTCAAGTTTGACAATGAACCGATGCTCGGTTTGCCGACGGACTACCAAGCCTTAAGCGAAATCGGCCAACGCGGTGTTCGCCTGTTGCTCTCCGACTCGACAAATGCCGAAGATGAGGGATCTTCCCGCTCGGACCGCATCGCGGCTGTCGCTCTTTACCGAGCCATCGCTGAAGCAAAAGGACGAGTGATCATCGCCAGTTTTTCGACTCAGATCGCCCGGGTGCAGATGGTAGTAGATGCCGCGTACGAGCTTGGCAGGCGTGTGGCGATCATCGGTAGAAGCATGATCGAAAGCACCCGATTGGCGGAAGAGGTTGGCCACCTACATGTCCCGTCGGGGGTGAGAATCAGCATCAACGAAGCAAATAGCTTACCGGCTGACGAGGTCATCATCATGACCACGGGTAGTCAAGGCGAGTTCGAAGCTGGAGTTTCCCGTATGGCTAGGGGCGACCATCGTGAGGTCAAGTTGGTTGAAGACGACACTCTGATCCTGTCTGCGCGGACGATACCCGGAAACGAGATTGCCGTAAACGAAGTGATGAACAACTTGGCGCGGCGCAATGTGCGTGTAATCACGGCTGGTTCGAGACCTGTGCACGTTTCAGGTCACGCTAAACAAGACGAATTGAAGACGATGTTTAGCATCTTGCGGCCAGAGTACTTTACGCCGATCCACGGCGAGTATCGAATGTTGAAGGCGCACAAAGAGATCGCAATCGATATGGGAGTGCCAGAAGCCAACGTGAACCTGATTCTTGACGGTGATGTTCTCGAGATGGATGTGGGAAGCGTGTCCGTCGCCAATCGAGTTCCGTCGGGCTACGTTCTCATACAAGGCCAAGGTGAATGGGACATCGACTCGAGCGTGATGGAAGAACGCAAGTCATTAGCCAGCGATGGCATTGTGATGGTGTCGATCGTGCGAGATGAGAAATTGGTGGTCAGCAAGCCGCGAATCGTGACCTCCGGGTTCGTTGATGCCTCGGATGAAGCACGATTGATCCGAGATGCTTCGCAAGCGTTAGCTCAAGCTATTGAACCGGTATTGGCCGATCTCGTAGATTGGAATGAGATGGACCGACTAGTTCGGGCGTGCTTGGGCCGGTTCTTCTACCGTAGGACCAAGCGAAGGCCGTTGATTCTGGTGACCGAAATTGAGCTACAACCTGGACGCGCTAACTGATGAAAACGTGATCGACGACGAGACCGATTCTCGTTCGGACGAACACGAAAAGCGAAGCAAGCGAACCAAGGGTAAAAACGCATCCAAAACCCAAAATCCAGACGGCGAATCGCGCCAAAGTGAAGGAGTGATTAGCCGCAAATCACTCATCGTCCACGGAACTTTCTTCACTTTATCGTTGGCGGCCGCGGTCACGAGTTTCCTGTTCCGCGATGAGATCATGTCAACCGTGGGCTTTGGAGCCATGCCTATCGGTCTATGGGCAGTACTCTTCGCCTACCTGTTGATCACCAACACGCGCTGGCTCATACGAAGGTACCGCGAAACGATCTCGTCCCTAGTCATCGTGTTTGGTGGTGTGACGGTATTAGGGATATTCGACGCTCCTTTAGGCGCGACGACTGGGGCCACCATGGGTGGTCGCCTCGGCGAAATTCTTGCTCGAGATCCATTCGAGTGGCATCGCTACGATCTCGTGCTTTGGCAACAGGCATTGGCCTGGTTGCGCGCAGGAGCATTGTTTGCGATCGGTGCTGCCGTTCAGTTCCCAACAGCATTCGGGATCACAATTAAAGTCATCTGGACCGGCACTCTGATGGTGGTTTCGGCCTCGGTTGGCTTGTTCATGATGGCGGGCGGGGCAGCCATGAGCGTGGCAAGCATGCGCAAGAAGCCCAATCCCGAAATCGACACCTCAACTGATCCACGGACACCGGATCCAGAAGCCGATTCAGGACATGAAGACTCGTTCACATTTCAACGATATGCGAATGAGATATATCCGGAAGTCTCGAATGAACCTGAAGATTTGAACGACGCGATCGTTGTGATGGGAAACGCAATCGTCCCGGAACATGACATTGACCAAGAAGAATATTTCGCAGATGAAGAAGGTGACTTGATCGATTCAACCTCGAGGTTTGACCCGGTCGATGACTCGTCTCTAGAGGCGGACGATGGGACTGGTTTCATTGAAGTTGGTAGTTCAATCGGTGACGTCTCCGAGCCGATCCTAGATCAAGAACTCCTTGCAACTAACGAGCTCTTGGGGGGTGGTGACGAGCAATCAATAGACGCGGATGCTGACGAAATGTTGCAGATGATTACGTCAGGAGCGGCGATCGAATCCGCTATGAACGCGTTCCCTTGGCACCTGCCGACTCTCGAGTTCCTAGCCGACCCTCCCACGGGTGGTGTAGCGACTACGGAGATTAAGGCGACAAGTGATCTGATCGAGGAGACACTCGCGGATCACAGTATCGCGGTGACCGTGGACCAAGTTAGAGTCGGTCCTACGGTAACGATGTACGGGTTGAAGCCCGGGTGGAAGGGCAGTGGGTCGCGATCCAACAACGCGCGTCAAAGGGTTCGTGTTGACACGATCCTCAATCGTGAGAAGGACATCGCGTTGGCATTGTCGTCGCCGAACATTCGATTTGAGTCGGTGGTGCCCGGGTCATCGGTGGTAGGCATAGAAGTCCCTAACGCGAGACCAACGCCGGTGAATCTTCGTACGGTCATGGATTCAGAGGAGTGGTCCGAGTTCGTTGACGATGCAGCGTTGCCGGTTCCGCTGGGTATGGGTAGTGGCGGCAATCCGGTTATGGCCGACTTCTCAAAGATGCCGCACACGCTAGTCGCTGGCGCTACCGGTTCAGGGAAAAGCGTCTGCATGAATACGATTGTCACTGGCTTGCTGATGACGCGGACGCCCGTTGAGTTAAGAATGGTGATGATCGATCCGAAGCGCGTTGAGTTGACGCCGTACCAAGGGATTCCGCATCTTTACTCGCCAGTCATCGTTGAACCCGAGCGCGCCGTCAAGGCGCTCAAGGCGCTAGTCAAAGAGATGATGGACCGGTTTTCCACGCTGGAGGCGATGGGGGTGAAAAACATTACCGCGTTCAACGAGAAGAGCACCTCCAAGATGCCGTATCTGTTGATTCTCGTTGACGAATTGGCAGATTTGATGTTGACGGCTTCGAACGAAGTCGAGCAACTATTAGTGAGATTGGCACAACTTGGCCGCGCAACTGGCGTCCACCTAGTGGTCGCGACCCAACGCCCGTCTGTAGATGTCGTGACTGGTTTGATCAAAGCGAATTTCCCCTCGCGGATCAGTTTTGCTGTCGGGTCGCAAGTGGATAGTCGGACGATTTTGGATGCCACTGGTGCCGACAAACTCCTCGGCAAAGGTGACATGCTTTACAAGCCGATCGATCTCAGCCAACCCGTTCGAGTGCAGGGCGCATTCTTGGCGGAGGAAGAGATCGAGTCCATCGTCGATTTCTGGAAAGAGGTCGGTGCTCCGCCATTGCCGCAACTCGACGTCGATGGCGATGACGACGACAGTAGTTTTTCGATCCCCGGGTTGTCAGAGGAAAATGGTGATGCGTTGTTTATGCAAGCGTCAGCAATGGCGAAGAGCCAAAAAACGCTATCGACCTCACTGTTGCAACGACGCCTACGCATCGGCTATCCCCGTGCGGCACGGTTAATGGATGAATTGGAAGACGCCGGTATCGTCGGACCGGGTGAACCTGGGAAACCCCGGCAAGTAATCGCGAACGGTTGATCCGCGTTACAGTTGCGACGGGCGCGACTCTCAATCCGGGTCTAACATCAAAGCGACTCCGGGTACTCATTCCGACAGGGATAAGACCGTCGCCGGCGCAGGTTATCCGACGTGGCTTTACAATGCTGGAATAGCGGTCAATTCCAACAGGCCGTTCCCGTCGGTAAACGTTTCATTTCGTGACGATCAAACCTCTATATCCGGACTTCAACGAAGGTTCAGAACCCGTCGAGGATCCGGAAATCAAAGAACACCCGCCAGTTGATCTTGAGGGCGAATTTTCGAATTGCTTGATCTGTGGTTCGGACTTGGAGGGTTCAGACGAATTTCAGCGACTACGCGTCTGTCTAAACTGTGGGTTTCACTACAACATTCCGGCTCGGGCGAGGATTGAGGCCCTGATCGATCCTGGCACGTTCATCGAGTCGCATCGCTGGATTTCATCGATCGACCCGTTAGTATTCTCGCCACGCGTGTCCTATCAGGTTCGAGTGTTGAACGACCAAGTTCGTACCGGATTGTCGGAAGCCGCAGTTACTGGCGTAGGGAACATTGGCGGTACCCCATGCGCCATCATCGCCATCGAATTCGGTTTTCTCGGCGGAAGCATGGGTTTGGTGGTCGGTGAAAAGGTCGCGAGGATGATCGAAGAAGCGGCACGACAACGCCTCCCGGTCGTCACCTTCGCCAACAGCGGCGGTGCACGTCTTCAAGAAGGCCTTCTGTCTTTGACCCAGATGGCAAAGACCGTTGTGGCGTCAAAGAGCCTTCGAGAGCACGGCTTGCCGATGATTACAGTCTTGGCCAACCCATCTTCAGGTCAGATCCTGTCGAGTTTCGCGTCGATGTCAGATATCCGCATCGGCGAACCGGGTGCACACATCGCTTTCGCCTCGCTGGGCACACTGCGAGAAGTAGAAGAGACACCGTACGTTGGTGAACATGCCAACGCGGAAACGATGCTGTCGCATGGCCACCTTGATATGGTCGTGAGTCGCCTTGAACAACGTGATCACCTGGCATTGATGCTTGGTCTATTCGAAAAAGGTCTCAAGTCCGATGTTGGACCTCGTCGCCGGTCCATCCAGTACCGTCCGACTCGCCATGATGCGTGGGAATCGGTGCGCTTGAGCAGGCGATCAGACCGTCCCAAAGCATCCAACTACATTCCATTAGTGTTCCGGAACTTTGTCGAGTTGCATGGCGACCGTTACGGTGCCGACGACGCGGGTGTGACGATCGGTATCGCTCACTTAGGAATTTTCCCGGCAATGGTTATAGCTCACGAGCGATTGTCAACGGTCGATGATGATGTGCCTGACGACGATGCGATCACGGAATCGTTCACCGAGCGATTTGGCTATGCTGACTTAAACCGCGGCGGCATCGGAGTAAGCGGTTTCCGCAAAGCTCGACGGGCGGCTACTCTGGCTGGCGATTTCGGGTTCCCGCTCGTGGTGATGATCGACACACCGGGGCCGAAACTCGCCGTTGCGGAGGAATTGAATGGTTTAGCAAGCGAAATAGCGGAAATGATCAATGTGATGCTCGGCGTCGAAACACCGGTCGTTTCAGTGGTTGTCGGCGAAGGTGGTTCAGAAGCGGCATTGGCGTTCAGCGTCGCGGATCGACTGTTGATGATGGAGAATACGATCTTCACGCCGATTTCACCAGAAGCCGGCGCAGCGACAGAACTACGCGACCGGGCGCGGGCACCAGAGGTGGCCCGATCGCTCAGACTCACGTCGTACGATGCATACTATATGGGGATCGCGGATCGATTGATCGCCGAGCCCGAAGGTGGTGCAAATCAGAACCCTACAGGTGCAGCACGAGCACTGCGACAGGTGTTGATTTCAGAGATCGGTCAATTGAGTAAACGCAATCCACGTGTGCTTGCCCGTCAACGCCAAAGAAGATTTCGGCACATCGGTGAATACAGCCCACAATTCCGCGCCGCAGTGCGTTCTGAGTTGAGCTCTTGGACCTCGGCGGTCGGCGACCGCATGCGCCGTGTATTCGGGGGCGGATCACAAAAGGAAATCGACGAACCGACGAGGGAAGAATGAATCCTGCTCTGACCGCTATTGAAGTAGCCTAGATGCGCGGTGATAACATTACTTTCATCGTCTACGAGTGGGTTACGTGATGTTCGAAACCCCATTCCCGTCCTTGGACAGTAAGACGCTACAGTGAATGTCTGGCGAAAGCGAAGAACCCGGCGAAAGTAGGGGCGACAGAGCGTGTCGTCGTGACGACGTTCGCGCTCTCGATGAGGTAGTTCGGGCGGCTGTGGAACGCGGCGTGGTTTTCCAAGACCCCTACACGGCTTACTTGGATCCTCACGCACTGATCGAAGCTGGCGCGTGGGTAGGTGCGGGTACTCATATCCTCGGGAACACTCGGATCGAGCGTGACGCGCGCGTCGGCCCTAATGCGATAGTCGAGGACTCCATAGTCGGTAGAGGAGCAATCGTTCAACCGTTTTCGAGCGTTATCGGCGGTTCAGTCGTCGAATCCGGCGCGGTAATCAAACAACGTTCTGAGCTACGCGGCAGCGTTATTTCCGGCAACGCCGAGATCGGTCCTAACGCTTTGATTGAAGATTCCCGAATTGATTCGAACGCCAAGGTCGGACCGTTCTGCCGAGTACGCGCGGGATCTGAAATCGGCGTCGATGCGTATATCGGAACGCAAGCGGAAGTAAAAGCGAGCCGAATAGGCGATGGCTCAAAGATCGGGCATTTCTCGTTCGTTGGTGATGCAGTTCTAGGCTGTGCTGTCAACGTCGGTGCAGGATCAGTGACGGCAAACCACGACGGTCAACAGGTCCAAGAGACCGTGATCGAAGACGGGGTGTCGATCGGAGCCGGATCCGTGCTCGTCGCACCACTGCGACTAGGTAGCGGGGCGCAGACGGGTGCTGGTGCAGTCGTCACACGAGACGTAGCCGATGGCGTTTTGGTGCTCGGAGTACCAGCGCGAATTATGGCGATGCATTAGAAGTCGAATTGAAGAAATGAATTCATCGAGATTGATGCGGCACCATTGCGGTGACGCGTGGCCTGAGCAGGCAGGAAATGAAATGAAAGATGCGGACGACCCTTTAAGCCGCGATAGATGTTTACACATGGTTGTGAAGTTGGGAGGACACACGAATGCTTAACGATTGGGTGCCTTGGGCAGTACTGCTCGCTTCCGCCTTTGCCTATGGATTGATGACCCTCGCGTTGAGCGTGTTGCAACCACAAGGCCTTGCGGCGATGCTTGGAATGGCTTCGACCGAATCATCCAACGATGTGAATCCGGGCAGCGCAGGGGACTATAGAGCAACGCGGATTGTTGTGACGACGTTTAGGAGCGCGTCATTCATTGCGATAGTGATCTCCGCGTACAACGCGGCGGGAACGGTTTATTCTCCATCAAACGAATTTTTGCTACCTCTCGTCGTGGCGACCGCTGTTTTGGTTGGTGTCGTTGCCTACCGAATGCTTCTCAATCGAATGGCGAGTGCGTGCTACGAGGATGTGAAGATTTGGTTGGCCCCAATAATCTGGCCAGCGCGCTTTATTGGTCGCCGCATGAGACTGAACCGGGTCGCGAACTACATGCAGGATGTCGAAAACTCCGGGGAGTCGGCAGATGAACCAGCTGAAAACGTGATAAACGTTCTGCACAATCTGTCATCGAAAGACCTGCGAGCTGATGACGTCATGCTACCAATATCCGAGACCGTGGCGGTCCACGCGGACACACACCTCGACGATGTGGTCATGATGATGGATCAGCTGGACATTGACGACGTGGTTGTATACGACAAGACGGTCGACGAGGTATTGGGCACTATCGAAAGGGCGGATGCGCTACAAGGGTTGAGAGAAAACAGTGACGGCACGTCCGTCTGCCGAGAATGGATCAGTCACTCGACTTTTGCTGTTCCGTTGACACAACAGGTGTCGACGCTCTTCGATGACTTCAGGGATCGAATGGATGAGACCGCGGTCATGCTTGACGAGGAAGGCAAGGTTGCGGGAATATTGACCTTTGCCAATTTGATGGAACAACTGCTTAGCGATGTCAGTTTGGTGAACGAGGGCTCAGAGGCGTAGACCCCAGGTCCGGCACAACTCGCTGTGTCCCAACGATGATCCATGTCGTCGATGCCTTCAGGCTATGTTCGGTGATGACGCCAAAAGTGGGTTTCGCCTAGTCGGATACGAATCGGTAACCATTGGCGCGTTCGGTAGAACTTGACGCATCGAAAATAACTGTGATGTGAGTTATGAGTTGGCGCGACAGCCGTGATAACGGCACAGCATTCGACGTCCGGTGAACCTCGAGTTGCCGTAGATGGGTCGATACGAAGCATGTCAGTAGCCCCACCCTTGATGTGATGAAGGATCGGCGATTCAGGGATCCGACGTCTCACAACTGCAAGCATCAGCTCCGAACACAGCGCGGGCGACGAGCGATGCTATTCCCAACCCAAGAAGTCGATGCATTCCGCATTACTCGAACTTTCTAAAAAGCTTCCCTAAGCGGTGGATCGCGAAACCCGCCTAGGACGCTTGAGCCTCAATATGGCGGACTCTTCGCGAGGTCGACAAGCGAATTAGAAACTGCAGAGGCACCTAGACGCGCAAAAGCACTCTAGAGGTTACGTACCTCTAAAGTGCTTGCGTTGGAGTGAGATCGAAGCGTGAAGCCGATGTTTACCGGCTTCACGCTTCGAAAGATTCTACTGCCCGGGGGCGTCGCCCTTGGCGTTGACAACGATCAACGTTACCGTGGCTACGGATCCTTGGTCGCCTGTCGCGACGAGCGAGTTCACGCTGCCTGCGGTGTAGGTGCCGGAGTCGAGGGTGACCCTGACGGCGAATGCGCCGCTTGCGTTGGCAGTTGCACTGCCGATCGAGTCATCGACGGTCCCACCCGGAACGGTAAGCGAAACTGCTTCGCCGCTGTTAAAGCCTGCGCCGATGATGTCGGCTGGCGTGCCGGATGCTTCGTAGATGATCGTCGGGATCGCGTATGTAACGTCGAGGGCCTGGAGGTCAGCGGAGTTATCCGAGCCTGGAGGGCCAGGTGCGCCTGGAGGGCCGGGGTCTCCGGGATTTCCTTGCGAACCTTTTGCACCTTGGTTGCCTGGAGGGCCTGGAGGACCTGCAAGACCTGGGAGGCCTTGGGCGCCTTGAACGCCTGGCAAACCTGGTTCTCCCGGTACACCCGGTGCTCCTGATTCTCCTGGTGCTCCTGGCTTACCTGGGTCGCCTGGAAGGCCTGGCTCACCCGGTGCTCCTGGTGCTCCCGCCTCGCCCGGTGCTCCTGGCTCACCTGGTGCTCCCGGTTCGCCCGGTGCGCCTGGTGCCCCTGGTTCGCCAGGGTTACCAGGTGCTCCCGGCAATCCTGGTTCCCCTTGGGGGCCAGCGCCGGCGAGGCCGATGATTGAGATAATGACTGCAATAACCGAGATTACGGCGATCGCCGTCAGCACTCGGTTCTCTTGCACGAAATCCATCGGGCTGCGCGATTCATTCATGAGGACCCGTCCTCCAATCTGATGGTGTCAGATTACTAGCTTGTCTCAAGCAATAATTGTCTTGATCGTTCGGCTTCAGGAACCCCTGATCGCCGTAGACCACGATGTTTGGCATCGAAGCACGAGCTCAGCCGTACTTCACCGTTCTCGTTCTTCGATGCACAATGAATAATGTTATGCCTGTTTAAGCGCGTGTGTCAAGACGGCTCGTGCAGCCAAACAGCGTATTCGAGTGCAATGATGAACGATCCTTGCCACGATAGGTGCATGTTACATGAAAGAACTCGTTCCGTGCCCGCCTTGCTTGGGTTGGATTGGTGACTTTTGCATCGGCGCTTCGGGAAGCAGACTGATTGCGGGTTAGATCGGTCTGGTTGTTGGCCGCCGAAGGCACCGTCGCAACGCGTAATGCATCACCGTGGGACGAATCGGCTTGGTTGAGTGGTATCCTTATCGGTTGAGCTAAACGAGTTAGCGGAAGTAGAAACAGAGAAAGAACGAACTGGCAGAGCGGAGCAGAGGTTGATCGTGAAAAATCCCACTTGCGAAAACCGCCAGTATGAAAGAGATAAGATTGGACGCCCAAGCGAAAACGCAGACGATCGAGAAATTTCGCAAGCACGAAAAGGATACCGGTTCGGCTGAGGTCCAGATTGCAATTCTGACCGACCGCATACGGGAACTTACCGAGCACTTCAAAGTGCACAAGCACGACGCCGCAGGACGGCGCGGCTTGCAGATGATCGTCGGGAAACGCCGACGGTTGCTCAGATACCTCGCGACAGAGGATGTTCGAAGGTACCGAACGCTCATCGAAGCGTTGGGCCTTCGCGGTTGAACGCTTGGCATTAGTCGTCGCGCGCCGCTCCTGCTAGATCGCACGCCGCCGCCGAATTGCCAATTTCCTGCCGTTTACCGAATGATCACACGCGCACGTTAAGTTCTATCGAGCGCGCTCCGTACGATCACCATCGTCTCGCTGGCACCAACTAACCCAACTAAATCGACTATCTCGCGCGTTTTGCTTGATAACCAATGCACGATCGTTGCGCTCCCACAAAAACCAAGAATTGGCACCTAAACAAGGTTTGCTGAGAGAAAGAAAAGAGAAAGCTCAGAAATGACTCAAAAATTCGATATCGAGGTCGGAGGGCGATTAATGTCGTTCGAGACCGGAAACCTCGCGCCCCAGGCCGGGGGAGCAGTGACACTCCGCTACGGTGATCTTGTCCTGCTCGCAACCGCGACCGCAAACAAAACTCCGCGTCAAGGCGTCGATTTTCTGCCATTGACCGTGGATGTCGCTGAAAAAGCGTACGCAGCTGGGAAAATGCCCGGCGGATTCTTCAAACGCGAGGGGCGACCAGGTTCCGAAGCGATATTGGCCGCTCGGTTGTGCGACCGCCCGCTACGTCCGCTGTTTCCCAAAAACTTCCACAACGAGACGCAGCTCATCATTACGATCCTCGCTGCGGACGAAGTAAATCCCCACTCAACATTGGGGATCGTCGGCGCGTCAGCGGCGTTGACCATCTCGGACATCCCCTTCGACGACCCCGTTGGTGCATGCATCATCGGCTACATCGACGGCGAACTCGTCGTCAACCCGACGTACGAGGAACTCGAGAAATCAGCCCTTGAACTGACGGTCGCCGGAACCTCGGATGCCATCATGATGGTCGAGGCTGGCGCGAATTTCGTCTCCGAGGAGGTAATCCTCGAAGCATTGAAGTTAGCTCAAGATGTCAACGGCGAAATCGTTTCCCACATTAGAGACATCCAGGCAGAGGTCGGAAAAACTAAGTGGGCAGCACCCGAAGCGACCGAGGAAGAAATCGCTGCAAAGGCGGCGACGAGGGAGCGAGTCGGCAACGCAATCGTTGATGCACTCAATCTCGGCGGTGGCAAAGAGGCACGTGAAGAAGCTGTCAGCTCGATCATGTCCGAGGTCAAATCGGAACTGACATCGGGTGACGACGCGTTCGACGCATTGCACGTTCAGTCCGAGCTGTATTCACTGGAGAAGGAAGCGGTACGCCAAGGGATTTTGGAAGAAGACCGACGTCCCGATGGGCGAAGTCTAGAAGACTTGCGCCCCCTCGACTCCATGGTTGGCTACCTCCCGCGCGTACACGGCTCGAGCATCTTCCAGCGGGGTGAAACCCAAGTTCTTGGCGTGTTGACCTTGGCCTCGGCCGCGGACGCGCAACGGCTTGACAATCTTTCGCCGATTACGACGAAACGTTTCATGCACCACTACAACTTCCCGCCGTACTCGACTGGCGAGGCCGGTAGGTTCGGATTCACCGGTCGACGTGAAGTAGGACACGGCATGTTGGCCGAACGGGCGCTCAGCCCGGTGGTACCGGCCGAAGATGAGTTCCCGTACTCCTTGCGGTTGGTGTCTGAAGTCATGGCATCGAATGGCTCATCGTCGATGGCCAGCGTGTGTGCAGGCTCTATGGCGCTGATGGATGGCGGTGTGCCGATATCCGCACCCGTCGCCGGAATCGCTATGGGTCTAATTACCGGTGAAGACGGCGTTGCCAAGGTCCTTACCGACATTCAAGGCGCGGAAGACCACGCCGGCGATATGGACTTCAAAGTCGCGGGAACCCGCGACGGCATCACCGCTCTGCAGATGGACATCAAGGTCAAGGGCATCACTTACGAAGTCATGTCCGAGGCACTCGAACAGGCTCGAAACGCCCGACTTCAGATTCTTGAGCACATGGAGCAAACCATTTCCGCACCTCGAACAGATCTGCGTGACGGTGCTCCACGAATGACAACCATCAAGGTTCCGACCGACAAGATCGGCATGGTCATTGGTCCAGGTGGTTCCAACGTCCGAGGCATCCAAGAAGAGTTCGGCGTCAGCGTCGACATTCAGGACGACGGCAGCGTCACCATCGGTGGCACGCAGTCGGACAAGGTTCAGGGAGCTATCGACAACATTCGCACGATGACAAAGGGCGTTGAGCTCGGCGAACTGTATACCGGCAAGGTCGTCAAGATCATGGATTTCGGTTGCTTCGTCAACCTGATACCCGGAAAAGACGGCATGGTTCACATCAGCGAGCTGTCCGATACTCGAGTCCCGGACGTTCAATCAGTGGCCAACGAAGGTGATGAGTTGGAAGTCATGGTAGTGAACGTTGACCCTAATGGTCGCGTTGACCTATCAGTTCGAGCGGTCATCGACGAACGCAACTACGGTGACCACGATCGCGCACTCGAAGAAGCAGTGGGCCGACGCCGACCAGGTAATCGTGGCGGACGCGGCGGTTCTGATCGCGGTGGCCGTGGCGGTGGTGGTCGTTACGACCGCGGTGGCGGCGACGGCGGACGCGATAACTTTGATCGCGGCGGTCGGCGAGACGACTTCGACCGCGGTGGCCGTGGCGGTGGTGGTCGATACGACCGCGGCGGCCGCGGTGGCCGCGACGATGGCGACCGAGGTGGCCGACGAGACAACTTCGACCGCGGCGGCCGCGGCGGTGGCCGACGTGACGATTTCGGCGACGGCGGCGACAACCGAAGGCCGCGTCGTCGCATGATCTCGCGCGACCGATAGCTTAGAATCTAAGCAACCAAATGCGGTTGTCCTAGATAACTGAAAGCAAACAACACCCAAAGTTGAAATGACCGATATCACCGTCGCAGTTAACGGAGTGTTGGGCCGGATGGGCTCCACCGTGTTGAACGCGGTGGAGCAAGAACCAGGAATGGTTCCCGTCGGAGGAGCCGACGCGCTCGCCGGCGATGAGAAATCGGTCTCAACTTTGGGAGGAATGGATCTGCCTTTAGCGTCGAACCTCGACATCCTTTTCGGAACAGTCACCCCCGACGTCGTCGTCGACTTCACGAACGCTGAAGGCGGCAGTGCCGCGATGCGAGCGTGTGTCGCCCACAAGGTTCGGTGCGTATCCGGCTCGACTGGCATGACGCCCGAAGAGCTATCCGCAATCGGAGGTCTCGCTACTGAAGCGAACGTCGGCGTAATATCCGCTTCGAACTTTGCCCTAGGTTGCGTCGTACTCATTCACTTGGCACGTATCGCGTCGAGTTATTTTGATTACGCAGACGTAATTGAGAGCCATCACGAGATGAAGATCGATGCGCCTTCCGGCACCGCGATCTCGATCGTCCAAGCAATGCTCGAGGGTAAAGGCGGCGATTTCGACCAGAACATCGTTGAGAAAGAGCTTCTCAGCGGCACGCGTGGCGGATCGTCTGGCGGCATCAATGTTCATAGCGCCAGAATGCCAGGCCGAGTTGCCCGACACGAAGTTGTGTTCGGGGCACTCGGACAAACTCTCACATTGCTCCACGATTCGATTAGCCGCGACAGTTTTATGCCGGGAGTAATGCTCGCGGTTCGGCGCGTTATGGACGAAAAGTCGATGATCGTGGGCCTCGACAGGGTGCTTGGATTCTCTGACTGAGACGGCTAGCCAGAAGTTTCAGATCACGCGATGAATGGCCCGCGTTGAAATTCGCTCCCAGGTCAAAGGAATTTGAGATGCGTGCATCAGATCTCGAAATCGCTATCGTAGGCGCAACCGGCGCAGTCGGTGCGGTTGCGCTCGAGCTGCTGGCTGAACGCGGCCACCCGGCCGAACAGCTACGTCTTCTTGCTTCCAAGCGGTCTCACGGGAAGCAAATCGGATACCTTGGTCAATCGTTGACGGTCCAGGAGTCCACGCCGGAATCGTTTGACGGAGTTGATGTGGCGTTCATATCTGCTTCTTCCGAAGTGAGTTTGGCACTGGCTCCCGAGGTGGTCAAACGCGGAGGATTGGTGATCGACGATGGTTCAGCATATCGCATGGATCCGAGCGTTCCGTTAGTAGTTCCAGAGGTTAACGGCTCTGATGTCGAGTGGCACACCGGCATCATCTCAATCCCCAATTGCACGACGACCCCATTGGTGATGGCATTGGCTGGTCTCCGAGGATTAGCGGAGATCAGTTCCGTTACGGTTTCGACGTACCAGTCGGTCACGGGTACGGGCGCCGCGGCGAGGGAGGAGCTGCTGGATCAGTCGCGCGAGATATTGGGCGGTGAAGAGATGTCGCCCCCGAGCCAGTATCCACATCCGATAGCGTTCAATCTACTTCCGCAGGTCGACGATTTCATCGACGAGGGGTACACGAAGGAAGAGTGGAAGATGGTTAACGAGTCGCGAAAGATTCTCGGTGATCCCGAGTTGCGACTTACATCTACATGTGTCCGAGTTCCTGTTGAGGTTTCCCACTGTGAATCGGTTACGGTAGAGTTCCGCGATTCAGTATCTGTTGAAGAGGCGCGTCTGGTCTTAGCCGAGTTCCCGGGCATTGATCTGCTGGATCGACCGCATGAATCGGTCTATCCTATGCCGTCAAACTCCGCAGGTGAGGACCAAGTGATGGTTGGTCGCGTGCGGCGCGATCTTGCACACGAGAATGGCGTGGTTTTCTGGCTTGCGGCAGACAATCTGCGCAAGGGAGCGGCGCTCAACGCGTTGCAGATCATGGATGAATGCGTTTCGCGAGAGTGTGTTCGACCGCGCGTCGCCGCGACGGTGTGACGCTTTGGCGAGGCGCCAATTCAGCACTTCGAACCTATTCCGAATGACTTCGGATGCTGCCGTCGATGCAGTTCAATGCGGGCGTTTTGGAATTAGCTTGTGTGATGTAAGATTCGATGCGTAAGGGAGTTTGAAATGGCAGAAATCGGACGAGTTCTCACAGCGATGGTCACTCCGTTCACGGAGGATGGCGAAGTTAACTACCCACAGGCTCGCAAGCTGGCAAAGTCGTTGTTGGCGTCCGGGTCGGATGGACTGGTCATCGGTGGAACGACCGGCGAGGCACCTTCGATGTCCGACGAAGAGCGCCTGAAACTATTTGCCGAGGTCAAAGACGCGATCGGAGATTCCGGCGCGGTCGTCGCGGGGACTACTGACAATAACACCTACCGATCTATCGAAGTGTCACGCGAAGCTGAGGCCGTTGGCGCCGACGCAATCCTATTGACGGTGCCGGCTTATAACAAACCGACCCAAGGCGGATTGGTCAAGCATTTCATCGCGATAGCTGAGGCAGTATCGATACCAGGGATCCTCTACAACGTGCCAAGCCGCACGGCGCTGAACATGACGGCGGGAACGACGCTGAAGTTGGCTGAGGTCCCCAATATAGTCGGCGTCAAGGAAGCAAGCAGCGACGCGGATCAGATCGCGTACGTCATCAAAGGCGCTCCTGATGGATTCAATGTTTGGTCCGGCAATGATAATGAGACCTTCTCGATAGTTTCGACGGGCGGATACGGTGTTGTAAGCGTCGCGAGCAACATCATCGGCAACCAGGTCAAAGGATTAATCGGTGCGGTTTTGGAAGGCGATATTGAACGTGCGGCCGGCGAACACCTGCGATTGTTGCCGATTTTCAATGCGCTTTTCTTCATCACCAACCCCATTCCAGTTCGATATGCGATGAACCGATCGGGTTTCAACGCTGGCCCGGCGCGTCACCCGATGCAGGCGGATGAAGACGAGATGGCGGCATTCGCGGCGCAGTTTGATCCGATCATGGACCAATACCGAATCGACCTTCCAAACGGTTGATATTTTGATGACTGACGAGTCGCCGAAAAGAATCATTGAGGATCTTGGCGACGGGTTGATAATGCGTTCTGCGGTTCGCGAGGATGCGGACGCGCTAGCGGAGTTCTGTGCCAAGGTCTTCATGGACGAAAAATCGGGCACGGAAGCGTATTGGATTGCGGAGTGGATTCGCGATCTCGTGGGGAAGCCGCATCCGACTCTGAGCCTCGACGATGTCATCATCGTCGACGATGTCGAAAAAGGACGGTACGCGTCGACGACGACGTACTTTTCGCAGAGTTGGAGCTACGACAGGGTCGAGTTTGAGATCGGACAGCCTGAGATCGTTGGCACCCACCGCGATTACAGAAATCGGGGTTTAGTACGCAAACAGTTCGATGTGATGCACCGATGGGCATCGGAACGCGGTCATCTCGTCCAAGTTGTCTTGGGCATTCCGAGTTACTACCGACAATTCGGTTACGAATACGCCTTGCCCGCAGAGGGTGGACGCTACGCTCCGATCGCTTCATTGCCGCAGTGGGGTGATGAGAAACGCGAGTTTCAGATACGCGATGCAACGGAAGACGACGTGCCGTTCATCACCGAAGTATTGAAGGACTCGACAAAGCGATCAATGGTGTCGCCAGTGTTTCGTGAAGACGAAGTGAAGTATTTCACGTTTGATCGCACCGCCCGGAGCGCGGTGTGTCACAAGACCGCGATCTTGTGCAAATCCGAAGACGATGGACTCGGTAAGCCGATAGGCGTTCTCATGTACGCGATGGTTATCGAGATTGACCAAGGCATAATTCTGCGGTTGGAGATGTCGGAGCCGCGATATTGGCGGGAAGCGTTACCTTCCTTACTAAAAGAGGTTCGGAATTTGGCAAAAAAGGCTGCTGAAGGGCATGACGACCCGGAGCGCGAGATTAAGTCGATACGGCAGGATCTGCAACCGGACCATCCGGCGTACGTTTTCGATGACGGGGCGTTGGGACACGAACCGGAACGTCAGTACGGCTGGTACGTGAGAGTGCCTGACGTTGCCGCCTTCCTGCGGAAAATCGCGCCGGCATTGGAGGCGAGGATCGAGTCTTCGTTGCACGCGGGAATCACCGGCGACGTTGAGATTCGCGTAGACCGCGACAGAATTGCGATCAGTTTTGAAGACGGCAAGATAACTAGCGTCGAACATCAGACCGCGGTTCACCGGGAAAATGCATCTGGCGAGTGGATCGCATCTGCAAGATTTCCGGGTCAAACATTCCTCCCAGTTCTGTTCGGGATGCGATCTGTTTCCGAAACGGTATCCGCTCACACCGATGTCAACTCTGGGTCGAAGTCATCCCGGCATTTGATGGAGACGTTGTTCCCCAAGAGTTCGTCGGATCTCTCACTTAATCTCACTTAAATGAGTTGTGGTTCAACGCGACGGATTCGCGTCGTTACGGTCGGCGGCGGCACCGGTTCGTCGGTTTTGCTACGCGGATTGAAGCGGCACGTCGATAGGATCGACATAACGGCTATCGTCACCACTTTCGACGACGGCGGGTCATCGGGTAGATTGCGAAACGAGTTTGGTGTTCCTGCGCTGGGCGATATCCGCCGATGCATAGCGGCGTTATTACCGCCTGATTTCGAAGATTCCACGATCGAATGGATGCTCGAGCACAGGTTAACCTCAGATGGCCCGTTGAATGGTCACTCACTCGGCAACTTGATGTTGCTCAGCGCGTGGCAACGATCTGAGAGCCTAAGCGATGCGATCGATTCGATCGCAGGTTCTCTCAATCTGGTTGGCGGCGTTGTTCCGGTGAGTGACGAACCTTCGGACCTATGTGCCGAGTTGAAGGACGGCGAGCTGATTCGTGGTGAATCTGCTGTCGGCGAACGTAACGAGATGCTGTTTGGTCCTTCGAGAATCTATCTTGATCCTCCAGTTATGGCGCATCCAAACGCTTTGGTCGCCCTCCGCGAGGCGGATGTTGTGATTCTTGGACCGGGCGATCTTTTCGCAAGCGTAATTCCGAACTTGCTACCGGACGGAGTGATTGAAGCAATCAGCGAGAACTCGTGCCGGATACTTCAGATCTGCAACATCGCGATGAAGGAGGGCGAGACGGTGGGGTATACGGCGTCGGATTTCGTGATGTCCGTCAATCGCTATCTAGAATCGAGTGGGAAGGGCGTCGACGCGATATTGGTTGATGAGCAGGGGGGTGATTCGACGAAAGTTGATGGAGCGATCGAGATCGACGACGGTCTTTCCGACATCGTGGAGGTCGTTACGGCGCGAAAACTGTCCGACGATGTTTCGCAGCGTCATCACGACTCGGAACGGCTCGCAGCGGCGATTCTAGAGTACGTCGACGCGGTTATCGGCTACCGTTAACGACCAAGGTATCGTCGCGGTGGGGTCCGGTCGAAATCTCGGATGCCGGAATCCCGAGAAGGTCTTCGAGTTTGCGGACGTAGTTCTGTGCACCGTCGCAGAGATCGTTCCAATCAGTAACCCGCGTCGTCGATTCTGTCCAACCGGACAGTTCTTCATAGATCGGTTGGCACCGGGCCAATCGTCCCCGCTCGATCGGAAAATCTTCGATGGTCTCCCCGTCGAGTGAGTACGCCGTGCAGACCTTGATGCGATCCCAATTGTCGAGTGTGTCCAACCGAGTCAACACCATCGATGTGAACCCGTTGACTCTAGTCGTGTAACGTGCAGCCACCGCATCGAACCAGCCAACTCTCCGCGCTCGGCCCGTAGTCGCGCCGAACTCGCCGGCCATCTCGCGAATGCGATCGCCTTCTGTGCCGTGGATCTCGGTTGGGAAAGGTCCTGCCCCCACTCTGGTGGCATAGGCCTTGAATACGCCGATGATGCGTTTGAATGAACTCGGTCCAATACCGGTACCGGTGAGTGCGCCGCCAATGGTTGGGCTGGAGGAGGTGACGAAGGGGTACGTGCCATGATCGATGTCCAACAACGCTCCTTGCGCGCCCTCCATGATCACGTTTTCGCCTGAAGCGATTGCGTTCGTGACGATCTCATCTGCGGACTTGATGTACGGGCCGATCTGGTCTGCCCAGTGTTTTGTCTGTTCCAAGACCTCGGCAACATCGATTGGTTCGCCGCCATAGATCTTGGTGATGAGTTCGTTCTTGAACTCGATTATCGGCGGAAGGGTGAGCGTCAGCTCTTCGAGGTCGAGGAGTTCGCCAGCGCGGACACCCATTCGCGCGACCTTGTCGACGTACGCGGGTCCGATCCCCCTGCCGGTAGTGCCAATGGCGGCGGCTCCGCGCCGTTCCTCCTCCAACCGGTCAAGCAAGACGTGGTACGGCATGATGAGATGTGCACGGTCAGAGATTGCGATATCGCCGGGCAACCCGTTCTCTTTGACCATCGCGATTTCTTCGATCAAAGCGTCGGGTGAAATCACTACACCGTTGCCGATGACGTTGATTGTGCCCTCGTAACAGACCCCACATGGAATGAGGTGGAAAACGAGCTTTCCGTAGTCGTTTACGACGGTATGCCCGGCGTTGTTTCCGCCGGAAAATCTAACGACTACTGATGCGTCGGCGGCAAGGAAGTCGATTATCTTCCCCTTGCCTTCGTCGCCCCATAACCCACCGAGCACGGCGGTCGTCGGCATTCGGATTCCCCTTCGCGCAGATGTCCCGCCACGTCGCTTCCTCCGTGGTGGGACACCGGGCACGTGCATTTTGAGTGTGCTTAACAAACGAATTATATCGCGGAGGTATGTCGCGCCTTCGAACTCGAACCACGGACCGCGATCACGTCACAAGCCTTCACTCGGTACGCGATATGTGACTACGGCAGGGTTTGATTGACGAATGACAATCCGCGTTCCAGATTGTCTTTCCAATTCGGTCTGGGATGGCGGATGGTGTTGGTGCAAACGCGGAAGAGGCACACTGCTTCGCGTAGAGCGAGTTGGCTTGGTTCCCAGCGGAATCGCTCCAACGCGCTGGTTTTGAATGCTTCGTAAAACGCAGCGTTGGCGCGGTTTTTGCGCTTCGATCCGAAGTGTGCGGCCCATTTCAAATGGGCTAAACAGTTTCCAACGTCCAGCATCGGATCGCCGGGGCCAGCCTCCTCGAAGTCAACGAGCGCGATTCTGCCGTCCGCTAACTGGATCATCTGATCGTCGTAAAAGTCATTGTGGGCGATGTGTGTGGGTCGCCAGGATCGGACAAATGGATCCAAAGCTTCGACAGCTTGATAGAATTCGCGCCGCGCTTCGGTATCTTCGCCGATCTTGTTCCTGAATGTCCTTCGTGCAGCCCGGTATGCCCTATGCAAATCTAACGATTGACCTTTCCCAGATTCGATCGGCCGAGCCCACAACGACTCTAAGCCCGCAAGCATGGGCTCAACGTCGGGCATTCGGCCTTTCAAAATCTGGCGTCGCAAATTCTTTCCGGGAATCTCCGAGAACCAGAGCACACCTCCTTCGTTCCAGCAACCGACTATTCGCGGCACGACAAAATCCGTTTCACCAATCAATTGATGGGCTGCCAACATACCTGTAACCGTCGCTGGTCGAACGACACGCGCGTACAGCTTGACCCTTCCGGCAATGTGCCGGAACACCGCCCGGCTCCTCGGCCTATATCGAACCAGTTGGACGCGAACTCGCCTAGGGCGCATAGCCAAAACGTGCTCGTTGACTAGCTTGACCGCAGTTTCCGGATCTGCCACTTTTGCTAGTGCTGGAAGGCGTTCATCTTCCGGATATCGACAAAAATCCGTATCTTGCCCGCGCTCGGTTTTAATCGTCAAGTGTTGCGAAGGTAGGTAGGCTTCCTGGTTATATTCCAAGAGATAACTTGCCATTGCCATCCGACCAACGCTGTGAATAAAATGGCGAACGCGAATCGTTTCAGGCGTGTGACCCTGCTCGCCAAATTCAGATTGGAATTTCCCCCAAATCCAGTTGGCATCGAAAAGTTTGGGTAGCTCAACCAATCCAGGATCTGGAGGGAAGTCAACCTGCGGACGAATTATGGGAGGTGCGATATTAGTCGAGACCACTACGAACTGGTCTCCTCACTATCGTCATCATCGCTGTCATCGTCATCGCTGTCGTTGTCGGTCAGGAGTCCGGTAGTGTCTATCCCGTCGGAGTCGGTGCCGTCGTTGTCGGTGAGGAGCCCGGTAGTGTCTATCCCGTCGGAGTCGGTGCCGTCGTTGTCGGTGAGGAGCCCGGTGGTGTCGATGCCGTCGGAGTCGGTGCCGTCGTTGTCGGTGAGGAGCCCGGTGGTGTCGATGCCGTCGGAGTCGGTGCCGTTGTTGTCGGTGAGGAGCCCGGTGGTGTCGATGCCGTCATAGTCGGTGTAGGCGGTGTGGATACCGTCGTTGTCAGTCGGAGTAGGGGTGTCGATGCCGTCGTCATCAGTCAGCGGCGTGTCGATGCCATCGTAGTCGGTCGCCGGTGTGTAGAACCCGTCATTGTCTGTTGGTGGAGTGTCGATGCCATCGTTGTCAGAGTGAGGTGTGTGAATACCATCGCCATCAGTCCCGTCGATTTCATAAAGATTCGAGGTTTCAATACCGTCGAAGTCAGTATCCGGTTCGTCGTTATCGGGATCTATATCGTCATCGTCGATCAGCAACGGTGTACGAGAGGGGAGAGCGATTTCGGCTAGCGCGTCGAAATGTGATGGCAACACGCTTGCCGAGACCAATCCAACCAACACCAGAATGGAGAGTAGCAACTTCATTTCAGTTAGGCCTGCTAAGTCGTATGTAGCTCAGTTCAAATCTGAAAACCGAGCAATGGGATAACCCTGCTATTTTGCGAATGACTGCATGAAGACGTTCTGTTCGCTGTTGTCTACGATGTTGATGAAGTCGTGATCAGTGGTTGTGTGGCAGGCGTTGCAACCGTTGATCACGGTATCCATAGCGCCGAGAGCGGCTTGTGAATCGCCTGTATCAATCGTTTCTGCCATCGCGACCACATGCGGTTCGAGCATGATCTCGACGAGTTCGGCGATATTGTGTCCCTCGAAGTCTTCGATCTGCTTGAGCTCCTCGATCATTTCTTCGATCTCGTGCATGTAGAAATCGGCGAGCTCTTGATTGTCGGCCCTCAGTGAAAGTCCTGTCTTGTAGAGGAAATACTGCATGTTGGTCATGACAGCCACCGGGTCGACTTGCTCATCCGCCTCCGGAACCACCTCATCTTCTGCTGTCTCAGCGGAACAGGCCAAGGCAGTGAGGACGGAAATCACCATAACTAGGCTAAGGATGTACCAACGCTTTTTGGGGGGGGATGATTTTTGCCTCCGAAACTAGCCGATGGATGCAGGATACGACCAAATACTACACCAAGTATGAAAACCGTGCAAATTTAGACACAATGCCTGCGAAATACGTCAAAATCCCTTCGTGAAGTCCAAGCGGGGTGTCGTTTTCCGCAGCGAGACGAACGTTCCGCTCGAACGTATCACTGACGTTTCCGTACACCAAGGTCCGTTAATGCGAAATTTTGGCGTCTACAAAGTCAGTGTTGAGAGCGCCGGGTAGACCCAATTGCAGGGCGCTGCGACGATTATCGGGGTTGCCGATCCTTATGATTTCCGGGATGCGGTGCTGGAGAATGTTGAGATGATCAAACAGCGGTCTGGCGACGAACCAGTTGGTGCCAGTGACGTAGCAACGAGGACTGTGGGTGGAGATGACCACACTAAGCTTCTCACCGAAATTAGGGACATCTTGGCAAGGATCGAGGCGCGCTACGCGTCGAACTGATTCGCCAGTTTGGCGACCAAGGACGGGTTCAAACTTTACGGCACAATCGAGGATGTTTCAACGAGTGTGATATACTGAGGCCTCAAAGGCATTGGTGGCGTGATGTGGAGAGGAGCAACGTGATGTTGTTCAAAATGAAGACTGTCGTTCTCGTAGCGATGATAGTGGTGGTGGCGGTGGGCGCTATCCATACTGTCCGGCCGAACAGTGGTAGCAACACCTCCTGACGCCCTGATCGTCGCCGACGAAGATGTCGCAGTGGGTCAGGTACTCGATGTGGGCGAACTGGTTGGCGACACCTGCGTCATGACGCATGAGGCAGTCGAGGTCCAGGTGGATGTCTCGGTCGACGAACCAAAGGCAGGCATCTCGTTGTATATCAGCGAGGACTGCGAACTGATCGTCGCCAACAAATACCGATCAATAGGACCTCGAATCTCGGTGTTCGGGGGAAGCGGCGCAAGCTCGAGCAACCGTTACACGGCCACGGCAAAATCCTGGTGGAGAGATTTCGCTGACATAGAACTCGCTGCCACCACCGTCATCTTCACGTACGAGGAGATATCGAACGGGTTTGAATTCGTCGGCCTCACGCGGCAGTACTGTAACAAAAAGCCGTGGTGGCGGACCGTGTATTGCCGTTTTTATACCAAATCGAAGAATTCATCCAAGATAAAGGCCACAGCCGAGGGGAAATTCAAATTGGCGACCGGCCAGTATCTCCACAGGCAACGCCCGACGTTCACAGCACGGGAAGGCGGCGAGGGAACAGCGTCCTGCTGGTCCAGCACTCACCTGAGATCGTTGACGTTCGATTGCGACGGCAGTTTGGTGCCCAACTAGACAACCAAGGAGGTATCAATGATTCTTGATCCACTGTTTGGTAGCTGGTGCGGCGGGGCAGAGCATGAAAACTTGCTTTGCGTTACCGATGCCCTCGTGCTCGCCGCACCAGCGAATCATCTTTCATGATCACTGATATTCACATGACGCTCCAAGGCGCGACCAGATGGGTCACAATCGCCGGCGGCTTCATTGCTGCCGCTGTTCTCACGGCTGCTCTGTTCGTAGACGACCCGTATTCGCACAGAGAGATCGACGCTTTCTATTTCATTCACGTATGGTCTCTGGCATGGTTCTTCACCAACGCAGTCCGCTGGCTCGACACTCATGATGAAGCGTGGCTGAGGATTTCAGGGTTAGTGTGTCTCGGGGCGTTGTTACTGGTCTACGGCGCAATGCAGGGCAACAGCGCGGGCTTTCTAATCACCACCGCTACTGCGAACGGGATGGCTCTCGCGGCCGCTTCTTCGGTGATCGGCGTCACCGCCCTGCTCAGCGCAGCTCGTTCGCACAGTTCAAACGCGGTTGATCGGACGCCCATGTCTCTTGATCTGATCGGCTCCATCCGCAGCGATCCTGTCAGGTGGCTGACCATCGGGGCCGGGATCGTGTTGGCGGTGTCGATATTCCTATCGCCGATCTACGTTCCCATGGCTGTAGCGACCACATGCGCAGTCAGATATGCCGACACCCTGCCGACAAGCCGTCTCATACGTCTTACGGGGCTTGCCGTCGTTGCAACCGTACTGCTCGTCGCAATCGTTCTTCTCTGGGGAACCGAGCTCGGACATGTGACAATACCGCTAGCGTTGTTGCTGCTCGCCTGTCTGCTGGCGATGTTCTCCAAACGCGATACCCATTCCCACTTGATCAATGGTATCTCGATGAATACTTCCGATATCTAAACACGACAGGCAGGCACTTCAATCTCTTCAGCCCCTGCTAATCGAAGGACAGAACCATCGGTTCCCCGATCCTTGACCACGATCCCAACCGCTTAGCAGTGTCGTACGTCTCGGCGTAGCGCGACGAAACCTGAAACATTCAGAAGACGCCTTTGACACAAGATGAACTCCTGCCATCTCAGTCGAGACGAACGCACATCCTTGACATCCCGCAGGTGGTTGACGCTTTCTTTCGTAGGCGTTATACTTACGGATTACCCGCTGAGAGAATCATGCGTTTCCGTTTGGCTCGATCTGGTGGGTGCACCTAAAAAGTTGAATATCGATTCCGCATTCTCCGAGAACCGGAGCAAGCCGATTCAAGAAGATGGATCAAGCTACTAAGGGCACATGGGGAATGCCTTGGCGCTAGAAGCCGAACAAGGGCGTAGTGAGACTGCGATAAGCCACGGTCAGCCGTCTGGCAGGCTAAGCCGTGGATTCCCGAGTGGGGAAACCCGAGGCCGCGCGTTCGCGCGCGGTTTCATCTCGTAAGAGAGGGTAAGCGGGGGAACTGAAACATCTAAGTACCCCGAGGAAAGGAAATCAACCGAGACTCCCTTAGTAGCGGCGAGCGAAAAGGGAACTAGCCCAAACCGGGTGAGACTAAACGGCTCAGGAGCTTACGTCTCACGGGTGTTGTAGGGCTCGATTTGGAGGCTACCTGAGGCTTCCGAGGAGTTACAAAGCGCAACGATAGCTGAGCAGCACTGGAAAGTCTGGTCGAAGAGGGTGATAGCCCCGTAAGCGAAATCGTTGAGCCTCCTTTATCGAGTACCTGAGTACGGCGGGACACGTGAAATCCTGTTGGAACCTGGGGGGACCACCCTCCAAGGCTAAGTACTTCTAGCGACCGATAGCGAACTAGTACCGTGAGGGAAAGGTGAAAAGCACCCCAAGCAGGGGAGTGAAAGAGAACTGAAACCGTGTGCCTACAATCCGTTGGAGTCCACCTGCGGGTGGATGACAGCGTGCCTATTGAAGAATGAGCCAGCGAGTTACTTTGTGTGGCGAGGTTAAGGCGTTCAGCGCCGTAGCCGAAGCGAAAGCGAGTCTGAACAGGGCGTTCAGTCGCGCGGAGTAGACCCGAAACCGTGTGAGCTACCCATGGCCAGGCTGAAGCGAAAGTAACATTTCGTGAAGGGCCGAACCCGTTTACGTTGCAAAGTGATGGGATGAGCTGTGGGTAGGGGTAAAATGCCAAACGAACACGGAGATAGCTGGTTCTCCCCGAAATGCATTTAGGTGCAGCGTCGGGAATTACTTCGCGGAGGTAGAGCACTGATTGGGCTAGGGGGGGAAGACCTTACCAAACCCTGTCAAACTTCGAATACCGCGAAGGGTACCCCGGCAGTGAGACAGTGAAGGATAAGCTCCATTGTCGAGAGGGAAACAGCCCAGATCGCAAGCTAAGGCCCCAAAGTGTGTGTTAAGTGTTAAACGAGGTGGGGGCGCCCAGACAGCCAGGAGGTTGGCTTAGAAGCAGCCACCCTTTAAAGAGTTCGTAACAGATCACTGGTCGAGGGCTCCCGCACGGAAAATAAACGGGGCTCAAACACACCGCCGATGCTGCGAGAGGCGCGTTCGCGCGCCTCGGTAGGGGAGCGTTCCCAGCCGCGTTGAAGCGTGACCGTGAGGGCACGTGGAGTGCTGGGAAGTGAGAATGCTGGCATGAGTAGCGACAATGCCGGTGAGAATCCGGCACGCCGAAAGTCCAAGGTTTCCTACGCAACGTTGATCGACGTAGGGTAAGGCGGCCCTAAGGTAAAGCCAAATGGCGAAGCCGATGGATAGCTGGTTGAAATTCCAGCCCCGCCCCAATACCGATTGAGACGCAGGAGGGACGCGGATTGGTAAGCGATGCATACCACTGGATATGGTGTGTCGCCACCTGTAGGCCAGCGTTGCGAGTTAAAACGCGCAGCGCGTTATGAGCAGAGGGGTGGCTGGACCTTAAGGTACGCCTCGAGGAACATCGCTGATCCTATGCCGCCAAGAAAATCTCCGACGTCGAGGTGTTGCGGCGACCGTACCGCAAACCGACACTGGTGGACAGGGGTAAATGCCCCAAGGCGTTCGAGACAACCATCGTTAAGGAACTCGGCAAATTAACCCCGTAACTTCGGGATAAGGGGTGCCGATGGCGTATACGCGTTTACCGCGAAAAGCGTTGTCGGCCGCAGAGAACCGGCTCAAGCGACTGTTTACCAAAAACACAGGTCTGTGCCAAAGCGAAAGCTGATGTATACAGGCTGACGCCTGCCCAGTGCTGGTAGGTTAAGGAAGGGTGTGAGAGCTCCCGACCGAAGCCCCGGTAAACGGCGGCCGTAACTATAACGGTCCTAAGGTAGCGAAGTCCCTTGTCGGGTAAGTTCCGACCCGCACGAATGGCGTAACGACTTGAGCACTGTCTCAACGATGGACTCGGTGAAATTGCAGGACCCGTAAAGATGCGGGTTACGCGCGGCAGGACAAATAGACCCCGTGGAGCTTTACTGCAGCTTGACATTGGTTTGAGCTCAGGGATGTGTAGTAATAGGCGGGAGACTTCGAAGCGCAGGCGCCAGCCTGCGTGGAGTCGACCATGAAAGACCGCCCTTTTCTGCGTTTGAATCTAACCGTTTCTGGAACAGTGTCTGGTAGGCAGTTTGACTGGGGCGGTCGCCTCCCAAAAGGTAACGGAGGCGCACAAAGGTCACCTCAGGCTGGATGGAAATCAGCCTTAGAGTGTATTGGCATAAGGTGGCTTGACTGCGAGACATACAGGTCGAGCAGGGACGAAAGTCGGTCAAAGTGATCCTACGGTACCGTGTGGAAGGGCCGTAGCTTAACGGATAAAAGCTACCCCGGGGATAACAGGCTAATCTCCCCCAAGAGATCGTATCGACGGGGAGCTTTGGCACCTCGATGTCGGCTCGTCGCATCCTGGGGCTGAAGAAGGTCCCAAGGGTCGGGCTGTCCGCCCGTTAAAGCGGCACGCGAGCTGGGTTCAGAGCGTCGTGAGACAGCTCGGTCTCTATCCGCCGTGCGCGCAGGACATTTGAAGGGAGCTGATCCTAGTACGAGAGGACCGGATTGGACGAACCTCTGGTGTGCCGGTTGTGGCGCCAGCCGCATCGCCGGGTAGCTACGTTCGGAAGGGATAAGCGCTGAAAGCATCTAAGCACGAAGCCCACCCTAAGATGAGATGTCCCATCCTTTTTGGAGTAAGACCACCGGGAGACTACCGGGTAGATAGGCCGTAGGTGTAAGCGCAGAAATGCACTCAGCTAAACGGTACTAATCGGTCGAGGGCTTGACCATTAAAAATGCTTCATGTATCGGTTTGCTCCGATCAATAGCGAGATTGCGGAATCGGTTTCAATCACATGCTCGACTAGCGTGTCGCGCATTGAATTGCTCGGTGCGGGGTAGAGCAGTGGTAGCTCGTCGGGCTCATAACCCGGAGGTCGCAGGTTCGAATCCTGCCCCCGCTACCAACGCGCCGGCAAAATTACCGGACAGCGTAAAACATATCGCAGAAGCTCCTTGGTGATAAGAGCGCGATGGAACCACCCGTTCCCATCCCGAACACGGAAGTGAAACGTCGTAGCGCTGACGATACTGCACCGCGAGGTGTGGGAAAATAGGTCGTTGCCAGGGGGCTTTTTGTTTTTCAACCTGCAGTATAGGACGGCGGGATGCCACAGACCGTAAAGCGCATCGTATGCTTGGCCAACTCTCGAATGCCCGGAGGTACCTGCGTCGCAGGCAAGGAGGTTTTAGTCGGAGGCAGGATCGGCGGATGGATCAGGCCAGTTTGTGATACTGACGGTTTACCTCCGTGGATTCGGAAGTACGTTGACGGAAGCGAACCTCAACTACTCGACATTATCGAGGTGCCGGTACTGGAAATGTCACCCGCTGGACACCAGCAAGAAAATTGGTTGGTAGACGAGAGTCGCAGTTGGACGAAGGTAGGGAATTTGTCGCGCAGGTCATTGCGAAATCTTGAAGACACTGTCGATGGACTCTGGATTGACGGAGAAAGTACCACATCTGGATTGAACGACAGATTCGCCGTCGAGATGACTGAGACCATTGAAGATTCTCTCCGAATGGTGATGGTCGACAAACTCGATCTTAAGGTGTGGCAACCGGGAAAAGACTTCGGCAACGAGACTAGAAGAGTGTACGGCAGATTCTGGATATCAGGCACCGAGTATCAGTTGTCAGTCACCGACCCTGAAATTGAACGAGAATACCTGGCTCAATCAGACGGGTGCTACAGCATAGAAGATTGTTACTTGACTGTTAGCCTGGGCAAGCCATATAAAGGCGACATCTATAAGCTGATAGCCGCAGTGATCAGCGGTTGATGGAGGCTGGGAGCGTGGCGGTATCACACCATCCAGACGAGCGAACCAAGGTATTCACGATCGGGCATTCGGACCACTCGTTCGAACAGTTTATGCGTCTGATTATGCGGCACGGCGTCGAGGAGCTGATCGATGTTCGCACCAGTCCTTATAGCCGGTGGGCAACCGATTTTAACCGTGAGAAACTTGAGATGAATCTCGAGGACACCGGTGTCGGCTACACATACTTGGGTGGCGCTTTGGGTGGTCGCCCCAGAAGTCTTGATCTTTATGATCCGAATTGGATCGCCGACTATGAACTCATGGCGGCTTCGACGGATTTCGACGAGGACATCGAACAAGTGAAGCGGATCGCAGAAGACCGGATCGTGTGCTTGTTGTGCAGCGAACGGCAACCGGAAGATTGCCACCGTACGTTGCTCGTCGTTGAGGCCCTCGCGTCAAGAGAAATATCCGCGCAGCACATTCTTGTGACCGGCGATTTGGTAGAGCACGAAAGTCTGGTGAAAAGGCTGATGATTGATTATCAGAGGAAGTCGAAGTCCGCCGATCTGGGCATGTTTCCTTCGCAGGAAGAAACGCGAAAAGCCGCGTTGAGGTGGCGAGCAAAACAAGTCGCATTCCGGTTGGACCGACCTCCCGTCAACACCGACGAACATGATTGGGCGGCTGAACATTGAAGATCTACACTATTGGATTTACCCAAAAATCAGCGAGGGAATTCTTTGAATCCTTGAAATCCGCGGGAGTCAAACGGCTGGTCGATGTCCGGTTGAGCAACAAGTCGCAACTCGCCGGATTCGCCAACGTACGGGACCTGCCGTACTATTTGCAGAATATTCGCGATCTGCCAGCGATCGGATATGCCCATCGGCCGGAGTTGGCCCCAACAAAAGAGATGTTGAGAGCCTACCGCGCTGTGCCGTTTACCCGCAAAGCTGCGAGTATGAAGGCGGCAGCATGGAATGCCTACGATCGCGAGTTCCGTGCCCTTTTACGGGAACGGGAAGTCGAAGAGTTGGACCGGGCCGAATTTGCCAACTCAGTCCTATTGTGCAGCGAGCATGAACCTGATCGTTGCCACCGTCGTATCGTCGCCGAATATCTGCGTGAGCACTGGGGCGATGTCGAGATCGTTCATCTCCCAGCTGGCGTGTCGACGGATTAATGTTCTGAGTGCAGAAGGGCGGCCGTTGTTGGCCGCCTTATAAACTAGGAATCGACGGTTATTCACGGAGAGGTGGCTGAGTGGTTGAAAGCGCCGGTTTCGAAAACCGGTATCTCGGGCAACCGGGATCGCGGGTTCGAATCCCGCCCTCTCCGCCATTCATCATTCCAGGCATGTCCACCAACGGATACGCTTCGTGATGATCGCAGATCCGATGTCGCCGCGGAGAGGTGCCGGAGCGGCTTAACGGGCACGCCTGGAAAGCGTGTGTGGGCTCAAACCCACCGCAGGTTCGAATCCTGTCCTCTCCGCCACCGATATTTACACTTTCAGGAGGGTTGACCGCGCCGTTCATGGCGATTGGTGCGAAAGCGTAGGTAAGTATGGCAACTGACGTGAGCGTGGGGGTAATCGGCGACGGCGATCAGGTTCGGGATGGACGAAGTCGGGGCTGGTCAGGAAAGCGCCAACCGATCGCGATCGTGGGCATGGCGTGCCGGTTCCCTGGCGCGGATAGTGTCGAGGCATTCTGGCGGTTGCTGGCGAACGGGGTAGATGCGGTGATGGAGGGCGAGCCGGGTTCTGGCGTCGGCAGGATCGGGAGGCTGTTCGGGGATGCTATAGCCCAGAACGAAGCTTGCAGGTTTGGAGCTTATCTCGATCAGGTTGACGAGTTCGACGCGGGGTTTTTCCGAATCTCCCCGATCGAAGCTCAGTTTCTGGACCCCCAACAACGGCTGATGCTGGAGACGAGTTGGCAGGCGTTGGAAGATGCCGCCATCGACCCAGAAGTATTGGTGGGCAGTCGCACCGGTGTGTACGGAGGCATCAGCAACAACGAGTATCGCCAAATGATCATGGAATCGAGCGATACGTCGGAGCCGGCCGCCAGCCTGTACACGGTCAGTGGAACGTCGTACAACACGGCGATCGGTCGAGTTTCGTACGCATTGGGTTTTCAAGGACCTGCGATCGCTATCGATACCGCTTGTTCTTCGTCGCTGGTGGCGATACACCAAGCGGTGACGGGACTCCAGCACGGCGAGGCGGATTTGGCGCTGGCGGGCGGAGTGCACACCATCCTTAGCGGAAGACTGCTCGAGCTGCGCGGCAATGCGGGAATGCTGGCTCCGGACGGTCGCTGCAAAACTTACGATGCGTCAGCCAACGGTTACGTGAGGGGAGAGGGATGTGGGGTGTTGGTGTTGAAACGATTGGGCGAGGCTGAGGCGCACGGTGACCGCATCTGGGGGGTTATCAAAGGTTCGGCGCTAAACCAAGACGGCGCGAGTCAGGGACTAACCGTGCCCAGCGCCGAAGCACAGCGACTAGTCATCGAGGATGCTCTGACACGATCCGGAGTCCGAGCGCAAGATGTGGACTATGTGGAGGCACACGGAACCGGGACGCCGGTTGGCGATCCCATCGAGATGGAGGCGCTGGGCGCGGCGTATGGTACGGATCGAGACCGATCGAATCCCTTGCTTGTTGGATCCGTAAAGACGAACTTCGGCCACCTGGAGTCAGCAGCCGGAGTTGCCGGCGTGATGAAGACAGTCCTGGCGATGAAACACGGCGTCATCCCAAAGCATCTGCATTTCAAGTCCCCGAACCCTGAGATCGATTGGGAGAATCTAGCGGTGCAGGTCACCGCGGAGGCGACCGATTGGCCGGATGTTGCAGGTCGGAAACGATTGGCGGGGGTTAGCGGTTTTGGATGGTCGGGGACGAATGCGCACGTGATCTTGGAGGGATACGGCGCCGCAGACGGGGACATGACAGACGAAGGCGAATACACCAACCGAGGTGCCCCGGTCGATGTTTCCGTTGAAACAACTGGTCCGTTGAAGGTTTCGCTCTCGAACCGCAGCGAACACAAATCTTCTCCATCGGCGCGTGCACGCAACACACGCGTTTTGCCGCTGTCAGGCAAGACCCAATCGGCAGTCAAGGATCTGGCTGCCGGTTATGTGTCGTGGTTGGACGCACACCCTTCTAAGGTCAATCTGGATCTGGCGGATGTTGCCTGGACCGCCGGTGTGGGACGTAGTCATTTTGAATGCCGAACCGGAGTTACATTCAACGGCGACGGTCTCGAGTCTTTGAAACAACGGTTGAGCGAAGTCGTTGCGGGAAATGACGCTGATCCGGCGGTAACTGATAGATCTGTCGCTTTTGTCTACACCGGGCAAGGTAGTCAGTGGGTTGGGATGGGCGAAACGCTTTATCGACGAGAGCCAGTGGTCCGTGCGGTGCTCGACCGCTGCGAAGAGGTGATGTTAGCGGAGCGTGGCATCTCGTTGCTGGCTGTGATGTTCGGTCGACCCGAAGCCCAAGGTGAACTGGACGATACGGCCTGGACGCAGCCCGCGGTGTACGCGTTGGAGTGTGCGTTGACGGCTTTGTGGTCGACGATTGGAATTAAACCTAGCGTGGTGATCGGCCATAGCCTGGGTGAGTTTGCAGCGGCCCAGGCTGCGGGAGTGTTTGGCCTAGAGGATGGACTGAGGTTCGTAGCCAAGCGTGGAGCGTTGTTATCTTCGGTCCCGGAGCTCGGAGGCATGGCCGCGATATTTGCTGCGAAGCAGGAAGTCGAACAGGCGGTTCGTGACCTCAACGCGATGTCGGGCGAAGAGCGATTGTGCGTCGCGGTCGACAATGGTGTCCACCAAGTCGTAAGCGGCCCGGAAGGGGATATCGAGACGATTTCGGAACAGTTCGAGGCCCAAGAGGTACTGGTCCGTCGTCTGAGGAATCAGGCGTTCCACAGCGCACTGATCGAACCCGCTCTGAACGAGTTGGAAGAGGCGTATGAGTCGGTTCCATATTCCGCGCCGGAGATTTCGCTCATTAGCAACGTCACCGGCCGGGTGGTCGCCAATAACGAAAAGCTCGATGCCGGGTATTGGCGACGCCATGCCCGTCACTCGGTTCAGTTTCAGTCGGGAATCGATACGATGGCAGACCTCGGTGTTGATCTTGTCATCGAGGTGGGACCTAACGCGGTTCTCGGCCCGTTGATCTCTATGGCGTGGCCCGAGACGATCACCGACGGCGTGACGACGCAGGAACCGGTGGTTCTCGCGAGCCTGTTGCGAAACTATGAGGAGTTGCCTCCGGAGAAGTACGACGACGGATTCGTGACGGCTGTTGCGCGAGCGTACGAGGCAGGACTGGCCATTGAGTTCGAGGGGCTGTTTGCTGGGGAGTCGCGTCGTCGCATCTCGTTGCCTTCTTATCCGTTCCAACGGAATCGGTATTGGGTCGATCCTCCCAAGCGCCGACGGGAAAGCTCCGATCATCCCCTGTTGGGAGCGCGGCACGAATCACCCCGCGGTGAGGTCTCATACGAGACGAAGATGTTCCACGATGACCCGTCATGGTTGAGTGACCATCGAGTTTTCGGTCGAGTGATCATGCCCGGCGCATTCTACGCCGCAATGGCGGCCGCGGTTGTATCAAAAGAACAAATCGTCGACGTTGAAGTGGAGGACTTGCAGCTGCAACGCGCGATGTTGTTCGCTGAAGGCGACGGTGAAAATGATCGCGGTGATCAAGGCCGACTGGTTCAACTGGTGCTGGAGAATGCTGAGGAAGGACTGGCAAAACGTTTCGAGATTTACAGCAAAGACGATGACGAGGATGAATGGACACTACACGCGGCCGGCGAGTTGGCGAAGGCTAATAGAGCGGGATCAAGTGAGCGGCGCTCTAACCTTGATGCGGTTAAATCGCGGCTGCAACCGCGTGATGTCGGCGAGTTTTACGCCGAGAAATCGAGCGGCGGAATCGATTTTGGACCGACCTTCAGGTCCGTTGATTCCTTGTGGTCGGGTGACGGCGAGGCTATCGGCGAGATCCGACTCGCCGAATCGCTGAAAGGCGCGGGTTTGGATGCGCACCCTGTATTGTTGGATGGTTGTTTCCAAGTTCTTTCGGCGGCCCGAGCCACCCAAGGAGCTGCTACGGGGGACGTCGACGGCGCCGCATATCTTCCGTTCGCCTGGGAGCGAATGTGGTTGTCCGATGCGCTGCCGGACCGGGTCGTGTGCCACGTGCGTATCAAGGACCGGGCACAGGGCGCAAATGGAGACGAAGAAGCAACCGCGGTGGCAGAGACCTTCACCGGCGACTTGCGGTTGTACTCGATGGACGGTGTCGAACTAGGCGATTTTGAAGGTTATGCGGTCAAACGGGCAACCCGCTCAGCATTGCTGGCCGGTACTGAGCAGATCGACGATCTGCTCTACGAAGTCATATGGCGCGACCGAGCATTAGAACCCGGAACGGTTCCGGCGGACTTTCTACCCTCGCCCGCAAACGTCGCCCTATCGTCAACACCATTCACGGATTACCTATCTGATCAAGGCGTAGATCCGAACAGCCGAACAGCTTTACTAACCGACTTGGAGCGCTTGTCGTGGTCGTACGCGTTGGCGGCATTGGAGTGTTTGGGATGGACGCGCGTGCGCGAGGATCGAATCGATTCAGAAGAACTGCGCCGTCGCTTCAACGTGTTACCGGAGCACTCACACGTGTTCAGACGGATGTTTGAATTGCTATCAAGGGCTGGTGTCGTACGCGAAGATGCCGATGGTTTCGTTGTGGCGGTTGGGCAGGGCGACTCGTTGCCGGAGAACATGCCAGCCGATGGGTACGAGTTTGCCCAAGAAATGCTGGAGCGTTATGACCACGGATCGACGGAGGTAGGACTATTCAGCCGGTGCGCCGCCGCGCTGGCCGACGTGCTCACGGGTCAAGCCGACCCGTTGACGTTGCTGTTCAGCAGCGGGTCACCGAGTGCCGCTGACCTCTATCTGGTAGCCCCGGTCGCCCAAGCGGCCAACAGAATGCTCAGTGACGCCGTTACCGCGATGCTGGCAAATTTGCCAGACGACCGGACGTTGAGAGTTTTGGAGGTCGGGGCCGGGACGGGATCGGCGACCGCTTCCATACTGCCGGTCTTGCCTCCAGGGCGTTACGAATATGTCTACTCCGACATCTCCGCTGGTTTCTTTGCAGAAGCGGAGAGTCGATTCGGGGGTGCGGAGTCTGCAATCGATTACCGCGTGCTCGACATTGAAAAGAGTGCAGTGGCGCAAGGTTTCCAAGCCCATGGGTACGACTTGATCATCGCATCGAACGTGTTGCATGCCACTCGATATCTGAACGAGACACTAGAAAACTGCTTGGAGTTGCTCGCACCTTCAGGGCTGCTGGTGGCGCTCGAAAACCTGCGCGGACAGGGTTGGTTGGACCTGACTTTCGGCCAACTAGATGGTTGGTGGCGGTTTGCTGACGAATATCGACCACACCATGCTCTCGCAAGTCCCGAGATCTGGGAGCAAGCACTTGACGATGCCGGATTCGAAGGCGTCGCAGTCCTTGGCCCTAACGGATCTTCCAACGGTCCGAACGGTGATCAAGCACCCGATCGCGGCGTGATCGTGGCTCAGGGCCCGGTTGACGTGGTAGAACCTCCCGGCACTTGGATCGTCGCGTCCGACCGATCCGGTTTCGCCTCGACAGTAGCTCGCGCGCTCGGCGGCCGGAACCAGCAAGTCGTTGTGGCCGGTGATGAAACAACTTGCCACCCGGTAGGTGTTGATACCGAGGCGAACATCGTCCGCGTATCAATCGACCAAAATCAACGGACGGACTGGAGGAAGTTGCTTGAGGATTTGCCGGACGATTCGCCAGTCAACGGTATCGTTCATATGGTCGGGATGGAAGGTCATGGCGCGGGCGCGACGTCCCACGAATTCGCCGAGGATGTCCGTAGCACCGGCGGTAGCGCGCTGGCCCTGACGCAGGCGTTGCTAGACGCCGACATTTCTCCGGCAAAAGGGTTTTGGTTTGTGACTCGCGGAGGTCAAGCGCTAGAGCACATCAGCCAAGGCGAGATTTCTGGCGCGTTGGTGTGGGGCTTTGGAAAGGTCGTCGATCGCGAAGCGGCTCATCTGCAAACTCGAATGATCGATCTCGACCCGTCGCAGCAGTTGTCGTCGGAAGAATTAGTCGACGAGCTCCTACACCCTGATGACGAGACCCACATCGCCTATCGGTACGGCCACCGCCAGGTAGCCCGATTGGTCAGAGTTGACGAGGTACCGGAACGATTGAATTTGCCCGACAACCCGCTTTGGTTGGTGCAACCAGACGAAGATGGCGACCTCCAGCGGCTCACCGTGGATGAACTACGTCATCATCCTTTGGCCGCGTATGAAATTCGGGTTGATGTCTTAGCAGCCGGACTCAACTTCTGGGATTTGTTCCGGTCGCTGGGCGTGATCGACGAAGGAATTTTGGGCGGCGAGTTCTGCGGTCGAGTCTTGGAAATCGGTTCCGAGGTTACGACCTTCGGAATCGACGACCTCGTCGTTGGGTTGGCGTTCGGAACGTTCGGATCACAGGTGGTGACCCATCAAGACATGGTTGCACATGCCGCCAGAGGGATGTCGATAACCGGTCTCGCGACCATTCCGACGGCGTTCGTTTCGGCGCAGTTATCGTACGACGCGACTGGCCTGAATGAAGGCGACCGCGTTCTGATTCACGCCGGCGCCGGGGGCGTTGGGATGGCCGCAGTCCAACTGGCCAAAGCCGCCGGTGCCGAAGTCTATGCGACCGCTAGCAAACCGAAGCAGGATTTCTTGCGCTTCTTGGGCGTTAATCATGTCTTCGACAGCCGGAGCACATACTTTGGTCAACAAATTCTCGACAATACCAATAGCGAGGGTGTAGACATTGTTCTGAACAGCTTGACCGGAGAAGGCTTCATCCCCGCGAGCTTGTCATGTTTGAAGCCCGGCGGTCGATTTGTGGAATTGGCCAGAGTGGACATCTTGAGCGAGTCCGAAATGGCTGAGGTTCGACCGGACGTTTCGTACAAGATTTTGCGGCTTGACGAGTTGAAGGAACACCATCCCGCAGAACCCGGGGATGCGCTCAGACGCGTAATGGACAAATTCGCCGCGGGTGAAATTGAACCGATCGTTCACACTCGTTGGTCCATGAATGAAGCCGGCTCGGCCATGAAATACATGGGGGCGGCCCGCCACATTGGCAAGATCGTTTTGGCGAATTCTCCCATTGAAGGGGGTAGGCTACGAGTAGATCGAACCTACGTGGTAACCGGCGGGCTAGGTGGCATCGGTACTCAAATAGCGCAGTGGTTGTCCGAAAATGGCGCTGGGGCGATAGTGCTTAATGGACGGAGGAACCCTGATCCGGATGCGGTAGTCGCGATTGACGAGTTGCGGAGGCAGGGGGCCAACATACATATTGAATTGGCAGATGTCACGGACGCCGATGCGGTTGACAGCATGTTCGCACGTATCGAGGACGCTTTGCCTCCCATCGGCGGGGTTATCCACAGTGTCGGGGTCCTTTCGGACGCTTCTTTGATGAATCAAAGTTGGGAAGGATTCGAACGGGTCTTATGGCCGAAAGTACTCGGGGCATGGCACCTGCACCGCGCGACTTTGGATCGCGACCTCGATATGTTCGTCCTTTTCTCGAGCGTCGCGGGCGTGTTGGGCAACGCAGGCCAAGCGAATCACGCTGCCGCAAACGCCTTCTTGGACCAACTAGCTGCGCACCGTCGCTCGCTCGGTCTCGCCGGCCAAGCCATCGCTTGGGGCGCATGGTCAGACCTCGGCGAAGCGGAAGAACAAAGGGAACGAATCGCCGAGCAACTCGAGGCGATCGGAACCGGATGGATATCACCCCGCCAAGGCATACGGGCCTTTGAAGCCATGATGCGACAGAACGTCACGAGTGGCGTCGTCGCGGCGGTCGATTGGGAAATTTTGGCCACCGCCCGAGATGGTTCGCAAGCTCTGATCTCGGAGATGATTTCGGACGCCGACGATGCAACGGATATTGATGCCGTTCCCGCAGAAGATGTGCTGACCCGTTTGAGGGGCAAACCATTAACGCAACGCGAGGAGGTCCTCATCGACTTTTTGCAGGACGAGTTGCAAGCAGTAATGAGGTTGCCCAACAAGCCGGCGACTCAGGTTGGATTCTTCGATTTGGGCATGGATTCCCTCATGGCCGTCGAAATGAGAAACCGACTGAACCGAGCCTTCGAAGGTGAGTACTCGGCGTCAAACACCATCGTGTTCGACTATCCAAATGTCGCCGAGCTTTCGCGTCATCTTGCCGCAGAACTCGACGACCTCAGCGACGAACCGCAGGTCTTCTCGTTGCCCGTGAACGCCGCGCCATTGCCCGAAATCCCACCAGAACCCGCGCCAAGCGATTTGGACGGAATTGCGATCGTGGGTATGGCTTGCCGATTCCCCGGCGCTCGGAACATCGATGAGTTTTGGCAACTGCTGGAGTCGGGCAAAGATGCGGTCACTGATGGACGCCCTGACGACGGCTCCTGGGACGGCACGGTCGGCGATCGGTATGCTGAACGTGAAGCGTTACGAAAAGGCGCTTTTCTCGATCGCATCGACGAGTTCGATTCGAGATTCTTCCGCATCTCGCCCATCGAAGCTCGAATGATGGACCCGCAACAGCGAATACTGTTGGAAACTACGTGGCACGCAGTCGAAGACGCGGGCATCGATTCCCAAGCGTTGAGGGGTAGTCGAACCGGCGTCTACGTTGGGATAGGTACCAGTGAGTACCGAGACGTGATGGCGGCGAAGGGCATTCCAGGCGACTTCCTCGGCACGACTCCCAGTGTCGCTGTCGGCCGCGTCGCCTTCGCATTGGGGTTGGAAGGCCCAGCCGTTCCGGTCGACCTAGTCTGCGCCGCGTCTCTAGCCTCCATTCATCATGCCGTGAAGAGCCTCGAGCACGGAGAGGTCGATATGGCGTTGGCAGGCGGAGTAAACACGGTTCTATCTGCTGAAACTACCAAATACATGACTGATCTCGGCATACTCTCTCCCAACGGGGAAAGCAGACCATTCGACGCGGGCGCCAATGGATACGTCAGAGGTGAAGGTTGCGGGATGTTGGTCCTCAAGCGCCTGCGCGACGCCGAAGCCGATGGCGACAACATCTGGGGCGTGATACTTGGTTCAGCCGTCAACCAGAACGGCTCCAGCGCCGGTTTGACCGTGCCAAACGGATCAGCTCAGCAACGCGTGATGCGAGACGCACTCCGCGCAGCAGGCGTCAATGCATCGGAAATCGATTATTACGAAGCCCATGGCGGAGCATCTCAGCTCGGAGATCCGATCGAGTTACAAGCCGCCGCCGCCGTCTACGGCGACCTGCGAACCCATGATCAACCGCTTCACGTCGGTTCGGTCAAAGCAAATCTCGGTCATCTTGAACGAGCCGCGGGCGTCGCGAGCCTCATCAAAGTCGTGCTCGCGATGAAGAATCGGAAAATCCCGAAGCAGTTGAATTTCGATGAACCAAATCCCCACGTCGAATGGTCCACGCTGCCGTTGCAAATCCCCACAGAAAACACCGATTGGCCAGATCGGCCGCCCCGAGCGGCGATCAGCGGCTTCGCAATATCCGGCGCGAACGCACACTTAGTAGTTGGTGGCTTCAACGCTGAAATCGACCCATCCGTAGAACACCCTCCGGAGACCCTATCGCGAACGGCACGCGTGTTGCCGTTGTCCGGACGGTCGGAATCGGCGCTAAGAGACTTGGCGAGACTCTACCTTGAATGGCTTGATACAAAAGATGCGTCCAACGAGACAAATGCGAATTCCACTCTCGCCGACATGGCGTGGACGGCGGGCACCTGCCGGAGCCATTTCGGCCATCGGACCGGCATAGTATTCGACAACCAAGAATCTTTGCGAGAAGGCCTACATACCGTCGCAAACTTAGACGTGGACCCAAACAAAGCGGAACTGGCGGAGCGTTCCCGAGTCGCATTGGCGTACCGTGAAAGTTTCGAAAATCAAATCGAAGAACTTCGGGAACTCTACGTGTCCGAACCAGTGTTCCGCTCGGAGATCGATCGATGTGACGAATTGTCAACGTCGGACTCCCAAATCTCGTTTGCAGATTGGATCACGAAGCTGCATGCATCTGACGCAACGCCGGATGATCCGACTTGGCAAAAATCCTTGACAGACGCGATCGAACGCGCGTTGGCCGCGCTATGGTCAAGCGTCGGCATCAATCCGAGCATTGTGACACGCGACGGGATGGAGACGCTCGACGACGGATCCGTCGATCTTGTTATCGACGCGATGAGTTTTGGAGGGTTCGCGATGGGCGTGGCTCGCGCTTACGAAGCTGGAGTGCCAATCGATTTTCAAGGGATGTTCACTGGCGAGAATAGACGCCGAATTTCGATTCCAAACTATCCATTCCAACGCAGACGTCATTGGGTTTGACCGTGAATCAGGCGAACATGCAAATTGCCCGTAAGAGGGAATCGATTGATGTTCATTTCGCGACGACCCGGAACGAAAAATTCATGCTGACGATTTCGTTGGCTTTTAGGTGTTAACGTTGATTGGCTGACGCGGTGTCTCATCTCGCGTTTTCAAGCAACCCGAAAGGAAATAAGAATGGCATCAACCGCAGATCGGATCAAACGACTGGTAAGCGAAAATCTCGAAGTTGACGGTCAATCGGTGGGTCCGGTCAATGACCTCAACAGCAATCTTAGCGATCTGGGAGTCTCATCCGTCGACATCGTTGCATTCGGCAGATTAGTGGTCCAGGAGTTCGGAGTAACGATGGAACCCGCCGATTGCGGCAAAATTCCCACACTTCAGGCCTTGGTTGAATTTGTCGACGCGCAGGGTTCCTGAACAAACAATCGACTGTATATGGCATCGTGCCGGCGTTTAATTCACGGCGCGATGTCCCAGAATCTCGATGCGCTCCAATCGTCGGAGCCGACTCGACGTACCATGCCTCGCTCCCGTACCGACCACTGGTGGAGGCCTTTTCGGAAGATCGACGGAATCGCAATTGAACATGTTGACCTGACGCCAAACGTCGATTTCGAAGCCGAAGCATATGCATGGCTGGACGGCCGGGAGAAGCTTAGGCTCGAAGGGTTCATGTTCCCCGGCCCCAAACGGCGTTTCGCCTTGTGCCGAGCTACGCTCCGTCGGATTCTCTGCGATCGATTGAGATGCGCCAACGATGAACTATCCTTCGCAGAATCCTTCCACGGAAAACCCTCTGCGCTCGTCAAGGGATGCCCGGTGCCCGTCAGCTTCAACGTAAGTCACAGCGGCAGCCACGGATTGCTGGCTTTCGCACCTTCGGGCCGGATCGGTGTGGATGTTGAAGAACGCGTCGCTAACCGTCATCTCGAATTGCTCACAAGGACGGTTTTGGGTCCTAACGAATGTGAGGAGATAGCGGCAGTTCACGGCGAACAGAAAATCGAGATGTTCTTTAACCTATGGACAGTGAAAGAAGCCCTGATCAAAGCTCTCGGCGTCGGCATTTCTTTGGATACGTCGAGTTTCGAGGTGCCGTATTTGATGCGCAGAGGTGCCAAACGTAGCTTATTTGAGTTTCCACACAAACCCGGAGCCGCGTGGCAGATCGAAGACCTGAGTAACCATCAATTCGCCGCCGCGCTCGCATACGAATTACCGCCGGAAGTCTAACTTCGATCGCCCACGTACCGAAATTCACTGCAACAGACGAGCGACAAGAATACGCGCGAAATCTGATTGTTCAATTCAAATGACCCACCACGCCTTGCAGCGCGAATGTTGATGTGACGACTACTCCAAGTAAATGGGAGCTTCCTGAACCGAATGATGTCCGGGATGTCCGCGTGGATGACCACACGACGATAAAATTGCGTCGCCACGGCAATCCATCTGGCCCAAGATTGGTACTAAGCCACGGCAACGGTCTCGCGATCGACCTCTATTATCCCTTCTGGTCCATTCTCCTCGACGACTACGACCTTGTCGTGTACGACCAGAGGAATCATGGCTGGAATGATGTTGGCAGGATCGAAGACCACACAATTCCGACATTGGTTCGCGATCACGACACGATCGTTCAAGCGATCGATGACCTCTTTGGTACCAAACTGAAAATAGGGGTATTTCATTCAGTGTCTGGTTTGACGACGCTTCTGTCCCCGACCAAGGGCAGCCAATATGCAGCGAGAGTCCTTTTCGATCCGCCACTGTGCAAGCCAGGGCGGAGTTACGCAGAATTCGAAGAGGCGGCGACAATAACCTCTAAGTTGATCGGGCAACGCGCGTATCGGTTCCGATCTTTAGGGGAACTTGCCGATATTTTGCCCTACACGCCCAATTTCCAAAAGGTCATGCCTGGAGTGACAGAACTCTTCGCTCAGACGACGTTGCGAGTGGATGATAACGAACAAGGGTACATATTGCGCTGCCCGCGCGAGTACGAGGCGCAGATCGTCGAATATGCCGGCATTTACGCCGTTTTGGTGGACTTCGAGGCGTACGTATGCCCAACTAAGGTTATCGGGGCCGACCCGCTGTTACCGTCCTCTTACCTGCCGACTTTAGAACTGAGCGACACGGTAAACGTTGACTACGACTTCCTACCCGATGCAACCCACTTCCTTCAACTGGAAAAACCCGAAGAGTGTGTCAACGCACTGCTCGAATTCATCGATCCGATCGTGAAAGCACACTGAAGGCGAATGGTCGCCGGCGGCAAAGCTCGCAGACTCTCGATCCGCATTTGATCGCTATTTCGTACCCGCGACCGTGATCGTCAAGATGTCCAGCCCGTGGTATTTTTGGTGCTTGACCGACGTCGCGGAATGTCGTAGCAGTCGCAACGGTATCTCCGCCTCATCCGCCGTCTCAGTTTCGTCTTGAATGTACGCTAGGCGATCCTCGATGTTGCTCGAATCGGAGACGGTGACAACCTCTAACTCAACGTTTGTACCATCCGGGCGCGCTGAAACGATCAAGCGGGGTGGATCATCGTTCTCACGCTTCGTGTATATGTTCGACAAGAGTTCCATTGCCTCTTCGCCCGCGGATCGTAATCGATCGGTCGAAACTTCGTTCCAACCCATTTTGTTTCCAACGCCTCGTAGGAAATTGTCGACCCGTGGCAACGCGGAAACGTCCAATACGGCCTCGATACGTTGCGATCGCGGGCTGGAGAGTTCCAAAAACGCGTTGAATGCGATTGCTGTGGCGGCGCCCACGGTGATACCGTTTCCGAGCAATATGCCCCAAGGATCTGGCAATAAATCTGCCAACACGTTATAGTGTTGCATCCCTAATCCGACCGCGAACGCGAGCCCGGCGATCATCGCTTTCTGCGTATCAAGCCCGGTACGGACGAGCGTCTGTATGCCTTCGATGAAGAGCAATCCGACGGCGAATATCAGGAACCCTCCCATCACCGGATCGGGTATCGTAAGCAATGCGCCGTTCACCTTTGGGAAGAATGCAAGCAGCACGAGTAACGCAGCCATCACGTATCCAACGGATCTTGCGGCTACGCGCGTGATATTCACTAGGGGTACAGTCAAGGATGGATAGGTGGTTGGTGGTGGCGTCCCGGCGACTCCGGCCATCAGGATGCCGGTTCCATTGGCATAGATCGAGCCTTGGATCAAACGGAAATCGGTCGCGCGCGGCTTGTTGCGCGAGATACGTTGGACGACCATGCCGTCGCTGATATTTTTGATGGACTGGATGAGAGTGACGATGAAAAACATCGGCAGTAGCGCCCAGAAACCTATGCTCGGTGTGAAGTCCAGACCAGGGAATCGCAGATCCGGAACACCGATCCACGGCGCATCAACAACCGCATCGACGTCATAAATCCCGAACGCCGCACCAGTGATGCAACCGGCAATGACCCCGAGCGATATCGACCATGGACGCCAAAGTCTCGGAGCACGCATCACAAGAGCAGCGGAGGCGAAGACGGTGATCGCCGCGGCACTCGCACCAGCGACTGAAGGAGCATTATCAGGGACTTGACGGACTAGATCAATTGCGATCGGGACTATCAGCGCGGCGATCAACATCAACACTGTGCCAGCCACAACCGGCGTGATTATTCGACGAAGCAACGGCAGCCACATCGCGATGGCGTAATACAGGATGGCGGAAGCTACTATCAAACTTGCCAACATCGTCGGCCCGCCGTCATCCAGGGCAATAACCGAGACCGCTATGTAGTTTGGTGTTACTCCGCAAATAATCAAGTACCCACCGCCGAAACGGCCGATCTTCACCGCCTGAAGCGCCATCATGATTCCGACGATCACCAGCGTCGCAAACGCGGCCCAGATTAGATATTGGTCGTCCTGTCCCGCGGCTCGCGCCGTTATAGCGACAACCAAAATCGTCGGTGCCAAGACCAGCATGATGCCCTGAAGCGCGGGACCGATCAACGCCGATGGCGGACACTTGTCGTCTGGTTCGTAACGTACCGCCGGATTCGAATTGTTCGACGCCACTTCAGACCTTCAATCTCATCCCTGTTTCGAATTGTGTGACCGGCAACCACCCGCGGCACTCCACTACCAATACACCTTGCCACACGGTTGGTGTCAAGCAGTCTACAATCACCACGCACGCGTTCGCAAGCCGCGTTACCGATGACGACTCGGTTGATCTGTCGACGCAAGCGTGACTAAGACTTAGAGAGGCGACCTTCGCCACAAAGATTCGAACGAATGTAATGTTGTGTGTTACTGTGTTCTGAAGCAATCGAACGGCGAAACGAAGTTTTCCGTCGTTTGGCGAACAGGATCGAAAGAAAATTGACGATACGGATCTGAGTACTGTGAACGTTAATGAAGATTTGAAATACTGGGTGGCATTTCACCGCATCCAAGGTATGGGACCGAAGAGATTCAATCGTATGGAGATGCACTTCGGCAACCTAGAAGATGCTTGGAACGCCGACAAGGGTGAGTTGCGAGACGCCGGAATCGGTGCTGCGCTGGTCGAAGATATCGGTTCGACGCGCGAACGCATTGATCCCGACGCCGAACTAGATCGATTGGTGCGGAGCGGAATCCGCCCGATCCATCTACGCTCGGATGAGTATCCCGATCATCTTGCCGAGTCACCAGATGCGCCAGCGGTCATTTACGTCGCAGGCGACTTGGAACCGCGCGATAACAACGGCGTCGCTATCGTCGGAACCAGGAACGCCACCGAGTACGGCATCGAAATGGCAACCGAGCTCGCTCACGATCTGGCCCGTTTGGGCATCACCATCATCAGCGGTCTAGCAATTGGAATCGATACCGCCGCGCATCGTGGAGCCCTGAAGGCTGGTGGAAGGACCATTGCCGTTCTTGCCGGCGGGTTGGACTCCATCTATCCACAACGCAATCGCGGCCTTGCTAGGCAGATCGTCGAGAGCGGAAGCCTAGTATCCGAATACCAACTTGGCGTCCGCTCGAAACGCGACCACTTCCCCCGTCGCAATCGCATCATCAGCGGACTCAGCCGCGGCGTAATCGTCGTCGAAGCAGCCAAAAAGAGCGGAGCAACTTGGACAGTGAAATGGGCACTGGATCAAAATCGAGAGGTCTTTGCCGTCCCCGGCAACGCCAATTCGCCACAGAGCGAAGGTACCAACTGGCTCATTCAACAAGGCGCTAAGCTTACCACCCGAGCCGATGATGTCGTACAAGAACTCAGCGCTTTCTTCGGCGACCTCAAGCCGGACCCCGACGCGAACCGTCGCGCATCGGCCGCGCACATCCGTGCAACGGTGACAAAGCCCAATGGTCGGTCCAACAACCGAAACGTCGAAGACTCCGTGACTCGAGTCGAAGGGATCGAGACTTTCAACGAACTGGAACACTCCATCGCCAATTCGTTGCACAACTCTGAAGGCCCTGTTCACATCGATGAAATCGCCCGAACGCTATCATTGTCAGTAACCGAAACAATGTCAACGCTTACCATGATGGAAGTGCGAGGTATCGTTCGGTGCACCGAGGGCGCTCTATACGATCTGTCGAACCGACGCGCTGAAATCGGCGCGCCAAGATTGTTAGATGACGGACGACCTGCATAATTATTGATCCCCTGGGGTCGAATTCGGGCTTCGATAACGGGCCTTGAAAACTAGTGGAAGTGTGACGAATTGGCAAAGCAAACAAAGGCATCTGGCGACGACCTTGTGATCGTCGAATCGGCTGCCAAAGCGCGCACCATCGAACGCTACTTAGGTGATGGTTTCGCGGTTAAAGCGTCTGTTGGACACGTTCGTGACCTGCAGAAGTCAAACATGGGCGTCGACGTCGATAACGACTTCGAGCCGAAGTACAGCATCGTTTCCGACCGCCGAAAGGTCATCAACGAACTCAAAAACGCCGCTAAACGTGCGGACAACGTGTATCTTGCCACCGACCCCGATCGAGAAGGCGAAGCAATATCGTGGCACCTCAGCGAAATCCTCGGTATCTCACAGGGTGATGCCCGGAGGGTAGTCTTCCACGAGATAACCAGAGACGCCGTCATGGAGGCGTTCAACGACCCGCGCCAAATCGACCACCAACTCGTGGAAGCGCAACAAGCGCGCCGCATCCTCGATCGCCTAGTCGGTTTCAAGCTCAGTCCATTTATTCGTAACAAAGTCGCCGGTGCCCAGTCCGCCGGCCGAGTCCAGTCTGTTGCACTGCGATTAGTCGTCGATCGTGAAGAAGAGATCAACGCCTTCAAACCCAAAGAGTATTGGCTGATCTCCGTCGACCTCGCAAAGCAATCCTCGGACATCTCGGTTGGTGCGCGTCTCTACCGGATTCACGGAGAGAAAAAGGACCCGAACAAACCCGAGAACGAACTGCTACCCAACGAAACCTCGGCGACGGCAATCGCCGATGAACTCAAATCTGCCGCCTACACGGTTACCAGCGTCACCAAACGACAGGTTAAAGTCCGTCCCCGTCCGCCGTTCATCACCAGCACTCTTCAACAGCAAGCTGCGCGCAGCCTTCGGTTCAACGCGCAACGCACGATGAGCACCGCCCAAAGCCTTTACGAGGGCGTCGTCCTCGGCGATGGCGAGCCGGTGGGTCTTATCACCTACATGAGAACCGACTCGACCAATCTTGCAGCATCGGCTCTCCAGCAAGCGCAGGCCTTCATCCAAGGCGAATTCGGCGACAGTTACCACGCCGGGCATCGGGTTTACCAAACCAGTTCTCGGAACGCTCAAGAAGCGCACGAAGCCATTCGTCCGACCTCCATCACCAACACCCCAGACCGCGTATCCCGATTCCTTAACCAGGATCAACGCAGGCTGTACGAACTCATATGGCGACGAATGGTTGCTAGCCAAATGGCCGACGGCATCGACGAACGCACCCGCGCAGACATCGATGCCGTCACCGCTAACGGCAAGACCCATAAATTGCGTGCAACCGGCTCAGTGATGGTCTTCGACGGTTTCCGTAAGCTCTACATCGAAACCCGTGACGAAGATTCCGAGTCCGACGACGCGAGGCGCCTACCACCGCTTTTCGAGGATGAGTCACTCAACCTTTTGAAGGTCAACAGCGATCAGAAATTTACGCAACCGCCTCCTCGGTTCACTGAAGCCAACCTGATCCGAACATTGGAAGAACTTGGCATCGGAAGGCCTAGCACTTACGCCACCATTGTCGGCAGAATTGTTGATAGGAATTACGTAACACGCGAACGGAACCGGTTCCATCCCACCAAGAGTGGTATCGCCGTGTGCGCCATGCTCAAGCAGTTCTTTCCCGACATCGTCGATGTCGGGTTCACCGCCGGCATGGAGACGAAACTCGACGACATCGCAAGCGGCGACTTGGAACGCGTCGAAATGCTGCGCGAGTTTTACTCGCCGTTCGACGCCGCGCTCGATCATGCCTTCCAAAACGCCCAGCGGATCCGCCGATCCGAATTCGACGTCGCCAGCGGCATCAAATGTGATGGTGGCACCGATCTCGTGGTTCGCAACGGCCGGCGAGGAGATTTCTTGGCGTGTCCCGAGTTTCCGACGTGCAAATTTGCGATGGACCTGTATCCCGGCGATGATGCTGACGGCGAAAAAATCGAAGAGTGGCAAGGCGAGTTCACTCGCCGCATGTCACAATGCCACGTCGCACACCCCGACGGCGTGCCCGAACTTGAAAAACGTGTCGAGCTCGGCTCGGGCGTCATCTGCGACGGCGGTGTCGAACTCGTGGTCCGCAACGGGCGTCGCGGCGAATTCATCGCTTGCCCAGAGTTCCCCAAATGCCGCGTCGCACTCGATCTTAAGCCGGAAGACGAAGCCGAACTCGCCGAATGGGACGAGAAACGAGTTCAGCGCATGCAACGGTGCTTCAAAGAGCATCCCGAAGCCGCTAAAAAACGAAGCACACGCACCACGCGTTCCACCAGGTCACGCAGCCGCTCCAGCAACAGCCGTGCCCGTGCCTCTAGCTAATTCAACCCGACCTTCAACCATGATGCTCCAACCCGGAAACGGAAGGAGCATGACATGACAACCGAACGTCGAGATCCGAGGGATTTAAACGTCCCCGGCCTTTGGGATGTCGTCGGTAACACCGCATGGGCACCGATCCTTGTTGAGTACCAGAAATACTTGACCTCGATTCGCCAGCTAGCAACCCCAACGATTCGCAACTACATGAATGACCTTGCTGCGTTCATGAGGTTCCAAGCCGAAGTCCAATCGCTCGACAGAATCAAATCTCCTGATCGTCGTCAGCTTAGAAGTTACCTGGCATTCCTCACCAGCAATGGATACGAAAAGGCATCAATCAGCCGCAAATTGACCGCGTTACGCACATTTTTCGGATGGATGCAAGAGACTGGTAAGGTTGCCCGGAACGACACCGACATGGTCGCCGCACCGCGTCAAGCCAAGAGACTTCCATACGTCGTGTCTGAGGCGGAAATCGAACGGCTACTTATGGCGCCCGATACCTCCACAACACTGGGTCTGCGCGACCGCGCCTTACTCGAATTGATCTATGCCTCAGGAATGCGTGTCTCCGAAATCAATTCGCTGAAAGTCGATGACCTCGACCTCAAGTCTCGAGAGTGCCGGGTTTTTGGCAAGGGAGCTAAGCAACGCATCGTTCTGCTTGGCCAAACAGCAGCGCAATGGATCGAAAAATACCTGATCGTATCCCGCCCTAAACTCGCGACCCGACGATCCCAAGACGCACTCTTCCTCAACAAACTCGGAGGCCGATTAAGCACTCGAAGCATCCAGGAAACCGTTAAACGTAACGCCCTCAAGTCAGGACTCGACGCCAACTTCCACACTCACATCCTCCGCCATAGCTTCGCCACCCACCTACTAAACGGGGGTGCCGATCTCCGAGTCGTGCAAGACCTGCTCGGTCACGAATCCCCGTCCACTACGCAGATCTACACTCACGTTTCGGCAGAGCAAGCACGCAAAGTCTATCTCCGAGCCCACCCCGGAACGAACCTCCGGCGGCGCGCCCCAAGGCGAAAAGACCACAGCACGTTATAGCCTTGAATCTGACGCGCGAGACATCATCTCGAGCGCGGTGCGAACACCTCCAATATCGAATCCGGGATTCGCGATGAGACGCATATTGGTCATAAATGGCCCCAATCTAAACAACTTGGGCAAACGCGACGCCACGCAGTACGGATCCGTAACGCTCGCGGACATTGAGCAACGCGTCTCCGAGCGCGCCGATCGACTCGGGATTAGCACCGCATTCTTCCAGTCCAATCACGAAGGGACTATCGTCGATTGGATCCAATCCGAATCCGCGGACGCAGACGGCATCATCATTAACGCTGGTGCATTGACGCAAGTCGGATACTCACTGCTCGACGCCATTTTGGACAGCAAACTGCCAACAATCGAAGTACACATGTCGAACATCCACGCCCGCGAAGAGTTCCGACGCCACTCCGTCATCGCACCTTTTGCCTTGGGCCAGATAGCCGGCCTCGGCTGGCGCGGATACCTACACGCCCTAGAAAGCCTCGTTGCATACGTGGAGGAAAACTACGGATGAGCGCAACCAAGTTTCGCTACCCTAACCGTGTCGCCGCACTTCGCTCGTTGATCAAAGAGCAAGAACTCGGCGGCATGTTGATCTCCGATCCGCACAACCGACGCTATTTCTCAGGCTTCATCGGCACCGCCGGGCTCCTATTCATCACCGAATCCGACGCCATACTGGCAACCGATTTTCGGTACACTGAACAAGCGACTGATCAGGCCACCGGCTTCGAAATAGCGAAAATCCAAGGCCGTCTCGGCGAATGGTTCCCGAAATTGCTCGGCGAATTAGGCATCAACAACCTCGGCTTCGAGGCCGACAACCTCACCGTCTCCGCCCTCAGGATGTACACAGACGCCATCGCAGAGAGCGAGATCGAAGTCAACCTCGAGCCCAAATCCGGTGACGCCGTCAAACTGCGAGCCATCAAGGATTCAGGCGAAATCGAGCTGTTACAAAACGCAATCGACATCGGCGATGCAGCTTTCGAGGAGACCGCCGAAAAACTGATGCCGGGCATGACCGAGAAGGAAGCTGCATGGGAATTCGAGAAAGCCATCCGTGAACGCGGCGCAGAATGTCTGTCCTTTGACACCATCGTCGCCATTGGTCCCAACGCAGCCCGACCACACCATCAAACCGGCGACTCCGCACTCAGAGAAGGCGAAACTATCGTCTTCGACTGCGGCGCAACTTACCAAGGCTACTGCTCCGACCTCACACGCACCGTGGTACTCGGTGAAGCCGACGACGAAATCGCACGAATCTACAACATCGTACTCGAAGCCCAAGAATCCGCAATTGAAAAAGTTGAAGCTGGCATCACCGGAGGCGAAGCCGACGCCATCGCCCGCAAGGTCATCGAAGACGCCGGCTATGCCGACAACTTCGGCCACAGTCTCGGCCATGGCCTAGGTCTGCAAGTCCACGAAGAACCCAACGTCGGACCCCGCGGCACAACACCGCTCGAAAACGGGATGCCATTCACTATCGAGCCCGGCATCTACATACCCGGTTGGGGCGGCGTCAGAATTGAAGATGTGGTCGTCTTGGAAAACGGACGGGCACGCGTCTTGAGCCACGCCGCAAAGATGCGGTTTTGATACCAACCCAATCTCTCGAAACCGACCGAAACCAAGTTAGCAAAGAAAGCTCCCACCTATGACGATTTCCTCCTCCGAAATCCGCCGCAATATGACCATCATGTTGGATGGCGAGATTTACCAGATCATGGAGTGGCAGCATCGCCAAGCCCCCAAAGCGCCGCCGACACTGACCCTAAAAGTCAGGCAACTAAGCACCGGCAACGTCTTCGAACGCAAACTCGCCGGAAACCAGAAACTTACAGCCGCCCCGACCGAGCGACGGAACGCCCAGTACCTGTACAAAGAAGGCGATTTCTACGTCTTCATGGACATGGAAACCTACGAACAACACCTCATCAGCGACGCGCTCCTCGGCGATGCCGTTTATTTCCTACCCGAAGGCGGCGAATTGGTATTGCTGATGCACGACGAGAAACCGATACTCGTCGAATTGCCCTCCGCGGTGAACCTCACCATTGCCCAAACCGAAGTCGGCCTGAGGGGTGATACGCAAAGCGGCGCCACCAAACCAGCCACCACCGACACCGGTCTCACCCTCCAAGTACCACTTTTTGTCAGCGAAGGCGACAACATCAGCGTCAACACCACCTCCAAGGAGTACATCGGCAGAGCCGTCTGATCGCATTCATAACGCGCTTCCCCTTGCAGATAATGGTGGCAGCCTGATGATGAACACCACACCTTCGCCCCAAACGTCTGCCAACCAATCTCAACCGCGTTCGGTCTCCGAAGTTTCGCAACTCATCCAAGGGTTGCTAAAAAACGACCCCAAACTAGCGAACATCACGATGATCGGCGAAGTGTCCGGTCATTCACAACCAGCTTCGGGACACAGTTACTTCTCCGTGCGAGACCGAGAAGCCGGGCTCCGTTGCGTGATGTTCCGCTACGGTCGCGGGCACCAATTCCTCGAAGACGGCGCATTGGTCCTCTGCAAAGGCAGCGCAGGAGTCTACGCCCCTCGTGGCGACCTCCAAATCATTGTTACCTCCGTCGAACCCGCCGGCGTCGGCGATCAACAAGCTCAACTCGAAGAGCTGAAACGCAAGCTGCGTGCCGAAGGCCTCTTCGACCCTTCGCGCAAGAGACCCATCCCACAGTTCCCCCAACGCATCGCAGTCATCACATCCGAACAAGGCGCAGTCTGGCACGACATCCAAAACATCGTTCGGCGCCGCTACCCATTGATGGAACTCTTGCTCGTACCCTCCGCTGTCCAAGGCGAACTCGCACCAGAAACCATCGTCGAAGCATTCGCCGAACTCCACCACTTCGTCGAGACCGATCACATTGACGCCGTAATCGTGGGCCGCGGCGGCGGTTCAGCAGAAGACCTCATGCCCTACAACGACGAAATGGTTGCACGGACCATCTTCGCAAGCCGCATCCCAGTCATCAGCGCCGTCGGCCATGAAACCGATTTCACCATCGCCGATGACGTCGCCGACCTCCGAGCCCCAACCCCGTCCGCCGCCGCAGAGCTAGTTTCGCCGGCCATCGAAGGACTAAAACTCGAAACCGCAGATTTTGTCCAACGATTGATGCGAGGACTGTCTGGACGCGTAACGCTCGCGCGACAGCGGCTAGACCTGACCCAAGATCGGCTATCCGAGAACGCACCCGAAACCCAAAGATTCCGCGATCGCATTGAAGAACTTAGGTCGCGTGCCCGAGTTTCGTGGACGCGATACGGCGCAATGAAACGCGAAGCAATGAAGCGAGTCGAAGCCGAACTCCGAGCCTTAGGACCCGACAACATTCTGGAACGCGGGTACGTCATGGTTCGCGGCGCCGATGGAAGTGTCATTACTCGGGCCGCCAACGTCCAACCCAAGACATCGTTGGAATTGACTTTCGCCGACGGCACTGCCGAAACTAAGGTCCAATCTGTAAACCCCAAATAACGACCAGGTACGCAAAAATGACCGACGAAGACCAATCGCAGATCGAACAGCCGACATCGTTCGAAGACGCCTTTACCAGACTCGAAACTGTAGTCCGTCGACTGGAAAGCGGTCAGATGTCGCTCGATCAGTCAACCGCGCTCTTCGAAGAGGGCATGCAACTCGCCAAAACCTGCACCGAAATGCTCAACGGCGCCGAACTCAAAATCCAGAGACTGCAAAAAGGCTTAGTCGAGCAGCTGAATTTGGTCGCGGACGACTAACCTTGGTCAGGGCCACAAAACCCACGGATCGTCGCCCATTGCGCATCGGTTGGTTCACTACCGCAAACGGACCTGGGTCGCGCGGCATGTTCACCGCCGTCTTAGACGCGATCCAATCCGGGCATCTGAACGCAAAATTCGAGTTCATCTTCGTCAATCGCGAACGCGGCCAAACCGGCCCCACCGATAGTTTCATCGACCTCGCTGAATCCAGCGGAATCTCCACCGTAACCATGTCGTCGGCAACATTCCGCCAGCAACGCAAACCCTCTACGTGGGCGGAACTGCGAATCGAATTTGACCAAGCCGTGTTGGCCCGTCTGGCGCGCTTCGCCCCCGATGTCTCCGTAATGGCTGGCTACATGCTCTTTGCCCCGGAAATAAGTCGCCAGATGTTTTGCCTCAATCAACACCCGGCATTGCCCGGCGGAACGATCGGAAAATGGCAAGACGCAATCTGGGACGTCATCGAACAAGATGCCGACGAGCATGGATCAATGATCCACATCGCAACACCCGAACTTGACCGCGGTCCCGTAGTGACCACATGCAGCTTCACCGTCCGCGGCCCGAATTACGACCACCTATGGCAAGACGCAAGCCACCGAAACATAGCTCACTTGAGAAAAGTAGCTGACGAAAATCTGCCACTTTTCGCCGCAATCCGGGAAGCTGGCGTCAAACGCGAACAACCGCTCGTGGTCGAAACTCTAAAAGCAGTCGCAGAAGGGGATATCGATCTGATCGCGATCGGTCAAGGTCGTCAATCAAATCCGGTAGATATAACCGAGCAAGTCGAAGCCGCGGTAGCAAGAAACCAGCCCTAACCCGACGACTCGTCCAACATCGCCGCCATCAATTCCCGCGTCGCCGCACCCGGGTCCGCCGCACCAAGTATCGAACGCACCACTGCAACGCCCACTGCACCGCTCCTGAGGACTTCCCCAACGTTCTCCGTCGTGATCCCGCCGATTCCAATCACCGGAAGCCCAGTCTCTCGAACCACGCGCGGGATGATGCCCACGCCATGCGCCGCGCCGCCAAGATGCGAACCAGATGGAAAAATCGTGCCAAGCACCAAAAATTCCGCACACATCTCCTTCGCTCGTCGCGCGCCATCAACACTATGAACTGAGCGCCCAACAAGCGAACCAGCTCCATACATCCGCCGAGCATCCTTGATACTCGCCCCCGCACTCTCCGAAAGTTGCAATCCGGCAACGCTCTGAAACAGCTCGATTGGCCGACTCGACGGATTCACGATCGCCAATGCTTTATTTCCTACCGCCTCAACGACACCTTGAACCAACGCATCAAATTCGCTCGCTCTCGCTTCTGGTGCCCGAACCTGAACCATATTCACGCCGTTGTCAACCGCGCTCGATACAGCATCAACTAACCGTGCAACATCGTTCCCCACAACGCCAAGATCGGTGACTAAACACAACGTTGGAGTCGGGAGACGTAGGCGCTTCGGGTCCGACATACCTCTCCGCCCGTCCTAAACTACGCAGTTACGGCCAACGCCTCTTGTGGGCTGCTAGGCGACGCATCAGAAACCGGTATCCGACCCGCCAAGTAAGCCTTCCGTCCGGCTTCAACGCCCAATTTGAACGCTTCACCCATCAACCCCGGGTTCTCAGACTGCGCTATCGCCGTGTTGACCAACACCGCGTCCGCCCCCATCTCCAGCACCATCGACGCGTCCGAAGGAACTCCCAATCCAGCATCGACAACCACCGGGACGCTCGATTGATCGATGATTATAGCGATCTCTTCCGCCGTGTGAACGCCTCGACCTGAGCCAATCGGCGAACCGAGCGGCATCACGGTCGAGCATCCTAGGTCCTCTAGCTTCATTGCTAGCACTGGATCTGCATGGATATAAGGCAACACGGTGAAGCCTTCACTTAGCAGCATCTTCGCAGCCTCATACGAACCAACCGGGTCGGGTAGAAGATGAGCCGGCTCCGGAATCACCTCTAGCTTGATCCAATCCGAACCTGTAACTTCGCGCGCCAATCGAGCAATGCCTACCGCCTGTTCTGCGGTCCGCGCACCTGCTGTGTTGGGGAGCATCTGGTACCTGTCCCAATCCAATACATCCAAAAGCGTCTCTTCATCGGGATCATCGAGATTAAGCCGACCGATCGCCACGGTGATTATCTCGGTTCCCGAAGCCACTACGGAATCGAGCAACTGCTGGGAAGAGCGGTGCTTACCGGTACCGGTCATCAGGCGCGAACTAAAGGATTTACCCGCAATTACCAGTGGGTCGTCTGTCATGTTGAAGGAACTCGATTGTTTGTCTGATCGTGACGAAAAGCCCTAGAACAAGTTGTGAGACTGTCCGCCGTCTACATTGATGCACGCACCTGTAATTAGGTCAGCATGTTTGGAAGCTAGGAATGCGACAGTTGCGCCGATCGGCTCTGGCCATCCGAACTTGCCCATCGGCAGGTTGCGTGCCACAAACTCATCGACGAACTCAGGAGTGTTGATCTCTTGGAATCTCTCCCAAGTGCCGCCCGGGAACAGAATCGATCCCGGCGCTACAGAGTTGACCGTCACGCCAGTGGGAGCGCTTGAGAGCGCAGCATGTTTCGAGAGCGCGATCATCCCAGCTTTTGCCACCATGTAGGGGGCTGTTCCCCCGGCTTCGCGACCGTAGATGCTGGATATGTTGATGATCCGGCCCCAACCGCGTTCCTGCATCCCCGGCAATGTCGCCTTTATCAATCGAATCGCAGAAAATAAGTTCAGGTCGGTCACCATAGCGAAATCCTCGACGGATGAATTAATTACGTCGCTAGTGCCCATGCTCCCGCCCACGTTGTTGACTACGATGTCGGGCTCCCCTAGATCGGCCTTCATACGCTCGACAACCTGCTCCGGTGCGTCGGCATTGGCCATGTCGACTACGTAGCCGACCGCATTAACTCCGATATCGGAAATTTCGCCAACCGTCGCATTGAGAGTCTCTTTTCCGCGGGCGCAGATCACGACATCCACTCCTTCATTCGCCAAAGCGAGCGCCGATTGTCGCCCAAGACCTCTGCTGCCGCCGGTGATCAGCGCGCGCTTGCCTTTGATTCCCAGGTCCATTCTCGGTATTCTCCCATCGACGCCTCAAATCTGATGCCAACCCAGAATCGTCGTCGAATCTAGCATGTTTCCATTGGAATCTAGAATACCGCACCCGTTAATACCAGATAACCCGAAAGTTAAGATGCAACAAGCCGTTCCATGATCGGCGCGCAGAACGCATTTGTGGGTAAAATCGTTAAGCACGAGCCGTGGTGGATGACGCTGTTAATACTCGCAGTTGCGCGATTACGAAACAGAATCGAAAAAACACCATGCTTATAATTAGGGCGTGCAGTCAAACGGGACTGCGCGGTGATACCTCAAGGATTTCTAATTGACCACCACAGAGACGGATCAGACGGCGGGCCCTGGAAACGTCGCCGTATTGACCGACGACACTGATCAGCAACAAGATGCTGAACAACCAATTCCGATTGAACCTGAACAGAGCTCGGAAAACGGCGATGACGCAAACGGCGAAGTGGAAGAGCTGGATCTCGTATTCAGTTACCTGCCAAAGGAAGGGTTGAGGCGCGGCGACATCATCGACGGCATTGTGCTTGACGCAGCACGCGATGGTCTTCTTGTAGATATCCAACAGAAATCCGAAGGTTGGGTCCCGATCCGGGAAACCCGTTTACTCACCGAAGAAGAGGGCGATGAGTCGTTGCCGGATATCGGCGACGAAGTCATCCTTTATGTTTCAAGACCCGAGGGCCCCGACGGATACCCGTTGCTTTCCATCGACCGCGCACGCGGCGAACATGGTTGGCGCGACCTGGAAAAGGCGCGCGAAGCCCAAGAAACTGTAAAGGGCCGAATCATCGGATCAAACCGTGGCGGAGCGGTTATACAGGTCAAAGGCGTTCAGGGCTTTGTCCCGCTTTCCCAGCTAGTTGGTCCCGCACGAGACCTCTACGTCGGAGATGGCGCACCTCCAAAGCCGGGCTTCATCGGCATGGAGATCGATTGCAAAATACTTGAACTCAATCGACGTCGCAACCGCGCTATCTTCTCCGAGAGGGCCGCTTTGGAAGCCATAAACCACATGCAGAAGATGCGCCTTGTCCAAGAACTCGAAGAAGGCGACATTCGACGTGGACGCGTCGCTGGGATATCGAGTTTCGGTGCATTCATCGACCTCGGCGGTGCCGACGGCCTCGTCCACATCTCCGAAATGTCTTGGTCATCCGTAAATCGACCAGATGACGTGGTAAAACTCGGTCAAGACCTCGATGTACTGGTTTTGAAGGTCGATCGCGAGTCCCTGAAGATCGCATTGAGCATGAAGCGATTGTTGCCTGAACCCTGGGAAAACATCGAGAACCAACTTAGTGTTGGCCAAGTTGTTGAAGGTAAAGTCACCAAACTGGCGCATTTCGGTGCTTTTGCTCGTGTTGGCGAAGGAATCGAAGGCCTCGTCCACATCTCCGAGTTGACAAATCGTCACATAAAGAGCCCCTCAGAAGTGGTAAAAGAAGGTGACGTGCATAACTTCCGTGTGATACGAATTGAACCAGAGCGTCGGCGACTTGGACTCAGCCTGAAACAAGTTGAAGGTTCACAAGGAAGTCCGGACGCACGAGGTGGTTCGGACAGTGACGGGTCGAGCTTCGCCGACGGCGGGTTCGAAGACCTATTTGACGATTGATTTCGAACGGGCGCGTAGGGTGTCCGTGACAACCTGACTGAAGGGAGCGTTGAGCAATGCCCGACAGCAGTGAACGTGGATTTAACATGTTCTCAGCACCCGCACGACGGGTATTTGAGACCGCCCAAGAGGAGGCCAAGCGATACAACCAGCGGTACATCACCGCTGAGCATCTCCTGCTTGCTCTGCTCGGCGAAAAGGAAGGCATCGTCGCTCAGGTTTTCACTAACCTCAAGGTCGACGTGCGCGAACTGCGCACCGCACTTGAGTTTTCCATCAACCGCGAAGCAACCCCGGGTGAGCGACCACCCAGTCTCGGACCACGCGCCAAGAAAGCCATTCGATTGGCAGTGGATGAGGCGCGCCTCGGCGAGCTGAACCGCGTCGGAACAGAACATCTCCTCATTGGGCTGCTGCGTGATGGCGAGGGTGCCGCCGCCGATCTACTCGTTCAGAACGAGGTCACACTCGATCGCGTTCGTGACGAAACACAGAAGCTGGAAACCGGCACCAAACGTTCGAGACGTAAGGGTGCGGACGACAAAAAACGGCGCACACCCATGCTCGACAGCATGGGCGTTGACCTCACTGAGTTGGCTTCAGACGGAAAGCTTGACCCGGTTATCGGGCGCGACACCGAACTCGAACGCGTTATTCAGATCCTTAGTCGCAGAACCAAAAACAATCCCGTGCTCGTCGGAGACCCCGGCGTCGGCAAGACCGCCATCGTCGAGAAACTGGCCACCACCATCGTTGATGGTGCAGTACCAGACATGCTCAAGGGACGACGTGTCGTCGCTCTTGACATGGGATCGTTGATCGCCGGTACCAAGTACCGAGGCGAATTTGAAGAGCGCATGACGAAAATCATCGCTGAACTCAAAGCCAACCAGGAGTGCATCCTCTTCATCGAAGAAATCCACACCCTCGTTGGTGCTGGCGCCGCCGAAGGTGCCGTTGATGCCGCCAACATCCTCAAGCCATCTTTGGTAAGAGGAGAACTCCAGGTAGTCGGGGCCACAACCCACGACGATTACCGGAAGCACATCGAACGCGACGCCGCTCTGGATCGAAGATTCCGACCCGTCAAAGTCGAACCGCCTGATGTCGAAGAGACGGTCAAGATCCTCCACGGCGTCAAGAAGCAATACGAGGACCACCACCAACTCTCCATCGCCGATGAAGCCATCGAGATCGCCGCACAGCTGGCCGACCGATACATCGTTGATCGCCATCTGCCCGACAAGGCAATAGATCTGGTCGACGAGGCAGTCTCGCGGGTCCGCGTCAAGAACACGATGCCACCGCCCGAGGTGCGCGACTCAATTCGAGTTCTCAACGACATCCTGCGCGAGAAGAACGAAGCGGTCACACGCCAAGACTATGACGCCGCTTCTGATCTCTTTGAACGAGAGACCAAACAGAAGGCCGTGATCGCAAAAGTCGAAAAGAAATTCGCCGAATTCAACAAAGACAACATCAAGACCGAAGTAGGACCGGACGACGTAACCGAGGTCGTCTCGATGTGGACAAGCATCCCGGTGACTCGTCTCGATGTCGTTGAGGTCGAGCGACTACGCAATATGGAGGGCGAACTCCAGAAACGCGTACTTGGTCAGGAAGAGCCCATCGGCATCGTGTCGAAAGCCGTGCGACGTGCACGTGCCGGGTTCAAAGATCCCAAACGACCAATAGGCGCATTCCTGTTCTTGGGTCCCACCGGCGTCGGCAAGACGCATCTCGTCAAACAACTCGCCGAATACCTGTTCGGTGACGAGCGTTTGATGATTCGACTCGACATGTCCGAGTACATGGAGAAACACACCGTCTCCCGCTTGATCGGATCCCCGCCAGGATACGTCGGCTACGGAGATGGAGGACAACTCACCGAGGAAGTTAGGAAACATCCTTACAGCGTCATCCTGCTGGACGAAATCGAAAAAGCCCACCCCGACGTGTTCAACACACTTTTGCAGGTGTTTGAGGATGGTCATCTGACTGACGGACAAGGTCGCAAGATCGACTTCAAAAACACGATCATCGTGATGACGTCGAACCTTGGCTCGAACCTCATCTCCAGCGGATACAGGATCGGGTTCGGCACTGGCGAAATCTCAGACGGTACCTCGGAAGACGACTACCTCCGAATGAGGGATCGAGTGCTCGAGGAACTAAAAAATCCGAGGAACGGTTTCAAACCCGAGTTCTTGAACCGCATCGACGGCGTTGTGGTCTTCCGCGCCCTGGGTCGCGAAGACGTCCTCAACATCGTCGACCTGATGATGAGCGAGGTCGCTGAACGCGCCGAGGAGCACGAGATGTCACTGCGCGTCTCCGATGCCGCCAAGGAATACCTCGCTGAAATCGGTTTCGATCCCAAAATGGGTGCGCGGCCACTGCGCCGCAAGATCCAAGACGAGGTCGAAGACGTCATCTCTGAGATGTTCCTAACTAAATCGATTTTGGAAGGCGACATCGTATTGATCGACGCGTCCGAGGCCGAAGAGTCGGCCGACCGATCGATTGTGATCACGCCCGACGAAGAGCATCGCAAAATCCTCGAAGAGACCGCGTTGGCCGCAGAAGTCGACGACGAACCCGTGGCACTGCCCGCCGGGTAAAAACTGCTCATAGAGGTGTAACGACAAAGGGGGATTCGTGAACCACGAATCCCCCTTTTGCATAACTTCAGTTGCTTACAAATCATGCGCGACATGACACTTAACCAAAAATCCGAGCGGTTGTTCACCGCAATCACTTCGTTCGAGTCTGCGATCGTCGCCTACTCTGGGGGCGTTGACTCTGCGCTCGTAGCTCAGCTGACCCACGACCTCCTTGGCCCATCCAACGCGCTCATCGTCATCGCGGTATCCGACAGCCTCGCCGATTACGAACTAGCCGATGCCCGGTCGATCGCCGAACAACGCGGGTGGAACCTCCGCACCATCGCAACATCGGAGATGCAAGACGAACGATATCTGCGGAACGATGGCCGACGCTGCTTTTTCTGCAAATCCGAACTCTACAACCACCTTGAACAGCTAGCTTTGCTCGAAGGTTTCCGGGTGATCGCCAACGGTGCAAATCGCGACGATCTTGGTGACTACCGCCCGGGCATGAAAGCCGCTAAGAATTTCTCCATCAGGTCACCTCTGTTGGAGGCAGACATCGGAAAAGATGAGGTCCGTGCATTGGCCCAAGAAGCCGGTCTTCCCAACTGGGACAAACCCGCTCAACCCTGCCTGTCATCCCGCATTCCGTACGGAACCCAAGTTACCTCGGAAGCATTGAAGATGATCTCGACGGCCGAAAAACACCTGCGTAATCTCGGGTTCCCCGAAAATCGAGTTCGCCACTACGGCGAAACCGCACGCGTTGAACTTCCATTAAACATGGTCACGGTCTACTCTGAACCAGCGACCAAAATGAAGGCCGAAGCCGGCATCATCGCCGCCGGCTACCGGAAGGTCGAACTCGATCCCAAAGGGCTCCGGTCCGGCAATCTCAACGAAGCTCTAAAATCCAAATAGCAGACTACAAATGCAGCCCTAACGCCTTTCGAGTCCGTTGACTGCCTGCCACACAGCTCCACTAGTTCATGACCCGTATCGCATACCTAGACATCATCGGCGGCATCAGCGGCGACATGCTCATATCCGCGATGTTGGATGCTGGACTACCTCGCCAAGAACTCGAAACCGAACTCGCCAAGATCGTCCCGGATCCCTTCACGTTAAACGACTCCCAAACCACCCGTGGCGCAATATCGGCAACCCATACCGACGTCGCTCCTACGAACAATACCGATCGCAAATTGGGATGGCAAGACTTTGACACCTGCATCGACAACAGCGCATTATCCGAAGCCGACCGCGCTCAAATCCGTGCCATCTTCGACTGCCTAAGAGTCGCCGAAGCCGACGCTCATAATATTTCCGAAGGCGAATCGCACCTGCACGAACTCGGCACACTAGACACGCTCATCGATGTCTCCGCCGCAGTAATAGGCCTCCGAATCCTCGATATCGACACTCTCTACGCTTCGGCGTTACCGGCATCCTACGGAATGTCATTGAGCAGCCACGGCAAAGGCGCTTCGATCGCGCCTGCGACGATGTCGATCATCAAAAGCAACCAACTTCCAGTCCGCATATCGGGTGCAAATCTGCCGGTAGGGGAGAGCATCACCCCGACCGGTGCCGCAATCGTCGCAACGCTTGCAAGATTCTCTCCCGCCAACATTCTCATCGAAAACATCGGATATGGCGCAGGCACACGCAACACAGACACCCCGCCTAACGTCGTCGGACTCTGGCTCGGACAGTCCCAAAAGCAACTCGAATCATTTGACAAGACCGCCGACGACCTCGGCCTGACCCATCAATCCGACGTCGTACTCATCGAGACAAACATCGATGACATGACCGGCGAACAACTGGGCTATGCAACGGAAATGCTCTTTGAAAACGGCGCCGTCGATGTCTGGACAACCCCGATCCAAATGAAGAAATCGCGCCCGGCCGTGTTACTCTCCGCTATCGTCAACCAATCCGACCTAACCCAGATAGCCATCACCTTCTTCAAGCACACATCAACGTTGGGAATTCGCGTCAGACAGTTGGACCGGATGATTGCTCACCGAGATATCGTGACCGCCGAAACCCGATACGGGACCGTCAGAGTGAAGCGTCGCAAGATCGACGGAACTGTCACGCAGACTGCGCCCGAATATGACGATTGCGCACGCATCGCATCGGAATCTGGCATCCCGATCCAAAAGGTCATGGATGCCGCAAAACAAGCTCCATCCCGTGTCCGCGATTGAAAATTCAACCTCTTCGCGCCATGAACAAACCAACCGCGTTCGAAAGGTCTTCCCAACGGTTCAAATTAGGTCGTCGCATCTGTATCTACGGACGCGGCGGAAAGACGTCTCTCAGCCGAGCCCTCGGTGACCTCACGGGATTGCCCGTGATCGAATTAGACGCCGTTTTCTGGTTGCCTAATTGGGTCGAACGAGACAGCGAAGAGATGCTTCAGATCGTCCGAGAACGGATCGACGAGTCGCCGGACGGTTGGATCATCGACGGCAACTACAGCAAGGTACGCCCGCACATCTTGCCGATGGCCGACACCGTGATCTGGCTCAACCTCCCAACTTCGAGCGTCACCATGCGCATCGCCAAACGAACGATCTTCAACATATTGCGGCGCAAACGAATCTGCGGCGACAACTACGAAAATCTGTTCAACGCGATCGCGCCCAACTCCGTGATTTGGTTCAACGCTTTTGGCAGCAAACGATCCCAACAAAGGGTAGCGGAGGCGCTGCGGTCTTTCGAATCCGATGCCAACGTCTACGAAATCAAGTCGTACCGTGAACTACACGATCTCTACCGGAACCTCAACGTCGACAAAAACGTGTACTTGACTTGAGGAAACGAGATACTTGGCACGAACTCGATGGCATTGAACCGATGTGACAATCGATTTAACATTCGGATAAGAGGTCACGTCCGGCTTCTTTCAGTTTTTGCCCCAGTGGCGCAATGGCAGCGCAGCCGATTTGTAATTGGCAGGTTGGTGGGTTCGAATCCCCCCTGGGGCTCCAAACGACACCATGCAAAGCACCTGAATCGACCCGATTCAGCGCTTACGAAATTCGTAACTTGACATGAGTGAAAACCCAATTGTGTTAAGATGAAGGGTTGTGCAGGGATTGGGGAGCGGTCAAACCCAGCAGACTGTAAATCTGCCGCCTTGTGCTTCGTAGGTTCGAATCCTACTCCCTGCACCAGAGCAGGGCGACAGGACGAAACTCGAGCCAAGAGAAGCCGAGCCCACATAGCTCAGTGGTAGAGCACATTCTTGGTAAGAATGAGGTCCCGAGTTCAAGTCTCGGTGTGGGCTCCATTCACTGTGGAGCCACCGTTGAGACAACCTGCAACGCCGGATATCGGCAAATCGGATTAAATTAAATCCCTTGAGGAAAGGGTAGGCATAGAGGAAAATGGCGAAGCAAGTCTTTGACAGGACCAAGCCGCACGTTAACGTCGGCACGATTGGGCACGTCGACCATGGGAAGACGACCCTCACAGCGGCGATCACGCAAGTTTTGGCGAACAACCCCGAGTTGAACGTTACCGCCAAAAACTTCGAAGACATCGACAACGCGCCCGAAGAGCGCGAACGCGGAGTCACGATCGCAACTACCCACACCGAATATGAGACCGCAAACCGGCACTACGCTCACGTCGACTGCCCTGGCCACGCGGACTATATCAAAAACATGATCACCGGTGCCGCCCAGATGGACGGCGCAATTCTCGTCGTCTCCGCAGCCGACGGACCCATGCCCCAGACGCGCGAGCACATCCTGCTCGCACGACAGGTAAACGTCCCGGCACTCGTCGTCGCCCTCAACAAGTGCGACATGATGGACGACGAAGAACTGCTCGAACTCGTCGAACTCGAAGTCCGAGAACTCCTCTCGTCCTACGATTTCCCGGGTGACGACCTCCCAGTCGTCCAGGTCAGCGCTCTTGATGCTCTCGAGCACGCCGATGACCCTTCCAACAAATGGGTCCAGCAGATCTACCACCTCATGGAATCGGTCGATGACTACATCCCGATCCCCGAACGACCCGTCGACCTGCCCTTCATCATGCCAATCGAAGACGTCTTCGGCATCAAAGGCCGCGGCACCGTCGTTACCGGCAGGATCGAACGTGGCAAGGTTCAGACCGGCGAGCCTGTGGAAATCGTTGGCTTCGGTCAGACACAGTCCACCGTCGTTACCGGTGTCGAGATGTTCCAAAAAACCCTCACCGAAGGCATCACCGGCGATGCCGTCGGCTGCCTTCTCCGCGGTGTTGACCGTGAAGAGGTGTCCCGCGGTGCAGTGCTTGCCAAACCCGGAACAATCACCCCGTACACCAAGGGCAAGGCGCAGGTCTACGTCCTCACCGCAGAAGAAGGCGGTCGACGAACCCCGTTCTTCTCCGGATACAAGCCGCAGTTCTACATCCGAACCACTGACGTCACCGGCGAAATCAAGTTGCCGGATGGCATCGAGATGGTCATGCCCGGTGACAACACCGAGATGGAGATCCAGCTGATCTACCCGGTCGCTCTCGAAGAGAACCTCCGTTTCGCCATCCGCGAGGGTGGCCGAACCGTCGGCTCCGGAGTCTTCACCGAGGTCACCGCATAACCGCCCCCGAGACCCATCGCCTGTGGTACCCGCGATACAATCGCGAACACTACAGGCGATTTTTGGGATTGGCGACACATCGCAACTCCCCAGATTCGTAATTCCACATCGGAGCAATTGATATGGCAAGAAAAAACGCCGTCAGAACCTTGGTTCAACTCACTTGCGAATGTGGTTCCCACACGTATCACACCGAGAAAAACCGCCGGAACACACCCGATCGCATCACCCTCCGCAAGTACTGCCCGGCGTGCCGCGCACCGAAACCGTTCCGCGAGCAACGTCGCTAACCTCCAGACAATCTAGGATCCGACATGGCACAGAACCGAGCCAGACCCGAATTGCGATTGGCGCCGACACGGCGCTTCTCGATCATTGGATTCTTCGGTGACGTCATCGGCGAAATCCGAAAAGTCACCTGGCCCTCCCGCGAAGAAGCCACCCGACTTTGGCTTCTCGTCATCGCTCTCGCAGCCGTGATGGGAATTTTCCTCGGATCCTTCGACTGGCTATTCGCCCGCCTCTTTGCACTCCTCGCAGGTACCTAAACTTTGACTACCGCTCCACAATCGACAAGTGTGATCCCCAACACGGCTCACTGGTACGTGGTACACACCTACTCTGGCCGAGAAGATCGCACCTGCCAAAACCTCAAACAACGCATCATCACGATGGACTTCGAAGACCAGATCTTCGACGCCGTCGTGCCGAAGCAAACCGTCGTCCAAATGACCGATGGTGAGACCAAGCACGTCGAGAAAACCATGTACCCCGGTTATCTCCTCGTCCACATGGTCATGAACGATGACAGCTGGTACGTAGTTCGAAACACCCCCGGCGTCACCAACTTCATCTCCGTTGAAGAAGGCGTAGAGGGCCGGGCGAAACCGACACCTCTCACCGACGACGAAGCGCAACGGATGATCCAAGGTCCGTCGAGCGACAGTCCGCAGGTCAACTTCGGTTTCGAACGCGGCGATGTCGTGATGATCAAAGACGGCCCATTCGCAGAATTCAGCGGCACCGTCGACGAAGTCCTCGGCCAACGCGGTACCCTCCGCGTCACCGTCTCGTTCTTCGGTCAAGACACACCCGTCGAACTGCCGTTCCTCTCCGTCGAAAAAGCCTGACCCCCAGCAATCACATTCACAATCTCATCGGAAGTAGTTTCACGTGGCAAGGAAAGTAGTCGCAAAGGTAAACCTCCAACTCGCCGCCGGAGAGGCAACCCCTGCTCCGCCGGTAGGACCCGCATTAGGCCAACACGGCATCAACATCCCGCTCTTCATCAAAGAGTTCAACGAACGATCGCAGTCCAACCGGGGCATGATCGTCCGGGCAGCCATCGATGTCTACGCCGATCGCTCATTCACATTCGTCGTTAAATCGCCACCCGCATCCGCACTGCTCAAACAAGCGGCCGGCGTCGAAGGTGGCTCACCAACTCCCAGCACACTGGTCGCCGGCACTATCTCACGTGACCAACTAAAGCAGATCGCCGAAACCAAAATCGAAGAACTAAACGCCAACGACATCGAAGCCGCAATGAAGGTAATCGAAGGCTCCGCCCGAAGCATGGGCATCCTAGTCGCCGACTAACCCCGAACCAATCGAAACGCCCACGAAAGTATCTCAACATGCCCCGGTCGAAGAAAAGCAAACGCTATCGTCAAATCACAACCGACCTCCCGGCCGAACCGATCGACGCCAACGTCGCCGTTAAGCTGACACGCGAATCCGCCACCGCGAAGTTCGATGAAAGCATCGAGATACATCTCGCTACACTCGCCGACCCGCGCCACGCCGACCAGCAGTTGCGAGAGGTCGTAACCCTTCCGCACTCCCTCGGCGACGTCGTCAGAGTGCTCGTCTTCGCCGAAGGTGAACCCGCACGACTCGCAACCGAAGCCGGTGCCGACTTCATCGTCGACGACGACATGCTCGACCGCATCCAAGGCGGATGGACCGATTGGGAAGTATCACTCGCTACGCCAGACCAGATGCCTAAAGTCGGACGACTCGGACGCGTCCTCGGCCCCCGTGGCCTCATGCCAAACCCGCGCAACAACACCGTCGTCCAGCCCAACCAGCTCGAAAGCGCAATCAACAGCGCAAGGCAAGGAAGACAAGAGATCCGCATGGACCGCCACGCAAATCTCCACGCACGAATCGGACGAAAATCATTCACCGACGATCAACTCCTTAACAACCTCGCCGCCGTATACGAGACCATCTCCAGAGCCAAACCCGAGGGCGTAAAAGGACAGTTCGTCAAAACCGCAACCATTTGCTCAGCTATGGGACCCGGATTCAAAGTCAACCTGCCCAGCTTGGACAGCCTCACAGTTTCCGATTGAATTAAAATTGAAGATCGTCACCGACGAATCAATTGACGGAGTCAAACCGACAACACCCAATCACACAAAAAGCAATCGCTAGCTGCAGACCGCGGGAGCTCTTCCACAGAGACCAAAGACAGACGATGTCGCCCGCCGAGGCTGATCGAAATACGGCCATAACCAATTCCAAGGCCACCTCAATCACTCCGCCTCGCGGCAGTCTGCATAACCTCGAAAACAGCAGCCAGCCCGAGGCCTTTTGATTCCCGCCTCCAAAACCGAACTACAAACACCACATAGACCTCCCGAAAGGGCAAAGATAAACCCATGCCATCACAACGCAACACACAGATGAAAGACAACCTCGTTGACCGGATGCGCGACAAACCTCTAATCGTCACCGCACGCTACTCCAACGTCAACGCTTCCCAGATGGACGAACTCCGACGCAACGTCACCAACAGCGGCGGAAAAGTATTCGTCGCCAAAAACACTCTCGTCAAGATCGCCGCCTCCGAACTCGGATTCCACGATATCGACGAAATCATTGACGGCCCCACCGCATACGTCGTCGCCGAAGACGACATCGCCAGCATGGTTAAAGCCCTCAACGACTCCATCAAAGACCAAAACATCAACGTCGAAATCCTCGGCGGCATCATGGAGCAACAACTCATCGACGCCAACCGAGTAAAACAAATCGCCGACCTACCATCACGCGAACAACTCATCGCCATGCTCGCATCAAACCTCAACGGACCCCTGATGTCCTTCGCACGCGTCCTCAACGCACCCGTGCAAAACCTCGCCAGCATGCTCGAACAAATCGCACAACAACGACAATCCGCCGAATCTGAGGCCGCCTAAATCAACACCAACCCGTGACGGAGACCTCCAAGGTCGCCCAAACAACAATCTAGCAACCAAAGACAGCCCAAAACCCCCATTCCCCTCTCCCGCTCGGCGGGAGAGGGCCAGGGTGAGGGCACAAAACAAAAGCCCCAAAAGGGCAGGAGAAACAAAATGACCCTCACCAAAGAACAATTCATCGACGAAATCAAATCGATGTCCGTTCTCGACCTCGCCGACATCGTAAAGGCCATCGAAGAAGAGTTTGGCGTCAGCGCCGCTCCCGCAGCCGTCGCAATGGCTCCTGGTGTCGCCGTCGCCGAAGCCGCCGTCGAAGAAGAGCAGACCGAATTCGACGTCAAAATCACCGACATCGGGGCCAAGAAGATCAACGTCATCAAGGCCGTTCGCGAAGTCACTCCCCTCGGACTCAAAGAAGCCAAAGACCTCGTCGAGTCCGCACCCGTTGTCGTCCTCGAGCAGATCAGCAAAGAATCCGCCGACGAAGCCAAAGAGAAACTCGAAGCAGCCGGCGCCGCCGTAGACCTCGTCTAACCAACGCCGTCCGGCAAGACTCCTCGTAACACCGGCGTTCGTCACCCCAGCGAACGCCGGAGCGACGGGACCCCAAGACTGGCTTAAAACGCGGCTAACACCGTCCGTCCGGACCCTCTCCACAACCTGAGACACCCGGACCGCTCGCCAAGGGATGCTTTGCACAAAATCCTCCCCCTTGATGCCCAAGGGGGAACTAAAGGGGATTTAGACCCGGCGATTGCGCAAATAATCCCAAACGCCCCCACGACCTACTAGCAACGGAATAAGCCACACTACGCTACACTTGGAAAAGCGGGTTCCGCAACGTCTTCGCCGACGCTCTCCCTGGGTACCTAACCTCGCTAGCACCCAGGCCACGCCACCCCGATCCCGGTATGCATACCCGTAACGGTTAGCCGACACGTTATCCCGGCCTACTCAATACGTCATCCCAGCGAAAGCCGGGAACCAGGGCACAAAAAAAGCCATGACCACCAAAAAAACCACCGCCCGCAAATCTCCCAAGGCGAAAATCGAAGAAGAGGAAATCGTCGAAGAGCCGCCCACCCCTTGCCAGCTCGAAGGCGCTAACTGCCACTGGAGAATCGAATCCCCCAACGGACCCGAATCCACCGGCGTTTGCCGTAAATGCGGTACCAAGCGACAATTCAGAAACTCTTTCGAGTACTCATCCTGGTACGGTGCAAAGGCCGCCGGTGGACGCGGACGCGGACGACCACGCAAGACTAGCTAGTCAGTTTCTCCACTTCTCGCTCCCAATCCCTCATCGACCACCAATCATCTGGTGTCGTGACCTAGAACACGCGTATCCGTGTTGAACCCGCTGCCCAACACCCAAACTCAGCAATCGAACGATAACGAGTTCCCTTCGTTTTATAGTCAAGGCATTAGGTCGGCACCTCCCCACGTCTTGGTTTGATCGTCTGCGGTGTTCGCTGTCCCTTCGTCGCCTCCCTTTAACCCGTGCATCGACACTCGATGCTGGTTGGCATCTCATGCCCCCCTTAAATTCGCTGGTGTGTCGATGTGAGTAAACATATCTCATGCAAGGCAAATATTCAGCGCAACATGCCAGCCGATAATGACTGATTTCAGACGACGAAATCAGCTATGTTTCCTTTCTGAATGAGATATGGTTGCAATTGCGATTGTTGATACAATGTATTAATAATCGCTTGAAGCATCGAATTAAATTAACATATCTTCTCCAGTTGTGACCTGTCTGGTGTAGCTGGAACGAGCGCGATTCTCGCAAACACGCACCTGGGAGGTCAACGGTGACGCGCGCCTGGATGCAATCGTATAGTGAGAATTCGACGAAATGGCGTTATTGCTACTGCCTTGGCCGCCATAACACTATTTGGCTATGTGCTCGCGTCGATATCCGGATTTACCTACGGACCAACTGTCACTGACGAACAGTCATCATTCATCCACGCTATGGATGATGAACAGCTACTGAGAGTCACACCTTCGTTGCTGCCCGCATTGCCGAGCGATAGAACGCTCTTCCAGCGACTGGCCGACCCAGTCGATTTTGATGTCAGCGTTAACGCAGTTCGTAAAGACACAGAAACGCATACCGGTTACTGGGATGTTGTCCTTACAAACCACAGTCACTCCGACGGCAGACTGTCGGTGACCCCGACCTCCAGCATCGGCACCATCGTCACCGAGACGACCGGGGCATGCGACGCCACGGATGAGGGTTGGGACTGCGACGTCACCGCTAACAGCGAACTCACCATCACCTTCGCAACTTCGATCCAATATATCTGCGGCAACAACCGCGTTCGGATGACAGTCAATGCCACTATCGATGGCCAATCGATCATCGCCTCGAATCCAAGCCGAATACTCACACATCGAGAATTCAACTGCCCAAGAATCCGCATCGCCGACCCTCAATACGACACCGATTCCGCAGTCGCAACTTGGTCCACTCGTGTTGATAGGCGCAGACTAGACGACGATCCCGGCATCGACATCTCATTCGAACCCGGCACAAGCTTCGACAATCTGCCAACGGGATGTTCAGCATCAAACTCCGTCGTCACCTGTCAGATTTCGACCTTTGACAACTCACGAGAGACCTTCATCGCAAACCAAACCCTAGGTCAAGAATGCAATACCACACAACACTCCATCTTCGTCACAGCCAGGTTTAGCGATGACCACGCAGACATACCCGTCTCCCCGCAAAACGGCCTTTCGCTAAACGTGCCCAGCGTCGATCCATGCGTCACCAGTGTCGAGATCGAACCGGTCGATATCTCAGTGGTCACAGGATCCACAACCCAATTCGAGCTAACGGTATACGACGGCGACAACAACGAAATGGATCAACTCCCCGACAACGCCGAACTCACATGGACGGCAACTCACGGCACCATCACCGCAGAGACCGGCACAATCGCCAACTACACCGCACCTACATCGGCGGGTCAAGGCGTCGATCAAATAAACGCATATTTGCTGTACGCAGGTAGTCGTTACACCGCAACCGCAGCCGTAGCGGTAACGGAAACGCTGAATACTCCCACTCCTATACCGACCGCTACGTCCACCCCAACGGCTACACCGACACCGACCGCTACGTCCACCCCAACGGTTACACCGACACCCACACTGACTCCGATTTCCACACCGACTCCTACCGTTTCACCCACGCCTACACCAACCCCAACGGCTACGTCCACCCCAACGGTTACACCGACACCCACACTGACTCCGATTTCCACACCGACTCCTACCGCTTCACCCACGGCTACGCCAATCCCAACAGCTACGCCGACGCCTACACCGACTCAGACTGCTTCACCCACGGCTACGCCAACCCCGACAGCTACGCCGACGCCTACACCGACTCAGACTGCTTCGCCCACAGCTACGCCAACCCCAACAGCTACGCCGACACCTACACCGACTCAGACTGCTTCGCCCACGGCTACGCCAACCCCGACAGCTACGTCGACGCCTACACCGACTCAGACTGCTTCACCCACAGCTACGCCAACCCCAACAGCCACGCCTACACCGACTCAGACTGCTTCGCCCACGGCTACGCCAACCCCAACAGCTACACCAACGTCCATACAAGAGCCTATTGAACTCGTTGTAGTGTTCGACAAGCTGACGAACGAAGGCGCGACAATCACTTGGCACATCGCAACGTTGACAGGCCGAGAGCCGTCGAGACACGAACTCGGTTGGGATCCGTTAACGACAGACGCTCCAGCAATGCCAGTGATCCTGTCGCCTTCCGTCTTCTCGTACACCATCCCGAACGTTGAAGCCGACATCAGATACGAGATTCATATCGACACAGTTTTCGACGACGGAACCGTCTCAAACGCAGGTACAGTTTTTTTGCTAAACGTCCCACGGAAACCCAAGGCTAAGGTGGCAGATGTCACTGAAACCAGCGTCAGCATCGAATGGGAAGAACCAGAGATCGGGACGGGCACAATACGACGTCCAGTCAACGGCTATGAGCTATCTTGGAGAAAAGATGAAACTGGATCGGCCGTCAACACTGCGACGATGGTACCCGACGTTTTTTCCTTCAACGTCGAGCAACTGACTCCCGGCACCGCTTATGTATTCGATCTTCGCGCCAAAAACCCACTCGGTTATAGTGCAGCCTTCATTGAATCAGTTATGACATTGTTGCCCGCGGCCACGAGTACACCCACAGCTACGCCGACATCGACTCCTACCCCAACTCCCACCGCTACCCCAACGCCCACCGTTACCCCGACGCCGTCACCACGGGGGTTAGCACTCAGATTCAAAGATCTGACCACAGACGGTATCAAAGTCGAATGGAACCAACCCTCTGACGAGTCGTTGCTCAGCCAATATGAAATCAGTTGGTCACCTGCACCCCCAGATTCGACTGATTTCCCGATCCAATTGCCGGCATCCGCCACAAGTTACGCGGTCCCCGACATTCAAGCCGAGATTCGGTATGAGATACAAGTAACCGCCGTTTATAAAGACGGTGATCGTATTACGGAAAATATCGGCGTTATTCCGCATATCCCACGTCAACCCGAGATGATCAACGAAGACGATGTGCCAACCACGGACACGAGCGTAACCATCGAATGGAATAAGCCCGTCAACGAAACAGGAACGATACGTCGACCAGTCTCGTCATACCTATTATCTTGGCAACGCATCGACCAACCTGGAACCGACAAAACGGTACCGTTGTCTAGCGACACTCGTTCGTACACGATCGAAAACTTGGAACCAGAAACCATGTATGAAATCGCGCTGCGCGCTCTGAACCAACTTGGTCAAAGCGAACCTTTGATCCTGTCGGTCAGAACCGATCAAGTTCCGATTCGATCGACGCCTACACCGACCCCAACGCCCTTTGCTGATCATTCGGTCACTCCTACTCCCACTCCCACCTCCACCTCGACTCCTGTTCCCATTCCCAATCCAACCGTTAGGCCAAATCCTAAACCGACAACAACAAAGGCTACATCCTGGACTAGGCGCGACTCCGACCCCGATCCACCTGAAGAATTTGACGCCGTTCACGGACGTCAAGGTATTGTCGCTTACTGGGATAACCCACGATGGGACGGCGGCACGGACATTCTCGCCTACTCCGTGGATTGGTACCCTGAACCTCCGACGTTTCCAATATTCGTTCCTTCAACCGAACGATCCACGCTGATTCCGGGGATGAAATCCGGCGTCAATTACCGCTTGCGCGTACGAGCATTCAATCGACGGAACGACAGCATGCCAGCGGCCCAAAGGATCGAGTTGCAAGACACGTTGGTCAGATATCGCAGCTACGATCCGTTCAGCGGTTCGATCGCCAATGGTCGCTCCACGATCTTGCAGAATGAAACCGAGCTACCAGGATTCGAAATACATGCTGACTCGCACTCAATGTTTTGGGGCGACCAAATGTTCATCTCAGTTCGACGGATTGCTAAGCCCAATTATTCAACGGATTTTACTAATGCTGAAGGATTCAAAATTGTTTCCGATATATTCGAAATCACTCCGAGAATAGAATCACGTCGCAAACGATTTGACAGTAGGGCCACGAATTACATTTTCGCAGAATCAATTCGTATCTGTATTTCATCTGCAAATGAATTATCGGATCCGCACGCGAGAATTTCAGTAGCTAAATTGGCAGTGAGCGACGAACAATACTCGACTGAGGCAATTTTCGACAGCACGCAATATGATGAAAATGGCCTAACAAAAACATGCGCAAACGTGTCTCAGTTGGCGATAAACGAAACAAACTCGTTTGTTGCCGTGATGAAATCGCCAAGTGATATTCGTGGGATGGTCGTCAACTCCTATCGACGTCCCAGATTCGCATTCGCGTCAGCTCTATTCCTATTTTTGGCCGGACCTGTGTTAATCCTGGCCGGTACTAAATTACTCAATCGCACATCACGCGCGGCGGCGGGTTCAACACCGGGTGAATCGCCAACAACTTGCTCGGCTCCGACGACGGATTATTCGTAGCATGGCGCACCAACGGCTCGCACAAAAACACGTCGCCCGCCGGCAACGGGACCCCATCGTCCTCTCCATAAACCGCCGTCATCGAGCCCTCGATGCAAAACATCGTCTCCTCATGCGCCGGATGGTAATGGTTCGGCGTATGCGTCCCCGGCGAAAAACTCAACTCCGAAAAATACGAACTCCGAGCTCCCCGGCTATCGTCAACCATATCCACCCGCATCACCCCCGGCGCAAACTCAAACGCCTCATACTCCGACCGAATCAATACATTCTCCCCCGGCAAACCATCAACCACCTCACCCATCTCAACCTCCTCCCGAACCACCGACGGATCCGGACTCATCGTCACAATCCGCGCCGGTGCCGAACCCGTATTCTCCACCGACATCCCAACCCCCTTCGCCACCAACACACAATCACCAGATGTCAACGCATAACGCACCGACCCCTCGATAAACGTCACATCACCCGAATAAATGAACCAAGATTCCTCATGCGAAACATTCGCCTGATACGGTGTCGAACCCCCAGGCCTCAACCCAATCTCCAAAACCGTCATCATCTCCGAACCCGTCGAACTATCCGACATCACCCGAATCTCCACATCCGAACACGGCGAGCTAATCTCCTGCTCCCCCCGGCGATTGATACCCATCTGCGACGTTCCTTTCCGTTGTGCGTTAACGATGATGCTCAAACTATCTTAATTTCAACCATCCAACCAACCCCGCAAATGCTCCGTGTTGTTCATCAAATCCAACCCAAAACTCGGCGAACCATCAACCGTCTCACGCGAAACAACCGTAATCCCCGTATTGCTCTGCGCAAAATACCTCACCGCTCCGATATGCAGCTCCAGGAAAACCGACAGCAAAGCCCGAATCGTCCCCCCATGCGCAACCAAACAAACATCTCCCTCAATCTCCAAAATTCCCGACTCCGCAACAAAACGACCAGCCCGCGCCGCCAAATCAAGCCACGACTCCCCATCCGGCGCCCGACCATAGTTCCAACCCCAGAAACGCGCTTCCTTTGGAAACCGCTCCTGAATGTCAGCAATCAACAATCCCCCGAACTTGCCCGTATTGATCTCTCGTAGCAATGGATCCGTCGAGTACTCGCGACCCAAAGCATCCGCCGTCATCGTGCATCTTGTCAGGTCGCTCGAAATCACCCGCGCAAACTCATAGTGCTTCCCGACATGCGCACCAAGCAACTCAGCCTGCCGCATCCCCCTTTCGTTCAACGGCGGATCCATCCAACCCTGCGACCGACGATCCGCATTCCACTGCGTCTCACCATGCCGAATCATAACTATTCTGCTCATCGCAACTCCTTCGTCATTCCGGCGAAAACCGGAATCCAGCGGGCGGAACGTCCATCCAACTTCTTCGTCATTCCGGCGGAAGCCGGAATCCAGGGGTGGGGCATTGGGGCACTCGCCACCATCTAAATCCCCCCGCGTTTCAAATCAGGTCGAACCCGATGGTAATTCCGAGTATCGATGATCCGCTTCGCAACCCCAAGATCATCCAAAGTGTCGATATCGAACAAACTCAACAACCGCGGATCAACCCGCTCTACCTCATCCTCCGTCATGATCTGAACCGGATGAATACCCTCCTCCAACACCCGATGCATCAGCGCAGTAGGGGAGCGCAGACCCTCGCCCAACGCATCCGCAGTCAACTCCCGCCAACTGTCCACCGGATACACCGCATGAAGCGGATTCAACCGGTTTCCATACCGAACGAAAACCGCAGAATCGCGACCATTCCGCTCAACCTGCGCCATCCTCATCATCTCGATGATCAACGCCCGCGAAAGAAACGGATAGTCAGCACCTACCACGAACGCCAACGGCGTCGTCGCCTGCGCCAACCCAGCCGATATCGCCGACAACGGCCCCTCCGCCCCCTCAACATCCGTCACCACATGCATCCCCAATGCAATCCCCAAATCCGGCACATCATCGCCCTGACCCCGACGTACCACCACGATCAACTCCTTGCACAAAGACTTCAATGTATCCGCCACCCGTGCCAGCAACAATTTACCACCCAGACCGATCAGCGGTTTAGGCAACGCCATCCCCAGCCGCTGCGACTGCCCACCCGCGAGCACGATGCCCGTCAACGATGCCGGATTAAACATCCCTCAACTGCCGCCAACATAAACGCCCACGTGCCTCACAGCACCAACTCCACATCACCGTGGAACTTCGACCACGCAAACCAAAACGCCAGCTGCCCATCCAGCATCCGCAACCGAGTCCCCGCAAACTCACCCTCAACACACTCTCCCTTCACCGCATGCCAAAGACTCCCCGTCTGCTCATCCCTCACCAGCCACGGCTCATACTCCGAATGCGGCACCGCGTCATCGCCAACTTCCTCTCCACCTTCCTCCAACGTTTTCTTCTCAACCACTCGATTGGGTCGGAATGAGTTCTTAGTCTCGCCTTCAAACGTCAACCTTTGTCCGTCAACAACGCGCTCAAACGCCACATACGAAGCCGAAGATCGTTCATTCAAAACGACAACCGGCACGCGACCCAACTCGGTGTTCAACAACGGTTCCCGCTGCATCATGTGCGCCGAAAACACCTTGATTTCCCCCGAACCACCACCACTTGATTCCAGATCCGCAACCCCCATAACCACATCCTTATCCGGCAAACGCTTGTCCCTAACTGGTTGCGTAAACAAACCCGCCCTCGTCGATGCGTAGTATCCCTCGAAAACATCCGTCTCCGGCGTTTCGGCAGGCGAAAGCATCTCCGAATGCGGCCACGCGCTCGACCACGCTCCCCAAGTCGTGTTCAAGCAAGGTATCCGCTTCAATTGATGCCCAGCGTCTGGACCAATAATCGCCTCGCCCGTGAACTGCAAATACAGACTCCCGTTCTCGGCCTCAAGCAACGGGCTGTTCAACACCATCTGGTCCGTCGGCGCCAACGTAAATGGGTCACCATCCGGCCCCACGCTCACATATACCCGCGCCGCATACGTGATCGGCGACCACGTCACCGAAACCGGCAACTCGCCAAACTCCTCATTCGCCACCTCCCGCAGCCCCATCGCCGACAACGGATACGCAATCGCATCGCCACCAATCTCCAACCCAATCACCCGATCATCCTTGGGTACCGCATCATCAGCTTCATCGGCATCCAAATACGAAACGTCATCCCAAGTCTTGAAACGCACCCCGCCTTGGATCGAGCGAATCTTCTCCGGATACGGGTGCGTCCGCCCCGGCAACTGCAAAGTTACCCGCCTCGCGAAATATCCTGACCTGAAAGCGAAATACAGAGCAAACGCGGCCAACCAAGCCGACCACAAGATTCCCCACAACAACCCGTAAACCTGAATCACGAGCGGGTACAGCACCAGCGCCACGCCGAAAAACACTGTCGCCGCGCGCACCTTCGGCTCCAACCTGACCAAACGCAGATTGAACCACTCTAAAACTTGCTTGATGAGACTTACCGTTGCAGACATGCTTGCTCGGATCGATGATGGATAGGACTAACAAGATTCTAGTCGGATATACTTCCAAACCGATTCACTCCCGTCCCGAATTCAAGGATCACTCGATGGCCTCTCCACTAGCAACCGTGTCTGATGAACTCTTAGACCGCTATCGCGCCGTATCAAACGCTACCGTCCTCGGACAATTGCTCCGACGCGGTTACGACAAGGTCTACATGCGCGGCGTAGAAAGTCTAGCCAAAGGTCGTCGATTAGTCGGTCGGGCCGTCACACTCCAATATCTCCCATCCCGTCCCGACCTCGCCGAGATCATCGCTACCGGCGAACACGGTGAAGGCTTCAACGAGACACCCCGATGGCAAGCGCTCGAAGCCCTGACAAAGGGCGACGTTCTCGTTGCCGACGCCATGGGAATGTCCAAGACCTCGACCGGCGGTGATGTCGTCTTCTCCCGCATCCTCACCCAAGACGCCGAAGGCCTCGTAACTGACGGTGCCGTCCGCGACGGTCACAAAGTCATTCGCTACGGCTACCCAGTATTCGCCGGAGGCAGTACCCCAACCGTCGGCGAACCAAACATCCTCCCTTACCAGGTCAACGAACCAATCCAATGCGGTGGCGTTCTAGTCTGGCCCGGCGACATCATTCTCGGCGACGACGACGGCATCGTTGTCCTTGCGTCAGGATTGGCCGCCGAGATCATCGACGAGTGTGAACACCACGACGAAGTCGAAGAAGCGGTCCTCGACTACACGCAAAGAGAACGCATCTCGCCCAAGCATTTCTATCCCTTTAACTCAGAAACCGAGCGCATTCACCAAGAATGGAAATCGCGGCAACAAGGCAAGTAACCGACCATGAACAAAATCCGAATCACATCCGGCGATGTTTCGCTGACCGCATCCCTCAACGACTCCCCCACCGCAAATTTGATCTGGGACGCCCTTCCCATCATCGGCACCGTCCAAACCTGGGGCGACGAGATCTACTTCCCGATACCGGTCTCGGCATCGAACGATGAGACCGCGGCCGAGGTAGTGGATAAAGGCGCAGTAGCCTACTGGCCTCCCGGCAACGCTCTATGCCTCTTCTGGGGGCCAACACCGGCTAGCCGCGGCGACGAAATTCGGCCGGCGAGCGCGGTCAACGTGTGCGGCATGATCGAGGGCGATCCGACCATGCTAGGAAATGCACCTTATGGTGGGGAGATTCGTATCGAACGGGCATAAACCACTGGCTGGCCCGCGATCGCGCTCTACTCGTACCGCAGCGCTTCGGCCGGGAACACCTGCGAGGCTTGTCGGGCCGGCACGTAAGTGGTGATTAATGCGGCCGCCACCGTAATGCCCACGACTACCAGAATCGACATCCAGGGAATGTTGAACGACAATCCTTGGTTGCTCCCAGCTATGTCGTCCAAGAACGACCACGAAATCAGCGCGCCTAGCGCCAACCCGAGCCCAGTCCCGATCACCGTGATGAAGATCGATTCCATCATGAACTGGATACGGATCATCCTTGCACGATAACCGATGCAACGCATGATCGCGATCTGCATCCGCCGCTCGTTCACAGCCCGCAGCGAGAGCACACCAAGCGCCGCGACCCCGACAACCAACCCAAGTCCCATGAAACCTTGGAACAGCAAACTAAACTGTTCGTTCTGCGCGACATTGGTGCGAAGTTCCTGATCAGTGTCAACCGCCAACATGCTGTGATCCAGGAACGCCGTCTGTAACGTCGCAGCCATTCGCGAGGGGTCAACTCCCTCAGCGACGTTTATGCGATAGATAGTGAACGGCACCGGCTCGTCAGTCAGCTCGCCGAAAATCTGGTAGTCCGTGTATACCCCTTGAAAGCCCGGAGCCGGACCTCCATCTGATTGACCTTCAATGCTCTCCGCGATATCGTCAATTACCGCGATCACTGTTCGCTTGGCACGCCTGGATGTATCGGCCTCGCCGCCGCTAATTATCTCGATTTCTGTCGCATTGAATTCGCCGGAGGTGATGTCTCCCGGATCCTCCAACTTCAACAAATGGTCGTTCGAAGGCACACCGGGCCCTTGGATATCGATTACGTGTTCGCTCGCAATGACGGCCAGCGTTGGGTCCTGCGCAAGCGCGTCCCATACCGCGCGGGCCAAAACATCCGCATCCTCCGTGTCGATCCCGGCGGGCAAAAACGACTTATCCGCGGCGGTAATCTTCAGCGCGGTTTCTTGGAAATATCCAGGCTCCGTACCGCGTATGTTCAATTCCAAGAATCGCGCTTCCTCGCCATCGATTTGGCGCGCGGCTGCAGTTATGTTGGCTTGGCCTCCGATAAACGTGAAATCGCCAATCTCCAAATCGGGCGATGCGGCAATCGCCGCATCTATGTCCTCAATCGGCAGATCGTCGCTGATCTCCGCACGAACATCGAATCCGCCCGTCACATTCTCAGGAGTCTGCAAGAGCGCGCTGAAACTCTGATTGAGGATCGAGAACGACATCAGCACGAAGATCACGAGCGCAAACATCGAGACCGTCAAGCCGGTTCGGAATCGATTCGCCACTGCGTACGCCACTGCCGGTTTCATGATTGGGCGAACAACCGTAAACCGGCCAAATGTCGTCTGGAGCCCCTTCACGATGATGTCCGAGTTGAACATGATGATCCAAACCGAGGACGCGACCATGAAGAAACCCGCAAATATGAACATTTCGATATTGGTTTCCAAGTCTTCAGTAATGAACTTGGTGAACCGTTGCGGTAACGCCCAAATCACGAGGATCAACACTCCAGCGGTGGTGTACGCGATCCGGGAAGCTATCGCCTCTCGAATGCGGACCCGAACCATGATAACGAGCGAAAGCATCGCCAAACCGTAAATCGCCAGACTTGCTCCGATGTAAGCCTGCCATGCGCTCTCGTTCAAGAAACCGAGCGCGGTGAGCGCGATACCGACAATCGCGTACGGCCAGCCCTGCTTGAAGTAAGGGGCAAATATGCGGAAGAAGGCGGCGAGCAAACCGATAACCCAACCGACGACGAGGAACGTGAAGACAAGTTTGAGAATTGCGATCCCTACATCCTCGTGACGGCGCACAGACTGGACGAGACCAATAATCACGTAGATCGGCCCAAATACCCAGAACACGAATTCAAGCAACCGCCGCAATATCGGTTTTGTTGTCGACGCTACAAACTCCTCGGGAAGGTTGCGAATCGCAACGACGATGTTCAACTTGCTGACTCGGTACGCAGAAAAGATCACTGTCAGCAACGTGAGAATGAGACCGATCGAGAATGCAACCAATATCGAGTAAATCGTGACGGTGAAGTCAATCGAGAAAGATTCGTCGTCGGCCGTACCAAAAGCATTGGCCATCATGACAACGAGCGCACGACTGACCAAAATGCCAACCGCGGTTCCGACCGCCGCGGCCCCGATCGCATAAGCCAGACCCTCAAACGTAAACATCTGAACGAGGTGCCCACGCTTGGTACCAACTGCGCGCGCAATGCCCATCTCTTGCTGTCGCTCCGATGCAAGCAGGACGAATATCAGGAATATGAGAAGCAGACCGACGATCACTGAGAATGAACCGAAGAACGTGAAAAAGGTGAAGAACAGATTTCCGACTTGCTCCGCGATGTTGGTTAGGAAGACCTTGTAAGGAGAAGTCGAAAGGCGTTCCAACTGACCGATGGCAAAAGCCAATTGCGGTAATCCCTCGGAAAGCGCTCCCAGATCAGAGCCACTCAATACTCCGAAGAAAAGACCTAGGAACGTGTCACCGCCGAGAAGAACTCGGAAACGCTCAGTCGGTTCGTCCCGCTCAAGTTCTGTGATGAATTCCTTGAGATCATCTTCGTTGTCGGAGCTGAGTTCGTTGGTTCCGCTCTTTTCATCGATGTAATTTTGGATTTCGGCAATTATGGTATCCCTGAACGGCTTCATGCCAGCGTGCAGTTCAGTCGCCAATTCGGCGTCGGTGAACACCAACGTCAGATCATCGACGATCTCTTCCGATTCGGTGTCCAAGTCGTAGTTGTCGAGATCCAATGACACGTCGACCCGGTCCGCGGAGCCAGCGGGTTTGTCGTAGATACGGTTGATAGTGGCGATTGACATGAGGACGCGCATATCGTTGGCAGCCATACCGCCTCTCTGCATGACTGCTCGTAGTTTGAAATCGAATCGTCCCAATGGTGAAACGATAGTCAGTATGTCGCCAACCTGGGCGTCAAGTTGGTTGGCGAGGACCTCGTTTATCAAGACCTCATCGTCGGCTAGCGACGCGAAGTCGATCTCTTGTCCATCTATGGAAGGATTGAGTAAAAACGGCGAAAGTCTGCTGTCGGCGCTAGGCCCGCCGTCTGCTTGTGGTTTGAAGTTGCCGATGGCTCCATCGACGTCGAAACCTCTTACCTCCGCTCGCGCTTCGGTTAATCGAGTTCGTTGGTTAAGAACCGGCGCTACTTCAGAGTTGATCGGCATGATGCCGTCAACGCGTGGATCGGAATAGAGATTGACCGCGATTTCCTCGATCTCTTGTGAAGAGATAGTGGGGTCACCAAGATCTCCAAAAACAGGTTTGGTGATCCTCAAGTCGGTGTCGCCGACGCCTTCCAACACCGCATTGCGGATGCTGGCCGTGATCGTATCCCCGATCGCGAGCGAGGCGGCAACGATAGTGGAGGACAGCATCAACCCGACGATGATTAGGATGCTTTGGGTCCGACGGCGAGGAATGTTCCGCAGCGAAAGCTTGATCAAGAAGCGATTTCGAACCGCGATTATCGCGATCACCAATACCAGTATCAACAGCGTCGCCGACAACCCGGCGGCCAAGTACTGCATTTCCAGACCAAATAGCGTTTCCATGATTTTCCTTAAATGTCTTCCCGAAAATGCAACGAAAGAATAATCGTCATCATTCGTTGGCGATGGACTCGTTCGACGGCAGTTCGGACTGTCTGATGGCGTCTTGGAAACCGTGGTCGGTTATCTTGCCGTCGAACATGCGGATTGTTCGATCCGTGAGCATTCCGACGTGCTGGGAGTGCGTGACGATGACGAATGTCTGACTCTGCTCTAGATTCAGCTTTCTGAGCAGCTCCATAATCTCGTCTTCGTTAGAGGAATCTAGGTTGCCGGTCGGCTCGTCGGCCCAGACGAGGGCGGGATCGTTTGCCAAAGCCCGCGCAATCGTTACGCGTTGTTGCTGCCCACCCGAAAGCTCTGACGGGGTATGATCGGCGCGGTCTGCCAAGCCGACGAGGTCCAGCTTTTCCATCGCCCTTTTCGATGCCTTCGCCTGCTTGACACCGGTCAGTACAAGGGGCAGTTCAACATTTTCTTGGGCCGTAAGAACAGGGAGTAGGTTGTAAGACTGGAAGATGAAACCCATCATTCGGGCGCGGTATTCGCTCAGGTCGTTGTCGGACATTTCTGCGATCACATTGCCCGCAACAGATACGTCTCCGCTTTCGACGGTATCAAGACCGGAGAGGCAGTTCAACAGAGTAGTCTTGCCGGAACCGCTCGGCCCCATTACCGAAACCATTTCACCCTTGTCGACTTTCATGTCAACCCCGTCCAACGCCCGCACTTCGACATCTCGCGTACGGTAAACCTTCGTGACGCCATGCGCTTCAATAATGGGTTGCGTTTCCATGGGGGCTCCTCAAAATTCCTGCTCAAGAACGATACATGTGCAATGTTTGGCGACTGGTGACCTTACCTGATACGCGTAAAAATCCGGTTCGGTTTGCTCGCTTCAAACTAGGCTGATGACTACACGAAAGTATAAATCGGGGTGTTGGCAATCAGCGCCCGTCTAGGGTTCAAGGAGACGAGGGAGACGGATACTAATCCTTGACGGCGCGGCAGACTAGAACTGGCCAGTGGAAGGCGATGTCGTCGTCGGATATTTCTTGGATGCCGTATTCTCGCTTTAGTTGGTTGGATGCGGTGATGAAATCTCGGTGGAGGGATTGAGAGGTTTGTTGGGAGGTGCCGGACCGTTTCACCCAGTGGTTGAAGGTCATGTTGACTTGAGTTGCTTGGTTGTGAGTTATTTTGAATCTGGCGTCAGTGATCAGTGTTGACCATTGGGACGGGGAGGGCGCGGCAACATGGGAAGGGTCGCGCTCGGCTTCCACTCGTTGGTGCCATTGGGCGAGTTCGTGGTTTTCGGAAGTAGTGGTGTCGCAGAGGAGGAAGATGCCGTCGGGTTTCAGGATGCGATGGACTTCCGAGAGAAATTGAGGGATGTCGTGGAAATGATGGGCAGCAGTTCGGCAGGTTACGAGATCGATCGATTTGTCGGGGTAGGGGATGTCGTGGGCTTCGATGATTTCGAAGCGTACGTTGTGGATGTCGCGGTCATCGGCGATCTTCCGGGCTTGGTCGAGCATTGCTTCGGCGAAGTCGGAGGCGATAACGGTGTTGCAGAACTCGGCGATGGCAAACGCCGTAAAACCGGGCCCGGTTGCGATGTCGAGCGCCAAATGGTACCGGCCCATGGCCGCCAACTCGGATATGATGCCCAAGCTGTCGCTCGTCGCGTGCGGAACGCTGACGGCGTAGTTCGCCGCCTGGCGGTTGAACTGTTCTTGGGCGTCTGCGGGTTCCGCACTCATGAGAGGTGCTTCATCATGAATTCAACCGTTCGATCCATCGACGTTGTCGCCGCGCCTTCGTCGTAAACCTCGGGGCGATCATCGTTGCAGAACGCGTGCTGAGTACCGTCGTAGATGAAGAATTCGTTTTCGACGCCGACGGCGGTCAATCCGGACTCGAGGCTGGGTACGGCATCGGTGGCGTCGTCGTGCTCGGCGAAGTGGCCTTGGATAGGGCACTGGATCGATGCGGCATCAGGGAGTCCAGTCGGCAGAACGCCGTAGAACGGCGCGCCGGCTTGGATTGCACCGAGAGACGCCAAAAGAAGCGTCATCCCACCACCCATGCAGTATCCGAGGCATCCGACCTTGCCAGTGGAGTTTGCTTCGTGGGATCGGAGATATTCAGCGGCGCCGATCAGGTCTTTGGACGCTTGCGGAATCTCGAGCTCGTGCATGAGAGTCATCGCATGATCGGGTTCCGTGGCGGCCTCGCCGTGATAGAGGTCTGGAGCGAGCGTGACGAACCCGCGGGCGGCATAACGGTCAGCCATATTCTTGATGTGCTGAACTAGCCCCCACCACTCCTGAATTACAAGCAAACCGGGTCCAGAGCCGGACTCAGGCAACGCTAGATAACCCTTAGTTTCACCGCCGTTGCTGGGATATTTGATCATCGAACCTGCCATAGTTTTATTCCTCCTCAGGTCGGGCGCAATCTACCGACGTTCTTCCGAATTCTCATGGAATAAGGTTTAGCATATGGAGAAGCTGCTCAGCGTCGCGATCGGTGGTGCCGCAGGGGCTTTGGCCCGTTACGGCACGGTCGTTATCTACCAAAGATACTCGCCGACAACGTTTCCAATGGCGATCCTCACGGTGAACGTGCTCGGTTCGTTACTCTTCGGCTTGGTCTGGGCATACGCTGAAGACCGTGATTGGGTGTCGGAGAACATGCGTCTGCTCGTGTTGACGGGATTCTTGGGGTCTTTCACGACGTTTTCGACATTCGCGTTCGACGAAGCAATGTTCATCCGCAGCGGCAGTTGGGCGATATTCGTCGCCAATCTGCTCATCAGCAACGCGGCAGCGCTGGCCGCGGTATTTGTGGGCTTCCGAATCGGCAAGGTTTTATAACCGCGAGAATTTTGCACTGGACCTGCGAATACACAACCTAATGCCGCGTCACGCCCATCTCGCTGTGCATTATCGGCGACGACAGAAACGCGTCTGTGTCGACGCTCCCAAACCGAGCCGGACTGTACATTTCGGTGTCGATCCTAGTTCAGCCGTCAACAACGTGCTCGGCAAGCAACAACCCGGACACCGGATTATAGGCAAATCCACCGGAGTGGAAATGCGCCCCTACGTAGAGACCCTTCACGCCCGGTACCGGACCAATTACCGGCTTGACGTCGTGCGCCAAGCTAATCAGTCCGACGGTGTGGTAGTCCCATTCAGCGCCCTCCAATAGGGCGGTCCGGTTTATTAAATTCCCTTTGATGAAGGGAAGCGCTTCTGGGTGCGGATCTAGTTCCGAGACGTCAAAATCGCGTTCGCGCATCTCGTAGGCTTCGTGGTCAACGGAGGTTCCTACCAGTAAGCGGTTGTCGTCCGTGGGGCGCACATAACCATTAAGGATGTGATCGTTTACCGCAGGCATCCGTGGCGGTTCGTCAAATGGCTTAGTGACGAAGCGTTCGTGCACGAAGTTCTTGTAGGGAATGCGAACGCCGACGAAAGACAACAGGTGGTTCGTCCAAGCGTTCACGGCACAAACAACCGCGTCGGCATCGATGGATCCCGCGACCGTTTGCACCCCGCGGACCTCACCATTTTGCAACTCGAAACCAGTTACAAGTTCATTCTCTCGGATATCGACGCCCATGTCTTCCAGCTTGGCCTTGAGGGCTGAGACGTAATGGTGTGGCTCGGAGAAACCCGACCGATGGTCCAAAACACCTATATCGGATTCTTCTGCTTCAAGGTCTGGGAATCGCTCGCTGATCTCCGCACCTCGCAGGATGTCGAAGTCCCCTCCATTGCGTTGCCACATGTCACGCACGGCCTCGCTCTGTTCGAACACCTCCTGAGTGAAGAGATTCAAGCAACCGACTTGGTGGAAGTGATAGCCATCCAAGATTCGGCTGAACCGTTCGAAAATGTCCAGACTGATAGCACGAGCGCGCACTTCCGTCGGCGTCGCCATCAACATCGTGATTATCCCGCCGGACTGGAGACTCGACCCGCCGCCCACGCGGCCCTTGTCGATAACACTTACACGGTCAACACCCTTTTCAACCAGATGGAAGGCGATGCTCAGGCCGGTAACTCCAGCCCCAATGACGACGACAGATTTCGGTTTATTGGTTCGCATGGCGTAACCATTCTATTCACGCTTCTGCGCGCGGTCCCCAGAAATCGACATCTGCGGCGTATAATTCGCGCCGTAGCCACCAACGTTGGCGTGCGTTTCGCGATTTACTAAACGTGTGGGGGATTTGGGATGCCACAACGAATGACTTCATATCGGCCACCGATCATGGGTACCACTCACATGGTCTCCGCGGGTCACTACTTAGCGGCATCCGCAGGGTATCGGATATTGGAAGAAGGGGGCAACGCAATCGATGCCGGTGTGGCTGCCGGCATCGCCATAAACGTAACGCTGCCGAACGCCACGAATTTCGGCGGTGTGGCACCCATCGCAATCTACGATGCCGCGTCCGACGAGGTCGTGACCATCAGTGGACTTGGTCGCTGGCCCCGCGCGGCGAATATCGAGCACTTTAACGAGCATTACGGCGGTCAGATTCCTACGGGAGTGTTGAGGACGGTTGTCCCGGCCGCGCCTGATGCGTGGCTGACGGCAATCGCCGAGTACGGAACGATGACCTTCGAGCAAGTCGTTACACCCGCGCTTGAGTTGGCAGAGAACGGCTTTCCAGTGTCATCCTACCTTTGCGAGGGACTGCAGACCACTGAGGACGATCACGAGGGCGGAGTGGCGATGTGGCCGTCAACGCGGGAAATCTATATGCCCAATGGGAGGGTGCCACGCGTCGGAGAGATTCTCGTGCAATCCGACTTAGCGCGCACATTCCGCCGACTGATTGAGGCCGAAAAAGGGAGTTCGCACTTAGGTCGGGAGTCAGCGTTGAGGGCAGCACGCGACAGGTTCTACATGGGCGACATGGCCGAAGAGATGATCGAATTTTCGGACGAGCAGGGCGGATGGATCACGATGGAGGACTTGGCTGAGTTCTCGGTGAAAATTGAACCTCCGGTATCGGGCGAGTTTCGCGACTACACGGTGTATACATGCGACGCTTGGTGTCAAGGTCCAGTAGTTGCCCAGACGCTCCAGATGCTCGAAGACGACGATCTGACCGCAATGGGGCATAACTCGACGGAGTACATCCATCTGGTGACGCAGGCTCTGGACCTTGCTTATGCGGATCGTCACGCCTACTACGGAGACCCCGATCTCGTCGATGTGCCAATCGAAGGTCTATTGTCCAAGGGATACACGCGGTCGAGGCGGGCGGATGTAGATATGACGAACGCATATCCCGCGATGCCGGAGCCGGGCAACCCTTGGCCGTATCAGGGTGCATCTAGAAACGGTAGTTCTCCTGTGGCGATGGCGACGGCTTCCGGAGGAAGGATGCAGGACACGAGCTACGTGTGCGCTGTAGACCAGTGGGGGAACGCGTTCTCGGCGACTCCGAGCGATCCGATTGCGCCAAGTCCAATCGTTCCAGGTCTGGGCATTCAGATGTCGTCACGAGGTTCGCAGACCTGGCTCGACCCTGAGCATCCATCGTGTCTCGAACCTTGGAAGCGGCCGCGGTTAACGCCGAACCCGGCCATTGCATTCAAAGACGGCAAACTGTTTATGCCATTCGGTACACCCGGCGGTGATACGCAATGCACATCGATGGTGCAGCTATTTCTCAATGTCGCGGTTCACGGTATGGATCCGCAGCAAGCCATCGAAGAGCCGCGTTTCGCGACGTGGAACTTCCCAAACTCATTCTGGCCCCACACCTATTTTCCGGGTCGATTGGACCTCGAGGGACGGATCGATGCGGGCACGGCTGCGGAGTTAGTGGGCATGGGGCATGATGTTCATGTGCTGGACGACTGGACACCGACTGGCGGAGCGATGACCGCAATCCGAGTTGATCAAGAATCGGGCGTATTGTCGGGCGGTGCAGACCCGCGCCGGGACAGCTATGCCATAGGAAGGTAACGAAACCAAAAATGCCAAATCTAGATGAAAACCTCGCCTTCGCTTCCGCGACGGAGCTGCGAACGCTGATCGCCGATGGAGAGATTACTTCCACTGAACTCACCGAGCTATATCTGTCACGGATCGATAAGCTCGACGACAAGCTCCATGCATTCTTGACGGTGACGCCGGAGTTTGCGCTGGATCAGGCCGCGAAGGCCGATGCGGCGACCGCACGCGGCGAAAGCCTCGGCCCCCTGCACGGTCTTCCGATATCGATCAAGGACCTGCAGATGACGAAGGGTGTTCGCACAACAGGCGGTTCGTTGGCTTACAAAGACCGGGTGCCGGATGCGAACGCGGCCTACATCGATAACATCTTCGATGCTGGCGCGGTAATGCTAGGCAAGACGAACACTCCAGAGTTCGGGCATCTCGGCACGAGTGACAACCGGCTTGGACCGCCATGTGGCAACCCGTGGAATCCAGAGCGAACCTCTGGTGGCTCAAGCGGAGGGGCTGGGGCGTCCTTAGCCGCAGGACTCTGCGCGCTTGCCACTGGCGGAGATGGCGGCGGATCCATACGTATACCCGCGAGCTTCAACGGCATCTACGGGATCAAACCAACGCAAGGACGTGTCTCTAGCTATGCGGGAACCGACGGTGCGCCAGCGGCGAACCTCTTCAGTCAGCAAGGGCCGATGTCTCGTACCGTCGCCGACTCCGCGTTGCTCCTCCAAGTCATGTCGGGATACGATCCTCGTGACGCAAGTTCGATGCGCGCACCAGTGCCTGACTTTGAAGCCGCTGTTGGTCGGGATATCGAAGGGCTGAAACTCGGTTGGAGCCTCGGATGGGGCTACGCGGCCGTCGATCCTGACGTAGCTGTAGCCGCGGAAGCCGGTGCCAAGGTCTTCGAAGATCTCGGATGCACGGTTGACGAGTCAGACATCGTCCTCAATGCACCTTTCGACACCTGGTACGTCCTTTCGACATCGAGCGCCATCGCCGTGAACGGCCATCTGCCCGAGGATCAGTTAACTTGGTATGTCAACTACGGATTGGAGTACGGACGCAAGCTGAGCGTCGTCGATTTCGGACGTGCTCTTGGTGAACGAGACCGGATGATCCAGCAGTTCTGGGACCAGTTCGACAAATTCGACCTCCTTCTCTCGCCAACTATGGCGACGACCGCATTCGAACACGAAAAATATCCTGAAGAGATCGGTGGGGAACCTGCGACATGTATTCCGTGGTGGGGCTACCTACCGCACACGCATCCGATCAACACCATCGGCTTCACCGCCGCCAGCGTCCCGTGTGGCTTCGACTCTGACGGGATGCCGATCGGGCTCCATATTGTAGGCAAACCCGGCGATGAGGAGACGGTCCTGGCCGCCTCTGCGGCATTCGAAAAAGCGCGACCATGGGCGCACCTACGGCCGCCAGTCTCGTGAACCTCTACATTGATGTGTTCCGAGAACAACTACCGTCATTCCGGCGAAAGCCGGCGCTTCAGCGGACGGAACGTCCATCCAGTGGGTGGGGCTATCGGGTACGCGTCATCTCTTTGGTCTGATGACAGCACCGACATCGAGTCCCACAAAGCACTCTTGATGCACAAGGGGGTTTAGACCACTGACACACCGATACGAAACTCCCATCGATAAAGAACTCGCCAAGGAACTCTTCGACTTCTGGCAATATATATTCGGACCTGAAGACCCTGACATACCCATCGGGGTCTTCCTCGGTGAAGAGGCAGATCACAATCGTCACGTCGTCCTCTTAGAACGAGAAGGCGATACGCTGACCGGGACGTGCGGCATCATGACGCCGCATGTGACGCCTCAGTTCGGAGGAATCGGCGAAGTGGCAACGCGGCCGGAGTATCGAGGACGAGGCATTGCAAACCGCCTTTGCCAACAAGCGCTCAAAGAATTCGCCGAACGTGGCGGCGAGGTGCTTTTTCTGGGCACCGAAAATCCCGGCGCGGCGCGGATATATCACCGCTTAGGTTGGCGGCGAATCGCAGGATCGACTGTCTATGCCAACGTGGTGAATGGCGACTCCCCCGAAGAATACTTGGCGGACTATTTCCGTACACCGTCACCCGTCAACATCGTGCCCGGCGACGCATCGCTGAGAGTTCCGATGATTCCACTTCTCTTGACGCCGCACGACTGGCAAATTCTCGATGGCAATCTGCCCAATCCGATGGTTTCTACTCGTTACGCGACGCAGAACTCCTGCATGGGCCTCTATCGCAAATACCAATATCTACTCTCCTCCTCTTCGCACAGCGAAGGGGGACGCGAACGAGCGCAGCGAGAGCGCAGGGGGATGCTCACCGAGTGGTTCGCGGCCAAAACTGATGATGGACGGCTCATCGGTATCGCCACAGCGTACGTTGACGCTGACAACGTATGCCATGTCGATGGGTTCGTACACGCGCGGTTCGGCGAATCATACGACGCTTTGATCGGCGCGGCGATTGGTTGGGGTCACAAACGAAAATCGGGACGGATAACATCTAGACTTTCCGTCGAAGACGAGGAAAAGCGGGCGAAATTCGAGGATGTCGGGTTTCGCGCCGGATCAATTCAAGGAACCTTCGACATCGCCGACCGCGAATTGCCCGCGCTATCGATGCTGCTCGATTAAACCCGATGAGACAAAACGGGAATCCCACGAACCACGATTGGAAATCCGGTTGGGCAGTGCTCAACAAATAACCCTGATGCGACACGGCCGCTCCCGCGCCGATGACGAAATGGTGCACGAGGGAAGATACGATTCGCCGCTCACCAATGTCGGAAAGGCACAAGTCCACTCGCGGGCGGAAGAATGGAAGCGTGGCGGCGTCACATTCGATCTCATCATCGCCAGTCCATTGGTTCGCGCCGCCGAGAGTGCCCAGATTGTCGGCGAGGTGCTCGGGGTCCGGTAGAGTTCGATCCGGATTGGATGGAGAAGGATAACGGGCCGTTGGCAGGGCTCCCTTTCGAGGTTGCGAAGGAGAGGTATCCGCGTGCCGAGTTCATCAATCCGTTTCAGCCCAACGCCTCCGCTAGGGCCTTGGCTCATGGTCTAGAAGACTTCCGGCGCGGGGCCACATTAAACGTGGCAGCGGAGGCGTGGCGGGAGGCGAACTTCCACAGCGCACGACCTGGGTGGGGCTTCGCCACGCCATTATTGAGCGTGGGCGTAGCTGGTGGGGGGAGGTTAAGCCAGAGTCCGGGTCAGTAGCCTCTGGTATTCCTTTGGCCCTTTTCCCAACGCCGGGCGTTCCGTTTGGTCATCTGCCCGGTTCTCACCTTCAGGAAACCGTTTCCGCCAGTATTTTTGTTGTGTTCGCTCCGACGCCGCTTCGGGTTGTTGGTGATGCCCGTGTGCTTCGCGCCACCTCTCCCATAGTATGTATAGCCGACTTTCTTGTTACGGTTCACCGTCTATTCTCCCAAGGGTTGGCTCATTCAAATTTGGGTTTGGATCATTCTAAGCGGGGCATGGCGCGTTGTCAACCGAGCGAATGGCTGCCACTCTGCCGTGGTCTCCGAAAGCCCGCCACTGGGCCCGACAACAGAATAAAGAGACACTGCCCACCCTAGAACAGCCGGAGGATCTTCTGAGAGGGCGAAGCGTCGCCCTGTCGGTGCTAGGTAGGCCCCGGTCTACAGCGCCAGAATGAACCTGATCTCAAAAGTTCTTGATTTTATCCAGTTTGGTGGACGTGCCTTACACGGTGCCACCATGACTCTTCGGCATAGCTAAATCGTATGTAGTCACCATTCAAATGTATTACCATGCTTCGTTCACGATGTGACCAACGATTCCACGCGTGATGTTCAAGCGGAAAGGCAGACAATGTCCTGCAGTTCGGCAACGTGATCGATGACGTAATCTGGCGGTTGCACATCGTCCGAAAATTGCCGCCCCCGCCGTACCCACGCAGTTTGCATCCCATACCGTTTGGCTCCGCCTATGTCGGCTCGTGGGTTGTCGCCGACGAATAGGACTTGGCCGGGAGACGTGAGACCTGTCATATTTAACGCGTCGCGAAAAATTCTTGGGTCGGGCTTCTTATAACCAGCTGCTTCTGAAACGATGATGAATGGGGCCAGCTGGTCAAGACCTGCCGCCTCGCAGGCAATGTGCTGAGTGGCGGTGGTTCCGTTGGTGACGATGCCCCACGGCACTCTATGTTCGTTGAGATTGGCGAGAAAGGCGTTGACGTCTTCGTCGGGTTGCACGTGTCGTTTCATCTCGGAGCGGTACCAAGGCAGCATCAGTTCCGGTTCGAGCTCGGCTTCGGGCCACTCGCCGATCCACCGTGCGAACATCTCGTCCCGGGCGACGTACCCGTCTTGGTCCCAGCGCACCATCTTGGCAACTGCTTCGTCACGCGTCGCTGTTGTCACATTCCGAAGACGTTCCTCGTAGAAATGCGAAGCTAACCGAACGAACGCAGCCTCTCGGTCGATCAGGGTGTTGTCTAGGTCGAACAGGACCCCGTGGGCTGTTTCATCCAATGTTCTCCTCCGATTTTGGGGGCATGCATTAATCTTCGCGTCAAATGGCATAATTCTGAAACGAACCGCCAATCCAAAACCTGTCAATATGCCCGAGTCCAACACCGAACCAGTCCTTTCCCCTTCGCTCTACCATCGCCAATTGATGGACACCATCGAACCTTCGATGTCCTTTGATGGCGGCGATGTCGAAGAATGGCAATGTCGCTTGCGCCCCAAAGTCCGTGAACTCGTCGGATTACCTGACGGCGACCGCATCCCCCTCAATCCCCGTTCTTTGTGGAAACGAGACCACGAATTCGGAACCATCGAGAAAATCGTGTTCCATAGCGAACCAGGGTCTGACATCGTTGCCTACCTTTGCCTGCCCGCAAACGCGACCGCTCCATATCCCTTCTTCATCTGCGTTCAAGGCCACACCACCGGCATGCACCACTCGATCGCGGTCGAGCGCGACGACAACCGAGTACCGATGGAAGTCGCCGGCGACCGAGACTTCGGACTCCAATGCATGGCCCGCGGGATCGGCGCGTTGTGCATCGAGCAACGTTCATTCGGCGAACGCCGCGAGCTTGTTCAAAAGCAGGTATCTACGCATGGATGTCACGACGCAGCGATGCATGCTTTCATGCTCGGGCGGACATTGATCGGCGAGCGAGTGTTCGATGTCGACCGCGGTCTCGATTTTCTGGAGACGCGGAACGACGTCGACTGGTCTCGCATCGGTGTCATGGGCAACTCTGGCGGCGGCACCATCAGCCTGTTCTCCGCTGCTCTCTTGCCGCGCATCACTCACGCCATGCCTTCCTGCTACTTCAACACATTCCGCGATTCCATCATGTCGATCTATCACTGCGCCGACAACTATGTTCCCGGACTACTCCGATATGCCGAAATGGCCGACGTGATGGGACTTTTCGCCCCTCGTCCTGTCGTTATCGTTTGCGGCGCAGAGGATCCGATATTCCCGGTCGATGCCACTCGGAAGGCTTTCTCAGATCTGCAGAAGATCTACCAAGCAGCTGGCGCCGCCGATCGTTGTCACCTGATCGTAGGGCAGGGAGGCCACCGGTTCTATGCCGACGATGCTTGGCCGGTGATGCTGCAAGAACTCCAACGTTGAGGTAGACCCGCCGCGATACTTCGACGAAACCGAGCTTCGCGGCCACGCGCAGCGAAGCGGCGTTGTCTTCCCCGGCGCTCCAAACGGGAGTCCGACCAATTTCTCGAATGCGGCGCGCCACGACGCTCGCCGCCGCGGTGGCGAATCCTCTGCCACGCCATCCTTCATCGGTGAACACGCCGATATCGCCATAATCCCTCGTCACGGCATTCGTGTGGGCCACGGCAACCAGGTTGTTCTCCACCACGGCACCGGCGACCACACCATCCGTCAGCAACTCCTCGAAAGTCGAGAACCCCATCCTGTGCGGATTGCTTTCATGCGCAGCAAGTAGGTCAGAATCTGCTAGCACAAGCTGTCGGACATCAGGTGTCGAAAACCCGTTTATTCGACCGGTCAACGTGTGGTAAACATCGCCATAGTGATTGACCCGGACGTTTGCGTCCTGCTCAATGAGATCAGACAGCGGAACAGCCAGTTCGGCAGATACGTTCGGAGAGATAGGTTGCCTACCCCACTCCTTGAGTTCGCATAGCAATCTCCAAACCGAATCAGGGCTGCGTCCAAAGCACCAAGGTTCCTGCGGCAAAGATGGTGACTGGACGATTACGCCGTCGAACCGCGCCAACGAACCATCCACGTACGCTGACGCGAGACCACGCCTCAGGAGGTGGATTGGAATCGCAGTCTCCGGCATATCACCGATCGCGTCGGCTACGAGATCGTGTTCATTTCGCAAATGTGAGAGAGCCATCGAATCCTCCTACCCCATTGAGGACAATCAGTCCCATTCAGGAAGACGCGTTCTCGGCCTGCTCCGCGAAGTGACGCTTCAAGCGCGGATACAGCTTGCGGTATCGCCCGTAGGCTACGGCGTATATGTCGGCCGTTAAGGGATCAGGTTTAAGGAGGTCAAGCGGACGTATCCACGCCCGGCACGCCTCCTCAACCGAATCAAACTGGTCACCACCTACGGCTGCCAATACCGCCGCTCCATACGGCGCTCCGCCCGACGGGCCTACCCGCACAACCGGAACTCCAAGTACATCGGCCTGCATCTGACGCCAGACCTGACTGCGCGCGCCTCCGCCTACTGCCACCGACTCTGAGGCATCGATGCCCAAACGCCGCATCAACTCAAGTGAATCGCGCAGTGCAAAAGTCACTCCCTCCATCACCGCGCGCACCAGATGACCGCGCTGGTGCCCAGCGTGCAAACCGACGAACACTCCTCGTGCATTCGCGTCGGCATGAGGTGTGCGTTCTCCGGTCAAGTACGGCAAGAACGTTAGGCCGTCCGCCCCCGGCGCAACGCCAGCCGCCTCGGCCACCAACTCGTCATATGCGGGTGGCTTGCTTTGGGGGCCAACCAACGAACGACTAAACCACGCTAGCGCCGCGCCGGCCGACAGTACGACGCCCATCAGATACCAAGTGTCGTCAATGGCGTGGTTGAAAGAATGTATCCGCATTCCAGGATCGACGCGCGGGCGTTTGATCGGTGCGACTACCGCGCCGGATGTGCCGATGGAGGTCTGCATGGTGCCTTGCACCACGACACCAGATCCGACCGCGGCAGCGGCGTTGTCAGCTCCTCCGCCAACGACTGGCGTACCAGCTCGCAAACCCAATACATCCGCGGCGTCTGCGGTGAGTCCACCTGTCACGCTCGCTGAACCTCTGACTGGCGGAAGAATCGCCGGGTCAATTTCCAGCGCGTCAACCATCTCCTCCGACCAGCGGTTCCTTCGGACGTCGAACAGCAACGTCCCCGCGGCATCCGACGGTTCAGTAGCCCGGACCCCAGTCATCAAAAACCGCACATAATCCTTGGGCAACAACACTGTGTGCACCGAGTCGAACAGTTCGGGCTCCTCGTCGCGCACCCACAGCAGTTTTGGCGCCGTAAAGCCCTCAAGAGCAGGATTCCCCACGAACCGGCGCAACCCCGTCTTGCCCACTCGGTCACCAATGAAACGACATTGATCGGTCGTGCGAACGTCATTCCACAATATCGCCGGCCTGATCACCTCGTCCGCATCATCCAACAACACCGAGCTATGCATCTGGCCCGACAACCCGATCGCCTTGACATCCCGAACACCAGCCTGTGCGCACGCCGAGCGGACCGCATCGATGGTGCCACGCCACCAATCCGACGGATTCTGTTCCGACCAACCAGGATGTGGAACAGATAGAGATAGCTCCTGCGGAGTTTCGGCCTCTCCGACAACCGTACCGGTCTCATCGACGATCAGTGCTTTGATCGCGGTGGTGCCGACATCTATTCCAAGGTAGTGCTGCGGCATGATTCTCTCCTATCCGAAGGCTACGGCATATCATAGACCGCACGCGGAAGAGGCACAACAAACAAGACCGTTGCAAAACTCCGTCATTCCGGCGAAAGCCGGAATCCAGAAGGGCGGCGCAATCGAGGCCAGGTCGCCGAAACGGTCGCTTCTTCACCCCGATCACGGGTTTGCCATGGTCTCCAACAAACAAGGGAGTTATGTGATGTACGTGGGAACGCAATTCGGAGCTCGTCACGAGACGGATATCCGGCAGCTGGCGCAGTTGGGCGTCGAGCACGTTGACGTACCACTCAAGGAGCATTGGAAAGAGTGGACCGTCGACCTCCTTGTGTCGTACCGAGAGAAATACGCCAAGCACGGGATCAACGTCGAGACCATACACTCGCCCCTCGGCTCCAGAGATGCCTTCACCAACGACATGTCCTACCTATTCCTCTGTCCCAGTGACGAGAAAGAACGCGAACTCGACAGCCTATGCGAGATAATCCGCATGGCCTCCCAAGCCGGACTCAGAGGCCTGCTCTACAACATCACCATCCTCGGTCATCTCCGTACACCACCACGATACGGCCGAGGCGGCGCGAGGTTGTCGTCGTTCAACTACGCCGATCTAGACCAGTCGTTGCCGGAGTTCGAGGGTGGGGCAGCGGACGCTGACACCATGTGGGAGCGCATCGACTACTTCCTTTCCCGCATCATGCCAGTGGCCGAAGAGTACAAAATCCAAATGGCATGTCACCCACAGGATCCCGGCATCAAGGACAACGAGTACCGTGGTGTCGCCCGCGTCATGGGTACCGTTGAGGGACTCAAGAAGTTCGAGGCGATGCACGCAAACCCATACCACGGCTTCAACTTCTGCCAAGGCACCGTCTCTGAGATGCTCGAAAACCCCGGCGAAGAGATCTACGATGTCATCCGATACTTCGGAAGCCGAAAGAAGATCTTCAACGTCCACTTCCGCAACATCAAAGGCGGCGTCCTCGACTTCGTGGAAGTCTTCCCCGACGAAGGCGACATCGACATGCTAAAAGCCGCCCGCACCTACAAAGAAGTCGACTATCCCTACATGCTCATGCCCGACCACGTCCCCGGCATCGACGGCGATGAAGCGAACCAAGTCGGCTTCGCCTACTGCTACGGCTACATCCACGCCATCATCCAAGCCGTGAACGCCGAGGTGTAGGGGCAGGTTTCAAACCTGCCCTTGCTGGCAACATCAGGAGACCAACCATGCAATCCAAAGCAAAAACCGCAGAAGAATACCTCGCCCAGCTTGACGAAGACCGCCGAGAACAACTCTCCATCGTCCGCAACGTCGTCCTCGAAAACCTGCCCGAAGGCTACGAGGAGGAAATGCGCTGGGGCATGATCTCCTACGTCGTACCTTTCAGCGTGCTGGCCGAAACCTACAACAAGCAACCCCTCATGTATGCCGCACTCGCTTCACAGAAACGCCACATGGCCGTGTATCTGACGAATGTCTACGGTGATGAATCGGTCGAGAATTGGTTCCGGGAGCGTTACCTCGCCACGGGCAAAAGACTGGACATGGGGAAGTCGTGCGTCCGGTTCCGGAAGCTGGACGATCTGCCGCTCGAATTAGTCGGAGAAGCGATCGGGCGGACACCGATTGAGGAGTTTGTCGAGGTTTACAAGCGCTCTCGCGAGGGTCGGCGGAAATGAAACCGTCTGCAAAATCTCGCCCTCTTCCTTGACGAGAACGGCCGAGAGCGAACCTACGCGTGTTGCCTGATATCCCGACGCTCAAACAGCACAAACGACAACCCGATCAGCACCACCGACAGCACCGCTAACACCACCGCGTCAACCCAATCCAATCCATTGTTGAGTGGATCATTTCCCAAGTAATAGTGGAATGGCGTCAACCACGCCAAATCCGCGATGGCATCGTTGAGCGCTCCCAAAGAGTTGACCAAATGGAAGACGACTGCCGCTCCCGCGGCACCAAAGATCGATATCGAAGTTCGCCCCGTACCTGCGCTCAGAGCCAACGCCAGTGAACCGAATACCAAGCCCACCAGCACCTGCAACGTCGCCGTCGCCGCAATATTTCCGACCGACATCCCGAGATCCGCAATCAACGATCCCAAAGCAACTCCCGCAAAAGTCGCGAACCCGACCGCGAAAGCGAACAGAACCATCGGTAACGCCTTCTCAAACACGATCCTCGACCGGCTTATCGGATTAGCGAGCAGCATCCCCATCGTCCGTCGAGATTCCTCTCCCGCAAACGCCCCCGCACCCATAATCGCCGTCACGAGAATCACACCCACCGGCGCCATCAAACCAAAAGTCTCAAGCGTGTACCAACCCTCCGGAGTACTCAAATCACCGCCGCCAAAAAGCGCGATCAACTGCTCTGGCAATTGCTCGAACGTGGTCAAAGTTTCCGCCGGAATCGATGCATACATCGGACCCATCATTACGCCCATCATCAAGAACGCCACACCACACGTGATCAGCAGCAGCGTCTGGTAGTCCGTGACCGTCTTCACCCAAATCGACGACACCCGTGCCGATCCAGCAAGCCGCCCAATCAACCGATTCAACAGGGGATTGCCGCGCACCCGGTCCAACATCGTAGTCCCCACCGACTGCCCCTTCAAATCGCGACGATTGAAACCGATAATCGACGCCACCAACAGTACCACCGAAGCCGAAACCAACAACGCAATGTGTCCCCAAGCCACGCCGTTTGTCACCGGATCGCTACCGTCGAAATAGTACCAAGGCAGGAACTTCAGCAGTCCGTTACCTCCTTCGACCAGAGGTAAGAAACCAACTGCAAAAAACGACACGACCATTATCGCCGTCGTCACCCCCGTCGCCGTCCCGCGATTGCCAGTCATCGCACCTATCGCCGTCGCCAGCAATCCGTAAAACAACGCATTTACGAACAGGTGCAGCGACAGCGCCTCGACATCCAATCCCGCGATCTCGACCCCTAAAAACGCAGCAATCGGATGAATCGATGCCCAAACCGCTACCGTCGCCACCGCCACCAGCATCAACAGCGAACCCGTCTTCGACAACAACACGAACGTACGACTCTTCGGATTCGACAGCAATATCCCCATCGTCCCGTCCCGCTCTTCACCCGCGATCGCCGAGGCACCCATCACCAACGCGATGGCCGCCACGACCAACCCGCCCCAAGTCCCGAACACCACGTTTATCGCCAAACCACCCACGTCGATGTCGTCTCCGATTCCCACTAGCGACCGAAACGCCTCGGGCAACGAGGTATAAATCGTCAAATCGATCTCGCGATAAACCGACATCCCGAAGAACAGAAAAACCGTCAACGAGACCGCCGTGATCGCCCATCCCATCCAACGATCACGTATCGTCTTCGAAAATACGTTCGCCAGCGTCATGACCGTCCCTCCATTTCCTCCTCGCCCTCGTGGTAGTACGTCAGGAATATCTCTTCTAGATCGGCCTCGCTCGTCTTGATGTCATCAACCCCGTAGCGCTCCGTCGCCATCGTCAGCAAGTCTCCCATGTCACCACCAAAAGACATCTCGACATGGTTCCCCTCAACCATCACGTTCCGAACACCATCCACCGCCTCAAATGCCGCGACGTCAGCTTCCGCATCAAGCACGAACTCGACCTGACGCGTCGCCTTTGACCTCAACTCTGCAACCGATTCCACAGTTATCAGACGGCCGTTCCGAATGATCCCAACACGGTTCGCCACGCGTTGCACCTCCGACAGCGTGTGGCTCGACAAGAACACCGTTCTGCCCTCCGCCGACACCTCGTTGACCATCTTCTGAAACTCGCGCTGCACCAACGGATCAAGCCCAGAAGTAGGTTCATCCATTATCAACAGTTCCGGGCGGTGCATGAACGCCTGGATAATCCCCACCTTCTGTCGATTGCCGGTCGAAAGGTCGCCGACTTTCCTCGAAAGGTCCGAGTCGAGACGGTCTGCGATTTCGTCAACATAAGACCAGTCGACACCACCGCGCATATTCCCAAAAAAGGTCAGCGTGTCCATACCCGTGAGATTTGGATACAACGCCAGATCGCCCGGTATGTAACCGATGTGCCGACGTATTGCGACCGCGTCACGGTGCGTATCCATCCCAAGAATCATCGCACTCCCTGAAGTCGGACGAATCTCATCCAACAACGTCCTGATCGTCGTCGACTTCCCAGCACCGTTCGGACCTAGAAAACCGAAGACCTCACCCTTCCGAACATCAAGATTAATGTTCTCCATGCCGAGATGACGACCATAGTACTTCGTCAACCCAACAGTGTGTATCGCAGACGTTTCCGACCCGCTACTCGACGGCATTTTCGCGGACTCCCGATGAATCGATTAGTCACATGATACGTCAAGTGTTTCCCTTAACCGCCGCAACCTAGTCACTCGGTGCAAGCACAACGAGGCGTCACTTCAGCGCTTACCCGGCGGCTACAGGCGCACCCTCAGCCGAACTCACAACCTTGGCGTCGTGCAGGGCACGGATCTTGTCTTCGCCATATCCAAGGATGTCGCGCAGTACCTCCTGAGTATGTTCTCCGACGAGCGGCGTCGATCCAACGACCATCGGCGTCCGGTTGAACTTGATGGCCTTACCAGTCACCCACATCGTGCCCGCCACCGGATCAGGGACCTCCATCATGATCTCTCGCTCGGTCAAGTGCGGGTCGCGGGCCGCCTGCGCTGTGCTGTTCACAGGAGAGCAGGGCACACCGTGAGCGGCGAGGTGATCTGCCGTCTCCTGCATATCCTCTCGTTGCGCAAACCACTCACTCAATCCAGCCTCAAGAGCCCCGGCGTTCTCCGAGCGCAGCGCGCGGGTGGCGAACCGCTCATCCGTCAGCCACTCGGACTTCTCCGTCGCCTCGCACAACCGAATCCACATGGCATCATTCGTCGCCGCAATCACTATCCAGCCGTCCTGCGTCTGATAAGTGCCGCCCGTACCTCGACCGTTACCCTCACGCGGCTGCTCGTACCCGTCGCCTAGATAAGCTGAAATCGGAATTTCGTTCACCGTGTATCCCGTGTCGGCGAGACAGACTTCGATCTCCTGACCCTCACCCGAGAATTCACGCTCCCGCAGCGCGGCGAGCGCACCGATCGTGGCGTGAAGCGACGTGATGCGGTCGATGAGCGGGAAGAATGTGCGAATCGGCGGATCGTCCGGAAAACCGGTGAGCGACATCAGTCCGCCCATCGCTTGACCAATCGGATCAAAACCCACTCGTTCCTTATAAGGACCGTACTGCCCATAAGCCGACGCGTTGATCATGATGATCCGCGGGTTCAGCTTCTTGAGCTCTTCGTATCCGAATCCCATCACCTCTATTGTGCCGGGCCTGAAATTCTGCAGGAAGAAGTCTGATTCCTTAACAAGGTCGCGAAGCACTTCCTTCCCGTCGTCGGTCCGCAGGTTGATCGCCAGGCTCTTCTTGCCCGAGTTGTACTGCACCCAGTACGCGCTCTGGCCGCGGACGCGCGGGCCGTTGCGACGGCTCTCGTCGCCGCTCAGCGACTCTATCTTGATGACCTCGGCGCCCAGCCGCGCAAACATCAGCGCGCAACGCGGACCCGCCTGGTAACGTCCCAAGTCGAGGAGCCTGAGCCCTTCCAGCGGTGTCTTCAAATCCTTCAAATCTATGACCTACCCTTCCGGTCCAAGAACGGCTTGAATCCCTCCAGCACCGGCGTCGGTGCCAGTTCATCTTTCTGAGCATCCAACTCGTTCTCGTAGTGCGAGCGCCAGCCCTCACCAATATCTCGAATCAACAGCCGCTTGACACCCTGAACCATACGCGGATCGTTCGCCGCGATCAAACCCGCCAACTCCATCGCCTTATCCATCAGTTGCGCGCGCGGCACGAGGTGATTCAACAAACCGATCCGCAACGCATCCTCGGCCCCGACCACGCGTGCGGTGAAAAGCAGCTCTTTAGCCATCGGCCAGCCGACCTGTTGCGGAAGACTCCAAGTGGAGTTGACCCGACCATACTGCACCGCCAAGAAGCGGAACCGAGTCGCCTCGCAACCGACGCGCATGTCCAAACTCGACGCGAGCACCGCGCCGCCGCCGTATGCGAGACCGTTCAGCGCTCCAATCGTCGGCTTCCTAGACGCCGCAATGTTCCACGCATACTCGGCCCTAGCCGGGTCCGACGGCGGAGGATTCTCCATCTTCGCCAACTCCGCCATCTCGTGGATATCCGCGCCAGCCGAAAAGGCCCGTTCGCCCGACCCGGTGAAGATGATCGCGTGAACGTCATCGTCGTCGTCGAGCTGCCCGACGGCTGCATTGATCTCGCTCGACAGCTTCCGGTTCATGGCGTTGAGAACCTCGGGCCGATTGAGCGTGATGACGCCGACATGCTCGTGGATGTCAATAAGCAGGTGCTCGTAACTCAATAGCCGCTCCATTCGCCGCTGGTTGGTGCCATCAGATGAACCGATCAAATACTCGACAAGATGGCTACGATTGGGAATCGTAGCACAAGCGGTGAATGCCACACACACAAATACCCCTTCCCGATGTCGAATAGAATTACCTAGCGAAATCCAAACTATCAACCCAGCAGGAACCATGAATTTCAACCCACAAGACCACCTAGCGCCCATGAACCGCCGCGTAACGCTCTTCGAACGCGAAGGTCAACCCGCATCCGCGGTTACCCTCTCCCGCACTTTCGACACCAACATCGGCGACCTCTGGGACGCTGTCACAATTCCCGACCGCATCCCCCTATGGGCCACAAACGTTACCGGCGACCTCCAACTCAACGGCCGATTCCACGTCCAAGACAACGCAAGCGGCACCATCATCGAGTGCGAACCGCATTCACACATCGCCCTGACATGGGAATTCGCCGGAGACACCAGCTGGGTAGAGTTCCAATTCGCCAGCGAAGCACCCGACCAAACACGCCTGACCTTGACCCACACCGCCCACATCTCGCCGCATTGGGACACGTACGGCCCCGGCGCTGTCGGCGTCGGTTGGGAGACGGCCTTCCTCGGACTCGTCCACCACATCGAAAACCCCTCCGACCCAAAACCCGATGAGATGGAGTTCGTCACCTCGCCCGAGGGCATCGCCTTCATCACCGAAAGCAGTGAACGGTGGGGACAGGCAGCAATCGCATCCGGCACCGACCCCCAAACCGCCCAAACCGCCGTCAACCAAACCACCGCCTTCTACACCGGCGTTCCGATCTAGGTTTACCCTCGCCATATTCCTCCCCTTCGCAAAGCGAAGGGGACGCGTGCGAAGCACGCAGGGGATGCACGCGGTTTTGAACTAGGATGCGAAGGATGGAGAAGGATTGGAAAGGATAGGTTGTTGTCATTCGCGATGCTGCGGTCATTGTGAGCGGTTGGTGATTTGGGTGGTAGGGGCAGGTTTGAAACCTGCCCCTACGGGTGCAGTGCGCAACCCTCCCCCTTGATGCCCAAGGGGGAATTAAAGGGGGTTTAGACCTGACGTTCCGATCTAGGTTTACCCTCGCCATATTCCTCCCCTTCGCCCCGCGAAGGGGACGCGTGCGCAGCACGCAGGGGATGCACGCGGTTTTGAACTAGGATGCGAAGGATGGAGAAGGATTGGAAAGGATGGGTTGTTGTCATTCGCGATGTTGCGGTGAGTGTGAGCGGTTGGTGGTTTAGGTGGTAGGGGCAGGTTTCAAACCTGCCTCTACGGGTCCGGCGAAGGAGCGCACACCATACACCATCCCCTCAAACATCCCGTCATCAACGCACCCCCCATCCTTACCCATCTTTCACAATCATTCAAATCATAGTTCTCTCGCGCCCAAAACCTACCTCGGATACCGCGCCTCCAACGCCGGCAACTCCGGAAACGGCGCGTGTGGCGCAACCTGATACCAATACGCCACCGACGCAATGTCGTCCGCCAAGGGCTGATACCGACTGTTCGGCTCCGGCCACCAACCCAACGCTTGGATCGTCACCCGCAAATCCTCCTCAAACCGAATCGGATCGAGGATGTGCCACCGATACAAGCTCCACTTCGGCGGACCCTCACTCCCCGCATGATCCAACACATTCCCCACATAAGCCGTTGAATAAACCTCCGGGAACCCGTAACTCCCAAGGAAATAGTCCTCCGTCCCAGTACCGCAAATCGTCGGAAACTCGCCATCGCCATCCATAAAGAACTTGATCTCGCCCTCACCAAACCAGCCGTCCGACAACTGCGTCCAAGCCAAGAACGTTCCTACATACTGACCCTGCCCCCTCACACCGTCGAGGATCGTGTAGTCCGGATTCGACCGATCCGTGACCGCCCGACGCCACTGCGCATGGAAATAACCCGCGTTCTCCGGCACCTCAGTCTCCGCGTATGTGATCTGATAGAAAAGCCGAACATCCTCCTCCCACTCGTTCGTGATCGTCACCCGAGCGTGACCCCGAAACGGCATCGGCCAGTAGCAGTTCAACGCCGACGTCGGATTGACGATCACCGCCAACGAATTCACCGGCGCATAAAGATCGTGCCCCACCGCAAAGAAATCCGTCAACGGCACCTCCACCGACGGCGACTCCTCGCCATCCCAATAAAACCGCAACACACACCCACGCCCGCTACCACGCCACTTCCGCTGCGTCGTCATCCAAATATGCTGAATCACCCCCGGCCCATCAACATCCATCAAAGTAGTCGACTCCCCCGACCTCAACCAGACATAAGGCCGCACCTTCCACCCCTGACCCAACGCCCGAGCCGGCGAAGCCACCGACCACTCAGCACCCTCCGGATCCGGCACCGCCATCCCACCCAAACCCTTACCACCAGTAGGATTCTCAGCCGAAATCGACCGCGTCCGAGCACGACTCATCAAAGGCAAAGCCCCCAACCCAAAATTCAAACCGGCAAACGGGTCCACGGTTCAACTCCCTCCTATCGGATCCTCAGGATCTGCCGTGACTCTACTACGGCGACGCCCCTCCCCATTTGACGAAGCAAAAGTGGGACGCGGGAGCGAAGCGACAGCAGGGGGTTGATGCCACCGATCCAGTTCAATTAGTCCTCCCTCCAGATGTACTTCTCCACCGCGACGCAGTGTCAGGTTGGTAGGATCAGCATCCGATCAGCCCGAGCGATGGATCCCGCTTCGGCGCCTTCCACGACCGGCGCTGATCAATTGCAGTGATGCCGATATCAGCCTTCCCTCAAGAATGGAAATGCGTCGTCTTTTTTCATAGGTCGTTGTTCCACTTGGAACTGAATTTCCAATTTGCATTTGATCGGAACAGAGATATTATCGCCCCTAAGTTCTCCCTCGATCGTGACGTCTCCAGGTTCAACGGATCCAAAATACAACGGTTCATCCATCCAGGATTCGTCGTGAGGACGGATATTTCCGAAGTCGATATTAATTTCTACTCGGTCAGTGGAATCTCGTAAGGACATAGTAGGGTCGTCCCCGTCGTGGTCCCAGCGGGTCTTAATATCGGAGAGATGATCAAACTGGTGAAGCCATGGGATGGGTTCGATATCCTCAGTGACAACTAACCATCGTTCCTTTGAAACACCTCCAACGAATCGAATCCTTTTGCCAACAACGCCGCTGTCGTTCCGTAGTCTGAAACCGACCGGTTTCAGGAAATTCCTAGTCCTTGTGCAAGTTATCACTTCACGCGAATAATTCGGGTTTTCCGACGACAGCGGGCTAGCAATGGGACTCTGAAACGTGTCGGCTGGAAGCGAAGGCTTGAGGATCAGCGAGTGGACGATGTGCGACGAACCGTAGACGACACGATTTTCTATGTCTACCAATTCGAGTGTTAGGTTTGGGGTTTGTCCCACCACTTGCTCAGAACCCATGTCTGCTATTTCGTCCGGGTTGGCAATCCTCGACGCGCTACCATCTCTGATCCAAACTTCGTTTGACTGCAGTTTGCCGAATTTCTTCTTCAAGAAGAAAGGGCGCCGCTGGGATTCGACTTCAATGACTCCAATTTCGACATCTGCGACTCGGAAAGGTACGTACGAAAATTGAACGGCCCGTTGAGTCTTCCCGTTGACAAACTGATGCAGGTTGGCATCGTCCAAGTGTTTTTCCACTCCGACGATTTCACTTGGCCCTGCCTTAACTTCTTTAACACCGATCAAGATGTAACCGTTCGTCAGACGCAAAGAATTGGCGAGAGCCAAGATATCCTTCAGCAACTCGGCTTTGTCGTTCTCGCTTGCATTCTCAAACGGATACTGTTCCTGTTTGAAGTCCAGAGCTGGCCCTTCTTCTCGGCGGAGCAAGACTTCTAGGATTTTCTGGTCAAATGCCATTTCTCTATTTGACAATCGTGCACGGCATCGGTAGTCTCACGAACGCGCAACACATTAGCACCAACGAATGCCCCATACCAACTCATGGTCTGGTATTAGTTCCAGCAGTGCATCGGACTTGCTCAGTTAATACTAAGGGTAGCAATTTCGGTCCTAGTCGTTTCCAGAATCGGCGAGATTTTTCTGCATTTCCTTACTCCACGCATCGGAGGATTCGCTTCGCCGTCACCAGACGTGAGACCACAACCATCCGTCACCCTCATGCGCGCTGCTTGGATCATCGCGGCGATACAAAGCGCAAGATCAAGTAACCCACAACCCCTGCAACGAGCGAAGCCCCAAATATCCCTATCTTGCTCTGGTCGATCAAGGCCTGATTATCGAACGCGATCCCCGACACGAAGATGGCGACCGTGAAGCCGATGCCAGCAAGCAACCCGACACCGAGAACGTGTCCCCAGCGTACCGTCGAGGGCAGTTGACCCAAACCCAACCGAACCGCCAGCCACGAAAAGCCGAGTATCCCAATCACCTTTCCGACCAACAGCCCCGACACTACTCCAATCGTGACGTGACTGTTGACCGCTTCAAACAGCGTGTCGGACGTGAAAACGATTCCCGCGTTGGCGAGCGCGAAGAGCGGCAGGATCACGAAACTCACCCACGGATGCACCATATGCTCCAGCCGCACCAACGGCCCTTCGGTGCCCCGGCTAAGCTTCTCCACCTGCTGCGTGATCGACTCCGCCTTCTCGGTATCGCCCCGCTCCATCGCCAGCTCGAAATCGTGCAAAAGCAATTCCACCGCTTTTCGGTAGTCCTTGCGCTCCAGATCCGGCTGATCCGGCACGATCGCCGCCACCGCGACGCCAGCAAGAGTGGCGTGTATCCCCGATTCGAGCAAGTACTGCCACATCAACACAAACAGGATGATGTAGAAACCGAGCGAACGAATTCCTAAGCGAATGAATCCCCAGATCACGACGAACATCCCGACCGCGAGGCCCAGATGCAACCAGTCGATCGTATCCGTGTAGAACGTCGCGATCACGGCGATCGCACCCAGGTCATCGACCACCGCCAATCCGAGTAGAAAAACCCGCAACTCGGCAGGGATATGCTTGCCCACCAGTGCCAACACCCCGAGCGCAAATGCGATATCCGTCGCCATCGGAATTCCCCAGCCAATCGCACCGTCGCCCGAACGGTTGAAGAGCAGGTAGACCGCCGCCGGCACCACCATCCCGCCGATCGCCGCGAACGCCGGCAGAGCCGCCTTCCTGAACGTCGAAAGCTCTCCGTGCCTAAGTTCCCGTCGAATCTCCAGCCCCACTAGGAAGAAGAACACCGCCATCAACCCATCGTTGACTAGATGCTTTAGATCCTCCGAAATCCCAAAGATGTGGATATCGAACGCGATGTGCGTGTGCCAAAAATCCTCGTAAGTGTGCGCCCACGGCGAGTTGACCCAACCGAGAGCCGCCACCGCGCCCAACAACAGGATGATCGCACCGATCTGTTGAGTGTGGATGAAATCCTGAATCGGCTTGCGGACCGCGTTGACGAGGTACGCCGGGGACTTCGGCGGCTCAGGGGACTTGACTGTTTGAAGTTTTGCCAAAATCGCCTTCTAAATCGAACTCGGACACTGTTGCTCATTCAATCCATGCGGCCACCTAAGAATCATACAAACCAACGTTTCCAACATCACCAATCAACGCCAAAGCGCCAACCCAATTTCCGTACCTTTTCATCTCATCAAACCTATTTCACGGACATCAACCCCTTAGACGCTAATACATGGTGGTTAGTTTGGTTGGGGGTGGGGACCGAGGATCTGGTCCGGTGCGGAGAGGTTAACGTCGGCGCGCTTTACCACATCGAAAATCTGGGAGCGCTCTGGAGCTGACGATTAGCTACAACGAAGCCCCCCCCCCCTTTCGCAAGGCAAAAAGGTTGCGAAGGCGGGGATGTGCAGGGTGGGGTGGTGCAATGCCGACGCAACATCTGAAACGCTCCTCCCTTGATCCATGACGTATCTTTTGCCGACACATTTGTGACATGGAAATCTAGAACAGATTCTCCATTTATGTCTGTGATCTTCCTTGTTGTTGGCCCGCCTTCATTAGCGTCGCGAGGAGTTCAGGGTTTTTCATCATCTCAGGTAAAAGTGTCTCGAGCAACTTGTCTTCTTGCGTTTCCTCTTTGGGCTTGGCGATGGCCGTTACGGTATCCAATAATTTACTTTGGGTTTCGCTCACCGTGCCCTCAATCACGGCTGCCTGTTTGCTGATTTCTGCTAGAACGTCCTTTGTGCGCTCATAATTCAACGTGCTCAGCCAAATCGCGATTCCGGCAAGGATTATTGAGATAACCCCAACTGTGAGCGAGACAATTGCCAACCATTCCAAGATTCGACCCTCCGTAGATTCAGTCACTCATTACGAGAACCATTACTTCGATGATTACCCGACTTTTCACAGATTGTATCTGCCATTGGAATCAAGGCAACGATTTCCCTCAGCCCGCGGCTGGCAAAATCGCCGACCGATCGAAGCCGAAAGCACCGATACGGATGCTGCCCACCACCTAAGCATTAAAATCACCCCATGCCAACCTACCCCCACATCGAGACCTACTACAAAGAACTCGAAGAGATCATCGAGTTCGGCGGTTCCGACAACGAATCGAGCATCCGCGCAGCATTCCAGAACTGCCTCGCCGATTACTGCTCCAACCATCGTGAAAACCTCAAACTCATCCCCGAACTGGCCGGACCCGGCGGCATCCCTGACGGCACTGTAAAAGACTCCCTCCGCATGGCACGCGGCTACTGGGAAGCTAAAGACACCCACGACGACCTCGACGCCGAAATCCAAGCCAAATTCAACCGCGGCTACCCGCGCGACAACATCCTCTTCGAAGACTCCCAGACCGCCGTTCTTTTCCAAAACCGCGAAGAGACCATGCGGGTCGACATGAGCGACGCCGCACAACTCAACCGTCTTATCCTTCACTTCCTCAACTACGAACTACCTAATATCGAGGAGTTCCGCGCCGCACAGGAACAGTTCAAAGCAGACCTACCCACTGTTCTCGAAAACCTGCGTCAATCTGTTGAAGAGGCCGAGGACAACAACCCCGAATACCAGCAACGCGCCGCTGAATTCCTCGAACAGTGCCGACAAAGCATCAGCCCAGCCGTCTCCGAAGCCGACGTGCGCGAGATGCTCCTGCAACACATCCTCACGCAAGACATCTTCCTCCGCGTCTTCGCAGAAGACCAGTTCCACCGCGAGAACAACATCGCAGCACATCTAACCGCCCTCGAGAACACTTTCTTCACCGGAGATGTGCGTCGCCAAGCCATCGATCGCCTGCGCACATACTACGGCGCCATCGGACGCGCCGCTGACGATATCGCCGACTACTCCGAGAAACAGCAGTTCCTCAAAGCAATCTACGAAGACTTCTACAAGACCTACAACCCCGCCGCCGCCGACCGACTCGGCGTCGTCTACACCCCCAACGAGATCGTCGATTTCATCATCCGAGGCACCGACCACCTGCTTCAAAAGCACTTCGGACGAACTTTAGCCGACGATAATGTCCAGATCCTCGATCCCGCAACCGGTACCGGCACCTTCATCACTAGCCTCATCGACTATCTGCCAGCCGATCGCCTCGAATACAAATACCTTAACGAAATCCACGCCAACGAAGTCGCAATCCTCCCCTACTACATCGCCAACCTAAACATCGAATACAGCTACCGAGAGAAGACCGGGCAATACCTAGAGTTCCCCAACCTCTGCTTCGTAGACACGCTCGACAACATGGACTGGCAGCAGTCGGGAAGCACCGGCGACGCAGTAACTCGGCAGGTTGGATTCAATCTCGGCGGTCTCTCGGTGGACAACTGGATACGCATCCAAGAACAGAACGAAAAGCCCATCAGCGTCATCATCGGTAACCCACCATATAACGCTGCGCAGACGAATTTCAACGACTTCAATCCTAACCGGGTCTACCCAGAAATCGACCAGCGAATTCGTGAAACCTATTCTGATGCAAGCAATGCCCAGAATCGTAACTTGCAGTACGACATGTACAAGCGGTTCATTCGCTGGGCGTCGGATCGGTTGGCGGATGATGGAATCATCGCCTTCGTCAGCAACAGCGCGTTCCTCGACTCCCGGCAGGACGACGGCTTTCGGAAGGTCGTCGCTGACGAATTCAACGAGCTATGGATAATCAACCTCAAGGGCAATGCCCGAACCAGTGGAGAGCGACGTCGCCGTGAAGGAGGGAACATATTCGACGACAAGATTCGCGTCGGAGTTGCGATCTACTTCTTGGTAAGGCGACAAGGTGCAACAGGGTTCAGTACGTTTTACAACGCCGTTGGTGACCACGCGAAAGCACAAGAAAAAACCAAATATATAGACAATAAACGCATTTTCGATTTTGAGTTTGCTGAAATTGTTCCCGACAAGCGGAATAACTGGCTCAACCAATCAAATAGCGACTTCGACAATCTTATACTCGTAGCGAATGCCCAAACAAGGAGCGCCAAGAGCATCGGTGCTGATTCGGCGGTATTCCGCCTGTATTCAAATGGAGTCGCTACACAGAGAGATGAATGGGTGTTCGATTTCGACCGCAACCACTTGAGGGCCAAGGTTAGGTATTTTTCAAAGGCATACGAGGACAAGCGCAGGATGTTGGGTGGTACAGAATTCGACGCTTCCGAGTTGGGCACCGAAATCAAGTGGGACTATGAATTACGAAAAAATCTGTCCCGCGATACACGAGTGGCATTCTCCTCCGCGCACATCGTTGAAGCGCAATATAGGCCGTTTGCACGCAGATTCTTGTATTACCTCCGTGAGTTAAATGGCCGACAGTATCAAATGCCGCGGATATTTCCACCGGGCCGAAGCGCTGATAACAACATGATTTGCTTCAATGCAAATGGCAGAGAATTTTTCGTCGTGGCCACCGACAGGCTCGCTGATCGACATTTCACAGGTGACTCCCAATGCCTACCCCTCTACCGCTACACACCTGAAGGCGACCGCATCAGCAACATTACCGAGTGGGGTTTACGGCAGGTCCGTGAGCATTACAGCGACGACGGCATCACCGCCGAAGACATCTTCGCCTACACCTACGCGGTGCTCCACGATCCGAAATACCGCGAAGTCTACGCCGTTGACCTCTTGCAAGAATTTCCTCGCCTGTTTTTGCATGACGACTTCCATGAATGGACACTGATAGGAAAGGAACTATTAGACCTACACATCGGTTTCGAATCGGCAAATGCGTGGAACCTCAACCACATTGAGCAGGAAAAACCGGCAGGCAAACCTCGCCTCCGCGCCAACAAAGAACGCGGCACAATAACCCTCGACAATCAAACCACCTTAACCGGTATCCCCGACTCAGCTTGGGAATACCGCCTAGGCAGCCGATCAGCACTCGAATGGGTCCTAGACCAGTACAAAGAACGCACGCCCAGAGACCCGACCATCCGCGAACGCTTCAACCACTACCGCTTTGCCGACCACAAGGAACACGTCATCGACCTCCTCAAACGCGTCTGCACCGTAAGCGTCGAAACCGTCCGCATCGTCAACCAGCTAGCCGAACTCTCCAACATCGAACCCACCCAAAACCAGCAATCGGGACCAGAAGTCATAACGTTGTCAAGTTCCGGCCCATCCAGCTAGGTGCGATCTAATCGAACGACTCAACGAAACCTTCCACAACACCCAAAATCGCAACCCATCCGCGTAATCTGCGGTTCAGCCGGCCCCATGCAAATCCGCGAACTAACAAAACCCGACGCCCCCACCTATCGCCTCCTCCGCCTGCGCGCCCTCAAAGAACACCCGACCGCCTTCTCCTCTTCCTACGAGCAGCAAAAAGACTGGCCCCTGGGGTTCTGTGCACAACAACCCCCCCCCCTTCGCCCCGCGAAGGGGGACGCGTGCGAAGCACGCAGGGGGATGCACGAAATTCAACGCAACAACCCCCTCCCACAACACCCCCCTCATTCCCATCTTCCCCATCCTTCAAATCCTAGTTCAAACATGCCAAACAGCTTGACTCTCCCACACATGTTGTAGTACAACAGTAACTAAGCGCCAAAAGCCAATACCCTTTCGGTCAACGCTCCAGGCGCCCAGAGACATCGCCGCGTCGAACCGGGTTGTGGCCAAAACTCTTTTCGATGCTGCAATAACCAACATACAAACAAACAGGTCTGCGGACGGGAGTACACATGGCGAGCCAAGAGCGACAGCCCAAGCCGAAAGGTGAAAGCGACTGCTCATGGCCGACCGCGACGGTGCCCGTCACAAGCTTTATCGATGTCATGCGCAACGCCGACCAAAACCGGTCACGGGGGAGCCTGTGCTGCAGTGTTCGGATGCGGAGTAGTAATGCGGACTTCGCCTCGCAAGCCAGTCGTGAACTCCCTCCCCTTGCCGATCCCGCCATCACCGGCGGGCACCCCGTCACTACCGACGAGCATCCCCGCCATTACCGGCGGGGCCCGTCGTTCCGGCGAAAGCCGGAATCCAGAGGGGAAGGGCAAGAGAGGGGCTCCCGATCAAGATCCGAACGATCGTTCCTCCTATCCGAATACGTCGTCTCCACATCGTCGTGCGGGGATGGCCACAGCGTCAACGCGGGGTTGAAGAACCAAGTGATGACGGGCGGCGACATCGAAGCGCCGCACGGAGGGCCGACGGTCTGGCGACGTCGGCGGCGCTGGACCCTATGATCCACCTACAACCAGATTCCGGCCGCAACCCCGACGACGCGGCGGTGCCTCGACAACAGTCGTAAAAACACCTCAATGACAAAGACCTGAACAACAAAACCAAATCCCAAAACCCAAGCAACCCCGACCTGCCAACCCCATCCGCAGGCGCTTAAACGCGCCTCCCCCCTTCGCAAAGCGAAGGGGACGCGTGCGAATCACGCAGGGGATGCCAGCACCAAAGGATGATCCTCACTCGACGCCAGCGCAGAGTCCTTCCAACCTGCGCCAGTCGACGATACTTCGATAACCTCAAACCCCGCTGCAGGAAGAATCTCCAAGTATTCACCCAGCCCGAAGTTGCTCCAATACATCGTCACGCCATGGAAGTCAGGCTCCGTATAGCCCTCTTCGCTTCCGTGACTCAGGGTGCACAGCAGATACCCGCCCGGCCTGAGCCAATCGTGAATCCTCCGAAACAGCGACGGATGCTCCGCTCGAGGAAGATGGAACACCGAGTAAAACGCAACCACCGCATCAAAGCTGGACGGCCCGAAATCCACCGACATCACGTCGTCGCAAATGAACTCGCCAGACGGCACATTTTCCCGGGCCCGACGAACCATCTCCTCCGAAACATCCACTCCCGTGACCCGGTATCGCTCAGCCAACGCCTTGGCGATCGGCACCCCGGAGCCACAACCGATATCGAGCACCGCAGCACCGTCTTCGAGTCGATCCACCAAACCCCGTATCTCAATTCCCGGTTCGGTCCGACGCGACTCTTCATACGCCTCCGCACACGCGTCGTAGCTTCGCCTAACCAGCGCCCGGTAATCTGCCTCTGGGTCAATCGCAGGAATCATGTCGCCGAATATACACTACGAACGTCCATTCGAACTAGAACGAAAACAACCCAAGGAACACCATGAAAGTCCTCGGCATATGCGGAAGCCTACGGAAAGAGTCTTGGAATCTCAAGCTCCTGAAGAACTTGATCGACAAGACTGCGGATAGGGGAGTGGAGTCGACTATTTTCGATTTGAACACCGTCCCCATGTTCCATCCCGATGTCGAAGCTCAAGGCATACCGGCCGACGCCGAGGCCTTCCGTGACGCCGTCCGAGGAGCCGATGCCATCATCATCGCCTGCCCCGAATACAACGGCTCGATGACTGCCACCCTCAAGAACGCCATCGAGTGGCTCTCCAGACGTGGCAACCTGCTAACCAACAAAATCTTCTTCATCATCGGCACCGGACCAGGACGATCAGGATGCCCGCGGATGCACATGCACGCCTCCTACAGCATCGAGTCGGAAGGTGGCCACGTCCTCCACCAACCCCGAGTCCTCCTCCCCCACGTCGCCAACTTCATGGATGAATCCGGCAACATCACCGACCCAGAAGTTTCAACGCTCCTAGACCAGGCCGCCGATAGCCTCATCGCGTTCACCGAACGGAATTCCAGCACCTGAAATCCGCCAACCAAAGAATCACAGCCCCATCGAACGATAGACCGCCCCGATGTCCAAATGGCGTCGAAGATGCGCCGCAAGCTTTTCGAACTCTGCGTCCTGTGAAAACGGTTCTACTTCGTCGGAAGGGGCGAGACCTTTCATGCGCGCCAGATTAGTGACAACGGTCTGCGTGAATGCGTCGTTCTTGAACAAGTCATGCAGGTACGTCCCAAAGACTCGACCTGTGCTGTCCAAGAACCCGACTGCGTTGCCACCATTTAGCGACTCCATCGCCACCGACGTACCCGTTGGCCCATCGCTCATCCCGACGTGAATCTCGTACCCAGACACCTTCAATTCGCGAGCACCAGCGAGAAGTCCACGGTCCGCCAATATCTTGGCATCGGTCCGTGTCGTCAGCTTATCGCCAGCAAACGCTGTCTCGATGTCGAGAATTCCGAGACCATCAGCAAATGGCTGGTCTGACTCAATGCCTTCCGGATCATGTATCGAGTTGCCAAGCATCTGCAACCCGCCGCAAATCCCAATGAGTGCGCGCCCATTCCAGACATGCTCCCGGATCTTCGACTCAATGCCGGACCCTCTAACGAAGTCCAAGTCCGCCACCGTCAACTTCGAGCCCGGCAATATCACGAGGTCAGGCTCGCCAAAATCGCTCGCGCGTCGGACATATCGAAGATGCACGCCGGACCGTAGAGCGAGCGTATCGAACTCGTCAAAATTCGCAATACGGGGCAACGCCACCACCGCTATCTCGACGTGGTCTTCCGCTACTTCGGCGAATGATCGGCGCGCCTCCCGAGGCGAATCCTCCTCAGGAACATACACATCTGACAGGTACGGCACCACCCCGATCACATCGACGCCGGTCAGGACCTTCAATTGGTCAAGACCATCTCCCAAAAGACTCGGGTCGCCGCGGAACTTGTTGATGATGAATCCCTTGACCAGCGCGCGCTCCTCCTCGCTGATGAGCGCATTGGTCCCGTAAAGCGAAGCAAACACCCCTCCCTTGTCGATATCTCCGATGATGAAGACCGGCGCGTCGGCATACAATGCCACGGCCATGTTGACGATATCTCCCGCGCGAAGGTTGATCTCCGCCGGACTGCCCGCACCTTCCACCACCACGATGTCATACTGCCTCCGCAGCGAATCCAGTGAATCCTTAATAGTCGTCCACAGCAATTCACGCCGCGTAAGGAAATCTCTCGCCTGTAACGTGCCGTTCATCTTGCCCATCGAAATGAGCTGCGAAGTCGCATTCCCTTCCGGCTTTAACAGCACCGGATTCATCTCGACGGTTGGCTCGATTCCCGCTGCCTCAGCCTGCACAACCTGCGCTCGGCCGATTTCGAGGCCGTCCGGCGTCACCCCGGAATTGCGGGACATGTTTTGCGCCTTGAACGGAGCGACCCGATATCCGTCCTGCGCAAAAACCCTGCAAAACCCGGTTACGAGCAGACTTTTGCCCACGGAAGACCCGGTACCCTGCAACATCACAACCCGGCCGAGCGGTTGTGAGCCAGTGTCGTGAATACGTGTCATGAGTCCATCGTACGTCGCCATAGGGCATTGACAACATCGGCAACTGCTGGTAACGTGAATCGAGAAAGCCAACCAAAACTGGTGGTGCTCGACGATCGAGCACAGATAGGGAAAGCGGTGAGAATCCGCTGCGGAGGCGCCACTGTAATCGGGTAGCCCCTCGCTAGAGCCACTGTCCACGATGGATGGGAAGGCGCGAGATGGGTGATGATCCGAAAGCCAGGAGACCTGCCGGATTTGGCTGAGCAGTCGCTCTTCGCCATAGGGAGCGTCTCAGGTACAGGCTGGGTCTCAAACAAGAACCCAAGATCTATCCGGTGCATTCCCTGTCGCGCAATGGCGGCGGGGATTTTTCTTTTGGGATCCGCAAGTTCCAGAGTGCCGCACCTGCGCTCTGAACGACGAAAATCGCGTGCCGGCAGATGGTCGGTGCGTCGCCGCGCGGGATGGCTACGCGCCGTCTCGGAATTCAGCAACACACCAGTGTTGGTGAAGCTCGGCCTCGGATCGGCGGTACTTGCGGTCGTCGGAATGGTGTTGGTGATCGTCGCCGCCGCAGTTGGTCCGTTCACCATTCCTCCTTCTCTGACCATCGGTATATTGCTCGAACATCTCGGGATTGCCGACACCACCGCTTCAGACGCCGAACGCGCCATCATAAATACGATCAGATTGCCGCGCATCCTACTTGCGTTGGTCGTCGGTGCCGCCCTCGGTGTTTCCGGAGCCGTGATGCAAGGACTTTTCCGCAATCCGATGGCCGATCCGGGGATCATCGGCGTATCCGCGGGCGGCGCTCTCGGCGCGGTCATCGCGATCACGCTCGGCCTCCACGCCGTGATCGCCTTGGCTCTGCCCGCAATGGCATTTGCCGGAGCCGCGGGCGCACTCGCACTTGTCTACCTCGTCGCTTCGCTAGGCGGACGATTCTCCATGGCAGCTCTTCTCTTGTCTGGCGTCGCGATCAGCGCCTTTATCGCCGCCGTCATCTCTGCCATCATCCTCTTCACCTCAGATCTACAAGCGCAACGGGAAATGCTCTTCTGGCTCGCCGGCGGACTCGGAGCGTCTACTTGGACCGATATCCGCATCTCGGCGCCCTTAGTGGTTCTCGGCATCGCCGTTGCAGTTCTTTTCTCCAGAGATCTGAACCTGCTGATGGTTAGCGAAGACGTGGCGAAAGCTCTCGGTGTCCGAGTCGTATTGACCCGTAACTTATTGCTGCTGGCCGCCTCACTGATCACAGGAGCCGCAGTGGCGTTCTCAGGCGCCATCGCATTCGTCGGTTTGATCGCACCTCACACGCTGAGGCTATTGATTGGTGCCGATCACCGCGCATTGGTTCCGTTGAGCGCCATCGGCGGCGGGATCTTCCTAATGGCTGCCGATACGTTGGCGAGAGTCGCGATTGCCCCGGCAGAAATCCCCGTGGGAGTGGTCACCGCGCTCGTTGGTGCCCCCTTCTTTGTGCTGCTGCTGGCCCGTAACAAGGCTCGCGCTTCAATGCTGTAAAACCCGAAAGGCAACGAGTTGAAACCAACATTGAAATTCGGAATGATCGCCATCTTGATGGTGATAGTCGCGAGCGTGGCGTTCGTCGCGTGTGAATCAGAAACTGAACCGACGGTCGCACCGACTGCCGCGCCCGTAGTGAAAGCAGTGGTTGAGCCTACGGCTACCCCTGAACCCGAACCAACGGCAACTCCGGTACCGACCGCAACACCGAAACCAACTGCCACCCCGGAACCAACTGCTACTCCCGAGCCGACGGCCACACCCGAACCTACCTCAACACCGACACCGACAGTGGTACCGTACCCAGCTGTCAAAGGGATCGTTGACCCGTCCAACCGCGACTGGCCACGCGAGGTCCAGTTGGCAGATGAAGTGGTGGTGATCGAAGAACGTCCAGAGCGAGTCTTGGCATATTCCCTCGGCCACGACGAAATCCTCTTGGCATTGTTGGACACCGATCGATTCGCCGCGGTCGGTCCGTTCGCAGCTGACCCCGCGTATTCGAACGTTGCAGACCAAGCGGCCGGTTTACCAACTTTCGAGAAAGGAGTCGAAAACGTTCTCGCTACCAAACCAGATTTGGTTCTGGTTTCGAAGTACACCGATGCCGATGTTGTGAATCTCATCAGAGAAGCAGGCGTACCGGTAGCTCGCACCGCATTGGAGAGTTCGTCAGAAGGGAACATCCCCAACATTCTGCTTATCGGTTACATGCTAGGTGTCGAAGACCGCGCGCTGGAGCTGGTCGCCGAAATCGAGAACCGACTGAAATTCGTCGCTGATCAAATTCCGCCGCCCAATGATGCCGATAGACCTGCAGTGATCGCTGTCTCCCGTTACTCAGATTCGATCTACGTTGCCGGCAGCGACACGACTGAAGGTGGCATCGTGGAAGCTGGTGGCGCTGTCAATGCCTCTGCGCGTGACGGTGTAGAAGGGCATCAGGTGATCGGCATCGAGTCGATCGCAGCGATGAATCCCGACGTAATCTTGATCACGCAACCCGTTGAGTACGGCGCGAATGAGTTCCGCGATGATCTGTTGAATCATCCAGCACTTGCGAGCGTGACAGCGATATCCGAGAACCAGTTGCACGTTGTTGATGGACGCCTCTACACCACGTTGTCACACTGGAACGTTCGGGGTATTGAAGAAACCGCCCGACTGCTTTACCCAAACAAGTTCGGCGATGTGACGTTTGAAGATTTCAAACCTTATGACGGGGAGTGAAAACATGGCAGTAGCCGTTACAAACGCCACGATCATCGCAGATGATGTATCGGTCAAACTTGGCGAGACTCAGGCTCTCGATGCAGTCTCGTTCGAAGGCGAACCCGGCGAAATTGTAGGTCTCATCGGTCCCAACGGCGCTGGCAAGAGCACTCTGTTGCGAGTACTCGCGGGTTTGACACGACCCGACGAAGGCTCAGTCAGATTGGGTGAAATGCAACTGGGAGGAATGAATGCCGAAGAACGCGCCCGCCGTATCGCGTACATGCCGCAGCACGATGCTAATCACGCCTTCACCGCGCTGGAAACGGTGCTCATGGGCAGGTATCCGCATCTAGGAAGGTTCGAACTGGAGGGAAGGCGCGACCGGAAGATGGCGCGGGCAGCGATGGATCGAACGGAAACGGTGAGATTCGAAAATCGTCAACTGGATCGGCTTTCCGGCGGCGAAAGGCAACGGGTGGTTCTGGCTCGCTCACTTGTGCAGCGAGCCAGCGTCATCTTGCTTGATGAACCCTCTTCCAGCCTCGATCTGCGATACCGACTCTCGATCATGGAAACGCTCAAACAAGAGATCGAGTCTCGCCAAGTCGCGGTAGTGGTCGCATTGCACGACGTGTTCCTGGCAAGCAGGTATTGCGACAGATTGGCGCTAATGTCGGAGGGCGTCATAGATACGATTGGTGAACCAGTTGACGTGCTGACAACCGAGAACCTGCGCCGCGTTTTCGGCGTTGAAACCACCGTCCAGCGAGACCCCGAAACTGGAAGCCCCCAAGTTTGGCTTGTCGGTCCATCACAATAGGTAGATCGACAAGATAGAGACTGGATCTTGGACATGTGAGTGAGTTCTACGGGTTGCAAACGATGGAATGGCAGATTTGGCCAGGGGAATGGTACCTCGACGTTGTAGCGCTGCTGATCGCCGTGGCGCTAGACATGGCATTCAAGGAGTTACCAACCGCGATGCATCCAGTAGCTTGGATCGGCAAATTGGCCACGCTGCTGGAACGACTCGGACCATCTGGCAACCGACCGAACGCGGCACTGGGATGGGGAACACTAATGGCGATTTCCGTACCGCTACTGACAGCTGGACTTGCGTGGGTGATCGCAAACTTTTTAAGGGAACTCGGTGCCATCCCGTACATTATTGGTTGCGCCGGGCTGCTAAGTACCACATTCGCTGTTCGTGCATTGGCCAAAGCGGCGAAAAACGTCCAACACGCGCTGGAAACTGGCACCATCGACGAAGCAAGAAATGGGCTCAAAAGCTTGGTCAGCAGGAATGCATCGGAACTCAATCGTACCCAAGTGACCGCCGCTGCGATTGAATCGGTGGCCGAAAACACGACTGATAGCTATATCGCGCCTTGGCTCGCGTTCGCATTGTTCGGACTTCCCGGTGCGTGCGCGTACCGTGCGATAAACACCCTCGACAGCATGATCGGTTACCGAGGCGAGTACGAGTACCTAGGTAAGGCATCGGCTAAACTCGATGACGCTGTAAATCTACTATTTGCAAGACTAAGCGCACTTCTTATAGCGTCAGCTGGCATCCCTCTGAAACTTCATGTCTTCCAGGGTTGGAAATGGGCGTTGTCAGGTCGTCGACTTACCTCCAGCCCAAATGCAGGGTGGACCATTGGCGCCATGTCCGGCCTGTTGAGCGTCGCTTTAGAGAAACCCGGTGTATACCGCATCGGTCTAGGCATGGTCGAACCTCGATCTCAGGATATCGGTAAAGCCGTGCGTGTCGCATATGTCGTCGCACTCTTCGGTATACCACTGACGGTGTTCATACTCGCCATACGTGGAGTGTTTACAGGATGACGATCTCGGTTCAGTTTCTCCAGGACGGTAAACCGGAACATGGCGGCTTAAACATCGCGGAATTGGATGGGCTTGGACTGCGTGCCAAAGATGTTCTCGATTTCAGTGCCAGCGTTAATCCGCTAGGACCGTCCTCATGCACAATCCAAGCCGCACAAAATGCAGATTTCGCAGCGTATCCAGATCCTGATGCTGTTCGCCTTAGGGATGCGATTAGCCGAGACACCGGGGTCGAATCCAATCGCATTCTGGTTGGCAATGGTTCAACTGAAATAATCCATCTACTGGCCAGGGCGTATTTAGGCAACGATGACGCCGCAGTTGTGTTTGGACCCACATTCGGCGAATACGCTGCCGCTTGCCGACTGCAAGGCGTGACACCCTCTGAGATCATTCCAAACCAGCCGGATTTCCGTTGGGACATCCAGAAATCGCTGGAGACGATTAGCGCGCGACGCCCCGCCTTAACCTTCCTATGCAACCCCAACAACCCGACCGGCGTTTACTTGTCTGAGCAAGAGGTGTTGAGCATCGCCGTGGCCGTCGAGGAATTCGGATTAATCGTTCTAGACGAAGCGTACGCTCCATTCGTGGAGAACAGATGGGATACCGCGTCGTTGCGATCCATGCCCAATGTGGTGATACTGCGCTCGATGACCAAGGACCACGCGCTACCCGGACTTCGTTTGGGATACATTCTGGCGGATGAAGACGTCGTAAAACAGGTAGGACGATATCAACACAGCTGGAGCGTTAACGCCTCGGCGCAGGCAGCCGGCATCGTGGCATTGACCGACCGACAACATGTGGAGGCAGGTCGAGAGGTGCTGATCGAAAGTAAGCGGTACTTGGCACATGTCGCTGGTTTGCTTGGCCTCGAGACCTGCCAATCAGCGGCGAATTTCATAATGCTGAAGGTTGGCGACGCCACCAAAGTCCGGCGTAGGCTGCTGATAGAACACAGATTGTGCGTCCGCGACTGTTCTTCGTTCGGACTACCGCAGTACATCAGGGTAGGTATCAGAAACATGGACGACAACTTGAGACTTGCCGATGCATTGAAGCAGGTGCTTGAAGCGGGATCAAACGCTTAGCACAAAGCTGACAATGAAAAATCTTGGAGACAACCATGACAGACACAACAGACGCCACAAAAGAGCCCCAATCAGTTAAAGGACCAAGAACCAAGAAGGGACTTGTCGTCATCAATACGGGGAATGGCAAAGGCAAAACCACAGCCGCACTCGGGGTGTTGTTTCGCGCTTGGGGTAGAGAAATGCGGGTTGAGATGTTCCAATTCCTCAAACATACGGGAGCGCGCTTTGGCGAGAAACGGGCGGCCGATAAACTCGGAATTCCCATCAAAGCGATGGGAGATGGATTCACCTGGCGCTCCAAGGACATGAATCAGACTCAAGAACTAGCCCGCCAACAATGGGAAAACTGCAAGCAGGCAATCCTATCCGATCAACACGATGTAATCATCCTGGACGAATTCACATATCCGCTCCACTACGGATGGATCCCCGTAGAGCAGGTCATCGAGACGCTGAAGCAGAAACCTCATATGATGCATGTCATCATCACCGGAAGATACGCACCAGATGAACTTATCGAATTCGCCGACCTCGTGACAGAGATGCGCGAGGTCAAGCACCCCTATCGAGAACAGGGAATCAAAGCTCAGCCCGGACTGGAGTTCTAAGGGTTACGTGGCTCATCGCCGCGGCGTTCGCGATCCTTCGCGACCTTAAACGCTTTTCGATCTTTGACGGCGTCCCAGTGGACCTTGATAAATGTAGCCGCGGTTGCGAGGGCGCTACCTCCACCAGCGACCGCGAATACCTCAGAGGACAACCGGCACATAGCAAATACTCAGCCGCGTAGGTCGCGGTTATTGAAGCGCTGTAGACCCACCGCGAACGATATGGCGGCGATGGCTACGAGAACTAATGCGTGCCAAGGGGTTATGCCGTTGATAAACGGTTTGTCACCGATGTAGTAGTAGAGGATGGAGATGTATTTCAAGTCGGAGAGGGATTCGATTATGGGAACGAGGAGATTGATGAGGTAACCGATTCCGACGATGGCCGCTGGAATCGCAATGGCGAGAGTCTTGCTGCCAGTTGCGGCGCCTATGCTTAGAGCCATGAAGCCAGTTGCGTAGCCGAGCAACAACAGGCTGAGCGACATGTAAAACAGTCCGGAAAGCGATACCGAGTAGTCCATGATCACGGCGCCGAGTAGGATGGCGGTTGCGATTGCGGCCACTGGGAGAACGCAGTCTGCGACTAATGCGAGGCTCTTGTGGATGTAGACGGTGGTCCGACTGATGGGGTTGCCGAGGAGCTGATCGAGGGTGTGAGCATGTTCTTCACCCGCGACAGCTCCCATGCCTCGGTTAATGGCGAGGGCAACAATGATGACGGGGGTGATGATGCCGTAAGGGTCGGCGGTGAAGAATCCTTCTGGCGTCGCGAACTCTTCCGCGCTGCCGATGAAACCTTGTATGAACTCCGGGAGATCTTCTATCATGCCGGCGAAGCTAGTTGCAACGTCGGGGAAAAGGAGTGCGACGTACAAGCCGATGATGAATTGGCCGAGCGAGTAAAGGAGCATCGAGCGACGGCCGTCGCGCAGCGTTTTGAGGAAGATGTTGCTGTACACGATCTAAGCGTCGATTTCGTCGACCGAGTAATACTTCAAGAAGGCGTCTTCGAGCGAGGCGTGTTGGCTCTCGAAGGTTTGAACGGGATATTTCGCGGCGGCTTTGATCAGAGAGTCCATAGCACCTTCGCCGCTGACTGAAAGATTGAAAGTGCGGTTGTCAACGTTGTCGGTTACGGCTACGCCGAGGAGGTTGTCGAAGGTGTCGGATGAGATAGGTTGAACGAAGGTGATTTTGGTAGTCCAAAGGCTTAATTCGGTAAGGTGGGCGACGGTGTCGATGGTCACCAGTTCGCCGTCTCGGATGATGCCTACTCGATCGCAGGTGGCTTCAACCTCGGACATTACATGCGAGGACATGAAGATGGTTTTGCCTTGATTCTTTTCCTCGTGAATCATCTTCTGGAATTCGTACTGGAGGAGGGGGTCTAAACCTGCCGTGGGTTCGTCGAGGATTAGGAGGTCAGGGTCGGTCATAAAGGCTTGGACGAGGCCGATTTTCTGTTTGTTGCCTTTTGAGAGTTCGCCGATTTTGCGCGACAGGTCGAGTTTGTATCGATCGCAGAGTGCTTCAAGTTTGACCGGGTCGGCTTGTCGGAGCTTGGTGAAGTACTCGGTGACCGTCGAACCGGTCATGTGGTTGTAGGTCACGAAGTCACCTGGTAGGTAGCCGACGCGGCGGCGGATATTGATGCCATCGTTTCGTGGCGACATACCGAAGACCGTAGCTCTGCCAGATGTGGGTCGAATGAAATCGAGGATCAGACGGATGGTGGTGGTTTTACCTGCGCCGTTCGGGCCTAGGAGGCCGAAAACCTCCCCTTCGGTGACTTCGAGGGAGAGATCTTGGATGCCGACTACATCGCCGTAATGCTTGGTCAGGTTTTCCAGCTGAATTGCTGAGTGTCCGTTGCCTTGCATTGGATTCGTCGCGATGATTACGTGTGCCAGCCGCGGCTACCCGCCAACTTCCAGCATGCGTTCTAAGGCGACCAGAGCGTGTCGTTTGGTTTCGGAGTCGACTTGGACGACGTTGATTCCGACGCCGGCCATGATTCCTTCAAGCACCCAGAGCACATATGCCGGATGGATGCGATACATCGTGGCGCAAGGACAGACTACGGGATCAAGGCAGAAGATCCGCTTGTCCGGATTATCGTCACGGAGGCGATTGACCATGTTGATCTCGGTCCCGATGGCCCAAGATGACCCCGCTGGTGCGCCTTCGACGGTCTTGCGAATGAGCTCGGTCGATCCGTAATAGTCGGCAGCATCCACAACTTCGCGCACACATTCTGGATGGACGACGACGTTGACATTGGGATCGTCGCGTCGCGCGTCTTCGATCTGTCGCACCGTGAATCGAGTGTGCACCGAGCAGTGGCCTTGCCAGAGGATGACTTTGCTATTGTGTATTTCCGATTCGTTCAGACCGCCCATCGGTTTGAATGGATTCCAGACCACCATGTCTTCGGCCGGGATGCCCTTGGCCAATCCGGTGTTTCGTCCGAGATGCTGGTCGGGCAGGAACAGGATGCGCTTACCGCGTTCAAGCGCCCAGTCGTAGGCCGCGTCGGCGTTAGACGACGTACAGACTAACCCACCATTGCGCCCGCAAAGGGACTTGATCGACGCGGTCGAGTTCATGTAAGTGATGGGTACGATCTCCGCCATACCATCACTTCCTTCGCCGAGCACGTCCATCAGATCGTCCCACGCGTCCTCCACATCGTCGGTCGCCGCCATGTCGGCCATCGAGCATCCTGCGGCCATGTTGGGAAGGATGACGTGTTGGTCATCATCACTGAGCAGGTCCGCAGTTTCGGCCATGAAGTGGACTCCGCAGAAGATGATCCATTTCGCTTCCTTCGCGGCCGCGGCTTCTTTCGAAAGCAGATATGAGTCGCCACGGAAATCGGCGAACTGAATGACGTCGTCGCGTTGGTAATGGTGGCCGAGGACCACGGCTTTGGTCCCGATCTCTTTGCGAGCGTATCGGATGCCGGCTTCGACCTGTTCGGGCGTCATTTTCAGGTAGCGCGTCGGAACCTTCTGCCAACGCACGCCGGACTGGAACTCTTGCTCAAGCGTTTTCGTGCGGAGATTCCCTTCGGTCTGACAGAACGCCGATTGTTCGAGTTCAGTGACCGGGATGATGGTCTTAGGTGTTGAATTGATGGAGATCATGGTGCCTCCTCGAGTTTTCAGCCGTTTAGATTGTCGGCTGACCGACTAGCGACCACGGCGTCGCCTCGGTTACTTCGACGGTTATAGTCTCTCCGGTTCGGATGTTGCAATCGACATGCCCGCCATCGTCGACGTAGACGATCTTGTCGTTGCGGTTTCTTCCAAACATCCGGCCACGTTTGCGTCCCTCCAAAAGAATGTCGGTCGACGTACCCACTAACCCTGCGTGTTTCTCCGCTTGAATCGCACATTGTACAGCGTCGAGTCGCTGGTGTCGTCGCTTTTTTTCGCTTTGAGTCACGGTATCCGGCAAACGTCGGGATGCCACCGTACCTGGCCGTTCGCTGTAAGCCGCCGAGTGAACCTTGTCGAAACGGACCCGCTCAACGATGTCGATTGTGTTTTCGAACTGCTCCTCGTCTTCGCCCGGGAACCCCACGATGACATCGGTAGTCAAGGTGATGTCGTCACCGAGAATGTCGCGAATCTCGTCGATCTTCTCCAGATACTGGTCCCGGGTGTAGCCGCGTCGCATGTTGGCCAGAACCACGTCGTCGCCCGCTTGGAAGGGGAGATTTACGGTCTCGCAAACCTTCGGAAGGTCGGCGATCGACTGGATGATCCGCGTCGACATGTCGTTGGGATGGGACGTCAGGAATCGGATGCGCTCGATGCAGTCAACATCTTGTATGGCTTCCATGAGGTCGGCCAAATCTTTGCGGTCATCGAGATCGTGGCCATAGGAATCGACATTCTGGCCGAGTAATGTAATCTCCTTAACGCCGCGTTGAACGAGCATCTTGGCTTCGTCGACGAGTTCGGGAAGCAACCGACTGGTTTCGCGTCCGCGCCGGTATGGGATGATACAGAAAGTGCAGAACTTGTCGCACCCGTGGGTTATCGGGACGAACGTTGCTACCTTGGGGTCATTCGGGACCAGGTTTGCCAAGCAGCCATCTAGGTCGCCATTTTCAATCCCATGCCGAAACGCCACCGTTTCGAGAATCGGGTTGAAATCCTGTGGGCGCGCCCACAAATCAACCTGTGGGAAGCGCCGCCGCAGGTCTGCGTCCGACGGCCCGACCATGCAGCCCATCACCACGATCATGCGATCAGGGTTTGCGTCCTTGACCTTTTTGAGCTTTCCCAACATCCCGGTCGCCGTGTCCTCAGCAGTTTGGCGCACGACGCAAGTGTTCAGAACCACCACATCCGCGTCTTCAGGTTTGTCGCAATGGTCAAGACCGAGACCCCCCATGCCCGCGCCCAACCGTTCCGAGTCGGACATATTCATCTGACAACCGACGGTCCAAACGTTATAGGAGGGCATCGCGCTTTGAGGATTTGGGGAGGTTCAAGGTTGCTAGCAACCCTGTAAGTTCAATTTTACGCCTTCTAAGACGTAATTTGGAGTGGTTCTCAGTTCATCCAGATGTTGCCGTCTGGAAGGAATTGAGCCAGACGTCTCCGACCGTTCCTAGCGGTAGATCAATCAGATCAGTGAACCGCACGCGGTCGCCACCAACGGTTCCGATCCGTGTTGCAGGGACGCTCGCTTTAGATGCCGCGTTCAACAAGCTCTCGACATCCGTAGCAGCGCACGTAATGACGATGCGAGATTGGGATTCTCCGAACAACGCCGCCACCCAATCGTGGATCGTTGCATCGTGCATGATGGTTACGCCGATATTCCGTTGAATCGCAGACTCTACTACCGCGATCGACACCCCGCCATGAGAGATATCGTGCGCCGATTTCACCAGACCCGTCGCAATCATCGAACGGCATAGTTGCTGAACTCTGATTTCCAAATCAAGGTCGAGCGCAGGTTTGCCAGCGATTTCGCCGTGAAAAACGGATAGCGCCTCGCTGCCGGCCAGACCGTTGATATTGTCCCAGGGAGTGCCTGCGCCGATCAAGACGACAACGTCTCCCTCGTCCTTAAACCCCGAATTCGCATGGCGTCCGACGTCTTCTAAGAGACCAAGCGCGCCGATGATCGGTGTTGGTTGCACGGCTGATCCCGCGGATTCGTTGTACAAACTCGCGTTTCCGCTGACAACGGGAATGTTGAAGGCTGCCGCCGCTTCGGATATGCCAGCGATAGACTCTTGCAGTTGGTATTGGATGTCTGGAGTTTCGGGGTTGCCGAAATTCAAGCCGTCGGTGAGCGCCACCGGCTCAGCACCAACGCACGAAAGGTTGCGGCACGCTTCAGCGACGGCGATCGCGGCCCCGACACGGGGGTTCAGGTAGACAAGCCTGCCGTTACCGTCGGTGGAAATCGCAAGTGCCCGTTGGGTACCTTGGATGCGAAGCAGAGCGGCGTCACCACCGGGCGAAATCACCGTGTTGTTTTGGACTTGGTGATCGTACTGTCGCCAAACCGCGCGTTTAGACGCGATATTCGGCGACGCGAGCAACTCCAATAGAGCTTCGTTGGGAGTAATTTCCAGATCAGGGAGCGCCGTCAGATCAAACGACTGCAATTCTTCGAGCCACGTAGGCTTGGGCGAGTTGAACTGATATTCAGGAGCATCAGTCAGGGTTACAACCGGCGTTGAAGAGGCCTGCCGCGCGCCGTCCGAAACCACAACTTGGTTACCCGCCTCAAAAGTGCCGATTATCGCAGCGTCAAGGTCCCACTTCTCGAAAAGCTCAAAGAGTTGCTCTTCGTGCCCTGGTTTGACGGCGAGCAACATTCTCTCCTGAGATTCGGAGAGCATGACCTCGTAGGGCGACATCTCGTTTTCCCGACGCGGCACCTTGGCGACATCGATGTTGAGACCAAGTTCGCTGCGTTCCGCCATCTCAACCGCCGCGCTCGTGATACCGGCGGCGCCGCAATCCTGCATCCCGACCACGCCCGGAAGATTGATCGCTTCCAAGCAGGCCTCGATCAGTACTTTTTCTAGGAAGGGATTGCCGACCTGGACCGCCGAGCGCATCTCGGCCTGTTCCTGGAACGTTCGCGATGCCAATCCGGACGCGCCGTGGATGCCGTCGCGCCCAGTTTTCGCGCCGACAAGCACTAGCAAATCGCCGGGAGCGTCCGCGCTTGCGCTCATTATCTTGGCGTCTTCAATGATGCCGACGCACATCGCGTTGACCAGCGGATTACCTGCATATGAGGGATCGAATACGACCTCGCCGCCAACATTGGGAACGCCGATGCAATTGCCGTAGCCCGAAATGCCAGAGACGACACCGTTCAACAGATATCGTTGTCTTTCGTCATCTGGTAGGCCAAAGCGCAGTGAATTCATCAGCGCCATTGGCCGCGCGCCCATCGCCAGGATGTCGCGGACGATGCCTCCAACGCCGGTTGCCGCGCCCTCGTATGGCTCAACCGCCGAAGGGTGGTTGTGAGATTCGATCTTGAACGCGACTGCATAGCCATCGCCGATGTCAACGACGCCAGCATTTTCAGCGCCGGGGGCGACCAATAGACGGTCGGAAGTGTTGGGGAGAGTTCGCAGTAGCGCCTTCGTGTGTTTGTACCCGCAATGCTCGCTCCAAAGAGCACCAAAAAGACCGATCTCAAGCGGATTCGGCTCGCGGTTCAAACGGTCGACGATGGCTTCGTATTCGGCGCGCGACAGCGCGACTTCGTCGAGAAGTTCTTGCGAGATCGGCGACACGGTAATTAGGACTTACCAGCATCGACCGCGGCGGCGATCGATTGCCAAAGCGGATTGCCATCGGAACTGCCGAGCAACGATTCGCACGCCCTTTCCGGATGCGGCATCATGCCCAACACGTTGCCGCGTTCGTTCATGATCCCCGCAATGTTGTTGCGCGAACCGTTTGGGTTGGCCTCGACTGACGCTTGATTTTCGGCATCGACGTAACGAAAAACGACGCGGCCGCTACCCTCAAGCGACGCCAAGGTTTCGTCGTCGGCCTGGTAGTTGCCTTCACCATGCGAGATCGGCATGGAGACAACATCGCCGGTCGAGAATTGAGACGTGAACGGTGTTGCCGATGTCTCGACGCGGAGTGTTCCGGGCGAACAACGGAACTCGAGATGATCGTTGCGTATGAGTGCGCCGGGCAGGAGACCTGATTCGCAAAGGATTTGGAAGCCGTTGCAGCTACCGAAAACGAATCCGCCCTTCTCAGCGAAGTCTCTGATCGCCCCCATAACCGGGGAGTGCGCCGCGACCGCGCCGCAACGGAGGTGATCGCCGTAAGAAAAACCGCCTGGGAGCAGTATTGCGTCGAAACCAGCGAGCTTGTCTTCGCGGTGCCAAACGTATTCGGCTTGGTAGCCCAAGACATCAGACACGGCATAGTGCATATCGCGCTCGGACCACGAACCAGGAAAAACGACAATGCCAAACTTCATGCCGCGTTACACCGTAGAGAAACGCTGAAAGATACGCGTGATGAATGCGCCATACTGCGCGGGCCGAACGCTAGGCGTTTTTCTCGGTGGACTTGCGGCTCTTTCGCAGTTTTCCCGCGAGTTGCTTCTTGCGCGTGACCGACGGCGGTTCGAACGCCTTGCGCCGTCGTGCTTCAGAAATGATGCCTTCGTGTTGAACGCTCCGCGTGAAGCGTCGTAGCATCGCCTCAAAGCTCTCGCCCTCTCGGTTTTTTACCTCTACCAACTGAAATCACTTCTCCTGTGGTCAAACCCGATGCGAACCTTCGCAATCGGTTTTCATCTACCGTATGAATGGTAACACTCCAAGCTCAATCCCTTCGATTGGAGACGTGCCATTCGAACGCCTCAAGCCCTTTGCGCAATCGCGTGATCGTGCGTTCTCTGCCTAGGACCTCGATCGATTCGAAGAGTGGAGGCGCGATTCGTTTGGCGGTTACGGCTACTCGAATGGGTGTGAAGAGTTGGCCGGCCTTTAACCCGGTCGACTCGGTTAGGCCACGGAGAGCTTGTTCGATCGATTCGCCATCGAATTGACCCACTTTCTCGAGCGCTTCGATGCTGGCGTTTAAGGATGTGACCACCATCTCCTCGTCCATCCGCCTCCCAATCATTTCTTCCGGGTTCGGGTGGACCTCGTCAACGAAGAGGAAATCGATGAGTGCAACGACATCGGGCAACACCTTAATGCGTTCCCGAAGAACCGGCACCATCGCCTTCACAATGCCACGATCGATAGGACGTTCGATTTCATCAAGAAACCCACCGTCTTCTTCTGGGCGTTCGAGACAGGGCATGATCATGTCGGCGAGGGCATCTTCATCGGCCGTCATGATGTGTTGCTGGTTCATCCACTCGAGCTTCTGCGCGCTGAACTTCGCCGGATGCGACAGAATCCGCTCCACCTCGAAACGCGACGCGATCTCGTCGCGACTCATGATCTCCGTGTCGTCGCCGGGCGACCATCCGAGGAGCGCGAGGTAGTTCAATACCGCGTCCGGCGTGTAACCCGCATCCCGATACTCGAGAGCCGACTGCGCGCCATGTCGTTTGCTTAATTTCGCCCCGTCCTGAGCGGTTATCAATGGCACGTGAACGTACATTGGGGTCGGAATAGCGAGAGCCTGTTGAATCAAGACGTGACGTGGACAACTCGGTATCCACTCCTCGCCGCGAATGACATGTGTGATGCCCATCTCGTAGTCGTCGACCACATGCGCGAGGTGATACGTTGGAAAACCGTCGGACTTCAGGATGACGAAATCCTGGAGCAGCGAGAGATCGAATTTCAACCGACCTCGTACCTCGTCTTCGACCTGCATCTCCCCGTGGTCTGGAACCTTGAAACGCACGACGACATCAAGACCGTTGTCTCTAGACTCTTGGATCTGTTCAGCGGTTCGATAGCGTCCCCGATTGTCGTAGCCCGGTGCCTGCCCCGCCGCTTGTTGACGTTGTCGCAACGCCGCCAACTCTTCCGACTGCGTGTCGTCGTAGTAAGCATCGCCGGCGTCGATCAACTTAGCCGCGGCATCCTGGTAAAGCTGCAATCGCTCGGATTGCGTATACGGGGCATGAGGGCCGCCGATGTCCGGGCCTTCGTCGATGTCCAAGCCGAGCCAATTTAATGATTCCTTGATGTGCCACTCAGCGTCCGGGTCATATCGATTTCGGTCGGTGTCCTCAATGCGTAGGATGAACTGACCACCAGTTTTGCGAGCCAGAAACCAGTCGTAGAGTGCGGTTCGGAGACCGCCAATGTGCATCACTCCGGTCGGACTCGGAGCGAAGCGAACGCGTGCAGGGGTCGAAATGCTCATACTTTCCAATTTAGACGATTTAACTGCCGTACGTGGAACTTGACGGTAAACCAATCTGACTCATTACGGATTCCAAGTCATCCGGCAATGGAGATTGGAACACCATGGCTTGTCCTGTAATCGGGTGCGTGAAACCTAGCCGATGTGCGTGGAGAAATTGTCGACGCAGATCGATTTCCGGCAGATTGGTGCCGTAAACCGGGTCGCCGAGTATCGGATAGCCGATGGCCTGCATGTGCACTCGAATTTGGTGCGTCCTACCGGTTTCGAGTTTAAGCTCAACCATCGAAAGCGCTTTCCCTGCTACCGAGAATCCCGAAACGAATGCGAAACGGGTTCGCGCCGGCCTTCCGTTGTCGATTACGCTTTGGCGCGTACGAATCTTAGGGTGCCGTCCAATCGGCCGATCAACGACACCTGCGCCCGGAGGCATCTCGCCAACCACCATCGCCAAATAACGCCTGTCAACTTCCCGCGCTTTGATTGCGGCAGACAGTGCGGCGGCAGCATCGACGTTTCGAGCGATGAGCATAAGGCCGGACGTGTCAGCATCGAGACGGTGCACGATGCCCGGGCGCTCGACCGGTTCCAGTCCTGCAAGTTCCGGGTAACGAGCCAAAAGCGCATTTACCAAAGTTCCATCCGTCCGACCGGCGCCGGCATGAACCGCCATTCCGGCCGGCTTGTCCACCACGATCAAATGATCATCGTCGTAGACAACATTGAAGTCGATAACCTGTGGCACCGGCGCAAATTCGTCCAATGCGTTGCCGGACATGTCAAATTCGACGCGGTCACCAGGATTTACCCCTGTCGAAGGGTTGGTTGCAACACGTCCGTTAATTGAAGCGGCACCTGATCGGATACAGCGTTGAATTTCGGCGCGCGACAGGTTCGGCGAATGGTGGCGGAGGAAAAGATCTAGGCGAATTGAAGGAGCGTCGCCGTCTATTTCAAATTTGAGTGTCGGAGACATTTGAATCAGCCGGGTGCAAAGTCCCGTATCGCATCGCATCAGCGCATTGGTGACATTTGCCGGAGGCGATCTGGCTTACGCCCGCTGTGGCGGCAACGGCAGAAGTCGCTTCATCTTCATCGCGGTTCATGAAGAAATACCAAACCATCAACACCATGCCCACCGATATGCCCGAATCGGCGACGTTGAATATCGGCCAAGGTCCGACGTCGAGGAAATCAGTGACGTATCCCTGATTCAACCGATCCAACAGGTTGCCCAAAGCACCGCCGAGCTGCAGACCGAGCGCAAGACGGAGAATGAATGACTTCGAACCTGTAGTCCAATAGACCCACAAGAGCACGCCAATCGCGAAGATTGCAACAAAACTCAATATGTTGCTGTGGCCTTGGAAAAGGCTGAAGGCGGTCCCGGTGTTGCGAGCGTGCGTAAATCGCAGGAAGCCTTCCGCCGGCCAAGATTCTCCCCAGTCCAACCACGCGACGATCAGCGATTTCGAAGATTGATCCAGCAACAGCACAGCTAACGCCAAGACCCATAGCATCCAGCTCTTCTTCACCCAGGAATCCCACACTCTGTATGCGATGTGATTCATCGTCGATTGGGGAGGTTGGGCGGGATGTGCGCTCTCGTTTCGAGAGAGTGGTGGGAGAGGGGCAAAATCGGGAGCGTCGTTCGGTGGAGTGTGCATGTCTGTGCAACATTTGAGTATATTGCCCACGTCAGTCTGCCCGCGCAGGTCAGGTAAGATTCACACTAGTAACCAACCGACTCGATCAGATTGAGTTGCCGGAGCCAGCCCAGGAGCCAGCCAAAAATGGAAGCGCGTGTAGATCTGCGTAGCGATACCGTAACCTTGCCGTCGCCCGAGATGCGACAAGCCATTCACGAAGCCGAACTCGGAGACGACGTTTACGGCGACGATCCCACCGTGAACGCACTTGAAGCCAAGGCCGCCGAGATGCTCGGTAAAGAGGCCGGACTATTCGTCACATCAGGAACGCAAGGCAACTTGGTCTCGATGCTCGCCCACTGTGGCCGGGGAGACCAGGTTCTGGTCGGCGACCGGTCGCACATCTTCACGAACGAGGCCGGAGGCGCAAGCGTACTCGGCAGCCTATTCCTCTACCCAGTCAAAACCGACCGCTTCGGATTCTTGGAACCCGACCTAATCCGAGCCGCCACCACTCGTACCGACTACCACGTCCCGCCCACAAAGCTGCTATGCATCGAGAACACGCATAACCAATCCAGTGGCCAACCGTTCTCAGCAGATCAGACGCAAGCGATGGCCGACGCCGCGCGTGAAGGCGGAATGACCGTACACATCGATGGAGCGCGCCTCTTCAACGCGGCCGTCAGTCTCGGTGTCGATGCCGCGGATCTGGCCGCACCGGCCGATTCGGCGACATTCTGCCTGTCGAAGGGACTATCGTGCCCGATCGGCAGCGTGGTCGTCGGCAGCGAAGATTTCATCGACCGTGCGAGACGATGGCGCAAAATGCTCGGCGCAGGAATGCGGCAAGTAGGCGTCGTCGCTGGCGCAGGCGTTTATGCCCTCGACAACATGATCGACCGGCTCTCCGAAGACCACACGAACGCCAAGAAACTCGCCAAAGGCCTCGCCGAAATCGACGGCATCAGCGTCGACCCTGAAGCGGTAAAATCCAACATCGTCTACTTCAACATCCCACCCGGCAGCGGAACCTCAATCTCCGCCGACCTCAAGGAACGCGGCATTCTCGTAAATGCTGGCGACCCCGTCATGCGCATGGTCACCCACTACGGCATCTCATCCGAGGACATCGACTACACCCTAGTCGCGATGCAAGAGCATTTCAGGGTAGCGGTAGCGGCGTGAAACAGGCGTCGCGCGTCTAGAATCTGACTCCACAGGAGCATTGAGAATTGGCAACCACGACGATGTCCCCAACCGAGCACCGCCAAGTAGCGCGGGAGTTCCTCGCGGCATCGGATGCGGAGTTCGGGCAGGGCGATGTGCTACAGGGCGCCGAGAAACTGTGGGGCGCGGTTGCACACGCCATCATGTCGGTCGCGCAGGAACGCGGTTGGAGGCACGATAGTCACAGAACCATGAAAAATGCCGCAATACGACTAGCCGCTGAGCGCGAAGACCCTCTCATCGAAGCATATTTCGGACTAGCTGAGAAGTTTCATGTGTATTTCTACCACCGTACGATGGAAGATTGGGAACGCGACGCAGACCGCCCGCTAGTGCGAGACTTCGTGCACCGAGTGTTGGGGTAGGAGACTGTGGCGATAAGCTTTACGCCCTGGACACACATTATCCTGCCCAGCCGCGCTGCCCCCGACTCCGACCAACATATCTTCGTAAGATTCTCGGGTCATCGATTGTTGTTCCTAATCATCGTCATGATTTGGTCAGGCGATAACGACTTTCATCGCCCTGTAACCGTAGGCTCCATACACCACTGGTTCCGCAAAATCGCCAGCTGACCAACAGCCGAATCATCCAACCCCAAAACCTCCTCGAAAAGCCGACGATCCACTTCTTGGCGCGCTGAGTCTCGAAACGCTTGGCTCGGGGGAAGAAGGGACTCGCCGCACAGGTCGTCGAATATCGAAGCTCCGGCTTGAAGTTGTGCATCAGTCAATTTCTTGACATCTAGTGCGGGAATGAACGGGATCGCCGTAACTGTCGTGCCGCCACGCCCGTTCTGCGAACGATTGCTCCGCTGCCAATAGCTCATGAGTCCCAAAGTGCTGTTGAACCAGACGCACATCATTTTTTCCTCGTCTTGGTTGCCCAACTTTACGTTTGGCCATGCCCTAGCACCCAGAGTTTTTTGCTCGGTGTAAACGGCGCATGTCGAATCTCCGCTGAACGCACACTCGTTGCTGAGATGTAAATGACTCACCCTTTCCCACAATCGGTGCGCTTCGTCGCGTCGGCCGGGTTTGACTCGACCATGGCTATCGGGTTCGACAATCATGCTTTTCTGAACAGCTTTCTTGCGATTCCATAGGAATGGCCACTCAGTGCCGCCGTCGAAGCCGTCGTGTTTTGTGAACGGACCTCGTGAGGTTTCTTGGTTGCCCCCGGCAATGTCTCGGTGCAACGGACCTCGATCGCCGATTTCTCCAAGCGGTGAAATCGGTACAGTTATCGGTTCCAAACGCCTAGGTAACTTCAAGAAGCCTTTGGATAATGCTTCCGTAGTGTGCAACAAATCGAGATTTGCAATTCGGACAGTAGACCACTTATCTTCCGGGTCGACTTCCTCCAAACGCACAGTGCCGACCTTTTCGTCTCCAACCGAGATTTCACGGTAGTCGGCAGGTTGGTTCAGTTTCGCTGTCGCTCGTCTGATCGATTTAGCGACCTCCTGTGCCGCTAATTTGCTATTCGGACGTTCCACGAGGTTAACGAAATGTGCTTTTCGATCAGGCGTTTCGCCATCGTTCAACTTCCTTGCAACAACAATCACTTCCGCGAGATTCGTATCCGCCGAAAATGCAGCGTCCGATGCGGACCCCTGTGCGATGCTAACGACCACAATGTCGTTATACCCATCCGCCAACATACGTCGGAATTTTTGCCAACTGGCACCCGAACCTGCGTCAATTCCGCCGAACATGCTGGATGCGGGAAGTACTAATGCGATGTTCCCACCCGGTCTGACCATGTTGTTCGCGATCGCGGCGAAGTCGGTCCCTAGACCGGCGTTGCCATCCCTGATCGTGTCCTTGCCAAGCGATTTGACCTTAGCCGACATCGCGTTCTGTTCATCTTTGGTTGTCCCGAACGCTGCGAATGCGGGATTGCCTGGTTTTGCGTGGTCACCGGCGTGATTTGTCGGCGTCGTGAACGGCGGGTTCATGATCACGAGATCTTCGCTCGCCGGAGGCATATCAATTTCGACTGGCGCACGCGTGCCACTGGATCCGACTGCCATCTCCGCGCTTAACGGAAACGCTGCTTGTTGAGTCCTTGAGTTGATGTCGAGCAACCCGAGCGACCCGACGTGGACTTCGTCCATCACGTACATAGGATCGCCGTTGGTGTATTTCCTCGGGTTTCCTCGCGTGTTCATCTCTACAATCTTCTCGCCGTTCTTCAACGCGAATGTCGCACCGTAAAGATAGAGGACGGCTCGTGTGCCGCTGTATTGAACGCGAGGAGCGACCGAGGAGAGCAGGGAAGATGTCAAGTGCACCGCGGCTGGCATGATGTCGCAAGCCGTGAGGGCGTTTTTCATCATGTGAGAATGCAATTCGTCGGGATCGCCACCTTGAGCGCGATGCAATTCGCGGGCTCGGTGGTACGCCGCAAGAACTAACCCGCCTGTCCCGCAAGCGTAATCAGCGATCCGGTAGTTCTTCAGCGTATTTGGATCGCCCCAGTCGAGGTCGCCAGGGACAGACAAATACGCCGCTAAGGTAGTACTTTCGGGTCTCGTGTAGTAAGTCGCAAGTGTCTGCCGATCAGCTATCAATCTTTGGAAAATAGTCCCCGCGACATCATGTTGCTTGATGGCGTCTTGGATCGAATTCGCGGTGTCAACCATACGTTCAAGTAACCCGCTAGTCGCTACGGTTGGTGGGATGATGCCAAGCAACTTGCTGGCTATATCGAAAATCGCCCAGAAGTTGTAACTAAGTATGTTTTGCCATTCGGCAAGAATGTTGCTCGGATGATAACCAGCCGGTTCAAGTAAGTCTGCAAGACTTCGGATCGTGTGATCCCGGCGTTCACCGTCAATCTCAATAGAAACGGAAAATCCCGCTAGGTTTTGGTGGTACGCCAACGCGTTGATAATGATGGCCGCGGCCATCTTTGCCGTCTGCTCACGGGCCTCTCGATCGGCGCGTTCCTGTTTAATCTCCTGTGCTGATGCGGGGTCCGTTGCTGGATACGCCGGCCAGGGTTGGCGTAGTTCTTGGCCGATTTGTAAACCGAAGTAATAGCCGGGTAATTTGGCAGCGTCGAGCATGTGCCACGCGGCATCTTCGACTCCCTGCTCGAATGCCGTGGTTGCCGCGTCGATAACCGCTTGCGGTTCAGATGCCGGACGTATGAAATCGATCAGATCGCGTATAGAACCTTTGATAAACCCGCCACTCGGAAACCTAACGTGATCATCCGCAGTGCCTTGGTAGACGGCATACTCAATTTCATGCCCGTTTTCGAGCATCCTTTGCGCTTGATCTCCGGTATCGCATTGGTGTAACTCATCAGGTGCACGTATGCCTATGACGGCGCTCACGGTGCCAGAAGTACCGGCTACGCTAGGGTTGAGGTTTCGGCCGAGACTCTTCATGCAGTCGCCAGCGAGGGTGTTCGCTGGCGCGTATTCGGTCTCCAAAACGACGGCGGAGCCGCCAATTCGAGTAATCAGCACATCCGGCTTAGTTTTGGGTCCGCGCAACGCACCTCTTAATTCCTCGCGCGCTGACCAACCGGCTGTTTTCGCCAAATTGTTGATGACGCTGGCGATACGTCCGTTAAGTTGAGGTTCTTCAAGCATTGTTGACTTGGTACCGTGCCGATTCTCGTAGTGTACCTGTGATGCTGATTACGTCATGGGACTTATGGCGAAAAACAGTAATTCCTAGCAAATTGGTTCTGAAAATCGTGTATGGATTGGGCAGTTACTGATCCTTGGTGAACCCCTCCCCCCAGCAACCCCGCAACCGCTCGCCAATCTGCCTCTCCGCTCCCAACTCGCCCGGCTCGTAAAACCGTTCTCCGCGCACATTCTCAGGCAGATTTTCCGCCGACACGAAATGCCCCGGAGCATCGTGAGGATACTCGTAATGTTCGATTAACGTAGAATCGATAGCCATGACTACCGCCGAACGATACCAGACCGTCTCCGCGACTCTCTTCGATCAAGCGCAGATCGAACTAGACGCGGGAGACCTGATTCAAGCATCTGAGAAATTTTGGGGCGCTGCGGCTCAAGCCCTAAAAGCTATCGCTCAACAACGCGGTTGGGAGCACGACTCTCATGCCCACTTCTACCGCATCGTCCGCAATATCGTTGATGAAACCGGCGATAAAGACATCGCAACGCTGTTCAACGCCGCAAATGCGTTACACGTCAACTTTTACGAACACTGGATGAAAAAAGACGAGATCATGCCCTTGGCTGATCAAGTCCGTCAACTAGTCGAACGCCTTGATGCGGTCAATCACTAGTAAGCATTGTAGACACGTTCCGTCCCGATTACTGTAGCGCATCTACGATGCCAGTTCCGCCAAAGCGGGTGTGTGAAAGAACGCGTCTGGTGTCCAACGGTTTCAAGAAATCGCTGTCTGGATTGGGTAATCACTCATTCGTTCGATACCCCTCCCCCCACCAACCCCGCAACCGCTCGGCAATCTGGCGTTCGGCACCGAGTTCTCCCGGCTCGTAAAACCGTTCTCCACGCACATTCTCAGGCAGATTTTCCGCCGACACGAAATGCCCCGGAGCATCGTGCGGATACTCGTAGCCTTCGCCATATCCCATGCGGCGCATTAATCCAGTGGGTGCGTTGCGGAGGTGCATCGGGACCGGCTCGTCGCGGTTTGCTCGGACATGTCCGAGAGCTTTGTCGATAGCCAGATACGCGGAGTTGGATTTGGGCGCCGAGGCGAGGAATATCGTTGCTTCAGCAAGCGGGATGCGACCTTCGGGCATGCCGACGAAACTGACGGCCTGTTGAGCCGCAACCGCTACGGCTAGGCCATTAGGGTTCGCCAACCCGATATCTTCCGCCGCCGAGATCACCAACCTACGAGCGATAAAGAGTGGGTCTTCGCCGGCGTCGATCATTCTTGCCAGATAGTAGACCGCTGCGTCCGGGTCCGAGGCGCGGATGCTTTTGATGAAGGCGGATATAGTGTCGTAATGCATATCGCCGAGACGATCGTAGCGAGACCGTTTCTCTATCGCCTGCTCGACGAGTTCGACCGTTATCGTTCGACTACCGTCTTCTTCCGCAGCCGAATCAACGGCCACCTCGAGCGCATTTAGCGCCGATCGCGCATCGCCATTCGATGCCCGCAGCAAGAACGATCGCGCCTCATCATCCAAAGTTGGGTTAGCCGCAGCTAGTCCGCGCTCCAGATCCTCAAGTGCCGCGTCGATGATAGTGTTCATGTCGGCATCTTCAAGCGGTTCGATGGTGTAGACGCGGGTTCGCGACAGTAGTGGGGCATTTACTTCAAACGACGGATTTTCGGTGGTGGCTCCGATGAGGATGAAGGTTCCCGCCTCGACGTGGGGCAGCAAAGCGTCCTGCTGAGATTTTGAGAAGCGGTGTATCTCGTCGACGAACAAGATCGTGCGCGTTCCCGTCGAACCGATACGATGCTGCGCGTCCGCGGCTTCGCTTCGGATGTTGCGCACCCCTGAGGTAACGGCCGACATTTCAGCGAAGAAACTCTTGGTTACACCTGAGATCAGTTGAGCGAGCGTAGTCTTGCCGCTGCCGGGCGGTCCCCACAGGATCATCGAATGAAGCCGGTCCCGCTCAATCATCCGCCTGACGACCCGCCCGGGTCCGACGAGCTTCTGTTGCCCGACGAACTCATCGAGATTCCTCGGCCGCATCCGCGTCGCGAGCGGAGCTTGGCGATTCAGTATCGCCTTTCTTCGATCATCGAACAGCGTCATGACAGAACGTTAAACCACATCTGGACATCGCCGCGCTTTGGCGCGGCGCGGCCGCGGGCTATTGGTTAGGATGCGAATCGACCGATCCGGCTAATGACCGTAGGGCCGCCGCGACCTCTTCGCGTTCTTCTGGCAATACGGTGCGCGGATCTAGGAAGTGCCGTTCATTTTCAATCCTGCCTATGATCGGAGGATCGAAGTTTCGGAGATGTTCGCCAATCGTCTCCGCCGGCAATCCCGAGTTGATCATCAAGCGTTTTGTCGGCAAAGTCTGCCCGGGCGCGCTACCACCACCGATGGCACTCAAACCATCCACGACCTGAGAATCGAACTCCTTCGACCACCGCATGGCAACTCGTTGCAATTCATCTACCGACGTCGACATCATGCGCAAAATCGGCAGTTCTTCGATGGCCGCACCGCGGATGTAGGAACGCAGCGTTGAGTTGAGCGCTGCGAGCGTCATCTTGTCGATACGAACTGCCCGTGCGAGTGGATGCTGTGAAACTTGGCCGACCAGATCGGAGTTCCCGACGATAATGCCCGCTTGCGGTCCGCCGAGCAGCTTGTCGCCAGAGAACAATGTCAGGGCAGCGCCGGCATCGACCGATTCCTGTACCGTCGGTTCATGTTCAATTCCGAACCCGGCCGTATCGACGAGACATCCAGAGCCAAGATCGTGGAGCACCGGAATATCGTGGCGATTGGCTACGTCAACGATTTCCGGAAGCGAGTCTTCGTGGACAAATCCAGCGATGGCGAAGTTCGAGCGATGCACTTTCAAGATCGCCGAAGTGTTCGGACCGATCGCTGCCTCGTAATCTCGGGCATAGGTACGATTCGTTGTTCCGACATCCACTAGGTTGGCGCCCGATTGCGCCATCACATCGGGGACGCGAAAACCGCCACCGATCTCGACCGCCTCACTGCGCGAAACTAAGACATCGCCTCCGTGACCAGCGACGGTGCTTAGGGCGAGCAGAGCGGCAGCAGCGTTGTTGTTCACTGCGATGCCCGCTTCGGCCCCAGTCATGGCGCTCAAGATCGAGGAGATGTGTCGATGCCGAGAACCGCGCCCGGCGACTTCAATGTCATATTCCAGATCTGAATACCCAAGCGCTGCGATCTGTGCGGCTCTGGTCGCGTCTTCGCTCAACGGTGCACGACCCAAGTTCGTGTGGATGATGACACCTGTCGCATTGATCAAACGTGTCGGTGAACGGGCCCACCGCCGAGAGACATCATTGACGATGTCGCTGACCAATCGTTCGATTGCATCAATTAGTGACACGCCATCGCCGTTGAGTATCGAAGCGCGAATCGAAGCCACTCGCTTACGCGCCTGCTCAACAATGAACGGCCGAGAGTAAAGCTGAGCTAGCTCGACGAGTGCCGGCTCCGCCAGAAGCGAATCGACGCTTGGGAGCGTCCTAAGCTGCGATGCTACGTCGCGTTCTTCTTGAGGGTTTTGAGCATCCAAATCAGGGATTATTAACGAAACTGCGTTGCGATTTCTACAAGATGCAATTCGTATTGCGCAGTTTACGAAGTAGTAAAATATTCTACTTGCGGACTTCGCATCGAACCGCTTTGCGCGTTCCGCTATGACCGTCGATGATCACCATAGCTGTAACAGGGGGTATCGGGGCCGGCAAATCAGAAACCGTCATTATCTTGGAGCGGTTGGGTGCCCGCACGGTGAACGCTGACCTGCTCGGTCATGCGGCATACGCCAAAGGCACCGCCGGATACTCTGAAGTGCTGGACACTTTCGGTGAGCAAGTGATTGGGAATGACGGGGAGATAGATCGTAAAACCCTCGGGAACATCGTTTTCGCCGACCCGACCAAACGTCGAGCATTAGAAACCATAGTTTGGTTTCGCATCCGTGAGATGCTCGAAGAAGCACTGGCACGAAATGCCGAAAGCGGTGTTGCGTTGACAGTGATCGAGGCGGCAGTGCTGTACGAAGCCGGATGGGAAGTCCTAGCCGATCATGTCTGGACCGTCGAAGCGTCATATCATCAAAGGTTGGCGCGCATCATGGAAAATACGGGATTGCCCGAACGCGATGTCCGTCGGCGAATCGACGCGCAGCTTGCACCTGAAACCAGAATCGAACGAGCAGAAACGACAATCTGTAACGATGGTGATTTGACCCAATTGCAGCAACGCGTCTCAGCGTTGTGGGAAACGATCTCCAATGAATAGCACCGAATGGATGCCCAATGGCGACTGAGCAGATTTACAACCAGACGATTATCGAGGAGTACGTCATCACTGATGAGCCGTACTATCTCCCGTTAGCGGACGAGATCGAGATCTTCGAAGCCGCGTATCACCAGCGCGTGCCGGTCTTGCTCAAGGGCCCAACCGGAACCGGCAAGACTCGATTCGTCGAGCACATGTCATGGCGTTTGGGCGAGGAACTAACCGTCGCTAAACCGCAGCCCAAGGCCGATGCAAGTTCAAACGGTCACCCAGAATCCCTGCCGCTAGTTACCGTGGCATGTCACGAGGACCTCACGGCGTCTGACTTAATAGGTCGGTACCTTCTCGACCGGGACGGGACGAGATGGCAAGACGGGCCTTTGACACGCGCCGTGAAATCGGGGGGCATCTGTTACCTAGACGAAGTCGTCGAAGCTCGGAAAGACACCACGGTCATCATCCACCCGTTGACCGACCATCGTCGCACCTTGACGATCGACAAACTGGGTCTGGTGATCGACGCCGCCGCCGGTTTCTTGCTAGTTGTGTCGTACAACCCCGGATATCAAAACGCGGTCAAAGACCTGAAACACAGCACCCGCCAGCGCTTTGTCGCGTTGGAGTTCGATTTCCCCGATGAAGAGCACGAGGCGCAGATCATTTCACACGAATCTGGTTGCGAAGGCGAAAACGCCGCACTGCTCGCGGCGTTGGGTGGAAAAATACGTAACCTGCGAGAACACGGTCTGGAAGAAGGCGCGAGCACGCGTGTCTTGATCTATGCGGCCAAACTGATAAACGAAGGCATCAACCCGCGTCGTGCGTGCCAAGTGGCGGTAACTTGGGGCATCACCGACGACGCACAAGTGCAACGCAGCATTGACGAGGTTGTTTCGTCGATCTTCCCGTGAAACAACTCCCGGCATCCGAGTTCATGGCATACGCAAAGCGCAGACTGACGCGTCCGCACATTGGAGAGTTGCCTGGTGAAACCGCTCCACCCGAGGGGTTAGATCCCGGATTGCCAAGACGCAGAGCCGCTGTTGCAGTGCTATTTACGGCTCGTGGGAAAGATCCTACGATGCTGCTCATTAGGCGAGCCGCTCACCGTGGCAATCATCGGACGGAATGGGCTTTTCCCGGAGGTGTTGCCGAACCCTCCGACGAATCTCTGCTCGCAACCGCGTTGCGTGAGACTCATGAAGAAATAGGGGTTCCGCAGACCTTGATCGACGCATGGGGACCGTTGCCGAAAGTGATTACCGGAACTGGCTTCGAAGTCTGGCCGTTCGCTGGCCAGTTGTGCGAGAATGCACACTTGACAATTGCGGAAGAAGAGGTTGACGATTACGCGTACATACCGGTTCTTCGTTTGGCCGACGCAGCGGCGCGTCGGCAAATAACACTGATGCGAGACGACGTAACGCGCCGGTGGGACGCGATCGAGTACGAAGGCAGAATTATTTGGGGCGCAACCGCAAGGATTATTCACAACACGATGTCACATCTCGACATCGACGAGATGATCAATGACCCAATCAAATGAACACACAATGTTGAACGTGCGGGCGGAGCTCGGGAGCTTCCCATCGCCCGTCCAGTCCAACTTTGATCTCGCACGAGAAGCCCTCACGGGACGACTGGCGGACGACAAACTTGACGATTGGGCGCAGCTAGGACTGACGATCTCAAAGCGGACAGTGCGGTCGTGGGAAGCGGGCGCTGAACTTTTCAGCGCTTCGGCTAACGTGCAGCGCCAACTCCCGGCCGGGCAGTTCATAAGCTGGGTGAAGATCGGCGACCAGTTGTGTAGCGCTTCACCGAGTCTCGCGGTAGCCTATTTTCGTGCCAGCCCCGGAGCGATTGAACGCCTTCGACCACGCTACATCGGCGATTGGGCTCAATCGTGCCGATCCCTCTATCGCGGCACCTGGAAATCATCTGCTCTTGCGTGCAAGCTCTTCGAGGCGACGCCACAACTCTTGGAATCGCTATCGTTCGATGAACTCCGCCGATTCGCGGAGTTCTTGGAAGAGGTTTCGCACCGTTCATACGACATGGCCGGCGATGCGCTCGACAAAGGCGCCGATCTGTTCCCGAAACTGGGACGAGATGCAGGTGCATTCATCGGATTAGCCAACACCGTCGCCGACAATTCTTGGCGGCACGTTCAACCGATGTTTGATGCGGCTCAATTTTCGCTGGTTGAGATGCCGCGCGAACAGCGTTCCAGCTTTATTTCGCTAGTCAATCGCCTGGCAACCAAAGAAGGTGTCGATCCATCCCGTGTCATCCGTGACGGTGCGCGCGCCATTGGCGGTGTCGGGCACGAGTGGCGAGACACGATGATCGACCTGACTCACCGGATCGCGGCCGAAGGGTCGGCGGAGGCTTCATCAGCATTTTTGACGACCGGACCGCGCGTGCTCGAACGAGTCACGTTCCCCCAACTCGTAGAGTGGCACGGACGCGGAATGGAAATACTCGCCGAGAAACCCACCGCGGCAGAACCCTATTTCAAGAACGAATCAGCGCAGTCTCACGAGATGCTTGACGCATTGTCGTCAAGCGTTGAGCTTGATCGTGTCCGCGAGATCATTCGCATGTACAGCCGCATGTTGGCAGGGCAGGAGATCGAAGTCCAGGCCGCTCAGCAGTTGGTCGACAAAAATATCGGTTGGTTCCAAGGCGAACTACCGACCACCGAAGGCACAACGATCTATCTCCCCAAGGTCATTAATCGCCATCCGAGCAAAGACCGTAACTTTGCGTTTTACAAGGTCATCTCTACGCACCAGACCGGACACATCGAGTTCGGATCGTTCCGTTTCAGCTTCGAACGACCGTCGTCGATGTTTACCGATCTGAGGCCGCAACTTATCGGCGCCAATGGATCTACCCTTGACGCGGTACCCAGTGAGATCGCAGAAAAACCGCAAGTCGAATCTCCAGAGACCAACAACGGTGCACCTATAAATGGTACGGACGAAGACCATTCACCGATCCCAATGAGCCGATTCTTTGACCTATTCCCGGATCGTAAACTCGGCAACGACGCATTCACCATCTTCGAAAGCACCCGCGTCGATTCCAAAGTAATGGACGCCTATCGCGGCTTGGCAGTCAGCTTTAGATCCGTTCAAGACGACGCGTTGGGGTCACGTCCCGATATGACCGAGCTACCGGCCCGCGAAGCACTGGTCGAGTTCATGATCCGCATCAGCCTCGGGCAGTCTGCAAACCTAATCGCTCCGAAACGTCACATGGAAGTGGCGCGGAAGCTGCGACGATTAATCCGGTTGATGCAGCAAGACGTTGCCATAGTCGAAGACGCCGCCGAAGCGACCATCCGGGCTTGCGCGTGGCTAACTGAGGTTAAAAACGAGGAGCTGAACGAGGACGAGTTCGATAATCTCGACGATGACGAAGAAGATGACGAGCAGCAAGACGACGATGACGAGGAAGACGACTTGCAGGGAATCATCCAAGCATTCATCGAGTCGATGCAACCCGGCGAAGGCGCAGGTGATGACGAAGAGTCGTCTGAAGAGTCGGACGACATGGAGATGGGCGAAGACCAGGACTACTCTTCGCCGCAAGAGGTCGATTACCGCGGCGAGTTCAAACCAGAGTTATCACAGCTGCTGTCGCAAGCGCAGATGCAGATGATGGACGGTGCCGAGTTCGCTGACGATGACATGGGCGAGATGACTCCATTGACGCAGGAGCAGCTCGAGGAGATGATGAAAAACTCCGCAGAAGTCGACATCCAAGAGGGGCAGGACGGCGAAGAGATGTCGTCTGAACTCGCGGAGATGCTCGAAAATCTGCTCAAAGAGATGCAGCGTCGCGATCCGCAGGCTCAAAGCCAATCCTCCGGCCCGATGCAACACGTTGACGAAGACGGCGGACCGCTCACGCCGACGGCTTCGGACCAATTCGTGTACGACGAATGGGACTTCCGAGCCAACGAGTATCGTCCGCGTTGGTGCATGGTGCACGAAAAAGAGATGAGCAGCGGCGATACCAGCTTCTACCGCGAAACTCTCCTCGAACGCGCATCGCTTTTGACGATGATCAAGAAGCAGTTCGAACTCGTGATGCCAGAGATGTATCGCAAGCAGAAGCGGCTCGAAGATGGTGAGGAACTCGACTTCGACCCGATGCTCGAGGCCGTCATCGATCTCCGTGTCGGAACCACGCCAGACGAGAAGATATATTGGCGGCGCAACAAAACCGAGCGCTCGGTAGCGGTCGCTTTCCTCCTCGACATGTCCGCATCCACGGCCGAAGCCATCGAAGAGGCCAAACGCCCAAACGACGATTGGGGTGCGCCAGATGACCCGGTCGAATACATGGTCTGGCTACGATCACGACGTACCGAAGGACTGCGAAAGTCTTACAAACGCATCGTCGACGTTGAGAAAGAGGGCGTAGTCCTCTTAATCAACGCCTTGGAAACCCTCGGCGACGACTACGGTATCTACGGGTTCTCGGGATACGGTCGCGAAAACGTGGAGTTCTACGTTATCAAAGATCTCGACGAGAAGTTCACCGACGAGATACCACGTCGTATCGACCGCATCGCGCCGCTCCACGCTACGCGCATGGGGCCGTCGATTCGCCACGCCACGCAGAAACTTGCAAACCAAGATTCACGTTCTCGCTTCCTATTCCTCATCTCGGACGGTCGCCCGCAAGATCGCGGCTACAGCCGAGAGGGCGTCGAGAAAGAGTACGCGGTGCACGACACCCGCATGGCGTTGATGGAGGCCAAGCGCGAGGGAATCGTCCCGTTCTGCCTGACCGTCGACAAACAAGGCCACGACTACCTCAAAGTCATGATGGACGACTTCAACTACGAGGTTTTGCCAGACGTCAGCATGCTTCCGCAACGACTTTTGATGCTGTACAAGAGGTTGACCACCTAAGTCGGCGACTTTTGTGTCGACGCATCGTGTCCAATTGGGGCTCTTTGCAAAACTACCGTCATTCCGGTCATCACTACCGTCATTCCGGCGAAAGCTGGAATCCAGAGGGAACGTCCATCCAGAGGGGTCGGGCAACGGAATGCAAAGCGAAACGCCAAGCCTAATTCACTTCAATTGGCCCTTGAGCATCAAGGGATAGGGTTGTGTACAGAACCCATTGAGCAGCAACAGACGCGATTGTGGGAGATCGCTCCCATGTTCGTTTCCTTAGCGAATTCGTCCGGGTAGTTGTGATTAGTAAACTTTCCCATCAAACACGCCAAGTACCCGCGTCCATTCTTGGGCGCGCAGATCCGTGATACCAACCGCCGGTACAAAGGAGACCGCCGATATGAAGCTCTCTGCACGTAGTACCGAATCGAAACTGACCGCCTACTCGATGGCAATCGCAATAGCCACGATTACCGCCGTGATCGGTGCTTTGGTGTTGGCTACAGCGACAAATTTCGGCGCCGCCACAGTCTTTGCCCAAGAACCGACCGGACTGATCAAGGAGATCGCACCGTCGACCAGGAATCTGTCGGTTAATCCCGGCGACAGGGTCTCGCTTTCGATTAACGTGATCGGCCTTCAAAACGTCCGCGAACAGAGCCTAGGGTCTGACGTCACATTCAACTGGTCGGCAACCGGCGGCGACCTGCCACCGAATAAAGATGGCAACACCTCGGTTCGTTACAAGGCACCTGAGAGCCCAGGCAACTACGTGGTCACCGTTTCGGCTACTTCAAATTGCAGAGGCACTTGTACCGCAACGATCGACATTAGAGTCCGACGCCCGGGATCGACTGAAACTGTAGTCGGGACTCCAGTAAATCCGCCCGGTGAGATTCCGACCGTACTCTCCGACGCCGACGGCAACCAATATGGAGTGTTCACTCCGGAAGATGGCGGCACATTCACGGGCGACCAATTCTGGATTACCGCAACGGCCGGCACCGTGCCTAACGCCGAATACATCGGTATCAGAATGTACGAAAACGGTTCGGCTTCCAATGCTGGCATGACCGGCCACCGGTACACTCTCGAAGGCACGAAGTACAGCGTTGCCGTTGTCGACAGCGAGCGCAATTCCGTCGTATCCTACCGTCTCAACGCCACCGTCGAGATCTGCATTCCAGTTCCGATCGCAATGCGGTCACAAATCTCGAACGTGGAAATGATCGCGACCAGCGACGACGACACCGAACTTACCGTTCTATCGTCCTCGGTACGTGTCGTGCCCACTCTGACAATCTGTGGGAACACCAGCACCCTCCCAGTAAACGTCGCCGCCGGCATACCAGGCACACCGCCGATGCCCGCACCTACTCCAGATCTAGAGCCAGCATTACCTAGAACTGGCGGCGCTGGGCCAGTGTCAACCGCACTCTTCGCGTGGGCCTTGCTTATCGGCGCAACGTTAACCAGCTTCAGCACGATCTCCTTAGTGCGTCGGCGGCGACACGGCGGAATGCGATAGTCCACGCACGATCGCAACTAAAAACCGATGTTCGAGAAACCGTCCAGGACAGCGTCAAACTTAACAGGCGTCCCGAACTCTAGAACACTGCCGTTGCAACTCGAACATCGTGTGCAAATTATCCGCGACGGTTATGCAACGGGAACGTGTGTTGGGTTTCGCTCACGCGGCTACAAATCTTGCACTCTCTAGTTAAACACCACCCCGATCTTATCACGGGCTACCAGCACCGCTTAGGTGCTCCAGCATTGCCGTAGTAGCAGCATCTCCATTCCCATTGGCAAATCCTCTCCCCCGAAATATTCCCGGCTACATCGAGTGCTCTGTAGCAACGTCGGACTCGGCGGCAAGTCGGATCCACGGAATCGTCTGTTTCAAGCTCTGCCGCTCCGCCGTAAGCGACGTATCTCGGAGCACCTTGATCGTCGCAAGGATAAGAGCTTGCAGTTGCGCCGCCAGTGGAGAGCAATGATGCAGGATTACCGGATAAATCAACTGCAAGACTAACTTCGTCGTTTAGCGCTTCGGCGATGCTTGTTGACACAGCAACCGTTGCGGCAGTGCTGAGAACAACAAGCAATACACTTATATAGAAAATGGTCTTCGCCACTTCGCAGGTCTCCTTTTCGTCATACGTACAATAAATCGTTCGACGTACTGTCGTCACAGAGATGAAGTATAGAGGATAAAGGCGTATTATGCAGGATGCTCTAGGACGAATCTCGGCATCCATAGCATTGGGCGGTGTCACGTTGATCGTGGCGTCGATGGTTGCCTGTAGCGCAGGTAGAGAAGAACCAGCAGGCTCGAAAACACCGACGATCGAGACGGATAAACTGGGCAACCAATCGCCTACGTTTGAGATTCGATCAGGATCCGACGAAAGCGCTAGATCTCGGCGTGACGGGATCATGTACGTTGAGAACATTTGCCACATCGCTGATCCTGCGATCGACTCCGCCATTGCCGATCGTGGGCCAAACGTGCTTCCCTTGGTTAGCGAGATTCACGCAGGTTTGACGAGTATCACGAACGAAACTGTTTCGTTGGAATTGGCGGAAGGCTTTACAGTCGGAGACAATGGTCTGTCCTACGAATTCGTATTGAAACCTGATCTCAAGTTCAGTGACGGAAGCCAACTGACGGCTTCCGACTTTAAGTGGAGTTGGGAACGGGCGCTGAGAAAAGCTGATAACGGTGGGCGCGCCAGTGATGCGCTTGGCTGGGTCAAAGGTGCTCAAACCGTTACTAACGGGCGCTCTGAAGAACTGTCTGGTGTAAAAGTAGTAGACGATCGCACGCTGATAATCGAACTCGAGCATGCTCGTTCTGATTTTCCTGCACTTTTAGCCGATCCAGTGGCATCGGTGTTAAATAAAGAAAATGTTAGTCGATGGGGGCAGGATTGGTTGAATGGCCGTGGCATTTTGAGTACACTGTTGTTGACTTCACCTACCGCGTTTCAGGGTGACGGTGTTCCGGTTGGAGCAGGACCGTTTCGGTTGATCAAATACGCTCCAGCTGCGATCGAACCCGAGTGCGTGTTGGCTCGCAACGAACATTATTGGGGGCAACCCGCTCATCTTGACGGTATCAGATTCATTGGTGATGTTTGGCCCATCGATGGTTTAGAGGATGATCAGTTCGCTTACGACGAAAGAGCGTTCGAAGAGTACCGGATCGACTATGTTTTCGTTTCTCCGGAAACCGCTGATGAAGTACGCCAGGGAACCAGCCGTCTAGTGGGAGATTTGAAATACCACGATCCGAAACCGTATTCTCAGTTCCTCATCTTCAACCCTAGCCTTCCGCCATTCGACGATGTCCATTTCAGACGTGCGGTTGTTGCAGCGTCAGATATAAGTGCGATGTTCGATCCATTTCCAATCCGTTGGGAACGGAGGCTTATACATCCAGCATTGACTAGCGAGCCATCGGGCGTATTGGGAATCGAATTCAGTCAAGAGTACGCTGATGAGGAACTGAGCCAATCGAAATACGCTCAGAGTTTCGATCAGTTCCCAGTTACGTACTATTCCACTAGCACCGGGTTTGTGGATGATCGTTTCGCCAAATTGCTAAACAGTTGGAACGAGTCGATAGGGTTCGAGGTGAGTCATGAACATGTCACCAGTGGGGGCATGGAGGTGATCGCGGCATCAGATAAACTCTACATGCGCCAGATGGATGTGAATCCTGAGTATCCAAGTCCGAATACGATTCTTAGAACGTTTATCGATCCTTTCGGAAAAAACGATAATTCACCAGAGTTGATCGAACTTGCTCGAGCAATCGAAGCTGTTGCTAGCGAACAGGACGAAGTCGCTCGGATTGAAATGTATGAAGATATTGAGCGCGATATCCTCGAAAAAGCAATAGCCCTACCGTTGTTGCTCAGTTGGGGGGGGTATAACTTACTGGTGCAACCTTGGGTCCGCGATTTTGACATTCCAAAGTACCCAGGCAGTGCATTCCACGATGTTTGGTTCGACGAGTCGTCGCCGGCGCGGGAGTTGGAATAACGTTCGAAAGCCTAACCTCAACGATCGGACCATAAGGGTTTGGGAACAGCGCAACAAATGCTTCGAATTCTCAACTTAGCGCTATGTAGCAATCTTCGCCGGAAATGGCTTACTGCCGACTGAGTTCGAACATCGCGAGCAATCGGTCGGCCCAATCCTTGTCGACCCTGATGATGTCCTGCGTCTCGTTCGCTACCGCGTAGCGATGGTTGCCGTCAGGTGTTACATCGCCGATCACCATCGACGTACGATATACCTCGGTCAACAACTCGCGCACCTCCACCTCACGTCGGATGTGTACGTATGGGGCGTCGCGGTCGACGCCGTACGGCACATAGTCTGCCAGATCGGTAACGTTGAGCACCTCCGCGCCGTCGATTACTGGGTTTCCGAAGTGCGTCAAATAGTCGAGTATCACCTCGCCATCGGCAGCGTCCGTGCCCTTACAAGGCGCGTCTACAGCAGGTAGATCGCAAACCACCCACTCACCACTCTCATCATCGATTGCGAACCCCGAAGTGACCTCGTTCTCTTCAAACAACAAGATCTCGGTGGCCTCAGACGGATCCATCGTGAAGAACCATTCGGGGTAGGGCGGTTCCTCAACTAACCGGAGCATTACATCACCCCAGGAATAGTCGACTGTATAAAGCTGGTCGTAGCCGCTCTGGCTCGCGTAGTGCGCGCCGCCGTCCGGCGTCAGGTCGCCCATTTCTACCGTAAGTTCGCGATCATCCCTCAAGCGGACCGTGATTGACAGCAACGGATTGTCCAATCCGTAAAGCTCCGGATTGTCAATGGTCTTTTTCAACTCTCGTTGCGAACGTGGTCCTCCGAGCAACTGAGTGATACCACCCCATCGGTACAGATCGGTCGGCACGTCGCTCTCGTCGTCGAAATACCACCGGCGTTCGTCTTCGCGGAAATGCCATGCAGTCGAATTCTCGCCACTAGATATCGAGATGTTGCGGAGATCGTCGGGCGAAAGCGTGAAGAAGAACGGCGGTTGCTCCGCGCGCTCTTCCTGCCCGAGTTGCTTGATCACAATCGATGCACCGATCGCGATCCAACAAGCGGCGATCACCAGAACCAATGCGAACCTTAGGCTCATGGGTCAGCGTCTTCTCCACCAAGCCCAGATGCCCGCCAGAGCCACCAGTATCGGCATCAGCAACCAACCGCTCCAGCGCACGAAGTTCCGCTCCGAATCCGTTAGCACCAGTTCACGGAATGCCACCGTCTTCGGTCGCAGCGTGATGAGTTCGTAATCATCTGCCAAATAATTCACTGCGTTGACGAATAAATCACCATTGCGAGCCGAGCCGAAATACGCGTTGCTGGCGAAATCGGTATCACCGATCAACACCATCTGAGTCGTTATCAGTTGATCGTTCTCGGTGCGCGGACTACCACCGATCTCAGATACCGCCTCTACCGATACCGCGATCGGGTGCGGACCACCCTTATCCTCATCGACCTGGAATTCGATGTTTTCAACATCGGTCTCCGCCCAACTGTTCAATGTGCTGATCGCCACCAACTCCTGCCGCACGTAGGGAATCCCGCTGTCAGTGATCGGAATCGTCTGCGGGTCGATGGCATATGAAAACGAAGTCGAACCGGGCATGTAGAGGACGTCGAAATCCTGCGTCAGAGGATGCTCCGGCAGTTGGCTGTTCGTGTTCTTTATCTGGAGGAACGATGGGTTAGGGGCAACATAACTAGCGGTGTCGACCACCGTGCCTTCGCCGACACCGATGCCGTAACGCGAGAGAAAGCCTTTGAACGAGTCGGGCGTGACCTCAGGCTCCAAAAGCAACAGTACGCTGCCGCCCCGACGGTTGTACTCCAGCAATATGCCTTCTTCAGATTCCGTCATCTCATTCGTCGGACCGGCGAAGATTACAACTGCCGGCAACAGGGTCGGGTCATTCGTCTGCAAGCGTTGTCCCAACTCCTGCAACGTCTCGTTTGCGATGGCATAGTTTTCACGTACCAACGCACTCGCAGCCAACGAATATCCGCCGCCGCTCCGAGACGTGTCTAGCAAGTCCCGAACCGCGTGACCGCTGATGAACGCGACCGTTTTCTGCTTGATCTGGTTGACGACCAACAAACCGGTAATGATGTCCTGCTCGGAAAATACGTTCGTGGTCTCGTTGGGGTTGAGCCCCGGAATAACTTCTGTGCGCCGACTCTCCGTCGCCTCAATCGCCAACGACGGGAACTGAGTGATCCCATACTCCGCGGCAACGTTCGGTTCAAGCTCGGGGTCGACGAGTCTGAACGTCAACGGCTGCTCCGTCGAACGTCGTTTGAACTCGCTCAAGAGGTCCTCCGTAACGCGCCACGCCGCCTGTCGTTGCGGGGTGTTACGACGGAAGAATGCCACCACGTCAATCGGCTCTCGCAGGAGCGAAAGCGTGTTCAACGTCTGGTCTGAGACGATGAACTGTTTCGTGCTCGTCGTATCGACACGCAGGAAGCCGGGAGGATCAGGTCGGTTCAGCGACCAATGGATCACGAAGTTGATCAACACTGCAATCGCGAGAAACGCGATCAGAACAATCGCCGTGTTCAACCCGTAACGACCGCGTCGCCCAAATATCGCATACCGCACCGCATCGAACGAAATCGCGGCATCGACAAGAAGCACCACCAAGCCAATGCCCATGACTATGTATGAGTAAGTCTCGAGATCGCGCAGGAATACCCATGTCAGCGCGCCGAGAATCAAAATCAATGTGCCAGCGAGGGCGAGAGCCTGTCTCACCGATCGCGCACTAGCCATTATGCGCTCGCGCAGCGGAGTGTCGTCTACCAGCTCCGCCATCGTCGGGCGATTCTCTGGTACGTCTGGCATTTGACTGTCTTGCGTGGTCATGGAGATTTGGTTACTGTGATGCGCTGTGTCCCAATACGGTCAGCTTTAGCGCCATCGGCGAGTTTCCAGCGCAATCACCGTGAGCATCAAGAACACGGCTGTTATCGAAAGGTAGTAAACGACGTCGCCAACTGACAATATCCCGCGGGCAAAGTCAGCGAAGTGTCCCGACTCGGCGACGCCAAAGCTGTCAAGGTCGAAAACCGAGAAAGATGCGCCGAGTTGCAGTGCATCCAGAATCTCCGAGGTGATGCCGGTGACTCGGTCCGAAACAAAGTCGATGATCGTCAATCCGGTCAGCAACCCGGCACCAACCACAAGCCCAACGATCTGATTCGGACTCAAAGCCGAAGCGAATAGACCGATCGCCAATGTTGCGGCCGCGTACAACACCAACCCGAGGTAGCCGGTCAAGATAGGTCCGACATCCGGAATGCCGTAGACGAACAGAATGATCACAAAGTAGAGCGACAACACGAGCATCGCTAGAACCGTGATGAAGGCGGCTAGGAACTTCCCGACCACGATCTCGAACTCACGCACCGGCGAGGTGAGCAATAGCTCCAATGTCCCAATCTTCTGCTCCTCGGCGAGGAGGCGCATTGTGATAGCCGGCGACATGAAGATCATGAAAAATACCGCACCGGCTAGGAATCCTCGGACTGACGCTTCCGAAAAAGCATCGGACACCGAGGCGACGAAAAAGAATCCTGTGATCGCGAGGAACGCTGCCGACACCACATACGCCATCGGCGATGCGAAATAGGTGCGTACCTCTTTGTTGGCGATATACCAGATGAAACGCACGGTTCAGCCCAAATCCTCTTCGGTAGTCAACTCCAAGAAGATCTCCTCCAATGTCAACGGGAGCGGCGTCAAATTCACCAGACCCCAACCTTGCTCAATCACTTTGCTGGCGATGACCTCAGTAGCTCGCGCATTCGGCCGCGCATCCACGATCAACGGCATCGTCCCATCGCGTTCCGCTCTCGCAACGCTCTCGGCACGGTTGTCGCGGCGCGCATCAACCACCATCGGCAGATCTCGCATCTCGCCAATCACCGCACGCGGTTCCGCACCTCGGATCGTCAACTCGATTCGTTCGGAATGTTGGAGCCGTTCGGAAAGATTGTCCGGCCGATCATCCGCAACTATTCGGCCGTCGTGAATCACCAATACCCGACGGCAGATCATACTTACTTCAGGAAGTATGTGTGAACTGAGCAGGAGCGTGTGATCCTCGCCCAACTCACTAATCAATTCCCGCGTCTCAACCACCTGTATCGGGTCGATACCGATCGTCGGTTCGTCGAGGATCAGCACGTCTGGTTCGTGCAAAATCGCTTGCGCGATTCCTGTCCGTTGCCGGAACCCCTTCGAGAGTTTGCCCACGAGCGCATCGCGATAATCGTTCAGGCGAACCGTATCGATGACCTTGGGGACCCGCTCATTGACCCATGACCGGTTCATTCCCCGCAAACTTCCCATGTAGTTCAGATAGTCCGTAACCGTCATATCCAGGTATAGTGGCACCGTTTCGGGTAGATATCCGATGTGCCGACGTGCATCGAGCGAGTGGGAAACGATGTTGTACCCGGCAACTACCGCGTCGCCACGGGTAGGTGGCGTGTATCCAGTCAAGACACGCATCGTCGTCGTCTTGCCAGCACCGTTCGGACCCAAGAAACCGACGATCTCGCCCTTCAAAACCTCAAACGAGACATCAAGAACTGCCGGGTAAGGCCCGTAGTACTTCGACATATGCTCAAGTTTGATCATGATCTATGTTGTCTGCAGCGGCTGTCTGTGTCGCTCAGCGTGGGTTCATATACGCACGCAACGGCGGCAAAGTTTGAATTCTAGTCAAGCATAAAAGTTTAACAACCCCCATGCCCCCGTCGTCGGCAGGCTTTTCCGTGGAATAAGAGAAGTTGGCTACAATCATCGTTAGTCACTAACCTAGGTATTCGGAATGGTGCCCGCACTTCAAGACCTTGACGATACGTCGCGTCTCATATATCTGGATCACGCTGCTACCACGCCGGTCCGCCCAGAGGTCCTCGAGGCGATGTTGCCGTACTTCAACGAAGCGTTCGGAAACCCGTCTAGCCTTTACGCCATCGCTGGCGAATCCCGCAATGCGATCGACGAGGCAAGGGCCCGAGTCGCATCCGTTTTGAACTGCCGCACCAGCGAAGTCGTTTTCACCGGCGGTGGTACCGAAGCCGACAATATGGCAGTCAAAGGGGTTGCCTCGACGTTCGAACAGCCCGGCGACATCATCATCTCCGAGATCGAGCACCACGCCATCATCCACGCCGCCGAGCAACTCGAAAAAGATGGTCACCACGTCGCCACGGTACCCGTAGACCGCTATGGCGTCGTCGATCCCCACGATGTGTGCTCGCGACTCGGTGACCGCGACGCTGTCGTCAGCATCATGTACGCCAACAACGAAGTCGGCGCGGTAAACGACATCTCGCAGATCGCACGACTCGTGAAGCAGCACGCTCGAGAAAACCGCACCAACGTCATGATGCACACCGACGCAGTCCAAGCATCCGGCAAGCTCCCGCTGGATGTCAAAGCCTTAGGCGTTGACCTGTTGTCACTCTCGGCGCACAAAATCCACGGCCCGAAAGGTGTCGGTGTATTGCACGTGCGGCGCGGCGTAAAGTTGGACGCGCTGATCGCCGGAGGGGGACAAGAACGTCAACGTAGATCGGGCACCGAAAACGTCCCCGGCATCGTCGGCATGGGACTCGCGCTCGCGCTAGCCGAGAACGAACGCCAGCAATTCTGCGAACGCACTCGCGCCCTCCGCGACCGGTTCTTGACAACCGTCGCCGAACGTATCCCCGGAGTGGTCGTTAACAATCATCCCGAAAACTGCCTCCCAAACATCGCCCACATATCCGTGCCCGGGCTCGAAGGGGAACCGATGCTCCTCGGACTCGACTTCAAAGGTGTGTGTGCCTCCAGCGGCAGCGCATGTAGCTCCGCATCTGTCGAGCCGTCCCACGTGCTCCTTGGAATGGGCATGAGCCACGAACTCGCCGCCGGCAGCCTAAGATTCTCCTTCGGCAAGGATTCCAAAGACGAGGATGTCGACTACGCAGTTGACGCGTTGACGGAGGTCGTCAACCAACTCCGAGGGATGCCATCGATGCGTAAGGAAGCGATAGCGAGTTAACCCCTCGGAAAGAGTCGAAGCGTCAAACCTCTCGCCGATCTGCTTTCAGCCGGGACAGGCATCTCTCGACAATCTCGGCCACGCTTGACTGCTGAACATCGACGAGGACATATCCATTCCGGTTGACGATCTCTGTCATCAGCGCGTCATAGGCGAGGGTGCGTTCCAAAAACTTGTCCACCATCGCTCGCTCCTTCGGAGATTTACAACGATACTGACTTTCGCTGAGAATTCTCTTCCGAAACACTTCCTCGCCCGTCGTCAGCCAAAACGCGCCAACATTGTCGAGTTTCATCCCCTTCACAAAATCAGGCCAAATCGCCGATCCTTCCAACACCACCCCCGCTTCAGGCGCGTTCCTCAAATGGGTCGCGACGATGTCCTCGATCTTCGGCCACACGTTGAACTGATAGTGGAGCAACACGTCCTCCAATAGTTCCGCGGTTGACAACGAGAGGTAGTGCTTCGCCACGAGGTCCGAAACTTTCTCCGGTTCTGGCCTCCACGGCCGCCCGGGATGACGCGCAAGTCCGTCAGTGGAGATTTGGGTCCAGCCCAACATTACTGCCAACGAATTGGCGACTGTGGACTTACCAACGTGGGAGGAACCGCCGATGAGAATCACTCGAACGTTCGGTATTTGGTCACGCATACTCGTTCATCTCGCGGATCCGGGTCGATCAGCCTATCATATCCATTGCTATGGCGTTAGCGATTTCATAGAACTCAACGCATGGGTTTGTATATTTGATACCTAGAATTCCGTTTGTTGGAGATCGAACCGAACCATGGCCACCACTGAGCGACCAGAAGACCACCTGGCACAATCTGACGATGAAGCAATGGTCGAAGCATCGACCAGCGAAAACTTCATCGAAGGCGATGCCGCTCGTGACGCACACCCCACCGAAGTGGCGGCCGCACTCCAATACGCAGAGCAGAACAAATACGACTACGGCCCGAAACTACGCGATGCCGATTTCCAATGGGAAATCAATGGCGTAGCCACGATGGACAACGGAATCTCTCGCGTTTTCATCGACTACACACCCTCCGCGTCATTCCGTGGTTCCTCAGGATCCGAATACATCGACGTCGATTCATCCGGCACCGTTCTAGCCCGACGACAACTCCGGGTACCCAAACAAAATCTACCGGTAGTGCTCATCGCCCTAACCGTCGTCTCGCTCGTTGCCCTCGCCGTCGTCGAAGTGCTGCTCTGGGCCAACCCATTCCAAGCCGGACCCGACCTCTACGTCGCCGGCCGGACGCTGTGGATCCGCGCCGAACAACCGCGCAGCCAACCCTACGTCGTCTACCCAGTGCCTACCAGTCTCGGCGATGTCAACCATTGGGCAATCAAGCCCGAAGGTCAAGGCACTGAAATCGTGATTGTTGAAACGGTGCTCACCAATCAGACTTCTGGAGCCGTTCGCATGGTTGTCGACGAAGAAGCCGCCGAACTCCGCATTAAAGGAAGCATCGCGCTAAAACCCATCAACGTAATTAAACGTTCCTACATCGTCGAAACTACTACCAACGACCGCTACCTAGACCCCGAATTCCGATCCATATGGGGCGGGTTCACCCTCAACCAAGGCGAAAAAATTCTGGGACACGTCGTCTTCGAAGCACCCCTCGGCAGTGAATTTAGCGATTTCCGATGGTTAGCCGGCGACACCGCTGTCGTTCGATACGAGTAGCCTAGTCCAGCCTAACCCTTCCACCCTCTCAGAGGGAGATCATTGCAAAACCCTCCCCTTGATGCCCAAGGGGTGCTGTGCACAACTACCGTCATTCCGGCGAAAGCCGGCGCTTCAGCGGACGGAACGTCCATCCAGAGGGGCCGGACGACGGCGTTTAGACACCGATCAGGGATGCGCTACGCTGGTTCGCGTCCCCTTCGCTTTGCGAAAGGGACGGACTGTGGCAGTTTTGCAAAGGTCTCCTCTGAGGGGGAATAAAAGGGGACGACAGCCACAACCCCTCATTCCAACAACGGAGACCACGCCGGAAGATACCCCTCCGCAAGCCGCACAACTCCGCTGCCATCCGCATTCATCACGTAGATGCCAACATCACCCTCGTGGAAAGAACTGAACGCGATGCGACCTCCATCCGGAGACCACGCAGGAACATAGTCCACATACTCGTTGTCTCTCAGACGCTCCACACCGCTACCGTCCATATTCATCACGTAGATCTCCAAATCATCACTGTCACGGTCCGAAGCGAACGCGATACGACCACTATCCAGCGACTACGAAGGATGCCAGTCGCCATACTCGTTGTCTCTCAAACGCTCAACACCCGTACCGTCCGCGTTCATAGGGGAAGTGTCCGTAGGACAAAGGTGGCGCAAGACGAACGCTCTGCCCACCGCCCCTCTAGATTCCGGCCTTCGCCGGAATGACGGGGTTTTGCAAAGGTCTCACCAAAGCCGGAAATCACGTCATACACGGCAAAAAGTACCAACAAGTCCTATAAACACCATCACTATCAGGAACACGATCAGATACAGCACCCAATCACTTTTATCCCAGTCATACATCCGATCCTTCCACTTTCTCACTTTTCCGAGCCTCACCAACCATCAGCCGCTTCTCCTCCAACCCATACCATTGTTCGCAACCGTCAATCGAACAACGGAGACCACGCAGGACCAGCGTCCGAATGCTCGTTCGCCGTCAGCCGCACAACTCCGCTACCATCCACGTTCATCACGTAAATTTCATAACCATCGGTGCCAAGACCACCGTAGTCATCCCGGTAGGAACTGAACGCGATGCGCCCACCATCGGGTGACCACACAGGACCAGAGTCGTTATACTCGTTATCAGTCAGCCGCTTAACACCCGCACCGTCCGCTTTCATCACGTAGATTTCTCCATCATGACCGTCGCGGTTAGATGTGAACAGGATACGGCCGCCATCCGGCGACCACACCGGCCACCAATCGATCTTCTCGTTATCAGTCAACCGCTCCACACCTCTACCGTCCGCATTCATAACGTAGACCTCCCAATCACCGTCGCGGCGAGATTGAAACACGATGTGGTCGCTGTCAGGCGACCACGAAGGATGCCAGTTCGCAGAGTCCCAGTCGAGGGAGTCGTAGTCCGTAAACAACTCTACCGTACCGTCCGTGTTCATAACATACAACTCGTTGTAACCGTCTCCGTCACGGTCTGAAAAGAACACACTCGCACAAGACTCTGAGGGGTTCCCCGTCAACTGCTCCATACCGCTGCCGTCCGCATCCATAACGTAGATGTCACCGCGCGAAACGAACGCGAAACGACCACCGTCTGGTGACCACGCAGGCGAACGGTTGCTGCAACCGTCCGTAAGCTGCTCGACTCCGCTACCGTCAGCATTCATCACGTAGATGTCGTAGATCTCAGAATCATTGTCACGCTCCGAAGTGAACGCGATACGCCCACCATCCGGCGACCACGCAGGATCATGGTCGTCAGAGTCGTTCTCCGTCAGCTGCACCAAATCGCTGCCATCCGCATTCATCACGTAGATCTCATCATCACCGTCACGGTCCGAATAGAACGCGATCCGCCCAGACGCCGGAGCAACTTCGCCACCCAAATCCCGACCCAATAAAAACCCGATCCGGCCAGACATCGGCCCCGCAAACATCACATAGATTATCACTGCAACCACGAACCAAACCGCCAAAACGCCCGCAAACAGCCGTTGACGACGCACAGAGCGTGAACCCCCGACTCGGTGAACGTCTGGCCGCCCAGGAGGAGTCCCTCTTGAATGTGGAAACTGATAATTCATATCTATTCTCCCCATCACCACCTTAACAACTGCCGCTCTCTGAAGGTCCTCGCTTCAGGAACGCAGAATAGGCATATCGGCCAGCCCCTGTAAGCTAGCCAACGCAAAGCCAACCTCGCAACCCGAAGCAGCGACTTCTGTGACTTCCGCTGGCTCGCCGGCTACACCGCCGTCGTTCGATACGAATAGTTGCGCTATTCTTTCGGTTTCCGTATAATTCCGCCGCATGGCGTGTTGCACCGCCCCGATATGTTTCGGCGCGCCTCAATTGCACACGAGCCAAATCACGTAGCGAATCAGCAAAGTTGAGATGAGCATTACCTACATCGGCGCTCGCGTCGGAATGTTCATCCTCGTCGTGTGGTTGGCGACAACCGTCATCTTCTTCCTCCCCCGCATCGCCAGCGACCGCAATCCCGTACGTGAGCGGATGATCATGATGGCCGCAACCGGCAACCTTTCCACCGGAATGGAAAAAGTCGTCGCCGCCTACGAGCGAGACTACGGTCTCGACCAACCGCTCTATCTCCAGTACATCAGATACCTGAGCAGCGTTCTACGAGGCGACCTCAACGTCTCGTTGATCCGACACCCAACGACGGTGATGGATCTGATTTTGGAACGAATGCCTTGGACGCTGGGATTGGTCGGATTCTCGATCCTCGTTGCATTTGCTTTGGGATCGCTTTCCGGAGCAACCCTAGCGTGGCCGGGAGCACCGACTTGGTTGAAGGGTGTGCTGCCAATATTCCTGACGTTGTCACCAATCCCGTACTTCATGCTGGCATTTTTCTTAATCTTCATATTCGCCGTCAGGCACGAATGGCAGCCGGAATGGTGGCCGATGCTGCCGATCGCCGGCGCATCCAAGGTGGGAACGATCTACGATGGCTGGGACTTGGCACGAGTATGGGACGTGGTCAGACATTCGATTCTTCCGGCATCGTCAATAATCCTTTCCCAAGTCGGATTTTGGGCTTTGGGCATGCGAGGGATGATGATCACAACGGCGGGGGAGGACTACGTAACTCTCGCCCAAATGCGAGGATTGAGACCCGATCGTATCTTCGGCCAATACGGCATGCGAAACGCTCTGCTGCCGCAATTGACATCATTGGCGCTTGCGATGAGCCTCATCGTATCGGGCGTTATTTTGGTCGAATACATCTTCCGATACCCCGGGATGGGCTCATTACTCTTCGACGCAATCGCTGGGTTTGACTACTTTGTGATCTATGGCGTCGTTCTGGTGCTGATCATCTTCGTCGCAACCGCGACGTTGGTGCTTGACCTCGTCTATCCACTTATCGACCCGCGCGTCCGGCGTGCTGCGTGATCGCTCAGTTCGCAAACTTCTAGGTTCATACCAATGCAAGATCAAAGCGCCGAAACGGGTCAGTCATCCGCCGCCGTCCGTGCATCCTCGGAAGCCGATGAAGCCCGCTCTTACAGCGCGTGGTCGCAGATCTGGTACTACTTCCTTCACGAACGCATGCTAACGGCCGGTGTTCTCATGCTCGTTGCTCTGCTCGCCCTGTGGCTGATCGGCGGGCAGTTGGTCGATCCCAAAGGCGCGGAGCCGATTTCCGGGCCGCAGGCCGCACCTCCACAAGCCAAATACTGGCTCGGAACCGACTTCAACGGTCGCCAAATCTTGCCTTTGATGATCCACGGCGCGCCCTTGACGCTGCGCATAGGTCTCTACGCCGGCATTGTCGGACTGGGCGTTGGCATCATCCTCGGATTCATCGCCGGCTACATGCGAGGCACCGTTGACGCCATCGTTCGCATAATCTCCGACGTATTCATCACGATACCCAGCTTGGCCGTGCTCGTCGTCGTGGCGTCCACGATCAAAGAAGGCGCTGGCCTATCCGTCAACGCCATGGGTTTGATCGTTGCTTCATTAGCGTGGATGTGGCCCACCCGAGTCATCCGCGCACAAGTCCTGAGCATGAGAGAGAGCAACTACGTCGAAGTCGCACGGTTGAACGGAATGGGTGACCTCGAGATTATCTTCCGTGAGCTGATGCCGAACCTGCTGCCGTTCTTGGCCGCCAGTTTCGTCGGCGCAATGGCCAGCGGAATCTTGGCAGCAGTAGGACTCGAAGCGCTAGGACTCGGACCGCAGCACGAACCCACCCTCGGAATGACAATCTACTGGTCGATCTACTACGGCGCGTTGCTCAGCAACTGGTGGTGGTGGTACGTTCCACCGACGATCCTCGTCGCGTGGATCTTCGTCACCCTCTACCTGATCGCGTCAGGACTTGACAAGTGGGCGAACCCGCGATTGAGGCAGAGCCTGTAATGGCGGAACCCGTACTCACCATCCGCGACCTGCGCGTCTACTTCAACATCCGCGCCGGAACTGTCCGCGCAGTCGACGGCGTAGACCTCGACATAGCCGAAGGTGAGAAACTCGGTCTGGTTGGAGAGTCCGGGTCGGGAAAGACGACAACTGCTCTGGCGATCATGCGAATGATCAAACCCCCCGGTGAAATCGCGGGCGGTACCATCTCACTCGACGGTCGAGATCTCGTAGAACTCTCCGAACCCGAGATGCGTTCCGTTCGCGGCAACGACATTGCCATGGTCCCACAGGCCGCAATGAACGCCTTAAACCCTGTCCGACGCGTACGCGATCAGATGCTCGACGGACTCCGAGACCACGGCGTAAACGAATCGCGCAACCGTATGCAAGATCGCTTGACCACACTTATGGCACAAGTTGGACTTAATACAAACGTTTTGGACCTCTTCCCCCATGAACTCAGCGGCGGAATGAAGCAACGCGTAACCATCGCCATGGCCATTTCCCACAACCCGCGTTTGATCCTCGCCGACGAACCGACAAGCGCTCTCGACGTCGTCGTCCAGCGCCAGGTCATGGAGACCCTCGAAGACGTCCGAAGCGAAATCGGTGCGGCAGTGATCCTCGTCGGCCACGACATGGGACTAATGGCCCAGTTCGCCGACCGTATCGGTGTCATGTACGCCGGAAAACTCGTCGAACTAGCAACCGTCGAGCAAATCTTCGCAAACCCGCGGCACCCCTACACGCGCCTGTTGATTTCCAGCCTTCCCGACACCGACGGCAAGAAACGACTCCAAGGCATTCCCGGATTGCCACCGTCGCTGCTCGCGGTCCCGCCCGGATGTCCCTTCATGCCTCGATGCCCCGATGCGATGGACATCTGCGGGGTCGAGGTGCCTGAACTGATCGGTGACATCGACATTGTCTCGTGCCATCTACACACCGAGACGAGGATGGCATGACCACGATCGTACAAACGAGCATGTCTCCCCCTTCGGCCGCCACCACCTCGCCGTTACTGGAACTGCGCAACGTCACACAGGTATTCTCCTCCGGCCCGATTTGGAATCGCGAGCACAACTACGCGGTCAACGACGTTTCCTTCAGCCTGACCGAAAAGCCCGCCTTGATCACCGCCGTCGCCGGCGAGAGCGGAAGCGGCAAGACCACGCTCGGAAGAATAATGCTCGGATTCCAGCGTCCAACCAGCGGGCAAGTACTCTTCTCCGGCAGAGACGTTACCGGAATGCGCGGAGGCGAACGACGACAGTACCGTCGCCAAGTCCAAGCCATTTTCCAAGACCCGTTCTCCGTCTACAACCCCTTCTACAAGGTCGACCACATCTTCACGGTTGCCATCTCACGTTTCAAATTGGCGTCCTCGAGCGACGAAGCACGTCACCTCATCGAAGAAGCTATCTCCGGTGTCGGATTGCGCCCCTCAGAGACGCTAGGCCGTTATCCCCACCAACTCAGCGGCGGCCAGCGACAGCGAGTAATGGTCGCGCGATCCCTCCTCCTTAAACCGCAAGTCATCATCGCCGACGAACCCGTATCGATGGTCGACGCTTCCCTGCGGGCAACCATCCTAGAAACCCTTCGCGCCCTAAACCACGAACTCGGAATCGCAATCCTCTACATCACGCACGACCTCACCACCGCGTATCAAGTCGCCGACAACATCATGATCATGTACCGAGGTCACGTCGTTGAGGCCGGCGATGTCGAACACGTCATCAACGATCCTAAACACCCCTACACTCGACTGCTAGTCCAGTCGATTCCGATGCCCGATCCAAGTCGCCGTTGGGCCGATATGAGAGGCGTTAACGACCCGCCGTTCTCCGGCGTCGATGTGACCCAAGGTATGTGCCCGTTCGTCAACCGGTGCCCAGACGCGCTCGCGACTTGTGTCGAAGACATTCCCAGCACCTATGCTCTCGACGAACACCGAATCTCGAAATGTTTCCTTTATCAGGACGCAGGAACCGTTCCAAATGCGGATATCGCCGCATATTTCAACATCCGCGCCGCATCGCCTTCAAACGGCGCTGCAGCCGATAACATGTGATAACGTGATTTGCACATTTGAATTCGTACACCAAGGCAAATGAATCCACGTAAGGAGGGAACCCAAATGCCGAAAATCAAACGCATCGTGCCAATGCTCATATTGGCCGCGATGCTCTCATCACTGTCCTTCGCTCTAGCCTGCGGCAGCGAGACGATCGTTCGCGAGACCGTTGTGGTCGAGAAAGAGGTCGTCAAAGAAGTCGAAGTCATCAAAGAGGTCGAAGTCGAGAAGGAAGTTGAGGTCGTCAAAGAGGTCGAGGTCGAAAAGGTCGTCGAGAAAGAGGTCGCCGTTGAGGTCACCCCGACTCCCGTTCCACTCGGCTACCAGGACGTCCCCAGAAACCGGACATTAATCATGGCCGGTCTCGGCGGCGAACACCCTGGTGCCTTCACCGACATCGAGAACTTCAACTCCCACACCGGCGGACTCTCTCGCAGCGGTCTATATCAGGCCGGCAGCGAAGGACTGTTCTACTTCAACATGCTCACCGGCGAACTCATCCCCTGGATGGCCACCGACTACACGTATGACGATGACTACGGTGGCGTGACGGTCAACATCCGCGAGGGTGTTGAATGGAGCGATGGAACACCGTTCACCGCTCACGACGTCGCCTTCACGTTGAACATGGCGAACACGAACGACAAGACCGACCGCCATGGCGCAGTCGCCCAGTGGACAAAAGAAGCCTCCGCGATCGACGATCTGACGGTCTACATCGAGTTTCTAGGCACCTCGCCCCGTTATGTGTGGGACCTTCTGATCTTCCGGGCCGACATCGGCGTTCCGTGGATCCCGAAGCACATCTTTGAAGATCAAGAAGACGTTTCGACATTCACCCACTACGACCCGGCAAAGGGTTGGCCGGTGGTGACCGGACCGTACCGACTTGTCCACACTGACGTCGAGAAGAAGATATGGGACCGCCGCGACGACTGGTGGGGCGCCAAGATCGGATTCCATGACCTGCCCAAGGTCGAGCGTCTGATCTTCCTCCCCGGCATGAACGAGATCACGATGGCCCAACTGTTGATCACTAACGAGATCGACATGGCATTCTCGCTCACCGTACCGAACTACAAGGCCGTTGTCGCACAGAACCCGAACATGACATCTCACTACTACGGCGAGGCACCGTTCGGCTATGAAGACTGGTGGCCAGTTGGTCTTGGTCTAAACACCAAGCGACCTCCGTTCGACAACAAGAACGTCCGATGGGCGATCTCCTACTCCATCAACCGAGAGGAAGTCATCGAATTCGGATTCGGTGGCGGTCAAATCGTTCAGCAACTTCCGTGGCCGTACTACGCGCCCATGCAGAAGTACCACGACGAAGTCGCTGACCTCCTCGAAACCTACGACACCAGCGAGTACAACCCCGATAAATCGGCCGCACTCATGGAAGGCGAAGGTTACACCAGAGACGGCGACGGATTCTGGGTCAAAGACGGCGAACGCGTGAAGATCCACATCGTGACATTCCCGCAGCACCCGTCAACAACCCCGGCCGCTCCGGTCGTGACGCAGAACCTGCGACGAAACGGCTTCGATGCCAGCTTCTCAACCCCGACCGACTTCATCGACCAGATCTTCCAAGGTCACGCCGATGGATTCATCTGGGGCCACGGCTCGATGGTCGATCCCGAACCGGTACTCAAGGGCTACCGCTGCGAACTCGTGACCGAGGGCGACACCGGCTTCATCGCGTACCCAGGTTTCTACCGATGGTGTAACGAAGAGTTCGATTCCTATGTCGAGCAGATGACCGCACTGCCGGAAGACAGCCCAGGAGTCCTCGAGCCTTACCGCAAGGCGATGGAGATCTGGCTCCCTGAGCTGCCCGACATCCCACTCACATCGACAATCATTACGTTGCCGATGAACACGACATACTGGGAAGAGGACTCGTGGCCTCACAACGACAACCAGTACATCCACGAGGGATTCTGGCACCGCACCGGCCTCCACATCTTCCTTAACCTGGAACCTGTGGAATAACCGCCTAGCCGATAAATCGGTGAACAAAACGCCCCTCGGTTTCCTGACCGTGGGGCGTTTTCATATCTTTCTCGCCACCAGAGGCTTGCGTCGATCAGTAAGCATCTAAAATCGCGTGCAGAGCCCATGACCGCCTCTGCCAAACAGACACCCGCCAAAGCAACGCGCTCCAATTCAAGGCGTGCCGGTCGCCACAGACTCTCCCCAGGCCGCCGCCAGTATCTCAAATTCAAGGCCAAACACGCCGATTCACTCCTCCTATTTCGCATGGGTGACTTCTACGAGTGCTTCGACGAAGACGCCCACACACTATCCAAGCTCCTCGACGTCGCACTCACCGCACGCGACGTCGGCGGCGGACAGAAATCACCCCTCGCCGGCATTCCTTACCACTCCCTCGACACGCACATCGGCAGACTCGTCGCATCCGGCCTAAAGATCGCTATCGCCGAACAAACCACCACTGAACCCAACGCCGATGGCATCGTCGATAGGGCAGTGGTCCGCATCGTGACTCCCGGGACCGTCCTTAATCAATCACTCCTCGAACAGTCCAAACACAACTACCTAGCAGCATGTGTCGTCGAAGGCCATCGCGCTGGGCTGTCATGGCTAGAAGCATCCACTGGTGAATTCGCCACTATGGAAATACCTGCTGCCAACGTCATCGACCATCTCGAACGCCTACAACCGGCCGAGATTCTCGTCGATACCGACGGCGGAATCCTCCTCGACGACATCACCTCCCGCGACATCAACCGAAAATCCGCCCTAAGCAAAACCGTTATCCGATCTCTCGACGAATCAATCTTAGACCCCGAACTCGCCGCCGACAGCCTGAAAAAACACTTCAGCACAGACAACCTCGAACCCTTTGAACTCAAAGGTCAACCACTGGCCACCATCGCCGCGGCATCAGCCATCGATTTTCTCGCCCAGACCCAAATCGGGCGTCTACCCTTCATCACTACCCTCCGGCGCCATCGGCCGGACCGCTACATGTATATCCCCGCGGCCGCACTCCGCGACCTAGAGATCCTAACCCCTACCATCGACGGCGGTCCAACCCTCCTATCTACCCTCGACACCACTCGCACCCCCATGGGCGCGCGCCTCCTCCGCGACTGGCTCTCGGCACCGCTGACCGACCTCGACGAACTCAATACCCGCCAACTCGCCGTAAACACCCTCGTCCATGGCACAACCCTTCGCTCCTCACTCGACCAGACCCTAACCAACACACCTGACCTCGCTCGCCTCGTGAACCGCCTAACTCTAGGCCAATCCGAACCCCGTGAACTCCGCGCACTCTTCCGCGGCCTAGACAAAGCACCAGCCCTACGGGAACTGACCATCAACCAATCAGAAGCGAAATCCATCTCGCCTCTCTTCGAAGGCGTCGCCTCTCACGATGAAGTCCGCGAACTCATCGACCGCGCCATCGTCGAAGACCCCCCGTTCCGCGTCTCCGATGGCGGCATGATCAAACCCGACTTTGACCACGATCTTGACCAACTCCGATCAACCGCCTCACGCGCCCGCGCCGGTATTGCATCCATCGAAGCAAAAGCCCGCGAGTCCTCTGGCATCCCAAACCTAAAAGTAGGGCACAACAGGGTCTTCGGCTACTACATCGAAGTCTCCCGGTCCCACCTCGAAAAAGTTCCGCCCGAATTCCAACGTCGCCAAACCCTCGTCAACGCCGAACGCTTCATAACGCCCGAGCTCAAAGACCTCGAAAACCAAGTCCTCCGCGCCGGCGACCAAATTAGCGAACTCGAACAATCCATCTACCGCCGTGTCTGCCAGCAAGTCGCCGAGCATGCTGCCGCCATCATGCGAACATCCGCAGCGATCGCCAACATCGACGTCTGCCTCGCGCTTGCCCGGATCGCAGCCGAAAACGACTGGACGATGCCATTTATCGATAACGGCGATCTCCTCAAAATCGACGACGGGCGGCATCCCGTCGTCGAATACGTCCTCGGCTACGGCCGCTTCGTACCCAACGACATCGACGCTTCAAACTCCGAAAACCAGCTTCTAATCATCACCGGACCCAACATGTCCGGCAAATCCACGTACATCCGGCAGGCCGCAATCCTCGTCATCCTCGCCCAGATCGGCAGCTTCGTCCCAGCAAAGTTTGCCCGCGTCGGCATCGTAGACCGCATCTTCACCCGCATCGGCGTCTCCGACGACATCGCCGGCGGACGCTCAACCTTCATGGTCGAAATGGTCGAAACCGCTGGAATCCTCAACCAAGCGACCTCACGCTCCCTAGCCATCCTCGACGAAATCGGACGCGGCACTTCCACCTACGACGGACTAGCCATCGCCCGCTCCGTCGCCGAATTCATCCACAACAGCCCCGCACTCGGCTGCAAAACCCTCTTCGCAACCCACTACCACGAGATGACCGAACTCGGCGACACCCTCCCACGCGCCAAAAACCTCCGAGTAGCCGTAGCCGAAGAAGGCGACTCCATCCAATTCCTCTACCGAATAGTGCAGGGCGGAGCCGACCGCTCCTACGGCATCCACGTAGCCCAACTAGCCGGAATGCCCGCACCAGTGGTAGAACGCGCCCGAGAACTCCTAACCGAACTAGAAGCCCACACCAACAACACCGCACCAACCAACACCCCCCAAGACCACCTCCAACTAGACCTCTTCAACACCCCAAACAACACCGACTTCCTCCGCACCATCACCGAAATCGACACCAACAACCTCACGCCGATCGAGGCACTGAATCGCCTCTACGAACTCAAAGAATCGGCCACCAAAGAACTCGAAAACTAGGTTTCCCCCCGCCAAACAACGTCATTCCCGCGCACGCGGGAACCTAGGGTGGGGAGGCGGGAGGATTTCCCCCGCGAGCGGGGGAAATGTCCGAAGGACAAAGGGGGTAAGCGCAATACGAAACACCACGTATACTTATACCATAAATACGTATACGTGTTCAATGGAAGATCCTGAATCATGAAACGCAAACTCACCATCACCGTGGATGAGGAACTCATCCCCATTGCCAAACGCTACGCACGTTCTCGTGGCGTGTCGTTGTCGTCGCTTATCGAAGATTCCTTGCGGGACGCCACTGTCGAGCGATCGCAGTCATTTGCTGCGCGGTGGCGGGGCAAGTTCCAACCGGCGGATCGAGATGACCCGCGGTATGACACGTTAGCCAAAAAATATCTCGAATGATCCTTCTCGACACCGATGTTTTGATTGACATCGCACTCGACCGCCAACCTCACTCCGAACCCGCATTCGAGATCCTTGATCGCATTGAACGTGGGTTAGAACCCGCATCCATCGCCTGGCATTCGATCTCGAATCTCTACTACCTCGTCAAACCAACACGCGGCGACACCATAACTCGCGATTTTATTCGGGAGTTGACCGAATTCGTGCAAGTCGCCCAAACCGATACCGCATTAATCCGATTCGCTACCCAACTCCCCATGACCGACTTCGAAGACGCCATGCAAGTAGCCGCCGCGCAAGCATGCAATGCCCAATACATAGTCACAAGGAACATCAGAGACTACCAACAATCCCCGATCCCGGCCATCACTCCGCGACAAGCGCTCCAACGAATCCTCTGACTAAACGGCCTTCGCCGCCGCGACCGCCTCAACGAAATCCCACTCATACCCTTAATTCAAAAATCCTCACTCCACCAGTAACATCTAACATCGTGAAAGCGTAAACAACACATCCCCTCTCCCGCGATTAGTTCCCTCCCCCTATTAGGGGAGATTAAGAGGGGGTCGAAGGGTGAGGGCCCGAGGAAAATCCCATGATCATCACCGACATCAAAGTCACTACCTTCAAATACACCTCCAACACCGTCCAAGACACCGACGGACACACCCACCCCGGCGACCCCCACGATGCCACCACCGCGCTCCTCACCATCACCACCGAGGACGGCACCAGCGGATACACATTCGGATCCCCCGACGCGCTCCGTCCCGTCATGATGGACAACTTCATTAAGAAAGTCCTTATGGGCCAAGATGCCACCGACCGCGAACGCCTCTGGCAGGCAATGGCCCGCTGGCAACGCGGCTCCGGTGGTTCATTCAACGACCGCTCTCTCGGACTCGCCGAACTCGCACTTTGGGACTGGTTCGGACGCAAGATCGACATGCCGGTATGGAAAATCCTCGGCGGAATGCGCGACAAAGTCCCCGCATACGGCTCCACAATGTGCGGCGACGAAATCGAGAACGGTCTCGCCACGCCCGAAGACTACGGACGCTTCGCCGAGTGGCTCATCAACCGCGGCTACTCCGCAATCAAACTCCACACCTGGATGCCACCCGTCTCATGGGCGCCCTCCGTCAAGATGGACATCGCCGCCTGCGCCGCCGTCCGCGAAGCCGTCGGACCCGACATCCCACTAATGCTCGACGCCAACCACTGGTACTCCCGCACTGAAGCCTTCGAGCTCGGCAAAGGCATCCAAGACCTCAACTATTACTGGTACGAGGAGATGATGGACGAGCACTCCATGTCCTCCTACGTCTGGCTCGCCGAAAACCTCGACATCCCCATCCTCGGTCCCGAATTCGTCGAAGGCAAGTTCCACTCCCGCGCCGAGTGGGCGATCCACGGCGCCGCCGACATCCTCCGCACCGGCGTCATGGACGTAGGAGGTATCGGCCCCTCAATGAAGATCTGCCACCTCGCCGAATCCCTCAACATGGACTGCGAAATCCACGGCGGCGGCCCCGGCAATCTAGCCGTCCTCGGAGGCTTCTTCAACGGACGCTGGTACGAACGCGGCCTCCTCCATCCCTTCGTCGACTACGACCAACCACCCGAATACCTAAACACCATCATCGACCCCATGGGCAAAGACGGCATGATTCACATGCCAACAACCCCCGGCCTAGGCGAAGACATCAACTTCGACTGGATCGCAAATCATACCGTAAGCGAACACTAGTCCCGTCATGCCCGATGCCCCGACGTCATTTCTGGCGTCCTCACGTCATTCCGGCGAAAGCCGGAATCCAGAGGGGCAGGGCAGGGGAAGGCAGCGCCCCTTTTGCGCAACCTCCAAAATCCCCCTCCCCTCCTTCAGGAGGGGGCTAGGGGGAGGTCCCGTCCCCTTCGTGAAACGTAAGGGGACGCGGAGCGTAGCCAACTCAGGGATGCCTCGCGCGGCGAACCGCCCAACAAAAAAGAGACGTCCCCTTGCGGGGACGTCGGGCCAGCGATACGATCACTGGGGGGGTAATAACTCCCATATTACAACATTCTCAAGACATTGTGCGACCCGAGGATCGGGTTAGCAACCCTCAAGGAGCTATGTTGCCTAAAGAACGTGTAGCAGTATACATCGACGGGTTCAACCTATTCTACGGCATGAGAGCGCGAAGTTGGCGACGCTACTACTGGCTCGACCTCGTGAAGCTAGCGCACAACTTGGTTCGACCGACACAATCCCTCCAAATCGTCAGGTATTTCACCGCAAGTCTCATAGCCGACCCCAACGACGCCGGAAAAGACGCCCGGCAGAGTACTTATCTTGATGCCTTGGAGACCTTGCCGAATCTCTCTATCCAACTGGGATACTTCCAACCCCAGAAATCGCAATGTTCCAACTGTGGCAAAGTCAGGCAAACCTACGAAGAGAAAATGACTGACGTGAACATCTCAGTCGCACTTCTCAACGACGCCCAAGACAACCTCTTCGACACCGCTATGGTCATCTCAGCCGATAGCGATCTAGTAGGCCCGATCCAATCGGTATTGAACCGATATCCAAACAAACGAGTGATAGCAGCCTTTCCCCCGGACCGAAAATCGAAACACCTGCGCCAGGTCGTCAGCGCATCATTCACAATCGGCAGAAACAAACTCCGAGATAGCCAGTTTCCCGATGGAGTGACTCGGAACGATGGCTTCCTGCTGATACGCCCGACATCTTGGACATGACCCACCTGTCCCCTTCGCGACGGGAATTTTATACGGTTTTACTCACGCAACGCGGAGATAAATTCATGACCAAGGCCAAACTCACACACTTTAGGGATCCTGCTAGGATGGGACACCCCCGGCAATCCCGTTGCGGTCGGTCGAACACGAGACTCGTGGACGAAGAATCAGACGTAACTTGTGAAACGTGCAAGGACGTCCCAAGGCGGATAGCGATAGCGAAGAAGAAAGAAGAAGCTTGGGCTGAAAACAAACGCCTGAAGGAGCGCGTGATCGTGGCACGCCATTCGCAAGCAGGCACAACGGTGCCCAAAGACGGGGCACATGATGACGTGCGAGAGCAGGTTTACCATGATTACTCGCTGTACCCTTTCCCCGCCGCTACCTATCTAATGAGCTTAGAGCAAATACGAGAACAAAACGCAAATTTGAGAGACGAACTTGGATCTCCCATTAATGGGTAACATCGTATATAAGTCCCTTCGCGAAGCACAAAAAGCCCAGACAACAAGGGCGCGGAGCGCAACGGACGCAGGGGATGCCCAGCGCCGCAACAACCGCCAACAAAAAGAAGACGCCCCCTCGCGGGGACGTCGGCTCAACGATACGATCACTGAGGGGGTGACTTCCATCTTACGATGCGTTGCGACGTGACCTCAACCCATCCAATAACCGCGTCGCAAAAAACCGCGATGTGAACCGGATCGGAGCCGCCGGCTACACAGCTGAGTTCGTCGGGCATACCAAACTGAGTACACGGCGAGTTTGCACGTCCCGGCGGATCACATCGGCATTGTCTGAATGTCTCCGGATTCAGGTTCATAAAACGCTTGATGAAGCCCGATTTCTTTACGCTCGATTGCAACACACTTCTCTCTCAACACATCGATTATTCGCTGTTTATCCGTTTCACTAGTTTTGATACCGAACACAACTCCTTTCAGCGCACTGAAGTCATAACTCAAAATTCGGGTCTCTTTGGCGACGAGATCATCTAAAACACTGTGAATCACTATGCGTTTTTCTCGTTCGTACGCCCAATCGTTGGATTTGACGACAATGTCGCGATAGTAGTCCGCCCAAAAGCGCTCACGCCAACGATTTACGTCGCCTTGCGGACCGAGATGCGACCCCGTTTCGCTAAGATTGCCGTCGGCGTCTGAATACCAGTGTTTCAAAAGATCTGGTCGAGGTAACCAACCGATCGAGCGGAAGTAGTCCAACTCTTCCCGTTTCGGTTGGTACGTAACTTCCCGTACTTCGTAGAAGTGTCCTTGCCCGGGGCGACGCGCGTCAGTTACTGGTTGCTTGGCTAGCATCAATCCTCTTTTACCATCTTTGAAATCAGGCTCAAAAATCAGACACGCCCCACGATGTGAGTCGGCGTAGTGGGCCCACATGGAGGAGTTGTTGCAATGTGACGCAAAACTGGCAGCATACCACTTCGGGTACAACTGGGCTACCAACCGGTCGACAAACGTCCTCGGAAAGTTCAGAAATATCAGTTCGGCGTTCTCACCTTGCATCGCCTCGTTACCAAGGTTGAAGTTGTATCTCGTGATCATATGTCGGGCGGCGAGAGCTTGCCGAAGATATCGCATCAAGAACTCCCGCTGGCGGTCTTTTAGCTCGGAACCTGCGAGACCGAAAAAATCAGGGTTTTGGTAAAGCTCGGAAATTCCGGGTTTTTCCAAAACTGAACGCTTTTGAGGGTCGATAAAACCAGACTCAATGAAATCAGTTTCGATTTCGTACAAGGCGGCCGAATGCAATGTCAGGAGATAGGCGAACAACTCATCTTGACGGACTTTAACCTCTGCGGCGGCTAGGCGATCTATGAACTCGGAGAGGTGATGCGCGTTGAATACTCTAATGATTGCGCGTTCGATGAGGTCAACGATCGGTGCTGATCTCATGCTATCGGGAAGACCACGATACGGAACGTGATGCAACGGCAATTGGTCTTCTTCACCGAAGATGAGTCCAGCGTGATACGTCATGTACAGACTGGCGATGTAGTTCCTGAACAGGTTAGTCCAGACGATAGAGTCACCAAACCAAAAAACGTCCCGAATGCCTTCCATGGGATCGTTTAGTTCAGAAGGTTCGGCGAAATAGATGTTCTGACGTTCCAACTCATGGAACTCGTCCAAGAGTTGCGGAATGCTGCGGAATCGGTAGATCTCAGTCAATGGACTAACAAGTGGTCGATTCGGCAGGAGTAATGCACGTATCTCGGCAAAAGTCAGCTACTGTATTGGACGCACCGTTGCGTATGACGTCGGTTGTCTGTTTGAAATCGACAGGGGTTGACATCAGACTCAATCCTAATCCTTCCCATCCTGTCCATCCATGCAAATTCCCTAAGGCCCCGTCCTCTTCCCCCATCCACACCAGCCTCCGAGCACCACTTCCGCCGCAACAACCCCAACGACCCCCATCACCTTAACCTCCGGCAGCCCCAGCAAATCCACCAACACCCGACGATCCAACTCCTACCAACTCTCATCCCGCCAAACCTCATTCGTCGGCAGAAACTCCCGATCCAGCATCTCCCGCAACCTCCCCCACCCACTTGACAAACACCACAAATGTTGTAATATAAAAACTGTTAACAACAAACATCGCCGTGCTGACGAGTGCGGACACCAATCTAGCCGTTGGACGGCAGGGAGTAAGCGTTAGATCGTGAAAGCGCAACACATAAAAAGCGAGTACACGGGGTCCTGCGAAGGTAACCCGGATTCGCGTGTTCGTGGAAGCCATCTCTGGCGACGCCCCTCAACCGAGTTAGAGCCGGTTGCAACGTTCAGCGGTTCCGTTCGAAGCGATCGATGTAACAAGTCCCGGTCGCCGAGGGCTAATGCACCCTCGGCAACACGAGCCAGCAAGACATCCAACCGATGTCTAGCCAAGGGCCGGGTAAGCGGTCGTGAATTCGGCAGACGTCGGACCCTTGTCGCCAACGGGTCGCGGCTACGGCACGAGGATGTGCAAAACTACCCGATGGGAAGCGGCCGAGCTCAAACTCCAGGCCGCAACCCGGGCCCACGGTCTGGCAACGTGGGCAGTGACCGGACGAGGGAAGCTAGCAGTCCAATATCTCGCACAACACGGCGATGTTAACCCGAGCAGAACTTCATTACCCGAAGCCTGCTCGACACACGAAACCTTCAACCCATACATGAAGAGGAACTACCCGATTCCGTCGCCTCGACGTGGCGGATAAACGGAAGATGTTTGTCTCCGCTCGCAGGGGATATGTCCGAAGGGACAACGGGTGCAATCCTCGTTCAATTCAACGCGCCCTAATATAATTGCATCGGGCAACGGGCATACCGTTGCTGAAATCCACAGGAGATACCGCGATGGCGTCGACAACATGGGCCTTCTTCAAAGGACAACAAGTCCCGTTGGAAGAAGCAAATGTACGAGTCGACACCCATGCGCTCCACTACGGGACCGCCGCATTCGAAGGTGTCCGCGGGAACTGGAACGAGGAACACGGCAAGGTCTACATCTTCCGCCTCCGCGAGCACTATGAACGCCTAATTCGCGGTTGCAAAATCCTCCGGATGGATATCCCATATTCCGTCGACGACCTTTGCCAAATCACCGTTGACCTGCTCGAGCGCAACGGCTTCGCCGAAGACGTCTACATCCGCCCCCTGGCCTACAAATCCGAAGAAGCGGTCGCGAACCTCAAGCTCCATACCCTCGCCAGCGACTTCACTCTCATGATTCTCCCCTTTGGTGCCTACATCGAAGCCGAAGGAGCAATCAAATGCCAGACCTCGTCATGGCGACGCCCTGACGACTCCATGATGCCCACCGGCGTCAAAATCACTGGTCTCTATACGACCTCAATCCTTGCCAAAACCGAAGCCGTCATGGCCGGATTCGACGAAGCCATCCTCCTCAACCACGACGGCTCGGTCTCCGAAGGTAGTGGCGAAAACCTCTTCATGATTAGCAATGGCGAGATCCACACGCCCTTTGAAACGGCCAACGCACTTCTCGGCATCACCCGCGACTCGGTCATGACGCTGGCGAAAAACGAACTCGGGATCGATATAGTGCAACGACGCATCAACCGAAGCGAGCTCTATCTCGCCGACGAGGTCTTCCTTACCGGAACTGCCGCCCACCTCACTCCCGTCGGCAGAATCGACAACCGAGACATCGGCGACGGCAACACCGGACCTTTAACCCAACAGTTGCAAGATATTTACTTCGAATGTGTAACCGGAAACAATCCCGACTACATGGACTGGTGCACGGGAGTCACTCCCGGCGGTGGATAAAACCCGCTCGATTCTGTCATTCCGGCGAAAGCCGGAATCCAGAGGCGCGGGGTTGAAGCCGTCATGAGCGACCAGATCGAATCCGCCGCATCGCTTATGGTGCGCGACTATCTCATCCTCGCATTCCTCGTCAGCCTCGGCGCACTCCAAATCGCCGTCTCAATCAGCGGCATTCGCGGCCTCTGGCTACTACCAAATCAACTTCTGACCCGCGCCCTCGGCATCCTTTTGATCGCTGTCGGCATCACAACCTACATCCTCTCTCCGCTATGGATTGAAGGCCCATGGGCCGCCGGATCCGTCGCCGACGGTACCTCCGCCGGTCGTGAGTGGGGCACCGCCACAATCAACGAGATTTCAGCCGCACGAAACATCAACGACATCCACGGCGGCATGGCCGGCACCGCCTACGCAATAGTCTTCATGCTGTCCGCCGTACTAGCCACCACATTCGCCGCCATCGTAGGCGCCCTGAACGTTCGCATATGGAATCCCTCCTCCATGAGGGGGATAGGGGAGGGTCACATCGACGGCCTCGACGGCTTGAGTCAAACCGACGCAATCTCGACCTTCGCATCATCTTTGCGCAACCTAATTCGCACCGTCAGGGCAGACACCAACGAGCACCTGCTTACCACCCACCGCTGGAGCATCCCGTCACTGATCGTGAGGATGTGGCGAAATTAACTCCTTCGACACAGAGTTGATGCTGTGGATCAACGGCTTCGTTGGCACATCGCCGACGTTCGACCACATCGCCAGAATCGTCGCCTCCGACTACCTGATGCCCCTTGCATTCTCAGCGATCATATTCGCCATCTGGTTCGTCGGCCGAAATATTGCCGAACGCCGACGCTATCAACGCGGCACCCTCTTAGCTGCGACCGCCATCGGCATCAGCAACCTCATCGTCGACATCATCGACTCTGCGTACGACCGCCAAAGACCATTCGATGAACTGGGCGATTCCCTGCAACTGATCTTCTATCGATCGACCGACCCTTCATTCCCGGCCAACCCGATGGCGGTCGTATTCGCCATCGCAATGGGAGTCTGGTTGGTAGATCGCCGCATCGGATGGACGCTCATGGCCGGAGCCGCCATCTATTCCGTGATCCGGGTATACGTCGGAACCTTCTACCCAACCGACGTCATTGGAGGCGCTGTCATCGGAGCAATCTCGGCGCTCATCGCTTGGTTCCTATTCGAACTCCTCAAGCCAATACCCGAACTCTTCCTCCGCCTACTCCGCGGCATCGGCATCGCTTGAACCTACCGCCGTCGTCTCCGAGCCGAAATCCTCCGGAACGCCTCCCCATACTCAAACGGCATACCTTCCGCAACCGATCGGGCTCGGTCCCTGATCCCACGATCGGAACCCGACTGCCGTGTCAGACCAGGAACCTGACTGGCGTGTTTACTCAAAGCGTCAATGCGATTGTCGATTGACGTAGTAATGTCAACGACCACATTCGGCTTGTCCGCGTGCCAGAAGCAAACGTCGCTCACAATGTACGGTTCGAGGCCGTCTTTAAGTTGCTCGGGAAAGTGCAGATGATCCCTTGCATAGGGATAGACCGCGTCTTGAACCGTGATACCAGTGTTTCGGTGGTCCCGGTGGTTGAACCCATCGAAACGGAAAGGATCGTGCGTGAAAATCACATCCGGACGATGAGTTCGGATCGCCTTGACGATGTCACCCAAAAATTCGCGATTGGCCTCCAACATCCCATCCGGATACGGCAACATCACTAGATTCGTCACCCCGATCACCGCCGCCGCCGCCGCCTGTTCCCGCCGACGAATGTCAACGATCCGATCCGAAGTCATTCCCTCATCGTTACTCCCGCTGCTGCCGGTGGTGCAAACAACGTACGAAATCTCGCAACCATTTGCTGCCCACAATGACGTCGTGCCGCCGGCACCAATCTCAGCGTCGTCAGGATGCGCGCAAACCACCATCGCGCGTTCCGGTATCTCGTCGAACTGCTCCAATTGCGCCACAGGACCTTCCCGTTCTTCTATTCGGAATGCGTATCCAACGGACACACATCGGATTCATGATATCTGCGCACGTCCACCGCGCGCCGCACGAACTAGACTCGACTTAGTGAATGTGTGACACCCTGAGAGCCAACAATTGAACCTTCAATCGAAAGACCCACGAATCGCCGAGATCATCGCCGCCGAAGAGCGCCGTCTGCGCGAAGAAATCGTCCTTATCGCATCCGAGAACTACGCCAGCAAAGCAGTTCTCGAGGCCACCGGATCGGTGTTGACGAACAAATACGCCGAGGGCTACCCCGGACGCCGTTACTACGCCGGCACCGAAAACGTCGACGCCGCGGAATCTCTCGCCATTGAGCGCGCCAAGCAACTGTTCGAAGGTGCGGAGCACGCAAACGTCCAGCCTCACAGCGGATCTCAAGCCAACATGGCGGCATACTTCGCCGCTCTCGAACCCGGCGACCGAGTCATGGGCATGTCGCTCGATCACGGCGGACATCTCACGCACGGTTCTCCAGTCAACTTCTCCGGCCGCATATACGACTTCGTCCACTACGGCCTCGACGAAGAATCGGAGATGATCGACTACGATGCCGTCGAGCGCATCGCTAACGAACTGAAACCCAAAATCATCGTTTCCGGCTACTCCGCCTACTCCCGAATCATCGACTTCGAGAGGTTCGGCAACATCGCAAAGAACGTCGGTGCATTGCACCTCGCCGACATGGCGCACATCGCCGGGCTCGTCGCGACTGGAGCACATCCATCGCCGGTACCTCACGCTGACATCGTAACCAGCACCACGCACAAGACCCTGCGTGGACCCCGCGGCGCAATGGCGTTAACAACCAAGGAGTGGGCGCGCAAATACGACTCTGCAGTATTCCCAAGAATGCAGGGCGGACCTATGGGTCACACGATCGCTGCTAAAGCGGTCGCGTATAAAGAAGCTCTGTCCGACGATTTCCGAAACTACGCGCGCAACATCGTCAGTAACGCTGCCGCGCTTGCTGATGCGCTCTCGAACCGCGGAATGCGAATCGTCTCAGGTGGCACCGACAATCACCTCATGCTCGTCGACATGCGTGGCGTGAATGTCACTGGAGCCGCGGCTGAGGTCAAAATGCGCAGCGTCGGCATCGTCGCGAATAAGAACATGGTGCCGTTCGATCCCAACCCGCCGCGTGTCACGAGCGGTGTGCGCATCGGTGTGCCGTCAATCACTTCTCGCGGCATGGACACTGGAGACATGGAAACGGTGGCCGAGTTCATCGTCGAATCGTTGCGCGTTGAAGAAGATTCTTCGGAGCAACGCGACCTCGCCGAACGGGTGAAGAAATTCGCCAGTTCGTTCCCGGTTCCTGGCATCGATTCGTAATGTCGCGACTCGCCGCAAACGGGACGATGTTCAGTTTGAATGAAGCCCGAATATATAATCGGGATTCATCGAATCCGTGCCATTTGCACGGATGATGGCGCGTTCATGAGACACCAAGTGGGTTGCAATTGAGAGACTACGAAATCGTGTGGATACTAGGCGGCGGAGCCGGCGAAAAGGAAGGCGAATCTTCAGCCGATAAAATTCGCGCGCTTGTGGGGTCTCTTGGCGGAGAGGTCGGCGAAGTGAATCCCTGGGGAAAGCGAAACTTGGCTTACCCGGTGGATAACAATACCGAAGGCTACTACATCGAAGCACAGCTTAAGCTAGATCCCGCTAGTTCTCCCCAGTTGGAACAGGCCTGCAATGCCGACCGCGAAATTATTCGCCATTTGATTGTAAGGAAATGAACACCTTGCCATAACCTGTTGCTGATGAGACGTCGAAGTAATGATGACGTACGTAGCAACTAGTATGGAAGGCGAATATTCCTAATGACTCTCAACCAGATACTTCTCATCGGCAACGCGGGCCGCGACGCCGAGTTGCGGTACACACCGAACGGCGCTGCGGTAGCAAACTTCAGCATCGCCGTTAACCGCCGATACCAAGTACGCGACGAGATGCGCGAAGACACCGAATGGTTCAACGTTGCCGCTTGGGAACGGCAAGCAGAATTCGTAGCCGAACGAGTAAAACGCGGCACCCGCGTATTCGTCGATGGTCGACTCTCCACCCGAGAGTACACCGCTGGTAATGGTGAAACTCGTACCAGTCTCGATGTCAACGCGAACCGTGTAATCGCGCTGTCGCCCCGAGACAACGGGGTTGAAAACGAAGGCGGAGCATACCCGACCCGAGACAACCGCGGACGCAACGAGAACACACCGACATCGAATGGCAACGGCTCGAACGGTCACGTAACATCTGAGTACGCCCCGACGGCGACCATTCCGAACCCAAACGGCCCGGTCGCCGAGACCGACGATCTCGAAAACCTACCTTGGTAATTTGTGATGAGCCTGAATTTAATACTCCTGATCGGCAACGCCGGTCGCGACGCCGAGCTGCGTTACACGGCCAGCGGTCGCGCCGTCGCCAGTTTCAGCATGGCTGTGAGCCGTCGGTGGCAATCGAACAACGAATGGCAAGAAGAGACCGAATGGTTCAACGTTTCCGTTTGGGGCCAACAGGCTGAAAATGTCGCCAACAGCGTTCGGCGCGGCGCCAAAGTTTTCATCGAGGGTCGACTCTCGACGCGCGAGTACACGAACCAAGCAGGGGCAACGCGGACTAGCTTGGACGTGAATGCGTTCAGAGTTATCAACTTGACAAGGCGTGAAGAAGGCGAAGAAGGTGGGTATGGGTCATATCCTCCCGCGCCCGAAACCTCGCAACCGTATAGCGGCGGCCAATCCCAACAGCCAGCGCAAGCAGCGCCTTCAGGATACGAAGCTGGAAGTGGCTACAACCAACCAACCGACGGCGAAGATTTGGAAGACTTGCCTTGGTGAGACATTACGTACGCGTATTCTTGACAAACAACCGTCCGATAACCTCAACTTCTTTCGGAGCAGCACGGAGACACAATGACAACAGGTTCTAGAACTCGACCGCCGTTCGGCAACCGCCGCGGAGGCGGAGGTGGGGGCGCATTCGGACGTCGTAGGCGCGGAAGGAATGTCCTTAAAGCCGAGGAAATCGACTACAAGGATGTCCAACTGATGCGTCGCTTCGTCAGCGAGCGCGGCAAGATCGTGTCCGGTCAACGTATCGGTGTGACCGCCAAAAACCAACGCCGGTTAGCCCGTGCAATCAAACGAGCGCAGCATCTCGCGTTGATCCCCATGGCTCCGGATCACGTTTACGTCACCGGAGCGGTCCAAACCGAAACGCCGCGACCCCAAGAGTCCGAGGCGGTTGAGGATGAATCGGCAGTCGAAGCATCCGAACAACAAGAAGCTGTCGTTACACAAACCGAGGATACGGCTAACGAAAGCTCCGAAGAAACGGCGTCTGAACCAGCGACCGCCGAGGCAACGTCAGATCCAGAATCAACTGAAAACGCTACTTCGGACGATTAGCAACACGACGGCATCGTCCTTGCCAATCAAGTTGTGCCAACTAGGATCGAACCAAGTCCGGGCGCGTAAAATAGTGTGTGTTCAACCGACGCCGATCCGTACTGAATGTTAGAAATGGCGAACGAACCGGAACGCAGCACATTCTCTCACGCACCATTGGGTGGCTACCAAGCCGGCCAACGGAGCATTACCAATCGTCGCGGCGTTTCGCGTTTCGAGCTCATGCGACGGCGGGAACGCGCTGCCCTTCGTAATCGACCGTTCATCATCGGCGCGATCATCTTCGTGCTGGCGGTGCTCGCGATCCCCGCATACGGTTTTTACCGGCAGTACGTGGAACCACCAACCGAAATCGCGGTAAAGGTGGAAGACTCCGTCTACACCCGCGGCGACATCGTAAACTACATCCGATTCTTCCAAAGATTGAGCGAGGACTTGGGTGTCCCGTTTGAGCTAGGGACCTCCGCATTCGAAGCGATGCAGACGCTCCAATCAAACGAATTGGCGTACCACCTCGCCCCGCGTTTTGGCATCACAGTTGAGCAACACGAGGTCGACAATCAACTCGAATCACTCCTCGGGTTTGTCGCCGATACGACTTCCGACACCTCAATGCGCGAACATCGTTCGAACGTCGAAGAAACCAAGAAGCAGTTCTTGAACCGTATCGGACTCGATGAAGGTGTCTATCGCGATTTCATCCGCAAAGGTATGTTTAAAGAACGTCTCAGAGACGAACTCGGGAAAACACTTCCCCGCATTCAACCCCAAGCAGAGGTCTACCAGATCGTCTTGCAAGACGTGAGTCAAGCAACTATCAACCGAATCGAAAGAGATCTGGCGTCGGGTCGCACCGTAGGGGCTATTGTGTTGGAACTGTCCGAGGACCCGAACGTTCAACGAACCGGCGGCTATATCGGATGGCTGCCGCAAGGTGTGCGAACCGACCTCGACTCGATATTGTTTGGCCACAAAACCAACGAGGATGGCTCGAAAGGCGAACGTGTACTTGCGCTGAATACGCTTAGTGGCGGACGATACGACGAGGCATCACAGCTTTGGACCGCGCATATCGTTTCCGATTTCAGCGAAGCCCGCGAGATTGCGGACGATCATTTCGACATCTTGGCAAACCTAGAAGTGGATCGCTACATCAACGAGCACCGATTCGAATTCGATACTGCCATATCACTGAACAGCGAGGTCTACGATTGGATCAACCGTCAGGTGCGTTCCAACGCCATCGTGCCTACCGCGACGCCCGTATCGCCGTTCACGTCGCTTGAAGAACTCAATCAATAGGCCGGATGCTGTTTGATGGCAATGGAACGGCAATTGAGTAGCCCTAGTGCTGTTGGCGTAGGGTTGCTAGGCGCCGGTGTAGTCGGATCGCAAGTCGCGCGGGTCTTAGTTCAGCCCGACTCTGATTTCGGTCATCTACTCGCGTTGAATAGGATCTTGGTCCAGGACAAAACGCGCCAGCGAGACGGTGTGCCGTCCGACCTCTTGACAACCGATCCTGAACAGGTGCTCGGCGACGATCAAAACGACATCATCGTTGAAGTGATGGGCGGTGAGGAACCCGCGCACACATACATGACCGCGGCATTGAAAGCCGGTAAGCACGTCGTCACCGCTAACAAGGAAGTGCTCGCGAAATTCGGAGACGAGTTAACTAACTTGGCGACGGAGAACGGCGTTACCTTGTCTTACGAAGCCAGCGTTGGCGGTGGAATACCAGTGCTGGCGGTGATCCAAGACAGCCTTCGTGCGAATCGCATCGAGAGCATCCGAGCCATCATCAACGGCACCACGAACTTCGTACTTTCCTCGATGGAAGAATCGGGAAGTTCATTCGAAGACGCGCTCGCCGAAGCTCAATCCCTCGGTTACGCAGAGGCCGACCCGACGGCAGATGTCGATGCTCACGACGCCGTTTACAAACTGTCGATCTTGACCCGATTAGCGTTTGGCGCATCGGTTAACCCGGACGCAATCCACAGAGAAGGCATTCGAAACATCGGCGCCAAAGATCTCCGATATGCCGGCGCGCTCGGGTTTACGATCAAGTTGCTAGCGATTGCTCGTTCAGAGTCGAGTGGAGTTCGGTGTCGAGTACATCCCGCGTTGGTACCAGTCGAAGTGCCCATGGCCAACGTCAACGGCGTCCTAAACGCGGTGGAGTTGAACGGAGACTTGTTGGGGCCGCTTTGGTTGCAGGGCAGGGGAGCAGGGGCCGGGCCAACCGCAAGCGCAGTGATGGGTGATGTTCTGCGAATTGCCAAAACAATGTTTGCCCAAAGCGGTAAAGGACAATCCACCAACAATGGATCAAGCACTCGCGAAATCGAACCAGACGTTATCGACATGGACGACCTTCGAGTTCGCTACTACGTGAGACTCGCGGCCATCGACAAGTTTGGCGTCCTCGCTAAGGTAGCAAGTGTTTTCGGCGATGCCCAAATCAGTATCGCCTCTGTTTTGCAGTTCGATTCAGACGATGAGCGAGGTCTGGCTGACCTCGTCATAATGACCCACCCGTCCCGTGAAGCCAACATGCAGGAAGCGGCAATGCGTCTGCGACAATTGGATGTTGTCGCGTCGCTTGAAAATCTGATCCGTGTCGAAGATTACGACGAAGTTTAGCGGTCGACAAAAACAAGCAGGCCACGTCGACCTGCGAATGGAGAGGAAACCGTGAACGGCACCGTCGGGGTCATCGAAAGATACAAAGAGTTTCTGCCGGTGAATGCGGACACACCCATGATCACGATGGGTGAGGGCAACACGCCCTTGGTGAAATCTACCAACATTGGTCCGTCCGTAGGTTGCGAAAACCTATACTTCAAACTCGAAGGATCTAACCCGACCGGCTCTTTCAAAGACCGGGGCATGGTAATGGCCATCGCGAAGGCACTGGAGACCGGTCGAAAGCGCGTGATCTGCGCATCAACCGGCAACACCAGCGCCTCTGCCGCAGCCTACAGCGCTCGATACAATCTCCAATCCTTCGTCGTCGTACCGTCGGGTGAGATAGCGCTCGGTAAACTCGCGCAAGCGATGGCCTACGGTGCTCGAATCCTCGCAGTCGATGGCAACTTCGACGACGCGTTGACAATGGTTCGCGATCTTGCCACGGAACTCTCGATCGAGCTGGTTAATTCCCTCAATCCGTATCGCCTTGAGGGTCAAAAAACCGCATCTTTCGAAATCTCAGATGCCCTCGGCGATTCCCCCGACATGATCTGCATTCCCGTAGGAAACGCCGGCAACATCACCGCTTACTGGAAAGGCTTCACCGAGTATCGAATCAACGAGCGCATCACTAAACTCCCGCGCATGATGGGTTTCCAAGCCGCCGGTGCCGCGCCAATCGTTCGCAACGAAAAAATCGAGGACCCGCAGACTATCGCTAGTGCAATTCGCATCGGAAATCCCGCAAGTTGGCAGCGAGCTGTGAACGCACGCGACGAATCCGGTGGCAACATTGACGCGGTGTCCGATGCAGAGATCATCGAAGCCTACATCCGGTTGGCCCGTGAAGAGGGTATATTTTGTGAACCCGCCTCCGCCGCCTCCGTTGCCGGTCTCATCAAACTCGCTGCTCAGGGTGAAGACCTTGAGAATCTGACCGCGGTGTGTATATTGACTGGGATGGGGTTGAAAGATCCCACAACCGTCGAAAATCATGCCTTGGTCGAACTCGAGTACGTCGAACCAGACGTCGAACAAGTCGCGGCGCTATTGTCCAAGGACGCCGCATAGCTATTTCTCAATGACCTATGCCACAACCCCCAGAATCGTTTCACCGACGTTCGATGATCTAACCGCCGACTGGAACCGAATCTATGCATCAATGCCCGCGAGTTCGGCCTTTGATTCCTTGGAATGGAACCGAATTTGGTGGGAGCATTTCGGTGGCGATTCCAAACTCATGCTGCGCTCCGTTGTTCGTCCGAATGGTACAACCGCGATTATTGCCCCGTTACGACTCGACTCGAACAACGACGAAGGCGTCTGCACATTCCTTGGCGGAACTGATTTAGTGGACTATCTCGGTTTCAAGCACGATGCCGAGTTGCTTCCCAACGATGTCCAAGACCTTCTCCAATCGCTCTACGATGATCCCGAAATATCTGCGCTTGTACTGGAATCGCTGCCTGAAGATTCACACACCATCCACGCCGTCAAAGAAGTGGCGAGTGACATGGGATGGGAAGTCCACATTTGGGATGAGGGTGTGGCCCCCCGCGTCGATTTGCCGTCTACCGTCGATGAGTATTTTGCATCGTTGACGAAGAAACATCGCCACGAACTGCGCCGCAAACTTCGTCGTCTCCACAACGCCGGCAAGGTTGAGCAACTCGAGCTGACCACACCCGACGAAATCGAACTGGCAATGGACGATTTCATCAAACTTCACCGCGGCAGTTCGATCGACAAAAGCGAATTCATGACTCCGCAACGAGAGGCATTCTTTAGAGAAATCGCCGTCACACTCGCGGAAAAAGACGTTACCCGGATCTACTTCCTTACCATCAACGACGAAAAAGTCGCCACATCTCTAGCCTTCAAAATCGGCACCACGAAATACCTCTACAACAGCGGGTACCTGCCGGATCGTTCCTGGCTCGCGGTCGGCTTGTTGAATCACGCCATCAACATATTGGCATCGATTCGCGAGGGCATTGAGGTCTACGATTTCATGCGTGGCGACGAACGATATAAATACCACCTCGGCGCAGTCGACCGCCATATCTACACGGCTCGGCTCGACAAGAAGACCTAGCGACTTGCTACGCGCTCGCCCGGACGTCGATCGAACGCAAACATTGGAATACCGATGCGAATCGCTGTAATCAGCGTGCACGGATGCCCGTGTATCCCGCCAGGCGGCACCGATGCCGGTGGAATGAACGTCTACGTTGACCGAGTTTCAACTCGCTTAGCGCGCTTGGGTCATGGCGTCCGCGTCTATTCCCGATCACATCCGGGTACCCGAAACGTTGACGATCAACGCGACTACGATTTGTTGCACCTCCCAATCGGCAAGTTATACGAGCCAAAAGAGCAACTTCCGGCACTTCTGCCCGAATTCGCCGCCGCCGTGAACAATGATGCTTCGATCAATCAAACCAATTTCGACATCGTTGCTTCCCACTATTGGCTTTCGGGTGTGGTCGGCTGTGAACTGGCCAAAGGTTGGGATATTCCTCATGTGACGAGCTTCCACACCCTCGCCAGCATCAAGAAAAGTGTCCGCCCCGAGGAGAACGAACCGGAGATCCGATTCGTCAGTGAAGCTCGCGTCGCACGAGATGCCGACCAGATCGTCGTTTGGACAGATGGCGAGGCAGCGCACATGATGACAGAATTCGGATTACCGAAGGAGAAACTCGCCGTTATTCCGCCTGGCGTTGACATGAATGAGTTTTCGGCGTCTCCAACGTCGTCAACATTGCGTAATCGACGACGCATCCTGTACGTCGGAAGACTCGACGCTCTCAAAGGAGTCGATCTGCTCATCGACGCATTCGCGATCATCATCGAACGAGGATTTGATGTCGAACTGCAGATCATTGGTGGTGGAACCGCTGACGAGTTCCGACGTGTACTAGGTCGCATCTCGAAACTGCGTCTGACTGATCGAGTAAAGCTACCCGGCGCATTGCCGCAGTCCGACCTACCAGCGATCTATTCAAACGCAGACTGCATTGTTGCACCATCGTTCCACGAGACGTTCGGATTGGCGGTCCTCGAAGCGGCAGCATGCGGCACACCAGCTGTTGCAGCCGATGTCGATGGTTTGAGATCCATCGTGATTGACAACGAGACCGGTTATTTGATTCGAAATCGAGACCCAGTCCTCTATGCAGATAAGATTCTCCAAATAGTCGGCAACCAAGATTTGCAATATACGATGTCGGACGCGGCTCGACGACGGTCGGAGACACTTTCGTGGGATTCCACTGTGGATGGCCTTTTGGATGTCTACAATCGAGTCGTGGAAACGCCCCTACCGGCTGCACCTCAGCGATAATTACGTTCAAACATCCCCATTTGCCCGCAATGGTTTGGAGAGCGAACTGTGTATCTGCGCATTGAAGACCACGGCATCATCGGCGATCTGTACACCGCCGCGCTCGTCGGCGTCAACGGCACAATCGATTGGTTCTGTGCGCCGCATTTCGACTCGCCCTCGATTTTCGCCTCGATTCTCGATGAAGAGAATGGCGGTCATTTCTCACTGAGCCCGGCCAATCACGATGTGCGCTCGACTCAGTACTACCTGCCCGAGACCAACGTTTTGGTCACGCACTTCACATCGGATGAAGGCGTCGCACAAGTCGTCGACTTCATGCCCGTCCGAACACGGGTCGCCGGCGATACCGACCATGTGCTGATACGCCGCATTACCGGCATCCGAGGCAATCTGCACATGCAGATCGATTGCTCACCCAGATTCAACTACGGTAGGGACGAACACGACGCAGTCTACGTCGGAGAAAGTGTTCGATTCATCTCCCCTGATATTTCCATTGAATACTGGAGCACCGTAAAACCAAAAATCATCGACAACGCCGTCAAGGTCGATTTCGAAATTCAAGAAGGTCACACCGAATACATCGTTATCGACGCCGTTGAGCATATCGAACGAGCCGACAAATTCGACGCGGAACGCATCGAGCTACTTTTCGACGCGACCGTTGATTACTGGAGACGTTGGATAAACAAATGCACCTACACCGGAAGATGGCGCGAGATGGTGCATCGCTCGGCGCTGATCTTAAAGCTGCTAACCTACGAGCCAACGGGCGCATTCGTAGCCGCACCCACCACTAGCCTGCCTGAACACCTCGGCGGAGTGCGCAACTGGGACTACCGCTATACCTGGATCCGCGACGCAGCGTTCAGTGTCTACGGACTGCTCCGAATCGGCCTCACCGAAGAAGCTGGGCGTTTCATGGAATGGTTGGAAGCACGGTGCGCCGAGGGTGAAGAAGATGGCACCCTGAAAATCATGTACGGCATCGACGGTAGCCACGACCTCGAAGAGCACACGTTGGATCACCTCTCCGGATACATGAACTCCCAACCGGTACGCATCGGCAACGGCGCCGCCGATCAATTGCAGCTCGACATCTACGGCGAACTGATGGACGCCGTCTATCTCTCCAACAAATACCAAACTCCGATTTCATACGACTTCTGGTCCTACCTGCGAAAAACCATCAATTGGGTCTGCGACAACTGGCATCGAGCGGACGAAGGCATTTGGGAAGTACGCGGCGGCCGCGCACACTTCGTCTACTCGAAACTGATGTGCTGGGTCGCAATCGACCGCGGAATACGCCTAGCCGCGAAGCGCTCGTTCCCTAGCGACACCGAACGATGGGTCAGAGTACGCGACGAGATCTACGAGCAGATAATTCAAAACGGTTGGAGTGATAACGTCCAGGCCTTTACGCAAGCCTACGGAAGAGATGCGCTAGACGCCTCGAACCTCATCATGCCCATGGTGTTCTTCATGTCGCCGTCGGACCCGCGCATGCTCAAAACACTCGATGCCATCCAAAGATCGCCGTCAAACGGCGGTCTCGTCTACTCCAACCTCGTCTATCGATACAACTTGAACGAAACCGCTGATGGCCTCGAGGGCGAGGAAGGTACCTTCAACATGTGCACCTTCTGGCTCGTCGAGGCTCTGACGCGCGCCGGACGATCAGACCCCGCAAGGCTTGAAGAAGCCCGAATGATGTTCGAGCACATGCTCGGATACGCTAATCATCTAGGACTTTACTCAGAGGAGATCGGACCCAAAGGCGAGCACCTCGGCAATTTCCCACAAGCATTCACGCACTTAGCTCTCATATCGGCGGCGTTCAACCTCGATAGGGCGTTGGGGTCGCGCGCTTAGACGCCGCTTACATTTCGACCGAAGTACCGAACCTCAGAGTAAGTACGATAACCCGCCGATTCGTAGATGCGGCGTGCCGGCGGATTTTCGGAATCGACGTCCAAAACGAGTTCGGTCGCCCCTTGCGCGATCAGTCGTTCGACCCCCGCGTTGAAGATCGTCCAACCCAGTCGCTTGCCACGCATACTTGGGTGAACACCTACCATCTCAACGCGTCCGGAGCCGTCGCTGAGGGTGATCCAGTTGTAGCCGGCCAGCTCACCATTTGATGCGCGCTCCAAAACGACTATCGGCGCAAAACCGTTCCGATCCTTATCTGCGGCTGTGCGATCAGCGATTTCATCGACAGTATTGGGAGAAAACCCCCAACTCCCAACGAAACATGCATTGTGAAGGTCAGTCACCGCGACAACCTCTGCGGCATCAGACATATCGGCATCACGAACAATTAACTCGGAACTCGCAAAGGGCTCAGACAGCTCCACATCTGAAACATCGACGCGCATCTTCAATACGGTCCGAACGACTCCGAACTCCGCTGTTTCGAGTGCATCAACGATCGCTTCCGATTCAATGTCCCGCACCGCAACGTGAATCTCGAACTGATCTTGATCCGAGAGTTCCTTGGCGCGTGCGACACCGTCTTGGAGCAACGAACCCAATACATCGTCGCGTCCCGCGACGGCTGCCAAACCCACGAGAATCCTGCCGATGTTCAACTCCGACTCGATAAGCGAATAGCCGACAGGGGAACCATTTTCGTAACTGATCGACCACCGACCTAGATCAGGATCTAAACGCGGACTATCTAGGGTCGCGAGCAATGATGCTTCATCGTCGACCGGCCACTCGCGGTGACCGTGTGGCCCAGTCGCGCGCAAGATTTCGAGCAGTTCGGCCACGTGACCGCGGGAGATTGTTCGAAGTTCCATTTGTGATCCATTTGTCGAGTAGGGCGTTTTGCGGATTCCGTAGCGTGTGGCATAATTGGTATGCACATCCAAAATGCTAATGCTACGAACGGGAGTAGTACCGCGTCGACGACGGCATCAGAGAGTATTCGGTAGCTGGAAAGAATACACATCGTCTGCGAGAACTCGCCCGGGAGCACGCGGCCTCAACATCTGATTCTCCGAACCGGACTAGTAGGGCCCCGCGGATTGCCACGTTAACGGCTATAAATGAAGCGGGTTGAATATCAGGTGGATCCTTGAAACTCAACCAATCAAGGTGGTATCGCGGGAGCAGTCTCGTCCTTTCAAATCAAGGGACGGGACTTTTTTATTTGACCGACTGAAACTGCACTACGAAGTACGTGAGAAGAGACAACAGAAACGACATGGGCAAGACACTTACTGGCGGCGACATAGTATGCGAGGCGCTTCTAAACGAAGGCGTCGATATCGTATTTGGCCTCCCCGGCGGCGCGATACTGCCGTTGTACGGTGTACTCGGCCGGTACCCTGATCTCCGTCACGTGCTCGTACGCCACGAGCAGGGAGCGGCACACGCAGCCGATGGTTACGCAAGGGCTTCGGGCAAAGTCGGGGTCGCCTTCGCTACTTCAGGTCCCGGTGCGACTAATCTCATAACTGGTCTTGCTACGGCGATGATGGACTCTGTTCCAATCGTCGCGATAACCGGTCAGGTCGGGCGCGCCGCAATCGGGACTGACGCGTTCCAAGAGACCGATATCACTGGTGCGACTCTCCCGGTAACCAAGCACAACTATCTGATCACCCGAGTCGAAGATGTGGGGGCAACCGTACACGAGGCCTTCCACATCGCCCGAACCGGACGACCCGGCCCGGTCCTCATCGACATTCCAAAGGATGTGATGCAAGAGGTTGGCACGTACGACTACGAACGCGATAGTCAGATCAATCTGCCTGGATACCGAATACCAACCGCCGCGCCTGACGAACAAATCGAGGCGGCCGTGAAGCTCATTAACGAAGCGGAACGGCCGGTGTTCCTAGCCGGTCACGGCGTCATAATCTCCCGTGCTTTTGATGAGTTGAAAGAACTCGCCGAGAAAGCGCAGATTCCGGTCGTCACAACGCTGCTTGGGATTTCCGGCTTTCCCGAAAACCATCCGCTCCACGTCGGCTTCCCAGGGATGCATGGTGAAGCTTACGCGAGCTTGGCCCTCGACGATTCAGACCTGATCATCGCCGCCGGAAGTCGCTTCGACGACCGCATCGTTGGCAATGTCAACGAGTTCGCAACGAGGTCCAAAAAGATCCACATCGACATCGACCCTGCCGAGATCGGTAAGGCGGTGCCGGTCGACGCCGCAGTCGTAGGCAACCTCAAACACGTGCTGGCACAGATGGTACCCAAAGCCAATCGCGCCTCGCGCCCGAAATGGATACGGCACGTCGAGCAACTCAAATCCGATCATCCCTCGTTGCACATCCCTGAGACCGGCAACCTATCGGGCCAACACGTCGTCCGCGGCCTATCGAACGTCACGAAGGGCAATGCAATCATCTGCACTGGTGTTGGCCAGCACCAGATGTGGGCCGCCCAACACTATCGATTCACAGAACCCAACTCGTGGCTGTGCTCTGGCGGTCTGGGAACGATGGGCTACGAGGTGCCGTCAGCTATCGGCGCGCAACTCGCATTGCCCGAATCCCTCGTATGGTCGATCTGTGGCGACGGCGGGTTCCAGATGACGATGATGGAGCTGGCGACCGCGGTCGAGAACCGATTGCCGGTCAAGTACGCCATCTTGAACAATAATCACCTTGGCATGATCACTCAGTGGCAGGAACTCTTCTATATGGGCGACACCCAAGCCGATGCTTATACTGCAAACCCCGATTTCGTGAAATTGGCGGACGCGTTCGGGATGAAGGGCATGCGTGTCGATGACATTGACGACGTTGAATCGGCTATCGAAGAAGCCAACGCACACCCCGGTCCGGTTATCGTCGATTTCGTCATCGAAAAGGTCGAACACGTCTACCCGATGATTCCAGCTGGCGGCAGCATCAAGGATCTGATGGAGGACACCAGAGTTTAAGATGTCCACGCAATCGAAATTCGAAGCTCGCACAGTTACCGCATTGGTCGAAGATAGGCCCGGTGTCCTCGCCCGGATCGCCGGTCTGTGCCGCCGCCGTGGCCTCAACATCGCTAGCCTAGCCGTCGGACGCTCGGAGAACCCGGGACTATCACGATTGACCTTCGTGCTTGAAGGCCCACCTTCAGTCGTCGATCAATGTGCGGCGCAATTGGAACGGCTCGTCAATGTGATCGAGGCACACGACATTACGAACATGAATCACATCTGGCGTGAATTGGCGCTCGTCAAGGTGAAAACCACAACCGAAACCCGCGTCGAGGTCTTGGAACTAAGTCGAGTATTCCGCGCGAACATCATCGACATTGGCGCAAACAGCGTCACGTTGGAGTTGACTGGCGGGCGCGAAAAAATCGACTCGTTGATCACGCTGATGGACCGTTTCGGAATCATTGAGGTGATGCGGACGGGCCGCGTTGCGGTCCTCCGCGGTACCCTCTTCGAGGGGGAAACAGACGGCCAATTCCAGGCCAACCGAAATTGGGCCAATGGAGTCCCCCACGAGTACCACGTTACACCGGGCGTTTCCGGAAGCGTGTAATGGACCGACCAAGCAGTTAGTCCTTAAACCAAAACCTAGGAAGGTCAATAAACCAAATGCCGAAGCTTTACTACGATGCGGATATCGACGATTCGCCGTTGCGCGACAAAACCATAGCCGTGATCGGCTACGGTTCGCAGGGACATGCCCACGCACTCAACCTCAAAGACAACGGTTTCAACGTAGTTGTCGGACTTTACGAAGGCAGCAGTAGCCGGGAGAAGGCCGAGGCCGACGGCCTCGAAGTGTTGAACAACGCCGAAGCCGCTGAACGTGCCGATCTGATCTCGTTCTGCCTGCCGGACACCGTCCAGGGCGGGGTATACCGGGATGACGTCGAACCGAACCTCTCTGCAGGCAAGACGCTCCTGTTCGCCCACGGTTTCACGATCTTCTACGAACAGATCAAACCTCCGACAGACGTCGACGTAGTGATGATCGCACCCAAGGCTCCGGGGCATCGAGTGCGCGCAGTATTTGAACGTGGACTTGGCGTTCCATGTCTCGTTGCCATCGATCAAGACGCATCAGGCAATGCTATGGAAAACGCTCTCGCCTATGGCAAGGGTGTGGGCGGCGGACGCGCCGGAATCCTTACGACTACCTTCAAGGAAGAGACCGAGACCGACCTATTCGGCGAACAAGCTGTGCTCTGCGGTGGCGTAACCCAACTTATCAAGACGGGATACGAGGTTCTCACGGAAGCGGGATACCAACCAGAATCCGCATACTTCGAAGTTCTTCACGAACTCAAACTCATCGTCGACCTTATCTACCAAGGTGGACTCGAGTACATGCGCTATTCAGTGAGCGAAACAGCCGAATACGGTGACTACAGCCGAGGTCCTGAGATAATCGACGATTCGGTGAAAGACAACATGCGACGCGTATTGGACGATATCCAGTCCGGTCGCTTCGCGCGCGAGTGGATCGCCGAGAACGATGAAGGTCTTCACCGGTTCAAGCGGATGCGAGAGGAAAACCTAGCGCACCCAGTTGAAGCAGTTGGCAAAGAGTTGCGAGCAATGATGCCGTGGCTCGAATCCACGACCTAGGCAAATCAATCGATCAACAATGGCCGTTTCGGATGTTTCGGTGCTTACCGAAACCCAGGAGCGACAAAATGACCACGCAAACAGCAAACTCAACAGATAAAGTAATCATCTTCGATACGACGCTGCGCGATGGAGAACAATCGGCAGGCGCGGGCTTGACCGTCGGCGAAAAAGTGCGCATCGCGCACCAACTCGGCAAATTGAACGTCGATGTCATCGAGGCCGGTTTCGCAGGTAGTTCCCCCGGCGACTTCGAAGCGGTTCGCCGCATCTCCCACGAGGTCGAAGGGCCGGTGATCTGCTCACTGGCTCGAGCAGTACCCTCCGATATCGAAGCCGCGGCACACGCCCTTGAAGGCGCGGCAAATCCGCGAATTCACACCTTCATTTCATCGTCCGACGTTCATCTCATGCATCAGATGCGCCGAGACCGTGAGACCATCATGAACATGGCGGTCGAAGCTGTGGAAAAGGCAAAGTCTTACGTCGAAGATGTCGAGTTTTCGCCGATGGATGCCTCACGCACCGCACCCGAGTATCTTTACGCGATCTTGGAAGCCGCAATCAATGCCGGTGCGACGACTGTGAACGTGCCAGACACCGTCGGATACTCCAACCCGGTTGAGTTCGGCGCCTTGATCCAAGGCGTTTTTGAGAACGTCTCAAACATTGACGAGGCGATCGTGAGCGTCCACTGTCATAACGACTTGGGTATGTCGGTAGCCAATTCGCTTGCAGCAATCGAAAACGGCGCTCGACAAGTTGAAGGATGCGTAAACGGTCTAGGAGAACGCGCAGGCAACGCGGCCTTGGAAGAGGTCATGATGGCCATCGTTACTCGACCAGATCACTACGGTGTCTACACCGGTGTCAATATACGCGAGATCAACCCTACGAGTCGCATGATCAGCAGCATATTCGGTTTCCCGGTGCAGTACAACAAAGCCATCGTCGGTCAAAACGCGTTCCGACATTCTTCTGGGATTCACCAAGACGGATACCTGAAGGAGCGAACGACCTTCGAGATTATGCGACCGGAAGACGTCGGATGGCGCGGCGAAACCTTGGTGCTGGGAAAGCTGTCGGGCAGAGCAGGGTTGCGCGCGAGACTGAGTGACTTGGGATACCAACTCACCGACGAGGAGTTGAGCAACATCTTTGTGGCCTTCAAAGATTTGGCGGACAACAAACGCGAAGTCACCGATGCCGACTTGGAAGCTTTGATGCGGGAACAGCACCGGTACGCTGATACGAATCGCAGGTACAAACTCGGTAAGATTCGAGTCGTTTGTGGCAATGACGAAATGCCGACTGCCGAAGTTTCCATGACCACTCCAGACGACGGCGGCCGAAAGGTATCCTCAGAAGGTACCGGACCTGTCGACGCAGTATGCAAAGCGATCGACTCCATCGTCGATATGGATGTGGAGTTGACCGAGTTTTCCGTAAGTTCGGTAACCGAAGGCATCGACGCTCTCGGCGAAGTTACGATTCGCATCTACCATGATGGATCGACCTACTCGGGCCGCGGCTCGGACACCGACATCGTAGTAGCATCGGCGAAGGCCTACGTGAACGCTATCAACCGGGCTTTGATGATCAACGAATTGGAGAGCCATCCCGTCTCCGGGACGGTTTGAGCATTATCCTGTTCGTCGATTCACTGCGTTCAAATCGACGAACGACCGGATTCATCGGATGATCCTATTGGGACACAGAACCGCTTTCACCGAGGTTGAGAGACGGTACCGGCGGATCAATCGTCGGACGTACGTCGTAGAGGTCTTGCTAATCTTCGCCGTCTCGTTGACAGTAGAGTTCGCATTGGACCGCCTCGGTGTCGCGGAGCTTTGGGTTGACCTCTTACTGGCGTCGCTGTTGTTGTTCTTAGTAGCGAGAGCGTTTGCCGGTCGAACACACGATCTGGGTCGAACTGATTATCGGACGATTATTCCGCTGCTTATATTCGCTGGAGGCTGGTTGACATCCTTCTTCTGGACCGATGCGCCGCTGGCGATCGAGGTCGCCTCCCATCTAGCATGGAGCGTGGCGCTCGTCAGCGTTGCGTTCGTCAAGGGCAATGAAGGCGAGAATAGATTCGGTTCGGCACCAGAAGATGCCATCGAACTTAAAGTGATAACAAACGTAGGTTGCCGGGCGGCGTTGCCGGGCCGTGAGCCTCGCAAGGAAACATAACCGACAGGTGGTGAAAATGCCGAAGACGATGTTCGAAAAGATCTGGGACGCGCATCTCGTTGCCGAACCTAAGGGCGAACCCGCAATTCTCTACATTGATCTGCACTTGGTACACGAAGTTACCTCGCCGCAGGCTTTCGAGGGTTTGCGTCTCACCGACCGTACCGTACGGCGACCAGATCTTACGATCTCCACGGTAGACCACAACGTCCCAACTGACGAAACGCGGTCCGAGGAAATCCGCGACCCCATAGCACGGCAACAGGTTGAGGAGCTTCGCAAGAACTGTGCCGATTTCGATATAACGCTCTACGATGTTGATTCGAGCGGGCAGGGCATCGTCCACGTTATCGGCCCCGAACAGGGTTACACCCAACCTGGCATGACGATCGTTTGCGGCGATTCACACACTTCGACGCACGGCGCATTCGGCTCCCTCGCCTTTGGCATCGGCACATCCGAAGTCGAGCATGTCTTAGCCACCCAAACCCTTCGTCAGCGCACACCGAAAACCATGGAGGTGCGCTTCAACGGCGAACTCCCAATCGGTGTCTCGGCCAAAGACATGATTCTCGCCACCATCGGACAGATGGGCACCGCCGGCGGAACCGGATACGTAATTGAATACACTGGCAAAGCCATCAGCGCGCTGAACATGGAAGGTCGTATGACGATCTGCAACATGACCATCGAAGGCGGAGCCCGCGCTGGCATGATCGCGCCGGACGACACGACTTTCGAGTGGATGCGCGGGCGCAAATTTGTTCCGCAAGGCGATGCCTTTGATGCGGCATGCGAAGAGTGGAACCAATTGGCAACTGACGACGGTGCCGAGTACGACACGCTGGTCGAAGTTGACTGTGAAGAGCTCGAACCGTACATCAGCTGGGGAACCAACCCTGGGCAAGTAGCTAGGGTTTCTGATTTCGTGCCCGGTCCTGACGACTTCAATGACCCCGCCGATCAAGAGTCCGCCCAACGCGCCCTCGAATACATGGCTCTGGATCCCGGCACAGCGATGCAAGACATCCGCCTTGACCGAGTATTTATTGGCTCCTGCACAAACGCTCGCCTCGAAGACCTCCGAACCGCCGCAGCGATCGTTGAAGGCAAACGAGTCGCACAAGGTGTCCGCGCTCAAGTCATGCCCGGATCTACACTTACTAAATGGGCGGCGGAGCGGGAAGGTCTCTCTGAAATCTTCATCGATGCCGGATTCGAGTGGCGTGAGTCGGGATGCTCCATGTGTCTCGGCATGAATCCTGACATCCTCGTACCTGGTGAGCGGTGCGCCTCGACGTCAAACCGAAACTTCGAGGGTCGACAAGGCAAAGGTGGACGAACCCACCTCGTTAGTCCAGCAATGGCTGCCGCTGCGGCGATTGCTGGCCACTTCGTTGATGTGCGGGATTGGGAGTGACGCGGCAAACGCGCCAAACTGAATAATGACGAAACCACCTGAAGAATCGGATAACCGCGCCCCTGATCAAGGGGCGAATAATGCCGATCGGGCCAGCGGCATCTACCGCAGGCCACGTCGCCGCACCGACCAAGATGTTCGAACCAGTGCGGCGGATTCTGATGAGAACCGATCGGAAAAGCCCTCTGACACTTCGGAACCCGGTAGCAGCATCTACACTCCGCCAAGACGGCGCCGTGCCCGACGAGATTCCGAAGACCGCAAACCGGGATTATTCGGACGCCTCACCGGTCGCCAACGTCTCGACGAAATTCGCATCGCTCGATACGAGCCCTATACCTACGAGAGCAACGAGCAGAACATGCGGTGGGTTACCGTCGCAATGGGATTATGGTGCCTGGTTCTCGTGTGGCTCGCATTCACCGACTACAGCAACTCCCAGCGATACCAAGAGTGGATCGACCAAGGAATCACCGACATTCCTCCCAGTCCCGACCTCGCCCAACAGATCGAACCCGCCGGTTCCTACGCGCAAAGAGAAGGCGGTGAGGAGTTCAAATGCGCGTATGTGAGCGGTGGGGGTTCGACTTCCGAGTGTCCCGATGGCGCATCCGATCCGATCAGAGTCTCCGAATTCGTCGAGGAGCGAGGATTGGTTTGTTGGAACTACGACGACTACACACCAGACACCACAACTGAGATTCCCGACGATGAAGCGGTCACGACCGGTGTCGAAGTCGAATCAGCCGAATCAGCCGAAACAGTCAGAATCTGCACCGCGATTTGGACATCCTATGGCCTTTTGAAATTCGCCGAAGAAACCGGATTGGACTGTCCGAATGTAGACGCCATCGTTAAGTCGATATCCACCGACGCGTCCGAATATCCGGGATGCGAACGGGTATTGAGATACGCCGAAGATTTCCAAGAGAGTCAAGACCGATCGCGGCTAATCTGGCTCTTGGTCATCGCCGTCGTGATCGTAGTTGCCTTCCCCTACCTCTCGCTCGTCCACCGCGCTAGTCGGAACCTGCTGCCCCTCAAGTCCGAACAGCAAAAACACGCTCCCGAATGGGCAGTGCTGCATCACTTCATTCCGATCATGAACCTGTTCCGCCCCGGGCAAGTAATGATGGAGATGTTCAAGGGTAGCGATCCTAATGTCGACACGGATGATGCGACGGCGTGGAAAAAACAGGGCAAGCTACGGGCGATCCTAGGTTTATGGTGGATCCTTTGGGTTGCGAGCTGGATATTCAACCCAATCACGGTGCCGCGATTTGTCAACGCCCAAACGCTTACTGAGCTGATCGAAGCCAATGACCTGCTATTATTGTCTGATGTTTTGCTGATTTTCCTTGGTATTACCGCGGTGTTGATGCTACGGCAGCTACACACGATTCAAGAGATGAAATTCGAGAAAATCGGGTTGATCACTGTCACTCCGCCGCCTCCAGTGGACCCGTTGGCAGAGGCTCTAAAGAAACAAGAAGAGCAACAACGCGCAAAGGAAGAAAGAAAGAATCGGCGTGGTCGATAAAGGCGAGAGTACTCGCATTGGAAGGTGAGATGGAAAAATTCACGAGATTGAGTGGTAGAGTCGCTCCGTTAAATCGGGTGAACGTAGATACCGACCAGATAATCCCAAAGCAGTTCCTAAAACGAATTGAACGGACCGGATTCGGTGAATACGCATTTTTCGATTGGCGGTACTTGGAGGACGGTGTCCCCAATCCAGACTTCATTCTCAACGAAGCCCGGTACCAAGGCGCGTCTATCCTAGTCGCAGGTCGCAACTTCGGTTCAGGTTCTTCTCGTGAGCATGCGCCATGGGCCCTCAACGAGATGGGATTCAGAGCAATCATTGCTCCGAGTTTCGCAGACATATTTCGGAACAATTGCATGCAGAACGGCATGGCGCCGATCGTGCTGAGTCAAACAGAAGTTGACTACATAATGGGCAATGCGTTGAAAGGCGTCGGATACGAACTGACCGTCGACCTCGAAACGCAGACGGTATTCGACGACAGCGGCTTCTCGGCGAATTTCGAGTTCGATCCCTTCCGTCGAAATTCCCTCTTGAAGGGTCTCGACGACATCGGTATCACGTTGCAAAACGGCGACGAAATTGACCGTTTTGAGGCGGCCCGCTCACCTCGTTGGTAAGAGCGTTCCCATAACCGGGCGACCAAGCGGCGAATCTTCGCGTCTGAACGCGGCTCAAACCGATTGAAAACCCAAAACCAACATCCAACAAAACGAAAGATTTAACCATGGACATTCGAATAGCTGTGCTCGGCGGAGACGGCATCGGCCCCGAAGTGACTGCAGAATCCGTCAAGATACTTGACGCCATCGAACGCCGTTTCCATCACACGTTTTCATTCGTCATGGGCGCATGTGGCGGAAGAGCGATCGATGAATTCGGCACGCCGCTTCCGGAAGAGACGCTAGACATCGTCAAAGGATGCGATGCAGTGCTCTTTGGCGCGGTCGGAGGTCCAAAATGGGACGACCCACAAGCGGAAACGCGTCCTGAAGATGGCATCTTAACGCTTCGCAAAGACTTGGACCTCTTCGCCAATCTTCGGCCAGTCAAGGTATACCCACAGCTAATCGATGCTAGTCCCCTTCGCCCCGAACGCCTAGCAGGCGTTGACATGGTCATCGTACGTGAATTGACGAGCGGGCTCTACTTCGGCAAACCCAAAAAGCGCTGGGCCAACTCCCGCGGCCGTTCGGCGGTGGACACGCTCACGTATCGTGAACGAGAAGTAGAACGCGTCGCGCGCGTCGGATTCGAAATCGCGCGCGGTCGACGCAAACGACTCCACTCACTCGATAAGATGAACGTCCTTGAGACCGGCCGACTTTGGCGCGAGATCGTGACTGAGCTCGGTGTCGAATATCCCGACGTTGAACTCATCCACATGCTGGCAGACAACGCTGCAATGCAACTCGTCACCAATCCTGCCGAATTTGATGTCGTCGTTACCGAGAACACCTTCGGCGACATCCTCTCTGACGAAGCCGCGGTAATCGGCGGATCGATGGGGATGCTACCCTCCGCTTCGCTGTCGTCGATTCCTAAACCCAATAACACCAATCGCCGTCCGCGACGTGCAGGCAAACGCGCTCTTTACGAGCCAATTCACGGCTCGGCCCCTGACATCGCAGGGCAGGGCGTTGCAAATCCCATCGCGTCGATTCTCTCGACCGCCATGATGCTCCGATACTCCTTCGCCCTCGAAGACGAAGCGGACGCCATCGAAAGTGCGGTCGCCGCGGTGCTGGTAGACGGAGCCAGAACACCCGACTTGGCCACCCAGCCAGGCGAGGCCATCGGTACTTCGGACATGGGCGACGCCATCGCCGGACGCATCATCGGATAACTGTCGTGACATCGTCCAGCTTAGTTCGAAGTGCGGTCATGAAGACGGCACGCGATCCTCGCGGTGCCCTAAAAACTCAGTTGATGGGTAGAAATCCTGCCAAGCCCAGTCGAAAGAACTGATAAACGGCACGCGTTGGAGGACGTTGCCCGTAAGCGGCCCGGACACAGCCACCCCAGTCTCAACATCCCAAACCGATCCGGTCTGATCGTCCTCAATTCGCCGAGCCGATTCAGATGCCGAGAACGTGAGAGGGCCTGGAGCATTCGCCGCTCCGGCACGTAGCTTGCGTGGGGAACGCAGGAATATGTGGCCTTCACGCGACTCCCAATCGGCCCAAGCAACGATTTCGTGCGACCCAACCGCGTGGTTTACCACGCCCGCCTGTGCGACGCTGCCGAAGTAATACCCGACCGCTTCACCACCGATATCTACCCCCAAGACGAACGTATTCGCCGCCGGTTGGTGACCATACGCGAACGTCGCGTTCCGCTCATCCACCAACACCAGCGTCTCAGGATGGCGCTTCTTCCAATTGCCGTATCGCAAAACCTCCACCGGCAACAGCACCAGTGTTTCGCCTTCAAGCTGTCCTGATATCGCCGCGCCCCAAGGCTGCGACCAGATCGAGCTCGTTTCCCAGTCCCACCAGGTCATCGCTCCCTTGAACAATGCACCTTCATTCCCAAATGTATAGGTCTTCTCTCCAATCCTCCGGTCATGCACGAGACCGGTGTAGCAAAGCGGTCACCACGTCGCCAATATCGGCACCCCACCAATCACGTCGTTCACCATTTCCCGGAAACGCATCAATCCAACCGGCATGGCTCTCGCTTCGCCGTTTATATCGATTCCCATCACCAACTCGTCATCAGCCAAGTTTGACTCGGCAACCGTAACGTATTTCGGCGAATAGATCGGCGAAATCGCATCCCTGGGGAGCTTCTCCCTCTCATCGAACCCAGTGTCAATGCGCAGATCTATCGATCTGATCTGCGGCTCAGGTCGCAACTCCTGATACGCCTCGATTTCGAACGGCTCGACAATACCCGTCAAATCTCCGACGTCCGGCTCAGACGCACGTTCGTCACATGCAACATTCGCAACCACTACAACCGCGGTTGCGAGTGTTGCTAATGCCTTCGTGATCACGTCGATTTTGTCGCCAATGGAATGTTCGACATACGAATTATCGTCGATACTGAACTTTGGACGCGGTCGCGTCCCATAATCACAAATCTAGAAGACCAACCTGAAACAAACCATGCTCCGAGACTTCCTTCCCGACCTCACCGACGAAGTAACCTCCACCAAGATCGTATCTGGTGCGACGGTCTACCGCGACCGCTGGAGCATTCCGCATATTATCGCAGACAACGGCTACGACGCCTTTTTCGCCCAAGGATACGCAACCGCCGAAGACCGGCTTTGGCAGATGGATTTTGACCGTATGCGCTGCCTCGGACGTGCAGCTGAGTATCTCGGAGCGTCGGCGCTCACTGAAGATACTCTGATGCGGCGACGTAATTTCGAGGCAGTGTCGCGCGCCGACTACGATCTGTGCAGCGATGACGCCAAGACCGCCCTTGACGCGTATACCGATGGTGTCAACGCATTTATCGATTCCAAGAACCCGCTGCCATACGAGTACCAACTCCTCGGCACCGCTCCCGAACCGTGGCAATCTTGGCACTGCATAGTCGTCTACAAAGTCCGCAACAGCGCCGAGGGTAGTTTCCAGGCCAAACTCTGGCGCGCCTCCCTTGCCGCCAAGATCGGTGCTGAACGAACCGCGCGACTTTCACCCGGGTACCAATCGGGGATGTACCTCACGGTGCCGCCCGGAGTCGTCTACGACGGCCCAGCACAGAACGCCGTCGCAGAACTCCGCGCCATCGTCAACGCAACCGCTCCGCTGAGGGAGGTCGATGGAGGATCCAACGGGTGGGCCATCTCCGGCGACCTCACTGCATCTGGACTGCCAATGGTCGGCGGCGACTCACACCGCGGCCTCGAAATTCCCAATGTTTACTACCAAGTCCATATCCGCACACCAGAATTCGATGTCCTTGGTCACTCGATCCCCGGAATGCCGCTTGTCATGCATTTCGCTCACAACCGATACGTTGCTTGGGGCATGACACACGGCGGCGTCGACACACAAGACCTGTTCGTTGAGCAACTTCGGCGCGGCGAAAGTGGTGTCGAATACCTGTTCCGCGGCGAATGGCGCACCGCCGAACTTGCGCGCGAGTGCCTAAAAGTCCGCGGCGACGAATCCCAGACCATCGAAGTCGTCAGAACTCACCATGGCCCAATCATCGCCGGAAGTGTCGACGCCGGGTGGGGAATAGCGCTCGCCGATCCCGGTTCCAACGACGCAACACCATGGGTCGAGGCCACTCTCGACGCGATGAAGTGCAAAGACGCCGACGAGTTTGAGCAAGCCCTCAGCGGTTGGACCGACCGCGTCAACAACTACCCCTATGCCGACATCCACGGCAACTTCGGATACGCCCTGAAAGGCCGCATACCGATCCGCAACGAGATCAACGGTTGGGGACCCGTCGAAGGTTGGTCTGGGGAATACGAGTGGCAAGGGTACATACCTGATGAAGACCTTCCGCGGGCTCGAAACCCGGAAACCGGGTGGACCGTAACCTGCAACCAACGCGTCGTAGGTGACGATTATCCTTACTTCCTGTCCGCGACGTTCGGTCCCGACTACCGAGCACGCCGCATAATCACCCACATCGAAAAAGCCAAAGCCAACGGCGAGAAACTGAACGTCGAAGACATGGCCGCTTTCCACGGCGACACTGAAACAGTACCCGGATCCAAACTCCTCGCCCGGTTGACCGACCTGGATCCCAGAGCCCTTGGCAACGACGATGCTCGATCTGCCCTCGAAATCCTACGCAACTGGGACGGCAGACTCGATGCCGATTCTGTTGGCGCCGTCGTCTACAGCGCGTTCAACGACGAGGTGTCACTAGGCCTGATGGAACAAAACTACGGTGTTAACCCCGACGAGTTCACGGAAAAACCAGATTTCAACGCCATTGACCACCTTCGCCGACAACTCAAACCAGCCTTCGTCAACGCACTCGAACGCGGTGACGGTCGGCAATTTCTCGCACATGACTCCACGGTAGGCAGTTTTCTCGCCGACAGCCTGACTACGGCATCCAACCAACTCGTGCACAGATTCGGCGCCGTTGACGCGGTCACTTGGGCCGAAGTGCACATCACAAAACAGGCGCACCCACTTTCGACAGTCTTCCCAGAAATAGATGACGAACTAGACGCTCCAGCTATCGGCACCGCCGGAGATGGCGACGTGCCTTTCGCCACGGGATCACGCCCTTCATGGAATTTCCGAACTGGCTCGGGGCCTGTCAACCGATACCTTCACGATCCCGCAAACTGGCCCGCTGGTCGATGGGTAGTGCCACTTGGCGTTTCGGGAAACGTAGGCAGTCCCCACCGACACGACCAACAGAGATTTTGGGCAAACGTCGAAGGCATCCCCCAGCTCTTCAACTGGGACAGCATCGAGAGAACGGCGACCACAGTCCAGCACATTCGCCCGCGTCACAGTGAGTAATTCGACGCGAACTCTCGTAATTCATCGTACGGACGGTTGAAGCGCACCATTGGTTACGAAATTCGTAATAAACGAAATGCGGAATAAATATGTCGTTTATCACCGTGATGTGTTTATGAATGGGTTACTATCAGATGTATTCGTCGATAAAACCCAATCAATGGAATAACATAGATCGATAAAACGTCGAAAAACAGCGTCGAAAAACGTCGCATCCTTGCCCAACAAGATGTTTAATGGAAATATGGCGGTTGAGTGATCGCCAGACCAAAGACTTCCTTGAAAGGAGCATGACAAGTGAAACAGGCGTTGAACCAAGCTTTACAGAGGCTATCTCACGGCTTCGACACGAAGCTGGTGGGCGAGCGTGAAATGCAACACGCGACGCTATTGGGCGACTCGGTCGCGCGGATGCCGCACTACCCCGAACCCCGAAAACGACGCAATTCAGTCATCCCGACCTCGTCTGGAATGTACTTCTAAACCAAGAAGTACCCCAGTCAAGGGCGACGAAGCGTTCGCTTCACCCTCTGAAAATAAAGACGCCCCGCCAACCCGGCGGAGCGTCTTTGATTCAAGCCTCGCCTAAATTCATCTAACTACGGTCAAGAGTTTCCCCTCAGTGCCATTTCCTCTCATCCTCAACGGTCCTGACGCTCCCACGCGTCCGCGTCACCGCAGGACGGGCCTTGAGCGCTTGCTCGTGGACATCAATGCCCAATCCGGGTCCCGTGGGCAACTCGATGTACCCTTCCTCTGGTTCGAGATACCCGATCGTCACATCCCGCGAAACCGCTTCTACCCCGACCATGTATTCGTAGATCAAGAAGTTCGGCATTCCGGCCGACGCCTGAATCGCTGCTGCGCATCCAACCGATGTCGAGTTCCAGCCATGCGGGGAAACGCCAATGTAGAACGGTGCCGCCATCGCCGCAATCTGCGTCAACTCCCAGATACCTCCGGTGTTGCAGATGTCGGGGTTGATGATGTCCGCCGCCCGTGTCTCGCACACCTCGCGGAATCCCGCTCGGGTATACAACGCCTCGCCTGTCACTACCGGTATCGTCGTGTTCTCTTTCACCTCCTTGATCGAAGGAATGCTGTCAGGAGGGCAGGGCTCCTCAAACCAATATGGCTTCAGTGGCTCTAACTCGCGCGCCACACGTATTGCGTTCATCGGTGCTAATCGTCGATGCACCTCGATCAATAACTCCACGCTCGGCCCCACGGCATCCCGCACCGCGGCGACCGTCCGCACCGCCTCTTCCAACGCCTCGCGTGGCGGATACTCTGTCCACGGCCCAGGGAAGGGATCGAACTTCAATGCCTTGAAACCCCGCTCGGCGACCACCGTAGCCGCAATCTCCCCATACTCTTCCGGTGACGACGCACCTCCAGACCAACCATTCGCGTACAGCTTCAATCGCGGACGAACCGGACCGCCGAGTAAATCGTAGATCGGTCGCCCAGTCGCTTTGCCGACGATATCCCACAACGCGATCTCGATGCCGCTCACGGCGCAGTGCAGATCCATCCCTCCGCGCTTCGTCGCAAAATCCTCATGCACCACATGGAGGAAGTGCCTTATGTGAAAGGGATCCCGTCCCTCCAGATACCGCGCGAGTTGCTTAACGTGCTCCTCGACCTGCGTGTCACGGTCTGCTTGGGTGTACGCTTCGCCCCAGCCGGTGATGCCTTCGTCCGTCTCAATCTTCACAAATAGGAAGTTCTTGCCCGCGCCCGGATCCCAGAGAAACGTCTCGACATTAGATACTTTCATCTCAGATGCGTCCTTCGACTAGCTCGACCTCGATATCGACTAGACGCAAGGTTAAGCCCTAACCTCAATCATTGCCACAACGCACTCCAGCTCCGAGAGCTGACACAAGAAAACCCATCAAAATGCCGTTCCTGATTCCCAAGACCGTCCTCGCCAGCATGATCTCGCACGCGCTCGAATCTGATCCCGAAGAGTGCTGCGGAGTCCTCATCGGAGCCGACGACAAAGCCGAAGAGGCGAGACGCATCCAAAACGCACACCCCGAACCGATCCGTCGCTACGAGATGCCGCCCATGGAGTTAATGCGTGCCGAATCCGACGCCGAAGCAAAAGGTCGCAAAATCGTCGCTATCTATCACTCGCACACCCACACTCAAGCCTACCCTTCCCAAACCGACGTCAACAATGCCGTCCAATCCTGGTGGACCGAACCATATTACGTGCTCGTGTCCCTAGTCGAAAAGACCCGCCCCATCGTCCGCGCCTTCCGAATTTCCGAAGATGCAGCAGTCACCGAGATCCACATCACAACCGATGGCGATGCCTATGTTGAAGTGACGCGCTGATTCACGATCATCGCCGTCTCTTCGCCACTCCACTCGAATCAACGGAAAATGACGTGCGAAAATGATTAACTGCACTAATCAAAAGTCATGACCACCAGATTTTGAGTTCCGATTCTCCAAGACCTGAGAACATTCTCCGAGATCAGCCGATGTTGCTCATGGACGAACCCATCAACCCTTCGATGTCAGCACCTAACGGCATCCAATCTAAGGTGCACGATTTTCGTTTCAAATGGCACGGCTATCAAGGCACCGAACCCCAACACTATCAAGCCCATTTCAACGAAATCTGTGAAATCGTCGGAGTTGAAAAACCGTCTGACGACCTAGAAAATCAAGATTTCGATTTCCAGAAATCCGCACCAACGCCTGGTGACCGCAACGGCGTTGCCGATGTCTTCCTTCGTGACCACTTCGTGATGGAGTACAAAAAGCCGGGCAACAATCTCGACGACGCCTACTCCCAAGCACTGCGCTACCGCGACGGACTCGGCAACCCGCCATTACTGATCGTCTCTGATTTCGAGACCATTCGCATCCACACCAACTTCACCAGCACTGTCTCCGATGCCTACACCATTACCCTCGCAGACCTACATGACATAGAACAAAACGCAACCCGCAAAAGCGCCCTCGGTATCGTCAGCGAATCTCCTCTTTCCGTCTACCAAGTACTGCGATACTGCTTCCACGAACCTGGAAACCTAAAACCGTCTAATACGCCGGAACAATTAACCCAAGCCGCTGCAGACGTGTTCTGGAATATCTCCGACGAACTCCAGCGATTCAATCCCAACAAAGACGCCGAAATCGCCCATTTTCTTTCTCAGCTCCTTTTCTGTATGTTCGCCAGCGACGTGGGCTTACTGAAGAAACAGTTGATGACCGAATACACCCAAGAAGTCGGCGATTTGCCTGCTGAAGTCTTCACGGCTAGATTGGATCAGCTTTTCGACTGGATGAACGAAGGAAACCATATCGCTTCGCCTCCTGTCAGACGTTTCAACGGCGGACTATTCGACGGCTTCAAAAACGAACTTGAGATCGTTACTTCCATCATGCCTCTGGTGCGTCAAGCTGATGCCCTTGACTGGTCGCAAATCGAGCCCACCATCTTCGGAACTCTCTTTGAACGCATCTACAACCCCGAAAAAAGAGCACAACACGGAAGACATTACACATCCAGAGCCGACATCGAGACATTGGTCGAACCGGTCGTCATGACGCCGCTCCGCAGAGATTGGGAAAACGTCAAATCCTCTATCGGGGCCGCCGACGCTGAACTGGCCGCCGTGACTGTCCAAGACTTCGTAGACAGATTGAGCAGAGTCAGCATCCTGGACCCAGCCTGCGGCTCGGGCAACTTCCTCTACGTCGCATTAAACCTGTTGCACGGACTCGAGCGCGAGGTCATCATTTGGGCGATAGATTTCGGCATCGATCCTCCAGAGCCTCGCATCCATCCTCGGCAACTTCTGGGTATCGAAATCGACGAATACGCCCACCAACTCGCCAGCGTAGTCGTATGGATCGGACATCTCCAGAACGGAGCTCGCTTCGGCAATATTGAAAACCGCGACCCCATCCTAGATCCTCTAGACAACATCGACTGCCGAGATGCAATCGTAAACGATAGCGGTCCCGAGCCGCGCCCAGCGGACTGGCCCGAAGTCGACTTCATCGTCGGAAATCCCCCATTCCTCGGCAACAAACGAATGCGAGAAGAGATGGGCGACGAGGTAGTCGAGCGCATCTACAAAGTATGGGGCGAACACGTTCCAAACGGTGCCGACCTGTGCGCGTACTGGTTCGAAAAAGCGCGCTCCCAAATCGCGAACGGTCAAACCAAACGTGCAGGCTTACTCGCCACTCAAGCGATCCGTGGCGGCAGATCACAAGTCGTCCTAAAGAACATCAAAGAATCCGGCGATATATTTTTCGCGGAATCCGACCGTGATTGGTTGCTTGATGGGGCCGCCGTTCATATTTCGATGGTCGGTTTCGATGATGGGTCCGAGACGGATCGCACCCTTAACGGTCAGCGAACAAAACGGATTCATCCAGACCTAAGCTCTCGCAAAGCTGACCTCACCAAAGCTAACCGACTCCAAGAAAACTTGGACATTGCATTCCAGGGCGTGATCCCCGTCGGACCTTTTGACATTTCTGAGGACGAAGCCAAAGGACTGATGGTCGCTGTCAATCCGAGTGGAGTGACGAACTCGTTGGTAGTCAAACCTCTACTAACTGCTAAGGACATCACTGACCGCCCCTCCAATCGCTGGATCGTCGATTTTAGTGATTTACCCGATGAAGCAGAAGCCGTTGAATACGAGGCTCCGTACCGATTGATCAAGGATCGAGTAATACCTCATCGCGCGCAAACGCCAAGTGCTGCCGACGTATCGTGGTGGCAATTCGCCAGCATTCGGCCAGGATTGCGATCGGCTGTTAAGCGGATTGACCGCTACGTAGCGACGCCCCGTGTGTCAAAACATCGACTTTTTGCCTGGGTTGAGTCGCAAACCTTGCCGAACGAATCGGTCGTGATATTCGCTATGGAAGACGATTACTCACTCGGCATTCTGCAATCGCGCGTCCACGAATTGTGGTCGCGGGCGTTGGGCACACAAGTCCGCGATCGCGAAAGCGGTTTCAGATACACCCACACGACTTGCTTTGAGACTTTTCCATTCCCCGAACCGACCGCGGAGCAACGAGACGCGATCGCTGATGTAGTAAAGACGATGATGTGGCATCGAAAAAACATGACTACGCCTCGCGAAGACACTCCCGAACACATGATCCGTGACATGACCTTGACAAAGATCTATAACGACAACAACCGATGGCTCCAACTCGACCACGAAAAACTCGACCAAGCCGTGTTCGATGCCTATGGCTGGTCCGAAAGTCCTGCCGACCTCGACGACGACACGATCCTAGAACGCCTGCTAGAACTCAACCTCTCCCGCGAGCCAGCTTGACGCTAACGAGCCTGCCCGTGCAACGCCCCCGGGCGATTACACCGCGCAATCGCAACCAGCTTGCGAGATTTATTGCTGTTGCTGCTGCGTCTGAATCCCCGCCGCGTCAAGTTCCGCTGCGAAGTGCGATGTCTCCAACTGTTCCTGCAATTCGAAGATCGAACCCGATGGCTCAGGGTGCTTCGGGAATGGCATGACAACCGGCACCGGTTCCAATCGAGGCCTGTTCGTAGCCTCGCCCCGCAACATGTCTCCCGTCCAAGCTTCCCAATCAGAGACTCCGCTCAAAGGCCAAGCATCAGCGGCCTGATAGCCCATCAACAACAATCGACGCGGACGATCTGAGACGTTGGGGGCCGATCCATGCAATGTCCGAACGTGGTGTATCGAAACACCCCCGGCCTTGATCCGAATCGGCACCGCCGCTTCCATGTCGAAATCTTCGTCTGAGACCGCGCCGATGAAATACCCATCCTGATGATGGCTCAACGCAGGACCTTTGTGCGATCCCGGAATACCCATTAGACACCCGTTTTCGATCTCCATGTCGTCAAAGGTCAATCCGATCTCTAGGATGTCGTCGTTCGTCGCCGGATAGAAACCCCAGTCGGTGTGCCATTCAACTTGAGCACCGCCGCCAGGCGCCTTCATGTTCAACTTCGTGTGATGCAACTTGATGTTTGGCCCCAGAAGTTGCTCGATGATATCCAGTAACCCCTTTTTGCGCATTGCTGCCTCGTACACCGGATGCCGCTTATGCGGTTCTTTGATGCGTCGCAACTTCGGTGACTCCGCGCTGTGACCAGCCGCAAAGTCTAGATCAAACATCTCCGTGTGCTCGGTCAACTCAGCAGATTGTTGAACATACTCGTCCGTGACCTTTCGTAGCTGTTCGACCTCCTCCATCGAGAAGACATCGTTCACTCCGATGAATCCGTTCTTGTGATATTCAGCTATCTGTTCGTCCGTTAATCGGGAAGTGGTCGTGCCCATGGGTCCTAAGTCCTGATGACAACGTCGCGCGATGGTGCCGAATTGTACGTTCGAATCCTCGAACGTTGCTCAACCCGATTTCACGGCTGCCCGTAACGGGCGCGTGAGCGGACCCCGCCTTCCAATCACGATGCGATCCATACCGAGCCAATCCGCCATCAATCGAAGCTCAGATGCCAAATTCTCAGCCACCACTTCCTCATCGCATCCCGCTTCCAGGAACGCACTCGGTACCCGCAAGACCCTCGCTCTTCGGTCCGCCTTCAGATCTACGCGAGCAACGAACCGGTTGTCCATCAAAAACGGCAACACATAGTAGCCGTACTTGCGCTTTTTGGCTGGCGTGTAGATCTCGATCCGGTACTCGAAATCAAACAACCATTCAAGCCGGTTCCGAAACCAAGCGACAGGATCAAAAGGCGACACGATGGCACAAACATTCAGCGAATTCCGTGGCGCTTCGATCCCAGTCACCGCGAACATCTCAGATTTAACACCCTCGACACTTACTCGTTCCACCTCGCCGGCTTCAATCAGGTGCCTGATCGCCGCGGATGCTTCGGTGCGTTTAATCCGGTAGTAGTCGGCACAATCCCCGACCGTACCGATCCCGAGCGATCTGATCGCCAACCGCATCATCTCGCGATGCGCCTCAATCCTGGTGAGCGATAGAACCGACAATATCTCTGACGGAACAACACGCTCGAAGAGATCGTATCGGCGAGCTGACCTCAACCGATCCGAAACTGCTAAAACACCTTGGTGCAGCGAAGTCTCCAACACGAGTTTCGCGGTCGATGTCGACCAGTGGCGCCCGTACCGATCGCCTTTATTCTCGATGTCTGCAACCTCGAGCGGACCTCTGCGTTCGATTTCGTCGGTCGTCGCCTTGGCAATGCCAGGATGTTCAGCCATCATTTCGGCCCACTGACGCCAAGGTTGCCACTCCGTCATCCGATGACGGATCATCGGCAGGTGGTCGATCGGGACGAACGAGGCCACATGTACCCCGTATTCGAAAACGTTGCGGGTTTCATATGCGTAACGGTGAAGCATTTCCAGTGGGTATACGCCGAGCCGGGAGAAGAACGGCATGTATTGAGCACGAACCAGAACGTTGATGGAGTCGATCTGCACAATGTTGATCTGGCGGACAACACGCTCAAAATCGTCGACGTCGACGGTCCCAACTTTCGGGCGCTGGATAGCGAACCCTTGTGCTGCAAGCGCGATGCTGCGCGCCTCATCGATGCTGAAAGTCCTTAGATCATTGGCCACGGTACATTCCAATCCGGATCCAGCACCGGGAACGATCGATCGTCTAACATCTCTTTGCCCCGTCGTACCAGAGAATCGATCTCGTGATCGTCGAGTGTGTCGGCCAATATCTTGCGTAGATCCGCTTCAGTGTCATCTAGGGTGGAGACGAATCCATCAAGACTTTGGAGTAATTCGTCGGAGTAGGGCGTACCGTTGAATTCGAACATCACGGTGCGCCGCCTCGCCAGAGGATTAAATGTCAATCCGTGATCAACGGCCCAAAGCTGCCCGTCGGCATCCAAGAGGCAAGCACCACCCTTGCGGTCCGCGTTGTTGATAAGCACGTCGAACATTGCGATCGGCATGTAATCGTCAAGACGTTCGTCGCGCAGGTTGAAGTAATGCTTAGTGAAATCGGCGTCGATGAATAGCTGCACGCTACCCACACCATGTGGCCCCTCTCGCACGACAGTTGGTGGAACCGATGGCCAACCCAACTCGTCGGCCACTACATACGCTGACAACTCGCGGTTGTGCAACGTGCCGTACGTAAAGTCTCGCAACGGTCGTTCACCCGCCGCGGGTTTGTAGATGCCGTAAACCTCCTCGTCATCATCCGTCAGCCGAACAACAAAAACGTAATTGGAACCGCCTGGGTGGAGTCCGATGCCGGTGATGGGCCACTCGCTTAGCCGACGTTCGATCTCTTGCCGACTCAATCCGGCGACCGAGTCGGATTGCATATTCATGGTGCCGCGGCTCTATTCGCCGCAATTTTTCTCAGGATGTTCAATCCTCATCGTCCGTGAGCTGGTCGACGATAGCGGTACTAAGATCGATGTCGTGACCATTGCGACGTTCGCAGACGTGGTCTTCGTCTGGGTTGATCGCGATGTGGCAGTACGGGCAGATTGGTCGACCAGCGGCGACGATGTCCATGCCGCGCTGAGCGATGAATACAGCTTGCTGATGGGAAAAACCAAACTGCAATATGACGGGATCAGGATCTTCTTCACCAGCCTCGATCTCTTCCAATCCGACGCCCGCCGCCGCGAATAGGAAAACCTTCTTGCCTGAGTCGTACTGCATCGCGATGCGCGCCGCTTTGAATTCGACTTCCCCCTCCGAATCCGGCGGCATATCGGAAATGGTCCGATCAGCGATATCGGCGTCTTGATCCATCTTCTCGAGCGCATTGCTCAGCGAGAAGGCGATGTTATACAACTGCTCTTTTTCAAGCCAGACCACCGCCGATCCGCGTTCGCTGTTGGCGGTGATGTTGAAGGTTCGCTGTCCTGGCTCGCCATAAGTCAGAACCTGCAAATCGTCAACAATTCCAAGGTGCGTTGAGTGCTCCAAACTGAGTGTCTCCTTGACGCCGAAGCAGGCGCGTTTCCAACCTCGCCATCTTCGATGTCGTGATTGATTCTAGCAACTCACAGCAAATGAGTTCTGTGCACAACTACCGTCGTTCCAGTGAAAGCCGGGAATCCAGAGGGTCTAGCAACCGTGGTCCATGCCGAAACTCACTACCGTGCCGTAGCTCGGATAGTTATGCACACAACCCAAACGGGCATTACCACTAACAGCAAATCTTGCGCGGTCAATGGGTGTAATGTACGATTCCGAATTGAAACAGGGTTCAAAGGCGTGGTGGTCAACATGACCACTAATCGGAGACGGGAAGCCCGAATTCTTGAATAATCTTGATGGGTAAACCCGACATCGCTCCGTAGCTTCTGGAAGAAAGCGCTCTTCGGATCTCCGATCGGCGTCGTTAGAACCAGACGGTGGCGAACCGATATCACGCACGTAATGAGTGGCGTAGATTCCTAACCGGACTGTGCAAGGTGGGTGGTACCGCGAGCGAAACGTCAGGTCAATCGTTGACCCGGCAGCCCGTCCCATCGATCAAGGACGTGCGCAATGGATGAATTAACCGCACTCGAGCCGCCCGTCCTCAATCAGGACGGGCTTTATTTTTGCCCGTAAGGAATCTTCGAGAAATGCAAACGACCGAAACAGCCAGCAGTCCCAAAAACGACGCCCTTAACGCAAGCGCGAGAACGGCTGAGATTTACGACACTACGCTGCGAGACGGCGCTCAGCAAGAAGGCATCTCGCTGTCGGTCGAAGACAAACTCGCCATTACAAAGCTGCTCGACGAATTCGGCATCGACGTCATCGAAGGCGGCTATGCGGGAGCTACGCCAAAGGACGACGAGTATTTTCGACGCGTACAAGATATCGAATTGCGGCACTCACAGATCGCCGCATTCGGCAACACGCGGCGCGCAGACGCCGATTGTGACGACGACATCACCATCCAGGCATTGCTCCAATCCGAGGCACCGATCACGACCATCGTCGGCAAGGCGTCCGAGTATCAGGTCCGCGTCGTTTTGGAGACGACCGTCGAAGAAAACCTAGCGATGATTGCCGACTCCGTGTCGTATCTCAAATCGCATGGGCGACGGGTGTTTTACGATGCCGAACACTTTTTCGACGGTTACAAAGACAACGCCGACTACGCGATCCGTTGCCTTCGATCAGCCTACGACGCGGGTGCTGAACGATTGATCTTGTGCGATACCAACGGCGGAACTTTGCCGTATGAGGTCGCGGAGATCGTCGGCGAAATCAAGAAGGAATTGCCGGACGCCGCCGTCTTGGGCATCCATACACACAACGATACCGATACCGCCGTCGCCTCCGCGATCGAGGCGTTCAGAGCAGGTGCACACCAAATCCAAGGGTGCATCAACGGATATGGCGAGCGAACCGGCAACGCCAATTTGGTCAGCGTAATCGGTAACCTCAACCTCAAAATGGGAATCGACGCCGTCGGATCGGAGAAGCTACCGGAACTTACGAGCGTCTCGAATTTTGTTTCTGAAATCGTCAACCGTCGCCCGTTCCCGTATCAACCGTATGTCGGTATCAGTGCATTCGCCCACAAGGGCGGTCTTCATGCCGCCGCCACTGAGAAGTCCTCGGCCGCATACCAACACATCGAACCGAGCGTGGTCGGCAATGGCACACGCATCACGATTTCTGAATTGTCGGGACGCGGGAATGTGATGCGGTTGATCCGAGACTTGGGACTGGACAGCGAGTTGACTCGCGACGACGCGCGGCGAATCGTGGAGCATATCAAGCACCAAGAAGCTCTGGGCTTCGCGTACGAAAACGCCTACGCATCGTTGGAGCTTGTAGTGCTACGAAACCTGCCAAACTACGAACCACCGTTCGAGTTGGTCGATTTCATGGTCATCGTGGAAAATCGTCGCCGAGCTTCTTTCGGCACTGGTTGGAGAGATGATGGTCGCGAACACCCCGTTTTGTCAGAAGCGACGGTGAAAATCCGCGTCGACGAGGAAGTTTACCTTGAAGCCGCCGAGGGCAATGGACCCGTGGATGCCCTTAACCGAGGTTTGCGAAAAGCCATCTCCGACCAACATCCCGAAATCAACAGCATCAACCTTACTGACTACAAGGTTCGCGTGGTGAACGAGACATTGGGCACTGGCGCTTCGGTTCGCGTGTCGATCGAATCGGCTGCTGAAGGAGAGGTCTGGCGCACGGTCGGCGCGTCGACAAACGTCATCAACGCTAGCTGGATGGCACTTGCAGACTCGGCCGAGTGGTGGCTCAATCACAAATCGAGGCAAAAAAGCGCCGGTACTTAACCACCTCGATGTCTGCGACGTGCATGCCACGGCCCGCGTCGCCAGAGTTTGTTGAGCTGGCTGGGCCGTCGAAACTGTACGTTTTCGGCGATAAACCTCATCGTCGTCGGATGCGCGCCGAGCATGATGCCTCGCCAATCTCGAAGGTTCTTAAACGTTGCGGCGTTGTTGGCGTACGGTTGAGACCAACCGTCGAAATCCCGCCATTTGCCATCCGAGGCTAGAATCATCACCTCGCCGCCAGCTTCCCGCACGATGATCACCGCTGCGGCAAAGTCCCATACGGCCGCCGTACCGCCGATGGCGTATTGATACAGGCCGGTCCCAACGCTCGCCATCTCGTGGGAGGCACTGCCGGTAACTCGGACATCTCCCGCATGACCCCGGAACCGGTTGTCGAATCTGAATGCGCTGCGGGCGTTTCCTGGAAGTACCGACAAACGTCCGGAAACCGGTCGTCCTAATTCGTCGGTCGGTTCAAGGACCCGCATCGTCTCGCCGCCGCGTTTGGCTCCACCGTTCAAGCGTGCGTGCACTACGATGCCACCGTCGTCCGAGGTTGGCCACGGGCTCCAAACCGCCCCGGCGATCGGCGTTCCGCGGTGCATCAGAGCCACCGAAACCGCATGGGTCATCGATCCGTTTACGTAGTTTGCGGTTCCATCGATGGGATCCACAGCCCAGACCAAATCCGCCGCTGGGTCAACTTCCTCCGTCTGGTCTTCCTCACCCAAGAACTGGTGTTCGGGAAATCGTTCGGTAACGATGTCGGAGATGATGACTTGGGAATTCTTGTCAACATCGGTCACCAAGTCCCGTCCAGGTCTTCCAGTCTTCGATTCGATCTCCATCGGGGACGAGATCCGCTCCAACACGTAGGTGCCGGCCGTCGAGGCCGCTTCAACCGCGACCGCTTCGAATTCTTCGAGTTGTGCCTCATCGAAATGCTGCAACATCGTGCTCTGTGTCATGAGTCCCTTCGCGTCCGTTCCATGGCGATGCATCTGACGGATTCGAACGCATCGTATCTTGAAGTTGGAATAGACTGAATCTTAATGAATGATGACACTTGGAGTAGTCGTTTTTGCGAGGAGAAATTCGAGACGACGAGAAGAGATGAATAACCATCAATCGGTAAGAAAGCTCAAACGCGATCCTGGCATCGTTTCACGCATGTATTTCACCATGTTGCTGATCGGAATCCTGTACGGTCTGTTTGCGTACGTCATGATGCGGCTTGGAATGCCACTAGCGTTCGTCGGTGTCATTGTCCTTGGATTTGCCGTTTTCCAATACTTCATGTCCGATCGCTTGGTGATGATGTCGACCGGTGCTAAAGAGGTTGCAGAAGACCAAGCGCCCAATCTCCACGCCATGATCCGCGAACTGGCGGATCGTTACGCCATGCCGATGCCCAAGGTCGCAATAATTGAATCCGCGATGCCGAACGCGTTCGCTACCGGACGAAACCCCAACAATGCCCTAGTAGCTGTAACCACCGGAATCCTCCAACGCCTTACTCGGCGAGAGCTCAGAGCCGTCTTGGGGCACGAGTTGGCTCACGTTGCGAACGGCGATATGAAGGTTCTGGCAATCTCGAACTTCTTCGTGACGCTGACAAGTTTCTTGATGACCATGTTCTTCTTCAACATGTTGTTTGGCAGGCGTGATACCGGAGGTGGCTCGGCACCATTTATGATCGCGTATCTGGTGACGATACTCGTTTACTTCCTCGGAAAGTTGCTTGTGTTGGCATTGACGCGTTATCGTGAATATGGTGCAGACCACACTGGCTCTGAAATCTCCGGCGACCCAGGTGGCCTAGCCGACGCTTTGGAAAAAATAGCAATGGGCATGGACTACATACCGGATCAAGACCTCAGGCGGTTGCAGACCGCCCAGGCGTTCTTGTTTGCCCCCGCACTCCGAGGTTTCGCGGGCAATATGTTTTCAACACACCCACCGATCGAGGAACGCATCGCTCGACTACGCGATCTCGAGGTGGAAATGCGCTACGGGTACCGCAACTGATGGGTTGGTTCTCAGGTCGACGGAAGTCCGCAGATTCGCTTTGGGATTCGATGTCATCCGTCTCACGGATGGTCGACGGGTTCAAACGCGAAGGCGAGGCGGTCTCTCCGAGACGCCAAGCGGGAGTTGTGTACCGCCCCGACGACGACGTTCCGATTTTGGCTGCATTGTCCGATCAATTAGACGGAATCCTTTACGATGGCCCGGGATCTACCAAGACGGCTTGGGAACTCAAAGACGATGAACACGGTATGCGCTGGGCGGTCCTGAACGACGGCAATTTCTCGGACCTCCTGAGTTCGGTCTTTACCGTAACCAACGCCATCCAGATGAACGGCGGGGGCCAAAACCTCCTTGCTGCCGTCTTCGAGTTCGACTTCGCCAATCACGCGGTCAACCCTAATTCGATGGTCGGTTCGGGTTTCGTCCATGCATATCTGATATACCGCTATGACCGAAATAGCTACTACCCATTTGTCCCGACTGGCGAAACCGCAGGAGAACGCGATCGCGAGACTGAGCGAATGTTGGGCACAGCAGTGCGCGGAGCGGGCCTGAAGACCGAAAACTCGCTGACCGAGTGGCTCGGCCTCTGGGGCATACCGTTTTAAGCGCGTCGCGCCCGAGAATTGAACCCCTTACTCGCAGTAGCCGCTCCTGACCATCTGGATCTGGAGCAACTGACCGCCGAATGCGACAACAACGAGATCGCAATCGAGCGCGTTGACGCGCAGTTTCCGCCAAACGCTACGGGTCTGCTGATTTACGCGCCTAACGATGAATCGTTCGACCTCGACCTCTCGGAAACGGTGCAGCAGGCCATAAGTGCGAGAGTCCCTGTATTGGCCTCGGCTACGGGAATGCATCTTCTCAACGCCGCACTCGATGGAGGTGGACCACATGAAACCACCGCTCATGCCCATGCCGTCACAGACGAACGAAGACGTAGTTCGATTTTCCTGGCTCCCGGCGCCAAGGTTTCATCGACCATCGGTGGATCGGGATGGCTGAGTATCCAGTGCGACCACCGGAACGGAATCTCACAGGCAGATCTGGCGATTGATTTGATGGCCTCAGCGATCGCTGATGACCGCGTCGTCGAGGCATTCGAAATGCCCGGACACCAATGGGTTATTGGTATTCAATGGGACGTTTTCAGTGCGAATCCTATGCCGCGCGGATTTGATGCAATTTGGATGGCGTTTTTGGAGCGCGTAACAGGCGAATAGTGCCATATATCGATGGAATTCCCCATTCTTTCGCGAATGAACGCGTCGTAATTCAATGGGTTGAGAATTGGGAAAGTTTAGAATCTAATCTAGGTCAAACTCCGTTTTCGCGCACCGTACTAAGAGTGAATCTCCGGCCCGCGAAAAGGATCCAATCGGCGAATCTCTTTAAGGTGAAATCGGCATGGTAATCGGCTCTGGCGTGGGCGACATTCGGACCATTGGCATCGAGGAGGAGATGCGATCTTCTTACCTCGATTACGCCATGAGCGTAATCGTGTCGCGCGCATTGCCGGACGTTCGCGACGGACTGAAACCGGTTCAGCGCCGTATTCTCTACGCGATGCACGACCAAGGCATGCGCCCCGGTTCGTCTTACAAGAAATGCGCCCGGCTGGTCGGGGATGTGTTGGGCAAATACCACCCCCACGGCGACTCACCAGTCTATGAAGCTCTTGTCCGCATGGCGCAGCCGTTTTCGATGCGCGAGCCGTTGGTCGATGGACAAGGCAACTTCGGGAGTGTTGATGGTGACCCGCCTGCGGCCATGCGCTACACCGAGTGCAAATTGGCCGCGATCACCGAATTCATGCTCGGAGATATCGACCGCGAAACCGTTGACTGGCAAGAAAACTTCGATCAGTCGCTCCGAGAGCCATCGGTACTGCCCGCCCGGCTACCCAACTTACTCGTCAACGGAGCCTCTGGCATCGCCGTCGGCATGGCAACCAACATCCCGCCGCATAACGTCGCTGAAGTTTGCGACGCAATCGTGACCTTGGTGCGAAACCCGAACGCAACGGTCGATGAATTGATGCAGCACGTGAAAGGCCCCGATTTCCCCACCGGCGCGCACATTTGGGGTTCCGAGGGCATCAGGAATGCATACGCGAGCGGGCGTGGCCGGATCGTCGTTCAAGCCACCGGCGAGATTGAAGACGTCGCCAGACAAGACCGAAAGCGAATAGTCTTCACCGAAATTCCGTTCCAGGTCAACAAATCCACGTTGATCCAACGCATCGCTGAATTGATCAAAACGCGTCGTGTTGAAGGTGTTTCCGAAGTGCGGGATGAGTCAGATCGCCGTGGGATGCGCATCGTGCTAGAACTCCGTCGATCCGCTTCGCCTGCGATTGTCATGAACAATCTGTATAAGCACACCTCCTTGCGCTCTTCTTTCTCCGTCAACATGATCGGATTGGTCAAAGGCGCTCCACGCGTTTTGAACCTTCGACAAGTACTCCAGTACTACATTGAATTTCGGGAAGAAGTCGTTCGCCGGCGCGCCGAATTCGATCTCAAAAAAGCGCGCGCGAGGCTGGAGGTCTTAGAAGGACTTCGAATCGCCATCGACAACCTCGACCGGGTCATCCAGATCATCCGAGGGTCCGCAGATGTCGAGGAAGCACGCATCGGATTGATTTCGGAATTCAGTTTCTCGCTGGTCCAGGCGCAGGCTATTTTGGATATGCAGTTGCGCCGATTGGCTGCACTCGAGCGAGAAAAACTCGAGAACGAGTACCAAGAACTGCTCGAGCTGGTGCAACGATTGGAAGCGCTACTGGCCGATCCTTCAAAAGTCAGTGCAGAAGTAATCAAAGAGACGCATCAGTTGAAGCGCAAGTACGGCAGCGAGCGGCGCACCGTTATCCACCAGGAAGAACTAGGCGAATTCAAGCGCGAGGACATCGAACCGCACGAAGACGTAGTCATCACGCTTACTCATGGCGGATACATCAAACGCGTCAAACTCGACACGTACCGCAAGCAACATCGGGGAGGGAAGGGCGTCAGCAGCCAAAGATTGACGCGTGCCGACGACATTACCGGATTCCTTCAAGTTGCCGACACCCACGACACGCTGTTGTTCTTCACCGACCACGGCCGGGTTTACTCCTCCAGAGTGTTCGAGCTACCACCCGACCAATCCCGACAGTCACGTGGCACCTTGGTCCACAACTTGGGATTCAACATCGGACCGGGTGAAACGGTACGGCAAATGATGGTTGTCAGTGACATGCATGCGCCCGACACCTATCTCGCGTTGGCTACAAAGCATGGCGATGTCAAACGAATGACTCTCGAAGCGTTCGCAAACATCAATCGCGCCGGGCTCAACTGCTATCGACTTAAGCCGAAGGAAGAGCTGATTTCGGTTGCGATGGCGCGCAACGACGACGATTTGATCATGGTCACCAAGAACGGACAATCGATCCGATTCCCGAGCCGTGACATCACACCAAGGTCACGGATTGCCGGTGGTGTGCGCGGCATTCGACTGGACAAGGACGACGAGGTAGTGGGAATGGACGTCGTAGATGACGAAGGCTACCTGCTGATCATCGGCACTAAGGGTCGCGGAAAGCTCTCGGCGCTCCGTCATTACCGAGTCCAAGGACGCGGTGGCAGAGGCATCATCACTCTGAGCATCACTCGTAACACTGGCGATGTCGCAGCCGCAACCGTGATCAACGATGCCTTACGGCGCGACGAGACCGGGAAACTGATGATCTTGACTTCCAAGGGACAGATCGTCAGGACTACCTTGGCCGAGATCCGCGAAACAGGACGTTCCGCTCAGGGAGTGAAGATAGTTTCGTTAGATCAGACTGACCGAGCCGCCGCGATCGCGATTGCCGAGAAGACCTAGCACCTGTACGCGACGCGGAAGCATAGGCGCACCGCATCAAGTTACATCCAGCGAAACGTCCATGAACTGCCGAATGGAAGGTTGCGTCTTCGTCCGTTAGTTCCCCATGCAGTTCTAAGCGCTTAAATGTTAGCCAAGTCAGGCCGTTGGATATTCCGATGCCGATATCTAGTGGTTGCCATTTGGGTATTGTGCTTGTTGGCGATGTTGCCAGTCGCATCACGAGTGCAGGACAAACTGCTGCCCGGCGGTTTTTCCAGTGAAGATTATCAGTCGTACAAAGCACAGAAACTCATTACTGAGCGCTTTGACCTCAGTCCAATCTCCCTGCTTTTCATAATCCACCATCAACGCGCGGCACCGTATTCGCCTGAATTCGATCATCAAGCCCGAAGACTCATCGGGCAGATCGAATCGCATCCCAATGTTGCGAGCGTGCGATCATATCTGACCGAACCTGGATGGCTATCCGAAGACGGCGACATGGCGTTGATCGAAGCCGGACTGGATCTGGAGATCGAAGACTCGCTCGTGGTTTTGGACGATATCTCGGGGCGAATCGATCAGGTCGATCTCAACGTGGTAATGACTGGAGCGCCGCCACTGTACCGCGACATCATATTCGCGAGTGGCGAAGACTTCCGTCGGGGTGAGTTGGTTGCCTTCCCCCTAGCGGTGATCGCTTTGCTACTAGTTTTCGGCACTGTTGCTGCCGCCGTGATGCCGGCAGCCGTAGGTGGCGTCGCAGTGGCGGTGGGCCTTGGCATCGTGTACTACGTCGCCGATTTTCGCGACATGTCGGTTCTATCGTTCAACATCATCACGCTTCTGGGCATCGGCATGGGCATTGACTACTCACTCTTCTACGTCAATCGATTCAAGGAAGAGTTGGCGAACGGTCTTTCTGTTGCCGAAGCCATCGCGAAGACTCACGAACGAGCCGGAACCGCCATTCTCTTTTCCGGCGTTACCAGCGTGATCGGTCTGGCATCATTGCTGCTCTTCGATCTTACCGTTTTGGATTCGATCGGCATCGGCGCCATCATTGTGATTGCAATCGCGCTTCTATCGGCGCAGACATTGATGCCCGCGGTTCTTAGCATCGTTGGGCACCGGATCAACTGGTTTTCGGTGCTGAGGTCTAGGCGATGGAGCGACGGCATGTGGTTGCGCATGGCGGACAGAGTCATGCGGCATCCGTTGCTGTTCTTGATCCCAACGGTCGTGTTGTTGGTTGCGCTCGCGGTCCCGTTCAAAGACATCCGCCCAGGCACCGTCGACGCCACCATCTTGCCCAAGAGGTACGAATCACGACAAGGTTACGACCTGCTTCTGGAACAGTTCGGATGGAACATATCTACCGAATTGACGGTCGCGTACACGTTTGAAGGTGACCCATTTTCGGAAGTTAACCTAACCGCGCTCTACGCCTTTGGTCAGGCATTGGAAAACATTCCGGCGGTGGAACGAGTTTCGAGCATAGTCAACTTGAGACCATCCCTGGGAGTGCCCGATTATCGTGAGCTATACACCCATCCCGAGGCCATCTACGATGCTACAGCGCTTCGACTCTTGAACGACAGCGTCCGCCAGGGCATCGCTCTGTTCTACGTCAGCAGTAATCTCCATCCCTTCACAAACGAAGCCCAAGCATTAGTGGGCGAGATCCGAGCTTTCGGTTCGCTCGACCAATCGAACGTCTACGTTGATGGTGGCGCCGCACACGTCAACGACTTGATCAAATCCCTCTACGGTCGGTTTCCGATCGTCGCCGCCTTGGTGATCATGCTGACGTTCGTATCTTTGATGATCCTTTTCAGGTCGATCGTCATACCCCTCAAAGCCGTTGCGCTGAATGCATTGAGCATCTTGGCAAGTTTCGGCGCTCTGGTGTGGATTTTCCAACAAGGAAATCTCAGCGGTGTGTTGAACTTTGAACCGCTGGGTGTCATTGATGCCACCACGCCGATCGTGCTGTTCGCGATACTTTTTGGTTTAAGCATGGACTACGAGATTTTTCTTTTATCGAGGATTCGAGAGGCATACCTCGATACCGGGAGCAACCGGGACAGCGTGAAGCTAGGGCTGCAACGAAGCGGCACAATCATTACGGGCGCGGGGTTGATCTTGATCGTTGTTGGTGCGAGTTTCGTGCTCGCAGAAGTCGTAAGCGTCAAAATGGTCGGCTTCGGTTTGGCATTGGCGGTCTTCATCGACGTGGCCATCGTTCGGATTCTGATCGCGCCGGCACTCATGCGACTGTTCGGCCGCTGGAACTGGTGGTTGCCGCACTGGATCGATCGACGATTGCCGAGGCTAACCACGGAATGAAATCGATGGTTCGAAAAACACCGATGATTTTGATCACGTTGCTCGTTCTGGCAGTCGCGGCCTGCGCGGTTCAGATCGAAACCAAGGCGATACCGACACCAATCCCGCCCGAGCCTACCCCGTCGCCGCGGGCGTTGGTGCTACCCGACGATGATGCATCGCATCTATCCCCGATCGAATGGTGGTACTACAACGGACACCTGCAATCAGACGACGGAGATCAATACTCATTTCACTTCGTGATCTTCCAAACGCAACGTGCCGATGAACACGAGACCTTCGAAATCGGTCAGGCAGGTATCACCGACGTAGCTTCTGCAAATCATCACGTCATCAGTTCACAGGGATTTGCCGCACTCGACTCCGAGGAGGATAAGAAAACCGAAAACCTGCTCAGTTTGAACCTAGGCAATTTCGCTCTCGACATCGAATCAGACGGTTCGCACCTGTTCGACGCTCAAGACTCGCTCACCGGAACCGGTATCAAACTACAAATGCTGGCACCCATCTCCACGATGTTGCATGAAGGCGTCGGATGGATGGATTGGCCGTTTGGTTGGACCTACTACTACACGTATCCCCGCATGACCGCAGAAGGGACATTAACGATCGAGAACCATGAGATTGAGGTCTCCGGCGAGGTTTGGTTTGATCACCAATGGGGAGATTTCTTCGTGGTTGGAAAACCTGCTGGTTGGCAATGGTTCGCACTGCATCTCGACGATGGACGATCGTTGATGATCGCGGAAGTCCGTGGCTCCAATGGTGGAGTGGTCGCGACGGACGGCACCTTGATTGAGCCTGGTTCTTCGCAAAAGGTGTTGGACGCTGAAAGCGACGGTCTGCAGTTGGACGTCCTTGAGCACTGGACGAGCCCGCATACGGACGGCGAATATCCATCAGGTTGGCGCCTGCGCGTCGAGAGTGTGGGAATCGATGTGCAATTGGTACCTACCATCGCCGATCAAGAGATCCCTGCGATGCCATATGGCAATCAAGCTGCCGCGTATTGGGAGGGCAGAGTCGACGTTTTCGACACCGCGACCGGCCGCAACGTCGGAACCGCCTTCGCAGAACTCTCCGGTTACGTAGACCCCGATCCGCTGACTTGGAGAAATGCCACGCCATACTAGGACGTTGAAAATACCTCCCTTTGATGTCCGAGAGGGCAACTCACAACCCTCCCCCTTGATGTCCAAGGGGGAATTAAAGGGGGTTTAGATTCGCCAATAGCTGCAACTTCCAGTTAGACAGACCCGGATGATCTCAACAACCGCGGTCTCGAGCAATGACGAGTGGCTATAATTCCGCGCAGGGGAGTGACTACCAGAACAATGGCGAATACCGAGGTAACAGCGGATCTATTCCGAAACGCATGGTCGAATTTCGCTACTGGCGTGACGGTGATTTCCACGAAGGAGGATGATGGCAGGGTCCACGGAATGACCGCCAACAGCGTCACGAGCGTGTCTCTTGAACCACCTCTGGCGCTGATAACTATCGCGCACGAACGTAATTCCTATCCCCTCGTGAAGCGAAATGGTCGCTTCGGAATCAGTGTGTTGAACGCTCGACAACAGGGCATCGCTCGCCACTACACGGTTCCGGCTCAGATTAGGGAGACTCTGACTGCGCCTGAATTTGAAGCGCTGGGCGAGTCTATGGTCGTCACCGATTCATTGGCTGCAATGGATTGCCGAGTCGTCGATTCCGTCGAAGCAGGCGACCACACAATCTTCATCGCTAAGCTCGAGGCCATTAGGATCAACGAAGGCGATCCATTGCTCTATTTCCGTAGCAGCTTTGCCCAGATCTCGGATTGAAGGTGTCAAGACGCGGCAATTCGATTTCGCCGCTGGCTCGATGTTGTAAAATCGTAGAGTTACTCCTCATCGATTCATCGTCCAACTGTGCCGAAAAGACATGTCTGACAACTACGCTATAGTCGCCACCGGTGGCAAACAATATCGGGTCCGCACCGGCGATCAGTTGGATGTGGAAAAATTGCCATACCCTGAGGGAGACACGATCACCCTTGATGATGTGTTGCTTGCCTGCGTCGACGGCGACGTCGAGGTCGGAACGCCCACTATCGAAGGGGCTCAAGTGATCGCGAAAGTGCTTTCACACGGGAGAGAACGCAAGAAGACGGTCTTCAAATACAAGAACAAAACGCGCTACCGGATCAAGCGGGGCCACCGTCAATTCATTACGTCTTTAGAGATCACCGACATCGAGGTCTAATCGACCCGTCATACAACGCGGAGGCCGCATCATGGCACACAAGAAGGGTTCGGGAACATCCAGGAACGGCCGGGATAGCGCAGGCCGACGTTTGGGCGTAAAGGCATTCGGCGGCGAGACGGTTACGGCGGGCTCCATCCTAGTACGTCAACGTGGCACTCGGTTCTTTGCCGGAGCCAACGTCGGAATGGGGCGCGACCACACACTTTACGCCACTGTCGACGGCACCGTCCGGTTCGACTTTGCCCGGCAAGACAAAAGACGAATTAACGTCGACTTAATCGAGGCATAGGTTTCAGACGCCCAATTACGAGGACAACGCGAAATGAAGACCGACATTCATCCGACATATCACCCGGAAGCTAGGGTCGTTTGCGCGTGCGGTGTTGAGGGCATGATCGTTGGCTCCACCAATGAAGAGATTCGCGTTGAGGTATGTAGCTCCTGCCATCCCTTCTGGACTGGCGAGCAACGCATCGTAGACACCGAGGGACGCGTTGAACGACTGATGCGTCGCTACGGTATGTCAGTTGCGGAGTAGTTGCTCCTAGCGGCGTTTACCGGCGCATAAATCAGCAACATTTGCGCCGATCGAACTAGTCCCTGACCGCAAGATAGCGCGACCTCGATCCAAGGCACCGATCAAATCGGGATGAACCGCGTGAGATGTCCGATCTAGAGAAATCCAACATTCCAACTCGGATGTACGGCGGGCAGGCGATCATTGAAGGGGTGATGATACGCGGCGCTCGATCTTGTGCCGTCTCCGTGCGGCGCGCCGACGGATCTATTCACCAAGAAAACATCCCGCTGTTAAGTTGGGCGAACGGGAAATTGCGCCGGGTACCGTTCGTGCGCGGAATCTTGGTTCTGATCGAAACCTTGGTGATCGGAATGCGTGCCTATACCATCGGTGCCAATCAGCAAATCAGAGATGCCGGGGATGATGACGATGCCGAGATCGGATCACTGGGTATGGGGCTGATGACCGCGGTTGCCTTCGTGTTCGGTATCGCTTTGTTTTTCTTATTGCCCCTGTTCATCTCACGACCATTCGAAGAACAGTCAGATTTCGTCGCCAACGTGATTGAGGGCGGGGCGCGGTTAGTCATCTTCCTCGTCTACATCTGGGCAATCGGCCTGATGAAGGACATCAAGCGGATGTACGGCTACCACGGCGCCGAACACATGACGATCCACGCCTATGAGCGCGGCCTACCCTTGATTCCCCGCGAGATCAGGAGATTTTCACCTGCTCACCCGCGCTGCGGCACATCGTTCCTGCTAACCGTAGTTGTCGTATCGATCATTGCCTTCATGTTCATTCCGCGCGAGCAGCTGTGGATGCTCGTCGGATCTAGGATCGTTCTCATACCGCTCATCGCCGCGGTAAGCTACGAGTTCATCCGGTTCACCGGCACTCACACTGGAAACGCGTTCGCCGATCTGGTTGGAAAACCGAATCTTTGGCTCCAGAAACTGACTACCGCACAACCGGATGATGAGATGATTGAAATCGCCGTTTCCGCGATGCGGTCAGCCATCGAAACGGATGAACGCGAGTTCGCTGGCCAAAGCACTGTTGGTGCTGAGACGGGATCCTAACCGGGAGCATGCCCCGATTAAACTTGCCGCGTCAGAGTCTGCGTCGCGCCAGTTCCGCCCAAACTTCGTCCATCGGGACACCGACCGACTCCAACAGCGTCACGCAGTTGTAGAACAGGTCAGCCATCTCCAGAGCTACCGAATCGCGACTTCCGTCGGCTGCCGCCAGCCCAGTTTCACCGGCTTCTTCGATCACCTTCTGCGCCACACGCGATGTCCCCGCTGAAAGTAGTTTTGCCGTGTAAGATCCCTCCGGCATGTTGACCGCGCGTTCATGGATAACCTCAGCCAATTCAATAAGAATGCCCGGTCCAACTCTTTGCATCGTTTCACTATCTGCATCAATCGACTGGTGGAAGCAAGATTTTTCTCCGGTGTGGCACGCCGCACCGACCGGCTCCGCCAACACCACCAACGCATCTCCATCACAGTCCAGGTTGAGGTCGACAACGTTTAGGTAATCACCCGAGGCGGAACCTTTTTCCCACAACGTTTTTCGACTGCGACTGTAAAACCAGACGTGCGGGCCCGCAATGGTGCGCATCAACGCCTCGCGGTTCATGTGCGCGACCATCAAGACCTCTAGGGATCCCGCGTCTTGGACTACCGCCGTTAGGAGGCCCCGGTCGTCGAATTGGATCATTTCATGGTTCTCCGCATCGAGTCGGTTCAATGGATTAGCCGAATGGGCAACCCATACTCGGCCATGTGAGATTTCACGTCTTGGATCCGCAATTCACCGTAATGGAACAGGGAAGCCGCCAAAACCGCGTCGGCACCGCCGTCGGTAACCGCGTTCACAAAGTGGTCCAACGTACCAGCTCCGCCGCTTGCTATCAGTGGAATCGATACCTGTGATGAGATTGTTCGCAGTAGGTCGCAGTCGTATCCCGTTTTTTGCCCGTCGGCATCCATGCTGGTCACGAGTAACTCGCCGGCTCCAAGTTCTGCGCCCATGCGTGCCCACTTTATGACATCAACTGCAGTCGCTCTCCTGCCGCCATGAGTGTAGACCTGCCACAACGCTTCGGCAATGTCACTGCCACCGTCAGATCGCTCGATCATCGCCGGTTCTTCAACCCTCTTGGCATCGATCGCCAGGACCACACACTGCGATCCAAACTCTTCCGCGCATTCCTCGATAAGCTTCGGGTTCGCTAATGCGGCCGAATTGACGCTCACTTTCTCAGCACCGGCTTCCAGCATGCGACGCATGTCTTCGCGTGATCGAATCCCCCCGCCCACAGTTAGCGGAATGAAGACTTCTGCAGACACGCGTTCGACGACGTCCACCATCGTGTTGCGGGCGTCCGACGAAGCAGTGATATCCAAGAAAACAAGCTCGTCGGCACCTTCAGAATCGTAGAAGCGCGCGAGTTCCGCTGGATCACCAGCGTCTCGAATGTCGACGAAACTGACGCCTTTTACTACTCTGCCCTGATCGACGTCTAGACAAGGAATGACGCGGGTTGTCAACATGGTTGATCGTTGGAGTGAGACTAGTTCGACGGAGCTCGGCGTTTACGATAGACGTGAACGTATCTTTGGACACCCAACGTGCGTCGCGTGATCGGAGTCATATCGTTTTCCGACGCCCATCGGTCAACCCGCGCAGCGTCGACTCGCTTCGATTTCGCCGGACCATTGTCACCGCGGGCATCAGTCGAGAACCAATCCGCGATCAACATCCATCCGCCTCCGGGTAGCAACTGCGCCACCGAAGAAAACAGCCGTGCCGGGCTAGTTGTCTGGTGTAACGCGTCAATGACGACAATGCCGTCAGTGTCGATTTCAGTTCCAGTCAAGTCATCCTCATCGACAAGTGTTAAATCCACATTCGTGAGGTGGACTCGTCGCACTTCGATAGCAAGTTGATCAAGGGTCTCTTGGTCGCTATCCAATGCGATTACGTTCCCGTCATAGACATATTTGGCGATCGGGATCGTGAGACCGTCGACGTCGCCTCCCAAAACCGCGACGTGTTGCGATCGATGAATGGGCAACAGCGAGATTATGGCGTGCGGATCGATCTGGTCGTTGAACGTGTGCCAGCTGGCGGTGGGTCTCGTGGTCAATTTGGTTCTCTCACGTCCGATTTGTTTTCAGCGTTGATTCGCTGATTCGTTACTTGATTTTTTGACCGATTCGATGGCATCCGACAAATTCAGGGAACCGGTATAAATCGCCATCCCGGTAATGGCGCCAGCGGCACCTATATCACGCAGCCGCACGACATCGTCAACCGTCGCGATTCCGCCTGCAACCATAACTGGATATTCTATCCCGTTCACCACCGCACTCACCGCATCGAAGTTCGGGTGGGACAACGTGCCGTCTCGAGCAGTGTCCGTGTAGATGAAGTTCCGAACCTCGCGGCTTTTGGACATTTCGACCAACAAATCCAAGGCAAGAAGCGACGTCTCGTTCATCCAACCGCGAGTTCGGACGACGCCGTCTTCGGCGTCAACCGATACGCAAACGCGTTCTGCACCGAACGCTTCCACGCTCGCTTGTATGGCGTCCGGGTCTTCGACCGCTGTCGTGCCGAAGATGACCATATTCACACCGATCTGGAACACCGCATCCGCGTCATCGACACTCCGTATGCCGCCGCCCATCTGAACCGGCACATCGACCGCCCCCGCGACCCGCGCCACGGTTGCCGCGTTGATTCGTTGCCCATCTTTGGCACCATCGAGATCAATCACGTGCAAGCGTTGCGCTCCCATGTCAACCCAACGGAGAGCGGCATCTACCGGGTCGTTGTCGAACACAGTTTCCTGCGCGTAATCGCCTTTGAAAAGGCGCGCGCATCGACCGCCTCGGATGTCTATAGCAGGGATTACTTGCATCGACAGTTCACGGGCGCAGTGGGTGCCTATGGCCTCCGCCGTGCATACGCCAGGAACTTGGAGTAGATCTCCAGACCCGACCGACCGCTCTTTTCCGGGTGGAACTGCGTGCCCACAACATTGTCGTGGACTACCGCCGCGCACACTTCGATGCCATGAGGAGAGGTGGCGGCGATGTCGGAGGCATCGTCAGCAACGCAGTGATACGAGTGCACGAAGTAGAAATAAGTGTCTTGCTCTATGCCCGAGAACACGGGATGCCTTGCAACCAAGTCGTCGCAGAAACGTACTTTGTTCCAACCCATGTGTGGAACCTTCAACCGGCGCCCATTTAAGTTGCCGACGGCGCTTGGGAAACGCACCACGCGCCCGCGCAACACTCCGAGACCCGGTAGTTCGCCCTCTTCCGAGCTTTCGAAAAGGATCTGCATTCCCAAACACACGCACAGCAATGGCCTGCCTGACGATGCGAAGTCCCGAATGGTATCAATCAATTCGCGGTCGACAAGCTGCTGCATCACCGCGTCGTTCGCGCCGACGCCGGGGAGTATCGCCGCATCAGCCGAAGAAATCTCTTTGCCCGAGGTCGTCACTACCGGATCGCCGCCAACTATCCGGACCGCCTTTTCGACACTGTGGATGTTTGCCGCGCCAGTGTTGATTATGGCCAAGCGAAAGTCGTTCAATTTCCACGCCTCGTGCCAGTGACTATCTCTGGGGGCAAGTCCCGATCAACATATCGAGCCATCATAAAGATGCAATCGGAGAGACGATTCAACCAAACCAACAGCTGCTCATTTCTCATCAACCCGTCGTCAGAAAGGGCGACCGCAGCGCGCTCCAAATCCCGAACTTTGCAACGGGCGAGATCAAGTGCGGCCGATCTTTGCGATGCGCCCGGAATGATGAACGCTCGCGGCAGTTCGACCTCATTCTCCAATCGCCGCAAGAGAGCGTCGAGATCATCGACATGCTCTTTCCCGATCGTCTGGAAGTGTTGACGTAGCTCGTCAAGGTGCGCAGCATCGGTCGTAAGCTCGGCATTCGCGAGAAACATCAATCGCTGGTTTTCGAGCAGCGCGTCGTGGATGAAGTCGGAATTGCATAACGCCCGCGCCATACCTAGGGCACTCACCGCTTCATCTCCGATGCCGCTTGCTTCCACTCGCCGACTCGATTTTGCGACGCGACCACCGTAGAGCAGCGAGGTTTCACCGCTGTCTCCAAGCTTAGTGCTGATGGAATTCCTGACCAATTAGGTTGATATATCATGGGTACCGACGACTTTCTTGATTCTATGTCGTCTGAGGGCCACAACTAAGACCTCATCCTAGACTCGACTAGCGAACGAAATCCCCTATTCCTAGAACTCGAATCCAATCACCATGACCATCGCCGCCGAACACCAAGGCACGGTACCGATCAACACCGTGCGCGTGACGCCGAAAGCAGCATCCAAAGCTAAGGAATTCGCTCAGAAAGCGGGCCGGGAGCAGTGCGCTATCAAGATCGCAGTGCAGGGCGGAGGTTGTTCAGGACTCCAATACGTGCTCGAACTTGTCGACGCGCCGGAAGAGACCGACAAGGTAATCGTCGAAAACGGTATCGAAATCTACATTCCCAAACGCGCCTTCATCTTTTTGGCGGGGACAGTGTTGGACTTTTCTGATGGTCTGAACGGGCGTGGCTTCGAATTCCACAACCCCAACGCCAAACGCACATGTGGTTGCGGCGACTCGTTCGCCGTCTAAAGTCAACGCGATGGGCAGCGCCGCGCCGCGCGGTGACGCGGCAATTCTCGAACAAGCACACTCCGACTACGCGACGCGCGGAGCGGCGTGTTTCAAACCGCCATTCGGGTCAACGCTCCGCCACATCGGCCCCGACGCACTCGACCTGCTACATCGCCTCACCACAAATTCGTTGCTCGATCTTGCCGACGGATCGGCGCGCCGAACAATCCTCACGAATGAAAAGGGACGAATCATTGACGTTCTCTGGGTGCTGAAACGCTCGGATCATGAGTTGCTCCTCGTTTCGGATGCATCGGACGCGACCGAGATGATGGAAGGAATCGAACGGTTCACGATTATCGAAGACGCAGAACTCATCAATGTATCGGATCGGTGGCACCGTTGGTACGTGTTTGGTCCCGACGCGTCTCAAGTTCTCGGCGAAGTGTTGCCAGGACTAGATGTTTCTTCCGCTGACATCGGGTCGATCCGCGGAGTGGATGTCTCCGAAGACGGGATGGTGTTGGCACTGCGAAACGACTCTGCGGGACCGATGTCATGGTTGGTAATCGCTGAGTCGGCAGCGGCAGATGAGATTGCCGCAAGATTTTCTCGCAATGGATTGAGTTGCGCACCGGAGGAACTATTCAACCACGTTAGGATCGCGAATCAAGAGCCGATTGCCGGAAATGAATTAACGCCAGAGGTGAACCCGCTTGAAGCGGGCCTGGTCCACCTAATCGATTTCGAAAAGGGCTGCTACGTGGGACAAGAGGTGATCGCACGCCTCGACACCTACGATAAGGTGCAACGATCCTTGGTCGCATTTACTCAAGAAATTGACGCAACTAATCAGCGCCAAGTGACAGTGGGTGAACGAATCCAATCCAATGAAACTGCAAGGAACGTAGGTTGGATTACGTCGACCGGGCGCGACTGCATGAGCGGCGAGACGATCGGCTTAGCTTACTTGCGTAAACCGTACTGCGAGGTCGATGGCGCACTCACGACATCGGAAGGATCGACGATAACGGTATTTCCGCGGACGTATCAAACCCGTTAGAAATCCGGTGTGGGAACTGGAGCGGGAGACGGGATTCGAACCCGCGACACCCTGCTTGGAAGGCAGGCACTCTACCACTGAGTTACTCCCGCGCCGCACGGATTAATTGTACCAGTAAGCCAGTTTGAGACTTGGTTTCGATGATTTATAGAATTATCTGAGTCTGTAAGTTCAGAACCGACTGGCTCATAAATGAAGACCACTGGATTCCGCACCGTCGTGCTGGGCACGCCTTGGCGAAATTTGACATACTGTATCGTCGAAACCGACGAGGGCATAACTGGCATCGGCGAGGCGAGGGTACTAGGTAAAACCCACACCGTTTCCGAGTATCTGCGAGACGCTCAGCGCCATTTCATCGGTCACGATCCGTTTGACATCGAGGCGCTCTATCGCCGGATGACGCTGCTGGATTTCGGCAAGGCCGGCGAAGTAGTCCACACCGGATTGGCCTTGGTTGAACTGGCTTTTTGGGACATCATCGGCAAAGCGTGTAATCAACCCGTCTACAAACTACTCGGTGGACAAGTTGCTAACCGCGTCCAAGCCTATGCCAACGGATGGTACACAGTCGAACGTGAACCGGAACAATTCGCAGCTGCCGCCCAACGCGTGATCGATCGCGGTTATCGAGCAATGAAATTCGACCCGTTCGGCAATGGCGATCTGGAACTCGAACGCGAGGAATTCTACAAATCGCTAGACCTCATCGAATCTGTTGCGTCCGTTGCCGGTACCCGCGCGCAAATCATGATCGAGATGCATGGTCGATTTGCTCCCCATCAAGCCCGGGAGATCGCGCGCCACATAGAGAAATTCAATATCGGCTGGATCGAGGAACCGGTTCGGCCTGGAGACATCCCGGCGCTCCAATCCGTTCGACAGCACACGGGCCTACCCATCGCGACTGGAGAACGTCTGTATGGGGCTCCCGAATTTCGCGAGATATGGGGTGCACAAACGGTCGATGTGATTCAACCAGATATCACGCAGTGCGGCGGCGTTTTAGAGGTCAAGAAGATCGCTTCCACGGCGGAGAGCTACTCGATCATGGTGGCTCCGCACAACGTGGGCGGCATCGTCTCGACGATGGCCGCTCTTCACCTCTGCTTGACGTTAAGGAACGTCAAAATACTTGAACATTTCAACGATTTTGCCGACCCGCACGTCAAAAATGCCGGTACCAACTATCCCGAAGTAATCGATGGATATTTTCCGATCCCTGACAAACCGGGCTGGGGAATCGAACTGAACGAAGATTTCATCCGCTCGCAACAACCGGACTACACTGACGCCGGAGTCATCGCAGACCCGGGACTCAACATGTTCGAAAATTCCGATTGGGCCAAACGTGGACAAAGCGATTGAAATATCGCTGCAATCGTGTTTGAATACAACCTGCAAAACAGCCGAAAGCTAGAAAATCTAAATGCAAAAAGAAGCAGTATCTGAAGAAAACCATTTGATCAGCCCTCACGGCGGCGTCTTGGTCGACCTCCTAGTCGACGAAACCCGCGTCGCGGAGCTGGACGCCGAGGTCGCCAACCTGCCGAAGTGGATCCTCACACCTCGTCAACTCTGTGACATTGAACAGTTACTCACGGGAGCGTTTTCGCCGCTCACCGGCTTTCTGGGACGTGAAGACTACGAGAGCGTCCGTGATGATATGCGGCTTGCGGATGGAACGTTGTGGCCACTACCAATAACGTTGGATCTCCCGTCCGAAACGGCAACCTCTCTTTCTGCCGGTGATCGATTAGCTCTCATGCACCCCGAAGGAGTCTTGATCGCCGTCTTGAACGTCAGTGATGTGTGGATGCCGAATAAATCCGAAGAAGCCGCGAAAGTTTTCGGAACCGAGGATGAATTTCATCCGGGTGTCAACGCCTTGGTGAACCAGACCGCCGAATATTACGTCGGAGGGTCGCTGGAAGGGGCAAGAGCGTCACAACATCACACCTACCCGGGTCTACGGCACACCCCAGCACAGCTCCGAGCGATGTTTCAATCCCTCGGATGGTCCCGGATTGTGGCATTTCAAACGCGAAATCCAATGCATCGCGCCCACGTTGAACTGACGCGTAGGGCCGCCGAACAAGTCCAGGCAAACCTGTTGATCCATCCTGTGGTCGGACTCACCAAACCGGGTGATGTCGAGTACCACACTCGCGTACGGTGTTACCGCGCGGTGCTTGACGGGTATGCAGAAAACTCGGCAACTCTCAGCTTGCTTCAACTCGCCATGAGAATGGGCGGTCCCAGAGAGGCGGTGTGGCACGCGATCGTTCGAAAGAACTATGGATGCACCCATTTCATCGTCGGCAGAGATCATGCAGGTCCCGGAAATGATCGTGACGGTAACCCGTTCTACGGGCCGTACGATGCACAGACAATGGTTGAGGAGTATCGGGACGAGCTCGGCATTGAGGTGGTCACATTTAGTGAGGTCGTTTACGACGGTGCGACAGATCGATACGTCACGCGCGATGAACTTGGCGGCGATTCTGAAGTGATGAATCTATCGGGAACCGAACTGCGAGATCGGCTCCAAACTGGCGCCGAGATTCCGGAGTGGTTTTCATATCCCAGTGTCATTCGAGAGCTGCGTTCGTCCTATCCCGCGTTGGGTGAACGGGGCTTCACAATCCATATATCAGGTGGTAGCTCCGACGCGAATTCATCGCTCGGAAATGCGATCACTGAGATCCTGTTAGAAAATGGATCGCGACCAGTAACTTTGTTGGATGATCCAACGCTGGCTGCCGACACGGTTAATCTCGTGGTCCGTGAAGTTTCTCGTAATGGTGGTGCCGTCATTTACGTTGGGAGTGACCGCGCAAACGGCGCGCCGGTCACACCTCGGAATGCCGTTGCAGACAACAGTTTGTTCCTGTCGGTCCGACGTCAAGATTCACGGAATGGCGACGATCTCGCCGACGTTGTGCTCGCGGCCGGTTCATCCGCCGGGCAAGGAGCAGAATCAGTGATATCACGTTTGACATCGTTGGGATTGATAACTTGATTGTCGGGATGCGGACGAACTACTGTTGATTGTGACAATGGAACAACCAACCAGAAATCGCTAGCATTGCGAGACCGAAGGAATAACGGATAGAGCCACCGAAGAGAACCGACCGAAATCGTCAAAAGTTAGCCAATAGTAAATTGACTTCCAACGTTGATCATTTCGGATGACCTTTGTCGAGTGTAAGATTGCATAAGTGCTTGCAATTAACGAGCAATGAGGTAAACATGCGAATTGATAACATATCTCTGAGAGAAGTGCAAGAAGTCTGGGAAACAAACCACAGATATTCCGCGGCATCGCGCACCCCGGAGATGGTCGCGCTGATCGACTCATTGTCCAAGATGGACGTGGATCAAGCCAAAGCGATTGGATACGCTCCCGGAAGGAATCCGGCTAACGTAAAGTTACAGGTGCAAAAGGCAGCCAAAGTCGTCGGGAAAAATGTCTACGCGGTCATCGACGAAAGCAACCACCGTGTAATGTTCTCCGTATTGGATAGACCCATGCGCAGGAGAAGGGGCACCAATTCTTAGCGCCAGCGGTTCGTCGACAATCTAGCTTTCAGTTTTGAGCCAGTTTTTCGATCACGGAAGACTGGCGCAACTGATCAAACACTCATCCGATTTGCTGGCCAACCAGCAAACCTAATCCATAGGTAATCGCGCCAGCGACCAAACCGACCGCCAGCATCCTGAGTGCGCCGTAGATCTTACCGCTCCCGGACATCCATCCCAAACTTCCCCCGACCACCAAAAGTGCTGACGCAGAAGCGCACGCGCTGATTATCGTCGAAGTGGTGCCGCCCAAACCGATCATATAAGGTAGCAACGGCACAAACGCGCCGCCAGCGAACGCGATCAACGAACTAATCGCCGCAACCGTTGGCGAACCGCCGAGATCATCAAGGTCGATACCCAGCTCTTCCCGTACGTGCATGTCCAACGCGGTGTCGGGATTACTCATGATCCGAGCGGCCGCCGACTTCGATTCGTCGAGAGAAAGACCCTTAGCTTGGAGAATCTCTACAAGTTCAGCCTCTTCCTCTTCGTGCCAAAGGAGCAGCTCCACACGTTCCCATCTAACCAGATTTTCATTGAACTCACGTTGCGATACCACTGACACATACTCGCCGGCAGCCATCGACAACGCGCCACCAACCAAACCAGCAACACCGGCCAACACTACGATGCCAGGATCTGACGCACCAGCGGCAACACCAAGAGTCAGAGTTGTGTTCGACACAAGGCCGTCGTTAAGACCAAGTACCGCAGCACGTAACGCCCCGGAACGCGTCGCCAACGAGCCGTGCTCTACGTGTTCGCCTTCCGATGTGGTCTCGTAGGAAAGCCGATTCAACAAATCCATGCTCTCCACCGCTTCGGAGCGGAGATCGCGGCGGAGGAACTCATCGCTCGACGTGCTCAACGTTCGGCGGAAATGACCACGCAGAAAACCTGAGATGCGCGCCGAATTGAACACCTTCGTTGCGAGTTTAAACAGCGCCATCGAGATCGAAAACCTACCGATGCGGTGCTCGGCGATATCAGAGGAGATCGACTTCGACAATCGCATTGCGATCTCGGTTTGGACCTCCTGAAGCCTTTCGAAATCGCGGATTTGTACCGGATCGTCGGATTCGTCCGCCAAAAAACGATAGATGGCGGCGTTTTTCAGAGATGATCGAATAAGCTCTCGGGTTTCGAATGTATCATCCATCAATCGGTCAGACCCTCAATTCCAACCATTAAACCGATCCGTCCAAAATAACGTCGACGCACGCGGGTCTACCGGATGCAACAGCTTCGTCGATCGCAGGTTTGATATCTTCGGCGCGCTCAACGCGAATGCCCAAACCACCATAGGCTTCTGCTTGCGCCTTGAAATCGAATGGTGTCGTGAAATCCATCGCGTTGTAGATTTCAGGTGGCGGCATCTCGTTGATGGTGTGATATACGTTCATGTTCACCTTCAAGATGCGATAGGCGGCGTTGTTGCAGATCACGTAGGTAACCGGGATGTCGTAGTTGACGGCAGTCCATAGACCCTGAACCGTCATCATCGCACTGCCGTCGCCGACGATGCCGATCGTCGGACTCTCCGGGTTCGCGAGCTTCATACCCATCGTGGCTCCGATGCCCCATCCGATCGCACCGCCGCGTGCGCCCATCATCTGGATATCGCTTCGATGCGCCAAACCTTGGTGCACCATGCCGGTCGAAGAGATCGCGTCGCTGAACACGTTTGCGCCGCGAGGTATCGAGTCGCCGAGCGCCTTGCCGAAAGCAGCAGTAGTGATCGGTGATCGGTCCCATCCGCTAGCCGCCAGTTCCTCGAACGCGGCATTGCGAGCCTCGTTTTCAGCCGCTATCTTCTCGCCTCGCCGCTCCGTCACTTCGACCATTTCGTCCGTCATCCGCCTCCTGACATCGATCTCGATTTCCGCCATTGCGTGAAGCGGTGAAGCCCAAATGCCGATATCCGTCGGTTCTTTGCGTCCAATCTGGCTGGCGTCAGCATCGATATGTATCAACGTCGTATCGGATCCGACGAAGTTGCCCGAACGGTAGAAGAAGTCTTCAAACACCGGACATCCCACGGCAAGGATCACATCGGCGTTGTCTACGGCAGCTAGCCCTTCCTCCGATCGGAAGGAAATCGCGCCGGACCATAGCGGATGATCAATCGGGAAGGGCATGTGGCCCGCAACGTGGCTATAAACGCGCGTGCCGATAGTGTCGGCAAGAGAAGCGGCGGCTTCAACCGCACCGCTGGAATAGACCCCGTCGCCGACGATCATCAAAGGGTTTGACGCGTTCGCCAAGACTTTGGATGCTGTTTCAACAGCCGCTGGTTCCGGCCTAGGTTCGCCGTGAATTGCACTCGATGGTTCGGTATCGATATCCGCGACATCATCCATCGCGTTGCCCGACAATGCGACGAAAACCGGGCCGGTTGGAGGTGTGCGCGCTTCTTGGAAGGCACGGCGCATTATCGAGGGCACCTGTTCCGGATGCGTAACCTCAGCACTCCACTTCGCAAACGGCGCAGCCATATCAGCGAGATCGCTACGGACATTCGCCTCGTGACGGATGTCCTTGTTTCCCGCCGTAATCACTACCGGCGAACCGGTTCGCCTTTGGTCGATCATCAGACTGAAACCGTTGGCGAGACCATTGTCGATGTGCAGGCTCACAAATCCAACCTCACCGCTCGCCCTCGCATAACCCTCAGCCATTCCGATCGCCACACCCTCCTGGACGACCATCAGATACTCAAGATCGGGATACTCGTGCAGTATCCCGATGAACGGCGCTTCGCTAGTGCCCGGGTTGCCGAAGATGTAACGAACCCCTTCCGCACGCAGCATCTGCATGAACGCGTGTTTGCCTTGTAGTTTCGTAGTCATCGTTGCGTCTCCTAGCGTTCGCGGTAGTGGTCACATGATTTCAGTTGCCAACTTCGACGGCTAGATATCGGAATTTGATTTTGTTTCCTCCGTGAATTTGGATGTTGTCCATCGTCTCGAGGTCGCAGTAATCCCGCCAAAACATCTCATATGATCCTTGCAGTTCTATAGGACTTTTCTTTGTGGAAGGCCTACGCTTGGATAACCAATGTCGTGTACCTTTCAACTCCATGCCATGATGAATTCTGAAATTCGCACTGTCGGTATCTCGCCAACTTGATGATTTAGGCGTTTCCCAAAACCCTTCGTGGTTTGTCAACAGCACGGCGAATCCGCGTTCGACTTTGCCATGTTTGGCACCCATTTGTTCGATACGCTCGATATCTTTGGCGAAACCGTGTTGGGCTTGACTTCTTCGACGTATCCTCGGCATCAATCGTTCGTCACCGTGACAGATGTTGAGAGACGCTGTAACTGGATACTTGAGTTCAATCACTGTGGCGCAGGTTGGTAACCACATGTCTACGTGTAAATTTTTGTCTGGATACGGTTTCCACTCTAGCCGAATTTCACATTCAGGGTCAGTTTTGCGGATATGCCACGCCAACGCGAACTGAAAATCCGCTTCCGAGTGAAATATCGGACGTTTTTTGGCTAGCTCTTGCATGATGCTGTGAATATCAAGCATATCGAACTCCGACATCACACAAATCCTGTCTATCCTGTGCATCCATGTAATTCACCCCTCGTTCGATGCGTCCAACAGCACACGCCTCAACTTGTCCGCCACGATCTGAACCTCTTCATCAGACAGGTTCAGAGGATCAACCCAGAAATCGGGAATTTCCTCAAGGAATGAGAGAATCATGATGCGGTTCGGTGCTTCCAACATGCGCTCGCCGATGACGCTTTTGGGCGGGCCCCGCCACGCATCGTTCAGTTTGATCACTGCGTGCGGTATGTAGTGGTTGTAGTCGTGTACAACCTCAGCGTCGACGCCGGGTATCTCGATGATCTGATCCACCACCGACTGCATCAATCTCGTGTAACGCCGATTTTCCGCATCCTCGTCCTCGTTCATGAAGGCTTCTACCGCGGCCATTATGCCGACAATCGATTCCTTCGACACCTTCTGGGCTCTGGCGACCGTCGCGTTAGGCGCGTTGTTCAATCTGGCGTATTCGATCCACTCTTCGCTACCGAGCAAAAGGCCGGTAGCCTGCGGACCTCGTATACCTTTGCCACCCGAGAAGGAGACCAAATCAGCACCGGCCTCAACAAATTTGGTTAGGTTTTCGCGCGGCGGAAGTCGCGAAGCGGCGTCGCACAACAGCGGGAGACCTTTAGAGTGAGCGATGTCTACGAGCGTTTCGATCGGCAAAACGTTATCGCCGCTGTACGGCGATTCGAGGTGGATGATCGCCGCTGTCTTGTCGTTGATCGCGTCTTCGACTTCCTCCGCAGTGCAACCGCTTTGGTTGCCAACTTCAATGAAACGAGCGCCCGGTGTGAGATATAGGTGGTCGTAACCGAATCGATGGTTGCGTTGAATGATCAACTCGTTGGGTATGTCATCGGCGATCGGAAGTTGAAATATGAGTTCGGGATCGTCCTTCGCCATCGCCGCGGCGGTCTGGACTGTGAGACCACCTGAGGCACCACTGGTTACGGTGGCCGCGGGCACGCCAATGATCTCGGCGATCCGTTTGCCAGCCGCGTCGATCAGTTCGTGTAACTCGACGAATGGATCGACCATCGCCATCATGGCGTTCATAGCTTCCGGACGGGGACGCGTCCCTGAGAACCGCGTAACCGGACCACCGGCATTGATCAGCGGCACAACGCCCAAGCTCTCGAGTATCTTTTCGCCGCTGCTGTAATCCATCATCGAAAACTAACCTTGTAACTTCGTGGAACGCGCAACACCCTAACCGGGCGAGTTCCACACTTGCGTGAGTTTGGTGCAATTATCGTTGAAAACGCTGAGCGTGCACATTCAAAGCGTAATTGTCGAGACGCGATGGCTGGCGATGAAATCTTCATCCAGCTCAAATCCGAGGCCGGGTAATTCAGGCGCGGTCAAAACACCGTCGGCATTGACCAGAATCTCATGTTCCAGCCCAAACTGCTGAGCTTCCAACGGCATCCAATACTCGTAGAAATCGCAATTCAACACCGACATGACGACGTTCAGGTTTCCCGCGTTCATCAGCGAATTTCCGGCGGTTCCGACCTCGCAGTTGACGTTGAAACCTTCTGCCATGCCACACTGCTTTTTCAACCCGGTGATGCCGATCTTCCGAACCGTGCCGCGGATCGTTCTGGGCCAGCCCTGTTCCAGCACACGAGCCGCGTCGTGAAATAGGAACTGCGCCGAGTCGCTCATGTTGAGCGGAGTTTCGATGGTCTCCGATAGTGTTCGGATCGCGCGGAAGTCGTCCCACGGCACCGGATCTTCGAACCAGTAGAAGTTGTTTTCGTCAAGGGCACGCCCGATTTTCAGGGCGGTGCGGAGATCGTATCCGTTGTTCGGGTCGAGCATCAATCGCATCTCGTCGCCGACTTGCCGTCGCACGGCACCCACCATTTCGATCACCTTGTCAGTTGCCATCGCTCCCGGATGGATCTTGTAGGCACGAAATCCCTGCTCAACCAACTGCGCCGCTTCCGCCACGTAGCCGTCGACTGTGGAATTACGCGGCGGATAAGTCGCGTAGACATCGGTTGTCCGTCGCGCCGTGCCAAGCATTTCGTGGACCGGCATCCCGGCAGCTTTGCCCGCAGCATCCCACATGGCAACATCTACGTGAGACCACAGCGCGTGGATCGACGCACCGTGCCCGGCGAAACGCGGCATTTGGTGCCAAAACCATTCCCGGTCCGCGACGTTCATTCCAACGAGTCGATCACCGAACGCCGATCGGAACGAGTTGATGGTGTATGCGCCCCCACCGCCGCGGTCACCGATATGGGCGTTTCCCTCGACGCCGGTGTCGGTGACAAGGCGTAACACACCCGCGGTAAGCTTGCCACCCATGCCACCGCGAGCGTCGTTGATGCTCAGGCGTGGAACCTCGAACTCGATCACATCGATCTTGGCTTCGGCAATCTTCATCGAGACATTTACCTTCGCTGCGAGATTTAGTATTCAGTGTTGGTGATATTAACCCGCCGACCGTAAATTGAATCGTCCAAACGCGTACCAGTGAACATGTCCAATTCAGATGCCAACCCCAAGATCCAAATGTGGTGCGACTACATCGAGGATGTGCGTTCTACCCACAACGTTCCGGGGATAGCAGTAGGCATCGTATGCGGCTCGGAACTGGCATGGTTTCAGGGCTTCGGGGAGACCGAGATCGGCAACGGAAATGCGCCCAATGAACACAGCATCTTCAGAGTCGCGTCCAACACCAAGACCTTTACGGCGACAGCGCTGATGATCCTGCAACAGTCGTCGATGCTGTCTCTGGACGATCCCTTGCTTTTGTACATCCCCGAATTCACGTCGGCTGCGGGAATCGCCGGCGACCTCGAGGACGTGACACTGCGACGCATGACCGCGCACTATTCCGGCCTAACGACCGAGCATCCCGCAACCGATTGGGACGCGCCGTCCTTTCCCACAATGCAGACCAAGCTAGACCGCATTGATGAGGTTCAGATGGTCATCCCGCCCGACAGCGCCTGGAAGTACTCCAACATGGCGTACGGCTTCCTCGGCGAGGTGGTCAGCAGACTATCCGGCCAGTCTTACGAGCGCTTCGTGCAGTCGGAGATATTGGCACCGCTCGACATGGGAGAGACGACCTTTGATAACCGCGACATCGCTGACGCCAATCGAGTCGTCGGGTACAGTCAACCCGCGCCAGGATCTGAAGATCTGCGCGTGGCTCCGTACTGTGACTTGAACGGTATCGCGTCGGCAGGACAGATGATGACGAACGTGGCCGATCTCACGAAATGGTTGGCGCACATTATGAGAACGGAGTCTGACGCCGGACCACGGTTGATCGGCGGAAGTACGCGCCGAGAGATGCTGCATCCTGCATATCTTGACGCGAACTGGACGGTTGGGCAGTGCGTGGGTTGGCGCGCCACCAGATCGGGTGATCGGGTTTACCACGGACACGGTGGCGGCATCCACGGGTTCGGCACGCAGACTATGTTTCACGCCCCGTTTCAGACCGGTGTGATTGTCCTGACCAATCTCTGGCCGAATGCGGTGTCGGTATCTTTGGCTCAGACCTTGCTTGATGCCGTGATCGAGGACTGGGATGAGATGCCGAAGGATTCGACGGCGGCAGAGCACGAAATACCGGTGTCTGACGAGGCTTCGGATCTGCGAGAGTACGAGGGCCTGTATTTCACCGAGCCAGGTTTTTGGATGCGGATAACTGCGGTATCCAACGAAGAGTTGAGGTTCAGCGGACACGAGGCGTCGCCGTATCTTCTGCACGCTCCAGCGAGCGCCAAGTTGATGGCTGATGGAACGTTGAAAGTGATTGGGAATCGAGGCGCCGGTGAAAGTTTCGTTATCAGGGATGGCGAGTTCCGACTTGGTGGTTTCCGATATCGCTTAGTTGATCAGGTTTAAGAAAGGGCAGTAATGTCGAAGATCTACGAAATAGCCGACGGATTCGTTGATACGCTCGCGGAGTTGGATCCGATCGTGGCCACATATCTCGGTGTGCCGGGTTACGACCATTTGATGCCAGACTACTCACCAGAAGCGTCGGAGCGGTCAGATGCCGCGGTGCGCGATGTGATGAATCGGATTAAGGCCGAGTCGCCAGATTCGGTGCGGGAGCGCAGATGCAGCGAGACGGTGCAGGAAGAGATGACGGGCTCGATCGATCAGTACGCTGCCGGACTGCATTATTCGGGTATGAACATCCTCCATTCGCCGGTTCAATCGCTGCGGCAGATATTCGATTTGATGCCTCGATCTTCGACGGCAGATTGGGAAAACATCGCTTCGCGGACGGAGAGCATCGCCGATTCGATTGCGACTTATCAAGTGACGCTTGACGAGGGGATTGACAAAGAGTTAACGGCGTCGAAGCGGCAGACCGCAGGGTGTATCGAACAGATCGAGACCTGGGTCGGCAAAGGCGACGCGGATCCCTTCTTCGACGGGATAGCTAAATCTGCTGATGCGTCGGATGAGGTGAGCGAATCTTTGAAGCGCAAGTTGGCGGACGCTGCGACTTCGGCGAATGCGGCGTATTCAGAATTTGCGGCCTATCTGCGAGATGTATACCTTCCCGCGGCGCGGTCGAGCGACGCCGTCGGTCGAGAGCATTACGCCTTGACTTCGAGGTCGTACAACGGCATCGACTTGGATTTCGACGAGACGTACGACTGGGGATGGGAGCAGTTGCGTTGGGTGCAGTCGGAGATGCGCAAGGCGGCCGATCAGATCAAGCCCGGCTCGTCGATTGATGAAGCGGTCGAGATTTTGGAGAGCGACCCGAAGCGTGCGATCGACGGCGAAGACGAATTCAGAGACTGGATGCAGAACCTCCAAGACGCGACGATCGACGATATGAACGGGACCCATTTCGACATTTCGGACCCCGTGAAGCAGATCGAGGCGTTGATCGCTCCGCCCGGTGGGGCATTGGCGATGTACTACACTGGGCCATCCGAGGACTTTTCGAGGCCGGGTCGGACTTGGTATCCGACCGGCGGCAAAACATCATTTCCCCTGTGGCGAGAGGTCTCTATCGCATATCACGAGGGAGTACCCGGACACCATTTCCAGATCGCGACGACGATGACCTTATCGGACCAATTGTCGCGTTATCAGCGATTGCTGGCGGGAACCTCGGGATATGTCGAGGGGTGGGCACTCTATGCGGAGAGACTGATGCACGAACTAGGGTATCTGGAAAACCCGGACTACTACATGGGAATGCTAGACGCTCAAGCCTTGCGATCCGTCCGCGTCATCATCGACATCGGAATGCACTTGGAAAAGCGTATTCCCGAAGATTCTGAATACCACCCGGGCGAGGTCTGGACGCCCGATCTCGCATTAGAGTTCATGCGCGACCGAGTGCATTTCCCGCCAGAGTTCGTGGCCAGCGAGATCGATCGCTACCTAGGCATCCCCGGTCAGGCGATTTCGTACAAGGTGGGTGAACGTGTCTGGCTAGAATCTCGTCAAACAGCACGCGCAGCGCAAGGCACCTCGTTCAACCTGAAGAATTGGCACAATCGGGCATTGGAGTTAGGACCGATGGGCTTGGCGCAGATGCAGCGCGAGATGTCTCGTATGTAACGAGCTTCATATCGTGAAACCCATAACCCTAGAGCCGCGAACCATCCACATCCGGGCCGACCGACGGCTGGTATTTCAAGTCCTGACGGCATACGGCAACATGGGCCTCGATGGCTACTCCTCAAAAGTGATGGAGGACCAAGGCGACAGGAAGTTGGTCGAATTTCACACCCCGCTGAAGATTCGAAACAAGACGCACGTCGTGCGGAGCGTCGAATGGGTACATCTGACCGAACCGGAAAGGATCGACTTCTGGCTGGCCGAAGGATACGAAGACAAGTCAATCTTCGCGCTGAGCCTTTTGGAAGATGCGTTTGCGTTGGCAGACCGAGACGGATGCACCGAAATGACATACGAGAGCCGATTCGCCGTGAAGACGCCCGTGATCGGCTGGTTGCTAGCGAGATTGATGATGGTCCCCGTAATGCGCCGGCACATGGTGGACCATCTCGAGGACATCAAGGGACTGTGCGAGGCTCGAGCGGAGAGGAGTCGGGTTTGGCCGTTTGAGGGGTGTGGGTGTGAAGTATGAGGGTAAGGATCAGAGGGACGGTACGGAAGGGGGATATCGAAATGTGTTACACTAATGTAACTACAAGAAGGTATTGCCCAAATCACAGTTTACGAATGACCTTTTTGGGAGCGATCGTTGTTTCATACCGAACCTAATTAATATTGGATCTGGGACCGTGACAAGAACGAAACCAACAGGGCCAAGCATGGGATTGATTTTGAGACGGCGACGCAAGTGTTTGAAGATCCGTTCAGGACAACGATTGAAGATCCTCATTTCGACGAACCTCGGTTAAGGACAGTCGGAATGGTAGACAACACGCTTGTGATGGTGGTGCATACATTTCCGCGTTTCGACCCACGATCTGGCGGCGAGATTGCACGAATAATCACGGCTAGGAGAGCAACCAGGCATGAAAGACGTACGTATGAAGAGGGGCCGCGTTGAGTTGACGCGGCGTCAAAAAGAGGATTTGGCGCGGTTAAGGGCGATGTCGGACGAGGATATCGATACGTCTGACGCGCCGGAGATATTGGATTGGTCAAACGCTAAGCGGGGGATGTTTTATCGTCCTGTGAAACAGCAACTCACTCTGCGCGTGGATGCAGAAGTGGTTGCATGGTTTAAGGAGCACGCAGGTGAGAATGGTCGCGGGTATCAGACCGATATGAACCGGGTACTGCGGGAGCATGTTGTAAGGACGGAGAGGGAGAAGGCCGCCTGATCGCATATTTGAATCGAACAGGATTGGCGCCGATCCACCCGCAGGTGCGTGATTTTGTGCGGCGGGGGTTGGGGTTGGATTGGTTGTTGGGGCGTAGGCTGTGGACGAGGTCCCAATCGCCGCCGTGTAATTCGCACAAATATTGTATAATAGCGATGCGTGAAACTTGGACAGATAGATTTTCCACCTGAACTGGTCGGAGCGATTCGGGACGGCGAGTTGGTCGTGTTTGCTGGCGCGGGCGTTTCGAAAGGTGATCCGGCTTGTCTGCCGTTGTTCAAAGAGCTTGCTTGCAAGATCGCCGAAAGATCGAGAGAAACGCGTGAACCAAGCGAAGCAATTGATCAGTTTCTGGGGAGATTGGTGAGGGGGAACAATGTACACGAAATCGCGGCGCAACTCCTAACGGAAACCAACCCTGAACCGACGGATCTACACCGCGATTTGTTGCGGTTGTTCAAAGGCGAGGCCGGTGCAGTCCGGTTGGTGACAACAAATTTCGATTTGCTTTTTGAGGCTGCAGCAAACGAACTTTTCGGATCGGACCCGACGGTGTTCCGTGCTTCCGCTCTGCCACGCGGCGACGAATTCGCAGGGATCGTTCACGTTCACGGCGATGTGACAGTTACTACAGACATGGTATTGACCGACGAGGATTTCGGACGCGCTTATTTGACTGGTGGTTGGGCGAGGCGATTTCTTGTGGCGCTTTTCCAGAACAAACCAGTGTTGTTCGTCGGATACAGCCACAGCGACACGATCATGGAGTATCTTGCGCGTGCTATTCCGGTATCCTCCGACATTCCGCGACGCTTCATCCTGACCGATGAACCGCACGATCCCAAGTGGCTGAGATTGAGCATTCAGCCCATCAAGTTCCCTAAACGGAATTTCCCAGCACTTGATGAAGGCGTTGCGAAACTAGCTGCTGCCGTGAATCGAGGAGCGGCAGATTGGCGTGACATGATTCGCGATGCGGTCACGTCTAAACCGTCCGCTTTGTCGGATGAGGACGCGGATATCCTACATTTCGGTTTGAGCGATGCCGATGATTCTCTCTCGAACGTGCGCGTGTTTACGAACTACGCCAAGACGTTTGAATGGATTACTTGGTTGGACCAACGAGGTCTCCTTAATCACCTATTCGATGAAAGTGAGTTTGACGAGAAGGATTCGATGTACGCCGGTTGGATAGCATCGAATTTCGCGTGTCAGGATGCCGACTCGGTGTTCAGATTGATTGGTCAGAAGGATTTGCGTCTCCATTCGCATTTCTGGTCTGCGTTAGCGTTTCAAGTCGGTTCAAGCGATCAAACGTCTCTCATACCAGAGTCATTGGGCAAGTGGGTGTCGATTTTCTTGTCGAAAGCGGTTGGCGCGACGCACGACGACTTCACTACAATCTTCGAACGTTGTGCCGAACTCGGCAGGTTGAGTGACGCATTGGACATTCTTGAAGTTGTAGCTCACCCGAGCATCCATCGCATCTCGTCAATCAGCGGCGCTTCGTTGAGAGAAGCCGATGTTCGGATTGGAGGCGATCAATGGCATTTGGCACAGATGATGTCAGTGCTACAGCCGCATCTGCCGGAGGTGTCCGAGCGATTAGTCGGCATTGCGACCCGTCACTTGGCTAATCAGCATAGGCGGTTGTCGGGATGGAGGTTAGCTGATCGCGATTTCAGCCAACCCAGCATTCATCGTGCGACAATTGAAGGAGAAGTGGAAATTACGCATTTGAACCCTGAAGATATATTGATCGACATGGCCCGGCACTCTCTCGCTTGGTTAGCGCAGAACCAGCCGGACCGAGCCTGGGTATGGATAGACAGTCTTTCTTCATCAGACGTACCATTGCTACGAAGATTAGCGAGGTTCGCGGTAGCCGAATTGCCTGAATGACTCCCGATCAAAAAATCGAGTGGTTGATATCGTCTGGAGGTCTGGATGATGTCGGGACTCATCACGAGTCTCGCCAATTGATTAGCAGGACCTACCCTCATGCGACTACTCAGACACGGCAACGTTTGATACAAGCGATTAAGGATGTTTTCGCGTCTGGCGAAATGGAATCTGGGGAGCCATCACACAACGACCGCAAGATATATGACTGGTTCGATGTGCTGCTCCGTGCCGATCCTGATTGCGAATTGGCTCAGACGGCATTTGGAGAGATTCAGACTCGACATCCTGAGTGGGAACGAAAAGAGAACCCGGATCTGCTGTTTGAAGTGAACGGCCCGTACTGGATTCATGATGTCAGTCCGTGGGCGGTCGAGGATTTGTTGTCTAGACCGGTCGCGGAATTGGTAGACGAAGTATTGGCTTTCAAGCCACCGCCGTGGGGTACGCCAATCGACGGAGACCGGATGGAAGAACAAAACGCGGCGAAAGCGGTTCGAGAATTGGCGATCCGTGATGTAAGTAAGGGGCTTGATGTCGCCAATGAGTTCGTGCGCCGCGAAGAATGGCGGTGGGAACTGTGGCGGGCATTGCTGGAATCGTGGGAGGAGTCGGAACTTGATGAACGTCAATTTGAACAGGCCTTGACTTTGTTGCATTCTCCTAGCTTGTTTGAAATGAATGGCAATGCGATTACGGGATTACTGCGCAGTTTAGTGAGAAACGGTGGCAAACAGTATGCCATGAGGTTGATGCCTACTGCCAAGAGCTTAGCGTTGTCAATATGGGATGAATCTAAGAATTCGAAGTCTTGGATCCTGAGCGAAACAGACTGGTTGACGCTTGCGTTGAATTCGAATTCTGGGTTGGTTGTTCGTTTTTGGCTTTCGGCAATGTGGGTTGAGAGTGAGCGTGGGAAAAAACGAATCGGTCGTTTCAACGAAGATGACCGTCAGTTTTTTGACAGTGTGGTTGAAGACAGCGATATGCGCGGAAAACTTGGTCAAGCGATGCTGGCTACGCACATCGGTTATCTTCTGTCATTTGATTACGACTGGACAACGAAGCGACTGTTGCCATTGTTTGATCCCGAACACGCTTCCTTCGTTCCTGCGTGGCATGGTTTCACGTGGGGACAGCTTAGGTCCGACGTTGGCGAGTTGATGAAGCCGAAATTCTTAAGTGCGGTTAATAACATCGATCAATTGGGACAGGCTGAAGATCTTTCGCGCAGGCATGAATTCGTGAGGCGATACGTCAAGATGATGGTTTACGCCATTGATGAACCGCTATCCGAGTGGGTTCCTGCGTTGTTCAGGAACAGTGACGAAGATGATCGTTACACATTCGCTTGGGAGATCGGTCGGATACTTGAAAACATGGCTGACGCTCAGAAGATCGAGCTGTGGAATAGGTGGTTGCGCCGATATTGGGCAAATCGATTGTCTGAAGTTCCTAGGCCGTTACAAAAGGGCGAAATTAAAGAAATGCTTCGTTGGCCAAAAGACTTGCAGGTCGTATTTGACGACGCAGTCGAATTGGCCATCGGCATGCCGTCAACGAAACTTGAACTACAGAGAATATCGACGGTTATCTTAGACGAAGAGCTTGCGCGACGATTCCCTAGAGGTACAGCCCAGTTGCTGGTATACCTCGACAGTCTGGAAACGACACCTTTTGGTTGGTACGGTATTGAAAGCGTCGTCGAAGCACTTATGGCAAGCGATTTGGACGACGCGCTGAAAGGGAAAATTGAGGACATTCAAGTAAGACGAGTAGTCGGAGTCGCCGTTTAGTGAAGTTTTCGCTTGTGTTGGGACAAGTCGATGTTGCCATGCATACGCGGTAAGGGGATCACGGCCCATCCGCCGACCAGATGATGAAGTCTTCGAAGCGGGTGGATCGTCCCGAGATGCCGTCACCGGCAAACCAAGTGCCTAATGCGGATACCGATCCTGACGATAGCCCGCCACTGAGGTCTAACGTGTCAATGAACTCGTTGTTGATGAACAGCCACCCATCTGATCCAATCGTAATAATGCGGATGATGTTGCTGCCATTCGCAGAAGTCAATATGTGGCTCGAAAATCCATCCTTCAGGTCCTGTTGGTTGGTTTTGTCACCTGTGCGCAGACGATGGAACCAGCGTCCGTCCGAGTAGATGATGATGGCATGAAACTTGTCTGTGCCTCCGTTTCGAATCAGGAACCCTGTACTCCAATTACCTTCCTGAGCAGCATATGGATTGAAGAAACGGGCCTCGATGATTCCGTCCGAATGTGTTATGCGAGAGCGGTAAGAGTCGATCAAACCAGTGTTGCGTGACTGGTGCTCAATGATGCCGTTCTGAGGCCCGAAAACCCTATCCAGACCGCGCACGGTGAAATTCGAGAATAGCGGTGTAGCATCCCCTTTCACAGTGAAACTGAGCAGTCCAACATGCCACGGAGATGTCGATTTACCTAAATTAAACTCAGTTTCATAGAAGCCGTTTATGAACAGTGTCAATGTCCCATCGGCAACGACGATGCGGATGTCATTGGTTGTGGATGCACCAGAATTGATGTTATTTGAATAGATTCGAGGTTTTGAAGTCAAGGCATCTATTAAGGATCCCTCATTGCCGTGGTGAAGCCAGTTCGCAGAACTAGAGATGAGGATGGTCTGATTTCCTATATCCTCGTTCCCTGTTACTAACCCCACCATCCAACCTGCGGGATTGTTGGTTACAGTTAGGGATGTCTCCGCGATGAAATCGGTGACCTCAACTCCTGCGTCATACCACCAAAATCCTTCGGAACCATGCATCCGTCCACTCTCAGGCCCAAAAACGTAACTCGGTGTGTGCGTCGCAATAGCGCCCGGCGTCGGCACAGGCGTCGGAGGCGAGGATTGACCGGATTTCATAGTGGTCAATCGACTTGATAGAGTGTCGAATTTGATTGCAAAGCCGATGCCCTGAGCGGAGAAATCTTGGCCTTGGATATCACGAAGGATAGAGGTGTTCATGCCGACGACCTCACCGTTCGTGTTTAACAGTGGACCGCCGCTGTTTCCGGGGTTGATTGCAGCGTCGGTCTGAACGTAAGTTCCGCTACGATAGGTACGTAATGCAGAGACGATGCCTTTGGTCACGGTCAAGTCGTCTCCGAGATCATTTCGTAATGGATAGCCGAGGGCAACCATTTCGTCTCCCTCGCGCACGGAAGTTGCCAACGGAAGCACGGTCAGAGTGCCGGCTGGAGTGACTTTGAGCAGAGCCATGTCGCGGGCTGCGTCGGATGCGATGACGCGAGCTGTGAGTCGCGCTCCGTTGTCGAATACGACGGTTAGGCGGGACTGTCCGCTGATGACGTGTTCATTGGTGAGGATGTAGCCGTCAGCGTCGACGACGAAACCCGATCCGGATCCGGTTGTACCTTCGATGCGTACTACGCCTGACCTTGCTTGTTCGACGACATCGGCGAGGTCGAGCGAGGTGTCAGGTTGAGGTGTCGCGGTTGGAGTGGGGGTGTTGGTCCGTGCTGGCGTGGGTAGCACGATAGGCGTGTGACTGATTATTGGGGTTGGAATCGCTGTTGGAGTCGGGGTTGGTGTGTCGGTGGGTACGGGTGTTGCGGTGGGGAGTGGTGTCGGAGTATCGGTAGGGATAGGGGTGGGTGTTTCGGTTGGCGTAGGCGTATCGGTCGGCACCGGCGTCGCTGTGGGAAGGGGGGTGTATGTGGCTGTTGGCGTATGAGTCGGAGTGGTGGTGGCGGTGAATGTGGGTGTAGACGTGTTGGTCGGGATAGGTGTGGGTGTGTCGGTTGGAGTAGGTGTTGGTGTATCGGTAGGGATTGGTGTAGGCGTCGGTATCGGAGTGGCCGTAGGTTGCGGAACTGGAGTCGGACTTGGTGTGGAGGCTAGTACTTCCATCGTGCCCGCGATGCCAGCATGGACGGTCGCTTGGAAATCAGGCTCCGGAGTATGCGTCGCCGTCGGCAGCGCCTTTTCGACCGCGGCTTGGACGGTTGCGCCGATGTCGACAGTGGGTTCGGGCGGCGGCTGAGAACAGGCGACCAAGATGAACACGACCGCGATGAGAAAGGTTGTTCGCATGAATTCGAGTGTCGGTACTTGCCGCAGAACAGTAGTTACAAGCGTTCCGGTACATCCTAATAGTTACGCGTTATCCGAAAAGGCAAGGTGGCGAGTTTTCCGTGAGTGGCGCTTGATTCCCGGTTGCCAAGCGCTTCTGGATGGAAGATGCGCACGCTGGAATCACGCCTCCGCGGGAATAATCGTTGTGTTGCCCCATCCCAACAATTGAAGAACTCGACGAGATGATTAGACGTCCAGCTCCATAAGTTCTTCGGAGAAAATGACTTGGCCTGAGTAATGCTCGCGGATGTCGCCCAGGGCTTTTTCTAGCGGGCCGTGTTGGGTGATGTGGTGGCCCATGTGGATTAGGACTAGGGTTTTGATGTTGGCGGTTTGGGCCATGCGTGCGGCGGATATCGTGCCGGTCTGACCGTAGTTGAGGCCGTTTTGCTCCATGATGGCATCGTCGTTGCCGCACATGCAGAGCATCATGTCGGCGTCTTTCGCAAGGTCGATGACGGAGTCGCAAGGTTCGGTGTCGCCAGTGAAGACGATAGATTTGCCTGATGCGGTGTCGACTCGGTAGGCGAGGGAGTCGAGGTAGGGTTGGACGTGGATGCCGGGAGCGGCGGAGACTTCCCACTTGTTGGATGTGACTACGGTTCCAGGTCCGACGTCTCGGGAGTAGACGACTGGCGGACGACGCGGGAGGGTGCCGCCTCGGTTTACGTATACGTTTTGAGAGATTGGGAAATGGACGCGGGCGTACCAGTCGTGGGCGAAGACACCTTCTTCCTCGTCTAGGATGCCGTGGGTTAGGCGTTCGGTAGGTGCGGGCCCGTACGCGCTGAGCGTGTTCTCCTTGCCGATCGACTGGTCCCAACGGCAGAGAAGGAAGCAGGGGTAGTCGATGTCGTGGTCGAAGTGGTGATGCGTGAAGAATAGGTTGTCGATCTGGGTTGGGAATAGACCGACTTTGACGAGTTTGTGGGTCGCCGCGGGGCCGCAGTCGAACATCAGCTTTTCGCCTTCGACATCGAGGACGAAGGCGGATCCGAAGCGGGTGGGGGTTGGGTGAGGTCCGCCTGCTCCGAGGATGTAGATGGTGGGGTTGGATTTGGCTCCCATGGGTCAGATGTCGAGTTTCATGAGTTCTTCGGCGTAGACAACTTGGCCGTTGTAGACCTCTCGAATATCGCCGATGCCTTTTTCCAGCGGGCCGTGTTTCGAGATGTTTGGTCCCATGTGGACGAGGACGAGTTTCTTGACCCCGGCGGCTTCCGCCATGCGCCCAGCGCCAGTCGTGCCGCACTGTCCGTATGCTTCGCCGTCCTCGGCCATGACCTCTTGGTCGTCCCAACACATGCAGAGCATGACGTCGGCATCTTTGGCTAAGTTGATGACGGAGTCGCAGGGTTGCGTGTCGCCAGTGAAAACGACAGACTTGCCGCCCTTGATGTCGAGCCGGTAAGCGAGGGAGTCGAGGTACGGCTGAACATGCTCGGCGGGGGCAGCGGTTACTTCCCACTTGTCGGCAGTTGCGACGGTGCCAGGACCAATGTCTCGGGCGTTGACGACGGGAGGTTTGCGGGGGAGAGTTCCGCCGCGGTTCTGATGGATTTTCTGGCTCAACGGGTGGCTAACGCGAGCGATCCAGTCGTGGGCAAAGATGCCCTCCTCTTTGTCAAGCACACCATGGGTGATGCGCTCTGTGAGAGTCGGACCGTAGACATTCAGCGTGTTTTCCTTGCCGATCGACTGATCCCAACGACATAGGAGAAAGCAAGGATAGTCGATATCGTGGTCGAAGTGGTGGTGAGTGAAGAAAAGGTTGTCGATATCCGTCGGCCAGAGCCCCGACTGCACCAACTTATGAGTAGCCGCCGGCCCGCAATCGAACATGATCTTCTCACCATCAACATCCGCGACATACGCCGAGCCGAAGCGCGTGGGGGTAGGAGTTGGAGTGCCGGCACCGAGGATGTGGAGGGATGTTGGGATTTTGGAGTTGGGCATGGGGGTAGTTTAGGGAGTGTTTTGTTGGATTGCTTGCCAGATGTCTCGACCTGCGCGGACGTAATGGATTCTCGCGCGGTGGTGTCGGCGAAACTTTCGGGCCTCATCTTTGACGCTTGGGCTCCGCAGGACCGCGTCGGTGATTTTGGTGAATGTCAGGACCGGATAACGTTTGCAATCGATAGGCACGAGGTTGCATATCGCTGAGATGTTGTTGAAGTGGTCGAACGACCAACTGAGTTGCGAGATAGCTTCACGAGTTCTAGCGTTAAGGTTGGTTCGATCGGTTTTTGCTTCGATCAATACCGCTGTGGGTGCGTCGCTGTGTTCACATAATGCGACGATATCGCAGAATGGATTTCCGTTGATGATGTTGCCGACGTCTTCGACGCGGATTTTCAATTCATCGGCATCGAGGACGGCAGACGGTTCCGGCATCGATGTTAGATTCACTGGGCAACGGTCTTGGACGAAAGTCTTCTCGGTTTTCAGGACGCGTGAGGAGCGAAACCGATGATTGATTTGTTCAATCCAACCCATTTGCTTCTGCGGTTTCGCGGGCTTCCAATACGCGTTGTAGCCGATTGAATTGGCGGACGGTAGCATCGCTATGGTCGTCGGAACCATATTCGTATTCTTCACCCATGAATATCTCTTTGACCACTGAACCGCCGTGTTCCTCGGAGAATCCGAAGCTGTATACGGCGGTTTCGTCCTCGTTTAGGTAGATGTCTTCTTCGCCTAATGCGCCGTCTAGGGAGAGCGCTTGTTTGCGAGCGGTTTCGTCGAGTTTGGATGCATTGACGAAGGCGCTCAGTTGCTCAACCATGTAGTGGCTGTGGGTCGTGATCAAGACGCGCAGGCCGGAACGGACCATTAAGGCTAGTGCTGCCGCCATCTGTTGCTGGGCTTCCGGGTGTAGGTGGGCTTCAGGTTCGTCGATTATTAGGAGATCGCCTTCGACTAGGTAGCTCCGCGAGAAGATCAGTGTCGGCGCGATTTCGTTGACCATAGAGGATGCCTCGGAAATCGGTATCGAGAATCGTTCGCGATGGTATCGGATCTCAGATGCCCCACTTGATGAATCGATGAATATCCGACCACCGATCAAAGAGCGCTCCAAAAGTTCCGCGATTTTGCGTAGCGTTCTGCGACGTCGGAACGGTTCACGCGGCTTAAATGTATCGCGGTCCTTATATTCACCTGTTGGTCGTTGCCTAGCCGCATTAACAAGATCAATGAAGTCGCGCGCCGCCCGGTTGATTGGCACGAATTCTTGTGCTGGCAAGTTTTCGCCCAACAGTCCGCGGGAACCGGGAATCAACAATGTTTCGCGAGCATCCATCAATCCCGTTCGTCCAGCTGGAAGATAAAACGAAATCGGGACACCAAAAAACAGATCTGCGAAGTTGACGGCGATCAAGTTTTCTATTTCGGCGACGAAGACTCTTGGTTCGTCGGGGTCAGATTCCAGTTGTCTCATTGCGCGGTAATCCACGTACGCGGGGGGAATATTCAAATTCATTGGTGGTTCGTGAATGTGTGTACCACCGAATTCGATAGCTACTTGAATTGCATTGATGTGGAAAGTGGCTATCGGTAGCAGGGTGGAGTGCGAATTGCTCGCTTGGTTTGCTAAATCGAGAACGCTTTCGACACCAAAGAATTCGAGAACCGTGTCGCTTATGGAGTTGGCAACTCGTTCGCGATGATCATCAATCTGTGAAGAAATAGCGGCGGCTGTATTCGAGGAGAACGCCGCAATCGGAACACGATCCCACGAGGCATTATCTGGGGACTTGACCTGGCTGAACAATCTGCCTAGGTTCTTGAAATCGCCGATGATTTCAGCCTGTTGCAGTCGATCAAAACGTCTGGGTCGAGTATCGTGAAGTGGGTTAAAACCTTCAGTGGTCCGATTCGACTCGTCTACCCCTTGTGCGAACGCATGCAACAACTTTGCTAAGTAGGTTTTACCGGTGTTGCTGGGGCCTACGAAGACGGTCATGGGTTTGAATTCGATATTTTTGGCTTCGGCGATGGGTCCGAAGTTCTCGACGTCCAGGATCAGGTTGGGACCGTGGAGGGTGTTGGCCTGAGGTTTTTCGGTGGCGGTTGCAGTCATGATGGAAGTTGTTGCTTGGGTGAGAGTCTAACAACTGGGTTTGGTTGGGATGGTGTAGGGGGGTGAACTAGGATTGGAGGGATGATGGACACGTCTGGCGGAGGTGTCTCTCGCGAAGGGGTTCTGTGCACAACCACCGTCATTCCGGCGCCGAGGATTTGGAGGAAAGTTGGGAGTTTGGAGTTGGACATGGGGTAGTTTAGAGGGTTAATGGTCTTGGATGGTGCAACTCGTGTTTAGATTATCCGCCGAACATCTCCCTATAGACGTCCCAACCAGAACTCACAACTGTGATGTCGATATCGGCCTGCGCCGTAAAGGTCTTCAAGTCGTCCCTCATGAAGGCGCCTGAATTCAAAGAACCTGTGACGATTGCACCTGAAATCGCCAAATCAGGTAAATCAATGGTGCATTGATTTAATGCCCTCCTCAGCGCTGTATGGGAAGAGCGAAGTTGATCGACGGCCTTGAATTCGTCTCCAAACGCTTCTTGGCGAGTGCCTTTGGCTTCCAAAAGCGTGACTGAAGGCGTACCTGAGCGGTTGTAAAAGACGATCAGATCACAACGTTGTTCACGACGGACGATCTGGCGGGCGAATGTGTCGTTCGCGATCAAATTGTCGACATCGAGGATCAATCGTTCGCTGGGAAAACCGCTTAGATCGACCGTACAGTTTCCAATTTGCTGCCGCGGATCGTTACGAATTGCCTGGCGTCGTCTGAACCGGGTCCTCAGTTGATCTAGCCACGTCACTCGGCATCATGACCGTTGACGCTGTGACCGTTAAGCTGGGCGCGCATGATGCGGACGTTGCGATTGAACTGCTCGGTCAGTGCCTGATTGTGGTCCTCAGGAACATAGGCGAAGGATTCGTCGAAGGGGATATTCTTGACAATGGTGCTACCGCTGGAATTGTCGAATCCATAAACGCCGACTTCGTCTTCGTTGAGATATATGTCTTCTTCCTCAAGCACCGGACCTAAACGTAGCAATTCGCGGCGCTTTTCGGGCGACAGATTTGAAGCGGCAACGAAATCGCTGATCTGCTCGACCATGTAGTGACTATGGGTTGTGATCAGGACACGGAACCCGTTACGGACTAGCAACGCGAGAGCCGCTGCGAACTTCTGCTGCGCGGCGGGGTGGAGGTGCGCTTCCGGCTCTTCAATGACAACAATATGTTTGACTCCGAGGAAATGTTTCAGGGACAAGACAATAGGAGCCAATTCAGTGACCATCGACGAAGATCTCGTGAAAGGAATTTCGCCCCAGCTCTGCGAGTAGATGAAATCGGGAGGCCCGTATTGACTTTCTACCGCTTTGAGTTCTCCATTCATAAGCGATTTTTCGATGATCTCAGCCAATCGCACCACACGTTTATTTGAATTGAGAACATCCGGGTAAATTAGTAGGAGGTTTTCGAGAAAATCAAGTACGATGCGGTTATTCGGTAACACCGATTCTCTTTCCGAACGAGATCTTGCGATGCTTGAGATCAAGTTGCGATTTAGAGTTCGATGGCTAGCGAGTATTCCACTTCGAGCTGCTGGGAAGTATCTCGTAAGGTCTGGACCGCTAAACTGATCAAGGAACGAATCATTGACGGAAATAGCGAAAAATCTCGTTGAGGATTGACGCAAGACTGTATCATGGTCGTCTGTTTCGATAAAGCGCATCACTACGCTTTTGGGAAGCACAAGAGGCCACGGTGACGCTTCGGCTTTTAACCTGCCATTACTGTATCCTATTGTCCAATTCAAAAATCCATTGCAGCGACCTAAATCGAACTCAACCTGGAGATGTTCGTTCCGGTGCGTCAGATTATCAATGTTGCGAACTTGAAAGTAATTAGTTATCGAATCATTGATGGCATTGGATGCAAACTTAAGCCAATCTGAATGCAAAGAATCAACAGCATGTTGTAAATGATCGTTATCCCCCGCATGATGGTAAGCGATGAGGTCAGAACCTAGATGATGCGGGAGCCTTTCGGACAGATTGTGTTCATCATATTCCGCTTCGCGTAAACCTGAACGTAAAGCAGACACTTGTTTGGAAAAACTTTCTATTTTGTAGTTATCCAACCAATCCTGCGCGTCGCCCATGCCTCTAGAGATGGCGTACAGCAAGGTGGCTAGATAAGACTTGCCAGTGTTGCTGGGACCGACGAAGACAGTCAAGGGTTTGATAAGCACGTTCTCGGCCTCGGCGATCGGCCCGAAACCGTTGACGTTTAGTGTCATATCTCTGTTCATGCTAGAGGACATACGTGGCTCTCTCAGACGATGGTAGCACTGCTTGGTTTTCGGGCTTCCGTCCGGATGACGATTGGGACGAGACGGCTGGAGAGCGCTAGGAACACCCCTCCGATAAGATTGGAAGGGTGGCCCAGCAACATCTCATACGGAATTTCTGCATCATCGCGCATGTCGATCATGGGAAGTCGACTTTGGCGGATCGGATGATTGAGTTGACGGGTGCGGTGTCGGAGCGGGATATGGTGGAGCAGCATCTCGATACGATGGATTTGGAGCGGGAGCGGGGAATCACGATCAAGGCGCAGGCGGTGCGGTTGGCTTTTCCGTCTACGGATGGGAACGAGTACCAGCTCAATCTGATCGACACTCCGGGGCATGTGGATTTTTCGTTTGAGGTCTCTCGGAGCTTGGCGGCTTGTGAGGCGGCGGTATTGCTCATCGATGCGTCGCAGGGGATTCAGGCGCAGACGATGGCGAATGTCTATCTTGCGCTTGAGAACGATCTGGTGCTGATTCCGGCGATCAACAAGATCGATATGCCGAACGCTGAGCCGGAACGGGTGGCGGCGGAGATGGTGGATACTTTCGGGTTCAGCGAGGATGAAATGCTGTGGGTGTCGGGGAAGACGGGTGAGGGAGTTGAGGAGTTGTTGGAACGGATCGTGGAGTTGACACCGCCTCCGGTAGGTGATTTTGAAGAGCCGCTGCAGGCGTTGGTGTTCGACAGCAAGTACGACTCGTTTAAGGGCGTAGTGACGTATGTACGTGTGCTGGATGGGGCGATCAAGGCGCGCGATCGGGCGAAGTTCATGGATTCGGGTGCGCAAGGAGAGGTGTTGGAGGTCGGCTATTTTTCACCGACCGTGATACAGGCTCCGGAGGGATTGAGAGTTGGTGAGGTGGGTTACGTGGCGACGGGTATCAAGGAGGTGAGCGACGTGATGGTCGGGGATACCATGACGCTGGTTAAAGAGCCGGCGTTAGAGCCTCGGGTTAAGTATCAAGAGCAGAAGCCGATGGTTTTTACGGGTCTGTATCCGTCAGACGCTAACGATTATGTGGAGTTGCGAGAAGCACTCGGCAAGTTGAGGTTGAACGATGCAGCTTTGGTGTTCGAGCCAGAGTCGTCATCGGCATTGGGATTTGGATTCAGGTGCGGTTTCTTGGGATTGTTGCATATGGAGGTGGTGCAGGAGCGGTTGGAGCGGGAGTATGAGTTGGAGTTGATAACAACGGCTCCGAGTGTGGAGTTTCAGGTGATGCTGAACGACGGGGAGATCATCTACGTCGAGAACCCGTCAAAGTTGCCTGAGAGGAGGGATTACGCCGAGATATTGGAGCCTTGGGTGGACCTGTCGATCATCGTTCCGGCGGCGTACTACGGGAATGTGATGGAGCTGGTGACGAAGAAGCGTGGCGTGTTCAAGCGGATGGAATATCTGCAGACACAGGCGGCCGGATCGGGCAACGGCACGATGTCGGGCTCAATGAATGGTGCCGGTCGGAACGCGCGGGTGATGCTGGAGTATGAGGCACCGCTATCGGCGATCTTGGTCGATTTCCACGACATGTTGAAATCGGCAACGCAGGGTTATGCGTCGATGGATTATCAGGCGTCGGGTTATCGTGAAGCAAGCATGGTCAAGCTGGATATTTTGGTGAACCATGAGGAGGTTGATGCACTGAGCAGCATCGTCCACTCGTCGGAAGCGGAAGTTACTGGTCGGATGTTGGCGTCGAAGTTAAAGGAGCTGATTCCGCGTCAGATGTTCGCGGTTCCGATTCAAGCGTCTGTGGGCAGTAAGATCGTCGCGCGGACGAATGTCAAAGCGCTGAGGAAGAATGTGTTGGCCAAGTGTTACGGCGGTGATGTCACTCGGAAGCGAAAGTTGCTGGAGCGTCAGAAGGCGGGGAAGAAGCGCCGGGCGAAGATGGTTGGCTCAGTCGAGGTGCCGCAGGAGGCCTTCATGGCCGTTCTGCAGCTACGAAACTGAGGGTTGCGAGGTCACGGCGACCCCGTTCTACAGTTGAGCGGCGAAGTCGACGATCATTTGGCGCATGGTCGGGTCTTTTGCTGCTTGGTGGAGCGATGCCCCGAACATTCCTTCGGGTACACCAGCGTCATACCGAGCGGCATCGACGGTTACGGCGTGCGTGGGGAGGTTATCCATGCATTCGATGATGGCATCGGTGAGCTGAATTTCGCCGCCGGCACCGCGGCGTTGTTGGCTAAGGAAGTCGAAGACGGAAGGTTCGAGGGCGTATCGTCCGATGATTGCGAGATTACTAGGGGCATCTTCGCGTTTGGGTTTTTCGACCATTTCTTCGATGGCGATTACGTTGGGTTCGACCGACGATCCGGCGACGATGCCCTTGGTGTGAACGTCGTCCCAGGAAGTTTCGGTGACCGCGATGACGTTTCCGCCGTAGCGGTCGCGAACATCTAGGATCTGGGCGGTTGAGGAGTGATCGCCCCAAAGGATTTCGTCTGGCAGGATGACGACGAAGGGTTCGTCGGCGATGAAGTTTTTGGCGAGAAGGATTGCGTGGCCGAGGCCAAGCGGTTCGAGTTGTTTAATCAAAGTGATGCGCGCCTTTGAGGAGATCTCGACCATCTGGTCGGCAAGTTCGTCTCGCCCGCCTTGTCGAAGTTTTTCCTCGAGATCGGGCATCGAGTGGAAGTATGAACCGACGCTTCTCGTGTCTTCCACGATGGCAATGTCGGTGATGCCGGCTTCGACGGCATCGTCGACGGCGTATTGGATGAGCGGTATGTTGAGGACCGGAAGGAGCGCCTTTGGGACGCTTCGAGTCACGGGCATGAAGCGAGTACCCAGACCTGCGACCGGGATGACGGCTTTGGTGATGACGGCAATTTCGTTTGCGCTGACCATTTGAATCGAGTCTAACCAAGTCATGTCAATCCCTCTGAAGGGATCGGGTTTCACTTAGCAAGGATACGTAAGTGGGAGGCAAATGGTTTACGATTCAATGATGCGGTCGTGCCAAGCGGGGAGCTAGCGGTGCCCTGAACCTGCAATCCGCTCAGCAGGGCCGGATTCCTCGTGGAGGTTACGAAGTTCGAACCCCTGGCATTCTGTTCTTGGTGTTGAGAGTTGGGTTCTTGCGCGGCAGAGTCCCGTGAACCCCGTCAGGTCCGGAAGGAAGCAGCGGTAAGCGGTCCACTTTGGGCGACGCAGGGTGATCTGACTCGAGCCGAGGCGTTTGTTACGTTCGAGCACGGAGCCGAATTCGAGGTGCACGGCCGCATTACTGTTAATCAGCTACGAATCTTCATCATGGCGCGCCGACGACTAGGCCAGCACTTCTTGCGTGACCGATCGGTCGCGCAGAAGATCGTTGACGCGGCAGGTATCGCGGTTGGCGATGTGGTTGTTGAGATCGGGCCGGGCGATGGCGCATTGACGAGTTTGATTGTCGAGGAGGTGAGTTATTGTGGCGGTTCGGTAGTGCTTGTGGAGTTAGATGTGAAGTTCGCCGAACGGATGGCGGCCCGGTACCGTGACAATCCAGATGTGCAGGTGATTTCGGCCGATGCACGGGATGTTGCTCTGGAGGATCTGCCAGAAATGCATAGTGGAAGGGCTTACAAGGTGATTGCGAACCTGCCGTACTACGCGGGGACGCCGATCGTGAGGAGCTTTCTAGAGCGCGAGTATCAACCTACGAGTATGACGGTGATGTTGCAGCGCGAGGTTGCGAGGGATATGTGTGCGCACCCGGGCAAAATGAGCTTGTTGTCATTGGCGGTGCAGATCTATGCGTCGCCTAAATCGTTGTTCACGGTGCCACCGAGCGCGTTTCGACCGCCGCCGAAGGTTCATTCCACGGTTATTCAGTTGACGCCATTGAATGTGCCGTTGGTTTCGAACGAGTTGGTAGACGATCTTTTCAAACTGGCGCGTTCGGCGTTTTTGGGACGTCGTAAGCAGTTACACAATTCGCTGGCGAATGGTCTGAGCATGACGACGGACGAGGTGAAGGAGATGACGACTCGGGCGGGTATCGACAGCGAGCGACGACCGGCTACTTTGAGCATCGATGAATGGGTATTGCTGTTGGACGAGTGGCGGAAGGTTCGGGAAACCGTTGTCGCTGGTGTTGACGGAGAGTAGGCGGTTGTGATCGTCGAACGGGCCTACGCAAAGTTGAATCTCACGCTGGAGGTCATTCGAAAGCGGGATGATGGCTATCACGATTTGGCTTCGATCATTCAAACGGTCGACCTGCACGACGAGTTGGAGTTCTTGGAGAACGATGGGATTGAGTTTGAGTGTTTGGATGCTTCGTTGACGGGTGAAGCAAACTTGGTCGTGGTTGCGGCGAAGGCGTTGCGCGATGTGGCGGGTACAAGTTCTGGAGCGAGGATCGTGTTACGGAAGCGGATACCTGTAGCCGCGGGTTTGGGAGGTGGATCGGCGGATGCGGCGGCGACGTTACGGGGATTGAATCGATTGTGGGAATTGGGGATGTCGGAACCGGAATTGGCGGAGGTTGCCGCTGAGGTGGGTTCGGATGTGCCGTTTTTAGTCAGTGGCGGTACGGCGTTGGTTAGTGGGCGTGGTGAGGTGTTAGAGCGGTTGCCGGAACCGGAGATTGGGAGATTGGTGATTCTCTCGCCAACCATCGGTGAATCTGGACGTGAACTGAACAAGACGGCGCGGATGTTCGGGATGTTGAATCCTTCGATGCATACGACGGGTAGTCTGACCCGGAAGTTGGCGGCGCGGAAGTTGGATGGTCACGACTGTCATCCGGCCTTTATGTTCAACGTATTTCAACAGTTAGCTCCGCAAGCATTTCCGGGTTGGCGTGAAGCGTATGAAGGATTCACGCGGCTTGGGGCATCGGACATCGTGTTGTCTGGCGCGGGTCCGTCGATGTTTGCGATCGCGCCGAGCAAGGAGGTAGGGACGGCATGGGCGTTGCTGGTCAAGGCGCGATTGGGATGCGAGGCGTTCTCTGTGGGGTTGGCGCCGAGGATCGAGGTTGCAACGAGTTGATGACGCCCGTAACGGACATACTTGCCGGGATGTTGTGTGGCACTTTGATGGGGTTGACAGCTTCGGCCCACGCGGCGGTGTTGCTTACGGTCAGACCTCCGAAGTTGCTCCAGCGGCGGATTGAGGAGGGTGGATCGACGAATCTGGTGACGATCATCGTGTTCGGATTGGTGGTTTTGTGGACAACGGTGGGTGTTTTGGCGGCCTTGGTGGCGGATGCGGTGATTTCGGATGTTGGGGAGTTGAGCGCGGTGCCGAGTTCGGAGTATCTCTTTGCGGTCGTGCTCGCGTTGGTTATCGCTGGCGCGCCGGCGATGTTTTTCCTCAGGGATCGGTGGATGCATGGAGCATTCAGTCTGCTGTTGGCGCTCGGGATATACGGTTTTTTGATACCGAATGCCGTGATCGCGCTACAGAATCGGGCGTGAGAGGATAATTGCATCAATGAGGGAGCAGTTGCTATGAGTGGCAGGAACAGATTTGAGGGCAAGGTTGCGTTGCTGACCGGTTCGGCATCGTCTTCGAGGGGATCGCGAATGGGATTCGGCGGATGCACGGCGTGGCAGATGTTGGAGGAAGGGGCGCGGGTCGTAATCACCGACATCCAGGACGATCGGGGTGAAGAGTCGGCGTCGGAGATGCGCGATGCCGGGTACGAGGCGATTTATAGCCGTTTGGATGCGACGGATGAATCACAATGGTCTGAGGTTGTGGCTCAGACGGTGGGAATGTTTGGGCGCCTCGACATCTTGGTGAACCTTGCGGGAGCACAAGATCGCGGGACGCTCTACGAGGTTGAGGTTGATGAATGGCGCAAGGTGATGGAGATCAGCACGACGGGGATTTTGCTCGGGACGCGGGCGGTGATACCGGCGATGACTGAGGCGGGTGGAGGTGCCATCGTCAACCTGTCGTCGATGGCTGGTAAATTTGCCGGCGAATACGGTTCCGCATACGCGATGTCGCGTGCGGGGATGCTCCATTTCACGCGTGCGTCGGCGATTCAGCTGGCGAAGTTCGGGATACGGGCAAACTCGGTGTTGCCGGGATGGGTTCACACCCCGTTCACGGAGCACATTTACGCGGGGGATTCGGAGCGGGAGTGGCGTTCGGAGCGAGTGCCCTTGGGTAGGTGGGGCGAACCGGAAGAAGTCGCTGACGCAATCTGTTTTTTGGCTTCGGATGAGGCTTCGTACATCACGGGATCGGAATTGTTGGTCGATGGTGGAGTTACGGCGGGGTTCAAGGGGAACGCGATGCCGGATCGGGATTAGATGGGTGTGAGCTTGCATAGGCATACAGGATGTTGCGTGGGAGTGGGCGATAGAACCGCGATGGCTGTTTTTTGAACGGTCATTTAGGGGATGGCGGTTGTGTAGTAATCTGTCAGGTGTTATGTATTCACGATTGAACATCGGATCATTCGCTGTTTTGGTGGCTGCGGCAGGTGTCTCAATGCTCATCGCACATACCCAACTCCCGTTGGGGGGGGGTACATGCCGACTCGCAGATCCCGCTAACGACGGATGAGTGGGCGGGGCTTTACGCGCCGACACCGACACCCACGTCAGTTATAGCTGTGCAACCGCTGACTGGAGGAGTGGTTGCCAGAACGGACAGCAACAGCCTAAACACGGCAAACGCACCGACGCCTACGTTCGCACCCACATCCACGCCGACACCAAAGCCTGCGCCCGTACCTACTTCCACTTCGACGCCTAAGCCGGTGTTAGCTCCTCCGCCTGCACCTACGTCCACACCGACACCTACGGCAGTGATAATTTTCCGTCCTCTGACACCAGACGAATGGGCGACGGCGGATGCCGAACGGACGGCGACAGCCGAAGCCATAGATAAGCCTGCGCCTACATCTACTCCGACGCCTACGTCTGCACCCACGTCCACGCCGACACCAAAGCCTGCGCCTACATCTACTCCGACGCCTACGTCTGCACCCACTTCCACGCCGACACCAAAGCCTGCGCCTACATCTACTCCGACGCCTACGCCTGCACCCACGTCCACGCCGACACCAAAGCCTGCGCCTACATCTACTCCGACGCCTACGCCTGCACCCACGTCCACGCCGACACCAAAGCCTGCGCCTACATCTACTCCGACGCCTACGCCTGCACCCACGTCCACGCCGACACCAAAGCCTGCGCCTACATCTACTCCGACGCCTACGCCTGCACCCACGTCCACGCCGACACCAAAGCCTGCGCCTACATCTACTCCGACGCCTACATCCGTACCCACGTCCACTCCGACTCCTCCGCCTGCACCTACGTCCACACCGACACCTACGGCAGTGATAATTTTCCGTCCTCTGACACCAGACGAATGGGCGACGGCGGATGCCGAATGGACGGCGACAGCCGAAGCGCGGTAAACGCGTCAGAGTCGAGAGATCGAATCGAGGTGCTCCGAACAAAGTTCCTGCCAATCCCTACGCTCCAAAAACTTGCAGAGAATAGGTGGCAAACACCTGCACGTCCAACCTCCCTGTTCCCGCCAAAACCCCCTAAATCACTCCATCCCCCCCTTGATTCCGGCGAAAGCCGGAATCAAGGGGGGGAGCAACGGTTTGCAAAGCGAAACGGAAGATTTAAAACCCTCTTTAATTCCCCTTATGGACATCGGGCATCCCCCGCTCGCATCGCTCCGCTTGCTCGCGCCCCCTTCGCAAAGCGAAGGGGGTAGTACGGTGATCGAGACGATCCATACCATCATCTCTTCCACTTTCACAACGCGTCTGGATCCTCACACTCTGCAGCGTGCTTTCCCTGCACAACACCTCACACGTCTCGATCACTCGTTCATTTTCTGCTTTTGGCCGCTCGTCGCGATGGTCATGTCGATCGTTGCATCGGCGTCCCGTCATTGACCTTGCATTCGATGTCGAATGGCGCCTTTTCGCCATCGATTCGCGTCGGTTGACGGTCTGCTTTGCACCGGGCTGTATTCACACCTCCTCGTTCCGGTCAGCCGCTTATATTCGGCATCCCGGCACATGTTATCAATCACATGTGCCAATCTGAACAGCGCCCGAAAGGCACGAATGTCGCAGATCGGGATCCATGCGGATCACCGCTTACTGACCCGATGACGGTCGATGCTGGTCGTTGAGGTGGTTGGCGGGAGCGAGCAGTCGATCTGCGCTTGCGACGAAGTGCCTCGACCAAGAGGATGTCCGTCTCCCTTCAACCATCTCGCGCTAACCGAGATCGGGTTTCTGATTTCGTCAAGGGCTTGCGCAACACGCGTCGAGTTCCGTTGCAGGTTCAGTCGGGTCTGACTTTGCAGAAGGTTTCACACCCCCAACCCGGCATCGCCTCCTTTTGGGACCCGTGAAATCACCGGCATCCCTCGGAATGGTTCGCACTCTCGTGGCTTTCATCCACGCCCTGCGTTCGCCTTCTGATTCATATTATAGCACGGATGTATGTGTAATGCAAGTGATGAACTAGGATGGGAAGGATGGGAAGGATGGCGGCCCTCGCTGCTATGTTGCGCTCATCCTAACCCTCTCCCGCCGAGCGAGAGAGGGGATGGTTGTTATGGGAGAGGGTTCCGCTACGGCCGGAGGGGTATTTTTGGGAGATGTTGTCGGGATGGTGATGGAATTCCCCTGTTCGAATCACCATTAGGCTTTGGCGTTTTCACACATTGGGGTTAGTTGATCCGCTGTTTAGCGGAGGTCTAGATTGAGTCAGCGGCGAGATGTGTAATGGCTGAGGCTGAGCCTTCGTACTTGACAGGGTCGGAGTTGTCGGTTGATGTGGAAGTTACGGCGGGTTCGACTGGAACACGATGTCGGAGCGGGAGATAGGAGTTAAGCGGCAGTTGCCGTCGGGTTGTGGGATATTAAACCCGGTACGGAGTTGTGTTCCTCGTTTCTCAGGCTGTCGTCAAGGTCTTGGATGCCTGTTAGCGTGATTGGGGGCGAGCCTGGAAATTCGGCTACGAGACGGAGTTTACCTCCCATACCCTCGACGTATTTGGTGAGGGTTGAAAGGAGTAGGTCAGTTCGTTTCTCGATGCGGGAGACGTTTTCCTGCTTGATGCCTAGTTGATCGGCTAGGGCGGACTGAGTCAATTGGCGCGCCTTTCGGAGAGACTGTAGGGACATCTCTTCGGCGAAAAGTTCGTCTGCGCGTTCTTTGATCTTCATGCGCTCGGCTTCAGGCATCGAAGCCAATATTCGTTCCAAGGTGACCATTGTGCTCCCTCTTTTAATCGAGCTGAGAAAGATGTTCGTCGAATCGATAGTCTGCTTTGCGAATCATCTGTTGGTAAAAACGCCTCTGACTAACTCCAGATTTGTTGCCAGCGACAAGAACGACGGCACGCCTCACGGGATCGAACGCGAAGGCGACTCGCCAGACGCCACCCGCAGCATTGAAGCGAAGTTCTTTCATGTTGGCATGCCTTGAACCGTTTAACGTGTCGACCTTGGGTCGTCGCATCGATGGGCCGATCCTGCCGAGCAGGTCGGCATTGGCTGCTAACTCTCGTCTAACCAATAGTGGCAGTTCCAAGAATTCAGTCACGAAATCCTCGTGGAAAATTACTTTCCAAGCCATTAGATATTATGCGCTATAAAGCATATGCTGTCAAGGGCATATGCGCACCTTTGCCGTTTCTCACTCCTGCGATGGTGAGCGAGGTCTGCTAGTCGTCGAGAATTAGATCGCAGCCACTGCTGCCTTAACGTCGTCGTAGGAGGGTTCGTTTAGGGGGGAGTCGGAGACCCATGACCACTGGACTTTGCCATTGGCGTCGATGACGAAGACGGAGCGTTGGGCGACGTTGTAGCCTTCGATGCCGGCGAGGTTGGCGAGGCCGACGCCATAGGCGTCAACGGTTGCGCCGCCGAGGTCGCTGAGCAACGGGAAGGTCAGGTCGTTCTGGCTGTGGAATTCGACTTGGGAGAAGGGTGGGTCGACGGAGATTCCAAAGACTTTGCTGTTCATGTCGTTAAAGGCAGACAGGGAGTCGCGGAAGGTGCACATTTCGGTTTGGCAAACGCCGGTGAATGCGGCGGGGAAAAATGCGAGGACGACGTTTGAGCCGCGCTGTTCGCTAAGGGAGACCATCTCTCCGTCGGTGGATCTGAGGTTGAAGTCTGGTGCTTGATCGCCTACGTTTACTGTGGCCATTGTTTACTCCGTTGCTGGTGTTGCAGGTGGGTTGATGTTGTGTTGGTAGTGTAGATTGACGTTAGCCATTTTACTGAATTCGGACTATCGTTAATTGAGAGATACGATCCGAGCAGTCGGAGACTGAGACAGAGATTGAGGCAGCAGAATTGAGCAAAGATATCGCGAATAAGCGGATTTTGGTTGTGGGCGCTGGCGCCGTCGGCGGTTACATAGGCGGTTGGTTGGCGCACACAGGTCACGATGTTGTTTTTGCGGATTCGTGGGCGGAACAGGTGGATACGATAAATTCTGACGGGATCCGGATTGAAGGCCCGCACGAGCCGTTTGTTTCGCATCCGCGGGCGTTTCATCTGCATCAGTCGCAGGCCTTGGCGTTGGAGCCGCAGTTCGATTTGGCGTTTGTCGCGGTGAAGGCGTACGACACACCATGGGCGGCTCGATTTGCGGCGAGGTACGTGAAGGACGAAGGGTATTTTGTTTCGTCTCAGAACTGTATGCCGGATAGTGACATGGCTGACGCGGTTGGAGCTGAACGGTGTATCGGATTGATCATGTCGTCGATTGCGGTGCGGGTTGGCGGGCCAGGGCTTGCCCAGCGAGCAGGGACTCAGCGTCGGCGTGACATGGGTCATGTGGTGTTTCGGGCAGGAGAGCACGATGGATCGGAATCGGAACGGATTGCCGAGTTGGTCGAGATTCTTGATCCAATCGATGCGGGCAAGACGACAACCAATCTGAGTGGGGAACGTTGGGCAAAGCTGTGTCAGAACAGTATGGGTAATCCCGTGGTAGGATCGACGCTATGTGGCACGGCCACCATCGCTTCGTCCTCACGGGGACGGGAGTTGCAGATTAGGTTGGCTTCGGAATCGGCGAAGGTCGGCCTGGCGCTGGGATTGGACGTAGTGGACTTTGGCGGATCGGAACCCAAGCATTGGGTTGCAGCGTCGAGCGATGGCGAGGTCTATGAGGAGCTGGACAACCAGATGGCAGAGTCAGCCGGTGCGTCGACTGGTGATTGGCATCCGTCTATGGGTCAAGACGTGGCGAACGGTCGCCCTTCGGAGATCGATTTCATGAATGGCCACGTATTGCAGAAGGGTAGAGAAGTGGGGGTCGAGACTCCGGTTACGGCGTCGATCGTCGAGGCGATGCGGAGGATCGACCGAGGCGAGTTGCTCCCAAAGGAATCGAACATTGAAATGATCTTGTCGAACGCTGGTTACTGATTTGCGCTTCGACGTTTTGACGACACTCGAGTATTGATTTCCGAACGCTCTCAAATGGCGCACGCGGTCTCGCCGCGTGCAGAAACGCTGGTGGCGCTCGACTTGGAGACCACCGGTTTGAATTCGGCATCGGATCGGATTATCGACGTCGGTGCGGTGAAGTTTCGCGGCGATGAGCAGATCGATGTCTTTCATTCCTTGGTCAATCCGCGTAAGGCGTTGCCGGAATTCATCGTTTCGCTGACCGGGATCACGCAAGCAGACGTGGATGCCGCGCCGGATTGGGACACTATACGCGACGATCTCGACGATTTCATCGGTGGTGCACGTTTGGTAGGGCACAACGTGGAGTTCGATGTCGGATTCTTAAGGTCGCACGGCATCCGGGTCGAGCAGTTGTGCTACGACACGGAGCAGATGGCGCGCGTGACGTTGCCACAGGGTCCAGAGTTCGGATTGGGACGGCTGGCGCAGCGGTTCGACGTTTTGCATGATGATCCTCATCGCGCATTGTCGGATGCACTGGCATCGAGGGATCTTTTTCTGATCTTTCTCGCGAAGTTCGAGAAATGGCCTGTGGGTTCGTTGGCTAGGATCGCGCAACTGGGATCAAGGGCTCGGTGGAGTGTCAGTGAATTAGCGAGCAACATGGTTTCGGCGGGGGATGGGGTCGATGATGCGGTCGGTCGATTAGGCATCGATGAGACTTCGTTGAGTGAACGGTTGCAGTTGCCGTCGAGATTCGCTACGTCTGCTGAATCGGATGTTGATGAGGATGGACAGCCCTCCGACGAGCATGTGGTTCAGACCGAGATGGCGTTCTTGCCGGGCGGCTTGGTTGAGACGACGATGCCGGCGTTCGAATCGCGGGACGGTCAACGGGAGATGGCGGTTGCGGTTGCGCGTGCAATCGCGGGTCAAGAGAAGCTGATCGTAGAGGCAGGAACGGGTATCGGGAAGTCGTTGGCCTATTTATTGCCAGCGGCGTTGATGGTGGCTGGTCAAGGTGGCAAGGCGGTGATCTCGACGAACACGTTGAACCTGCAGGAGCAGTTGTTAAACAAAGATTTCGCAACGGTACAGGAGATCGTGCGTCGGGAGACAGGTGTCGAGTTGGATGCGGTGCAGTTGAAGGGACGTTCGAACTACTTGTGTGTTCAGCGTTGGCGAGATGCGGTTACGCAGCCTAACCACGGGCAAACGGATGCTCGCGTACTTTCGCAGTGTCTGAATTGGCTTTCTGAGACGGAGACGGGGGACCGTGCCGAGTTGTCGTTGGGGTGGGATACAGGGGCGTTCAGTCGGCTTTCGGCAGAGGGATGTCCTCCGAGCATCACCGGCGGCGGGTTCCCGTGCCAGGGCCCGCCATGTTTCATGCTGAAGGCGCGGGCTAATGCGCATCAAGCGGACGTTCTAATCGTGAATCATGCGTTATTGCTCAGCGACATGACAGCGGAGAACAATATCTTGCCGCCGCATCAGGTGTTGGTGATCGACGAGGCGCACCACTTGCGGGATGTTGCAACGCGGCATCTAGGCTTCGAAATCCGCGAGTCGCCGGTGATGGATGATTTAGGCGCTTTGACGCGGAGCGATGGGATGTTGCCTCGACTGGTTCGCCTAGCCACCATGCGTGGGGGTGGTGATGAGGTATTGTCGTCGGTGCCGGAAATCCAACGGCGCATCGTCGAAGCGGCCGACAAGGCTACGCTTGACGTGAGCAGGATGTTTGACGCGTTACGCGACCTGACGACTTACGCGACACGGCGTGAACGGGTTCGTGAGATGCGGATATTGGGGATGACGCGGATCACTCAGGAGTGGCGTCGAGGAGTCGATGCGCATTGGGTTTCGCTGCATCCGGCGTTGAGCACGGTCGTGAATGGTTTGCGCTCTTTATTGGACTTGGCGGCATCGGATGGTCAACCGGACGCCGCCGTAATCAATGTGAATGCGTTGTTTGAGCGGTTTCGCGATGTAGATCGATGGTTGATGTCACTGATCGAGCAGCCGGATGATAATTTCGTTTATTGGAGTTCGGTGAATCAGCGTCGCAACATGGAGTTGCAACTCAGCGGAGCGCCGTTGGACGTGTCTTCCGAGTTGCGTGAGCGCTTGTTCAGCCAAGATCGGGCGCACGTATTGACTGGTGCGACAATCAGCGATGGAGGTAGTTTTGAGCGGGCTCAGACCACGTTGGGTTTTGATGCCGATGAGACGTTGCACATCGGTTCGCCGTTCAATTTCAAGGATGCTGCGCTGATTTTGGTGCCGGAGGATATCCCGCAGCCGAACACGCCGGGTTACAACGAGGCGGTCACGAGTGCGATCCACGACATCGCAGTGGCGACGCAGGGTAGGACGCTGGCACTCTTTACCGCGAATTCGGCGTTGAACACAACGCGCGATATTCTTTTCAATCGGTTCAAGAATGCCGAGACCCAGGTGTTTGGACAGGGCCGAGACGGGCCGGCTTCGCGAGTGATGCAGTTGTTGAACGACTCTGAAGATGCCGTGGCGTTGGGAGCGATGAGCCTTTGGGAAGGGATCGATTTGCAGGATGCGTCGATCAATTCATTGGTGATGACGCGATTGCCGTTTCCGGTTCCGCGAGACCCGATTCATGAGGCGCGTTCGGAGAATTTAGAAAGCCCGTTCAATGGCTATTTCGTACCGGAAGCGGTAACGAAGTTCCGTCAGGGTTTTGGTCGGTTGATCCGTTCACGGAATGATCGGGGGGTTTTTGTTGTGTTAGATAGACGGATCATCTCGAAATCTTATGGTCGTCTGTTCCAGAGATCCATACCTCAGGCCACGGTGCGACGGGTCACATTAGGGACGCTGTCAGATTATGTGGGGCGATGGTTGTCGGGAGTTCCGATTTGAGATTCGCACCGGCGTCACAATTAGCCGAGATGCCGCGGATTTCGACGATGACGTTGGATATCGAGCCGTTCGATCTTGAGCAGACATTAGATGGCGGACAGGCCTTCCGGTGGCACTTGATAGGGGAAGGTTCGTATTGCGGGGTGTTGGAATCGCGCGTCGTGCAAATCGCAAGTGACGGACGACGAGTGGTAGTTTCGTGTGACACCGATGAATCCCAAAATGAAACGCGGGAACGTGCGGAGGATTATCTGCAGGCCGGTATAGACGTATGCGAGGTTCGCCGGGTTCTTGGGTCGGAACCAGGTTTTGGAGAGTCTGTTACGGAATCACCATTAGTGCGGGTGATGCGGCAGGAGCCATGGGAATGTTTGGCGGCCTTCATCTGTTCGCAGAACTCGAACATTCCCCGTATCAAGCAGATGGTGGCTGCCGTGGCCCATTTGGGTAGACGGATCGGCGAAGATGAGTGGGCTTACGAGTTTCCCGAACCGAGGGTTGTCGCCGACGCCGGAGAGGCGTATCTGCGTTCGGTGGGGCTAGGCTACCGTGCAAAGCATCTGTCACTCACGGCACAAGTGGTTGCGGGTTGGGGAGACGGCGCATTTGCTCGTCTCAGGACGGCATCGTATTCCGACGCTAAGGACGCTCTGATGGAGCTGCAAGGCGTCGGTCCTAAAGTGGCGGATTGCGTGTTGGCCTATTCGTTGGATAAGGGAGAGGCCTTCCCGGTCGACGTGCACGTTCGGAGAGCGGCGATACGTCTCTACGGCTTGGATGAGGACATCAAGAACGGCATGGTCGGGGAGTGGGCGCGGGACCGCTTTGGGAAGTATGCGGCATGGGCGCAGTTGTACATGTTTCGAGATGAGATCAATCGTCGGTTAACCGGTCAGTGATGTGACGTCGCTCTTCCTCGGCGCTCGAGAGGACACCTTGGATGCGGAGGGTGAATAGTTCGTCTAGTAGCTTGCCGATCATGGGACCTTGTCTGATCCCTAGTGCGATCAGGTCGTCACCGTTCAGATCGGCGCGGACGTGTCGCAGGCGATTTTGGAAATCTTGGAAACGGGATTTTACTCTGGCACTGTGTTCGACAGCGGTTGCGGCTCGGATAACGTCGTCTGGCACGCGTATCAACGAACGATACAGGTCGATGTCTGAGACATCGGTATATCGGCATCGATCGGCGACGTTGCGTGCAGTGGAGGAGTGTTTGGTAGTCTCGGCCCAATCGGTCGGCATCGACAACCGGTGTAGCAGCGCGCTCAATGTATCCGGCAACAATAGGTAGGCGAACGCGGCGAAGCGTCCTAAATCGGGCGCGTTCCTCGGTATGTGTCGGAATGAGTCCTGCCTAAACGATATGTTGACGCCGAGCGCATCCAGTAGTCCCGTTGTGTTTGCGAGTTCGAGCAGGGCGTCGAGTTTTTCCTGGCGAGTAAACCACAGACTCAACTCGTTGAATACCCTCTGCGGGGAGTGTTCAATCATGTGGCGTAGGTCTTCACGAGCGTCGGATAATGCCTGTGCGGTTGCGGCTTCGAATCGGTAGTCGTATCTGGCAGCCAGGCGCACACCTCGCAACATGCGGAGTGGGTCTTCACGGAAAGAATCTTCGCGGATGATGCGAAGGATGCCGCGGTTGGTGTCTCCTCGGCCTCCGAACGGATCGATTAGTCCGCCTAAGCCGTCCGGATGGATAGGCATTGCCATGGCATTGATCGTGAAATCGCGTCTGTATAGATCCGTTTCGATGTCCTCGACGAGAGTGATCTTGGGGAGCGAGCCGTATGGTTCGTAGGAATCGATGCGCGCCGATGCTACGTCGATGATGATTTGGTCAAATTCCAGTTTCGCGGTGTGATGCTGTGACACATTGACCAACTGATAGCAATCTGTATCGGCGACAACGGAGCGGGCGAAATCCTCTGCATCGCCGATTACGGAGATGTCTGGTGACGTGGAGATTTCCGGAAGTTGCGCAACTAAATCTCGTACCATGCCGCCGACCAAATAGATGTCGTTGGATGTGGCGGCGGCGATGCGGGAAATCGTCGATAGGCAACCAGCGACCTCTTCCTGAAGTTGACCCGAGCGAACCAGGGCAGCGAACGCTACCATGGGTTCGATAGGTTTTGGGGTATCTGCCATCACATCAACGGTTGCCCGAATGATATTTGTCACGGCTTATGATGGTTTTGGGTTTGGTTTGGCTGGTAGAATTTCTTTAAGTTCAAGCAAATATCCGAAGGCACCGCGGTCATCAAGGAGTAAAGCAAGTCTCCAAATCGACCGCCAGCGAGAAAGGTCGGCCCGATATGACTAACGACCTCCCAATCAAGATCGATGTATTCATCGACTACACCTGACCCTGGGTACGCCAAGCTGGGATCTGGTTGTCCCGGGTGAAACAGGAGATGGGCGACGACCTCGATATTACGTATCGTAGTTTCGCGCTCGAGCAGGTCAATTCAAAAAACGGTCCGGAATGGAAGGCTTGGGAGCAGGGACCCGATTATGAGAGCCGTGGGTTGTGGGCGTTGCGGGGCGGTATCGCTTCGCAGATGCAGGGTTGGGATGCTCACGACAAGTGGATGCTTGAGCTTCAGCACTTCAAGTTTGTTGAACGGGGCGACATACGTGACCGCCAACCCGTTGTCGAGGCAGCCGAACGTGCCGGCCTCGATTTGGAAAGGTTTGTAGCGGATCTCGATTCACCGGACCGGCTTGCCGAGATCGGCCGAGACCACGAGGAAGCGATAGAGCAGGGAATCTTCGGTACGCCCACTTTCATCTTTGAGGACGGTACTGCTGCTTTCTTGAAGACGTTTACCCCACCTGAAGAGGAATCGTTGCCAGCGTTTGAGAACATGGTGGCGATGGCGCGGAGTCGACCTTATTTCGGCGAGTTAAAGCGACCTCAACCGCCGTGGCCGCGGGGCGTTGAGGCCTAATCGTTGACACCGGAGACGCAATCAGAAACGGATCTAGACGAGCTTGAAGCCAGGCTCGGAGTAACATTCATCAACCGCAATCTGCTCAGGCAGGCGTTGACTCACGAGTCATACGTCAACGAGTGGAGCACCGAAATTGATCGGACAGAACTGCGTTCGTATGAACGGTTGGAGTTTCTTGGGGATGCGGTGCTGAACTTCACGGTTGCTAACGCGCTGTTTGAACAGTCGGGGAGTGCGAACGAAGGCGAACTGTCGATGGGTAGGGCCGATATCGTTTGCAAGGATTCTCTGGCCAAGGCGGCGGATCGACTGAATCTTGGCGAGTACATTCTGCGTGGCAAGGGAGAAACGGCGTTCAGTCCCAATATCCGTGACTCGGTGTTGGAAGATTCGTTCGAGGCGATTATTGGAGCCATCCATATCGATCGGGGGTTCGATGCTGCCTGCCAGTTCATATTCGATCAGTTAGGGCACCAAATTGAACATGTTGCTGAGCATGGAGTTGAAAAGGATCCGAAATCTGCGTTCCAAGAGTTGGTGCAGGGAGCGGGTTTGAAAACGCCTCGTTATCAGACAGAAACTGCCAATGTGGACCCGAACGACGAGCCGCAGTATTTGGCGCGGGTGATGGTTGGCGGGCGACAGGTAGCTGCTGGTGTGGGACTGAGCAAATCGAAAGCTCAAAAAAACGCCGCGGCAAAGGCACTCGTTCTTTTTGCCGATGGTATCCCTGATGAATTTGCGAAGTTGGCCGCGCAGCCGGCCAGATCTGGTCGTGCACGATTGAAATCTGAATCGACGGAGCCGTCTACGAAATCACGTTCTCAAAACTGGCGGCGCATGGGCAATTTGTTGGGCATCTTGGGATTGCGCAAAGGTGATGAGTCGGCGCGGCGACGGTTGGTTTATCGGCGATCTGACTAATTCCGTTTCGATGTAGAGCATGCTCCGTTTACTAGGGCGAAACAAAAAGACATCGGAATCGTCGCAAGAGACGCGCCGGTCTTGGACCAACGTAGTTGGTAGTGTGTTTCGACGGTCGCAGATCGACGCGGATTTCTGGGAAGATCTGGAGGAGGCACTGATCGTCGCGGATGTCGGGATGACGACGTCGATGGAGCTTGTGGAGAAGATACAGGACGAGGCCAAGTGGCGGGGCGCACACACACCGGATACGGTTTACGAATTACTGCGCGCTGAGATATCCGATATGTTGGCTGATGACGATTCAGCTGCCGGTTTTGACGATGATGGGCCGGTGGCGGTGATGGTCGTTGGGGTAAACGGGTCTGGTAAAACCACAAGCATCGGTAAGTTGGTTCAGGCGGCAAAATCAGATGGTCGCGTGCCTTTAATCGCCGCGGCTGACACGTTCCGCGCGGGTGCAATTTCCCAATTGGAGATCTGGGCCGAGCGCACTGACACGATGTTTGTATCTTCATCCGCGGGCGCGGATCCCGGTTCGGTTGTTTACGACGCGTTGAATGCGGCTAAATCCCGCAAGGCAGATTTCGTCGTAATCGATACCGCGGGTAGGTTGCATACCGCGCACAATCTGATGGAAGAACTGAAAAAGATGCGCCGAATTCTTGATCGTCACACCGACGATTTCGCTCCGCGCGTATTGTTGGTGATCGACGGGAATACTGGGCAGAACGGTGTGACTCAAGCCAAGTTGTTTTCCGAGGCTGTGGGTTGCGATGGAGTGATATTGACCAAGCTGGATAGCACGGCTAAGGGTGGTGTTATCTTGGCGATACGTGGCGAGATGGGGTTGCCGGTCAGATACATAGGGACCGGCGAGGGTGTTGACGATTTCGCGGTTTTTGATCCTCGGGCGTTTGCAGAAACGATCTTGCCGGCCGCGTGACTCGTGATGAGTGCGTTTGGCATCAGCAGATCACTGCGAGTTACCGAATTGAGTTAGTGAATCGATGTCTGAACTGATATTTTGGCTTCTCACGCTGTACTTCATCGGTCTGGCCGCGATGCCGATTGCCTACGTCACGTTACCCAATCTGACTGATCGCGGTTTCGGACTGGTTAGGCCGATCGGAATGCTGCTGTTCGGCTCTGCGGTCTGGATGTTGAGTCTGTTGGGGATATTGCCGAATGCCGGATGGTCTTGGTGGTTGATAGCGGTGATCGTCGCCGTTGCTGGCTGGGGTTGGGTGATCTGGCGCGAACGTTTTGGTTTGGTGCGGTTTTTGCGTCAACGATGGTTACATCTGGTATTGATCGAAGCGGTGTTTCTGGTGTTCTTCGTGGTGTTTGCGGTTGTCAAGGCGATGGACCCGGACATTTCACATACCGAAAAGCCAATGGATTTGACAATGCTGAACGCAGTTGTCGGCGCCGACCATGCACCGCCGACTGACCTCTGGTTGAGCGGATTTCCGATTGCCTACTACTATTTCGGGTACTGGATGTTTGGCGGAATCGCTCAGATGTCTGACGTGCAGCCGAGCATCGCCTACAACTTGGCCCTTGCATCGATCGCGGGGTTGTCGGCAGCTGCGATATTCTCCCTGGTGTCGAATCTGGTACGGCGCGATGGTGCGACGACGTTGCAGATGATCACTGCAGGGTCGATTGCGACAGTTCTGTTGCTGGTGATCTCGAATCTGAACGGATTCTGGGAACTGCTGTCTTTGAGCGGGATCGGATCGGAAGGTTTCTACGAGTGGTTGGGCATCAAGGGAGTCGATCTCACGGATTCGGGAGGCGGATGGCGGCCACAAGGATTCTGGTGGTGGTGGGCGTCATCGCGGGTCATCAATCGTTTCGGTCCTGACGGCGGCGAACTCGATTTCACGATTCAGGAGTTCCCGTTCTTCAGTCTGATGCTAGGCGATTTGCATCCGCATTTGATGTCGATTCCGTTTGTGCTGACGTTGGTTTCATTAACCGCAAACCTGCTGTTCTCAAGGGTCAGATGGGGTTTCGGCTGGCTCAAGCGAAATCCGTTGTCAACCGTAGTTATGATCGTCGCCATCGGATCGGCGGGATTCATCAACACATGGGACATGTTATGGATGCTGCTCGGGGTTGGTGCAGTGGTTTACTTCAAGTCGTACCGCGACAATGGCCGGGGCCATATTGCGGCGATTCGGTACGGCGTCGCACCGTTTCTGGTACTCGTCGCGATCGGGGCGGCGTTCTTCTCGAACTACTACTTCGTGACGGCGCAGAGCCAGATCCAATTTCCGCCGATCATTCCGACTAAATACGCGACGCGCCCAATTCACTTCTTCACCGTTTGGGGCGGATTGATCGCGGTGACAGTCACCTTCGCCGGGGCGATCTTGGTTCCGGTTTTGGCCCGTGAGTGGGCGATCATGCGGCGGTCCGCAGTTGGCTACGTGATGCCGCCCGTCGTGGGCGAGAAACTTCCTTGGATCATCTCCATATCGTCGGCATTGTTCCTTTATTTCGCTTGGATGGTTTCCCATTTCACGTTCAATGACAATGCGACCGGGATTGACCTAATTTCTCGATTGCCGTTGTCCGCTATTCTCGGAGTGACGTTCGTCGCGTTTTTCGTGACTACGTACCGTCGAGGGATGCGCGGTGCGGACGATGGCGCACAAATATTGCTGGTGTTGCTGACGATCTCGGCGTTGTTGCTGTACGTCGCGGAGTTATTCAGGTTGCATGACTTTTTCGGCGGTCGGCACAACACGGTGTTCAAGTTCTACTACGAGGTCTGGATATTCATGGCTGTTGCCGGTGGATACGGCGTCTACTACTGGATGCGACGCCATCCGTCGATTGTTGGCAGGTTGCATTACGTGAGCGCGGTTGGTGTTTTCATCGCTGCGTCGTTGATCGCGGTTTCCTTCTACTACCCGTTCGCAGCGACTGCGACTAAGTCGTCGGAGTCGGGCACCGAATTCACGCTCGACGGTCTCAAGTTCCTTGAAACCAGCGGTACGACGATTCTGGAGGCCATGGACTGGATTCGAGAAAACGTAAGCAACGACGACGTGATCGTGGAGGCCTCGGGAACCAGCTACAGCAAATTTGGTCGCTTCTCTGGTTGGACGGGGAGGCCGTCGATTCTTGGTTGGGCCCAGCATCAAAGCCAGTGGCGCGGGGGAGACGAGTGGTGGATAGATCGCGATCGCGACCTTGAGCGTATCTACAACAGCGCTGACGATGCCGAGATGCTCGAACTGACTAGCAAGTACGAGGCGGACTACTTGATTGTCAGTCCGAATGAACGCGAGAAATATACTGAGTTAGATGTGTCGAAATTCGATCGCATCGGTAGCCGTGTGTTTGAAAATCACGAAGTGATCATCTTCGCCTTGGGAGAGTAGGCTTGGACACGGCACATATTCGACCGGATGAGAATGCGGGGAATTCGACGGGAAGTCGCTCAGCGCGTGGCGGGTGGGTCGACGGTGGTTGGACCGCGTTCTCAAAGGCTCCCCGGACGGTAGTTGACACTGCGAACCAACTCGCTTTTTCGTTCTCTCCGCGGGTCCAATACACGATTTATGCGTTGCTTTTCCTCGTCGGATTGGGGATGCGGCTAGTTCGTTTGGGCGACATGGCGGTGCATCACGACGAGAGCCTGCACGGTTATTTCGGTTATCAAATCGCCATCGGCAACGAATACGAACACACGCCGTTAACGCACGGCATGTTTTTGTTCGAGCTAATCGCAGGCATGTTCTTCCTGTTTGGCGATTCGGAATTCACGTTGCGTCTCGGAATGGTGCTGTTCGGATCGGCATTAATCCTTGTCCCGCTACTCCTCCGCGGGCAACTCGGTGACATCGGCGCGTTGCTGACCTCGGTGATGCTGACGTTCTCACCAGCGTTGTTTTACTTTTCTCGCTTTGCGCGTAATGACATCTTGATGGCGTTCTTCATCGCGTTGCTGGTCGTCGCAATGTGGCGTTACATCGTCGAGCAACGATTCCGGTGGTTCTACATCTCGGCGGCGGTCTTGGGATTGGCCATGGCGACGAAAGAGACGGCATACATATTTGTTGTCATTTTTGCGACCTATTTTGCTTGGGTAACGCGGTACGAGCTTCGAGATATCGTATTGGGCCACATGAAGTTGAGCGAGATCAGCCCCGCTGGTCACATCCTAGTGTTGATCGTCGGGTTATCCGCGCCGTTTTATGCGGCGGGTATCGCAGTTTTCCAAAGCTTGTTTGGATTGACATTGGCGGCGGTAGAGGGCACACCTGGGGTTGTGACTGGTGCACCCGATGGCACCGCTTCCACGGCCGTGGCCGCCTTTGTGACGCTTTTCACATTCGGGATTGCAGTGGTAATCGGGGCTTGGTGGAACTGGCGCCGATTCTGGGTGGCGTTGGCGATCTTCTGGGCAATCTACGCCGTCATCATGACGAATTTCGGGAGCCACTACCCGGGCGTGATCACCGGGGTATGGCAATCGTTGGGGTACTGGCTCGCGCAGCATGACGTGCGTCGAGGGTCGCAACCTTGGTACTACTACTTGGTGATTAGTTCGATTTACGAATTCCTGCCGATGCTCTCGGCAGTTGGTATCGCGACTTACTACGCGATTCGAACCGGTTGGCGTTCAATCGGCCTGATCGCCATCAGCGTCGTCAGCTTTGCGATCACGACGACGTTGCTTTACACGCAGTACTACCAAAACCCCGAACCGCCATCAGACATTCTGATCCTGCCATTCGCGATTTTGGCTTACGTGACGTTACTTTTCGTCCCATTGACCTTGAAGATGTCCGGCTTCGTTCGCTTCTTGATCTTCTGGTCATTTGCCACGTTTTTGGCGTTTTCGGTAGCGGGAGAGAAGATGCCGTGGTTGTTGGCGCAGCTGACGATTCCATTCATATTCTTGGCTGGTCACGGTTTGGGATCGTTGATTCGGTACATTGATTGGACCGCGGTTTGGCGGCAACGCGGCTGGATGACGTTCGCGTTGGTGCCATTGTTACTGATCGCGTTGTACCGGTTGCTGTTCTTCCAGTTCTACGACGATTTCAACATATCGAATGCGCGCGACTTGGGTCAATTCTTCGAGTTGTGGGCACTGATCGCGTTCTGCGGCGTCGGTGTGCTGCTCGTGATTCAAACCGGCATGTCGCGGGGATTCCGACAGGTGCTTGCGGTGGTTGCCGTAGCGTCAGTGGTGGTTATGTTCGCATTCACGGTACGGGCAGGTTTTATCGCCACCTATCAACACGGTGACATCGCGAAGGATATGCTCGTTTACACACAGACGACGCAGGATTTGCACCAGACAGCCAAAGAGATTGACTTGGCCCGCGAACTTGCCTGGAACAAGAGCGAGTTCAGTGTGGCTATCGATACGAGGGACGGTTTCGCGTGGCCTTGGAGCTGGTACCTTCGCAATTATGAAGGCGTCGGTTATGTCAGCTTGGAGAGCGAAGGAGCATCGATCAACGATACGCGAACTGTTGCTGTGATCAATGCGAAGAACCACGACGCGGTCAAGGACTCTCTACCGGAAGGATTTGAAGAAGGGCGTCACATGATCCATCGATGGTGGTTCCCCGAGGTTTACAAGAACAAGACTCCGGCCGATGTTTGGAACGGTCTCACCAATCGTGATTTGCTGCGACCAATCGCGGACTTTTGGTTCCATCGCAAGCTGACCAAAGACATGGGTTACATCGACTCGTATGTCTACTTCCGAAATGACACCCCACAAGCCCCGCTTCGATAGTCGCGTAATGTTCGAAGCGATCCAAGGGCCGCGAATGGCTTTCGCGAAGTGATCAGGAGCCGAGCGTTTTGGATCGGGCTCCTCGGTAGCGCCGCATTCTTGGGAATTTTGGCTTTCTATTTCGTTGACTACGAAAAGGTGGGTGAGGTTCTCGTAAACGCAAACTATGCGTACACCGCGCCTGCGTTGATGCTGTACACCCTCGCTCTGTGGTTCCGGACCGTACGGTGGCGATATCTGCTGGGGCCGATAACCAGTGGCGAATTCAAACGGGCTTTGTTCCCGGTGGTAGTGGTCGGCTACATGGCTAACAATCTGATACCGGTCCGTATCGGCGAGTTGATGCGGGCTTACTACCTGACCTTGCGCGAAGGGGTCAGCACGATGGCGACATTCGGCACCGTGGCTCTTGAGCGCGCATCAGATGTGATCGCCCTGCTCCTGCTTGTCGCAATCGCCGTTTTGTTTGGCGCGATAGGGGTGCAGTCTACCCTTGGTTCGCTAGCCGAAGAAGTGCCCGGCGGGTTCCCGGTATTGGCATTTGGAGCTTTGCTGCCGTTCATCGGCGTCTTTGCCGTGGTCGCATACGTGGTTATCGTTTCGCCGACGAAGGTTCGGGGGATGCTGGCGGCAATGTTGGGATTCCTGTCACCGAGGCTGCGGGCGCGCGTAGTCGGTACTGCGATGAATCTCATCGCCGGATTGACAGTGGTACGTTCTTGGCGTGGATTGGTGAAGGTGATAGTCCTCTCGTTGCCGGTTTGGGTCTCCGAGATCGGAATGTACTACGTGATCGCATTGGGGTTTGATATCCGGTCTGCATTTGACAGCCAACTGCAATTCATCGCGGCGATCGTGGCATTTGGGACGGCTGCCAATCTGGCCGGCGTCTTGCCTTCAAGCGCTGGAAGTTGGGGTCCCTTCGATTTCTTCGGCGCGGCCGCATTGACGGCGTTGGGATTGGATGCCGAGATAGCTGCGGCTTACGCGTTGACGGTACACGTGGTGTTGTGGGCACCAGTGACCATCGCCGGCGCGCTCTTGCTGCTGGCGGACCGCACCTCAATGGCCAATCTGGCCCGCGGTGCACGTGCCGCACGTAGACAGGGTGGAGGATCCGAAAGGGTTAACGATGGATTTCAGCATCGCCATGCGGAGATGAATCCATGAAGATCGGTATCGTGGGTGCAGGCGCGGCCGGTTTGGCCGCAGCATACGACCTTAGCCGGGCAGGAAACGAAGTAACGGTTTACGAATCGGCCCCGTTCATCGGTGGACAAGCTTCGACGATACCCGTCGGCGGGTATCCGCTGGAACGCGGGTATCACCATCTGTTCACCAATGATCGAGCGATATTGGATTTTATGGAAGAACTTGGCATTGGAGATGCGATGGAATGGTATCCATCAAACGTGGGTACCTATGTCGACGGCGGGCTTCATCGCACCACGACTGCCTTCGATCTGTTACGTTTCAGCGCAATACCGATCTACGAGCGGATCAGGATGGGACTTTTCACTCTCCGAGTGCAACGCATCAAAGACTGGCAGAGCTTGGAGCCTTATACCGCCGACGAGTGGTTGAGTGACAAACTCGGCGGCAAGGCATACGACGTGCTTTGGAACCCGTTGCTGCGCGGAAAGTTCGGACGCTTCTATGGCGATGTCGGTATGCCGTGGTTCTGGTCCAAAATTCACACTCGTTTCGCCTCTCGCGAAGGATTACTAGCGAAAGAGGTTCTCGGTTATCCGACTGGAAGTTTCGACGTCGTATTCGACACGCTCGCCGACAAGATCAGGTCGCTTGGTGGGGAGATTCTCCTCGAAAATCCGGTGTTGAAGATAGACCCTCCCAACGAGTCGGGAGAAGCGCAGGTCCATTCTGTATTGGCCGGTAAAGAGATTACCGAGTCTTACGACAGCGTACTGGCCACGGTCCCTTCGTTCTCAGCGCCGAGCATCATGGAGAATCTGCCGCAGAGTTACCTTGATCGCTTAAAATCGGTGCAATATCTGGCGGCGGTGGTCGTGATATTGGAGCTGGACCGGGCGCTGACGAACTTTTACTGGATGAACATCGCGTCCGACGATGTTCCCTTCTTGGGAATCATCGAACACACCAACATGTTGCCGCGCGAGTGGTACGACGGTCGTCACGTCGTCTACTTGACGAACTATCTGCACCGAAAAGACGATCTTTTCCAGCTGCCGGCGAACGAGTTGATCGACCTGTATTGCGAACACTTGCCGAAGTTCAATCCGGCGTTCGACCGATCGTGGATCAAGGATGTGCACTACAACTCGGTCAGCGCGGCGCAACCGATAATCGGCACCGAATACGGTGCAAAGAAACCGTCGCATCGCACGCCATTTGAACGCGTCTATCTTGCCAACACGACGCAGATCTATCCAGAGGACCGCGGCACGAACTACTCGATCCGTATGGGCCGAGAAGTGGCGCAGATGATGTTGGACGATGCGAATAAGGGATGGACGGGATGGGCATCGAACTAGTCGTGAAGCACGTGCCGACCGATTTTTGCTGAGTTAACCTTTATGCGTGATTTGAAGACCAACGAGAGTCAAAACAGGAGTTTTCGACGCATGGGCATCCTAGACGGCAAGGTAGCAATCATTACCGGTGCGGGCACTGGTATCGGCAAGGTTGCAGCGGACTTGTTCGCTGAGGCCGGCGCCGATCTGGTTCTCGCAGGAAGACGACAAGCACCTTTAGATGAGGTTGCCGCTCAGGCTCGCGAGCATGGCGTTGAGGTCGAGGTGAGACCTACCGATCTGGAGGATGGCGACGCAGCCGCGGCGCTAGGAGCGTGGAGTCTGGAGCGGTTCGGCAAGGTCGACGTTCTGGTCAACAACGCGGGACACAGCAGCCGAGTAAGGTCGATGAGGTACGTGGGCCCGGAAGAGTGGAACTCGGTATTCAAAGTTAACGTGGAGGGAGTTTACCGGTTGACGCAGTCGGTATTGGCGAACATGATCGACCGCAATACAGGGACGGTGATCACCGTATCGTCAATGGCCGCATTGAATCCTGGATTGTTGGGCGGTGCGCCGTACAGTGCGGCGAAGGCAGCGTCGTTGAACATGATCCGGGGAATGAACGCCGAGTTGACTAAATTCGGGGTCCGAGCGTGCGCGATTATGCCGGGCGAGGTCGACACCCCGATATTGGAAAACCGTCCACGCCCGCCGGATTCTGATGATCGTTCGACGATGATGCAGCCGGAAGATATTGCACAGGCGATATTCTTGTGTGCCGCGATGCCACAAAGGACGATCGTGGAACAGGTGGTAATGATCCCGACAATGCGCCGTGACGTCTCGCTCGACATGACCGTTGCCGAGATGGAAGGTGCCAAATAGTCGCCGTGGTAGATCGTCATTACGCACGCCAATCAAGGATGCTCTGTTACGATTCCATCTAGACGGAAAACCTGCCGGGGCGTAGCGATTTGTCACGCCTCTGCGCGCCTCGCGAGAATGCCGGAGATAGATTGACGACAACTCAGCAACAGAGTCACCCGAAATTGCGGGATCGTATCCGCCGGGCACTTGAATCTCAACGCGCCGATAAGGACCGAGCTCCGAGCGTTACCGTTCTTTCTTCACTCCTCGCAGTCCAGGACGAGTTGCACTACGTACCGAACGAGGCGATCGAAGAAGTCGCGATTTTTTGCGAATCGACGATCAACGACGTTTGGAGTGTGGCATCGTTCTACACCAATTTCCGCTTCACTCCTCCCGGCCAGGCCACAGTCGACGTATGTTGGGGACCGACGTGTCATCTGATGGGGGCGCAAAACGTGTTAGCGGCGGTACAGGACGAATTGGGCGTCGACGCGGAAGAGACCAGCGAAGACGGCAAGATTACCTTGCGGTACAGCACCTGCTTGGGCGCGTGCGCTCAAGCGCCAGTCATCGCGCGGGACCATGTATTGACGGGGAGAACGAACCCGGAAGCGGCTCGAACCTTCGTTTCGAATCTAAAACAGGAGCTTGAAAATGGTATCGCGCATTGAAGCACCTGTAGATTCCTACGCGGCAGTGATGAGCCAGCAAACGCAGTATGCGTTGTTGCGGGCGCGCGCTCGGCAGCGATGGGATGACTTGGTGGCGGGGGATCGGCCTTGGGTGCGAGTCGGGTTCGGAGCTTCGGGTCAAGCCGCAGGAGCACAGGCAATATTCGACGCTCTCAAACCATTCGGCCCAGAAGGCTCTAATCAGATCAATCTGTCTATGGTTGGTGCGCACGGTCTCATGTACCTAGAACCGATCGTTGATGTGGTCGTTCCCCGAATCAACCGGGTTCTGCACGCCAACGTGACGCCAGAAATGGTACCCGACATCGTGGCGCACTTCGTTGATGGGCGTGACAAGCACCCACTGCACGAATCGGCCTATGCGTACGCCAGTCACCGCGATCCGTACGTCACACATCTCCCGGAATGGGACGAGCTACCGGCGAACGCCAACCAGAGAAAGATTCTCACCGCCAATTTCGGGAACATCGATCCTCACGACATATTCCAGTACATCGCGCATGACGGTTACGCGGCGCTCAACAAAGCCGTTCTCTCAATGAAACCCGAAGATGTGGTCGAAGAAGTCAAGACGTCAGGTCTGCGCGGGCGCGGGGGAGCGGCGTTTCCGACGGGATTGAAGTGGTCGTTCTTGGCGCCTAGCCAGGCTCCAGTGAAGTACGTGCTGTGCAATTGCGAAGAGGGTGACCCGGGCGCGTTCAACGACAAGGGGATTTTGGAAAGCGATCCACATCGACTCATCGAAGGTCTGATTATCAACGGATACGCGACCAACTCGACGCACGGTGTGGTATTCATCCGTCAAGGTCACGACATTCCCATTGAGGCGACCCGCAGGGCGATCGACGAAGCCTACGAAAACGGCATCCTAGGCGAGAACATCTTAGGTTCCGATTTCTCGTTCGATATGGAAGTCTCGCTGACCGGGGATTCCTACGTTGCGGGCGAGGAGACTGCAATGATGGAGGCGATTGAGGGAAAGCGCTCGACGCCGCGATACAAACCGCCGTTCCCGGCGCAGGCCGGACTTTTCCAAAAACCGACTAACATCAACAACGTCAAGACCATCGCCTATGTGCCCGGAATAGTGGCATCCGGCGGAGACGAATTCAAGAAAGTTGGAACAGAATCTTCGTCAGGCACGGCATTGGTGTGCCTGACCGGTCACATCAAGCGACCTGGGATGTATGAAGTTGAGATGGGATTGACGATCCGTCAAGTGCTCGAGGATATCGGTGGCGGCGTTGCTGAGGGCTCAGAGCGAATCAAGGTGTTGCAGACCGGTGGACCGCTGGGTGGGGTCATGGGCGAGGATGCGTTCGATACCGAGATAGATTTTGATGCGATGGCGAAGTCGGGAGCCATATTGGGTTCTGGCGGGATTATCGTTGGAGATGAAACGACCGACATCGTTGACCTCGTCCGCAATCTCATCGCATTCAATCAGTTCGAGTCATGTGGCAAGTGTTTCCCGTGCCGGCTTGGGAATACGCACATGCTGGACGTCTTCGACAGGTTGTGCAAAAACGAGGCGAAACCGGGCGATATGAAATTGTTGGAAACCGTCGGCAACAATATGAAGATTGGGTCGCTTTGCGGTCACGGCCAACTCGGTTACAACCCAGTCTCTTCAGCCATCAACTACTTTGGCGAGGAGTTTGAGAATCGATTCAACGGCGAGTTGGAAAAGTCAGGACCATTCGGCGATGGTTCCATGATCCTGCCGAGTCGCACGCGCCCATGAATTCGAGTCCGATTAACGGTAGCGAAAGTAGATATGCCTGATCCCATTAAGTTCACGGTCGACGGACAGCAACTAGAGGCTGAACCGGGGCAGACGATACTGCAAGCTGCGCTAGATGCAGGGATCTATATCCCGTACCTTTGTTACTTCCCCCACATGAAACCGTACGGCGCGTGCCGCACCTGCGTGGTGGACACGGAGGCCAATGGCAGGAAGATGACGCTGGCATCGTGCACCGCGATGCCGATGCCCGATATGGTGGTGGAGACGAAAAACGAGTCGGTAAACGAGTTGCGTCGCGGCATCATCGAACTGTTGATGTCGGAGCACCCCCACGGTTGTTTAACCTGCCACCGAATCGAGCTTTGCGGTCCACAAGACGTCTGTCAAAGGCACGTAGATGTCACGGATCGATGCACGATCTGCCCCAAGAACGAGCGGTGCGAGTTGAAGGACACCGTGCGCTCGGTCGAGTTGGATCTCCGCACGCCGCTCAATTACAACCGTCGAGATTTGCCGATCCATGCCGACGACCCGCTCTATGACCGCGACTACAACCTCTGCATAGTTTGCGCTCGGTGTGTTCGCGTGTGTGAAGAAGTCCGAGGCGACAATGCACTGACGCTGGTAGCGCGTTCCGGGGTGTCCCTTGTCGGGACTTCGCACGGCACATCGCTGATGGAATCGGGCTGCGAGTTTTGCGGCGCATGCATTGATGTCTGTCCCACGGGAGCGTTAGTGGAGCGTGAATACAAGTGGGAAAAGGCAAGTCGACAGGTCACCACTACATGCACCAACTGCGCCGTCGGATGTCAGATGATCGCCGAGGTCAACAAATTTGACAAGATAATTCGCTTCCGAGGCGATGTGAATGGCAAGGTCAACCAAGGGCAGGCTTGCTTCAAGGGTAAGTTCGGTTATGACTATCCAAATCATCGTTCTCGTTTGAAGCGCGCCTATTTCAGGAAAGACGGAATTCTCACCAAGGCGAGTTTGGAAGACGCATTCAATGCTGGCGCGGAAGCTCTGTCGAAATACGAACCGCACGAGATCGCCGTCATCGCTTCGCCTCGGGGGAGCAACGAAGACAACTTCATCGCGCAGAAGTTTGCGCGGTCTGCGCTGAAGACCAACAACGTCGATCACGCCCACAACTTCATTGATGACGTGATGCAACACGTATCCAATCGTTGGGACATCGGGCACACGAAGCGCTCGATCTGGGACATCGAAAACTCCAACTCGGTTTTGGTCGTCTCAGGGAACCCGACCGAGGATCAAAATGTCTTGGCGGTGCCGGTCAAACGGGCAGCGAGTCGTGGAGCCAAGATAGTCGTGATCGATCAGAGAGAAACCGAGTTGACGCGTTATGCGGACGTTTGGTTGCGGCCTCGGATCGGAACTGCCCATATGGCCGTGATGGGCATCGTCCGCGCAGTATTCGATTCGACTTTAGAGCAGGTCGACTTCATTAACGAAAAAACGACCAATGCCGATGCGTTCAAAGCCGCGTTGTGGGACTATGACCTCGGTAGGATCGCCACATATTGTGAAGTCAAGGTTGATGATTTCGCCGAGGCTGCGGCCGCGCTTGCGAATAGTCGCGAGATGGCGGTTTTGCTCGGCGCCGACACGGTGCCCACGGTGAGGCATGAAGCTTTGGTCGATGCGGTGATGAATCTGCGATTGCTCAACGGTACCGCCGACGGACCTGGCCAAGGGGTTTATCCGCTCTATTTCGGCGCTAACGCCCGCGGATCGGAGCAAATGGGCTGTCGCCCATTGGATGCCGGGTCCCGTCTCGCAGCCCGGCTGTGTGACACATGGGGCGTCGATTTTCCGGCCGGCGAATCTAAAGGCATAACCGAGATTCTTGACGGGATCAGTGATGGCACCATCAAGGCAGCGGTCATGATGGCGGATGGCATCAACCCGACGGCCCGACAGTTGGGAGAATTGAGTTCGTTGCTAGGCTCGCTCGACACATTGATCGTGTCCTCGGTGTTCGACAACGATATTACGTCCAAAGCCGACATCGTATTCGCGGCGGCGCCATTCTCGGAGCAGACATCAACGGTGACGAACATCGAATCTCGGGTTCAGATCGTCAATAAAATGAATGAACCTAGGTTCGATGAACTGGCTGGTTGGGAGGTTTTTTGCGGACTGGCCAATACAATGGGCAGCTCGGGGTTCGATTACGCAACGGCGAGCGAGATTTTCGATACGATCTGCACGACCATCCCCGAATATGACGGGTTGAGCCACGACGCGCTGTCAAACGGTGGCGTCATTACGACTTCAAATTCAAGAGACAGCCAGACCGTGTCGAACTTTGAGGTTACGAAGCCCGATTTCTCGTCATTTGCCAGAGACGGCATTTACTTCGCTCCCGGTCGCGTTCTTCACCAACCAGATCGTGAAACGACGCTCGGAGAACGAAACTACCTGAACGTCGTCGATCGCGTCGAAAATATCGAGCTTCATCCGGATGATTTGGAGCCGCTCGGAATCTCGGAGGGCGATACCGTCGCGGTTGTCAGAGAGAGCGATGGCGAACTCCTCGCTTCGGGCTTGGCGACGGTTTCAGATCACGCCTTGCGCGGCATCGTTCAAACAACGACCCTGTTCGCCGAATTGGCCACATACATGGAAGAGTGCGAATATCCAGATCCATCTCCAACGGTTCCTAGCCTTGACGTTCACCGAGTGATTCTTGAAGTTTTGGCCAGAGATCGTGAATCGGAATTGTTGGCGGTCTGAAATCGACACGACTCAATGGTGTACGCGGTTACCGGAGTTTAATCAGGTGGTAGAATCATGAGAGAGCACCCGTCCGAATTTGGTGGGGTCGCGTGGTTTGACGTAAACGCTTGAGTTAAACAGAAACGGAGCTAATTTGATGGCACATCCAATCGATGTAAATGATGCCGATTTTCAATCCGAAGTTCTTTCAGCAGATATCCCGGTACTAGTCGATTTTTGGGCCGAATGGTGCGGACCATGCAAGATGGTTGCGCCGGTGGTTGAAAAGTTGGCCAATGACTACGATGGAGTAGTCAAATTTGCGAAGGTCGACGTCGATCAGAACCCGGGCCTATCTGGCACTTACGGCGTGCGAAGCATTCCGACGTTGCTTATATTCCGAGATGGCAGCCCCGTTGAGCAGGTAGTCGGTGCAGTCCCAGAGAGCGTGTTGAAGGAAAAGCTCCAAGGCGTTCTGCAAATGGCTGCCTAATGTCCCTGAGCAATCAGAGAAGTTGAGAAGGGCGGTGGTAATTACCGCCCTTTTCGTTTGTTGGGACGCGATTGCACACAAATCCGAAACGAATTGGCTTTAACATCGTGATTTAGCAGCAGCGTGGGAGTGGATGGGTCCCGGTGGGCTTCACGGACTTCAAATCCGCTGGCGTGCACCCTTCGGTGTGCGCGGAGGGTTCGACTCCCTTGCACTCCCGCCACCGCATACTGTGATCGAGACCGAGTCAAAGGAAATTCGAGGAACCAAGCCATGAGATACGCAACGCTAGGCGACGGTGGCATTAAGGTGTCTAGGATGGCGTTAGGGTGTTGGCCTTTCGCCGGTGGCCGGGTCTGGGGACCACAGGACGATAACGACTCGATCGCCGCGGTTCATGCCGCGCTCGATGCTGGCGTCAACTTTTTCGACACTGCAGAGGGATATTCGGACGATTCCAATTCGGAGAAAGTCCTCGGTCGCGCGCTCGCGAGACGCCGGGGCGAGGCTGTAATCGCGACCAAGTTCACCAGAACAGATCAAGACCCGCACATTATCGCCGAAAGGTGCGATGCGAGCCTGAAAAGGTTGGGGACTGACTATATCGATCTCTACCAGATCCACTGGCCCAACCACGACGTTCCGATCGCGGATACGATGGCAGAGTTGTTGAAGCTGCAGGAAAGCGGCAAAGTGCGGGCTTTGGGCGTCTGCAACTTCGCGGTGCGCGATTTGACCGACATCCTCGAGTGTGGCGTCATCGTCACTGACCAGCTTCCCTATAACCTTCTCTGGCGCGCCCTAGAATTTGCCATCAAGCCGACCTGTGTGGCCAGCGATGTTGGCGTCATTTGTTATAGCCCATTGCAGCAAGGGCTGTTGACCGGTCGTTATGCCACCGCCGACGATGTTCCACCGGGATTGTCTCGTAGCCGTCACTTCCACAAGGATCGGGAACAGTCCATCCACGGCGAAGATGGATGCGAAGAGGAGACATTCGCCGCCATAGCCGCCGTCTTGGAGGTCGCTGATGAAGTTGGTGAGCATCCGGCAAAGCTGTCTTTGGCTTGGGCCTTGGCGCAGGAGGGGATAACCAGTCTTTTGGTCGGCGCGCGTAATCCTGATGAGGTGGCACTCAACACACCGAGTTTCGATTATGACCTCCCTGCCGATGTTGCGAACGCGCTGTCCGCTGCGACCGAAGAATTGAAGCAGATTCTCGGTCACAACGCTGACTTTTGGCAGTCTCCCGGACGGATGCGTTGATGGGGGTCAGGGCGTACACGGAAGTCGTCTGGTTAGTCGAAGTGGATATTTACGTAGGTAAACTGCGACAATGTACTAGTAATGGATGGGCGGTAGGGGTGAATCACGGCGGGTTGATCCAAACATCCTGACCAGCACAGCATGACCGGAAATTCGAGAAAACAAAACCGCGACGAAACTTCCGTCGAGTTGTACGGAGTATTTGCCGGTTTCAATGAGGCGTATGCGACGAGCATCATGGACGGTGACACGGCGTCGCTTGCTTCCGACGGTGCCAACGGCGTCGAAACCGATTTCGAATACGACGGCCTTCTGTTGGACCCCTCATTCGAGGTAACCTTCGCTCCGGGCGTTAACGGTCACACCGACGAACCGATCGAAGAACCGCCAACCGATGAAATTGTCGTCGCGAGCAACGGAAGTCTAGATGCAGACGGCCTAGAAGCAGACGAAGAGGCGACGGCGCCAGAGGTCGCAGTCCAATCGACCGTCTCAGCCGAACAAATCGTTCGCGTTGAGCGGTTGATCAACGCCATCCGGGAAGACGGTCATCAGGCCGCCGATATCGACCCGCTGGGCATGTTGCCGCGGTCAGACGACCATCTGCGTCCGGAGCGTTTCGGAGTGTTGCCGGAAACCTTGGCTGCGTCGTCTCAATTGCTCGCCGATGCGAACGACGAGATTCGCCAATGGTTGGCTCGACCGACGATTGGTGAAGCCATTGAGGAGTTGAAGTCCTACTACAGCGGTTCAATCGGTTACGAGTTCGACCATATCCATAGCGTTGAGGAGCGCCTTTGGCTACAGAACCAAGTCGAAAACCAATCGGCCATGCGGTTCATGCCCGATTCCCAGAAGCGTTATCAACTTGAGCTGTTGACCAAGGTCGAAGGATTCGAAAAGTATCTCCACGCAACATTTCCTGGAAAACGTTGGTACAGCCTGGAGGGATTGGATGCGTTGATCCCGCTGATCGACCAGATAATCCTGCAATCGGCCTTCAATGTCAAACAGATCGTAATGGGTATGCCGCATCGCGGACGATTGAACACGTTGGCGCATCTGCTGGAGCAGCCCTACGAATCTCTGTTGACGGGATTCTTGGAAGGCAGGTTCGCCCACTTGGCGGCGATGGAAGCCGCTGGCTGGTTGACGGATGTGAAATACCATCTCGGTTCTCGCGCCGATGTCGACGTAAACCAGGATGGGATTACCGATATCCAGCTACGGCTATTGCCCAATCCCAGTCATCTAGAAATGGTCGATCCGGTCGTATTGGGTGCCGTCAGATCGATACAAGACGCAGCGGCAGAAGGTGACGACCCGCACCTAGAGGCGATGGGGTTGTTGATTCATGGTGACGCCGCATTCGCTGGCCAGGGAATAGTGGCCGAATCACTAAACCTCGTCAATCTCGATGGATATTCGGTTGGTGGTGCGATCCACGTCATCGCCAACAACCAGTTAGGGTTCACCACCGAGCCGGATGAAGGATATTCGGGCCAATATTGTTCAGACATTGCGCGGGGTTACGAGATTCCGGTGGTCCACGTCAACGCCGAAGACCTTGAAGCGTGCGCCCTCGCCGCAAAGATGGCGGTTTCGTATAGGTTGAAGTTCCGTAAAGAGTTCGTTATCGACCTAGTCGGTTACCGTCGACATGGTCATAACGAGAACGATGAACCGCGCTTCACGCAACCCTTGGCGTATCAAAAGGTTGCACAGCATCCGACGCTACGCGAGAAATGGGCTGAGCGTCTGGTCGCCGAGGAAGTCGTCTCGCAGGCAGATGTCGACGGATTTGTTGCGAGCACGTTCGAATCGCTGAGCACCGCGATGGAGGCCGTTAATGCGTCAGGTGCTGGAACTCGGAGACAAGAACCGCCGGATTTGGGATTAACGCCGGAAGGGATGCAAGGCGAGGAGTATCCAGACACATCGATCGAGGTGGAACGTTTAGTCAAGCTCAACGGTGAGATAAGCGCAATCCCGGACAACTTCAAATTGCATTCCACGGTCCGACGTGTATTTGCCCGCCGAAACGAGATTGGTGATGTTGGCGAACTAGGCATCGATTGGGCACACGCGGAAGCATTGGCTCTTGGCTCCGTGATGCAAGACGGTATTTCCGTACGCTTTACAGGGCAGGATTGCGCTCGAGGAACCTTCAGCCAACGTCATGCCGTGGTTTGGGACATCGAGACCGGTCAACGATACTACCCGCTGAAGCAAGTTGAAGGTGGTAGTTTCTCGATCTACAACAGCCCACTGTCGGAAGCTGGACCCGTGGGCTTCGAGCACGGTTACAGCGTTTTTTCGGAATCGAGTTTGGTCATCTGGGAAGCGCAGTTCGGAGATTTTGTCAACAACGCGCAGGCAATCATCGATGAGATGATTGTTTCGGCGAGGGAAAAATGGGGGCAACGCCCCAACCTCGTGATGCTCCTCCCTCATGGATATGAAGGGCAGGGACCAAACCACTCTCATGCCCATCTCGAGCGCTTCCTGGACCTCGCTTCAAGCGGCAATATGCGCATTGCCAATCCAACAACTTCCGCGCAGTATTTTCACCTCCTGCGGTCTCAGTCGGCATTGCTCGGCGAACCCGACAGGGCACGCCCGTTGGTTGTAATGACTCCCAAAAGCTTGCTGCGGCACCCACACGCGGCATCTTCGATCAATGACTTCACCGAAGGCAATTTCCGACCAATCCGCAAGTTCACGTTGTCGAACTCCAATCCCGACGATGTTAAGCGGGTCGTCCTTTGCAGCGGCAAGATTTTCGTCGACTTAGCTACGCATCCGCGGATCGCTGATGTAAAGGACATCGGAGTGATCGTGCTGGAAGAACTGTATCCGTTCCCGGAGGAACTCTTGGTCGACGCGTTTGAGTCATTCGCCAACTACAAGGATGTTGTCTGGTTGCAAGAGGAGCCGCGCAACCGCGGAGCATGGGACTTTGTCAGGACACCGATCGCGTCGATCATTAAAACGGGCATACGTTACATCGGTCGCCCACGGAGCCCCAGTCCGGCCTCAGGTTCGAACTGGCTGCACCGGCGGCAGCAGGATCGATTGATACGTATTGCCTTAAACCTCGACCCGGCGAGTTAAGCCGAACCGTTTTGGAACTTGTCAGGCGTTACCACATCACCACGGATAGGACACACGGATAAATGGAAGAGATAGTCGCACCAGATTTCGGCGAGTCGGTTTTTGAAGCATCGGTAGGGAAGTGGTTCAAAATCGCGGGCGAGACAGTAGACGTCGGCGAACCGATCGTCGAACTGCACACTGACAAGGCCGTGCAGGAGATAAACGCGGTAAGAAGCGGCGTCATTGGGACGATCTTGAAGGAAGTGGACGATGTGGTACGGCCGGGCGACGCGTTGTGCGAATTCAGTTCCGAGGCTGCGGTGGTTACTGCTGACATAGAACCAACCGGCGACGGCAGGCCCGAAGATGGCGAGCCAGCGACCCAAAAATCCGAGCCCCCGACGATTGCAGCGTTGACGGAAGAGGTGGTCGAGCTGGAGGAAACTGCGGACCAAGACGACGGATTCGTCGAGATCCAGCTAAATCCATTCGTTGAAGCCCCACCCACGTCGATACTCGAAACCGCGACCGAAGATGCTGCAGAAGTCGCTGTGGAAGATGACGGTTCGGATTATGAAGCTGAAGTTGAGGAAGCACCCGAATCGGAGGTCGATGACACTACCTCCGCCGAACCTGCGATCGCTCCTCAGATCGCGGACCTGCACAGAATCGAAGACGGGCGACCAGTGCGCCGAGAAAGGCTCTCTCGTCGTCGCTTGACAACTGCCAGACGCATGGCGCAGGTGCAGGCGGAAGCTGTGATGACGACGACCTACAACGAGGTCGACATGCATGAGGTCATCCGCATCCGGCGCGAATTCGGCGAACAGTTTATGGCCACGAATGGGGTCAAGTTAGGCTTTATGTCGTTCTTTGTGAAGGCAGTGTTGAATGGACTTAAGGCATTCCCGATATTGAATTCGGAGTTGGATGGCGACGAACTTGTTTACAAGGATTACTACGACGTTGGTGTGGCGGTTGCCAGCGACCATGGATTGGTGGTGCCTGTTGTCCGCGACGCAGACAAAAAATCATTCGCCGAGATTGAACAGGAAATCCGCGGGTTTGCGGAAAAGACCGGGAGTGGTTCGTTCTCCCTCGCAGACCTTGTCGGGGGAACATTCACCATCACCAATGGCGGAGTATTCGGTTCGATGATGTCGACGCCGATCCTGAATCCACCACAGGTCGGCATTTTGGGTATGCACAACATTGTCGATCGACCAGTCGTCATTGACGGGCAGATCGACATCCGGCCAATGATGTACCTAGCGGTGACCTACGACCATCGCGTCGTTGAGGGCGCGCACGCGGTCCAGTTCCTGACCACGATCAAGGAATCGTTGGAATCGGCAGAACTTTTGATGCTGGCTAGTTGAACCGGATTACCGTCCAACCTACAGGCTGAAGTTCGCCTCTGCCTTGTCGGCGATGTAGTTGCCGATCACCAGCGAAGACGTCGCGCCGGGAGAAGGTGCATTAAGAACATGGACCGCCGTCGCGCTTTCGTCGATGCGGAAATCGTCTAGGAGAGTGCCGTCGCTGTGAACCGCTTGGGCACGTACGCCCGAACCGCCGGGTGCGAGGTCCGACTTTTTCAATGATGGCATCAGCTTTCGCAGGCTATTCAAGAAGACATCCTTGCGCAACGAGCGATTCATCTCCCACAGCCCAACCTTCCAACTCTTTAGAGACATCTTCCAGAATCCCGGGAAAGTTACCGTTCGACCAAAATCGACGAACGAAAAGTCGCGCTTTCGGTAGCCTTCGCGTTTCAGAGCTAAGACGGCGTTCGGGCCTGCTTCTACCCATCCCTTCATGGTCTGCGTCAGATGCACGCCGAGGAATGGGAAAGAGGGATCCGGTACCGGGTAAATCAGCCCCTTGACCATGTGCTCGCTAGACTTCGCGAGGGTGTAATATTCGCCGCGGAATGGAACGATTCTCAAACCCGGATTGACGCCGCTCATCGCCGCAATCAAATCGGAGTGAAGACCCGCGCAATTGACGAGGTACTTCGTTTCGATCTCTCCAGATGTGGTCGCAACGGTGTAGTTGGTACCGTCGGAGCCTCGACCGTTAGGGATGATGTTCTTGACTTCGGAATTGAACTGGATCTTCCCGCCGAGAGATTGCACCTTTTCGCTGTAGACATCGGCAACCTTGCGATAGTCGACGATGCCGGTTTTGGGAGCGTAAAGGGCTTTGGTGCCTTCGACAAACGGTTCGATCTCGCCCATCTCTTCGCGATCAACGATTCTCAAACCCTCAACCGCGTTGTTGGTGCCCCGTTCCCAAAGGTCCTCTAGTCTCGCTTCCTCGGCTGGATTGGTGGCGACGATCAACTTGCCACACTCCCATACCGGAATCTCGTTGTCGAGACAAAACCGCGTCATGCTGGCGCGCCCTTCGACGCAAAACTGGGCTTTGAACGATCCCGGCTTGTAGTAGATGCCGGAGTGGATGACGCCGCTGTTGTGACCCGACTGCTGCGAAGCCGGCCCGTCGGCCTTTTCGACCACCGTAAGCTTCATCCCGGGCTTCCGTTGCAACAGCTCCATCGCTGTCGACAGCCCAATTAGCCCCGCTCCGACGACGGTGACGTCCTGCCGGCCGTTATTCAATTTTCAAGCCTTTCGTTCAGAAATTGCGGGCGTCACACACGAGTTGCGCACGCAGTTTTATCGGCGCATCAACATTAACCCAAGTTTAGCAGTGGGGTTGTGGGCTGTTACTGGTCAGAGGGTTTTATGCTGGATGTGTTGTGAAACGTGAAAACACCTCCGAACATCCGCGTAGCGTGAATCTATTTGTGACCTGTTTGGTGGACCAGTTCATGCCAAACGTCGGTATGAGCGTCGTCAATATCTTGGAGACGCAAGGCATCGAGGTGCATTTTCCTCCCGATCAGACTTGCTGTGGGCAACCCGCGTTCAACAGTGGATTCCGCAACGATGCGCGCCCCGTTGCTTCGAGGTTTTTGGATATCTTCGAGGCGACCGATGGGCCCATAGTCTGTCCGTCAGGATCATGTGCCGCTATGGTCCGCAACTTCTATACCGATCTCTTTCGTGATCACCCTGATGAGCTGGCCCGTGCCAAGAAACTCGCCCACCGCGTCTATGAGGTGACTGAGTTCATCGTGGATGTTCTAGGCATCGAAGACCTAGACGTACGTATAGATATCGATGCCACCTACCACCGGTGCTGTCATCTATTGCGAGAGTTACATGTCGACGAGCAACCGACAGCGCTGCTTGAAAATGTTGACGGTTTGGAGCTGAAGCCGATGGAGCGTGACGAAGTGTGCTGTGGGTTCGGTGGAGCGTTTTCGGTCAAGATGTCCGATGTCTCAACGGCGATGCTAGACGAAAAGTTGGACAACGTAATGGCTACGGGCGCATCGACGCTCATAGCCGGCGACACCGGCTGCATCATGCATATGCAGGGCGGACTACGACGGCGCGGAGCCGACGTCCAAGTGGTACACATCGCCGAGTTGCTGGATAGCCAATCCGATCTGAGCCGGGCCGAAAAACGATGAAATCAACGACGTCAGCATTTCGCAGCGTGGCATCTCAGGCTCTCTCTGATGTTCGATTGCAGCAGGCGCACGAGGTTGTCTACAACGGTTTTCACCGTGCACGATTATCCGCTGCCGGAGATACCGAGGATTGGGAGGCCCAACGAACGCTGGGCAAGGCGATCAAGGACCACACCATCGCCAACCTCGACTATTACTTGGATATGCTCGCCAACAACGTCGAGAAGAACGGCGGCAAGGTCTATTTCGCCAGCGATGCCGCGGATGCGAATGCATACGTCCGAGGAATTGCCGAGAAAAACGATGTCCAAACGGTAATCAAGAGCAAATCGATGGTCTCAGAGGAGATGGGACTCAATCATGTCCTAGAAGCCGATGGCATCGAAGTCGTTGAGACCGATTTGGGCGAGTACATTGTCCAACTGGCCGGTGAGGCACCGTACCACATCATCGCGCCCGCCATACACAAGACGAAGGCCCAAGTGGCAGACTTGTTGGCGGAAGAGTCGAAGACGGAACGACGTGAGACCGCGGAAGAACTGACCCAGCAAGCACGTGAGATGTTGCGAGGGGTGTTCCAACGCGCCGATATGTCCGTAACGGGTGCGAACTTTGCGGTTGCGGAGACTGGTTCCATCGTGCTCGTCACGAACGAAGGCAACGGCAGGATGGCGACATCCATACCGCGTATCCACGTGGCTGTGATGGGTATGGAAAAGCTCGTGCCCTCAGCAGCCGACCTGAGTGCGATGCTGCGAATTCTCATCCGATCGGCTACTGGCCAGCGGATATCGGCATATGTGACGATGGTCAACGGACCGCGCGCGCACGATGAGGAAGACGGGCCGGAAGAGTTTCATCTCGTAATCATGAACAACGGTCGGGATCGGCTGCTCCGCGACGATTCCTTGCGTGAGGCGCTGAACTGCATTCGTTGCGGTGCCTGCATGAACTCGTGCCCGGTATACCGCAAGGTAGGGGGGCACTCTTACGGTTGGGTCTACCCCGGACCGATTGGATCCATCGTCTCACCAGTATTGACCGGTCTCAAGGACGGGGCCAAGTTGCCTGCCGCGTCATCACTTTGCGGCGCTTGCCACGAGGCATGTCCGGTGAAGATAAACATCCCGCGCATGTTGCTCGAACTACGAGCACAGTCAGCGGAGGGCATACCCGATCCACTACAAAGGGCGTCAGGTTTCGGAGAGCGGATGACGTGGAAGGCTTGGCAGAAGGGCATGATGAGCCGATCTCGATTCGAAGCTGGGTCGAGCATCGGAAAGTTGGTCGCTGCGCCATTGAAAAAGGACGGTTGGCTTAAGAAAATGCCACCGCCGATCTCTGGTTGGACCGACAGTCGCGATTTCCCGGCGCCAGCATCGAAGTCGTTCGGCAAATGGTTCGCTGAGCGAAAACGAGATTAGATTTGTCCATTAGTTCGACGGTAGCTCGACAGAGAGGAATTCGTGAAAGATAACAATTCTCCAGATGACACGGTCCCTGTACCCAGCATCCCCAGATACATCATCGGCATAATCGTCGGCGTAGTCTCGGTGATTCTCGGCGCTTTCATCTTGACGGAACCAACTTGGTTGAGGATTCTGATAACTGTGCTCGGAGTGATCCAGTTGATCGTCTCCGCCTTCCATACGCGGCAGGTGATTCGATACCTTTCCTCGAAATGACCTCCGAATAGTCAACCGATATGGACCGCCACGAATTCTTATCAAACGTCGGCAAGCTTATAACTGCGCCGTTAAGCCGCGATGGCTGGATCAGGCACGCGCCACTGCCGGTGTCTGGCTGGACCGAGAGCAGAGACTTTCCGGCTCTGGTCGGCGAGACGTTCGGGCAGCGTTTCGCGAAGCGATATCGGAACCAAGGCGGCGATTAGGCAGATATCAACCGTTGCGGATTTGTTTCCGTGACGCTGCGAATATACTTTGTTCAGTAAACGAACCAACAGGGAGCATCAAAGATTAATCAAGAAACAATCGACGCGTTGGAAGGTTTGAAGACGAACGTTTACATGTGGGTGCTTGGATTGATTGGAGGAATCGTCACAATCGTCGTTGCACTATTTTTCATCGACAGCATCTGGGAAACGCTTGACCAAACATGGATCAGGATCGTCTTAGTCTTGTTGGGACTCCTGTCGATAATTCAAGCCCTCTGGCGTACGCCGCAAGTGTTCGCGCGCCTTAAGCGCGACAAGTGAGACTGGCGCGGCGCCCCTGAACCAATGTTCATCTCGCTACTGCGAAAATCCGGGAAAATGCTGGCAGTTTGAAATCGGCCTTCCAGCGCGATTCTTCGGTGTAACCTCCAAACGACGGGCATATGCGTCGCCAAGACTTCATATCAAATGTTAGCCGCGCACTGGGAAGAGATGCGATTCTGACCGTTACGGAAAAATCGCCGGGAAAATCTCCGGATCTTATCCAAGCCAAGGATGCCGCTGAGGACGCTCTACAACACGCAGCCGACAACGCCGACGTGTTGCTTGACGATGCTGCTGAAGCGATGGCGACCGCGGGATGGAACGTGCACAGAGCAGAGACTATGGAAGACGTCGGCGATCTGATCGCTCGCATCTGTTGCGGAATCGGTGCAACGAGTGCCCTGCGCTCAGGTCACGAGGTTCTTGACGAAGCACTTATCGGCCCGGCGTTGGAACGTGCAAGCGTCGAATTGCGCGACATGACGCTCCGCGACGATATGTCCGATGACGAACGCGATGAATTGCGATCAGCACATCGAGAGGAAGTCTTCCGTGTCAACGTCGGCATCACCGGCGGCGATTACGTGATCGCCGAGACCGGAACGCTCGTCATCCATCCAAAGAAAGGCGTGTCGCGATTAACCTCATTGGCGCCGCCTGTCCACATCGCGGTCATGAAGAGGGGGCAAGTTCTCCCGTCGCTCGATGAACTCTTCCTCCTCGAGCACGTCGATATCCATGGTGGAGATCGACACGCGGCGATGAATCTGATCTCCGGGCCGTCGCGCACCGGCGACATCGAAGCGACCATCGTCCACGGAATCCACGGTCCAACAGAGACCCATGTCGTGTTGGTTGGTTAAACACCAAATAGCATCGGCACCCATTGACGGAGATGCGCGGGTTAGGATGCGATCGAAACTCGCAGTGCCCGGCAGGCCTGTTCGGTAGCCTTGGCAACAAGGGTTGCCGTCTCGGACATAGCGTCTTCAAGGGTCATGCAACAGTCGAGGATGCTGAACGCGGCGTCGATCCCATGCTCGTGCACCAATTCGTAACCATCGCCCAAACTGCCGGAGACCGCAATCGTTGGGATGCCATGGGCTCTCGCACGTTGCGCGACCGCGACCGGCGCTTTGTTGAAGACGGTCGATCGATCGGTCTGTCCCTCGCCGACGATCACAAGAGAAGCATTTTCAAGGCGAGATTCCAGATCTAAAGCATCAACCACGATATCCGCGCCGGGGCGTAGTCGGGCGTTGGCAAAGGCCATGAGACCGGCACCCAAACCACCGGCCGCTCCAGCACCGGGGACTTCCATGACATCTTTGCCGAGGTCCCGCATCAACAGTTCGCCGAAACGATGGAGCGCGTTGTCGAGACAATCAACCATTGCAGCATCGGCCCCTTTTTGCGGGCCGAAGATTGCAGACGCGCCGGTTTCGCCGCATAGCGGGTTGTTTACATCGCATGCCACGTCGATCGTTGCTTCGGATAAACGAGCATCAAGCCCAGAAACATCGATGCTATGCAAGTCGGCCAACGCGCCGCCGCCGCGTACGAGTTCGTCGCCATTGGCATCGAGCAGTTTGGCACCGAGCGCCTGTGCCATTCCCGCACCGCCATCGTTTGTTGCGCTGCCGCCGATACCGATGATCAGATGGCGGTACCCGGCATCAAGTGCGTGCGACATGAGTTGACCTACGCCGTAGGTGGATGTGCCGAGAGGATTGCGTTCTTGGGGTTTCAGCAGCGCGAGGCCGGATGATCGCGCCATCTCGATGACGGCGGTGCTTCCATCGCCCAACGCGCCCCATACGACATCGATGGGCCGTCCCAATGGGTCGTCTACGGTGGCAGTCATGATCTCGCCGTCTGATGCGTCGACTAACGACTGCAACGTCCCGTCACCTCCGTCCGCTACAGGGACTAGCTTAGTCTCCGCATCGGGCCATACGCGGAGCACACCCTCGCGCATTGCCTGGGCGATCTCGATGCCGCGCAGACTCTCTTTGAATTCTTGGGGGGCAATGACGATCTTCATTTTCTTCTACCCATGTGAATGAATCTAGATTCTGACTCTGCGCGGAGGGACACGGCGTGCTTCCCGATGGACGATGTCGGTAACTTCATTCACCGCGGCTTCCAACTGTCCTTCATGATTGACAACTTGGTAATCGAACACTGGCGATGTCGCTATCTCGTCTTCTGCCGCCGCGAGCCTAGTTTCAATCTCAGATTGACTGTTTAGACCTCGCCGTTCGATGCGCCGCTGCAATACCGCCATGTCCGGTGGATGGACAAATATCATCAACGCTTCGGGAGCGATTTCTTTGATCCTCAACGCCCCTTGCACATCAACCCGGATAATGACGTGATCGCCAGCCGCGATTGCGTCTCTGACCTGCTGTTTGGGAACGCCGTAGTAGTTGCCGAAAACCCGGGCCCACTCGAGCAGTTCATCCGTCTCAATCCGACGTTGAAATTCTTCAACGTTCAAGAAGTGGTGGTTGACACCTTCGCGTTCCCCAGGTCGGGGATCGCGGGTCGTCGCGGTAACAGTGAAGTGATAGTTCAATCCGCGACTGGCCATGCCTTCGATGATCACGTCCTTGCCAACGCCTGACGGCCCGGAGATGACGACGACGAGAGGATTGTATTCGTCGGGAGTGTCTACACCATCGCTTTCAGTCAACGATGCCGCCCAACGATTGCAGTATGTCCCAAAACTCAGGGTACGAAATGCTCGCGCAACTCGCTTCAACGACGCGGATCGGCTCCTCCGACACCATCCCCGCGATTCCCAATGCCATCGCGATGCGGTGATCGTCTTGGCTTTGGTAGGTCCCGCCGGCGATCCGTCCCGAACCGACAATCGCCATGCCGTCTTCACGAGCCTCGGCCTCGACTCCTGCCGCAACCATCCAACCGACGGTCGCGCTGATACGGTCAGTCTCTTTGACGCGGAGTTCGGCGGCGTCGCGGATGATCGTTTCTTCCTCGGCCATCGCGGCTGCGACGGCGATGATCGGTACTTCGTCCATCAGCAAAGGCATTATGCTGCCCGCCAATTCAGTGCCCCGAAGGTTGCTCGTGGTCGCGACGACGTCGGCCACGGGTTCGCCCGCGACATCGCGTTTGTCGACGAGTTCGATATTTCCGCCCATGTCTTGCAGAGCGGTGATCACGCCAGCACGCGTTGGATTGATGCCGACACCTTTGATCACGACCTCCGCGTTGGGGTGAATGAGCCCCGCAACGATCCAGAAGGCCGCGCTTGATATATCGCCGGGCACATCGACATCGACACAATTGATCTGAGATTCTCCGACCGCGACGTTCAAACCGTCTACCTCGATATCTGCCCCCATCGCCTTCAGCATGCGCTCTGTGTGATCGCGCGACGCGTCCGGTTGCGAAATACGAGTCTTTCCTTCGGCTCGTAATCCGGCCAACAGGATAGCGGACTTCAACTGAGCACTGGCAACTGGCAAGTCGTACTCGATGCCGTTCAACGCGCCACCGTCGAACTCAAGCGGTGCTAACGTGTTGTTTTCGCGACCTCGGATGACGGCACCCATCTCCGATAGCGGCTTGATGATTCGCCCCATCGGTCGCGAACGGAGCGAATCGTCACCAGTCATGGTCGATTTGAAATCGCGCCCGGCAAGTATCCCCGACATCAACCGCATCGTAGTGCCGCTATTCCCCGCGTCCAACACGTCATCGGCCGCGCGCAGACCATCGATCCCGGCACCTTTGATTACCAACGTGTCGCCAGAGTCGTCGGAACCGGTCGTCCGCGCAATATCCACGCCGAGTGCGCGCATGATCCCCATCGTTGAGGTGCAGTCGTCGCCAGGCGAGAAATTCCTGACGGTCGCTTGGCCCTCGCCGATTGAATTGAGCATCACTGCTCGGTGGGAGACGGATTTGTCGCCCGGTGCCACAACTTCGCCGGCCAATCTGAGGGGCCGACTAACCGTTAAATCCATATTCCGAATACCTTTGAATGTGAAACGCTGAATGTTGTGTCACAGCTTGCGGCGGTCGTACTTCGTCGGGTCGTCTTTGTCCTTCGAACCCCGGAAAGCCTTCATGATGAAACCACCCATCAGCATCGACGCGGTCGCTTCGCCGCTGCTCGGCAGCTGTTCGGCCGGAGCCGCGCTGGTCGGTGGCGCTGGTTGGATGCCGAGATCGAGCCGAAGACGGTTTTCCCATGCGTTGACCAGTATGTCGGCCAACGGTCCCTCTGGATCCCCAACATCTTCCTCGCTCTCCAACATCTGCTTGATACCGGCGAGTTTGACATTGATCTGATCGATCCAGTAGATGAGCATGTCGCGGTTGGTTGATGCCATGCCGTTGACCCATGCCGGATCGTTTGCCATGGGCTGACTCATCGAAACAAAGTCTTTACCGACGAATTTGCTGATCTCGTGCCAGGAAGGGGAATCTGAGGCGGCATTCAGTGCGGCGGCGGCGACAAAAGCAGGTACACCGGAAACTGCCGCCGAAAAGCTGTCGTGCTCATCCGGGTCCATGAACAATGGCCGCGCCCCAAGGTCGTTGCAGATCGCCTGCACGTCGCGCACCGCCGACGGTCGGCTGCGCGGATGCGGAATGATCGCATATGGCGCATGCGTGAACAAGTAGGGCGAAGGTTCGTCGCGCCCGGTTGCATCGGCCTTGACTAGCGGATGACCGCCAACGAACGATGCGTTGCTCGGCAGCAACTCGTCCGCCCAATGAAGGATCGAGCGTTTAGTGCTGCAAGTGTCGGTAATCGTGACATCTTCCTTGAGGTACGGAGCGATGTTTTCCATCGTCTCGTATGCGCGATTGACTGGCAGGGAAATGATCACGACATCGGCATCGCGGACGGCCACGTCGAGGTTCCATTGCGCGTCGTCAACAGCCCCGATCTTCTCTGCCCTGGCGTGAACGTCTTGGTCCGGATCGTAGCCGATAACCCGGTATTTCTTGCCGTGCTCGACCTTTAGGCCGAGGCCAATGGATGCGCCGATCTGTCCGACGCCAATTAACGTTACCTGTTTCATAGCGGTCTCTTAGCCTGTCTTATTGCAGCGTTGTGTTGTTTGGAGATGAAGATCAGCGGGTAGAACCCAACCAGAACAGTAATCGTCTCATTCTTCATCAGTGTTGCGAGTGCGTAGGAATTCGTCGAGTTCATCGATCATCGCCGTCGGTTCCGGGTCGTCGGCAACGACTAACTCGGAGTCGTACCGCTCCTCCAGATTTCGAACGTATTCGACGGCCTTTGGCGTGTTGCGGAGCGCGTAGTCGACGCGTGTCGAAAAGTCTTCTGCTTCGCGTTCGAGTCCCGATGTTCCGACGGAGATGTTGGCGAACTTCTGGATCTCCTCGACGATCGCCAAGGTTATAGCCGGATTCTGCGCACCTTGCAGATAGCGCGGCGCGTGACCCCAAATCGATACCGACTTTATGCCGCGTTGCGCCAAAGCGTCGATCGTCGCTGATGTCATACCCGACGGGCCTTCATAGTTGGGACGACTGTATTCGACATGACCATATTTCGGACCTAGGTCATCGTGAATCGTCGTGCTCATCACCACCGCCGACCGGGTATGCGGTACCTCATCGAGTAGTGCGCCTACCGTCACCAACATCTCGACATTCATCGCGTTGGCGACATCGGCAACCAGAGACGTGTATGTCCGCCATTTCAAGTGGGGTTCGTTGCCAATCAGGAACACGATATCGGGCGAATCTTCGGTTTCAGATTTGTGATAGAAAAATCCATTCTTGGGCCACACGAGCCGCCGTCCACCATCTACCGCGTTTTCGACCACTGGTCGCTCCTCGGTGAAGATGTAGAAATCTTCGGCATCAATCTCGGCGAACTTTTCGGCCCCTAATTCCTGCGTCATGTGATGGAGTGCGCGCGTCGCCGATTCGCCAGCATCAGACCAGCCAGACCAAGCGCAGATCATCAACGTATTTTGGAGTTCGGGCTGTTCAGCGATCAGCAGCTGGTCACTCAAATTGATTGCTCCATCGGATCGAATAGGGGATCGTGCGGCAAAGATAGTGCAAGTCTAGCATCTATCGGCCTTGGGACTTCTCTGCGCCAAAGCGATGCGGGCATGTAGTGTCGTTAAGGCGGGGCCCCATTCCGTATCGGCACGCATCGATGTCTTTGCGTGGACTACGAAATCACACGGCGGTGGGTCAAGTCGCCGATGCCGCCCACCAATCGCCGCCGCGCACAAGATCCCAAGAATTGATGAAATATGCATCATCCAATTGATGCAACGGGACGAAGGGAAAATCAACGATTGGCCGGAGGTCCCTGTAGCGAGGGTAATGGGTCACCGCATCAAGTCCTCTAAGCGAACGCACGGCAGATGAATTGCGGCGATCCCCCTCCGGCCATTTGAGATTGCACAGGCGCGACCTCTGTGACCAAATGATACCTCCCGTGACGTAGCGCGATACACGTTGCGAGCCGAGGAAATTCGCATCAAACCATCGATGCAAATCGAAGAGATGTGATAAGTCAAACGGTTCTAAAATCAGACGTTGACCGGAGGTCGCTGTGACGAGCGTAATTGGCGAAGTGTCCAAGACCACGTTACGGGTTAAACCGAGCAGATAAGGGCACCTCACCTCCCTCCGGCCATTCGAGATAGCGCAGGCGCGACCTCTGGTGTCAAATGATACCACCCGCGACATTGCGCGGCACACCCTGGGAGTCTGGGCACTACGCATCAACCAATTGACGCAATAGGATGAATGGTGAAAAATCGGGTGGTTCTAAAATCAGAGGTTGGCCGGAGGTCGCCTGACAAGCGTAATTGGCGTCACACAGGTTAGGCCTTAAAACCACGGATTGTGTGTCACTCCCTCCGGCCATTGAGATAGCGCAGGCGCGACCTCTGTCGTCAAATGATACCATCCGTTTTTAAGTGATAACTTCGCCTCGATGATTCGCGAAAATACAACTCCATATGGCCGCGAAACTGGAGCCAACGGTGGGGATCGAACCCACGACCTGCAGTTTACGAAACTGCTGCTCTACCACTGAGCTACGTTGGCAGATTGACGCGCTACGAACCTAGTCAAAGCGCACATTCAATGTTAATTCAACGCTCGATCACACCCCGATTCGCTCGCCGTCGGGAATCGTCCTCCGCTCGGCCTCAACCTCGTCGAACCAGTTCTCCAAATCGACCAGCAATTTGGCCGCGCGATCGGGATGTTCGTCCCACAGATCGTGCAGCTCCAATGGATCATCGGCAATGTTGTACAGCTCCGGTCGCGGCGGGTTGTCAATTATCCGTTCCGGTTCTGGCCACCGCGCGATAGATGTCACGCGCTCCGGCTCGTACTTGTAGGCGATATCGAGCAGCACATAGTCATCTGCCAACTTCTGATCTGCGGGGGTTGCAGGTGGCAACGGAAGCGCGGGGCGTACCAGCTTCCAGTCCCCCTCGCGAACCGCAGCGTTGCTAATCCCAACTGGCGAATACGCGTTCATCTGCCAAAAGCGTCGCGGCTCCGTACGTGGTGTCTCGCCTCGCAGTTGCGGCAAGACTGAAGCGCCATCCAATCGTCGCATCTTGGCGACAGGTTTCGCCTCCGCCATATCCATAAACGTCGGCAACCAATCGATGAAGTGCGTGAATTGGTGATTCTCACCTCCGCCGTCAAGGCCAGACGGCCATCGAAGCACCATCGGCACCCGTACGCCGCCTTCAAGAACCGAACCCTTCGCACCGTTCAACCCGCAATTGAATCGCGTTGTGTCACCCGTACCACCCGGCGGAACATGGTCCCACCGCACGCCAAACGCCGGGCCGTTGTCGCAGGTGAACATGAAGACTGTGTCGTCATAAAGTCCTTGTTGGCGCAGGGTCTCCGAAATCTGCTCAACACCTCGATCCATGACCTCGATCATGGCGTAGACGATCGCCACATCGACGGAGAAACCGGCCTCAATGTACGGCGTCACGAACTTTTGCGGTGCGTGCAACGGTGTGTGCGGCGCGTTGTACATGACACTCAAGAAGAACGGTTCGTCAGCGTGACGTTCTATGAACGCTGTCGCTTCCGAGGTCAAAGCATCGGTCATGTATGTCCCATCCGACGGCACCATCGACCCATTGCAATCCATGTGATAGCGCCAATAATCGGCCCAACCACCTCTAAATCCAGCGAACTCATCGAACCCGCGCGCGTTCGGGTGATAGCGCGGATCGAGTGCGCCGTTGTGCCACTTGCCGATCAATCCCGTAGCGTATCCGTTCGCTTTGAACACATCACCCAAGGTCGTCTCACGCAATGCGATCCGGTCATAACCCAAGGTCTCCTGCGGCGTCACGGCCCCCGTCCTTGTCGGATACCTTCCGGTCAGCAATGCCGCCCGCGATGGCGAGCACACCGGGCTGCCGGTGTAGTTCTGGGACAGGCAGATGCTTTCATCGATAAGTGAGTCCAGGAACGGCGTTCGGACGCGCCCTTCGCTGAAGGTGCCGAAGTCGCCGTAACCCATGTCATCGGCCATTATCAGGACAAAGTTCGGTTGTTTCATGCTGGGTTCCTGACTGCTTCGGCTATCGATTTCCTAGGTTCCTGTTGGACCGAAGCGCTCTGTTCTTACGTTTATCGGCGGAATTCCGAGTTCGACGGCGAACTGAGCTGAGTTCTCAACGAAATCGCTTGGACCGCAGATGTAACAGAGTATCTCGCCGTCCGACCCGGGATCGATGCCGTTTAAGGATTCAATCGAATCGCGCATCAAGTCGATGTCGACGCGCCGCCTCCGACCTGTCCACCCAGACGGTTGATGGCGAGTGAGCGTGTGCAACACTGATAGATTAGGGTCCGCAGCATCCAAATCACCCAACTCGCCGCGATAGATGATGTGATGCTCGGTTCGCGAGGAGTACAAGAGAACTGCCGGAATTTCGTCTGCCGACCCAGAAGCGGCGCGGTGCCGAAGCATCGACATCAATGGGACGACACCCGACCCGCCTCCAACCAGCAACAGCTTAGTATCCGGCTTGACGCGCCACGTGAACGGGCCACCGATCGGTCCGCGTATCTCGATCTTGTCGTCGTTCTCTACTGCGTAGTGGAAATAAGGGGATACCTCGCCGTCTTCGAGCAGTTCAATCGTGATGTCGATGCAACTCGCGCGTTCTGGCGGCGATGCGATGGAGTACGAACGCTGCGCCTGATAGCCATCGGGCGCTGTCAAGCGAACGTCGATGTGCTGACCCGCGATGAAGCGAAATCCACCGTCTTCAGGTTCAAGCATGAACGTTTTAACGTCTTCCGTCTCGTGCTTGATCGCCTTGACGGTCGCCAACTGCCAGCCTTGTTTCAACGCCGTGTTTGCCATTCGTTACAGGTTCCGACTATGCCCCGCGGTTGCGGTAATCTGGTGCCGCCATCAAGCGTTCGGTCACGACGCGTGAATCGCTGAGGCGCGATCGTATCGATTCCCAATGCAACCTACCTTCTAGTTGCGACCAGTGGCTGTTGTCGGCTCCCTTCCACAGGATGTATTGGCTAGTGATGACTGTTGGCAACAAGAGTTCAAGACGATGCGCAATTAGTTGGTTCAACTTTTCGAGCGCCCAATCAGTCATCGACGGGGAAGCGAAATCGTCTAGGATGAGCAATTCTGCGTTTCGTGTTGCGTGAAATATGCTATAAAACGCCGAACGGTTGGACGTCGAATACGCGTGTCGCAGATAGTCCAACAAATCTGACACTACCCAAAACTTGACTTCTACCCCACGCTGGGATTGCCAACCGGCGATTGCGATTGCCAAATGAGTTTTGCCGACGCCCGGAAGCCCGTCTAGGAATAAACACAACTCGGGTTGTTCTGCGAAGGTTTTCGCCGCATCCAATGCCATGCCCAAAGATTCGCGTTGATTGCGAGTTGATGACTTTGCCCCTTTGGGATCGAAATTCTCGAAAGTCATGCGTCGCAACATCGTGCTTGGAACTGAGTTATCTTCACTGCGCATGACTATGTTTCATCAGAATCGCTGTCGTCGCTTCGATCCACGGGCGCTTGATTTTCAGTTGTCCCGGTTGCGGAAATCGAGTGCATCAATCTTTCGTTCGGTAACTACGGTAGTGTCGCCGAGGCGCGAGAGTATCGATTTCCAATAATGTTTGTCTTCTAAACGAGCCCAGTTGCGATCGGCCGCGCCTTGCTGCCAATCGTCTAAAGTACCCCAGTTGCGATTGTCCGTGCTTTCCCAAATGCTGTACTGGCCTGCGATTACTGTCGGCATTCGCCGATCGTACCGGAAAGTGATAATTTGGAAAAGCTTTTGGAGTGCCCAATCCGAGGCGTTCGGCGGAGCAAAATCGTCCAAAATCAGCAGTTCAGCATTACGCGTTTCTTCAAATGTGTTTGCGAACGCCAAAGGATCAGGATTTGAGTACGGTTGTCGCAAGTCGTCCAGCAGATCTGGAACCGACCAATATTTAACTTTAGTACCGCGCCCCGCGCGAACAGCCGCGATGGCAATCGCCAAATGCGTTTTACCGACACCTGTAGGTCCATTGAGATACAACCAGGACTTAGGGTCTCTGATTTCATTGGCGAAATCGAACGCAGCATTTCTTGCCGCTTCGGTTGAAGCTTTATGGATTGGATTCGATGATTTAGCACCGTTTGCATCGAAATTCTCAAATGTCAACCTTTTGAGCACCGTTTCGTCGACACCAATGTGATTCTCAGCCGATGTCGTGTTGCCGTCGGTCAAATGTAACAAACAGGCGAGATCTGGATCATCCAGTTTCAATCCGACACGTTCTGGCAATGCTGATTTTGCTTTGGCCAGCACCAAAATCGTGGCTAAACGTCCGTTGAACCTGTGTGTGAGCAGTTGATCGATTTTGGCGTCGACCCAGTTATTGGATTGCTGAGCGCCCAAGTCGTCGATGGCGAGTACCGGCGCGTGGAGCAAGGGTGTAAATACGTCGCCTCCATTACTATCGTTTCGCTCGTTGATTACCAATTCAGGTATATTTAAGGCCGAAACGTATTTGGCTGGCTCGCCACGGTCGACTATCGCATTGATGATTGCGGCGGCGAGGTGCGTCTTCCCTGTCCCGGTCGGCCCTTCAATCACTAACCATCCATTGGGGCCATCCGCGAAATCTTTTGCTACTGCAGTCGCTTCTCGAAAGAGCGTCTCGTCAACTCTGGATTTGCGGCCTTCCGGGACGAGCGTTTCGAAGGTCATTCTTTCGAGCAGTCCGAGTTGTGCATACGTTTTGAGTTGTGATGACGCAGTTCGTTCGTTCACTTGGCAACGGCAAGGAACGATAACAGGACTGGACTGAGGATCATGTGACGGCGCCAACACCCATAGGGAATCGTTGCAGATGGTGCAATCCGGACGTGTTTCAAATCGCGACGGTTGTCCGTTACTCTGCTTCCTTGTTGCTCCGTTGGTGTTCCAAGAATCGCTCAAGTTCAACTTCCGGAACTCTTGGTTTATTGGATCGGACAGCGTTTCTTCCGATTCCATCGAAGGATCGTGATTCCGCTCCGCTCCATTCTCCTGTTTGTCTGGAAGGCCATCTGATTTCTCGGTCATCGGGTACCCCTTCCTTGAGCCAGCGCCTCAAAACGCCAGCGACGAAAGACCAACTTCGGCTTTCGTTTCCAACTGCGATTTTAATCGCTTGAGTGATTTCGTCGTCGCTAAAGTCTTCCAAAGCAGCCAAAATGCTCTCCCGAATCATGGGCGACAGCGTCCCAATATTCTCCTCGTACGCCCGAAATGCGTTCGTTGGCAATGACGCAACCGCAGGTGCATCCCAACTATTTTCATCGTCAGAATCCCCAAAATCCTGAAACTCAGTGCGTTCCAACGAAACCCTCCGAGCCGATTCCGTGTTCAGCATCAACCGCTCAACTCGGTTAACCGAAACTCGAGCCAAAACTCCGAATCGAACAGCACACTCCAAAGCGCGATCAAACGACTCACGATCTCCAATCACCCCGACCAAAACCCGATCCGTCCTCAATAGCTCCTCAGAGATAAAACGGGGATACCCGCGCTGGCGTTCCAGCAACCAGACTGCACGCAGTACCAGCTTGATGACACCAGCGTCGTCAACGCTTGCCAGAACTCGCCCCAACACCGCGTTCGGAACCCGCGTCCCGGCATAATCATCAGACAACGGAAATCCGTCGATCGGTCGGATCGTCATCGCCCGCCCCTCAATCCATGCCCGGTTCAGTGACCGACGAGAACAATCCCCATTCGTCACGCACGGACATCTCGACTGTCGAGGTCGGGCCGTGGCGATGTTTCGCGATGATGATGTCCGTTAATCCCCTCGGAAACACCTGCGTCGGGTTACGTCGGTTCCACTCGTCCTCCGACATGTTTTTATCGTTCCGGTGGATAAACATCACCACGTCAGCGTCCTGTTCGATTGAACCCGATTCCCGGAGGTCAGCCAACTTCGGTTCGTGAGAGGATCGTTGTTCGACGGCGCGGTTGAGCTGAGAGACGGCGAGAACCGGAATGTTCAAGTCGCGCGCTATCGCTTTAAGATGCCGAGAAATCTCACTCACTTCCTGCACGCGGTTCGCCTCTCGGCCTGAAGATGACCCGCTGATCAACTGCATGTAGTCGACGATCAGGAAATCCAAGCCGGATTGCAACTTCAATCGTCTCGCCTTCGCGCTTAGTCCGCTCGCTGTCTGCAACGCCGCATCGTCCACATAAATGCGCATATCGCTCAAGTAACCGTAGGCGTCACTGAGACGGTCGCGTTCCGGCGGTGTCAAATGGTCGTTGCGGATGTTCTGGATGTTGATGTGGGCGTGAGCCGCCGCCATTCGATGCGCCACTTGGTCGATACCCATCTCAAGACTGAAAATACCGACGGTCATCCCGTCTTTCGCAGCGTTGAGACCGACATTCAATGCCAGGGTAGATTTCCCGAAACCGGGGCGCGCCGCAAGGACGATCATGTCTGACCGGTGAAAACCACCGAGCACTTGATCGAGCGATTGGAAACCCGTTGCGATCGGTTGATTTGAACCGTCAATACTGTCGGGCGCCGGAGGATCAAAAAACTCGGCGATCGAACGCGCATCTTTAATCGGAACAAAATCGGCGGAGTCGTGCTCGCGACCGACCTGGAATATCAGCTCCTCGGCCTGTTTGAGCGCAGCGTCGACATCTTTGATATTGGCGAGGTCGGTGCCGATCTCATGGATCCCCAGACCCACGTCACCGATCAGGCGAAGCATGAACGCCGCTCGAACTATCTTGCCGTAATCGGCGATGTGAACGGCGTGTGGCGTATGTGCCACCGCAGCGCTGAGATATGCGTCACCGCCGACGTCTTCGAGAATGCCCTTGGAATTCAGACGGTTGCGAACCGTCTCCTGGTCGATGCCGGTCGACTCGCCGAACAGTTCACAACAGGCCGCGTAGATCTCCCGGTTGTGCTCTCCGTAGAAGTGTTCGGGCCTTAGGTCTTGGACCACCCGGAGGATCGATCCGCCGTCGATCAACAGCGATCCGATTATCGAAGTCTCAGCTTCGAGATTTGCTGGTGGGCTTCGGTTTGGGGTTAGGGTGGGCGGTTCTTGCATTCGGTTGTTTAGGTTCAGGAAATCTGCATTGAGGACGCGCAAGGTTCAACTGCTGTGAATCGAATCCTACCCTCAAATTAGGCACATTGCGCGCCGATTCCGGAAGAGAAATCGACACTATTGTCGATGTGTCGGACGCGCCTTAAAACGTCCAGAAGCGTCAGCTAACGGTGAACCAAGAGACAGCTTCTAGGCTGTCGGCGTCGGTATCCCCATCAGTCCGGCCCGGACCCCAGATAATCACGGTGCCTTCAGTCTTCATCGCGTTCAAACGATCGCGCAGCGCCTGTCGGAGTGTGCCCTCGCCTTTACCGTGAATGATCCTGAATTGCGAAATGTTGCGAGCCAGAATCCGCCCGGCAATCAGACCGAGCGCATCGACCGCTTGCGGCTCTTCCCAGCCATGCATGTCGATCTCGCCGCTCGCCAATATCTCGTCGGTGACGGCGTAGGGATCGGCCGTCGTTTCCTCTTCCTCGCCTTCCACAACGTCGTCTGAAACAACGCTCAGAGTGATGGTGGCATCAACCTCGTCCATGAAACGAACCGGCAACGGGTAAGAACCGACCATCCTGATCTGCTCTTGCATCCGCACCCGTTTGCGTTCGATCTGCCTGCCGGTGAGTTCGGTAAGCCGAGCCGCAATCATCGCGCTGGTAACCGAACCGTAGAGACGACCCGTGGGGCCCGTTCTGACAGTCAACTCGACCGGATTCTCGGTCAGTTCTTTGGCAATGTCTCGCCACTCGTTGAGTTCTCGCAACCGCCGCTCTTCGGCTTCGGCACGCAGCTTCTCGGCGCGCCGTAGCTGATGTTCGGTTGCAAGGACTGCCACGCCACGCGGAATCAGATAGTTGCGGGCAAAGCCGTTCTTTACGTCGCGGATGTCACCGGCTCGCGCGGTCGGCAGGGCATCTTCAAGGAATAGGACCTTCATGTGTGGAATCTCGGTTTAATGCTCGTGCGACCGCGAATCTCGGGTTTATGCACGTCTTTCAAGCGTTTCCATTAGATTCTACATGCCCTTAAGAACGCACCCGCCAAAAACCGCCGCTGATCCAGCCTGGCAGCCCATCGACAGCGCAGATCCTAGTGCCAACCCGCAATATCGGCTACCATGCAATGAGATTCGAATCCCTAGCTTGCGAGCCAATCCATGAAGATAGTCGACATCCGAGCCTACCCAATTCGCATCGATACCCGCGCCGATGAAAAATCCGAAGGTTCAACACGTCCTCCTACCATCGAATTCGGGGACTATTACGTCGACCGCTCAGCATTCACATCCATCTACTCTCATCACCACGAAACCACCGTCATCCGTATCGAAACCGACACCGGAATAGTCGGTTGGGGCGAAGCGCAATCACCAGTCTCCCCGAACACCACCAAAACCATAGTTAACGATCTAGTCCGCCCCCTCATCATGGGCCGCGATCCCTTCGACATCGAAGCCATCTGGACGCGCAACTACGGAGCAATGCGAGAACGAGGTCACCCCACCGGTTTCTACATCGATGCCATCGGCGGAACCGACATCGCGTTGTGGGACATCGTCGGCAAGGCGGTCGGCAAACCGGTCCACAAAATCGCCGGAGGCAGATACCGCGACAAAATCCTCCTCTACGCCGGAATGGGTGGAACCGATCCCGAAAAAGTCGCCGACACCGCCGAGGAACACCTCGAATATGGGTACAAGGCGTTCAAGCTCCACCTCCTCTTAGACGTCGACGGCGTCGCGGACATCGCACGAGCGGTCAGAAAACGCGTCGGGCCGAAAATCATGCTCATGGTCGACACCCACATGCGACAGTCCATTGCAAATTCCATCCTCCTTGGGCGCGAACTCGAAAAGCTCGGCTTCACTTGGCTCGAGTCCCCAACCGTCCCCGATGACATCCCCGGTCAAGCCGAAATCACCCGCGCACTCGACATGGCCGTCGCAATAGGGGAGTGGACACGCACCCGATACGAAATGCGAGAGCAGTTTGAGCGTCGGGCCTATGACATCCTCATGCACGACATCGGTCGCACCGGCATCACCGAAGGGCACCGCATCGCGACCCTCGCCGACACCTACAACATCCCGGTCGCACCACACGTTGGCGGTGGCGGCATCCTATCCGTCGCATCAACCGTCGAATTCTCCGCATCGTGCCCCAACTTCATGATCATGGAGCACTCCCACCACGCCAACGCCGTCAAGAGCCGCATCCTGAAACACCCATACGAACCCGAAAACGGCTACTACAAAGTCACCGACAAACCCGGACTAGGGGTCGAAGTCGATGAAGACGCCCTTGAAACCTACGCCTTCACCAGCCGTTAGACGTGCGCCCAACTCCCTACATACTCGCCGTCGACATCGGCAGCTCCGCCGTCAAAGCCGGACTGTACGACGCCGAGGCCCGCGCTCTTCTGCACACTCAAGCATCGATCCAGCACCAACAACGCACCGCCGCTGACGGCACCCACGAAGAAAACGCTACGACAATCCAAGACGCAACCGAAGCTGCCATCGATCGCGCCCTCCAACTCGCTGGTGAAGATGCCGACCACATCGCCGCCGTAGGCTTCGACGCCATGGCAAGCACCATCCTTGGCGTCGACAATCGACATAACCCGATCACACCGGTCTTTACCTACGCCGATACCCGATCCGCACAAGACGTCGACAACCTCCAGGCCAACATCGATGTCGATGCCGCATACCAACGAACCGGCGTCATGCAGCACACCTCCTACGTTCCCGGTCGCGTCCTCTGGTTCCGACGCACCGAACCCGAAACCGCCGAGCGCATCGCCAGATGGACCGACATCACCACATTCCTGTTCACTCGGTGGTTTGGATCTACCAATATTCCCGCCAGCTACAGCGTCTCCGCGTGGAGCGGCCTATTGAACCGTCACACCCTCGACTGGGACTCGAACCTCCTCGACGCCATTGATCTCCAGGCATCGAACCTTCCACTACTCGCACCGTACAACCAACCGCAAACCGGACTCTGCCCCGTCTACACCCTCCGATGGCCCCAACTCGCAGAGGTACCGTTCTTTCTCGCCGTTGGCGATGGTGCAGCCGTAAACATCGGTTCCGGATGCACGGACCGCCGCAACGTAGCCCTAACCGTCGGCACCACGGGTGCCATGCGCCTTGTCGTTGACCATCCTGGCGACAATCCGCCCCCAACCGTGCCCAAGGGACTTTGGGGATACATCCTACGCGGCGATCGCACCTTGCTGGGAGGCGCGTTCAGCGAAGGTGGCAACGTAGTTGAGTGGGCCGTCAACAACCTGAATCTCCCTCCCCTCGAAGAGTTGAACGAAAACCTCACTGACGCAACTCCCGACGGACACGGCCTAACCGTCCTACCGTTTATCGCCGGTGAAAGAGCTGTCGGTTGGTCAACAAACGCCAGCGGTGTATTCAACGGCGTCCGCGTCTCCACGTCCGGCCTCGACATTCTCCAAGCGCTGATGGAATCTGTCGCCTATCGCTTTTCCTTAGTCGCCGACCTCCTCCAAGGCGAAATGACCGAAGACCGCGTATTCATCGCCGGCGGAGGTGCCATGACCAACTCCCCTTGGTGGCTCCAAACAATATCCGACGTCTTGCAAGGCGAGGTCCACGTTCCCGCGGAAGAGCAGGCAACCAGCCGCGGTGCGGCGATTTTGGCGCTCAATGCTATCGGTGAATGGAAAAGTCTCGCCGACTTGATGCCGGAAATCGCCAACGTCTACTACCCGCGGGAAGAGTTCCAAAAGACCTACCGCGCAGCGATCGAAAGACAGGCCGATCTTTACTCAACCGTGATTGACCGATGATCTACTCCCACTTCGGCTGACGCGCCAACCACAGCGTAATCATTCCAAATACAAAAATTCCGACGATAGTCGCAAACGCCAAGTCGAAACTCTGCGTGTCGTCGTGCACTCGCCCCGCCAGCACCGGCCCGCCAGCAATCGAAACAATTTGCGCAAACTGATACAAGCCCATTAAACTCGCATACTCCCTCAACCCGAACGTCTGCTGAACCACCAAAACAATCAACGCTCCTAACCCGCCGAACCCGAGGCTGTAGACGAAGATCCCGACGACGATGAGCGGGATGCCGCCGAAGGGGAGGATCATCAACCCGACGCCGACAGCTTGGAATGCGGTGCTCAAGACAGTCATCTTCCGGGCGCTGAAGCGTTCGCTGGCGCGTCCAAAGGCAAGCTTGGATACGATTCCCATCGTGGCGATGAAGGTCACTGCCGATGTGGCGGCCGCTGGAGCAAAACCGTTCTCGCCAAAGTGTTGTCGGAGCTGAGTCAATACGCCTTGGTAGGTGAAAGTTGCCGCTACGAGTCCGACAAGAGTGAGCCAAAAAGCCCAGGTCTTGACGGCTTGTTTGACGGACATGCCGGCGCGGGCCGCGGCGGCGCTCGTAGACGGCCGCGGGCGGTGGGTCCGGCGCATCTCTACTTCGACGTCACGGGGTTTCTCGCGCATGAAGATCATGACCGCGATGGCGAGGCAGACCATGACGACGGCGAAGGTTATGTATGCCAATTCCCAACTGAACAGAGCGATGATGGTCGCGGCGAGTGGCGGCATCGTCATGCCGCCGAAGTTGTTGCCGGAAACCACGACGCCGGTCATGCGTCCCATCGAATGGGGAAACCACAACCCGACCATCTTCCCCGCAGGCAAAACCGTCGCCCCGGGAAAACCCGCGTACACCAGCGCCGACAAGGTATACCAGTGCCAAAGTTCGGTGATGAACGGTCGGAGCGAAAAGCCGATGGCGATAAGAACGAGGGATACGAACATGACTGGTCGCACGCCGAAGCGATCGGTCCAGTAGCCGATGACGGGAGCGAGGATTCCGGAGATGAATGCGAAAGTGAGAGATAGGTTGAGTTCGGTTTGGTTCCAGCCGTAGCGAGCTTGCAACGGACCTGCGAACTCGCCGAACGCGTATTGCGTCATGCCGATGGACAGTCCGGTAGAAAGGAAGACGAGGAGCGCGACGACGTAGCCACGGTAGATGCGCCGAACGGCGCGGATTGGCCTCGCGGCTAGGGACGGAAGTTTCAATGCGTGGTTCGGGAAGCAGATGAGAAGTGTCAGATAAGGATACGCGATGGGAGGTTGATCGTTGTCAGATCATGGAGGTGGGCAGCGGAGGGTTTTCTCGAAAACTGCCTCTTCAGTATTGCCTTCCCAGTATGCGAGGTTGAGTTCTATGATGGATAGCCACTCGTAGTTTGTGCATTGGTCGCTGGTCATCTCGATGATGAAGACTCCGTTGTTGCCTGTGGCATCGATTACCCCAAACGGATTTGGCCTCAATTGGTGTCCGGTCGCGGTGAGTTGACCGGTGATTCCGTGGTTGGGTAGTACAACTGATCCATTGATATCAGTCGTCAGCGTGAATTCAGGAACTTCATCTACGATGTGAGAGGGATAAAAGACCCCGTCGTATTGACGTTCATCAAACTGGAAGAGCCGTAACTTAACGTCTGGCAAGGCATTGCCTGCGGAATCGTTGATCGTGATCACGTTTTGGCGCGGGGTGTCGAACAAGTATTCACCGTCGTAGCCCCGTCGATGCCCGAAGTTGCTACGCAGACCGCCCGCGGTATGCGAACCGATTCGTATCTGGTCGCCTGACATCAGGCCCCGAGCCGAGTCCAAGAACCGGTAACACTCCCATTCGTAAAGCCAGTATTCCGTACCACAACCCGCTTTTTCGCCTGGGCGGTTGACATCTGGCAGATTGACGTTGCCGAGTCCCAAGAATAAACGCCGGGTATCGATAACACCAATCTGATACATCAAAGAACGAAGCAGTTCGAAGTCGATTTCGGGACGGTCTGAAAATCCGTCGATGGTGTAGAAGGGATTATGACTTGATATCTCAAGCCAACCGTCCAATTTCCGCCTCATCGGATGCCGATATTCAAGCCCGTCGTCATTAGAGACATCAAACAGTTCGGCACGTACTCGATCTTGCAGATTGGCATTGTCGAGAAGCGAGTTCAATCCAGCAATATGACGATGTATCCAATGCTCAGGCGATTGAATCGATAGACCCGGAACATTGGAGTGAGTCAACGAATCGTAGGATTGTTCACTGAAATATACTCCGATGGTGTAACCTTTGATCCAGTCAGTTAGCTGATTGTTATTTTCGATGAGTTCGTCAATTTGATTATCAGGATCAATGGTAAAGGTGATTGTCGGATTGATTGAGTGACCTGGCCAACGGATATCGAATTCGAAATTACCTTCTTCCCCCGCATCTAACCCGCCATGTGTAGCCTCGAATATTACGTCGTGGCTAAAGCTCCATTGATAGTCGAATTCCGGCGAATCAGTGTCACCGAAATTCCTGACATGGGCGATCAATGTCACGGTTTCCCCTGGATCGGGCCAGTGCTTCAATTCAGAAACGGTCCAGCAGAGCTCGGGCCCAAGATCTTCGTGATGGAGATATTCACAATGGGAATTATCATGGTACGAAGTGACGAGGTATTTTTCGTATCTAGGCAATCGTTCGATATAGGTGACACTTAGATCTAATCCACCTTCGAATTCAGGTCGACTAGAAATGGTCAATTGTTCATCGCAAAACACCATCTGTCGTTCTGCATCTTGGTAGAAATATCGGCGCCATTCTGGGGGGATGCAACCCGTGAAATCATTGTTTCCGATGTGAAAATACGCCAAATTCGGTAAACTGGTTAACTCTGTTGGAATATCTCCCGTCAATCGATTTCCGTCAAGTTCGAGATTTGTGAGCTTTGTGAGCTTCGCTAATGTTATGGGAATCGGTCCGGATAATCGATTTCTACTAAGATATAGTTCACCCAATTCGGTAAGATTTCCAAGCTCTGTTGGTATGTGTCCAGTCAAACGATTACTGGACAGATTAAGAAACCTTAGATTGGTCATCGATCCGATGTTAGAGGGAATATCACCGGTAATTTCCGTTTCGCGTATCCAGAGTGCCTCTAAAGCACTCAATTCTGCGATGGCGGGTGGAATGATCCCCTGAAATTCGTTACCTTCTAGAAACAACCCGATGACGCGATTGGGTGTTTCGAACTTTAGGCTAAATCCCCAATCCCGTAAAAGCTCAATATATAACCATTGATTAATGGGCGTGGTTTCAGACCAATTGAATGGATTGTCATTGAGGTCCGTTTTGCTGGCGAGCGTGCCTGCGATCTGTAGTAACACCTCACAGTCTTGGACCAATACGGGATTAGTATGGGGGCTTGGCACCACGATTCCGTTTCGGCAACCTTTATTGCTGGAAATTCCCGAGCCGTCCAATAACTGATCGAGATCGGGAGTAGCCGTAGGTGAAGGAAACACGAACGGAGTGGGCGTCGGAGAAGCTGTTGGTATCGTCGTCGCAGTAGCTGTTGGAGTATCGGTCGGCGTGGATGTTGGAGTGGATGTGACCGTTGGCATCGGCGTTTCCGTTGGACTAGGTTCGACGACAACCGTAGGTGTGAATGTCGACGTTGGTATCGTCGTCAACGTTTCAGCGAGGATCGGAGTTGGAGATGCGTTTGGCTCAGGTACTATTGTCGGCGTGCCAGTGAGAGGCAAGTCGGGCGCAGTGGTGCGACTTGGGATCAAAGCCGTCTCTGCGGTTGGCACTGGCGCCGGTGACGACGTGGGAACGAGAGTCGCATTGAGAGAGTCATCGGTAGTTGTGCACGCGAACATCACCAATGATCCGAGTAGGAGTGCAACTTGGAGCGAGATGACATGCATAAGGATTTTTGTGGTCATCAGGTGTACACTTCTATTCGGCATCCAACAATTGCAAGACAAGACGCAAAACTCTAGGCTACCGCAAAATGCGCACAAGCAAAATCAGAACGGCGATTGAGAACAATTCCAAAGTTTACGGCATAACCTTCACTTTTCCAGCGCCAGCTCTTGCCGAAATGGCGGGTTACGCCGGTTTCGACGTCCTGCACCTCGACATGGAGCACGGTGTTTTCGATTGGAACGACGTCGAAGACATGTGCCGGGCCGGGAACTATATACGGTGCTACGCGTCATTGACGCTAATTGTCGTATTTGATTCGATTCCGCAAAAGCAACGCTTGACCTCGCACAGAGTTTTGCTCGATTAGCGTTCCTCTATTGCACGCCGGACATTTGTCACGCGTAGTTCTCACGAGTATTGCCCCTACGGCGATCAACACACCCATCAGAAAACCCAGCGCCGCCAGTCCTTCGTGGACGAAGTAGAGAGGAATCGCCAAAACTAATCCGAAGACGATTCCAAGGCACGGCCCCGCTATCATCAACCACGACGCCGACTTCCATACCTTCGTCCATAATTCACCAGTGCCTCGTATCCGTGGACCCTCGTAGCCGCATTGATCTCGGTCGCAGATATATTCAGACACAGGTGCCCCCTCCCGGCTCGAACAGTGGCTCGTGTCACGGAGACCGACAGTACCGAATTTCCGAAAAGGGGGCGCGTACGCGCCCTGCTCAACTGCGATTCGGCACGCCGAACGATCTCCGTGACGTTTTCAACCATATACCAAAGCGATTAACATCGTTGACAGTCAATGCAGGAACTGATGTATGCTAGGGGGTGAGATTAGTCGGTCGACCCGATATCTCAAGAGGTCGGAGGCGGCAGCTCACGTATTTTGGCTACGGTGAGTCGCCCGTTGGCTTTCCAAAGGCACCTCCGACCATCCTTATCCTACCCCGCGCTAAACGTCATTGACAGCCAACCCGCTTCGCATTTAACATCGTTGGCAAACCGAAGGGAAGGATTGACGTGACCACGAAACCCAAGAACGGAACCCGTCGAGCAGGACGGCCTCGCAAACCGTTGCCAGAGCCGATCAACGCGTCTCCTGAAGAGATCGCGAAGGTATTCGTCGGCAACCCCCCTCCGAAGAAGTGGCCGTATCTCAAAAAGCGTTAGTTGCTATACTTTTCGACGATGTAGCGGACGGCCGCCGCTCTCGTAACTGGCAGGGTGACTCGGAATTGAACCGAGCGTTGGAGATTGGAAGTCCTGAACGGGTCACCAGACCTCACCCTGCGTCCTCCAAACCCGATTCGCGATTCTACTCCGCGATCAAGTCCCGATACCTGAGCCGCTTCCCCACGGCTCCCACAGCCACGACCTCCATCCGAGTCTCGACGTCCAATCCTCGGAGGTTGTGTCTTCCGACGAACTCCCGCACGTAGCGATGCAGGTGCTTCCGGCTCCATGAGTGATACGTCGAGTAGCCTCGTTTGAGCACTGCCCAGAAGCTCTCGATGCCGTTCGTTGTCACGTCTCCGTCAACATAACGGTGACGACTATGGTTCACCGTCTCGTGCGGTCTCCTGACCGACCTGTACGCGGGAGCCTCGTCGGTGTGGATTGTCGTTCTCAACCGGGTGTTCCGATGGACGAACGAGACCAGTGTTCTCCGGTCGGTTCTCTCGACCACCTCCGCTCGCACGAGACCGGTTTCCCTCTCCCTCATCCCTACGACCGGAACCTTCTGACCTGTCCCTGACACTCGGAGCTTCTTGTTCCAATGCTTGTTGCCCTCTTTTCCACCAACATAGGTCTCGTCGACCTCTACCGTCCCCTCGAATTTCGGACCGTAGACATCCCACATGTCGCGGATTCGATGAGCCATGTGCCACGCGGTTCGATACGAGACACCGAGCAGGGATTGTAGTCGTCTCGCGGAAATCCCTTTCGGATTGACGTTGAAGAGGTAGATGGCGATCGCCCATTTGCCTAGCGGCAGGTTAGACGCCTCCATGACCGTCCCCGTCTTCGTAGAGAAATATCGACGGCAGACGTTGCAATAGAACGGCATCGGTTTGCGGTCGTCTACGACGCGTATCCGATCACCCTCGCATCGAGGACACCGGATGCCATCCACCCATCGATTGGCGATCCACCATTCCTCGGCGTCTCGTTCGTCAGAGAACTTGCGGACAACCTCGACGAGTGATAAGTTGTTGACCGTCTCCATTGTTGCATCATACTACGCAAGAGATTCTGGTGCGCGTAGAAAGGTATATACATCCCGCCGGGCCGGCGAAATCCACGGTATGACATGCACCGCCCGCATCCCAAACACCGAAACCGACACCATCCTACGGGCATTTGACCGAGGTCTCATGGGTATCTTGTGCCCCCATGTAGATAACCCGGAACAGGCAGAACAGATCGCGAAAGCGGCACGTTTCGGTCCCGAAGGGGAGCGGAGCTTCGGCACCTCACGCGGTAGAGAGTACGGGATGGCGGGGCATGAATCGCCCGACTACATGGCGGGTTTCAACGAGCAGGTGACCGTGGCGGCGCAGATCGAGACGGCGAACGCGGTCGAGACTATCGACGACATCCTGAAAGTCGGAGGCATCGACTTGATCGCCTTTGGATCCAACGACTTGGCGCAATCGATGGGTTTTCCGGGCTATCCGAATCATCCCGAGGTACGTGCCGCCGAGGACCGCGTTCGTGAAGCCACGCACGCCGCGGGCAAACTCCTCACCGAAGACGTCGAATCCGGCATCAATATGGTCCAATGGCTTCCAGACCAGTGGGCCGCATGGCTCAAATCAGCCCGCGATTAACGACTGAGCCAAGGAATGATGTTGTGTAATAAACTTACACATACACAACGAAGATACACAATATTGATGGGGCATGAGTCATGGCCAGGGTTCAGATGATGATGCCGGATACGGATAAATATAGTTTCGTGCATCAGGCGCGGCGCGAAGGGATGTCTTTGAGCGCTTGGCTCCGCGCGGCTGCACGTGAGCGTTTGGAACGGTCACAGAAGGACCAGAAGTTCAAATCAGAAGAGGAGATGCGGGAATTCTTCAAGCGTTGTGACGAAAGGGCCGGCCCTGGGCGTGAACCGGATTGGGAGGAGCATTTGAAGGTTATTAACGAATCGCGTAGCCGTGGACTGCCTGACGTTTGATGTTCGTCGACGCTAATGTTTTCATCTATGCAGTCGGACGACCCCACCCGCATCGCGACATCGCAATCGAGTTGCTAATCGACGCCCGCAACGACCTGATCGAGTTGTTCACCTCTGCTGAAGTCCTCCAAGAGTTGCTTCACGCATACCACCCAGTGGGCAGATCCCAAACTCTGGCCGACGCGATGGCGTTAGTGTCTCGGACTGTGGCAGAAGTTTGGCCTTTAGAAATGGAAGATGTGAGCCTTGCGTCGAAACTTCGCGAACAGCATCCCTCCTTGAGTGCTCGGGACCTTTGCCACTTGGCATCGTGTCGTCGGCGCGGTGTGCGAGAAGTCATGACTTTCGATCGGGCTTTGCGCGGCGCGTTTGGCACGATTTCATAGTTCTCCGAAGCGTCAACCGCTATGCCGTGATGACGTATCCTAGTGAGCAATCCGAAGAAGCGGTGGAACACAAGGAGATCGCAAACGTCATGGCTTCGTCAACATCAATCTGCAATCCGGACGGACTCAAGTGGGAGCCGGTGCCGCACTGGCCTAAGCTGCCGATGGGGGTATCGTTCTACGGCGACGCGACCTCGGTTGCCGTCGACTCGCAGGACAACGTCTACGTCTTCAATCGAGGAACCGACCCCGTCTGCGTATTCAATCCCGACGGCGACCTCCTTCGGACGATGCTCCACGACACCGTCACCCGCCCCCACGGCATCGAAATCGACGGCGACGACAACATCTATGTGGTTGATGACGACGGACACTACGTCCGAAAGTTCGACCAGGAAGGTGTCGAACAGATGACCATTGGTGTCCAGGGCGAACCATGCGAGTGGCAGGGTGGAGGTTACTTCAACCGACCAACCGACATCGCCATTCAGCCCGACACTGGCGAACTCTTCGTCTCCGACGGTTACGGCAACTCCCGCGTTCACCGATTCGACCCCGACGGCAAGCACATGCTCTCATGGGGCGAACCCGGCACCTACGACGGCCAGTTCAGCCTGCCCCACAACATCTCTATGCTCGGAGACGACCAAGTCATCGTCGCCGACCGCGAGAACTTCCGCGTCCAAATCTTCACCCTCGACGGTGAGTATGTGAATCAGTGGCACATCCATCACCCGATGTCTGTAACTCAGGGCAAGGGCGACGACGACAAGATCTACATCGGCGACATGATCCAACCAGCGGTCCAGCGCGGCGTTCCGGACCTCGGCGCACGCGTCTCCATCCTCACCGCCGACGGCCAACTGATCGAGCGATTGGGCAATCCGCAACCGGGCATGGGTGTAGACCAATTCACCGCGCCCCACGGCATCTCCACCGACTCCCAAGGCAACGTCTACGTCGCCGAAGTCGCCTACACCAACTACTACTCCAGCCCCGAGAACTGTGGGATGGACGAACCTCCAAGAGGCGAGATCGTTAGTCTACGCAAATGGCGGCCGGTTAAGGGATGATAACTCTTCGCCATTCACCCTGAAAATACGCAACATGCGTAGTATCATGTCTTTTCGGACTGGTGAGACAGTCTCGAATTTGACAGATAAATTTCAGAGCGAATGGCCCAATGAACACATCGGATTGGTTAGCCGTAGCCGGCATCGGCGCGTCGACCGCCACATTAGCAGCAGTTGGTTTCGGTGCCGTTTGGCTGCAACACAATCTAGAAAACTTGCGACTGAAACGCGAAGTCTTTAGGAGAGTGGTGGGAAACGCTCACGGGATCCTATTCGATTGCCAAGATTTCAAGGAAACTCATGCGTTCAACGAAGCAGGGATTACGGCGATCAATGAAGTCCGCTCCGCCTTCCCTGAAAAGGAAGTGCACCGCGCTTGGTCACAGTGGTACGCGTCGAATGACATCGGTGACTTTGTGGTTCTCATCCAGGCTATGAGCGTTGCTTGTAAGCTAAGGCAATACCAAAAGATGCGGCCAGAGCAAGTTGGTGAAACAATACGATGCAGCTGTCTGCCCGTCGACCATGGGGACACGACCTGATATGACGAAGGAAAAACAGCCCAAAAACCATCCAAAATCCGATCGCAGATACAACTGGTATCTCGATTTCAAAAAACGAGAAGAAGACGCCAAAAAAGGGGCCGACGACAAGCAGACTGTCGACGCTCGTACCGAGAGTTGACCTAGGTGGTGTTGGCATTCAGATTGTTGGCGTTTCATTCTGCAACGAAGACTTGAACCACCCATAGTCTATTGTCTCTGACCGCAAACCCAAATGCGACCGAGTCGTGAGAGGGATGCAGTATGTTGCGGCGGTGCCCTGGACTCGCCATGAGAACCTCATGGGCTTCGTCGATCATGTCAAAGACCGTCCACTGTCGAACCATGCGCAACGTGCAGTTGCCTCCGATCCATCCTAAGATATTTTCGGACACCCATGAGTAATGACCGCGTCCGGCGCGCTTGTAACGCTCTTCGGGGCTTGATCCGTCCAATCCGGTGTGCGAATTGCTGCAACGTTCGGCAAGGTCTTCCGCGTACAGTTGCGCCGACGTGTTGTAGTTCGGAGCGAGAGGGTTGCCCGGGCGTTCCGCGTTGAGCAATTCAAGCATGTATCCCCGCATCTGCGCCAGCTGCTTGTCATTCACCACTGGGGTCGGGGTGGGTCGAGGTGTCGAAGTCGGAACAGGAGTGGAAGTGGGCGGCAACGCAGTGGCCGTCACTTCGATCTTCACAACCACTACATCTTCCGGCAACGGGAACTGCGAGCGAACCGTTACACGCCATTCGTCGCGCAGGGTTTGGGAGTAATCCGGATCTGTGATGCTAAGGCCGATGTACCAGACGACCAGCCCGGCGAGAGATACTCCAAATGCCTTGATACTGAACTGGATCATGTGAACAGGTCGGCGAAGCGCCGCATAAATGTGTCCATCGTGTAGGGCTTTTGGACCACGAGGCAGAGATAGCCGATCAGAAGTGCTATAAGAGCCGCATCGAAAATCAACCAGCAAACGATCCCCTTCCCCCATCGACGAGCGCGCTTGTCGCTTGTCGATCTGTTAATCCGCGGGGCGAATCCGCACACGACACGGGATAAAAGGAACTCGCGAAACATCGGAGCCTCCCTTGCGACTGGACAACGAATGTGATTCGCAGACGTTCTCCGCAAGAGCCGACGAAGGGAGGCGCGGGAATCCGCGATCCCGCCGCACGGCTCGCGCCGTCAATCGGAACTGTTGCGAAGAAACGTCGCCTTGAGTCTAACGATTCGTCTGCGAATCAAAACACAATCTATCAGAAAATAGTCGGTCTGCGCGTGAAATCGTCGTGAACCCGTTGCTTTCAACGGATTGCGTAAATAAGGCTTAACAACCAAAAATCCCGCTCGGTCGGAGCGGGATTCTGACAGGTTACAATTTCGCGAATATTAAATACAACCCTATCGCTGCGCCTGACCTTCTCACTTATTAGGCGCGGAAAGGAGCGAAATGACCTCAAACGTCATTGTAGATAAGTTCGTCCAGTTTTGCAATCGCCTAGCGATGTGGGGACTGATCGGCACCGGCCTCATGGCGTTTGCAATCGCCTCGATTTCCAACCCTGTGCCCGAGGTGTCAGTCGCGGGCGGTGCGATGTTTACGTTCATCGCAATCGGCTTCGACCGCGAGACGCGCGAAAGCCACCTCGCAAGGTTCTGGTCGAGCTACCGACGCGCTCGCGGTTAGCGCGTCTCGATGACCCACGCCGCCATCTTGACGAACGCTGAATAGGTCTCGTCGAGTTTGCAGTACCTGGTCGCTACTCCTCGGAAATGCTTGATGTATGAGAAGTAGTTTTCGATCATGTGCCGCTTCTCGTACCGTTTCTCATCGTGTGGGATCGAAACCTTCCTGTTCGACTTCGAGGGAATGACCGCGGTTATTTTTCTTGCGGCGAGCGTGGAGCGTATTTCGTCGGAATCGTAGGCTTTGTCTGCGAGCACTTCTTGGACATCGAGATTTGCGACCAGCGGAACGAAGCACGGAGCCTCAGCCGCGTTGCCCGGATGCGACGAGAAATCAACGAGTCTTCCGTCGATGGAAGTCACGGCGATCAGCTTGGTTGTCAAGCCGCCCATGCTTCTACCGATCTTCTGCAGTTTCTTCGACGTTTCCGCCGTCTCCCCGAGTTTCCGCGCGCCTGCCGCGTGCTGGTGTACTTTCGCGAAGGTGCCGTCGACCATGACGGTTGTCAGATCCCGGTCCGCCGTGAGCACCGCGAATATCAGGTCGAACACTCCTGCTTTTATCCAACGTCTGAACCGCCAGTAAACCGTGTTCCAGTTGCCGAAGCGGGCCGGGAGGTCGCGCCACGGCGCGCCTGTTCTGATCACCCAGAGCATCCCTTCGAGAGACATTCGGTTGTCGAACCCGGTCCGGCCGGGGTCTCCCTTCTTTCCGGGAAGGTGGTCGCGGATCAACCGCCATTGCATGTCGGTGAGTTTCGTGCGCGGCTGCACGAACGGAGACTTGCCGCAGAACCGCGGGCGCGGTGTAATAATAGGCATTGGAGCGCCTCTTTGTATCCATTGGGAGCGTCCCGTCGGGGCGGTTTGCATCAGAAACACGCCGCCTCGACGTTCAACTCAGTTCATCGTGTCGTTAATGGTTGATGTTCGCCGGTATTCATGGCGGACCGCGCAGCCTCCTTCCATACATGCCGCAAGACGCGCGGCGTTGAAGATCGTGCAGATGGACGATTGAAAGTGCCCGGACTTGCGATGATCGGGACTTGACGATGCGGCGGAACGCCGCGGCTCGGGTCAGCAGACGATCCGAAGGTTCGATGGTTGAGCGCATCTGCCTTGCCTCTGTGTTTCACAGGAAGACGGAGGACGCGCCGCTACGAATGCGGAAGGAAGGGCGGCTAAATGCCGGGTTCTCATTTTCGCGATCCCCGTTCCTCTTGGGGACTCTGGAAAGAGTCTTGTCTCATGTGCCCGCTGCGCGCTCTGCAACGAACACCAACTTCACGCTCCGCCTCTCAATATACACGAACAAAGCGCCGGACGTGTGAAAACCAGCGCTCGACTCGAAGATTTGAGGAACGTCCGAGCCGAGGGGCGCAATGAGACGGCGCTTTCGCTGATGTAACACAGTTTAACGTCCACGAGTCATTGCGGAGATATCCCGCGATAAACTCTGAATGCCAACACCACCTAAGACGACCACCGTATTGGCCCGTTCTCGCCCCCACAGCAACGAGTCTGATGCCCGAAAAAACCAAGGAGCAACCCACTCAGCCATGCCATACAAACCCATCCCATACTGGGCAAAACTCCCCCATCCGATGTCGTTCAAAGAAGCGACTTCGGTCGCCGTCGATTCACGGGACCGCGTCTACATCTTCAACCGCGGTAACTGGCCAATGATGATCTTCGATGTCGATGGCAACTTCCTTGAGACGTGGGGGGCAGGCGAATTCAACCGTCCGCACGGCATCTTCATCGACGGCGACGACAATCTGTACCTCGCCGATGACGATGACCATGTCGTCGAGAAGCGCACCCCTTCGGGGGAGATAATCTTCCGGTTGGGCGAGCGCGGAAAACCCGCGGCATGGCAGGAGGGCGATCCCTTCAATCGACCGACCGATATCGTCGTGCACCCGGAGTCGCGAGACATATTCATCACCGACGGCTACGGGAACTCGAGGGTCCACAAGTACGATTCCGACGGCAACCACATCAAATCGTGGGGTTCGCCGGGCGCATTGGATGGGCAATTCAGCCTACCCCACAACATCTGCCTGCTAGGTGGCGACAAAATCGTAGTGGCAGACCGTGAAAACTTCCGCATCCAAATCTTCAGCCTCGACGGTGATTACCTAGGGCAGAAACACATGCATCGGCCTATCGCAGTCGCCAATGGACGCGGAGATGACGACCGGATATACGTAGCCGAAGCTGGAGCACCGCCGGTCCAGGCAGGCGTACGCAACCTCGGCCAACGCATCGTAGTTCTTGACACCGACCTAAACGAAGTCGACTCTTTCGGCGCGGGCCTTGCTGGCGAAGGCCACGACCAATTCATCGCCTCACACGGCATCGCGACCGACTCATCGGGAGCGGTGTACATCGCAGAGGTTTCATATACGAATACGGGATCGAACCTGAATCCGCCGCGGGAGGTGACTAGCTTGCGGAAGTGGGAAAGAGCTTGAACCGTTGTGCGATTCATTGCTATTCGCCATGCATGATAGTGACGCATTACATGGTAGTGACGTATTATTGGTTAGACACAAGAAGTCTTGACGGACTAGTCTGACGATGCGAATGATAACTGACCGGCAATGTACCCCCTCCCCCCCCCCCCCCCCCCCCCCCCCCCCCCCCCCCCCCCCCCCCCCCCCCCCCCCCCCCCCCCCCCCGTTTCTAAAGCGCATTAGAGGACGGTCGTTTTCAGTTGCGATGCTGTTCGCGCTGGCTCTGACGGCGGTGCTTTTCACTATCGCCGTAAGCGATGATCAAATCGCTGAAGCGCAACAAACCACAACCATTCAAGTTACACCCGATAACTTCGGCACCTATTTCGACATCGATTCCACAACTGAGGTTGCAACTCTAGACTCGGCCTACGCCAGCGATCACGCGTTGATCTTTGGTCCCGGCATCTATCGCAACTCGATTTTGGTCGAAAACGCTAGCAACCTTACCATCAAGGGTGCCAATCCAGTCGATTCAAGCCGACCAACTACGCTTCAGGCAAACAAGATAATCGAAGATGCTCGAGGCTCGGGCAATGGAGCGATATTCGCGGTCAAAGCGTCTAGTGACGTAACCATCGATAACCTCGTATTTGATTATCAATGTCTGCTCGATGAGTCTCCTAGAACTGCGCTGTACGGGCTCTTTTTTGAAGATACATCCGGAACGATCTCGAACAACATTATGGAGAATTATTGGTACGCATTCGGCGGAAGAGACGAGAATGGCAACCGTCTCACCAATCCGTGTCCAGATCTTACGAGAGGGCTTGGGGACTTCCCAGGGTTTGCGTTTGGCCGCGCTTCTTTCCGCGCCGTTCGTGTGAGTATGACCCATAGTCATGTGCCAAATATCGATGCAGATGGAAAAGTATCCAACCTGTTGCCAATCCGGATAACAGGGAACAGAATCCGTAACGGCGACCGATTGGGCATTGGCATCTACGGATACTTCGACGTAACAATATCAGATAACACTTTCCATGATCTAAACACTACAATACAGATAACCGGTGGTGCCGACGCTACGGTATCAAACAACCACATAACCTACACCACCGCCGCACTAATCTACGCTCCACACTGGTTTGTGCCAAACTCCCCTGATGGAACGACTATCAACGCTGAGATCGAGGTGCGCGGAAACGTCATTGATGGTGCATCGGGTGGAGCGATACAGTTGGGATTTGCCTGGGCATCGGCGAACGACGGCACTACAGTTCACACTGATGCCAAGGTGATTGGCAACCACTTCCTTAATCTCCGACAGGATCGAACTCCAAGCGTGGGTAATTCACTGGGGATCAGCGTATATTCCGATCACAATGAGGGGGAGCAGATACGTGCTGAAGTAGTCGGCAACACGTTTGAGCAGAGGTCGACAGACAGCGACGACGATCCTACAGGCATCTACGGCAGCTCGGCTTATTTCGCTGGAGCGAGCAGCAGTACTTGGTTCGACTTAAGGGTCCACTACAACGCCTTCATCGGATTTCAAGAGCGAGACGGGATCGGAGCTTGGATAACCAATAAAGAGGGCGCGGATACGTTCGCAGTGGCGAATGCGCGTGTGCATGCTTCCCACAACTATTGGGGGCCTGAGTTGCGTCTCCCAGCGGATTTCATTCAAGACGATGTAGATCAGCCGCAGGTCGCGGGGATCACTTCTGATCCATATTTGGTAGATAGCGAATTAGCGGGTTACACCGGACCTGGTCGCGAATTAGCGGGGCACACCGGACCTTACGGTACCGGCGCAAGGACGGTGCCTTCACAACTGCCCGAAATTGTTCGTTTCACAGTTTTTCCCGCTTCATTGACGGTTCTAGAGGGACAGACAACGAGTTTCGATGTTGTGCTTGAATCGGCCCCTAGCCGCGACCTGCCGATAACCCTTGCTACTAACAATTCGGGCATTTCCATCTCACCGAGTTCGGTCACGTTTACTCCAGATGATTGGAAAATCCCACGTACAGTGTCGGTGACCGCGAGAATAGATCATGATGTGGAGGGTGGGATGGCGATCATCGGCGCGCTGATCAATGATCCAGTCTATATGGGCGGATATTCAGCATTGGCGGATGTTCAAATCAACGATCTGGGCATCCAGGCGCATCATCGGATAAATCGCCTGGCGCCCAGCATATCGGGAGTTAGCGTTCGAGGCGGAGATAAGATCCGTCTAGGCGTTGTGCCGTACGGTCGACAGGATATTGCCGACGATGAGTTGATCGATGGTAAGACCAGCGTGATTTGGACTTTAGAGGATGGTTTCGGCAGTTTTGCGGAAGCGTATCCATCGCTCGACACCGATGCCTTGGCTAACGACCGCGTCGTTGAGTTTACGGCGCCGGAATCACCTGGGACGTACACAATTCACGCTACCTTGGCATCATGTGGTGACGCAACCAGTGAGGACTGCCGCGCTTCTTTCACGGTCGCGGTTCTGCGATCCAGTCCAGCATCTGAGCCTACTGTCTCTCCAACGAACCCTGCTGGTGAGATTCCGTCGATTCTGGTTGGCGACAATGGTGCACAATACGAAGTCTTCACGCCCGTCGATGGCGGTAACTTTACAGATGGCATCGTAACGCTAATCGCCGGTTCTGGTGCCGTGCCGAATGGGGACATCGTCGGCCTTCGGGTCGACGATGTCGGCGCGGCGTCGAACGCCGGGATGATGCATCAGCGTTACACCCTGGCTGGCAATTCATACAACATTTCCGCGCTAGACGTGAGCGGTGCACCAGTCTCGAATTACCAACTCAACTCGAGTGTCAAGTTCTGTGCTCCCTTAGCGGATAGTTTGCGCGCGAACATCTCGGACGTTGCAACGCTTGCGATGAACGCCGACGGCTCGCTGACGGTTTTATCCACATCGATCAGGATAAGAGGCGATGGAGTGCTGGCATGTGCGAACGTGAGCTCGGTCCCGGTGACGGTCGCATTGGGCACATCTGGTTCACCGGCGGCGATACCCACAGCGATGCCTGAGCCGCCTGCCACAGGTGGCTACTCGCCTGGCGGAAGCATCGGTATTTTGTTGTTCCTGTTCATCCTAGGACTGATAGCTGTGGGTTCAAGTTTCAGATTGGCTTTGTTGCGTCGTCATCGAATCGATTTTCGATGATCCTCGGTCTCGGCTTCTGCGCTCGTAGAAGTCCACTCACTACTCTTGCGCATCTGCTCGCCACGCCGCAATCTGCGCCGCATGCTCCTCGTAGTGGAGGAACGTCCATTCGTCGATCAACCGACGTCTCGGGTGGTCCTGACGGAAGTGACTGGTTGGTGCATTAGCGAGTGCATCGCGTAGGCGACGGTGAGTGGATTCGAGCCGCTCGATGATTTGTCGCGGCGACCTTCCAAGCATTTCCGAGACAACTTTCGCGTTAAATTCGTCGACATCCGGTTCGGGGTAGTCGTAACCGTCGTCGGGCGTCTTAAGCGCCGTCATCAGGAGACGTTCCCAAGCGCTGATGTGCCAAAGAATCTCGTTCACCGACCAATCACCGCATGCACCGGGAGTTGAGGCATCTTCGCTCCGAAGTTCGTTGAACGACGAGCGTAATCGTCTCCAAGCATCATCGATGGCTAGGATGATCAAGCGTTTGGTCGTGTCTGGGTTATGTTGATGCATGGGACATCGCCACTTCTGAGAATACGATGGTATTCTTTGAGCAACACTCATCTGGGTATCGTTTTCAATAAACATTCAGTTGGAGAAGAGCAATGTCGGAAGGACCAGTTCGAAATTCAAGGGCGAAGGTGTTCTGGACACCGATAATCTCCTTCGCGGTTCTGGGTGCGCTCATATTAGGTGCAGTGGTATTCGGCAACCTCGTCGTCGATCGCGCCGACGGTTGCAGGCCAGTTGGATCGGATTCACAAGCTGGCTCTTCGGATGATGCGACAACTTTGCTCGTTTATTCTGATCGGCACGACGCGTTGATGTTGTGTGATGTTCCTCGAGAAACCGTCGAGTACGATCCACCCGAACGAGACCAAACCGTAGTTTGGCTTGAAGATTCGTCGTCCTACCTTGAACCAGTTTACGTCGACAAGACGCATTATGAGGGATTTTTCAGGATCAAGGGTAGCAATGTAACTAGAGACGCGGCTCTGTTTCTGAGCGAAGAAAATTTCTCGTACGACGGCGATTTTGGCGCAGTTCCCGTTTATGTGAAAGGCGAATTCGGCAGCCTCGAAGATTGTAGCGATTTCGGCGAAAATTCCTATGAAAGCGATGATTTCGACGGATTCGACGGTTCAGACATGTTCCATCCAGACAGAATTCAATCATGTTGGACCGAGATCGAGATCGAGTACGAAGTGATCGGCGGATAAACGAGCCAAGTGTCGTTCGAGTCCTACGCGTTGTCGGCATCATAAGGGTTGCGCACCGCAAACATAGATGCCGTAACATGCATCACAATGCAATCGAACTTGACGCCTGCGGGCGAGGAGCAATGTCATGACTATCGTTGGCGATGGAGATTTCAGGTATGAAGTAGTGCCAGAGTGGCCAAAAAAGATGCCCGAAAGCTGGAAATTCGGTATGGCCTCGGATGTCGCAGTCGACTCCAAAGACCGCGTATGGGTCTTCGCCCGCGAACAGCACCCTGTCTCATGGTGGACCACCGACGGCGAGTTGGTCGGAAGTTGGGGATACGGACTCACATTGGGCATCGCACCAGAGTTCTTCTTCCGCGAACCGCACGGAATTTTCATCGATTCTGACGACAACATCTGGCTGTCGGAAAAGCAGCGACACATCGTCACCAAACACAACCAGTCCGGCGACATACTCATGGAACTCGGCAATCGAGATTGGGCGGCCGTGACCAACACTTGGGATGGGCGGCACGGCGAACCCTTCAACTCGCCCACGGGTATTGCGATCGGTCCCAGCGGCAAGGTCTACGTCTCCGACGGCTACGGGAACCGCCGGATCCATCGCTTCTCAGCCGACGGCGAATTCGAGATGAATTGGGGAATTCCAGGCGATGGACCCGGCGAATTCGCACTAGTTCACAACGTCGGCGTCGATGAAAACGGTCGTGTTTACGGTTGCGACCGAGAAAACAACCGGGTTCAAATCTTCGACGGAGACGGCAACTTCATTTCCGAATGGACCGACGTGTCCGCGCCAGGCGACATCCACTTCCGGGACGGTTTAGCCTATGTCGCTGAGCAGGGCGGAAACCGAGGCGTCTCAATCTGGACCCTTGACGGCGATCTAGTCACGCGATGGCGCGGTGACGACGATGCCAAGATCCTAGGCGCGGCGCACGGCATTTGGACTGATTCCGGAGGCAGCATCTACGTCGCCGAGATCGGAACACCAGAAATGGGTCAACGCGTGCGCAAGTTCCAGAAGTTGTAAGGAACGCTCATCTTAACGAGGCTTCGACGAGTTCGCGCAACACGTTGGCCAACAGAAACACGATCAAGCCTAGTGCGAGGACGGCGTTGTAGCCGAGGAGCTTCGAAGCGATGCCTTCTTCGAGCGAAGCGCGCGGCGGCATCCGTCGACGTCGCCAAACGATGTAGAACATCCAGATCGCAAACGTAATCTTGACGCCGAGCACGATCGCCCACGCAACGGTCGCCTCACTACCACCGATGCGTGAGAACATCAGGATGAGGCCCGAAACTACAAGCGTCACTACCGCGATATCGATGATTTCGCGGTACGCCGGTGAGATCAGCGACATTGCGGTCGCCATCTTTGTCGGCTCTGCGACAGTCAGAGGGCGCAGGATCAAAGCGTGGAAAATGCTTCCTCCGACCCATGCGATGGCCGAGATGCCGTGTGCATAACGCACGAACACCAAGACCCAATCTCCAATGCCGATATCCGAGAACATGACCGATAAAAGCATACAAGCCGGAAACTCGAAGAAAACGTTGTTAGTGGGCGCGATCAACATGGACTTGATCGTTGAGACCGAACGGTTGGCACGTGCCGGAGAGACTTTCGTCTGTGATCGCTTATATACGTCAGGCGGCGGTAAAGCCGGCAATCAAGCGGTTGCTGCTGCACGTTTCGCAGGTGGTCATAGCGAAGTGAAGATGGTCGGACGCGTAGGTGATGATGGGTTCGGCAGGGAGTTGCGGGTGTTCATGACGGATCAAGGCGTGGATATGGACGGGGTGACAAACGATCCAGAGATCGAGACCGGAGTGGCGATCATTTTCATCGAACCGAGCGGCGAAAACTACGTCCACGCAATCTACGGCGGAAATGGCAAGTGTGGTCCGGTCGAATCTCGGAAGGCGAAGGATGCGCTGCCGGATTCGGGCGTGCTACTTGTTCAACAAGAGATTCCGCTGACGTGCAGCTTGGAGGTGATGCGTGCGGCCCGCGAGTTGAATGTGCCGGTCGTGTTGGATCCTGCTCCGGCAATGCCGAGTGACGCGGTGCCCGGCGGGTTTTACGAACATGCGGACATCATCACACCAAACGCTCTCGAGGCGGAAGCCTTGGCAGGGATCCCGATCAATGATGTGACCTCCGCGGAACGCGCAGCAGACCTCATTCGCGAAAAATACGGGTGCCGTTGCGTCATCGTCACGATGGCTGGCGACGGCGTGTACGTTGCTTCCGACGAGTTGCATGGACACTTACCTCCGTTCCCCGTAGACGCAGTGGCTACAGTTGCGGCCGGAGATGCATTCGCCGGAGTGCTTGGGCGAGCGTTCTGCGAAGGAAACGATCTGGAAAGGGCAATTCGGTTAGCAATGGCAGCCGGCGCACTTTGCGTTTCCCGGCCCGGGACCCAATCTGCTATGGCGTACCGCGACGAAATCTTGGAGATGGCGGCAGGTCGACAAAGATGATCGGCGATCAGTAGGGCGGCGGTCCGTTAATTTCGGCAAGGGATCGAATCGACGCGCGGTCCATGAGTTCGAGAATTCCGCGGTTCAGGCGCGCCGGGAGCGCAGGCCCCTCGTAAACCATCGCGGTATAGAGCTGAATCGCAGACGCCCCAGCTGCGAACATTCGCCAGACATGTTCGGCATTCGATATGCCGCCGCAAGACACGATGCTTACGTGTTTGCCAACAAGTGCCGCCGCTTCGGCAGTCATGCGTTCGGTGTTTTCGAGAAGCGGGTTACCGCTGAGTCCACCTTTGCCGACCTTAAGTCGGGAATCCTCGATAGGTATCGTGTTCGCCACCACAAGACCATCAGCGCCAGCATTGACTGCGGTTTCTGCGAGGGCTAACGCGGCACGGCGTTCATCAGCTTCAGTTGACCAAGGCGGTAGTTTTACAAGCAATGGGGTGTGCGAGGCATGAATCTTGCGAAGTTGCTCGACCAAATTGCGAAGTCTCGCCGGGTCGTGGAAAACGCGCAGGCCAACGGTGTTCGGGCTAGATATGTTGAGTTCTATACCGGCGACCAACGGCGCGAGTCGCCGGAAACATTCTGCGATCTCGTCTTCTAAGGATCCGGAGATGCTAACGAACGAGCGATAGCGATGTGCGCCTAATTGGGCGATTCTGGGTCGGACGCGCGCCAATCCATCGCCCGGGAATCCGAGCGAATTAAGAATCGCTGCACTTTCAGGAAGCCGCACCATCCGGCGCGGCGGATTGCCCGACCGTTCAGCCAGCGTAACCGTGCCGCCGCTAACAAATCCGAAACCGAGGTCGAGCAACGATTTCAGCACCCGACAATTTTTGTCGTACCCGGCGGCAAGCCCTATCGGCGACGGCATTTCGATGCCGGCGACACGTGTGGACAGGTTTGGGTCACCGATCATCGATCGGAATCCAAAGGTCTTCCACATGTACGGAACGTGCAGCGCGTATTCGGATAGCGCGTGGCTCTGTTCCTCGTCCAGCGAGAAAATCAATGGCCTGACTATTCGTTTGTACACTCGTAGTTCGTTTCGGTTTGGACAGACAAAAAGGGAGTGACAGCGTAGAATCGATATGTTGCTGTGCGGTTAACATTCTCTCATATCGGTGATCCGTGGCAGCACGTAGCCCGCTGAGCGGTTTCGAGCGGAGCGCGAAAAACCTAAAGAGCTTCAATCTGATGCAACTCGAATTCGAAAGAGGCGATGCCGACCAACCGAGCGGACACGCACTTGTCTATTTCCGCGACTCCAACGACCAAGATGCGATCGGTGTGACGTACGTCGTGATACTGCCGGTTCCGTTGGATATCGGCAAATACATGCCGCCATTTCTCGCAGGTCAGGTCGCCGAAATGTCCGCCAACGTCATATCGTCGTTCGCGTTCCCTCCTGCACCGGAACCGTTCGAGAGCATTGCGGAGGCCGAGCGGGTCGCCGAAATCCGAGGCGATGACCTAGTCTTCGCCGGAACGCTGAACTTCTCAGATGCATTCGACATGATGGAGCGTGTCAACGAGGCCAGCGCGGAATACGGACGGCTCTATACCGAGGCGCATGGTGAAGACGACGATTTGGATGCAGTGATCGAAGACGCTCTCGGCGGCAACGATAAGTACGACGAAGATGACTACGACTTGATGTACGGCGAGATGGATGAAGCTGATCTTCTGACGGAGTTGTCGCAGCAGTTGGGCCGCATGCGCTACTCAGTTGAAAGCGGCGACCGTTCGATGGCAAATGAGACGGAGGCGACGATACGAGCGATCGGTCGCTACCTACCTGCCAATCGTGAAGTCGCAAAAATCGTCGCGGCCGCAACCTCGACGTCACAACGAGCATCCGAGTTGGCGCAACTGTATGTTGAGCGTGCCTACTGCCTTTACCGCGAAGACTACCTGCGGCTAAAGAAGATCGACGAGGATATCGCGGGGATCAACACCGAGGGATAACCCCCTCGGATTTCTACTCGGCAACCACCGACTTCAGCTGCTCGACCGTAATGTTGGCACCGCTGGCGATTAGGACTACCCGTTTGCCTTTGATTTGATCGCGGATCGATTCTGCGCCGGCTAGCGATGTTGCGCCTGCGTGCTCGACTAACGTGCGGGTGGTGGCGATTATCGTGACGATCGCTCGTTGGATCGCTTCTTCGGTGACCAACCGGAAGTCGTGGAGGTATTTTCGCAGCATCCCGACTGGGTAGTCGTACGCCGAGCCTGTGGCGAGACCCTCTGCGAGAGTCTCCATTTTGGCGTCGACTGTTGACCCTTGCATCTTTTTCCACGACAGATAGACCGAGGGAGCGGCTTCGGCTTGAACGCCGACGATTTTGGTGTTGGGGGACAAGGCGTTGGTGACGACGCTGGCGCCGCAAGCACCGCTGCCCGCACCGACCGGGACGACGATGTAGTCGATGTCGCTCAAGTCTTCGTGGATCTCGAGGGTGTAGGTGCCAACCCCGGCGACGAGCATCGGTTCGTTGGCCGGATGGACGTATCTCATGCCTTCTTCGCGGGCCAAGTTCTCAGAATATGTCCTTGCTTGGTCGAAGGTGGGACCATGTTCGACGACGATAGCGCCCAAGCTCCGCATCGATGCCATTTTCACCGGGTTAGCGCCTTCCGGGACAACGATCGTGCACTTGGCTCCGAATTGCTGGGCGGCGTAGGCGATCGATTGGCCATGGTTGCCGGTACTTGCGGTCACGAATCCGCGCGCGCGTTCTTCCTCCGATGTTCTCGAGACCAGATTGATCCCACCTCGGATTTTGAATGCGCCGAGCATCTGCAAATTCTCGTGTTTGACCCAGACGTCGGCATCTAGCGATTCACATAGTCCCGGCACGCGTCGCAACGGGGTGCGGTGAACGTGCGCCGCGATCGCGCGGCGCGCATCGTAGACATCGGACATAGTGGGCTCAGGCAGAGAGCTTAATGACATTCGTAACCTCGGAAGAATTGCACGGTTGTTTAGTTCGATTCTAAAGTGCGGTGGAATATACTGAGTCTCATCTGCCGCATCACTTATCTCGGCACGAATCTCTTAAGCGAAAACAGTTGGCCACCACGGATACCACCGACGGTACGACTAGGCTAACGCCTCCTAACGCCGGGACAAACGAACCACCTGCCGCTGTCAGCGCCCCAACCCCAGCGGTCAAGGTTAGTTGGGCATCGCGAACGTTCGAGTCGATGAGGATTCGCGACTATCGACTGATGTGGATGAGCATGTTCCTGTCGATGGGTGGATTCAACATGCTGATGCTGGTGCGCGGTATCTTGGTTTACGAGATAACAGGGGATGCCCAGAGAACAGCGCTCGTATCAATCGGTTGGGCTCCCGGATTGCTGATCATGTCGCTATGGGGAGGCGTGTTGGGTGATCGGGTAGAGCGACGAATGTTGATCCAGTTGGCGCAATTGGCAAACGCCATATTCGCCGTGTCGGTCGGTGTGTTGATCATGACGGATTTGATCGAGTGGTGGCATTTATTGATCGTATCCTCGATGCAGGGTTGCACATTTGCGTTGCAGATCCCGGCCCGTACGGCGGCGATGTCGCAGCTAGTTCCGAAGAATCTGATCGGCAACGCAATGGCGCTCAACTCCGGCGCGATGACACTCATGAGTATCGCCGCTCCGGCTGTAGGTGGTGTGCTTTATGAACTGATCGAACCGCACGGCGTCTATTTCGTAGTTACGGTAATGATGGTCTTGGCGATGGCGTTCACCACCTTTTTGCCAAAGATGTACCCGGACCAGAATCAGTCGAAAACCAAGGAATCGCCACTCGTCAACATCAAACGCGGAATCCGCTACGCGGCTAGGAACCGTCTCGTTCGGGCGCTCTTGATCCAATCTGTCGTCATCGCAATGCTGTCGATGCCGTTCCGAATGTTGGTTCCAGTGTTCGCGAAGGAACTCTACGGATCTGTGCCTAGCGAGGTCGGATGGTTGGCGACGATGGCAGGAATTGGTGGCATCGCCGCATCGGTCGGCGTCGCTAGCCTTCGTTCGGGGCAACGGCGCGGTTGGGTCATTCTTGCATCTCCGATAATCTCAGCGGTTTCCATATTCATGATTGGGATGATGCCGTGGTACTGGGTTGGCATGATCGTGTTTGTGGGAGTCGGATTTGGTGAATCTATTCGTTTCGCATTGGGTCAGGCGTTGGTTGTTGAATACGCCAATCCACGATATCGGGCCCGTATGACCAGCTTGTCGATGATGACCTACGGATTGATTCCGATCGCCGCGTTTCCAATCGGTTGGTTTGTGGACAACGTCGGAGTTGTCGAGACGGTCATCGGTATGTCGATAGCCCTATTCACGGCTGGAGTGGCTTTCATAATTTTCAGTACTTCGGTCAGGAATTTGCGATAAAAATCGACCACTTCAGCTGGTGGTTCGGAATCCCGATTGATTGACCGATTAGCGCTTCATTTCCCGGAACGCGCTTTTCGAATTCTGCGGCCAGGTTTAGCGGCTCATTTTGTGAATCTGCGCGAACCTTATAGGCCGTTTTTGGCTATGGCAGGAGCCCACAAACTTTGAATGCCGTCGAAAATGACGCCTGTGCGGGTGGTGTAAACTTCGCTTGATGTTCCGCGAAGTTCTACATGGCATCTAAAGCTGATAAGCCTGCAGTTCGTCATCTAAGACCCCACGCAGTTTCGACCCGCATGCGAGTTCGCGGTCGAAGCGTCGCGCGGCGGACGTTTCAATCTCTTGGAAACTCAGCGTATCGGCGATTCTGGTTCAGTTTGATCGTGTTGATGGCCGGCGTCAACATGCAGATGTTGGCGCGGGGGCAACTGGCTTGGGACCTGACCAACGACACCTTCATGGTTGCCTTGGTTGGTTCGGCATTCGCACCCCCGATTCTGATCTTCTCGGTGTTCGGTGGGACGTTCGCGGACCGCTGGGATCGAAAGAAGATGATCCAGTACAGCCAATTTGCGATTTCTATCGTCGCTGGAACTGTGGGGGTAGCTATCTGGCAGGACTGGATATCGATCTGGTTTCTGATGGTTGCGGGTTTTGCTCAGGGCGTTTGTTGGTCGTTCATGATGCCGGCTCGCCAGTCGATAATCCCGCAGCTGGTGAGCAAGAGCGAGATTACGAACGCGATCGCGTTGAGCGCCTCCGGGATGGCGTTGATGACGTTGTCTGGACCGGGCCTCGGTGGATTGGCGTATGCCTGGCTAGGGCCTGCCAACACCTATTTCCTGATTACCGGACTGATGTTGATCGCGTTCGTGATGATGGCCGGTGTCAAGATCACCGGAGAAGCAGCGGCGCTCAAGCGGAGGCAAGAGGCAGTGCTCAAGGAGGTCTGGGAAGGGTTGCAGTACTCGGCGCGCAATAGGACGATTCTGATCTTATTTATGTTGCTGCTCGCCACGACGATGACCTCGATGTCGTTCCGATCTCTGATGCCGGCGCAGGTCGATATTATCTTCGGAGGTGGCCCGCGCGAACTCGGCATATTGATGAGCATGATCGGTGTCGGAGCATTACTCGGGTCGTTGTTTATCGCTGGACTCACGGAGAACATGCGGCGGGGCATCGTGCTTTTGGCGGCGACTGGTTTGTCGGCGGCGGCGATCTTGGTTTCGACATTTGTGAGCATATTCTTCATCGCAATGATCGCGATGATGGTGCTCGGTTTGGGTGATGCTGGGCGTCGTTCTTTGAACGCGGCAATGTTGATGGAACAGGCGGACGAAGAGCATCGCGGAAGAGTGATGGGGATCTACATGCTGAACTTCGGACTGACCCCGATCGGCGCGATACCACTGGGCATTTTGGCGGAGGCGACGGACATCCGGGTCGCGTTCGCGGTGGCGGGATGCGTTCTGGCAGCAGCGGTGCTTCTGACGTGGGTTCTTACACCGCGCATAAGGCGGCTGTAGTTTGACGATTGGAGTTGGCGGAGCAGTAGGATACGGCCGGAGCTACGCAAGCCGGACGTTCCATTCGCTCGGCAACTCGAACTATCGCAAGTTTTGGATCAGCCTGATCTTCCTCATGGCTGGTATCAATATGCAGCATCTGGCTCGTGGGCAGTTGGCATGGGATTTGACGCACGACGCATTCTTGGTCGCGTTGGTTGGTGCAGGATTCGCACCCCCGATCTTGATCTTCGGATTATTTGGAGGTTCGCTCGCCGACCGGTGGAATCGACGCAGGATGATTCAGTATGCCCAACTGATCGTCAGCTTGGTGGCGTTATTTGTCGCGATTTCGATAGTGATGAAGTTCGTGACGATATGGGTGCTGTTCGGTGCGGCACTCACACAGGGTCTGTGCTGGTCGTTCATGATGCCGGCGCGCCAAGCGATCATTCCCCAACTTGTGCCGGACGGAGAATTGACGAACGCGGTGGCTTTGAACGCGTCGGGCATGGCGTTGATGACGTTGTCAGGACCCGCAATAGGCGGCTTGGCGTATTGGTGGATCGGACCGGAAGCGACGTATTTCCTGATGTCCGGGCTGATGTTCGTTGCGTTCCTGATGATGACGAGAGTGAGGGTGGCGCGTCCCGATGCCGCTGCGCCCGGTCGGCGCCGTGAGAATGTGTTCAACTCGGTACTGGACGGCATACGATATTCTGCTCGCAACAAGACGATTCTGGTTCTTTTGTTGTTGACGCTGGCGACGACGATGACTTCTCAATCGTTCCGCAGTTTGATGCCGGCGCAGGTCGATCTGGTATTTGGCGGTGACGCGAAGGAGTTGGGGATATTGATGAGCACCATCGGCGTCGGCGCGTTGATCGGATCTTTGTTCATCGCTGGACTGACCGAGAATGTGAAACGCGGCGTCGTGCTGTTGGTCGCCGGGGCATTGTCGGCCGTTGCGATACTCGTTTCGACCTACGTCACAGTCTTTGTGATCGGTATCGTCGCGATGTTGGCCTTGGGGTTGGGCGATTCGGGCCGACGAGCCTTAAACTCGGCACTGATTTTGGAGCAGACAGACGCGGAACATCGCGGACGAGTGATGGGGATCTACATGTTGAATTTCGGGCTTAGACCGATCGGGGCCATACCACTTGGAATACTCGCCGAGCGGACGAGTTTGCAGACGTCGTTCGCAGTCGCTGGGGCAGTGCTTTTGGTTAGCGTAATATTGACTTGGATTTTGGCACCGCGGATTCGACGATTGTAACGCCGCTGAAGCAGTTGTATTCTCGAAATAAACACTTACGACTAATCGCATGCTTACACCTGAGCAATTCGTTGCCACACCTTTAGGTGATCGGGTCGTCCAACAGATCGAACGCTGGGTCGTCTTGTCTCTGAGCGACGACTCCAAGGATTGGCACGAGATGAACGAGAATTTTGACCAACATATAGACGACGTTCATGAATTACTTGCTAAGATGACCGAGGCTGAATTGTGGGAGATCGTTGAGGAAGAAGCGATCGACGTTGAAGGCGGTGTGCTATGCGACTGCCCACAGCATCGATGCGTTGAGTTTTGCCCTGCGGAAGGCTGGCACAGCCGATGGTTTAAGCCGTGGAGCCTAGACGTGGCGGATGCAATCCTGCAATGCGAAGCAAGCGCTTGGTGGGCGGATGCGTGGGATCGACGTGCGTAGGTCTGTTTGGTGGAGGGGGCACCGACGGGGCCGGGCGAATTCAAACCGGGGAATTTGGCTTTATCCCCAGACCAGGTAGTTCTCTGGACGTCTTCAACGATAAAAGATCGGCCATCGACCGAGGAGGGTTACATAGCTTCGGATAACTTGAGGAGTATGTTCGAGAACGAGTTCGAATCTTGGCGTTACTACAACATCGATATGAATCCGCGAAAACCAGTTTATGAGATTGACTCACAATCGGATTGGGCAAGACTGTGCGAGTTCGCGCCTGTAGTTATGCCGAAATACCAATATAGCGGCTATGTTGAGCCGGATTGGGCTCGAGTGGTGGAACAATGGAGCGGGGTGCACCTCACTGTCAACGGTCTGATTTCATGCTTGAACGTAGAGGTTCCTACTTCGTCAGGGTTGGCGATGATGGCACATTGGTTGTACGAACGGACAGCATGGCTCGAATGGTCTGTTACTGGGTTCGAACAGCTACCTGATGTTCCAGGTGCCACCCGAATGCCGCGCTCGCCAGTGCCGCCTAGGCTTCGAGAAGTCGCAGAACGTGTGCCATTGATGCCGCCAGCGACTGACTTGAATGATGACCTTCCGAGTGTTTCAGGTTACGGATCTGTTAGCTGAGACGCGGCAAAGATGTACTTGAAACGATCGATGCGCGGTTACGTCGTAATCTTGAAAGAGGCTGCTTTCTCTAACCCGTTACACTCATTCTTCGTCGTATGCCTATAAAAATCATGCCAGATGCCCTCGCGTCGCGTGTTGCGGCTGGAGAGGTGGTTGAGCGACCGGCGTCGGTGGTCAAGGAGTTGATCGAGAACTCGCTTGACGCGGGTGCCAGCCGAATCGATGTTGAACTAGAAGGTGGTGGGAGAAATCTGATCCGCGTTGTTGACGATGGTCATGGGATTCCGAGTGACGAGTTGGGGTTGGCCTTCGAGCGGTTCGCAACTAGCAAGGTTGATGAATCGAGCGATCTAGTAGCGATCCCGACGTTGGGATTCCGGGGCGAGGCGTTGCCCTCGATCGCGGCTGTCGCCGATGTGACGATGGTCTCGCGGAACGTTGAGGCCGAGAGCGGAGCCGAGTGTAACGTGTCATTCGGTTCCGATCCGCAAGTCCTCGCGGCGGGCGCACCGTCCGGAACATCGGTGACCGTGCGCCAACTCTTTCGAAATGTTCCGGCCCGCTTGAAGTTCTTGAGCAGCCCTTCGGCCGAGGCGGCTAGGGTGGCTACGCTCGTTTCTCAATTGGCATTAATCCGGAGCGATGTCAAGTTCCGCCTGACCGTTGATGGTGCGGTGCGCGTCAACACGCCCGGTGATTTCGACGACGCGGTGGCATTGGCTGCGGTCTACCGAGTAAGAGACCCATCGGCACTGGTCAACATTTACGCCGATCTCGATACCGCGTTCAGCGTTGGTGGCGCAATCGCGATGCCGAACCTACACTTCGGGCGGCGAACGCACATCACCATTGCGGTCAACGGTAGGTTGGTCCAGACGTATCGCCTTACCTACGCGGTAGAACGCGGATACCAAGGGTTTTTGCCCGACCGAAGATTTCCGATGGCTCTGATAAAAGTCAACGCGCCGCTCGAGGATATCGATGTAAACGTGCACCCACAAAAGACCGAGGTCCGATTCCGGCGCGAAGGGCTTATCTTCTCGGTCATCGAGAACACGGTTAAAGATGCGTTGGGCAAACGGGCGGCGGTACGGCAGTTTTCAGATACGCGGATCGCATCATCGCTGACTTCGTCGTTGGAGGGCGCGTTCGCAATGCGTCGCAGCTCGGGTGTCGAATACGCGCCTGAGGCGCCGACTGCGACCGATTCGGAAGAACAACAGACCAACGAGAATGGTGATCAAGCCCCGACCACCAGAGCCAAACCGGAACCGAGCGAACACCCGACGTCCCGAAAGCATTCCTCGTCACAGCCTCCTAGTCCGGCGAGACATCGCGACGTGCTGCCGTTGTTACGAGTGCTAGGACAGGCCCAATCGACCTACATCGTGGCGGAAGATGCGAGCGGCGTGTTTCTCATCGACCAACACGCGGCACACGAGCGCGTGAAGTTCGAAGAGATACGCGCAAAAAGGGCACGGCAGGCGAGCGAATCTCAGCCGTTGCTATCACCTCAGATGGTTGATCTGACGCCGCAACATCAGGTCGTTTACAGCGAGGGGGCGCAATGGTTCGCAGATTCGGGCTGGGAGATCGAGCCATTCGGCGGTGGTTCGGTACTGGTTCGCGCGGTGCCTCAGGTCCTGGCGGAACGATCCGCCACGAGTGCCAACGCCGCGGAGACGGCACTCGTTCGAGTGTTAGACGACATGTCGCATACTGATGAGCGAGGTTCAAACGCTGATACGATGCCATGGTCGGAGAGGTTGCTGGCTACGATGGCCTGTCACGCCGCAGTGAGGGCAGGGGACAACCTGACGCTGGAGAGTTGCGAGGAGATCGTGCGGTTGTTGCAGGAGTGCGAGCATCCACAATCATGTCCGCACGGCAGGCCGACGATGCTGCTGCTGACTGGCGAGGCGTTGGAGCGAGAGTTCGGGCGCAAGTGACGAGCGTCATCCGTCGTTAGCCACCGCTGGAAGGTGTCCTAACCGGTATTCCGGCTTTTGCTTCGATTCAGATGTCGTTGGGATGGAGGATCTCGACGATGAATCGGAACTCAGCTGGTTGGGGCAGCTTGCCATCTACGGAGGCGCCGCTGGGTACACCTGCCGCTCGTAGGACCGTTTCGCAGTCGAACAGATTCCGGGCCGAGCCGTCCCAACGGTAGAGAGAATACTGATCGTCTTGGTCTATGGGGCCATCTCCGACGACGTGCGGAAGGCAGATGTCGCTCCAGCTACCGATTCCAGTGTGCTCCCCCTTGACTACAAGGGAATCTGTTTCGATGCCGTAGAAGTAGTCGTAGGATCTCATGCAATCTTGGTATTGATTCGAGGTGCCAGACCACTCGAAGTACAGCTTCCCGTCTTCGTAGTATGGATCGTCGTCGATCACGAGGTCGCCGCACTCTGAGGTGAAGTCCATCCTTTCGTGCCATATCGCGGCGAACTTCTCAGATGCCGGCGGCAAGTCGAAATACGGATCGTGCGTGTCATCATCGTAGTAGCGGTAACCGATGACGGCGGTGATTGCACCGATGGCGATGACTGAGGCTAGGCCGATGAAGAGTGTAAATTTCCACCTGCTGGAAATTGATTGCAATCCCATGTCGTTCTCCTCTTTTGCCAATGGCGTTTGAGATGACGAAAAATTATGAAGATTTGGACGAAAATCGTTGAATATGGCGTAAGTTTAACGTACTCAGCGCGACAAAGGTGATCATTTTCACGATTAACGCCATTAGGCGAAGCGGCGGTGAATATCGTCGACCGAATATGGTGTTAGAATCGATTGAAAGCACTAGTCGCGTACCGCCTTGGATAAGCATTCGTTGAGCATCAACGCCAACCGCGACGGCGGTTCCGATGCGGGGTTGAACCCGTTCCGCCGTCTTCAGATATTCCTTGACACTATCAAGTTCGAACATTCGATCTTTGCTCTTCCGTTCGCGGTGGTGGCAGCGTTTATGGTGGCAGGAGGTTGGCCGAATTGGGTTCAGTTCGGTTGGGTCATCGTGGCGATGGTGACGTTGCGGACCTTTGCGATGGCGGCCAATCGGCTTGTAGACGCGGCGATCGACGGACGCAATCCACGCACCGCGGATCGTGCTCTGGCGACGGGCGTCATCGGCAAACCAGAGGTGATCGGATATATGGCGGTTTCGGCGGTGGTATTCGTGGTCGCAGCTTGGCAGCTTGACCCGTTAGCTTTGCTCCTATCACCGATACCTATTGTCGTGGCGTTTACGTACCCGTATCTGAAACGATTCACATGGTTGGCGCATTTCGGAATCGGAGCCGTCTATGTGATCGTTCCACCAGCCGTGGCGATCGCGATGACCGGTACGATGCCGGCGGAGTTCGTGTTGCTAGGCGTCGCGGCGTTGTTCTGGGTTTCAGGTTTCGACGTTTTATACGCCATCGCCGATATCGAATTCGACCGTGCGAACAGGCTCCACTCGATACCCGCGCGCTTCGGGATAACGAGATCGTTGGTCATAGCCAAGGCGTCGCACCTCGTAACTCTCGTATTGCTAGTTCTATCAGTCTTGGCAAGAGGGAGCGGGTTTTTGGCAGCGTTCGGTATTGTCGTCGTGGGCGCACTGTTCGCGTACGAACACTCGCTCGTGAAAGAGGATGACCTATCGAAGCTAAATATGGCGTTTTTCACGATGAACGGCATCATCGCCGTCGTATTCGCAGTTTTCGTCGTTCTCGACGAGTTGCTGATCGGTTGACCACATGGCGCGTTACATCGTAGGCATTTCGGGAGCGAGCGGCGCGCCGTACGCAAGGCGGGTGTTGCAGGTGCTCGCAAACAGCGAACATCAACTGGACTTGGTAGTGACTCAATCTGGCGCCAAGGTTTTGGAGGTGGAAGAGGGAGTTAACTTGAATGGAGAAGTTGGGGTCGATTACCGCGAACTATCTAGGTGGCTCAATTACGACATGAAGAATCGCGACGGTTTCCAGTGGCACCATACGGCTAATGTCGCGGCTGATATTGCGAGCGGTTCCTGCCACGTTGACGGGATGCTGGTAGCGCCGTGCAGCGGAGGCACATTGGCGCGCATCGCAAATGGAATGTCACAGAGCCTATTGGAACGTGCGGCGGACGTTACTTTGAAGGAACGGCGACGGTTGATACTGATGACGCGAGAGACGCCGGTGAGTTTGATTCACCTCCGCAACATGACCGCCGTCACAGAAGCGGGTGCCATCGTTCTTCCGGCATCCCCGGGGTTCTACAACAATCCCGACACGATCGACGACTTGATCGACATGATCGCCGGCCGCATCCTTTATCACCTGGGTCTGGAGAGTGACCTTCTCCAAGTCTGGACCGGGCGTTAGCGAAGGACGGCATGGCTTTCACCGACATGCAGTCATTCATGCGCGTTCTTGAGGCGCGCGGACTGTTGAAACGCGTAACGATCCCGGTCGACGCCGAGTTGGAGGTCACCGAAATCACAACGCGGCTGGTGCGTGAAGGCGGCCCAGCGGTACTGTTCGAGAACGTCGACGGTGCTTCGTATCCGTTAGTCGTGAATCTTCTCGGAACTATGGAAAGGATCGAGATCGGGTTAGGGCGTCATCCAGAGGAGATCGGCGAAGGACTGATCACTTTCTTGGAGGATGTAAATCCACCGTCAGTGTCATCGTTGTGGCGGAACCGGGGATCGGCACTTAATCTGCTGAATGTCCGACCCGGTCTCGCCTTGAGTTCGCGTGTGCAACAGGTAACTAACGAATCGCCCGATCTATCGCAGATGCCGATACTCAAATGCTGGCCAGAAGATGGTGGGCGCTTCATCACCTTGCCGCTGGTCAGGACGCGCGACCCTGCGACAGGCGCTCACAACATGGGCATGTACCGGATGCAGGTCTACGACCGATCGACCACGGGCATGCACATGCAGATCCAGAAAGGCGGCGCGTTCCACCACGTCGATGCCGAACGCGAGTCGAAACCGTTGGACATCGCGGTGGCTCTGGGAGGAGACCCGGCGCTGATAGTGTCGGCGATCATTCCGCTGCCCGAAGGTATCGACGAGGCCGGTTTCGCGGGCGTCATGCGCGGACGCGCGACCCCGATGACCAAAGCCAAGACGGTTGATGTCCGAGTCCCGGCACACGCCGAGTTCGTTATCGAAGGCCAGCTCCAACCCGGAGAAAGACGTCTTGAAGGTCCTTTTGGAGATCACTTCGGCCACTATTCGGGCGCCGCAGATTTTCCCGTATTCCGCGTAAAGGCGATCACCCGCAAACGCAACCCGGTGTATCCGGCGACAGTGGTCGGCAAACCGCCGCAGGAGGATCGTGCGTTGGGCGATGCGGCGCAGCTTGCGACGAAACCGCTTATCCGGCTGATGCGGAAAGAGGTGCGGGACATGTGGTCCTACTACGAATCCGGGTTCCACAACCTGCTCGTGGTGTCGGTAGACAGCCGCTATTCGCGGGAGCAGATGAAGACGGCGTTCGGGATTCTGGGAGAAGGTCAGCTATCGCTCACGAAGGTGATGGTCTTGGTCGATGCTCAGACCGACCCATCGAACATCAAATCGGTTGCTCGGGCGATATCGCGCAATTTCCGCGTGGAGTCGGATTTCCGACTGCTGGCCCGTACGGCACAGGACACATTAGACTTCACCGGAGACGCATTTCAACACGGCTCTAAGATGGTTCTCGACGCCACCGGATACGGGCATGAACCCGAGCGCATTGACGGTGCCCAGTTGCGTTTTGACCCGACGTCGCTGTCGTCGGCAATTGTGAAGCATCGACTGCTTTGCGACAACATCTTGGTGATGAAGGTAAAGAGTGGTTATCCAGATCAGCGAGCACTGTTGGAACGAGCGGTCAACGATCCGCGTGCGAGCGGGTTGAAGGCGGTAGTGCTAGTTTCGGACGATGTCGATATCGATGATGATGTCGAGTTGATCTGGGGGATCTTCACGCGCTTCGACTGCGCGTTGGACGTGGTCTTTACCGAGCAACGTTTCGCCGGGATTACGCCGATCTATAGCGGTGTAATGGGGATCGATGCGACTTGGAAGCCGGGATACCAGAAGCCATTGGAGATGGATCCCAGTATCATCAGGTTGGTGGATCGGAAGTGGGCGGAGTACTGGCAGTGAGCAGCCCAGATATGCTACGAACGGCCCGACGTTGTGACCAACTGATCCTTGACTAGCCCCCGCGCTTTTTCCTGGTTGTCGGTGCTGAGGGATACTGTAGTGTGGCCGTGGGCGCGGTTTATGATGTGTAGGCTGAGAATGTTGATGTCGTGGTCGCGGAATCGCTCTGCCACTTTGGCGAGTGCGCCCGGCTCGTCGAGCATAGTGATCACCAACGTCTCGTCTGTCATCGCTTTGTAACCTGCGTCCGCCAACCACCACAGCGCCTTGTCGTGATCTTCGTCTTCGGTGGTGATGAATATGACGCCTGAATCTTCCATCACTTCAGTGCTGAGGCTCAAGATGTTTATGCCGTTTTTAGATAGGACACTAGTTACACCGGCGATGATGCCGACTTCGTTTTCTACGTTGACGGTGATCTGCTTCATTAGATAAAGGGTCTCCTTGTGTCAGTTTGTCGTGCGTGGGTTTGCGACGCAGTCCGCAATGGCGGCGTCGATCTTGTCGCGGGTTACATTGGGTACGGTGATGATGTGTGCGAAGTTTTCGTACGGGGCCATCTGCCATTTGCGAACGACTTCGTCTGCCGGTCGTCTGAATACGACGGTGATTGAGTTCCTGTTACGCCAAGCTGGGATGCCGTGCTCGTTGAATTTCCCGACCGCGTACTCGGCGGTTTCAAGTGACTCGTGAACGATGTTTCGGAAACCTTCGAGTCCTTGTTGCTTAAACGCGTACCACAGCATCAGGGGTGTTATGGCGTTGCGGGAGCCTGAAAGCGTCGTGTCCATAGCGCCGACATACTCGATAGATCTGGCGACGCGTCCCACGTAGTCGCTCTTGGTTAGAACGACGCCGCTTGGGAGTGGCGATCCGATCATCTTGTGTCCGCTGATGGCGATCGAATCAATACCGGCGTCGAAGCCGTACGGTTGTGGATCGTCCACAAAGGGCAGAATCATCCCGCTCAGTGCCGCGTCCGCATGGATGTAGCTGCTCGAGATCGCAAGTTCGTCGAAGATATCGCGGATTTTGTCGAGATCGTCTACCGCGCCTTTCATCGTCGTTCCGATGTTGGCCATCACGACCACTGGCAGATGGCGATTGATGCGAATCGTCTCGCGCAGGTCCTCGTAGTCGATCTCTCCGTTATCGAGGCTGCGGATCATGATGTTGCGGTAGTTGAGCACCCGGAGGTTCTTGCGGACGCTGTAGTGTGTATCCTGCGAGAAATAGACGATGGCTTCTGGGAACATTTCGCGAGCCATATACAGTCCGTACATGTTCCCCTCGGTGCCGCCTGAAGTCACGTAGCCCCACGTCTCGTCTGGGGACAACCGCATGAGGTTTGCGAACGTCGCGATGACTTCACGCTCGATCTCGTGCGAGTTGACACGGTATAGGCTGTCATGGAACGGATCGCCGACGTTGTTGATGCTGAATTCCAAGAATCGGAACAGCGATGAGTAGTCGAAGCATTGATTAGTCGGGTAGCCGAGTTGAGCGTCCGATAGAGCTTTCAACTCACTGAACAGATCATCGATCTGTTTCTGTGTTTGCGGTGGTGTTTCAGGCATTTGCCGAATTCCTCGAAGATCCTATTCGGCTAATAAGGTGTCAGATTCTGATAGTAACGAACGACGCGCACCTCGTAAGAGGAAAGTGGCGAAAGAAGCCAAGTGAATCTGACTTGTGGTGTCGCACCGGCGCTCAATTCAGTTTGGTGCGATGATAGAGAATAGACGTAGTGATATATCGCATCAACCGTCATTTGAGAAAGCGGTCCGCATATGGCGATGGCAACGACAGCTGCTGACGTGGCGGCGACACACCCGACGAATGGCGCGGGTAGCAACGGCCACGTCGAAGTACCAGACATCTTGATCTCCGATCCCGACCTCGAGTCGGTTTGGGAAAAGGTGAAACACGGCGAGCGATTGTCGGCGGACGACGGTGTCAAGATATTAGAGACGGATGACTTTTCGGCCGTCGGTTTGATGGCCGATTTCAAGAAACGTCAGTTCTCCGGCGACAAAGTCTATTTCGTGCTTAATCGCCACCTCAACCCGACCAACATCTGCGTTCTGTCGTGCAAGTTCTGCGACTACGCCAAGAAACCAGGCGCCGAGGGCGCGTACGAGATGTCGATGGACGACATGCTCGATCATCTCGATGGCGACATTCGAGAGTTGCACGTCGTCGGCGGACACCACCCGACTTGGACGTTCGAGTTCTATGTTGACATGATCCGCGAGCTCCACAACGCTCGTCCCGATGTACAGATCAAGGCATTCACGGCATCGGAGATCGACTATTTCTGGCGGCGTTGGAAGGTACCGCCCGAGGAGTCGCTGGCAATCTTCAAGGAAGCGGGACTGTCGTCGATGCCCGGTGGTGGAGCGGAGGTCTTTTCGGATCGCATCCATAAACTGCTGCTGCCAGGCAAGGCGAAGGCCGATCGGTGGCTTGAAATCCATCGTATTGCCCACGGTATGGGTATAAAGAGCAACTGCACGATCCTCTACGGCCACGTCGAGACTTTTCGCGAGCGTATCGATCACCTCATATTGTTGCGCGAACTACAGGATGAGACCGACGGATTCTTAGCCCTGATACCGCTTGAGTACCAAGTCGGCTACACCAAACTGCGACCGCGCCACACACCGCCGATGGACGATCTCAAGATGCTGGCGGCGTCGAGATTGATCCTCGACAACGTGCTGGCCATCAAAGCCTACTGGGTGATGCTTGGCGAGGCAACCGCGGGTATTGGTCTGAACTTCGGCGCGAACGATCTTGACGGAACTATCGGCAAGGAACGAATCGCTCATGCTGCGCTTGCCGACTCGCCCGCGGGCATTGCCCGCAAGAATATGGTCGCTTCGATCAGAGATGCCGGCAGAGTCGCTGTCGAGCGCGACGCACTCTACAACGAGATCGCAGTCTACAACTGAGACCCACTCGTCGGTGATGCCTAACGACCTTGAAACTCGATGGCGAATCGGGTTGATGCCATATCTGAATTCGGCAGTTTTCTACTCGCAGTTAGAAGGGGATTGGTTTGACCTTGTAGAGTTACCGCCTCGCAACATGGCCGCCGCGATGCAAAAAGGGGAGTTGGATGCCGGACCGTTGCCGATCGCAGAGGTCTTACGGATGAAAGACCAAATCGTTGAAGGCGGGTTGGGGGTGGCTACGGACGGTCCGGCGCGTAGCGTAATGCTTTTCAGCGATGTGAGGGCGGAAGAGTTGTCGGGTAGATCCGTCGCCGTCACCGGGCACACGTCGACGTCGGTCCAACTGTTGCGGATACTTTTCGCCGACCACTGGGGCGTGGAGGACGTCAATTTACTTGGGCCCGACTCCGACTCCGACGCGGAGCTTCTGATCGGTGATGTCGCTTTGAAAGTGGTATATGGGGGTGCGAGGAGGCGATTCGCCTACGATTTATCATTTGAGTGGAAACGATTGACGGGGTTGCCTTTCGTGTTCGCACGATGGGTGGCACGCGGTGATGCGACGAGACCTGAACTCGGCAGATTCGCAGAAACCCTCCATCGGTCGTTCAACCATGGATTGGCTCACATCCACGAGATCGTGGGTCGAAAACCCGTGCCTATTATGTCCGATGACGATGTTGCAACCTACATCCGCGGTTTTACCTATGAAATCGGTGAAACCGAAATCGCGGCCATCGATGAATTCCAATCTCGATTATCCTCCCTTTCCGATTGGCGGCCCGAAGTGATTCCTTACGTATCCGAGAGATCACCCTATGCGAAGGATCTTCCCGATGATTAACGACATTCGCACCAAGGTCCTGCGCGACGAGCGCATCGACTTCAAAGAAGGCCTTTACCTCCTCCGCGACGCCGATTTGCTGGAGTTGGCTCCTCTCGCTACCCACGCGAAAATTCGTCACAACGTTCCAGATCGAGTGACGTACGTAATCGATACGAACTTGAACTATACGAATCTTTGCGACGCCTACTGCTCGTTCTGCGCGTTTTATCGGACCGATCCAACGGATCCTTCCGCATACACCTATTCGGTGGAGCAGATTATGGAGAAAGTGGGCCGCGCCTCGGAAAAAGGCGTCACTACGGTTTTGATGCAAGGCGGATTGAACGATGCATTGCCGTACGAGTATTACTTGGATATGGTGCGCGAGACGGTGAACCGTTACCCGAAAGTGATGCCTCATTACTGGTCGGCACCTGAAATCTGGCAAATGTGCGACGTATCTGGCAAGTCGCCACTCGAAGTGATGCAAGACCTTTGGGACGTAGGACAACGAACGATGCCCGGTGGCGGCTCGGAAATTCTTAACAATCGAGTCAAAGAGATCGTATCGCGTTTCGCACCCAAGGACACGTGGGTTCAGTGGACCGAAATCCACGAAGCAGCGCATGCGGTGGGCTTCAAGACAACCGCGACGATGATGTACGGGCACGTCGAAACGGATGAGGACATCGTTGAGACTCTGCAACACATCCGAGATGTCCAAGATGTGGCCGACGCGAACAGCGATAACGATGGCGGGTTTACGGCATTCATTCCTTGGTCATACAAGCGAGAAAACACGGCGTTGGGCAAGCAAGTAGCTGAGGAGACCGGCCCCAACCAGTATCTGCGAATCATCGCATTAAGCCGGATATTTCTTGACAACGTCCCGCACATCCAGGCGTCTTGGTTTTCGGAGGGTAGGAAGACCGGGCAAATGGCGCTGCAATTCGGTGCCGACGACTTTGGGGGCACATTGTTCGACGAGAATGTGATGCTTGCCGCCGGTTTTTACAACCGGACAACAGAGGACGAAGTACGAGAATTGATTTCAGATGCGGGTTTCAGGCCCGCCCAGCGATTGACTAACTACGAGATCGTGCGTGAATTCGAACGCGAGGTCTCAATACCGGTTGCTGCGACCGCATGATTCGCGCCGGAACAAAAGCACTGTCGCGTCTCGTTGACAAGATCGCCCTCAACGTGACGAATTCCGAAGACCTGTCGCATTTGATCGATGTTCGACCGTTGCGCAGCAACGAAGTTGACATTGTTACATCGGAGTTGAACCCGGCTCGCAACGAGGCGACTCATCGGGGTCGACTGAAGTTGCAGCATGACGGAGCTCTTGCCTACTTAATCGCGTGGATCGGTGAAACGCCAGTTGGACACGGGATGCTGTTGTGGGAAGGTCCCGCTGGTTCGCCCAAACAACACGTCAACGAGACGTGTCCCTACGTGGAGGACCTGTGGGTGCGCAAGGATCTGCGTTCACGCGGTGTGGGTGCGCGCATGTTGGCTGAGATGACGATGCTGGCGATATCGCACGGTTACAGTTCGATTTCGCTTTCGGTAGGCGTCGACAACCGTCGGGCTATCAAGCTTTACGAACGGATGGGGTTCAACACTACGCCCGCACCGCGTTTCACACTGTCCGGTATGGTCTCCATGGCGAACGGTGAGACTCAGTTCTGGAGTGAGAAATGTCAGTACATGAGGAAGTCGCTGGATTTCCGCAGACACAGAGAGGTTGAAAATGCCTGAAAAGGGAAAAATAGTTTTCGGACACAGTCCGGATGCTGACGACGCCTTCATGTTTTTCGGTTTGGCGAAGGGAGTTGTCAAGATTGAAGGTTACGAAATCGGACATCACATGGTAGATATCCAGTCGCTGAACCTTCTGGCCGAATCAGGAGATTTGCCGGTAACCGCAATATCGGCGGCGCACTATCCCAAAATCGCTGATCGCTACCGGATCATGTCCTGCGGTGCTTCGGTAGGACGGAACTACGGCCCGGTAGTGGTTACAGTTCGTGACGATTTGAACCTCGAAGATTTGACAGGCTCCACGGTCGCGGTTCCGGGCGAAAACACGACATCTTGGATGTTGTTCCAGATCTTCGGACCGGCCGGAGTGCGGCCCTTGTTTCTGGATTTCGATGAGGTGGAAGGAGCTGTCAAATCTGGCCGCGCCGAAGCCGGAATACTTTTGCACGAGGGTCAGATCCTCTTCGAGCAACGCGGCTTCAAGTCCTTGCTAGACCTGGGCAAGCACTGGTTCTCCGAAACCGGCTTACCGATACCGCTCGGTCTAGATGTGGTCAACCGTTCGCTCGGCGAAGAGATGTGCACAAGCGTCGCGACGGCACTCCGATCGTCAATCGAATATGCGCACGCGAACGAGGATGCTGCGTTGGATTACGCGCTCGGTTACGGGCGCGGCATCGAACGCGAGGACGGTCGACGCTTCGTGCGAATGTACGTCAACGACGACACGCTCGACATGGGCGACGAGGGGGTCTCTGCGTTACAGAGATTATTTGGAATGGCGACGGCGAACGGTATTATCGACGAAGTTCCGCCGCTAGACGTGGTCCGTCCACGCTAACGGGTAGCAGATCGTCCTGACCAATTCACAAAGCGGCTTTCTACCCACGGTACGAGAATCGACTGCGGTCGATGTGCTCAAACTCGGACATGTTGCGCATCACTGCGCTAACCGCGGTCGTTGGTCGAGGCAGATCGAGTTCGTCGCCTGAATGTCGGAGATAGTCTACGACTTCTTGGGCGCTGATCTGCGGTCGTTCCCGTCCGAGAGCAAGTGCCGCGGCACGTATTTTTTCGCGACGATCGATCTGAGCGGCTTGTTCTTCCGGTGAGCGGGATACTGATGGTCGAGACGGAGTTGTTTCACCATCGATCGAATCCTGCGGTTTGTGCGTGAAAAGGACGCGTCCACCGATGCGATCTACTACAATCTGCAGGTTCATGTCGGCGCGTGCCGCACATTGCGTGACCAAATTACGGATCTGTGAGAGTTCTTCACCCGGCTCCGCGATGACGGCTCTCGCCCCGCCTGGCTCAAGTGAAAACATCGCCTCGTACAACGCTCGCACGTTTGGGCTTTTGGCTCTGCTTAGCAAAGCGGTGCGGCGCATTTCAGTGAGATCGACTTCGACTATTTCTATCGGCATCGGCATTTCTCCATCAACCTATTCAGTCACGTGATCGTTGACGCTCGTTTGGAGCTTGGTCTTACAATCCAAGAATAAGTTGAGCCAACAAGATTTTCATATCTTCGCTGCTTTTCATTTTACATGAACTACCCAGATGCAATAGTTCGAAATCGCGCCACTACCGTTTGCGGATCCAAGAATCCGGGAATTAGTCCAGTTTTTTTAGTGAAACTATGTATCTTTACGACATGCATTGAGACCCATCCAGAATCCTCGTCGTTAGAATCGCAACCAACGGGATTCCGCATGACTGATCGGAAAATCGCACAATTCGGGACCAGCGAATCGAAATGAATAGGCGGGAACAGACACATACGCAATCACTGAACGGGCTGATCGAGCCATTGGTTCAGAGTCGGGTGACCGCCGTTTTTGTCGCGATAAACGTCGCAATGTTTGTGGTGCTCAGCGTCACCGGAGGATCGACTGAAAGCGCAAACCTCTACCGGTGGGGAGCGAAATTCGGGCCCGCGATCCAAGCTGGCGACTGGTACCGAATGTTGTCACCGGTAGTTCTTCACGCGGGATTGTGGCATCTCGGGGCGAACACATTTGCGATGGTGTTGTTCGGTCCTCGTTTAGAACGTGAATTCGGTTGGCCCGCTTTTCTAGCAACGTACGTGGTTGCTGGTGTTTGCGGTGTTGCTGCCAGTTATCTCGTTTCCCCTGCATTGAGCGTGGGAGCGAGCGGTGCCGTCTTCGGTATCGTAGGCGCCTACGGGGTATTCCTCATCCGCAATCGTAAAGACTTCGGTGTAGTTGCGAACCCCGTAATCTTGAATCTGGCGATAGTGCTGGTGATCAATATAGTGTTCGGAATGTTGGTTCCGGGAATCGATCAAGGTGCCCACATCGGAGGGTTGACCGCAGGTGCCGCCATGGGTTGGGTGGTGAGTCCTCGGCGTGTCGTGACCATCGAAGACGATTTCTTTATCTTTGGCGCACCGACAGTTCGAACTCGGTTCGCAAGGGCGAAGCTCTCGAGGACGCTGGCAGCGGGCGGTATGGGGTTGCTTGTGGCGTCGACGATCGCTTGGTGGGTATCGAGTAACGCGAGTTACGATCAAGCGACGATGAGTCTCTATGGCTATTTTGAGTTGGTCAGCTAGTTAATCCTCATTTGGTCGCTTTAATCGAAAAAAGAAACGGTATTGTGCCGTGTTTTTCGTCGAGTCGCCACCAACCGTCATCGTGGCGAATCATTTGGGGGTACGCGCGGTAGCCAGAAACAGGAAACTCGTTTAGTTTCTCGATCGTGAGACCGGCATCAATGATTGCGTTAACGATTTCGGACATGCTGTGTTGCCATTCGTAACTGGGCGTTGCGATCACGTCTGAACCAGTGTACGTGCATCCTCCTCCCGCATCGTAAATTCCCTCCGGTTTCGGAAAATAAGGATGAATCGGTTTCAGCGATTTAGAGCCATCTGAAGCCGGAATCGACTCGAAGATGTGAGACGTTGGGTGTCCGTCAAGGATGTAGAACATACCGCACGGCTTGAGAAAACGTGCGACGACTTGAGCCCAAGCCGTCATGTCTGGTAGCCAACACAGGGCACCGATCGCGGTGTAGACGATGTCGAACTGTTGAGCGAGAATCTTGGGCAGGTCGTAAACGTTTGAGCGAATGAAACGTGCGGACAAGCCCAACTCGTCGTTTAGTTCGTTTGCCAGATCAATCGCAACATCAGATATGTCGACCCCGGTCACGTCAGCCCCTAGCCGCGCCCAAGACAAGGTGTCCATCCCGAAATGGCATTGGAGGTGTAGGAGCGTCTTGCCGGTCACCGAGCCTATTTCCTCAACCTCGATGTCCGTTAGCGTGATTTTTCCGGACTTGAAACTCTCCACGTCGTAGAAGTCCGACGCCGCGTGTATCGGCGTACGTTCGTTCCAGTTGCGTCGGATGATGTCGAATTTCTCGTTCATGCCTTGATATTCGTGCGGTTGATGTCCAGCAATTTGTGTTCGGACATCCGAAAGTAAGTACGTCTAAATGCTCGCCTTAATCGAAAGCATGAATGGTATATTGCCACCATATTCGTCCAAATCCCACCAACCATCGATACGTTGTCGCATCTGAGGTAACGCTTGGAAGAATGAAAACGGATATTCATGCACGTATTCAATCTTCAAATCGGCTCCGATCAGGGCGTTAACGATTTCGGACATGCTGTGTTGCCATTCGTATACCGGCGTCTTGATCGTGTCTGATCCCGTATAAGAGTTGCGTTCGCCGTCGTCCAACAGGCCGTCGGGATTTGGGAAATACTGGTTTTCGGTTTTGAGATCGTAGCCGCCGTCGGCGTTTTGCACCGATGCGAAGATGCGGCCGGTTGGATGCTCGTCGAGCATATAGAAAGTTCCGCCCGGTTTCAGATAGCGGGCAACGATCTGCGCCCACCTCGTCAAGTCCGGTAACCAACACAGTGCTCCCAAAGCCGTGTAGACGACGTCAAACCGCTCTTGTAGGACATTCGGCAAGTCGTAGATGTTTGAACGGAGAAAGCGTGCACCCAGTCCAAGTTCGTCATTCAATTCTTGGGCCACGACGATTGAGGCGTCCGAAAGATCGACGCCAGTGGCCTTGGCGCCAAGGCGTCCCCAAGACATCGTATCCATGCCGAAATGGCACTGCAGGTGGAGCAGCGACTTGCCGGCAACCGAACCCAACTCATCGATCTCAATGTCACTCAGTGTGATTCGCCCAGCTTTGAATCCTTCGACGTTATACAGATCTGACGCGACGTGGATCGGTGTTCTTTCGTTCCAATTGCGACGGTTGATTTCGATGCGTTGATCCATATTTTGCGGGTTCATCGGTGAGTAGAGTAGAGCCGCAATGATACAAGAACAGGGGTAGTTCAACGAGTATGGATCACTGATTGTCAGGTATAATTGATATGCATAAGGGGACGAGTGGATTCGACAGGGAGCGTACCGCAAGGTTGCGTGTCGTGGCGCCTGACCACGATAAAACGGGCAAAAACACAAACGGCGAACGAGAAGTCGCCCTCGCAGCTGCTTAATCAGCCGCGATGTCCGGTAGGAGTCGTCCTCAGCGGCACTTATCGGGCACCGAAAATCTGAGGTGCGGATGTGCAATGCCGGTAGCACGTCCAAAGGTAACCGGCAACCGTAACCTGTGGCGGACGCCGTTGGCATCGTCCGGAAGCGGTATAAGCAACCAACGGCTACACACGTAGAAGCTTTGACGGGAAACTTTCTGGACGGGGAGTTCGACCCTCCCCCGTCTCCACCAGCGAGTTACGCCCGCGATGACAATGTCGCGGGCGAATTTTTCGTGACCGGCGAGGGATCACAATCAATGGCCGTGCGAGTCCCAGCCCGCGGGCGATTGTCACGGGAATCGCGCACGATCAAATTAAACGGCGAAGACGTCTCCTATGTCTTGCAACGCAGTACTCGCCGCCGACGTACCATCCAACTCCAACTCGATCCGGAAGAGGGGCTCAAGGTACTCGTCCCGCATACCTTGAACGAAAAGGAGATCGAGGACTTTCTGATCAATCGCTCAGATTGGATACTCGAACATCGCGTCGATATCGGAGGCACTGAAAATCAAGTGGATTGGGGCAATGGCGGTACGACGATGTTGCGGGGACGAACAGCAAATGTCGTAGTCAGAGAGCGAGAATGGGACGACTTTGGCAGAGATCTACCTCCCACTGTTGCGAAGTCATTGGAAGGGGACATCATCGAAGTGACCATTCCGCCGGGTATCCAAGCAGAAGGAAGACCGAGAATAGTGCGGCGATGTTTAGAGGATTGGTACCGACAGGAGGCGTGGGACCATCTCAGGTCGCGGGTCGGTGAATTCGGGAACGTCATGGGCGTCAAACCGAGCCAATTGAAGTTGAGCAATGCCAAAAAACGGTGGGGCAGTTGCAGCGGCAAACGCTCCATCAATTTGAATTGGCGTTTGATTATGCTGGACGACCGCCTAATCGATTACGTAGTTGTTCACGAGTTGTCGCATCTGATCGAGTTGAACCATTCGGCTGATTTTTGGAAAATCGTCGAGGGTGTGATCCCCGAACACAAAGAACTGCGGCGAAAATTGCGTCGACAGGCACCTTCGCGATTGGGGTAGTCGAATTGAATTCTGCGGCTAAGGGGCTAAGGCAATCGTCACCCCGCCGCCAGCGATGCAGATCGCACCCAATGCCCGGGCCGGTGTAACTCGTTCTTTGAGCACGACCGCGCCGTACGCAACCGCAACCAAGATTGAGATTTCCCTAAACGGCCCAACGTAGCTGACGGGTGAAAATGTCAGGGCAGTCAACACGAGGGTGTAGGCGGCGAACTGTAGCAGACCACCAACTACCAGGATCTTCCAGTGGCGCCGCGCTTCGTCAATGAACGCGTCTCGCGTTTCAATACGCGACTGGATCGCCATCATCCCCAACCCGCCGCCAAATTGTAGGAAGAACATGTACAGCGCCGGTTGGACGTGCTTCACTCCTTGTGCGTCGACCACCGAGTAGATGCCGATGACCAATCCGGTCAGTATCGCCAGCATCCAAGCTGGTCTTACTTGAGCTCGGAAACGTTTCACGGCTCTCCACCTTCTCACCAACATCCACCACGAACGTACGGTTCGTTTAATCGTGGCGGTTTCGATGTCTGACATCGCGACAAATACGAGGCCGGTCACGATCAGCGCCGCGCCGACAGCCGCCGGCCATGACATCGATTCGCCCACTACGAACACGCCCAGAATAGGGATTATCGCTAATCCTAGTCCGCGAGCAACTGGATACACGATCGAGAGGTCACCGGTGTTGTACGCGTAGCCCAGAGTGGCGAAGTACCAGATGTGCAATACGATAGTCGCCAAGATGAACCACCACCCGGTCCCGCTTGGAAAGTCAACGATGAGAATGTAGATAGCAAGCGGAAGGACGAGTATCGCCGACGTGACGGCCATTAACCCCGTCGTCACCGCAGGTCTGGTCGCCCGTCGAACCATCAGATTCCAAGAGGCATGAGCGAACGCCGATGAAACGACGAGCAAAATGGCTAACGGGGGCACGGTCGGGGGTTAGAAATGGCGCAACGAGGTCGATTGGGCTGGGGATAGACTACAATGCGCGTCGATGATGAATCCCATTCATTAGCCCTCGGAGCCTAGACAGATGCACTACCAAGACGAACGTACCCATGGATGCAGAATATCCGACGCTTGGACATATCGTGGCCTCAAGACGGTCGTCATGGAAAACGAACTGCTTCGAATAAGCCTTATCGCTGACAAAGGTGCCGACATGTTTGAGTTGGTCCACAAATCGAGCGACACCGATTTCATGTGGCGCACTCCATGGAGCGTTCGCAATCAGGCCTTGTGGGTACCGTCGACCGGTTGGGGCGAAGGGATATTCCACGACCTTTACATCGGCGGATGGAACACGATTGCTCCCACCGGCGGTTTCCAGCAAGACTACATGGGCGCCGAGATAGGGCAGCACAACGAGACGAACATGATGCCGTGGGACGCGCAGATCGTCGAGGATTCGCCAGAGCGAGTCACGGCGAAATTCTCCGTGCGTGCGGTGCGAACGCCGTTCTGGATCGAAAAAACGGTCTCGTTAGGATCCAATTCGCCAGTCGTTACGGTAACCGACACGTTGATCAACGAAGCCGAGGAGCCAGCTCCGGCCCAGTGGGGTCAACACTTGGCGCTTGGCGACCCATTCCTGACGCCGGAATGCATCTTAGATTTCGCCGGTGGCGACTTCATCGTGCCCGAATCCCCTGACGGCTCAGTACCACCCGGTTCTCGATTGATGCCCGACCGCACCGGAACGTGGCCGGTCGCCGAGGCTCCTGACGGTTCCGAAGTCGATCTCAAGGTGTTTCCGCCAAAGTCCGATCGATTGGTGGACTACCTCTCCTTCAACAACCTCGCCGATGGGTGGTACGCGGTAACCAACCCGGATCGCGGCGTCGGCATTGGTCTGCGGTGGGACAGCGATGTATTCAAATACCTCTGGTACTGGCAGGTCTTCGGTGGCCATAGCGGCTACCCTTGGTACAAGCGAACCTACAATGTCGGATTGGAACCGTTTACAAGTTTGCCAAGCGGGATGACGGAGCCTGGAAGCGTCGAATCGACTTCGATGATCTTCGAGCCGGGAGAATCGCGTAGCTCAACGGTGCGCGCCGTCATCTACAAATCCAGCAGCGGAGTTACGGCAATCGACGGCGATGGCAAAGTTACACTGCGCCATTAATCGAGTCCACAGCCCGATCGATGCGTCAAGGGTTCAAGTTCCAACGATGCGGCCAGTGTTTCCTAACTGAACGAAGTTTAAGGAAGTCGCGGAAACTGGTTGTTGCTCACAACCGCCAGAATCGGTTCCAGTAAGACTTGAGGAACTGCAAGTAGGTCATCTCGACGCTGTACCGCCTCAAGTATTTGCGATAGTCGGCCACGGTCCAGATGAAGGCGACTAGCAGAATGATCCATATGGCGACTATCAAGATCATCGGCTATTCCAGCATGCTACAACCCCAGTATTGGTCATCAGGTCCAACGGAGTAACCTGACTGGCCATACCGCTGTGTCTCGACGAACTCAGCCATCTCAAAAGTGACTTCCGCCAACATCTTCTGAATGGCCTCACGATGCTGGTAGGCACGCGTCAATATGGCAGGATTCCCGACTTCGCAGGAACGATTAATCTGTTTCTCGACTATTTCACGCCTCCGCGAGCACCCGCGTTCCAGTCTTGTATGCGTTGATCCAATCCCAGTCCAACGGGACGCCAATACCGTGCCCGGTCGGTGCGTAGACGCAGCCGTTTTCGTCAACTGCATCGAGATCGTCTGAGTAGTTAACCCAGATCGGCGGTTTGGTTGTCCTGACCTTGGGATGCACCAGACCAAGTTCGTAGTAGTTCGTATTCCGAACCGCCGACATCAGGTGTCGATGTGCCGGATCAGGACCATGCGTCTCAACATCCAAGCCCACGCTTTCGCAGGCGTGGAAGATCTTCATCGCTCCTGTGATACCACCGTCTTCGTGTGCACCAACCCGGACGTAATCGGTGCCATCCGCGATTACGAAGTTCATGTGCTGCTCGGGTAGACGGATGTGTTCGGTCTGCAGCAAAGGTGTTTTGATGAGCTGGCGCAGTTTGCGGTGCGCAAAAGTCGAGACGCCGCCGTCCATGAAGACATCCTCCCACCAGAAGAATTCGGCCTCATCACATGCTTTGCCTAGTTTGAGCGCATCGCCGAAGTTTTTGACCTCGTTCGCTGGGTCGATCATAAGGTCCATCTCTGGCCCGACCGCATCCCGAACCGCCAAAACGTTATCGACCTCTCGCTTTATGTTTTCACCAGCCAGCCCCCATCCGTGGATCTTGAACGCCGGGTAACCCATCTCCTTGCACGTCACCGCGAAATCGGCGAAGTCCTGAGGGGTTGTCAACCCCCCGTTTTCGTCGCCATGCAACGTCGAGGCGTAAGCCGGCAACGGTTTGCGTTCCCCGCCTAAAAGCTGGAACAACGGCTCTTCGTAAATTTTCCCTGCGATGTCCCAAAGGCAGATGTCGACGATACCTAACCCGAGCGCGGCGGTGTGCCGCAACCCACGCTTCATCGCGTTGTAGTGCACCTCGCGCCTCATCGCGTCTTTACCAATGAGGTACGGCGTGACGGTCTCAATGTCGGCCAACGCATTCCCGCGTCCGGCTGGGTACTCGCCGACCACTCCTTGATCGGTGTAGATGGACAGGATCGCGCCACCGGCTTTCATCGAGGCGTCAGGCTCGTACACCATGTTGAACGTGTTGTAATCCTTGCCCACGTTCTCGAGTTCGTGCTCGAAGGATGTGACTTCGATTCGAATTATCTTTGCGGCAGGTCTCACGGCATCTGACTCCTAAGCGATTGCATGGCGGGATATGTTTCAGGTGTAATTCTATGCACGTTCCCATTCGTATTCGATCAATGTCCCTCACGACAGGGACTATTGATCCACCGCGAGTTGCCGACATGATTCGAGTATGAGAGAATCGCCTCATCATGAAAGCACTGAGAATCCACGGCAATAAAGACATCCGCATGGAGGACCTTCTGGAGCCGAATCCCGGCATAGGCGAGGCGAAACTGCGGATCACCAACACCTCGATATGTGCCACCGACATCGAAGAGTGGCAGTACGGGCCGCTCTGGACGCAGCACGGCGGTCCCAATCCCATAAGCGGTCAGGAAATGCCGCTGATTCTCGGACACGAAATATCGGGTCACGTCGCGGAGTTGGGTGATGGCGCAGACGATTTGGTTGTCGGCGACCGGGTAGTTGTCAATAACGTGAGAACGTGCGGGGCATGTTTCTGGTGCATGAGGGGGTCTCAAGCAACCTGCAACAGTATGTGCGTGGCGGGCCTATCCGCAGATGGTGGTCTCGCCGAATACATGACATGGCCGGCGAGCCACTTGATTAAATTGCCCGACAACGTGTCGGATCGAGAAGCTCCATTGATCGAACCCGCTACGGTAGCGGTTCACGCGGTTCGAAGATCCGGCGTCAAGGTCGGCGACAACGTTACCGTGATCGGTTGCGGCACCGTCGGTTTGCTCACGATGCAAGCATTCCGCGCGGCAGGGGCACGCGTCATAGCCGTAGATGTCCGAGAGCAGAGCATTGCATTGGCGAAAGAACTCGGGGCCGACGAAACCTTGAACTCATCGGATCACGGCGCTCATGATCAATTGCTCGAATTGACTGGTGGAATCGGACCCGACATCGTCGCCGAAACCGCGGGCGCAGCCGAGACCCCCAACATGGCCATCGAATGGACACGGCGAAGCGGTACGACGGTACTCGTCGGGATCTACTCCGCAACCCCGAAGTTCGACTTCAACAGCATCGTGGGGCAGGAGAAGACCGTCATCGGATCCGTCGCCGCATCTCCCGGCGATATGGCGGCAACTGTCCAACTCCTCGCCGACGGCAAGCTATCGGTGAAAGAACTGATCTCGGCAGTCGTCCCACTCGATCGTGTGATCCAGGACGGCTTCGAACGTATGCTCAGTCCGGAAAAAGACGTTTTCCGGATTTTGGTAACGCCTAACCCTTAGTGGCTATGCCCTTGGTCGTGCAACCGCTTGTGGACCGCGTCGATAGCCTCGTTGAATGGCCGTTTGAGGTAACCGATGTGGTCGTCTTCACCGTGATGGTGCGTGACGTGCCCGTGCGCATGCTGGCGTGAACTGTTGTCGATGTAGGTCAACGAACCGTGCATCAGCGTGAGCATATATTTGGCGGTTGCCTCGTCGAACATGCTCCACGGACCGCCTACCGACACATAGACCGGCGAGGTGTGCGAAAAGATGCCTCGCTCCCAAACGTCGTAGTACCTGTAGCCCGCGTAATAACCTGGGCCTCCAGCGCGCGCGGCGAGCCATGAGTTGCCGTCGATCTTGATCGATTCATTGAGGCTCAGTTTTCGCGTCGGCCTACCTACCTCTGACGAAGCGACGACCTTACCCTCTTGGATGATCTCCAGCTTGGACATCGGCACGACGCTCTCGGCCCAAGCGGACACCTCGACGGTACCGGCGCTCGACAACTCGACCGTGTCACCTACCTCATATCCGTTGACGGTGAAATGGATGATCGGGCCGCCGCTCAAGACCGTCCGGCCTTTCGCTACGTTTCGGCACCAACTTTCGTAAGTGAAGTCTTCGTCGTCCGGGATCCGGACATAGGTCCGGTACATCCCTACAGGAACGTCGCTCGACATCTTGTCGGTGCCACCCACCAAGGGCAGACGATACCCGCAATTCAGATAGCGGTACCACTCGTTGTGCATGAACTCCTGTTGCTGAATCATCTCAACGGCATCGAGACGCCCAGTTGCAACCAACGCTGCCGGCTCGCCGTTAGGGAACGGAAAGTGTGGGTTGATGACGAACCCGCCCTGAGCGTGTGCCTCGTCGGCCCAATAGCTCAGCGTCGTCTCCATCGGACCGCCGATCTCGGCCTCGCCCGGGCCGTCTGAACAGAAGGGCATTACCGGGTTCTTCAAACCCCAAAGGATCATGTGACCCATGAAGTGCTGACGATTTTCCTGCGAGGTGTAGACGATGTTGTTGCCTTTACGTGTCACGCTTGGATGCCCGGTGAAGTCCTCAACATTCGTGAATAGACTGCCCCACTGCGACTGGAGCAGATTGACGACGTTCAGGTCTTCGGCCTGCGATTCGAAGTGGCTTCCCTGCGTCGAGAGGAAGTGGACGTGGGAGTCGCCGGAGTACCACCCGCGCTCATTCATGTTGATCCAGCGCTTGAGACGCAACTCAAGTTCCTGCTGTCCCGGGGCGATCTCGATCTTGGTACGGAGCGGTTCGTATTCGTAGCCGCGGGCCGCATCAACGATCACTTCGCCTCGTGGAAGCCAGCCCTGCGCCGTGCCATCGATGTAGGCGTAACTGATCTGACCAAGCCGGGTGTCGCCACCGACATCGATGTGCCACGTATCGAGATTGGAGTTGACTTGGTTGTGATGGCCATGCGGTTGATACGGCACACCGTCAGGGGATCTGAAGTGGATGCGACATGGGACGACCTTCCCGGTCTCGTCGTCGACCACGCGCACCTTCACCCAGTTCTTGCCCGGTTCCGTAAGCGAAATCTGAATCTTTTCGGTGTCGACAGATCCTTTGTCCTCAACCTCTCCCCACTTAACGCTATCGATCGTCTCACCTTCGCGAGTAACTTCAATAGTCGCCGATGAAACTCCCGATAGTTCAACGTAGGCCGGGCTCGACTTGGGGTTCTGAGGTTCGCCAAAACCTTTGTAGTCATCATTTAGGAATTCGTCGGGTGATTGCTCTGGAAGCGGATGAGTATAGGTTCGTTCGCCGCGGTCGATTGTCACGTCCAGGTCGAATGGTTTTTCCGCTTGCTCGGAGTCCTTGAGATCGACTCGAACTGGACGTCGTGCGGAGCGCGAGAAGGGATGCTCGTCGACGTGTCCAAGGGTCACGCCGGCAACGATGAAGCGATGACTCTGAGGCACGAACTCGACAGACTTAATCACCCGTTCAGGCGTCGGGTTGCGCCACGCCCACAACCAGTACCACTTAGGCTGCGCCTGCACGACTTCGGTCTGACGCCTACCCGTCTCATCGAAACGCCCTTCGTAGCGCGGTATCAGCTGATCGCCTTGGTCGGTTACCGCAATATATGGGTACCCTACGCCGTAGCGCGATATCCCTTGACGGTCGCCAACGGCACTGATCTCGTAACGCTCCCTGATCGGTATAGTTACGGACTCGGCGTCTTCAAACCGGATCACATAGTCAGCGACATGCACGCCAATCGGTCCGTTGGCAGCTTGTTCCGTTTCCAACTGCCGGTGAGCGAAAACCACATTGTGCGCGGTCTTGCCGATCGGCAACGTTATCGACGAGTCTCCTTTTGCCAAAGAGATATAACAATTCCCTGTTGAATCGCCGTCGGGCGATCCGACGGTGAAGGGGAGACCCCGCATGGTCTGCTTGCCCAACACCGGGTTTTCACCCGGTAGGCACTCCGTACCTGCGTCGCATAAAGCGGAAATGTCGAGTAGCTCATAATCCATGGTTGAGTGACCTCCGTATAGCGGTCAGAGTACTATGCATGTTAGTCAATTCCTCAGAAGTATGCGCGGACCGCATCATCGACCACAACTGGAGAGAAGATGTCAGACAGCATGAAAGCATTGCGTTACTACGGTCGCAGAGACATGCGATTAGAGGATGTGCCAGTCCGAGTGCCGGCCGATGACGAGGCGCGCCTCCGCATCTCCTACGCTTCGATCTGCCAGACAGACGTCGAACGATGGTGGCACGGGCCGACCATGGCACGATGGCAGACAGAGCCCAAGACCGTCGGCCACGAAACGTCAGGTCGAGTCGAAGCCGTCGGTACCAACGTCCGCGGTTTGTCCGTTGGCGACCGCGTAATGGTGAACAACATCCGACCTTGCGGTGTATGCCACTGGTGCGTACTAGGCTCGCAGTCGAGTTGTGCAAACGTGAACTCCGCCGGATTCGCTTTGGATGGCGGATTGGCGGAATACATGGTCTGGCCGGAAAGTCATCTGATCAAATTGCCCGACAACATCCCGGATGTCCAAACGCCCCTAATCGAACCGACATCGGTCGCCGTTCATGCCACCCGTCGAACCGGCGTAAAGGTGGGCGACACCGTCGCGGTGATCGGTTGCGGCACAGTCGGAATGTTAACCATGCAGGTCTTGCGTGCCGCTGGAGCCCGCGTCATTGCTGGTGACCTGCGAGCCCAGTCTCTCGAACTCGCTTTGAAGCTCGGCGCCGACGTGGCTATAAACACCGGTGATGAAGACGCCCTCGAGCAGCTAATGGATCTGACCGCTGGCGTCGGGGCGGACATCGTTGTCGAGACTGCCGGCGCAGTTGTAACGCCGCGCATCGCGATCAATTGGACGCGTCCCGGAGGAACCACCGTACTAGTCGGGATCCACGCCGATGCCGCCAATTTCGATTTCAACGAGATCGTAGGAACCGAAAGGACCGTCATCGGGTCAGTAGCCGCATCACCGGGAGACATGGAGAAAGGGATCCAACTCATCGCAGACGGCAAAATCCTCCTTGAGGAACTCGTGTCCGCGATTATCCCATTGGAACGCGTAATGGAAGACGGCTTCGAGCGAATGTTACGCCCGGAAAAGGATGTATTCCGGATCATGGTGACGTCGGACTAGCGACCCGATTAGTCACTAAACGATGCGCCCGGAAAAGAATCGTTCTTGCTGACCTCAATCTGAGCGTCGCGTATTGACATGCCCCGGATGGTCTGATCGCCCCACAGGCTCTTCACAAACGCCAAAACGTCGACGATCTCTCGATCCGACAGTTGCTCGCCGAACGCTGGCATCCCAGATTTAAACCCTGGTAAATCCAGATAACCGCCACCGAGTTTCACCTGCTTGTAAAGGGTGCCGTCGCCGTGATGCCACGTGTGACCGCTTCCGTTCAACGGCGGTGGAGGGAGAGTTCCATCGCTCTTTTTGATGTTCCAGTGCGGCTCACCCTCACCCGATTGGCCATGGCACGACGCGCAATACGTCACGTAAATCCGCTCCCCACGCTCAACCGGATCGTCAGCATCCGCAATCGAACTGTCGTTTGCTCCATTATCCGAACCGCAAGCACTCGCCAACGAAATGACCGCCAACCCCGCTAACAATATCCAGCGCCACCGTGTGGCCATCCTTCAACTCCTGATCGATTCATTCGCCGCAAGACCTTGGTGCATATTTCCGAAGGGTATCAGGACGCTTCTGCGATAATCTACTAACCGCCGATCCAACCACACACGAAGCCGAGGTTGCCCGCAATGCATTACGCCGACGAACGAACGCACGGATGTCGGATTTCCGATTCCTGGACCTACCGCGGGCTGAAGACGGTCGTAATGGAGAATTCGACGATACGGGTGATGATCCTTGCCGACAAAGGCGCGGATGTCTATTCATTCGTTCATAAACCAACGGATACCGAGTTCATGTGGCGGTCTCCTTGGGGCGTTAGGGACCCGCGGAAGTTCGTCCCGTCCACCGGTGATCCGCAAGGAATGTGGCTCGACTACTACGAGGGAGGATGGCAGACGGCGCTCCCACATGGTGGTTACCCGGATCAGGTCTACGGCGCAGATTTCGGGTTACATGCCGAGTTGAATAATCTGCCTTGGGACGCGACCATCGTCGAAGATACCGCCGAACGGGTTGCTGCGAAGTTCGCCACGAAGGGTGTGAGGATGCCCGTCGCGGTTGAGATGACGATGTCGCTTGATGAAGGCTCATCCACCCTCAAACTATCCAAAACTGCCATCAACGAAGGCGAGGAATCGGTCGATATCGTGTGGCTGGAACACATCGCGATCGGGCCGCCGTTCCTATCTGATCAATGCCGGCTCTACGTTCCCGATTGCAAGGTGTTGACACATCCGGAAGCGTTCGTCGATACACAGAAGTTGGTGCTGGGTTGGGAAGGTGAGTGGCCCATGGTGCCATCGACTGATGGCGGTGAGATCGATTTTAGGGAGATGCCTGCCAAAGATGATCGTTCGCTGGACATGGCTTACATGACCGGAATGGATGAGGGGTGGTACGCAGTCCACAACAAGGAGTCGAACGTCGGTTTCGCAGTGTCGTTCCCGACCGATGTTTTCAAGTACCTGTGGTACTGGCGCAACCTCGGTGGTGGTTGGGGATATCCGTGGTACGGGCGGTGTTACAACGTTGGTTTGGAACCTTGCACGAGCTGGGACAACCGCGGATTGAAGCACTCGATGGATAACGGATCAGCGCGTCCCTTGGCTGCCGGTGAGACCTTGACAGTTGATATCACCGCGTCGGCGTTCATAGGTAAGGGCGACGTTACCGGTGTTACGTCTGAAGGAGAAGTGTCGCAAAGCTAGGTTATAAGCGAACCCGGCACTCGGACGCAATATCATTAGCGGACACGCGACATCGAGCTAACAAAGACGCGAGGAAATCATGCGACGGCGAACGTTTGGCGATTCAGGATTGGCATCATCGGTCATCGGCTACGGCGGCTGGCCGATGGGCAGAGGACAGTACGGAGACTTCGACGACGACGAAGCGATCGGCGCAGCCCACAAATCCTATGATTCCGGCATTACTCTCTTCGACACCGCTGCCGTCTACGGATGGGGCTACGGCGAGAAGCTGATGGGCAAAGCAATTGCACCGTTCCGCAACGACATCGTGCTGGTTACCAAAGGTGGCCGCGAATGGGTCCGCGACAATCCCGACCGAACCGCCGCGACCGTATCCATCAGCGACCGCGCAACCCTCCTACGTAGCATCGACGAGAGCCTTGAGCGTCTCAATACCGATTACATCGACCTGTTCCTCATTCATTGGCCCGACCACACGCGTTCATTCGAAGAGCCCATGCGGGCGTTGGAAGATGCCAAGGCCGCGGGCAAGATCCGGCATACTGGAGTCTCGAACTTCAGCCCTGAAATGATGGCGCAGTGTCGCGAACACAGCCCAATCGTCACGAACCAGATCGGGTATCACATCTTCGATCGTCGGGCAGAATCCGGCGTCATGCCGTTCGTCGAATCCAACGGCATGGGTATTATGGCCTATGGCACCCTGGCGCACGGCTTGCTCACCGGTGTTTGGGCATCCGACCACGCATTCGGCGCCAACGATTGGCGCGCCAACGGCGCCAACTTTGGATTGGCATCGTTCGGGCCGGAGAACCTCGCGAAGAATGTTGCGGTAGTGGAAAAACTCAAAGACATCGCGAGTGATCACGGTAAGACGGTCGCTCAGTTGGCTATCGGATGGGTACTGGCGAACCTGACTGTGACGGTTGCGCTTTGTGGGATGGTTAACGATTCGGAAGTCGAGGACAACATAGGCGGCGACTGGGAGATGCCGGCGGAGGTCAAAAAGCGGATCGACGACTTGGTCATGGCTCAAGGCGCTGGTGTCGGCACTCCCGAAATGGAGATTGCGACGTAAGGTCGTGCTACGCGATGCCGGTCCCAGTTGCCCGACGGGGAGGCGTGTCCGCCGAAACCGCCGATGGTGAAGTGACGCGATCAAATAGATCGGTAACCTCAGCTGTCGGTTTTGGAGTTAACAGCGTGACCGCTATCGCAATCGGGAGTGCCAATACGAAGCCCGGTGTTGCGAGATGCATATCGAAAATCTGGTACGGACCGCCCGACAAGCTGCCCCAGAGCGAAGCTATCGCGGTGCCCGAGATCATCGCCGCCATTGCTCCCCACATATTGAAACGCCGCCAGTAAAGGGCGAGAATGGTCACCGGTCCGAATGCGGCTCCCATGCCGCCCCAGGCGTACACGACTAAGTCAAGCACCGATTCGGGATTAAAGATCGAATAGAGTGCGGCTCCGACACCGATCACAACGAGCAGGAATCTCCCGAGCCACATTCTAGCGTCGGCACCAATGCTGTAACTGTAGCGGCGGATGACAGGAAGATCGTCGGTCGCCACGGCGGAAGCGAGCAGCAACTGCGAGTCGGCAGTGCTCATGACCGCCGCGATCACCGCGACCAGCAGGATTCCGACCACGATCGGGTGGAACAGGGTGTTGGTCAGAACGAAATAGAGCCGTTCGGGATCGTCGATTATCTCATCCAGCACGCCGTTCTCGATCAGAACCGGTAGCGCCAAAAGTCCGACCGCCATGCTGAAGAAGTAAGTGGCAGTAATCCATGTCATTCCGATGTTCCGGCTACTGCTGATCTTGGCTTCGCTTTCGATGGCCATGAAGCGTTGCAGGATGCGCTGCGCACCGAATACGCCGAGACCCCAACCGAGGATCGAGAGCACGAAAACCGGCAGCGGCGGTTCGCCCTCATGCTTGGTGAATGGATTCCAGAAATCGGGATATTCGACGCTGTTTCTGGAGAATGAACCATCGGTGATGAAAAGGAGGGTGAAGGTCAGGATCAGGAAGCCGGTGAGGACGAAGACGGCCTGAAACACGTCGGTGCGAGACACCGCTAGGAAGCCGCCGATAAAGGTGTATGACGCCACCGCGATCAGCGTCACGATCACTCCAACCTCGTAGTTCAAACCGAAGATCGTGTCCAGCAGCTTGGCGCCCGCAACCAATCCCGAACTGACGTAGAAGACGACGAACAGTATTGTGATCAAAGCGGCAACGGTTCGCAGCGCGCCGGTGCGATCGCCGAACCTACGCTCAAAGAACTCCGGCGTCGTGAGCGAATCCTTGGCAGCGATCGTAAAGCGACGGAGACGCTTTGCCATGAATACCCATGCAAGACCCATCATCACAACGATCGACACGATGATCCATATCGTTTCGAGACCGTGTTGGAACGCCAAAGCCGGCAACACGAGCATGGTCCAACCGCTGGTGGTAGATGATCCGGCGCTGAGCGCGGTGGTGATGCCCGATACGTTACGTCCGGCGAGAACATAGTCCGCCATGTTTCGCATCTGACGCGAACGGTAAACAGCGATACCGATGACGACGGAGAAGTAGACGACGAAGACCGTCAATACCCAAAGATTCAGCATTTTGACGAGCGCTATCCGGCTAAATAATTTGCTCTTTTCGAGTGAGTTCGTGCGCCGGATTAACGCCGGTCACGTCAACAATGATACTAAATTGGCCTGATGCGGACACTGATCAGAGAACGCGTCGAACACCGATCGGGGCGACTAAATATGCCGATATCAAGTATCGTCTTACACAATCGCGTTGCAATCCGCCGGGAGAGAACAACATGCTCATCATCGATACGCACACCCATGCAGGAAACAACTGGTTCGAACCGATCGAGGTGCTCGAGTTTCAGATGGACCGCAATGGTGTTGATAAGGCATTGTTGGTGCAGCACGGGGGCACGTTTGACAATGGGTATCTTTTGGAAGAAGCGGCGAAGCGGGGGGATCGGTTCAAGGTGGCGGTGTTGGTGGATCCTGAGTCGCGGGACCCATTGGGAGATTTGGAGAAATTGGCAGAGCAGGGCGCTGCGGGGATTCGGTTGGCGCCGGACGCTGTGTTCGTGAATGCTGGTCCGTACGATATGTGGAAGAAGACTGGAGAATTGGGTTTAGTCGTTACTTGTCAGGGCGATCCGGCTCGGTTCGCGGCGGACGAATTTGCGAGGGTTTTGGATGCGTGTCCGGACACGCAGGTTGTGATTGAGCATTTGGCGGGGATAGCCGCAGCGGACGAGCCTTGGGAAGCGGATTACGAGCGGGCAATGAGGCTCGCGGAGCGGGGTAACACGACGATCAAGGTTCCTGGTTTGGGAGAGGTTGCTAAGCGTCCGTCTCGGTTGTTGCCGGAGCTGAAGTTTGAGGATGTGCCGCCGGTGTTCGAGATGGCTAAGGATGCATTTGGTGTCGAGCGAATGATGTGGGGAAGCGACTTTCCTCCAGCGGCTGGTCGTGAGGGATACTCGAATGCGCTGCGGGGAGTGATGGAGCATCCGGCGTTTGCGGGCGATGGTGAGTTGGAGTGGGTGATGGGTAGGTGCGCGGCGAGGGTTTGGGGGTGGTGATCGAGTTCGGCGATGCGCCGTTTTTCGAAATCATTCGCTCGGAGTGAACCTGATATCCAGTTCATCAGCGACCGTCATCATTCGTCGATCACGCGTCCACAGTTGCGTTGCGCCGTGCAAAACGCTCGCAGTGAGCAGATGAGCGTCGATGTAGCCGATACCGGTACCCATGAGTCGATGGAGTTCGATGAAGAACAGCACCTCGTCATCCGTCGCCAGCACTATTCGAGGCAATCTTGAGAAATACCTCAACACGTCGTTTCTATTGGTCAAGTTTCCACACGCTAACTCCCCAATCACCATGGGGTGCATGAAGATCTGCCGTCCGTCTTCTAGGGAGGCCATTTCAGGTTCTCTGCTTCGCAGATGGTCGATCCAGACCGATGTATCAACCAAGACCATCACTCAACACGGTCGGCCCACGGACGCCGGCGAGGGGGCACTTTGAGGTCCGGCATGGTGCCTCCAAGGGCTATCAACCGACGAGCCGACTCGCGTTCAACCAAAGCAACAAGGCCTTCTTTGAACAAAGCCGATTGACCTTCAATCCCGGTAAGTATGCGCGCTTCTTCGATCAATTCTTCATCGACGTTTATTGTTGTCCTCACTTCAGTCTTCTCCTTCGTGTGCATCAATATACGCGTCATTGTATGTCATAGTTGATGTGGTTGGTAGGGGCAGGTTTCAAACCTGCCCCTACGGGTTCTTTGCACAAATACCGTCATTCCGGCGAAAGCCGCAATCCAGAGGGGAGGGGCAACAGAGTACAAAGCGAAACGCCAAGTCTAAACCCCCTTTAATTCCCCCTTGGGCATCAAGGGGGAGGGTTGTGCACAGCACCCCCTACGGTTTGGTTCAAATTCCCACCCGACTCCTTCCCAGAACGTCTGGGTTGATTAGGTTTTCGGGTGGATTGCCGTTTAGGACACGGAGGGCTTCTTGGGCGGTTCGGCGTTCCAATTCGATGGTGGAGGCTTGGGAGAAGAAGGCGGTGTGGGGGGTGATGATGACGTTGGGCGCGGTCAGTAGGGGGTGGTCGTTGGGAGGTGGCGCTGGTTCTACGACGTCTAGCCCGGCTCCTGCCAAGTGGCCGGAGTTTAGGGCGTCGGCTAGGGCTTGCTCTTGGATTATTCCGCCGCGGGCGCAGTTCACGATGATTGAGCCGGGCATCATCATGGCTAGTTGGTCGGGGCCGATCATGCCTTCGGTTTCGGGTGTCAAGGGAGTGTGGACGGTGATGAAGTGGGAGCGTTTGAGGACTTCATCGAAGGTCGTGATCTCGGTACCGTCTATAGTCTGCCCGGGCTCGATCATGGGGTCGTAGGCGATCAGGTTCATCCCGAAACTGGCGGCTTTTTCGGCGATGGCGCGCCCGATGCGGCCGTAGCCGAGGATGCCGAGGGTCGCACCCCTCGTACGATGCATGGGTTGGTCGAGGACTACGTCGTGCCAGCCGCCGTCTTTGACTTGGGAGTCGTGGGGCAGGAGGCGACGGTTGAGCGCAAGGATCATGCCGATGGCGTGGTCGGTGACTTCGTCCATGCAGTAATCGGGGACGTTGGTGATGACGATGCCGAGCTCGGTGGCGGTCGGGATGTCGATGTTGTCGACGCCGATGCCGTATCGGGATGCAACCATGCATTTTTCGGCTGCTCTGAGGACGTCGCCAGTGACCTGCGCGAAGCAGAACATGATGATGTCGGCGTCGGTTGCTAGGTTGGCTAGAGTTTCCTCGGACGTGTCTGGGGCAACGACGGGTTCAACACCGGCGGCTCTGAGGACATCGGATTCGACGTCGATGTTTGGCCAGACGTAGTCGGTGATTAGGGCTTTTTTCATGGGGATTATGGGGTGTTGTTGGTTGTGTTTTCGATTACGTTAGGGTAGCAGTTTTTGGTAAGGGGATGGGCGCGCTGAAATCGACCGTTATAGGTCGTATGGTCGTTGGATCGAGCAATTGGATGAGGTTGTTCAGGTTTGGGTCATTGTTTGTGTTGTGTGCCTTTGGGTCGGGCATCCGCTACATGGTCGCTTGGCTTCCACGCCTCCCCTTCGTTTCACGAAGGGGAGGTTATTTCGAAGGATCGCCGCATCGATTTTGGGTTCGCGCGGGCGAAACTGGGTTGTAACTTTTTATTCAAAATACAGCATCGCCGATGTCGCCAGACCATCGGTCATCCGGACGGTCGACGGATGGTGGGCCGTCCGGAGTCATTCAACTCTTCACATCTCCTCGATGCTGTAGCCTCGGCCGCTCGACGAAGCGGACCAGACGTCTGCCGGATTTAACGGGGTTTCGCTCGGACCTTGAACGACGGACCGGCACTTGACGTGCGAGGGCGGGTTTCAGAACCCACTCTACACACTCCCTTTAGTCCTTCGGAGATTCCCCCCGCGAGCGGAGGTAAATCGAGAGGGCCGAAAGGTAGTTTCGATTGTCCGTAGTCTGGCTTGCTAGTCGGAGCCGGCTTCCTGCTCCGCATCCGAGCCCTGGAGCCACAAGCCCGCAGTAGCCGGAGTTTCGATCTGCGTTGCGTCCTAACCTATCCTCAACTTCTGGCGGGCACCGTCGCGGATCGTTTGGGCACGTTTGCGATGCTCACACGATCCATGTGTTGTCCCTCCCGCAGACCGGGTTTCCTTATTCGATTGTCGATATCCTGCGAAAAGGAGCGCAAACCTTGACGCGGCGATCTTCTGGGCGCTGATGCCGATGCGCTTCGGCGGCGCTTAGTTACTGTTGTACTACAATATGTGTGCAGGAGTCAAGAAGATTAGCATGTTTGAACTAGAATGGGAAGGATTGGGAAGGATGGGGTGTTTGGGGGATGTGGGTGGGGTTGCCATTTTGTCTGGAGGAATGGGGTTGACAGCGTACACTGAACACCATGGCGACGACCAGAGCACAACCCAGTGTCTGCAACATCCCCAATCGCACCATCTTCGAGGGGGACAACCTCGATGTGATGCGGGGGATGAATGATGGGTGTGTGGATTTGATCTATCTCGATCCGCCGTTCAACTCGAATGCTGAGTATGCGGCGCCGGTTGGGAGTAAGGCGGCGGGGGCGGCGTTCAAGGACACGTGGACATGGGATGATGTGAAAGCTGAGGAACATGGGTTGATCGCGGATGTGATGCCGGGTTTATACAAGGTGATCGATGCTGCGGGAGCGGCGCACGGCAAGGGAATGATGGCGTATCTGATCATGATGTCGTCTCGAATGATCGAGATGAGGCGGGTGTTGAAGGAATCGGGTACAGTCTACTTGCACTGCGATGACACAGCGGATGCTTATCTGCGCTTGATGATGGACAGCATTTTTGGAAGTGACGCGTTCCAAGCATCGATTCAATGGAAGCGGACAAGTGCGCACAATGACACGATTTTCGGTAGGGTGACAGACACGATTTTGGTTTATGGGTCCCCACCCGCAAACGCCGTCACCCAAGATCTCGATCCAAACTACGTCGCTTCGCACTATCGATACTCCGACAACCACGGGAAGTACCGGAACGGAGACCTTACGGGATCTGGTGAGCGCAAGGGCGAGGCAGGTCAAGCGTGGCGCGGTTACGATCCAACGCTGTCTGGCAGACACTGGGCAATACCCAGAACACATAAGTACGCGAAATACATCGAAACCGAATTCATACTGGGTTATACCGGCATTGAGAGCATTCAGGAAAGGTTGGAAGCCTTAGATGTTGCCGGGTTAGTGCTTTGGTCGCGTAACGGTGTACCTGGCCTGAAACGGTATTTGACCGACGACCAAGCCCAGGTAGCAACCAATTTGTGGGTCGATATCAAAAACGCGTCTCGAAGTGAACGAACGGGATATCCGACACAAAAGCCCTTGGCATTGTTAGACAGGATCATCAAGGCTAGTTCTAACGAGGGCGATATCGTATTAGACCCGTTCTGCGGATGTGCGACGACTTGTATCGCGGCGGAACGGCTGGGGCGTCAGTGGATTGGTATCGACCTATCACCGTTAGCGGTTCGACTAGTTGAACGCCGCGCTCGAGAACAGTTAGGTTTGATGGGCGGTGTACAGAGCACTCACCGGACGGACATCCCGAAGCGAACTGACTTGGGCGTATTGCCGCACTACAGCACGCACAAGCATACGCTTTACGGATTGCAAGAGGGTGTTTGCAACGGTTGCCAAGTCCACTTCCCGTTCCGCAATTTCACGGTAGACCATGTAGTGCCGGAAAGCAGGGGCGGTACGGATCATATCGATAACTTGCAGCTGTTGTGCGCCGCTTGCAACTCTGAGAAGGGCGACAGACCGATGTCGGTTTTGCTGGAGCGGCTTAAGGTGAAGGGGGTGTTGGGTTGACGCTGCCAAGGAAGGTGGTGGGTGAATAAGGATCGGCCGATGGAGAACCTGAGAGATGAATCGAACCGGAAGAACCTCTTTGAAATTGCGGGGCAACAAGTCGTGTTTTCAATTAGGGATCACTAGATGAACGACGTTGCGTTCGTCTTCCCTGATGCTTTCGGGCAACGCCAACGCGAACGAGGGAAGCCCAGCATGATTAGTGAATGCTGTATTGTAGAAGTTGCTCAAAACGAAATGTATGAACCAAAATGGTGTCAATGCGGATGAAACCGGTATCCGACAATTTTCAAATTGACCCAAAGTAAGGTGAGAAAACGGATGTGATTGCTGTTGCGCTTCATTAAGTGCTGAGTCAAAGTCGAAACGTACTGGAGTAGGGAAGACGTTACGGGCAACGACGTCGGCGTAAATGTCGTCTACTAAGTAGACTTCAGGTTCATTCCGGAATAACTCCAAATCAGGCGATGGAAACATCGCTAATCGATGGCGAATGATCTCATCATCGCGAATTTGATACATTAATTGAATCAAAGCGCCGTCTAACATTTTAACGTTGTAAACGCGTTCGGATGTGAATTCTTCATAGATCTCTTGATACGAACGGTTTTTCATTGCGATATTGACGTATCGATGGCCCTCGAATGTGATTTCGATTGTGCCGTCTACCAGTTGCCGTGTGAATGGGAAATTTTCATCATCTGAAAATCTATTTTGAATCAACCAACTCGTTAGTTGGTTGATTTGAGTAATTAACTGAGTTAACAAATTGTTGCTTTTCATGACAGAATAGATCGAAGCTTATCGACTATGTTCTTGTCTAAGTCTGCGATATGAATCACGCCATCGTTAAGATCCGCAATTAGGTCCCTAAGTTCATCGTCTTTATTCTGAATTCGTTGTTTTTGTTGCCGTGTCATGTCGCGATGGACTATACGGAGAAGTTGACGCTGTTCTGCAGTCGGATACGTGAAACGTAACTCGAAATTGTTGTTGGCCAATTGATTGAATTCGGTCATTAAATTGTGCATAGCAGTGCCGACACCTAAGATCCGCACCCAGGATTTGCTACGAGTTATCGCGGTGAATAATTGATTGCGGATCGTAGCGAGATTATAAGGTGAATAAAAACAATCTTGAGCGTTGATTATGTAGACCATTGCGGCTTCGTTGCCTTTTGCCCGGTGAATGCCAGTGAAAACGATAGAATCTGCGTTCGTGGGAATGAAAATATCTGGATGCGTATCAACACCAGCTAAGTGGGAGTTGATTTCATGATCATATAATAGGCTGCGAGGTAAGGCAGTCCGCCGCCGGGTTGTGCGTGGGTTGGGGTTTATGACCATGATGTCGTCTGGTCTTAATTCGTCTTCTTGGAGATTGGACAGTATGGCTTGAACCAACCATTGGGCTTGTTCCTCTTCGGTTTGAAAAGGAGCGAATTGGATCAGATCTTCGATGTTTGAATGATTTTCGAGGAATTCGGGGCTGTGTTCGGTACTTCGGTACAAACTGACAGGCTGGCCATCACTAAGTGTTCCTTCTCGCGTGGAATAGCCGATATCGTGCCAAAGTGTCGGATGTTCAAACATTTGAACTAAACCAATTTCTTGGTCGATGAATGGCCTTCTGTAGATGCCGAATCCTAACGCGTGTGCCGTTGTCAAAATGGGTCGGGAATTGCGATAGCAAGTAGGAAGTATGATGTCGTGGCTTGGATCGTCGGAATCGAATGATGACAGACTGTTACTTGGATTGGAGTCTAAACCTTCAAGTAATTCTTCGGGCGGCGGCAAAGAATCGTCCGTGAGATTCTGTAGTTCATCGTATGCATATACGAATCTTTTGGGAGTTTTTGCAAAAAGATAGCACAACCTGATGAACTCGACCGGTAGGTCCTGGGCTTCGTCAATCAATACAGCATCGTACTTCGGAGTGAATTCGTCGAGTTGACTGATCGCTTCTCGGCAAACTGATGCGAAAGGTTGTGAAGATCCGAAATTCATACTTGCAGATCTAAAATCATAGTACGGTATCCCGTGTTGATCGCAAAAATCGTGATAGACGCCGTTTCGTTCACCTCCGCCGGGTGCTCCCCACGCCGTTAGAATATTTATACGTTCGTAATCGGGTTCGACACCGCTAGCGTAAGAAAATTGATTGATTAAATTTCTGAAATGGCCCTTGAGGGAACGTGTGTTGAACGTGATAGCGATTTGCCATTCCGGGTATAAGGTATGGAGATATGCAGCCTTTGCTGCCAAAACTACAGTTTTACCGGATCCGGCCAACCCTCTAATTCTTTGGATTCCGTTGGCGAATTCTAAAACTGCGCGGCTTTGATTTGCGTCGAATGTGGCGATGGAGTCTTCTAATTGAGTGAGTATTTGGCCACGAGATGAAGGGTCTTGGACGACTCTTTTATTGGTGACTTTGCGTATCGTGTTTATGCTTTGTATAGCAGACAAAGTTTTGAGATATATCGTATCTTCATTGTCTAACCATCTTACTGACTCGATCTCCGATACCAAATTGTCCGAATTGGCAACTGGATAATCTGAATCCGAAGGTAAAAGTGCTTGGTTTGTATATCCTGGTGCAAACGAGACTGTCCGGATGGGGATTTTCAATTTGCGCCGATCCAATATATCCGGTTGAAGTTTGAGCCGTGCTTCTAGTTTATTGGCTGAATCATCCTGGCGATGCTGAAAGCAATCTAAATGTTGAGTACCCTCGACTAGATCAAAAACAAAAATACCTCTGTCCGGCGTAATTAAGATTGCATCAATGATGTGGCGACCGTCCAGAGAGCCAATAATTGGAAAAGCGAAGTAGAGTTGGCCTTGCCATTCCGATTGGGTTCTTAGGATGTTTGCGAGTTGTGTACTTGATGCCGGTTTTCGGCGAACTTCGCCAATGATCTCGATCGTCACAGTTTCGGTCCCCTCGAATGTCGAGAAATCGTATGGATAAGGAGCGGTGGTCGAACGGCACTCACTACCGCTCGAACGGCGTACTCGATGTGGTTGTATTGTACGACATGTGGTATCTAAACAGCGGGAGTTTGATGTCAGAAACTGCCATGATCGGGTTCCGTATAGCGATAGGCTGGTCTTAGCGGACCGCGCTCCACAAGACGGAGGTACCTCTCGATTGGCGTTCATCTCCATTTGAGAGTGGCAGAGTTTCGCCAGATTTGGTTGGGAAAGGCGAAGATTTTGAGTTGGCCGTCAGAGTGGATGAAGACGACTGGTGCGTCGGGGGTGACGTTGCCGAGTTGGATTTCGGCGATTAGGGCGGACGTTATTTGGCGGCGGAGGCTGATGCCTTCGGTTGCGGTTACTAGGTGCGTGACATGGGCCCCGCTTGTATTCCTCCTCTGAGACGGGGTGGGAACGGTAGGCGCTTCGCGAAGGGGTGCTGTGAACAACCACCGTCATTCCGGCGAAAGCCGGAATCCAGAGGGGACGGGCAACGGCGTCCAAAGCGAATCGCCAAGTTAACCCGCTTTTTTCGCTCTGTGGCATCAAAGGGGAGCGTTGTGCAGAGCACTCGAAGGGGAGGGAGGTTGTTAGCTCTTGTAGATTAGTTCCCTAGTCTGATCGACCTCTTCTCGGAAGTATGGGTTTTGGATGGTGGAGTCGTCGACTAGGTCTACGGATTGTCCGAATAGGGCTTTGAGTTCTTCGGTTAGTTGGAAGCGGGTTTCGAATTGCTGGCCTTCGGGGGAATCGTCGAATTGGACTAGGAAGTCGATGTCGCTTTCGTCGGGGCGGAAATCGCCGTTGACCGCGGAGCCGAAGACGTCGAGGCGCTTGACGTGGTGGCGTCGGCAGAGGTTTCCTATCTGTTGTTTGCGACTGGCTACTAAAGGGATTATTTTTCTTCGTTGGGGTTTTGCGCTGGCTGGCTGATCAACGGATTCTGTTTCGAGAACTGCAGTTGTTTCCTTAAGCAATTCGGGCAGATTGTCTTGAATGAAGTCCCAGACCTCGCGTTCTTCGACAGGGTCAAAGGGTTCAAGCAATTTGCCCCAACCAAGGGTGCCGCCGTAACCGCCGATGCGTCGGGCGTTAGGGTCGTCGTTTACGATGAGTCGCGCTAACGCGCCGCCGATTTTGTTGATTGGCGTTCGACGGCGGATCTGAGGATCCGATCGGTGGCGTAGTCGTGGAGAGTCTTTCCGTCGGTGAACTCGAGGATTGCTTGGGAGGCTTGCTGGACCTCCCAGACGTGCATTTTGTAGTTGCGTGGCATGGGTGTTGACGGGTGCGGCGGCGCAGTGTGTTGGTTGTTAAGGTATCGCAGGGGGTGTCCGGCATCCCATCCCCTCTGGATGGACGTTCCGTCCGCTGAAGCGCCGGCTTTCGCCGGAATGACAGTTGAAGTGTGGGTATGACGTGTCTTGGTGGGAATGAGGGGGTAGTGGCTGTCTGGGGTGGGCATCCCCTGCGTTCGCTTCGCTGGCACCCCCTTCAATTCCCCCTCAGAGAGGGGGAGGGAAAGGGTTGCGCTGCGCGAAGGGGACGGTTTTCGGTTCAGGGTTGTTTGGAGGATGTCTTGGGGGAATGTGCGGGTTTCAGGTTTTAGCTTAACGCCAACACCCGTCGCACAAAATCATGCACTAGCGGACGGTCGGACTCGCGTTCCCAGTCTTCCATCGAGTCTTGGTAAAAGTGTCGGTGGAATTTCTCGGCGAATCCGAAATTGGAACGAATCAAAGGGTCACCGTGCTCTTCGGCAAGACGCACAACCGCATTTTTCAGGGAACGATGGCTATCATGCGCCCAACCTCGCTCCTGAGCGACCGACATCACTGCATGCGCCGCTGCGCCCCAGAGTTTTTCTGCGCCTTGCAAGACGTCGCCACGTTCGAACTCCTCGTCGGAAGCGGTGAGGGAATCGAGGGCGACTTGGCGGTGCTGTCTGGGGGACATTGTGGTGGTTGCCATGTGTCGAAGAACCTTCCGGTGTTGATTTTACAGGGTGTTCTTCGCGCTTCTGGATACCCGCCTGCGCGGGTATGACGTGAGTGTTAGCGGGAATGACGGTGTAGTGGTCGTCCGTGGCGGGCATCCCCTGCGTTCTTGTGTCGGTCTTTTGGGCTCCGCGTCCCCTTCGCTTTGCGAAGGGGAGGGTTATCGGCTGGCACAGTTAATCCGAGTCCAACACTCTGCGAACCAGGATGTGCACCTTTGGCCTGTCGGCGTCGCGTTCCCAGTCTTCCATGGAGTCGTGGTAGAAATGTCGGTGGAACTTTTCTGCTACCGAGAAATAGCCTGCAATCAACGGGTCGTCGTGCTCTTTCGCAATTCGTTCGGCTGCGTTTTTCAGTGAGCGATGGCTCTCGCGGGGCCAATCGCGTTCTTTCGCGATTGACATGATGGAGTGGGCGGCTGCGCCCCATAGCTTTTCTGCGCCCTGCAATACGTCGCCGCGTTCGAACTCCTCGTCGGAAGCGGTGAGGAAATCGAGCGCGACTTGGCGGTGCTCTCTGGGGGACATTGTGGTGGTTGCCATTTGTCAGGACCTTCCTGAGTCGATTCTAGAGGGTGTCCTCCGCGTCTCTGCGGGCAGGTTTGAAACCTGTCTCCACGATTTCGGTGTCCGCCCCCCTTGTCCGCCCTTTTCACCCTCACCCTAGCCCTCTCCCATCGAGGGAGAGGGGACACTGCCCCTCTGGGTTCCCGCGTGCGCGGGAATGACGTGGTAGTGCGCGGGCATGACGGGGTTGGCAAATGTCTTCATAGGCAAACGCAATTGGAAAACGCAACTCAATGCCGCAACTTAATGACGGGGTAGTGGGCGGGAATGACGGGGTTGGCAAATGTCTTCATAGGCAAACGCAATTGGAGGACGTAACTCAATGCCGCAACTTAATGACGGGGTAGTGGGCGGGCATGACGGGGTTGGCAAATGTCTTCATAGGCAAACGCAATTGGAAGACGCAACTTAATGACGGGCCGGGCCCATCTCGTTGTGCATTACGGGGGTCGACAAAAATGCGTCCATGTCGACGTTTCCGAACCGCGTCGGCTAACACTGGGCGGATCAAATCAGGTTGTGGAGTTGAGCTGGACTCTATGAGCTACTTCTTCGGAGCGCCACGTAGGTGATGACTGTGGAGGTGATGAGGCTGAGGAGTCCTCCGATGAGGATGTCGACTGGCACGAGAATGCCGGGCCACTTTGAAAACATTAAGAAGATCGGCACGATGTAGGTTGCATAAGCGGCACAGCCTAGAACGAAGCTGTTCCGCACAGCGACGCTGAGGCTTTTTTGCTTGATGGCTGGTTCGATGGCGAGGTAGCTGTTTCCCAAGGCGATTAGCAGGAGGAACGCTAGCAAGGCTAGTATCTCGCCGCCGCCCCACGTATCCATTTGTTTTCCGAATGTGTCAAGTATCTCCTTGCTACCGTTCGATTCGTGGAGGTTTTCGTACATACCCATAGCGATGGGCGAGAGGTTCCAGACTACATCAATGATCGTGTAGACCAAGAATGCGGCTATGAATCTGATGTATTGCATGTGAACCTCGTTCGCGGTTTGAGATAGTTGATCAGAATTTTACTTTGTATCACCATTGGCGGGGTAGTGGTCTTCAGGATATGGCGGTGTGACCCTTTGGCCTTTGAACATTTTCCCCATGAATGAGAACTTTGAGGTTGTGGTTCCAGATTTGGTTAGGGAAAGCGAAGGTTTGGGGTTGGCCGCCGGAGTGGATGAAGACTACCGGTACGTCAGGGTTCACGTTGCCGAGTTGGATTTCGGCGATTAGGGCGGACATTGATTTGGCGGTGTAGGTTGGGTCCAGGATGATGGATTCGGTTGCAGCTACTAGGTGCATGGCTTCGATGCCTAGATCCGTAGGAACGCCGTAGGTTTTGGTGTAGCCGGTTAGGGTGGTGATGTCGTCGGGTTTAAGGGGGGTGTCTAGGTTTAAGAGGTGGGCTACTCGGGTTGAGCGGTCTAGGTATATTTCTTGGTAGTTTTCGGGGGTGTAGTGGGGTTGTGCTACGGCGGTTGCGGTCCAGGGTTTGTTGGTGTTGCGGGCGTAGAGGATTATGCCGGCGATGGAGCGTCCGCATAGGCCCCAGAAGTGGATCGGGGAGTTGGTGGAGAGGGGTTGCGTGGTAGTAGGCCCCGCATCCACACCCGCATACCCCTGCGACCTCGTTGCGCTCGTTCGCGTCCCCTTTCGTTTCGAAAGGGGACGGTTGCCTCCCGTGCCCGGTTCGACCTCTGGGTTCCCGCTTTCGCGGGAATGACGGGAGGGTGCTTCGGAATGACGTTTGATTTGGTTGTCTATTTCGTGAGCGGTTTCTAGGAAGGCGATCATGCCGGCTATGTTGGAGAAGGGGTTATCTAGGAGGATTGTGGGGGTGCGTCCGCGGTTGGTTTCTTGGGCTAGGAGGGTTTCGGCGTAGGGGCGGGTGTCGCCTTTCGCGATGCGGTGGATGTTGGCTCCGGTTAGGTGGGCTATGAGCATGTTGCCTTGGATGGGTGCGTCTAGCTCGTCGAAGGCTACCCAGTGGTATTTCATGCCGGTTTTTGCACTAGCCGCCGCGGCAAGTCGGGCGTTGTTGGAGTCGTAGTGGTTGATGTTAACGATGGTGTCGATCCCGCGCTCGATGAGGTGTGCGAAGAGGAACTCCATATGTCGGGCTTTGTTGCCTCCAAAGGCAAAGCCGGTGGTGTCGTCGCGCTTGATGAAGAGGGGAGGGACGGCGGAGATGTCGGCGTCCATTGATTGTGCGATGGCGGCACGTAAGCGGGGCATCTCCTCGAAGGGCGTGTTTTTGCGCGCGAGGGGGATGCGCGGGAGATCGGCGATGGCGTTCAGGATTCGATGGGGGTGCATGGATGGGGGTGAGAACTAGGATGCTAAGGATGAATAAGGATTTTAAGGATGGTTGTTGATTGTTTGGGGTTGCAATTGAGTTTTGCGTCGATCACCGTTCGGTCAATAACGGTGTCCTTCGTGGCGGGCGGCGAGGATCTCTTCTCTCGTCATCCCTGTGGGTTGCCACTTTTTGCGCATTTCTCTAAGACGTTCGATGACGGCTTTTCGTTCGGCGCGTTCTTGGTCTGGTGCAGGTACGATGTGGGCTATCTTTTTGCCGTGTCGGGTGATGACGACGGTTTCGCCTCGCTCGACGGTGCTAAGGAGTTCGGAAAATTTGGCTTTGGCTTCTGTTACTGTGAGTTGGAGCATGAGGTGGAGGTTTCGGATTGGTTGATTTAACTGTATTGCAGGATGCGGGATGGTGGATTCAGTTTGGGTAGTTGGTTGTTTGCCGTACCCCGCCCGTTTGCGAATGTTGCTGCGCTCCCTTCGCAACCCTTCCACGGGCCGTTCACGAACGCCCCCTACGAGATGTTGTGCCCGACAAGGGTCAGGTTTTGAATTGGCAACCCTCCACAAAGTGGTCGAAGAAGTTGGGGTTGGTTTCTAGTTCGATATGGGTGATGGTTTGGGTGAGGTGTTCGATGGCGGCTCTTTTGGTGGCGTTGGTGAGCATGATGGTGGCGCCTTGGAGGGAGGCGTTGCCGATTTTGGTGATGTGGTTTGGGTCGATGTTGGGGATGAAGCCGATGTCGATGGCGTTTTGGATGTTAATGTAGTTGGCGAAGCCACCGGCTAGGTAAAGACGGGAGTAGTCGTTGGCCGACGTGCCGACGGTTTCGAGGACGATGTTTTGTCCGCAGTAGTTAGCGGCTTTGGCTTGGGCAAGGGCTGAGATGTCGGCTCTCGAGAGGGTGAGACGGTTTTCGTGGTGGAAGGTGAATTCGTCGGAGCCGTCGTTGAAGGCTCCTAGTTCGTTCATGATGTTGTGACGTCGGAGTTCTGCTAGGAGGTCGATGAGTCCGGATCCGCAAATGCCGATGGGTGTGGCGTCGCCGATGGTGGTTAGGAAGGGGGATTCCCCATTGGTAGGGGCAGGTTTGAAACCTGCCGCTACAGTGTCGTTTTCGTTTTGCGAAGGGGACGGGCCCCCTTTGCCTTCGGCATTTCCCCCGCGAGCGGGGGAAACCCGGTTCTTCCCGTCTGGGCTTACGCTTTCGGCGGAATGACAGTTGGCCTGCGCCGTCTCGGGCATCCCCTGCGAACTTCGCTTCGCTTGCTCGCGTCCCCTTCGTTTCGAAGGGGAGGGTATGACTACGCGTTCTACAGCTCCGTCGTAGCCGGGCATGGCGTAGGTTACGTTGCCGCCTTCGAAGGCTGGGCCGGCGGGGCAGGAGGCGGCGTGGAGTTGGTGGCGGTTGCCGGCGATGATTTCGGTGTTGGTGCCGATGTCGATGAGCATGACGGTTTCGTCTTGTTCGTCGATGGCGATGGTTAGGAGGTCTGCGGCGACGTCGGAGCCGATGTGGGAGGCGATGAGGGGTCCGCTGTAGACGTTGGCGTTGGGGTTTATGCGGATGCCGAGTTCGTGGGCCGGGACGTTTAGGGCGGTGGTTTCGCGGTGACCGTCGTTGAAATCGGTTTCGATGTGTGACTTGTAGGGTTTCTGGCCGATGGGTTCGACGTCGATGCCGAAGAGGATGTCGCGCATGGTGGTGTTTCCGACGGCGACGAGTTCGACGATCTGGCGTCGCCGGATCTTTAGGGTGCGGACCATCTCGCCGATTTCGTAGTTGATGGACGAGATGAGGACGGCTTGAAGTTCGCCACGGTAGGATCCGGTCTCGTATGAGATGCGGTGCATGACGTCGGAGCCGCCGAAGCGTTGCGGGTTTTCGAAGGAGGCGGTGTAGAGGATGTCGCCGGTCTCGAGGTCGACGAGGTTCATGGCGACGGTGGTGGTGCCGATGTCGGCGGCTAGGCCGAGCATGCGTCCGCGGTAGCGATCGATGAGGCGGGGGCCTTCGGGCCCTTTGAAGATGATGTTGTCGCCCTCGCGGACGGTTAAGGGGTCTAGTTCAATGTTGTCGGTGGCTATCGACTCGGTTAGGATGCGGGGTTGGCGTCGGAGGATGTTGAACTCTATATCGGCTTCGATGTCGACGACGGTTGCTTGGCAGGCTAGGCGGTAGTTTTCTCGGAGGAACTTCTCGGAGTCGGTTAGGGGATCGAGGGCTTCCATGCCGCGACGGACCTCGACGATGCATTCGTGGCACTCGCCGGTTCGTCCGCAGGATGTGGGTACGCGGACGGCGAGATCGTCAGCGTAGTCGAAGAGGGATTTGCCGGGTTCTAGGGGAAGGGAAGTTTGGTTATGGATTAGGGGCATTGAACTAGGATTCTAAAGAATTTGAAGGAAGGGAAGGATTGGTTGGTAGAGGGCAGGTTTGAAACCTGTCCATACAGCTACAGCGCGATGGTGTAGGCCCCCTTCGTCCTTCGGAAAATTCCCTCGCGCGGCGGCGGCAACCCTAATCTATTTCCCACGCCGATCGGTAGTCTAAATCGCCGTCTTTGGCGGTGCAGATTGGTGGGTCTAGGGGGTTTTTGGTGAAGTGTTGGTTGGTGCAGCCGAATTTGGCGGTGCAGCGTGAGCGGGCGTCTTTGTAGGGGCAGCGGGTGAGGCTGGAGTCTTCGGCGTGCTGGGCGATGTCGGCGAAGATGTTTGCCATGCGGGCCATGCTTTTGCGTGCGGCTTCGACGTCAAGTGGGGGGTGGTCGTGTGACTCTTCCCCGTGACCGTCCCTCTGGATTCCGGCTTTCGCCGGAATTACGGGCTTGTGGTGGCCGTTTTTCTGGCCGCTGGACATGACTGTTACTCGGGATTAGGCGAGCTCTTTTTGGAGCGCGAGGAGGCTGACGGCAGTCTCTACGCAGTCTACGGCGTTTTCTCCGTAGCCGTCGGCGCCCATTTCGTCGGCGAATTCGCGGGTTACGGGTGCGCCGCCGACCATTATGCGGACTTCGTCGCGGAGCCCGATGTCCTCGAAGTATGAGATGGTGCGCCCCATGTTGGGCATGGTAGTGGTGAGGAGGGCGGACATGCCGACGACTTGCGCTTCGAACTCCATCACGGCGTCGGCGAACTCCTCGGGGGCGGTGTCGACTCCGAGGTCGTGGACGACCCATCCGGCGCCTCTGAGCATCATGATGCAGAGGTTCTTGCCGATGTCGTGGAGGTCGCCTTTTACGGTTCCCATGATGACGGTTCCGATGGGCTCGATGCCGGACGCGGAGAGGATGGGTTCGAGGTGGGCCATGCCGGCCTTCATGGCGCGTGCGGCGACGAGGACTTCGGGGACGAAGATGACGTTGTCACGGAACTTGACGCCGACGATGGCCATGCCGTTGAGCAGCCCGTTGTCGAGGATGTGGTTAGCGGTGTAACCCTTGTCGAGGCACTCTTTAGTGAGGCGGTCGACTTCGAGGTTCTTGCCGATGATGAGCTGGTAGGCGATTTCTTGCATCATCTCGTCGGCGAGGTCCAGCGCTTCGCTGATGTGTTTCTGCTCGCCGGGCCGCGTGACCCATTCGAACTCGCGTTGTAGACCTTCGTTGACGATTGGCATGGGGGTTATTGCAGTGGTGGATTGTGGATGGAGCGACGAATCGCGCGTAAGTCAGATTCTACACTTGCCGTCGGCTAGAACCTCTTGTGTTTACAGCAATCGCCGCGAGCGACCCTGTAGTGCCGAGTTGGACATCAATTTTCCGAATAGTCCCAGTGTTCGGCGGCCCAGTCTTCTACGGCTCTTGGGATTTCGAGAAGGTTTTCGAGTTTGGTCTTGAGGGGGATGGCGCACTCGGGGGCGATTAGTTGGACGCCGGCGTCTAGGCATTTGAAGACTTCGGCTCGGACTTCTTCGGGGCCTTTGGAGTATAGGGTGACGGGATTGTTGAGGTTGCCCACGAGGTTTATGCCGCCGTCTACGGCGTCCATGGCCTCTTGGGGGTCGTTTTTGGAGTCGAAGTGGAATGCGGCCATGCCGGTGGTGGCGATGTGGGGCATGCGATCGGTGGTGGCACCGCAGATGTGGAGCATGATCGGGACGGGGAGGTCTTCGACGAATTCGTGGTGCATGTCCATTAGGAATCGTCGGTAGTATTCGCCGCTGACGAGGTCACCGGTTGCGTGGTCGGGGACGGTTAGGACGTCGGCACCGGCTTCGATCTGTGCGAGGCCAAATTCAATGGTGAACTGCTTGAGGCGGTGCAGCATATCCATGACCATCGGCGGGTCGTCGACGGTTGCGAGGAGGAACGGTTCGACGCCGAAGACGTGATAGGCAAGTGTCCACGGGCCCATGGTCTTGCCGACGATGGCGACCTCATCGCCAAACTCCTGCTTGAGGAGGCGGATCGACTCGATGATCGTCCGGTTGTCTGGGTGCTCGAGGAAGTCACTCGGCATCTTGATGTCGTCGACAGTCTTCCATATCGGGTAGGACATTCTGACGGTTGGCCAGTTGTCTTTGCCTTCCCACTGCATCTCGCATCCGAGCGCTGACGACTCTTGGATGATCGAGAAGTAGGGCGCGATGGCGTCGAAACCGAGCTGGGTGTAGCCGGTCGCGGCTAGACGTGCGTTCATCTCGGGGTCGCGGTTGGCGTCGGGGAACGGTGCTTCGACGAGGTCCATGAGTTCGACGGTTGCGACGTTCGTGGGATTAGTTACGGGAGGGCGGTCAACCGCTTCTCCCCGGAGGGCGCGAAGGGTTCGCTCTCTGGCGGTAAGAGTTCCGGCGAATTTTGTGGATGGCATATTGGCCCTCCTTGTGTAGCGACAGTATGGATAAGGGTGCGACTTCGTCGCTTTTGGATTGTTTTCTCTGGATTCCGGCTTTCACCGGAATGACGTGTTAGTTGCTGGCAAAGCCCAGGGTTTGGGTTGTCATTTGCCCGGCGAGGTCGGCTTGTTCAAGCATGTTGTCGACGGCGCTGACGTTTCGGGCGTAGGGGAGTAGGAGCCGGGCGAATCGGTCGAGGCGTTCGCCGTGCTTAAAGCGGAAGCGGTCGCGATCTTCACCGACGCGTTCGCATTCGCCGTAGCGCATGTATCCGCCGACGACGGCCATAATGCGCATCTTGGGTCGGGCGAATTCGCCTTCGGCGGTGACGTGGTAGGTCCAGCCGAGTTCGTCGGAGTGTTCAGGAGTGACGGTGAAGACCAGTCGCGACTTGGTGTCGTTGACGGTGATGGGGCCGGTCGGTATCGGGTTGATCTTTTCGACGGCTTCGGTGAAGGCGAAGCGGAGTGGGCGGTCGTAGAACTCTTGAGAAATCAGTTCAGCTTGGTTGGTGGCATCGGGCGCCGGATCGATATCGGCTAAGGCGCAAAGGCGGTCGCGGATGGTTTCGATGCGATCGGCGGTGCCGTCGATTTGGGAGAACGTGTGGATGGTGAGGGTCCGGTCGCGCATGTATAGCCCGACGGTGATGTCGTGGAAGTGCGGATCGATCGCCACGAGTTCAATACATCTGCCGAGGTTTCGGAGAGGATCGGCGATGACGTTTTTGCGGGTTATTCCCTTTGAATAAGTAACGGCTGTTTCTCCTAATTGTTGATAGCTACTTTACCGCTTCGACGAGAGCTCGGATGTGTTCGGGGGTGGTTCCGCAGCAACCGCCTAGAATCTGGACCGGGATTTCGGCGAGTTTCTCGTATCGTTCGGCCATGTATTCCGGCGTTTCGGGATAGATGATGTCCCCGGCTTTGTAGACGGGTATTCCGGCGTTGGACTCGATGACGATAGGGCAGTCGACGACGGGTCGCATCTGCTCGGCGATTTCGATCATCTTGTCGATTCCGTTGCCGCAGTTGGAACCTACGACGTCGGCGCCGGCTTCTCGGAGGCCGATCGCCGCGTCTTCGGGCGAGGTGCCCCACATGGTGAAGAAACCGCGGGGGCCTTTGTCGAAGACCATGGTGGCCATGACTACGAGGTCGGTGTTTTCGCGGGTGGCTTTGATGGCGATTTGGGCTTCGTCGAGGACCATCTGGGTCTCGATCATCACTGCGTCTGCACCACCTTCTTCGAGAGCGATGATCTGTTCCGCGAAAGCGTCGTACATCTCCGATTCTGAGACTGTTCCGAGGGGTTCGATGAACTCTCCGGTCGGGCCGACAGAACCGGCGACGTATTGGCCGGAGCCGGCTTGTGATTTGGCGAGTTCGGCGGCGAGGGTGTTCAGTTCACGAACGCGGTCTTGCGCGTCGTAGTGCTGGAGGCGGAACTTGGTGCCGCCAAAGGAGTTGGTTAGGACGATGTCGGAACCGGCGTCGAAGTAGTCGCGCGCCATGCCACGTATGGTGTCGGGCGCGTCGGCGTTCATGAGTTCCGGGCAACCGCCGGATTCGAGTCCATGCTGCTGGAGGTACGTGCCGGTTGCGCCGTCGAAAACGAGTACTTCATTGTCGAGGCGGTTGAGGATTTCGTGGGAGGTTGAGACTTGAGTTGTCATGCGTCTATTTTACCCAGTTGTCGATTGCGCCTGGTTTTTCGACGCGTTTGCCAGCGTCGCGGAGGTCGCGAATTCGTGCGACAAAGTCGCGCGGCATACCGTTGTTAATGCGATCCGCGACCTGTTGTGCGGCCAGTTGCGGGTCGAGGTCGGATTCAATCTCGTCGCCCCATTGCCAAGCGTCGAGATAGGCGTCTGAGCCGTATGATCCATCCATCATGGCGACGGCGTCGACGGCTTCTTGGAAGCGGCGGTCAAGCTGGGTTGAGACGGTGGTTTCGTCGTTTTCAGCCTTGATCTGGACGGGAATTTCTTTCCAATAGAGGATGTTTACTCGGGAGGGCATAGGGTCAACCGGGGTGGGAAGATGCAACGATGTTTCGATTCTATGGAAACGAAAACGGCGGTACAGTCGAGGTTCTACGAAATCGGATCACGTTTGGATTTTGACGAACAGCGATTTTGGGTTAGACTATTGGCGCTAGGCAAGTTGGAAATCCAACGCGGCGACTTCAAGCTGTCTATGTGACGGCGCATCAAGAGGTTGCGGTAACGCATACATGGAGGTCATGTATTGAAGATGAGTATCAGTAGAAAGTTCTTGCTGGCGAGTGCGGTAGCTATAGCCGCGCTGGCTGCTTGGGCCTGTGGCGAGACGGTGATTCAGACCGTCGTCGTCGAAAAAGAGGTCCAAGTACAGGGTGAGACAGTAATCCAGACCGTCGTCGTCGAGAAAGAGGTCCAGGTTGCGGGTGAAACCGTGGTCCAGACCGTCGTCGTCGAGAAAGAGGTCCAGGTTGCGGGTGAAACCGTGGTCCAGACCGTCGTCGTCGAGAAAGAGGTCCAGGTTGCGGGTGAAACCGTGGTCCAGACCGTCGTCGTCGAGAAAGAGGTCGAGGTTGCGGGTGAAACCGTGGTCCAGACCGTCGTCGTCGAGAAAGAGGTCGAGGTCGAGGTCGTCCAGACCGTCGAGGTCATCAAAGAGGTTGAGGTGATGGCACCAGAACCTACGGCGACTGCGAGCTTGATTGGCACCGTCGGAGCACCGGACCCCAAGACCGAGGGCGGCGCCGCCGTAATCGGTAACGCGACAATTGGGCAGCAGGTCGGCAGGAATGCCAACCAGGCATCCGACGCGCTCAAGAACTGGGGAGTTGCAGAGACGCTGTTCCGCCGCGGTGCGAGTGACGAGACCGTGCCTTGGGTGGCCACCACTTGGAGCATCAGTGACGACCTGACTACTGGCAGCGTCACGATTCAAGACGGCATCACTTTCCGCACTAAGGACAAGGACTACGGTCCTCTGACTGCCGAAGACGTTGCTTGGAGCATGAACGACGCCAACAACGCGACGAACACGACCTCGATCCACGGTCAGGCTGGCGACTTTGCTGGTCTCTGGGGTGAGTGGCGCGTGGTCGACGCGAACACCGTTGAGTGGAACTTCGCCACGAAAGCGGACGGCACCCCGGCGTTTGACGGAACTTGGAAAGACGACTACGTCAACCAGTCTGGTCAAGCGTTCCCAGTACTTTCGAAGAACGCGTTCGACACCGAGGGAGCGGATTTCGTGCGAGACACAGTCGTCGCGAGCGGTCCGTATCTGATCGACACGTGGATTGCGGACGACCGAATCGTTTTGACGGCGGATCCAGATCACTGGAATTTCGACCCTAAGACCAGCACTATCATCATGGTGCAGGCGGGCGACCCGACCAACCGTGCAACGCTGTTGCGCACTGGTCAGATCGACACCGCCCAGCTTGAGCCGAAAGACGCGGCAAACCTGATCGTCGACTCTTCTAACTGGGGTCAGTCTGGCACCGGTGGTGCAGTTCAGCTCGGTATCTTCTTCTCCGGCAACTTGTGGGAGGATGTAGATGCCAAAACTGGAGCGCCTCTTCCGACTAAAGCCCCGTTTGTGCACGACCACGCATGGATCGGCAAACCTGACCAGTGGAACGAAGACAAACAGGAATGGGCAAACAACCACGGACTAGGCGATTTGGAACAGGCTCGTCAGGTTCGCTATGCTCTGGCAATCGCGGTTGATCGTGAAGCCGTCAATAATTCATTGCTCGCAGGTCTAGGTAACGTAGTCGATGTCGAGTATTTCGCATCCTCGCACCCAAACTTCGATGCAGTGCAATGCACGCAGGACACTCCTGCGGACTACCTCGGTTCAGGAGTCATGTCATTCGGATTCGAAGCACCAGCAGGCACGGGTCCTTGCACATATGGTTACGACCCGGCGCAAGCTGTGCAGATCATCAAGTCTCTTGATCCTGATTGGCGCAAGACCAACGTGCAGTCTGACATCTTGGGCGATCACCGCTTCGAGGTCTCAGTCTACGCGGGTCCTGAACTCGGTGGCGGTGCATCAGTTACCGGTGAAGTTGCAGACGCAGTCGCTGGTTACTGGTCCGACATCGGACTCTCGACATTCTCGCTGAAGTTCACGTATGTGACGTTCCGTCCAACAGTAGTAGGACGTTCGAACGTGCATCCGTGGATCACCTCATGCGACAAGGGCCGAGAGTCGAACCCATGGCACTTCCCCAAGGGTCTGGTGCAAACGACTCTGACGCGCGGCGGTTTCGCATGTGGCTTTGAGTCGCCGAAGATCCTTGAACTCTACGAGGGCATGGCGGCCGCTAGCGACACTGCGGAGGCCACGGACTTCGCGAACCGTTACCTGCAGTACGTCTACTACCAGAACCTGCAACCCGGCGTCGTCGCCGTCCCGCAGGACTGGTTCTGGAACCGCAAGAAGATCGCATCTTGGCCACAGGACCGAGCAGCGGCAAGCGGGATCAACAACCTTTGGGACATCGAGCTGGCTAACTGATCAGCTCTGGAACCTGAATACACGTCATCGGACTTTTCGGCGCAATCCGATAATGTCCGGTGACGGCAGCACAGTGCACCCTCGCGGTTGACGAGCATGTGCGGCGAAAAATGCCGCGATCGGCTTCACCGCGAGGGTGGATCGCCTAAAGCGGTTCACGCGTGATGCACGCTGTTGGAGTAAACTCAATAGCGCGCGAGGGCGTGAACTAGCAACTAATCTGACCATGCGTCGCTTTCTCATAAGAAGATTTCTCTTCATGATCTTGAGCACGATCGCGGCGACGGCGATCGTGTTTTCGTTGTCACGTGCGGTTGGTGACCCATTGTTGCTCTTCGCCACGTCTGGCTACGGCATTTCTGACGAAGCGGTTGCTGAGATTCGCAAGGAGCTCGCGCTCGACAGGACTTATCCGGAGCAATACATTCTTTGGCTTGGTCGGGTGTTGCGAGGCGATCTAGGGCAGACATTGGCGTTCAAGTTGCCGGTGGCCCGGATAATCACCGAGAAGATTCCGCATAGTCTCCAACTCGGCACATTCGCCTGGGTATTTTCAGGAGTTATCGGTGTGGGATTGGGTGTGTTGTCAGCGGTCAAAAGAGCGTCATTGCCGGACTATGGCGGTAGATTTCTTGCCTTGATTGGTCAATCGATCCCGATTTTCTTGTTCGCGATAATTCTTATCTATGTGTTCGCGGTGTGGTTGGATTGGTTACCTGCAGGTTTGGCCGGTGATTCGACGCAGGAACCGTCACTTTGGCAGATGGAGTATCTCGTGTTGCCGGTGACGGCGATGACTTTGGGTGGATTGGCGGGTTATCTGCGCTTGACTCGTTCTGCGATGCTGGAGGTGCTCGATTCTGAGTACGTGAAATTGGCGCGTGCGAAGGGTGTTGCGACGTCCTACGTGATTTGGAAGCACGCGTTTCGCAACGCGTTGCTTCAACCGCTGACGGCATCGACATTGGCCTTCGCTGGTTTTATCGAGGGTGCGTTGGTAGTGGAGACGATATTTTCACGTCCGGGCATTGGCCAGATGGCGATCCAAGCCGTCCACGGTAACGACTTTCCGACGTTGCAGGGTGCGGTCTTGATGTTCATCTTGGTTTATGTGCTTGCGACATTCCTCACGGACATCGTTTACGCGTTGGTAGATCCACGGATAAGGTTCGACTAAACCAACCAACGGCGACAAGCATTGAGACGAAACATTGGCGACTGACCAGAGACAAGAAGGCGGATTAGCCGCTGCAGAGGCGGTTCAGCAACTGGACGCCCCGACGACTGGTCTTCGAAGTGTTCGTCGCTCGATACCATCTCAGATCTGGTACGTGTTGCGACGTTGGCCGATAATCCCGATCGTGATCCTGGTCTCGATCGCATTCGTTGCATTCGCTGCGGATTTCATCTCGCCGACGGACCCAGCACTCCAGAAGTTGAACTTTAACTTGTTGGCTCCGACTTGGGGACAGGCACATCCGGCGAATGACACCGCTGCCAACGAGGCCGATTTTGACCTGACAACCGATGAAGGTTTGATTGGGTACAAGATCGCGGCGAAGAAGGGGTTCGCTCGCAACGAATTCATCCTGGGCAGCGACGGACTGGGCCGGGACGTGCTTTCACGCATCATTCACGGCGCTAGAGTTTCGCTGAAGGTATCGGGATACGCTTTGCTTTCCGGTGTGATTATCGGGACGACGATGGGTATCCTTGGTGGGTATTACGGTGGTTGGATAGACGAGCTACTGATGCGCTTCGTCGATATTTGGAACGCGTTGCCATTCCTGTTGGTGGCCATCATGGTGGGAGCCACCATCGGCGCGACGGAGACGACTGTGATCATCATCATCGCGATGATCGCCTGGCCGCCGTTCGTGAGGCAGATTCGTGCCGACGTTCTTACCATTCGGTCGCTAGATTACATCGCGGCGGCGCGTATCATGGGTGCGAGCAATCTGCGCTTAATGATGCGACACATATTGCCGGGTACCGTTAGCACCGTTCTCGTGATCGCGACACTACGAGTTGGCGGATTGATATTGACGGAGTCGGTGTTGTCCTTCTTGGGCGTTGGAATTCCCGACCCCACTCCGACGTGGGGCAAGATGGTTGACGAGGGCTATCAGTACCTCATAAACGACGTCTGGTGGTCGTCGTTCTTCCCCGGGCTGTCGATCTTCTTGCTGGTGATGGCGATGAACTTCTTCGGGGATTGGTTGCGAGACCGATTGGATCCGAGACTGCGGCAGCTCGACTAAGGTCAGTCGGTGCTAAATGGGTGGTTGAGCAACTGCGCGTTCGTGGTAGAGCGTATACAATAACGCGTGTCGCGGTTCACGAAAGCGCACAGCTTTTTATTGGCGGAGGGTGGCGGAATCGAACCGCGATGCTAGGTCTTGTCTAGCAACCCCGGGAGTTGCAGTCCCGTTCGTCGCCTCGACGGCACCCTCCGTTAGCTCACTAAGCGCCCGGTTTAAACCGGGCGCTTTCTATTTTTACCACCATCGCAAGCGTTGATTCTTGGGTGTTGGCGGATTGATACTGACGGAGTCGGTGTTGTCCTTCTTGGGCGTTGGAATTCCCGACCCCACTCCGACGTGGGGCAAGATGGTTGACGAGGGCTATCAGTACCTCATAAATGACGTCTGGTGGTCATCGTTCTTCCCCGGACTGTCCATCTTCTTGCTGGTGATGTCGATGAACTTCTTCGGGGATTGGTTGCGTGACCGATTGGATCCGAGACTGCGGCAGCTCGACTAAAGCATTTTGGCATTCGCTCCGATTCAAACGAGCGATGAAATGCTGCTTTATACTCAAGTCCAGAGGTTGACTCTCTAGACAATCTCGTCGGCCGGAGGGGGCGACGCATGGAGTTCGCTTTAGAGGCCTGATGCGACACCAATTACGCTTGCTAGGCGATCTCCGGCCAATTCCCAATCGTAAATGGATAAATTGTCCGGTGTTGTGGGGTTCGTGGTTGTTTCCTGAGTTCCCGGGTGCGGAGGAATGACGGAGATTTCGTGGTTAATGGTTAGGCCGCCGCTTATATACTTTCGGCGTCTATCAAAAGCGAACGAGTGCGTCGATTTTTGATGCACAATTGACTATCGGCGCGTACGGCGTCGTCGCAGCAAGCTAGTTTAAGGAGCGACTGAACATGTCGGTAGGATTCATCGGACTGGGTTACATGGGCCAAGGCATGGCAGACAATCTGCTCGCCAAGGGTGCGGATCCCGTCGTTTACACGCGGACGCAATCGAAGATCGAGGCGATGATCGACCGCGGTGCCAAGGGTGCGAGTTCGTCCGCGGATCTGGTTTCGAAGGTTGATGTGGTTCTGGCTTGTCTACCGAGTGTGCAGACATCTTTGGATGTGATAGTCGGCGAGATCATCCCGGCGTGCGAGCCCGGTCAGATTATCGTGGACCACAGCACGGTCGACATCGGGACTTCTCGAACGTGTGCGGAGGCTGCGGAGGCGAAGGGGGCGATGTTCATTGATGCCCCGATTAGCGGCGGGCCAACTGGTGCTGCCGCCGGGACGCTGGCGATCATGTGCGGCGGTTCGGAGGAGGCATTTACCAAGGCATTGCCGTATTTCGAGTTGATGGGTGCGAACGTGCGCCACATGGGACAGAACGGCGCGGGGACGGCGATGAAGCTAATCAACCAGTTGCTGGTTGGGGTCAACACGGTTGCGGCCGCCGAAGCATTCGCGTTGGCAAACGCCGCGGGTGTTGATATCGAGGTGGCAGGCGAGTTGCTGAGCGTCGCTTGGGGCGGTAGCGCGATGGTTGAGCGCAGTACTCCGATAACAGCGGCTCGAGACTTTGAGAACTCGGCTGCGCCGGTCCGCAACCTCGACAAAGACATGGGCATCATCAAAGACTTGGCAAAGGCCGAGAACCTATCGCTGGAACTGGCGATCAAATCCGAGGAGCTATTCCACGCGATGATGGATAACGATTGGGGCGAGAACGATATCGCCGGTGTGTTGGAGATTATCGAAGCGCGATCGGCTTGAGGTGTGGTGTAGCGGCGTGCTTTGTTTGGTCTGCTCTGGATGGGCGTCCGGCGTCCCGCCCGCTGAAGCGCCCGCCTACGCGGGAATGACATTGTGGGAAAGGTCTGAAATTGGGTAAACACAGTATCGCGGTAATCAAGGGCGATGGTATCGGAGTCGATGTCGTCGACGAAGCGCTAAAAGTCTTGCGCGCACTTGCGAGTCGGCACAACATCGAATGGGAGTTCGCCGAATTCCCGTGGAGTTCGGAGTACTACTTCGAGCATGGCGAGATGATGCCGTCGGATGGCGTGGAGCAGCTGAAGGGATTTGACGCCATATTCCTCGGCGCGGTAGGGCATCCGGAGGTGCAGGACCACATTACGCTGAATGGACTACTATTGCCGATCCGGCGGGCGTTCGATCAGTACGCATGCTTGCGGCCGTCGGTCTTGTTGCCCGGGGTTGACTCTCCGTTGAAGGACGTTAAACCGTATGACATTGATCTGGTTGTGGTGCGTGAGAACACCGAAGGCGAGTATGCCAACGTAGGTGGATTCCAGTACCGGGACTTTCCGGACGAGGTAGCGGTGCAGTCGGCGGTATTCACCCGGAAGGGGTGCGAGCGAGTCATTCGCTACGCGTTCGAGCTATGTCGTGAGCGCAACAAGAAAAAGCACGTAACGTCAATCACCAAATCGAACGCGCAGGGCTACGGTATGGTGCTATGGGATCGGACGTTCGACGCGGTGAAGGGAGATTATCCCGATATCACGACCGATTCATTGCTGATCGACGCCGCGTGCATGGACTTCATTCGTCGGCCGCAGAATTTCGATGTGGTCGTGGCTTCGAACCTTTTCGGCGACATCTTGACGGACATCGGCGCAATTATCACCGGTTCGATGGGGTTGGCGTCGAGTGCCAATCTCGATCCGACGCGGACGAGTCCATCGATGTTTGAACCGACGCATGGGAGTGCGCCGGACATTGCTGGCATGGGTATTGCCAACCCGATGGCGCAGATTCTGACCTCGGCGTTGATGTTGGACCACTTAGGAGAGAGTGATGCGGCCGATGCCGTGCGCAGCGCGGTCGAGGATGTGTTGAGTGAAGGCGAGATACTGACACCGGACTTGGGTGGATCTTCTACTACCACCGCGGTCGGAGATTCGATTGCGGCGATGGTTTCTTGAACGATCAGAATATTGAGGAAATACGTTGAACCCGCTAGACAAAGTCGCAATCGGAAATCAGGGTTGTGAGGTTACCCAACTCGGATTGGGCGGCGCGCCTCTGAGCGGCATGGTGCTCGGCGACGGGATCTTCGGTGGGACGGCGAGCGACGAGGCCGGTCGGATCATCAGACGGGCCTATGAACTTGGCATCAACTACTTTGACACGGCACCGCTGTATGGTTCGGGAAGGAGCGAGGTCAGATACGGCGCGGCGCTCGCAGGCATCGACCGCGACAGCTACGTCATTTCTACGAAGGTTGGGCGCGTGTTGGAGGTGTACGAGGGCGGCATGACCGCAGCAGAATCGCCAGATAATTTCGCGGACCACTACAGCGTCGATAGTTGGACGCGGGACGATGTCTTGCGGTCGATCGATGATAGTTTGGAGCGGTTGCGAACGGATCATGTTGAGATTGTGTTGGTACACGATCCGGACACGCAGCCGTATGGTGAGAAGCAGGCGGTTGAGGAGGCGTTTCCGACGTTAATTGAGCTGCGGGAGCAGGGCGTGATCAAGGCGATAGGGTGCGGCATGAACGAGTGGCAGATGCCGGCGGCGTTCATACGGAGGTTCGATATTGATGCGGTGTTACTGGCAGGACGATACACGCTGCTCGACCACGATGCCTATCCCGAGTTCATGCCGTTATGCGTAGAACGAGACGTCAAGATCATCGTCGGCGGTCCCTACAACAGCGGCATTCTGGCTCGCGACCTCGATGGCGATGTGACATTCAATTACGAAATCGCGCCACCGCATCTCGTTGAACGGGCGCGCATGTTAGATGCGGTTTGTCGTCGGCATGGTGTGGATTTGAAGGCTGCCGCCTTGCAATTCGTGCTAGCGCATCCGGCCGTTGGGACAGTAGTTCCCGGCGCGCAGTCGGTGCCGGAGTTGGAGGAGAACTTCGCGCTGGTAGGGCAGACGATACCGGGCGAAGTGTGGGCTGAGATGAAGGCCGAAGGGTTGATACCGACGGATGCGGTTACGCCTTAGGGCGCCGGAACTGCTGGATTGTCTAAAGGACCTGCCATTTCCTCGTGACGAATTCGACAATGCGCGTATAGTTGATTTGTATTAACTCCGAGGGCTCTTCCATCGTCGAAATGCTTCCAAACTCCCTGTACTACGGTGACAATTTTGACTGGATGCGTCAATGGCCATCCGAATCGGTTGACCTGATTTATCTTGATCCGCCGTTCAATTCGAACCAAACCTACAACCAACTTTTTGTATCTGGTCTTGGCGATGCATCGGCTCAAGCGCGCGCATTCGAGGACACTTGGCGTTGGGGGCAACAGGCCGTTGAAGACCGTGACGCTGCGTTAGCGACTGGTGGCGAATTGGCAACTGCGATCCGAGGGTTTGAGACGATGCTGGGACATTCCGGCATGTTCGCATATCTTTGCCATCTCGCTCCGAGGCTACATGAAATGCGGCGGCTATTGAAGCAATCAGGTTCTCTGTATCTGCATTGCGACGACACCGCTAGTCATCACGTGAAGTTGCTTTTGGACGCGGTTTTCGGAGCAACAAATTATCGAAACGCAGTTTATTGGCGTCGGGCTACCGCGCACAACGATGCGAAACGATTTGGTCGGATAGTCGATACGATTTTTCTGTACGCGAAGAGCGACGTCTCGTATTGGCGAGGTCAGGCAATATCCGTCAGTCGCACAGAATCAGAGCTGGCAAAACGTTATCCGTCTTCGGACGAATTTGGTCGGTTTAGAACTGGAGACCTCACAGCAGCCGAAAAACGGGGAGGGGAGAGCGGCAAACCATGGAGTGGTTACGATGTTGACGCTAGGAATCGCCATTGGGCGATCCCCAAAACCAGCAGTTACGCAGAGTGGATCGAAGAGAATTTCATTCCCGACTATCGGGCAATCGTTGGTGTCCACGACAGGTTGGACGCGTTGGATGATGCTGGATTGATTCATCATCCTCAACGAGGGTTTTGGCCAGGATTGAAAAGATACGCGGTAGCGGACACGCCTTCCGGTCCGCAGAACCTGGTACTCGACCCGATCGGTTTCACGAACTATAACAAGGGCAAGGAGTATTTAGGTTATCCAACGCAAAAGCCTGAAGGGTTGTTAAAGCAACTGGTCGAAGTGGCTTGTCCGAAGGATGGATTGGTGATGGACCCATATTGCGGTTGCGGTACTACGCTGCATGTCGCGCAAGCTTCAGGCCGCCCTTGGATCGGGATCGACATCACACACCTTGCCATCGCAGTGGTTGAATTCCGATTTCGCGAGCGTTTGAATGAACATCCGAACGTGATCGGACGACCTGAAGACATGGACGCGGCCCGTGACTTATTCGATCGGGACCCGTTTCAATTTGAAGCATGGGCGGTTTCGCGACTGCGCGGGATGTTGCCAAATGAACGGAAAACGGGGGATCGCGGGATCGATGGGCGCGGTTACGCTCGCGATAATGGACAACGCCATTTGGTGATGGCGCAAGTCAAAGGCGGCAAAAACGTCGGTGCGAGTGTTGTACGCGAGATGTTGGGCAGCATGACCGACAGCGGAGCGATCATGGGTGTCCTAATAGTGATGGACAACAATTCGGCTACATCTGGTGTGCGCAGTGACCTCGCCGTCGGGACGGTCGAAATCGCTGGACGAACGTATCCGAAGCTTCAACTGTTTACGATCGAGGATTACTTCTCCGAAAAATATCCGGATTTGCCGATCATGTTGACTGTGTTCGCCAATCGAGAACCGGACATGATTGATCTAGCGGATCAAGGAGTTCAGTTTGGATGAAATTCATTCAATCGAGAATCAGTGCCGCGACTTAGGCGCGATGTTCGAGAGCAGTCGCGTGATACATTTAGTTGCTACGGGCAAAGCGACCTTAGGATGTTCTCGATGAACGATCAGGAAGAAACAGTTGTCGATCCTTTGGACTTCAGGGTGATCGATGTAAAACCCCTCGACGGTTTCCGGATCTGGATCCGTTTCAACGATGGCACGGAAGGCGAACTGGATCTAACTGAATACGCAGAGAAGCGATGGTTTCAACCTTGGCAAGATCGCCGCGTTTTCGAAAATGTGTGGATACCACCCCATGGAGGCGACATTCGCTGGGGAGATGACCCCGAAGAGTCCGATATGGGTTTCTGTTTAACTTGGCTCTATACCGAGTTGCACGACGTATCTTGGGATGAAGTTCTTGAAAACGCCAAAGTCCAATTGATCAATGCCTGAAATCTGCCGTTTCGACGGAATCAGCGTTGTCATATTTTGGGATGACCACAACCCACCCTATTTCCATGCAGATTACGCTGAATACGCGATCGAAATCGACATCAGAACACTTGACGCGAGGCATGGTCGACTACCGCAACGTCAGCGACGTAGATTGCTGAGGTGGGCACATGAGCATCAGTCCGAACTGATGGATGCGTGGGAGGCCGTCAGCACTGGGAACACGCCTATTAAGATCGCACCGCCATCGAGGTGACCCAAACCCAGAAGGCTTCAGTGCCCCTCCATCTCAACATGCGTCGCCACTGGCGTGCTACCTACTGCGAAATCGAAATCGCAGCCGTGTTGGGCTTGCATGACGTGGCGGTTGTAGACGTGCATGTAACCGCGTTCGGGTTGCATGTGGGTGTCAGCTTGGGACGCTTCGAGGTCAGCTTGTCGGAGCTTTAATTCGGCGTCGTCGACCAAGAGGTCAAGACGACCACCATCGGCGTCAAGGGAAATCATGTCGCCATCTCGGACGAGGGCTAGCGGACCACCGATGGCGGACTCGGGTGCTACGTGGAGGACGACGGTACCGAATGCGGTGCCGCTCATGCGGGCGTCAGAGATGCGGACCATGTCGCGAACGCCTTGTTCGAGGATTTTGCGTGGCAACGGCATGAAACCGGCTTCGGGCATGCCCGGGCCGCCGATGGGTCCGGCGCCTTGCATCACTAGGATGTCGTTTTCCGTTACATCGAGATCCGGGTCGTCGATGCGTCGATGGAGGTCTGCCGGACTGGAGAACACGACGGCTCGGCCGGTGTGTTGCAGTAGATCAGAAGATGCTGCGGAGCGTTTGATCACCGCGCCGTCGGGCGCAAGCGTGCCTTTGAGGATTGAAATCCCGCCATCCGGGTACAGGGCGTGGCCGGGATCGAGAATTACGTTGTCGTCATGACATTCGGCATCGGCAACGTTTTGGGCGAGGGTTTTGCCGTTTACGTTTACGCAGTCTTGGTTCAACAAGTGCAGTATTTTCTTGAAGAATGCAGGAGCTCCGCCAGCGTAGAAGAAGTCTTCCATCAGATATTTGCCGGAGGGTTTAAGGTTGGCGATTACCGGGACTTTTTCTGAGAGTTCTTCCCACTTGGCGAGGGGTAGTTCGATGCCTGCCCGACCAGCGATGGCGGTGAGATGAATTATGGCGTTTGTGGACCCGCCCAAGGCGAGCAAGGCGAGGGCGGCGTTTTCGAAGGCTTCTTTGGTCAAGAGTTCGGACGGTCGAGTTTTTCGCCGAACGAGATCTACGGCGACGGCACCGGCCCGTTCGGCGAAGACGCGGCGTCGGGAATCGGCGCCAGGGATGGCCGCACCGCCGGGTGGCGTCATGCCGAGGGCTTCGCATATGACCGACATCGTGCTGGCGGTGCCCATGACCATGCAGTGGCCGGGCGAGCGGTAGATGGCTTCTTCCATCGAGTCGTATTCGGATTGGGTTATGGTGCCAGCACGCAGTTCTGACCAGTAGCGGCGGCAATCGGTGCATGAACCGAGCTCTTCGCCTCGCCAGTTGCCTTTGAGTTGCGGCCCTCCAGTGACGATGATTGCTGGGAGATCTGCGGAGGCGGCACCCATGAGCATCGCTGGAGTGGTTTTGTCGCAGTTCGAAAGCATGACAACGCCGTCGATTGGCAGACCGCGGATCATCTCCTCGACGTCCATGGCCATCAGGTTGCGGTAGAGCATGGACGTGGGAGCGAGAAAGAACTCTCCGAGAGAGATGGTCGGGAATTCGAGGGGGAAACCTCCGGCGGTAATGACGCCGCGTTTGACGTGTTCGGCGATGACGCGGAGGTGGGAGTTGCAATGTGTGGCTTCGCTCCACGAGTTGGCGATGCCGATGACGGGTTTGCCAGCGAAGGATTCTTCGTCCCAACCTTGGTTCTTAAGCCCGGATCTGTGAAGGAAACCCTCGAGATCGCGGGGGCCGAACCAGGCCTCGCTGCGAAGAATTTTGCCGTTGGAGTTGGTCATCAGTGTCACCTACCTTTGCGCAGCGAAATTGTACAGGGCAAGGATTCGATTAACATCGACGCAGTGAACGCCAAACGTTACATATTGTTGGGGGCCGTAGTTGGAGCCTGCGTGGCGATCGGCTTCAGTCTGGCATTGTGGTTTCAGTTCGACGCGGCGGGAACTGAAGTGATCGTGATCGCGTCGTTGCCAGTGTGCGTGGTTTTAGGCGCGCTGTTCGGATGGATTTGGTGGTGGATGTTGGGCCGCGAATGAACCGAGCAAGGGTGTTCAGTGCCCGCCGAAAAAACGCTTCAACCTAGAGAGTAAGCGTTCAATCGGGTTGCCTGAATGCGCCGATCTTCGCGCACGCGGGCTCTTGCCGTCTTTCCGATCCTCGACGCACTTGACGCAGGTGCAGTAGGGCGGATGTTCGTCGCGTGCGTAATTCCAACGGTCCATAGTTAAAGATGACTCTTCGGTGTGCCTCTATGGCTACCAGTCTATCTGTCGTTTGAGTTCATCTAGGCGAGCGCGTTGTTCGTCGGACGCGTTCTCGTAAAAGCCTTCTAGGCCAGAATACTCGCCAGTGTAGTTAGGGTCGCGGCGTTCGAGGAACGAATCTCGACCTTCTTGGGCGTCTTGCGTTGTGTGAAGGATGAGGGAGTTGATCAACGATTGGATGTTCCAGGCCTGTTCGACCGGTAGGTCTGCGAATCGGTGGACGAACTCTTTCATTTTGATGGTGGCGAGTGGTGGCATTTCAGCGATGCGATGGGCGACCTCGAAGGCGCGCGCCATAAGTTGTTCGGGCGGTACCGCTTCATTGACGAGACCGATTCGGACGGCTTCTTCGGCGTCGACCGTTGTGTCGGCGATGAGCATATTCATGGCATCGACGTATCGAAGTTGCTTGAGCAGGAGCGTTGCTCCGGGACCCGCGCCGACCCATCCACGAGAAATGAGGCCGAAGCGGAAGTTGGCTTGCCCGATGGCGGCGATGCGGACGTCGGTGGAGGCAAGTAGGAGGTAGAGTCCGGCGCCGACAGCCCATCCATTAACGGCGGCGATGACGGGTTTCTGTATGCGCGGGAAATGGTCAGCCATCCCACCGTCGATGCCAGATTGCATTCCGTTGACGTAACCGGCGGGTTGTCGGAAGATGCGCTCCAGCGACAGGAAGTGGTGTTCTTCGTCGGATACGTCGTCGCGCAGCGACAGGTCGTGACCTCCACAGAAATGGCGATCACCCTCCCCGGTTACGACGATAGCTCTGATCGCGCGATCCTCCCAAGCGTTGCGCCAAGCGTCTGCGAGTTCGAGCGCATGGGCTTTATCAATTGCGTTGGCTCGACGAGCGTTGTCAAGTGTGATGACCGCGATGTGACCGTCGGATTGGTAGCGGATGCTCATTTTTGCGGATCGGGCGCGAGGAATTTTCGGTTTGTGAGTAACTTAGCGAAAATTATGTGTGAAAATCCTGAAAAACTTCGCCATCGCCATCTTGCGGTGAATAGCATAGATGTATTTTTTCATAAATGTGAGTTGTGTTCTTGGGCATAACTATAAAAGAAAAGGACGAAAAATTGTTGGCAAAGACGAACACATGCGCAGTTCATGGAGTGGATGGACAGCTAGTCGAGGTTGAGGTGGATATATCGCCGGGGGTACCCCGGTTCAACATCGTTGGATTGCCGGATTCGTCAGTCCAAGAGTCGCGAGAGCGAGTGCGCGCGGCGATCAGGAATTCGGGTGCGGAGTTCCCGTTGCGGCGAATCACTGTTTCACTGGCACCGGCGGACATCAAGAAGACGGGACCTTCTTACGATCTGCCGATCGCCATCGGAATCTTGGTATGCAGTGGACAGATACCTGACGCGGTAAGCAAGTCGTTGTTTTTGGGCGAACTCGCGCTCGACGGCAAGTTGCGGACGACGCATGGGATGTTGCCGATGTTGCGCGAAGGCAAGGAGCGGGGGTACGACACCGCGTTCGTGCCGCGCGTCAACTCGAAGGAGGCGTCTCTAGTCCCTGGAATCGATATACGACCGGTGGAAACTTTGCGCCAAGTCGTAGAGTATCTTCGTGACGAAGCAGACCTACCGTCGGTGCAAGGTGGTGGCATTCCTGATCTCGACGGGATACCTGCTGTTAGGACGGGATACGATTTCCGCGACGTGCGCGGACAGGAGCAAGCGAAACGGGCGTTGGAGATCGCAGCGGCTGGGAATCACAACATCGTATTGATGGGAGCGCCGGGGTGCGGAAAGACTCTGTTGGCAAGGTGTCTACCATCGATCTTGCCACCAATGACGGCCGAGGAAGCATTGGAGGTCACGACGATCTATTCGGTTACCGGGTTACTGCCTTCGGGAAGTCCACTGATCACACATCGGCCGTTCCGAGCCCCGCACTACACGATATCCAATGCAGGTCTCATCGGCGGAGGGAGCATACCGCGACCGGGCGAAGTGACGCTCAGCCACCGTGGGGTGTTGTTCCTCGATGAGTTGCCGGAGTTTGGGAATGCGACTTTGGAGACGTTGCGTCAACCACTCGAAGACCGGACTGTGACGATCAGCAGGGCTCGGACAAGTTCAACGTTCCCGGCGAGTTTCATGCTGGTGGGTGCCATGAATCCCTGTCCGTGTGGTTATCACGGCGATTCGCAACAGCCGTGCACTTGCGGAGAACCTGCAGTAGCGCGTTATCAACGACGGATCTCGGGACCGTTGATCGATCGCATCGACATGTTCGTCGACGTTCCGCGCGTCGAATATGAGAAGTTGATCACGCCACCGGTCGAAGAAGGGTCCGCATCGGCGCGGGAGCGCATCATGGTCGCGGTTCAGCTACAGCACGAACGATTCCAAGGATCGACCGTGATGTCGAATGCTCTGATGGGACCGGTTGAGGTTTGGGATTCGTGCAAGATGTCCGACGACGCGAAATCGTTGTTGCAGAGCGCGATGAAGCATCTGAGGATGTCGGCGCGGTCGTGCCACCGAGTGTTGAAAGTTGCACGGACGATAGCAGATCTAGAGCAGACGCCGTTGATCGAGAACCACCATTTGGCGGAGGCGCTGATGTACCGACATAAGACTTCGGCCTGAATCAAGCGAATTGCAGCAGCATAGTTCGCGCTGGATTCAGCCCAAGCAGTCCACCGGAAAACGGCATCGGCTGCGCCGGTACATGGAGACTAACGAACATTGACGATAGACGAATTGACTGCGAATTTAGAAGAACGCGGTGTGGTATGGCAGGGCAGTGGGTTCGCACTAATCGGTGCGACCTCGCTGTTTCTGTTGTGGGTATACTCTGGAGCAGACCACTGGAGCATCGGAGTTTACTGGCTCGCCGTAACTCAACTCAACTGGACGTTTGTCGTCGCGATCGCCATGATTATCGAAGGAGTCAGGCAATTGTTCGAAACACGAACCGAAATCCGTAAACGGGCTAGGCAAAAAGCTATCGCCAAAGCATTCGCAAAAGGCGAAAAACGTGGTGAGAAACTTGGTGAGCAACGAGCCATGGAACGCATTAAGGCGGACCTCCGCGAACAAGGAATTGAGCTTTCGCCGGAGGTGGAAAAGAGGCTTCTGGAGAACGGGCGCGACAACAAATGGTGGAATCGCGTTACGTCGTTTCGATCGCGATGAATTGACACGGCTAGGGCGTGGTCTTTGCGATCGCGATTGCCTTGGCCGCTGAAAAGCGACGCTTCGCAAACGTCAATAGGTTGAGGTTTCGCGCCACGGCCAGTAGAGCAGCCAGACTTTGCCTACTATGTCTTCCGTTGGGACGTAGCCCCAGTTTCGGGAGTCGTTGGACTGATCGCGGTTATCGCCCAGGACGAAATACTCTTGGGGCGGCACGATTATGGGAAAATCGAGAAGGTTCTTAGGCGCGGTGTGAGAATCGGTGTAGCTAGTCATGATGTCATTGACGATTACGGTCCCGTTGTGGATGTCGACTTTGTCGCCGGGGAGGCCGATGACGCGTTTGACGATTTTCTCGGTTCCGGGCTGTTGCGGTTCGAAAACGATGATGTCGCCGCGTTCGGGACCCGCGAATACGAAGTTCGACTGACCGTAGAGCGAAACGCCCCAGAAACCGATCGCGCCAAATCGATTGACCAAGACGCGATGATTTTCCATGAAAGTCGGCTCCATGCTTGGGCCGTTTACAGTGTAGGTAATGGCGACGGTGCGGATGAATACGATCACGAGCGCGGTTATGATGAACATCTCTGCGACGTCGCGTAGCTGTGACCAGATGTGGTGCGTCATATCCTAAGCAATTCTATTGCCACCCTCAGATACGCCAATCCGACGAGATTTAGATGCAGACTCCTGAACATTTGGTGTTGGCGATGGCGAAGAATGGCGATGTCGACGCCTTCAATCGTCTGGTCGCGCTGCATCAAAACGCCGTGTACGGACTCGCCATGAGCCTGACGCGCCAGTATGCGATCGCCGACGATGTCACGCAGGAGACTTTCATCTCCGCGTTCCGTAGCATCTCGAAGTTGCAAGGTAGTAATTTTCGAGCTTGGCTATTACGGATTGCGCGAAATAAGGCGTACGACCATTTCCGACGCCAGAAACGACGACGCGAGGCCTCGGTCGATGAAGAGGATGCACCGTTCCTCACGACGCTTGCCGACAACAATCCTTCGCCACACGCTGTCGCCGTCAACATCGAGTTACGCGACGCGTTGGAGCACTGCGTCGGCGGTCTGAGCCACGAACACCGTGAGGTCATCGTGTTGATCGACGTTCAGGGCGAGAGCTACGACGACGCATCGGCTGTCTGCGGCGTAAACGTCGGCACCGTGAAGTCGAGATTGAACCGCGCTCGACGACGCGTTCGAGACTGCTTGCAGAGTATTCCGGGGTTGTTGTCAGATGGATTGGTGGCCCGGAATTCATGACGATGTCGAAAAAGGAACAAAATAGGCTCACGCAACGTCATTTCAATATGAGGGACCCGCGAAAAAATAGCCTATCGAACTGCGAGTCGATTAGGAGTGACTTGCGGTGATCGATAGGTTGCGAAGAATGATTCGAAGTCCGGACCCCGTGGATGCTCTGATCACCGCGTACCTCGATTCGGCGAGTAACACACAACTCGAAGGCGTAGAACAACGTCTGCGCGCAGCGGGTGTGGATGTCGACGAACTGCGAACCGTGCGCGAGACATCGCGGTTGCTACGATCGCTGAACACCATCGAAGCACCACGATCGTTCGCGCTCACGCCAGAGACTTTGGCTGATCAGGGATATTCAAACGACGAGGTGGAAAAGATACTCAATCCCGGCGCTGGACGCCGCGGCATTGGCTTACGTGGTGCCTTAGTTGCCGGATCATTAGTGGTTGTTGCTGTCGCGGTTATTGGGGTCGCGGCTCTCACGATTGGAGACATAACAGAATACGCGACTGACACGATTGATCAGTTGGACGTTGAATCTGAAGAATCTCAGATGTCGAGCGCGCCAGGGGCCCCCGCTGCGTTTGGAGGTGCCGAGGTTTTCGAAGTCGAAAAAGATGTGATCGTCACTGTGGTCGTTGAAAGGGAAGTACAAGTGGCAGGTGAAACGGTTGTGCAGACCGTCGAGGTGGAAAAGATCGTCGAAGTCGAGAAAGTTGTCGAGCAAAAAGTAGTCATTGAGAAGGAGGTGCCAGTCACCGTAGTCGTTGAGAAGGAGGTGCCAATCACCGTAGTTATTGAGAAGGAAGTACAGGTTGTCGGCGAGATCGCCGTCCAAACCGTTCTCGTTGAAAAAGAGGTGGAAGTCGAGAAGATCGTGGAGGTTGAAAAAGAGGTTGTACGAGAAGTCATCGTCGTGGTTGAACGTGAATCTGTGCCAGAGCCTACCGCTATGCCTACCCCTGCTGCCGCTACTGCGATAAAAGCACAACAAGCAGAATCTACCGAAACTCTCGATGGTATGGAGACCCCTACTCCGTTGCCGTGTGCCATACCGCCGACTGTGACACCTGTACCGACTGGTTCTCCAACAGCATCTACGGCACCCGAACCGACCGCCACGATGTCGCCGATACCCACGTGTACACCGACACCTACGCCATCTCCCACGCCGACCGCAACACCGCCCCCGACTCCTTAACACCTCGAACGTTTCGTTGACGATAATCAAGGGTTGGTATGGAACAAAGTAAAGTCGTGGTTCGTCTTTGTTTACAGAAGCCAATTCGATTGGCATTCACGAACCAGTCATTTGGAGAGGAAACATCAATATGTTGATAATGAGGAAACACATCGGGATTGCACTTGTCGCAGTGATCGCCGTCGTAGGTTCGACGGTCTCAGTGCTGAGTTTGAGCGCCCAGGACCCGGCGACGGCTACACCCATGCCGTTGAGTTCCGCGATCGCCACGGTTAATGTCGAGCTAGCTGACGACGCCATGTACTGCGATTACCGGACCGATGGAATCACGGTTCAGGGATCCGGCGTCGTTACGTTGTCGGCAAACATCGGCGTCATTGAGTTGGGCGTCGATGTGACGGCTGAAACAGTGGTCGAAGCTCGCAGCACGGCGGCATCTTCGATGCAACTTGTCATCGATGCGGTCAAGGAAAAGGGCGTCACAGACGATCAAATTACGACGACGCGATTGAATATCCGGCCAGAGACTACGTGGGTTGAGGAAGATGTCCAAGTGGGCGAGGGACTGACCGGACGCAGGAGCCGTCAAGTCATCACCGGATACCGCGTGTCGAACCGTGTTCGTATCGAGATCGATGTCGATGAGGCGTCTGAAGAAGGTACAGACGAAGACAGCAGCGGCGATGGTTCCGACGCCATGGAAGGCGCGGATGAAGATGCGGACATTCTCAGTGCAGTGATCGATGCCGCGGCTACCGCCGGTGGCGACAACGTTCGGATCGATTCCATCTCGTTCCGGGCAGATCAAACCGTCGAAACGGTCGACGAGGCGCGTAATTTGGCTGTCCAAGACGCGTTGCATCGCGCAGAACTATATGCCGACGCGTTCGGCGTTGAAGTTGGCGTGTTGTTGAGCGCCAGCGAAGTGGTCGCTTCCACTCCAGTGTTCGACAACGTTCAATTTGTGAGGGCAGAATCGACCGCATTTGATGGACCGAGCACACCCATCAGCGCAGGCGATGTCGAGGTCCGTGCGAGCATCACGGCGAAGTTCGCGATTACTCAACCGGGCTGTGTCGACAAGAAGGATCCGGCGTTTGACAAGGACGCCGACGGGGATACCGAATAGTCCAAGAATCGCTAAGTTAGAATCCGATAACGCACGCTCCACGGCGAGGGCTTTGGGGCGTGCTTCGGTTAGCGAATTGGTACTGAGCGACAAGAGCATACGGGATGAGATCGCTTCCGGGCGCATCGGAATAACCCCGTTTAACTCAACGGATGTCCAACCGGCCTCCGTTGATCTTCATCTGGACGACAAAGTTCTAGTATTTCGCAACTCAACGGCACCTTACGTTGACCTCCGGGAGGACGTACCGAATCTGAACGAGATGGTATTGATCGCGGACGACGAGCCGTTTATTCTTCATCCCGGCGAGTTTGTTTTGGGAAATACCCTTGAACGGATCAGTCTCAGCGACTCGGTTGTAGCGCGGTTGGAAGGCAAAAGTTCGCTTGGTCGCATCGGTTTGCTCATCCACTCCACTGCCGGGTTCGTGGACCCTGGGTGGGATGGACATTTGACGCTCGAACTGTCGAACGTATCACGGTTGCCGTTGACGCTTTACAAAGGTATGCCGATAGGGCAGATCTCCTTCCAATATCTCTCGACACCGGCTGAGAATCCATACGGGTCCGAGTCGTTAAGGAGCCGATATCAGGGGCAAACAGAGCCTACAGCGTCACGTGCTCATCTGGGATTTGATGAGAACCGGCGGGGGTAGGCCGGGCGCCTTAGATTCTTCACCCAGCTACGCTACCGTCAGAATGTCTCGGCCGTGTCCCTGATAAAGTGGCATTTCCGATAAGTTTTGCATTCAGCTTCCCCATGACGACCCAATCCACATACCGCAGTTCCGCCCATGCTCTCTTGGCACAGGCGCGAACCGAGCTGGCGGCCGGTGATGTTCGGCAGGCGTCGGAAAAAGGTTGGGGCGCAGCGGCTCAAGCCGTCAAGGCCATCGCGGATGTTCGCGGTTGGCAGCACCGCAACCACGCGGCCTTGTTCCGAGCCGCCAGCCGGTTGGCTTCCGAATCCGAAGATGATGACATCCATCGCTGGTTTCACACCGCCAGTAGTCTGCACATCAATTTTTACGAGAATTGGTTGGAAGCCGATGCCGTGGCTGTGGGTCTGGACGACATTGATCGGTTAGTGCGTCGTCTGGCATCGGTCGATTAACCGACTAAAGCTACACTCGTATTCCCGACCACCTCACGACCAGTGGAAATCGGTTTCGAATTCGGGTTTGCCTTGGACCTTGTCCTGCCGAACGCGGTATAGCTGCCCGCCGCGGTTTGAGATGGAGTGGTACGCGGGCGGATCGTTGTCGGTGATCGGGTCTCCGGTGCCGAATGTGGCGGTTGTGACGTAGATGTCGGTGAGATCAGCGCCGCCGAACATTACCGCCGAGGTCTGAACGGCCGGGAATTTGATGCGACTCATCTCGGTGCCTTCGGGATCGAACTGGATTATCTGAGCGCCGCCCCAGGTGGCCGACCAGATGTTGCCCTCGCCGTCGACCGTCATACCGTCCGGGATGCCCTCGCTGGGATCGAGTTTGACTAGGATGCGACGGTTCGTCAATTCCGACGTCGCGGCGTGGTGGTCGTAGGCGTAAATCTCGCCTGCCAGCGAATCGGTGTGGTAGAAGACGGTCAGATCGGGTGAGAAGCCCATTCCGTTGCTAATGCCGAGTCTGTCGGCAATGAGTTCGTGAGAGCCGTCGGGATTGAAACGGAGGAGTTCGCCGCGGGGCGCGTCCTCGAAATAGCTGCCGGCGTAGAAGCTTCCGTCAGGGCCAGCGGTCACGTCGTTGAACTGCATCCGCTCCCGCATCTCCGGCTCGTGGTGCAACCACTGCCAGTTGGAGTCGGAGCGCCAGAGCATGACGCCTTCCCAAGTCCCGAACGTCAGGCCGCCGTTCTTGTTGACGGCCGCACCGCCGACGAAAATGCCGTTGTGGATCGTCTCGTTGACGTTGGTTGCAGGATCGTATTTGAAATAGCGACCGCCGCGGATGTCGGTCCAGTAGAGGACTGAGGTCTTGGGTTCCCAAACGGGACCCTCGCCGACCAGGGCTTGTTCGTCAACAATCATCTCGATCTGCATGTCTGACATTTGGTTCTCCTCGTGCAACACCGTTGCGTTCCGCTTAGTTCACAGTGGATATTATCGTTGTTGCACGTTGAACCGAAACACCCGTCATGCATCCCACCCTGGATTCCCGCCAGCGCGGGAATGACGACATCTTGCAATAACACCCACCAAGGAACAACCATGACCGAGAGCGAATACAAGTCGCTGGCGCCACACTATGTGTGGGCGGACACGTTGGAGGAGCAGGAGGCGCAACTGAAGGCGAACCCGCTCTTGCGGCGCATGATTGCTTCGCGGGAGGCGAAGGCGGGTGATCCGCATCGGCCGATCTATCACTACGTCAATCCCGAGAACACGTTGAACGACCCGAACGGGTTGTGCTTTTGGCAGGGCAGGTGGCACCTCTTCTATCAGGGATACCCGCCGGAAGACCCGCGGGTGCACTGGGGTCATGCGATCAGCGATGACCTGATCCACTGGCGGGATCTGCCGTATGCGATCTATCCGGATCCAGAGGAGTGCTGTTTTTCGGGTGCGACGTTGGTAGAGGATGACCGGGTGATTGCGATGTATCACGGGACGCAGGTGGGTAACATGGTGGCGACGTCGAGCGATCCGTTGCTGCTGAACTGGGAGAAGGTGACCGGGCAGGCGGTGATACCGACGCCCCCGCAGGACGGCTCGCCGCAGAAGTACACGGTCTTCGATCCGTGCATCTGGAAGAAGGGTGACTACTACTACTCGCTGTCCGCAGGAATGTTGCCCGATGGTCCGGGTGGCAAGCGGATCGCCGCCGATTTTCTCTTCCGCTCGAAGGATCTGGCTACGTGGGAGTATCTGCACCCATTCACCGAGGACGACCGCTTCACGCTGGTCGGCGACGACGGGGCGTGTCCGTATTTCTGGCCGATAGGAGACAGGTGGATACTCCCGTTCTTCAGCCACATGAGCGGCGGCCAGTATCTCCTCGGCGACTACGACATGGAGCGCGACAAGTTCGTCGTGACGAGCGCCGGGCTCTTCAACTTCGGCGCATCGACCCCGTCCGGCGTTCACGCACCATCGGCGACGCCCGACGGCGAGGGCGGCGTCATCATCATCCACAACATGAACCCCGGCTACCCGTCCGAAGGCTGGAACCAGATCATGTCGCTGCCACGTCGAGTGACGCTCGGCGATTACGAGGAAGAGTTGAGGATCGAACCGGCCGGCGATGTCGAGTCGTTGCGCGGTGAGCACACCTCGCTAGGGGAGACGGTGTTGCCGGCGAACGAGGAGCTGGTGCTGGGCGGCGTAACGGGCAACGCCATGGAACTGGTGTTGGAGATCGACGCCAAGGACTCTCCGATGGTCGAGCTGAATGTGCTGCGGTCGCCGAACCGCGAGGAGTACACGCGGATATCGTTCTTCAAGGATCGCGGGTTCCGAATGCATCGCGACCTGCCCAAGAGTGGGGCGTTGCTGGCGAGCGGCGCGCCAGCAGTGCCGAAGTTCGGCGCACCGAGAAAAGTGCCCGTCATGCAGAGCATAGTGTCGCTCGACACCTCCTACTCGTCGACGCTGCCGGCCGCGTTGTCGCGACCGCCAGAGACGGCGCCAATCATCCTCGGAGACGACGAGCCGTTACGCCTGCGCGTCTACATCGACAAGAGCATCGTTGAGATGTTCGTCAACGGCCAGCAGTGCGTTGCGGCGAGGGTGTATCCGGGCCGAGAAGACAGTGTGGGCGTATCGCTGCGGGCGCAGGGGACCGACGCCGTGTTGAAGTCGCTGGATGCGTGGCAGATGTCGAACATCACATAACCCTCCCCCTTGATGCCCAAGGGGGAATTGAAGGGGGTTTAGACGCCGACCAGACATCCACTGTGGGAACTCTACATAACCATCGTCATTCCGGCGAAACACCGTCACTCCGGGGAAAGCCGGAGTCCAGAGGAGCGGGGGGCGGGAAGTACCATTGAAGTCGCGGGGGAGTGGCGGAATGGTAGACGCGCATGCCTTAGGAGCATGTGGCTTAGGCCGTGCGGGTTCGAATCCCGCCTCCCCCACCAAGGAGTGGAAAATTGCAACGATTCCCTCGTCTTGAAGTTCGGGTCAGAGAGGAGCCGAAAAGATAGGATTGTGATGGGATGAGTGCGATGCAAAACCAGACGAATCGAAACAAATCAGATTTTCGTTTGACGAGGATCTGGGCTCGAAACTTCAAGAGCATTCGTAGCCTAGACCTTGAACTTGGTCCGTTGACGGTGCTTGTTGGGCCGAACGCGTCGGGCAAAAGCAACGTCCTTGATGTCTTGCGTTTCATCAAAGACGCACTCGATAGAAATCTCGATTCGGCTGTGACTTCTCGACATGGGATTGACGCGGTCAGAATGACGAATCCTCAGCGCGGTCACCGCAACGTCGAGGTTGGTTTCGAAGTAGCCAAAGACGAATTCGAGATGCGGTACGGGTTCGAGATCAGTAGTCAGGAAGGTGTTTATCGCGTAGAAAGGGAACACGGTACCCTAGTAACTGCCGCGAGTAATTGGGAACCGATTGAGTTCGAGATTAAAGGCGGCATTGCAGTCACACCTAAAGGCTTCCACGATAATCTGTACGGCGATCTGTTCAACGATTACGTGTTCGACAATTCTGAACTTGCAATGCCATTTTGGGCGTTTTTCCTTTTCCGTCCCATAGAGCAAAATCGCAGTTCGCAGCATTTGATGGACCGCGGTATCGGAAGCGATGTTGACGAAGCTATGAAATTCGTGAGAGGGATGCAGTTTTACCGTCTGTTTCCCGACGCGATGCGTGAACCGCGAAAATTGATGAACCCGCATCTCTTAGTTGAGGACGGGCAAAATCTGGGGTCAGTCTTAAGCGAGATGGTCAAGTTGGGTTCGCCATACCTTGGAGAGATAAAAAACAATCTGAACCAAATCGTGCCGGGATTAAAAGACTTGAGCGTAGACCAGTCGGGTGGATACTTGGTTGTCAAGTTGCGGCACGAAGTCGGTGAAAATGGCGGTACGGGCTCACTGTTCGATCTGACTCAAGAATCTGACGGCACGGTGCGCCTATTAGGGTTACTGACGGCGTTTTACCAAGACGTGCCCAATTCATTGGTTGGAGTTGAGGAACCAGAGTTGACGATACATCCTGGTGCGCTCGCGGTCCTCGCCGATGTAATGGTCGAAGCATCAAGCCGAACTCAGGTACTGGCTACTACCCATAGCCCTGACCTCATTGACCGATTGCCGATTGAGTCTTTAAGGGCGGTTGAGATGCGTGACGGATGCACAGAGGTCGGGCCTGTTTCTCAGGCGCAATCGAAAGCGGTGGTAAACGGTCTTTTTACTAGTGGGGAACTGCACAGCATGGAAGGTTTGGTACCGCGGAGTTGATCTCTTCAATGCGGTTTATCGTGCCAATTGTGGAGGGGCCGGGAGATGTCAAAGCCGCGCCAGAGTTGTTGCGGCGCGTCCTTTACGAGCGTCTCAACCAATATAACATCGGTGTATCCAAACCCAAAAACGCTAATGGCAAGGACAGGTTAATCAAGCGTTTGGAGAACTTTATTGGATACGCTGCATTGACCGACGGCTGTGTAGCGATCCTCGTTCTCGTGGACGCGGATGACGATTGCCCAAAGGAGTTGGGATCAAATTGGCGGCTCGGGCCCGTGCTACCGGGGTCGGTATTCCGACGGTAGTAGTTTGTGCCAAGCGTGAGTACGAGAGTTGGTTTCTGGGATCAGACGCGGAATTTCATGGCGACCCTGAGGAGTACAACGATGCGAAGCAATGGCTCAATCGCAGATTCGCATCCGGTTTGAAGTACAAGGAAACGAAAGACCAAGTACGATTTTCGGCGACGATGGATATCGATGCGGCGTTCCATGCCTCGCGGTCTTTTCGTCGCCTGTGCAACGCTGTCGATGAACTAGTCCATTTTGTCGATGCTGGTGAAGTAAAGACCACTCCCGGCGCATGAAACGCATCAACTCGGAAGCTCAATGACTGCCTCTGCGTTAAGAGGCGATAAACGACTGCGAATGTCCGACGGGCAGTACTATTAGACATTGGCGAGGGCGGAATGGTAGACGCGCATGCTTTAGGAGCATGTGGTTTAGGCCGTGCGGGTTCGAATCCCGCCTCCCCCACCAGAGTCCATTGAATCGAGAACCTTCACGCTGAGCTTAGTTCTCCCATGTGATAAGAAGGATTCACTGAAGGAGCAACATGGAAAAGGTAAGTTTCAACGATAACGAGTTCGATACTCCACATGAAGCAATTTGCTCGGCACTCTTCGACAAGTACAAGTGGAGATGGACAAGACCTAATGAATCCTACAGTGGATGGCGGCCAGATTTCCGCCTTGAAGGGGAAACTGTTGTGCTGGTCGAATGCAAGGGTGCGCTTGAATGGGACAGCGTCAAAAGGTTCCAAGAGTTGCCAAGATATGAAGATGCAGTAACGGGCACCAACTACCAAGTGCTTCTCATCCCCAAGTCTCCCAAGCAACTAAAGAATTCTAAGGGATACGATGTCAATGCTCTTGGATTTTTGTACGACGGACAAATGTGGTCGCACGCAGAGCTCGGGCGGTGGTCCGGACAAGTGGGTTTCTGCCACAGCGCCAATTCTTGGAAGGATCGAATGTCAGGGGAAGATGCCGATCGTTCTTGGGGAGACGGGAAGCGCCCCGACATCGAACTGGATTGGCATTCCGCGATTCAGGCTTTCAAAGGTAGAAGGGTGTCTTATTTCAAAGAGTCTGTGGACTCCGAGATTGAGTATTGGGATATGTCTGGTGAACAGCGAGAGCCATGGTAAGTACTATCTCGGTTGCGGGTAAGTAGCGGAATGAGAGACGTGCATGCCTTAGTAGCATGTGGCTTAGGCCGTGCGGGTTCGAATCCCGCCTCCCCCACCAGTTCCGATTTAGGGTGAATTCGTGGTTTTTTTTGGTTCGCTTCTAGTTTTCAGCGTCGCCAAACATCTTCCCTTTGTGGCTACGCCAGTACGCTAGAGTGTAGTCTGGACCACTTAAATGGAGCTACACGTTTACTTCAGAGCGCAGTTTTCTAGCTTCCTGAAGATCAATTCGCGCCCGATGTCCGTGTTTCTCAAGGAGCGATAACAGTTGTGCTCCATTGACGAGTGTTAGCGGCTTGTCCCTGGCGAAACTAGCCGAATCTGCGCCGTAATCAGAAGTCGTAACCAATATTCCCCGATCCGCTCCTTCATGCAAAACCGTGCCGTAAAGATCGCGTACGGCGGCTACACCTACAGTGCGCGTGTAGCGCTTCGCTTGAATTACGTACTTGCCTCCCCGAATTGGATCAGGGTCAAAAGCTATTGCGTCTACGCCACCGTCCCTACTGGCCTGGGTAACCTTGACTTCACCTCCTTCCTCCACAAACTCACGCTCAAAAACTTCGCGAACGAGATGCTCGAAACTTTCCCAATCCATTGTTGCGAGGTTCGAGTTGGCTGAAAGATCTTGGGCGACATCCTTTGACTCCACGAAACGACTATCGCTGGTATCGAGTTTTAGGATCGGACGAACTGGAGTGAGCGTTGCGAGCTTGGCGGCTGACACTCCCTTCAAGGCGCGATAACATGATCGGGGCTCAACATCCGCGAGGTTCAAAGCTAGGAATTCGGACCGGTGCGTGTGAACCGACATGATGCAATTCTCGTTCTGTTGTCCGGTTGCAGGGTCAACGCTGTCAACCCATCCGTTGAACACAATTGCATCGAATGCTTTAATTTCATCCGCTTCAAACAACTCGTGCATGGTTCTTAGCGCGATCTGGTGAAGCACGCTTTCGTAGAGTTGTTCTCGGTCCCGTTTGGAGATAAGACTTTCCTTCAATTCGTCACGGCTTTGAACGTATGTAACGCCTTTGACAGAAGGCATCGACGCTTCTGACGGAAGCCTATACTCAACGATGATTGTCTTCGTGTCAGCGTTGTAACCAAGATCGAAATCAACTCCCAACCAGTCAGGATACTTGGAAGCGGTTAACACGAGTTCGGCGTGTTCTGCTACCGTCCGGCTGTCACTACCTTTCCAGTTCTCGTAATTCAGACGCAAGGCATCAACGTCGGCGTTAGCCGAATTTTGGTGTTTTTTGTATTGGGACTCAGCTTCTCCCCATTCCATCTGCTCGGAATGTAGAACATCCTGTAGCTGGGAATCTAAGTGGTCCGCCCTCTCGGATTCATCTTGCCACCGTTTCAAAGCTTTTTGGTGCTCACCGCGTGCGGCCTCTTCTTTTCGCTGTCTCATGGAAGCGAAGATGCTATCGAAGAAGCCGAACTGCGGTTGCACATAGACGGGGGGCGCTCCCGATGGTCGCGGGGCAGGACGGTAGTCGACAGGTCTTCCGGTTAAATTGTCGTAATCTAAACCATTTGTCCCTTTGGGCTCACGGACCATCGGCGCGTGGCTTTTGAGAGACTCCCAGTCCACTCGATCATCAACGCTAAGCGTATAGTGCAGTATGTCCCGGCAGGCTTGCAGTGCTGCTTGGGCTTCAACCGTCGCTGTTTCGGCAGTTTGTTTTCCCGCCGTTCGTCGAGCGTCACGGTCTTCCCTATCAAGGTGCCTTTTGTACTTCCCTTCCCAACGCAGGAGATGGGCGCTGACCTTGTTTTCCAGTACACCAAAGTCCCTATCACTCAAGACGCGGTGTTCGTTGAGACCATCATGCCAAACCTCGACTTGATATCCAGACACTCGCCCACTGGACGTTATTCGCTTGATGACATCTCCGACACGAACTGGGTTTTGTTTTTGTTGCATCTTAATGTTCGCTTTTTCTGGCTCCGTGCCCCATTACTGCGGCGGTTATTATATCCGTACGAATCATAGTCACGTACTCGCGTGCGGTCGTCTCAAGGAATGGTTCAATGCTACTGATGTCAAATGCCGCTCACGTCAGTGGTGCCGCGCGCCACATCGATGTCGTACATTCGCTGGAGGTTTAGCCAGTAGTCGGGGGTGGTTCCGAGGGCGCGGCCTATGCGGAGTGCGGTGTCGGCGGTTATTGAGCGGCGGTGTTTGATGATTGCGTTGATGCGGATCGGGGAGATGCCGATGGTCTTGGCTAGGCGGTACTGACTGATGCCGAGTTCGTCGAGGAACTCCGCAAGGTGCTCGCCGGGGTGGATGGGTTCGGGAGTGTTCACTGTGTTGCCTCTTTCAGCGTTAGTCCTAGCATACCCCTGCTCGCTGCGCTCGCGTCCCCTTTCGTTCCGAAAGGGGACGGTGGGTCACGACCGTCCCATCAACGCCGCGCCGTATGGTGTATCCGCCAAGCGCCATTGGCCGGAGAGTTTGCCGCCGTCGATGATTAGTTCGGTGCCGGTCATGTAACTGGATTCGTCGGAGGCTAGGAACACGACGCCGTGGGCGATCTCTTCGGGGGTGCCCATGCGGCCCATGGGTCGGTTTAAGGCTTCGGATTCGCCGATCCGTTCGGAGCCGGCGTGGAGCATCTGGGTGTCAATAGCTCCGGGATGGACGGAGTTGGCTCGGATGCCGTCTTTGGCGTATTGGATTGCGGTGCATTTGGCGAGGAGGTGGACGGCGGCTTTGGATGCGTTGTAGGCGGCGGACCAAGCCTGCCCGACTAGCCCCGCGCCGGAGGATATGTTGATGATGGAGCCGACGCCGTCGGCCCTCATGTGGGGGATGACGGCCCGGGTGCCGAGGAACGTGCCCTTGCCGTTGACCTCCATGACGCGGTCCCAGTCTTCGGCAGTCGTCTCTTCGACGGTGCCGGCGTGCGCCAATGCAGCGTTGTTGACTAAGACGTTGAGTTTTCCGTAGCGGGTTAGGACTTCGTGAATGCCGTCGTCCCAATCGGTTTCGCTGGTGATGTCGAGCCGTTTAAAGAAGACCGCGTCGCCGACCGACGCGGCGATGTCGGCTGCGGTCTGTCGGCCCTTTTCCTCGTCGATATCGGCGATGCAGACCTTGGCGCCTTCGTGAGTGAAGAGCCGCGCCGAAGCGGCACCGATCCCGCTCGCCGAGCCGGTTATGATGGCGACCTTGCCTTCAAGCCTCATGGTTTGTCGGGTTCCTTGGTATGTGATTTGGTTTACGGGAAGGAGTCTATCGGCAACGGAGAAGCCACGCTATCGGCGATAGAGGGACATGTCATTTTGAACGGAGTGAATTATCTTTTGCGGCGAGATTCCTCGGCCACGCTCGGAATAACAGGGCAGAGCTAGTGGCTACAATACCAAGGCGTAGGTGACTGAGAGAAAGCGAAGCGAATATCGGAGTTAGAAAAATGGCTGGCAAGACGTCTGAAAAGTCAATGAGTTTCGAGGAGCGAGTAGCGGCGGCGAAGGCTGCGGGAAAGCCAGTGTTGCTATCGGGCGGCAATCCCCAGATTGCGAAGGGCGACGGTGATGCGCCAGTGCAGGCGTATATTGCTGCGATGCCGGAGTGGAAGCAGGATATCGGACGTCGGTTGGATGATCTGATCGTACGAGAGGTGCCGGGCGTGAAGAAGGCAGTGCGGTGGAACTCGCCGTTTTATGGTGTCGAGGGCATGGGATGGTTTGCGAGCATGCACGTATTCACTCGGCATGTGAAGGTGACGTTTATGAATGGAGGTTCGCTGGATCCGCTGCCGCCGCTAGTGGGGAAGAGCCCGGAGGAGCGGTGGGTGAACATCCCGGAAGATGGTTGGGATGAGGATCAGATGGCGGAGTGGGTGCGTCAGTCGGCGGGGTTGCCGGGGTGGGATGGGTTTTGAGGGAGGTAAAGTTCCCTGCAGATGCGGGACGAACCCTTGCACGCGTGCGAATTCGCAACAGCGTCGATGTTCAATATCTCGTAGGTTGATTGGCTTTTCTTAGGAATTGCGACACGGGTTATGAGTAATCTCCCGTAATCCTGTTGGCGACTTCATCGAGACTCGGATAGAGCGTCTCGCGAGTGAAATTCAATAGGCTCAATTCTCTCAGGATTCGATCCTTACTACCCCAGGGCACCGTGATGGTTTGGTATTGATACACGGGAACGTTTGGGACGCGGCATCTGATATCGCGTCGTTCAAATCGCTCATGAAAAGCAGATATTATGAATGCGCCTTCTTGCGCTCGGATTCTTTCAAACGATTGCTTCGGTTCCACGACGAATACTCGTAAGAAATCTCTCGGATCAATCAACTTTTCAAACTGCGGTTTCTCTTGACGTATGAAATGGTACAGACGACGTAACGCGTCGGCATAATCGTATTGGATTGGGAGGTCCGGATCCTGCGCGACATGATCGGTTCCCGTCTTGCCCAGGAGTAGTGTCTGGTGGCTACGACCAAGTTTTGCGAAATTGGCGATAATACTGATTGTGTCGCTGTCGAAAGGTTTGATCATTTCCTTCTGAACGCCAAATACATGCAAATTCCCATCCATATCGTTCGGTTGAGAATTGCCTGCAGTATCGCGCTTGTCACAGGCAGAAAACAGTGCTACGCAAGGGTTGTGTGTCACGTCCAAAAGGCGAGTTTTTAGTCCGTGGTGTTGGGCAATAACCAGTTGTTCCAAAGCGGCGTTCTTCCCATCGAAATCTTCGGGTCGTTTGGAAATGAGGTCTCGCAGCATGTTGCCTTCGTTAGCGCGCAAATTGAACTTGCCGTCCCTTGAACGGCGCATCACCGATGGCGCGAGCGGCCAAGCGGAAGTGCGTTCGCCGCGGAAATAAAGTGTGAGGTCCTCGTGGTTTTGCTGTAAGTCGTTGCATCGAGCAATCAAATCGGCAACGCTGTTAATCGGGTCGGGTTGAGAGAAAGAACTCGAGGGATCTTCGTTATCACTGAAGAGTTTTGCTCGCCAATACTGTGACCACCCGAGATCGGCCCCGCTTAGATTTAACTGAGTTAGATCCGCGTGATCAAGTATCGCGGACGAGAAACTAGCTTCTCCGGCATAGCGAAGACCGAACTCCGCGTCAGTCAGGTCCGCTTGGTGAAAATCGGTGTCCTGCAAAGTGACCCCGTTCAATTTGGCACCGCGAAGATTCGCTTGACCGAAATCGACGCGGCTCAAGTCAGTTCCATGGAAATGAGCGTTGCGAAGATTGTATCGATGAAGGGGGACTCGTCCGTTTTGGTCGAGTTTTCCTGCCTTTTCAAACTTCTCGGCTAAGTTGACGACAGAAAAATAGGGATGAAAATCGTCCGAGGCACGCTTGCAATCCCACGCCTCTTTGCCTAACAGAAGTTCATGAATGTATCTGTCACTCGTCGCGGCGGGATGTTTTGGGTGACGCATATTCGGTTTGGTTTGATTGGGAATGCCGCTACTAGTGCGGACGCTTGTAGTAGCTTATCGTGCCTAGATTACGAATGTGGTTGAGCAGGACGTTGTCATTCAATCTTGAGTGACTTCGGTTTGAATCCAGTCGACCAACTCCTCAATCGGCCTCATCTCCACAAGCCTCTTGGTCAGCTTATGCGTCGTGCTTTGCCCTTCCGCCATTCGAACCAACGAACCAGCGCCACCCTCGGAAATGACGCCTTTACGCCAAGCATTGAAAACGATCCGATCAGGACAGATACCGAGACAAAGCAGGTAGTTGTAGGTACGGTCTAGGCGGACGTGGTTGAATTGGAATGTTCCGTTTGCTCCTAGAGAGGCGGTTTTGACTTCGAAGCGGTGTCCGGCGATCTTGAGGTCGGTGGGTGAGGTACGGGAGCCGTTGGAGACGGGTATGTTGGCGGTTAAAAGGTATCGTCGGATTAAGTCTTCTCCGATCTGACCTCGGTTGGTGTTGCCTAGTTGTCGGTAACCTTCGAGTCGGGAGCCACGCCAGATCGACTCAGGCGAATGTTCCTCGATGACCTCGACCATGAGATCGATCGGGTCGATGTTGGCAGAGTTTATTGGGGAGGTTCCCATTTTCCGCGTTCTTGGCCTCGTTTCCAGAAGACGAGGAAGTAGGAGTGGTTCTTGCGAGCGTGGACCTGTTTGATCATGCGGCTCACGCCGGGGCGGTTTTTGCGGACGACTACGAAGAGGTCTTCAGCGATGAAGCCCATGTCTTCGTAGGCGTTGATGATTTCGACGTGCGTGAATCGTTGTCGGTTGGCGCAGACTTCGTCCTGGCATTTGACGATGAATACGCCTCGGTCGCGCAGTACGCGATGGGCTTCGATACCGGCTTGGATGTAGAGGTCTAGGACGGCGTCGTGGTATTTGCTGGTGGTCTGTCCGGTCAATCGGTTGTTTGCGTAATATTTTTCGAATGCGTCCTGAGATTGGTGCGCGCTGCCGCCGGGGGAGTGCATGTACGGCGGGTCTAGAACCACGCAGTCGATTTCACCGTCTTTGTATGGGAGGTTGCGGCAGTCGATGCCGGTTTTGATGTCTGTCGGTTTTAGATCGTAGGCGTTGGGTTGGATGTTTCGCCAGAAGACGCCTTCGCCGAAGGTGACGTCGGCTACAGTGCTGCCGCGCTGAACGTATAGATCGAGAATTTTCGGGAATACGGTATCGTTGCCGTCCACGTAGGCGCTCAGGACGAGGTCGTTGGTTGGCGCACCGTGGCGGACGACGCGTTTGGTGGTCCGCGTTGTTTCGTTTTCGACCGTCTCGTCGATCAACGGGAAGATGAGGTTTTGGGTCATAGTTGAAGGGAAGTGTGGATGTTTCGAATGGACGTAGCGTTAAGCTTTTGATTTGTTGTGGTGAATTCTATCAGGATGAATGTGACGCTTACGATGACGGCGGCGGTTCCAACTCCGCCTCTGCATGCCCCCGCTCGAGTTCCCTTTCGTTTCGAAAGGGGGCGGTGGGAGTGCTCAACCGAAAACCGGATTCTGGTGGCTGGTTTTTATTCGTTGACTGAATCCAAGTAAGTACCGGCACCGGACGAAAGGAGGTTGGTGAGGTGGGTGTAGAGGTAGGTGACGCCTTGATCGAGGTATCGGCGGGTTGCGGCGGCGTTGCCGGCGGAACCGGAGGTTTTGTTGGCGGCGGCTATGGTGGCGAAGACGGTATCCATGGCTTGGCGGACTTGCGGGGCGTCGGGGCGTCCGGGGTAACCGAGCGATTGGGAGAGGTCTGAGGGGCCGACGAAGAACACGTCGACGCCGGGGACTTGCACGATTTCGTCGACGTTTCTGACGGCTTCCGCTTCTTCGAGCTGGACGCAGACGAGTGTCTCGTTGTTGGACTGTTCGGCGTATTCGGACATCGACATGCCGTATCCGTACGAAGCTGATCTGGTGCCGGCGGCTAGTCCGCGTTCGCCTAGCGGATGGTATTTGACGGCTTCGACGGCTTTGCGGGCATCATCGGCGGTGTTGACGTGGGGCACCTGCACACCCATTACGCCGCGATCCATGAGCTGACCGATGGCTTCGAATGAATTGACCGACGGTCTTGCAATGGGTGTAACGCCAGCGGTTTCGGCCGCCATGACCATGAGTTCGACGCTCTCGATTCCAATTGACCCGTGTTCGCAGTCGATGAGCACCCAGTCGAAGCCGAGTCGTCCGACGATGTCAACGATGTGGGGAGACGGAATCATTATCGACACGCCGAATGCGGGTTTGCCGGTGAGGAGTTTGCGCTTCATGAGGTTGGGAGTCATCGTGGGTATCAGCCTAAAAGATCGACGGTTTTGGTGACGGATTTAGCCGTTGACGAGGCCCGCGGTCTGTTATTGATGTGTGGCAGATCGTGGGGAACAGGAAGTGGAAGGTCTGTGTGATGCCCGGAATCGGCATATAATCCCGTCATCGCAACGGCACCGAAGAGGTAATGAACATCTCAAGCAATTACGACACGATCATAGTGGGTGCCGGTTCGGCCGGGGCAATTCTCGCGACGCGGCTGACGGAAGATCCTGACCATTCTGTGCTGCTGATCGAAGCGGGTCCGGACTACCCGGATTTCGACGAGATCCCGGACGATGTTAAGTACGGCTACGGTCATACGGATCAACCGTGGCGCAGGGCGTACAGCGATCATCGATGGACCTTCGTGGCGCGTTACACGGACGAGGCGATGCCGGGTCTAATACCTCGGGGCAGGGTAGTGGGCGGATCGAGCGCGGTCAACGGGCAGATTTTCCTGAGGGGCGTCCCGGAGGACTATGACAACTGGTCATCTTGGGGCAACGACAGGTGGGGATTTGAGGAGTTGATGCCATACTTTCGGATGGTCGAGACGGACACCGATTACGCTGGTGATTTCCACGGGTCGGAAGGCCCGATCATTGTGAGGCGGTTCAAGCCTGATGAATGGAATCCGGATCAAAGGGCGTTTTACGAAGCGGCGCGCGCCAACGGTTTCCCGGAGTGTCCAGACCACAACGCGCCAGACTCTACTGGCGTGGGTCCGACGCCGTTGAACAATCCCGGTCGAGTGCGTTGGAGCACTGCGATCGGTTATCTCAGCATTGCACGAGAACGCCCCAATCTCACGATCCAGCCGGATTACTTGGTACACAAGGTGCTCTTTGACGGTAAACGGGCGGTTGGTATCAGAGGAGAAGTGGGTGGTGAGGTCTTGGACTTTGAGGGCGGGAAAATCATCCTGTCAGCTGGTGCGATTGGTTCGCCGCATCTTCTGATGCTTTCGGGCGTGGGGCCAACGGAGAAATTGGCATCAGTCGGTGTGCCGGTGTTGCATCACCTTATAGGCGTGGGAGAGAACCTACGCGATCATCCGCAGGTCAGGATGGTTTGGCGTACGCATGACGACTTTGAGCAGCCAGTCGGGATACCCGGCATGCAGGTGACTCTGCGGTACACCGCAGGGGGCTCGCACCTGACCAACGACATGCTCATCCAATCGATCTCGCGCAGTCCGATTGACATCAGGCCTTATCGAACTGAAGCGAGCGACGAGTTGGGCTTTGGGATGGTCGTCTGCATCGACCTCGCCGTAGGGACGGGAAGTCTGTACCTGCGAGACAGGGATCCTCGTATTCAACCGTTCCTCAACTACAACTATTTGGAGGACGATTTCGACACGGCGCGGTTACGGGAGGGTGTACGGATAAGTCTCGGTTTCGCGGAGCACGAGGGATGGGGCCGTCTGGCGAAGGAACTAGTGGATCCGACGGATGCGGATCTCGAGTCAGACGAGTCGTTGGATAACTGGATCAGGCGACGGGTTGCGACCAGCCATCATGTATCCGGCACCTGCAAAATGGGGCCGGATACGGACCCGATGGCCGTAGTCGACCAGTTCGGGAACGTGCGGGGGTTGGAGAACTTGAAGGTTGCGGACGCGTCGATCATGCCGGACTGTATCCGTGCGAATACGAACGTGACCTCGATGGTTATTGGGGAGCGAGTGTCGTCGTTTATCGGGGAAGGGCTGTAGGCAGGACACGGTCAACGATAGCGAAAGCAGCTCGTTACGTGGTCGTTAACGAGTCCTGCGGATTGCATGAAGGCATAGCAGATGGTGGGTCCCACAAAGTTGAAGCCGTGGGTTCGGAGGGTCTTGCTCATGGCACGGGACACGTCGGTTTGAGCAGGTATGTCGACGAGGGTCTGAAAGTTGTTTCGGATGGGTTCGCCGTCGACGAAACTCCAAAGGAACTTGTCAAAAGAGCCATGCTCGGCTTGGATGGCTAGCGTTGCACGGGCGTTAGCGATGGCGGAGTCGATTTTGGCGCGGTTGCGGATGATGCGCGTGTCGGCGCGGAGCCGTACGCGATCTTCGTCGGTGTAGGCGGCGACTGTTGCGATGTCGAAACCGTTGAATGCGGCGCGGTAGCCTTCGCGACGGTGCAGGACGGTTCGCCAAGAGAGTCCGGCCTGCGCGCCTTCGAGGACAAGGAGTTCGAAGAGCGCTCGGTCGTTATGGATTGGGACACCCCAATCCTCATCGTGGTACCGCCGCATCAGCGGGTCGTCTCCGGCCCATTCGCATCGGATCACTGCTTGACATTCCATGCAATGGAAGCGTACCACGGTGTGCCATACGGATGTGATCTTGCTAGTCTTTTAGGGACTGATTGACGCACATTGTGCATGGGTGATCGCTATGAAATGGAAGCAGCATGAATCTGAGGATGCAATCCTGGAGCCGGGGCTGCATGAGGGCGATGGGGTCGTAACGCGTCGCAGATTCTTCGACGGCGTATCGAACCTGCCGGTGCGGATCGAGGTTTGGGAGTTGCCACCCGGCGCGAGTGAGGGTAGCCACGTGCATGAGGGCGACGATACGCTGGAAGAGTTCTACTACTTCATTTCCGGCAGGGGAGTGATGTGGTTGGATGGCGAGGAACAGGCGGTCGAGGCTGGCGACGCGGTTCTGGCGCCGCCGGGTGTCGATCACGGATTCCGGTGTGTTGGAGATGAGACGCTGAAGCTGGTGATCGCTTGGGGTGTGCCGCAAGAGTGATGTCGGTTTTGCGGCAGTCTTCTGGTTGAATCGGTGGCGTATTTCTGTGTTTACGCTACAATGATCGATAATAGGCAATCAGCAGGGAATCAGCGATGCAGGCCAAGAAGAAGAGGCTCACGCTCGACATGGACCCCGCGTTTCAGCGTCGGTTGAAGGCGACTGCGGCGTTGAAGGGCGTCAGTATGCGGCAATATTGTTTGAGTGCGATTGATCGAGAGTTAGTTAAGGACCAGTTGGACGAGGACAAAGGATTAAACTCTGCAACGCCAGCTTCGAACCAACTACACGATAAGCTGGCATGGGCGTTCGGGAGATTTGGTGTTGACGGGAGACTTGGTCGAAGTGCTCAAGAAGGCGCGTGAGGTCAGGGATGCCGAAATCGAAGCGGATGGCAAGGCCAATAGACAGTCGCGCCGCTTCGGTATAGGAGAGGTAATAGCCCTCCGAAAGGAGCTTTTTGGCGACAAAGTGTTTCCTGGGAACTCGGCCGACTTGCTTAGAGAAGCCCGTTCCATAAGGGACGCTGAAGTCGAGGGTTGGGCGTGAGTAAGTCGGTCGTTGTGGACGCCAACCTAGCGTTCAAATGGGTGGTGAAAGAAGAATACTCTGACAAGGCTGAAGCATTGGCACTAGAGTGGCACGAATCAGGAACTCAATTAGTTGCGCCGTATTTCATGCCTGTGGAAGTTACGAACATTCTTCACCAGCGGGTACGGCGGTCGGAGATGAACCTAGAGGAAGTGATGCGACTGATCGAAAAGTTGCTATCCGCCGATATCGAACTGCATCACTCTCTGGATATCCATCGCCGGGCATTGGAGTTGGCGAACGAACTTGGGCAGGGCGCGGTCTACGATCGCCATTACTTGGCTTTGGCTGAAGTGTTGGATTGCGAAATGTGGACCGCCGACGCGCGTTTTTATCGCGTTGCGAGGTCTACATCCACAAGATTGCGGTTGTTGAACGAATTCGTTGCGCCATCGTGATGATTTGCGCGCGACACGCTCATTGGCAATGATCATGATCCGGGAAGAAACCATGGCGACGCTTGATGAGTATGCGAAGGTGTCGATCGCCTTTATGGTCGAATCCCGGTATGTGGCGACGCCGAACGAGGGTGATGGCGGGTGGATGTTGACCGAGGAGGCGGTTGCTTCGCCTTGGGTCAAGGATTACGACGGTGGCGAACCGCCGACTCGATGGTTGCGGTGGGACACTACAAATTGGCGAATATTGTCGGCGCTTGTGGGCAGTGAGCGGGTCGGTGGTGCAATTGTTGTTCACGATTCACCGGAATTGGATTTCCTTGAAGCTCGGAAAGATCTGGCGGCGTTGTGGGATTTCCGAGTCGCGCCCGAATGGCGTGGGCAGGGTGTCGGGACGATGTTGTTCAAGCGCGTTGTCAGCTATGCCCAAAGCTTGGATTGCGTCAATCTGAAGATCGAGACGCAGGACATCAACGTGAACGCTTGCGATTTTTATGCGAAGCAGGGATGTCGGCTGGTGAATGTCATTCCCGATGCGTACCCCGGTTTACCAGAGGAGGTGGAGTTCAACTGGATGCTGGAACTCAGACCAGGTGTGTAGTCGTGGTGTATGATGCTGTCTGGTTTCGGTGGGTCGGAGCAGAAAACTCCTCCTGAACGGCGTTTACTGGAGCGTGTTATGGCGTTCAGTTGCACGCGAACACCCGTTGATCGATGATCCAGAGGTGTAATATGCATTTAATAGATGTCAAATGTCGGCCGAAAGGGGACCACACTTGACTCAAACGTTGGCGCGTTTCAGCGCGCGAAGGCCGATCGTCACGATCGGCGCATGGATCTTACTGGTAATTGTTGCCCTAGCAATAGTCGGTCAACTTCTCGCGTCGGCGACAACCACTGAACTGAAACCGGGCGCCAATTTCGAGACGGCAAAAGCCGTTGCTGCATTGGAAAGGCTGCGCGGTGGTCCTGAGCCGATAACTGAAATAATCGTGATTCAATCGGGAACGCTGACCATCGATGACCCGGCGTTTGCGGCGAAGGTTAATTCGGTTTTCCAGGAAATCGCTGGTTTGGGCGACGATATCGTCGCCGAAGGAGCGGCCAACTATTACCTGTTGAGCGCGTTGGCTCCCGAAGCCGCGGAAAATCTGGTTTCCGCCGATCGGCGGACGACTTTGATGACGATACCGATGGTGGGCGATTTCGACGAAGCGGGTGTGAATGTCGAAGAGGTGATACAGGTCGTCGAACGTGCGGATAAAGCGGACGATTTCAGAGTATTGATCAGCGGCGCGGCGAGCGTTTCGTACGAGACGAATGAGTTTGCGAGGCATGATCTCGAGCAGGGCGAACGTGTGGGTATTCCGGTCGCCTTGCTCATCTTGCTGGCGTTGTTCGGCGCCGTCGTTGCGGCATTGATACCGATCGGATTGGCCATAATCGCCATCGTCATCGCCTTGGGATTTGTCGTCATCATCGGACAGTTTTTCGACTTGGTCTTCTTCGTGACCTTGATGATCACGATGATCGGTTTGGCGGTTGGGATTGACTATTCGTTATTCATTATTTCGCGCTTCCGCGAAGAGTTGGATCGGGGATTAGGTGTGCAGGAGGCGGTGGCCCGAGCGGGCGAGACGGCGGGGAGGACGGTGCTGTTTAGCGGATTGACGGTAGTGATCGCGCTGTGTGGAATGTTCATAATCCCGATGGGTTTCTTCCAATCGCTTGGATTGGGGGCGATATTGGTCGTCGTAATCGAGATGGCCGCGACGCTGACTCTGTTGCCGGCGATTCTGGCCTTGCTAGGTCCGAAGGTCGATCTGCTGTCGATACCGTTTTTCCGTCGGAAGAGCCGCGAAGGAACTGGTGACCACAGCGAGCATGGATTCTGGGAACGCACGACGGTTATCGTGACCAAGGTGCCGTGGCTCAGTTTCTTGATCGTGGCCGCACCGATGGTTGTAGCCATCGTTTACTACTTCCAGATCGAGACCGGATTGAACGGCGTTGAGACGTTGCCCGACGGTTCGGTGACAAAGGAGGCGTTCTTTGTATTGGAGGAGGAGTTCGCGTTCGGTCTCGCCAGCCCCTCGGACATCGTCGTTGAGGGCAACATCGGCGATCCCCAGGTGCAGGGAGCGATCGCAAAGTTGACGAAGCTTCTGGTCGAAGATCCGAGGTTCCCGATACCTCCGTTGCTGGATCCGTCGTCTTCAGACGAGATCGCGCTGATCAAACTCGCGTTGCCGGGTCACCCTACGGGCGAGGACGCAGTCGCGCTGATGTCGGTTCTGCGCGATGAATACATACCTGCCGCTTTCTCGGATGTTCCTGCGGAAGTAAATGTAGGAGGGCAGAGCGCAGCCTCGGCAGAGATCTTCCAAGTGGTAGACCAGTACACGCCGATAGTTTTCGCGTTCGTGCTGGGATTCAGCTTCATCGTGCTTTTGCTGGTGTTCAGGTCGGTCGTGATACCGATTAAAGCGGTGATCATGAATCTGCTGTCGGTCGGAACCGCGTACGGTCTGCTGGTCCTTGTATTTCAAAAGGGATTCGCGACGGATTTGTTCGGTTTTCAACGGGCCGATGTGATCGACGCGTGGATACCGCTGTTTCTGTTCACGATTCTTTTCGGGCTGTCGATGGACTATCACGTATTCCTTTTGAGCCGGGTTCGGGAACGTTTCGACCAGACGGGAAACAATACCGAGGCGGTGAGTTACGGATTGCGTTCGACGGCGAATCTGATTACCGGCGCGGCACTGATCATGGTGGCGGTGTTTGGAGCGTTCGCGGCTGGTAAGACGATAATTAACCAACAGGTCGGGTTTGGTCTTGCGGTAGCGATTCTGTTGGACGCGACTCTGGTCAGATCAGTGCTGGTACCGGCGAGCATGGAGATGCTCGGCAGGAGCAACTGGTACCTGCCGTCTTGGCTGCAATGGCTGCCTGATCTGAGAGTTGAAGCAGAAGAGTAAACTTACGATACTTAGTGATGAAGACATCACTGCTCCGATTACAAGACATACGTCCGTTGCGATGAAAATACCATCCGATTACATATCGGGCTATCAAAAGGCCCAATCTGTCGATGAAGAGGTTGCGAATAACTACATCGCTCACACCAACATCGGCGACCCCGTAATGGATGCGCTGGTGGAAGAGTTGGCATCGCTACCTCAGGATCAAGTGCACCGTTTCATTCGCGCGGGCATGGAGGCGGACCGAGAAGGTCTACAGAAGGCGCCGCAAATGTTGCGCGACTTTTTCATTGATGCGCCGCAGCCTGACCCGGACTGGCTAAACCGCGACACCCTTGACCCAGGCATCCGCGCCTTTCAGAGGAATTCCACCCTTGTCTTGTCGGCTTTTGTGACCGGGACGCTGATAGATGGGTTTTCGACACTTATCAGCAAGTCGTTTGTGCAAACTGGACGCATATTCGACAACGGCGTTTGGCGGCTCAAACAGAACAACCGGCACCAGATGGAGATCTTTTGGCCCGGCGGGTTGGAGAGGTACGGTGAGGGGTGGAAGCTGTCTGTCCGTATCCGGTTCGTCCATGCCCAAGTGCGTCGGCTACTTGGGACGACTGCAGAATGGGAGCACGACGCTTGGGGAGTGCCGATCAGCGCCGCACACGTGGGATACGCGGTGGCTTGTTTCGCCGCGCGCTCGGTCATACATTCGGAGTCGCTAGGGGCTCAGTACAGCGAAGAAGAACGCGCCAGCTTCCACGATGTTTGGCGCTATTCCGGTTACCTCATGGGCATTCCCGAATCCATACTATTCACCAACGAAAGCGATGCCCTGCATTTGTACCGGATCGGGTCGATGTGTGAACCTCCTCCCACCGAAGATGCGGTCATCATGACGAACGCGCTGACTAACTCGGCTCCGCTGGTCGCTGGCATCGTGGATACGGCGGCGCGGAAGAAGCTGGTAAAGAAAGTCATTTACCCGGTTTCCAGAGCCCTCATAGGGAATGAACTGGCCGACCAGCTGAACTTTCCCAAGAGGAGGCTTCCTTTCACATTGCTATTGTTCCGGCTGGACCAGCGTATTAAGCGGATAAGAGCAAGATTCCTAAAGGAAGCCGGGATGAACTTTGTGACGCTTCTAGAGGCGTCGGCCTACGACGACAGCGGACTGAGTTACAGATTGCCCGACCATGCGCACGCTGAACGGTCCGGAAAATGGTGAGCGGTTGAAAACCTCAGGCGTTTTCGAAGGGGTTGTAGATGGTTACGCTGAATTGTTGGAAATCGCGTACGTTGCGGGTAACGACTGTAAGTCCATTGACGATGGCGGTTGCGGCGATCATGGCATCCACTGAGATCTGTAATGATTTTCGATGCATTGTTCTCGCCCATAATCGGAAGGGGGATGTGCCCATCGGCACTATCATATACGTGGAGATGATGTCTTCGAGCTAGGATTCGATCTCGGTCGCCTTAATGTGATCATTCTCCCGCGTTCGCTCGATTCCAACTTGGATTTCTCCGATCGTAACGGCGGATATGTGAAGCTGATCTCTTGAGACACCCTCCAACCAAGTCACTACGGCACCATGTGGGCGGACGCGCCTGAATTCCGAGACGACGTTAGTATCGAGAAGGTACATTGAGAACTAATCGAAGTCTGGGATATCTCGCATTGGGAATCCTCGACGTGGCGGAGCGAGGTTCTCTGTTCGTCCTTCTGGCGCAAGTAGCCATGACTTGACGTCTCGATATCGCTTTTTCCCGTCGATGATTTGGGGCGGATCTAGCGGGAAAAGTACTGCGGTTGCGACTCCGTTCTCAGTGACGTACTTCGCGCCCTCTTTCTGGGCAGCGGCGAGGAACTCCTCGGGATGTTCTTTGACATCCTCAATTTGCCAGTGCTTGCTCATAAGTTACTCCCTTCAACTAAATCTGACTTGCATGAACCCTAGTGTACAACCGTTGTATTGCCGCTTTGGGTTACTTCTTGATCTACGAGGGGTATCGCACGGACTAAGTCGATTTTCGCGTGTTTCAATGAGAATTAGATGAGCAACGGAGCGATGTTTCGATGAATACAGCACCTTCGATCGTGTCGATAGACCACCTGGTCGAGAACTACGATGCAATCGCGTTTGATTCGTATGGCGTGTTGGTTGACGGCATCGATCCGTTGCCTGGTGCGATTGAGTTGACGGATCGGTTGTCTGAGGTGGGCAAGCCATGGGTACTCGCCACCAACGATGCATCTAGATTGAACGCGAGCCGCATAACGGTGATGCGGAGCCAAGGGTTCACAATTGGTGATGAACAGGTGATTTCCGCCGGTTCGTTGCTCCGCCGATTCTTCGAGGAACGCGAAATCGTTGGGATGGATTGCATCGCCACCGGTCACGGCGAAGCGGTGGAGTTCGTCCGAAACGCGGGTTGCAACCCGGTGCCGCTAACTTCGATCGAAGATCATGCGGCGTCTCTGGTAATCGCAGGCATTACGGGATACGACTGGGCGGAAGCGACCTCGGAGATGTTGACCTTGATAATTCGTCGGATGGACGCGGGAAATCCGCTTCACTTAGCGGTTCCGAACCCGGACGTTTTGTATCCGGACGGACTGGATCGTTTCGCCATCGGACCTGGCGGCTTGGCAGAACTACTCGAAGTTGCGGTTTCAAGGCGATTCGGCGATGATCCTGCGGTCAAATTCGCGAAGCTTGGCAAACCGTACAAGCCGATGTTCGACGCAATTAAGGAACGACTGAACGGTTGCCGGAAGGTGGCGTTCGTCGGCGACCAGCTGCAAACGGATATCGCGGGTGCCAATCAGGCCGGTATCGACTCCGTTCTAGTCGGAACTGGTATCACGCGATGGGAGACCGCCCACGATCTCTTAAACCTGCCGGACACGTTAATGCCGACTCTGCTGTTGCCTTCGATGAAGTGAACGGAAGGGCTGTCAGACGGTTGATCCTAACCGCCTATGATTTCCGCTTGGCCATCAAGTGGGAGGGTTTCGTAGACGTGGATGTTCGTATAATCCACTAAACTTGCACATGCTTCGATTCGGGTCGTCGGGCAATGAATCTGCCCGCCCAAAACCGTGTCGTTGAACGAAATAACAGCTTGGGAGCGAAGATCGTGGCAAAGTTATCTGGCGGTGAAGCGCTAGCCAAATCATTGGTGAGAGAAGGCGTCGAAGTCATTTTCGGGTTGCCGGGAGTGCAGATGTATGGCTTGATTACCGGCATTCGCGACGAACCGGGTTTGCGGATGATTACCGCGCGCCACGAGTATTCGACGACGCACATGGCGGATGGCTATGCCCGTGCGACTGGGAAGCCGTCGGTCGCCATGGTGGTGCCCGGCGTTGGTCTTTACAACGCGGGATCTGGGATCGCGACGGCGTACGCGCGTTCGTCGCCAGTGTTGCTTCTCGCCGGCGAAGTTCCCCGTGGACAGATCGGCAAAGGGCTCGACGGATTGCATGAAATCGTCGATCAATCCGACCTGATGAAGCCGGTAACGAAATATCGGAAGTCGATCATGCGGCCTCAAGAAGCGCCGGGCGCGGTCAACGAGGCGTTTAAGCAGATGCGATCTGGTCGTCCGCGACCAACGTTTATCGATATGCCGCCGGAGGGTATGGTCGAGCGGGAAGAGGTGGAACTGTTAGAGAGTCAGCCCGGCGAACGGGCGACGGCCAACGATTCGCTGATCGAACAAGCCGCACGCGATCTTCTCAATGCCAAATCGGCTGTGATCTTTGCCGGTGGCGGCGTGGCGAGATCTGATGCGTTCGATGAACTGGTCCAATTGGCGGAGTTGACGGGGCTGCCAGTCGTTAACTCAGCCGGCGGGAAGGGCGTTATTCCACATTCGCATCCCAACAGCATCGGATCATGGGTCGGGGCTGAAGGCCCTATAAAAAGCATGATCGACAACGCCGAGGTGATCCTCGCCGTCGGCACTCGTTTCACGCCTAGGAATCCGGTAGCAGGTGGTTCGAAGGTGATCCAGATCGATCCGGATGAACAGATATTGGGTCGTGCGCACCCCAACAAGGTGAAGCTCCAAGGTGATGCCAAGGCCACCCTGACTAAGCTCAACGCCGCGTTTGATGATCTGGGTTGCGATCCTGAAGCAATGGCGGCGCGTCACGCTTTCGACAAAGCGGCGTTGCAGACCTACCGCGAAAACGACCGTCGCGAGGATGCCGCGTACCTGTGGCTCGTTGCTATCCAAGATGCCTATCCGGAAGACGCGACGGGCATTTGGGGAATGACGCAACTGGGTTACTACTCGCGCCAACACTTTGAGGTCGATCGTCCATGGTCTTACATCGACTCTGGTTACATGGGCACCTTGGGATACGCGTATCCGACGGCACTTGGTGCCAAGGTCGGTGTCCCGGATCGACCGGTCATCTGCGTCGTGGGCGACGGTGGATTCATGTACGCGTCGGGTGAAATCTCGACCGCGGTCAAGTACGGCATTAACGTCGTCGCAGTGGTGTTTAACGACGGAGCCTATGGCAACGTTGCCCGTGATCTGGATCAGGACTTTGGCGGTTCGTATGAAGCTGATTTCGTCAACCCGGACTTTGTGGCGATGGCGAAAGCCTATGGAGCCGAGGGATTCTTGGCGACTAATCCAGAGGAATTGACGACGGCAATTCGCGCTGCATTGGAGGTCGACGCGCCGAGCATCGTCGAGGTGCAACTCGGACGATTGCCACGACCAAAGGCGTGGTCGGCGCGGGCTCCCTGGACGACACCGCAAGAAGGACTGTTGCCTTAGGCAACTAAATCCCTTAGTCGAGGGATTTGCGAAGATATATCGTCGTCCGAAGACAACAACGCCGTCGCAATTCAGACTGTTTGAGTTAGCGACGCGTGGTTGAGCATATCGACGGGGTTCGGAATAGTCGTCGGACGCGCGTCAAGTCATTGCCACAGGTTCGATGGTTCCCATATGATTTGGCGCATTGCCTTGAAAGGCTCTTCATATCGGTCTCTTCATCCGGGGGAGGAGTAGCCCTGATGTTGTTGTCAAAGAACGAGTGTCCGAAATGCAATCGCGGAGTAATGCGGTTGCAACAAGATGTATACAGCACCTATTTCACGTGCGTCACTTGTGGTGCTTCGATAGTCACGCGTTGCCCACACTGCGAAACTCCGAGTATTGCCGTCAACTACAGCGATAAGGGACCGGTGATCTACTGCCGGGCGTGTGAATGTTCGAATCGTGATTTGGCGGCATCCGATTGCAGCTACATTCCGATCGTAGCTCCGGCCTAAACACTTGTCGATACACCCCCGGACATCAAGGAGAGGATGAGCCATCGTCTCGGATTTCAAGTCAACTCGATTAGGTGGTCGGCAACCCAACCGTTCCATTCGGTCCAACTGCCGCGTGATGTTTCGCTGACGATGGTGTAGGCGCAGTTGGGCATTCTGGGATGAGCGTTTGGCACTCTCGATCCGGGAGCCGAATGGCCTGACAGTTGTACAGGTTGTCAGATGCGCTAAGCAGGGCGGATTATCCCACAGGCGACGCGGTCGCCGGTGTCCGACTCCTCTTCGCCGTAGGCATCGGGCTTTGCGTGGATGATGATTGCGGATCCGTCGGCGTCAAATATGGAGTGGCGTGGTCCAGGGTCCAGAGTGAATCCAACCGTGAAGAAATCGGCACGCGCGAAGCCGTCGGATGCGGCATAGATGTTGGGCAAGTCCCCGCCATGGCCTCGGGTCCCTTCGCCGCGCTTCCACGATGGATGGATAAATCCGTGTTCCGCATCTTCGGGGTTGAAGTGATCGCCGGCGGCGCTAAAGTCGGGTGTGCATGTACCGACCTCATGCACGATAAGGGCGTGACCACCTGGGCTCAGGCCGTTCACTTCAGCCATGATCAATACTCCAGTGGCCGTTTGCCGGAAAGTAACAGTTCCTACCGGATCGCCATCTGGCGATTCCAGGGCGGCCTCGGCCATCAGGTCTGGAGTAGGCTTATGGGTTTCGTCAGACCGAGCAGCGATGAAAAACAGTCCGATGGCCAGTATGATTACGACGGGAATTAAGGGCACGGCTATGAGAACAGCCCGATCAAATCTTCCAGGCATTTTAGTCACCTTTTGAGCCGAGCACAACTATTGCGACGGTGTATCCTTTTAGTTCTCTTCGCCGGATCACAGCTTCAAGTCTTTGGTGCTGCACGGGGATCGTGAAACGTAGTGAAGACACTCATGATGATACTTGATATCACAAAATACGATTCTTACGTTAAGCAAGTACAGAATCGTCTGTTAAAGGGTGCCTGAGAGTTGAATCTAGGTGAGGTTGCCGCACGGCGATCGTGGTACGTCGGACGGCATCGGTTTCTTTAGAGCGTCTAGGTGATCGCTGTCAAGTGGTCCGAGTGCCAACGTTCCCACTTGGTCCATCCGCCGTTAGATGTCTCGCTGACGATGGTGTAGGCGCAGTTGGGCATTCTGGGGCGGCTACGGTAATCGAACGCGCGTCCGGCCACATGGTCGAGAATGACACCGATGGTTCCGGCGTGTAGGAAGCCGACGACGCGAACGCAGTTCTTCGATTTGGCGTCTTCCAAGAGTTGATGAAAACCTTGTTGGACGCGGTTTGAGAATTGGTCTGGATTTTCCCCACCGAACTGGGAAAAATCTAATTCGACCCGGTGGTTGACAACGTCGTTCTTGAAGGCGACTGATGCGTCTTTGATGCGTCCGACGTCGATTTCGTTGAGGTCTGAGATGCGATTGAAGCGGCGAGAGGTTAGATCTGCGTAGGTCTGGGCGGTCTGGATCGCGCGGGGCAGGTTGCTGGAGTAACACTCGTCGAACTCGACATCTTTGAGCGCGTGTGCGACGGAACGTGCCTGCTCAAAGCCGAGTTCGGTTAGGCCGTGATGTGGTTGGTAGAGGCCATCCTCGCCAACGATTGTTTCGCCGTGTCTAACTAGCCAGAGTTCCATGTTGAATTGCTTGTGATGGATTTGTGAAGAGGTGGTCGGCGCTAATTCACTTACAATTAGCCGCCAAAGGTCTATTCTGCAACAATCGAATGTTGACGCGTTTTAACTCGCGATCGATATCGTCGAAAGGGTCAATGTGATGAAACCTGATGGAACGGTACAGATCGGATTTATTGGTGCTGGTTGGTGGGCAACCGCGAACCACATGCCGGTTTTCGCCGCGCGCGACGATGTTGAGATGACGGCGGTTTGCCGATTGGGCGCGGATGAGCTTCAAATTGTCAAAGAATCCTTTGGTTTCGTGCACGCCACCGAAAACTACGAGGAATTGCTGGAGATTGACGGGTTGGATGGGATTGTGGTCGCCACACCGCACTCGATGCATCATGAGCACGCAATGGCCGCGCTTCGGCGGGGACTCCATGTGATGTGTGAAAAGCCGTTAGCTACAAACGCGACCCACGCGAGGGAGATGGTCGAAGAGGCCGACAAACAAGGCGTTCAACTGCTGATTCCGCACGGTTGGCACTACGCACCGTACATACAGAAAGCCAAAGAGATCATGGACCAACAACCGGTGGGCAACATCGAGTTCGTGATGTGTCACATGGCTTCGCCAGTCCGGAGCCTATTGGAAGGGAAGCAGTTTCTCGCGACCGGCGGTGGGGCAGGCGACAACATGTTCGAGCCCGCTGCCGATACTTGGGCTGACCCTGTGGTCGCAGGCGGTGGTTACGCGCTGGCCCAGATGACCCACTCGGCAGGAATGGCGTACTGGATGACGGGGTTGAAGCCCGAGACGGTATTCGCATTCAACTCCGCTCCGACCGCGAAGGTTGAGTTGTACAACGCGTTTTCAGTCGGGTTTGAGGGCAGTGCTATCGGCACGTTTTCCGGGGCCGGTGCGTTGCCCCAAGATCAGACCTTCCAACTAGACATACGAGTGTTCGGCGATGAGGGCGCGTTCGTCCTCGACGTGGACCGCGCAAGGCTTGAGGTTCAACGTCACGACGGCGATCACATTGTGGTTGATGTGGGCGATGACGCGGGAGAGTACTACGGTGGCGGCCCGCCCGACAACTTCACGGACATCGTGGCTGGGAAAGACGTGCCTAACTGGGCACCTGGTTGGGCAGGTATGCGGGCGATCGAAATGATCGATGCTGCGTATCGGTCGGCAATCTCTGGCAAAACTGAAGCGGTATAGAAGACAGGGAACGCAATTGGGAAAAGATAACGGTACTCGGCAGACGATATTGGTGGTCGAGGATGATCCCGGTCTTCTGGCGACCCTCGAGTTCAATCTTGAAGCTTTGGGTTACCGGGCTCTTTCGGCGTCGGATGGAGCCACGGCGCTCGACATCCGCAGATCTAACGCGGTCGATTTGATCATATTGGACCTTTCGTTGCCAGTGATGGGTGGGATGCAGGTGTGTAGGGCGTTGAGGGAATCCGGGGATACCGTGCCCATTGTCATGTTGACTGCCTGGCATGGGGAATGGCAGCGCGTCGACGGTCTAGACAGCGGTGCTGACGATTACGTGACCAAGCCATTCAGTATCCAAGAGTTGATGGCACGGATCGCAGCTCAACTTCGCCGAGCACAAGAATTCTCCAAAGTTCCTGCAGCCACTGGTGGCAGGGGGCGTCACATGATCGAATTAGGCGACATGGAGATAGATCTGGTGCGGCGCAAGGTGGTGCTCGACGGCGATGACCTAAATCTGAGAACTAAGGAGTTCGATCTGTTGGTCCATCTGGCTTCACAGCCAGGACGGGTGTTCTCCCGATCGCAGTTATTGGAGGGCGTGTGGGGCGAAGACGGTTCCGGCGAGTCGCGAACCATCGATGTGCACGTATCTCTTCTCCGGCGCAAGTTGGAAGATGACCCGGCGAATCCTAAGCGACTGGTCACCGTACGAGGTGTCGGTTATCGCTTCGTGCCATGAACGATGCCCGATCTGTGCCGAATCGTTGATTTCCTCCCGCTTAAGTGGCGGTACGCAAGTGTGGTTGCGGTACCGTTAACCGTTGGGTTCGCTCTCTACGGTTTCTTTGGAATTGCGGCGGTCGCGGTAGGGGCGGCAGTCGCGGTTGTGGCAGTTTGGTTCCTTGCCAATCGTCAATCCCAGTTTTTCTGGCGCACCGCGAATGGCATCTTACGGACGCAGTCGATCGATCGGGCGAATCGCTTGACGACCTACGGTCCGGCGGAGCAACAACGCATCGTCAACGCGGTGAATCGCCTTGCCGACAGCGTCGAATCGATCTTGGCGGAATCAGATCTCAACCGTGCGTACCACGAAACGATCCTCAACGAGCTGACGATCGGGATATTGGTTGTGGACGAGAACGGGATGTTGCAATACGCGAACCCCGCGGTGTGCGCCACGTTGGATTTCACCTATGACGAAGTGGGAAACGGATTAACCACACTCGCGTCGAAAGTCAATGTCTACGAAATCAATGAAGCCGCGACAACGAGTGCGACGGTTGGGGAAACGGTTGTCCTTAACTTGGAGATTTACGACTCACAACGCCATCTTGAGGTGATTTCGCGGAGTTTACCGACTGACGACAGCGGGGCCCGACGCGCGATCGTGATCATCAACGACCGAACTGATGAGATTCGTTTGGGAGTTTCGATGCGCGAGTTCGTCGCCAATGCGTCTCACGAGCTTAGGACGCCGATTGCGTCGATCCAAGCCTCGGTGGACACTTTGAAGATGGGTGCGGCGCTAAAACCAGACGCTGCAGCCGAATTCCTTGATCGCATCGACGACAGTTCGCAACGCATGGCGGCTCTGGTAAGCGAAATGATGGACTTGACGATGCTCGAGACTGGACGATCTCCGTTGAATGTGGAGCTAATGGCTCCGTCGACCTTGATTGATGATGTAACAGACGCCTACGGGCCGCTTGAGATCGAACCCATTCACCAGTATGAAAAAGCGGTCGACGAGGGCCTTCCTCAGATTTCTGTAGATCGAGCGAAAATCGAACGAGCGATCGGCAACCTGCTCGGTAACGCGAAGAAATTTACCCCACCCGGAGGTCGCATCCGGCTATCCGGACGAGTTGACGATGGATTCGTCGCAATCGCTGTGCAAGACAACGGCGAGGGTATCGATTCGGACGAATTGCCGTATATCTTTGAGCGGTTTTACAAATCGCCGCGTTCGAGCGGTGATCGAACCGGGTTTGGACTGGGCCTCGCAATTACGAAAAACATCGTTGAGATGCATCGTGGAAGCGTGGAGGCGGAAAGCGTGGTCGGTGAGGGTTCGAAATTTACTGTCAGATTGCCGATACCGTGAAATGAACCGGCATCAGTCACTCAATGTAAATAGCAATTAAAGGTGGTGTTGCATCTTGATTTTGGGGGCGCGCGGTTGCGTGCTCCTGAAAGTTGAGAAACGAATTGGTATCAGGAGACCCGAAACCCGATGCAATATCAATTTACTAGGCACCTGGCGGGCGCTAAGGGCCTGCTTATCATCGGCATGTTGTTGGCGGTCGTGATGATCGCTTGCAGCAGCGATGACCAAACGCCACAACAGCCTGCGACGGCGCAGCCTGCGGCTACAGCCCGACCGTCAGACCCCGCGGCAAAAGCTGCTACGGCGGAAAAAGGCGCGGCCCCAGTTGCTGGCGCGACGGCGTCGCCTGGCGAAGCACCGGCACCGGCCGCAACTGCACGTCCGGCAGTAAGAGGCGAGGCCGCACAGGCTGGACCGCTCTCTGGTGAGATCGTCATCGACGGATCCTCGACGGTGTACCCCGTGACGGTGGCTGCTGCGGAAGACTTCCGGAAGGAACACCCGCAAGTCCAGATCCCGGTCGGCATCTCCGGCACGGGCGGTGGCTTCAAGAAGTTCACGGCTGGCGAGACGGTGATCTCCGATGCCTCGCGACCGATCAAAGACTCTGAGCGTGAATTGGCTGCCGAGAATGGCATCACCTTCATCGAGTTGACGGTTGCTTACGACGGACTTTCGGTTTTGGTGAACCCGGACAACGACTGGGCGACCTGCTTGACCACCGACCATCTGAACGAAATCTGGAAGCCTGACAGCGAGATCTCGAACTGGAACCAGGTCGCCCCGAGCTTCCCGGACCTCGATATCGTGCTCTACGGACCAGACGCCGACTCTGGCACATTCGACTACTTCACGGAAGAGATCAACGGCGACACCGGCGTAATTCGCGACGACTTCTTTCCGGCGGTTGACGACAACGTGCTGGTGCAGGGCATCGCGGGTGACCGCGGCGCGTTGGGCTACTTCGGTTACGCCTACTACGTTGCGAACACCGACAAGCTGAAGCTTGTGGGCGTCGACCCCGGCGATGGTTGTGTAGAGCCCAGTGAAGAGACGATCAACAACGGTTCATACACGCCTCTCAGCCGTCCGCTTTACATCTATGTCAACATCCCATCACTCAGCCGCCCCGAAGTCAAAGCGTTCGTAGATTACTACCTTGCGAATGCCGCTGACCTCGCCGCGAGCGTTGGTTACGTGGGTCTACCTCAACCGCTGTACGACCAGATGGAAGCCAAGGTTGCGAACCCGACTCCAGATGTCAAGCTCGTCGTGCCCGAAGCTCCGGAGACATCGATCACGCTTGAGGGCGAGATCGTTATCGACGGTTCATCGACGGTGTACCCCGTGACGGTTGCAGCTGCTGAGGATTTCCGCAAGGATCACCCAGCAGTGCAGATACCGGTGGGCATCTCCGGCACCGGTGGTGGCTTTAAGAAGTTCGCTGCTGGCGAGACGGCCATCTCCGATGCCTCACGACCGATCAAAGACTCCGAGCGTGAATTAGCTGCCGCCAACGGTGTCGAATTCATCGAGCTGACGGTCGCGTACGACGGACTCTCCGTGTTGGTGAACCCAGATAACGACTGGTCAACTTGTTTGACGACGGACGAGTTGCACGAGATCTGGAAGCCTGACAGTACGATCTCGAACTGGAATCAGATCCGCTCTGACTTCCCGGACCAAGAGCTCGTTCTCTACGGTCCGGATGCCGACTCGGGCACTTTCGACTATTTCACGGAGGAGATCAACGGCGACACGGGCATTATCCGTGACGACTTCTTCCCGGCGGTTGACGACAACGTGCTGGTGCAGGGGATCGCGGGCGACAAGGGCGCGCTTGGATACTTCGGATACGCCTACTACGTTGCAAACTCCGACAAACTCGAACTCGTGGACGTCGATTCCGGCGAAGGTTGTATCGAGCCTAGTGAAGAGACGATCAATAATGGCGACTACTCGCCGCTCAGTCGTCCCCTCTTCATCTACGTGAACATCGAGTCGCTGCAACGAGAAGAGGTCAAGGCATTTGTCGATTTCTACCTCCGCAACGCTGCTGATCTGGCCGCCAGCGTTGGTTACGTAGGACTGCCTCAGCCGCTTTACGACGCCGGTCTGGTGCTACTGAACAACCCGGTCCCGGACATCAAGGCGATGGTAGACGATGCCGAGACTGCGATGATGGTCCCAGAGCCGTTCGTGCCTTCTGGCCCACTCTCTGGCGAGATCGTGATCGATGGTTCGTCCACGGTCTACCCGGTCTCAGTCGCCGCGGCTGAAGACTTCCGGAAGGAGTACCCGCAAGTCCAGATCCCGGTCGGCATCTCCGGCACGGGTGGCGGCTTCAAGAAGTTCGCGGTTGGCGAAACGGTCATCTCCGATGCATCGCGTCCGATCAAAGACTCCGAGCGTGAAGTGGCTGTCGAGAATGGCATCGACTTCATCGAACTCACAGTCGCCTTCGACGGTCTCTCGGTGCTCGTGAATCCGGACAACGACTGGGCGACCTGCTTGACGACCGAACAGCTCAACGCGATCTGGAAACCGGACAGCGAGATCACGAAATGGAATCAGGTTGACCCGAGCTACCCGGACCTTGACATTGTTCTCTACGGGCCAGACGCCGACTCTGGCACTTTCGACTATTTCACGGAAGAGATCAACGGCGACACTGGTGTTATCCGCGATGACTTCTTCCCGGCGGTCGACGACAACGTGTTGGTGCAGGGCATCGCGGGCGACCGCGGCGCTCTCGGCTACTTCGGCTACGCCTACTACGTTGCGAACACCGACAAGCTCAGGCTCGTCGGTGTCGACGGTGGTGCAGGCTGCATCGAACCGAACGCGACGACGATCAACGACGGTTCTTACTCGCCTTTGAGCCGTCCGCTCTTCATCTACGTGAGTGTGGCTGCGCTTGAGCGTGAAGAAGTCCGAGCGTTCATCGACTTCTACCTCCGCAACGCTGCCGACCTCGCGGCGAGCGTCGGCTACGTGGGTCTGCCTCAGCAGATGTATGACGAAGCATTGGCGCTAGTGGAGAGTGCCGCCACCAACGGAAGCGCAGTTCAACGGTAAATGGACTCGACGGGGTGGCCATTCGATTGCCACCCCGTCGGTTAGCTACTACAATTTGAAATGTTTTCTATTAGCGCCATCGATACCCTCCGCCAAACGGGAATTCTTCGCGAACGGAAGGTTTTCGACCCTGGATCGAAAAATCAAACGTTGTCGGAAGGCGAACGATGGCGGTAGAACGAGGAGCTTTCCGAGTCGACCATGTCCAAGTGTCGACGGATCCACTAGACGGCGTGCAAGAGCGTTCTAATACTTTGTCATTGAGAAGAGACGAAAGCCGACTCGCCAGTCATCGGGCGCGTCGGCATTTCGAAGAGTCGGCGATCCTTTGGGTGTTGCGTGCTGCTGCTTTGATCTCCGTACTGGCGACGATCGGCATCGTCGCGGTGCTCGTTTCTCAGAGCATCGGATTCTTCCAAGAAGAGATCTGCGTCCTAAACGAAGGTGAGCCGATCAAGCCATGCGAACCGGGCGTCAACGGAACTCTGACGCACGTCGGCATTGTTGATTTCCTAACCGGCACTAAATGGTCGCCGTTGTTCAAACCGTACCGAGAAGTGGGGCAATCTTTCGGCGTTCTTCCGTTAGTCACCGGTACTTTCCTAGTCGCCGCGGTTGCGGGAGTCGTTTCTCTGACATTGGGTATCGGGGCGGCGATATTCCTCTCCGAATATGCGCCGGAAAATGTCAGGAGGGTCATCAAACCGATACTGGAGGTGCTGGCCGGCATACCGACGGTAGTGTACGGCTATTTCGCACTACTGACACTCGGCCCCGCTTTGCGCCTGGTCATCGGTGACGACAATTTGGGTACGTTCAGCGCTTTAAGCGCGGGACTGGTGATGGGCATCATGATCATGCCGATGGTCACGACGCTCAGCGAGGACGCCATGATCTCGGTGCCTCGCTCGCTTCGAGACGCGGCATTCGCACTCGGTGCGACACGCTTTGAGGTTGCGACCAAAGTCGTCGTCCCGGCGGCGTTGTCGGGGATCGTGTCATCTTTCATTCTTGCGGTGTCGAGGGCGGTTGGCGAGACGATGATCGTGTATCTTGCAGCTGGCGGTCGCCCGAACCTGACCTTCAACCCGCTCGAAGCGGTTCAAGCGATGACCGCATTCATCGTCAACGTTGCGCTCGGAGACACACCACACGGCGAGATCGAGTACTACACGATCTTCGTGGTTGGTCTGTTGCTCTTCCTCATCACGTTGGTGATGAACATCATGGGACGTTTGGTGGTGCAGCGCTTCCGCCAGGAGTACGAGTAAACGACCGGAAGCGACTAGTTCACATTCCAACCGCCGACAGGTAAAACGAATGGCCCTTCAATCTCAAAGCAGCACGCGCAAGACCTACCGACTGGCAAGGGACAATGTATTCGCGGCGCTTTTCGCCGGATCGGTAATCATCGGAGTGTTGGTGCTTGCTTGGTTGCTGATCGAGGTTTTCATCGACAGCGTCGGTTGGCTGGACTGGCAATTTTTGAGTAGCTACTCGTCGCGGCACCCCGACCAAGCGGGCGTTTTGGCTCCGATCGCGGGGACGTTCTGGATCATCATTCTCACCGCATTAATGACGGTGCCGGTTGGCATCGCTACCGCGGTATATCTTGAGGAGTTCGCGCCAAACAATCGGGTTACGCGCTTGATCCAACTGAACATCTCGAATTTGGCTGGAGTGCCATCCGTTGTGTACGGATTGCTGGGTCTGGCGATTTTCGTGCAATACCTTTTCGATGGTCTATTGGAAGGCGCGTTTGGTCAACGAAACCTATTGGCAGGCGCATTGACGCTGTCGTTGCTGGTTATGCCGATCGTGATCATTGCATCGCAAGAAGCGATTCGTGCGGTCCCGCCCAGCTATCGAGATGCGGCGTATGCGATGGGAGCAACCCGTTGGCAGGTTGTGAAAATGGTTGTGTTGCCGCAGGCTTTTCCCAGCATGATGTCCGGCATCATCCTCGCAATGTCTCGCGCGATCGGTGAAACGGCGCCGATCTTGGTGGTGAGTTCGCTCGTTTTCATCACCTACGTGCCTACATCGCCGTTTGATCGCTTTACGGTGTTGCCGCTGCAGATCGTATCCTGGGTTTCGCAACCACAGGATGATTTCCGTCACATCGCAGCCGCGGCGATAATCATTCTGCTCATCATGTTGCTGTCGATGAATGCTGCGGCGATCTACATCCGGGCCAAATTCCAGCGCCGCGCCGAATACTGAGCCCTCGAATCGGGAGTCAGTGATCAGAGGGTAAGGTCGTCTAACAAGGTGGCGTTGGGTATCTTCTTGAGTACCTCGGGATCAGCCTTAATCTTGGTCGAACGACTGCCGCCGCCTAGGATCACGTACGGTTGCTCGAGCAGCGATGCGTCGATGTAGATAGGTATCTCGGTCGGTAGGGCTAGGCAGGTGACGCCGCCGATCATCATGCCCGTCAATGCAATCGTTTCTTCGGACTTCGCGAAAGAGGCGCGTTTTACGCCCATCAGTTCGCAAACCTTGTGATTCACGTCGAGCCGTTTATCTGCTCGAACCACGGAAGCCGAGTGTTTTTTCGCGCCACGTTTGCTGGCTACGATAATAGTGTTGCCGGAGGTTTCGATGGGGAAGCCGTACTTTTCGCAGAAATTGTGGGTGTCGGCGAAATCAGGGTCGATCTCGACGATTTCGTAATCTGCTTCGATGCTGTCGAGAAATGAGACGACTCGTTCTTCGATTTGGCGGCTTGGATCAGTCAATGCTCACCTCGGGTTGCTGCTGAGTTGAGAAACGTTGTCTTTCCTAGCGTATTATTTTGAATGACATGACATGCTGGATGATCAATACTCAACGAGAAAACTTTGAGATCACGCGCGAGCGGGGTTTTGACCTAATTGGCGTTGATGCGCCCAACTCGCGCAAGGCTTCTCAAATGGCTCAAGGCGATCGTCTGGTGTTCTATATCCGAGACGATCGTAAGTTCGCGGCTACCGCAACGGTCGCTGGGAAAAGTTTCCGCGACGGGTCGCCGATTTGGAAGCACCATTCGAAGCGAGAACGGTTTAACAACCGAGTAAACATCAAGCTCGACGCGTTGCCTTCCGAAGACGACTGGGTCGATGCGCGTCAGTTGGGGCCGACATTGGAGTACGTCAGGCGATGGCCACCGGAGATGTGGGACCTCGCGTTTTTCGGGATGGTCCACATACTCTCGAAACGAGACTTCGATCTGTTGGAAGGCGAGCTTTGCCGCTATGTGTATGATGACGAAACGATCGAAGACATGTCTGAGCTTTCGGTGGCCACCACCGCCGAATCGGACGACGCGGAAGAGTGATCGTACCGCTAAGCCGCGATCGGCTCGGCCTCGGTAATACCGTCAGTCAAGACGAATCCGGTCGTTGAGACGCTGGATTTCATGCGTGCCGGCGCTTCATCAACCTCGAAGTTGGCGGCATAGAGGTGATCCAGTGCAGTCATGTCGGCCGCGCTGATATCGGCGATGTCGCATGCTCCGACGTACTCTTCCAGCATTGCTTCGGAGGTAATTGTCGGCGTGCAGGACGCCACGACTTCGGAAGCCAAACAGAATCTAATCGCTAGTTGACCGATGGTCGCGTCGTAGTTTTCGAGCAGAAAATCGATGCGACTGAGTTTACGGATCGCAGACCGCATCCACATCAGACGCCGGTATGAGCGATGGTCGGATGAACCAAACGGCGTCTCGTCAAGGACGGTGTCTTTAGTGTGGGTGCCGTCCAGCATTCCGGAGGCGTGTGGAACTCGGGTGAACACGCCGACCTCGTTTTGAATTGCCGCATCCAAGATCGCACGCGCCGGGTCCTGCTCAAACAACGAGTAGATGATCTGCGCCGGCACACGGCGTTCTGAGACGGCCGCGATGCCTTCTTCCTGCCAACCCAGATCGGGTCCAACAGCTACTGCGTAGTTGCGAATCTTGCCCGCATCTGTGAGCCGCTCAAGCTCTTCGAAGGTGTCGTCGCGACGGATCGCTTCGAGACGAGGATTATGCATCTGATACAGGTCTATGCAATCGGCATTGAGGCGCTGGAGGGAGGCGTTACATGATTTTGAGATTGCTTCCGGCGACCAATCGTGGGGGCGTTCGCGATGTCCGGAACGCGGCGCGTCGAGATCGTAACCGAATTTGGTGCCGATCTCTAACTCTTTTAACTCCGAACGACTGAACGCGTTAGCTAAGACCGTTTCGCCGTAACCGTCTCCGTAGGCTGGAGCGGTGTCGAAAAATGTAATGCCGAGGTCACGCGCTTTGCGGAGCAGATCGACGCCGAAGTCTCGATCGGTGACTCCCCACCAAGTTGTCGCGACGCTCCAGACACCGAAACCGACCTCAGAGAGTGCCAGATCGGTAGATTTGAGATGTCGATGCTTCATACTGCCAGAACGGGTTTCGCGGAGGTTCCCGAAAGCAAGAGTCTAATTCTTTGCGCGCGTTCCACCCATTCTGGTTCGGGTATTGCGGGTTTGGAGCCATCAATTTCGGCGGCCGGTTCGATCTCAAAGACTTGCAGCCTTTGTGATGCGGTTCGACAGGCATTCGAATGGGAGAGGAAAGCGTGTAGGTTTTGAGCACGATAAGGTCGGCAGCGTGGCGTGGTTTCCAAGCAATGCGCTTAGTTACGAACTCTTCCGACCAGATATGTAGTTCCGACAGCGCATACAATGCATCGGCATTACTGACGCTCAGCACGTCGGTAACTTCGGCGAATGCTTTGAACAACACGGTCTCACGTGCGACAGAATCTTTCGAATCGACGAGATGCATGAATTTCGGTTTGAGTAGCAAGTCAGCTTCGTGGAAATGGGTAGGGTAGAGGAGGAATCGACGGTGCGGTAGTTCGAAGTGGCGGTTGGTTTCGCGGATGCCGCCTTTTCGGAGCAGGAACAGTTGGTCGCCTGACACGAGTGCGTCGATGGTTGCGGACCATTCTTTGAGTGCGATGTTGAGTTGCATCGGTGTTTCACGGATCGTCGACTGGCGGCAATCGATCAAACGGAATCACCGTTGCGACTTGAGCGCAGTTCTCTGAGTTGCTCTTCGAGCTGACGGACACGTTCTTCGGCGGCCGCCAAACGTTCGTCGGCCGTTTTTGAGTACTGGTTCTCCGAAGCGTCGAAAATTCGGAACATACCGTCAACCCATGCGAGGGTAAGACCGAGGACGGGGCTGAAACCCTTCGGATGTCCGTCTGGTTCCTCGGTTATCGGAAGCAGTTCGTATGCGCCGTCTACCAAATGCTCGCCGACAAGAGGATCGCCGTAGAAATCGCCACCGGTAGCGTTGAATCGCCAGTATTCGGGGATGCCCATCGAGGCGTAGATATCGCGTTTACGCGTCAGGTCGTTTCGTGCGGTGCTAACCGAAGCCAATTCGAGGACGAAGTCGGGTTGCTTGCCCACTTCCCAAGGGAGATAGCCCGCGTCTCGGTCTCGGATCGCTGGTTCTTCCACGCCAAATGCTACGTAAAGGTCGGGTTGCAGGCGACGGTTTAGGTTGGATGGATCGTAGCAAAGGAAGGTGCTGGAACTAATGAACACCGTTTGGTTGGGTTCTCTTCGCATTAGCGCGTCTCGGATCGTTGCGACCAGGTCTGTCAGCGGTAATTCTTGCTGCATGGCGTCAGGAGGTGGAACCATATCCCAATCCAACGCCGCGATCTGCGCATCGTAGGTGAATTGGCGGTTGTAAGGAATGAATGTTTCGGTTAATGTCATCGCGCCCTCCCGCTTGAGGGGGTTTCGCATGTGATGTTGGTTTTTGATGTTAGCACGTTTGATGTGTTTGCAGGTACATACGTATCTGAAAATCGGAATACGGTGTCAAAGTGACCGATCGTGAAATGTCTCCATACTCACGCCCAGTATCTCCACCAAACACTCGGCAACTAACCGCACGTCCTTCGGCTCCGTCCATTTGGCGCGGTTCTTTTTGAACGGCTGAGGATAGGCGTCGGTCTCCAGCACGATACTGTCCACCGGGATCCGACGTGCGACTTCTTGGAGTTCCGGTGATCTGAGCAACGGTTTGGCGAAGGAGATTTTGAGGCCAAGGTCGAGGACTTCGCGAGCGTATTCGTAGTTGCCTTGGAAATAGTGGGCGGCGCCTCCCAGCTGGCCCACATCGTGTTCGGCGAGGGCGGACAGGGCGGATGCACGCGCGTCGAAGCGCGAGAGGTCGTCGAGGTGTTCGCGGACGTGGTACACGACGGGAAGGTTGTTTCGTTTGGCGATCTCGATTTGAGCCGCGAATGCTTCCTCTTGCCATGTGTGATCAGGACTGTTGGGCATGTGGTCGATGCCGATCTCGCTCATGACAGTTACGCGGTTATGCGCGGCCATTTGGTCGAGAACTGCGATGTCGTTTGGCGTGATGGGCGCAACGAGGTCGGAAGGGTGGATTCCGACGCCAGCGTAGATGTTTGGGTATTGCTCGGCGAGCGCGATGGCGCGGGTGGAGTCTTCGATAGTGGTGCCGGCGGCGATGACGGTGGAGACGCCGGCTTGAGCGGCGCGCTGCAGCATCCCCGGAACTTCGGACGGGTCGTGCTGCTGGATGTGTGTGTGGATGTCGATCAGCATGAGCTTCGCTCGGTTTGGTCTCGCTCAGCGTTGGTCTCGAGCACATTTCGCAGGGTTGCGGCCGTTTCATCACTCCAGCTTTCGATTTCGTCCCACTGGCGATAATCGCCGTTGGGCGTAACTCGGAGAATAGCGTCGATGATACCGAGGTAGAAGGGAAGGTTGCTACGCGAGTAGGCACCGGTGAACGTGGCATTCGAGACGATGTTCAGTTGCACGTTTTCTTGGTTGAACGCCTTATCGAGCCACGCGTCATGTTCATCGCGGAGCTTGCCGGGGTGTTTGACGTCGATCATTCCGACGCTGAATAGGGCGATTGGAATGTCTGCAATGCGCTCTAGGTTGGTGATTATCAGCATCGCCGGTTCGGGCAGCCAACGCGCGGCGTACATCGGCGAACCGACGACGAGTGCGTCGTATTTGGCGATATCGATACCGAGGTTGGCGTGGAGCACATCGGTGTCGAAACCCGCGTCGGTCAAGCGTTCGCCGATGCGCGTGGCTATCTCGGCGGTGGAGCCGTGTTTCGTGCTGTAGGTGATTAAGATTCGTGCCATGAATCAACAGGGTACAGCGATCATGTGATGTCGAAAATCGGAATATGCTAAAACGCACGTATCGGGTGTTCTTTCACGGTGCTAAGGGATCTTGTTCGGATCCCTAGCACCAGATTGGAGAATAGAAATGATTGAAATAGCCTTGCTCTACGTTCATATTCTCGCTGGCTCGGTCGCGTTGCTCGCGGCGGTGATCCCGGTTGTAACTAAGAAGGGCGGCACGAACCACGTGAGAGCGGGAAGAGTGTATGCGTTGGCAATGACCATGGTTTTCGTAACTGCGTTGCCGCTAGCCGTACTAGGTGCTGACATCTTCTTGCTGATAATCGCCATCTTTAGCTTTTACTTAGTATTCGCGGGTTGGCGATTCGCTCGAAACAGCGGAGGAAAACCTTTGTGGGTAGATTGGATGGCCGTGTCCATCATGGCAGTTACGGGCTTGGGAATGTGGGCATATGGCGTTGTATTAGGACTGTCAGGCGATTCGATGTGGGCTTCGCTAGCAGTGTTCGGCACCATCGCGATCGCTCTCGGCTTGGCGGATGCGCAATACCACCGCAAATGGTCAGATTCCACGGACCAGAGAATTCAACGACATCTAACCAACATGCTTGCTGGCACCATCGCGACGATTACCGCCGTAGCAGTTGTCAATTCAGACCTCGAACCCGCTTGGATTGTTTGGGTGACACCGACCGTGTTGATCACCCCGCTCATAGTCTGGTGGAATATCAGGATCGCTCAACTAAGAATGCACCGAACGTAACCAACATGTTGGTGCCGCTACCATGTGGATTTTGCAACTCACAGATAACCTTTAATGCACTGGTTACGGGCTCGATTCGAAAGGCGCTAGAAAATGCGAGCAGGATTTGGACAGTTCAATACGCCGAGCCGAGAGTATCTGCGATTTGCGGCACAGTATGGCGTGAAGGATGTGTTGCTGAACACGCCACAATTGCCGGATGCCGGTGGCAAGTGGGCCGTCAACGACCTCGTCAAACTGCGATTGCAGGTCGAGAGCGAGGGATTGCAGTTGATGGCGCTGGAGAATGTTCCGACGCACTTCTATGTTGAGATCATGTTGGGTGGTCCAAATCGTGATCTGCAGATCGACAACATGATCCAAACCGTGCGGAACATCGGCGCGGCAGGTATCCCGATATTCGGTTACAACTGGATGCCCTCGCATGTGTGGCGGACGGAACCGAAGCTGATTAGGGGCGGTGCGTTGGCGACGGCGTTCGACTATGACGAGGCGCTGAAGATGCCAAATACTCATGGTCGAGAGCATACGGAAGAGGAGATGTGGGAGCGGTTGGAGGAGTGGATTCGGATCATCACGCCGGTTGCAGAGGAAGCCGGGGTAAGGTGTGGAATTCACCCGTGCGATCCACCCGTGGAGAAGCTTGGCGGAATTCCACAGTTATTCCGGTCGTTCGAGTCGTACAAACGATTGATCGAAATCGTTGATTCGCCCTGCAACGCAATCGAGTTTTGCCAAGGCACCTTCTCCGAGATGAAGGATGCGGCGAACGGCGGCATCTACGACATGATCCGGTACTTCGGCGAACGCAAGAAGATCCTATACGTCCACTTCCGCAACGTGTCCGGCCCGGTGCCGAAGTTCCGCGAGGAGTTCATCAACACTGGTCACGTAGACATGTACAAGGCCATGCAGATCTATCATGAGGTCGGATACGACTCGTTCTTCATCGACGACCACGTTCCACAAACGTTTGAGGACACGCCGTGGGGTCACCGCGGCAGGGCGTTCGCCAACGGCTACATTCAGGCGATGATAGAGGCGGTCACCAAACAGAGCGTGGGATAACGAAATCCTCCCAATTGACGCCCATGGGGGAATCAACGGGGGTTAGGAGATAAACGATGGCAGATTTTAGAGACGCGGTTCGAAGCGGGTTGATCGAGTACATGGAGGGGTTAGAGAAGGCTTTGGATGGATTGTCTGAAGACGAGTTGCGGTTTCAACCTGCGATCCACGCGAACTTCATCGAGTGGATCGTGTGGCACATGGCCCGCGTCGAAGACCGCTGGGTCAATCTCGTGCTCCGGCAGGACGACGACATTTGGGTCAAAGACGGCTGGTACAAACGCTTCGGCATGGATCCCGACGACTACGGTCGCGAGGACACAGCGGAGATGATGCGTGCGATGCCTAAGACCGACATCAACGAGATGATGGAGTACTATCGGGCGGCCCGCAAAGCGACATTGGCACATCTCGATCAGATGCCGGTTGAGGACCTCGACAAAGAGTTCTATCACCCGCGGCGGCAGGTCGCAGTGAGTGGCGCTTGGGTATTGGGGCACATCTTAGTGGAAGAAGCTCAGCATCTTGGTCAGATCGCATACGTGCGCGGGATCATGCGCGGAGTTGATGGTTAGACGGAGGACAACGCGTGCAACCATTCCTACAGGCCATCGATAGCGGGGTAAACGAGCATTTCTCCAAACTGAATCGCGCTCTGAACGGGTTGAGTGATGATGAGCTGTCTTGGCGGCCGACACTGGAATCAAACACCATCGATTGGATGGTCTGGCATATGGCGCGTGTGGAGGACAATTTGGTCAATGTTGTGCTTCAGAGACAAGACCCGATTTGGGAACGCGACGGCTGGGGCGAACGTTTGGGCATCTCCTACAACGGCGCCGGCGCTGGGATGACGATGGACGAAATCCGCGACATGGGACGCATCAACGTCCCGAAGGTCATGGAATACTACCAGTCGATCCGCAACGCAACATCAGACTATTTCGCCAACGTGATACGCGAAGATGACCTTTCGAGAGTCATTGAGCACACGAACTTTCGCGGTTGGACCGGCGCTGCGATTCTGGGGCGACTGTTATGCGAAGAAGCTGAACACCTCGGGCAGATTGAATATCTGCGTGGGATGATGAGAGGAATGAACAAGTGATGCAACCTTTCTTAGTCGCCATCGATTCTGGTCTAAATGAAGCCTTCGCGAAGTTGAAGAGGGTGCTCGACGGACTTTCCGAAGATGAGCTTCACTGGCGTCCGGCGTTGGAGTCGAACACCATCGATTGGATGGTGTGGCACATGGCTCGCGTCGAGGACAACTGGATCAACATGCAGCTTCGCAAGTCTGAATCGATTTGGGATCGCGATGGCTGGGCTGCGCGTTGCGGTGTCGAAGGACCGACCAACGGCTTTGGTCAGACTGCCGAAGACATTCGTGGGATGTCAGCATTCGATGTCCCGAAGGTTATGGAGTATTACGAGGCGGTTCGAGAAGGAACATCCGAGTATTTCGCCAACGAGATGAAAGAGTCTGACCTGACCATCGAGATCACGCACCCGCGCTACGACCCGGTCAACTACGCGTGGGTGCTGGGGCACCTGCTATGTGAGGAAGCAGAGCATCTCGGGCAGATCGAATACCTGCGAGGGATGATGCGTGGGTTGAATAACTGAACTAGGATGCGAGTGATGATGAAGGATGGAAAGGATCCGGGATGAAGCCTTTCTTGCAGATCGTCGATGCGGGTCTTAACGAGGTTTTCGGGGATTTAAAGAATTCGTTGGATGGTCTCGATGAGTATGAGCTGCATTGGCGACCGACGTTGGCGTCGAACTCGATCGACTGGATCGTTTGGCACATGGCCCGGACTGAGGACTACTGGATCAATACCCGTCTCTGCGAGCGGGAGGCAGTTTGGATAGAGCAAGGTTGGCGTGAGCGCGTTGGCGTCTACGTGGAAGGTACTGGTTATGCGCAGACGTTGGAGCAGATACGTGAAATGCCGGAGATTGACGTGTCAGTTGTGATGGAATATTACGGGGCGGTTAGAAAGCGGACGTTGGAGTTCTTCACGGATGAGATGGAGGAGGAAGACCTTGGGAGAGTTTTAGGTTTGATGGGTACTGAGCCGATGACTGTTGCGGGAGTGCTTGGTCACTTGTTGGTGGAGTTAGCCGAGCATCTGGGGCAGGTGGACTATATTCGGGGGATGATTAGGGGGATCAACAAGTAGTTTTTGACTTGTGAGGGAATACAAAAATGATTGAGCCAAGAATGCCCCAACTGCAAGGCAACCCCATATGGTTCGCTCTGGCTACTCCTGATCCAGCTGGTGCCAAATCGTTCTATACGGGTCTCTTTGGCTGGGAATGGGCGGATGTTCCGATGTCGGGTGGCGATACCTACCACATGGCGATTCGCGGCGATGCCAACATCGCCGGGATGTCTGCCGACAATCATGCTGACGGTGTCGCCGGTGTATGGATCAACAGCGTTTATGTCGAAGATGCCGAAGAGATAGTTAAACGAGTCGAGGCAAATGGCGGTCGTGTGCTATCTGGTCCGCACAATGCCGATGGTTGGGGGGTGACCGCGACCGTTGCGACACCTGAGGGTGCTGTGTTCGGTTTGTGGCAGAGCCTGATGGGATATGGAGCCGACATTTTCGCGGAGCTCGGAGCGGTCTGCTGGATCGAGTACCATACTGGCGACCTCGAAGCCGCAAAACGGTTCTACTCTGAGGCCTTTGGCGTCGATTTCGACACGATAACGATTCCGATGGATGATGATGCTGGTTCAGACTACAAAGTGACGATGCTTTCCATCGACGGCGAGCAGATGCCATGCGCGTTGTTCGCGCTGACAGGGGATGAATCTACGGCGCGTTGGGCGACGTACTTCATGGTTGAGGATATTCAGTCCTCAGTCGCGAGGGCCGAATCCCTTGGAGCCAAGGTAGTGTTTCCGGTAATGGATGTCCCACCGGGATCACTGGCGTCGCTCACCGATCCCCAAGGCGTGCGATTCAGTTTGTGGCAACCGGCAGTCTAGCTGGTTTGACGGATCTGATTTGCTAATTGATTTGGTGTATCGCAGATCAACGTTAGATAATCTTCGTTAGTTACGATCTCTAATCGGTTGAGAAAGATTCTCGTCTCGATTGCAAGCAAGTCAGGAGAAGCAGTTGAATAACTCGTCTGGACATGTCCAGGGCACGCCGGTGTGGTGGGACTTGGCGTCTAAGGATGTCGACGCGACCAAGAAGTTCTATTCCGAATTGCTGGGATGGGAGTGGCACGATCTGATGTCGAGTCCGCAAGGCGTGTTTTCGCAGGCACAGTTGGGAGACAAGGTCGTCGGTGGTGTTTACACCTACAGCGAGGGGATGCCTCTGCCCGAAGGACCACTGATGTGGGTAAACGCGTTCTGGGTGGACGATGCCGACGCAACGATGGAACGTGCGGTCGAGAAGGGCGGGTCTGTGATTATGCCGGCGTGCGACGATCCTGCTGGTGGCGGCAGAAAATCCTTGCTTTTGACCCCTGAAGGTGCTCCATTCGTAGTGTGGAGCGGCGATAAAGGCATTGAGAATGAGGCGTGGGGCGAAGTAGGTGGTGTCGTGTGGACGGAGTACTACACTCGAGACGTTGCGAAGATCAATGAATTTATCGGTCACGTGTTCGGGTCGCGGTATCAGCGGGTAGATTTGATGCTTCCGCCGTCGGATGACAAAGATGCGGAGGGCGAGATCGAGTATGAGTATCACTGGCTCAAGATCGATGGCGTCGAACCGGATCGCGGTGGGATGATGCACATGGACGAGAGTTGGGGCGACATGGCGTCACACTTCATGGTCTACTTCCACGTCGAAGACTGCGACGCGTCGGCAGCGAAAGCCGCTGAACTTGGCGGTGAAGTCTGCGTACCGCCCACTGACATTCCTCCGGGAAGATTTTCGGTTTTGAAGGATTTACAAGGCGCGACGTTCAGCATCATGTCCTTGCAACCGATGAAGTAACCACTTAATGGCGATGGAAGGCGCTAGTGTCATTGCGACGCGTCCGAATCAGCACCACACTTAGGCGAGAAAGGCCAAAAACACATGCCGAAAGTTGAAAGTTACGCTCAAGGAACACCGTCGTGGGTCGATCTATCGACCTCTGACCAGTCGGCGGCGAAGGATTTTTACGCCTCGTTGTTCGGGTGGGAATACGAAGACAACGATGCGGGTAACGGAATGATCTACTCCATGGGCCAAATCGGTGGTTCTCCCGCAGGCGCAATCGCTCCTCAGCAGCCAGAAGAATCCCAGCAAGGCATCCCGCCTCACTGGAACGTCTACATCACGGTGAATGACATTGAAGCGGTTGCCGAACGAGTGCCCGCGTTGGGCGGAACAGTGCTCATGGCCCCAATGGATGTGTTCGATGCCGGACGCATGATCGTCGCACAGGACTCGGTCGGTGCGGTAGTCATGTTTTGGCAACCGTTGCAACATATCGGAGCAGAGGTACGCGACGAGCACGGTGCGCTGACTTGGACGCTGGTGATGACTACTGATAAAGACGCGACCGCGACTTTTTACTCCGAGTTGCTCGACATCGAAGTAGCGAAGGACGTAATGCCTTCCCCGGGTGGCGGAACTGTTGACCAATTGCTGGTCGATGGACAACCCGTCGCGAGCGTCATGAACATGTCGCAGGACATGGTGGATATGGGAATACCATCCCACTGGGAGGCATACTTCAGGGTCGACGACGCGCAGGCAGCGTGTAATGCGGTGACGGCGAGTGGCGGACAGGTTTACATGGGACCGGCGGATTTGGGGCCGATGGGAACGATCGGCTACATGCAGGATCCACAAGGCGCGCAGTTCGGCGTGCAGTCGCTACCAGCCTGACAGTCAAACAGCGGAAGGAAACTTGAATTGAAGATCGAAAGCTACAAAGAGGGAACACCGTGTTGGACTGATCTTTCGACGACAGATCAGGACGGCGCCAAGGAGTTTTATTCCAAGATATTCGGTTGGGAATATCAGAACATCCCAATGGGCGAAGGTCAGGTCTACTCAGTAGCGCAGCTTGGCGGATCAGACGCAGGAGCGATATTCACGCAGATGGCTCAGGAGTCTGAGGCTGGAGTCCCGCCGCACTGGAAGGTTTACCTCGCGGTTGATGACATTGATGTGACCGCCACGAAGGTGTCTGATCTCGGTGGAACGGTGATCGTTGATGAGTTCGATGAGGACGAGTCTGGACGGATGATGTTGGCGCAAGACCCAACTGGCGCGATGATTCAGTTCTGGGAGGCGAAGGCAAATATCGGTTGTGAAGTCAGAGACGAGCACGGCGCGTTGACTTGGGTCGAGTTGCTGACTTCGGATCAGGAAAGTGCGGGGAAGTTTTACACAGAGTTGCTAGGGATTGGTCTGGACATCGAAACGATGCCGACGCCTGAAGGCGACCCATACCACATGTTGATGACCGAGATGGGTCCAGTGGCCGGTATCATGCCATTGCCCGACCACCTGGTCGAAATGGGCGTCCCGCCGCACTGGGAGGTCTACTTCCGAGTAGACGACGCTAATGCGGTCGTCGAGAAGGCGAAGTCCTTGGGTGCGACGGTGCTTTTCGGTCCCGAGGTGTTGCCAATGGTTGGTACATTCGCGGTGATACAAGACCCACAAGGCGCGGTATTCGGCATTCAGAAAGCACCGACGGTGCAATTCAAGATCAACCCGTCCGATGCCGCTCCTCGACCAATATGAACACGGAACGCCGTGTTGGGTCGATTTAGCTACAACGGATCTCGGCGCGGCGAAGGAGTTCTACTCCGGACTGTTCGACTGGAACTGTATCGACGAGCAGATGGACGACATGCGTATCGGCGCCTATTCAATGGCGATGGTGAACGACATTGCGACCGCGACAATCTACGAGCTAGACCCAAACCAGCTCCGGCCAGTTGCCAAACCCGCGTGGAACGTCTACGTCGCAGTCGATGATATCGAAGCAACTCTACAAATCGTTCAGCAGAACGGTGGTATCGTCGTAGTCGACACCACAGATTTCGGTAGCGCCGGGCATGTAGCCGTGATCGAAGATCCGACGAGGTGCCAAACTACGTTATGGCAAACCGACGAATTTCAAGGCACCCTTATCAGGGCAGAACCGGGTGCAATCGCATGGCTCGAGCATGTAAGCACCGACCTTGAGCAATCGGTTCGATTCTACGAAGATGCGCTCGGCGTAAGGACTGTCACCGCTGCGCAAGGCGGCCTGGACAGATACACAACGTGGATCGTCGACGACAATTCGGTGGCTGGCATGTTTCAGTGGCCAGATGAGATGATTTCGGATGGTGTTCCATCGATGTGGTTCGTCTACTTTCGGGTAACCGACCTCGACGCCGCGGTGGACTACGTGGAAGCAAACGGTGGCGAAGCAACGGCCGGCGAACCGGCAGAGACGGCGCTCGGCAGGATAATCGTGTTGCGAGACCCGCAGGGAGCCGACTTCTGCGTCGTTGAGCCGACGAGTTAAGGCGTCCATGGTCTACGTCTGACAAACTGGACCGCAAAAACCAGAGTTAGTGGGCAGGGGTCGCCAGTCGACCACGTCCATGGACAAGAGCACAAGAATTGCCACAATACACGAATCTCAGCCAAGGAACGCCGTTTTGGGTGGACTTAAGTTCGCCAGACTTCGTAGCGTCAATGTCGTTTTACGCGAAACTCTTCGGCTGGGGCTACGATGAATCGCCACCGGAGGACGTAGGAGGAAGACGTTACGCGTGGGCGAAAAATGAGTCCGGATATCCTGCGGGAGTTGCTTCACTCGATGATGAAGCAGTCGCATCTGGTGCGAAGTCACAGTGGAGTGTGCAACTGCTGGTGGATGACATCGAGGAAGTCACAAGGCGAGTTGCAGATTTCGGCGGTTCTGTGGTCGAGGACCCCAGCAAGATAGGGGAGTACGGAATTAGCGCGGAGATCGCGGATCCGACCGGTGGGAGAGTGAACATCTGGCAGGCATTTCAGTCGGGCCCTATCATCAAGCATGAGCACGGATCGATGCAGTGGTGCGAGTTAATGACGTCTGATCCGGAAGTAGCCGCGGCGTTTTACCGGAATTCATTGCAGGTGAGTACTGACCCGATGGAGATGCCGGACGGTTCGGTTAACTCGATCGTCAACACTGAGGATGGGCCGGTGATGGGCATCAGCGCGCTCGGTGGGCTTTCGGACGAGCTGATCGCGCGCCTCGGGGGTCCGACGTGGATCGTCTACTTCAATGTCGACGATGTTGATGCGGCAGTTGAACGGGCGGTCGAACACGGTGCCGAGTTGCCGGACCCGCCGTGGGACGTGCCGGGAGTTGGTCGAATGGCGTGGATCTACGACCTGCAAGGTGCACTGCTCGGATTAATCAAACCTTCTGGATCGTAACGAATTGCCGTGTCCGATTACGTGTAACATTTCAGGCGTTACACACAATCTGCGGGGGCGCGGTCAATGTCAACAGCCAATTTCGGAGAGCGACTGGCGGGAAAAGTCGCCGTCGTGACGGGCGGTGGCGGGGCTATGGGAGGCGCGCAGAGCCGATTGTTCGCGGCGCACGGCGCTGCGGTCTGCGTAGCCGATTTCAACTTGGAAGCGGGCGAGGCGGTTCGTAACGATATCGTCCACAGTGGTGGCATGGCTATCGCTCACGAGTTGGATGTGCGAGACGAGGCCGCGTGGAAGGCCTGCATTAGCGCCACAGAGGAGGAGTATGGGCCCATCAGCATTCTCTGCAACAACGCCGGTGCCAACTTCCGAGTTAGTTTCGATGACCAGACGCTTGACATGTGGAACATCATCATGGACACGGGCCTGACCGGCGCGTTTCTCGGCATAAAGGCTGTTGTACCGTCGATGCGACGGGCAGGCGGTGGGGCGATCCTTAACATGGGCTCGTTAGCATCGATTCGTCCAGGAGGCGGTTCGCCGGCGTATGCGGCGCAGAAGATGGGAATGGTTGGATTGAATCGCACCGCGGCCGCCAGCTACGCAAAGGAAAACATCCGTTCTATCATCATCTCGCCCGGTCACGTGGATACGCCGTTTATCCGTGGAAATAACCCGCACAGCCCGAATGATGAGTCAACGAGTATCGACAACCCCGAAAACTACAACAAACGGCTTTCAGGTACGCCGATGGGGCGGCTGATGATGCCGGAAGACTTGGCAAATGCGTTTTTGTTTGCCGCATCGGACGAGGCGAACGGGGTCACCGGCTCAATGATCACGGTCGACGGCGGCGCGGCGTTATGATTGAAGCATGAGGGTTCTTATAACTGGAGCCAGCGGCTACATCGGTCAGGCGTTAACGAAACGACTACGTGGCCGCGGTGATGAGGTCGTTCATCTGGTACGCCGGGAACCCGACTCCGATGCGGATGTAGAGGAGGTGCGGTGGGACACATCGGATCCCGATTCGGTTGATGTTGAGGATTTGGGACGAGTCGACGCGGTGTTTAACCTCGCCGGCGCGGAGGTGGCGAAGCGCTGGACCAAGAGTTACCTTGAGTTGATTTCAAGTAGTCGGATCGTGACTACTGAAACATTGGTTGAAATCTGCAGACGGCTAGCGGTCCCGCCGGATGTCTTGATAACGACTTCGGGAGTGGCGGTCTATGGGGACCGTGGTGATGAGCAGTTGACCGAGTCGAGCGTGCGGGGCGAGGGAATTCTCGCCGACATCGCGGTGCCATGGGAGGCAGCGACTGAAAGTGCCTCGGATTTCGGGGTGAGAACGTCGACGGTGCGGTTCGGAATTGTGATGAGCGGCGATGGAGGACCATTGCCAGTGTTGGCGAAACCGTTCAGGAGAGGTTTGGGTGGTCGACTTGGAAATGGTCGGCAGTGGACGCCATGGATTCACCTGGACGATGCGATATCGGCATTGCTGTTCGTCGCTGATGGGGAGAGTCTGGATGGTGCGATCAATGTAGTATCGCCGGGAGTGGTTCGGAACGTCGAATTGACGCGGGCGATCGGCGATGTGTTGGGCAAACCAAGTTTTGGTTGGTTGCCGGCTGTATTAGCTCGGATAGTTATCGGGAACTACGTTCAAGAGTTGGCGATCAACAGCGCACTCGTGATACCGGAGAAGTTGATGAATGCGGGATTCGAATTCGAGCACCCTGATTTGGTTGAATGCCTAACCCACGAGATCGGTAACTACGCAACCACCTGATCTCGCGTTCACGACGCCCGAAGGCGCGTGCGAGATGTGTGAAACGCGTAAGGAGCGCTCCAAACAGCGTTCATTCCCGCTGAAATCCTGTTAGGCATCAAGGGAGAGTTGATCGGCTGCGTTGAATTCGTCCCTCCATCGCCATGCCTCATTTCAATTGATGCGATTGACGTTCTGACGAACTGGGAGGCGGACTAGAATTGGGAAGGTCGGAGGTCGCCTAGCAAGCGTAATCTGGCGCTGCATACTAGGCTGAAATACCCATGCAGAACCACCCTCCGACCACTCTAGAGATAGCGTTGACGCAACCTCTGCCGCTATTCTAACGCACTATTCGACATCTTTACAAACCTAGTTGGCCATATCAACTCTTACGGCAATTCATCCCCGGTACTTTTCGAGTAGGTCCGCGCACCATCGGTAGAACGGGCCACACCGCGCCGTATCGCGCCGGGTGGAGATTGTCGTTATTGCTGCATGAAAGCGCTGCGAATGCGCAATAGGTGGTGACAGCATCGACTATGAATATGGCCCTGCCATTCTGGCATCCCGCGCGACAAGAGACATGGTTGAAGCAACTGTCAGCACTCTATTGGGAAGATTCAGTGGTTTGCGCTACGTAACGAAGTTCAGTCGGTCTGCGCAATCATCTGACGCAGAACGTAGGGCAGAAGGCCGCCGTGTTCGTAGTATTCGGCCTCAATGGCGGTATCCACGCGTGAGAGGACCTCGAACGATTTAGTTGAACCGTCACCTGCGGTTGCCGTAACACTCAGATTTGCGCCCGGCTGGACGGTTCCTGCCACGCCTTCGATCGTGTAAGTCTCTGTACCGTCGAGCCCTAGGGACTGTGCGGATTGGCCGTTCGTGAATTGGAGCGGAACTACACCCATTCCAACAAGGTTCGATCGATGAATGCGTTCGAACGATTCCGCGATGACAGCTCGGACGCCCAAAAGCATCGGGCCTTTTGCCGCCCAATCGCGTGAGCTTCCGGTACCGTATTCCTTGCCGGCTAGAACGATTAGCGGGACACCATCTGCCCGGTAGCGTTCGGCTGCGTTGAAGATGCGCATCGTTTCGCCAGTCGGGTGGTAAACTGTCCAATCGCCTTCATATTCAGGAGTAAGTTGATTGCGGAGTCGGATATTTCCGAAGGTGCCGCGCATCATAACGTTGTGATTGCCGCGGCGAGAGCCGTAAGAGTTGAATGCTCGTCGGGGAACGTCGTTCGCAATGAGGTACTGGCCTGATGGAGCAGACGGCGGAATGCTACCAGCGGGGGAGATGTGGTCGGTAGTCACGGAATCGCCGACGCTGACCAAGACGCGGGCTTTTTCGATGCCTTGACGCAGCTCGGGTTCGAGTTCAAAGCCTTCGAAGTACGGCGGCGGTTGAATATAGGTGCTGCCAGATTCCCATTGGAAAAGCTCGCCCGTAGCCGTTTCGAGTTCTTGCCACTGTTTAGGCCCTTCGTAGACGGCGCCGTAACGATTATTGAACTGGTCGACACCGACGGCGCTGGCGACGGTCTGTGCAATCTCGATCTGACTGGGCCAGATGTCGGATAGGAAGACTTCGTTGCCGTCTTCGTCAATGCCGAGCGCATCGCGGTTTAGGTCGACATCGATGCGTCCGGCGAGTGCGTAGGCAACAACGAGCATCGGTGATGCGAGGTAGTTGGCCTTGACTTGCGGATGGACGCGACCCTCGAAGTTGCGGTTTCCACTAAGGACAGCGGCAGCGACGAGGTCGTGGTCGGTAACGGTATCTGCCACTTCCTGCGGTAACGGGCCGGAGTTACCAATGCAGGTTGTGCATCCGTAGCCGACGGTCTGGAAACCAAGCGTCTCCAAGGGATCGGTTAGCCCAGCGCGGTCGAGGTAGTCTGTGACAACTTTGGAACCGGGGGCCAAACTGCTCTTAACCCACCACTTGCGCTCCAATCCGCGTTCGACGGCGTTACGCGCGAGCAACCCAGCACCGACCATCACGGAAGGATTCGAGGTGTTTGTGCAGCTGGTAATGGCGGCGATGACGACTGAACCATCTGTGACATCAGCGCCGTTGGCGGATGAGTCCGGAAATGCGTCGCGGAAGTTACCGGCTACATTGCTTAAGGTAACGCGGTCTTGCGGACGCTTGGGGCCAGCCATGCTGGGTTCGACGTCGGCGAGGTCGAATTCGATGGATGTGGTGTACTGCGGATCGTCGGATTCGGACGGGGTGAGGAAATTCGCTTTAGCGTAGGCTTCGACTAGGGTGACGGTTTCCTCCGAGCGGCCGGTGCGTCGGAGGTAGTCGATAGTCTGATCGTCGACGGGGAAGAATCCACATGTGGCACCGTATTCGGGCGACATGTTTCCGATAGTGGCGCGATCCGCGACGGCAACGTGGCGAGGCCTGGGCCGTAGAACTCGACGAATTTCTCTACCACACCGACATTCCGGAGCACCTCGGTGATGGCGAGCACGAGGTCGGTCGCCGTTGCGCCGTCCGGCAAACTGCCGCTCAGTTTCACGCCCACGACCTCCGGTACGAGCATGTAGTAGGGCTGGCCGAGCATCACGGCCTCGGCTTCGATGCCGCCGACGCCCCAGCCGAGGACGCCGAGGCCATTGATCATAGTGGTGTGCGAGTCGGTGCCGACACAAGTGTCGGGAAAGGCGAAGGTTTCGCCTTCGACTTCGGTCGTGAGGACAGTTGAGGCCAAGAACTCGAGATTGACTTGGTGTACGATACCGGTTCCGGGCGGTACAACGAGCATATTGTCGAACGCTGACTGCGACCACTTGAGGAGTTTGTATCGTTCGACGTTGCGCTCGAATTCGAGGTCAATGTTGCGTGCGAGTGCCCCTTCCGAGGCGAAATAATCGACTTGGACCGAGTGGTCGATGACAAGATCGGAATGAACTGAGGGATTGATGATGCTCGCGTCGGCGCCTTTGGCGGCGACGGCGTCCCGCATGGCTGCAAGGTCGACGACGACGGGAACGCCGGTGAAGTCTTGCAAAGTGACTCTACCTGGCATGTATGGGAACTCTTTGGGCGGAGCTTGTTTTGGCGACCACCCAGCGACTAAGCGGACGTCATCTTCGGTCGCGGGGCCGATGTGAGCGTTACGGAGGGCATTTTCCAGCAATACGCGGATCGAGAACGGCAACGTCGAAATGTTGCACAGACCAGCTTGTTCAAGGGCCGCTAGATCGTAGTATGCGTAGCTGCGTCCGTTGACTTCCAGATTCTTGACGGCGTTGAATGGTGCTGGGTTCATGCGCTACTCGCGAGTTGGGATTGGTTCCTAAGAGTGGTAAGGGCACTCGAATCTAATTTAACAGCGAAACGGTGCCAACGATTGTGGCTTATCATTTTCAGCGCAGAACATGAGATTATCGTGGCCAATCTGAAAGGCGGAACGCGAGAATGGGACATCCCAAAGACCAACTAATCTTCGTCGGAACGTATACCAACTTGGGCGCCAAGGGGATTTATACGTGCAAATTGGATGGGGCGACGGGTCGATTGACTGAGTTGTCGGTTGCGACTGACAGCGGTCCTAACCCGTCTTTTGTTACCTTGCACCCCAACGGGAAGTATCTCTACTCGGTGGCGGAAGTGAACGATTTCGAGGGCGACGGTGCCGGTGGGGTTCACGCATATGCGATTGGTGTCGATGGAGAGCTGTCGCTTATCAACAAAGAGTCGACCAAAGGGACTGGTCCTTGCCATTTAGTGGTCGAGGCGAATGGCAAGTACCTTTTTGTCGCCAACTACGCCGGCGGTAGCGTCGCAATGTTCGAGATCAACGATGACGGCAGTTTGAACGAAGCCTGCGACTTCCACCAACACGTAGGCGGCAGCATGGTTCAGGCAGACCGTCAAAACGAACCGCACGCCCACTCCGTAACCATGGCGCCGAGCAATAACCAATTGATCGTTTGCGACCTTGGCTTAGACAAGGTGCTGGTCTACGACATCGATCACGATGCCGGGAAAATCGTCCTGAACGACGATGCCTCCGCCGATTCGAGGCCAGGCGAAGGCCCGCGCCACTTCGCCTTCCATCCTGACGGCACCGCCGCGTTCGCGATTAACGAGATCGGTTTGACCATCAGCGCCTACGACGTTGATGCCGATACCGGCGGACTGACCGAATCTCACTGGGTCGGCACCGTGCGACCCGATGTCGTCTACGCCGACGGTAACAGCACCGCCGACATCCACGTCTCGCCAGATGGAAAGCACATCTACGGCTCCAACCGCGGTCACGACACATTGGTCATCTATGGCTGGGACCCTTACGCTCGGATGCTTTACTACATCGCTAACGAGTCGACCCGCGGCAACACCCCACGGAACTTCGCCATCGATCCCACCGGAACTTGGGTACTCGCTGAGAACCAAGATTCGGGCACTATCCATACCTTTTACCGCGATGCCGATTCCGGCAAGCTGACCCACACCGGACATATGATTTCAATACCGGGGCCAGTATGCATTCAGATGATGGATGCATGATCCAGGTTCGATTACCGGCGAAAAACGTCCAGTCAATCCCGAAAGGCAATCACCTTGGCATCAAACGATTACCGGTATCGGCCGGAGGTTCAAGCGCGATCCGTTGACATCCTCTACGACGACGGAGTCCCGTTTCGAGACCTCAACAAAAACGGCAATATAGACACCTACGAAGACTGGCGACAGCCGGTTGAGGCACGTGTTGCCGATCTGCTTTCTCAAATGACGTTGGACGAGAAGGCCGGGATGCTGATGATTGACCAGCTTAACGCCGACAAAGGCGGTCGGGTCCCGCTCTTGGCAGGCAAATTGCTCTTCGAGGAGAAGATGACCCGCTTCATCCTCCGGAACACCGTGACGAACTCCCCCGGGGAAACTGGCCACCCGTTCTTCGGTGCGCAGGTAACGCCGTACGAAATGGCTCAGTTCACTAATGCCGTGCAAGAGATGTGCGAATCTACGCGTCTCGGCATTCCAGCAATCTTCAAGTCGAACCCACGCAACCACTTCGAAGAAGGTGGGATGGGCGGACTAGATGCCTCCGTCGGCGCATTCTCCGCCTGGCCTAAAGAGGCCGGTCTGGCGGCGACGCGCGACATGGACCTCATCGGCGAGTTCGCCCGAACGGTTGCAAGCGAATGGGTAGCACTCGGCATTCGCGGAATGTATGGATACTGCCTCGATCTTTCGACCGAACCCCGGTGGTTCCGCATTACCGAGACCTTCGCACAAGATGCCGACCTCGTAAGTGAGATCGCCGCGGTTCTGGTCAAGGGTATCCAAGGCGAATCCCTCGACCACCGCAGCGTCCAAGTCACGATGAAACATTTCCCAGGTGGTGGACCCCAAGAGGGCGGCGCCGACCCACACTTCGCGTTTGGAAAGTACCAAGCGTATCCGGGCGACAATTTCGACTACCACTTCAAGCCATTCGTCGCCGCGATCAAGGCTGGTGTTTCGTCGATCATGCCATATTACGGCGTACCGGTGGGACAGAGGTACCACCCGAACGACGTCGGTATGTCGTTCTCCAAGGGCATCACTACAGAGTTGCTGCGGGAGAAGCTAGGATTCGAAGGCAACGTCAACTCCGACACCGCAATCGCCACAACTATGCCTTGGGGTGTAGAAGACAAACCCGTCGGCGAACGTGTAGCGATGGCGATCAACGCAGGAGTGGACGTGCTGTCCGGCTTCAGCGATAACCAACAGATGATGGCTCTAATCGACGCCGGCGCAATCTCGGAGCAACGGCTCGATCAAGCGGTGAGCCGATTGCTGACCGAACAGTTCAATCTCGGCTTGTTTGAGAATCCCTTCGTTGAACCGAACCGAGCAGGATACATCCTCGGCAGCCGCATTACGCAAGCCAAGGCTGACGAAGCACAACGTAAGGCCATCGTCCTCCTCCAAAACCGCAACAACGTGCTGCCATTGGAGACGCCGTCGCCGAAACCTCAGCCGGACCCGTTCGCTTTGCTCGGATTTCATCAAGATCCGACCGACGAGCCAGAGATTGAACCTGTTACCAAACAGATCTACGTCATGGGTATGGATCCGGAAGTGGTTGCAGGTTCCGAATGGAACGAATATGAAGTCGTCTCTGGCGACTACCATGCCGACGCTGGAGAATCCAGACCAGTCGTCCCTGAGGGCACGGATTACGCCATTATTCGGGTCGTAGTCGGCAACAACAGCAAGATTGGAGGCGGATTCCTGCCCGTTCCAGACCCGGAAGAGCTGGATATGATCGCCTTCACCGACATGGAAAAGTCCAACTCGTGGACGGTCACGCCTAGCTTGGCCGACATTAACGGCGTCATGTCTGAAATCGGAGCCGACCGGACGATCGTAGCGATCCGTTTCCGCCAACCATTCGTCGTCGACGAAGCGAGTGGCCTCAGAGATGCCGGTGCGGTCATAGCCACCTTCGGATCAAGCGATGCGGCATTGATGGACGTGCTGACCGGCAAACACTCGCCGCACGGCAAACTACCTTTCGCCCTGGCAAACAGCGCGGAAGCCATCCTCCGCCAGAACTCGGACGTGCCGGGTTATGTCGAGGAGGACACGCTGTACCCGTTTGGGCATGGGTTGGGTTACTGAAACCAAATGCGACACTAGATATCTGATCAACAAATCGTTATATTGTCATGAAGATTTCATGATCGATTCATGATAATATGCAGAAATGGCTACTCTGCAAGTGAAAAACCTGCCCGAGGAAACGTATGAGCGCTTGCGCCAATTGGCGCAGCGACGTAATTCGACGATCAGCGCAACGGTTCGACAAGCGGTGGATCGAGAACTTGAGGCTGCATCTTGGTGGGATGATTGGGACAAGATACCACGTAGTAATGTCAAGATCAATTCTGCGGAATTGCTGAGGGAAGCCCGCGAACTCCGCGACGCGGGACAGGAATGACTGGATACGTGATCGATGCTTCGGCATTGGTCGAGGTTGTTCTGCGAACAGAACTCGGCGAGTTGGTTGCAGACACTGTCCGAGATCGAAGATTGGTCGCACCTGAATTGATCGACGCTGAGGTACTGGCTAGCCTTCGTCGCGGTGTCTTGGCTAATTCAGTGCCGGACCCTGAAGCCAACGCCGCTGTAAATCGTCTCATCAACGCGCCAATCACTCGTTATTCTCATAGAACTCTCGTCCGGGAAGCATGGCGATACCGCCAAAATGTCAGCGCGTACGACGCGTTGTATTTGGCGATTGCCTTCAAGAACAGAATGCCATTGATCACCGTTGACGCCCGATTGAGTCGCGCCCCGGTAACCGATGTTGCGATAATCAACCTTCGCTGAAAAGCCTACTGCAACGGCAACCAAGGCTGCCACCAGTGCGGCATGTCTGTAAGCCGTATCTCATCCACCCATTTGACCCAGTCGTAGCCGCGTCTTCCCGGCGCGACGAGGCGCACCGGCGCGCCGTGTCCGTGCCACAGTGGCTCGTTGCCAACTCGAGTCGCCAACATCAAATTCTCGAACTCCGACACCGCGTATCGCCGCGTGTAGCCCGTAACGGAGTGCACGATGCAGCTCTGTGCTTCCAGATTCATTCCTGCGGCCTCGAGAAGTTTTAACAGATTCACGCCACTCCAGAATTGGTGGGAGTACCAGCCGCCCGTGCAGTCCAGCGTCGCTTCGATTTCAGAGAAGCCGGTGCCCAAGCCGCCGTTCTCGAGATCGAGAAGTGTCAACGAGGTCGATGCGCCGTCGGTATCGGTGATCTTCAGCCGATATCGAGCGGTGTCGATCTCGACTGGTTTGTCGTTGAGCCAAGATGTAGTAGGGAAGCGGTTGCCTTCATACGAGCGTCGTTCGTGAGAGCCGGTGAAACGTCGGTCGGCACCTAGGGTAGGGATCGCCCGGATCGCGGTCTCATTTACCATCCAAACCGCGGTGCCCGCAGCGAGGACAGAGCTAAACCGTAAGACTTCGCGTCGTTCGGCGCTGTAACCGACGCGGAACCGGGCGGTGTAAACCCATGCATGCCAGGCAATAAACGGCATGATGGCGGCCCCTGCGTAAATGTGCAGGCTCATGCCAGTGACTCCCTCGACCGACCAAAATCCGCCCGTGCTCCAGACCACACCGATGCTCAGCGTCGTCAAAAGGAGCACCGAAACGATGATCGAAACGTTGCGCGGCCTACCCCTCGGCGGTCGTTTGAGCGAACGTAAGGCCAAGACCGTTTTCCAACCAAGAACGGCGATGATGCTGTAGCCAAGGACGCTGTGAATCTGCAACACGACCTCGTTACGTGCGTTGCCGCTCATCAATCCGACCGCGCCAGTTACGAACTCGCCTGCGACGAGAACGAGGAGAATGAGATTTACCCACTTATGACGCATCGGGGTCCTCTAAGTGGGATGGTACGTGAAAGTGGCAGCGTTTAGACGTCGTCCATCTTTTCTGGAATCATGAGTTCCCAGAACTCGATCTCTTGGCTCTCGATGTGCTCCCGGACTTGCCCGCCAACCTGCAGTGCTTCCGATGGGATGCTTCCCCCCGACATGTAAGGCGATTCGAGCGTATCTTGCGTCCACTCCAGCACAACGCGATCGGGCTCGCCGGGAACCGTTCCGGCATTGAAATAGACCGTACCTGAGGAACGACCGACCGCCTCGTAGATTTTCTGTTGCTTCTGAACCAGTGAAGCCACGAGCTTGCCTTGGCGGTGCTTGGCTTTGTAGACCCGTCGGAGCATGTACATTGAATATCCTCGTACGTTGGTTGTGTTTTCCAGTAGAACCTGTTGTCCACTCAAACAAAACGCGTTTCTAGCGTAGCGGTTACCATAATATGCTGAATTCCCTGTCCTATTCCCACTTAGCCCGTCAACACCTTGAAAATAGGCATCAATCGAGAAAACGCGCCCGGTGAAAACCGTGTAGCAGCATCTCCGGATCTGGTGTCGAAATTGGCGTCTGCTGGGCACGATGTTGTCGTGCAGAGTGGCGCGGGAATTAGTGCCGGATTCCCAGACGCGATATACCAACAAGCGGGCGCCTCGCTCGCGGATTCAGCGTCCAACATCGCCGAGTCGTCCGATTTGCTGCTCCATGTTGGTAAACCTTCAGATGACGAAATTGGCACGATGCGTAGTGGATCTGCGTTGGCGACAATCCTGGATGCTCGACGCGACACCGTCACCATCGACGCGCTTGCGAGCGCCGGCGTTACGGCGTTCGCCATGGATCTAGTGCCCCGGATCGCGCGGGCTCAGAGCATGGATGTACTGTCCTCCCAAGCCTCCATTGCAGGTTATAAATCAGCTTTGATAGCAGCGGACTCCCTGAGCCGCTTCTTCCCGATGATGATGACCGCAGCCGGGACGATTCCTCCAGCGCGCGTCCTGATCCTAGGTGCAGGCGTCGCCGGATTGCAGGCCATCGCCACAGCAAAACGCCTCGGCGCCGACGTCTACGCTTTCGATGTTCGAGCGGCTGCCGGCGAACAGGTGCAGAGCCTAGGCGCGAGATTCATCGCACCTCTTGACAGTGACGATGCCGAAACTGCGGGCGGGTACGCACGAGCCCAAACCGAGGACGAAAACGCCCGTCAACGCAGATTCCTTGCCGAACACGTCGTCCGCGCCGATGCGGTGATCACGACGGCCGCAATCCCCGGGCGAACCGCTCCTTTGTTGATAGAGACGGAGACCGTCGAAGCTATGAGGCCCGGTAGCATCATCATCGACCTAGCGGCTGAGACCGGCGGAAACGTCGAACCGACCGTTGTCGGAGAAGATGTTGACATTAACGGAGTGACTGTCAAGGGACCGATCAACGTCCCTTCATCAATGCCGTATCATGCCTCGGTGACCTATGCCCGCAACTTGGAATCGCTGATGACGCTCATCATCGGTGAAGATCTGGCTTTGTCAATCGATTTTGAAGACGAAGTCATTGATGCAATGTGCGTAACCCACGACGGTGAAGTCCGCGGACACACCATCGGGCGATGAAGATAGGAGACGAAAATGTCGATTGAAGAACTCCTAATCGCGTTGGCCGTCTTCGTTTTGGCCATTTTCGTCGGATACCTAACAATTACGCGGGTTCCACCCACCTTGCACACGCCTCTGATGTCCGGTTCCAACGCCATTTCAGGCATCGTGATCGTCGGCGCAATCATCGTGGCAGGATCGGTCGGAGGGTTGCTCGGTGCGATCTTAGGAGTGGTTGCAGTGGCCTTGGCGACCATCAATGTGGTTGGCGGCTACCTAGTAACCGACCGGATGCTGCGCATGTTCCACCGCAGCGATGAGGAACGTCGCTAAACGCGAATCATGGAGATTTCTTCAACAACACTCGACAATCTCACGCTTGGAGCGTACATCGTCGCGTCGGTTATGTTCATCACCGGACTGCTCTGGTTGCGGTCGCCTGAAACGGCACGCGCCGGAAACCGGCTCTCTGCTTTGGGGATGCTGATCGCCGTCGTGTTCACAGTTATCGACCGCGACATCGTCCGGTACGAGTGGATCATCGTCGGATTAATCGTGGGTGCCTTGATCGGGGCAATCGCCGCCCGACAGGTTCAGCTGACCGCCATGCCACAAATGGTCGCTATCTTCAACGGATTCGGCGGGGCAGCATCGGCGGTCGTAGCGGGTGCACAGATCCTCAGCCAGAACGATACCGGCGACGTCGACCGAGTGGTCAGCGTCACCGTCGCATTATCCGTATTGATCGGCTCGTTGACCCTCACGGGCAGCCTCATTGCCTTCGGCAAATTGCAGGGCATCGTCGCGACGCAACCGGTACTGATACCGCTTCGGCACGTCGTCAACGTGATCCTAGTTATCGGCGGATTGACCATGGCGGGATTGCTCATATTTGATCCCAACCTTGAGTGGGCGCTCATCGCCATGGCCGTCATTGCGCTTATCGTCGGCGTATTGATCGTGATCCCAATCGGCGGTGCCGACATGCCCGTCGTTATCGCGCTATTGAACTCTTACTCTGGATTGGCCGCTGCGGCAACGGGTTTCGTGATTGACAACCCGATGCTCATCATCGCCGGTTCCTTAGTCGGTGCATCCGGGCTCATACTCACCCGCATCATGACTCGGGCGATGAACCGCTCCTTGGGTAACGTGATGTTCGGCGGATTCGGCGTTGCAGATTCGACGGGCGGCGCAGCGCCTGGAGCGAACGCGATGGATCGACCGGTGAGGTCTGTCAACGCTGCTGAGGCCGCTATTCTCCTCGGGTACGCCGACTCAGTAATATTTGTCCCCGGTTACGGTCTCGCCGTTGCACAAGCGCAGCATCAGGTTCGAGACTTAGCCGACATGCTCAAAGAACGCGGGGCAGAGGTCCGATACGCTATCCATCCTGTCGCCGGCAGGATGCCCGGCCATATGAATGTCTTGCTAGCTGAAGCCGATGTCCCGTACGACGAGTTGAAGGATCTCGACGAGATCAACGACGATTTCAGGCGAGCTGACGTTGCCGTAGTTGTCGGTGCGAATGACGTGACAAACCCGGCCGCGCGAACCGATCGTAGTAGTCCGATCTATGGCATGCCGATATTGAATGTCGATCAAGCACGATCGGCAATCGTGTTGAAGCGATCAATGGCATCTGGATTCGCTGGTGTGGAAAACGAGCTTTTCCACATGGAGAACACAATGATGCTCTTCGGCGATGCAAGAGCGTCTGTCGAGAACCTGCTTTCCGAGATGAAAGAGCTCTAACCTCGGTTACGAGGGGGAAAACCGGTATGAAAATCCACGGCGTAGGCCAAATTTCGATTTCAGTCACTGATGTCGACAAGGCGGTTGAGTTCTACCGAGACATCCTCGGCATCGACTTCCTGTTCCAAGTCCCCGGCGACAACCCGATGGCTTTCTTCGACTGCTCAGGAATCCGTCTCTACATCAATCAACCAGAAAACCCCGAGCACGCCAGCACCTCCGTCATCTATTTCCAAGTAGATTCGGCGCAAGAAGCCGCTAAGGATTTAGCCACACGCGGCGTCACGATCGAATCCGAACCCCACATAATCCACCAGACCGAGAACTACACCCTCTGGATGGCATTCTTCCGCGACCCAGACGGCAATCTCATGGCCGTCATGAGCGAAGAGGGCGAGTTGATGGGGTAGGTACGACGATCACCAAGTCGTCGGAACCGACCGAAAATTCACTTGCGGTTCGAGAGAAGAAGCCGTAAACCGAGCGCGACCAGCACGATGGCGAACGGGATCCAGATGTAGCGGGGCGACAGTTCGATAATGTTGAACGCCCATAACAAGACCCACACGCCGATCACTAGGAACAGCACGCCGCAACCGATTCTGGGCCATTGGTTGTTTTTGTTCATTCCAAATCCGAATTGGGAGTAGTAGAAACGTATAGGCCGCCTGCGACCATCAAGAGGTCCGGGGTCCTCGTCAGCATCGTGCGGGCGCGGGTTGGTGTTCAATCAGCCTGTCTCAACTAGTGTTATTGTGCCATTTGGCGAGTAACGAGGTAGAGGGCTGTAGTGCAAAAGGAACCAGCGCATCATCACCACGCCCCGTGCAGATGATCCGGAGGCGTCATCGGCTCCTTGTTCCAGAGCGTCTCTAGCGTGTAGCGCGGCTCCCAGCCCAAGATGCGGCGTGTCTTTTCGCTGTTGAATTTGTGGTGCGGAGTCTCTGGGAACGTAAAGAACGTCTCGCATCGGGAGGGCAGACGTTCGAGCGGAACTTCCAATGCCGCTTGGATCGCCGTACCGCAGTCCGTCCATGCGGTGGTGAACGGCGTCATGTCTTCGTGATAGGTAGCCTCGGGCACGCCTCTGCCCATGCCCCAGTTCCACGTGTGGCGCATGTTGTAATAGAGCATTGTTATGACGTAGATGCCGTACTGTTCGCTGAAGACGCGACAGATCTCCTGACCGAGCCCCTTCGAGTGCGCGTAGAGACGCGTGCCGAACTGCGGCGGCATTTCGGGGTTGAGATCGAAATCCCAGTTCTCGTACGTCTCGCCGACCAGTTGGAAATGTGGTCCGGTGTTGATGACTCGTTGGATGCCATGCACCCGTGCCGCCTCCATCATGTTGTAGTTGCCGCGAGTGCTCACATCGAACGCTAGCTTACGGTCTTCACGAAGCACCGAAAGGTTGATGATCGCGTCGCAACCTGCTGCCGTTGCAACAACGCCATCGAGATCGTCGGCACTGACCTGTCTGAAATGGCCGTCGAAACCATGCCCAGGCGTGTTAATGTCGGTCAGGATGATTTCATGGCGGTGCTTCAACGCCTTGACCACCCAAGGGCCAAGCATCCCGCATCCTCCGAGAATGAGAACTTTCATCGTTCGAGTTCCTTCCAAATTGACGTGGACGCTAAAAACCCAGCGTCGTTGCGGCCTTCGCCGTGGTGTAGCGTTGATTGACCATTGACGATTGGATGTGAATGTCTTGCCAAGGTTCGATGTCCGTTTCCAAAGCGGCGATCACGGCACGACCGAGGTCTTGCGAACATAGCGAGGCATCGCCTGAACCATCGCTGATCGCATCCGGACCACCATCGATCAATGGCCATCCAAGCCTAAGGTTGACGACTTTGAACTTTCGATCCCTGGCGTACTCTTTGCAAATGGTCTCGACGAGATGAGCGCACAGCAGGTTGATATCGCTCGCCACCGGTTTGCTCCGCCATAGCTCGGTGACGACCAAATTCTCTTCGTACGCCTCCATCAATCGAAGAGTGCTGAGATTGATCACCCGCTTCACGCCGGCATTGGCGGCTGCCCAGAACAGGTTGTAGGTTCGTCGTGTGTAGTAATCGAGATGAAAGCTGACCGGCATCTCGACCTCGTCCTGATAGCCGACATTGATGATGGCGTTGATCCCCGCAACCAACTCATCGGTTGCTTCGTCATGCTCGAGCGAACACACGACGACATCCTGCTGATCGTATGGTGCCATCGAAGTAAGCCGCAGATTGTGGCCAGAGTCGGCGAGTTGATCGACGACGGCACGGCCGATTGCAGTTGGCGATCCGTTGATTAAGACATTCATGGGCATCGTAGAGGTTGCGGGTGTCGGGTTCTGCGAAGATGATATCGCGTGGATGATGCTGATGCTACGCTGATATTCCATGATCTCCAATCAGAAACGCATTGAACCGATCGAGGTGGTGTAGAGATGTGTGGACGCTTCGGACTCTTCACGGACCTCGCCGAACTGGTCGAACTGCTCAGTATCGAGGTGGCGATGCCGCCTGACGCCTATGTGCCTCGTTGGAACATCGTACCCACGACTCCTGTGTTGGCGATCAACGAGACAGAAGGCGCCCGAACCGGGGCAATGATGCGCTGGGGTTTGATACCGATCTGGGCTAAACCAGATACCGCTTTCAAGCATCCAATGTTCAACGCCCGGTCCGAGACTGTCGCCGAGCGATCCATGTTCAGAGGTTCCTTCACAAAAAGGCGATGCCTAGTCCCGGCAAACGGCTTCTTCGAGTGGCGAAGCGACGGCCAATCCAAGAAGCCCATGTGGATCTACGATGCCGAGTCGCAACTCGTCACCTTCGCAGGTATCTGGAGCCGGTGGCACGGGCCCGATGGCATCGTCGAGTCTTGTGCCATATTGACGACCGCGCCGAACTCCTTGATGGAGCCGATCCACAATCGCATGCCCGTAATCCTCGACGAGGATTGGTCCGCCATATGGCTCGACGATGCGGCCGACAAGGCAGTACTGCTCGAAGCCCTGAAGCCGCGCGAGTGGGAGACGATGACCACTCGGGAGGCGAATACGGCTGTAGGCTCTGCCCGAAACGAAGGGCCACACCTTATCGAACCGCAAAGCACGCTGTTCTGATAGCTGGCCTTGAGTGTACCGTCTACGTATGAAAAACTGAAATGACACTTCAGAAATACATGAAAAACTGAAGTGGTCATGCATAAAAACATGATAATATGAAATAACACTTCAGTATTTCATCGGACGATGGATCGGTGTTCAGCAGAACTCTACAACTGCCGCCCTCGGGAAAAGAGTCGTTTTTCCTCTGGGGACCGCGGCAGACCGGCAAGACGACGCTCCTGCGTGAGCGTTATCCCGGTTGCAAGTGGCTCGACCTGCTCAAGAGCGATGAATACATCCACTACTCGGCACATCCGGAAAGACTGCGACACGAGATCGAAGCTGAAGGACCGCGACCCGAGAAGCAGATCGTGATCGATGAGGTGCAGCGCGTCCCCGAACTGCTAAACGAAGTGCATTGGTTAATCGAGAACCACCGACTCAAATTCGGGCTCTGCGGTTCCAGTGCGAGGAAGGTGAGACGTGGCGGAGCTAATTTGCTCGGCGGCAGGGCATTCAGGTACGTGATGCACGGTTTGACCGCCGGGGAACTCGGCCGCGAGTTCGATCTGGACCGGCTGCTCAACCACGGATACCTGCCCCGAGCGTACGAGTCCAACGAGCCGACGCGAGTGCTCGACGCCTATGTGGCCGACTATCTGGAACACGAGATCGCCGCGGAAGGATCGGTGCGTCGACTTCCCGTATTCGCTCAATTCCTCGACGTCGCCGCGTTGAGCGACAGTGAAAACGTCAACTACACAAACATCGCTTCGGACTGCGGCGTTTCAAACAACACCGTCAAGGGCTATTTCGAAATCCTCGAAGACACACTGCTCGGCACTTGGCTACCGGCATATCGACGGCGTGCGAAACGCCGGGTTGTTAAGTCGCCTAAGTTCTACTTCTCCGATGTGGGTATGGTCAATCGGTTAGCGCGTCGCGGCGCGTTGATCGCTGGCTCCGAGCAGTACGGGAAAGCGTTCGAAAACTGGGTCCACCACGAGTTGACCGCGTACATCAGCTATCGAAATGTCGACGCCGGCTTGACCTATTGGGGGTTGACGAGCCAAACCGAAGTCGACTTCTTACTCGACGATCTCTCGGTCGCCATCGAAGCGAAATCGAGCGAGAACATCAGCAACCAACACCTGCGAGGGCTGCGGTCGATAGCCGTCGAGTACCCCGAGATTGCCCAACGCGTCGTCGTTTGCCGGGAGCAACGCGCGCGGTTGACCGACGACGGGATATTAATCCTGCCCGCCGAACGCTTCATCGAACGCCTTTGGGGTGGCGACCTGCTCGGTTAACCTGACCCTCATCCGGTTGTGCGGACCGATTGTCGGCAAGTGCGTCACGGTCATCCAAGAAGGGAGAGCGCATTGAAGATGCCAACCGTCTGCGTTTCTCATTCCGGATTTCACATTACAGTGTCCAGAAACGACCTGGAATTCGCGGTGAATCCGCTTCAATTGTGGAGCGTGGCAACTGACGATCTCCTGATCGACAACTACGCACTCCGCGATTCATCGGAACAATCGTTAGATCGTTAGCTGGTGGTAAAGTCGTATCCACTTGGGGTACAGCGAAGGGATCGAAAATTACAGTCTGGAGGAGACGCGATGGCGATGATTACGGTGCCTAGAATAGGTGGTTTAGCGCTGATAATTGGCTCGGCACTATACATTATTTCGACTTTTTTGTCACCGGGCGTCGTGATTGACGGTGCTACTGCGACAGATCTGTACGCCTATGTCGACGCAATCGGTGATGCTCCGCTGCTGGCGGGTTTCGCGTCAATGTTGGGCGCCGTGGCGGCGTTGGTATTGCTGTGGGGACTGGTGGTGATGTGGCAGACCGCGCAGAGTCCATGTGCTTTGGACACGTTCGTGAAATTCGGGTTGGCGGGTGTGATGCTTGCCGTGATTTCCTTGTTAATGTCCCAAGCATTCACCTACGCGACTTCGCATGTGGTTGAACACGGCATCGGACTCGGTTCCGGCGCAGACCAGGAGGAGGCTTTGAGAGCGGTGGGGGTCCACATACAGTCGGTCGCCGGGGCCGCCCGGGCGATGGCTTCTGTTGCAGGTCTGATCGGGTATCTGGTTCTCGGATTTGCGTTCGCTAGGAAGTTCAAACCTGGAGCGTACAGGATATTGGCGCTGATCGTCGGCATCGGAGCAGTCGTCTCGCTGATTGGCTTGACCTTGACCGAGCCATTCCATGAACTCATCGATACCTTGTCGCCGATTTTCATGGCGCTGTCGTTGCTGTATCTGGTCTGGTGGATCGTCATAGGGGTCGGGGTTTATCAAGAGCGGTTCGGCCTCCAAATAGGTGTAACACCCGAGCACTAGCCAACTGCCACGGCGTTACTCCCCACGTCGCACATGGCCATACCGCCGCGAATGTGCGGTAAACTGCCGCCATCGCTACCGTTTCAACACGACTTGGGAGTCACGTAATGGGTATTTCACCAATCATCGAGCGCATTGAGCTTTCGAGATACCGCATCCCGACGTATGACTTGGCGACCGATGTAAGTTTCGCCATGGGGCAGTTCTACCAACCCGGCGCGCACGGAACAAGAGGGCGGGTCGGAATCAAGATCCACACCGACCAAGGCGTCACCGGCGAGTACATGAGCGGCGCACCCGCGACCTACGAGCAGATCCTCATGTTCGTCAATTTCCTAGTCGGCAGAAGCGCGCTGGAAAGAGAGCGCTTCTACAACCAGGCGAAATCGATCCTCAGAAAGAACGACCGCATGGGCATCGGCCCCATTGATGTCGCGCTCTGGGATCTCGCCGGAAAGTACCACAACGCGCCGATCTATCAGCTTCTGGGCGGCCACCGCAAGAAGCTGCCTTGCTACGCCAGCACCTATCACGCCGACCGAGAACCCGACGGCCTTAGCAGCCCTGAAGCATACGCCGACTTCGCCCAACAGTGTCTCGAGATGGGCTATCCCGGATTCAAAATCCACTCTTGGGGCGAGGTCGACATCAAACGTGAGATCGACACCGTCCGCGCCGTGGGGGAGCGCGTCGGCGGCAAGATGGCGCTCATGACCGATCCGTGCTGCGTCTATGACACCTTCGCAGACACCTTGGCAGTCGGACGCGCCTGCGACGATTACAACTACTACTGGTACGAAGACCCGATGCGAGATGGCGGCGTCTCACTCTGGGCCCACAAACAGCTGAAGAAGATGATTAAGACGCCGCTTCTCCAAGGTGAACACGTCCATCTGGTCGAGGCGCACACTGACATGGCCATCGCGGAAGCTACGGACTTCTGGCGCGCCGATTCCGATTACGACGGGGGCATTACCGGAGTCATGAAGATCGCCCACGCGGCCGAAGGGTTCGGCATGGACCTTGAACTCCACATCTCAAGCCCTCCCCATCGCCACTGTATGGCTGCTATTCGCAACTCGAACTTCAACGAAATGGGCCTCGTACATCCCAAAATCGTCGAGACCGGACCCAGCCTCTACAAATCCGACTACGCAGACCAGATCGACTCCATCGACAAAGACGGCAACGTCACCGTCCCTGAAAGGCCCGGCCTTGGCGTCGAATACGATTGGAAAGGCTTAGAGCAGTACCGCGTGGACACGGTCGTGATCAAATAGAGCGCTTCGAAATCACCTGAAGCGCCCCGCGCAGTGTCTATCGCCGCCACTCCGCAATGTTCCACAACTCGCTGTCCCACGCGTTCATCCGCACGCCCTTCAGCGTGTCGAGGTGCGCCGACACCAATCCGCGGTTGACCAGCGGAATCTCGACGTAGCTTTGGACGTATAGATCATTGAGCCGCTTGATCAATTCATCGCGTGCCACCCCAGTCGGCGTCTCCGCCAACTGTTCGTAGACGTCGTCGTAATCCGGGTCGCAAGCCCGTGCGATATTCCCAAGCGACCAGTTGTCTTCACGGGTCGGCACGTGCTTGCAGATCAAATCCGACAGATATGATTGCGGATCGATGCCCGAACCAGTCGTATACATCTGCACGTCGGCGAAGAACCTACGGTACGTCATCGCCGCGTCATCGATCGGATCACCACCAAAGAACAGCGCCGCGTCGTGATGCGTGATCGTCACATCGATCCCGATCTGTGACCACCACTCGCTGATCAATCCTTGTGTCGTCTGCCGCACATCGTTGGTAGACGTTTGGAAGACCACGCTCAGCGGCGTTCCATTGAACTCCCGAACGCCGTCGCCGTCGGTGTCTACGGCACCTACTCCATCCAATAGCCGATTTGCCCCAGCGATGTCCTGCGTCAGACAATCGTCGTTCGCCGCCGACACATAGTTCAGAGGCCCGGTAATCAGGTTGCAAGTCGCTTGGCCTGCTACGCCGTAGAGGTCGCCAGCCAGCCGCTCACGGTCGATCGCCAATGACATCGCTTTACGAATATCCGCGTTTGACAGAAACGGATGCGCATTGTTCCCGTTCATATATTCCGACCTGTCATCACCCAACGCTGGATCAGGATTGGTCTGATTTAGGACGACGCGTTCCACCAAACTCGAGAACGCAACGACCGTTGTACCGTCGCCCATCTCCTCGAGACGATTCAATTCGTCGGGCGCGATCTGAAGATTCCAAGCGTAGTCTGTTTTGCCCGTCTCCAACACAGATTGCGCCGCGCTCAACGCGTCGCCGCCACCCTTGAACATTACTCGGTCGAAAAACGGCTCGGCGCCTCGATACTCCGGGTTGCGTTCGTAGACCGCCTCCTCGTTCGGCGTGAAGTTCACGATCCGGTACGGGCCGGCGCCAATCGGTTCAAATCGTTGGTCGCAAGAACTTTCGGATGATAGACAATCCTCGAACTGCGCCGCACTGATGATCGGCGTCCCGCTCCCAACGAATGCCACGTACGGGTAGGGCGTCGGCGCCTCGAACGTGATCCTGACCGTCTCGCTATCGATCGCTTCAACGTTGGTTATGCCATCGAACGAACTCTCTCCGGTGCAACTGGTGTTCGGATTGGTGCAGTATCGCCAAGTAAACACCACGTCGTCAGCGGTGAGACCGCTGCCATCTGACCACTTCAGCCCTTTCTTTAATGTCCAGGTTATCGAGGTCAGATCCGAAGAAACTCCGTCACCGACCACGGGAACTGAAGACGCTAAAACCGGCACGACGTTTCCACTTGGGTCGTACCGTGCTAACGGCTCCAAAGTGATCGCCGCCGCATCGACGTCTTTGAGACCCCCGGAATGGTAGGCGCTGGGCACCGACGGCGCTTGCCAGTAGACGATCGTCAGCACCTTTTCCTCTTCTTGGAATCCCAGCTGACAAGACAATATCGTCAACGCAACTAGCATAGCGACAACAACCTTCAATCGGTTCTGCATGGCGGGTGTCCTGATTTATCTCGACGCCGAACAGCTACGAAACCAACTAGTTAACGTAGCAATCGAAAGAAGATTCTAAAACCGTAATTGAAATGACAGACTATTCAATGAGGAGAATGTGAAAAATAAATGAAGATTTTCGGTGTCCTCCAAAACAGTGAACTAAACGGACATTCAAAAGACAAACCGCTTGACGTCCCCGGAATCGTTAGATTTAGCTCGACTCTGAAACGTCGATTTCACCTAATTCCAGTCCTTCGACTTCAGACTTGCTCGCGACGCTTGGTACCTCATCCCATTCACGCGCCAAATAGCGCACCACATCTCGGCCCATCGATACCAACGGAGGACCGAATATTATCCCCCAAATCCCGAAGAAATGACCGCCGACGATAATGACAAAGATCACCGCTACCGGATGGAGATTCAACGTCCCGGCCTGCACCCGCGGCACCAGCAACGTGTTCTCCACCAGCTGTACACCAAGGTAGAGCACGGCCACCCAGATCACCTTTTCTGGCGCGGTCGCCAAAGTCACCAGAATGCCCGTCGCCCCTCCGATCAACGGCCCGACTATCGGGATCATCTCCGACACACCTGCAATAACTCCCAATACCACCGCGAATGGGACCCCCATCGCTATCAAACCGATCGTCACCGCAATCCCCACGATCGCTCCTAAAATCAGTTGTCCACGCAAATATCCGCCGACAGCCTTGTCACCGATCTTTGCCACGTCCACCAAGTACGGTCGCAACGCTTTGGGAAACGGAGCAAGCAAGCTTGAACCGACCTGTTTCGAATCCTTGACGAAGTAGAAAATCAGCACCGGCATCGTCGCGAATCCGATGATCAATGCAAACGTTTCAGAGACCAACCCGACGGTGTTCGGCAACACCTCCCAAGCGGCATCCACGATGATAGCGCCTGCGCCCGCGATGTTTTCTTCGATCTGAACACGCATTTCATCAGGAACCAATTCAGCGTTCTCGCCGACCCAACGTTCGATGGTCATGCGCGAAGAATTGAAGAACGTCGGGAATTCGTCGATGAATTCCTTCCCCTGCTCGATCGTCGGCGGTATTACGATCACCATCGAACCTACAAAAATGCCGATCGCCAAGAGAAATATCAACACGACCGCAATGCCGCGACTCATTCCCGGGTGTCTGTCGCTCCACGGCATTACCCGCACCATCACGTTCGCCAACGGGAGCAACACGTAGGCGATCAACGCACTGAACATCACCGTGATCAACACCGATCCCAAAACGTAGAACAGAACCAGCAAAGCTGCAAAAACAGCCGCCGCGCTCAACATAAGGAAGCGTTTGCGCTTCAGCTCTTGGTTCAATTCATGGCCCCACCGATCTACGACACCCATATAGGTTGACACAATCTCACATCAAGCCGCCGCGGGAATAGCCAACTCAGGCAAGGGCAGGGGAGGACGTTGCGACTCTTCCACGGCTCGCATCTGGTCTTCTGACAGTGGTGTAAAACGTTCTGCAGCGTCTAACACCTTCGGCAAGAGTCTGATCTCACCGCAACTCGGTGCGGTGTGCACGCCATGCGAGAGCACCCACCACAGTGAAGCATCGATATCCGACTGCTCACGATGAGGATCGTACCAAGTGTTCGTCTGCTTCTCGCCATCGCCCCAACCGCCACGAGCGATCATCTTGATCGTCTGCACCCCGATATTCCGCTTTTGACATACAGCAAGGAGTCTCTCCGTCACATCTCGATAATCCGCATCCCTTGCCGCTGCCGGGTTCAACGGGAACATCACTGTATCGAAATCGAAACGTTCCAACGCCTCGAGAATCGTCGCTGGAACCTCTGGACCGTGCCCGGTGATTCCAAGCCATTTCGTCAATCCCTGCTCCCGCATCTCGACCAACGTTTCAAGCGAACCACCCGGGGCGGTCGCCAAATCCAATTGCTCGATGTTCCCCACCGAGTGAAGCTGAAACAAGTCGAAATCTTCGATGTTCATCCGTCGCATAATGCTTTCGACGTCCCGCCAAGCACCGTCTCGATCACGAACCGCGGTCTTCGCACCCACGAAAATCCCTCTTTTGCGGATCTCCGGCATCCAAGGCGCCACCCTTTCCATCGCGTGCCCATACGTCGGCGCAATATCGAAATGGTTCACCTCAGCATCCAAAACCAACTGAATCACCGGGTCTGCTGCATCCTGGTCCACATATCCAACCGCGTACGTTCCGAACGAGACGACCGTACTATCGTGCCCCGTCCGCCCAAGGGTGCGTTTCTGCATTGCAATCCTCGCTTTGAAGTTACTGGTCGCTCAACAGTCTTGCGCCGTCCAGTCTCGCAAGTTTACGGTCGAACGTGTAGAGCTGCGTAGCCCCATGGTCATCGGCCGTGGCTAGGACCATCAGATCCGCAAAGTCGACTCCGCCTTGCATGTATCTGTATGCCGCGTGGGTCATCGCGCGATCATTTTCCACGATCAAGTCGCCAGAGGCGATTAGCTCCAATATCGCGGTGCCGATGGTTGACCTAGGCAGTTTGTATACGCGCTCAAGAACCCACACGAGTTCGATCACGACTTCACGACACACAAATCCGGGATTATGTGTTGTGAGTCCGTCGAGCAAACGGTTTGCTGCTGGAGACTGTTGCACATCGTCGTCCAAGAGGGACCGAACGATGACGTTGGTGTCAATAGCGATCACGATCCCATGGCACTCTCGATGGCACCTTCCACGATACCTCTATCCATGTCTTCAAGCGAGATCGGGGGCCCATCGTATTTCAGCATGCCGTAAAGCCTAGATGCTCGGAGTATGGGCATCATCATCACCTTGCCGTCGGCCAAAATGGCATATCGTACCCGGTCGCCTGGTTCAACCCCGAGTGCCTCCCGCACCGCCTTGGGCAACGTCGTCTGTCCTTTGGATGTGATTCCAGATTCAATCAAGGCAAATCTCCTTCGTCATTACTAAACATGATATCGCATTGCTTTTGGACAGAAAATAAGGGATCACTTGCCGTTTCATTGTCAACCAACGTTCTCGCCGGCAACCCGACGCGCCCGCGGCCCGTTCAGCAGCACGCCGATCCACGTGTACCGCACCCCGTATTGGTAAACGACCAACAGGGCAACGGTCACCACCGCGATGATAAGCGCCATTTCAAGATGAACGTTAAAGGTCAACTCAGCCGCAATCCACTGCGCCCCGTATATCAGAACTAGGTGCCACAGATAGATCCAATACGACGCATCGGATATGTACCGTACCCAAAATCGATCCTTCGAAGCAATGATCTTGAACAGCCCCATCAAACCGAAACACGCCGCCCACGCGTACACGATCTGCAGAACACTCGAGACGAGATGCGCCGCCGACCCTTTGCCTACAAACTCGAAATGCAGCCCTACGAAGAATACGGGTATCACTGGCACGAGCGCGAAGGCCCAGCGCTGGCCGACGGTTAGACCGATCCGATACATGAACGCCCCAAATATGAAAAAACATGCATAGTAAGCCAGAACCAGTGGATTGACCAACAACTGAGCCGACGTATCCGGCCCCCAAGTCTGCTCGGTCATCAGCAACTGTGGAATCAGTATCAACGGGATCAACCCCCACCAGATCCTCCGATCAAAAATTCTGTCGTATACAGAGATCAAACCCACGAAAACCCCCACTAACAACAGCAACACCCACAAGAACCAAAGGTGATGAAGACTCCAACTCCAACCCAAGAGCACGGTCCACACGACACCCGCGAAATCGACCTCGCCTTCGTGCGTGAATATCCACCAAAGGGACTGCAACGGGACAATAGTGAAAACTCCGATCAACAGTGGCAATCCGACGCGTTTGAGCCGGTGCATGATCAACGCATGCGTCCCACGCCGCTGCCAAAGAAGGGCGGTGAATAATCCGCTCAACAGAAAGAAGACGGGCATCCGAAACCCGTGAATCGCAAACACGATGTCGTCGTACGGCAGGTCAGGCGAAATCTCCTTCGCCACCACCGGCCAGTCTTTTGTCACCAGGAACAACGACGCATGCAACACGACGCCGAGAAGCATCGCGAAGGCGCGCAAAGCATCTAGTTCGTGGAATCTGGTCATCTCGAATATCCGGTGAATCGTAAAATCCCATTGTCGAGGTTCTCACATGCGCGTCGTACTAATCGTCCTAATTGTCTACGCCGCGTTCGCCAGCTTCGGATGCGATTCGGTATTTGACAAGGGTTGCCCAGATAACTTCGGACTCTGGGTCGAGTATCAGCTCTTCATTGGTCGCAGCGGACCCGACGGCGATATCGTCGACGATGCCGAGTGAGATTCCTTTCTTGCCGACGCCGTCACACCACGTTTTCCAGACGGCCTAACAATTCTCGACGGCAACGGCCAATGGCGCGAGGCGGACGGGCGGATTCAGCGCGAAGAATCCAAGATCCTCATCATTCTGACACCAATCGACGACGAACAATCCCTAGACTTGATCGAACAAGTCGTCAATGAATACAAGACGTGCTTCGAACAAGAATCGGTCCTTAAGACAGCAGACAAAACCTGCGTCGCTTTCTAGAAGTCAATCCGCGCGCCGATTCTGGTGGCACATAGCGCAGGGACGAGATCCGGTTCTACCTTTCGGGACCTTCAGATCCATTCATCTTTCAGCTCCTGACACGGCTGACATAATTCTGCGACATTTCATTTCTACCGTCAGAAGCATGAACAATACTCTACGAAAGCGGTGAAAAGATGATGCGCAAGCAATTGATGACAAAGAAGATCTTGGTTGGGTCTCTTCTAGGAGCTATACTCGCCATGAGAACTTCGGCGGGCGTACGCTCGACAATTTGCATGGGGATGACCAAGCTTCTAATCGCACCACGATAAGTCAGAGCACCTCTCAGCAACAAGGTGCCGAAGGAACTGCAGGCGAGGGTGGTAGCGAATCGCCTGGCGGCGAGTCCGGCGGCAGCGGTCTGGAGCTCAACGAGGCAGTGATGTCGAGCCCCATCACTCCGCTCGATCAGACGTGGAAGGGTAACCTCGGTCCGCTAGCGATCGACGCTCGCTACGATGCCGCGCGACCCAGTCCGTCATCTCGACGGTGCAGAACACCACGTCGCAGAAGGCCTGCTAAGTCCGAGCCGAACCTCATCTGAAGTCTGGGACCACTACCGTGGGTGAGCTCGGCCCCGACAAGCTGGGCGACCTCAACCCCGGTCAGACGGTGACTACCAATGTCAGCGTCGCCAGCGAACCCGCACTTGCAGATGTGGCGTTTGACGGCTACGTCGTCCACATGGAAGTCTTCGACTGCGCGGGCCCAAGGTCCTCAGCCTCATCTGCCCGGTCAAGGTGGCGAAGGCAGTGGCGCCGAAGGTGCCGGCGGCGAGGGTCACGGCCCTGGCGGCGAAGATGGAAGCGAGGCAGCGCCTCACCTCTCGCATACCACTCCGTCCTTGTCCCCGTCGCGAGCGCTGGGCACTTTGTCTTGCGGAAAGCCGCGTCCCGGCTCCTGGCTTCCCCGCACGCGAGGTTCACCGGCCGACTCAGGAGCTTCACAGGAGCGGTAGGTGGTCACAGACGAACTCGGGGTTGGTGTAGGAGTACCGTTGATGGTGACCTCGCGGCGGAGTTCAATTCGGTCTCCGACGATGACCACCTTATGCGATCGGTTGTCCTAGCTTTGACCCCTAATGCCAAACTCTCTCCGTTGGGGTCGTACACTCCGATCATATAGTCGTAAATGCCGGAGCCTATGACTCTGCTTGGGGGCTCGTCCTGGCTCAGGGACTTGAGCATCCTAACGAAGTTCTCTCCCAACTCCTTGGCATGCTCCTCGTTAGTCCCACTTGCTACGACGAGAACCAGAGATATCGCCCTTCCCTCTTGGTCTATGGCTGCGTCCTGGACCGATTGGTAGCCAGAGATAGAGCCGATAACTATCTCCTTTATCTCCTCTGAGATCTGTATCGCTGTGTCGGCGGGGCCGGGTGTTGGTGTCAGGCTGGGCTCAGGTGTCGCAGCCAGTCCCATCTTTGCTCTAACGGTGGACATGATTTCCGACACCACAAATCCTGTGTACTCTGTCGACTGGCCAGCACTCGTTATGTACTCCTGGCCGACCAGAATAATTTCTCCTGGCACAACGCCCAACTCTGATAGCGGAGATAGGCCCGCCGTATCGCGCAGCGTTTGGGCCTCTTTGAGCCAGTCGTTGAATCGACAACAAGAGCCGAATCCAACCCGGTGAAACTCGGGATCTTCACGGAACCCTTCTAGCTCTATGAGAAGATCTATAGTGTCCCGGGTGGGGGCTGCTAGGTCTGGCTTGCAGGATTTGTACTCCGTGAGGAGGGTGTCGAGATTATCGTCGCTTGGCTCTGAACAATAGTGCGTTGGTGTTGCAGTATGAACTGGAGTGCCTGTCACGGTGGGTTCGGCCGTAGGTGTCGATACTGATCTCGCCGAGTCGGACGTCGTCCCTTCGATGCTGGTCTCTTCGCCTTCCGCCCCTCCTACGCCAATAGCTCTAACACGGTACCTGTGCTCTGTACCGCTTCTAAGTCCCTCATTGGTAAATGTTGTCTCCGATGCGAAGTGATGCTCATCGCGGCCGAAGGATACGTCTCGTGTCACTTCATAACATTCGACAGTAACCACATCACTGTTGCCCGGTACCTTCCATCGGAGAGTAATCGAGTCCTCAGTAACGCTGGCTACTTCAAGGTTCTGAACAACACCCGGAATGGGAACTGGAGTGAGGGGTGGCGGCAATTGTGTCGGTGATGGTGTGGCGGTAGGAACTGGGGTGCTCGTAACGGGGGGCGTCGGTGTCGATACTGGCTCAGAAGTCATCGAATCGGACGTCGTCCCTTCGATGCTGGTCTCTTCGCCTTCCACCCCTCCCACACCAATTGCTCTAACGCGGTACGTGTGCTCTGTGCCGCTTCTGAGTTCTGCATCGGTAAATGTTGTCTCCGATGCGAAGTGATGCTCATCGCGGCCGAAGGATACGTCTCGTGTCACTTCATAACGTTCGACAGTAGCTACATCACGGTTGGCTGGTGGCTTCCATCGGAGCGTGATCGACTCCTCGGTAACGCTGACTACTTCAAGGTTCTGAACAACACTCGGAAGGGGAACTGGAGTGAGAGTTGGCGGCAATTGTGTCGGTTCTGCTGTCGTGGCAATTGGAGCTGGAGTATCACTAGGAGCGGGAGCTGGAGTATCCGTAGCGGCGGTTTCCGATGTCGTCGTCCGCGTTGGCACAGTTGTGGGAGTGTCAGTGGGTGTTGGTGTTGCCGAAGGTACCGGCGTGGGGATGTTGGTCGGCGTGGACGACTCGTCACTACATGCGGTCAGAGACATGGCGGAAAGGACCAGTACGAGGCCGATCAACATCACGGCGAATCTTTTCCGTGACCGTGTACCTAACGACACCTTAAGCCTCATCACTTACACCTCCAACTTGAAGCACAAGCTGAAGGTTCTTGATTTTATCAAGTCTGGTGGGCCCGGTGGGATTCGAACCCACGACCTTCGGATTAAAAGTCCGCTGCTCTGCCGAACTGAGCTACAGGCCCGTACATCCCCTCGATTCTAACGCCGCGCACACCCGTCACTCGTTGAACTCCTCACCTTCATCTGCCAAAGCCGACGCCGTGGACCCGGTCCACCTTTCACGCTGACCGTCGTCTACAACGGACGCCCGCAACCTGATGCCCAGTGCCTTCAAGACGCGAAGCACGGTCGAAAATTCAGGATTTCCGTCCGGCGACAGTGACTTGTAGAGGCTCTCGCGCCCCAAACCTGCGTCTCGCGCCACTTGCGTCATGCCCTTGGCCCGGGCGATATCTCCCAACACCGCCGCGAGCACGCGATGGTCGCCTTCTTCCAAAGCCGCCTCAATATATGCCGCCACATCGGCATCGTCGCGGATATGCTCAGCCGGATCCCATCGTTTTGTTGCTATCTTAGTCATTTCAGCGGTTCCTGATTGCTGAATCAAAGCTGTTCAGCCAGTTCTTGGGCGGTTCTGATGTCTCGAGATTGCGAGCTTTTGTCTCCACCTGCGAGCAGGACCACGACATTGTGCCCGCGTTCGCAAAAGTAGACCCGGTAACCCGGACCGTATCGAATCCGCATCTCCGAGACTCCTTTGCCAACCGATTTCACATCGCCGCGGTTACCGAATGAAAGCCGGTAGATCCTAACGTCAATGCGAGATCGAGCGTTACGATCCCGCAGTTTCTCGAACCATCGCGTGAACGTACGTGTCTCTCTTACCTCGATCATAACACAATCGTATCCCACAGGATACACATCCTCTCAATTTTTTGACCAGCCGCGAATAGCCCAAAGGAGTTGACGCTTAAAATTGAAATGTCAACCCACCTGATTCTCCATTCCCGATGCCTGATCGAACATTCACCGCCGACGAAATACGCGAACATTTCCTCAAATTCTTCGAGGAACGTGAACATTTGCGCCTGCCGTCCGCCTCGTTGATACCCGCGGGTGACCCGACTTTGCTCCTCACAACCGCTGGCATGGTGCCGTTCAAACCTTATTTTTCGGGCGAGTTGACACCGCCATCGCCCCGTATAACAACCGCGCAGAAGAGTTTCCGCACCACCGACATCGAAGAGGTCGGCGACGTCTCGCATCTCACCCTGTTCGAGATGCTCGGGAACTTCTCGTTCGGCGACTACTTCAAGGCCGAATCGTGCAAGTGGGCGCTCGAACTATGCCTTGGTGTCTACGGCATGGATTTCGAACGCATCTACGCCACCATCTACACCAACGACGACGAGGCAAACCAGATCTGGCTTGATCTCGGCGTGCCTCCAGACCGCATTTCGCGCCTCGGTGACGAGGACAACTGGTGGGGCCCCGCCGGCGACGAAGGCGCGTGCGGTCCCTGCAGCGAACTCAATTACTACCTCGGCGACCTCGACGACATACCATCCGTCGACTCGCCCGCCCGCGGCACAACTTGGGGGCCGGGCATCTCAGACGACTTCCTCGAGTTCTACAACCTCGTATTCACCCAGTACTACCGCGATCGCCAAGGCAACGACGAACTGTTACCGAAGAAGAACATCGACACCGGACTTGGACTCGAACGTACAGTCCAGATACTCCAAGGCAAAAACAACGTCTATGAAACCGATATCTTTGGCCCCTTGATCGATCTCGTCGCCAACCGCGCTGGCCTGACCTACGGCTCAGACGAACAGACCGACCGCGCCACCCGCGTCGTCGCCGAGCACGGACGTTCGGCCTCGTTCCTCATCTCCGACGGTGTCGTGCCCGGCAACACTGGTAGGGGATACGTCCTGCGACGAGTTATCCGCCGCGGCATGCTTTTCGGGCGCGAACTCGGTCTCTCCGGACCGATCCTGCCCCAGATCGCCGAAGCGACGTCCTCTCAGATGTCCCACGTCTACCCGGAGCTGCACGCCAACCTTTCCTTCGTTCAACACGTTCTCCAACGCGAAGAGGAATCGTTCGAGTCGACGCTCGATCAAGGTTCTCGAATGCTCGACGAGGTGATCGCCGACTCCAAATCTGCCGGTATTGCAACCGTCCCCAGCGAGTCCGTCGTCCGACTTTACGACACCTTCGGCTTCCCCATTGAAATGACCGCCGAGATGGCAACCGAACAGGACATCGAAGTCGATCTCGAAGCCGTCGACTCCGAGATGGAAACGCTGCGTGCACGTTCCCGTGCCTCCGCCAGCATGTTCTCCTCAGACTCTGACGCCGACGATCTCTACCGCTCATTCGGCATCGAAGAGGTCCCGTTCCTCGGCTACCGTACCCTCACCGCTGACGCCGAGGTCATCGGAATCGTCAAGGACAGCCAACTCCTCGACGAAGCTTCCCAGGGCGACGAAGTCGAGATCGTACTCGCTGAGACCCCGTTCTACGCCGCTCGCGGCGGCCAGATCGGCGACACCGGACACATGCGTAACGGCACAACATCGATCCGCGTCAACGATTGCCAGGCTCCATACGGACACCTCAACGTCCACTCCTGCGAGATCGAGAACGGATCCGTATCTGTCGGTGACGTCCTGACCGTCGAGGTCGATGGCGACCGCCGCGAGAAGATTCGCCGCAACCACACTGCGACTCACCTTGTGCACGCCGCACTGCGGGAGGTCCTCGGTACCCACGTCCGACAATCCGGCTCCCTCGTCGCACCCGACTACCTCCGCTTCGATTTCACCCATATGGACGCACTAACCGCCGACGAGATCGTCAAGGTCCAAGACCGCGTCAATCTCGCCATCCGTCAAAACCTCCCCGTCGATGTCCACTGGACCACCTATGGCAAAGCGGTAGAGGAGGGTGCCCTTGCCTTCTTCGGCGACACCTACGAACACGACGTTCGCACGATCAGGATCGATCCCCCGTGGAGCTACGAACTCTGCGGCGGCACCCACATGGACGCCACCGGAGGCATCGGCATCTTCGTAATCGTCGGCCAATCCGGCATCGGCTCCGGTATCCGTCGCATTGAAGCCCTCACAGGCATCGGTGCCGAGGAAGAGGTTCAACGCCGTTTCGGCATCGTCGACAGCGTTGCATCAACCCTCCGCGTCGATGACGACCGCGTCCTCGACCGTACTAAAACCCTCCTTTCCGAGTTGGAAACCGCCCGTCGACGAGCAACGCAGCTGGAAGAACAGCTGCTCCGACAGTCGGTTGACGGGCAAGCATCGCCCGGTCAGATCCTCGATTTCGAACTGAGTATCGACGGCGCAGATATCCCGATCCAGGTCCGAAATATCCCCGCGTCAAGCGTCGATGCCATGCGCCGAACCGGAGACCACATGCGCGACCGCCTCGGCAGTGGCGTCGTTGTACTCGGTAGCGTGGTCGAAGAACGTCCGGTTATCATCGTGATGATCACCCCAGACCTCGCAGGTGGAGTGGTTCACGCTGGCAATATCGCGAAGGGGATTAGCTCCACAATCGGTGGTGGTGGTGGTGGTAGGGCAGATTCGGCCCAAGCAGGCGCACGCGACCCCTCACGTGTCGATGAGGCGCTCAAAAACGCTCGTTCAGTCGTCGAATCGCTAACTAAGTCAGTTTCGGTAACGGGAGGTTGAATATGACGAGTATTGATCGCAAACGTCGGACGGGTAGGTGCTTGGGCGTTGACTACGGTCTGGCGCGGGTCGGATTGGCCGTGTCAGACCCATCCCGTGTGATCGCTTCTCCGATTGCGGTCGCGGCGACGGAAGATGCACTTCACCGCATCCGAGAGTTAGTCGACGAGCGTGGTATCACGGAGATCGTCGTCGGCGTGCCCCTCAACATGGACGGAAGCATGTCTCAGATGGGACGTGAAGTGATCTCGTTTGTAGCCCAGCTTCGCGCCGCAGTTGCAGTTCCCGTAGTGACGCGGGACGAAAGACTCAGCACCGTCGAAGCGGAACGAGCCTTGAACGAGATCGATTCCCCCACGCGAAGGCGTAATCGGACCAAAGGAAGAGTCGATTCCGCGGCGGCGGCGATAATCCTGCAGTCCTATCTTGACGGCGTGTAGATTGCCGCCTCCATCCGTGCCGTTCTAGGTTGGCGAAATTCAGCGAGACCGGCATCGATTTCTCGATTGGTGTGCCAATGCGCTAGTCAAGTCGCTCGGTCATCTGCGGCGGTCAGCCCTGCTTACCTTCGATATAGCATTTACCTAGACCCAAAACGGGAACAAATAACCGCCACTACAGAAGACCTCCAAAGTCGCCCATCAAAGACATGACCACCAGCAACTTCGGCATCATTGGATACCCGTTAGGGCATACCCTGTCGCCCGTCTTCCAGAACGCCGCGCTCAAGCACCACGGAATCGACGAACTATTCGAAGCGTGGCCGACGCATCCCGATGATCTCGTTGCAAAAGTCGAATCGTTCCGAGCCGAAGGGTTTCTAGCCAGTTGCGTCACCTTGCCGCACAAACAGGCCGTCATACCGCTGATCGACGATCTCGCTGACACCGCGGTAGCCGTCGGCGCGGTCAATTGGATCATCAACGACAACGGACATCTTACCGGCCACAACACAGACTCGCCAGGCTTCCTGCGCGCCCTGACCGAACTCGGCGAGTTCGATCCCTCCGGAAAATCGGCCCTCGTCTTTGGCGCTGGCGGTGCGGCGCGAGCAATCGTTCACGCACTAAAAACCGCGGGCGTAGCGTCGATGACGATCGCCAACCGCACTGTCGCAAGAGCCGAAGAACTCGCCGCTGATTTCTCCGACGACACACTAGTCATCAATACCTGTGGCCTCGACACTTCCGACCTGAACGACATCTCCCTCGCCGCCGACCTCCTCGTCAACACCTCTTCCATGGGCATGGATGGCGGACCCGCGCCCGATGCCACTCCCGTCACCGCCGATGCCATCTCACCGAATGCAGTCGCCTACGACGCTGTATACGCGCCCCCGATGACACCGTTCCTCAACGAGGTCGAAAAAGCCGGAGCCAAATCCCTCCGCGGCTTCACCATGCTCCTGCTTCAAGGTGCGGTAGGTTTCGAATTGGCCACCGGCAAACCTGCACCCGTACCGGAGATGTTCGAGGCAGTGAATCGGGCCACTTCATAGCATGACACACTTCCGATATCTAACGGCTGGCGAATCTCACGGTCCCGGCTTGACCGTAATCGTTGAGGGCGTTCCTGCCGGATTGCCCATCGACGAGGACTACATCGAGGATCAGATGGCCCGCCGCCAAAAAGGCTACGGTTCCGGCGGCCGCATGAAAATCGAGAAGGATCGGGCCGAAATCCGAGGTGGAGTGCGGCACGGCAGGGCGCTTGGTTCTCCGATTGCGATGTGGATCGAGAACAAAGACTTCGCCAACTGGACCGACGCGATGTCGGTCGCCGAAGTCGGCGCCGACGTCGACAAAAAGACTCACACGCGGATCGTCCCCGGCCACGCTGATTTCCCTGGCGCTCTCAAATACCTCCATCACGACGTTCGCAACGTGCTCGAACGCGCCTCAGCGCGCGAGACCGCGGCACGCGTCGCGGCGTCAACCGTTGCCAGAAGGATTCTCGAACAATTCGATATCGATATCCGTTCGCATGTGATCAGTTGCGGCGCGGAAAAGGCGCCGATTATCGATGCGTCCGAAATCGATTGGGGAGCGGTCGAGGCTTCCGAAGTCAGGACCTGGGACCCTGACGCCGACGCGCGTTACCGCGCGGCCATCGACACCGCCAAGAAGGAACGCACGACTATCGGAGGAGTGATGGAGATCATCGCCTTTGGTGTTCCCGTCGGCCTTGGCAGCCATGTCATGTGGGACCGCAAACTCGACGGTCGGCTAGCCCAAGCGATGGCCAGCATCAATGCAGTCAAGGGAGTCGAGATCGGATTCGGTTTCGACAACACCGCACGATGGGGCAGAGATGTCCAAGATGTGATCGTGCCCGATCCCAATGATCGGCGTCGTTTCCGACAATTGACCAATCATGCCGGCGGAATCGAAGGCGGAATGTCCAACGGCAACCCCGTTGTTGTTCACGTGGCAGTCAAGCCTATCGCCACGATGACCCGTCCGTTGCCCAGCATCGACATCAACACTGGCGAGGTAATCGAAGCCGCATACAACCGCTCCGACATTTGCCAGATCGCGCGGGCATGCCCCATCGGCGAGGCCATGATGGCACTCGTCCTAGCCGACGCCTTTCTTGAGAAGTTCGGCGGCGACTCTATCGCCGAAACCCGTCGTAACTACGATGCCTACATTGATTCTCATCAAGAGTTCGGTGTTGGGACGAACGTTTGAGAATGGACCCGTCCGGCAATATCTTCCTGATCGGTTTCTCCGGCACTGGCAAGTCTCTGAGTGGGATCAAGGCGGCTGAACTGTTGCGACTCCCATTCGTCGATATGGACGATCTGATCGAGTACCGAACCAAGAAATCTATTCCCGAATTATTCGAACAGGACGGCGAAGCCGAGTTCAGGCGGATCGAAACCGACATTCTGCGGGAGCTTGCGGAAAAATCGAGTCGAGTCGTTTCAACTGGTGGGGGTGTACCAGTAAGCACCGTCAACCGAGAGATCATGCGCGCAAGCGGCATCATCATTCTGTTGACCGCTTCGCCCGAAACTATCCATCGTCGCTTGACCACGAGACAGAATCGAAACCGAACCTTGAGACCATTGCTCGGAGACAATGTGCCGGAGCAACGCGTCGCCAGCTTATTGGCGGAGAGGAGCGAGGCATACGCGTGCGCAGATATCTCCATCGACACGGAGGGATTGACCCACGTGCAGGTGGCAACCGCTATTGAACGCGCTTGGCTCGACTTGGCCGCTGAACTCCGAAATAACCGCGAGGCGGAAAATGCTTAACTACCGACCGTCGGTCAACGAGCCGGCCGCGACGGTACACACCTCGCAAGGCGACTACCGCGTTATCGTGTCACGCGGCGCGATCGAGAGTATCGGACCTGAGATGCGCGAGGTGGGCATTGGGGGACGTGCATTCCTAATCGCCGACTACTCAATGTTTCCGCTGTTGGTTCGCCGCGCACACGAAGCGCTGGAACGCGCCGGATACGAGACCCACGCACTGATCCTTGAACTCGGTGAATCGGCCAAGAATATCGAGACAGCGACCAAAGTCTACGAATGGTTGGCCGAACAACGTGCCGAACGCGCCGACTGCTTGGTCGGTATGGGTGGCGGCGTAACAACTGACCTCGTTGGCTTCGTTGCCGCTACCTGGCTTCGCGGCGTTCCAGTTGTCCAAGTTCCGACATCGCTAGCCGCAATGGTCGATGCCTCGATCGGCGGCAAGGCCGCGGTCAATCTCCCGATCGGCAAGAACCTTGTCGGCGCTTTCAAGCAGCCGCGCCTCGTCGTGCACGACATCGACTTCCTCGACACGCTTCCACGCCGCGAGCTTGCAGCGGGTTGGGCCGAGGCCGTAAAGCAAGCGCTCATCCTGGACGATGATCTGTTAGACACATTTGAAGCCCACGCCGAGGATCTAGCGGCGCTATCGGGCGAACTGGTTGAACCGGTCATCCGACGTTCTGTCGAGATCAAAGCCAAGATCGTCTCGGCGGACGAATTCGAGACTGGCAACGATAGGGTGTTGCTCAACTACGGTCACACAATTGGGCACGCAATCGAAGCAGTTACCGAATACGGCACCTACCTGCATGGAGAAGCCGTCAGCATCGGGATGATGGTTGCCGCAGGTATCTCGCGGCGGGCGGGACTGATATCTGAAGAACTAGTAGACCGCCAGCGCGCTCTGCTGCAACGCTTCGAACTACCGGTCTCTTTGCGCGGTGTGGATGCCGAAACCTTGATCGAAGCCACCGCTTCCGACAAGAAATCGCGCGGCGGAAAGATTCGTTGGGTGTTGCTGCGCGGTCCAGGACGCTCTACGACGAGCCGAGAAGTCCCGGATAGGGTAGTGCGCGCCGCGCTTGACGATGTCCTTGTCGGCGACTAGCCGCCGGCAACCGCCGGGACGATGCTAACTTCATCTCCGTCACTTAGCTCGGTGACGGTTCCGTCGATGTAGCGGATATCTTCACCATTGATGTAGATGTTGACGAAGTGACGCAGCTCCCCATCGTCGTCGCAAAGGCGTGCCTTGATGCCCGGAAACGAACCTTCGAGCGACTCGATCATCGCCGCCACGTCACCGCCCGCGGCGCTAACCGTCGACTCTTGGTTGGTCAGCCGTCGCAACGGCGTTGGGATCTTAACTGAAACTGCCATTTGTCTATCACTCCATCAAGAGCCAGCGCCAAGCGCGGCGTTCAAGGTCACTGCTTCATGCTGAATGATGATTCTAGACGATTCACATCACCGTCGCACTATCCCTCCCCTTCAGGGTTGTTTAGGCAACCCTCCCCCCTTGATGCCCAAGAGGTGCTGTGCACAACCTTCCCCCTTGATACCCAAGAGGGAATTAAAGGGGGTTTAGACTTGGCGTTTCGATTTGCACTCTATTGCCCGGCCCCTCTGGATGAACGTTCCGCCCGCTGAAGCGTCGGCTTCCGCCGGAATGACAGTAGTTGTGCAACGAACCCGCACGCGGGTATCCAGAGGGGATGGGCAAACGGGAACCTGCAATCAAACCGGTCGCAATGCAGTGCTACCGACACGTAGTTTTGCAAAGTCTACTGAAGGACAGCGTTTACGCCGCATCTTTTGGCGTCATCCACTCCACTAGGAGCCAGATCAAACCCGCCACAAAGAAAGCGACGACAATCGCAATAAGCACTGGGATCATGTTGGTGACTTAACTCCTTGAAGATGTTTGTATGCCACGCCTAGAACCAGAGTCGACCTAAGCGACTCATGCCTCGGGCATCCATTCAAACTGATGATAAATCTACCATAGCCTTTGGCGCGCTTTCGTTGTAAACCGACTTGACGACACGACGGTCGGATTCTTGTAGAACAATCTCAGATTCGATCATCTCGACTTATCGCGATGCCGATAATTCTGTTAGCGAGTTCGTCTAGCTCGATTTCGGAGTATTCACCACCCTGCCGCAGTTCGCGCTTGATGTCGCGTCGAATGATTCGCTGGACTTCATGGTTGTACCGCCAATCAACCACGTTCAGGTGGTCGCCTATGATTTCCTCGACCCTCATCGAAACGCTCTTCTTCTCCTCGTCGAATTCGCGATCAAACATTTCAGCGGCATCGCCGATGTTGGCCTGGGATTCCGATTCCTCGGGGTTGTAGTCCAACAGTTCGTAGATGGCGAGCGACACCGGCGATAGTCCATGTTCGGCGGCAAAGTCGGCTTCCTGTTGGATTTGACGTCTGAGTTCCAGCATTTGCTTGCAAGCCTCGGCCGAGTTGATAATTTGGGCGCGCAATTCTTCGATGATGCGTGCAAGTTGAGTTGATAACTTCTCGTAAAACGCTGGATTCTCCGGTATCCGATACCGAATCTCCGTCTTCAACGCCTCCTGCATCGTCCTCGCTTGCGCCTCGTCATGCGGAATGTCCGCAATTTTCGCTTCAAAATCACTGTCAAGTATCGATACCGGACGCATCAGCGGTCTGATTTCTGCGCTGATACGCTGATCTACCAGTTGCTTCACCTTCGCTCCGATGTCGGTCCAATTCAGCCCGGCATCCTCACGTAGGTACTGAGCGCGAACGTACACCCGGATTTCGGTTAGTCGTGCCAATCGGTCTACAAAGGGAAGTACGCGCCTGTCCGGCAGATGGCGGTCTATCAAGCGTGAAAATTGACGATAATCTGCGTTGAACCGTTCGAATCGTTCAGCATCGAAATCGTTATCCGCTGAATCATCACCAGCAAATACTGAGACACAACGCCAAGTGTCATTAGTGTCATGATCGCCGAAATGCGACTCCGCATTGCCCGCGGCCGTTTCGAGCGTATGGGTAGGATCGTGCTCGACTTCGCATATCGTAGCTTGGACATCCCTGGGTTGAAACTCCGATAACGCTACCTCTAGTTCCCGTGATATGCCGTGGTAATCGACGATTAAGCCATAGTTCTTTTCGGTGTCTACGCCATCCTTCTTAATGGAGCAGCGTCGGTTAACGCGTGCTATAGCCTGCAACAGGCCATGTTGACGCAATCCACGGTCGAGATACAGCACTTGCTCTATGGGGGCGTCGAAACCAGTCAGCAGCATGTCTACGACGACTAGTACCTCCGGCTCACCGAAAGGATCGACGAATTCGTTGATGATTTGCTGCTGATTAAGCTCACGTGCCGGATTGAACTCGGATCCGTCTTGTGGACTGGTGGTTATGATCGGAAACGCTGACAAATCGAAATCGCATAGATGCTGCGCGTATTTCAGTGCCGCAGCACGACTGGGAGCTACTACCTGCGCCTTGAAACCGTTAGGGCGTATCTTCCCTCTGAAGTGATCGCGGATATCCAACGCGATCATCTGGATACGCTCCTCAGCCTCCGCAACCGTCTCTTTGTTCGCGTAACGTCGTCGAATCAACTCCCGTTCATCCTCCGTCATGTCTCCGAAAATCGCATCGAACAATTTGTCCAAAGTGTTCGGACCTTCGATCGCTAACTCGGCAAGCCGCGCCTGGTAGTAAATCGGCACCGTCGCACCGTCAGCTACAGACTCAGGAATCGTGTACGAGTCGATTATTGGACCGAAACGTTGCATCGTGCTTCGTTTGAAACCAAGGTCGATGGGCGTGCCGGTGAAGCCCACCATCGTCGCATTAGGTAACGCGTCCGACATCTTGGCGCCGAGCAGCCCGTACTGGGTTCGATGCGCCTCATCAACCATCAAGACGATGTTTTGCGAGGGATTCAGTAACTCCAACCTTCCATCCGGTGCCCCCAAAGCGTCTTCAAACTTCTGGATAGTTGTCATCACCGTCCGGGACGATTCCGAGGACAAGAGCTGGCGAAGTTCGGCAGTTGTCGCTGCGCGTTCCGGCGCTGGAAAGCCGCATCGCTCAAAAGTCGCGGAAATCTGACGATCCAACTGGGTACGATCGGTAACGACAACGATGGCAGGAGATTCGAGGCGTGGGTCACGCCTGAGCTTCGTGGCCAGCCAAAGCATGGTCAACGACTTGCCCGAACCCTGCGTATGCCAAACCACACCTCCGCGATCCACAGGCCTTTCACCTTCTAACATCCTTTGTAACGCCGCGCGTACCGCGCGGTACTGCTGGTACCGAGGAACCTTCTTTACAACGCGGCCGCGTTCGGGTTCATACACCACGTAGTCGCGCAAGATGTCCAACAATGTCGCACGCGACAGCAGTCCGATGATCAGCTGCGATTGCCCCTGCGGCTCCAAACCGAACTGTTGACGCACTTCGTCATCGGAATACGGCAGCACCGACTTCCACTCGACATAAGCGTTCTCAGGCGCACCGTACGTGGCGTAAGCCGCCGCGGCGCCGCAGTGCGCGATACAGAGCAGGTTGTAGTGAAACAACGCTGGTGCACCAGCACCGTGCCACCTCGGATCCGCCTCTTGGTAGCGTCGTAGCTGATCCACCGCTTGCGACTTCCAAACCCCCATCAACGACGGCGACTTTGCCTCCATCACTACCAGCGGAATGCCGTTTACGAACAATACCAAGTCCGGTATCACCATCCGCTCATCGTTCTCGGGACCGCCACGTTCATCGCCGCGCCGTACACGGAACTGAGTCGTCACCACAAATTCGTTCTTGCCGCCTTCTGGATGCTCGAAATCGAAAAAGTGCACGATCCGCGTGCGAGGTGCACCGCCGCCGTTGACCGTGAGCGGCATCCCGTAAGTCAGATACTCGTGAACCCGTTGATTGCGCGCCATCCCCGATTCGTCGATGCTTTCCAGATCGTGGATCACCCGACGCGCTTGACTAGGAGTCATCCACTCGTTGATCCGCTGCAACGCATTAACGAGGCGTCCCTTCAGCAGAATCTCCCGTTCGTCGCCTCGTTCTTGCGTTAAATCCGCCCTCGAAACATACGTCCAACCAAGCTGCTCCAACAGACTGCGCGCTGGATACTCAGCCTGCTCGTATTCGTTAAGTTTGGCGGGGGAGAGTGTCATGGCAAGCAATGTGTCGATAATTCAGCACGGAAGATTCCGGTACACCTCTAGGCAACCGTCTGGATTAGCGCTTCGAGACCGTCCAAGATCTTAGGTATCCCACCGACTACCTTGCCAGCCGCACCATTTTTGAGCGAATCGAGTGTCATCCCTATGATGTTCGTGTTCGGTTCGGGCTTGGCCAGCTGATTCTTGATCGTTTCAATGTCGGCGATAGAAGATACCTTATCTTCTTCACCCAAGTCTGAACTGGCAATCTGATCTGATAGGGCGTTGAGGTCGTCGATCAATCCTACGTATGATTTGTTCACTATGTTGCCATCGCCGAGTTGAACTACGCTGTTGGATGCGGAGATGTTGATGTTTCCATATGGACTTGGCTTGACGAACTCGGATAATTGTTCTTCAATCTTGTCGATACCTGCCGCCGTAATCGAGAACCACTCGGTTTGGCTGGGCTGTTGTGTACCTCTTGCTGTTCGATAACTCCGTTCAACGATTTCTTTGGCAACCCATCCGCTTGAAATCAGGTATTGGAGATTCGCAACTACTTGCGGTTGGCTCAGACCGTGAAGGTTCTTGAGTTCGCGTTTGATGTCTGAAATCTTCACATCAGACCCATTCTTGCCTCTTTGACTCGTAGCATTAGTATTTCTGTTATAGAAATACTGCAAGATTTGTTTACGGATATTGTCATTCGGATGTGCCATTGCTTGGATCATGCTCCTTTCCTACTCGTACTTGCCCCGTCAGTAGCGCATTAGCAGTTGATGTCTTAAACAATTGTAGCAAATCAAGTTCTGTTCTCTGATTGACAATGGCACTTTCAACCCCCTCCAGAAGTTCAGCGATCGCGCATTGCTCGATCAGTGAAGGGAGTGGGATGTACTCACTTTTCATTCGAGAACCGGTTATCGAAGGTACAGCGCTTACATTCGAGAATTTAACAAGATCAATCGACAGAAACCAGTTGTGCAGGAATCTGTCATAACAACGACTGACTGCTCTGACAGTCACCCCCATCATGTTGTTATCGATTATGGTCGGCGCATACAAGACTCGCTTCTTGTTGGTTGCGATTGCTGCACCTACTTTTGGGAAAACGATAGTTCCAGTTGGGAATAAACCTGCTCCGAGTTCGTCTGCAACTTGATCCGACACGTAGTTATTCGCGACACGGATGTATATTTCGTTGCCAGAGAGGTTCATATCTGATACTTTGATGAATGCGTAATCGCCATCGGAATTGCCCTGGTACCTAGTTGGGAAACCGAATCCGCTTCGCACCTCCGCCACCTCCCCCAACCTAACCACCTCCCACGCCGCCGGAATGGTCCCGATTCCTGGCACATCCCGCCACTCCGTATGCCAACCCGGCATCCCACGAGTCAGCATTTCATGGAGCAGAGAGTCGCGCACCTGCTCAGTAGCAGCGATAACCGCCTCAGCACTCTCAATCGACTCGTCGATGGCGTCTAGAATCTCTGCGATGGCGCGTTGCTCGGATAGGGGAGGAATACGAATCTCGATTGCATGAGCGTTATTGCGATTTAGCCCTGGTACTGCACTATCAGAATTCATGCGTTCAAGTCCAAGAGACTTAGGTGGTGTTGGCATTCAGATTGTTGGCGTTTCATTCTGCAACGAAGACTTGAACCACCCATAGTCTATTGTCTCTGACCGCAAACCCAAATGCGACCGAGTCGTGAGAGGGATGCAGTATGTTGCGGCGGTGCCCTGGACTCGCCATGAGAACCTCATGGGCTTCGTCGATCATGTCAAAGACCGTCCACTGTCGAACCATGCGCAACGTGCAGTTGCCTCCGATCCATCCTAAGATATTTTCGGACACCCATGAGTAATGACCGCGTCCGGCGCGCTTGTAACGCTCTTCGGGGCTTGATCCGTCCAATCCGGTGTGCGAATTGCTGCAACGTTCGGCAAGGTCTTCCGCGTACAGTTGCGCCGACGTGTTGTAGTTCGGAGCGAGAGGGTTGCCCGGGCGTTCCGCGTTGAGCAATTCAAGCATGTATCCCCGCATCTGCGCCAGCTGCTTGTCATTCACCACTGGGGTCGGGGTGGGTCGAGGTGTCGAAGTCGGAACAGGAGTGGAAGTGGGCGGCAACGCAGTGGCCGTCACTTCGATCTTCACAACCACTACATCTTCCGGCAACGGGAACTGCGAGCGAACCGTTACACGCCATTCGTCGCGCAGGGTTTGGGAGTAATCCGGATCTGTGATGCTAAGGCCGATGTACCAGACGACCAGCCCGGCGAGAGATACTCCAAATGCCTTGATACTGAACTGGATCATGTGAACAGGTCGGCGAAGCGCCGCATAAATGTGTCCATCGTGTAGGGCTTTTGGACCACGAGGCAGAGATAGCCGATCAGAAGTGCTATAAGAGCCGCATCGAAAATCAACCAGCAAACGATCCCCTTCCCCCATCGACGAGCGCGCTTGTCGCTTGTCGATCTGTTAATCCGCGGGGCGAATCCGCACACGACACGGGATAAAAGGAACTCGCGAAACATCGGAGCCTCCCTTGCGACTGGACAACGAATGTGATTCGCAGACGTTCTCCGCAAGAGCCGACGAAGGGAGGCGCGGGAATCCGCGATCCCGCCGCACGGCTCGCGCCGTCAATCGGAACTGTTGCGAAGAAACGTCGCCTTGAGTCTAACGATTCGTCTGCGAATCAAAACACAATCTATCAGAAAATAGTCGGTCTGCGCGTGAAATCGTCGTGAACCCGTTGCTTTCAACGGATTGCGTAAATAAGGCTTAACAACCAAAAATCCCGCTCGGTCGGAGCGGGATTCTGACAGGTTACAATTTCGCGAATATTAAATACAACCCTATCGCTGCGCCTGACCTTCTCACTTATTAGGCGCGGAAAGGAGCGAAATGACCTCAAACGTCATTGTAGATAAGTTCGTCCAGTTTTGCAATCGCCTAGCGATGTGGGGACTGATCGGCACCGGCCTCATGGCGTTTGCAATCGCCTCGATTTCCAACCCTGTGCCCGAGGTGTCAGTCGCGGGCGGTGCGATGTTTACGTTCATCGCAATCGGCTTCGACCGCGAGACGCGCGAAAGCCACCTCGCAAGGTTCTGGTCGAGCTACCGACGCGCTCGCGGTTAGCGCGTCTCGATGACCCACGCCGCCATCTTGACGAACGCTGAATAGGTCTCGTCGAGTTTGCAGTACCTGGTCGCTACTCCTCGGAAATGCTTGATGTATGAGAAGTAGTTTTCGATCATGTGCCGCTTCTCGTACCGTTTCTCATCGTGTGGGATCGAAACCTTCCTGTTCGACTTCGAGGGAATGACCGCGGTTATTTTTCTTGCGGCGAGCGTGGAGCGTATTTCGTCGGAATCGTAGGCTTTGTCTGCGAGCACTTCTTGGACATCGAGATTTGCGACCAGCGGAACGAAGCACGGAGCCTCAGCCGCGTTGCCCGGATGCGACGAGAAATCAACGAGTCTTCCGTCGATGGAAGTCACGGCGATCAGCTTGGTTGTCAAGCCGCCCATGCTTCTACCGATCTTCTGCAGTTTCTTCGACGTTTCCGCCGTCTCCCCGAGTTTCCGCGCGCCTGCCGCGTGCTGGTGTACTTTCGCGAAGGTGCCGTCGACCATGACGGTTGTCAGATCCCGGTCCGCCGTGAGCACCGCGAATATCAGGTCGAACACTCCTGCTTTTATCCAACGTCTGAACCGCCAGTAAACCGTGTTCCAGTTGCCGAAGCGGGCCGGGAGGTCGCGCCACGGCGCGCCTGTTCTGATCACCCAGAGCATCCCTTCGAGAGACATTCGGTTGTCGAACCCGGTCCGGCCGGGGTCTCCCTTCTTTCCGGGAAGGTGGTCGCGGATCAACCGCCATTGCATGTCGGTGAGTTTCGTGCGCGGCTGCACGAACGGAGACTTGCCGCAGAACCGCGGGCGCGGTGTAATAATAGGCATTGGAGCGCCTCTTTGTATCCATTGGGAGCGTCCCGTCGGGGCGGTTTGCATCAGAAACACGCCGCCTCGACGTTCAACTCAGTTCATCGTGTCGTTAATGGTTGATGTTCGCCGGTATTCATGGCGGACCGCGCAGCCTCCTTCCATACATGCCGCAAGACGCGCGGCGTTGAAGATCGTGCAGATGGACGATTGAAAGTGCCCGGACTTGCGATGATCGGGACTTGACGATGCGGCGGAACGCCGCGGCTCGGGTCAGCAGACGATCCGAAGGTTCGATGGTTGAGCGCATCTGCCTTGCCTCTGTGTTTCACAGGAAGACGGAGGACGCGCCGCTACGAATGCGGAAGGAAGGGCGGCTAAATGCCGGGTTCTCATTTTCGCGATCCCCGTTCCTCTTGGGGACTCTGGAAAGAGTCTTGTCTCATGTGCCCGCTGCGCGCTCTGCAACGAACACCAACTTCACGCTCCGCCTCTCAATATACACGAACAAAGCGCCGGACGTGTGAAAACCAGCGCTCGACTCGAAGATTTGAGGAACGTCCGAGCCGAGGGGCGCAATGAGACGGCGCTTTCGCTGATGTAACACAGTTTAACGTCCACGAGTCATTGCGGAGATATCCCGCGATAAACTCTGAATGCCAACACCACCTAGTGTTGTGATTAGCAACCATCGGGTAGGCCGTTACCGCATCTGTTGGTTCAAATCCGTCGCGTACATCCCTGATGTCCGGCCCTATCTCTCCGATTTCATCGAGCCTACACATCGGCACACGGCCGTTGAGAGGCTCGCCAGGTATCCCCACGTCCCCACCTTCCAAAAGCTTGAGCGCGCTCCGAACCACATCTGCACGGGCGAACTGCACACCCATCCACTGCTTGCCTTTGAGTTTCGATTCCGATATTGAACACACCTCGCCTACGTGTTCGTCGTCAACCTCTAACAGGGCGGTGCCTGGGTCCTCGATCTTCGCTGGCTGAGTTGTGTTAATAGCCTCAGCTATACGATGGGCATCTAATATTCCTTTGGGATTTTCCCAAAGGTTGACGAAAGTGGTTCGATGATCCGCACCATCACCATTTGCAGGCCGTCGAGTTGCGATCAACAACGCTTCCGACAAATCCGTGCTGTCCGAAAAGTTCCAACGTGTAGGGTCGTGAGACGCGACTACTACGTCCAACACATAGTCGTTCTCTATCAACGCCCGCGTCTGTGACCACGAAGGACCAGTGCAAACCGTCAACGGCAAAACCAAAGCTAAACGTCCCTCGCCGGGTCGCAACTTGGGTGATGCAGCCGCTACAAAAGCCGCGCCAAGACCAGCTGTCGATGACGCCTGCATCGTCTTCAATCGCCGCGATAGTTCGTCTTGTAGCTTTCGACGCTCCGATTGCGGTAGGCTGCCAAACAACAGATTGCCGATCACTGACCGCGTAAAGGGAGGGTTCATAATTGCCAGATCAAGATCCGGCAGTTTCGCGGTTTCACCCACTTCGACGCCCCGTGAACCCCGGCCGGACACCCTCCTAGCATCTCGCGTGGCCACGCCAGTCTCCTCGGAAGACAAAGCGTATTGCACAGCAGCTTCGTCTTGGTTTAGGAACTCCAATGACCCTAGCAAGATGTTCGAGCCCTGAGCACCCAGCGCCATCTCGTATAGGCTCATGCGATCGAACTTGATATCAGGATTGAGCATCGCCAAACTGGTAGCCGCGAAATGCAATGCCGACAATTGCACGTCGTATCCATGCAATGCTTGCTCAACCATAGCTTTGTGAAGCGCCGCTGCCTCCGTTCCCCCAGCCGCCGTATGTCGGCGCTCTACCTCGACGGCAACCGCCATCAACAAAGTTCCGGTTCCGCACGCGAGGTCAGCCACATTGAGCGAACCCGGGAATTCATGGTCCGACCAGTCGACATCAGCTGGCCAATTTTCGAACACCAACCTAGAAAGCATCGTCGCCGCCGGAACTGACGTATAGTACGCGCCAGTAAACTTGGCATCCGTCAAAAGCGTGTGAAACAACCGACCCGCCAGGTCGTGTCCCTCGAGCGTTCGCGTGTCTTTCACAGCTTTTGCTAACGGTTCAATTACTGGTAGGTGCACTTCGGGCGGACCGTCCTTGAGCACGTCCACGATGTTTCCGGCCAATTCGAACACCGGCACGTAGTCGATCTCTTCCATTACGTGGAGCCAAGCGTCGTGAAGACCGTCGAGTTCATTCCTCAATGCTTCGTTAACCGTGGCAACATCCTCGTCTACAGTCGCCAACCGATCTTGAAATGCCAACGCGTTAAAAAGCACTAAGCATCCGATGCGCAGCGCGGCCGCTCGATCCTTTTCCTTGTCAGATTGGGCGATGATATCCGCTATCCGCCGCGCGGTTCGAGCATGGCCTCCAATTTCGTTAGCCGATTCTTCGAGCGCGTAACCGACTGCACCGGCCGCAGCTTGCACGCGGTCAAAACCTTCGATCTCCAACGGAAGAATTCGCAAATGATCCGCAAGGTCGACCACCGACCCACTCCTGACACGACGATCGTCTTCCGCTTTACCCCGGACTCCGTGCAACCACCATTGGATATCGTTGGCGCTCGCTAGGCTGGCATTGACGTCCGGAGCGCCGCGAAAACGATCAGGGTACACGATTCCCAAAATCCCCAAATGATTCGGAAACGAACCGATTCGTTCATCGAGTTGGTTTTCCAAATTGCTTAAGGATCCGGCATACTTGCATTCCAAAATTACGTCGTCGCCAGTCCTCAACTCGATGCGAACGTCAGGGATTCCCTGCCGACTCCGGCGCTCGGCGCGTGCGGTAATACCGCGATCCCTGAGCATTCGTGCGAGTTCGACGTTGAACACCTCTTCGCGGTTGGTTTCGCTGTTGTTTCGCCGGGGCATGGTCGATTTACCAGTTCTCAAACTTCCTGAAGTCGAATCATTCGTGGTACCTGAAAGGTGCTGAACAGAGATTCTATTCCATGATGACCGTTTCTTAAAAACGAAATGGCGAACCGGACATCGGCCCCAGCCCTTCGCCCGCGCCCAAGTCCAACAACTCCCTCGCGACCGACAAGGCATCTACGCCATCTGGGAATCGCTCGAATACGGCGAATCATCTGATACCTGCATCTACCTCGGAATGTCCATCACCTGCATCCGACGACGACTCCCAGATCACATCAACCAAAAGAAACCAAACAACAACAAACCGCCGCTAACCCAAACAGGGCACACCCCATCATTCCAATCCTTCAAAATCATTCCCATCATAGTTCACACTTGACAACCGAAACATTCGTGCTAATATAGAACATGAATTCAAAAACATCGCCGCGCCGACGGGTGCGGATACGACCTCAACTAGACCCTGCCGACAAAAACCCGAGGCCAGCCCAAGACCGTGAACGCAACAACGCAAGAGCTACACAGTCGAAGACTGATCTCGGCATCCTTGAGCAAACAAGATGCAACGTCGGGAGGGACCGTTAGAAGCGAACGCTGCTACAAGGTCCAGTCGCGTCGCCACAAGCAGGCGCCGCAACACGAGCCAGACGAGCGCTCCCTCCCCTTCGCAGAGCGAGGGGGACGCGACGCAGGGGCGGGTTTCAAACCCGCCCTCGCACGCACGGAGCGCACGTCCAAGGGCTGGGCGAACGTTCGTGAATCCGGCAGACGTCGGCCCTCGACAACAAACAGGGCGCGGCTACAGCACCAGCTCGGGACTAACCGAGCGATGGAGAGCGGCATTGCTCAAGCGGCCGAACTCCGGGCCCACGGTCTGGCGACGTGGGCAGACGCTGGAACTAAAGGACGGGCCCACGTCCAATCCCCGCAAGCGCGGCGATGAAAAACCATTCGGCTTGTCCCCGTTAACAGGGACAATGTCCGAGAACCACTAGGGTTGCCCCCGCTCGCGGGGGAAATGTCCGAAGGACAAAGGGGGCATACCCCCAACCAAACACCCAAAACCTGCACCATCACGCAGGCCATACCAACACACCCATCTCCAAAGCGCCACACCACACCATGCTCACCAAAACCCGACCCGACCGCTGGACCAAGATGTACCACCTCGGCAAAATGGCCACCGACGACATCATCCTACCGTCAACGCCCGGTAGTGGCGGGTTTGAAACCCGCCCGCCCGTCAAGGAACGCGCCCCGTACTCCATCCCTCGCAACAACCCGGGACCGGGCGTCTACCGATCCCGTCTTCCCAACGGTAAGTTCACCAACCTCATGCAGGTCATGTTCACCGACTTCTGCAAGATGGACTGCCATTTCTGCCCGAACAGCCACTGGGTCCCACGCAAACGCTTCGGCTTCAAGGTCGACGAACTCGCTAAAACCTTCAACGAACTCGTCGAAAGACAGACCGTCCAAGGCCTATTCCTAAGCTCCGGCGTCGCCGGAACCGGATCCAAGACCACCGAGCGAATGGTCAAGGTCGTCGATCTCATCCGTAACAAATACAAATTCAACGGCTATATCCACCTCAAAGTCATGCCCGGCACCGAGCGCAACATCGTCGAAGCCGCACACCACCTCGGAACCCGACTCTCCGTAAACCTCGAAACCACCACCGTCGAACACATGAACAAGCTCTCCAAGATGAAGCACTACCAACGCGACATCATGGACCCCATGGCCTGGATCGACGAACTCAAACGCGGCCCCACAAATGGCGCCATCGGACAAGCCACCCAATTCGTCGTCGGAGCCGCCGACGAGACCGACCTCGACATCCTCAACCGCATCTCCCAGCTCTACGCCGATTGGGACCTCAAGCGTGTCTACTACGCACCCTTCCGACCCGTACGATACACGCCGCTCGAAGAGCATCCCGCAACCCCCATGCAACGCACTAATCGGCTCTACCAACTCGACTGGCTAAAACGTGTTTATGGATATTCCGACAACGAAATCAAACTCGGATTCGATCAAGGTGGTTTCCTGCCCCTCGAACTCGATCCTAAACAGACCATAGCCCTCGAAAACCTCGACGCGTTCCCAGTCGACATCAACGTCGCCAATCGCGACCAACTCATGCGAACCCCCGGTCTTGGACCCATCAGCGTCCAACGCATCCTCCAAAACCGACGCCGAGCCAAGATTTCACGCTGGCAAGACCTCGCACTCATGGGCGTAGTCCGCAAACGCGCCTGGCCATTCATCACCTTCCCCGGCCACCGACCCGAACCTGCAAAACAACTTCGCCTAGACAACCTTCTCAACCAAGAGCGCAAAACCCGCACCGACGGCGGCACCGAACACCTGACCAAAAACAGGGCAGAGGTCACACGCGAAACGCAAGCATCCATCCTAGCCGACCCCGGCGAACCCTTCGGCACTCAAACAACCCTCACCCCCACGCCTTGCGGAATCCGATCAAACTGCGACGGCTGTGCTCTCTACAACACCCCCGGACATCCCGGATCCACCAAAGGCAAAGTCAGATACACCCCCTCAACCACATTCCAAAAAGCAAAACAACCCGCCTAACAATCCTCCCCCTCTCTGAGGGGGAATTCAAGGGAGTGCCAGCGAAGCGAGAACGAGGGGATGCCTAGGCAGCAGGGAATTAGGGGGCACTACCGTCGCAAAGCCCGCGCCATATCCCGCTCCTGATCCCGACGCTTAATCGTCTCTCGACGATCCTCATGCCGCTTACCACGAGCCAACGAAATCGCAACCTTCGCAACACCTCGAACGATATAGACCCGCTGAACCACAACCGTCAACCGTTCCTGCTCAATCCGCCCCCGCAAAAACTCGATCTCCCGACGATGCAACAGCAACTTCCGCTCCCGCAACGGCTCGTGCTGACTCCACACCCCGGCCGCCTGGTACGGAGCAATATACGCATTCACCAACCAAGCCTCACCATTCGTAACCCGAACATACGCATTCGAGATATCAACTTTCCCATCCCGAATCGACTTGATCTCCGACCCCTTCAGCACCAACCCCGCCTCGAAATCATCCAGCAGATGGTAATCAAACCGGACGCGCCGATTCGTAGCCATCGTCCCCGACGTGGCCGCACCATTGGCAGAAACCTTCTTCTTCCGATTCTTACGTGCCATAACCAGAATTCAACGTCATCCCTCCGATCAACGTCATTCCAGCAATATCTGCCGTCATTCCCGCGTACGCGGGAATCCAGAGGGGCGCAGGGCAGAGGTCAACACCCCCGCCTACCTCAATTATCCGCACAATCAATCGGTTTCCCTCGCTCGCGGGGGAAATGTCCGAAGGACAAAGGGGGCGCGCCCCTACGGCCCAACCGCAGTCGTAACCTGAGTCTGGAAATTCAACTGCTTTATCGCTGCATCCATCTGCGGCTCAACCCAATCGACATCCCGCTGATCCGGCGTCGGGTCAGCTTCCACAAACACGTCCGGTGTCAAACCTACACCCTCGATCACATTGCCCTCAGGCGTGTACCAACGACGGATCGTGATGTTCAAACCCGCCCCATTCGACAATGTCCTAGTAATGTTCACGCTCCCTTTCCCGAATGTCGCCTGACCGATCAGAACCGCACGCCCATGGTCCTGAATCGCACCGGCAAACAGCTCAGCGCCACTCCCGGACCACTCATTCACCAGCAACACGATCGGCACATTCTCAAAATTAGCCTCGCCGTGAGCATAGAAGTCCCGACGAGCACCGTTACGATCCTGTTCGTAAGCCAAACGCCCCTCAGCAATGAATTCGCTAGCCGAATCCAAAGTTGCGTGCAACAGACCGCCCGGATTGTTCCGCAGATCGATAACCACGCCCTCAGCACCCTGCGACAACAGATCCGTCATGTGCTCGCGAATCTCGCCCGGCGTCTCATCGGTAAATTGGCGTATATCCATCTCACCGTAAGGCGTGTCCGGAATCATCCGTGTAAACACCGACTCCAACTTGACCCGCCCACGAATCACCTCGATATCGACCGGATCCACGTCACCGACATGCAGGATCGTGAGGAGCACCGGCACACCTTCCTCACCCCGTATCACCAACACCGCCTCGCTGACGGTCCAAGTCGTAGCATCGACACCGTCAACCGCCAAAATCCGATCACCAGGCTTAATCCCGGCCCGCATCGCCGGCGAGTTCTCCATCGGAGCTTGAATGATCACACCCTTACCATCCGGCGCCTGTGCAACAGTAGCTCCAATCCCGAAAAACTCTCCCGCAAGATCATCCCGACTCATTCGCATCTGATCCGCCGAGATGTACGTCATATGTGGATCGCCAAGCGCCTCGATGAAACCCCGAATCGCCTCCTCAGACATCTTGGCCGGATCGACAAGGCTATAGTCGACGTACTCGTCGTTGATGAACTGGAACGCCTCCCAGATAACCGCAACATCCTCAGGCACCGCATCGGGCAGCTCCCGCGTCTGGGGCAGATCGACGATCCGCGGCATTGCCTGCACGTCGGCATCCTTTATCGTCGTAACCTCATCCTCGTCCACCTCTTCGTCCTCATCGGCGACGATTTCGCCAATCGGATCCTCAGCAACCGGCTCGGAATCAACGACCTCGGCAGACTCAACAGCATCCGACTCCTGAGTAGCCGCAACCTCTACGTTGATATCTTCACTGACAACCTCAGTCGCTGGTTCGCTTTCAGAACTGCACGACAATCCCAACAGCAGCACCAGCGTCAGCGCCGACACTGCGAGGAGAGAAAAGCGGTCGATAATGGTTTTTCGTTTCATTTGGATTAGGGCGACTTAACGCGTCACTTTCACAGTCACATGGATACCAGAATATACGAAGCCAACCTCAAAACCGATTGCACCAAGGTTCAGACATGGGACGGACGATGGACCATCAATCAGTGCGAAAAGTCGGTTGCGTTAGTGAATTCGCTACTTCCAGCTTTACATAACATGTCTAGTGCGAAGTTTCATTTTGCGCCCTATTCCGGCGCATCGACAAGCCGCGGCTTCCCGACACGCCAACGGTTCAATAACGCAGTCTGCGTCAAACCGCGATTGTCGCGGCAGCATCGTCAACCACATCAACTGCCGAGGCATTCCCCAACGCAACATCGATCGCAGATCTCAACTCATTGATGCCCCAACGCTTGATCGCCGACGTCATCACGTTTCCATCGTTGGATATCTCTTCGGCCGGCGGTGGCGAATCGGTCACGAGATCGAGTTTGTTCAATACCAATACCCTCGGCGTCTCGCCCAATCCCAGATCTGCAAGCACGCTATCGACAACCTCTGCCGACTCAGCGGCAAGAGGATTAGAGATATCCGTCACATGCACCAACAAATCGGCAAACATCGCTTCCTCCAACGTCGCGTTGAAAGCGTCGATAAGTATCGGAGGCAGCTTGTTGATGAAACCCACGGTGTCGCTAAGCGTTGCCGATGCACCAGAAGGCAGATACAAACGCCGCGTCGTCGTGTCCAGTGTCTCGAATGGCCGGTCGACCGACCGGATGTCGGAGCCCGTCAAAGTGTTGAAAAGCGCCGATTTGCCTGCATTCGTGTATCCAACCAACGAAACGGTCTTCACTTCGCCACGTTGCCGTCGTCGACGTTGCGAGCCACGCTGATCCCTCACGTCCGATATCGACCGCCGCAGATCACGCGCCTTCAATCGCATCAATCGCCGGTCAGTCTCAATCTGCGACTCTCCAGGCCCTCTAGTCCCGATTCCACCGCCCAATCGCTCCAAGTGCGACCATTGCCCTGCAAGTCGCGGCATCAGGTACTCGACCTGCGCCAGTTCAACCTGCAACTTACCTTCACGCGTCCGCGCCCGGCCGGCGAAGATGTCGAGTATCAGCGCCGTCCGATCAATCACCTTGATCTCCAACCGATCCTCAAGCACGCGCTGCTGAGCAGGAGTCAGCTCATCGTCGCATATCACCGTCTCAACGCGAAAATCTCGAACCGTTTCTGCGACCTCATCAAGTTTGCCAGATCCCACATAGGTCGGCGAAGGTGCGTTCAACGTCTGCGTAACGGTCGTAACCGGATTCGCACCGGCCGCGCTCGCCAAAGCGGAAAGCTCGGCCACCGAATCCGCCAGTGCCCAACCATTCCCACGTCTCCGAACCTGCGCACCAACCAGACAAGCGCGTTCACGCCTCGTTTCAGTGCGATGTAATCGTTTGCGCTTTGCCAAATTAGCTCCGAACCCTCTGCCGATACTAGACGCGCCAACCAGAAATGCGACGTATTCCTTCGTCGATCTGATCATCAGGAATGGTCAACGACAGGCGAATGTATCCCTCACCCGATGGACCATATGATGCACCTGGCGTTACGACAACGTCACGCTCCTGCAACATTTTCTCGGCGAAACTGGCCGAAGTATATCCTTCCGGCACCCGAGTCCAGATGTACAACGTCGCGGTTGGCGTTGTCGCTTCTAGGCCGATCTCGTTCAATGCGGCAACAACTCGGTCTCGACGTCTTCGATAAATCTCATTGTTGCCGTCGATCCACGCCTGCGGTAGGTTCAATGCTTCGATACCCATCTCTTGAATCGCCTGCGACAACCCAGAGTCGATATTCGACTTCACCCTCATCAGCGCGTCAACCATCTCCGAGTTACCAACTGCCGCGCCCACGCGCCAACCAGTCATATTCGCGGTCTTCGAAAGCGAATGGAACTCCATCGCAACGTCGGATGCGCCCGGCACCTGCAAGATGCTCGGAGCCACGTATCCATCGAAGGTCACCTCGGTGTAGCACGCGTCGTGAAGAAGGTAGAGATCAAACTCTTTGGCATATGCAACCGCGTTCTCGAAGTACTTCAGATCAGCCACCGCACCCGTAGGGTTGTTCGGATAGTTCAACCACAACGTCTTCGCCTTGCGGGCCACGTCTGTCGGAATCTCATCAAAATCGAGCAGGTAGCCCTTTTCCTCGTGCAGAGGCACGAAATGTGTCTCGCCACCCGCGAACATCGTACCAATCTCGTACACCGGATACGCCGGGTCTGGAGAGATCGAAATGTCGCCCGGATCGATGAAACACAACGCCGCGTGGGCAATACCCTCCTTTGCGCCGATTAGATTTATCACCTCACTCGCCGGATCTAACTCAACGCCAAATCGTCGAGCGTAAAACTCCGACACCGCTTGCCTAAACTCAGGCAGTCCCTCACTCTCCGGATATCGATGATTCGGCGTCTTCTGCGCACCCCGATCCAAGGCATCCAACACCGCATCGGGAGTCGGAATATCGGGATCGCCGATGCCGAAGGACACGACATCAACGCCCTGCGCCTTCTTAGCGACGATCGCCCGTGAAATATTCACGAACAGATACGGCGGTAGTTGCTGCACGCGTCTTGCTAACTTTGGCATTGTTTCCCTCGACCTGATAATCGGATGCTGCTCAGTCTGCAGCGTTTATTCGTTCCAAACACCGGTGAAGACCTCGACCGCCGGACCTTCCAAAAAAGCCTCGTCGTTTCCGTCCCAAGATATCCGTAGCACACCACCGTCGACTACGACGTCGACAGCATCATCAACCAGTCCCAGTTTCCGACACGCGAAGGCCGAAGCCGTGCTTCCCGTCCCCGAGGACATCGTCTCGCCCGCGCCGCGTTCAAAGATGCGAGCTCGAATCTTGTCTCGCGAATGGACGTTTACTATCTCGAAATTGATCCGTTGCGGAAACATCGGATGATTCTCGACGTATGGACCTACCTCCGTCAATGGAAAATCCTCCACTGGATCATCCATGATAGCCACGGCATGTGGATTTCCGATCGCCAAACATGTGACCGACATCTGGGCTCCACCTATCTCTAACGTCTCGGCGATAACCGTAGCTTTGCCGCCCAGATCTGACGTGTCAACTGGGACCTCGGCTGCTACAAACGTCGCCGGGCCCATCGCCACACGCGCCGACACCATACACCCGTCAACCATCTCCGGCCAAACGGTTCGGACGCCACCTAAGGTCTCGACCGTCAAACCATCCTTCGTTGCATTTGCGATGTTGCGATCCAAGACAAACTTAGCGAATAGCCGAATTCCATTGCCGCTCATCTCGGCTTCAGAACCGTCCGGATTGTAGACCCGCATCCTCACTTGAGCGACATCGGAGTTTTGGAGCAGTACGATGCCGTCCGAACCGACGCCAAACGCCGGCCGGCTCATTTCCGCGGTCAACGCTGCCCAGTCTCGATCAAGCGAACGTCCGTCAACCGCTATGTAGTCGTTGCCGCAACCGTGCAGCTTTGCAAATTCAATCGCCAATCAATACACCTCGCGTCAGATACGTTGATCACAAAGCGATTCTATCCCGTGACTGATGCATCAGTCCGTCGACACAACCATTCACCGACCATCTCGGACACTGCATCAAGGTAATTGGGATCCGTGATGTCGATCCAACTGATTCTCGAATCTCGGGGCTTGAACCAGTTGTACTGCGCGCCAATCAACCGGTTATTCCCGATGATTATCTCGTCACGCGTTGCTTCCCAAGAACGGTTACCGCCCAAGAAATCGGCCAACTGCCGGTAGCCGATAGCCGACATGGAAGGCATCGCGGGATCTACACCAGAGTCTAGTAACTTCTGCACTTCTTTGAGCCAACCCGCAGCAAACATCCGATCTACCCGATCTGCCACGCGAGCATGTAATACCTCCCTCGGGGCATTCAATCCAATGACCATTGCTTCGTAAGGCGGAATCTCCTTTTTGCCAGCACCCCCCATCGCATCACCTGTAGCAACGGCACGTTCGATGGCTCGCACCAACCTCCGTGGGTTCAGAATCTCAACCTTGTCGATGTTTGCCGCACGCGTCGTTCGAAGACGATACTGTAACCTCTCGATCCCGTCCGCCTCAAGTTCCCGTTCCAGCTCCTGACGCAACGCGGGATTCGGCGGAATCTCTGGCACCTCCCAACCTTCCAACAGTCCCCAGACATACTGCCCAGATCCGCCAACCAAAACTGGGACGTTCCCACATTGATGGATGTCAGCGACCACCCGATTCGCGGCACGGAGGAAATCGCTCAAACTGTAACCTTCGTGCGGTTCGAGAATGTCGATGAGGTGATGGTTGACACCTCGGCGTTCGCTTGCGTCCGGCTTAGCGGTGCCAATGTCCATTCCGCGGTAGAAAAGCCGTGAATCGGCGTTGACGACCTCGCCCTTAAAACGCCTCGCAATCTCAACCCCGAGCGACGTCTTACCTGTGGCAGTCGCCCCTACGATGGCTACAACCCGGGCGCGCTGATCGGCGCAGGCGTTAGATGTCAAACCGTGACAAAGTTACGAGTCATCGACAGATTCAGCTATGATCTCGATCATTGAAGAGAATTCAACATCGTTGAGGCTCGCACCGCCGACCAATGCCCCATCAACCGCCTCGCTGCCGACGATTTGCCCGATATTTCCAGCATTAGTACTGCCACCGTACAGCACCCGAATTGCAGCGCCGACTTTCTCGTCGAATACTTCGCAGACTTCTTCGCGAATTGAAGCCGTCATGTATTCAATCTGCCCGAGCGTAGCCGCAACGCCAGTCCCGATTGCCCAGATCGGCTCATAGGCGATCACGATTTTATATGGGTCGTGCGCTCCCGCAATCCCCAACCTTACCTGTCGTCTCACAAATCGCTCCGCGCGCCTCCGTTGCCTCTCGACGTCGTCTTCTCCAACGCACAGTATCGCGGTCATTCCAGCATCGATAACCGCCCCGGCCTTCGCCGCAACAATCTGGTCCGTTTCGCCGAATGTTTGTCGCCGTTCAGAATGGCCTACGACAACGTGACTTACCAATCCTTGCAACATCCCTGCGGAGACCTCGCCAGTGTACGCGCCGTCCACGTGCTGATTTACATTTTGCGCGCCAAGCATGACCGGCGTGTGATGCACAACGCCGTAAACTGCGATGAGTGATGTGAATGGAGGGCAAACAACAACATCAACGACTTCCGAATCGCCAACGGATCGGCAAATCGATTGTGACAGCGCCACGCCCTCTTGTGGCGTGGTGTTCATTTTCCAGTTACCCGCAATTAGGGGTTTGCGAACACTCAAATCTAACTTGTGGCCTTTTCACTGACTCCGGCGGACAAATCGGTTGTCGGCAATTCCGTACGCGCAAATTAAAGATACCGTCACTTTGCCGATACGTCAACCACCCAAAGGGTCCGATGTTGCAGATTGGCACTGTTTCGCAACAACTACCGTCGAAACCCAATGCATTCAGTTCTATCGCAACGCCGCGATGCCTGGCAGTGTTTTGCCTTCCAGAAATTCGAGCGAGGCGCCGCCACCGGTCGAGATGTGCGTCAACTTCTCCGCGATGCCAAAGTGATTAATGGCCTCGACCGTTGAACCTCCTCCCGCCAATTTGAACGCCACATCGTTCGCCACAATCGCCTCAGCCACCCTCGCTGTCCCTTTCGAGAAAGACGACCACTCGAAAAGACCCATTGGGCCGTTCCAGATCAGTTTCTTAGACCTCGCGATTACGTCGGCATATTCAGCCGTCGTTTTGGTTCCGATGTCCAACACGTATCCCGATTTTGGAATCGCATGCGCGGCGACTTCTGCGAAATCAGAATCCTCATCGAACTCTTGAGCAACCACAACGTCTTTTGGCAACCGAATCTTCGAGGCGATATCTTCATCTTCAATCAATGCCCTGCCTGCCGACAATTCATCTTGGCTCAACTTGGTCGATCCAACGCGGTATCCTTGGACCGCCAACATCGCCCCAACCATCCCACCGCCGATCAAAACCGCATCGACATTCGGCGCTAGATTCTTGACTACGCCGAGTTTGTCGGCGACCTTCGCACCTCCGAGAACCGCCACCGCAGGGCTTTCATCGGAAACTAACGCGCGGTTCAACGCCTCGATCTCCGCTCGCATCAGCAAACCGGCGTAGGCAGGCAAGATTGTTGCCACGCCGACAATCGATGCGTGACTTCTGTGTGATGCGCCGAAGGCATCGTTGACGTACACATCGGCGAGGGACGCCAATCCCCTAGCAAACTCTGCGTCGTTCGCTTCCTCCCCGGGATTGAACCTCAGGTTTTCAAGCATCGCAACTTCACCGTCGGATAGCCCAGCGACCGCGCTGAGCGCGGTCGCGCTTTCCGGTCCGCCCACGTGGCGCACACAGCGACCAAGCACCTCGGACATTCGCAAGCGTACCGGCTCGATTCGCATCTCTGGCACTACATTGCCGCGCGGACGACCGAGATGCGAGCACAGCACGATTTTCGCTCCTTTGCTTTGCAAAAGCTCAACTGTGCCTACGGACGCATAGATTCGGCTATCATCCGCAATATCGGACGTCCCAGGCCGGAAAGTCACGTTGAGATCGGCGCGGAGCAACACCGTTTTGCCGCGCAGCTTGAGTTCTTCGATTCTGGGTAGAACTTCAGTCACGGCGATACTCCGACTGTCATCAGATGCCTCAATCGGACAACGAGTCGGCGCGGTCTACATCGCCGATATCTTTGGCGAGGACCATCAATTTCGACCTTACATCCTCTTCAATCCCAGCTTGAGAAAGTGCTTCTTCAGCGTTTTTCAGGTGTGACCGAATCTGCTTCAGAGTGAAATCACGACCACCCGCATCAGCCGCCAACGATGTGAGTTCGCCGATGCGCGAGGGATCAATGACGCGTTGCATATACATCTCGCCCGCCCGTCTCAAGATCGATGGGTCTTCGACCGTGTCGAACAGATAAGCAATCGGCAGGTTCTTCTTCTTGGATATGATCCTGCCTTGAACCACCGGATCGCGGTCATCTTCCCCGAAAATCGCCCGGTAATCGGCAACCAACTGCTTGACGATACCGACACTTTCGCCGAAATGCCGGAGCGCGGAACGGCGTTCAATTCCGAAGTCATCGTCAAGTACCGACGCCAACTCTGCCGATGCGCCGTACAGCGAACCAACCCGTTTCGACACCATATCTAGATAGTCGGCGACAGAAACCGATGTTCGTTCCTGAAATGCAACGTCGAGATATTCGCCTTCGCATCGCCGCAACACGGCATCGTCAACGATCTCAAGCGCCTTGCTGACACGCTCGAGCGGTTCACCTTCGTCGCAGAGCTGAAACAACGATAGTCTCGCCAAGGCGTGCATCCCGTCGCCAGTGTTTATCGCCTGCGACGGACCCCATTTCCACCATACAGACGCCCTGCCTAATCGTTCGGTATTGCCATCCTGCACATCCGCGTGGATAAGCGCAAAGTTGTACATCAACTCGACCGAAATCGCGTACTTCAAACCGATGGAGTAATCGCCGTGTAGGGACTGCGCCACCGCCAACAGCAATGAGCCGTGCAATCGGCGCTCGAGAGGTCCCATCGACGCGGCACCACGATCATCCGAGTGCCCCAACTGCCAGGACATCATCTGATAGATCTCTAGCTCTCGGTCCTTTAAGGAAGACCGAATCTCGTCTTCAAGACGATCTTCCGCCTCGTACGGAAGCAATGCAGTCGCGTTGGTCGTCATGATTGCCTCCCCAGTGCACTCTCAATCTCACCGATTGAAATCGGTCCCTCGCGTAGCACGCGCACCTCGCCATCGACGATCTGAACCACCGTCGATGCGGCCGAAGCATCACCACACTTTCCGACCACTATGACATCCAACTCATCGCCAATCGCGTTTGCCACTTCTTGCCAATCCTTGGTAGGCGGGTCGCCAGAGATGTTCGCGCTTGTGCCAGTCAACCCACAACCCGCTTCTGAAATAAGTCTCAACCCAAGGTCGTGATTGGGCATCCGCAACCCCACAGTATCCAGTCCGCCAGTCAGCACCTCGGGCACATCGTCTGCGGCTGGCACAACGACGGTTAACGCACCCGGCCAGAATCGCTCTGCAAGCACTTTCGATGAATGCCCGAAACTCTTCGCCAACGGTTCAGTTTGATAGTGTTCCGAAATCAAAACCGGCATTGGTGTGTTGGCAGGACGTCTCTTGATTTCAAAGGCCTTTCTGATTGCAGACTCATTCATCGCATCCACGCCCAGCGCGTAAAAGGTGTCAGTGGGAAACGCGATTACGCCACCAGCTTTCACCGCGTCAACGGCCTCGCTCAAGTCAATCTGTTCCAATGCCATCCAAACCTAATCGTTGCAAACAAAAAGCACGCGTCATTGACTATCGTACATCCGCATTTCACAGGGAACCTTTGCACTCGGGCGAGGTTGTGCACACATTAGAATCCATAGATGGAAGCTCTCACAATATGACAACCATCGAACCCCGATCCACCTCGCACCGCGTCGCCACGTCTGACGACATCGAGCTAAACACATACCTCGAAATAGCCGAGGGCGATCGACTAGGCGGCGACTCTCCGTCCGTTCCGGTACGCACCGAATCGATAGTAATCCTCGATTTTGGGTCCCAATACAGCCGATTGATCGCCCGCCGAGTCCGCGAAGCAAACGTCTACTGCGAAATCATTTCCTTCGATGCCGGTCCGGACGTGCTGCACCTGCAAGACGTAAAGGGCATCATCCTCAGCGGTGGACCGAACAGCGTCTACGAAAACGGTGCACCTCTAATCCCGTCGTGGGTCTTCGAAGCCGGAGTACCCGTCCTCGGCATCTGCTACGGGATGCAAGCATTGGCGCACCAACTCGGCGGGTCGGTCGTCGCCGGCATTGAGCGTGAGTACGGTCACGCTCAACTTCGACTCAACGGCGTCAATCACCCGCTTTTCGAAGGTCTCGACACCTCGGTGCCCGTCTGGATGAGCCATGGTGACCGCATATCTGAGATGCCCCCAGGATTTCTCTCACTCGCGTTCTCCGAGAACTCGCCATGCGCCGTCATGGGCAACGAATCGATGCTCGCTTACGGTATCCAATTCCACCCTGAGGTTACCCACACACAACAAGGCGACCAGATAATACGCAACTTTGTTCACGGTATCTGCGGCGCAGCAGGCTCATGGACACCGAAGAACTTCGTTCGCGACTCCATCTTTCGCATCCGACAACAAGTCGGCGACGGCAAGGTCGTCTGCGCGCTTTCCGGTGGCGTAGATTCATCCGTCGCCGCCGCCCTCATCCATCGTGCAATCGGCGATCGCTTAACCTGCATTTTTGTCGACAACGGCCTTATGCGCCGCGGGGAGGCCGAACGAGTCCAGACCGTATTTGCCAGCCAGCTCGGCGTCAATCTGCGATTTGTCGACGGCACCGAGCAATTCTTGTCGGCACTGAAAGAAGTCACCGATCCTGAAGAGAAACGTCGCCGGATCGGAGAAGAGTTCATCCGTATCTTCGAGCAGGAGGCGAAAGATATCGGGGAGGTCGACTTCCTCGCCCAAGGTACGCTCTACCCCGACGTGATCGAATCTGTGTCTCCCGAAAGCTCCGCTGCCCACAAGATCAAGACGCATCATAACGTTGGCGGTCTCCCGGAGAAGATGGATCTCAAACTCGTCGAGCCGCTCCGCCACATGTTCAAAGACGAGGTCCGAGAAGCCGGTCACGAACTCGGATTGTCTGCGCAGTCCGTTAATCGGCAGCCTTTCCCGGGTCCTGGTCTCGCGATCCGCATCATGGGCGAGGTCACATACGAAAAGCTCGAAATCCTCCGCGCCGCCGATTGGATCGTCGTGGATGAAATCAAGGACGCCGGTCTTTACGAGCAGCTTTGGCAGAGCTTTGCTGTATTGACCGACACCCAAAGCGTCGGCGTGATGGGCGATGCTCGAACGTACCAGTACGTCGTCGCAATACGCGCCGTTGTAAGCACCGACGCAATGACTGCGGACTGGGCACGCCTTCCTTACGAAACAATCGCTCGGATGTCCAACCGAATCGTCAACGAAGTTCCCGAGGTCAATCGCGTAGTGTTGGACATTACGAGCAAGCCACCTGGCACGATTGAATGGGAGTGACGGCATCCTTAGGTCGCATCACGTAGCGATTAAGGCTCGAACCAAGCAATGAAGATCCTCGTAGTCGGTTCCGGAGGTAGAGAACACGCACTGACGTGGAAATTCGCACAGTCGAACCTCGTATCCGAAATCGTCTGTGCGCCCGGCAACCCAGGTATGGCGAACTACGCAGACCTCGTCAACGTCGCTGCCGAAGATGTTGATGGTCTGGTCGCGCTAGCGACTGACATTAACGCTGACTTGGTTGTAGTCGGTCCGGAAGCGCCGCTTGTCCTAGGTTTGGCCGACCAACTCACTGAACACGGCATCCCTACTTTCGGCCCCTCGGCAGCCGCATCCCGCATCGAAGGCTCGAAATCGTGGGCCAACGACATCATGTATCGCCTCGGCATTCCTTGTCCCGAAAGCCGCACATTTAGCGACGCGGCGACGGCGATTCAATACGTCGAATCTTGCCCACCGGGTGGAATCGTAGTCAAGGCCGACGGTCTCGCCGCTGGCAAAGGGGTAACGATTCCCGAGACTCCCACCGAGGCGATCGAAGCCATCACCGACTCACTTGAACATCGCGCATTCGGCGAGGCGGGCGAAACAATCGTCATTGAGGAACGACTTTCCGGTCCGGAGCTCAGCGTATTCGCGTTCATCGACGGCGAAACGGTGTCGAATCCGGTCGCCGCTCGCGACTATAAGCGCGCTTACGACGACGATGTCGGCGCCAACACGGGCGGCATGGGTGCGTACACCTCACCTGCCCTTTGCTCACCTTCAGACCTCGATCACATCCGCTCGACGATACTCGAACCCGTCGCCCAAGCCCTCGTAACCGATGGATGCCCTTATCGAGGCGTTCTTTACGCCGGCCTAATGCTGACTGAGAGCGGCCCGCAGGTTATCGAGTTCAACTGCCGATTCGGAGATCCAGAGTGCGAGCCGTTGATGCTGCGCCTCGATTCTGATCTAGCAGAAGTTTGCCTCGCTGTCGCCGAAGGCCGACTCGACGAAATGTCCGTAACGTGGAACCAAAACCGCGCCGTAGGGGTCGTCATTGTTTCGAGCAAATATCCAACCTCGTATGAAACTGGATTTCCGATCAGTGGTGACCTACCCATCGACGACAACGCCATCGTATTCCATGCGGGAACATCCCAGGATGACGACGGACATCTGATTACCGCTGGAGGCCGAGTGTTTGTCGCTACCGCCGCCTCAACCGAATCCGTCCAAGATGCACGCTCGACAGCGTTTAAGATCGCAGACGGTATCGATTTCGAGGGTGCGCGCTACCGGTCAGATATAGCCATAGGTGCAGATTGAACCAGTCCTGAATTAGTATTCTGCTTTTCCCGCAACGTGCCTCCCATAACTAGACCTACGACGTGATACCCCGCTACTCAAGACCCGAAATGAGCCGAATATGGTCTGAAGACCATCAGTTCGACCTTTGGTTGAAGGTCGAGATCGCGGCATGTGAAGCGTGGTCGGAACTCGGCGTGATCGACGAATCTGACATGTCGAAGATTCGCCACGCCAGTTTCTCACGCGCAGAGTACGATCGCCAGTTCGAGGAAACACGGCACGATCTAGTTTCATTCACTCGAGCCGTCGCTACGTCCTTAGGCGAAGAAGGACGTTGGATACATCACGGCCTAACGTCTAACGATGTCAAAGACACCGCCCTAGCGATGCAGTTGTCCGACTCGACCGCGCTGATCCTGTCGGGCATCGACGCACTGATGTCGGCGCTTGCGTCCCGTGCAGTCGAGTTCAAGCACACCCTTTGCATGGGTAGGTCGCACGGCATTCATGCCGAACCGATGTCTTTCGGCCTCAAACTTGCGCTGTGGTGGTCCGAGATGCGACGCAATCGCGAACGCGTTGTGGCTATGCGGAATCGCGTCTCAGTCGGCATGTTGTCAGGCCCCGTCGGGACATTCGCGGGCATTCCAATCGAGATCGAGAACCACGTCTGCGCTCAGTTAGGCCTTAAACCGGCCGAAGTCTCAAACCAGGTCATCCAACGTGATCGCCATGCCGAATACCTTCAGGTACTGGCGCTGGTAGCCTCAACGCTAGACAAGATGGCGACCGAGATACGAGCGCTACAACGCACCGAGATCGGTGAGGTCGAGGAGCCGTTTGGCAAACCGGGCTACGTTAGCAAGGGTTCATCGTCGATGCCGCACAAGCGAAACCCAGAGCTTTCCGAACGCATCTGCGGCTTGGCACGCGTAATCCGCTCAAACTCCATCGTCGGACTTGAAAACGTTGCTCTCTGGCATGAACGAGATATTTCCCACTCGTCGGCCGAACGCGTCGTCCTGGCCGATTCGTCGCTTGCCCTCGACTACATCTTGGGCCTCATGTCCGGCATCATCGCTCACATGACAGTGAAGCCCGATCGGATGCGCCGCAACATGGAGATGACGCACGGCCTCGTATTCTCGCCTCGCATCATGCTCGCGTTAGTCGAAGCTGGTGTAGAACGTGGCGAGGCTTACGACGCGGTTCAGCGCGCCGCGATGCAGTCTCTCGACCAAGAAACCGACTTCCAATCGATCATCAGCGAAGATCCGATCGTCTGTCAACATATTGACGGCTCTTCGCTCGCCGACCTCTTCGACTATAGCTACTTCATCGAGCAGGTTGACCAGATATTCGACCGTCTCGGAATCGAATTGAACGTGTCGGAAACGGTGTTGTCCACCTACCTGCCCGGACTCGTCCATCGCGGCAAGGTGCGCGACACCTACCACGTGTCCGACGGCGTACTCATGATGATCGCCACTGACCGCATCTCTGCCTTCGATGTCATCATGGACGATCCGATACCGCAAAAAGGTGTCCTGTTAGCGCAGATGTCAGCGTTCTGGTTCCGCAACGTCATCGGCGACATCGTTGACAACCACATGATCGCAATAGTGAGTGAATCTGATCTCGAACGGAGTGGCGCGCTCACTTACCTCCCCCCTGAGTGGAACGATCGCGCGATGTTGATCCGAGAAGCAGACCGCATCGACATGGAGTGTGTTGTGCGTGGCTACCTCGCTGGAGCCGGATGGGCCGAATATGAAACTCACGGCACCCTCAACGGCGCCGAACTGCCCGCAGGACTCCGCCCTGCTGAGAGATTGCCCGAACCGATGTTCACGCCTTCAACTAAAGCCGAAGAGGGACACGATCTGCCGTTAACTGAAGCGGAAGCGATCGATCTCGTCGGAGCTGAGCTGTTCCAGAAACTCAAACGCGTGAGCATCGAGATCTATAAACGAGCCCATCAACACGCTGCCGATCGTGGGATGATTCTGGTGGACACAAAATTCGAATTCGGATTCGTCGACGGCAACCTGACGCTTATCGATGAGGTTTTGACCCCCGATTCGAGCCGCTTCTGGGATGCGGAAGATTGGAAACCTGGAGCATTCCCCCCAGCGTATGACAAGCAGCACCTCCGCGAGTGGCTTATCGAGAGTGGTTGGAATCGAGAACCACCACCGCCCAAGGTTCCAAACGAAGTGCTGGACATGACACGGCAACGCTACATCTCCGCTTACGAGCGGTTGATCGGCTCAACATTCCAATCGTGAACCACCGTATCCCAACCGTGAAATAGAATTTTGAATCGATGACCCAATCAAGTGACAGAGTAGCCACCACCCGCCCCGAGCATCGCCGCGGCATGACCCGCTCTCAGGTTCGCGAAGAACGACGAGCACGTAGCAATCGCCGCAAGCAACGGAAACGAACCGTCCTCATTGCACTCGGTTCGGTTTTTGCGGTTCTCATCATCTTCGCCCTTGTGTTCCAACAAGGTTTCGTTTCTCGCGACCACCAACTCGCCGGCGAGCGTGGGCCATACAACGCCGGGGGGCCTGTTCCCCAAGATCCAGACGATGGCCGCGCTCACGTCCCGGATTCAATAGTTCCAGAAACTCGCTACAGCATCTATCCACCAACCTCGGGCCCGCACTGGAACACGCTTGGCAGCCAGGCTAACAACTACGAGCGCGCTCCTGCCGGATGGGGTCCGTATGAACGTGTCATACCCGACCAAGCCTTGATCCACAACCTCGAGCACGGTGGCATCGGTATGCATTACGACACCACCAAATGCGACACCAACTCATGTGCAGAGATCGCAGCGACGTTAGAACGGATTGCCAAGGATTGGAACGATGACGATACCTATACGGGATTCATCATTTCGCCATATCCTTTCACGGATACGGTGATCACGCTCACCGCGTGGCGTCACCACCTCCGGCTAGATGAGATCGATGAACCCAAGATGTTGGAGTTCATTGACGCATACTTCGACCGCGGCTTCGAGCCGCAAGTCGCCGGCATGACACCAGCGAACTGAACGACGCGGATCCGAAATGAGCGGCACACACCTCGCCCACATCCGCGTCTACTTCAAACCCGGCATCCACGACCCTGAATCGGAAACCATTAACCGAGCTCTGGCCCGTCTTGGTTTCAACGAAATCGCGTCGCTCAGCGCCGGAAAGTTCTTCGATGTGCGGATCGAAGCAGACAACGCCGAACAAGCGGCACAGACGGCGCGCAATATGTGCGAAACGCTGCTCGCCAATCCCGTAATCGAGACCTATTCCGTAGAGATGGTCGACTAACCGGCACAACGACGCGCGTCTAGCCTTCCGATTGGCCGTCTTCTTGCCTCGCGTGTTTTTCTCGTAACGCGGTCGCCATTGCCTGCGCTACGATACCCGCGGGCGCGGCCACGATCCCCAATCCGCACAGCACGACGACTGCGGTCATGATCTTGCCACCGATGGTGACCGGATAGATGTCACCGTAGCCGACCGTTGTAAGCGTCGCCACCGCCCACCACAGCGCATCGCCCATATGACTGAACTGCTCCGGTTGCGTCTCGTGCTCGAAATGGTACGCCCCGAACGCGGCCAAGAAAACAACTAATCCGGTCAATGTGAGAAACAGCACAATCTCGTCCCGCATATGGGAAAACGCCCTTCCGAGATCTGCCAATGCTTGGCTGAAGCGCGCCATCTTAAGCAACCTTATGAGTTGCAACAATCTGAAAAGTCGTAAGGACGTGAACTGGGGCAGTGCCACGATTCCCACGACTACAGCTAACAGATCGATGATGCCGAAAAACGAAAAGATGTACTTGCGTCTGTCGGAAGCGGTCCACACCCTGACAACGTATTCGAACGCGAAGAATATGACCGCGACGTAAGCGATGTCGTCGATCCAACCCTTCTCCGGCCCCCATGTCGCTTGCCACAGATGCGGAATGTCTGTGTCGAACGTGGTCACGCTTACCGACGCGACAATTGCAGTCAGCGCAAGCCATTCAAATATGGTCCGCCGACGGCTCATTTGCTCAGTCATCGCCATCCTCCATTCAACGCGTGAGATCTTCTCACGCTATACCCGCTTGCAAAGCCGGTCCGAAAGCCGTTGGCGCCAACGTCGATCAATGTAACGACGTCCGCAAGGAAATCAGCCTGAAAGCGTGCCCTTGGTGCTCGGCACCGCGCCGTCGGCTCGGTCATCAACCGACGCGGCTTCTCGCAACGCTCGAGCAAACGCCTTGAACGCCGACTCGATCATGTGGTGTTCGTTCGTTCCACGCAACACCGTTAGGTGCAAATTGAACCGACCTTCAGCGGCCAGCGACTCGAAGAAGTGCCGAGCCATGTCCGGCGAGAAATCGCCGATGTTTGAGGTTGAACCCATATCGACAACCGCATAACCCCGACCACTTAGATCGACCACCGCATGTGACAAGGCCTCATCGAGAGGGACGTGCTTGCTGGACATGCGAACGATACCCGCGGCATCGCCCATCGCTGCCAACAGACACCGACCTATTACTATTGCCGTGTCTTCAACCGTGTGGTGCGAGCCAGTTTCGATATCACCTGTAGCCACCACCGAGAGATCCATCATCGAATGCTTCGCCAACGCGTGCAGCATGTGATTCATGAACCCGACCGGCGTGTCTATCTCAGCTCTGCCCTGCCCATCGATGTTGAGGCCGACGCGGATATTCGTCTCGCCCGTTACGCGCTCAATCTCTGCGGTTCGATCACTCATTCGTGCACCTCAGCCCCAATTATCGAATCCTCACGCACCTCAATCCGACGATTTCCCGTGCATCCGAACGCGTTACACCATGTCCCGCAACGCATCGATCACTAGATCATTTTGCGGCGGAGTTCCAACGCTAACCCGAATCGAATTCTCCAACCTTCTGCCGCTGAACTTTCTCGCGAAAATGCCGCGCCGAGCCAGTAATTCATACGCCTCATCGCCACTCAGACGATCAAACTTCACGAGCAAGAAATTCGCCCTCGACGGCGAGTAGCTGACACCGTCCAACTCGTCAATGACGGCCTCGGTTCTCTTCCGCTCGTTCTCCAACGTTGTAATGCGTGCCAGCAGCTTGTCTTTGTGCTTCAACGCTGCCAGGCCTGCCGACTCCGCTGCAATGTTCAGGTTGTATGGCTGCTTAATAGTCATCAGGTGGTCGACAATCAGTTCGGACCCGATCGCGTACCCGATACGCAGACCTGCGATGCCTGCCCACTTAGAGAAAGACCTGATCACAACCAGATTTTCGTACTCGTCCAGCAACCCAGCCGTCGTCTCACCACAAAACTCGTAGTAAGTCTCGTCAACAACCAACACGATTCCCGTGTCTAGGATCGCTCTTGCATCGTTCTCCGGCAAAAGATTGCCTGTTGGGTTGTTCGGCGAAGCGATGAACAGCAGTTTCGCACCCGTACGATCAATCGCCTCCGTTGTTGCTTCGATGTCGATTTCCCAATCGTCCCGACGTTCGACAGGGATTAACTCGGCCTCCGAAATCTGTGCGCAGAACTCATACATCCCAAACGTCGGTGGACAGTCGATCATTGACTCTCCGGGAGCCACGAAAAGCTTAGTCAGCAGCTCGATGATCTCATCACCACCCGATCCAGCAATCAACTGCTCCGACGGGCGCCCGGTATACTCGCTCAACGCCGATCTGATGCGCACCAGATCTTGATCCGGGTATTCGTGGATCGGCAACCCAACCAACGCGTCCGCTATCTCAGTCAACGGCTCGTATGGATTTTCATTTGCGTTCAATCGAATGACGTCGGCAGGATCGATACCCACCGCTGTCGCCAAATGATCCGAATGTTGAGCTCCGACATAACCCGTCGGGTTGTAGAGATGCGGTCGCATCATGCCTATCAAGTCGCGCATCGTCCCCTGCCTTTTAACGTTCGATGACTTCGCAATACTATCGTTTCCGACGAATCTCAGCCGCGAGCGCGTGCGCTTCGAGCATCTCCAACCGAGCCAAATCCGAAGCCGCTCCGGAAATCGAATCGTATGTCGATTGGTCCATATCCAAAAATGGCGTTACGCGGATGAAATCCCGCGCCGACAACGCCGACGAGAATCGCGCCGATCCACCCGTCGGCATCACGTGGCTCGGTCCCGCAACGTAATCGGCCATCACCTCGCCCGATCGCTCTCCCAAGAAGATGCCGCCTGCATGTCGAACATCCCCAAGCATCTCGTTAGCACCAGCGAAGCCCAAACACAGATGCTCCGGCGCAAAAACTTCGGCAACCTTCAATGCCTCTGCGATGGAATCGACCACCACCGCCGCACCACGACCCATCAAGGCCGTGCGCGCAATCGCAGCCCGCGGTAATCTCTCCAACTGCGTCGCCAACTCGCTCTCAACCGCATCCACCGCGCGGTCGGATAACGCCACTAGAACAGGCGCCGCGACAACATCATGCTCCGCTTGAGCCAATAGGTCCGCAGCCGCTACGGCCGCATCCGAATCGTCATTGACTATGACCATCGTCTCCGTGGGACCATAAATTCCATCGACACCGACCATCCCGTAGACTCGACGCTTCGCAGCGGTTACCCAAAGGCTCCCGGGGCCACAGATTACATCGACTTTAGGGATCGATTCGGTCCCGACCGCCAATGCAGCAACAGCCTGAGCTCCGCCTACTGCGAACACTTCGTCCACTCCCGCGATATGACACGCAGCCAAGACGGCCGGGTGCGGAACTCCGCCCTCATCCGGGGGTGTGACCACACAGACATAAGGAACTCCAGCAACCCGCGCCGGAACCGCCGTCATAATCACCGTTGACGCCAATGGCGCGGTCCCCCCAGGGATACAGCAACCTGCTGATTGAACCGGGTGCGCTACCTCCCCATATCCCTCTACGTCGTCGCGCCAAGATTGCGGCAGTGTTCGAGCCTGAAACTTGCCCACGCGCCGCGCTGCCAGTTGCAATCCTTCGACTTCACTCGGGCGTAATTGATGCTGCGCCTCCGCCACGACATCCGCTGGAACCTTGAATTCGTCGATCTCCACCCCATCCAATTTCTTCGAGATTCGTCGCACAAATTCATCTCCGTGCGAACGAACATCAGCGATCACACGGTCGGCAAACGCGTCTGGCGTCATCGCCGCGTCGTAGATGCCGCCGCCGTCGGTTAAAGGCTCATTCCCGTCGCTTTTCGAGCTACGGTCCTTGAACGCGACGATCGCAGCGTCCAGTCCGTGGATTCGCCTCAGCACGGATTGGTTCCCATTGCGGACGAACCCAAATTCTCGACCAGTTTCCGGTACAACTCGCACTCGCTCTGATACAGGAACTGGATGTCTGTCACCGAAGTGCCGGTTCCACCCAAAGCCCGTAAGTGGTCCACCACACGCAGCACGTCACTTTTACGCGTCACTATCTGAACCGCAAACCAGTGATTCCCATCGTTAGTAAAGACCTTCGAAACCGTCGGACCGCGCATGCCAGAAAGCTCCGGCGATCTGAGCACTAATCCCGCGATCTCAGTTTCCGAAGACCCTTTCACGTTTGCAGTCACACGTAAGTACGACCTCGACCTCAATCGGGCCTCGATCCGCTCCAGCAACAACCTAGTTAAGTCCAGTTTCGCCTTCGACCCGGCTAGGTGTCGCCCATTCCCTACCAAAATGGCTTGAGATTCAATCGCCACACCGTCAACCAATGTGCGAAGGTTGTTCTCCCGCAACGTGTTTCCGGTATCCGAAATGTCGGCGATGATGTCCGCGTATCCGATTCTCGGCGCGGCTTCGAGAGCGCCATTAATCGCAACCATTGAGAAATAGTTGATACCTCGGCGATTAAGGAATCGCTTCACCAACCTGGGATACTTCGTCGCGACTCGAAGATCGCGCCCTCGTTCATGCAGTTCGAGGCTCATATCTGCCAAGTCATACATCGAGGTGATGTCGAGCCACGAATCTGGTACCGCGATCACCAAGCGTGAATGCCCGTACTCCAGATCAGGGGCGAGAACCAACGTCTCGCCGTCTTCTAAACGCGCCTCCAAGTATCTGTCGAGTCCCACGATGCCTAGATCCGCATTGCCGGAATCCACGATCGTAGTGATGTCTGACTGCCGTTGATAGATGACCTCGATACCCGGTATAGAGGGAATTTCCGCTGTATACCGCCTCGAGTTCACCCGACTGACCGCCGCGTCCGACGCCGCGAGCAAGCGAACGGCGCCCTGCTCGAGCGCACCAGTGGACGGAATCGCCAAGCGCAACGTATCCGTCATTCCCCGACTCCATCAATTGGCTCGGGATTCCCCACCCGCATCACGCACGCGTTTCCAATCGATTGCGCAACCTCGTCGGCGTCGACTTGACTGTCGAACAACGACACTACGTTGTGCCCAGCCTCGCGCAGCTCGACGGCCTTTTTGACCACATCCTCGACAAAAATGTCGTCGGTTGGCGAGACAACGATATACCTGCGCACCGCGGCTTCCGGTTGACCATCGCGAGTTAACTCCAATACGGCATCGAGGTTCAACGCAAAACCCAACGCCGGTAACTCCGCCTCTGAACCTAGCGCCGAGGCCAATCCATCGTAACGGCCACCACGGCCCAGGACGATGTTCTTTCCAGCCACGACGGTACTGACTTCGAAAATCATCCCGGAGTAGTAAGCGATTGAAGCTCCTAGCCCGAGATCAACGGTAACGTCGGAACCGTCCACGCCGTTCAATTCGGCGGCTTCGACTACGGATGTCAAATTGTCCAGACTGCGCAGAGACTCGAGGCCGTAACCCTCGGTCAAACGCCTTGCAGCATCGATGGTTGCTAGTAATCGACGGCTCGAAGCTTCGCATCTATCAGCATCGACGCGGGTGCTCTTGAAATTAGCGATTTGACGGATGAGCGCCAATGCATCCGGGAAATCAACGTTTCGAGCGTCCCATTCCACTTTTCGTCGCAATCCAGCAACGATCTCATCGGCCGATCTCGTCGTCAGCTCCGAAGTTTCGGGCAAGCGCACCGAACCTGACGCCAATCTCGACAACAGATCCGCCGCCGATGCCTGCGTCTCGATCATCTGTTGACCCGTAGACGGTAACAAGCCCAATCGAGCCGCTTCAGTTTCAATCGAGCCGCTATCGCCGTCGCTATCAGCCAACCCAGTAACGCTGTCTGCAAGAAACATCCGAGCGCGCTCGGAGAGATCGAATCGACTTAACAGCTCGCGTATCAGACCGATGTGCCCTACCCGAACTGAAACTTTGTCTAAACCCAATCTCCGAGCCAAGGTGTACGCGGCGAAAATTATCTCGCCATCAGCGTAAGGCTGGGATGCGTTGACCAACTCCGCGCCAATTTGAATGGACTGACGCTTGTTGGGAACCGAACTGGATGGTGCGTCGTACGGCCTTTCGGTATAGCGAAATATCGGTGCCGCGTACTGGAACCTTTGGGGGACCTGGCCGCCGGAGATTTCCAATGCATGACGAACCACCGGCGCGGTCATCTCCGGTCGGAGGCTGATGTCGCTTCCGTCAGGGGCTATGAAGTCAAACAGTTGACTCGATAAGAGACCGCCTGATCGCCTTAGAAAAAGCTCGGTCTGCTCAATCAGCGGGGGTTCGATCGGTTGGTAGCCAAGGCCGTGCAACACGCCGCGCGCGATGTTGATCGACTCCTCGATTCGTTCGAAATCTCTGCCCGTCCGGTCTTCGAATCCAGGTGCGCGTCGAATCCTGCCGTTCCGGCCTATCATCGAATCAATCTGCCATCAACCGAAAGCACATCGGTAACCAATCACGAGAAACCACGGCGCAATTGACCGAGCGTAGTCAAATACATCGTCGCCAATATCACCAGATTCTAATTCCGCAATGTTTCCGGCAATCGCTATCCGTGTCGTTACAATCTGTCCCAGCATCCTCAGCGCGGTGTTAACCGACGGAACTTGCGCTAACGCTGTCGTCGCTGCAAAATCCAACACTTTTAGATTGACGTACAGTCGACTATTGCGCGAATCACGCACAAGAACTCGGTGATGAGAGGAAATTGAGTTGAAAACTCCCCTAAAAACCGACGCGGTGGTTCTTGGTGCCGGCGCCATCGGCTGCGCGATCGCGTTGCAACTTGCACGTTCGGGCATCGCACCTCAAGTCTTCGACCGCGACGGGATAGCGTCGAACGCTTCTGCATTCGCCTGGGGCGGACTCTCCGCTCACTTCGGCAGCGGAGTACCCGGTCCCATGACTGAACACTACCGCCACGCAATTGCCAAGCACATCGAACTCTACGATGAGTTTTCTACCTCCGCGTCCCACGACTGGGAACTGCAAAGAGTGATTTCGATTTCACTAGCGGACAACGAGACCACAGCAAGTCAATTGACAGCCGATGTCGAATGGATGCGATCCGAAGACTTTGCGGCGGAGATGATCGACGCCGAGCATCTGTATCGGTTGGAACCCGCAATTCGAAACGGCATGGTCGCGGCGTCAATCGTCGACGCAGGTTGGGAACTCGACAGCTGCTCATTCACAAAATCCATCGCAACCGAAGCACAACGCGCCGGAGCAATCTTCGCTAACGGTTGCGCCATTGCTGTCCAAACCAACGGGAATTCCGTAACCGGCGTGAAGTTTGCAGATGGATCCATCGTCGACACTCCAATCGTCATCGTCGCAACCGGACCTTGGACGAGTGAAATCGCCGGCGTTCCCTCGCTCCCGATCAAACCGATCAAAGGCGAAATCATTCGCCTTGAACGACCGGGCAGTGACCTCCAAAACCGAGTTGGCTTCGGTGGCTTCAACGTCGGCCGCAAACCCGACGGCTCGGTGTGGGCCGGGACCTACGAATGGGACCGCGGCTTCAACCGCGAAATCTCCGACGAGGGTCGCAATCACATCATGGGCGGAGTTACTAGCTACATCCCATCGCTCGCAGGGTTGCGTGCCATCAAGACCACCGCATGCCTGCGTCCAGTAGCCAGCGACGGTTTTCCCATCATCGGTGCTTCGAGTGCGGCTGATGGCCTCTTCTATGCCAATGGTGCCGGCAAAAAAGGCATACTGCTGTCGCCGTTGATGGCCGAATGGACCGCAGACCTGGTCTTGCAGGAAGTCTCACCCCCAGAGATCGTCCTACCCTCTCGTTTCGAGGACGTTTAACTTCGACGCGATCTGTGATCGCAACCTCCGCTCGCGTCGTAATCGGACGTTACCTGAGACGCTGGTATATTTGTAATCAATCATTCGACCACTCACGACGCACCATGAGGTCTCGCATCATGGCAGAGAACGAACCCGCATACAAGAGCACCACGAGCGAACGCGCACACGGCTTCTTCAACACCAAATGGGGTGATGCTTTCGAAGACTCAATGACGCGCGGCAAGCTGAGAAACTACCGCGACCCGGAAAATCGAGACGACCTCGACTCCGAAGAGCGTCGTGAGTTCTTCCGCGAAGGCGCTTATCCTTACCAGCGAAAAATCAGCCTCGACAGTTACTACGAACACAAGTTCCCCCTCCAGATCGAGCTCGTCAAGATGCAGAACTGGGTGCGCGACACCGGCGAGAAGGTCTTGATCGTCTACGAAGGCCGTGACGCCGCCGGCAAAGGCGGAACGATCCGTCGCTTCATGGAGCACCTCAACCCCAGAGCTGCCAAAGTTATTGCACTCGAAAAACCCACACCCCAAGAATCTGGGCAGTGGTACTTCCAGCGGTACATCCAACACCTGCCTACCGATGGCGAGATCGCTCTCTTCGACCGCTCCTGGTACAACCGCGCCGGTGTCGAAAAAGTCATGGGATTCTGCACCGAGGAGGAATATGACAGATTCCTCATCGATACTCCACTGATCGAGGAGATGTGGGCGAACTCCGGCATCCGCATCATCAAGCTTTACTTCTCAGTCAGCCGAATCGAGCAAGAGCGCCGGTTCAAACGTCGGCAGCGCGATCCTCTGAAGCAGTGGAAGCTCAGCCCGGTCGACCTCGCCTCGTACCACCGATGGGACGACTACACCACCGCCAAAATGTCGATGTTCTATCACACCCACACCGACTTCGCTCCCTGGTACGTCATCAAATCCGACGACAAAATGCGGGCCCGCATCAACTCCATTCGTCACGTCCTGAATCTCCTCCCGTACCACGGAAAAGACGAGGACGTCGTCTACGAAGCTGATCCATGGATCATTGCAAGCGCCGACGAAGTCTTTGACGTCAAAGGCAAATCCAGTTACGGAACTAGCGACAACGGCCAGACGTCAACGAACGAGCTAGTCTCGGTATCGACTTAGCGATCGAATTTCAGCGTTACTGCGCCGTAAACCCGCCGTCGATCACCAAACACGCACCGGTTACGAACGAGGCCTCGTCCGAGGCCAGGAACAGCACCGCCCGGGCGATCTCGATCGGCTCTGCAAATCGACCGATCGGATGCAAGGCAACAATCCGGTCGTACATCTCAGGGTTTTCCCACGTCCCGCGCGTCATTTCTGTATGCGTGAATCCGGGGCAGACCGCGTTAACCCGAATGTTCTGCTTCGCCAAGCCAAGCGCCATATCGCGCGTCGCGTTGACCACGCCACCTTTGGAGTGCGGATAGGGATTGAAGCCATCCGTGATGAAATCGGGGTAGCCGATTAAACCACGAATCGAAGCGATGTTCACAACCGCACCACTACCCTGCTCCTTCATCTGATCCACCGCGTGCCGCGCCATCAATACCGTGCCCTTCAGGTTAACGTCGATGACGAACTGCCAACGCTCCTCGTAGGTCATGTCCGAGGCGCGCCGGGCACCCACGCCTGCGCTGTTGACCAAAATATCGACTCGTCCAAACTCATCCACTACCGCGTCAACCGCAGCCGCGCAACTGTCGTTGTCTGTCACGTCAACCGACGTGACCATCGCCGAACCGCCAGCTTCACGTATCTCATCCGCAACGCGCTCCGCACCTTCCGCGTTCAATTCGGCGATCGCAATCGTCGCTCCTTCGTCCGCAAACAACTTGGCGCTCGCTTCACCAATGCCGCTACCGCCGCCGGTGATCAACGCTACCTTGCCTTGCAAACGCCCCGAAACGGTTGATTCTCTCGCTCGTGTCTGTTCCACCATTGATTTGCTTCCCTTATCCCGCCGTGTACCCGCCGTCTACAGGCAGGCACGAAGCGGTTACAAACGACGACTCATCCGATGCCAGATACAACGCCGCATACGCAATTTCAATCGGCTCGCCGAGCCGTCCCATCGGATGCAGCGACTCCAGGTGCACGCGCATGTCGGCATCGTCAGTCAAAGACCTCGTGAGGGCTGTGTAGGTGAAACCTGGGCATAGCGCATTCACCCTGACGCCTCGCTTGGCAAACGCCACACCCATATCGCGCGTCATCTGCACAACCCCGCCTTTCGAATGCGGATACGGATTAAAACCGTCGCTCATCCCGGTTGAGTAACCGACCAATCCGATGATCGACGCCAAGTTCACTATCGAACCGTAACCAGCGGGAAGCATCACTTCCGATGCGGCGTGAGACATCAACATCGAGCCCTTCAAGTTCACATCAATCACCCAGTCCCACTTCTCCTCGAAATCCCAATCCAACGGTGCTTTCCGAGGTGTCACCCCCGCGCTATTGACCAAAACATGCAACCCGCCAAATCTCTCCACGGTGCCCGTGACCAATTCCTCGCACTGACTCCGTTTCGTGACATCCACGGTGTCTGCCGCGGCTGATCCGCCGTGCTCAGTCACCCGGTCCGCAACTTCCCGCGCCGTACCCGCTTCCAAATCGGCGCAGAATACATTCGCACCCTCCGCACCGAACAACTCAGCACACGCCGCACCGATACCCGAACCCGCGCCGGTGATCAAAGCGGTCTTTCCGTCAAGCCTGCCCATGTTCGCTCCAATCATAGAAATGCGTTTAGCGTTAGTAAGTGTAAGCCTATTCCCCATAAAGCGATACAATCTCAAATCGCCAACATGACCACCTCTCGACGCAGTCACCGACCTCGCCCGGCTCATTCTGAAGAACCGGTTCATGACGCATCAGATGCGAACCAAACCGAAGAGCCGGCAAGTCCTGACCCCGAACCTATCGAATCCCTGGGGCTCGAATTCGCTGGGCCACTCCGCCGCTTCTACGCCTTTGCCATTGACATCGGAATCCTCCTCATGGTCGTTTTCATGGTCGCTCCGATCTCGGGCGGTCGCGTCTTCAGCGCGCAGGCCGGGATCATCGATGTGTTTATCTTTCTCGCATACTTCATCATCCCTACTGGCCTCTTCGGACGCACGCTTGGAAAATGGGTCGCCGGTATCTCCGTCGTTGACGACGAAGGCAACAAACCGGGCGTCGCCGTCGCGATCCCGCGCGAAGTCGTCGGGCGCTTCGTATCCACAATCACCTTCGGTATTGGAATCATCTGGGTCATATTCGACGACAAGCATCAGGGTTGGCACGACAAAATGGCCGGAACTTATGTCGTTGTCATTCCCAACAGTGGAGGGCCCGGGTTCTTCGGTCGAATGTTCGCACCCCGGGACGATGCACAGCCTGACCAGACCCGTCAACAACGCGTCGGACGCCCAACGACACGCCGCAAACGCCGGAATCGACGACGAAACTAATCGTTTCCGCACCCAGTTAAACATTACGAAAGGCGCTTAGATGGCAATCTCAAAACTCGCACGAGAACAGATGAAAGCGAGTTCGTGGATTCGCCGCATGTTCGAAGAGGGCATGCAGCTCAAAGCGATCCACGGCGCGGAAAACGTTTTCGACCTCTCGCTCGGCAACCCCCTTCTCGAGCCGCCACCCGAATTCAACCAAGCCCTCGCCGAGATCGCCAACGAAGCTCCCGGCGGCACGCATCGCTACATGCCAAACCCGGGCTTCATCGAAACCCGGGTCGCCGTTGCCGAAGCGCTGTCTGACGAATCAGGAACGCAGTTCCAACCAAGCGACATCATCATGACCGTCGGTGCCGCCGGTGCCATCAACGTCGCCCTCAGAGCCCTTCTTGACCCCGGCGACGAAGTCATCATCATCGCGCCATACTTCGCCGAATACATCTTTTACGTCCAGCACGCCAATGGCGTTTACCGCGAAGCAAAGTCGACCCCCGACTTCATGCCCGACTTCGACTCGTTAGCGTCTTTGATGAACGAACGCACCCGTGCCGTCATCATCAACTCGCCAAACAACCCGTCAGGAGTCATCTATCCCGCCGAGACAATTGCCCAACTCGCACAGCTCATTCAGTCCACCGAAACGGAATACGGCACCGAGATCTACATCATCACCGATGAACCGTACCGAAAACTCATCTATACCGACGCCGCGTACCCGTTCGTTTTTGAACACCACCCTCGCACCATCGTCGCTATGTCCCACTCCAAAGACCTCGGACTAGCCGGTGAACGTATCGGTTACCTCGCCGTCAACCCAGACGACTCTGGAAAGGCGGACCTCCTCGACGCATCAGTCTTCATGCTCCGAACGCTCGGTTTCGTTAATGCTCCCGCCATCATGCAACGCGTGGTGGCAAAACTTCAGCACGCCAGCGTTGACATCTCCGAATACCGACGCAAACGCGACATCATTCACTCCGCTCTCATCGACATTGGTTACCATTCAAACCTCCCCGACGGCGGTTTCTACCTGTTCCCCAAATCTCCGATCCCCGACGACATAGCATTCGTGGACCTGCTCAAATCCAAACTAGTCCTCGTCGTGCCCGGCGTCGGATTTGGCATGGACGGCTACTTCCGAGCGTCATACTGCGTCGAAGACGAAGTGCTCCATGGATCGATCGAAGGTTTTGCCGAAGCCTTTAAAGAAGCGAATGCCGGTGGATAGAATCGATTCTCATGCTCGCCCAAACACGCATCCAAATCGCCCGCTTTCTCTTCATCGCCCCTCTGTTATGCGTGATCGGTCTAACTGCAATCGCATGCGGCGACGATACCGAACCAACCGTCATCGCCTTACCGACGGCAACACCCGGTGCCATGGCCATCACCCCTACACCCACGGTCTTGCAGGACGAAGATGACGGCAAAGTCCAAATCGGCTTCAATCTCGGCCTCCAGGACTATCCGCAGCAGGGAGCCGGGGTAGTCACCCAACTCGACCGCGGCACGCGCATCAAAGTAACTGTTCGACCTGCGCCCGGCACGATCCAACAGTTGAGCATCCGCTCCGGCAGATGCGAAGACGCCGGCGATCTAGCCAAATTCAAATGGGTCGAAACTCTCGACCACGCCATCGGCGGTGTATCCGTAACCAACCTCCCGGAACGCCACGTCAGCACCATCCTCGACGGTAACCACGCCGTCGCCGTCTCCATACCTGGCGGAACCTTCTCACAAGTAGCGTCCTGCGGCAACCTTCCAGATCTCACCCACCTCGAGATCCCGGTGTCAGAAGACGGGTAACTATCAACAAAGTTAAACAACGTACGTTCCGTATATTATGCTAGGCATGAATGGAACTCAACTCGACCAGACTCAGTCGGGCATGAAACTGGACGACGGCAGCGGACTGCGCGTGGCCGTTGTCGGTTTTCAGCGTGAAATTCCGTTTGATTGGTCGTTGTTTGACGGTTTCGACACTCTGCGCGTACTTACTTACTCTGCGAGCGCAGGCACGATCGTCAGAATGTTGGACGAACATGAATTCAAGTTTTTTGAATGTGTTTTCGGTTGCGAATCGACGTTGCACGACCTTAAGAATCTGCTTGCATTCCAACAAACTGCGATCAGCGATGTTCGGTTTGCGATTAAAAGTCTCAAGGACGAAAGACATGTCCGGATCCTGACTCAAGTCCGCTCTGGGCGCGCTCGATTCCGAGTTGTAAAGAAGCAGACCGCACACGCAAAACTCTACTTATTGAGCAAAAACGAAGGCTCAATTACCCGTGTAATCGTCGGTTCAGCGAACCTTTCAGAGCGGGCATTCTCCGGTTTGCAGCCGGAGACCTTGGTGATGTACGACAACGATGATGAGGCTTGGTCGCACTACAACTGTATGTTTGAGACGGTCAAAGAGACTGCTTCGGAAGAAGTCACTTTACCGCAAGACCGGATCGAGGTAGCAAGTATCGAACTCGAAGAAACGCCAGCTATCGCCGACAAAAAAGCGACTTTGATTATTGACAGCCCAAACGAAGAAGAGCTGAAAATCGCCGTGCAAGCGAACCGAATCGAGAAGGTCGCCGCCACGATCAGTCCACACGTTGCCAAAGTCGTACCTCCAATGCGGAGAGGTAAGCAACGGATTACTCCCGAAATCAAGCGCGAAGTCAGCGAGATTAGGTTCGCTAAGTCCGGTGAAAAACCAGACAACCGGTACTTCAGCATGGACCGATCAGAGGGAACAGTGAATCTGTCCGGCAAACCATTCACACTCAATTGGTCAACCGAAGGCGTTCGGCGCGAAGTTGACGCTATGTTGAGATACTTTTCTAACTTCGAAGATAACTTTGAGGGTGATGTCAAAAAACTACAACACGACTACTTCATGCTTTGGGCATGGTTGTATCTATCCCCTTTTATGTGTGACATACGATCACTTGCGCTAATCCGCGATGAAGACATCATCAAGTACCCGAGATTCGCGATCGTTTACGGAAAAGCGAATTGTGGAAAGACTAGCCTGATTGACACGCTCATGACATCCATGTTCGGCGCGGCGCACACGATCTCAAAACAGAGCTTCACAAAACAGAGACTTCGAAATACTGAAGTGGCGTATAAGCGGCATCCGATGGTATTCGACGATGTGAGCAGATCTGTGTTGCGTGAGCATTGCCACGACCTCATCAAAGAAGAACAACTGCACACCTACGATGAACATTCATGCTACGTCATCTCGATGAACGCTGATCAAAAGTCCTACCCAGATGATATCGTCAAGCGTTGTTTGATGATTTACACCACGGCCGCACTTCCTCAATTCAAAGAAACCGAACGCCAATCATCTCAGAAGAGTGTTCAAGATGTAAGGAAAGTGTTGAGGAATGGCCAGTTGTACAAACGCTATTTGTCAGAGACAATGACGAGTCTGCCCGCCGGAAGCCTTCCAGAAGATTGGTTGGAATTCTCAACGAGGATTTTGGCCGGCATCATATCCGAATTCTCGGAGGTCGCTCCCCCTGATTGGTGCCGACTAACGCGATGGAACGACTACACAAACCAACGCCATGACCGAATCAGAGAGCAACTGCGGAATCTTCTCCACCCAGAGCGCCGAAATAACGACGAGAACTTGACCGAAGGCTGGAGGGTCCAGGACAACAAGGTGATCGTATGGGAGCAGACGGATGGCTTCGGGCGTCGACCATTCGATTGGGAGAGTGTGCCATCAACCGTGCTCGATGAAAACGCACAGGTCGGGTCAAGGACGGTTTTGTTTCGCCTCCAACTAGAAGAATTCTTGGGTCATCCTGTAGACGACGGCAAATTCAAATGGAGCGGCTTATGGCCTTGGACTAAATCTTCCTAGTTCTGTCTCCGGTACTTTGCGAAAAGCTTACTCATCCCCTCCTTCAACCCCGACCCCGTAACCGGCACGAGAACTCGCGCCGCTCTTCCGATCTCACCTTTACGCACCAACTCCTCCAAACCTGCGAACGCCGCTGCCGAAGTTACCTCGCAAAAGATTCCAGCTTCAGTCGCCAACCGCTCCCGCCACTCCAACATCGAGGCATCTGCGACCGCAACGCCCGTCCCACCTGACTTTACGACGGCTCGTGCAGCCTGATTTGTCCGTGGCGGCATGCTGACCGCTATCCCTGACGCAACCGTTGGTTCAGCCTCGTCAGCGTTCCACGCCGCTCCTTGTATCGCACGCAGCAACGGTTGAACCGCCTGCGACTGCACGCAATGTATCCGCGGTCGTTCGTCATCGGCGTATCCCGCATAACTACCGATCAACAACGCTCCGTTACCTGCCGGCGCTACGATATCCGTGGCTATAAAACCAGCGTCAGCAACCTCTGCAACCATCGCCTTAACGCCCTCGGCAAACCAAGGGCTAAGAGCATGTGAGAGATACGGGATTCCCTGACGATCCGCAAACTCCGCCGCCGCATCGGTCGCCGCCTGCCGAGGACCGTCGATCAAATGCAACTCGGCACCGAAAATCTGAATCTGATCTAACTTTCCCTGCGCCGCGCTCGAAGGCGCAAATATGTGTGCTCGTATACCGGCACGAGCCGCGTAAGCCGACATCGAAGCGCCGGCATTGCCCGACGAATCCTCGACAAATTCCTTGACGCCTTCTTCATGCGCCGCTGAAATCAAAACTGCGCTGCCCCGATCCTTGAACGAACCTGTCGGCGAGCAGAACTCCAACTTAGCAACCAGATTCGCGACCCCAACACTCCGCGCCAATCCATCCAACCGCACCAACGGAGTGCTCCCCTGCCCCAAGTCGATCGCTAGATTTGATGCCGCAGTCGGTAATCCTGAAACTGCATCTGCGGCATCGAAATACCGAATGTCATAGATCCCACCGCAATCGCAATACACGTTCCGAACCGAAGGCGAACCGGCAACCTCGGCGCATACGGCACACACCAACCCGAAGCGCGATGAACGCGCTTCCATCACCCCTGGCGAATTCTCGCGAGACATCGGCGATATACCGTCCGTCAATTACCTCGACTGGGCTCAAAAACCGACAATCCAACGCCCGGTCGCGCGGACCCCCGATTTACCGCAACCACACCGCCGTCTGAGCGCCAACAAGAAGAACCGGCGAGCGACCCATCTTCGCCGAACTCAATGATGTTCATTCCACCGGCAACATTGGCCACCATCTCCACCTCGTGCCCGATATTGGTCAACGCCGTCGAAACCGTGGAGGTGAATTCCCGCTCCAACTCCACTGCCTGCCCCTGTGTGAACATCCGAGGCGCTTCCACTGCCTCCTGCGGCGTCATACCGTGATCGACGATATTGACTATCGCTTGTGCCACCGACGTCCAGATCCGCAACCCACCGGGCAACCCCAATACGAAACTCGGACGGCTGCCACGATACACAATCACCGGTGCCATGCTGCTCGCAACGCGCTTCATCGGCTCAATCGAGTTGGCAACGTTAGGATGCGGATCGAAGTTCGACATCGTGTTGTCCAGTAAAACTCCAGTTCCCGGAACGACGACCTTCGAGCCGAATATGTGGTTGATCGTTTGTGTCGCCGATACAATATTCCCTTCCCCGTCCGCCGTCGTCACATGTGACGTGCTGTCCGACTCCGCAAATGCCGGCGTCGCCAGTTCTGGCATGACCGCATTTGGCAGAATCTGACTTATCAACTCCTTCGCATGAAACTCAGACAACAACCGATCGGTTGGAATCTCGACAAATTCCGGGTCCGAAAGATAACGATTCCGGTCCGCGAACACGAGCTTCATCGCTTCCGCCATCAAGTGGATCGTCGCACTCCCGCCGAAACCCATCCCTCGAATGTCCCGCAACGATAAGACATTCAGGTACTCGATCAAGTGAAGGCCGCCAGCTGACGCCGGGGGAGGTCCGGTAATCGTGTAACCGCGATAACTACCTTCAACCGGCTTGCTCGTCCGTGTCTCGTAACCCCGCAGGTCGTCCATCGTCAAGATCCCGCCGTGCGACTGTGAATACCTGACGATCTCCTCGCCCAACTCGCCACGATATAAATAGTCCGCACCTTCAATCGCAATCCGCTTCAAAGTAGCCGCGAGGTCCCGCTGCACCACCATTTCTCCGGTTAGAGGCACGCGCCCCGCCGGCATGAATATGTTGCTCGTGGCGCTGAAAAGCTGTAGCTGGTCTTGGTTGTCAGCCACGAACTTGCAATGATGATCCGTTGCCCGGAAACCATGATCGGCGTAACTGATCGCCGGCTGCATGACCTCGGACAGCGTCAACTTGCCGTGTTCAGACTGCACCTCGCACCACGCCTTCAAAGCTCCCGGCACACCCGAAGCCAACACACCCGTCTGATTCAAATCCCCTCGAACCCGCATGTAGTTCGGCCATTCGTCCGACAACGGTGTGTACATATCCATTTTTGCCGCCGCCGGTGCCTGCGAGTAGTTGTCAATCACGAATCGATCTCCGCTCGCAAGACGGATATTCATGAAGCCCGCGCCATAGATTCCCATCTTCATCGGCTCCACCACACCCAGCGCAAACAACGTCGCTACCGCCGCATCTATCGCGTTGCCACCTGCAGCCAACATCTCCGCACCCGCAGCAGAACCCAGGGTGTGCGTCGATCCAACAACCCCACCGTAACCAACCGCTGGGCGGTTCTCAAGGCTAAACGTCGTTGGCGAATTGTCACGCCATCGTTGAGATGTCAATGCGCCTACGGGCATCCGAATTCAACCACCTTGCTGCTAGAGATTCCTTCGTTGTCACAGAGACCATGGCCTCGCTACAACCTAGTTGATGGTAAAACCCGTGACTCCATTTCAACCCCGATGTCCAACTCAAGCGATAATGGAAATATCTGAACACCCTCGCCCTCAAACTCAACTTGGGCAACCCACAACCTGATCAGCCGAATCGTTTCAGCAAAGGAGTTGATATGCCGATAATCACCGTCGAAGGTAGAGTTGGAGCCGGTGCACCCGATCTCGGGCGTCTCGTGGCTCGCGAACTGGAGATCGACTTCGTCGATCGACTTATCCTCGCTCAGGTAGCTCGCGGTGTAAACGCCACTATGCGCGCCCTCGTTGACCAGGAGCGCCGTGTACCTTCGCTGGTAAATCGCTTAGCTCTCCGCGTCCAACGCGTACTCGAACGTTCCGCGGTCGCCGGAATGGGCGGAGACCCATACTTCGGACCCGGAGTCGAAGACCTCATCTCTAGACAGTACAGCGAATACGAGGAAGAACCACACACCACCGCCGAAGAGGTCAACGACGAACGTTTCATCACTACCACACGAGAGGTCATCAACGACATCGCCGATCAAGGCAACATCGTCATCCTCAGCCGCGGCGGTGCCGCAATTCTTCGAGAACGCAACGATGTCGTACGCGTCGGTGTTGTCGGGCGAATGGAAGACCGCGCCAAGAGAGTAGCCGAACGCGAAAACATCTCCATGGACGAAGCACGAGACTTCATCTCCCACTCGGATGCCGCACAACACCGCTACTTCGACAAGGCATTTGGTACGAGCCCGATCGATCCGTTCCTATATCACTTCATGTTCAACACATCCGACGTCACCATCTCATACGCTGCTAGGGCGACCATTTTAGCCGCTGAATCTCTCGACGACGACGGCAAACTCTAACGGCGTTGCTCCGTCATCGTCTAGAATTTCACCTAGAAACCAATACACCACCACCTGATCTCACATGCCACCTCGCAACCGAAACCGACGACGACCCGGACGACGACCTAACGTCTTCGTCCAGACCGAAGAGCCGACGGCGCGGCGCCAACAACCCGAACAACCAGAAGAAGACATCGCGGCACCATCGGCCGCAACTGCACCCGTGCCCGCACCACGAAACCTTTCGGCCTCCCCCAACCGACCGCACACCGCCAGTCCACGCCGCACGCAACGGACACGATCCGAAGTCTACGCCCGCACTTTCCCGTTGGAAATCCGCAAAATGGGCATCCTAGCCGCCGGCATCGTGGTAGCCCTAGCGGTCTTCACAATCGTTCTGTAGGCAATCTCGTTTACTGTTGCGTTGTGCCCATCCAATTGGACGAGACGCAACGAAGAGTATCGCGACTTTGCGGCCTAAACCGGCGGGTGAATCTTTGACGTGTCGCTAAACTGAACCGTCAACTTGCGCGAAAATTAACTCCTATCGATCCACCTATACTCGAACATCCATATCTGAGACCAATCTATGCTGCTGATGGATGAACCAATCAACCCGTCCCGCGATGTACCAAGTGCTGTTCAAACCTTGGCAGCCGATTTCGGACGCAAATGGACGAGCTATCAAGGCAACGAAATCCAGCATTTCCAGGCCCACTTCAACGAATTATGCGCGATCGTCGGCCACCCAAAACCCTCTGACGACCTAGACAACCACGACTTCGAATTCAATCAGCGCGTACGCACCGCGACTGGAAGTCAAGGTGAAGCTGACGTCTTTCTCCGCGATCACTTCATCATGGAGTACAAAAAGCCGGGATTAGACCTTGACGCGGCGTACAACCAGAACCTCAGATACCGCGATGGACTTGGCAACCCGCCACTGCTGATCGTCGCCGATTTTGAAACCATTCGCATCCATACCAATTTCACCGGAAAAGCACCCGACACCTACATCATTGAGCTTGACGACTTACACGATATCGAGCAGAACGCTACACGCAGGAACTCGCTCGGAGTTGTAGATCAATCGCCACTCTCGATCTACCAAGTGCTCCGCTACTGCTTCTACGATCCTGACTACTTAGAGCCCGTACGAACCACCGACCAAATCACAGAGGCGGCGGCCGACATCTTCAACAACATTGCCAAAGAACTTCAGGATTACAACACTGGCAAAGACGTGGAAATCGCTCGGTTCCTTTCTCAGCTTCTGTTCTGCATGTTCTCCAGCGATGTCGGACTTTTGCCGAAACAACTAATGACCCAATACACGCATGAGTTGGGCACATTCCCCGCGACCGTTTTTCCGGCCAGGCTAAACCGCCTATTCCAAAAGATGAGCGTCGGCGACCCGATCGAGGCCCCACCCATCAAGCGTTTCAACGGCGGACTCTTTGACGGGCGACCCAACAACCTGCAGATCGGCAACACCATAATGCCGTTCGTACGTGAGGCCGATGCCCTCGATTGGTCCCAGATCGAACCCGCCATATTCGGTACGCTCTTTGAGCGTGTCTACAATCCTGAAAAACGCGCGCAACACGGCAGACACTACACGTCCCGTAAGGACATAGAAACGCTTGTAGAGCCCGTCGTCATGAGACCGCTCCGAAGAGATTGGGACAACATCAAATCTTCTATCAGCGACGCCGACGCCGAACTAGCCAAGGTCACAGTTCAGAATTTCATAGACCGATTGGGAAATGTTCGCATCCTAGACCCCGCCTGCGGATCAGGCAACTTCCTCTACGTAGCATTAAACCTATTGCATGGCCTCGAACGAGAGGTCATCACCTGGGCGCTCGATTTCGGAATCGACCCTCCAGAACCGCGCGTCCATCCACGCCAACTGCTCGGCATCGAGATCGACGAATACGCCCACCAACTCGCCAGCGTCGTCGTCTGGATTGGTCATCTCCAGAACAGGGCTCGCGTCGGCAACATCGAAGACCGCGACCCCGTACTAGACCCGCTAGACAACATCGACTGCCGAGACGCCATCGTCGACGACACCGGACCCGAACCAAAACCCGCAGAATGGCCCGAAGTAGACTTCATCATCGGCAATCCGCCGTTTCTCGGCAATGCAAACATGCGAGGGGATCTCGGTGAAGACTACGTCAACTTGTTGCACAAAGTTTGGGATAGCCAAGTGTCGGGTAGGGCTGATTTTTGTGCATTCTGGTTCGAGAAAGCGCGTCATCAAATTGAACGAGGCAAATCGTCACGTGCCGGGCTACTGGCCACGCAAACCATCAGGGCTGTTGATTCTAGGGAAGTACTCCAAAAGATCAAAGCAACTGGCGACATTTTCTTTGCCGAATCGGATCGTGAATGGGACAGAAGGCCAGATGGCGCGTTCGTTCACATTTCCATGGTCGGTTTTGATGATGGCAGCGAGAAACACCGCGTATTGGATGGCGCACCCGTTGATGTTATTCATCCCGATCTTTCATCGAGATCCGCCGATGTCACAGAAGCTAGGCGTCTAAAGGAAAACGCAGGTATTGCATTCAAGGGGATTGATAGAACTGGGCCGTTTGACATTCGCGAAAATGTTGCACATCAAATGCTTCAAACTTCTAACCCGAGTGGGAGGTCCAATAGCGATGTGGTCAAACCGTATTTAATCGCCAGCGATGTAACCGACGGATCTAGCAATCGATGGATAATCGACTTCGGTGTCCACACCAAGGAAGATGAAGCACGACTGTATGAAATGCCGTTTGAGCACATCGAGGCACATGTGAAACCATACCGCGAAAAGCGTCCCAAGTTGCGTTCTCAATGGTGGCTATTCACAAGTACACGTCCCGGCATGAGATCGACCGTACAAAAGTTGCACCGGTTCATTGTCACTCCCCGACATGGGAAACACCGCGTCTTCGTATGGGTGCACCATCCAACATTGCCTGACGGCGCAGTTACAGTATTTGCCCGCGATGATGACTATTTCATGGGCACCCTTCAATCTCGGGTGCATGCGACTTGGGCCCGAGCTATGGGCAGTCAGGTGAGAGATCGCGAATCTGGTTTCAGATACACCCATACCACTTGTTTTGAGACTTTTCCATTCCCAGAACCAACAGACGACCAACGAGACGCAATCGCTGACACGGCTAAAATTCTGATGATCCACCGCGAAAATTCGCTATCCGGGCCTTTCGCCCTGCACAACGGTGTCAAGCAGAAAAACACTCTTACAAACCTATACAACCGCAACCCATCTTGGTTGAAAGCCGACCACGCTGACCTCGACCAAGCCGTATTCGATGCCTACGGCTGGCCCGAAGACCCCGCCGCCCTCGATGACGACACCATCCTCGAACGACTCCTAGAGCTGAATTTGTCACGCGAGCCTGCATAAGCTTAGATATCTGCAACCGCTATACTTGGAGCATTGCGATACTCCACCATCAAAGGAGTTTGCTGTGACGATTTTGCAACATGGTTCGAGACGTGCACGACTAGATTTCGATGAGGCGATTGAGAACGCCAAGCGGATCTACAAAGAAGAACTGCTACCCAAATACAAAGACTCTCATAAGGGGTGCCACATCGTCATTGATGGCATCAGTGGGGATTACGAGATCGGACACTACGGGCACGACGATGCCGTCCTCAACCGACTGATGGCCCGCCGTGCTGACGCCGTAACTTGGTCCATCCCGATAGCCAAGTCAGGATTCAAAGACGGAGGCATCTCGCCAGACGACGTTGAAGACATTGAAGCCGCAATAGCAGATTTCCACCGCCTGAGGCCAGGCAGTTGATCACTGGCCGCGTCCTAGGCGGCAATCTCTACCCACTGGTCGACCTCGAGATTCGAGATCACGACGGCGCGGTCAACCTCGTTACATTCATCGTCGATACCGGCAATGATTTCAGTCTCGTGATGACACCTGACATCATAGCGAGATTGGGGTTGCAGGAACTTCCAGGAACTACTGAAATCACTTCTGCTACTGGTGATCGGCGATCAGCGCGTTACTATCTCGCAGAAGTGATGTGGGACGGCGAGTTCAAAACAGTCCGAGTCATCGAAGGCATCGCACCACTGATGGGCCGCGAACTTATGCGCAGCTATTCCCTCTCAATCGAGATGCGGCTAGGTGGACTAGTCTCCATAGCTCCCCTCGAATCCTGGTAACCACTAAATTACATACCTTTCAGCATCCTTCGCATCTCAGTTCAACCCCGTAAAATCAACTTATCCCTATGTCCACTTCCGCGACATCCGAATCCCCCTCCCGCGCCGAACTCTTTGCTGATCGCCTTGCCGCTGTTCCTCGCAAACCCGGCGTCTACACCATGCGCGGGAAGAGCGGACAGATTCTCTACGTCGGCAAGTCCGTAAGCCTGCGTAACCGCCTCCGCTCGTACTTCTCAAACGAAACCAAACTGCGTGGCAAGACGAAACGACTCGTCAATCTCATTCACGATTTCGAATACATAGTCGCTGAGTCCGAGCGCGAAGCCTTACTCCTCGAGAACTCCCTCATCAAGGAGCACAAACCCCGCTTCAATGCCCGACTCAAAGACGATAAGACCTATCCCTACATCAAGGTCGACCTCGACGACGAGTTTCCCCGCGTCTACTTCACGCGCCGACGCTCCAAACGCGACGGTGCGCGCTACTTCGGTCCCTACGCCTCGGCATACTCCGTCCGAACCACTCTCGATCTCCTCAAAAAACTCTTCCCCTACCGCTCCTGCACGATGAAGATCACGGGCGAAGAGGAGCGTCCCTGCCTCGAGTACCACATCAAACGCTGCATCGCACCCTGTACTGGCTACGCCGACAAGCCAGAATATGACGAGGTCATCGAGCAAGTCATCTCATTCCTCCAAGGTGACACCAAAAAGGTCGTCGTCGATCTCCAAGAGGCGATGACCGAGGCCGCAGAAAATCTCGAGTTCGAGCGCGCCGCCGCTCTCCGCGACCGTCTGAACGCAATGAAGATCGTTTACGAAGACCAGAAGGTCGTCGGCATCGGACAGGAAGACATGGACGTCATCGCATGCGAGAAAGGTAGCGACGAAGCATGGATCGACGTATTCTTCATCCGTCGGGGAAGCATGGTCGGGCGCGACAACTTCATCATGGCTGGCACTTACGACGACACCGATTCCCACATCATCGCCAAGTTCATCGAACAGTTCTACATCGTCGGCAACCCGCACATGCCGCGCCGCCTCTTGACGCAGACCGAACCTGAAGACACCCCCATCCTCCAAGAGCTTCTCACCGAAAATCGCGGCACCAAGATGGAGATCAACGTCCCGCAACGTGGTCCCAAGCGAAAACTCATCGAAATGGCTCACGAGAACGCCGTACAGGGCCTCGCACAGCTAAAACTGAAGTGGCAGTCCAACTCCGACCTGATGGGGCGTGCTCTGGACGATCTGCAGGAAGCCTTGAGCTTGCCGAACCGACCCTACCGCATCGAGTGCTACGACATCTCACACATCCAAGGCACTTCGTCCGTGGCTGCCATGTCCGTCTTCGAGAACGGCGCACCCGCAACATCGCAGTATCGACGCTTCAAAATCAACACCGTCGAAGGCAACGACGATTTCGCTTCGATGCGCGAAGTCCTCACTCGGCGCTTCAAACGCCTCAACGCCGCTCGCAAAAAGACAGCCGAGACCGGCGAATTGAGCAAAGCCGGCGACTCCTTCGGCATCACACCCGACCTCGTACTCATCGACGGCGGCAAAGGACAGCTATCCGCCGCGCTCGCCCTCATGCTCCACCTCGGCGTCGCCGACATCCCTATCGCGTCCATAGCCAAAAAGGAAGAAGAACTCTACACCCCCGACAGCTCGGAACCCATCCGGCTGCCGCGCAATGCACCTTCCCTCTTCGTCCTCCAGCAGGTCCGCGACGAAGCCCACCGATTCGCCATCACGTATCACCGCAAAACCCGGGGCCGCACATCACTCAAATCCGCGCTAGACCTCGTGCCCGGCGTCGGACCATCTCGCAAACGCGCCCTCATGCGACGCTTCGGCTCAGTTAAAGCCATACGTGAAGCATCTGAACTAGAACTAGCATCGACCCCCGGAATGACCCAACGCCTAGCCGCCAAAGTCAAAGACTACCTATGACGCTCCGCGCCGGAACAAATCTTCGCCACATCCATTGCAATTATTAACATTCGTTCGATATAATGTGTTTCACGACGACGAAATATCTGTAATACTTTTAGCGAACCGACGGAAACGTTAAATGACAACCTCCACACGACAAACCGATTCCGACATCGAAAACCGGTTAGTACGCTTCGAGACTCGGCTCGATGCCTTGGCTACTAAAGAAGACCTAGCCAACTCGCACGGCGAACTAAGAACCGAGATGGCAACACGCTTCGGTGAACAGGACACCAAGATAGAGGCACGATTCGGTGAACTCAAAACCGAGATCGCCAACTTCAAGTCTGAAATCATTCGCTGGTTCGTCGGCACGGTCGCGGTCAGCACCACCCTCGTCGTTTCGATCGTGACCCTGATCGATCAACTAAGCGGTTAAGCGAACACACCGCGCTTTTCGTTGAACCTCTCAAAGCTCAATCCAACTTAGCGCTCCTCGGGCCAACGCCACATCCGGTATTACCCAACGTGTAGCCGCCGAAGTACGGCGCTGATCTGTGAATCCGGTTAATCCCCTTCGACGCGCCACTTGCGCGCCTCCATGACCCCGATCAAAACGTCCAGATTTTCCGGTGTCTCTCGCAATCTCAAAGTCCCATCGTCATAGCGAAACTCTATCCAACCTCTCGGCAAAACTGTAACGTCCGTTACGCCGTCCTCCGGCCGACCGGATTCCGCTGAATCATTCGTATCGGTATCCCAAACCTCGTCGTTAAACCCCTCCAGGAAACTGCGAATCGCCCCGTAGATGCGCTCAACCATCGGCATACGCCTCATCACCTCGCCGATTTCGGCGCCCGTGACCTCCTGCAACAACACCGCCAACACTCGCTGATCAACCTTGCCGTCGCCGATCCGTGCCTCAAGCTCGTTGAATAACGGCACCGATCGCGACAACTTGCACATCATCTCCATCTCTTCGCCGTCTCCGCGTGCAGAAACCACCCTCACACCGTCCCCAGTCAACCTAATCACGCTGCGGCCTGTCGCGAGCCCCCACATGCGTAAAGCGCCGATTCGTGCTCCGTAAGCCCCTCCGGAGGGTGACATGTCCAAAACCATCGCCAGAGCGTCTCTCCGCACCTCTCCACCCAAGTCTTCGTGGATCCGACGCGCCAAAGCAACGGAATCTACGAGTCCGACCTCCGGAAACTCAAAATCACCCAATTTAGCCATGTTTTGCCGTTTCTGCCGCTCATTTTCTGCTTTGCAAACGTTCTACAAGCATGTCACGGCATTATAACGCGCTCCATCCGTTGATTTGCCGCGTCGCCAGCAATTTGTCGGCAATATGCTTTTCGTGCCGTCGATGGGTCGATTCCACGTCGCTCAGTCGCGATTTGGTGGCTCACCATCACCGCCGATTTCGAACGCCATCGACTGGTCGATAACGCATCCAGATCCGCCCATGTCGACTCGCATCTATCTACTGATTCATCGCCTCGGCTACGCCTGGGGGTTCTGTCCACAACCCTCCCCATTGATGCTCCAGAGGGAACAAAAGGGGGTTTGAACTTGGCGTTGCGCTTTGGATGCCGTTGCCCGGCCCCTCTGGATTCCGGCTTTCACTAGAATGACGGTGGTTGTGCACAGCACCCCTGGACGGAGCGGGGAACAAGCCGTCCGCTACCCACTGTCACGCAGCCATCAAATCTAACCAATGGTTGCAGTACCACCTGGTCCGCCAATTTGGACACGGTGCTGTCGATGACGCCCGCTGCAACTGTCCACCAAGCTCAGGGAAATGGTCAATTCATGACCTATTCGTCTCAATGAGATCGAATACAGATCTGTGAACTTCAATTTCGTGGCACGCGTTATTGGACCTCATGGATCGGGCTTGAAACCCAGCATTTCCGAATTAATATGCAACAAAGATTTGGATTTTTGTCATGTCAACTTAGATTATGGAAACTCATCGAATCGACCAAACTAAGAGGAAACGCAAACACCCACGAACTTAAACGCAAAAAAACGGCGGGATTGTTGATGATCCCGCCGTAGATTTAGCTTGTTAGTTCCGAAAACTCAGCGTTAGTCGTCGCGTTCAGTTGCCGTGCCCATCATGTTCCCAATACCGCCCATCAGCTTCGTCATCTCCATCGGAAGCACGAATTTCGTCGACGATCCTGACGCCATCTCCTTCAACGCGTCCATGTACTGAAGCGTCATGGTGTTTCCACCGAGTCCGCTCGCAGTATCCTGAATCCGTTGCAAAGCGTCGGCGAAACCGGAAGCTCGGAGAACCGCCGCTTGCTGGTCACCCTCGGCTTGGAGGATTTCGGCTTGCTTGGCACCTTCGGCTTTCAGAATTTCGGACTGCTTCTGCCCTTCCGCGACAGTTATGTCGGCTTGTTTCTGGCCGTCGGCCTCGAGGACCATCGATCGACGCATGCGCTCGGCGGACATCTGTCGGGTCATTGCGGTTTGGATGTCGGTCGGTGGTTCAATCTCGCGGATCTCGACGTTAGTGACTTTGATTCCCCATCGTCCAGTCTCTTGGTCAAGACGCGTTCGGATAATCTCGTTGATGCGCTCTCGTTGCGACAGGACCTCGTCGAGGCTCATGTCGCCGACTACGGCTCGTAGGGTGGTGGTTGCAAGCCCGACGACGGCAGAGGTGTAGTGCTCGACCTCGAGGACCGCCTTATCAGCCTGGTTTATGTCGACTCGCATGTAGACGAGGAAGTCGATGTCGATAGGTGCGTTGTCCCTGGTGATGTTGGTCTGCCGCGGAATCTCGAGCACCGATGTTCGGGTGTCTACCTTTTGGGTCTGATGAATGATGGGGATCGAAATCACAATTCCGGGTCCCATCATCCCTTCGAATCTGCCGAGTCGGAAGCGTGCCACTCGTTCGTAGTCACGAACGAAATTGATTAATGCCATGTTTTTCTCCTTACTGCAACCGTCCAACCGTTGTTTGCGTTCGCAGTCAATGTACTTGTCGCAACCTTATCCCAAAAGCTACTCTGGTCGTTGGTTTGGTGCCGCTATCGATCGGCCGACACCGAGACGTTCTCGCTCTCAGGCTCAACGACCAGCGTGACACCGTCAACATCGACCACCTTCACTGTCATACCTACGTCTACACTGCTCCGGTCAGACGTGCGGGCCGTCCAATGCTCGCCGGCGGCGTACACCTCTCCCGTCGGCGCCAACGCATTCGTGACGGATACCGAACTGCCGACCAACGTGTCAGAAGTCCCGGCTGGCATATATGAACCGGGTCTAGCCGCGATCCTCAATTCCCGGATCAACCAGATCATGAATAGTAGAACTACCACGCCAACACCAGCCAACAGCCATCGACTCACCTGGATCTGGCCGCCGGGGAGTTCGGGAGCCTCGATCGACGGAAACGGGAATAGAAACAATCCGCCCAAAACGAGCGCAATCGCACCCGCGATACCGAAAAACCCGAACCCGGGGGTCACGAAAATCTCTGCCACCAAGAGTGCAAGCGCGAGCACGATCAACACGACGCCAGCCCACTGGAACGGCAGTTGTCCGACACCCGCGAAGCCGACCACCAGCAGGACTACCCCGATGGTGCCGGGGATGAATGACCCGAAGTTCCAGAGTTCAACGATCAACGCCAATCCGCCGAGCGAAATCAATAGAAACGCCAAATTCGGGTTAGCGATTGCGCTGAGCATGCGGTCCCATATGCTGTATTCACTCTCTTCGATTTGCGAATGTTGCAGGTCTTCGAGCGTTACCGAACCAGACGCCGTCTCTACCGTTCTACCCTCGGCCCAATGCAACAACTCGTCGATGTCGTTCACCACCACGTCCGCAATTCCGATCTCGACCGCCTCTTCAGCCGAGTACGCCTTCGCCTCGAATACAGTCGCCTCCAACGCATCGACGTTCCGGCCTCGTTTCTCCGCGATCCCCCGCAATAGCGCAGCCGCATCCTCGTTGGCCTTCACCTGCAACGTCTCGCCCAAGTCTTCGCCCTGCCCGCCGACAACCGCCGCCGCGCCGATCTCAGTTACCGGCGCCATCGCCAAGATATTCGCCGCCGCGCCGATAAACGTCCCCGCACTTGCCGCATGAGCACCCGAAGGCGAAACATAAACCGCGATCGGCACTCGAGACTCCAAGATCGCATTCACCATCGACCGCGTGCTGTCCAACAACCCGCCGGGCGTATCCAACACGATGACCACCAGCGCGAATTGCTCTTGAGCCGCATCCAATTCACGTCCCAGATAACGCTCTGAAACCGGATCGATGGCGCGATCCAGTTGGATCAGGTAGACGCCGTCACCTCGGTCTAACGACTGCCCCTCCGACTCCTCTCCGACCCACACCATCCCATAAACGCCGGCTGCAATCAGCAGTGCCCACAGCACTAGACGCATCCGAGCCAGAATCGTTGAATTAATGTGCCACGCGCCGCGTAGCGACGTTGCTTTGGTTCTCTCTATCATTTCTTGGCCGACAATTTCGGCACTCAATCACTCCCACCAGCACCAACGGTGCCAGCCCAAGCTCCGACGGCCATCATGCCGCCGTCTACGTTTACATACGATCCCGTCATGAATGAGGCTTTATCGCTCGCCAGGAACAGCATCACGTTGGCGATGTCGGCGGGTTGTCCGATGCGGCCTAGGGGGTGCGTCTTGGCCGAGTCGATCAATCCTTGCTCGATGTCGTCACCGGTGCCCTCCAACGCCCTCCAGACCATGGGAGTGTTGATGGTTCCGGGATTTACCGACAGGACGCGGATGTTGTCTTTGGCGAAGTCGATGGACATCTGTCGGGTCAGGGAGAGGTCGCCACCTTTGCTGGCTGCGTATGCGGAGACGAAGGGCATGGAGAGAAGGCCCTGAACGCTGGCAACCGAGATGATGACGCCACCGCCCCGCTCTCGCATGGAGGGCACGGAGTACTTGGCCATCAGGAAGCGGCTGCGGAGGTTGATGTTGATGATGCGCTCCCACGACTCCTCTGGCAGATCGACCGCATCCACATACGACGATGGCGGCTGAATACCAACGTTATTGATGACGATGTCCACACCGCCACAAGCGTCGATCGCCGCAACCACCGTCGCCCGACAACCCTCGATCGTCCCTGCGTCGGCGGAAACATACTGTGCAGCCCCATCAGCACCGGTAATCTCATCGATCAACGTATCGCCGGCCTGATCGTCGATATCCATCACCGTCACGTTGGCTCCAGCCGCCGCAAACGCCCTAGAAACACCACCGCCGATTCCTAGTGCTCCGCCGGTGACGATCACGGACTTGCCTTCAAATTCACCCACTTTGTCACTCCATTTCTCGAGTTTCATATCAAACGCTTAGCCCATCACGATAACAGCATTTCCGACTAAGTCAGCATCGAGCCGCATCGGTTTCCTCACGACATGTTTCTCAGACGGGTTAAATCACGGCATTCAGTTCCCAACGTCCGCGCTTCGCATGTATCATGCAATGAACTTTGAAACTCCCCCGCCGAGAACTGAACATGTTCTCGGTTCTCTCGCATCTCTGCGAATCCGACCTTGAACAATCCATCTCGAGTAGCGCACTCCAGAACGGAGCGCATCCGGCCTTGGTCATCGTTCAAGCACTACAACTTCTCGGTTCTGTGGGCCGCGCAGATCACGATGACGATGGCGATGACGATGCGGCTGTTGTCGACGAGTCAGTGGATCTACGACGAAACCGGTTCGGCTGCGCAACTCGGCATCCTGGGCGCGGTACAGCTGCTTCAAATGCCCGTGGTGATCTACGGCGGGGCGCTCGCAGACGTTGTGAACCGCAAGGTTCTTATGTCGTTGACCCAAACCGTGTCGTTGGTCTCATTGATCATACTCACCCTCCTCGCGTTCAGCGAGGTCTTGGCGCCGTGGCACATCTGGGTGGTGACGGGGGTCACCGGCATGGTGAACATGTTGGGAAGCTCTGCCCGGCCCGCGATGCTCCCGCGATGTGTGCCCCGATCGCACCTCACAAATGCGGTCACCATCTCGACGTCATCGATGCAGGTTGCGGCCATCACTGTGCCCTTCCTCTTCGGCCCTCTTTACATCAACTACGGCATCGCTCCCACGCTCCTCGTAACGACTTGTATCGCAGCCCTTAGCGTTATCTCGCCACTCATCATCCGCGCTTCAGGCGCACCCGAAGGCGGTGGCGGCGGGGTCAAGCTCCAGACCATCATCGAAGGCTTCAACTTCGTTCGTCGGCACCCGATATTGCCCGGCCTCTACATGCTCGACATTGGCGTGACGATCTTCAGTTTCTACCGGATGCTGTTCCCGTTCTTTTCACAGGAACTCTACGGCATGGGAGCGCAAGGCACTGCCCTGCTCACCTCGGCCAATGCGACGGGAGGTGTGGTCGGCAGCATGATCGTCTTCATCACCGAACGTTGGCGCCGGAAGGGAATGATCGTCCTTGTCGCCACTTTGGTCTACGCGTTGCTATTGTTGGCTTGGGGATTCAACCGCGTCGATTTGGTTGACAACCCCAATCTGACCTTGGGATTGTTCGACCTTTCGTACACGTTCAACTACATCTTCGCCATCGGACTGGTCCTCGTGGCACTGCTCGGAGGCACGGACGCAATCGGCATGACGATGCGTCAAGCTCTAGTGCAGCTCACCGCGCCCGACAACATGCTCGGAAGGGCGAGCAGCGCTCACTCCTTCTCGGCGATGGGCGCAAACCACCTCGGACAGATGGAAGTCTCGTTCGTTGGCGGCATCATCGGCGCCGGGAACGTTTTGATTCTCGGCGGCTTCATCTCTGTAATCGTCGTCTTCGTGATCTGGCGCTACACGCCCGGCATCCGCAACTATCGATACCGACCGCAACGCAGACCGGCAGGATAGCGCAGTCGGGTTGCGTTCCTAAATCCTTCAATCGCTTACGGCGATTCCTCGCCAGGCACCATCTTCAAGATCGCCCCATCGAAGCGCAATACGTAAATTTCACCTTCGTTGTCGACTCCGAAGGATGAGATTCCCGGATTGTCGTACTCGGTCCCTTCAGGTGCGACCGGCTTCAACGCGACGCTTCGGATCGACCAGTCGATCGCGTCCATCGCCCGAAGCTCGCCTTTGCAATGGTCTGAGAACAGGAAACTGTCAACCAATGTCGGGATTGCGGCTCCGCGGTAGACCATACCTGCGATCACCGAACAGTGACCGGATCGGGGCGGGTAATCTTCGATCGGCAAGACCATGCCGGTTTGGTTGCAGTCGCTACGCGGTCTGAAACAGGCCGTCCCCTCCATCGTGCTCCAACCAAAATTCGTCCCGCCGCCGATATTGGTATCGACGACGTTGATTTCGTCACGATAGCTCTGCCCCACATCGCCGATCCACAGCAACTCCGTTTCAGCATCGAACCACATGCGCCACGGATTCCGTAGACCGTAGGCCCAAATTTCATCGGGGATGTCAGAGTCGCCGAGGTAGGGATTGTCCGGCGGAATTCGGTATGGTTCATCCTCATTGGATTCCGAGATGTCGAGCCGGATTATGGTTCCGTAGACGTTCGACAAGTCCTGACCGTTGCTCTGCGGATCGCCCAGCGATCCTCCGTCGCCGAACGCGAGGAGGAGATATCCCTGGTTATCGAAGATGATCTTCCCGCCGTTGTGGTTACCGTATGGCTGGATGAGCTCGTAGACGATGTGTTCGCTACTCCAATCGGCGATGTATTCATCGACGGTGAACCACGATAGCCGCGTGCGGCGGATGCCACCGCGCACCGAGTAGTACATCCAGACCCGGCCGTTCTCCTCGTATTTCGGGTCCAACGCCAACGAGAGCAATCCTTCCTCGTTTGAATCGCGACTCGTGCGCTCTCGAATGGAGAATGTCAAGATCGGGTCGCGCCGCGCGTCGAGGAACGCTCGAAAAACTTGACCGACTTGATCCGCGACCAGTGCCGATTCTCCATCGGGGAGAAAAGCGATGTCCACTGCCCGGTTCCATGTGTGCCCACCGAACGCTTCGACGAATTGGAAATCGTAGCGGTCATACGCCCGAACGGGAGTCGGCGGCAACGAAATTGTTACTTCTGGTTGTCTCTGCGTTTCAGAAGCTGGCGTCGGGATCGGCGCGGCGTCTTCAGCGTCACCACATGCGATGAACAACATCGCAAACGGCAAAACCAGCAGCAGAATAGTTAACTTGGCAGTAAGGGGTTTAGCCCGATTTGCTACCACTGAACGTACATCGGCATAACCACGTGAGTAAAGCCGGGGTGGTGTGAAAGTCTAAAGACTGCGGGGCTAGAAGGTGTTGTGATCGACAGGATCAGTTTTTCCGGCCCTGTAGTCTCGTTTGAGCTATCTGAGGCTTCCACTGGATTGGATGTCCCGCCTTGGGAATTCCTGACGAGGTCGGTTAAGAACCGGACGTTGAACGCGATCTTGCCCTCTTCGCCTTCGATGTCGATGTCAAGCGTTCCTTCGCTATTGCCGAGATCCTCGGCATTGGCGGATACGGTGAGGCGTCCTTGCCCTTCCTCGTTTGAGGCGACCATCCGAACGATGGCACTCCCCTCCCGAGCAATGACCTGCATGGACCGCGCAACTTGTTCAACGCTTTCCAATGGGATCGCCATCGTAGTGTCTGAATTCTGAGGCACTAGGCTCTTGTAATCCGGATAAGTTCCAGCGATCAACTGGGTGATCATCTCGACTTCGTCGCCGATACGGAACATCGCCTCGCCGCCAGTCTCCGAAACCATGATCTCGACCGTCGACACGGTTCCGGCCATAAGTTGCGTCAGCTCGGACAATGCGCGGGCGGGAATCAGCGCGTCGAAACCTTCCTCGGGCGCTTCCATTAACTGCGCCGATTCGATCGACAGTCGGAAGCCGTCGGCCGCAGCAAATGTCGCTTTGTCTCCTTCGACCTCCATCTTGACGCCAGTCAGAACCGGCCGTGCGTCATCGCTCGCTGCGGCAAATACTACTCGCTCTAAGGCGTTACGCAGAGTTCCTGAATCGACCCTGACGCGATGTTTGGGAGAAACTTCGGGAAAGGGTGGGAAATCGTCCTTGGGTGCGCCACGGAGATCGGTGTCGATCGTCATCGGACCGCCACCACGTTCGGTAGTCGTTGTGATTTTGGCACCGTAGGGTTCGTCCGTGACTTCGAGCTCGACGCGTCCCATATCGAAACTGCTGATTGTGTCGAGCAACGTTCGCGCAGGTAGAGTAATCGACCCGGTCTGCTCGATTTGGGCGCTTACCCAAGTAGTTATCGACAGCTCCAAGTCTGTCGCTGCGAGCTTGAGACGGGCATCCTCGGTTTCAATCAAGATGTTTTGCGTGATGGGTAGCGTCGCCCTCGAGGGCACTGCTCGCCGCACGACGCGCAACCCGCGAGTTAGATTGTCTTGTATGCAAGTGATCTTCATTCCGATCAGCCTTGAAAACTAGTGTGTATGCCGGATCTGGCGCTTGATGCACAGATTCTAGAATCACGTTGTGAAAACCGTGGAAACGTCACAACACGAATCACTTTTTCTTCGCTGTAATGATATAGCGTAGCCGTTTCTGCTTTGAGTTCCGCGCAAGTTCAACCGAAACTGAACCAAGATGCCCAACGATCCAACGCGAATTTCCCAATCTGGTGCAGCGGACGAACCGTTTAGCGCGGACATGGGATTCGCCACCGTCGATCTCGATCGCGAACGTCGGACCGGTTTTCCGGAGGTAGTGATGGGTGAAGGTAAGACGCCGGAACAGATCGGACTGATCACCAAACGCATCTACGACGCGGCGAAAGTGGTCCTAGTAACCCGTTCTACTAAAGCCGCCGCGGATCAAGTCAGGTCGCTCGTGCCATCGGCGCAATTCAAAGCGTCGTGCGGCGCGATATGGGCCGATGACCGGGGCATCGATCCCATGCATGAAGGATTGACAATCGTCTCTGCCGGCACGGCAGACTTGCGAGTAGCCGACGAAGCGGAGATCACGGCCCGGTTGATGCTCTGCAAAGTCCGGCGAATCAACGATGTCGGCGTGGCAGGCATCCATCGGTTGCTGGCCCACGAGGAAGCGTTGCGAAGCTCACACGTAGTCGTTGTCGTGGCGGGTATGGATGGCGCGTTGCCAAGCGTGGTGGGAGGATTGGTTGCCGCACCGGTGATCGCGGTACCTACGAGCAATGGTTTCGGGACCGGGTTAGACGGATACGCAGCGATGTTAACGATGCTCAACTCGTGCGCCGCCGGCGTCTCGGTCGTGAATATAGACGCCGGCTTTTCGGCGGGATATCAGGCAGCGTTGATCTGCCGGGCGGCTAGCGAATTGCATTCGGATTAAGCGGAACCGATTCTTCCGGTTCCAAGTTCGGGTTCTGCTGGTGCTGCCCTAGTTGTTCGCCTGGACGAATGCGACGAGATCGGCGAGTTCCTGATCAGACAGGTAATCGAACGCCGGCATGACGTTGGTGAAGCCCTCGGCGATGAATGCGGACGGTTTCGTGATCGACTGGATCAGGTATTCTTCGGCGTCCAACGCGGTCCGTTCGCCCGCCCGGGTGTACAGACCCTTCCATCCCGGTCCCACGATGACGTCATCGGCGATTGAATGGCACGCCGCACAACCCAATGTCGTGTGGAGTTGCTCGCCGTTGGAGGCATTCCCTTCCGGCAAAGCGACTGGTTGCGCCAACGCGGCGATGTCGGCCGCGGATCCGCCGGCCAGCACTAACTCGCGAGTGCCAGGCGGTGCCGGTGTTGGATCGAACACGACCGCTGTGGCGGTCGGTTTTGCAAGTTCCGTGCATCCGACGAATAGCACGGAGATTAGAAGCAGAAAGGTTAAACTCGCAACCGCTAGGCGGTTCCGACCGATTTTGACGCGCTTAAACGAATAACCAGCGATACGCAATGCAGAGCTCTCCCAAGTTCTGGCTCTTCCGACTCAAACAATTCTACGACAGCGAAGCTCGCAACTTGAACGCGTTCAGGAGAGGTTCATCATGCCGAGCATGTGACCGATCTGATCCGGGTTTTCCTGTCGGCGATCGCGGATTTTCTTTATCAGTTCCATCTCATTAGTGGTTAGCGCATCGATCTCGTGGAGGTCGATCCCTCGCGCCTTGGCTCGGTCCATGACGCCGATGGTGTCGGCGTCGACGGACGCAATCGCTTGCGGGTCGATGTTGTGCTGCTTCACTTGGTGTATCAGGGACAACCATTCGCTTCCGACTTCGCTGAGGTCCTCTACCGAAATACCCTCTTCCCGCGCATGACCGATGAACTCGACGTCAGATTTACTCAGCGATGCCACTTCCCGGCTGGAGACTCCGGCACGCCTCAATTCGGATATTGCGTCCAACATCCCGGGTTCAAAAAGATCGATTTGCTCGTCGGTCAACCCCATTCGCGACAACCTTCTGAGTGCCAAGACCTCCATCGCGTTTAGATTTGCGAGTTCATCCACCGGAATACCCATCTCCGCTAAGCGATGCACGATCTTTGCGGCTTCGGGATTTGATTCATCAAGATCTTCGGTCGTCAGACCTTTCTCCAAAACCACATCAAGGAGCTGCGCTTCTTCTTGCGACAGAATTCTCACGACTTCGTCGAAGTAGTGAGCTACTCGCCCATAGTTGATGCCAAGTTTGGCCATCCAATAGTTGATGGTCGCCTTCTGTACGTTGACATCCTTGGCAATGCTGCTGACAGTGATCCCAGGTTCATTGAGCTTGGTTCTCAGCACGTCACGCAGCGGACCGTCGAGGATTCTCTCGGCTTCGGTAACGGCTTTTGTCTCTCTTAGATATTTGACGGTGGTCATCATGAGCCTCCATGGCTCGGTGTGTCTCTTCAATCACGAGATTGGGGTTGACAATTCTTCACTGTGTTTGAACTAGTTTAGAGCAAGTATTGAGCGTGTTTCAACACGTTACGCGACATTGCTCAACATTTTTTCAGACATAGATTGAACTTATTCAGATGGTGTTCGATCTATTCCTATACCAGTTTCGACAAAGTGTAACATTCGGGCGATTCTGCTTTATCGGGCGATCATCAAGCGTACGAATTGGTACGTTACATCGTTTGAACTCGTTCGATTTTTGCCGACTCTGTGCCAACGGCATGTTACGGCAGGAAATTCGGCGTTCGGAATTTCCGATCGACTTCGCGCGTTGCCAAACTCGCCCTCGAAAACCATGAGATGAGGTTTGTTATGTGAAATCCCTGAAACGACGCTCTACGGCAGTGTTTGAACTTGAGACACTCAGTGTGTGGAGCTAGGACGGTTGTAGATCCGGTCTTGGAAAAATCGTCAGATTTGTCAACCGACACAATTCATGGCGTTGACGATCCGCGGTATCGTGTCTGATCGTTGCGCTCTGCCCTGCCCTGTTCTTGCGTACGAGCAACGTTTCGCTAGAATTGGGGTAATTCTTCAGAAACCTGTGAGAAACATGACTACTGTTACTACCAATCCGAGACCGCAAACCAAGACGAAGTGGTTGGACATGCGGGTCAACGGCGTGACAATCCAAGCCTCAGAAGGCTCGCGGGTGCTTGATGCGGTGAGGGATGCTGGATTCGAGGTTCCGACGCTGTGTTACGACGAGCGGGTTGGTGCTCAGGGCACGTGCCGCATGTGTCTCGTCGAAGTCGAAGTTAACGGGCGAACCGAGCAGGTAGCGTCGTGCACCGCCTTTGCAGAAGACGACATGTCGGTTGCAACACACACCGAGGAGATCAAGGATTATCGCAAGACGTTGCTGGAAATGCTCCTTTCCGAAATGGCGTCGATGAACGCCAACCCCTACTCAAACAAGGTTGGACCAACGGAGTTCGATCGTGCGGTCGAGGAGTATGAAGCTCGCCAAGACGCGTTCCCGCAGCTACGCGCCCGGGAGAAGGTCTCGCACGACACCAATCCCTTTATTCAACGGGACTACGATTACTGCATCGCTTGCTACCGTTGCACCAACATATGCAACGATTGGGAACAGGCTGCGGCCATCACGATTGATGGTCGGGGTCAAGACTCGAGCATCTTTACATTCTTCGACAACGAGTTGATGGATTCGCCGTGCACGTTCTGCGGTCAGTGCATTAATACCTGCCCTACTGGCGCGTTGACCGACCGCAAAGTGGTTAGTCAGGACATCGCTGCACAAAACGTCGATCACACTCAAACTGTCTGCCCCTACTGCGGCGTGGGTTGCGGTATCGAACTGTTGACTCATGATGGCGAGATCATAGGCGCCGAGCCGGATTTCTCTGCGCCGAGCCGCGGGTCGTTGTGCGTGAAGGGTCAGTTCGCCTCTTGGGAGTTCGTACGGAGCGAAGAGAGACTCCGACATCCCCTGATAAAACAATCAGACGGAACTTTCCGGCAAGCATCCTGGGGCGAGGCGCTTGATCTCGTGACCAGTAAGTTCAAAGGCGCTATCGCTACCGAAGGGCCAGATTCGATTGTTTGCTGGGCTTCGGCACGCGTCGTGACTGAGGCAAACTACTTGATGCAGAAGTTCGCGCGCGTCGCGATTGGGACGAATAACATCGACAACTGTTCTCGTACTTGACACGCTCCGTCGGTCGCCGGTCTGGCGGTCATGGTAGGAAGAGGAGCGATGTCGAACTCGATTGAGGAGTTGGCGGGCTCCGACTTCTTGCTCGTTACTGGTTCAAACACCACTGAAGCCCATCCGGTCATCTCACTGCGAATGAAACGTGCGGTCAAGAACGGTGCGAAGCTGGTTGTTGTCGATCCTCGGAAGATCGAACTTACGAAATGGGCAACGAGACACGTTCAGATACGGGTCGGCACCGACATACCGTTCTTCAACGCCGTGGCCAATGTCATCATCAACGAAGGCCTGCACGACGGTGAATTCATCAAGTACCGTACGGAAGGGTTTGACGCATTTGCTCGTCATGTTCAGATGTACACGCCCGAGTATTCGGCCGAAATCTGCGGCATTACGCCGGAAGAGATCGTCGACACCGCGCGCGACTTCGCCGCCGCGGCCCCAAAATCTGCGATCTGCTACACCCTCGGGATTACGGAACATTCTTGCGGTTCGCACAACGTTCAATCACTCGGAAACTTGGGATTGCTGTGCGGAACTTTGGGGGTCCCGAACGGTGGCGTGAATCCGCTCCGCGGTCAGAACAATGTCCAAGGCGCCGGCGACGCGGGTTGCATCCCGACCGATCTTCCCGGATACCAAAAGGTTGAACGCCCGGGAATCCGTGACATTTTTGAGAAAGCGTGGGGTGAGCCGTTGCCCAGGCGACGGGGCATCACCAAGATCACTGCGATGGAGCAGATGATCAAGGGACGTGTCAAGGCGGTTTACGTGATGGGCGAAAACACGGTCGTGTCGGACCCGCACGCCAATCATGCAGAACACGCTCTGAAGTCGGTCGATTTCCTCGTGGTCCAAGACATATTTTTGACCGAGACCGCGCAGTTGGCAGACGTGGTTCTACCGGCAGCCGCGTTCGCAGAGTCGGACGGTACCTTCGCCAATAGTGAGCGTCGAGTGCAGCGGGTACGCCCCGCGGTCTCGCCACCAGGCGAGGCCAAAACCGACGTCGAGATACTGCTTTCGCTATTCGAGCGAATGGGGAAACCGCAGTCGATGGAGACATCGAAGGACGTCTTCAATGAGATGCGCAGTGTGACGCCGATCTATGGCGGGATTTCGCACGAAAGGTTGGACCGTGAGGGCGGTATCCAGTGGCCATGCGGCGATGAGGATGATCCGGGCACGGAGTATCTGCACGGCGACGAGTTCTCGACCGGTTTCCCGGGCTTCTTCGCTCCAGTCGATCATATTCCCCCCGCGGAGGAACCAGACGACGAGTTTCCATGGTTGCTGACTACAGGTCGGCGTCGTTCTACCTACCATACTGGGACGCAGACGGGGCAGGCATCGGGCTTCCAGCTGTTAGTTCCACACGAGATGCTAGAGATCAATCCGCGGGATGCCGAGGAGATGGGCTTGCAGGACGGTGACCTGCTGGATGTAGCGTCAAGGCGTGGGCGAGTTACGGTTGCGGCGCGGCTGACAGAGCGGTCACCGCGGGGGTTGGTGTTCATGTCATTCGCATTCCCGGAGTTCACGCGTACGAACGACGTGACGTCGGATGCCTACGACTTCATCACCGAAACTCCGGAGTTCAAGGCGTGTGCTGTGAAGATTTCGAAGTCGGAGTATCAAGATGAGGAGTTTCGACGGGCGCAGCGACGGATCCGGTTGGCGGGAGAGGTTAAGCAACCTACGGATTTGATGCCTGGGGTTGACTGAACCGGGATTTGAATGCATTTAAGGTTGGGTGGTGAGCGTTTTGAACTAGAGTGGATTTGTGGTCGGGGCCAGAGCAACTACATCGGTTTGGATCCGATATCATGTAGTACTGATATAGCATTAGAGGCAATTCAGATTGGTGATAAACTGTGTTGACGGTGAATGACCTACACCCAACTGACCGCATCAGCGCAAGCGTCGACTTGAGACGAGATTTAGCAGGCCGCACCTTTGGGACGCTGTTGGCTGATCCGCCATGGCGGTTCCAAAACCGCACTGGTAAGGTCGCGCCGGAACATCGTCGACTGTCACGCTATGGCACACTGTCATTCGACGAGATCGCGGCGTTGCCAGTGGCAGAACATATGGATGAAACCGCACACTGCTACTTGTGGGTGCCCAACGCGCTTCTGCCGTACGGGTTGACGGTGCTTGAAGCGTGGGGATTCACCTACAAGACGAACTTGATCTGGCACAAAATACGCAAGGACGGCGGGTCAGACGGTCGCGGTGTGGGATTTTATTTCCGTAACGTCACCGAGATGGTGCTATTCGGTGTTCGAGGCAAAAGCGCCCGTACACTCGCACCCGGCCGTAGCCAAGTGAATTTGATGGCGTCTCGCAAACGCGAGCATTCTCGCAAACCCGACGAACAGTACGACATCATCGAAGCCTGTTCGTGGGGTCCGTATTTGGAACTTTTCGGCAGGGGAAGTCGCGGCGGATGGACTGTCTGGGGCAACCAAGCCACGAACGGCTACGAACCTGACTGGCCTACCTACAGCTACAACTCCGCGACCGTGACAGCATGAACCTGAGCGACTTGATGTCAGCTGGGTTCGACATCAACGCATTGAACCATGCCGAAGCGGTGCTGGAGCGGGATTTCCCACAACCCATGGCTGAACTCTGCGACATCCTGCTGGGCATCACTATTTCAGTTGAGGAGCTAGTGCGTGGCGGAGGCGGCGAATCGCCAGTGACCCGACGGTTACGAAACGCGTTAAGCGACCGCGGTTGGCCAACGCGTCAAGTAACGATCCGCAGAGTCGTCGATCACGAGGAACGTGCATCAACCACGCACAAAATCGATCATGTGCGCTCCACCGATTCCGGATCGGTCGCTTTGGAGATCGAATGGAACAACAAGGATCCTTTCTACGACCGGGACCTGGAGAACTTTCAACGGCTTCACCGCGAGGGAGTCATCAGTGTCGGTGTAATCATCACCCGCGGATCATCTTTGCAGGCTGCCCTGCACCAGATCGTGTTGGACTTCGCTCGTCTGCATCACATCACGGGCTTTGACGATCTGGCGACATTTGGCTACTCGCCCACAGCGCGCCAACAACGCGACGTGGAACGGCGACTTGCGGATAATGACTTTGCTGCCGCATGGAGCCGCGCATTCGTTACCGACAAGTTCGGTGCTTCCACCACGCACTGGGACAAACTCCAAGAACGCGTACGCCGTGGTGTCGGCAACCCTTGTCCACTGCTCCTGATAGGCATACCTGCCCAATCGGTGCATGAGACCCCATGAGCAACACACTAGAACGTTGCGCTTCGTGGCTCATCTACGAGCCGGATTACGATCCTAGTCGACACAATGGTAGGCATTGATGCGAATCCTTGAGATCTACTCGCATCTTAACGGCGTCGAGTTCTTGTCCATTCGACGTCCATCGTTGTGGCAGGAGATCAAAGACAGGATTGAGGGCTTAGACATATCAGACTGCGCTCATATGCCTTTGAGTTCGAACGATCATTCGCCACAAGGACAACTTTCGCCAACATCCATAAAAGACGCACTCAACAGTCGGTTCGAAGAATTAGGTTGGAGAAAACGAGCGGCGAGGTTTTGGGCAGCTGACGACGCAGAACTAACAAAGACAGTTGCTCGAATGCCGGTAGATATTCAGCGGCGAATTATCAAGTTTCAAGGGGCCGAACCGATCTCCTCGTTGTTGAAAATCGATCTCCACAAAGACCGCGTGGCGGTTGAGGTCGAATTCGGTAACTCATCGAAGGTAGCTCACGATATCAACTTGACTTACTTAAATTTCTACGGGTCCGATCTGATAGACGTAGGGATCAAAATCCTCGCAATGAAGGAGTTGGAGTCGCAAATGTCGTCAGGTGTGCCCTACTACGAACGGGATCTCTTGAACATCATCCGGCAGGGGCGAGGCGTTCCGGCTGTCCCGCTTGTGTTGATGGGGATAGCGCTTTAGGGATTAGCGGTCAACGGTCAAAGTTTTGCAGCGCGGAATATTGCGTCCTTGAGCCCGTTGAAGCTGACGGGATCGAAACTGTTTTCGCTCAGGAATCGCAGATTTATCGACGGCGACTTGGCATTCGGATTGACCTTTTCGTCTATGACTGTGGTTGGAACGACGTAGAACTCCCATTGAGATGTGTCCAACGGATCAAGATTGTCTACGTCTTTTTCCTTGTGGAAACATAACACGTAAAGGTGGGCTGGCCGATACTGTCTCTGCCGCAACCCCCTACTCTCATCAGCCTTAACCTTCACTTTTGGTACCACGAACTTAGGTATCGCCATCTTGTCGGTAGGTTTGTGCCAACTTTGCCGATATCCGGTAGTCTTGACTTCGATTCTGATGCGGTCTGGTGTTTCGATATCCCACGAATTCCAACCTTTGCGCATCTTGTCTGTCAGTCCGAGAGCTTTGGTAACCCAATACTCGCCAACAACACCTCGCATCCAGTTCTCAGCAAGACTTGGTCGGAACCAAGTCCAGAAGTCGCTCTCACTCTTCGACAACCTCTGAAACTCATCGGATCCTTGGCTGGCCGAACTGTTTTTTGATGTTTCGCACATTCGTCTGTCTCCAATCCACGTTGAACCTGTCCCATTCCCTAATGTGAGGGATAAGTCGGTTAAACCGGCGTCTGCCTCGGGTGCATTCTTGATGCCCAGAATGCGGGGTCGCCAGCCAAAGGGTGAGTTACGTGTTCGACGATGGAACGGGGTTGGCGGTTGAGGGCGTAGTTGCCTAGGTTGTCTAGAACCCAACTCGTTGCGGCTCGGGGTCTACGCGATGCGGACGCACTTCCTAGATCGGATGGCATCTCGCGGTAGTCTATGTTCCGATCTTGAGATTCGTTCAGCGTCTTGATCGCCTCGCGGTCGACGACTTTTTCGCCTGACATGTTTATGACAGTGGCATCGGTTTCAATCAGACCCAATTCACGGCGTGACAGCAATGGGTCCGAAGTGGGACCGTGATGAACGGCGAGAAACATGACATCGCTTTGAGATAAGAGCAGATCGAGCGACGATCGGCGCGCTCCCACGCTCTGGAACGACATTTGTTCAGGTGTCCGAATATCGTTCACCCAGATTTTCGCCCTCAATTCGTTCAACCGTTTGCCGAGTTCGTATCCCAAGGATCCGAAACCGATGATTCCGGCGACACTCGGTCCATTTTGCCGGGTTCGGGATGATCGGCGTGTGATTTCGTGCCACTGGTCAATCGCCCAGTCGGCTGGATCGTCAACCAGCAACGAAGAGGCGTTGGCCACGGTCAGATCGTCGCCGGTCATGTTTGGTTCGCCCGATCCGCAATCTATGAGTTGCAGAAATCGAACCGATTCGGGCAGTTGGCCAATGTCGTTCACCTGAGTTTCACTATCGGTGATAACGACCTCAGCGTCATCGATTCTGTCTGTCAGGTCGAAGTTGCCTAGATCGAGATTGCTGGCGGCCCGCAGAGCGTTTTCGAGGGCAGAGCGAATTGCCGGACGGCGAGGTAAAGCCATGTGGATATTGTGTCGGTCTTGCATCCGTAGTTCTAAACTATCCCTTCAGGAGTCCTCAATGTCACCTGCACAATTTTCGCACATGGATTTACGTTGTCCGCTGTTCATACCAGGTAATCGACCGGATATGTTGGGTAAGGCTGGACGGTATTCGCCATCGGCATACATCCCGGACCTGGAGGACTCGGTGCCGTTGGCGAACAAGGCAGAGGCGCGTGTGATTACCGCTGAAGCTCTCCCCTGCCTGAATGAGTTGGGGAAAGCTGTGGTGCCGCGAGTCAACTCGTTGCTGACTGGGTTGACGATGGATGATCTCGAAGCGGTGGTCGGGCCGTATATTGTCGCGATCAGCATTGGGAAGGTCAAGAGCCCGGACGATATTGCGGTGGTCGATGGGATGTTGTCGGAGTTGGAGAGAGATCGAGGGATCGAAGTTGGGTCAATTGGAATTCTGCCTTGGTTGGAGACTGCGAGCGGGATCGTGAATGCGTATGCGATTTGCTGCGCTTCGGATCGGGTGAGGTGGGTTGCGTTCGGTGCCGAGGATTACAGTGCGGATATGGGGATCAGCCGAGCAGTCGATGTCGCGGAAGCGGATACGGGAAGTGTGGCAGAGTCAGAGTACGGCGAGGCATCGTTGCTGTACGCGCGGTCGGCGGTGGCTGTGGCGGCACGGGCGGCAGAAGTTCAAGCGCTGGACACGCCGTACGTGAAGTTCCGCGATTCTGACGGGCTTAGAAGTGAGGCGGGTTTGGCTCGGCGATTGGGATACAGCGGCAAGTTTGCGATCCATCCGGCTCAGGTCGAGGTGATTGAGGATATTTTTTCGCCTACGGATGCGGAGATCGAGCGTGCTAGACGAGTGCTCGAAGCCGCGCGCGTCGCAGAACTTGAGGGACGTGGGAGTGTTTCGCTGGATGGCGAGATGGTGGATGCGCCAGTGGTAGCAAGGGCACGCAACGTGTTGGCGCGGGTGAACTTGGACATCGATGATTGATCGAACATAAGACAATGGATTCAACGCAAGGCTGAGGAGAAGTGACATGAGCGATAACGGAACGCAGGCATTTGGGCGGTTTTTCGAGGATTTCGAGGTCGGAGACGTTTATCGGAACTGGCCGGGTCGGACGATTTCGGAAGCAGACGATACATGGTTCTCGCTGTTGACACAGAACCAAAATCCCATTCACATCGATGCCAACTACGCCGAAAATCACACGGCGCACCAACAATGCTTGGTCAATGGCATTCTGGTGTTCGCGATCGTTATCGGCCAATGCGTGCCGAGCGTTTCGGGAAGGGCCATCGCCGCGCTCGAATACGAGAAGATCACGCACGAGGGTCCGACGTTCCACGGCGACACGATCTACTCTGAGGCGCATGTTCTCGACAAATGGGAGACGTCCAAAGGTGACCGCGGCGTCGTTCAGTTGGACTGTTTTGGTTACAACCAACGGAACGAGCGAGTGCTATCGGTAAGGCGTACAGTGTTGATACCGAAGCGGAACCATCCGACGATGGGCGAGCATGCGGAGTTTTATCCGACCGTCAGTTAGATGCCCGTAGCGGAAATTGACATTCTGCACCAATCATGAATAAGATTAAGTAGATACCTTGTTTTGGTGTGCCGATCCCAATGTGGCGCTCAAAACGGTCGGTGAATCAGCGAGCTTAGGATCACAACGCTGCTGCTGTCACTCCCGGCACGGGTCCGACCACAACGGTTCCCATGCGCAGGTGAGATAGACATCAGCGCAATTTCGAGGAACGACAACCCGTGCCAAACGTAAACGGTCTACGCTGCAAAGAATGCGGCACCGACTACCCTATCGAGCCTCTCTACGTCTGCGACTTCTGCTTTGGGCCGCTTGAGGTCACCTACGATTACGACGCCGTCAGTCGTTCGATAAGCCGTGCGTCTATCGAGCGCGGTCCCGCTACTCTTTGGCGCTACGCAGACCTTTTGCCGGCAAGCGCGTCGAACGCAGTCGACATCGGCGCTGGCCTGACACCGTTACTCAAAGCGGACAATCTCGGCGAAGTTCTGGGTCTGGACAATCTCTGGATAAAGAACGACACCGCGAATCCCACGCATTCGTTCAAAGATCGCGTTGTGTCGGTTGCCGCCACAAAGACGCTCGAGTTCGGTTTCGACACCTTGGCCTGCCCTTCGACTGGCAATCTAGCCGGCGCCACCGCCGCTCACGGACGTAAGGCAAAGCTCAACACGATGGTGTTCGTTCCGCACGATCTCGAACGTGCGAAGATCAACATGGCCGCGATCTTCGGATCGGTGATCCTAGTGCGCGGCAACTATGACGATGTGAATCGACTTTGCAGCGAGCTTGCCGACGAGCGTCGGTGGGCATTTGTCAACGTCAACATGCGCCCTTACTACTCCGAAGGCAGCAAGTCATTGGGCTTCGAGCTGGCGGAGCAACTCGGCTGGCGCGCGCCTCGTCACATCGTTGTGCCGGTCGCTTCGGGATCACTGTTGACGAAGGTTTGGAAGGGATTACGCGAATTCACGGACCTCGAATTGATCGATGACTCCCCGACTTCTATGCACGTCGCCCAAGCGGAGGGATGCTCCCCTGTCGCCCGTGCCGTGCAGGAAGGCGACAACCATCCGCGACCTGTCGTGCCCAACACCGTCGCCAAATCGCTGGCCATCGGAAGCCCGGCGGACGGATACTACTCGGCGAAGATAGCGACAGAATCTGGCGGCAAAGGCTGTATCGTGCCAGAAGAGGATGTTGCGGCGGGGATTCGTTTGCTGGCCGAGACTGAGGGCATCTTCGCAGAGACGGCTGGCGGCGTAGTGATTTCGGCGTTGAAGCAACTGGCAGACAGTGGCGCGATTGCCCGCGACGAGGAGACGGTCGCGTTGATCACGGGTAGTGGATTGAAGACTATGGACGCGGTGGCGGATTCGATCCGCGTGACGACAATCGATGCCGATGTAAGGTCGTTCGACGAGATGATGTTGGGCGCGGTGGCTTGAGGTGCGGAATCGAGGATTATGTCTCAAACCACGGGTTGGATGCTGACGAGGCCTTCGGGGACAGCGCGGACGTGTAGGTCGTAGTCGCGTAGCATATCCATGCCGATTAGTGGCGCGCCTTCTGCTAGATGCACTTTTACCTCTCGCAATCGACCGCCCCAATCGATTGAAGCGATGAAAACGTCGAAAGTAATAGATTCATCGTTTGCCATAGTAAGTTTTTCATCGAATACAAACGGTAGGTTGAGAGCATCTACGGCGTACGCCGGCAAGGTCAATTGCTCGGTGAACCCGGTGTCGACAACCGCCTGCACTCGCGCTCTGTTGCCTGACCTCCCGTAAACGTGCAGTTCGACGACGGGTTTTAGGGTTGCCTCGCTAGCAACTACTCGACCAGTAACCATGATCCGGGTGTTGGAGGTGCGTAACCTATTGAACCGACGGTGTATGAACCATGGAGCATCGCGAAAATGCGGGCGTTTGGACGACGTGCCAATAGTGCCATGGGTATTTCAAGCGATTTCTCTCCGATTTCGTAATCGCCTGATTCGACATCGATCGCGAGGTACATGCCTAACTGATCATCGGTCAGCTCGTGCTTGATGACGTTCTCGTAGAGTTCTTTGGCTTTTACGAAGGTTTCGTCTTTTGGGTTGCGCGTTACTATCATCTGATCTTCTCCATGTTTATGAGAAGCGTGTATCAACGATTCTACCAACTCGGCGGCGAAGTGGCATCAGATGGGTTTCAGCTTGGGAGTATTGCGGCTGATTTGTTACACTTTGAAGTGTTGACTTAATCGAATTGCACTGAAGCATGTGAATGAAAGAAACGAACGCAATATCAGACATTGCTGATGTCTTCCAAGGCATCGCTCGTGCCGGGCGTGGCGCCGGTTCTCGACAAGGCGACTGGCAACTCAAGATCGTGGAGAGCAACGACGTGCGTGACGACAAGATAGATATGGATGGCCTTGCTGAAATCGAGGTCGCCCAAAATCAACGCACCGAACGGCATCTGCTCCGACCGTACGACGTTCTTGTGACTGCCCGCGCCGGGAATGCGAACATTGGATTAGTGCCGTCAGAGATTTCGCGCACCGTCGCATCGGTTACGATGCTCGTGGTGCGGCCGATAGATCCTGCGTCTGGTATGGGTCATTGGCTGTGGTATTACCTGACATCCGATTTTGGACGCGCCCAAATCGCACGACGAATATCGTCGAGTGCAACACTAAAGTCGTTAAGCGCCAAGAGCATGGCAGAAATCGAGATACCCATACCAACGATGCGCGAACTGAACCGCATCGCCCGACTCGTAGAAGCATCCGAAGCTACTTATCATTCGGCGGTTGAAGCCGCAAACATACGCCGCGTTATCTACCGCAACGCAGTCATCAATGCTTTCGAATTGAAGGCAAATAAGATCGCCAGTTAGGAGACCATGATGCCATTCACAAGTAAGGAACTCGAAGCTAAACTCTGGCAGGCGGCGGATATTCTGCGCGGTCAGATCGACTCGTCAGATTACAAGAACTACATTTTTTCGCTGTTGTTTTTGAAGCGTTTATCAGACCGCTTTGACGAAGAGGTTGAGAGAGCTGTTGCGGATGGTGTTCCTAGTGAGGTTGCGCTCAGCGATGCCGATGAACACGAGTTCTTCGTACCGGAATCTGCGAGATGGCGAGAATTATCACAGTCGTCAATGAACACTGGTCAGGTGCTTAACAATGCCAGCCGGGTTATCGCGGATGCCAACGCCCCGCGCCTCGATGGTGTCCTGACCGGAACTGACTGGAACGATGAGTCGAAGTTGGGGAGTCCATCGAATCGGGAGCGGATAATCCGCAACTTGCTCAATCACTTCGGCGAACTCAACTTACGAGACGACAATCTTCGCGATGCCGAGGGTGGCATCGATAATGTGCTTGGCGATGCGTACGAGTATCTGATAGACAAGTTTGCGGATGATGCTGGTAAGAAGGGTGGCGAGTTCTACACTCCCCGTCCAGTGGTGCGTCTGATCGTCGAACTGTTGAAGCCGCACGAGGGTATGCGGATCTGCGACCCTACAGCCGGCTCCGCTGGAATGTTGATCTTCTCGGCGCAGTATGTAAAGCAATACGGCGGTGATGAACGCAACTTGGTTTTGCATGGTCAGGAGCGCAATCTCGGCACGCTCGCGGCTGGCAAACTGAACCTTCTGTTACACAACTTGCGCTCGGCGCGCATCGAACCTGGGGATATATTCACCGAGCCGGGATTGGTTGACAACTCCGGACGCTTGTTGACCTACGACCGCGTAATCGCGAATCCGCCGTTTAGTTTGAAGAATTGGGGATACGAATTTGCCCCGAACGACCCACATCATCGCTTCGACCGCTACGACGCGATACCGCCCAGGACCAGGGGTGATCTGGCATTTCTGCTTCACATGCTTGCGGTTACGAACTCTGAAGGCATGGTCGGTGTAGTGATGCCGCACGGGATCTTGTTTCGCGGCGGGGCTGAGGGAAAGATACGCCGAGGGCTCGTTGAGGCCGACCTTTTCGAGGCGATCATCGGGCTTGCACCAAACCTGTTCTCTGGTGCCAGCATCCCCGTCGCGATCTGCGTGCTGAATAAGAACAAGCCCGAGGAATGGCGCGGCAAGGTGCTTTTCATAGATGCCGCGCAAGACGGGTACTTCACGCCGGGCAAGGCGCGCAACTACATCGATACCGAGCACATCAACAAGATCGCTGAGGTTTATCACGGATTCGAGGATGTGGATCGGCTCGCGCATGTGGCGGATTTGGATGAGATCGCGGAGAACGACTTCAATCTCAACATCAGCCGCTACGTGGATACTACGGAGCCGATTGAGGTTATGAGTGTTACTGACGCGCTGGTGCAACTGCGCGCGGCCGAAAAACGGCGCGATGAAGCGGCGTCAAAGATGGATGCGTTGCTAGCGGAGTTGGGGTATGCCTAAGGTTGGAGACAAACACGCTGAGACAGGCGGGTCTACGGAAGACAAATCGATGAAGCTCAGGTTTGCGGTCGTCTATGAGCAGACTCCCAATAACTATGCAGCGTATCTACCCGACTTGCCTGGCTGTATCAGCACCGGCGAGACTTGGAACGACATCCGGGAAATGATTCGGGAAGCGATCACTCTGTATATCGATGCTGCGTTGGAAGAGGGCGAATTGCTACCTGAACCGCGCATATCGGTGGAAGACGCTATGGCGTACCATCGCCAGAATCTTATCGAGTTCAAGGAAGCATCAACCGAATTCGACGACGATGTTCCTACGCTGTCTACCACCTTCGAAATGGTTGAGGTCGAAGTTGCACTATGCCCGACAGGAGCAGTAGGTTGATGGTTAGCCAGACTCAAGTGCCCGATGGGTGGAAGACGGTTCGTCTTGGTGATTTTGCACCGTTCATGTACGGTAAGGGGCTCCGGCAGAAAGATCGTGATGCGTCGGGATCGATACCCGTTTTAGGCTCTAATGGCATTGTTGGTTACCATGGCACTTCTTGGACCGAAGGCCCTACGATTGTTGTGGGACGCAAAGGAACGGTGGGTGCGGTTCATTATTCGCCCGGACCGTGTTGGCCGATAGACACGACGTTTTACCTAACTGATGACGATAATCATGTCATCAGATTCAAGTATTACTTGCTTAGGTGGTGTTGGCATTCAGAGTTTATCGCGGGATATCTCCGCAATGACTCGTGGACGTTAAACTGTGTTACATCAGCGAAAGCGCCGTCTCATTGCGCCCCTCGGCTCGGACGTTCCTCAAATCTTCGAGTCGAGCGCTGGTTTTCACACGTCCGGCGCTTTGTTCGTGTATATTGAGAGGCGGAGCGTGAAGTTGGTGTTCGTTGCAGAGCGCGCAGCGGGCACATGAGACAAGACTCTTTCCAGAGTCCCCAAGAGGAACGGGGATCGCGAAAATGAGAACCCGGCATTTAGCCGCCCTTCCTTCCGCATTCGTAGCGGCGCGTCCTCCGTCTTCCTGTGAAACACAGAGGCAAGGCAGATGCGCTCAACCATCGAACCTTCGGATCGTCTGCTGACCCGAGCCGCGGCGTTCCGCCGCATCGTCAAGTCCCGATCATCGCAAGTCCGGGCACTTTCAATCGTCCATCTGCACGATCTTCAACGCCGCGCGTCTTGCGGCATGTATGGAAGGAGGCTGCGCGGTCCGCCATGAATACCGGCGAACATCAACCATTAACGACACGATGAACTGAGTTGAACGTCGAGGCGGCGTGTTTCTGATGCAAACCGCCCCGACGGGACGCTCCCAATGGATACAAAGAGGCGCTCCAATGCCTATTATTACACCGCGCCCGCGGTTCTGCGGCAAGTCTCCGTTCGTGCAGCCGCGCACGAAACTCACCGACATGCAATGGCGGTTGATCCGCGACCACCTTCCCGGAAAGAAGGGAGACCCCGGCCGGACCGGGTTCGACAACCGAATGTCTCTCGAAGGGATGCTCTGGGTGATCAGAACAGGCGCGCCGTGGCGCGACCTCCCGGCCCGCTTCGGCAACTGGAACACGGTTTACTGGCGGTTCAGACGTTGGATAAAAGCAGGAGTGTTCGACCTGATATTCGCGGTGCTCACGGCGGACCGGGATCTGACAACCGTCATGGTCGACGGCACCTTCGCGAAAGTACACCAGCACGCGGCAGGCGCGCGGAAACTCGGGGAGACGGCGGAAACGTCGAAGAAACTGCAGAAGATCGGTAGAAGCATGGGCGGCTTGACAACCAAGCTGATCGCCGTGACTTCCATCGACGGAAGACTCGTTGATTTCTCGTCGCATCCGGGCAACGCGGCTGAGGCTCCGTGCTTCGTTCCGCTGGTCGCAAATCTCGATGTCCAAGAAGTGCTCGCAGACAAAGCCTACGATTCCGACGAAATACGCTCCACGCTCGCCGCAAGAAAAATAACCGCGGTCATTCCCTCGAAGTCGAACAGGAAGGTTTCGATCCCACACGATGAGAAACGGTACGAGAAGCGGCACATGATCGAAAACTACTTCTCATACATCAAGCATTTCCGAGGAGTAGCGACCAGGTACTGCAAACTCGACGAGACCTATTCAGCGTTCGTCAAGATGGCGGCGTGGGTCATCGAGACGCGCTAACCGCGAGCGCGTCGGTAGCTCGACCAGAACCTTGCGAGGTGGCTTTCGCGCGTCTCGCGGTCGAAGCCGATTGCGATGAACGTAAACATCGCACCGCCCGCGACTGACACCTCGGGCACAGGGTTGGAAATCGAGGCGATTGCAAACGCCATGAGGCCGGTGCCGATCAGTCCCCACATCGCTAGGCGATTGCAAAACTGGACGAACTTATCTACAATGACGTTTGAGGTCATTTCGCTCCTTTCCGCGCCTAATAAGTGAGAAGGTCAGGCGCAGCGATAGGGTTGTATTTAATATTCGCGAAATTGTAACCTGTCAGAATCCCGCTCCGACCGAGCGGGATTTTTGGTTGTTAAGCCTTATTTACGCAATCCGTTGAAAGCAACGGGTTCACGACGATTTCACGCGCAGACCGACTATTTTCTGATAGATTGTGTTTTGATTCGCAGACGAATCGTTAGACTCAAGGCGACGTTTCTTCGCAACAGTTCCGATTGACGGCGCGAGCCGTGCGGCGGGATCGCGGATTCCCGCGCCTCCCTTCGTCGGCTCTTGCGGAGAACGTCTGCGAATCACATTCGTTGTCCAGTCGCAAGGGAGGCTCCGATGTTTCGCGAGTTCCTTTTATCCCGTGTCGTGTGCGGATTCGCCCCGCGGATTAACAGATCGACAAGCGACAAGCGCGCTCGTCGATGGGGGAAGGGGATCGTTTGCTGGTTGATTTTCGATGCGGCTCTTATAGCACTTCTGATCGGCTATCTCTGCCTCGTGGTCCAAAAGCCCTACACGATGGACACATTTATGCGGCGCTTCGCCGACCTGTTCACATGATCCAGTTCAGTATCAAGGCATTTGGAGTATCTCTCGCCGGGCTGGTCGTCTGGTACATCGGCCTTAGCATCACAGATCCGGATTACTCCCAAACCCTGCGCGACGAATGGCGTGTAACGGTTCGCTCGCAGTTCCCGTTGCCGGAAGATGTAGTGGTTGTGAAGATCGAAGTGACGGCCACTGCGTTGCCGCCCACTTCCACTCCTGTTCCGACTTCGACACCTCGACCCACCCCGACCCCAGTGGTGAATGACAAGCAGCTGGCGCAGATGCGGGGATACATGCTTGAATTGCTCAACGCGGAACGCCCGGGCAACCCTCTCGCTCCGAACTACAACACGTCGGCGCAACTGTACGCGGAAGACCTTGCCGAACGTTGCAGCAATTCGCACACCGGATTGGACGGATCAAGCCCCGAAGAGCGTTACAAGCGCGCCGGACGCGGTCATTACTCATGGGTGTCCGAAAATATCTTAGGATGGATCGGAGGCAACTGCACGTTGCGCATGGTTCGACAGTGGACGGTCTTTGACATGATCGACGAAGCCCATGAGGTTCTCATGGCGAGTCCAGGGCACCGCCGCAACATACTGCATCCCTCTCACGACTCGGTCGCATTTGGGTTTGCGGTCAGAGACAATAGACTATGGGTGGTTCAAGTCTTCGTTGCAGAATGAAACGCCAACAATCTGAATGCCAACACCACCTAACAAGAGACGCAGTTTGACAACTGCGCCTGACAGATATTTGGCGCCGCTAGTTGCGCCGCGTCCGGGTCGCAGACTAAAGTCAGTCGGTCAACTGTGGACAAAATCCGGACGTTTACTGTTAGGCGCGCGTTTTTGGTTAAACACAACCAGGGTTGTCTCAATGTGGTCTGACAGTCACGTGTTGGCAAGTATGTGGTGGCCCATCCGGCTTCAAGATTCAGAGTTGGAGAAGGCATCGACACTGTGGTTCAATAGCAGTCTGGGTCTTCTAACCCTGTTGGCGACGCGAAACACGACCCGAGGTGGTTGGGTTCAACTGAAGAAAGCAGATCTCAGAGGATTGCCGGTACTCGATCCGCGCCAACTTTCATCGACGCAACTTCAAGCGCTGTCTGATCTGTTCGATGAGTTGGCGGATGCGGAGTTTGAACGATTGCCGGGGATGGCACACTGCCCTGCTCGCGCGGCTTTGGATGTGGGGGTTTCGGAGATTCTGGGGTTGCCGGATTTGCGGGGGTTGAGGGTTTTGTTGGCTTCGGAGCCGGTCGTTTGTGGGCGGAGGTTGTGATGTGTTCGTATCTCGTTGATCGTTGACAGTCAGCAGGACTGTGAATGGCCAACTCAGCGAAAACGTTCGATTTTAGACATTACGGTGCTGACAATTCAGTACCTACGTTTCAAAACGTCCAATCATTGAAGTTCGAATTAGAAAACAGCCGAGTTCGTTGTATACCTACAGCAACACATGTATTATGATCGAAGATAAGTGACACACACTTGGTTGTGGTCACATCCGCGTACTTTGCGTGCAAAGTCTATTTCGGAGAAACAGTCAAGACGATGAGGCAGTGATATGACCACTGAAAAAGCAAACCCCCAATCAGGACGAAGGAGCGGCAGAAAACCCTGGCCCGTTAACTCGCTTGTTGAGGTAATGGCACTGCCCACAACGATCAAAGATGAAGGTTTTGATGGTCGAATGCGCCGCGTCGCCGTATTTGACCATCTCGATAGATCCCCTGATAGCAGCTTGAGCCATCGATTGATTGCTTCCGCGGTGAAATACGACTTGATCAGCGGATCGCGCAATTCGGATCATTTGGAACTTACAGCGGACGGAGAAACCGCTGTCGCTGGCGACCCGCAATCTGACCTCGGGATTTTCGAAACGCTTTACAGGAGCTCGATCGACCAATTCGAATTGTTCCAAAGATTGCACGATCGATTGAAGGATAAACCGAAGCCATCTACAGATAATCTCGAAGACGTGATTGAACAGCTAGGTGTTGACAAATCCGATTGTGCTCAAGTGGCGTCGGTTTTTTCGGAAAACTTAATGTACCTAGGACTGGTTCAAGAACTGCCAAATGGTGGAGAACGAGTGATTTCCTTCGATCAAGCGAAGAATGAACGCACCACTACGGGGATTTCGGAATTCGTTGAGTCGTCGGTAAACGAGAAACAAGAAGAGGTTCCGGTATCGGAGGCACCACGACTGGCGAAGCGTGCCTTTGCCGAATCGCCTTCGGTGCATATCGATGTGCAGATCCATATCGACTCGAATGCGCAAGCCGATCAGATCGACCAAATATTCGCTAGCATGGCCAAGCATCTCTACGGGGCGTCTAGTGATTGATTCGTCGGAATCTGGCACGCAAGCACGAAAATGGATAGGGATCGCCTCCGGTATTCAACGGGAAATAAACGACGTTGGATTGGGTCGCCCAGCACCTGATGCAGACAAACCTACCCTTATGGCTAAATTCGACGACTTGGTAACCGCAACGGAATTACGCTCCGTCAGCAGGAAGTTGTTCGCTGACGGTCATTACGCTCAAGCAGTGACTCAAGCTTTCATTTGCCTCAACAACGCTGTGAAAGACAAGTCCGAACTTTCGGGTGAGGATGGTGCAAGCTTGATGCGAAAGGCTTTCAGTGCAAATAAGCCGACGCTACGTTTGAATGACAATGCAACTCAATCTGAAAAGGATGAACAACTGGGGTATATGGACATCTTCGCTGGAGCTATGACGGGGATCAGAAATCCTCGCGTCCACGAGCATGAATTTTTGGATGCCCCTGATTGTGCACTGGAATTGCTTGCTTTAGCGAACCACCTGTTTCGCAAGCTGGATGAGGCGACAAAATAGTTGGCAGTATCAGAGATTCGGCTGTCGGCAGAATGGCGAACTCGTTGGCCCCGTTTTAATTCTCCCTCTGAGAGGAGGATATGGATGGTTTGTCGATTCTGGGTTCCCGCGTGCGCGGGAATGACGGGCTGTTCGCTGGCGCGCACGCCCTTTAGTTCCCCCTCGGAGAGGAGGAGGGATGTTGACTAGAGAATCTGATCCAAGAACAGTTGGGTGCGGTCTTCGGTGGGGTTGGTGAAGATGTGGTTGGGGGTGTTTATTTCTACTAGTTGGCCTTCGTCGAACATGGCCATGCGGTCGGCTACTTCTCTGGCGAAGCCCATTTCGTGGGTTACGCAGAGCATGGTCATGCCGGTGTCGGCGAGCTCTCGCATGACGTCGAGGACTTCTTTGATCATTTCGGGATCGAGTGCGGATGTAGGTTCGTCGAAGAGCATTATCTCGGGTTGCATGGCGAGGGCTCTTGCGATGGCTACTCGTTGCTGTTGGCCGCCTGAAAGCTCAGCGGGGTATTTGTCGGCTTGTTCGGGGATGCCGACGCGTTCGAGGAGGGACATTGCGAGGTCGTCGGCTTCGGCTTTGGGTAGGTGTCGGACGCGTTGTGGTGCGAGGGTGATGTTGCCGAGGACGGAGATGTGAGGGAAGAGGTTGAATTGTTGGAAGACCATGCCGACTTCGCGGCGGATGGCGTCGAGGTTGCGGAGGTCGTTGGTCATCTCAATGCCGTCGACTTCGATTTTGCCTTGCTGGTGCTCTTCGAGGCGGTTGATCATGCGGATGAAGGTGGATTTGCCGGAGCCGGAGGGTCCGAAGATGACGACTACCTCTCCCCTCTTTACGGACATGGTGACGTCGTTTACGGCGCAGAAGTTTCCGAACCATTTGAAGACGTTTTCGCAGACGATGATGTCGTCGCGTTCTTCGAGGGGGACGTTGCGGATGTCAGGGTTGGTTACGGAGATGGATTCGGTGGTCATGGTGGATTCCTTGAACTAGGATGGGCAGGATTGGAAGGATGGTGGGTGTTTGGGTTGTTGGGCGACTAGGCGTGTTAGAGCGACCACAAGGGGCGCTCCTACGGTGGGTTCTAGCGTTGGCCTACTCCTAGGGCTCTTTCTATTCGTCTTGAGATGTATGACATTGAGAAGGTGAAGATCCAGAATACGGCGGCGATGAAGATGTAGACTTCGTGTCCGTCGTCAACGAATTCTAGGTTTCCTTGGATGGTTACTCGTCCCATTTCGACGAGGTCGAGCATGCCGATGATGAATACTAGGGAGGTGTCTTTGAAGAGGGATATGGCCTGCCCTACGATTGCGGGGATGATGTTGCGGAGTCCCTGCGGGAGGGTGATCATGACGGTGGTCTGCCATCCGCGGAGTCCGAGTGCTCTTGCGGCTTCGGTCTGTCCGGTGGCGACGGCGGCCATGCCGCCGCGGACGTTTTCGGCCATGTAGGCGGAGCTGAAGAGGGTGATGGTGATCATGGCGAGGTATAGCTCGTCGATCGATACGTTTTCAGGGAATGTGAGCGGCAGGAGGTGTCGGGACATGAAGAGGAGGGTGATGAGAGGGACGCCGCGGATGATTTCGATGAAGCCGACGCAGAAGTATTTGAGGAACGGTAGATGGCTGCGGCGTCCGAGGGCTAGTGCGATGCCGATGGGTATGGAGCAGACGATGCCGATGGCGGCGAGGAGTAGGTTGAGGGTTAGTCCGCCGAGGTCTTGGGTTGGAACGGGGTCGAGTCCGGGGATGAAGCTGGTTCCGATGACGAGGATGGCGGAGAAGATGAAGAAGACGATGGCGGCTATCAGGAAGTTTCTGAATGTTCCGATGGATCGGATGGTGGCGAGTCCGTATCCGATGGCGACGGCGAGGAAGTTGATGATGAATAGGAGGTTTACGAGGAGGTCGGGTGGGTCGGTGACGCTGTATGAGAGGACGTATTGGTTGTCGGCGATCGTTTGGGAATCTATGCGGATGTAGTAGGAGCCGGCATCGATGGTGGTGGTGATCGAATCGTCGGAGTTGCCGCTGGATTCGATTACGGTGCCGTTGGAGTCTTCAAGGAAGAGATCGGCGTTGGCATCTTGATTTCCGAGGATGGATTTGAACTTCAGCGTGTCGGTGATGGTGAAGCTGTAGTAGTCGGAGCGGTCTTCGTCTCCGTCTAGGGATCCGGCGAGGTAGGTGGTTCCGGTGAGATCGGAGATGTCTTTCTGGTCGATGGCATTGGCGCGGTTGGCGTCGGAGATGTCGCGTTGTTTTTCGCGGAGGGACATCGACGCTTGGTCTGGTGAGATGGTGGGGTCGTGCTTGGGTGCACCGAGGTCGACACCGAGGTAAGGGAGGGTCCCGGCCAGAAGGGTGACGATGATGAGCGCGATGGCGAATCCGCGGGCTATTCCGCCCCAGAGTCGCCAGGCAAATCCGAGGAGTACGGAGATTAGGAGGAGCGCGGTTTCGGGTCGCCAGTAGAACTCTTGGGGGTAGCGTCCGATGACGTAGAGGGGGATGCGGGAGGTTACGGCTTCCCATGATGCGGTGAAGAAGACCCAGTTAATGGATTGGAAGATGGCGATTGCGATGATGAATCCGAGGATTATGGTGATGATGCCGTCGGTTGGCGAGGCGAAGAGGTTGGCGCGGATCCATCCGGGCACGCCGACGGTCATCATTGGCGGTGCGGGGTTTGGTCTTGTGGATTGCTGGTTCATGAATCGGTAGCTATCCGACGCCGGCGTATCTGGTTATGCGGTTGTAAATGTTTCCCACTAGTGAGTAGAAGAGGCTCATTGCGAGGTATGTGGCCATTACCATGCCGATGAGCGAGATTGCGGGTGCGATCTGGGTCATGGTGGTCGAGACGCTGACGAGGTCGGGGTATCCGATTGCGGCGGCTAGGCTGGAGTTTTTGGTGAGGTTTAGGTACTGGCTGATTAGCGGCGGGATGATGACTCGGAGTGCTTGTGGGAAGATGACCCAACGCAGTGACGCGTTGGTGTGGAGTCCGAGCGCGCGTGCGGCTTCGGTCTGTCCTCGGTTTACGGCTTGGATACCGGCGCGGACGATTTCGGCGATGAATGCGGAGGTGTAGACGACGAGACCGATGAGGAGGGCGAAGAAGCTGCCGGACCATCGGGCTCCGCCCTGCAAGCGCCCGAAGGGGCCTTCTTGTCGTTCAGGGACAACCAGTTCTAGGGGTGAGAAGATGATGAGCCCGACGATGGTGACGACGACGAAGATGGCTATGCCCGCGATGATGGGGTAGCTTGGTTGTCCGGTGACGATCTCTCGTTTCGTGAGGAAGTTGAAGGCGAGGATTCCGCCACCTAGGCCGATAAGCGACAGAATCGCCCAAGGCCAGAATCCGCCAAGTGGCGTGGTCCATGGCATGTAGAAGCCGCTGTTGTTGAGGTAGAAGGCGTCGAAGAAGATGTATCCCTCGCGGACATTGGGGAGTTCGAGGATGATGAGGAACCAGAATAGAAGCTGGATCAGGAGAGGGATGTTGCGGAAGGTCTCGATGTAGACGAGGGCGAGACGGCTGAGCAGCCAGTTTCTTGAAAGACGAGAGACACCGATGATGATGCCTAGGGTTGTGGCGAGTAATACGCCGAGGACGGATGCTTTGATGGTGTTAAGAGCGGCGACGGTGAAGCCGTAGAGGTATGACTGTGACGGGTCGTATTGGATGACACCTTCGCCGATGGGTATCTGTGCTGCGTCGTCAAGGAATCCGAATCCGAATGGGATCTCGCGGTCTTGGATCTCGTTTGCAACATTGAAGATTAATCCGGAGACGATAGCAATGACAATGATTGCGGAGACGATCTGGACGACCCACTGGATGAAGACGACATTGCGCCACAGGGGGATCCCGCCGGGGTATAGGATGCTCTGCACTATCAGGTTCTCGTTAACGCGTCGTTAGGTGAATGACGACATTGGTGTAGTTTAACGGGAAAAAAGAAGGGGGATGCAACCGCATCCCCCTTTTTTGGTTGGTCTTTTGACCGGGTACTAGCGCAGGGGTGCTGCGTAGATTTGACCACCTTTGGGGCAGTCGCTGCAGGGAGCGTCTGACCAGAGGGCGTTGCGGCCACCTTCACGGGGGAGGTCGATGCCGTCGGGTCCGAGGTTGCGGTCGTAGATTTCGCCGTAGTTGCCGACGGCGTTGATCACATCTTGCATGAAGGTCTCGGAGAGTCCGAGGGACTCTTGGCCGATGGTGCCTTCGGTTCCGAGGAGCCTCTTGGCTTTGACGTCGTCGCCGGCTGCTTTTTCGCTGACGTTTCCGCTGTTGATGCCGTAGCCTTCGGCGTAGATCAGGCCGGACATGACGGTCTTTACGATGTCGAACCACTGGTCGTCACCGTGTGGGACGACTGGGCCGAGTGGCTCTTCGGAAATGGTCTCCGGGAGGATCACGTGTTCTTCGGGGTTCTGCAAGGAAGTCCGCAGTGCGGCTAGCTGTGATCGGTCGTTGGTGAAGACGTCGCAGGCGCCTTGCTCGTATGACGAGAGGACGATGTCGGTGTCTTCAAAGACCTGCGGGTTGTAGTCCATGTTGTTCTGTCGGAAGAAGTCCGCCATGTTGAGCTCGGTAGTGGTACCGGCGGTCACGCAGACGGCGGCTCCACTGAGTTCGTAAGCGGAGGTAACACCAAGGTCTGCGGGGACCATGAATCCTTGTCCGTCGTAGAACATGGTCTGCGCGTAGTTGCCCCACTGTGCGTCTCGGCTGGTGGTCCAGGTGACGGTCCGGACGAGGAGGTCGACTTCGCCGGACTGGATGGTCGGTCCACGTTCAGCAGCGGTGATGTACTGGATCTCGATTGCTTCGGGGTCGCCGAGGACCGCGGTAGCGACGGCACGGCAGAGGTCGATGTCGAAGCCGACGTTTCGGCCGGAGCCGTCGAGAGCGCCGTATCCGGGCACGTCGTTTCTGCTTGCGCAGATGAGGGTGCCGCGCTCTTGGACTTGAGCGAGGCGACCATGTTCTTCTTCCATCATCGCTTCTTCCATCATCGCGTCTTCGGCCATCATCTTGGCTTCATCGGCCATTTTCATGGCTTCGTCGGCAGAAGCTTCGGCGGCATCTGCTCGGGCATTGGCCGCGCTGAGAGCGGATTGTGCGGCAGATGCGGTGGCTTGCGCGTTCTGGAGGTCCGCGTCAGTTGGACCATCGTCGCTCGTGCAAGCGCTAAACGCGACGGCGAATACCGATACAGTCGCGAGCATTGCGATTAGCAGTTGTTTTTTCATGTTTTAGTTTCCTCCGAGGATGACGATCTTTTCTGTGTTTGGCTACATCCAAGAATCTCGAAACGAGACATCATCTCCAGTTTACGGCATTGTTCGGATCTTGTTGGACTCGTTTTGCCCGGTTGCGATGTGCATTTAGAGTTCAAGCCTTGCGCGGGCATTGGAATTGTCGAGTTCCGAACGCAATTTCTACGTTACCGCAACGGAGCGGCGTAGATTTGGCCGCCGTTGATCCAGAGATCGTTGCGTCCATCGCGTGGGAGACCGATGCCTTGAGCGCCGAGGTTTCGTTCGTAAATTTCCCCATAGTTTCCCACTTCTTTAATGACATCTTGCATGAAGGTCTTTTTGAGACCAAGCGCTTCTTGCCCGAAGTCGCCTTCGGAGCCGAGTAGTCGTTTGGCTTTGACGTTGTCTCCTGCGGCCATTTCATCAACGTTGGTGCTGTCGATACCGTAAGCCTCGGCGTAGATGATGCCGGCCATGACGACTTTTACGACATCAAACCATGCTTCGTCGCCGTGGGGGATGACTGGGGTCAGCGGTTCTTCGGAGACGATTTCGGGGAGGATTAGGTGTTCTTCGGGATTGGGAAATTCTGTCAGGATCGATGCGAGGCCCGAACGGTCGGTTGTGAAGGCGTCGCACTGCCCGGCTTGATATGCGTCGATAGCGACTTCGGATTGCTCGAAGACGGTAGGAGTGAAATCGAGATTGTTTTGGCGGAAGTAGTCGGCGAGATTAAGTTCGGTAGTGGTGCCGGAAGTTACGCATATCGCAGCACCTCCCAGTTCGAGGGCCGATGTGACACCGGAGTCTTTGCGCGTCATGAAACCTTGACCGTCGTAGAACATGACTGGTGCGAAGTTTCCCCAATTGACGTCGCGGTTGGAGGTCCACGTGGTCGTGAGGTTCATCAGGTCGATCTCACCGGATTGGAGGGCGGGACCGCGTTCGGCAAGGTCAGTGAAGCGGTAATCGATTGCGTCGGCATCACCGAGGACAGCGGCGGCGACGGCTCGGCAGAGGTCGACGTCGAATCCTACGCTCTGCCCTGCTGCGTCGAGGTAGTGGAAGCCGGGCGTGTCGTTTCCGGTGGCGCAGGTGACATCGCCGCGGTTTTTGATGGCGGTGAGGCGGTCCGCCGATTTTTCAACGATCTCGGCGCGTGCCACTGCGTCGTCGCGTTCAGCGATGGCATCATTGCGATCGATGATTGCGGCCTCCGCTGTGGCCTGCGCGCGTTCGACCGCGATCTCGTTTGCGCCGCTGTTGGTCGTGCAGGCGGTGAGGATGAAGATGAGAGTGACTGCTGTTGCGAGGATGTTTTTCATGGTGTGGGGCTGGGTTTTACTTAAACTCGTTGCCACGCGGTCCATCGGTTTCGATTTCGGGGAGCAGATCAGGGTCTTGCTACGACGCGATCATTATCGTCGCGGTCATGCTTCGTTTTACGAATGCGGAGTACGTTGTCATCCAATACAAATTCGACCGATGAGCCTTCTTTGATTCCTAAGTCATCGGCGATGTGCTGGGGTATCCGTACGGCGAGGTCCAAACCCCATTTTGAGATGCTGGTTTTCAGCGGCATGTCGATAGTCCTAGTTAATATTCCAGATGCATTTTTCTACATCACGGGTCAGAGGGTTGGTGGGACGATTGTAGTCTGTCGGCCCAGGCATGATGCTTCTACGGGTTGGTTCCGCCGTCCACAGCATCAACCCAGTAGAGGGTGCAATCGTCATTGCTGGTTCTGTTCTCTTCGTCAACAACCCGTACAGCGCCAGTGTATTTCTGATACGCGCTGGTATCCTCCGAGTTGTATGGGCCCATGTAGATACGACAATCTGAGTCAATCCAGGTTACGTTTTTTGCTGTGTAGTCGGTTTCACCGTCGATTATGACGGTGAAGTAGTCGGACTTGTCGAGAATATCTGTGGCGTCGTCGTCAACGATGACAGTGAATGTGCGTTCCTCGTGAGGGCCCGTGGTGACGGTGGATTCGTCTCCAACGTCGTTTTCGGTCATTGAATCGGCTACGAGCACGGTTTCGAGAGGCTTGGGTCCGACCTCAGAGATGGTAATCACTGATGATGCGTCGTTGTCCGTTGGATTTTGAGTCAGAATCGAAGCTACGTACGCGGGCGTCAGGGCAATTAGGGCGAGGACGATCACCGTTGCAAGGACTGAGGCGAAGCGGCGGCGAGCAGGAGTGTTGGAGGTAGTTTTCATGTTGGACTAACCCTTTAAGCGGAATCTAGGGCGGAAAGGTGCCTGTATTGTAGCGCGTTAGTTGGTAGTGCTTTCTATCGGGGGAATTTCGAGTTCGTACAGGTCGATTTCGGCGATTTCTTTTTCGCGTGCGGTTGAACACGATTGCCATTCGTTGTCTGTGCCGGTCCATTGGAAAGTTACTTCGACGGTGTCAACTAGGCCTAAAGCATCTACCAACCAAGGATGGCTTTTTTCTTTGAATTGGTAGTGCGGAGCGCATTCATCCGGGAGGTCCCAGTCGTAGATGTTATTGAAATCGGTTCCTTCCCAACTGATGTATCCGGCTTCGTATATCCCGATGTAGTTGCGTGGATCGAAAGGGAGTTGCCCGGATTTATACGCCTCAACGCACCTTTTCAGCTCCGCTCCGCTGCTGACTGGTTGAATCGAGAAAATCCCGCCGTAGTCGTCGGTCAAGAGGGTGAAGCCGCTGCTATCGCGGTAGCACTGTATGGGATCTCCGTTGTTGCTGTGCAATGTGTAGATGTCGATGTTGGGTCTCGCGGGAGTCGCGCCGAATTGGTAGCTCTGCGAGACAACGGAGACGACGATCAGCAATGCGATGATGACCGTTGCGGTCGCCGTAATAGATAGAAGCACTTTTTTCAGTCGCCGCAACATGCTATTAGTCATTGGTTGTCGGTTTTGTGCTCAGTTAGGGGAACCACGAGGGTTACCCTGAATTGACGCGCCCTTGGTTCTTTTTTACGACGAGGGGGTTGTTGCGGGTCCATTGTCATTTCCGCACTTGGGTGGACGCTTCGTCCGCTGAAGCGCCCACCTGCGCGGAAATAACGGGTTCTACTGCGCGTTGGGTTCGTCTAGGAAGAAGATTCTGCAATCGCTCTTGGCGGACTGGGTCTCATCGTCGTCGATCCTGATGTGTCCGGTAAGAATGTCCTTTTCACTGGTGCCTGTATAAACGCGGAGGTTCAACACGCAACCTTCTTCGGATTTTGTGTCGAGAAAGACGACTTCTCCGGAAAATTCGCCAAAATCGAGTTCGTCGTGCGTCACCGCTAGCTGGCCAGCATCGCGGATGAAGTCCACCCCATCATCGACTATCACAACTGAGTCTTCACTTGACAGTATGCGCGTTTCGTCGGTAGTTGCCGCGACACTGTGGATTGGCTCGTCAGAGACATCTGCTGTTGATGGCTGTATACTCGCCAGATCCTCTGCGCTTGGCGATTGCACCGCGTAGCGGTCAGCTAAGAATGCTGGTGCCAATACGAGTATCGGCAATGCGATGAGCAGGATCAGGACGCCGGCGAGACGGCCCTTCAGGCTTCCGGTAGATTGAGTTTTCATGACCTCAACCTCCTTTTGCGAGACTGTTACAAAACTCGAGTCTCCTAGCCTGTGCTATGCAAGCAAGAGGGAGCTGAACCGTCATCAACTGCCGACTTAATGGGACCCCTCCTTATCAGTGCAAGGAGGCGAGTTCTGCGGATGTCTCTATAGGCATCGGCGGTTTGGTTCAGTATGGCTTGGAGTTTACCACGCTTAGGAGAAGGAGGTTTTTTTCGGGGTTATTCGCCTAGTTCCGCTCCCGGTCTTCTAGTTTGCAGCGAAAGCCGGAATGACGGTTGTTGCCTCCGTTCGTGTGCGTGACGCCAGAACCGTAGGGGCAGGTTTCAAACCTGCCCCTACCACAACGATCAAACTAGTTAGACCGGCATCGTACGCCCAGTTTTGGCTCGGCCGTATTCGGCGACTTCTTTGGAGTGGGCGCCGATCATTTTGCAGCCTAGGTCGTCAAGGAGGATGTCGAGTTTTTGCTCTTCGTTGAGGTTGTCGTCTTGCCATGCGGCGTAGAAGGCGATGTTGTTGTTTGCCAAGGCTGTGGAGACGATGTTCCGGGCGTTGTCCATGAAGTCGAGATATGGCGGATCGTGGGCGTCGGGGTCGCCGAAGGACATTCCCATGTCGCCGGGTCCCCACTCGGCGAATGCGATGCCGGGTACGGCTGCGGTCTGCTCTGCAAACGGCAAGCAGTGGCGGTCTTCGATCTTGAGTCCGAGCATGAGTTCGCCGTTGGGATTCATTGGCCATGGGTCGGCGATCTGGACGTATTCGTTGGGAGATACGCCCCAGATTTCGGCGGGTTCGCGCTGCCCTCCCCCGCCGCGCAGACCTTCGGGGATGATGTCGCTGCCGATGGTTTGGAACGGGTATCGACATGCGGCGACGAACCATTTGGTGGCTTCGGGGCTGCGAACGTGGGTGTGGAGGAGTCCGTGGATTCCGGTGGTTAGCGCGTGGCGCATTTGCCAGGCGTTGTACTGGACTTCTTCAGGTGTGATGGCGTTGTGTGGTAGCGATGTGACGACGGTTGGCGTCGGGTGACCGCTAGGGGTTGGCCCGCCGTCTCTGAGGCCCTTCATGAATTGCGCAAGGCCGCCGACGTCGAAGTGTCGATGCTCGAAGTCGATGAGGATCATGTCGGCCCAGGTTTGGGCCATTTCACGTCCGGCGTCGTAGGAGAGTTCGGGTGTTGGCGTGTGGTAGTACGGTTGGCCTTGTTTTAAGAGGTCGATGCATTTGTTGATGCCCATTGTTGTGGTTCCTTCTTGTGGCGGAATGCGACGTGATTCGTCGTGCGTTTCCATACCTTATCGCTAAACGGCGCGTTGAGTGCGACGCGGTGAACGTATGGTGCGAAGTGTGCCCTTAACGGTTGCGTATGGTCGGAGGTCAGTCGTCGTAGGTTTCGGGCATCAGGACAAACTCTGGGTATGCCTCGATTCCGAGTTCACCGGCATCTTGACCGAGTTCCTCGACGTCGCGTTCGACTCGTATTCCCAGCGGGCTGAGGGCGAGGGCTTTCCAAAGTATCCAAGACACCGGGAAGACGAAGGCTCCGACGGCGAGAACACCGACGAGTTGTGTGACGATGTCGCCTCCGGCAGCGATGCATACCGCTATGGTGCCCCAGATTCCGGCGACGAGGTGAGCAGGGATTGCTCCCACGACATCGTCGATCTTCAGTTTCTCCAGCAACTTCGTGCCAGCTGTGCACAGTATGCCTCCGATGGCACCGATGATGACCGCCCAGTAATGGTCGGTCATGGTCGGACCCGCGGTGATTGCGACGAGGCCAGCGATGGCGCCGTTTAGACCGACCACGAGGTCCATCCGGCCGAGAATAAAGCGGGAAAACGCTAACGATACGACGATGCCCGCGGCGGCGGCGAGGTTGGTGTTGACCAGCACGTTGCTCATCGCGATGACATCACTGGCGGTGCCGAGCTTTAGCTGGGACCCTCCATTGAACCCGAACCAACCGAACCATAGGATGAATATGCCCAAAGTGACGATAAGGACGTTCGAGGGCGGTGTAGGTTTGGCTTCTCCGTTGCGGCGGAACTTGCCGAGCCGGGCGCCGGCGATCATCACGCCTGCCAATGCTGCCCAACCTCCGGTGCTGTGGACGATTGTCGAGCCAGCGAAGTCTTGAAATCCCATTTGAGACAACCATCCACCGCCCCAAGTCCAGGCCCCAACGATCGGATAAATCAGAGCAGTAAGTACCAACGTAAAGAGGAAGAATGGCCACATTTTCACGCGTTCGGCCAATGCGCCAGAGACTATCGATGCGGTAGTGGCCACGAACACCATCTGGAAAAACCAGTCCGACATCATTGAATAGTCTTGCTCCAATACCGCGGGCAAGGCGTCGGCATCACCTTCCAAGAGAGCGACTTCTGGAGCAGACGAGGTGTACATGAATCGCAACGACCCGATGAAGTCGCCGACATCAACGTACATGAGGTTGTACCCGATGAAGAAGAAGGCGAGACCGGCGATCGAGTAGAGGCCGATGTTCTTCATGCAGATCATCGATGCGTTCTTGGTGCGGACCGACCCGGATTCGAGCATGGTAAACCCGGCGCACATCCACATCACGAGTACACCCCAGATAAGAAATGAGAAGGTGTTGAAGATGAACTCGGATTCGCTGATGCCCTCGGCGAAGTCGACCGACGGTTCACCGAGCAAGAAGGCCGGTACCGCGATAATTCCGCCTAGATAAACAGGAGCGATGCGCCACGGAACGATTTCGCGTACTGCGCTGAGAATCCGCTTGACGTTTGGAATCAGGTTGTTGGGCAACCGTGAATCGCGTCGGATCATCGTTGTGTCCCCCATCAGTCTGGTTCGCGACGTCTTCGCAGATCCGTCACGACCATCAGTCGTTTCGTGATACGAAGTATCTCAGAAATTCAGCAATCGCGCATCGTTGAATTCATTCCCCAATCAAGCAGCACTCGGCGGAGCGGGTTTCAAACCCGCTCCAAATTGTCTGTTCTGGGTTCCCGCGTACGCGGGAATGACCGTTTGCTACGCAGGAATGACGTTTGCCCGGTTTCCGCGTGCGCTGGCACGACGATTGCCTGTGTTAAACAGGCATGGTGCGGCCGGTTTTGGCTCGGCCGTAGTCGGCCCATTCTTTGTTGGGTGCGCCCATCATCTTTACGCCGATGACGTCGATCAGGTGGTCGACGCGCTGTTCCATCGTGAGGTTGTCGTCGGCCCAGCTGGAGTAGAAGCCGACGCCAGACTTGTCGAGGGCGTCTTTGATGGTGTTGCGTGCGTGGTCCATGTAGTCGGGGTACGGCGGGTCGTGGGCGTCGGGGTTACCGTGGGACATTCCCATGTCGCCGGGTCCCCACTCGGCAAATCCGATGCCGGGAACTGCCGCGATCTCGTCGGCATTCGGCAGACTGTGGCGGTCTTCGATCTTGAGGCCGAGTAGGAGTTCGCCATCGGGATTGAGGGGCCACGGATCGGCGATTTGGACGTATTCGCGTGGCGACATGCCCCAGATCTCTGCAGGTATGCCTTGCCCGCCTCCGCCGCGGAGTCCTTCGGGGATGACGTCTCGTGCGATGGTTTGGAAGGGGTAGCGGCATGCGGCGACGAACCATTTGATGGCTTCGGCGTCGCGAGCGTGGGTGTGGAGGAGTCCGTGCACACCAGTGGTGAGTGCGTGTCGCATCTGCCAGGCGTTGTATCGGACTTCTTCGACGGTGATCGCGTTGTGCGGGAGGGTTGTGACGACGGTTGGTGTGAGATGTCCGCTCGGGGTTGGACCGCCTGCTTTCAGTCCACGCATGAACTCGCCGAGGCCGCCGACATCGAAATGGCGATGCTCGAAGTCGATGAGAATCATGTCGGCCCAGGTTTGGGAAAGTTCGACACCGGCGTCGTAGGAGAGTTCAGGGGTGTGGGTTGCATAGAAGGGCTGGCCCTCTTTTAGCAGGTCGATGCATTTGTTTATGCCCATTTTTGGTTCCTTGTAGTGGGGGTCTGCGACTGGTTTGCCGCTCGTGTTGGTACTTTATAGGGTTGTGGTGCGGATGGGTTGTGGTTGATGGGTAGGACGCGCAATACGAAATCTTCAGTTAAACCTGCAGGATCAGATGGGTGCAGACGGCTTTATTCAAAACCAAAGTGTGGGTTGGCCGTTGAAATCGCGGCGGGTGGTTACTCACAAAAGCGGTCTCTTACGTTGTTGCGACCTAGCATGGGATTGCTGGATTTTCGTCAGAGTAGTTGTAAGATACCCGAACGATGGACCTAATGTCCGATATTTTTAGAGGTGGCGTTTTTCTATGTGCCATCTGGTGACAGTTAGCACAAAGTGGTCGAACGTTCGCCAACGCATCGCTCATGCTCATCGGTTCACCGCGCATGAATGAGATAGGTTTTAGATGGTGGATCTGTATGTATCCTCTACCAGCCAGTCCATAAGCTTTGCTGAACTCAAATTCACACGCAGAGCAATAGATGTAGCCGTTTTGACAATAATGTTGCACGGCAGACATTCGCAACTCACGTGATCGCGTACGAAATTCTGCCGTGCGCGACCTAAGTTCGCCTTCGCGAATGAGGGCATCATCAAGGATTTCAATTGGTGTGTTTGCCGCGATCTGTCTCAATGCTGGTTCTGAATCGTCGAGCGAAAAACCAGTAAGGATATCTAGCGAATCCTTGTGTGTTTCGTAAAGCGTACGCCCCTCATCTGTGATTCTGAACGGTTGGTTCCTTCCCGTCCCGCGAGTCGCTAAACCTCGTTGCGTCAGCGTACCGTGGGACGTCAGATTGCGAACTTTCTGAGAAAATTTCGTGTCGTTTCGACCAGCAAGTATGCTCATGTCGGCACCTGTGGGGTGGAGCGTTGCGGTTAGTCGCTCGATCAACTGAGAGGTGTTCAATCCTTCTGGTGATCGGTCCAACAACATCAGAGCCAGTAATATGAGCTCAGCTTCAGAGATTGGCGTCATAGTTAGTGACCAATACGTGAGTTGTCGCTCTCGAAAATCTTTGTTTGATGTTGAACTTGTATCCCATCTCGTACTGTCTAACCGAATAGCCGTTTCCGACGTACAGCTCCTCGATCAATGGAGTCAGCTTACTTACTAGCATGAATTTACCTTTTAACGCCTCCAAACACTTCGCCAGTCTTGTCTGGTCTTCTTCGCCGAAGTCCGAAACATAATTAGAAAACGTTGTGTCGTACGGAGGATCGAGAAATACGAAGTCATCTGCACCGAACTCGACCCGTTGCAGGAATTCCTCGAAGTCAAGCGTCGAAAGTGTCAGCAATTGCAGTTTTTGTTGCACAGCCGCTGAAGCGAGGTGTTTGACCTTTAGCCGCAGTCCGTAGTCGCTCCGGGCGTACGCTTTGCCAAAGGGAACATTGAAGTTGCCTTGACGACTAACACGGAACATGCCTCCGTAAGCGAATTGCCGGATGAGAAAGAAATCGGCAGCGCGATTGACGGTCATGGTGCCCGTTGCGTTATAGCGATCTCGTGCCTGATAGTACATCGATTCCCGATCGGTGCACGTTCCAGTCTCCCACCCCTCAACAAATCCGAACAATAGTTCGAAAAATTCTGTCCGCCGTTCCTTTACGCATGAGTAAAACAGCATAAGGTCCTTGTGCAGGTCGTTTACACAAGCGTCAACCTCGATGGCATCGAAGAATACCGATCCACCGCCAAAAAAGGGCTCGAAATAACGACGATGTGGCGGTATCAGCGGCCGAATCCACTGCAATTCGGAACGTTTACCACCAGGCCATTTCAAAAGGGGGCGGCATGGTACGGTTGAGTAGGAAGTTTGACCGAGGATCATCCCAAACAGTTTAGCAATGTTCAGGTGCGGTCGATACGTGATCGTTGAAGCGCGGGCTTAGGCGAAGGTTCGAGGTGCGGAGTGACGGGGTTGTTGGCAGTGATGTGGTGCCGCCACGCCTTTGGCGCTAGGCATCCCCCTCTCAATGGCGTTGCGAGCGCCATTGAGAGCACAGCTGTATGTTGGAGGGCATCGTGGAGGCGGGCTGTCCTGCTTTCCTTGCAACGATCTGCATGTCGTCCAAGAGGGTTTAAACCCGCCCCTACTTGTCGGTTCTTGTTTCCCGCGTGCACGGGAATGACGGTCGCGTGCGCAGAACGACGGTTGCCCGCTGTTAGACAGGCATCGTGCGGCCGGTTTTGGCTCGGCCGTAGTCGGCGAATTCTTTGTTGGGTGCGCCCATCATCTTTACGCCGATGACGTCGATTAGGTGGTCTACGGTCTGTTCCATCGTCATGTTGTCGTCGCGCCAACCGGAGTAGAAGCCTACGCCCGCTTTGTCGAGAGCGTTCTTCACGGTATCGCGCGCGTTATCCATGTAGTCGGGGTACGGCGGATCGTGGGCGTCGGGGTTGCCGTAGGACATTCCCATGTCGCCGGGGCCCCACTCGGCGAATCCGATGCCGGGTACGGCGGCGATTTCGTCGGCGTTGGGTAGGCAGTGACGGTCTTCGATCTTGAGGCCGAGGAGGAGTTCGCCATCTGGATTGAGCGGCCAGGGGTCGGCTCTTTCGACGTATTCACGAGCGGACATTCCCCATAGCTCGGCAGGTGCGCCCTGCCCGCCTCCGCCGCGGAGGCCTTCGGGGATGACGTCTCGTGCGAGAGTCTGGAAGGGGTAGCGGCAAGCTGCGACGAACCATTTTACGGCTTCGGGGTCGCGTGCGTGGGTATGGAGGAGTCCGTGGACGCCGGTTGTGAGTGCGTGTCGCATCTGCCAGGCGTTGTAGCGAACTTCCTCGACAGAGATTGCGTTGTGCGGGAGCGTTGTGACGATGGTTGGCGTCAGGTGTCCGCTCGCAGTGGGTCCGCCAGCGGTGAGCCCCTTCATGAATGCCGTGAGGCCGCCCATGTCGAAGTGGCGGTGCTCGAAGTCGACGAGGATCATGTCGGCCCACGTCTGGGCCATTTCGACGCCGGCGTCGTACGAGAGTTCAGGAGTGTGTGTTGCGTAGAAGGGTTGTCCCTCTTTTAGCAGGTCGATGCATTTGTTTATGCCCATTATTGGTTCCTTGTTGTTGGGTGCTAAGTTGGTTGTGGGTTCCCGAGTGCGCGGGAATGACGAGGGTGTGCTGTGTGTGCCCCCTTTGTCCTTACGGACATTTCCCCCGCGGGCGGCGGAAAACTAAATTCCCATCTGTCTGGGTTCCCGCGTTCGCGGGAATGACGATTTGCAAGCGGGGAAACCCTAGTTTTTCACGTCAACCTCCACGGGATTTCCAGTTCGGCGGTTATGCCGCGGAACCAGTCGATAACTTCGGGGTGGTACGGTATGCCGTGTTGTCGGCGTTCGATCTCTTCTTCGTGTTCGGGTAGACCGGCGTAGACGACGCGGTCTTGACCGGGGGCAGGCTTGCTGTTTGAGAGGGTCCGCATGTATTCGTCCATGTCGGTCTTGAAGTCTTCGATGTCGGTGAAGGCTTCGAGGTTGTAGGCGATGAAGTGGTGGGATGCGCCCCGGCGTCGATTGGGTCCGCCGCCGTTTCCGCCCATGATTCCGGCGAGGATCTCGATCATTACGGCCATCGAGTAGCCTTTGTGGGCACCGAGTTCGCGGGTGGCTCCCGCGGGTAGCATGATGAAGTCGTCAGGTACCTCGGCCTCCTCCATTACGGGTGTGCCGTCGGATTTGGCTACCCAGCCGGGCATAACGGGAACGCCGATGCGCTTTGCGAGGACGATTTTGTTTCCGGCGACGCTACTCATGGAGGCGTCGAAGATGAAGGGCGGTTCGTCGCGTGTCGGTGCGGCGATACCTAGGGGGTTTAGGCCGACCAAGCGTTCAGCGCCGTGGACGGGCGCCACGTTGACTCCGCCAGTGGTCATGGCGACGCCGATCATGTCGCGTTCGAGCGCCATTGCGGCGTGGTAGGCACAAGCACCGAAGTGGCGACCGTTGACGGCGGTAACGGTGCCGATGCCGTAAACCTCTGCCCTATCCATGGCCATGCGCATAGCCATCGGGCCGACGGCTAGTCCATGGCCGCCATCGCAATCGAGGGTTGCGGCGGCGGGAAGTTCGCGGATGATCTTGGGCTCGGGAGTCGGGTTGATGCCGCCTTGCCCAAAGGATGCGACGTAGCTGCGGAGCATGTTTGAGACGCCGTGGGATTCGATGCCTCGGGCGTCGGCGTAGACGAGGACATCAGCCGATTGGACAGCGTCATCCTCGGGCATTCCCATCTTTCGGAAGATGTCTTCGACTGTTGCGCGCATGTCTTCGATTTCGACATGGACAGCAATGTCATGTGGGACGTGGAATCGTTCGAGCAATCGGATCTGCCTTTCGTATTTGTCGTCGTGATTTGTCTTCGCTTGGGGGTGCCCTTGGTATCGGTCTTTCGACCAGCGTAATCTCGCTTTGGATGCACCTCTGTTAAACGAGTCGAAAGTATACATACGCGGTGTCTGTAAACGGACCGAATGGGATATATTCGTGAGCATCATGCGCGGCGCGTTTGAACGATGTCGCGAGCATCCAAAAGAGGATTGAAATGCCGACCGGAAAAGTTGCCGTATTCACACAGACTGGTGTGCCGTTCCACATCGAGGAGTTGCCGACACCGGAAATTAACCCGGGAGGTCTGTTGGTCAAGAACACTCACGCCGTCATTTGCGGTTCTGATCTGCACGGTTGGCGTGGCGATGGCGATGTGTTGACGCCACCCAAACGCCGAGTCACGGGGCACGAATTCACGGGTGTGGTCCATTCTTTGGGCGATGGCGTTTCGACGGATTCATTGCGTCGGCCGTTGAAAGAGGGCGACCGGATCGCGTTCCCCTTCTTCAATCCGTGCAATCGGTGTTACTGGTGCATCCGTGGCGAGCATCATGCGTGTCCGCATCGCGGCAGGTCGAACCATCAAGGTCTGGACGGCCATCCTTACTGCGACGGGGGTATGGCAGATTACTACTACCTGCCGCCGGGTCACTACACCTTCAAGGTGCCGGACGAATTGCCGACGGACGCGGTGCCGCCTGTTAACTGCGCGCTGTCGCAGGTCTTGTTTGGTCTAGAGCGCGCCAAGATGGATTTCGGCGATACGGTTGTGATCCAAGGCGCGGGAGGTCTTGGGATATTCGCTACGGCAGTTGCTTCCGAGAAGGGTGCGTCGAAGGTGATCGTCATCGATGGTCAGCATCCGCGATTGGATTTGGCGATGAAGTGCGGCGCTACCGACACCATTTCAATGGTGGACTACCCCACTGCGCAGTCGAGGGTCGAACGGGTCCGCGAGTTGACCCACGGCGTTGGTGCCGACATCGTGGTTGAGGTGGTGGGCATTGCGGCGGCGACGTTGGAGGGTTTGGACATGGTGCGTTTTAACGGCAAGTATGTAGACATCGGCAACATCAGCGGTGGGAGCATCGAGTTTGCGGCTCGGAAGATCATCAACAACCAGACTCAGTGGCAGGGCTTGATGCACTACAACCCGTGGATCGTTGAGGCGGCGTTGCAGTTCTTGGTTCGAGTCCAAGATCGGATGCCGATCGCGAATGTGATTTCGCACAAGTATCCGTTGGAGGAGATCAACGATGCGTTCGAATTCGCCGAGTGGCAGGGGCGCGAAGGTGGGTCGACTGCGAATCGGGTTGCGTTGACGATGTGATTACCTACGTTGCCGATCGGAGCTATGAAGAGTGAGGGGTGATTCTTGCCGAACGGCAGAGTAGCTGTTTTCACAACTTCGGGAGTTCCGTTAGACATCGTCGAGTTGTCGACGCCGGAGATCGAACCGGGCGGGTTATTGGTTAAGAACACGCATGCGGTGATTTGCGGTTCGGACCTGCATGGTTGGCGCGGTGATGGTGATGTTACCATACCGCCGATTCGCAAGTTGACTGGGCATGAGTTTACGGGTGTGGTTCATTCGTTGGGTTCCCGCGTTCGCGGGAATGACGGGTGGACGGATTCGATGCGGAGGCCGTTGAGAGAGGGTGATCGGGTGGCGTTTCCGTTCTTCAATCCTTGTAATCGTTGCTACATGTGCGTTCGCGGTGAGCATCATGCTTGCCCGTATAGGGGGCGGTGGTACACGTTGGAGGAGCATCCGTATTGCGATGCTGGGATGGCGGACTTCTACTACTTGCCGCCGGGGCACTACGTTTTCAAGGTGCCGGACGAATTGCCGACGAATGCTGTGCCGCCGGTGAATTGCGCACTTTCTCAGATTCTGTTCGGATTGGAACGGGCGAAGATGGGTTTTGGGGATACTGTCGTAATTCAAGGCGCTGGCGGATTGGGGATCTATGCGACGGCGATCGCTTCTGAGAAAGGTGCTTCGAAAGTAATAGTGATCGATGGTCAGCAACCTCGGTTGGATCTGGCGATAAAGTGTGGGGCTACGGACACGGTCTCGATGACGGACTATCCAACGCCTGAGTCAAGGGTCGATCGGGTCAGGGAGTTAACGCACGGCGTTGGTGCCGATGTAGTTGTGGAGGTAGTGGGCATCGCGTCGGCGACGTTGGAGGGACTGGACATGGTGCGCGTCAACGGGAAGTACATCGACATTGGGAATATCGGCGGGGGTAGTATTGAGTTTCCCGCTGCGAAGATCATCGGCAATCAGACGCAATGGTTGGGTACGGTCCACTACGATCCATGGATCATCGAGGAAGCGTTGCAGTTCCTTGTCCGGGTGCAGGATCGAATGCCGGTTGCGGATGTTGTTTCGCACACGTTTCCGTTGGAGCAGATCAATGAAGCGTTCGAGTTCGCTGAATGGCACGGACGCGAGGGTGGCACCACGGCCAACCGCGTGGCACTCAGGATGTAGAGAAAGAGGCCAATCATGCCCGTAGGCAAAGTCACGATATTTGACAAACCAGGCGTTCCTTTCGAAATGGGTGAGTTTCCGACGCCGACAGTTGAAACGGGAGGGCTGCTCATCAAGAACACCGACGCGGTGATTTGCGGTTCCGACCTTCACATCTGGCGTGGGGACATGTCGACGCACTCGAATCGGATCGTGGGGCATGAATTCACGGGTGTCGTTCACTCTCTGGGAAAGGGAGTTGAGACGGATGCGATGCGGCGTCCGTTGAAGGAAGGCGATCGGGTGGCGTTTCCATTCTTCAACCCTTGTAATCGTTGCTACTGGTGCATCCGAGGCGAGTTTCATGCGTGTCCGCACCGATCGAGGCGGAAGGACCTAGACAGCTATCCATTCTGCGATGGCGGCTATGCGGACTTCTACTATCTGCCGCCGGGTCACTACGCGTTCAAGGTTCCGGACGAGTTGCCGACCGATGCGGTGCCGCCAGTGAATTGTGCGTTGTCGCAGGTGTTGTTCGGGTTGGAGCGGGCGAAGATGGACTTTGGGGACCGAGTGGTGATCCAAGGCGCAGGAGGATTGGGCATCTACGCCACGGCGGTCGCGGCCGAAAAGGGCGCATCGAGGGTGATCGTTATCGACGGACAGCAGCCACGTTTGGATTTGGCGATGAAGGTTGGAGCGACTGACACGATCTCGTTGGTTGAGTATCCGACACCGGAGGCACGCGTCGAACGGGTGATGGATCTGACCGATGGCGTCGGCGCTGATGTCGTGGTCGAAGTGGTTGGCATTGCCGCTGCGGCGTTGGAAGGTTTGGACATGGTGCGTACGAACGGTAAGTACATCGACATTGGGAACATTGGAGAGGGCACGATTACGATCCCGGCGTCGAAGGTGATCGGCGGTCAGACGCAATGGTTGGGTACGACGCACTACGATCCGTGGATCATCGAGGCGGCGTTGCAGTTTTTGGTTCGAATGCAGGACCGAATCCCAGTGGCGGACGTGATTTCCCACAAATATCCGCTGGAGCAGATCAATGACGCGTTCGAGTTTGCGGAATGGCAGGGACGTGAAGGTGGGACGACGGCGAATCGTGTTGCGTTGACGATGTAGGTGTTGAATTTAAACGCGGCGCGCCGTGTGTGGTCAATAACATCTGCGGTTTTTCATGACTCGAGTGAATTAACATCGATTTTCCGTGGTTACCAAATTACTGATCTCCGTAGTCGCGGGCGCGATCGTCGCTATTTTGTTGATGGGTTGCGCGGAGACTGTAATCCCGACGCCGATTAGTGTGCCGACGGCTGCGGTAGAGCCTTCGCCGGTTCCACCGTCGCCGACCTCAATGTCTGCACCGCGGGCGATCATCGAGTTTGCGACGCCCACTCCCCTGCCTTCGCCGACTCCTTTACCATCTCCGACGTCGATATCTGAACCACTGGGTGATAATGAGTATGGGATTGAGATTGTCCGAGTATTGGATGGGGATACAGTCGAGGTGAAGATTGGGTCGGTGAATGTTGTGGAATTGCAGATACAGACCGTTCGTATCGAGGGAGTTGATACGCCAGAGACTCGGACGAGTAATGAGTTTGAGAAGGTGTGCGGGAACTGGTCGAAGTCTCGAGTTGAGGAGTTTTTGTCGGAAGACGGTCAGCATGTGTTGATGACGGGGTTTGAAGATGGGGGATTTAGTCGGATTCTGGGTGATATTCGTGCGCCGGATGGTCGGATGCTGAGGGACTTTCTGTTGGATGAGGGTCTTGCTGTTGAGTACGACGCGACAGCGCCTCGAGATTTTGAGGATCATCGGGCGAACTGCGAGGCGTTGGTTGAGGCCGGGCATATTGTGGTTTCCGGTATGACGGAAGCATCTCCGCCTGCTGAGGAACCGACGTCGGCACCTGAAACTACCTCTGAACCGATGCCTACCCAAACGTCTACAGATACTCATGTTGGCGATACTGCCCCATCGCCTACAGCAACGGAACATCCGACGGTTACTACCGAAAACGACGAGGTAGGCGCGACTTACGAAACCTGCGAGGAGGCTGAGGACGCTGGATTGGAGAGAGAACCGGGAACGGAAGGCACTGGTTGGGGATTTCCAGACAACATCGTTACAGGTGAAAGAGATGGCGATGGCGATGGATACGTATGCGAGGAAGCCAACTCATCTTCGACTTCATCAGAACCGGAAACCGATCCGACAGTCACCGCTACTGAAGAACCCATTGCGGCACCCGAACCAATGCCATCTGAAGAGCCAACGATCGTTCCCATTAGCGATACTGCACCGTCACCTACTATGACATCAACCGAAGAGTTGACGGTCACCGCTGAACTTGCAGTGACTTACGAAACCTGTGAAGAAGCTGAAGAAGCAGGGATTGAGCGCGAGCCCGGTAAACAAGGGCCAAGTTGGGGATTTCCAATCAAGATTGTTACTGGCGAACGTGATGGCGACCAGGACGGTTATGTGTGCGAGATCGATCCCGACGAGATTGGACTTGGGCCAACCGCGATCCTGACAACGGAACGCACGGCAACTACGGCGGTCGATTCTTCCGAGGCTGGCGACGTGTATAGCAGTTGCGAAGAAGCAGAAGACGCCGGATTGGAGCGTGTCAAGGGGACAAAAGGGGACGGAAAAGGGTTTCCGAGAGAGTTGGTTGTCGGCCCTCGGGACGGTGATGGTGATGGGGTTGTTTGTGAGAAATAGGTGATCAGATTTTTGATCTGTCGATGTGATCGATGCCGTTGAGGTGGCTGGTGTCGTTGACCGCATAGGTTCGCCATGCGTTCGGTGTGTATGGATGCTCTTTGAGCATGGTCACGCTCGTGTTGTTGAAGATGAAGAACCATTGATGCGAGGCGGGAACGTTGAGAAGATGTGCGAGGAGGGCTTGGAGCGATCCACCGTGTCCGACGACTAGGATTGTCTCGTTTCCTTCACGATGGCGTGCGAGGGTCTGTTGCAGGAAATCGCCTACTCTTTGCCATACCTCCCGTAACGATTCTCCGCCGGGGAATCTGATGTCTATCCGGGTATTCAGGTTTTTCCAGCGTTTGAAGAGGTCGGGATCCTTTTCGCGTACCTCTTCCCAGTGAATGTCCTCAAAGTCGCCGAAGTGGTACTCGCGAAGTTGCGGGCTCGTGTGAATCTGAAGTTCGGATTGCCGAGCGATGACCGCTTTTGCGGTTTCGAAAGCTCTGCGGAGGTCGCTGGAGTAGACGGCGTCGAACTTGGTATCGGACAGACGTCTGCCCAGCGCTTCGGCTTGAAGTCGGCCCAGATCAGTGAGCGACGCGTCGAAATGCCCTTGGGCTTTGTCGTCCAAGTTACCATCGGTTTCGCCGTGTCGAACGAGGTAGATGGTACGCGGTGATGGGTTGACGATGAGGTTGGACGTGCTCAAGCCAGATTCAATTGTGCGAGGTTCAGGTGGTGAGTGTCGTTCCAGCGTTCGATTTGCCAGCCGTCGTCGCGCCAGGTGGGTTCGGAGATTATGGCGCTGATGCCGGTGTTGTCGGTTTTTAGGCGCCACTTGTCCCCTAGCCGGAGGTCGCACATGTGGGCAGCCGCGGCCTTTATCGAGCCGCCGTGACTAAAGACGAGGATCGTTGTGTCTTTTCCATGGTTGTCGATGATCCTTCTGGTGAATTTCGCGACTCGTTCCATGTGCTCGCGATCGGATTCACCACCGGGTATCTTTACGTCCGAGCCGATATCAGGGTCGAGGATTTCGGGAAAATCGTCGAGGATCTGACGCCAGGGGAGACCTTCGTACTCCCCGAAGGATTTTTCGCGTAACTCGGGGCTGGTCTCGATGTCGTAATCGGACCTGAATCTGAGCAGCGGTTCGGCGGTCTGGATCGTTCGTTTCGAGTCGCTCGAATATATGGCGTCGAAATGGTGATTTTTGAGCCTTTGCCCGAGCAGTTCGGCCTGTGCTCTGCCCGTCTCGTTAAGCTCATCGTCGTAAAAACCATGGGCGACGTCGGTAGCATTGCCGTTCGTTTGGCCGTGGCGGACGAGTAGGAGGGTTGTCAATGTTGAGGGACTTCAGCTTTGTTTGCCAGCGCTACGACTCAATGGTATGAAGGTTGTGTGATTTGGGTTTAACGCGAGATGCGAAATGGGTGCTGAGATCTGTCGGATTTTCAGCCTTGCAACATGTTGGATGGCAAGCAACGGAAAGCAATGGTAGCGCCTTATTGAACCTGAGCTAGCCAGATTTTCGGCCTCATAAAGTGTTGGGTGGAAAGCAACGGAAAACAATTCGGTCTGCTCAACGCGCCTGGCCCACCAAAGGACATAAGACCGACTTCGGGTTCTGGCCTCCGGGTCCCGCACGATGATCAGATCAGCATCGATGGCTTCTTTCAGCAACTTGGAGGCACGAGAAATCTGTTTCTCAGGAATATTAAAGCGATCACGAACCGAACGGTTATTAGTTGGTTGGTTACGTGTCGTAGGCAAGCGTGCCAGTAACATGCACGCAAACGTTCATCAGGCCCCATGTCTGAGAGGGTCTTGTGTGCGAACAATACGCATCTCGTAGATGTGCTCGCAACTTCGAAGAGAGGTGCAGGCAGCTGATGAGCTTCGATCAGATCGACGACTTTGTCAATGCCACTTCCTCGCTCTTCGCATATCCCGAAGCGTCGCATCAATGCCGCGGCCGACCCACACGGTCTCTGACGGCAACGCACATAGCTCGCGAACCAGATCGCGGAGGTATTCTGGTTCGCGAGGTTCCATGATCGAGCTATCTTAACGCGCTTGACAATGCGCGTGGCCGAGGGGCTGGTCGCTGGTCCGCTAGCTACTCGCAGGGGAACTCTTCGCGGAGTTCGGCGAACATTTTGGCTAAGGGGCCGCAGCCGAGGGCGAGCGGGCTGCTGATGTTCATCATCGTGTAGCCCTCGCCGATCCAGCGACGAGCCACTTCGGGGTCTCCGAACGTGGTTGCCAAGGCTTTGCCGGTGCCTTTTATGCGTTGGGCGACGTCGGACATTATTTGCTCGACGCGGTCGTGGTGGATCTGCCCGGGGATTCCGAGCGTCGCAGAGAGGTCGGTTGGGCCGACGAGAAGGACTTCGAAGCCTTCGAGGGCGAGGGTGTCGTCGAGTTTCTCGTATGCCTCGGTGCTCTCCATCTGGATGATCAACAGGGTTTCGTTGTTGGCGTGCTCAAGGACATCGTCTTGCGTGATGTCGAGCAAGGACGCGAACCACGGTGCGATGCCGCGTTCGCCCATCGGGGGGTACTTTGCGTATCGGATGGCGTCGGCGGCTTCCTCTGGGTTGTCGACCTGCGGGACCATTACCCCTACAGCACCGACGTCGTAGGCCTTCTTGATGTCTCCGGGGTCGTTCCACGGGACGCGGATGACAGGTGAGACGCCGAGGTTGCGACCTTGTACGCAGATCGTGCCGATGCTCTCGGTGCCCCATGGGCTGTGCTCTTGGTCGATCCAGACCCAATCGGGCTTGATGCTGCTGTAGATGGTGTGCGCCACGTGGGGTTCACGTGAGAACATACTGCTGCTGAGGACAGCGCCGCCGGTTGCCAGTTTCGATCTGATGGTGCTCGGGTACATGTTTCTCCAGTTCTTTGGTTCAGTGTCGGTCGATCATCGTGTAGCGGTTTCGACCGGGTAAACAGGATACTAACAACATAGGTCGCGGACACGAATCGCGGTGGTTGAAGTGTTAACTTTGAAGCAATTGGCGGATACGGGTCGTGGACCCCGAGAGGCAAAACAATATGATTGTCGTGACAACAGAACAAGTTGAAGGCAAGAAAACGGCGGAGGTGTTGGGGATGGTGCGCGGGAACGCGGTTCGGGCCCGGGGGATTGGGTACGACTTCATGGCGGGGATCAAGAACATCACCGGCGGAGCGGTTTCCGAGTATTCGAGTCTTTTGCAGGACACTAGAGAAGAGGCGACGGCTCAGATGATTGCGGAGGCGCAGAGTATAGGTGCCGATGCGGTGGTGGCGACTCGCTACAACACGTCATCGGTGGGTCAAGGATTCTCCGAGATTTTCGCGTACGGTACGGCGGTAAAGCTGAAGTAGTTATTGGCAGCCGATAGCAACCGGAGGATCCAAGCTATGACATGGGGAAAAGACTCACCAGTGGTGTTGACGACGACGAATTTCGTGCCCGGTCGGGAGATCGAGAGCGTGCTTGGGTTAGTGTCGGGTGCGGAGAAACTTGGGCGTGGCGGGACGAACAACGTTGAGGAGAAGGCTGCTGAGGCGATTGATCGTTTGACGACTGCGGCCGAGAACATCGGAGCCGACGCGGTTATCGATTTGAGGATCGACCCGATCCAACCTTCGGGCCAGCATGGTTCGGATCAGAACTACAGCGTCTTTTGTTACGGGACCGCGGTCAAGCTAAAGAACGAGACGTTCTGACGCCGAAAAGAGTCGAATCTTGTAATCGGAAGAACTCAAGGGAGTTGATAGATGGCAGAGATGATGGTTCGCGAAAATCGCGTCCTAAAAGCGATGAATGAGGGCCGTAAGGCGCTCGGGTATCAGATGACGTTCCCGTCAGTTTGGGATGTCGAGATACTGAGTCGCATGGATTTTGACTATGTATGGTTAGACGGCGAGCATGGCCCGTTCGGTTATACGGAGTTGGAAGAGATGGTTCGGGCAGTTGAAGCCGCCGGTGCTACGGCGATTGCGCGCGTTGAGAACGTTGAGACGTCGCACATCTTGGGGTACCTGGACCGCGGCATACAAGGGATCATGGGTCCGCACATCGCGAGCGGTGAAGATGCCGAGAAGCTGGTGGATGCGTGCTACTTCGGTCCGATCGGACACCGTTCGTTCGGCGGGAACCGCGGGACCAACTACTCGTTCACGCCGGATGCTTGGGGCGACAAGCGGGATTTCTATCAACAGGCCAACGACAACATGCTTGTCGGCGCGTTGCTTGAGGATCAGGGTTCGATAGACAACATCGACGACATTTTGGCGGTCGACGGCATCCATTACTTCGGCATCGGGATGAACGACTTTGCGCAAGGTATCGGTTACCCCGGCGAATGTGAACATCCGGACGTCGTGAAGGCGGCTAATGAACTATCGGCCTACATTCGAAGTAAGGGCCGAATGATGAGCGACGACATCATGAGTTCCGTCTGGATCCACGAGTTGCTGTTGAACAGCGCGCAACAGTTCATGGATGACAACGCGTCTTGATGGCGTGCTTGACATTTCTGGATTCCCGCGGACGCGGGAATGACGGCGGTTTCGCGGGCGAGAAGGCGGTTGCGCGGGAATGATGATGGGTTTTGTAAAAGACGCATCTTGATGATTGACGAGAAGTTGATAGAGCGCCTGCGGGACATCGTCGGCGAAGAGTATGTCATCTGGGGTTCAGATGATTTGTTGCTCTACGAATACGACGGGTCGATAGACCGTTCGCCGCCCGGCGCCGTCGTCCTGCCAGGTTCAGCCGAGGAGTTGGCGAAGTGCGTGAAGGCGGCTCACGAGCATGATGCGAATATCGTGCCGCGTGGCGCTGGAACGGGTTTGAGTGGTGGTGCGGTACCGTTGCACGACTCCGTTGTGTTGCCTGTAACGCGACTCAATCGAGTTTTGGAGGTTGACGTTGAAAATCGAGTCGCTATCGTAGAGCCGGGACTTGTCAATATCGAGTTGTCGGAGGCGGTGGCTCAGTACGGTCTGTATTACGCTCCTGATCCGTCGTCGCAACGGGCATGCACTATCGGCGGTAACGTGGCGGAGAATGCTGGCGGACCGCACTGTTTGGCGTTGGGTGTCACAACGAACCATGTTTTGGGTATCGAGGTTGTGCTTGCCGATGGAGAGAAGGTTTGGCTCGGCGGAACGTCAAGGGATACGTTTGGATTCGATCTGCGCGGTGCGTTCATCGGTTCTGAGGGGACGCTGGGAATCGTGACCAAGGTGGCGGTGCGCTTGATGCGCAAGCCAGAAGCGGTATTGACGATGTTGGCAGCGTTTCGGTCGCTCGACGATGCCTCGCAGTCGGTTTCGGACATCATCGGCGCCGGTATGGTGCCGTCAGCCATTGAGATGATGGACCGCGTGACGATCGATGCGTGCGAACCGGTTTATCACCCTGGATACCCGGAAGATGCGGAAGCGGTGCTCATAGTTGAACTCGACGGGCTACGAGAAACGGTTGACGAACACGGCCAGCGAGTGCGCGAAATCTGTCGTGCGAACAACTCATCGGAGATTCGCGAGGCTGAGGATGATGAGAAGCGAGCGGAGCTATGGGCGACCCGCAAGGGTGCGATTGGCGCATTCGGAACGATTGCTCCGAACTACTATCTCGTCGACGGCGTAGTTCCTCGAACTAAGCTGCGAGACGTGATGCGTCAAGTCAGGGAGATCGGCGAGGAGTTGGGGTTGACCATCGGAAACGTGTTCCACGCTGGTGACGGAAACCTCCACCCATGTATTCTGTTCGACGGTCGTGACCGAGCGCAGGTTCGACGCGTCATCGAGTGTGGCGAGCGGATATTGGAGGCCTGCATCAATGCGGGCGGCGCGCTCAGTGGCGAGCATGGCATCGGCATCGAGAAGCAGGCGTACATGCCGCTAGTTTTCACCGAAGCCGATATGGCCGCGATGGCGATGCTACGCCCCGCGTTCGGAGCTGGAGAGCGCTTCAATCCGGGTAAGGTGTTCCCTGGTGGCGCAATTCATGGGAGCGCGTACGGGATATCGGAAGATGCGTTTAGGGCGACGGGACCGGGTGGTTTACAAGCGGTTTGATCGTAGGCGATGGGATTGTGGGCGGTGCCGAATTAGTCGACGAACCCTTGAATGAACGTTGATGCTGATGTCGCCACGATGATCGAAGTCATAACCATCGCGATCATCCACCGCAGGAGCGACTTTCTAGGCGGCTAACCCGTTGTTCTAGAGTTGTCATGGGCGATTCCTCAAAAGGGATGACCATAGTGTAGTCGAGTTCACTTGGATGCGATTGCATATCACGTTTGTAAGAAATACAAGCCGTGTTGTGTGCATCGAAAAGCCAATGCGCTCGGAAATCGAAATGGATATGCATTGAAAAATCAAAAACTCAGAATCGGCATTATCGGCGCGGGTGGTTTTGCCGCGCAGCACATGGAGGCTTTCGCGGGGATTCCGGAGGTTGAAGTTGTTGCATTCATGCGGCGGTCGGAGGGGCCGCTTCGGGAGATGCAGGAGCAGTGGGGAGTTCCGAAGGGGTATACGGATCATCGGGCGATGCTGGATGATCCCGATATCGATGCGATTGACATCATCACTCCTACCGATTCGCACAAGCAGTACGCGCTCGATGCGATCACGTCAGGCCGCCCGGTGCTGTGTGAGAAACCGTTGGCGTTGAATGCTGCGGATTGTGAAGAGATGCTGAGCGCGGCACAGGACGCGGGTGTAATACATGCGGTCAACTTCAATCAACGTGGACGAACGCCTGTTGGACGAATGGGAAGATTGATCAATGCGGGATACGTTGGCGATGTGTATCACGTCAATATCAGGTGGGGGATGTCGATGCAGCAAGATGTTCGGCCGGATGTCGGATCGTGGCGCTTCTTGCCCGAACAAGGTGGAGGCACTGTCTATGAGCTGATACACGTCTTCGACATGGCTCGGGTGCTCAACGGCGAGGTCGCGCGGGTGTCAGCGATGCTGAACACGGCAGAGGGACATCGCAAGTTCATCGATGCGCCCGAGGGATTCGACGTTCGGGTTCCCGATTCGTCGGCGTTTTTGTTGGAGTACGTCAACGGAGCTTACGCGGTTATCCACACGAGCTTTGTGCAGCGCGGCGAAGAGCGCGGCCGCGGCGTGACCGTGGACGTGGCTGGTTCAAGCGGTCGGATGATTTCGGATGGAAATGACAGCATATTAGGTTCGTCCGGTGAAAATCTACCGGTTTCTACGATCGATCCGGGTGTGCCCTATTCCCAGCCGTATGAGCAATTCGTTGCGGGTGCTTTGGCGGGCGATCAGTCGTTGATCCACACCGGTTTCGAGGCCGGGCTTGAGGCGGCGCGAATCGTAGACGCAATCCACAAGTCGTGGGCGGAGCGGCGGTGGGTGGATGTTGAGCGGTGAGGAACCGTAACTGCCTACGGTGACGGAAGCTCTCGCTTTGGCGCTCTGTGATCCAGCCAAACGTTGTAGAAAGTCGATCCCGGGTACTTAGGCGGATTCAGGTTGTGGACCCACGAGTGGACGCGGTAGTGTTCGTTCGATGGGAACACTTCGATGGGGACCACAAGGGCTTGATCGGCCAGATAGTTTTCGACTTCGAGATACATCTGGTGCCTTTTCACCAAGTCCAATTCGACAGCCGCAGCATTCATCATTTCTTCCACCTTGACGAATTCGGGCGCTTTGCCGATTTCGCCGAACGGGGCGTCAATTACTCGTAGGACTGTAGAAGGGTCCGGGTATGCCGGACCTTGGTGATACAAGCTGACGTGGTACTCATCGTTATTTCTGCCGCCAAAATCGTCGATGACATTGTGGTCGTAGTGCCCTTCTCGAACGTCAATGTTGAGCAGTTCGCTCCATTGATCGAAAATAAGTTCGAAATCGTAAGCTAGTCCCCAATTTTGGGCTTGCAGAAACCCGATTTCCCATCTGTCGGTATGTAGCGCGTATTTTGATCGATCGAGTTCAGTTCTCGCGACATCCGTGTTGTAGCTGACGTAATTATCTTCGAGGGGTAGGGTCGTGACATCGTCGGTTATCAATCTCGGAGTATCACCGGGATACCAAGTTGCTGAATCCACATCGGAACTGGCTGCGAGGGCACGACGGAAGTGAACATCGTCGAAAGGAGGAGCGGATGAGTTTAACACGAAAAAGCTAATTGTCGCTGGAAGTTCGTATCGGAGTATTTCGGCTCCGTCAACCTCGATCAATTTATCTGGCACATCGCCGATCGCCGATCCGTCCGGGAGGAACGCAGTCTGTTCGAAGTCAGTTTCCTCCTGAACGAATGCGATTGGATTCGTGCCTACCAAATAGTGCGTTTCACCATCTACAGTCTCGGTTTCACGTTTCATCACTTCCGGCCGGAACCATACGCCATCCAAATAAGCCGGTCTGCCCCAATAGTGCGGGTTTCGGGCAATTGCACAGCGCCCGGGTTCCGAACCTATCCAGTAGTCGACTAGTTTGAATGGCCCTGCACCAACTGGCAGATTGTCTTCCGTAGTCGGGCCAATTATGTTCTCGGAACCGTCACCTCCCCACGTGGTCATCCATTCCCGAACATTGTCTTGTTTCAAAACCGATGCAACGGGATCGGCAAGCAAAGAAATGAATTCGGCTCTCGGATCCGTAAGGTGGACTTTGATGGTTCGGTCGTCGACGATGGTCACACCAACCAGGTCCGAGCTTTCGCCGTTAATGACGGCGCTGGCACCGTCGATCAAACCGAATACATCTCGCGCTCTACCGGCATTTCCCGACATTTTGAGGGCGCGTTCCCAGCTCCACTTCACGTCGCCGGCGGTCAACGGCGACCCGTCACTGAACTTGAGGTCCTGACGGAGCACGAATTCGTAGAGCAGTCCGTTTTCTAGTACACCGTAGGAATCTGCCAGTTCCAATTGAACCGGGGCGTTGACATCGTCGCTAATGCGCGTCAAACCGGCGTGGATTTCGGTCACGAGTGGAAGGTTGTCGATGCCGAAAAATCCCAGTGCCGAGTCGATTGCCGGATCGTGAATTGGGCACCAACTCATCGGCGCGGCTAGTACGCCGCCTCGTCGCGGGCCTTGGGGATTTAGCGGTTCCGGTTCATCGCCTTCTGCGGTTGGAGGTAGGGTTTCTACGATTTCGATGCCTTGGAGGACCGATGACGTTGGGTCGGTGGGTGCGGATGGAGGATCTTCACTCGTGCATGCGATCGATGCGATCGAAACACCGATCAATGCAATAACGATTGTCCTGAGAAACCACATTGGAAGTCATCCATTTCGGAAGCAAAATCACCGTATCAATCACTCTCGCGACATGCGGTCCGCATCGATCGACAGATTGTTGACCGCTATTGTATCGGCTAACATCGGTTAGAGCATCGTTGAATTTGGAGGTGATGTCATCCCTATTGAATATGTGAAACTGGGTCGGACTGGGGTGAAGGTATCGAACCTTTGCTTGGGATCTGACAATTTTGGAAACCCGTGGGGTTGCGATCAGGATACTTCGCATCAGATCATGGCGAAGGCGTTCGATGCGGGCATCAATTTTCTGGATACGTCTGACTCGTATTCGATTGGTGATTCGGAACGGGTTATCGGAAACTATTTCCGGGCGTCTGGGCGGCGTGATCAGGTTGTGCTGGCAACGAAGTACCGTTCGCGGGTTGGCGATGGGGTCAACGACATTGGAGCGTCTCGGTACCACATCGTCCGAACAGTGGAGGCTTCGTTAAAGCGGTTGAAAACGGACCGCGTCGATTTGCTGTACTGTCATTCATGGGACAATGAGACGCCGATCGAGGAGACGTTGCGGGCGGTTGACGACCTGATTCATCAGGGGAAGGTGGTTTACGCGGGGGCTTCGAACTTCCCGAGTTGGGTGCTCGCTAGTGCGTTGTGGACTTCGGATGTCCGTAATCTTTACCGAGTTGAGGCGATCCAGAGCGTGTTCAACATCTTGCAGCCGGGTTTGGCGGTGGAGATGATCCCGCTGGCGCGGAAACACGGTGTTGCGGTTGTGCCCTACAGTCCGTTGGCGAGCGGTTTCCTGACTGGCAAGCATTTGGAGTCGTTCGTTTCGGATTCGAAGTTCGGCGAAAGGGACGACAGCCGGGGCGGCGTACTCAAGCGGCGGTATGGGGATGACGTTCGGCACGAGACGGTCTCAAAGTTGATGTCGGTCTCGGAGCGGTATGGAGAGCCCATGGTTAGGTTGGCGTTGCAGTGGGTTGCTGATCACGATGGAGTTACTGCGCCAATTTTCGGTGCTCGACGGATCGATCAGCTCGATGGGATATTGGAGGCTTGGAGCCGCCGCGTAAGCGATGAGGCGATGGCGGAGGTTCGGACGATCGCGGATGATTTCGCAGCGTCGGAGCCGATGAATTACCCACCAGCGCCGGGTCAGGCGTCTGTGTTGACGACAAACGCGGCGTGATTCTATGATGACCGAACGACAACGCGACACCGAGCGTTTTTACGACCTTTTAGCACGTCTTGAGGAGCGCGTTGGTGGCAAACGCAAGCTTGCCGATTGCGACGGCCAAGAAGGATGGCCTCAAGGCGTTTATTTCTTTTTCGAGAGCGGAGAGTTTCAGTGGGATAGCCATAGCAAGATGCGTGTCGTTCGCGTTGGAACCCACGGCACGTCACCGGACTCACCCAGCACCTTGTGGTGGCGCTTGACCCAGCACAAGAACGATGTGGGCAGGTCGGTCTTTCGAGACCATCTAGGTACCGCATTGCTGAATCGTTCCGGCGCTGCAAGGCAAACCCACAATCACCAGAGGTGCGTTAACCAATACATCGGTGGAATGCCTTTTCTTTGGGTGAAAATCGATGGTGATGACGGGCACAAGTGTCGTGCCGACATCGAACGGAACTCAATCGCGCTATTGAGCTTCTGGAACAGCGATTCGATCGGGCAATCTTCGGACAATTGGCTTGGTAAATGGCGTAAACACAAGCGCCAAAAAATTGAGAGATCAGGTCTTTGGAACGTAAATTACGTTACCCGTGATTACGACCCATCATTTCTCGGCGACTTGGAACGCTGTGTCGATAACACGCCATCCCTCCGAAGACGCGACGACAATTGGGATCTTGCCATCTGCCTGGATTAGCTAAACTGCCGATCGTGGGACACTTGAAACTGGGAATCTGACATGAAATACGTAAGACTTGGTAGAACCGGCATGAAGGTGTCGGAGTACTGCATTGGTGCGGATAACTTCGGTGGGCAGACGGATGAGGCGGAGGCGTTGCGGATTATGAGTGCGGCGTTTGAAGGTGGTGTGAACTTCATCGACACGGCGAATTCGTATATGGATGGACGGTCGGAGCCGATAGTTGGGAAGTTCATTCAGGGCCGTCGATACGATGTGATTCTTGCGACCAAAGGGAACAGTCGCGTCGGTGACGGCCCGAACGATCAGTTCGTTAGCCGCAAGTATGTGATGCAGGCGATTGATGATTCGTTGCGTCGCCTCAACACAGACTACGTCGACCTTTATCAGATCCACTCGTTCCCGGTTGATGTACCTGTGGATGAGTTTGTGCAGGCTTACAGCGATGTGGTCGAAGCTGGTAAGGCGAGGTACATAGGCGTGTCGAATTTCGCTGGCTATCAGTTGGTCGAGGCGTTATGGGAGGCTGACAGACTAGGGGCGCGTCGGTTCGATTGCGTGCAGCCACAGTACAACATGTTGAGGCGGGATCCGGAGCGTGAGTTGTTTCCGGTGTGCGCTGAGTATGGCGTCGGGGTAATCCCCTACTCGCCGCAGGCGGGTGGGTTCCTGTTGGGCAAGCATCGTAATTACGAAGCTGAATCTGGAGGCCGTTTCTCCGACGATTTCCGGGCGTCGGAGTGGTATCGCAATACGTATTGGTCGGATCCGATGTTTGCGACGATGGAGGAGGTGCTCGCTATCGGTGAACGGTACGGTGTCTCTGCAAACGCGCTGGCGTTGCGGTGGGTGATCAGCAATCCGGTAGTGACTTCATGCATCGTCGGCGCACGAACCGAAGAACAGTTGAGGTCGAATTTGTTGGCGTGGGAAGAAGACGTGCCGCAGGAGGCACTCGACGAAGCGACAGCTGCAAGCGAAACCGTGAGGACTACGTTTGCGCAGGTTTAGGATTTATCGCTGAATCCCGCGGTAAGGCGGCGGTCAGTTCGAACCAGGTCCAAAAGAGAACCATGAATTACGTAAGACTTGGCAGGACTAGTTTGAAGGTGTCGGAGTACTGCATGGGTGGCGACAACTTCGGCGGGCAGATGGATGAAGCGGAATCGCTCAGGGTCATGGCTGCGGCGTTCGAGGGAGGGGTGAACTTCATCGACACCGCCAACGTTTACGAGGAAGGTCGTTCGGAGACGTACGTCGGCAAGTTCATGCAAGGACGACGATACGACGTCATTTTGGCCAGCAAGGGTAACGGGCGTCTCGGCCTCGGTCCGAATGATCGCCAGGTCAGTCGCAAGTATGCGATGCAAGCGATCGATGATTCGTTGCGTCGTTTGAAGACTGACTACATCGACCTCTACCAGATCCACGACTTCCCGCCCGATGTGCCGATTGATGAGTTTGTGCTTGCGTACAGCGACATCGTCCAAACTGGAAAGGCTCGGTATATCGGTGTAGCAAACTTTGCTGCATTCCAACTGATCGAAACGTTGTGGCAAGCGGAAAAGCTAGGGATCCGTCGTTTCGATTGCGTGCAAACACGGTATAGCTTGTTGGCCAGAGATCCTGAACGTGAGCTGCTTCCGGTCTGCAAAGAGTACGGTTTCGGTGTCATGGCTTTCTCGCCGAGAGCCGGCGGTTTGCTGCTTGGGCAGGATCTGCACTTCCAAGCCGAACCAGGCAGCCGATTTTCGCCAGATTTCAGGCACTATCAGTCGTTCCGAAACACGTACTGGTCCCAAGCCAATTTCGACGTCGTCGAGAAGATAGTCGCTGTCGCAAAGAAATATGGGGTTTCGATGAATGCGTTGACTTCGCAGTGGGTTATCAGTAATCCGACGGTAACGGTATGCATCATGGGCGCTCACACGGTTGAGCACGTTCAGTCGAATTTGGAGGCGTGGCACGAGGACGTTCCGCAGGAAGCGCTCGATGAGGCGACGGCGGCGAGCGAGGCGGTCAGGACGACATTCTCTGAGGTAAGGGGCACTTACAACCAGGATTACACTAGTTCACTACGTTAACGAGACGAGGAGTCTGTTTTGAGCCTAACAATCTATTTGCACTTCAACGGCAACTGTCGCGAGGTCTTCGAGTTTTACCGCACAGTCTTCGGTGGCGAGTTTGAGTCGATCAGCACGTTCAGAGAGGGACCAGATGATATGGGTGTGGACGAGGACGCGCTTGATCAAGTGATGCACGTTGCCTATACGATCGGCTCATCGATGTTGATGGGCTCGGATGTACCGCCGCCATTTTCGTCGTCCAAAGTATCCGGCAATAACTTTTCGATCTCCTACTCGGCTACGAGCCGAGACGAAGCCGACGAAGTGTTCGCTGCCTTGTCGGATGATGGGCAGGTCACGATGCCGCTAGGCGAAATGTTCTGGGGCGCCTATTTTGGCTCGTGCATCGACAAGTACGGCATAGGTTGGCAGGTCAGCATGGACGCCTCCGAGAATTAGATCTGGATTGAGCGATTTCCGAGTTGACGGGTTAATTCCCGGAGCCGTCGTCAGTCCGACCCAAAAGTCGGACGTGGCTTCGCATTTGTCGGAGCTTTTTGGGCAGGGCAAGAAGGTTGTGCCTTGGGGCGGCGGAACGCGCATGGCGATTGGGAACGTCCCGACGCAATACGATGTCGCGCTTGATCTCTCTGGAGTGAAATCAAATGTTGAACATGTCGCCGGCGACATGACGGTGGTGTGCGACGCGGGTGTAAAGATCGGCGAACTATCTTCGATGCTCGCGGAGTCGAATCAACGACTGCCATTCGAAGTCATGCGGTCTTCGGAGGCGACGATTGGCGGTTCCGTGGCATCGAATGCCCCAAGTCGCCTCGCACCGAGGTTTGGCGGCATCCGGGATTGGGTCATCGGCATGTCTGTAGTGCTTGCCGACGGGACGCCGACTAAAACCGGTGGCCGAGTCGTCAAGAATGTCCAAGGTTACGACCTGCATCGACTGCACACTGGCGCATTCGGCTCTCTGGGTGTCATAGTGAGCGTGGCCATTAAGTTGATTCCGATCGCGGAGCGAACTCAAACAGTCGCGATGTGGTTCGATCGGTTAAGCGCGGCCGCAAATGCGGTGTCCGATGTCAGCAACGTCAATGTCACGATGGAAGCTGCTCGGCTGTATTCGGGTCCGGCAGCGGTAGGAGCGATACGAGAGTTGGCAGCCGATCGGCACATGGATGCAGGGGTCACATCCGACGGCACGGGATTCTTGATGCTGGTCCAAGTTGCCGGCTCGAAAGCGGCGTTGATTCGTCAGGTGAATGAACTGACTGGTTTGGCCGGCACGGTTCCGGCGTCTGGCTACGAAGTATTGTCTGGAGGGTCAGAAGCTGATGTCTGGACTTATGCCGACGCGACCGGTAATAACGCTACGGTAAGTGTTCGGGTCGCGGCGAAACCTACAACCTGCGTCGATTTGATGAGCCGGTTTGAGAGACTACTTGGTCGAACCCGAGATCTGCACACATCAACGGTCTTCGATGTCGGTTACGGTTCGATGCAGTTCAACGTCGAGGAAATTGGTAATCCCGAGGCAATCGCATTCGTCAACGATGCAACGCCCATAGTTCGCGACGTCGGCGGTTCGCTTATGGTCGAGCGATGCCCAGTCGAGGTAAAGAGTGATATCGACGTTTTCGGTATCGACGCATCGTCTGCCCAAATCATGAAGAATATGAAGAAGCAATTCGACCCGCATCGGATATTGAATCCGGGGCGATTCGCATTCAAGATTTGAACGCTGGATAATCCGATTGAAATCAACACCGACAGCTCCCGAACGAGGATTTGTCACCGAACACGCGCCTGCCGAGGATGATCTCTACAAATGTGTGCAGTGCGGATTCTGTCTGAACGCGTGCCCTACCTACCTTGAGACGGGGCTGGAGGCGGAGTCACCTCGGGGTCGCCTTACGTTGATGAAGGCGGTGAACGAAGGTCGCGTTGAGATGACGCCGACGGTCACGCGTCATTGGGATCTCTGCTTGCAATGTCGGGCGTGTGAAGTGGCATGCCCGTCAGGTGTCCCATACGGTCGGATCATGATGGATACACGCGCTGAAATGAAGTCGCGCGTCAAGCGTCCGTGGCGGGAGCGTTTCGCCCGCGAGATCGGGTTCAACCGGCTGTTGCCGAAACCCAAGCTGATGCGAACTTTTGGCAAGATAACGCGTTTTTATCAACGCTCTGGAGCACGAGACCTGACCAAAAAGATCGGCGTGATGAAGGCACTGCCGGACAGATACGGGTATCTTGATGAATCGCTACCGCCGATGGGTGAGGATTTCTTTGTCGCCGACGGTAGGGTCTTAAAACCCAAAGGGCCAATCAAGGCACGGGTCGCGGTGTTGGGTGGTTGCGTGATGTCGATGATGCACGCAGAGACGATGGAATCGACGGTCCGGGTGCTGGTCCACAACGGCTTTGAAGTGCATCTCCCATCAGGACAGGGTTGTTGCGGCTCGTTGAATATGTATGCTGGGGAACGGGCTTCGGCTCGCGAGATGGCGGCCAACAATACCTCCGCCTTGCTCTCGATGAACCCCGATGCGATTGTTTCATCCTCCGCCGGTTGCGGCTCGACGATGAAAGAGTACGGCGAACTATTGGACGGCGATGAGAAGGCCGAGGAGTTGGCGCGTAAGACACGAGATGTCCACGAGTTACTTGCTGAGCACGGGTTTGAAGCCCCGACGGGACGAATCAGCGCCAAGGTAGTTTTCCAAGACCCGTGTCACCTGTTGTCGACACAACGCATCAGCGATCCGCCGCGGGAGATTCTGAAGTCCATTCCAGGAGTCGAACTGGTTGATATGAACGAGCCGACGGTTTGTTGCGGGTCAGCCGGAACATACTCGATCTCGCAACGCGACATGTCGATGCGGTTGGGTGATCGCAAGGCGCGGAACATCGTCGCCAGTGGTGCGAGTTACATGGCAACGGGTAACCCGGGCTGCGCCTTGCAACTCACCAATGCGCTCGGACGCGCCAAAGCGGATGTCAGGGTGAAGTACGTCGTCGATCTGCTGGACAAGGCGTATCAGGCGGGTGGAGATTACGCTTGAAAACGACAAAGAAACTCACACAGCTCATCGCCGATGCTCCTTGGCGGGAGGCCGTGACTTATCGTGAAACTTGGCCCCACGAGTACGTGCTGAGTGAGAAGGACGCCCAGCATGAGTTGCTACAGGCGATATCCGACAGATTCCGGGCGGGCGAGGGTGTAGAGTGCCGCTTCTTCCGCATGAACAACACCTATCTATTCATTGGCAAACACAAGTACTGGCTCATGACGCACTGGGACGACTTGGAACCGGGTGTCGACTATGTGATCAACCGCGCCCGACTCTACAAGGATCGGCGCGACTTCGTGATTCAACATGGCGACACGGGAAAGCCTGAGGACTATCCGAAGAACGCAGCCTATCCGAACTGACGCATCGAACGGAGGATACCCATGTCCCATGACAGCACTCTATTGGCCTATCTGGTTTCCAGCTTCCCTGGAAATACCGAGAACATCGCCACAGAAGCTCTCCGTCATCTTTTCGACCGTTCGGACGCATGTAGGGAAGCATTGAATGATGTCGTTCAGTCCGGCGTCCGTGAATTAAGTCCGATCAACCGCGTGGATTCACAAGTGATCAATGCAGATGGCACTATTCCAGACCTCGTAGGTTTTGACGAAAACCATGCGGAACGCGCCCTTATCGAAGTGAAGTTCTGGGCAGGACTAACCTCAAACCAACCCAACAGATACATTGATCGACTACCCAAAGATGGCCCGGCGGTCGTCATATTCCTTGTACCGGAGGAACGAATACAGTCGCTTTGGCCTCAATTGAAAGAGAGGCTAAACCAAGAGTCTCGTGCTTTTTGCGAGATCGATTCGGAGCGTAAGACGCTGCGTGTTGGAAATACGGGAAGGCACTTGATGATCGCTAGTTGGGGCGGTCTCCTTGACAGCATGGCGGCAAGGACTGCCGACTTCGGCGAGTCCGGGGTTTTGGACGAAATCCGTCAACTTCGAAGTCTTGCCAAATATGCGGACGAGGGAGCGTTCAAACCGATCAAGCGAGGCGAGGAATTCGGCGTAGATTCGGAAACCAGAATGCGGCAATATCAGCGTCTCGTCGATGCTGCCACCGAGAGAGGGATAGAGCATGGATGGGCAAACCGAAAAGGTCTGAACCGTACTACGCGCCCATATGGGTACGGCAGATATGTCAAACTCGGTGAGACAGTAGTGTGGTTTGGCGTTAACCGTGAACTGTTCGAAAGTTCCGGAAACACGCCTCTATGGGTAGACGATTACGCCTCACATCTGCGGAACAAACCTCGCGAGGTCCGCGAACGGTTGGGTCTACAGGCTCCTAATTGGGTTCCTGTCACCCTCAAACGAGGTGTGGAGTTTCCCGAGATGCTTGACGGTGTCGTCGAAAGTTTGAAGAGCATTGCAGACGCTCTTCACCCAAACGATTAGTGGACCGCAACCGGCGACGGATCTTCGGCTAGCGTTTGCGATGCGGCAGCCACCGCTTCCCCAGGAGGCACCTCGTAACCCAACCGAGGGAGGATGTGCTCCAGCGCGCTGAGCAGCGCGAAGACGTTTGCGGGAACACACGATTCGCCCATCAAACCGATGCGAATCACCTTGCCTGCGAACTGTCCGAGACCGCGACCAACCTCTATCGAGTACTCGTTGAGCAACGCCGACCTAAGCTCCTGATCGTCAACTCCATCGGGAAGTGACACGACAGTCAACTGGTTGAGGCGGTTCGACTCGTCAACTGGTGAAGCGAGGTCCAGAGCCGCCAATCCGGCTCGAAGGGCTTGTGCCACTTTTTCGTGGCGCATCCACCGCGTTTCCAAACCCTCTTCCTTAACGAGCATTAACGCCTCGCGGAGTCCGTAGATCATGCTCACCGGACTTGTGTGGTGGTGGACATGGTCGGGACCCCAATAGTCGGCGATGAGGTTGAGATCCAAGTACCACGAGCTGGGTAGCGTTTTTCGGTTGCGGATGTGATCCAAGGCTCGGTCGGAGATTGCTATCGGGCTGATGCCAGGCGGTGCCGCCAAGCATTTTTGGGAGCCGCCGTACGCGTAGTCGACCTCCCATGCGTCGAACTCAACGGGCGTTCCTGCGAGCGAGGTTACAACGTCGGTCATGAAGAGTGCATCGTGGTCGTGCGCGATTGCGGATAGGGTGTTGATGTCTTGCAGAACTCCAGCAGAAGTCTCGGCGTGAATGGCGGATACCAATTTGGTGTCGGGGTTGGCATTCAGCGCGTCTTCAAGCCTTTGCGGATCAACTGGTGTTCCGTACGGCGTTTCGACGCGGACTACTTCGATGCCGAGTCGTTCGCACATCAAGATCTGGCGTTCGCAGAAGAAGCCGTTGACACAGATGATGGCTTTGTCGCCGCGTTCCAAGAGGCTTGATAGACCCGCCTCCATCCCGGCGGAACCGGCGCCAGCGACCGTCATCGTGGTCTGGTTGGTGATAAATACGCGGTCTAAGAGCGCGGAGACTTCATCGAGGACAGTGAAGAATGCAGGGTCAAGGTACCCGATTATGGGTTGTGACATCGCCCGGAGGACGCGCGGGCTGGCAGAGCTCGGCCCGGGCCCCAAGATGACGCGCCGCGGAACCGGCTGATTGCCGAAGTTGAGCAGATCTGCTTCGGATGCTGCGCCGTTTGCTGATTGATTGGTGGTCAATTGGCCGATCCTCAGAGGCGGTGTTAATTGCGGGTCAAGATTTCACGATAATGTATAACGTCTCCTTCGGCAAATGGAAACTACAGTTGTGCATTCCGACGAGGCATTGATTTGAGAAAGGAAACCTTGGTATGGATATCGGGCTTAAAGGGAAAGTAGCAATCGTAACTGGCGCGAGCGATGGCATCGGCAAGGCCGCGGCTGAACGTTTTGCAGCCGAGGGTGCGAGTGTGGCAATCCTTGCACGCACCGTATCTGACTTGGAGGCGGTTGCCGCGGAAATCCGTAATGCGACCGGTAGCACGGTGATTCCGGTTTCGGCTGATGTTTCCGACGAAAAAGCCGTTAAGAGCGCGGTCGAAAACGTAGGTGAGAAGCTGGGTGGTATCGACATTTTGGTTAACAACGCGGGTCAAGGGAACGCGCATCGATTTGAGGACATGACCAATGAGCTTGTCGAGTCCGATTTTGCGGTGAAGGTCAAAGGTGCGATATTCATGACGCGTTACGTTCTGCCCTATCTCAAACGATCGGATTGCGGTGCCATTTGCAACATCACCACCGCTGCAGGTAAAGCGTCACCCGGTGGAGCGCAACCTACTTCACTATCTCGAGCCGCCGGCATCTCGTTGACGAAGGCGTGGTCGAAGGAGTTCGGGGAGTACGGCATCCGAGTTAACACGGTTTGTATCGGGTCAATCAAGAGTCGTCAGAATCGCCGGCATTGGGAAGTGGCCGCCGCGAAAGACCCGTCGTACACATTGGAGGACCACTGGGCGTCTTACGGACCTGGCATACCGCTCGGTCGCGTCGGAGAGTCGGAAGAAGCTGGCGATGTGATCGCGTTTCTTTGTTCGCCTGCCGCGAGCTATGTCTCCGGGACGGCGGTGAATATAGATGGCGGAGCGGCACCTGTTTACTGAGCCGCGAGCTGCGATACTTTCAATTTAGGCTAAAGAATTCAGCTGAGGACTGGATCGATCCAGTCCGGCATTATGAAAGGAAACTGACGAGATGGATCTTGGGTTAGCAGGAAAAGTAGCGATTGTAACGGGAGCGAGCGACGGCATAGGCAAAGCGGCTGCATACCGAATGGCAGCAGAAGGTGCAAGCGTGGCGTTGGTGTCACGAACTCGATCCGATCTCGAGACGGTAGCGGCGGAGATCAGTGGCGAAACGGGCAGCACCGTCATCGCGGCACCGGCCGACGTTTCGAACGAAGATGCGGTGAAAGACGCGGTAGAGTCGACGGCGGAGCAACTCGGTGGCATCGACATCCTCGTCAACAACGCCGGCACATCATCGGCAACGCGTTTTGAAGACATGACTGACGAGATGTTGGATATCGACTTCTCGCTCAAGGTCAAGGGTGCTATCTACATGACCCGCTACGCCCTGCCCTATCTCAAGCAGTCGGACAGCGGCGCGATCTGCAACACCACGACACCGGGCGGCAAGGCGTCGGCTGGCGGTAGTCAACCCACCTCTCTGTCTCGCGCAGCCGGCATCTCGTTGACCAAGGCATGGTCGAAAGAGTTTGGTGAGTATGGCATCCGAGTGAACACGGTGTGTGTCGGACTACTGAAGAGTCGTCAGCACCGAATCCGTTGGCAAGTGGCGAACGAGGCGGATCCGTCCTACTCGTTGGACGACCATTGGGCATCGTTTGGTGGTGGAGTGCCGCTTGGTCGCATCGGCGAGGCGCAAGAGGCGGGCGACGTGATCGCGTTCCTGTGCTCACCGGCGGCAAGCTACGTTTCAGGCTCGGCAGTAAACGTCGACGGTGGTGCGGCGCCAGTTTATTGATGTGCTCGAAGGCTAGGGTAACGGTGCGATCCTACTGACGGATTGCCCGTTTTGCAACCTGTCCCACGCCGTCATTAGCTCGGTCTGGTGTATCGTCATCCACTCGATTACTGATCGGCGCGCTCGATGTGGCAGATGCCGTCGGAGATTGCTTTTGGGGCGATGTCGAACGTTGCCTCGAATTCGCCGCAGGTGGCATGAATGTGAGGCGGCGGGTGATCTGGGATGTGTAGGCTGATGCGGATGCCGTAAAACCGCGAAAGTTCAGGCATGGCTGAACTGATGCCTAATCTCGTCCACAGACTTGCCGGTCACCTCAATATATGCCCAGTCCGCACACATATCTATCTCATCACCATCGCCCCAGATGATCGCACGATGGGGGCCGATCTTCACGTCTTCAAAGAACTCTCGATTTTCCCATTTTCGGAACACGCCTTTTGTGGCTAAATCGCCAAGATTTATTTCTCCACTGGCCCCATCCTCAAACTCAATCCAGATCTTCTAGCCACTGAGTGGCTTAACGTTGGTTGGGTTAATCATCGAGCGTTGTAGTTTTCGGTCAATCTCTGTAACTTCACACTTTTAATCACGTAGCTCTCTTGTCCAACCTCACGGCATCCCTTCGATATCCAACGCAGCTCTGACGAATATCTCCGTCCCGATCGGTAAACACGCCTCGTCGTAGTCGAATTTGGCGTTGTGATGTCCTTCGGTGCCTTCTTTTGACGCGCCGAGGATGAAGTAGGTGCCGGGGATGCGGTTCATGAACTCGGCCATGTCGTCGCCGACGGATATGGGTTCGATTTCGCCGACGGATTCTTCGCCGATGGTCTGCATTGCCATACTCGCAACCCAGTTGGCGACCTCAGGATTGTTGATCACGGGCGGCGTCCCAGCGAGACGCGTATAGGTCGCGGTCGCACGAAGCGATTCGGCGACGTTGGTTGTGATCCGACTAACCGCATCGGCAATGGTTCGGTGAGTTTCGGAGTTGTACGCTCGAATCGTGCCGTTGAGTCGCACCTCACCGGCGATGACATTGCCGGCAGAGCCGCCGTGGATGCTGCCGAACGTTACGACCCCCATCTCTTGGGGCGAGATCTCACGAGCCACAACCGTTTGCGCGGCGTTAATGATGTTCGCGGCTGCCACTACTGGATCAACTGTAAGGTGTGGCATCGCGCCGTGCCCGCCGTGCCCTTTCACCGATATCTCGAAAAGGTCGGCACCGGCGAAGACCGTTGATTGATTGACCCCCACGAGGCCTGTCGGAGTCTGGTTCCAGAGATGAGTACCGATAACGGCATCAGCTTTGGCAATCTCCATTGCCCCGTCTTTGATCATCGCAATCGCGCCGTTGCTAAGTTCCTCTGATGGTTGAAATATGAAAACAACGTCGCCTGCAATCTCTTCAGAGATGCTGGCCAGAATCTCCGCCGCGGTCAGCGCCATGGTGATGTGCCCGTCGTGCCCACACGCGTGCATGCTACCGTTGGTCGATGCGAATTCTAGGCCGGTCAGCTCGTTGATCGGCAGGCCGTCGATATCGGCCCTAATCGCAAGCGTTCGACCGGGTTTTCCACCCCTCAACCTGGCAATGATCCCTGTCGTACCGATGCCTTCTTGGACCTCAAGTCCGGCGTGACGAAGGCGACCTGCGATGTAAGCTGCTGTCTCATTCTCTTGGAAGCCGGTTTCTGGTCGCGCGTGGAGGTACCGACGCGTCGCGACGATCTCGTCATGTCGCGCCGTGACGAGCTGGGAGATATCGTTTCTCATAGCTAAACGTACTCGCCTTCGCGGGCGGCGGAAGTGGCGATCGAGCGTTCGATAAAGGCCTTCTGGGCCGCTGGCACGTTGTCGGGGTTTCCTCCCCACGTGCTGAGCGGTGTGGCTTGTAGGCCGCGTCCGTACGAGAATGTCAGCTCCCAAGGAGCGTTTTCGGCTTTGGCGATCTTGCTGATGGCATCCAGGTTGACAGTCGCCTCTTCATCGCCCTGCCCTCCTGAAAGGAAGGCGATCCCGGGCACTGCGGCAGGAATAGTTCGTCGGAAACAGTCAACGGTGGCGCGTGCAACGGTCTCTGCGTCAGCGCGATGTTCGGCATCAGCGCCACTTAGCACCATGTTGGGTTTAAGGACCATGCCTTCGAGGTCGACGCGTTGCGATTTGAGTTCGGCGAAAGTCTTGTTGAGCGTCCGATCCGTTACCCATTCGCACATTTCGATAGAGTGGTCGCCGTCCATGAGGACTTCCGGCTCGACGATCGGGACGAGTCCGGCTTCTTGGGAAAGTGCGGCGAAGCGACCGAGCGCGTGGGAGTTGACGTTGATGCAGTAGTCGGAAGGGATGTGGTCGCCGATGGTGATGACGGCACGCCACTTAGTGAAGCGCGCACCGAGTTCGTAGTACTCGTTCAATCGATCTCGAAGCCCATCGAGCCCATCGGTGGTCAATTCTCCGGGGGCTCCAGCGAGCGGATTGGTCGATTGGTCGACCTTTATTCCGGGAATCACGCCTTCTGATTGCAAGATGTCCACGAACAACGTCCCATCGCTTGCGGACTGCCGCAGCGTCTCGTCGTAGAGGATGACGCCGCTGATGTAGTTGCCGTAACCGTCGGAAGTAAACAGGAGCTCCCGCCACGCTTGGCGGTTCGCCTCTTCGTTAGGCATGTTGATGGATGCCAAACGACGTCCGATTGTGCCTGTAGATTCGTCCGCTGCGAGGATGCCTTTGCCCCTTGCAACCATTGCCTTGGCGATAGCGTGAAGTTCGTTGCCCATTGTCTTAAATCCTCCCGTTCAAACCTGTGCCGGCGTTCAGGCGATGCCCTATTTTCGCTGAGTTTAATGCCATATCGGCTTGGTGCAAATGATACGGCATTCACCGAAGATAGTCGCTAATCGGAGAGCGAGTGATTGGCGAGTTGGGGCATATAATGCAGGCACGAAAACTTGTGATGATGCCCTCGAATTCTGGGATTCCGCAAAATGCCAGTTACGCCACCAAATCTTTTCCAGCACGCGATGGACAACTCGAACGATGAGTTCGCTTCGCTGTCGGACCTGGCGATGCTGCTCAACGCCATCGGATCCGCTGGCAAGTTCATCTCCTCTGAGATCAACCGGGCTGCGTTGCGTGACTTCTTAGGTTCGGCAGGCGCGGCGAACGTTACCGGGGACGATCAGCAGAAGTTGGATGTGATTGGTGACAACGTCGTTGCCGAGGCGTTGCTGACCACCGGTTTGGTCTGCGCGATGAGTTCGGAAGAGAATGCAGGGATGATTGATTGCGGAGAAGCGGCTCATAGCGGGGAATACGTAGTCGTGTTTGATCCGGTCGATGGATCGAGCAACATCGACGTGGCGGCGCCGATCGGCACGATCTTCGGAATCTATCGACGGCTCAGCGAGGGAGTTCCAGCAGGAGATGTTGACGTGCTGAGGCCCGGCCGTGAAATGTTGGCGGCTGGATACGTGCTCTACGGTTCGTCAACCATCTTCGCCTACACCTCCGGCGACGGCGTCCACTTCTTCACGTTGGATCCGACACTAGGCGACTATCTTCTTACGAACGAGAATGTCCGCTCGCACGGTTCATCGCACGTCTACTCCGCGAACGAAGGCAGTTCGCCCAAATGGCACGACGCGGACCAAAACTGGGTCGCTCATGTCAAATCCGAAGGCTACACCGGCCGCTATATCGGCGCGCTAGTCGCCGACTTCCACCGCAATCTGATGAAGGGTGGCATCTACGCCTACCCCGGCGACAAAGGCAATCCAAGCGGGAAGTTACGTCTATTGTTCGAGTGCGCGCCGCTTGCGTTCATTGCCGAGCAGGCAGGTGGAGCGGCGACCAACGGTACTACGCGTATTCGGGACTTAGAGCCTGATCAACTGCATCACCGTACGCCGCTGTATATCGGTAATGCTGATGAAGTGGCGTTGCTTGATGGTTTTCACGCTGATCCATCAAGCTAGCCCTCACCCACGGTGGAGTGGGGGCACCGAGACGCCCTACATCAACCCACGTTTCTTGAAGAGTTTGGCTAGTTTCTCGATGCCGTCGTAGCACTTCTCAGGTGTCTCAAAAGCGAAGCACAGGCGAGCGCAGTTCTGGCCGTCGCCGTTTGGTGCGAAGCCGACGCCACCGTTGTAGCCGACGCCTTCAGCGAAGATTTCGTCCCGCGGCGCAGTGATGTCGGTTCCCTCGGGCATGGTTAACCAGGTGTAGCAACCGCCTTGGGGCTTCGACCATGTCGCGCCCACGTCCGTGAAATTGTCCGACAGCGATTCGTCCATCGCGTTGCACTTCTGCTTTAGCAACGGATTGAACCGTTCCCGGTGTTCGTCGAGGCTGTTTCGCAGGAATCCTTCGATTGCGTAGCTCGCAAACTGGTTGGGGCCGGAACCGATCTTGCAGCTCATCGCCCGTCGCAAGACCTCCGGTGCGGCCGTGAAGTAACCCATGCGAAGGCCGGGTGCAAGCAGTTTGGAGAACGATGCGACGTGGATAACGATACCCGAGTCGTCAAGCATTCGGAAGGCAGGTTGGACCTCGCCGTCGAAACGGAGATCCACGTAACACTCGTCTTCGAGTATCGGGACACCGTGCCGATGTGCGATCTCGAGAATCGCCTCTCGTCGTTCCAAGGGCAGCGTCGGTCCCATCGGGTTCTGATGCTCTGCGATGGTGTAGATCATCTTCGGTTTTTTGCCCTTTGCCGACAGTTTGGTGATCAATTCATCCAGAGCTTCGGGCACTAACCCGTCGTCATCCGTTTCGGATCCATAAACGGTGTTGCCGAAGCGTTGCAATTGGTTGAGTGTTCCGCTGTACACGAAGTGCTCGGTAATGGCGGTATCGCCGGGGTTCGTCAGGGCCTGTATCGCAAGACCGATCGCTTCGCCGGAACCAGCGGTGATCAAGATGTCGTCGATACCGACCTTGAAGCCGCGGTCGTACTCGAGCTTCCAAGCGGCATACTCACGCAGTTCAGGCGAACCGGCAGGCTGCGGATAGTAGGCCATATTCCGGGCCACCTCATCGCCGCGCGAGTCCATCGCCGTCTGCAAAGCGCCGATCAGTCCGTCCATCGGTGACGTTTCGGGCGCTGGATATGCGACCGCGAAGTCGTATTCGGCGTGGGCAACGGTGTTGATGGGCGAGTCTTCCGACCTTTCCGAGAAAAGGCCTTCGTAACTAAAGCGCGTTGTGGCTGCTGTCATGTGCGACTTACTCCGATTTGTTGAGTCAACTTCACGAATTGTATTGGCAAGTGGATGCAGAGTCTAAATGCACGTTAGACTTCCTGCATCGAACGAGAACAATGACGGACAACGATGCCGTTTCGTTGGCCAGAATACGCGGAGGTTCTGCGATGCGAGGGATCAGATTCCTAGGCGACCACCGTTCTGAAGTCATCGACTATCCGGATGAGGAGCCAGGCCCCGGATATGTGTTGCTCAAGATGCGTTCATCGGGGATGTGCGGTTCTGACCTGCATCGATATCGCGCAACTTTACCGCCGGAAGAAATGGAACGACCTCCAGTGCGGCCTGGTCATGAGCCATGTGGCGAGGTCGCAGCGATCGGTGACGGCGTCAAAGGGTTGCGGATCGGCGATCGTATCATGCAGCACCACTACGAAGGCTGTCGAGAATGCGACTTTTGCAGAAAAGGGTGGTCGCAGCTATGCCGTTGGCCCGGTCGAATGACACATGGATATGGCCGGCACGGCGGACACGGCGACCACATGATCGCCCACTCGTCTACGTGCTTAACATTGCCCGACGATTTGAGTTTCGAGGTCGGTGCCTTTCTTGCGTGCGGCGCGAGCACGGCGTTCCACGGATTGAAGAAGCTACAACTCTCTGGTCTCGACACAATTGCAATATTCGGTGCCGGCCCGGTCGGTCTAGCTGGTGTGATGTTCGCCGCTGCGATGGGTGCGCGCGTGATCTCGGTCGACATCTCTGGCGAGCGATTGGAGATGGCGAAGTCCGCCGGCGCGTGGGAAGTGGTTGACAACAGCGATGGATCCGCCGTCGAGCAGATTGTCGACCTAACTCACGGTGAAGGCGCCGATGCCACGCTAGAGGCCATCGGATTGCACGCTACGCGCCTCGCCGCCGTCCAGTCGACGCGCATCTTCGGTCGCTGCTGTTTCGTCGGAGAAGGTGGCGATTTCCATGTCGAACCGAGCCCGGACATCATCCATCGGCACTTGATTTTAGTTGGGTCTTGGACCTTCAGCACACACGGGCTCGATGAAGCAGCGAGGTTCACGTCACGCCGAGACGTGCCTCTGGGGAGTTTGATCACCGGTCGTTGCGACATCGAAGGAGTACCTGCCGCTTACCAACGATTTGAAGCGGGAGCGCCAGGGAAGTTCGTCATCAATTGGGATTGATGCCCACCTATAGATGATTCGCGTGTCCGCTCGTTCCTAACCCCTACTAAGGATCGTTTCGAGGTACGTTTAAGGCTGGGTTTGGGCGGCACATTTGCCGACGAGAATCCATTTACACGCGAAATTGCGAATCCTGTTAAACTGGGAACTTCCGCATTGGCTTGTTTTCAAATTGCAGCGAATCACGCCGCGCGGAGCATTTCAAAGCACAAACGAAACTTCGTCGCAACTTGCGCCGTAACACATAGAAGAGGCAAACCCTATTCCGAGAAAATGGTCTGAGTGCGATCCGCACCACTCTTGCCAGACCATCGCAACCTACGCTCGCTCACGGTTACTAGAACCGACGAGCATGGCGAAGTCAGCGTATTTGAGCGACATAGTATCAGAAACGACTCGGAAGATGGCCCTTTGCAAGCCTATGATTCCACGATTTACAAACAACCACCGGACACTAATCGATTGTCAGAACGATTACACGAAAGGGAACTGATCAATTGGTGACAATTTCCAACACTCGAGTTGACGACGCCTCCGATGACGAGACGGACTTGACAGCCAGCGAAACCGGCACTGCCGTGATGCCTCAGACCGACGGAGGCACCTTTAGTTTTGCTGATTTGTCGTCGGACGACGAAGGTGCGCCGTCAATCGGCGCATCGAACGCGTCGACTGAACTGGAAGCGTGGGAGGCAGCGCGCGAAGAAGGTCCGGAAATCAACCCGGCCGCCGCAACGGAAGATTCTGCCACCGACGACAACGTCCGGATGTATCTTCGCGAGATCGGCGATGTTCAGTTGTTGAGCAAAGCCGACGAGGCGATGCTCTCGCAGCGTGTCGAGTCCGCCAACTGGTTGGAACGCATCGAATGGGACATCCGCGGTACTCTTCTGACCGTCCACGGCTTCAAGGAATACCCCCGCAATCGTGACCAATTGCCTGACAATCCCTCACCGGTTGAGGCCGTTGGCGTTGTAGCCATCGTTTTGCGCCGATTGAGCCGACTCGCGCTCATCGCAGACCAAATTGCGACCTACATGGCGAAGCCGAAGCCCGTAACCCTCGAACAGTTGCTGGTCGATTTCGAATATCGCACGATGATCAACGCGGCCCGCGACACCCAGGTCAAAGACCTCAGCAAGTTGCCGCCTTACGAACTCCTGCTCCGCTACTTGGCAGACACGCTCGAGATTTACGAGACGACGAACCTCATGGAGCGTTTCGGCGTATTTGACGAGACGGCGCAGAAGGGGCGCGGCAAGAAAGCCCAGAAGCTCAACACCAAAGACGCGCGTCTGAAACGTCGGTTGGACAAGACGAGTCTGCTCGTCCGCGAGTTGGCTATCCTTTCGAGCCTGTTGCCGTCCGACCTAAGTCTCGTTATGCCGCCAGAGTTGAAGATCGAAGACTTGGCGGTCGATGAAGGCATCGAGCCGTGGCACGAGTCGTACCTTACCGAGGCCAGTTCGATCCTCGAATCGCACCTGTCGTCCATAATGCACGACGGCGAAAAGGCGCGCGACCACCTCGGCAAGGCCAACCTTCGCCTCGTGGTGAGCGTCGCCAAAAAGTACACCAACCGTGGCCTGACATTCGAGGATTTGATCCAAGAAGGCAACATCGGTTTGATGCGGGCGATTGACAAGTTTGACTACCGCAAGGGCTTCAAGTTCAGCACCTACGCCACATGGTGGATCCGACAGGGTGTCACCCGGGCGATCGCAGACCAGTCGCGAACGGTCCGTATCCCGGTTCACATGTACGAGGCGCTGAACAAGGTTCGACGCGCGTCTCGTGAGCTTGCACAAGAATACGACCGCAAGCCGACGATCGAGGAGATCGCAGAGCGTGTTGAGATGACGGTAGAAAAGGTTACCGACGTTCTCAAGAACGGGCAGGAGCCAATGTCGCTTGAAACGCCGGTGGGCGAAGACGGTGACAACGAGCTTGGCGACCTGCTCCCCGACCGCGAAGCGTTGGCGCCGCCCGAAGAGACTGCCCAGCGACTCTTGAGCAACGACATCTCCAATATCCTGAATGAACTCGAAGAACGCGACCGCGAGGTCTTGATTCTTCGCTTTGGCCTGAAGGACGGAAAAGAGTACACGCTCGAAGAGATTGGTACCCGCATGGACTTGACGCGCGAGCGCATCCGCCAGATCGAACGTACAGCGCTAAAGACGCTTCAGCGCAGCCGCGCCGTCTGGGAGATGAAAGAGCACCTCAACTGAGGTGATGCGCTGCCCTCTCGCAAGGGCGACAGGCAATGGTCAACTGGCCCCGCGTTCCAATGGCGCGGGGCCAGTTACTTTGTTGTGAAATCGGCATCCGGCCAGCATGACCGAAGGTAAGTGTATGAGCGCGATGCCGTCATCGTTATATGATGTTGATTTGCTTTGAATCAACATGAATAGCGGCCTACGAGTCGACTGAGGGGACTATGGCAGACGCAGAGCGGGTCCGATCTAACGCGACGGGAAATTGGGAAGACATTCTCACCGACGAAGTGAAGGGATTGGTCGCTTCACTTCAAGACGAATTCAGCGAGCGCATCGCCGGATTGCGCGAGGCGCGCATCGATAGCATCAACGCGGCGGTCCATCGCGGCGTCCAACCGGGACACCTAGCCTCGAGTGTAGCTACCACCACAGAGTGGTCCGTCCCAGAGATGCCGGACGAACTCTGGAATCCGGGAATTGAGATTTCCGGACCCGCGCACATGACGTCGATGTTCATCAACGCTCTGAATCCGGGTCCCGAGGGCGAACGCGCAGCCGGCGATCTTGACGATGATGAGGACTCCGCGAGTCATCTTCTCGACGACACGTTACTCGCCGCCCGCAATCGCAAAGGCGCAGTTGACCGTTCGTTGACTTTCTACAACGAAGTTCGCGACCGTCGCTACTCGATCCAGGACGGCGAGATACCGTTCTTCATGCACCGTGAGCGAGGTCTGCATCTCGACGATCACGATCTGCTCGTAGATGGTAAACCAGTGTCCGCAACCGTCTTGGGGTCCCTACTGACGCTCTACCACGCTGGACAAGCCCAGGCGGAGCGAGGACAAGGGATCTATTTTTACCTCCCCAAGACCGAGTCTCCTGAAGAAGCGGCGCTCTATCGTGACCTCTTCGCGTCGATACAGAACCGCGTTGCAGGTCTGAAAGACGCCACGATACGCGGCATACTCCTCGTCGAGTCTCTGCCATTGGTATGGACGATGGAGGAGAGCCTCCACGCGCTCGGGCCCTACGCGGCTGGACTGAACGCTGCCCGTTGGGACCTAAAGGCGTCGCTACTCGAATACGTAATGGCCGACCGAGGGAGCCTATGGCCCGACAGATTCGATGTCGCAGTCCCGACTACACCCTTCATCGCCAACATCTTCCGTCGTCTAGTTGCAGTCTGCATGAAACACAACGCCGTCCCCATCGGCGGTATGGCTACCGCCCTGCCCCATCGCGACCAAGAGGTGAACGAAGAGGCCGCGGCCACGGTGCGCGGCGACAAGACCTGGGAGGCCGAACAGGGCTTCCTGCGCGGTTGGGTCGCCCACATCTACCACATGAAATCCGCCGGTGATCCGTTCAAGGAACTCCGCAACAGCGGTTGGGAACCATCGCCGGACATGACGAACCCTGATAACTATCCGGTAAACATCGAGACTCCTGAAGGTCCGGTCACCCAAGAAGGCACCCGTCAAAACGCTCGAACCCTCATCGAATACGTGGAAGGATGGCTCGGCGGCCGCGGCGCAAAAGGGATCGACCGACTGGCCGGTCGACCAGGACGTCGCTCTGCCCTCATGGAAGACCTCGCCACGGCTCGCATCTCTGTTGCCCAAATGGCACAGCGCGTAATTCACGAAGCCCAAGCCGAAGACACTGGAGCAACCCACGACCTCTCCCTGTTGAAGTCGATAATCGCCGACGAAGGCCATGACATCATCAACCTCCTCGGCCCCAACGCACCCGCGGCAACCGTAAAACGCTACCAAGACGCGACAAGAATCTCCATGCAATGGCTCAAGAACTACACCGAGTTCAACTTTAGGTCGCTGGGATCGTATAGCCGCAAGGATCTCTCCGCGATTGCCGCTGCAGAGGACGCGATTTAGGTTCTCATCGAACCGGAAGTTTGTGTTTGGTGCTGGTTGCTCACGATCTAGGGTGCTACAACGGATGGTTATTCATCCCTCATAAATGATAGTAGGGTAGAAACCATATCGATCCTTCTACCCTATCCATAACCATGGCTCTCAACATCAAAAACCAAGAAACTTGCGACCTCGCCAGAGAACTTGCCGAATTGACAGACGACACTATGACTGGTGCCATCACGAACGTATTGCGAGAGCGAGTCGAGCAAATCAAGCGTGAACGCGACCGAGAAGCGTTGCTCCGGAATGTTCGCTCCATCGCTGAGCGATGTGTCGCAAGAATGGGACCTGGACCATCTCCCGACGAGATCATCGAAGAGATGTATGGCGAATTTGGCGAACCCGTATGATCATTGACTCTTCGGCGATTGCGTCCATCCTTTTCATGGAGGCCGATAGTGGCCATTTCTCAGCCAAGATCGCCGATAATTGGCCGCGCCGCATGTCCGTCGCTAGTTTGCTCGAATCAACTATGGTCGTCGAGGGCCGCGCGGGACCATCGTCGTCCTACGATATCGATGACCTTTTGAAAGAGTACGAAATTGAACTGGTTCCGGTATCCGTCGAGCAAGCACAGGCCGCACGCATTGCCTGGCGCCGATTCGGCAAGGGAAACCACCCGGCAAGGCTCAACTTCGGCGATTGCTTTTCCTACGCCCTAGCCAAGACGACTGACGAGCCTCTGCTATTCAAGGGCGATGACTTCGCTCAAACAGACATTCAAGCCGCCTAATCGACCAACGCCACGTTGACCTTGGGCATCAACTCGTTGGCGAAGAGCTCCAAGCTGTTGACCCACGCATCCTTGTCGTCCCAGTCGTAACCCATCATCACTAGAGTTCCGAACTTACCCGTCTCCTCGGTCATTTGGAGAATCCTCTCCATGGCGTAGTCGGGATCGCCGGCTATGATGTGCTCACGCATCCAGTAATCGATGTCAACATCCGCGTCAGGAGTTGATTGGTCACGCTTGAACATTCCCCGATCGCGTCCCGAACGATCCATGAGGTCGCAGATGTATTGGAACCCACCAGTGACGGAATTTGTGCGCGCCCTCTTCTGCGCCTCCTTGGTGCTGTCAGCAAGAAATACGGCCCGCGCGATCTTGAAATCTGATCGATCGGGTTCATTGCCCGCCTCGACCGCCGCGGTCTCGTAGGTGTCCCAGATGTTAGCGACAACGTTGTTAGCGATAAGAGAATGGGCGAACGGTTGAAAACCCTTGCGTCCTGCGGCCTTGGCGGTGCCTGAATTCATCGACGTTATCGGCATCGCGATCGGCGGGTGCGGCTTTTGATATGGCTTGTGGGTGATACCTAGCCCGACTACGTCGTCGATATGATCCTTCATGCTGATGTTCCAGTAGTTACCCTGCAACTCAATCGGGCCGTCCGCCGCCCAAAGCGCCAACACCATCTCGACCGCTTCCGCGACCATCATCGGAGAATCTCCTCGTTCGATTCCGAGTATCTCCAAATCTGTCGCCACGCTCCCCATGCCGAAACACAGATCGAGACGACCCTTACAAAGGTTGTCCAGCATCGCTAACCGACCCGCCACATGCACCGGGTGATGCTGTTGAATACAAACCGGCGCTGGCCCCATCCGAATGTTCGACGTCTCCCTCATCGCCGCCGCTATGAACAACTCCGGCATCGGCATGTTCTCATACGCCATCGTATGGTGCTCGCCGATCCAGAACTCATCGAAGCCCAGTTCATCGGCACGAACCACAAGCTCCATATCCTCGTCGTAGGCCTGTGCCACCGGCTTGACAGGGTCGTGGAACGGCATTATGAAGATGCCGGATTTGATGGGATGCATAGGATCGTCGGGGGTTTTGGAGCAGTTCAGAGAATCGATGCGTCAAGTATACGTTTTGCGGTATCTACCCTTCGCAGGAGTTGCACATCACATCCGCGGTGTCCGCGCGTTCCAATTGTGCCGCCGACCAAATCGTGCCCATACCGTCACAAGTAGCGCACTCAGCAATGCGAGGAACAAGACCGTGAGCCAGTTCGAGGCGAACCAAGATAAGAACCCACCTTGTGAGGGATGGGAGTCATACAGCATCATGCTCCAAAGTACCCCGAAAATAACGGTCAATATCGAGTAAAGGGCTATCGTTTTCCGCAACGCCCGTGTGGAATCCGACCTATTGATCCTAGCTTGCACGAGGTCGCGTTTGCGTTTAGCGTTTTTGCTTTGAAGCCGATCGCGTGCTGAAACGGGAATGAAATCATAACGATCCCGTTCAGAGTCGTAGTAACGCTTCGACACGCCTCACTCCCCCTCCGCCAGCAACTTCCGTAGATCCATAACCTGATCCCGTAGCTGCGCCGCCGTCTCGAACTCCAACTCCCGCGCTGCCCTCTTCATCTGCCGTTCCAGATCCTTCACTATTCGCGTCAACTCGTCCTTCGGCAATCCCATCTCGGCCCCAAACGGTTCACCCTCATCCGACAACACAGTCGGTTCCGATTGCCGTACTCGATCATTGATGTCTTTTATGTCTTTGACGATGCTGTAAGGAGTGAAGTCGTTATCAAGATTGTGCTGTGTTTGCAGTTTCCGACGACGATTCGTCTCCGAAATCGCGAATTTCATCGAATCGGTGTACCTGTCCGCGTACATCACCACCGTGCCTTCAATGTGCCGCGCGGCCCGCCCCACGGTCTGAATCAGCGACGTCCCTGACCTCAGATATCCCTCTTTGTCAGCATCCAGAATTGCAACAAGAGAGACCTCTGGCAGGTCAAGTCCCTCCCGGAGCAGATTAATCCCAACCACGACGTCATAAACGCCCAACCGTAGATCTCGCAGAATCTCGGTCCTCTCCAACGTATCGATCTCAGAGTGCAAGTAATGGACCCGAATACCAAGCTCCCGAAGATAGTCCGCCAGATCTTCCGCCATACGTTTCGTCAGAGTCGTAACCAAAACTCTCTGTTGCTTGGCCGTCGTGGCCCGAATCCGTTCGATCAAGTCATCGACTTGGTTCTCGGTAGGCAGAACCGTAATCTCGGGGTCGATCAAACCCGTGGGACGAATTATCTGCTCAACACGCTGCTGTTCGTGCGCATCTTCATACGGACCCGGTGTGGCCGACACGTAAACAATCTGATTGACCCGGTCCTCGAACTCCTCAAACGTCAGTGGACGGTTGTCGATCGCCGACGGCAGCCGAAAACCGTACTCGACGAGATTCGTCTTGCGAGCATAATCGCCGTGGTACATCCCACGAATCTGCGACAGCGTCATGTGCGACTCGTCGATGAACATTAAGAAGTCTTCTGGAAAGTAGTCCAGCAACGTCCATGGTGCAGAACCAGCTGGGCGCCGGCCGAGCGGGCGCGAATAGTTCTCGATGCCCGGGCATGTGCCCGTCTCGTGCATCATCTCGAGATCAAAAAGCGTTCGCTGCTCAAGCCGCTCCGCCTCCAGCAACTTCCCCTCGTTCCTAAACAGCTCCAGCTGCTGCTCCAACTCCGTCCGAATATCCTTCAGCGCATCCGCGAACTCCTCCTCTGGAGTGATGAAGTGCTTGCCCGGGTAAATGTCGTACTCCTGGGCCTCGTTGAGAATCTCGCCGGTCAACGGGTCGATCAGAGTGATGCGCTCGATCTCATCACCAAAGAACTCAATTCGTACGGCCAACTCCTCGTCCGCTGGCATGATCTCCAAGCTGTCACCACGCACTCGGAAGGTGCCACGCCGTAAGTCCAAGAGATTTCGGTCGTAGTACATGCCCACAAGCCGACGCGTAACCCTCGTCAACCCCGGCTCATCCCCTACACGCAGACGCAATGTGATCTGGTTATACTCCTGTGGCGAACCCAAACCATAGATGCACGACACACTAGCGACAATCAACGTATCTCGCCGCGTCATCAGAGAACGTGTCGCCGCGTGCCGCAGTCGGTCGATCTCTTCATTGATGTCTGTCTCTTTCTCGATATAGGTGTCGGACCGCGGTATATAGGCCTCTGGCTGGTAGTAGTCGTAGTACGACACGAAATACTGCACGGAGTTATTGGGGAAGTACGTCTGAAACTCCGTCGCCAACTGCGCCGCGAGCGTCTTGTTGTGAGCGATAACCAGCGTAGGACGCTGCACCTTCTCCACGATGCTCGCCATTGTGAATGTCTTGCCAGAACCGGTCACACCCAAAAGCGTCTGGTGCTTGAAATTCTGATCGCCGATTCCTTTGACGATCTTGTCGATCGCGGCCGGCTGATCGCCTTGGGGCGTGAACTCATGCTCGATCTTGAACTCGCCAGTAGTCGGCGCGGTGATCGGAACTGCAACTGGTTCTGCGATGGTGGTCATATTGCGATTTTACCCATGTGCTAGATACCGTTCAGAAATTAGAGTTGCGATATACCAATCGTTCTCGTTTCTAAGCGGGTCGACACTAGATGAGCACAAGGTTACAGGGGCCGGACCAGGATGATGAAGATCGTGGTCCCCAGGATGAGGAGATCGATCTTCGACACCGCTTCTACGAAGTCGAAGTGGACGATGATGAGGAACCCGAGCGCATCGACCGCCGAGTCGCCGATGGCTGGGCTACCGATAACGAACCCAAAACCGCATGGTGGCTCAAGACCGGCATCGCCATCATCTCGATCTTCATCGTCTTGGGACTCCTCGCCGGTCTAGCTGGGCCCTTCTTGGGGTCGTTCGGTTCCGACGAACCGCAGCGGATCGAATACGTGCCTGCCCAAGTCGTCGAAGTGATCGACATGCGCACCATCATCGTTGAGATCGACGGTGAACCCGCAACCGTCCGCTACATCGGAGTCGAACCACTTCCCTTGAATAGCCTCTGGTATGACGTTGGCTTATTGGCCAACCAGCAACTCGTCGCTAACAGCGAAGTCGTCTTGGAGGCCGATGGCACCGACACCGACGATTTCGGACGCCTCCTGCGCTACGTCTACGCCAACAACAACATGGTCAACGGCCTCTTAATCCGCAACGGTATCGCGTTGCCGGGCGAACGCAGTGACGGGCTCGATCGGCACCATTTGAGAATGCAAGACTGGAGCGCAGCGGCAAAGTTGGAAGGCCTGGGTCACTGGAGCAACGCGCGCCCGCAGTTCTTGCCGAATCGTGGCGCCACAAATGGGGGCGACAGCTGAAAACCCCTGCGCCGACTCGCGACGCCGCGCCGAGCGAGGCGCGACTGAGACGACCAAATCCTAGACGACGTCGTGCCGGCGTCGGCAATCCGATCGCGAGATTCAAGGTCGTTCTCAACGCTGATTACGCCCGACTCTGGGGCATCGGCATCTCCAACAACACCATGCGATGGCTCGAGACCGTCGCCCTCGGTGTCTATGTCTACGACCTCACCCAGGACGCCTTCCTCGTCGGTTTCGTCGGATTCCTACGCATGGCACCGATGCTGTTCTTAGGCGCGTTCATCGGTGCCCTCGCCGACCGCGTGAACCGACGAGCCATACTCGCCATCGCCAACATCACACTTTCAGGCATTTACCTCGTCCTCGGCTTCCTAGTCCTCACCGACCGCATTGAACTTTGGCACGTCTCCGCGGGAGCCTTTATCGCCGGCGTCGTATGGGCTACGGACTTCCCGGTGAGACGCGCCATGATCGCCGATTCCGTTCCCGCCGATCGAGTCTCCTCAGCGTTCGGCGTCGACATGGCGTCGTCCAACTTCTCCCGCGTCATAGGCCCGCTCGTCGGCGGCGCGTTCCTCCAACAAATCGGCATGCAAGCCGTCTATTTCCTCGGATGTGGCCTCTTCTTAGTCGCTTCGATGGTTGCGGTCTCGATGCTCATCATTCGCAAACCGCCGAAATCCGACATTCGCACGCCCGCATCTAGCAGTAACTTCGACCTCCGAACCGGCATCAAGCACATCGCCGGTGACTCAGTGCTGCTCGTCACCATCATCATCACCATAACGATGAACCTGTTCGCCTTCCCCTACCAGCAGATGGTTCCGGTGCTCGGCGCTGAAAAACTGATGGTCGACCCCGTCCTCGTCGGACTGTTGCTCAGCATCGAAGGACTGGGAGCCACCTTCGGCGCCCTCACCATCGCCGCCGTCGCGCAGCCCCGACACTACACCCGCGTCTACACCTACGCCTCCCTCAGCTTCCTATGCATCATCGCGGCATTCGCACTTACGCCCTATTACTGGCTTGCCATCCCCCTCCTCTTCATCGGCGGGTTCGGCATGTCCGGCTTCGGCGCAATGCAATCCATCATCGTCGTTTCATCGACACGACCCGAGATGCGAGGCCGAGTCCTCGGCGTCCTCGCAGTCGCTATAGGTTCCGGCCCCATCGGCGCCCTCCACGTCGGTTGGCTGGCTACCCAAATCGGCACCGACATTGCCGTCCTGGCAATTGCGATCGTAGGTTTCGTGCTGACAGGCGGCACCATACTTTTGTCGCGTAAGTATCTGCGCAGCATCCCGCGGTATCGAAGATGAAGGTCAAGGAAGGCAAGCCCCATTCATGGAGCGCAACGGAACGAACGGGGCGCGAGCAACCATTTCCCTCCCCCTCTCTGAGGGGGAATATAAGGGAGTGCCGCCCGCCGAGGGGGAACATCCCAACCAACAAACACCCCAAATCGAACACCGCGATCCAGCAAAAACCGCAAAACTAATCCATGACAATCCCCATCTCCCCCTTCACCACATCTCGAATTTCAGACGATACCTATTCCCTAACGCTCGCCCAACTAACGAGCGTATTCATCGCCGAAATCGAAAGACTACTCGGCCCACGCGACCCCAAATTCACGTACACTGGCCTCGAATTCGACACAACACCAGATGCCAAACCCCACATCTGGTTCCTCAAAACCGGCTACCCCGGCCACGAAACGGACCAAGACCAAACCCACATTACTATTCGCCTAACCGCGGTCGCCCAATCCAACGCCAACCTAGCCATCTGGCAACTAGCCCACGAATGTGTGCATCTGATTGATCCCTGGAACACCGAACGCGAAGGCCGACCATCCAACTATCTCGAAGAAGGTCTAGCTACCTGGTACCAAAACACCATCATCCAAGACATCCCCAACACGCTACCCCAATACGTCAAAGCCAAATCGCTGGTTGGGCCGTACATGCCTGAACTGACTGCCACTGTGAAGCACATACGCACCGAACACAACCTCCGCATCAGTGCCATTCACGACCGTGATCTTCTTTTGAGACATAGCCCGGAGATGGACACTAAGGTCGCCGAAAGATTGTGCCAACGGTTTGAAACGGCGTAGTGAGGATGAGTTGCGTCTGCGACCTGCATGTACGCCCAATCCGCACACATATCCAAAACGTCATCCTCGCCCCAACCTAACGCCCGGTACGGAATGATCTTCACACTCTCAAACAACGACCGATCTTCCCATGTCTTCCAAACACCACATCCAGCATAACCGGAAAGATCTACCACGCCTTGAACGTCGTCTTCAAATTCAATCCAAATGCGATATCCCTCAAGCGCCTTTACTTGAGTCGGTTTAATCACGGTGCTTGAATTTCCTCCCTGATGTTGCCAATACACCGAGCATAACGCTTCTCCACCGCCCAAGTACGATTTCTTGGTCTAGTCCAATCCAACCAAGGGTTGAACCGACCATGAGAGTTCTTATGCCAAAATTAAGGGAATGGTCAGGGTGGATACCCCTAAAGCTATAAAGGAGGCACCAAATGCCAGATTATATCGCCGTATCCAACCCTATCGCCACCAAAGGATGTGCGTGATGCGCGGGATTGTGACGACTATCACGTGGCTGCTAATGATTGCGTGTTTCGCTCAGGCGATATTCATCGTCTACATTCTTCACGGTATCGGTTGGGCAATATTCAGCATCTTCTTCCCTCCGGCAACGATGATCATAGCCCCAATCATGTCGTGGCTTTCTCCCGACTACCAGGACCCGTTGCCAATCATCCTTGTGGGTGTCACAGTCGTTTGGCTGTTCATCACCAGTTGGATCAACAGCGAGTTGGACGAAAGCGATGCCAAGAAACAACAGTTGCTTAGGGCATCACAGTCCATCGACCGTATGTTGATGGAGATCGACGCTTCCTACACCGCGAACGGCGAGATAGTGATGGACTACGACTCGTTTGACGAGCATCATTATATCGCCAGGCAGACGCTCGGATCGCTGGGCATCAAATTGCCAAGCCTGAACGCTGGCGGCGACGGCAAGACATTCCACAGAACCTTGAAACGGATAGCAGCATACGCTCGCAAGGGCGACATCAACGGAGCCAGAGACGCGGCGCGCTGGTAGACTCGCGGCAACGATTGGATCAAGATGGCCCGGCAACTTTTCTCACATGCGCCGGGTGTCTTGGTTCTGAAAATCCTATTGCCACGGGAGGATTTTGCATTTCCTGCTATATAACACGTCCCTATGTCATCGTGCGGTTTTTCAGGGGCGTCGGGTTCGTTCCAATCGCCTACGGCAGAAGCGCGGGCGTAAGGGAGGGATTTGCCCTAATCCGCGGTTACCACAGTATGTAGCTCCCTTGTTAAAGAAGCGATACCCCCATACGATGAGGAAGTTGAAGCGGGGATTCTAAGGATGTTGAACGAGCGGTTCTGAAGCGTCTCACTTAGTGTTAACGCGAGACATGATCGCCCGCGCACCCCTCAAATCGCCCGTCATACAGTGTCGTCGCAAAACCTCTAGATACACCAAGACCAAAGAGTAACTTGTGTATTTGTCGTCTACAGTATCACCAGCACGAAAGGTGGTGTGTAGATCGGGATGCTCTATACGCAATTGATCTAGCTTCGTAGACAACTCGCTCGCCAGCGAGAAATGCGTGATACCGACACTCATGCCTTGCGAGGACGCAAGCTCTTTTATCCGTAGCACGTCAAGCACCAGCGGAGTCAGCCGGCGCAATCGATAACCCCCGAAGATGATTGGCGTTGGCAAACCCTTCCACACCCACACCCACCAACCTATCGTTGCCACAGCCGCGATAAAGTGAGCGTAGACGAAAGCATGCCACAACGAGACCCCTCCTAACACCTCAAGCGCATCCTTCACGTGCAAAGGCACAACCTTTACCCAGAACGCTATATCTGCGGGAATACTTAACAGGATTAGCAGAGCTGACCAGATTCTCTTCACACCCCACGATGGTACATCCAATATCCATAACGGTTACCATCCAACGTAGTTCCCAAAGTTAAACCCACGCGCGTTGAAAATCGCGTCCCATCCCGAACCCGCAAAGGACTACCCCATGCACAACTACGAAGACCTCCTAGCAAAGTCCAAAGAATGGCGTGACTGGTACTATGCCGAACGCCACACCAACAACTTAAGCAATCAAACTACTTCGCACTACCCTAGTCGTATAAACGCCTTAACCAAGTAACAAACGCCTCGCACAGTTCCCCCGAAAGATCAAAATCACCAGCACCGATCGCCGCGCCGATGTGCGGCGGCTGTCTCCGCGTCGCTAACCACGCGTAAAGTTTCGCACGATCCGTTTTACCCTCGGAGAATTCACGTTCGCTCATCGGAATTCCGTCAACGTAGTTCACCGACCTAGACCAAACCGAATCACAGTCAGGAATCATGTCGATGACAAAATCTTCCAATTCCCCCGGTGACTGATTGTCGGGCATGATCCAAATTCCGACTCTAGGGCGATCCGCAGTTGCGTCAATAATTGTCCCCTGAGGATCAGGCGATGATGGCACGCTCACGCCAGCCTGCACCAAGCGACCCTCCACCTCACTCCATCTAGACTCTGGATCGTTGTCCGCATCTACCAATATCCCCACAACGTCCCGGTGTGGAGCGGCAATCTCAGCGTAGATACTGTCCAACACGCCTGCCAAACCAGCCCTGTTAGATACCTCGAAATCTAACCCCAACTCAAGTTGGTCGAGAAGTTGGCGTACGAAGTGATAGTCACTCAAGCCCTCCACCATCAGCACATTAGGATTGGGCTGAGCGAACTCGTCGGTCAACCCCGCACCTCGATACCCTGTTGTGCTGCGATGATCAGCTCTTCTTCAGGCAACTCGTAGGCGCGCAATCCCCCGCGTCGATCGGAAAGCTGGATCAATCTGCCCTCCACCTCCTCATTCTCCAAAGCAGCCTGAGCAAACCCGCGTACACAGTCGAAACTGTGAGTCGTCGCAAGCACCTGCACATCGTTCTTCTGCGCGAGCTCGAATATCATCCGCCACAAGTCGGGCAAGACACGATAATGAATACCGTTCTCAACTTCGTCTAACAACAGAAATCCCATATGACGATTCGCCAAGGCTAGGGCAATCGCCAATATTCTCACTGCACCATCGCCGAGACTCTTTAGCGGTATGCGTTGGTCTGAACCTTGTCGACGGACAAAAATCCCGATGTCTTCTTTAGACCGATTCTTGCGGTCTTCACCTAACGCAGCAATTCGTTCTATGTCGTCACCCGCGATCAACTTCAGCGCTTCGACAACTGTCGCCTCCGCGTCAGTCAGTGCCACACCAAACCAGCGATTAGCTATGGTTCGGTCATCCGGCAAATCTGGGCCTATGGCAGAGAAAACGGCGTCGTCTTCCTTTACGTTTGGGTCAGAATCCATACGCGGACGGCGCCAACGAGGGTACCACTCTCCGCGAGTGTCTACAACGTCTCCGTTAGGCAAAATAATCCACGGCAAAGGATACTTGCGATTGTCAAATTTAGCGACAAGGATACCCTTACCGTCTGCTACCGCCTCATATCCGAATCGACCTAACAATCGATCATGTTCATCGGTGATTTCCTCAGCCACAATCTCCAACTCTGGCGTTTCAAACGTCGAACCGATCGTTATAGAACTTCCAATCGAAATTTCCCGCCCGTAGAACAACGCATTGAGATCCACATCCACGTACGGCTCGCCATCCAAGTCCACGTTCGTCGAAAACTCATCGCGCCTCGTCAACAAGCTTCGAATCGACGACCGACTTCCCCTTTGCGCCCAGATTCGGACGGCATCCAGAATCGTAGACTTTCCGATACTGTTTGCCCCAGTGAACAAGGTGACGCGCCCTAATCTCGCTATCTCTAAATCCCGAAAACCGCGAAATCCCCGGATAGACAATGCCGGCAGCAACAACCGATCACTCGCATCCGCACTTGAATCTTGCGAAGCATCGGTCCTTATGTCAGTTACTGCCATGTCAATCACTCCTCACTGCTCCCTGGAGACAACACCAACACAAATCTTGCCGTTGGTCTCGTCCGCAACCGCTACCCGCGATTTTAACAGTCGTACATTTCATGCTCCCCCCTTTACCATTGAATACTGCGCGCCTAAAAAACCGCGCCATAACCGCTAACAGAAAGGCCAACCCCCATGCACAACTACGAAGAACTCCTAGCAAAGTCCAAAGAATGGCGTGACTGGTACTACGATGGCGCACCACAGCCAAACCCGGTCACCGATGGCGTTACCGACGATGCCTTCGATCTCATTAACGCAACCCTCTTTGGGCACATCTACCAGCGCGAGACTCTCCCCGGCAACATTCGCAGCATCTGCACCGTCGCCGCACTCATCGCCCTCGACAAGCCCAACCAGCTGCCCGGACACATCACCGGTGCTCTCAACTACGGCTGGACAAAAGATCAGATCGTCGAACTCATCACCCAGATGCTCTTCTACGGCGGCTACCCCGCGTGCGTCAACGCCCTGAACGCCGCAGAGCAAGCCTTCAAAGACTACGACGAGCGCCACGCCAACGACTAGCCGGATCACCCCTCGAGCGTCGCAAGCTGAGGGTCTGGTAGGGGCAGGTTTCAAACCTGCCCTCTCCGCAAGGGTTCACCGTTGTATTTCTCGTAATTATGTGGCAAAATAGGCGTATGCCACGATCAACATGACGCGCCGAATGCTACCGCGAGGGGCTACCAAATGCCAACACAACATGGACTACCAGTCGAAGAGAAAAAGCGCTTCGTCGAACGCGCCAAGCGATTCTACGAAGACGAACTCATCGACCAACTCATCGAAGACCACAAAGGCAACATGGTCGCCATTGACGGCCGCACGTTGCAATACGAAGTTGCGTTGAATGAAAGTGGCGCGCGTCAGCAACTGGAACGAAAATGCGACAAACCAGTGATTTACCTCGCCCGCGTCGGTTTCGACTATCACTACTACGTCCCGTTGCCGCGACGGTACTATCGGGTGACGTCGAATGATTCGCGGCAGAGTAAACGCCGAATTCCAACCGATCGTCAGCATCCAATTGCGCCATGAAACTGGAGTGTTCAGCCCGTTCGAGGTGAAGTTCGACACAGGATTCAACGGCGAACTCGGACTTCCCACTTCAGTGATTGAACTTCTCAAGAAATCGTCAGCAGAATCACGAGTCGTCAGGTTCGCTAACGGCGAAGTCACAACTGTTGACGCGTACGATGTCGATGTAATGATCGATGGCGAGGTTCGACGCCTCAACGCTATGGATTTCGGTTCCGGCAGCCTGCTGCTCGGAATGAAAGCCCTGCCAACATGGACCGGTTCCGTCGAATTCAAAGTCAACGGCGACGTAACCATCCAAGAATCGCAGTAAAAACACACAAGAATCCCCATGTCCCAATCCCCCAATCCCTTCCGCTCCGAACGCGACTCCATGGGCGTCCTAGACGTCCCCGCACATGCCTACTACGGCGCCAATACCCGCCGCGCCGAACTCAACTTCCCTATCAGCGACCTCCGTTTCAGTCGCTCCTTCATACGTGCCATCGGACAGGTCAAGCAGTGCGCTGCTGAGGTCAATCTCGATCTCGATGCATTGGATGCCGAACGCTCCGCCGCCATCGTCGCCGCTGCGCAACGTGTCATTGATGGCGAATTCGACGATGCTTTCGTGGTTGACATCTTCCAGACCGGTTCGGGCACGTCAACCAACATGAACGCCAACGAGGTCATCTCAAACGTCGCCATCGAGGCGCTTGGCGGCGAACTCGGTTCCCGTGACCCCGTTCATCCAAACGACCATGTGAACAAGGGTCAGTCCTCCAACGACGTCATCCCAACATCGATCCAAGTCGCGGCCGCAGTCGCAATCGCCGACTCGCTCCTGCCTGCGATGCAAGAGTTGGAAGACGGATTAAGAGAAAAGTCAAAAGACTTTTGGAACGTCGTCAAGACTGGCCGCACGCACCTCCAAGACGCCACGCCGATCCGTTTGGGCCAGGAGTTCCTAGGCTACGCCGGACAGCTCGAGTACGGTCACCAGCGCGTCCAGCGCGCTCTTGACGAACTCGCCGTTCTGCCCCTAGGTGGAACAGCCGTGGGAACCGGCATCGGTATGCACCCCGAATTCGCCGAACGCGTCATCGCCAAGCTTGGCGAACGAACCGGTATCACCTTCTCCGAGACCGACAACCACTTCCAATCGCAGAGCACCATCGATGCCGTGGTCAGCGCCTCTGGCGCGCTCAAGACCGTCGCAGTTAGCTTGATGAAGATCTGTAACGATCTGCGATGGCTAGGCTCCGGTCCCCGCGCCGGCATCGGCGAGATCGCACTGCCCGAGGTCCAGCCCGGTAGCTCCATCATGCCCGGCAAGGTCAACCCCGTCATCGCCGAGTCCGCAACCATGGTTTGCGCCCAAGTCATCGGCAACGACGCCACCATCGCCATCGCTGGACAGTCAGGCAACTTCGAACTCAACGTCATGATGCCCGTCGCCGCCCACAATCTCCTCGAATCGATCGACCTTCTAACCGCAACTTGCACCAACCTCCAACGCCAGTGCGTATCCGGCATTGAAGCAACCGATACTGGCCCCTCGATGGTCGCCCAAGGCCTAGCCATCTGCACCGCCCTAGCCCCCATCGTCGGCTACGACGCCGCGGCCGCTATCGCCCACGAAGCCTCCGAAACTGGCGAAACCATCCGCCAGGTGGCCCTCCGCCAAACCGGTCTCAACGAAGCGGCGTTGGATGAAGCTCTCGATCCGTTTTCGATGACCGAGCCGAATCCCAACATCTCGGCGAGTGGGTAAGCTGAGAAAAAGACAATTTGGGCCCCATAGAACCAGTGACTACGGTTTCCGAAATAGGATCATCTCCTTCTAACAACAATGCCCGCAAAACGCACACAAAGTGCTATGATTGACATATGACCCAAGGTTTCGACTGGAATAACCAGAAGAACCAACAGTTGGTTGAACAGCGGGGAGTGTCGTTCGAAGTAGTTCTCTCGGCCATCGAGCGTGGCGACCTGTTGAGAGTTATGGTCCATCCAAACCAAAATCGCTATCCGAACCAGCTCGTTTACGTGGTCAACATCAACGACTACGTTTACCTCGTTCCGTTCGTCATTCAGGATGACGGCACCCGATTTCTGAAAACCATCATCCCAAGCCGAAAAGCAACCAGAGACCACTTACGGAGGTGATCACTGTGAACTACCACCTAGATGCCGAAGAACGCGAAATCCTAGAACACTTCGAACGCGGCGATTTACGTCAGGCCGACAACTCCGAGGCCGAAATCGAAGTCGCACGCCAGGCCGCCAAACAAACCTTCAACAAATCCCGGCGCGTCAATCTGCGCGTCACCGAACGTGACTTTAACTTGGCACACGATCGGGCGAGGGAAGAAGGCATCCCCTACCAAACACTCTTGTCAAGCGTGATCCACAAGTTCCTATCGGGCAGGTTGATCGAAAAGCGCTGACCTCATATTCCGCACATTGTTTCGGCAGGCTTTAGCGGTTGAACATTCGCCAGCCATCATCGCGCGTTCTGCTTGAACAGTATTCTCAACTTCTGCTAGTATATTAGTAACTATGTATGAATAATCATTCAGGTGCCGCAGATCTCCGTGAAGCCGACTCAAAACATTGCCATCCTAATCGATGCCGAGAACATCAACAATCTCAACTCGCTCGGTAGCTTGCTCGACATCCTCGAAATGGACGGTAACGTCGTGCTCAAGAGGGCTGTCGGCGACTGGTTTCGGGCCATCAAATTGGTTCAAAACGGAATGCGAGACTTGGGCGTTGAGTTGGTGCATCAACCCAACTTCGTGCCCGGAAACAATATGGCCGATGTCCGTATCGTCATCGAAGCCATCGAGATTCTTAACAACCCAGATATCGAGGTTGACGCGTTCGCTATCGTCTCTTCAGATCAAGACTTTTTGCCACTTTACGATCGGTTGCGCGAACTTGGTAAGCGTGTCATAGTCGCTGGCGACGCCGCAACCAACCACGCCCGCCTCGAAAAACACTCGGACCGATTCATCCCACTGACGAACGCTCTTGAACCAGAAATCCGTTCAATCTACGACCGTGACCCAAGACGTAAACCCAAACGAATGGTTGTCAAGGTCGCTCGAAAACGCATGAACCGAAATGTCCGCACCGAAGTTCAGGAGCTTCTTTACCGAGCCATGGCCGCGTCAGTTGACGAACGCGGCACCGTCTCCGCCGCGAAGCTGTATCAGACCATGAGGAAAATGAAGCCCGATTTCAGCGTCAAACGACTCGGCTATGCTCAGTTCGCACGATTGATCAAAAGCTACCCAAACGTCGTCCGGGTGCGGGGCAACCGGAGTGCGAACATCACGGTTCAACTCCGAACACATGCGCGTCGCAGTTGATACGCTGTTTTCTTAGAAACTCGACTTCAACCATTGGCAATCAATATGGCCAAATCGGCCTCAACGTTCAAATTCCTGGTGCTCGCTTGCTCGATCCTCGGGCTTGGATACTTATTGTTGGCTTGCGAGGATCTGGAAGTCGCGGACTACAACCCCGAGTTCCGACCCGTCCCCACCATCGCGCGTGCACCCACGGTCGAATCCGCACCGACCATCGCCGCTGCACCGACCACAACGCAATTCGACGGCTTCAAACAAGCACCAACCGCCGAAAAGTTCGAAGGCTTTGAGCAAGCGCCCACTGTCACTCAGGCCGAAGGTTTCAAACAGGCACCGACCGTGACCAGATTCGGGGGGTTCAATGAAGGAAACCCCTGCGAAACTTTCTTGGAGGATCCCACGCCGCGCAATGCTGAAAACGCCGCGGAATGGGCAATGGGCCACCTAGACGGCGCCGGCGGACAAATCGACCCCAATAACAACGTCCAAACCATCGCCGCCTGTGAAGCGGTTCTGGGCAGGCAACCTTGACCGATACCTTCAGGGACTTTTCTAAGCGCATCCATTCGCATTGGAAGCGAAGTCGGGTGATCGATCTAAACCCCCTTTAATTCCCCCTTGGATATCAAGGGGGGAGGGTTTTGTGTTGGCTTCCCAACGCGCGGTTTCCGCGCGTTAATATTGAGTTGCTAACCAGCAAACTCTCAACGCATTTGAAGAATGGAGTCCCAACCGTGTCAGCTGAAGCTCGAATCGAAGAACTCGGCATCGACCTCTCGTCACCGTCAAACCCGATTGCCAACTACGTCCCGGCGGTTCGGGTAGGCAACCTACTATTTCTCTCGGGGCACGGACCTCGGCGCGGAAGCTCCCCCGAAATGATTACCGGCAAACTTGGAGCCGACCTTTCGGTCGAAGAGGGATACGAAGCCGCAAAACTCGTCGGCATCCAGTTGCTTGCCTCCATACAGCGTGAAATCGGCAGCCTCGACGGCGTCGAACGCTGCGTCAAGGCCCTCGGAATGGTCAACGGTTCCCCCGATTTCGACCAGCAACCCGCCGTCATCAACGGCTTCTCAGACCTCATGGTCTTGGTCTTTGGCGAAGTCAACGGCAAGCACGCCCGATCCGCAGTCGGCATGGGTAGCCTGCCAAACAATATCGCAGTTGAAATCGAACTCATTGTCCAGCTGAAAGACGGTGCATAAATGGGTGGCTTCAAAGTAGAAAAGATCAACCACGTCGGAATTCCAACCGACGATCGAGGAGCTTCCATCGCCTTTTACCGCGACCTCATCGGCCTCGAAGTCATTCCCCACGAGATCGAAGGCAATCCCCTCGTCTGGACGCGAGCGGAAGACGGCGCAATGGTTCACCTCATCGAACCCAGAGATGGAAACCCAGCCGGTTACCACGTCGCTCTACAAGTCGACGACCTCGACGCGGCACTCGAAACCGTGAAAGCCGCCGGTATCGAGATAACCTCTGGCCCTGGCGAACGTGCGAACGGACAGCGTTATTTCTTCGTCGATGACCCTGACGGCAACCGCCTCGAGATTGCAAGCGCTGGCTACACCATTGATTCTGGACGAACCGTCGATGAAATGGGCTTCACCTACGACGCCGACGGCAACAAGCTCTGAACCTAACGGTCCTTGGCGTGGCGTTCGACATTCGAGAAGAACGTCTGCATCATCTGTTTCGAGATGCCCGGTAGCATCCGCTGCCCCACGCGTGCGATCATCCCGCCGACGTTGAGGTCGCCGTCCGCTCGAATCAAAGTCGTACTTGGTGATGCTTCTTCAAGTTCGACTTTGCCCGTGCCGTTCATCCAACCATGCCGCGAATTTCCTTCAACCTGTAGCTTGTACGAGTTGGGCTCATCCCGCTCCGAAATCCGCACTTTGCCCGTGAAGCTCGTCCGTATTGGACCGATACCGAGGTCCATCGAAGCGGTGTACTCATCGGGACCTACCTCCGTCAACCCTTTTGCACCCGGGATCATCGAACCTAGCGCTTCAACGTTGTTTAGCGTTTCCCAAACCTTGTCTCGAGGCGCGTTGACAGTGAATTCACCGCTAATTTTCACGATTCTTCCCCTCGGAAATCGTCTCACGCTGATTCGCGTCGAAGTTTTTCGGATAAACTTGCGTCAGTTTCCACAGTCCATCTTAACCCTCGGGAGATGTCCATGAGTGCAGAAGTGACGATAACGATCAACGGGACGGCGCACCGCCTGCAAGTGCCACCACGAACGTTGCTATCGCAGGTGCTAAGAGACGAGTTAGATCTCACCGGCACGCATGTGGGTTGCGACACCAGCAGTTGCGGTGCCTGCACCGTTCTCGTCGATGGAAATGCGACTAAGTCGTGCACAATGTTCGCCGTCCAAGCCGACGGGTGCAGTGTGACTACGGTCGAGGGGTTGGCATCGAACGGCGAGTTGCATCCGATCCAAGAGGCATTCCGTGAAAAGCACGGTCTGCAGTGCGGATTCTGCACTCCCGGCATGATGATCACCGCAGTCCAGATCCTGGAACGCAATCCATCACCATCTGAAGAAGATATCCGGAGCGGCCTGCGAGGCAACCTTTGCCGATGCACCGGCTACCACAACATCGTCGCTGCGGTTCAACACGCAGCCGCAATCTCGGGAGGTGAGTAGAAATGACAACTGAAACTCTCATTGGCCAGGAGGTCAAGCGCGTAGAAGATCATGCGCTGATCACCGGTAGAGGCCAATATGTTGACGATCTTCGACTACCCGGACTGCTTCACTTGGCGCTCGTTCGCAGTCCATACGGTCACGCCAAGATAAATCGCGTTGATGTCTCGGCCGCGGCAAACGCTGACGGCGTGGTTTCGGTCTTCACCGGAGCGGACCTCGCCGAGCAACTCGGCAGCTTACCCGCCGGTTGGTTGCTCGATGAAGAGACCACCGGGATGAAGGCGCCGGAGCACCCCCCGTTGGCGATTGAAAAGGTTCGTTACGTTGGTGACGCAGTAGCCGCCGTCGTAGCAAATTCACCGGCTGCAGCCTCAGACGCGGTTGCACTCGTCGAGGTTGACTACGAACCCTTGGACGCCGTCACCGATGCCGAAAAGGCCACCGCTAACGGTGCACCTGTGGTCCACGACGATGCGCCCGGCAACTTGGCTTTTGACTGGTCAGTAGGCGCTGGCGATTACGAGGCCGCCGCCGCGGAGGCCGACGTTGTGGTCTCCGAGCGAATCATCAATCAACGGTTGATCCCCAACCCCATGGAAGCGCGCGGCATCATGGCCGACTACAACGGCGGGACCGACCAGTTGACGATCTGGACATCAACCCAGATTCCGCACCTTGTCCGTCTCCTGTTTGCCCTCGTCACCGGCCATCCTGAACACAAAGTTCGGGTCGTCGCACCTGACGTCGGCGGAGGTTTCGGATGCAAGCTCTATCTATACGCTGAGGAGGTCATCTGCGGCATCGTCGCGAAGCAACTCGAACGACCGGTCAAATGGATCGAGAGTCGGACCGAGAACTACGTCGCCACCACGCATGGACGTGACCACATCGCCGATGCCGAGATTTGTGGCACCAGCGACGGCATCGTTACCGGGCTCAAGGTCCACGTCTACGCAAATCTGGGCGGTTACCTTTCAACCTTCGCACCGGCGATCCCGACCATCTTGTTTGGCTTGATGCTTGGCGGGTGTTACAAGTTCGAGAATCTCTCGTGCACAGTCAAGGGAGTATTCACCAACACAACCCCCGTCGACGCCTATCGTGGCGCAGGACGCCCGGAGGCAACCTATGTCGTCGAGCGAATGATGGAACGATACGCCCACGAGATCGGGCGAGATGTTCTGGGAGTTCGACGTCGCAACTTCGTGCGGCCATTCAAACGCGGTCACGACATGCCCATTGGCGTCACCTACGACTCTGGAAACTATCAAGGCGCGCTAGCCGCCGCGCTTGACAAATTCGACTACCAGGCATTCCGCGCAGAACAACGCGCCGCGCGCCGTGAAGGCAAGCTGCTCGGCGTCGGATTCTCAACCTACATCGAGATCTGCGGAATGGCGCCATCAGCAGTTGCAGGCGCTTTGGGTGCCGGTGCTGGCCTGTGGGAATCGAGCACGGTTCGTGTCCACCCGACTGGAACCGTGACCGTTTTCACTGGAACGTCACCACACGGACAAGGCCACGAGACAACGTTGGCCCAGATAACATCGTCGCGCCTCGGTATCCCGATGGAAAACGTGGAAGTCGTCCACGGCGACACCGAACGGCACCAGTTCGGAACCGGAACCTTCGGTAGCCGATCATTGGCAGTTGGCGGTGAAGCCTTGATGATGAGCCTCGACAAGGTGATCGACAAGGCCAAGCAGATTGCGGCCCATGAAATGGGCGTAGATTCGAAGCAGGTTAGCTTCGAGAACGGCACGTTTTACGTTGAAGACATCCAAGAGCGCGAAATCCCATGGGGTGACGTCGCACTTGGCGCTTACTGGGCCAAAAACCTGCCCGATGGTCTTGAACCTGGCCTAGAAGCCGTCAGCTTCTTTGATCCGCAGAACTTCACCTGGCCGTTCGGCACACACGTCGCAGTCATCGAGATCGACGAGATGACTGGTGAGACGAAGCTCGCTCGTTACGTGGCCATCGACGATGTCGGCAATGTCATCAATCCGATGATCGTCGACGGCATGGTCCACGGCGGCATCGCTCAAGGCGTCGGACAAGCGCTCCAAGAATGCGCGGTCTACTCAGACGACGGTCAGTTGCTGACCGGTAGCATGATGGACTACGCGGTTCCGACGGCAGAAGACTTCCCGACGTTTGAAACCGGTCGCACGGTCACTCCGACAACCGTCAACTCACTTGGTGCCAAGGGTGCTGGCGAAACCGGCACGATCGCGGCATCGCCCGCGGTAGTCAACGCCGCAGTTGACGCGCTCAAGCACCTGGGCGTGACTCACCTGAATATGCCGTTGAGCGCAGAGAAGATGTGGCGAACTATTCAGGACGCAAAAGAGGCACGTCGAGCTCGACGTTCGGCAGCAGCGAGAAGGGGTAACTGAACATGACAACTGGAGTAACTGATCCTTTCGCATACCACGCACCCACAACGGTGCGTGAGGCGTCGCAAGCACTTTCAAGGTATCGTGGCGATGCCAAGGTGTTGGCTGGTGGACATTCGCTGATCCCGATGATGAAGCTTCGAATCGCGTCGCCGCAGGCTATCGTAGACCTGCGCAACGTCGAAGACCTCAAGGGCATTACCGGGAATGACGACGGTAGCATCACGATCGGATCAATGACGACCTACTACGAGTTGATCACGTCTGACATCATCAACTCGAATGCTGGTTCGATTGCGGAAGCGGCTTCGCAAGTAGCCGATACACAGGTACGAAACTGGGGAACTATCGGTGGTTCGCTGGCGCATGCCGATCCCGCGGGCGACCTGCCCGCAGTCGCAGTCGCTCTCGGTTTCGAAATCCACGCCGCGTCGGCGCGCTCACAGCGCACGATCGCGAGCGACCGATTCTTCCGCGGCTATCTCGAGACCGCGCTCCGACCCAACGAGATTCTGACGGGCGTAACCGTCCCGGCTCAAGGTGCCGGTAGCGGAAATGCGTACGTGAAATTGGCCAACAAAGCATCTCACTACGCAATCGTTGGCGTCGCTGCCTCATTGACGATCGACGACGGAGGGATATGCACTTCCGCGCGCATCGGTATCACCGGGGCTGGCCCGCACGCGGTTCGATCTCGACGTGCCGAGCGAATCTTGGTTGGCAAGGAACTTACCGAAAGTGTCGTCAACCGCGCCGCGCAACGTGGCGGAGCGGAACTCGCGGGAATGTTTAACGATGATGTTCACGCATCCGCTGAATACCGCGAAGCCATGACGCAGGTCTACACCGCCCGTGCAGTCAACGCCGCGGCCGAGCGCGCGATGAACTGAAAACGAAGCGTCACATGGGTTCACAACATGGATCAGGCCGGATTATTGCCGGCCTGATTGTCATCGCACTAGGAGCGATTTTTCTCCTCGATAGTCTCGGTGTCCTCAACATCGACATCGGAGAGATTATCGGGTGGGTCGTTTCGATCGCCTTCATCGGGTTCGGCACCGGAACCTTAATAGCCAAAAGATTCCGGCAGATCCTTTTCCCGGTCGTGCTGATCGTAGTCGGCCTGTTCCTATTGCTTGGTAATCTCAATGTGGACGCATGTCAGTATTGGCCCGTAATTCTGATCGTTGTTGGCGGGGCTATCATCTTCGGTGGTTCGCGCCGTCGGTCACGAAATCGCGAGCCCGAGGTGAGCGCATCTTCGACTACCACGACTACCAGCGAAGGCTCCGTTGACATCTCTTGCACCTTGGGTGAGGCTAACGAACGCGTAACCTCCGGCGATTTCACCGGAGGTACCGTGAATGTAACGATGGGCAACGCAAAGCTGGACCTCCGGGATGCATCCATCGTGAATCGGCCCGCGACTTTAGACGTTTCGCTCACGATGGCCGGATTGAATATGCGGGTTCCATCTGAATGGGACGTTGCCATCGAAACCGATGTCACAATGGGCGAATCCGAAGACAAGCGCTCTCGCACGGGTCTCACTTCTCGTTCACCGCACCTCATAATCGCCGGCAACGTCACAATGGGCAATTTGGCAATCGACGACTAGCCGTCACCAGCGGTACCCAAGCATACCTATCGACCTGAACAGGTATGCTCAAAGATATGCCGTCAATCTCTGAAGAAGCGCGTTCGCAGATCATCGATCTCGTCCGTGATTTCGTGCGCCGGGATGTCGAACCGGTGGCGTCGCGATACGACCACGAAGACCTCTACCCTGCTGAACTCGTCGACACGATGCGAGAGATGGGCTTATTCGGTATCACCATCCCCGCGCAGTACGGCGGTCTCGGCCTGGACCACGTCACGCTCGCAATCATCTTTGAGGAGTTGAGCAAGGGTTGGATGTCGGTATGCGGACCCATCGGCACCCACCTCCTAATGTCGTCGATTATCGCTGAGCACGGCACCGAAGAACAGAAACGAAACATCTTGCCAGGCATGGCAGCCGGCGAGATCCGTGGCGGACTGGGGCTAACAGAACCTGAAGCAGGTAGCGACGTCCAAGGCATCCACACCACGGCTACAAGAGACGGTGAAGAGTATGTGTTGAACGGTCGAAAGATGTTCATCACCAATGCGGAGCACGGCAACGCCTACGCAGTACTAGCAAAGACTGACCTCGATGCAGACCCTCCATACCGTGGCATGAGTTGTTTCATCGTTCGAAAACCCAACCCCGGGCTCTCGGTCGGCCAGCATATCGACAAGTTGGGATATCGCGGTGTCGATACTGGTGAATTGATCTTTGGTGGTTGCCGTGTTGGCGCGGAGGATCTGATCGGTGGTGAAGAAGGTAGGGGGTTTCATCAGGTGATGAGTGGACTGGAATCGGGACGCGTCAACGTCGCAGCTAGAGCCGTCGGGGTCGCAACAGCCGCGTTTGAAGCCGCGATTTCATACGCGCAACGCCGCCGATCGTTCGGTGTGCCGATAGCTGACCATCAGGCTATCCAACTCAAACTCGCCGAGATGGGCACAAAGATCGAGGCTGCGAGACTCTTGACGATGAGCGCCGCTCGTAAGAAGGATGCTGGCGAGCGGGTCGACTTGGCCGCGGGAATGGCGAAACTATACGCCAGTGAGATCTGCGGTGAGGTAGCGATGGACGCGATGCGAATACACGGGGGCGCCGGTTACACCAAGGAGTTGCCTATAGAGCGCTACTATCGCGACGCACCGCTGATGATCATCGGCGAAGGCACGAACGAGATGCAGAAACTCGTGATCGCCAAACGGCTTCTTGAACGTTATCAGGAATAAAATCTCGTCGCCCAATCAGAGATTTCGCCATTTGACGGGGCTTAACGGTTCAACACCTGTAAAATCGCGTTATCTCAGCGTTATTGGCGAAAGTTTGAAAGTGCATGACAACCCTCGACCTCCAAAAACCTGTCGGATCGACATCCGAATTCTTCAGGTTTGAGGCAACTCGAAACCTGGACACGAATACCCGTTCGCGTCTGGGTCAGTACATGACGCCCGCGCCAATCGGCAGTTTCATGGCAGCTATGTTCGATGACCTCGGAGGTAGTCTGCGGGTTCTGGACCCGGGTGCAGGTGTAGGTTCTCTTACAGCAACTTTTGTTGACCACATTCGCCAACTCGACGAACGCCCGGAAGAATTGTCTCTGATCGCTTACGAAATCGATCCCGATTTGAATGAATATCTTCAAGCGACCATGAATGAAGCTGTAGCATCCTGCGCGGACTTGGGGATTCGTGCATCTAGTGAAACATGCTCAGATGATTTCATTCAGGTTTTTTGTGAGCATTTGCGTCCAAACCTGTTTTCGGAACTAGACGGTCGCGAAACAAAGTTTTCTCATGTAGTCATGAACCCGCCATACGGGAAGATACGTTCTGGTTCAGCGACAAGCGTTGCGCTGCGCCGAGCGGAAATCGAAGTACCAAACCTTTACTCAGCGTTCGTTCTGATTTCGGCAATGTTGTTACGAGAAGGCGGCGAGATGGTGGCAATTGTGCCGCGGTCGTTTTGCAACGGAGCATATTTCAGTTCGTTTCGAAAACGCTTCTTCGAAATGATGGTTATCAAGGGAATTCATTTATTCAATCAACGGAATTCGGCTTTCAGTGACGACGATGTTCTGCAAGAAAATGTGATCATCCACGCTGTCAGGTCGTCAGCGCCGACTAAGGTGGAAATTTCAAGCAGCGACAACGGCAACTTCATTTTCGATCCGAATTCCGGACATTGGATCACGGAAGATATGACAGAGCGCATAGTCGATCACTCGGCGGTTGTTAGTCTTGAAGACCCGAACCGTCTGATTCGCATCGAAGCGAGCGGATTGGATCGCATTGTGGTTAATCAGGTAGATCGTTTTCCTGCATCGCTTGCGGACCTAGACGTTGAGGTTTCCACCGGACCAGTGGTCGATTTCAGGCTCAAACCTGAACTTTGTGCCGAACCGATTTTGGGATCAGCTCCCCTGCTGTACCCGACACACTTCAAAAATGGCGACCTCGATTGGCCGAAAGATACGAAAAAACCGAACGCCATAAAAATCAACGAAAACAGCCGACGATGGTTGTGGCAAAATCGCGGGTGCTTCGTCGTTACCAGGCGTTTTACGTCAAAGGAAGAACGCAGACGGATCGTAGCTTCGGTGTATGATTCCGAACTCCCCGGTGACCTGATCGGTTTTGAAAACCACTTGAACGTTTACCACTGCCGCCAGCGCGGTCTGAACAAACCCCTTGCTATTGGTCTCAGTAACTACCTCAACAGCAGCTTATTGGACCGCTATTTCCGCGTATTCAGTGGGCATACGCAGGTCAACGCAACTGACCTCAGATCAATCCCATATCCGTCACCCGAAATGCTCGAGAACATTGGACGGCAATCGGGTGACTGGCGGCTTAGTCAACGAGAAATCGACGAAATCATCGGAGAACACATCCCAGGCATGCAAGACCAAATGAATCCGGTCACGGCTCAAGAAAAGATCGACCAAGCTATCGAAATACTGGAAATTCTTGGACTACCCCGCGAAGTATTGAATCCCAGATCGGGGCTGACACTGCTGGCATTGGTTGACCTCAAACCCATAGGCTCGTGGGATCAACTGGGTCGTCCCCTGATCGGGATTACTCCCATCATGGAGTTTTGCCGCGAACACTACCAAATCAACTACGCTCCCAACACTAGGGAAACATTCCGCAGACACACGATGCATCAGTTCGTCGATGCCGGAATCGCGCTCTACAACCCCGACGATCCGGATCGTGCTGTGAACAGTCCCCTTGCCTGTTACCAAATCAGTCAAGACGTTGTCGAATTGCTCGAATCTTTCGGTACTAAGTCGTGGGACGCAAGTGTGAAACGTTACAAACAGGGGCACGATTCGCTAACCGAGATCTGGCGACAACAACGGCAGATGCGCATGATACCGGTTCAACTGGACGCAGACACCACAATCAACCTGACGCCAGGCAACCATAGCGAATTGATCAACAACGTAATCGCTGAATTTGCCCCGAGGTTTGTCCCGAACGCGGAAGTGGTTTACATAGGCGACACTGGCGACAAGGCCGCTTACTTCTCCTCTGAGATCCTAGACGAACTAGGAGTGTCGGTGAATTTACGCGGAAAAATGCCGGACACAATCTTGTACTACCGCGAGAGGAATTGGCTCATGCTGGTCGAGGCCGTAACCAGTCACGGTCCCGTCAACCCAAAACGTCATGCGGAACTTGCAGACATATTTGACGCTGCCACCGCCGGTATTGTGTACGTGACAGCATTCCCGGACCGCTCAATGATGGCGCGTTTTTTGACTGACATCTCGTGGGAAACTGAGGTGTGGTGCGCCGATGCTCCGTCGCACCTGATCCACTTTGATGGCGATTCTTTCCTTGGTCCTTTCCAGGACTGAAAACCGCCGCCCTCCATATCAACTTCAAATGCTTGACCTCCTGAAACAGTATTTCGGCTACGACCAGTTCCGCCCGCTCCAAGAGGACATCATCGCGAACGTCCGCGCTGGGCACGATTCGTTGGTCATCATGCCTACTGGAGGCGGAAAGTCTCTTTGTTACCAGTTACCTGCGTTGCGTTTCGAGGGCATCACGCTCGTCGTTTCGCCGTTGATCGCATTGATGAAAGACCAAGTAGACGGATTGAAGGCCATCGGCATCAAAGCCGAGTTCATCAACAGCTCCCAATCTTATGGAGAGACGACGCGCATCCGAAGTGAGGCGATCCGCGGCGAATTGAAGATTCTCTACGTTTCACCCGAACGACTGGCGCTGGAAGGCTTTCAGAACTTTCTGAAACAGCTCACAGTGAGCCTCGTTGCCGTCGATGAAGCGCACTGCATCTCGGAGTGGGGTCATGACTTCAGGCCTGACTACCGTGGGCTCGGAGCATTGAGACGTAGTATGCCAGAGGTGCCGTTTATCGCCCTCACAGCGACGGCAACACACCGGGTTCGAGACGATATCGTCACGCAGCTAGGTTTGAATTCACCGAAGCGCTTCGTTGCGAGTTTTAACCGCGAGAATCTTGCGTATGAGATCCGAACGAAACAGAACTCGTTCGGACAGGTTGTCGAATTGTTGGAGGTTCGCCGGGGCCAATCGGTGATTATTTATTGCTTCTCACGCAAGGAGACCGAGGAGATAGCGGTCGACCTACGGCAATTGGGATTCGCCGCTAGGCCGTACCACGCCGGAATGGATTCGGAGGCTCGCCGTAGGACACAGGAGGGGTTCATTACCGGCGAGTTCACGATTGTCGTAGCGACGATAGCGTTTGGAATGGGTATCGACAAACCAGACGTCCGGCTAGTGGTCCACTACTCTCTTCCGAAGTCTTTGGAGGCCTACTACCAAGAGACCGGGCGCGCGGGCAGAGACGGTTTGCCGAGCGACTGCGTACTTTTGTACTCGTATGGTGATAAGTCGAAGCAGGAATTCTTCATCAATAAGATTAAGGACCAATTTGAACGTAAAAAATCACAAGATCAACTTGACAAGGTCATTGAATTCAGCCAACTGACTACATGTCGTAGACGATTTCTACTCGAATACTTCGGCGATGACACTATTTCTCAAGGTGAAAAACAGAACAATTGTGGAGGATGCGACGTTTGCTCAACCCCGCGTGAACAGTTCGACGCTACGATCATAGCGCAGAAGATTCTGTCGGCAATTGTCAAGACCAATCAAATGTACGGGATTGCATACGTCAATGCTGTTCTACTCGGCAGCCGTCGCAAGGAAGTTTTGGAGCGTGGACACAATTCTCTCAGTGTCTACGGCATCGTCAAAGATTATGACCGCAACGAGCTCAGAGAGATTGCAGGGATGTTGGAATCGGAGGGCCTGATCGTCAAGAACGAAGGTGAGTACCCGACGTTCAGAGTTACCGAAAAAGGACGGCGATTCTTGAGAGACCGCGAGTCGTTGACGCTATCGAAGCCGAAACGAGTCGATCGGCCTCGACGAACTAGAGTCTACGCAGCGATGGCGGAAAATCCTGAGCTGTTCGAACGACTGCGTCGGCTCCGCCTAACAATCGCGAGAGAACTTGACGTTCCGGCGTACGTAATCTTCGGCGACGCCAGTCTACGAGACATGGCCGCTAAGGCTCCGCAAAACATCGCTCAATTCGCTTTGGTGTCTGGAGTGGGTTCGGTAAAACTGGAACAATACGGTGAACGGTTTTTGGCGGAGATAGCCGATTACACCCAACACCATCAGACAGCAATCGATGGCGACCGCCCTACTGTCCGTAGGACGCCCAACACGCACCGAAGCGGTTCGACTTATGCTGAAACCAGAGATTTCCTTAATCAAGGCATGTCGGTTGGCCAAGTAGCCCATCGCCGGGGACTGGCACTCGGCACTATTGTCAGCCACGTTGAGATGATGGTCGGAAATGGTATGACGGTCGAATTGGCATCGTCGTTGCCGAGGTCAGATCGAATGGCGAAGATCGAGTCTGCGATTGGGGAAGCAGGAGGAATTCAGGCAAAACTCGCAGAAGTCATGAAGGTCCTCGACGAAGAGATACCGTACGAGGATGTACGCATAGTCAGAGCGCACCTAACGCAATCAACCAACGGAGTTAGTTAGTGAGGAGAGTCGTATGTGCAGAAGCATCAAAGTACTGAGGGAACGAGATGTACCGGCGAGCGATCATGAAATAGCCGCTGCCGCACTGCAGTACGTTCGCAAGATCAGCGGTTACCGGGTGCCATCGAAGGCCAACGAAGCGGCATTTGACGCGGCTGTTGAAGACATCACAGTTGCGTCGAAGCAATTGTTGAATTCGTTGCGGTATGGAGTTCGTGCTTGACTGGGATTCACGGTGGAACGGACGAATTGAGGTAATTCCCATGGCAAATGGTCTTCAGCCAAAGCAAGGCGACATCTTGGTACTCGTGGGCACGCGGAAAGGCGCGTTCGTATTTTCAGCGGGCCCGAACCGCGACAACTGGGAGATGACCGGTCCGTACTGGCCCGGGTCAGACGTATTCCACGCCATTTACGATGCGCGCGGTGATGGTAGGTTGTGGCTAGTCAGAAACGATCCGGTTTTCGGATCTGAAATCCATCGGAGCGACGATCTGGGCGAAACTTGGGCGAGCGCCCGCCAAGGTCCGCAGGTCACTTCTACCGATGAAGTGAAACTCAACAGTTTGTGGCAAGTGACGCTGGGTGCAGACGACGAACCCGATGTTGTCTATGCGGGAGCGGAACCTGCGACGCTCTTCAAGAGTGAGGATGCCGGCGATACGTGGCACGAAATTGCCGGCATCACATCGCACCCAACACGCGAGCGTTGGGAAGGCGGTTTTGGCGGCATGTGTTTACACAGCATCGTCCAGGATCCGACTTCTGCCGACCGAATGTGGGTCGGCATATCTGCGGCCGGTGTGTTCGGAACCGACGACGGGGGGATTTCGTGGCACCCGCTGAACAAAGGTGTCCGCGCCGACTTTATGCCGGAACAATATCCCGAGGTTGGACAGTGTCCACACAAGGTTGTGATGCATCCCACAATGCCGCAAAGGCTGTACCAACAGAATCACTGCGGAGTGTTTCGCAGTGACGATGGTGGTCGAGAATGGTTGGACATTAGCGAAGGGTTGCCGTCGAGATTCGGATTGCCGATGGCTATCCACGGGCAGGATCCCGACACGGTCTACGTGCTTCCTGAAGATAAAGTCGTCGGGGACCAACTCGGAGGCGGCATGCGATTCGTAACTGATGCGAAGTTCCGCCCGTTTAGGAGTAGAGATGCAGGCCGAAATTGGGAACCGTTGACAAAAGGATTGCCCCAGAAGAACGCGTATCTTCATGCGATGCGTGACGGGATGGCAACCGATGCCCTAGATCCATGCGGTGTTTACGTCGGTACGAGTACGGGACAGCTGTTTTTCAGCAAAGATGAAGGGGATAGTTGGGAACTATTGGCGGACTATCTACCACCAATAAACTCGGTCGAAACCGCCAAAACCGACTGATTCAGCGCGTTTGCAGACGTCGCCGCGCTTCATAGGTTGAAAATTCAACCATCGCTGCGAGGCCCTCGCCTTTCCCCATCGAGAGTTGTCGACCAAAAATGCGATGGACGATGTCGGGTGGAACGCTTGCGACTTGGTCAACCGGTTGACCGGAAAGGGTTTCGTCGAGTATGACGCCCATGGCACGCGCAGAGATGCCCAAGGGATTTTCGACGGCGTAGTGGAACTTCAACGTGCCGTCATCTTGGTCTTGAGCCCAAACAAACGCTTCTGATTCGCATTTCGGCACCCGGCGATTTTCCGGGAACGGCCGAGTTGCGATAGCTTCGGGGACTTCCGAGAAATCGTCTGACAGCTCGAGCAGGTACTGCGCACGTTCCACCCTATCGAGAGCGTCGAGCTCCTCAAGCATCTTTGTGAGTGGACTTGGGATGTTGTCCATCGTGGGGAGATCGGATAGCCGCGGGCACCAGTGCTAAAGCACCCGCGGCTTTCCGTCGACTTTCGTCGGACTATTTCTCGATTGGGACGCCGACTGAGTTGCCCCACTCCGTCCAGCTACCGTCGTAGTTCTTGACGTTGCTGTAACCGAGGAGGTTGGTGAGAACGAACCAGGTGTGGCTAGAACGTTCGCCGATGCGACAGTAGACGATCACGTCGTCGTCCGAGTCGAGACCGGCGTTACCCTCGTATATGTCGCGGAGGGCGCTGGCGTCCTTGAAAGTGCCGTCTTCGTTGGCGGCCGTTGCCCATGGGACATTTGCGGCGCCGGGAATGTGTCCACCGCGCAGGGCCCCTTCGTTCGGGTAGTCGGGCATGTGAAGTCGTTCGCCGCTGTATTCTTCAGGGCTCCTGACGTCGATCATTTGACCGGATATCCCGATGTGTGTCAAGACGTCGTCGCGGAAGGCACGCACCACGGAGTCGTCTCGCTCAGGGGCATTGTAGTTGGCCGATGCGGTATTAGGAACTTCGCGGGTGAGTTCACGACCCTCGGCTTCCCACTTCAGTCGGCCGCCATCCATGATCTTGACGTTGGTGTGGCCGAAGAGCTGAAAGATCCACAACGCGTAGCATGCCCACCAGTTGCTGCGGTCTCCGTACAGGACGACCGTGGTGTCGTTGGAGATGCCTTTCGACGACATTAAGCTGGCGAAACCGTCACGGTCGAGATAGTCGCGGCGCAAGGGATCGTTCAAGTCGGCCGCCCAGTCGATTTCGACCGCGCCGGGGATGTGCCCGGAGGGGTACAGCAGCGGGTCTTCGTTTGATTCGACGATTCTCACGCCATCGTCATTGCCGTGCTTGGCGACCCAATCGGTCGACACGAGCGCGTCGGCGTTGGCGTAACCCCGGGAGTTGATGTCGGACATTATTTCTCTCCTGAATACATTTGGCGCGGAATATTTGCTGTGTGCGCCGAAGCCCTGAATTGGGATAGGTCTACACGCGTGCGGTCGCGCACCAGTTCGATTTAGTTTGGTCTGAGTTGATTCTATGCTAAAGAGGTTTGCGAAGTTCGAAATCGTGCAATTGAAGATGTCTTCACAGCAAGAATGCGCGGCGCCCTCGGGGATCGGCGAGGCATAGTGGCGGACTCATCGACGGAGCCTAAACGAACGAGATCGGTCCGGCGCAACCGCTTCTCGATCGTTTCGCTCATTCCGACGGTCTATGCGCCAGCGTTTTTGCTTGCTGTCGGTCAAGGGGTGTTGATCCCGGTGTTGCCTGTTTTCGCCAAGGACGAATTTCTCGCGACGGAGGTGTTCATCGGTCTCGCAGTCGGCGCAAAGCACCTCGGTACGCTCGCCTTCGACGTCCCGGCCGGCATCCTGGTTTCACGCTTCGGGATGTGGCGCACCATGTTGGTTGGTATCGGTCTGTTCGCAGTTGCGGCGGTTGCGGCGGCGAACAGTCCGAACTTCACGTTCCTCTTCGTCGCCAGATTTGCAGCTGGAGCAAGCTTTGCCTTCTGGATGATTTCTCGGCACGCATTTATCGCCGGCGCAGTACCCACTCGGCATCGCGGCAAAGCGCTGTCGCTCTACGGTGGAGTAGGACGCGTCGCGGCCATCATCGGGCCCATTCTCGGTGGAGTGCTAGCTGAATACGTGAATATCCGAGCACCCTTCTACGTTCAGGCAGCGATCGCCATACTTACCGGGATTTTCGTGCTTTACGCCATGAAGAAAACCGGTGGAGACAAGGTCGATCCGCAAGGTCACCGCAATGTTGTAACCAGTGTCGGCTCGACGCTATCGGCTCATCGGCACGACTTTATGACCGCGGGTTTAGTCGCCGTCATCCTTCAATTTATACGCGCTGCGAGGGAGTTCCTGATTCCGGTCTGGGGCGATGAGATGGGCCTCAGGACTGACCAGATCGGTTACGTTGCCAGCGTGTCGTATGCGGTAGATTCGACCATGTTCCCGATTGTCGGTTGGACTATGGACCGCTTCGGTCGGAAATACGTTGGCGTGCCGGCGTTGGTCGTCATGGGCATCGGATTGTCACTATTGCCATTCGCAGATGGGATGACGATGCTGATGATCGCCGGCATCGTGACTGGCTTGGGCAATGGCCTCAGCAGCGGGTTTGTGTTGACCTTGGGATCGGACTTAGGTGGTGTTGGCATTCAGATTGTTGGCGTTTCATTCTGCAACGAAGACTTGAACCACCCATAGTCTATTGTCTCTGACCGCAAACCCAAATGCGACCGAGTCGTGAGAGGGATGCAGTATGTTGCGGCGGTGCCCTGGACTCGCCATGAGAACCTCATGGGCTTCGTCGATCATGTCAAAGACCGTCCACTGTCGAACCATGCGCAACGTGCAGTTGCCTCCGATCCATCCTAAGATATTTTCGGACACCCATGAGTAATGACCGCGTCCGGCGCGCTTGTAACGCTCTTCGGGGCTTGATCCGTCCAATCCGGTGTGCGAATTGCTGCAACGTTCGGCAAGGTCTTCCGCGTACAGTTGCGCCGACGTGTTGTAGTTCGGAGCGAGAGGGTTGCCCGGGCGTTCCGCGTTGAGCAATTCAAGCATGTATCCCCGCATCTGCGCCAGCTGCTTGTCATTCACCACTGGGGTCGGGGTGGGTCGAGGTGTCGAAGTCGGAACAGGAGTGGAAGTGGGCGGCAACGCAGTGGCCGTCACTTCGATCTTCACAACCACTACATCTTCCGGCAACGGGAACTGCGAGCGAACCGTTACACGCCATTCGTCGCGCAGGGTTTGGGAGTAATCCGGATCTGTGATGCTAAGGCCGATGTACCAGACGACCAGCCCGGCGAGAGATACTCCAAATGCCTTGATACTGAACTGGATCATGTGAACAGGTCGGCGAAGCGCCGCATAAATGTGTCCATCGTGTAGGGCTTTTGGACCACGAGGCAGAGATAGCCGATCAGAAGTGCTATAAGAGCCGCATCGAAAATCAACCAGCAAACGATCCCCTTCCCCCATCGACGAGCGCGCTTGTCGCTTGTCGATCTGTTAATCCGCGGGGCGAATCCGCACACGACACGGGATAAAAGGAACTCGCGAAACATCGGAGCCTCCCTTGCGACTGGACAACGAATGTGATTCGCAGACGTTCTCCGCAAGAGCCGACGAAGGGAGGCGCGGGAATCCGCGATCCCGCCGCACGGCTCGCGCCGTCAATCGGAACTGTTGCGAAGAAACGTCGCCTTGAGTCTAACGATTCGTCTGCGAATCAAAACACAATCTATCAGAAAATAGTCGGTCTGCGCGTGAAATCGTCGTGAACCCGTTGCTTTCAACGGATTGCGTAAATAAGGCTTAACAACCAAAAATCCCGCTCGGTCGGAGCGGGATTCTGACAGGTTACAATTTCGCGAATATTAAATACAACCCTATCGCTGCGCCTGACCTTCTCACTTATTAGGCGCGGAAAGGAGCGAAATGACCTCAAACGTCATTGTAGATAAGTTCGTCCAGTTTTGCAATCGCCTAGCGATGTGGGGACTGATCGGCACCGGCCTCATGGCGTTTGCAATCGCCTCGATTTCCAACCCTGTGCCCGAGGTGTCAGTCGCGGGCGGTGCGATGTTTACGTTCATCGCAATCGGCTTCGACCGCGAGACGCGCGAAAGCCACCTCGCAAGGTTCTGGTCGAGCTACCGACGCGCTCGCGGTTAGCGCGTCTCGATGACCCACGCCGCCATCTTGACGAACGCTGAATAGGTCTCGTCGAGTTTGCAGTACCTGGTCGCTACTCCTCGGAAATGCTTGATGTATGAGAAGTAGTTTTCGATCATGTGCCGCTTCTCGTACCGTTTCTCATCGTGTGGGATCGAAACCTTCCTGTTCGACTTCGAGGGAATGACCGCGGTTATTTTTCTTGCGGCGAGCGTGGAGCGTATTTCGTCGGAATCGTAGGCTTTGTCTGCGAGCACTTCTTGGACATCGAGATTTGCGACCAGCGGAACGAAGCACGGAGCCTCAGCCGCGTTGCCCGGATGCGACGAGAAATCAACGAGTCTTCCGTCGATGGAAGTCACGGCGATCAGCTTGGTTGTCAAGCCGCCCATGCTTCTACCGATCTTCTGCAGTTTCTTCGACGTTTCCGCCGTCTCCCCGAGTTTCCGCGCGCCTGCCGCGTGCTGGTGTACTTTCGCGAAGGTGCCGTCGACCATGACGGTTGTCAGATCCCGGTCCGCCGTGAGCACCGCGAATATCAGGTCGAACACTCCTGCTTTTATCCAACGTCTGAACCGCCAGTAAACCGTGTTCCAGTTGCCGAAGCGGGCCGGGAGGTCGCGCCACGGCGCGCCTGTTCTGATCACCCAGAGCATCCCTTCGAGAGACATTCGGTTGTCGAACCCGGTCCGGCCGGGGTCTCCCTTCTTTCCGGGAAGGTGGTCGCGGATCAACCGCCATTGCATGTCGGTGAGTTTCGTGCGCGGCTGCACGAACGGAGACTTGCCGCAGAACCGCGGGCGCGGTGTAATAATAGGCATTGGAGCGCCTCTTTGTATCCATTGGGAGCGTCCCGTCGGGGCGGTTTGCATCAGAAACACGCCGCCTCGACGTTCAACTCAGTTCATCGTGTCGTTAATGGTTGATGTTCGCCGGTATTCATGGCGGACCGCGCAGCCTCCTTCCATACATGCCGCAAGACGCGCGGCGTTGAAGATCGTGCAGATGGACGATTGAAAGTGCCCGGACTTGCGATGATCGGGACTTGACGATGCGGCGGAACGCCGCGGCTCGGGTCAGCAGACGATCCGAAGGTTCGATGGTTGAGCGCATCTGCCTTGCCTCTGTGTTTCACAGGAAGACGGAGGACGCGCCGCTACGAATGCGGAAGGAAGGGCGGCTAAATGCCGGGTTCTCATTTTCGCGATCCCCGTTCCTCTTGGGGACTCTGGAAAGAGTCTTGTCTCATGTGCCCGCTGCGCGCTCTGCAACGAACACCAACTTCACGCTCCGCCTCTCAATATACACGAACAAAGCGCCGGACGTGTGAAAACCAGCGCTCGACTCGAAGATTTGAGGAACGTCCGAGCCGAGGGGCGCAATGAGACGGCGCTTTCGCTGATGTAACACAGTTTAACGTCCACGAGTCATTGCGGAGATATCCCGCGATAAACTCTGAATGCCAACACCACCTAGCGCCGTTAAACGACCCAGGAGAGTTTTTAGGAGTTTGGCGGTTCATATCCGACGTTGGTGGTGCCGTAGGGCCACCACTGATCGGAGGTATCGCCCAGATCATGGCGTTGGCAACCGCGACGTGGTTCACCGGTGGGATCGCCGGCCTCGGTGCGTTGGCGTTGGTTACGTTGGTAAAGGAAACAGTTGCGCGACGGAGGTTGCGGCGGCGGCGCTAGGCCAGAACGGTGCTAACCTATTCCCTGCTCTGCCAACAATGCGTGGAGGTCGCTGATGCAAACGGAGTCGTCTTCCAAATCGCGGCCGTCCACGAATTCCTTGCTTTCGCCGCTCATTCCCTCAACGGCACCGACCGCTACGATTTCCCTGACCATCTGTTTGGCCTCTTCGACGCTCGGCAACAGGTTGATGCCGTGTTTGATCGAGAGCGCGGCGACAAGCCCGTAGCCGCCCCAATTCGAGCAGCTGGCAATGATGAGCTCGGTGGTTGTCGTGACGCACGGATTCTTGGGCAAGAACTCGTGTTCGATGGTAGGGATGACGTTCTGGAGGTTACCCATACCGATCTCGTTGCCGCCATCCCCGATGCCTATTGAGTACGGATGCTGGTCGAAAAGGTGGTCGATTTTGGCGTTGTATGGGGTGAAATCGACACCTCGGAAGTTGCGGTAGGTGCCATCACCAACAAGGCCTGCCCGTTCGATGGCGATGAGCGCGCTCGGTGAATGCTCCTGAACGAGTTCGTTGGCGAAGTTAGCGGATTCGAAGTGATTGGTAATGGGAAACTCAATGACCTCGTGATCGGCGATCGACCGGACGACTTCCGATGACAGTTCATCGGTGACGTAGGCGACCTCGTTACCAAGTTTGGCTAGCGCGTTGCCGAGAGCAACTGCGCCGGGAGGCCCATCGGTCTCGGTCGCCTCAGCGGCCATGATGTAGAAGCCAGTGACGATGAATATCCTGCCCGGGTGGTCAAGGAGCAGGTCCGCGCACCGCGCGACGTAGTTTTGCGGCATATGGGGTTTCAGGGCCGTCATGCCTCGAATGTCGTCCTGTAAGACGATGTCTTCGATTTGGGATATCGGGTCGTTATCGATCATCGCTCGGACTTTCTTTTTCCAATGCACGCTCGGGAATGTTGCTCAGAAGATGCACTACATAACCGCCAAGTCTTCGTCATGCAAGTCGGTTACGAACATGTACCCGGGTGCGTGCGTGATCATTAGTTCGGGTTGCGACGCCATCGCCACAGCTTGAGGCGTTACGCCACACGCCCAAAACATCGAGACATCGTCATCGGATTGCGGTTCCCAAGCGTCACCAAAATCGGGATTAGATAGATCTGTGATGCCTATTTCAACCGGATCACCGATGTGGACCGGTGCTCCATGAACGGCCGGGAATCTCGATGTCGCCTGCACTGCCCTGACTACTTTTTCACGCGGTACCCAACGATGAGTCACGACCATCGGCCCGCCGAACGGACCCGCCGGAGCGGTTTCGATGCTGGTCTTGTACATCGCGACATTTTTGTCGGTGCCGTAGTACGGAAGATGGACGCCGTTGCGGATGAGAGCGTGCTCAAATGTGAAACTGCAACCGAGCAGGAAGGTCACCAGATCATCTCGCCAAATCTCGGAGATGTCGTTCGGTTCCTCAACGAGTTCACCGTGGCGATAAACCCGGTACATTGGCACGTCGCTTCGGATGTCAGAGCCGCGTGCGGACAGAACGGCCTCCGTCTGCCCGGCCTCCAGCACTTCGATGACTGGACACGGTTTGGGGTTACGCTGACAGAAAACCAAAAAGTCAAACGCGAGGTCTTTCGGCAGGATAGCAACGTTCGTCTGGACGATATCCGGTGCGGCACCTGACGTGGGCTGAGCGAAATCACCGGTTCGGGAAGCCATTCGGACATCTTTGCCGCTCATTTTGGTTGTGTCCATTACCGTCGCAATCATGTTGAATCTCCATCTTGAAGCGTCGTCAGTGGTTCCTCATTTGGATAAAGTCTATTCCCAACATAGCAACGGTGTGTGGCATCGACTGCTATGAAGTTGAATCAGCAAGACTTCGGAGATCAATCGTGTCGCTCAATATTGGATTGGCGGGTTATGGACGTCGTGGTCGAGGCCATATTAGAGCCATCGACGAGATCGACATGGCGCGCGTCGCCGCGGTATCCGATCCGATCGAGGGTGCGCGCCGGGCGGCGATGTCGGAACTGCGCGGAGTGTCAGTGCATGCATCGGTCGTTGAGATGGTCGAATCGGGTGATGTAGATGCAGTTATTGTGGCTGCTCCAGCGCACTTGAATGGGGAGGTCGCGTTAGATGCCATCCGCCGCGGCATTCCGGTGATGATCGAAAAACCTCCGGCGATGTCCATGGCTGGTCTAGTCGAGTTGATCGACGCGGCACATGTCAGCGGATCGAAGGTCATGGTGGCGTTCAATCGACGATTCAACCCGTTAATCCGAGCCGCGATAGACGTTATCAGGGAAGCCGGACCCCTGCGTCAGATTGTTGCCGAGTTTCACAAGGATATCCACGAATTCACTGATGATCCCAGATTTTCGCCCTCGATGTTCGATTTCATGTTGCTTGAATCACCGATCCACTCCGCCGATATCGTCGCTCATTTCGCGGATGCGAAGGTCAAAGACGTCCATGCCGTCGTCAAACGGACATCGAGCCCATATCGGGACGTTCATGCAGCGTTGATCGAGTTTGAAAATGACGTGCTCTGTCAATTCACATCTGCCTACACCGCCGGCGGCCGGCTAGAACGGTACGAGTTGCACGGCGAATACGTCTCCGTCTACCTCGAAGGCGTCAACCGAGGTTGGGTGCTCCGGGGTGGTGAACGAACCGAATTGACGGTGCCGGATGGCGCGGAACTCGATACCGTAGCCCAAGCGCGGCATTTCGTCGCTAGCGTTCTCGACGATATCGAATATCCACCACCATCGGCGACGCTTGAGTCGTCGGTCACTACACTCCGGCTGTGCGAAGATATCTTAGATAGCGTAAATATGTCGCAATCTCAACAGTGATAAACGAGTTATGGCTATAGCTGAACAATGCCGATCGACCTCAACTCATCTTTTCGACCAAGCGATGGTCGAATTGGAGGCGGGCGACCTGATTCAAGCCTCCGAAAAGTTATGGGTTCGGCTGCACAGGCGCTGAAATGTCTTGCTGAAAGGCGCGGTTGGAAACACAACTCGCACGCCCAGTTCTACAACATCATGGCCCAAATTGAACTGGATGACAGGTCATCCGAACTCCGCAGAGATTTTGATTCCGCCACCCAATTGCATACGAATTTCTACGAGAACTGGTTGGATGAAGATCAGATTAGGCGGCGGGCCGAGGACGTTCGCCATTTCATTGAGCAATTGGACCAGTTCGATTAATGTCGGCAACGAGGCATGTAGACTCGTGCCGACGACACAACGGACCTCTCTGGATTCAGTGACATGAAGATAACGCGCGTTGATCAGTTTTCACCTCGACAGCGGACTCGTCTGGTTCGCATCACGACGGACTCAGGTATCGAAGGTTGGGGCGAGAGCACGCTTGAAGGCAAGCATCTGTCGGTTCCGGCCGCGATCGAAGAGTTTTCGGGCTATCTGATAGGCAAGGATCCGCTACGGATCGAGCATCACTGGCAGCAGATGTATCGCTCTTCGTTCTTCCGTGGCGGCGCGCACAACATGTCGGCGATCGCCGGAATCGATGCCGCGCTTTGGGATATCGCAGGAAAGCACTACGGCGTGCCGAGCTACATGCTTCTGGGCGGCAATGTTCGGGACCGCATCCGTGTCTACGCCCACTGGGGCATCCGCGACATGTCAGAAGAGTCGCTCGAACAAGCTCGGAATCGCCTGGAGATGTTGAGTGCGATGGGTTACACGGCCTACAAAGCCGGTCCTCCCGGATTCTGGCGCGCACACGAACCACCGTCCCGAATCGACGAATTCGTCGAAATGGCGTACACGATGCGCGAGTGGGTCGGAGACGATGTCGAGTTGTGCTTTGACTTTCATGGGAAGATGGCTCCGGGAATCGCCATCGAGGTCTGCAATGAACTCAAAGGGATGCGACCGATGTTCGTCGAAGAACCGGTGCCGCAGGAAAACGAAGACGCTTTGAAGCTAGTGTCAGATCATGTGCCCTTCCCTATCGCCACCGGCGAACGTCTGCTGTCACGATGGGAATTCCGACGCGTCATCGAACAGCAATGCGTTTCGCTTCTGCAGCCGGACGTGGCTCACTGCGGCGGTATTACGGAGTTGAAGAAGATCGCCAACTACGCGGAGATTTATTACCAGCACATCATGCCGCACTGTGCCATCGGTCCGTTGGCCTTGGCCGCATGCATGACGGTCGATGCCGTGGTACCCAACTTCTTGGTTCAAGAGCAGGTCGATCAGGCATTGGGCAACGGCATCATCAAGAACGACTGGGAGGTCAATGACGGCCATATCGAGTTGTGGGATACGCCAGGATTGGGCGTGGAAGTTGACGAGACCGAGGCGATGAAGGTGTTTGACGGCGATGCCACCGGATATCACCGTGAGTTGGGCGGTGAATCGTACTTTGCAGATGGTTCCGTCGCCGATTGGTAGACGATTCGACCGGTACTGGAGAACGCGTTGAACCTTGATATCGCCATAGTCGGCGGATTGATCGGGACTTTTGCGGCGATCTTAGTGCTTCAGGTCTGGGAAGTTGCGCGACAGTCCCAAAATCACGTTGGAATTGTCTCGCTGATCGGTTCGGCCTTTACGCGAAAAACGTTTGGCCAGCAACTGATCGGTCGGTTCGTATTGCTTGTCATTGGCGTCTTGTACGGCATATTCACATCAGCGGTGATTTATGCCTTTGAGGTCGAAGCCACGGCTTGGCTGTACGGCGCATTCGTTTCCGTGTTCCTCTGGGTGTTGACAGGGATTAGCCTGACTTATTTCAGGTTGTTGCATCCGGGTATCCGCAGCGAAGAGATCAAGGCGCCCGGGCCTTTCGCGCTTGGATACTCGCTGCAATATGCTGCCGTGCTCCTGATCGCACACCTGATTTTCGGTTTCGTGTGCGGCGCAGTTTACGGCAACATCACGTGATCACGCGAATACGTTGCCGCCGTATGCTGACTTGAGAAGATCACCTTCTTCGAATCTGCTGAACCGCAAAGGATTCAAGTCAAACGTCGTAACATCCGCATTGGTTACAAGTTCTGCCATAGAAAGGCCGATTGCTGGCGACATCTTGAATCCGTGTCCCGAAAATCCCGCACCTACAACTAGATTCTCGACTCCGGGAACGTGGTCGATCACGGGGTTCCAATCTGGAGTGACGGTGAACAGGCCAGACCAACCGCCCGCCCAAGTCACGTTTTCGTATGCGGGGATGATCTCGGCGATTCGAGTGATTGTTTCGATGGCGACATCGGTGTCGACGCCTTGGTTGTAGGTGTCGCGATCCACGGGGTCTTCGCGGTAACCGGCCAATGAAAAGCCTGGTGTATCTGGTCTAGCCGACAGTCCCGACACGCTTTCCGCAATTGTGGGATGAAAAGGGTCGGCGTTGTCGCTGAACTCGCTATCGTGTTGGAGCCGGACGACTTGATGCCGCACTGTGTGGAGTGGGAGCGACGCACCGACGTTTTCTAGGAATTCCATATTCCAAGGGCCGGCTGCCAACACGACCCGATCGGCGAATATGTTGCCTTGATCGGTTTTAACTCCGATCGCCCGTCCACTATCGACCAGTATATCGGTGACGGTCTCCCCTAACCTGACGGTCGCGCCGCGGTTTCGCGCGGAGTTGGCGAAACCACGGGTAACGAGGTGCGAGTCGGCGAAACCCGATTTTGGCTCCCAGACGACGCATTCGGTGTCGGGAAAGCGCATGTAGGGCCATTGTTTCTCGGCTGCATCGACATCGAGGACCTCGGTGTCGATGCCGATTGATTGGCCTAGTTCGACGTTCTGGATTGCCGCGCATTTGCTACCCGGTCCAGGTACAAGGATCCACTGGTTCTCGCGGTAGCCACTCGGCGCGCCGGTGATTTCATCGAAGTTGCCCATCACGTTCCTGCTCCACCATGCCATCTCACCGGTGACGCGGTTGGAGTAGTGCATCCTGAGGATGGTCGTCGAACGTCCGGTAGAGCCAGATGCCAGCGTGTCACGTTCGAGGAGAAGGGTGTCGGTGATACCGAGGTCGGCGAGGTAGTGCAGAGTTGCGCAACCCATTACGCCGCCGCCGATTACGACGGTATCGAAGGTTTCGCTCATAGCGCGTGTCCTCCCTGATACGTTATCTGTGTTTTCAGGACACCATAGGTCGCGTGGATGTCCACGGTCGCGCCAACTCGTAGGCTCGTGATGCCCTAAAAACCAGGGGGTCGCCGTTGATCGGGCCAATGATCTGCAGTCCCAAAGGCATACCGCTGTCGCTGAAGCCGCAGGGCACCGAGGCGCATGGGTTCCATAGGATGTTCCACAGCGCAGTGAATGGGATCGCAGATGGGTTGGCTATGCCCTCTTCAAGCTTGTGACCGCCCACTTCCATCGGTGTCTGTCGGTGAGGCCACGCCTCAACTGCCGTGGTCGGCGTTACAAGCAGATCGAATTCATCAAAGAGCTGCCCTACTTGAATGCGATGGGTTTCGGCTTGACGTAGCGAGACGGCGTAGTCGGCTCCGGTTACACCATATCCAGCGTTGACCATCTCCATTGTGTAGTCGGTTAATTCGACGGCAGGGTCTTCCGCAAGATGTCCGTACATCGCCACTTGACCAGCCGTCCAGATTTTCCACCAATACTCCGCGGGCACTGGATCAAAGCTGATGTCCGCGTTGACTACGGTAGCGCCGGCGTCCTCCAGTCCTTTGAGCGCCTCCTCGGTGACCTGAGCGACATCGTCGTTGACGTAGGCGTAACCGAGGTCCATCGAGAAACCGACTTTCATTCCCTTGATGCCGTCCTCGAGTCCGGCAATGCAGTCCGGCACGGGTGATTTGAGCGAACCGGGGTCACGTGGATCGTGCCCTGATATGGCCATATGCATGATGGCTGAGGATCGCACGTCTTGCGACATGGGACCAGTCGTACTGGTGCAGTTGTAGGACGGCATGGAACGCCCGCCGAAACGTGGAGTACGGCCATGGGTAGGTTTATGGCCGAAAATCCCAGTGAATGAGGCGGGCAACCTGACAGATCCGCCTCCATCGGTCCCACTTCCCAGCGAGAACATCCCTGACGCGATCGCGGCCGACGTGCCACCGCTCGACCCACCGGGGTGTCGCGTGACATCCCATGGGTTATTGGCGGACGGGAACAGATCGGTGAATGTCTCAGCGCTATTGCCGAACTCGGGAGTGTTGGTCTTGCCGAGTATCACCGCGTCGGCGGCGCGCAGGCGTTGAACTACCGCAGAGTCAAAGTCCGGTACCCAATCAGCGAATGCGGTGCACCCAAGGGCCGTCCGCAGACCATTCGTAACTTCAAGGTCTTTTACACCGATGGGGACACCAAGAAGAGCGCCGGTCGCTTCGCCAGAGGATTGTTTGCGGTCGCATTCTGCAGCGGACTCGAGGGCACTTTCTTCGTCGATTGTGACGAATGCGTTAAGTTTCGAATCCAGATCGTCGATTCGTCGGAATGAAGCCTCGGTCAATTCGACAGAGGTGATTTCGCCGTCCGTTATCATCCGACGCTGCTCGTGTGCCGGTAGAAACATTAGTTCGCGGTCGTTCATGGTGGCCTCTCAGAGGGTTGATGTGGAGATAATCGGGGGTATCAGCGTCGCCTCGATGGTATCTGCATTTCGATAACCGATTTCATCTTCGTGAGCTCGGCCAAATTCTGTTTGCGCATCATCGGTTTGCTGAAGATGCCGGTAATCGCAAACATGATCGAGGTAAACGTGCTGTCCGAAAACGCGGTGCGCGTCATCCGAAACAGAGAGCCGTTCGAAGATGGTTGGCAGAGATATTCGGTCCGAATCGGATAGTTACCTTCGATGGTGTGAAATTCAAAAGCGCCGTCGCGAGGATCGCACACATCGACTTCCATCACGATCTCATTCTCCTTGCCCGCGTACTCGTAGAGCATGTCCCAAGTGTCTTGAGGGCGAGGTATTGCTGCTTCTTGCCGTCGAATCCAGTCGGCTCGTCGAACGCCGTTCATCCAATAGACCATGTTGCCGGGTTCAACAACCCATAGGAACGCGTCCTCCGCGCTCACGTCGAGGTATATCTCGACGGTGGTTGAGATTTCAGCCATGTCACGTTACCTTGCTTCGCCTTGCAGACCGCCCACTTGCAGACCGCCTGGGGATCGGTTGATGGACCACGAGTTCAGTTCATGATCCCGCCACCGTTGACGTTTAACGCCTGACCCGTGATTTCTGACGCGTCGTCGGACGCCAAGAAAGCGACGACCTTACCGATGTCTTCTGGGGTTTGCTCTCGGCCTAGTGGCATCGTGCCCTTTATTTGCATCTCGAAGATTTCGCGGATCGACATGTCGGCAAGATCCGGGTTGAGTTCTTTGTGATTCTGGGCGATGGCCTGCCACATCGGAGTCCAAAGACGCCCCGGGCAAACCGCGTTCACGTTGATATTGAACTGCCCGATGTTCATGGCTAGCCAATGCGTCCACTGTATCGCCGCCGCTTTGGAGACCATGTACGGACCTTGGACGTTGCCGCGTCCCTCATCCGGGACGCCGCGCGGCGCGCGACCGCCGTGCGAAGCGATGATGACGATTTTTCCGTACATCCTCTCCTTCATGTGATCAACCACTGCATCCGAGGTGTTGACGACTCCGCGCACATTGACGTCCCAGGTCATATCCCAGTCCTCGGCGATGTAATCTCTCCGCGACATGAAGGTAGGACCGCCAAGAACACCGGCGTTGGGCACGCAGATGTCGAGTTTGCCGAAGGTTTCGATGGCGGTCTGCGCCACTTCGGAAATCGAATCGATGTCGGTTACGTTGCCGCCCGCAGCGAACGCGTTGCCGCCGCCCTCGTTGATCTCCGCCGCGACTTGCTCGGCAGACTCAGCGTCGATATCTGACACACATACTTCCGCACCTCTTGAAGCCAAGGTCATACTTATGCCCCGTCCAATTCCTCTGCCGCCGCCGGTGACCAATGCACTTCTGCCCTCAAGTTGCTGTGATGTCGATTTCGCCATAAATTGTCTCCCGTATGCTGTTCTGGTGGCTGTATCATTCAGTCTGCGTAAATGATACGGCAAACCAGTTATTCGGCGAGGTATCGATGGTGTCAATTGCAGAGTCGGCGAGACTAAAAGCCCGGATCTTGGCGGATGTGTATGGTCACGTGTTGGATCGACCGGTGGTCTATACGCAGGGAGTCTCGTTAACGGCACGACTACAACTCTCGGCGTTGGACTGCGAATACCCGGACCCGAGAGCGGAGATTGAGGCGGTAACGGCAGAGTATGTCGACAATCCTGATGCCGTCTTCGCACCTAGCGATGGCACTGCCAACTTTGCCGGCGTCAATTGGGCTTCGTCACTGGCAGATAACGCGCGCTACCGATCGTTGCTGATCGCAACTGCCGATCGTTTCATGGAGCGCGAAGACGATGGATTCTCGAGCATTTTGGATCGCGATTTCAGGGTCGAGGACATGTTCTTCGCCGGAACAATTCTGCGACGCGCTACTGAGTTGACCGGTGACGCTTCCTACGCAGAACTGGCAGCCGATTTCATGCTCGAATGTGCCGATCGGCTGTTGCAACCTAGCGGGTTGTATTGGCATTGCCTATCATCGCCCTATGTTTGGGGACGAGGAAACGGTTTCGCAGCATTGGGTCTCGCCGAGACTCTTGTCGGCTACGCGGGAACCGAACGTGAGCGATTGGTCGCGCGACACATCGAACACCTTGCAGGGTTGAAGGCATTCCAAGATCCGGAATCCGGCATGTGGCGACAAGTCATCGATGATGCTGATTCTTATCTGGAGCATAGCTCGACGAGCATGATCGGCATATCCATTGCGCTTGGAATCAATCACGGTTGGTTGACAAAGAACGACTGGGGCGAGGTGCTTACCAACGCGTGGTGTGGTGCGGCCGACGGGATCGACGATGATGGCGGGGTGCGTCGGGTCTGCGTCGGAACTGGCCCGTTGGCGAGTCTCGATGACTACCTGATTCGTGATTCGGTTACCGGGCGAGACGATCGCGGGGGCGCTATGGCGCTATGGTTCGCAGTCGAAATGATGAAATCTGGGCTATGAGTGGGGATTGATCTCCGCAGATGCCGGGGTTTGGAGCCGTCGATCTTTACACTGAAACTATGCGGTGTTTCCACTGGCACCGTCTTATCTTCACGAAACCGCAACAGTCTAAGGTCGGCAAGTCAAATTGAAACGCAACCTCGATAACGTCAGCTTGGACACCGTCGTCAGCCTATGCAAAAGGCGAGGGTTTATTTTTCAGAGTAGCGAGATTTACGGAGGCATCGGAAGCCTCTACGACTACGGTCCGGTCGGAGTCGAACTCAAACGCAACGTCAAGGACCAGTGGTGGAAGTCGATGGTGCGCGACCGCGAAGATGTGGTCGGCATCGACGCATCGATCCTCATGCACCCGGACGTTTGGGTTGCCAGCGGCCACGTTGACAGTTTCACTGATCCCTTGGCGGAGTGCAAGGAGTGTCACCGAAGGCATCGCTCCGACTTGCTGGAAACCGATGGTTGCCCGGACTGTGACGGCGAACTTAGCGAACCACGTCATTTCAATCTCATGTTCCGTACCCGTATCGGGCCGGTTGAAGGCGACGACAACATTGTCTATCTGCGCCCCGAGACGGCTCAAGCGATGTTCGTCGATTTCGACAACGTGCTGAACAGTAGCCGAGTTCGGATACCGTTTGGAATCGCGCAGCAAGGCAAGTCTTTCCGAAATGAGATAACCCCCGGAAACTTCACTTTCCGAACGCGCGAATTCGAGCAGATGGAGATGGAGTATTTCTGTGAACCCGGCACCGATGAGGAGTGGCATCGGTACTGGATAGATTTCTCGTCTGAATGGTTCACTGGACTAGGCCTCCGCCGGTCGAAACTAAGGGTGCGTGAACACGAGGCAGACGAACTACCCCACTACTCGAAAGGTAGCGCCGATATCGAGTTTCTGTTCCCTTGGGGATGGGGCGAGTTGGAGACGATTTCCAATCGCACTGACTACGACTTGAAAGCCCATATCGAAAAATCGGGAAAAGACTTGTCGTACTACGACCAACCGAACAATAAGCGCTACGTACCGTTCGTTGTCGAACCAGCTATGGGTGCCGACCGATCGGCATTGGCGTTCCTCGTCGATGCGTATGACGAAGAGGAAGTCAACAACGATAAACGTGTGGTTCTGCGCTTTCACCCGAACATCGCGCCGTATCAAGTTGCTATCTTGCCGTTGAGCCGCAATCCGAAGTTGACACCCAAGGCTCGCGAGGTCTATGACTTGGTGCGTTCAGGTTTCAGCACGCAATACGACGAGACGCAGAGCATCGGGCGTCGTTACCGCCGTCAAGACGAGATCGGTACGCCGTTGTGTGTGACCGTCGACTTCGAGACAGTGGAGTCGGACGATGCGGTTACCATCCGGCACCGCGACACGATGGCGCAGGTTAGAGTTCCGGTGTCCGGGTTGAAGCATGCGTTGCAGGATCAACTTGACGGTATCGCCGCTGACGTACTATCAGAATGACCGGATTGATCGCGGGCGGTCGATTATCGGAAACTCTCGATCATTTCGACACGTATCATCTAAAAGAAAGACGCTGAGTCCGAATGGCGGTGAGAAGATGAAATTGCGTTTGCGTCGTTTACCAAGCGCTAGACTGATTGCACCGTTTGGCGCGTTGGTCGCGGTAGCGTTGGTCGTCGCATGTGGTAGCGACACCGAGCCAACTCCACAACCTCCGACTCCCGCCCCAACCGTCGCATCCGAGCCGGAATCTCCAGCTGCAGAGACGGTGCCGATGGGAATGCCCGACTCATTCGAATCGGCGATCATCGACGGGCTAGGAGATGTGGACGGGTTCCAAGGTACGACTTTCGCTCATGGCACTTTTGACACCAGTCAACTGGCCGGCAAACCGATTGTCGTCAACTTCTGGTTCCCCTCTTGCCCACCATGCCGCGCCGAGTTGGAGCATTTCGAAAACGTCTACCAACAATTCGGCGCACCCTCGGGCGGAAACGTTGAGTTCGTCGGCGTACAGCAACTCGGCCTCGACTCGATAGAAGATGGCGCAAATCTCTTTGAGGAACTTGGCGTGACCTTCCCGGGTTTGCCCGACAACAACTCATCGATCCAGATCGGTTACAACATATTCTCGTACCCGACCACCGTGTTTCTCGATCACAACCACAATGAGCATAGGGTTTGGCAAGGTGCCATCGACGAGGACAATCTAGTTGAGATCGTCCGGGAGATTTCTGAGGGCGCAACCTCGGCGATAGATGATGGTCAAATTCCGGCCGAAGGCGATGCGGTTGCGGTGCCATTGGTCGCAAACGATTCGGGTAGCACTGAGGCCGAGTTGGCCGAACCTGAAATTGTGTACGCCGGCACTCAGATCATCGCAGGCTTGGGTGACGCTCCGGGGTTCAAGGGTGACACATTTCACCACGGGTCTTTCAATCTCTCCGAACACGAAGGTAAACCGGTCGTCATCAACTTCTGGTTTCCGTCATGTCCTCCTTGTCGGGCCGAGATTCCGAACTTTGAGCACGCCTATCAAACGATGGGAATGCCGGGCACCGATGAGGTCGTCTTCATTGGAGTCCAAGCCGTAGGTTTCGACACTGCTGCAGAAGGTGTGGAGTTTCTCGGAAAAATGGGCGCCAACTACCCGGCAATCCCAGATGTCGGCAGTGCCATCCACATCGCATACCAGATCACCGCAGCACCAACCACGTTTTTCTTAGATCGAAACCACAACGTCTTGAGCGTCCACCAGGGCTACATCAAACACAACCAGCTCCAAGACATCCTGGACGAGCTGACTAAGGTGTAAAGTTCGCCCGGCGCAAACCCGGACCCGTTCACAGATTCACTTAGTCCAACTGCCGCAAACGCGGATCCAACCGGTCCCGCACCCAATCGCCTAGGAAGTTGAAGGCGAGAACGACGAGGAATATAGCCGTACCGGGAAACACGGTTTGCCACCAGGCCTGTTCAACATACTCCCTACCCTCGGCAATCAATACACCCCAAGCTGGCGTTGGCGCGGGAATCCCAGCACCGATAAAGCTCAGCGAAGCCTCAGCTAGGATCAACTGTCCGACTCTCAGACTTGCAATCACGAAGATTGTGTTGACGAGACCTGGCAGAAGATGCCTAACGATGATGCGGAACGTCGAAGCTCCAGCCACCCTAGCTGCTGCTACGAAATCGCGTTGCTTGAGACTCAAAACCTCGCCGCGTAGATTGCGAACGTATCCGCTCCATGCAAGCAATATCAACAAGAAAATAATGAGATTCAGACTTGCTTCGAAAATGATTACCGCAACCATGGCGAGCAACAGAAACGGCACCGCGTACCAAACATCGACCATTCTCATCAAGAATTCGTCGACCAATCCACCGTAGTATCCGGAAAGAACACCGATCGTCACCCCTAGGATCAGACCGGAGAACAGCGCTACTGACGTGACGACCAACGAAATGCGGGCACCGTGGATGACACGGCTCAACACATCACGACCTACGTGATCCCCTCCGAGTAAGAAGCGATTGCCGGGATCCTTGCCCTGAGTACCTTCAGCGCGGAACATCGCTTGCGAAAAATCTTGGGTTGCCCAATATTCGGAATTTGAACCGAATATCCGCGGAGGCGCGTTCCGGAATCTAATGTCCTGCTCGATTTCGTCGTACGGCGCCAGTTGGTCCGCAAATACCCCACCGATTACGAGCGCCAACATAATCAAGCCGGGAATCAACGGCCATCGACGAAGGATGTACCACCCGTAAACCAACGAGAATCGATCTCGTCGACCTGTCGAGGTGGTTGCGCCTTGGACCGCGCCGGATTCTTGTGCTGTGATTTCGGAAGCCATAACCTGTGTCAGGATGCGATCAGTAACGTATCCTCGGGTCGATTACTGCGTAGAGAACGTCAGTGACGAAGTTAACCGTCACAAAAACAACGGCGAAGAACAGCACGGTGGCGGTCAGGATTGGGAAATCGTTGTCTTGGACCGCCTGAATGGCCAGTCGTCCGAGGCCGGGCCACGAGAACACCGCTTCAATTACGACGCTACCGGTAATCAATCCTGCCATCATGAGCGAAGAGACGGTCAATGGCGGGATAAGCGCGTTCCGGAATGCATGCTTCCAGATGATCGTCGTGCCGCCGACGCCTTTAGATCGCGCCAGTTTGACAAATTCGGAGTCGAGCACTTCCAACATTGCGGATCGCGTCAACCTCAAATAAACAGCCGCGGCACCCCATGCGATAGCGAACGATGGCATAACGAAATAGCGGAGGTTATCCCACGAGAAGAAGAACGCATCCCCGGTACCTCGCGTTCCGAACGGTAACCAATCCAACTGTTTATTGAATATCAGAATCATCATCAGCCCTAACCAGAATGTAGGCAAGGATTGCCCAATCAAGGCGTAGGCACGTCCCAAATAGTCCCAAACGCTGCCTCGCAAAACTGCGGATAAAACGCCTAGTGGGACGCCCATAATTGTGGCCAAAATCCAAGCCATGACGGCGAGCTGAACCGTCGCTCCCATCTTCTCGCCAACAACTTTCGTCACCTGTTGTTCAGCAAGCAAAGTTCTGCCGAAGTCACCTTTCAACAGATCTGTAAGCCACAAAAGATACTGCACGACGAGGGGTCTGTCGAGGCGCAGCTTTTCCTTCAATGCCTGTTCTTGTTCAGGGGTAACCCCATAGCCTCCGGGCTTGGCGTAGAGCAACAGCGGGTCTCCCGCTGCTCTAGAGAGTCCGAAGACGATTGCCGTGGCCGCGAGGACTGACAGGATTCCAGCGAAGAATCGCCGTATCAGGAACTTTCGCACAGGACTGCTCTAACTAGTGGGTGCGCATCAACGACGCGGATGACGGGGCGATAGCCTCACCTCGACAATGCCGCGCCGTCTGCGGGTCGTTGCAACAATTCGCCGCCTGGGTCGCTCTCATTCAAGCGTCCCAGGCGGCGGAATCGGGCGTATTTACCTTGCTGGAACTATCAGTTCGGGCGAGGTGTATGGCGCCTGAGGACCGGGTCGCATATTCCAAGATTCGATTGCATTCGGGTTGTATGCCGAAACAAACGGAAGTGCGACGATCCCAATCTTCAGTTGCTGCTCGTGCAAGTAGTCGGCGAGCGCGAAGTTGTACTCCTTGCGCTTCGCAGGATCGGTCTCAGCAGCCACTTTTTGAACCGTTTCCAGGATGAACGGTATTTCCATGTGACAGTTGAAGCCGCCTCGGGTCAGGGTCGTCTCTTCTTCACCGGTCACCCAGTCGTATGGTTTCCAAAGGTCGGAGCGACACCATTGAATCGAGGGCGTTGTATTACTTCTTGCCACTAAGCTTGGTCGGATGATCGAGTAGGCGATCTTGATCACGCTGGTCTCGATTCCTAACTGGTTGATGAAACCAGCTGCGGCATCAGCGATCTCGGTGAATTCAATTCGCGACGTGAAACCGTAGATCGGCATGTCGAAACGTTTGCCATCTTCGTCTTTCGGGTAACCCGCTTTGTCCAAGTACTCGTTGGCCATTACCGGGTCGTACGGAATCTTCCACTTGTCGTCCCAGTCCGGGTCGACGATGTGGAACATGCCGACGTAGTACGGCGAGGCGTTGTTGTTGTACAGCGACTCGTTGATGAGGTCTCGGTTAATCGACATAGCAATTGCCCATCTGACTAGTCGCGCTTGCTCCAAGTCATCAATGCCATCCGGGTTGTTGCCATCGTCCGGACTGAATGGGTTTCCGATCCACGGTATGTCGTGCACGAATGTCACAGCCTGGGTCGGCTCACCGGTTTTGACCTGCGTGGTTTCCCAGTAGTTACCTGCCATTTGGAGCGGCACACCGCTTTGACGTCCGGTGGTCAACGATTTGAAGCCGTCGCGCGTAAGTGGTCCGATCTCACGAACTGGAAGAACCGCCCAGTCCGCACCGCCAGAACGCAGAGCGGATATGCGGGCTACCGTTTCGGGGACGTCAATTAGGCGGAGAGTCGAGACTTCTGCCGTCTTGTCCCAGTGCGTGTCCTGCGCGATTAGGGTAGCGCTGTCAGATTGGCGCCACTCCTCGACCATGTAAGGACCGGTGGCGATGACATTTTCGCGCATCCAATCAGCGCCATTCTCATCGTACGCCTTCTTTGAGAAGACGCCAAACGCGTCGCCTGCTTGGTTGAACAGCAACGTCGTCCAACGAGGTTCAGGGGCATTGAAGTTGAGTACCACTGTACGGTCGTCGGTGGCTTCCGCTTCGTCCATGAATGCTGCGAAGTCTCCGGCCTGACCGTGGATACTCTCGGGCGTTACCGCGGCGTTGGTGTCGTTCAAACTCCACACGAAGTCGTGGGCAGTCAGTTCGCCCCATCCGCCGTGGAACTGCACACCGCTACGAATCTTGACAGTTGCTTGGGAACCGTCAGGTGAAACTTCCCAACTCTCAGCGAGCCATGGGCCGACCAGCGTTCCATCGTCATTCGGACGGAACAGCTGCTCTGAAACACCCCAGTACATCAACGATTCAGGTGCTTGCGATCGGTTGATGCCAACACCTGGTGCTACGCCTTCGGGGATCATGACCAAGGTTCCCGCGGGGGATTCAGTCTCTGGAAGTTCTTGGCTTGCGGGCTCAGGGACGGCGGTCGGAGCGACTTCCTCTTCCTCCACCATGACCTCAACGGTCACGACTTTCTCAACCTCAACCTCTTTCTCGACCACGACCGTCTGAATCACGGTCTCGCCTTGTACCTGAACCTCTTTCTCGACGACGACGGTCTGGACAACGGTCTCACCCGCGACCTGAACCTCTTTCTCGACGACGACGGTCTGGACAACGGTCTCACCCGCGACCTGAACCTCTTTCTCGACGACGACGGTCTGGATCACGGTCTCACCCGCGACCTCCTTCTCGACCACGACCGTCTGGATCACGGTCTCCGTGCCGCCACACGCCCAAGCAGCAACAGCGACCATCGCCGCCATCACTCCAATGAGGTATTTTGACTTGTTTCTCAATTTCACAGCAACATTCTCCTGTAGCTGATGTGCCGATCGCTATGGTTCGAACGCAATCCATCGGCATCGAGTGGCGACCCTCGCGGTTGCGACGAGACGCAACCAACTCAAATCTCGCCACGTTTTGCGTCAAACGATGCGCTCACTATACACCAGATAACGCGACATGGAACCGGATTGGAGATTCAAAACGGTTTTCAAGGATCAGTAACGCCAGAACGAGCAAGCGACTTTGCCTTTGATTCAGCGATGAATCTGAGAATGGGAGGGTTTGTTATCATGAATCCCAGCGAGCCGTTGCCGATTCGTCTAGTGGTAGGACACCAGATTCTGGATCTGGGAGCGCGGGTTCGAATCCTGCATCGGCAGCCAACAACGCTGACAGCACGGATTACGAAATCCGGCTCGCGCACCAATACGGTGGCCCGTTCGTCTAGTGGCCCAGGACACGGCCCTCTCAAGGCTGAAACAGGGGTTCGACTCCCCTACGGGCTACCAATCCTCATCGCGGTGCTCTCTTTTCCCGATACCTTGGGTGATCGTCAAAACGCGTTGAGGTAATATGCCGCCTTAAATGAGGCGTTAGTTTCGAAGCGCGGAATCTAGGAGGAATCTATGCGGCAGGGGGGTATGCGTGGGGGTATGGGCGGCCCAGGATTCGGCGCGCTCCACGAGGAATCTCGCAACCGACCGTTTCCCCGCGGCACGTTCAAGCGCGTCGTCAAGCTTTATGCCGACTACAAGGTGACCTTGGCGATTGTAGGGCTGCTCGTTCTCATTACCTCTGCCCTCGGCGTGATCACTCCCCTGTTAATCCAGCGAGTGATCGACGACGCGTTACCGCAGCAAGACATGAACCTCCTGATGTGGTTGATTGGAGGCATGGTCGCGGCGGCGGGGATCTCGGGAATTCTCAATTTTGCACAATCGCGGCTGAACGCTCGAGTCGGCTTCAAGGTGATGGAGGACATGCGGCATACCGTTTACAACCATTTACTTAAACAGCCTATCTCCTTCTTCTCCTCAACCAAGACTGGCGACATTCAATCCCGATTGGCCAACGATGTTTCGAGTACTCAACTCGTTCTGACCGATACCGTCGTCAACATCCTTTCCAGCGTCACGGTCGTTGCCGCTGCGCTTGTCGCGATGTTGATCCTTTCCTGGGAACTGACCATCGTCGCCGTCTTCACGATGCCGATATTCGCTTATCTTTCCCGCATCGTCGGTGCTCGTAGACGCAGATTGACGAGCCAGATGCAGCGCACGTTGGCGGACTTGACGGCAAAAACCGGGGAAACTCTGTTTGTTTCTGGCGTGATAGTCGCCAAAACCTTTGGTAGAGAAGCTGAGCAACTCCGCGAGTTTCAGGAGACCAATACGAGCCTCACCGACGTGTCGATACGCCAATACATGACTGGTCGGGGTTTTTTCATCGTGGTTCAAGCATTCTTCACCATGGCACCCGCGTTTATCTGGTTGGTCGGCGGGATCCTGATCATCGACGGCAGCGACCGGGTAACGCTTGGCGATATCGTCGCCTTTTCGACTATTCAAGCGCGACTCCTGTTCCCAATGGCTAATCTGCTGCAACGTGGAGTCGAAATCACGGGATCCCTTGCCTTGTTCGAGCGGATATTCGAATACATGGACATCAAGCCAACCATCGTCGATCCCGTCAAGCCCAAGCGCTTGGATCCGTCAACCACCAAAGGCGAGGTAGTTTTCGACAACGTTTCCTTCACCTACCAGCAATCAGAACTCGAAATCATCGCAGCCCGACATCGAATGCAGGTTTCTCAATCCGCCGCGGGACCCGTTGGACGTCCGCCTAACGGCCCAGCCGTTAGCCAACCGGGAGGAGACGGACAGATCGGCACCGACGCGCCAATTCCGACGACGATTGGCGGCCCCGTCGGGCGAGGGAATGGGAGTCCGCAAGCGCCACCAACCGGGCTGATCGGCAGTGAAAATGAAGGCGAAACCGATGACGAGCTATTCTCGCTGACCGACATCTCGTTCGTCGCGAGGGCCGGTGAACTTACCGCGCTCGTTGGTCCGAGCGGTTCCGGGAAGACGACGATCGGATACTTGGCCTCCCGGCTCTATGACGCCAACCAAGGAGCGGTTCGAATCGATGGCGTCAACGTCAAAGACATTACGCACGACAATCTGACGCAGCTAGTCGGAGTGGTGTCACAAAATCCGTTTCTTTTCCACGCAACCGTCCGCGAGAATCTTCTTTACGGTCGCCCTTCTGCGACCGAACCCGAATTGATCGAGGCCGCAAAAGCAGCTCAGATCCACGACACGATCGCGGCGATGCCAGAGGGTTACAACTCGATTGTCGGTGAGCACGGATACCGGCTATCCGGAGGCGAAAGGCAACGATTGGCGATCGCGCGAGTGATCCTCGCCGACCCTCGTATCCTGCTGCTCGACGAGGCGACAAGCGCGCTAGACACACTATCGGAACGATTGATTCGCGAAGCGATTACAAGGCTCCGAGAAGGCCGTACCACGATCGCGATCGCTCACCGCTTGTCGACCGTAATCGCGGCCAACCAGATACTAGTCGTACAAGAAGGGCGTATTCAAGCGCGCGGCCCTCACGACAAGCTAATCAACGAATCCAGTCTCTATCGACGGCTATATGAAGAACAGTTCACTGTCGTGCCTGGCGTCCAGCCTATGCAATTCGACCAAATCACGCCGGCAGTTGCAAGCGCTAACTAACGGCACCAAACGCCGTCGTCGTACCAATCATTTCTGACTATTACGTACGCCCCACCAGCGCGCACGGTCTCCGAAAACTCGTTTTCGATGTACAGATCGTAGTTCAGGTCAAAACGATCGTCTCGTCCTTTGGTGGCGACCGGATTCCGTGCGTCCAGCATGTTAGGTGTCGTGTCCAACCGACTCAAGTATTCTCGGACATCCTCGGTGAAACGATCGATGTCACGCCGAGATCGATAGTTTGGACTGCAGTTATGGAATGCAGCTTCCCAATCACCGTCTCTGATCGCCATGGTCTGACGATTGAACAGATCCACGATGTTCGCCTTCGCGGTATCGGTGAACGAAGGCGTCGGTGTCACTTCGACGACATCGACAGGAATCGTCGGCGAGGCGAGGCTCCCAACCGTGCCACAAGCGGCTACGGCAACATAAACCGCCATGATGAACGGTATCGAGATCAATATTTTGACAGAGTTTATTATGCGTCGACTTTCGGACTGTATGGCGGCTTGACGACCACGTCTTGCTCTTCTGCATGGACGCTGCTCAGCGCCCAGCGTCGATCCATCGTGAAGCCCACGTCCAACGACAGGTGCTGGTAAACCCTTGACACACTGTTGTAGACGCTGCGTCTGATCTGATCGTGCCGGCGGATGTCGATCGTCTCTCGTGTATCCGGCGAGATTATGACGTACACCTGCAAGTGAATGTATCGACCGATGTCAATGATGCGCAGATGGGTCTCAACATGTGGAACGTCGGCGATTGCGTCTTCAACGAGATCGGCCACTTGATCTTGAACATCCTTTGGCGGTGCTTTACCGACGATCTGCCTCAGGTTGTCTCGAATCGTCTGGAACGGTTGCGGTGCCGCTATTGCCGCGATCGCGAGCATGATCACAGGATCGGCGTAGGGCGCGAAATTTGACCAATCCGAGTTCTGGATCAACAACGTTGCCACGAATGCGATGCCGACCGCAGAGCTGATGAGCGTGTCGACCGTCCAGTTCTTGGCGTCCACATCGACGATGGGCGAACCGGACTGTTTTGCGTAGCGTTTAAGCACGATTACGACGGCCACACCGCCGCTGACGGCGATCGCCGCATAAATGATACCGCCCGCCGCAGCGATGTCTTGGCCACCCTGCAAAATAGTTGTGACTGCACTCCATACGGCATAAATCAACGCGAATCCGATGAGCAAGCCCTTAAACAGATTCAGCATCGGTTCAAAAGTCGCATAGCCGAAGGGGTATGACTCATCGCGGGGTCGGGATACCAATTGGGACACGTATAGGGAAAGCAACCCAACCACGGCGAAGACAAGAGAAAAAAGTCCATCCAAGAACACGGCACCAGAATTGCTGGCGACCGAAATCGCGATGCCCAGTAAACCGAACGAACCGCTAGCCACGATCGTGATGATGATCGAGCGTTTTTCGATTGCTTGCGGTGTCATTTATTGCGCTTGGAGGCGAAAGAGAATTCTGGATGTGCAAGATTCTACGTTACGGCTCGACCAGCGGTTCATGCGGCCTGGGCCGAAACTGACCAGGAGCGCCGGATTAAGGGACTCTGAGAATGGTGATGGTCGTCAGTCCGGATTGATCCGAGAAGGGTATGGTGACCGCCCGCGGATTTGCCGATTGGATGGCGCTCAACAGCTGCCGCGGTTCGACCTCCCACGGATGCGAAAAAATAATGCAACCGAAATCTTCAGCATCCGGAAATCCTCTGGCTGCGGCTTGTTGATGATCTAGCAACAATGGTGTGCCTGGTACTTCCCCGGCTTCATTCGGATACAGTGATACACTGCCCGGATCATACGCGTTCAGTATCCGTCGCACAACGTGTTGATCTCTAGAGACAATCGCGATTCGGTCATGCTCGACGTATCCGCAAGTCTCTGACTGCATTCCACCGATCGTCACCGCCACCGGAGATTGGTGAAAGACCATTGGCGTCTCGTACTCAGCTCTTTGATAGTTCTCCACCAACGTGACCGCACCGACAACAGTCAACGTCACGACGGTGATTACTTTTGGATTGAAAATCCTATTGTTGTCGCCCCAAGAGATGTTCATTTGGATCGGCCAGATAAACTTGGATATGAATAGACCCGCGAGCAACGACAATGGCAACATCATCGGAAATAGACGAGTGATCGCGGCGTGCCAATCGTAAGGACTCAAACCTCCCGCTCCCGCAAAAACCAAAGCCAGCCAAATGATTAGGAACGACGACATTGGATCTCGGAAACGACCCAATGCGAACCCTGTTGCAACAACCGCCAGCGTTCCCGAAATCGAGTCGAGAAGCGAACCAGAAATATAGTGCGAGCTGTGCTCGTTGAAGTTAAACGCGAACAAGTTGAAGGTGATGTTCGACGCGATTCGTTCGTAGATCGAGAGATCCGAAATCTCACCTTGGCCGCCGAGCACACGCCCAAACATCCTAGTGATCACCTCGTTGCCATCGACTAACAACATCGGCAAGACGGCTAAACCGATTCCGACAACGAGTGGTATTAGCCATTTAACAGCCTGGCGGTTTGGAACGGCAAGTTGCTGCAATACGGCAAACACGGCGATGGTCGGCAGAATTACGCGGGCCGCGACATTCGTGTAAAAACACATGCCCACTAACACTCCCGCGGCGTAAAACATCAACGGACTTTTTGTTCGCGTCGCCACGAAAAAAAAGCCAACTGCCAAAATCACTGGCAAAAGCGAGTCGGTGTGATCGTATCCGACGTGAGCAAGTTGTCCCAGATAGTGACTGAAAGCGATGATTGTTGATGCAACAGCTCCGGCGATTCGGCCGCCGCACCAAGTACCAACGACGTATACCCCCAAGATGACCAAACACATGACCAACATCGAACCGAATTTCCAACCGAAATGTCCTTGACCAAACACGTCCATCGGAATGCTTTTCAGCACTATCCCGAGTCGCGGATGGAAATCGTAAACTCCACGCTGGCTGAAGGGATCGTCGATACCGTTTTGTGAAAAGTGAACGGCGAGTTCGTAAAAGTTGTACTCGTCTCCTATCGATGCGTAGTACCAATCGTCCAAATCGGTCGCGTTGACTGCAAGAAAAATAACAGTCAAAACCCCTACGATCACTACGTCAAACCATCTGATCGATCGCCAAGCCACTCTCAGCCCCACCATAATGCGTGTTACCGACGGCGCGAACGGACTGGCACATCCTAACAATCCGACGATCCAAATCCAAAGATCGTCTCCAGACTTCGAACCTCCCAACAACCTCAGAATCAAAAAAGCGAAGGCAAAAACTCCGACGCCGAAGATTAATTTGCGGCTACCTTCGATGTTGAATCTAAGGTTTCGCGGAAAAGACACACCCCACGGGACATAGCGCAATCGGGTATTGAAAAAATACGCAGCAATCGCTACCATCAGAAAACCCAGAATCAACCCGAATCGACCAGAGTTCGGAATCGTGCCATCACTCGACTCACCACCCGCGATCAATACGAACTGCGAGAAAAACACGACACCAATCCCGGCCAACAGTAGCTGCCAATCGCGACCTTTGCGATAGATCGCCTCGAAAGCAGAGTTGCTAGCCAGATTAAGTGCTGCCTTTGGACGATTCATCCTACTTCCAATGTCAATCCAGCCCGTGATTCAGATGTGGTTGCCCCACTAGCTATCATTCATCTGCATGATCTCGATGAATTTTGCAATCGGAATAGCAGCATAAGTCGTCGTATCGATCGTCCCACGTGCCCCAAGTTCGATTGCTATGCGAGACATTTCGCCGTTGTCAGGCGCCTCAATGATCGTTACGAAATCGTAATCACCCATCATCGCGTACTGGGCGACCACGTTACACCCACGCATCTCTACTTCATGATTAACCTCCAAAATCCGCTCGGGATGGGTCCGCACTCGGTCCCGCCCACGTTCGGTTAACTTGGAGAACATGATGTACGTATTGACTTTTTGAGTCTGATCGGCATCCATTTCGGTCTGCTTCTTTCTGCAACTACTCCATTTTTGATCCGACGAAACGCGACAGCGCCCGAGCCGTCGGGTCTGTACGCACATTCACGATGGCCGGAACTCCTGCGTCGAATGCCCTTTCGAGAGCTGGCCTGATGCCGGCGGGTTCCGTCACTTCCTCGCCAAAGCCGCCCATCGCTTCAGCAATCGCGTCGAATCGCGTCCAGCCCAGTTCGCGGCCAGGTTTACGGATACCTTCAACCCGCGCGGTCCAACCTTCATTGTTGGAAACCACTACTACGATCGGCAAGTTGTGACGGACCGCGGTGTCGAAGTCCTGTATGTTCATACCCAACGATCCGTCGCCGTGAAGGGCTACTGATTGTTTGTCTGGTTTCGCCAACTTGGCGCCGATTGCAAACGGCAACCCGACGCCCATGCACCCCGTGGCGCCCGAATTTAGTCGATGTCCGGGTTTGAACGTCGGGATTGACTGGCGGCCATAGTGCAAGATCTCGTTGCCATCAACCGACAAGATCGCATCGCGATCCATCACTTCGCGCAATTCCTTGCACAATCTCAACGGGTGGATCGGAACCTGTTCAGAGTTTTCCAATTGTTCCGAGCGCTGGCGCCTGTTCATCTCAATGTCCCGCAAATAATCGACCCAGGCAGAATCTGCCTTTGACCTCACCCCGGTCCGAGCAACCTCGGCGACCACGTCTCTCATCGCGGACTTGGCGTCGGCGACCATGCCTATATCGACCGAACGGTTATGGCCAATTTCAGCCGCGTGCACATCGATCTGGATGATTTTGGCGCTCTCCGAAATCCTTCGACCAAATGTCATGATCCAATTGAACCGCGTCCCTACGACCAATACCGCATCTGTCTCCCGAAAAGCGGTCGAACGAGCCGCCGGAAACGATACTGGATGGTCTTCCGGTATCAATCCACGGGCAATCGGCGTCGTGTAGAACGGAATCCCGGTGCGATCAACGAATTCTTGGAGTTCATCCGAAGCACCTGACCACCATGGGCCACTTCCGGAGAGCAAGATGGGGCGTTCGGCCTCCGAAAGTATCTTGACAGCTTCAACGATCTGGTCGGGATTCGCGCTGGGTGGCGAGACTCGCGCGGCGCGCGTCGGCGATTCGACCGCACCTTCGTCGACCTCGCCATAGAGAATGTCTTCATTGCACTCAACGTAGACTGGTCCCGGACGATCACTCGTCGCGGTTCTGAATGCCGATGAAATGTGTTCTGGCAAACGATTGGTGTACGCGGGTCTGATCACGGACTTCGACACTGGTGCAAAGATGTTAGGTAAATCGACCTCTTGGAACCCGTCGCGGTAGACGTCCCGCAAAGGTCCTGCTCCTCCTAGAGTGACCATTGGAGCCGCGTCAACAAATGCGTTGTAGATTCCCGTCAACAGGTTGAGAGTGCCGGGGCCGGAAGCCGACGTCGTCACACCTGGCACGCGCTTCACGCGTCCATAGGCATGTGCCGCCATCGCCGCCGCCTGTTCGTGACGGAAATCGACCGTACGAATACCGAAATCTTCCGAATTATTGACTATCTCGTAGTTTGGACCGCCCATTAGGTAAAAAAGGCAATCGGTGCCCTCCTCCATCAGGGTTCGGGCTATCAGATAGCTTCCATCAACTTTGGGCATGGATTCAAGGTTATATCGCTGTTCCAAAGCCAAATGCAGCCATGTGTCTTGAATACGAACAACAGACGACCGCTGAGGGATCAGACATCGAATGCTAAATCTGCGTCTCCCTTAAGCGCATCGCAGCAGTCTCAGGAAACGCAGAAAGGTATCGCAATGGATCGTTGTGGAGGGGTTCGTTATCGTCGCGCATCGCCTCCGTGATTAGTGCGGCCCCCGAATTGAAATCATCGACATGGATGTATTCCGAAACGATCGAGCCGTCATCTTCAGTGTTGTGCCAAGCGCCGAGGGGAAATGACGTTCCGGTAACCCGATAACCGTGCGCCTTGAATGCGCTCGCCTCACAACCACCCGCACCCATCAGCGCGCGTTGGACTTTGAAACCGTCCGCGCTTCCCTGCTCAGCGACTCGATACTGCGCGGCATGTAAAACCGCCTCAGCGCCGTGATCGAATGTCGTTATCCGATCACCCACACGGATGACAACACCGTCGCCCTGCTTGGCGTTGTCACTCTTCAAACTAGTCTCGGCGGAAACGATAATGGCGTCTTTGCGAACAAATTCGTCCGTCGCCGCGAGCGTCGCACCTACTAGACCGACCTCTTCGGCTCGAGTAAAGAGACCAATAATGGGTCGACTGTTCGAACGATCTTTTTGGACATTGCCCAAAGAAGCCAAGATCGCAGCACAACCCGCTAGGTCGTCCAATTGTCTTCCCCTGATCAATTCCCCATCAACATCGAAACTGGGAAGATCCAAGACCGCGGCGGCAGGGTACGTAACATCGGATGCTTTGCGGGCAATTGGACCATTTTCGGGTTTGATCATCACTTGATCGGTCCGCGCGAATCTGCCGTCGCCGACCTGGCGCAACAGGCCATGCGATTCGATGGTTCCGTAAATCACCGTCCCATCGCGTGCGATCATGCGCACGGCCGTCCCGACATCGAAAGCCCGCTTCCCCAACCCGCCGCGTGGCTCGGCGACGATCAGTTCCTCATCTTCATTCACCTCTACTGCCTCGATCGCTTCGAAGCCTGGGTGGTCCATGTGCGCTACGAACACCAGTGGCGCCATAGTGTCATCGCCGTCGATCTCTGCAATTACGTTCCCCCAGCGGTCTCGTCTGGCGTTGAGCCCGTAACTATGGAGGATTGTCGAAATTTCACGGGCGACTCGCCACTCGTGAAACGGGACTGCAGGTTGCTGGCATAGCCTTTCGAGGATTTCAAGCGCTTCCATGTTCGGAAATCATAAGTTACGTCGCCGAATCCGCATCGTGTGAACCAGACACGGTTGCCATTGCGACCTCAAGTAAAATAGCCACTCGCATTGCGTCACGAATCCGTCGACAGCAATCGCGCTCCTTTCCGACCGCCAAGCGCTCAGGTCGCTTTCGCATGGGACGCCAAGTCACCAACACTCTTTCGCTCGTCACGACGCTCAAGTCCGTAGTTTACCGGTACCCGGCATTAGCATCTGGGACCTGTTGGATTTCCATTCCTCTGGTCTTCGGTGTCTTCATCGGTCCGGCGTTGGAAGGATTCTACGAACGCCCCCAATACACCGGCATCGGGTTCGTCCTAGGGATGTTGGTCGCCGCGATCGCTTGGTTAAACCGCTCGACATTGCGGCCCGCCATCCAGCAGATCCCCGCCCGAATCAGAAAAATCGACCGAAATTGGATCTTCGTTGCGGCGGCTGTCGGACTGCGTTTCGCCATGTTGCAGATTGTCCCGCCCGATTTCCCAGGATTTGAGGAGATGCAACAAGGGAAGATCGCTCATGACATCGTCCACAACGAAGCCGGTCTGTCATTTCATTTCCTGTTTTCTAACGTGTTGTCGACTATCGGATTCGCGTATTCGGAAAACGATTTGGACGATCTGCGATTCGGATATGAGCTAGCCGGAGCGGCCTCCATCGTGCTGTTGGCCACATGTTTGCGCCGATTGAAGGTTGGATGGGACGCAACGCTCATCGCTGTATTCATCTTCGCAAGCCTCCGCTGGGCCGTCATCATCGGAGGACTCGCAGAAGAATCTTTCGGCCCCAGCATCTTGTTGACGCTGTTGATCTTGCTGATCGTAATGGCCGAAACGTCAACTCGTAACCAGTATTTCTGGGCTGGTTTAGGCGGTATCGCTGCCGGTATGTTGATGTACGAGTACACCCCGTTTGTGTTTTTCTTGTCGATTCCACCGATTTACTGGATTATTTCGACGAGGATCGGTCGTCGCTTCGCGGTACGCCGCGGCACCTTTGTAAAGAGCCTTTGGTTCGTCGTAGCGATGTCGGTAGTCGCTGCACCTCTCGTCGCACAGTTCGTCTTTGAGCCTGAGACCACTCACGTTGGTGATTCGTTTTTGCGGCACAACGTCTACGAAACCAGATCCGAAACTGGAATACTCGGAGACGTCGACAAAATGCAGAAACACTTTACGAGTTACATGAGCGCGATTTTCGGCATCAAGTCTGATATGTCATCTCCCTACTTCAAAACTACGGACGGATCCGTCGTTCCACTCATCGTAGGATTGATCTTCATCGCCGCAGTGCTGAGTGCGCTAAACAACCCGAAGCAGCTATTGCCCTTCATTCTTGCGATCAGTGTGCCAGTGTTCCTGATACTGATTTCCGCGACATCGCTCAGGTACTATGAAGCGCGACTTACACCGCTGTTGCCCATCCTGATGCTCTTGTCTGGTCTGGCCCTAAATCAGGCAATCCCTTTCGTCAAAAAACGGCGCTTCGTTGATGCGCGCTACGTGTCGATCGCGATCACGGTCGCCACCATCGCGATCGTGAGCATCAACTTCGTCGGCTCGGCTCGCCTTTCGATTGATGAAAAATCGTTAATCGAATACACGAACAACAATTACACCGTATGCCGCTCCGTCGCCGAGCAGCCATATGTCTTCGATCAACTCTTGGTGATTGGAAATGTCGACTGCGGATTTGGTGACGAAATCTGGCTGTACCCTGACCGCAACTTTGCTACTGAAAGAACGGAGAACATTCCTGATTCGTCCGAAATCTCAACCGGAACGCTGGTGGTAGCCGGCAACAATCATGGGTTGTCGGTCAATACATACGACAATGTCCGTCAGATGGCAATCGAACTCGGAAGTGACGATACGACCCTCGAATTCGCAACGCTATTGAATCGCACTGCAGCTTTCACCTTCTGTTACCGCTGTCAACCACACGTTGAATGATGGAATTCCCGATCTTTCCGATCCACATCCTAAGCTCGAAGCGAATGTAGAATCCCTTTCGAAACGTCGGATAACTGATCCTGGTTGACATCCTGATTCGAGGAAGATCGATATGCCTAATGTGTTGGTACTGTCAGGCCCTGCCCTACCACTATTGAAAATGGCCGAGGAGATGAAACCTGAGGGCTATGAACTAAGCGTCTGCACTTCTGAAACCGAGGCGGACGACGTTGACCGCCTCGCGTCGGCAGCCGACTTTGTGCTCGCCTTCGGTCACGGCGTTGACGAAGAGATTCTTCGTGCTGGCAAGAAGCTCAAACTAGTTCAACTCTGCTCTGCCGGTTACGACGGCGTCAATCTCCGTGTCGCCGGCGAGTTAGGGATTCCCGTGGCCAACAATGGCGGCGCTAACGCACTGCCGGTCGCCGAATTCGCGATAACGCTCATTCTGGCTTGCCACCGGCACCTCCCTATCGCCCATAACGACACCCGCGACGATGCGTGGATGAGACCCGAGATCGATGGTTACGACTCCTACGAACTCTTCGGCAAGACCGTCGGCATCGTGGGTGCAGGTCGTATCGGTTCGACGCTGGCTGGCATGTTGCGCGGTTTTGAAACGACCACTCTGTATACCGACGTTGTGCGATCCGAGAAAGCCGAGAGTTACGGGGCCAAACGCGTCGATCTCGATGAACTGCTAAGTGAATCGGATGTCGTCTCGCTCCACACCAGCCTCAATGCCTCGTCACGCAAACTGATCTGCGCCCGAGAACTGGGTCTGATGAAAAAGAGCGCATTGCTCGTAAACACCTGCCGCGGTCCAGTGGTCGATGAGGCCGCATTAATTGAAGCTCTACGCAATAACGAGATCTGGGGCGCCGGACTCGATGTCTTCGAGATTGAACCTGTGGAGGCTGATAACCCGTTACTTTCGATGGACAACGTCGTAGTTGCTCCACACGTCGCAGGCAAGAGCTGGGAGTCGTACCCGCGCCGAGTCGACTTCGCGTTTTCAAACATGCAACGAGTTTGGCGCGGCGCGGCTCCCGAGAGCGTCGTTACCGAAGAATGAAGGTTACACTTCACAATCACGACAACAACCCAGGAGTAAGCAATGGCAGATGAAACGATGAGGATTTTGTATTTAGGTCCGGGTGGCGGTGACACGCACGACGCGAGCCAGACGGAGCAACAGTCGCGTGCGGCGCGTCAATACGGCGCTGAGTTTGTGCAGTATTCGGGTGGCAGCGAAGGCGAACTGATCGAGGCGCTCAAAGACGCCGACTGCGCCATCAACCAGGGCCACGATTTCGAACCTTCGATGTTTGCCCACATGGGCAACAATGGTCGATGTAAAGGTCTGGTCTCATTCGGTCACGGCTACGACGGCATGGATCTCGAATCCGCTTCCGTTAACGGCGTCGTTCTTTCAAACACTGCCTCATTCGGAACCGAGGAGGTCAGCAACCAGACGATGATGCACTTCCTCGTCTGCGCCCGGAAATTCGTCCTCCACGACAAGCTCGTCAAAGCTGGTGAATGGACACGCCAATATCTGCCGCCTATGGGACATATTCGAGGCGAAACCTTCGGAATCATCGGACTCGGCAACATCGGGCGCGCCGTCGCTCGTAAGGCTCGAGCCTTTGGACTTGAGGTCATCGCATATGATCCCTACATCTCGTCTTGGGATGCCCTCGAGTACGGTGTGGCTATGGTACGTAGCTTGCACGAATTGGCCCGATTGTCAGATTACGTATCTGCACACATCTTCCTCAACGACGATACCTATCACATGTTCAGTGATGACTTCTTCCGCGCGATGAAGCCCACCGCATACTTCATCAACTGCTCACGCGGTCCGACCGTTGACGAACCGGCACTTATCCGCGCGCTCCAAAACGGCGAGATCGCGGGTGCTGGCCTCGACGTTTTCGAACAGGAACCTGTCGACCCCGACAACCCACTGCTGAAAATGGACAACGTCGCTGTCACCAACCACTACGCTTCTTACAGCGAGGTTGCATGGGAACGCGCCAATACCCAGCTCGGCGAAGAAGCCGTCCGCATCGCGGATGGCTATTGGCCGATGTCGCTGATCAACCCGGATGTCAAGCACAGCTCGCCACCTCGTCGGGGTCCCATCTCATGGGAAGTGATGATGGCTGGTCGCTGAGATTCCGAATTGGCTCAGGATAACGAGGATCAAGGAATCTGGAAATGGCCGATTGGCGCATGGAAGATTTTGCCGCGCTTATTCCTGATTCGCTGAAGGACTGCTCCGGTAAGGTTTTCTATTCGGGTAGAAAGGCGTTTGAGGAATTTTCGCCCGTCTACATCCTCGGCATTAATCCGGGCGGGCGTCCATCCAAGATCGTGGATGAAACCGTCGGCAAACATACGGACAAGGTGCTCTCCCGCAAAAAACGCGATTGGAGCGCGTACAGGGACGAAAAATGGGCACCAAAAGGCCCCGGTTCGAATCCGATGCAAAAGAGGGTGAGAAACCTTTGCTGCAAGATTGGCGTGGATATTGGCGAAGTGCCAGCAAGCAACGTCATTTTCAACTGGTCGCGCACTATTTCCAAATTGCGACAGAGCGATGTTAACTGCATGGTTGAAGTGTGTTGGCCGTTTCATCAAAGGGTGATCGACACACTGGGTGTGCGGATCGTTGTTTGTCTAGGCAAAGACGCTGGCCGTTTCGTGCGCGAAAAGCTGAGCGCGCATCGCCAAATCGATAAGTTCGTCGAAAACAATCGGCGTCGCTGGCGAGGTCACACTCACAAAAGTCTCGACGGCTTCAAGGTTGTGACACTTACGCACCCTAGCCGAGCGGATTGGACAAAGTCCATATCGGATCCGACTGGCTTGGTCGTCCGAGCTATGCATGGTCTCGGTGAGTAGCAACTGCTACGAAGGCTTGGACACATCCGTTTTCGCGAGTACGAATCACCCGTATGATGTGTGTAAACTAACTGAAGCGCAAATTACTACCGAAAGGATCCGTCAGCAATGGCAGAACACAAAGTCCTCATCTTGGGCATCGACGAGAACGATCCCCTTGACTATGAGCGCGCCGAGATGGCCGACCTAGACGTCGAATTCGTGCGCGGCAACCCGCAGTCCGAAGGCGAGGCGATGGAACTCGTCCGAGATGCCGACGCGTTGATGATGCGCTCAACGCCGTACCAAGGAGAGCAGGTTATCCGCGCCGCCGAAAAGGCACAGGTGCTCGCAGTCTACTCGCACGGTTTCAACCAGATCGACACCGATGTCTGCAATGAGATGGGAATCATCATCACCAACGGTGCCGGCATGTGCATGGAAGAGGTCTCGAACCAAGCCGTCACCATGATCCTGTGCTTGAACCGGCAACTCATTCAGTACAACGAACGGACGAAGGCCGGTAAATGGGGACGGACCGAAGGACCTCCGATCGAGCCGATTGACCAGCAGGTTCTTGGACTAGTCGGCCTCGGCAACATCGGTCGCCAAGTGGCACGCAAGATGTTCAACGGCTGGCGCATGAAGGTAATCGCCTACGATCCCTACTGCCCGCCCTGGATCGCGCAGGAATATGCCGTCGAGCAGGTCTTCTCGCTCCACGAGCTCTTTGAGCGCTCGGACTACATCTCCGTCCAGATCCCGCTCAACAAAGAGACGCATCACTTGATGCGCAAGGAACACTTCGACTGCATGAAGCCGACCGCTTACTTCGTCAACGTGTGCCGCGGCGGAGTCGTCCGAGAAGTCGACCTGATTCAAGCCCTCCGAGAAGGCAAGATGCGCGGTGCCGGTCTCGACGTATTCGAACAGGAACCCGTCGATCCCGACAACCCGCTCTTAAAGATGGACAACGTCATTGTTGCCCCGCACTCCGCTGGTCAATCGACACGATCCGCATGGCTCGCCCGACAACGTGCGTCGCAGCAGGTAGCAGCAGTGCTTCGAGGCAACTGGCCATCCGCTGGACAAAACCCCGAAGTTGCGAGTTCGTTGAAGAGGCGTGATCGGATGCAGTCTTTGGAGCCGAAACTGGAGGCGTCGCGAGAGGTCCTGCCGATGGCGGTGTTGCCGGAGGGGTAGGTAGACATTAACGGCTGGCAATCGCCTCGGCTGCGGCTCGTCCGTAGCTGGGTTGCCAGTTTCTGAACAACGAGGTGTTAAGACACTATTCGCAAATCGGGCATTAACATTGTGCTTTAGGAGTTGAATGTCAGTCGCAAATCGGCGTTTGAAGCGCACGTTTCCGGTCCGGGGTAAACGCACTATTGCACCGAAAGGAAACTCCTATGAACTTGGCGGCATTAGGGTTGATGTTGGACATTGTGGGTGCAGCGTCGATTTTCCGGTTCGTCTCCCATGTGGTGGCGACACCAGATGTGTCGACATGGGGGCGGATCGAAGAAGAATCAAAGAAACAATTCGACAAGAAAATTCGACGACATTTGCGTTGGTCTCGCGTTGGATTTGGCGTGATGCTAATTGGGTTCATCCTACAATTCTGCGATCAGTTGCCAACTCATCTAGCGTGTTGGTGTTGAAGAGACTGCATCAACTCCAAGCGATCAAGTCGCAGCTTTTCACATTGTGTTGATGGTTATTCTGAGTTGTTCCAACTGCAATCCAACTTGGAGCATCTTCATATCCCGTTCCCATCGCTCAGCGGAGGTGTCATCGACGTTCCGCTGTTTCAAACTTTCGTAGAGACGCTCAAGTTCTTTGAATTTTGCGTCCGATGTCAAAACCAACTGTGTGGCTGTTCCGAGCATAGTGAACTCCCTTGGTGTACATACCGCTGACCGGAATCACCCAATATCCGTCGAAAAGGAGATAGGGCTGTTCCCATACCGCGTCGATTCTAAACGCGACCACCACCTAATCCCCGTACACCACCAGCACAATTGCGGCGGTGAAGACGGCGAAGGGCCATAGGGTCAGTGTTCCCATGCGGCGTATGAACCGCATAGCCGTTACGCGTCGGGACGCACCGTGCCGCCGTGGACGGAAGGTTCGGCGCACCATTTGGCGGTTAACCGACGGACCGCGCGGAAGGTTTCATCATCGTAACCAAGTAAGCAGACTTTAACGCATTACTCTGGTTCGTTCTCGATCGATTGGCGCAAAACGTCCTTGACGAAATCAGGCAGGTCTTGTTGCGCCAATCTCGTCAGAACGAGTAACTTATCGTGCTGCGACACTTCAGTACCAGACCAAATCAAGTCCAAACGGCGAATAAGCCGCAAAGCAACATGAGAATAGTTGTGCGGGGATGCCCAGTAGCATGTACGACATACATCCTGCAATCGGTCCGAAGTCCAATTCGTGCAGTGCTCACAAGACCATGACTTTGCTCGATTGCAGGAACCGCATAACAGCATGAATTCTCCTGGCTTTTGAACGTCAGCTTCCCCTCCGACTTCGTACGGCACACGATGGTCGATCTGGAGATAGCGCGGTTCGTACTCAGTCAGGCAAATCCCGCAACGCGAACCATTCGCCTCAAGCAAAGTTGCCTTCAAATTTCGGGGCCAAGCAATTCTGCCACCGTGTCTTCCCTCTCTAACCTCGCTTGGGTCTCCGAATCTGTAAGCACCGATTGTGCGTCCATGCGTTCCAACTACATTGAACGTCTCCAGCGGAATCCCCTGTTCTCGGACATCACGCGCTGCCCGCGGAGGATGATCGTATCCGTAGCGTTCACTCAGTTCCTCCGTCGTGATAAAGCCGTGCGCCAAGATGTGTTCGACCACCGTCTTTGCACGTTTCCCAGTGACTGCTTCCAATCGTTCGACGAATTCAGGCGAAAGATCGAACTGATGATCGGGTGCGTCGCTTGGCATATTCCTAAACCTATGCGAGAGCCAGCTGAGAATGGATCACAGATTCGCTTCGTGGCACCGATGACATCAAGGTTTTTGACAAGTAAAGGGACTCGTAAGTGATTTCAGATCGGCCTAGCAGGGTCGCTTGCGTTGATCTGCCAGCGGGAACTTCCAGTCGAGTCAGTTCCAAACACTCAGGAAGTGGGTCTCCGTACGTTTTTGCTCCCCTACGACCGTCGTACGACACGGCGAACATTATTTTCCGTTCATTGAGATCCGCTAACTGGTCGCAAAAGTCGTGGTGGTCAAACGTTGGCAAGTACCGGCGGTCGCGGGGTCCGCACACGCCTTGATACGGAGGATCCATGTATACAAGATCGTCCTGAACGCATTGCCGCAAAACAATTTTGTAATCCCAAGAAGTAACTCTGGTTCGATCACGTAGCAGGTGCGAGACGTGATGTACCCGACGTCGCATTTCCTCTGGACGGGCCCCTTTCCGTCGATTATCAGGAGTGTTGTTGAATTGTCCCTTGGTGTTATATCGAATGCCCGCTTTGACGCATCGGGCGAGCAGATACAAAAAGTCCGCTGGGGTGTTGTGCCGGTTGAATCGATCGCGTATTTGATCAAAGTAGACGCGTTCGCGTCCAAGCTGTTCGTTCCACAACATTGCGTACGCATCGGACAGTTGCTCAGGACGATCAATCATCTCTATCCATAAATCGATCAGAGCGGAATGTGCATCGTTGATCCAAAATCGTTCAGCACCATTACAAGTCCCGACAGCAATAGAAATCGCTGCTGAGCCTGCGAATGGTTCTACGAGCCTAGAAACCCGCATCGGGAAATGCTCCAATATGGCTGGTGCGATCTTGCGCTTGCTTCCTTGATACGGGATGGGTTGTAGCATCGATTTTTGTTGGATTCTCATTTGCCTATTAGTACGGGATTGCACGAGCCATACTTACTCGAAAAGTCCGGACGCATCAAGACGTTCAAGTTGCCGATGGCAGCGTGAGCCATTTAAACGGTGCATCAAGATGCTGACTTCTTGACGGTCTCCATTGATTTCGTGTTCTGTTGTGACTCTGCATCAAAGTCTATCCCTGAACACCCGACTCGTTAGTCGCGTTTGGCGAAACTTCGAAATCTCCTGAGATTCTCCCCTACCCCCCGTACACCACGACCAGCACAATCGCGCCAGTCGCCGCAGTGAACACGGCGAAGGGCCAGAGGGTCAGCGTTCCCATTCGGCGTATGAGCCACATGAATAGGTTGATGGCGATGTATGAGGCGACGAATGAGATGGCGAAGCCGATGGCGAGTTCATCCCACTCGGGTAGCGATTCGGAAGGTGATGCTAGCACTTGAATGATTGAGGCGATGGACGCGATGGCTATCACGGGCACAGAGAGCAGGTAAGAGAATCGGACCGCTACTACTAGGGGCATACCGCGTGTTAGCCCTGTGGTGATCGTTACTGCTGATCTCGATATGCCGGGTATCAATGCCGCCGCTTGAGCGAAGCCGATGATTAGCGCGTCGGTGTAGTCGATGACCTTCGATCGGGTTCGGCGGTCTTTGCCGGTCAGTCGCAGGTTGGTGAAATGATGTCCGAGTAGCAATGCGCCGCCCGTCACGATGAACATACCGGCCGCAACTTCGGGAGTGCGAAATGCGTCAGAAGTTATCGCCTGATACGTGGCAGCTCCTATGGCGATGGCGGGCAGCGAGCCCAGTCCGACGGCTTTCAAGAGGTTCTTCGACGGCATCGACATTCGCATGGACAACCGTCGACGCGTGTCGCCGATCCGGCGGTGTCTCTCTAGTGTCTGCATCGACATTAGATCATCATCGCCGCCCAGAGGGATCGTTCGACCTCTCCGGTATGTCCAAAAGATCAACATCCAGTCTCGCCTGAAAAAGAGCGCCAGAGCGAGCAATGACCCCAAATGAACCGTTGCATCGAACGCTGTTGACGGTGGGTCCCAACCGAGAACCCAAGACGCGATGATCATGTATCCGCTGCTGCTGATCGGCAACAGCTCTGTGAAACCCTGCATGAACGCGAGGGTAGCGACTTGGACGATGTTCATGGCGATGTCTACAATCTATCCGTCAACCTATTGTCTAATCCGGAGTGCAACTGGCGACCTATGGACGTTGTAATCACAATCAAGCGTGGTAAATTGAATGTTGCCTTGCAACCACCCTGCATTCACCCAATATGTCCAAGAAACCCCCAATCGTAACGCGCATCGAGACTTTACGAAACCCAACTGCTGCACACATTAGCTGGGTGCGAGTGTTCACCGATGATGGTCGAATCGGAATAGGCGAGACGGCATTCGGTCCCGAAACGGTTGAAGCTTGGGTGCACGAAGATGGCGCGGGCTATTTGCTTGGCAAGGACGCAACCCAAGTCGATTGGCACTGGAACAAACTGAACGGTTTCGGCGGCAAAGTGATGGCACGCGCGGCCGATATGAGCGGATTGTCCGCGATTGATATGGCACTGTGGGATCTATACGCGCAACGCGCCGGTGTGCCCTTGTACGAAGCCTTGGGCGGCCTCAGCCGTCCGTCGATCCGTGTCTACAACACCTGCGCCGGGTACTCCTACGGCGTCAATCGTGCGGGGAGGTTGGAAACGGGCGACCTTGATCATCGCCCCGAGTATCGATACGAAGACCAGCAGGCGTTTCTGACCGATGCCGGAGCGCTCGCCGACGATCTGCTCTCCGAAGGCTACACCGCGATGAAGATATGGCCTTTCGACCAGGTTGCACCAAAGTCGAACGGCCAATTCATCTCGGGTCCAGACCTCGAGATGTGCACCGAACCGTTTCGTCTCATCCGCGAACAGGTCGGCAACAGAATCGACGTAATGCTGGAGATGCACTCGATATACAACCTGCCATCTGCGGTTCGCATCGCCAAGTACGTTGAGCCATACGCCCCGTTCTGGTTCGAAGACCCGGTGCCGATGGACAATATCGACACGCTGGTGCAGTTCCGCCGCTCAACCGATATAGCGGTGACCGCGTCCGAAACCGTCACGACGCGCTGGGCATTCCGAGAGATGTTTGAGAAACAGGCAATGACGATCTGCATGTTCGACATCTGTTGGGTCGGCGGCATCTCCGAAGCCAAGCGCATCGCGGCCATGGCCGAGGCGTATCACATGCCGATCGCACCGCACGATTGCGTAGGTCCGGTCACCTTCATGTTCTCGGTGCACCTTTCGCTGAACGCACCCAACGCATTGATACAAGAGACGGTACGGGCCTTCAACTCCACGTGGTACATGGATGTAGTCGACAAAATCCCGGAAATCAAAGACGGGTTCGCCCTACCGCCGGAAGGTATCGGGGCTTGCCAAACCCTGTTGGATTCATTCGTGAGTGATCCTAGAACAATCATCCGAGAGAGTAACCTATGATTGCTGACACGATCTTGAGTGGCTCAAACAACGGAAGTTAGTTCGTGAAAAACGCTGGTAGTCATACAGCAAGGAGATAAGCAATGGCATACAAAGTCGCCGACCCCATACCGATGTTCGTATCGCCCGGACCCAAACCCAACGGTTTGCAGGCCGCTGATGATGGACTTTGGTACATTGACCAAGGCAACAACAACGTCTACAAACTCGACTGGCAAACCGGCGAGACGCTGTTCGAAGCTCCTACCGAGACCGTACACTCCAGCGGAATCACTCTCGACGATGAGGGAAACGTTTGGATCGCGTCGACCTACTCTTGCGACATTTTCGTCGTTGACCGCGAGACGGGTGCCACCATCGATAAGTTTCCGTCACCCGGCGCAGGTATCAACGCCACTCGCGAGCATTTCGATGAATCGATGGGCCGCGCCGCGCAGCCTACCGGCGACCATGGTCTTGAGTGGAAAGACGGTCATATCTACATCGCGTCGCCACCATCGCAGTTCGTCCACGTCCTAGATGCATCGACTTGGAAGGAAGTGCATCGATTCAAGGCTCCGGGCTATCGCGTCCACGGTATCGCGTTCGCCGAGGAAGAAGGTCACATGTGGGTCTCCGACACGTCGTTCGGCATCGTTTGCCGACAACGCATCGAAGACGGCCGCTGCTACGACGTGTTCCGCGTGCCGCACCCCCTCCAAGTCCACGGGATGACCATCAAAGACAACCGGCTCTGGTACGCCGACGACCGAGGTCCCATTGGTTGGCTCAGCGTGAGCATGGAACCTGATTTCTAATCCCGTACGGGATTTTTCGCCATCTCAACATTACGAAACCCCCGACGTGCCTTAACGTACGTTGAGGCGGTTTTGTAAACATAGGAGTTAAACGTTGAGATGGCTTCGTCCAATACCTCAGGACTGGATACCATGGCACCTGGTGCTATTCATGATCCTGTGCGCAATTGGTTTGGGATTCCGTGCAATCGAAGAGTTGCCGCGACACCAACCCGGCGACGCAATCGGTTTCACAAACACCATGGTCGATGGCGCGGTTTCAGTAATCTTAGTAGCAGCAACCACCAGCACGACAATCGTGGAGGGAGCAATGATATTCGCAGAACGATACCTCAAACACCGTTACGAGCGCGGTCGCGAAGAAGGCATTGAGGCCGGCAAAAAAGAAGGCAAAGAGGAAGGTCGCGAAGCGGAACAGCAACGTTGGGCTGATTGGATGGCGCGAAAACAGCGTGCCGAAGAAGCAGGCGAAGAATTCTCAGAACCTTCTCCATTGGAAGTCGACCGATCAAACGGATCTGATTCGTCTGATCTTTCCTGATATAGATCAACAACCACCTAACCGACAGGAAACTCTTTCATGACCAAAGTGCTAGTAACCGGAGGCTCTGGGAAAATGGGCCAAGTAATCGTCAAAGACCTCTTGGCGAATGGGTACGAGGTAGTCAGTACTGATCGAAAAGCACCGAGTTCGACAGACGGTTTCAATTTCATCGAATCCGACGTCACCGCCCCTGACGAAGCGATGCGCGTTATGGACGGCTGCGACAGAGTCATCCATATGGCGGCAATACCCAACCCGTTAATCGCATCCGAGTGGGAAGTTCTCCGCGTAAACACGATGTCTAACTGGGCCGTCCTAGAAGCCGCTGAAAAACATGGCGTCTACAACATCGTCATGGCCTCCAGTATCAACGCCATCGGTGCCGCCTTTTCACGCAACCGCGTCCCCCGCCCCTATTTCCCACTAGACGAAGAACAAGGAACGCTGTGCCAAGACTCCTATGCGATGTCTAAGTGGTACGGCGAGATCATGGCGGACACCTTTGTTCGTCGTAATCCGGGAAAGATGCAGATCGCATCCATGCGCTTCCATTGGCTCGGATCGAAAGAAGAACAATTAGAGCGAAAAAATTCCCGCAATCCCAGCATGGTCAATCCCCTGCGCCGCAATGCCATGGATTTCTGGGGATACTCTGACATCGAAGAATCGGCGGCCGCATGCCGATTGGCGCTCGAAAAGGAGTGGGACGGCCACGAAGCATTTTTCATCAACGCCACCGACACGTTTTTGGAGGTGCCAACCGAAGAAGCAATCGCAATGGCCTACCCAGAAGCCGAGCTGCGGTCCCCGCTACCAGGTTTCACGTCCGCCATAAGTCCCGCAAAAGCCAAGCGCATCCTCGGTTGGGAGCAGCAACACAGCTGGCGCAACCTCTAAAGGTATCAACCACCGCGAACCGTCGCATCATCAACCATTAGAAAGGGGAGTATACCCCTGTGACTCCAAATCCCCTTTGAAATCTCACTTGGGGGCGGGGAATTCATCTCGGATGGCTTTGGCTCGATCCGCGGATATACCGAACGCTCGCTTGATCACCTCGCCAGGATCGATCCAATGCTCGAACTCCACGCCGTCTTCCACACCTAGTTTCTCGGCGTTTTCAGCGTCTACGACCACGCCGTTCTTGGCGATGTAGCGTTCACCTGGATTTGGCATTGTAGTCCTCCACCGACGGCGGAATATACACCATGCGTTTCTGCGTGTCGGGTCCGTAGCGGTTAGCCCCTTCATGGCTTGGTACAAACCCTACCATAATGAGCCAGATGAAGAATCCGACGAACGGAATGAAGTTGGTCAATACCCACCAACCGGATCGGTTCTGATCGTGGAATCGCTTTGTGCTGATTACGAGTTCGCACCAGAGCAAACAGACAATCGCCACGATCCAAACGAGTCCCGAGATGGCATCTCGTCCTGCGTAGTCGTAATCCGACAATTGGTTGTAGTACATTCCGGCGACTAATGTTCCCGCGATGATAGCGCCGAAGAAAAGCACTGGCAGGACGATCACGGCGTTGAGCCACCAAGCCCCTCGGTTGATGCGACCAGTCGGAACAAAGTAGAGATGTAGAAGTTTGCCAAAGTATCCATTCTCTTGGGAAAGGTCGGCGCGCTCAATCGTGCTGTGGTCACTGTCGTTGGTCTGGGGCATCTGGGAGCCTCCCTTGGGCTAACAGGCAATCGCTCAGTGTCCATCTGGCGCGGTTCCCAGATCAACCATGCAGGGAGGCACGGCGAACGTGCCTGTATCGCAGGTTGGCGGCACAGGGCCGCTGAGAAGTGGGAGCTGCTTTCAAGAAGCATCCGCACCAGATGGACGGGTGAAAGGTTAGCACTGAATCGAGAACAGTGACCTCGATTCATCAACAAACGAAAACGCCCCGACTTGCGCCGCTCTTGAACGAAGCACAATCGGGACGTAGACTCGAACCAAACAAGGAGGTTGATCCAATGTAATCCGAGAAGCTATTTTCACATACAGACTATCCGAGTCGTTGCCAAAATTCCACAGCCGGTAACGACTCAGAAAGGTTAATTCGAAATGAACTCAAAGTTCATTGTAGTAGTATTTGCCTTCATTGGCAAGAGCCCGACCGCTATGCACATCGCACTTTCCGGCGGACTTCTTATGGCGGCGGCCATCAGAGAACCGAAAGCGTTACTTCAGTTGTTGCGCCGGAACAATCTCCGCAGTCGCAAATCGAACGATGATTAAATCAAATCGGGCTGGCGCGTGTGCGGCGGCCCGATCAGCGACTCGTATGACAGCCGCTTCCCGACCGCTCCCAAGATGATCTCCGACATCTGCGTCTCGGTGTCCAGCGGTCGCAGATTGTGTCGCCCGACCGCCTCTGCGATGTACCGCGGAAGATGTTTGACGCTGTAGTTATGGTACACGCCGACGTATCCGCGCTTGAGCATCGAGAACCACGACTCGATGCCGTTGGTGTGAACCTCGCCCCTCACGAACTCTTTAGCTGAGTGGCGAATGACCTTGTGGCTCCGGGGAAGCCGATTATATCCAGCGAACTCGTCTGTGTAAACTTCGGCGGCTGTTTCGGTGTTGTCGCGCACGAAGCCCGTGAGCGTTGACTGATCCGTGCTCTCGACGACGCGGGCGACCACTTTGTTGGTCTCGCGGTCTTTGAGCGCCACGACCGGCGCTTTGCCGACTGCGCCGCGTCCGGCGTTCAGACGTTGCCACTCGTGCTTGTTACGCTCTTTGCCGCCGATGTAGACCTCATCGACTTCGACAGGGCCGAGAAACGGATTCTCGTCCGTCTCCATCGCCCGACGGATGCGGTGAGCCATGTGCCACGCGTTCTTGTACGACCCGATCCCCAGCTCCCGCCGCAGCTTCTTGGCTGATATGCCCTTGAGGTTCGTGGAATAGAGATAGACGGCGATGCACCACTTCCACACGGGATGTTTGGAGTCGTGCATGATGGTGTCGGTCTTGACCGTGAAGTTCTTGCCGCAGTCCCTGCGGGACTTGCACCGCCAGCGTCGGAGCGAACCCCGGCGCTTGAGTTCGGATACTTCGGAGTCGCATGAAGGGCATTTCACCCCGTCCGGCCACCTCTCCGAGATGATCCATTCCTGAGCGGATTCGTCGTCTCCGAACCTTTCCGCCGCCTCTATGAAGCCGATGCCCTGCCGCTCGATTTTCGGGGGTACAGAATCGACTGGAATCGTTGTGTCTGACATACCCCCGATTCTATCAGGTTATGACTCCATACACAAGCATTCTAAAGCAGTAATTGGAGTATGAACCCTGTCGAGTCAGAGTATCGTATAAGCGTGGGATATGATGGATTTCAGAATGGATTTGGAGTCACAGGGGTATACTCCCCATTAGAAAGACATCTCAATGGCAAACTCCATCGCCGGAAAAGTCCAAACCGTTCAAGGCCTCATCGACCCGAGCCAAGTCGGCGCCACGATAACCCATGAGCATCTTTTGATCGACTTCATCCCTGTCTTGGAAGAGCTTCCCGGTGCCAGCAACCTGAAGAGGATGCTGGAGCCAGTCAGTTTGGAAAACTTGTGGTGGGTGCGACATTACTGGAACAGCAACATCGATAATCTCAGATTGCTTGATGTCGATGTTGCGATCTCAGAGGCCAGCGAGTTTTACAACGCTGGCGGTTCGACGATCGTCGATGTAACATCCATCGGAATCGGTCGCGATCCATTAGCTCTGCGGCGCATCTCTCGTGCCACGGGACTAAACGTAGTCATGGGCGGCGGACACTACGTCTATCTCACGCATGGTGAGGACATTCAGAACGCCACGGTCGACGAGTTGGCCGAAGGGATCATCCGAGACGTACAACACGGTGTCGGCGACACTGGCATCAAGACCGGCATCATCGGCGAAATCGGAAACTCTTGGCCGTGGGAAGACACCGAAAAGAAAACCCTCGAAGCGGCAGTCATGGCTCAACGGGCAACTGGCGCGCCCCTCCTCATCCATCCCGGCCGCGACAACTACGCACCAATTCAACTCCTTGAAGCCGTGGATCGGTGGGGCGGCGAACTTTCGCACACGGTAATGGGTCATATCGAACGGACTATCTTCGACCTCGGCGTCCTCGATGAAGTCGCCGCCACCGGCGCTTACATGAACTGGGACCTTTGGGGACACGAATCTACCTTCTACCCTATGAACCCTTCAACCTACATGGCCTCGGATCAGCACCGCTTGGAGCAGGTCGAGCATGTGATAGCCAATGGACACGTGGATCAGATTCTGCACGCCCACGACGTCTGCTCGAAGCACCGCATCAAGAAGTACGGTGGTCACGGCTGGGATCACATCATCGCTCGAGTTGTACCTCGCATGCGGGCCCGTGGTACATCTCAGGACGACATCAATACGATGCTCGTCAGCAATCCGGCAAGGATGCTCACGTTCTCAGAACCCAGCAATTGACGAATCTCACGCGTCCCGCGATCACAACTTTGCGTCCAATTGATGTCGCGGCTCTCAAAGTCTCGGTAGCAGAGAAACACCGGCAATTGACCAATCGGTTTATTTCGACAACGTCGATTTAGAATCAGAGTTGTCACATCCCGCGCCCCCGTAGCTCAACGGATAGAGCGAAAGACTTCTAATCTTTAGGTTGCGCGTTCGAATCGCGCCGGGGGTGCCACTCTCTTCACCTCGAACCTAAAGTGGCCCGACACTTCGACGAAACGAATCCGATTATCGGCCTTGATCGTCGAGTTGCTATCGCCGTAGATTCCTGCGCCTTGCTGAGCCCCGAATTCGTCTCGGTTCACAGCGTGCCCGTAGCGCCGATGCGCATTAACATCGGTGGCGATTCCTTCGTGGACGGCCCTGATCTCAACTACTCCGAACTTTACCGTCGCAGCGCGCTCGAACCAGAAATCCGCGGATGGGCATCAGCGCCTGTCCCAACAGAGTGGCTCGAAACGATCAAAATCGCTTCGCCAAACGTCGAAACAGTGATTTGCTTAACCGTTTCCGCCGGACTGAGCGCTTCTTACGATTCCGTCCGCGTCGCTGCCGAAATGTCACGGACCGAAAACAAAGATCTCGATGTCCGCGTCGTTGACTCGGGCACCATATCCGGTGCGTTGCATCTCCTCGCCACGGAAGCAGTGCGCGCCACCGAGCAAGGACTCGATGCCGACGCTGTCGTTGCACACATTGAACGCACCAAGTCTAGTCTTCGAACCATCGCCACTTTGGACAACCTCAACCGGATCCACCATATCGCCAACATTCCTCGAACGCTGATCAAATTAGCACACTCAGTGAACGTAAAACCTGTTGTCACGTTCGATATCGATGAATTTCGCATAGTTGCAAAACCGTTGTCGACGCGATCAGCGATTCGCAGAATGTTGCGGGAGATTTCAAGTGACTTAGGCACCGAGACCGCTCGATTCATCGTGTTGCACGTCGACGCACCTGAACGTGCCAGATCGATCGCCGCTCAAATACGAGCGAGCTGCGACTGCGAACTCATGCTCATCTCAGACTTCCATCCGTTCATCGGACTTTATGCTGGGCGCGGCGCGATCGGTATCGCATGGCAAAAGATATAGTCGACCTCGCATACGGTTCGCAATCGAGGGTTGGTATCCTATTAGACGGATTTCCCGTTATTGCAGCTAAAACCTCAAGTTGCCCGTGAATAAAGCCGAATACCACTTTGGAGTTCCAAAAATACGAAATAGAGCCGTCGTTCTACGACGAAATGTTTCACGGCGATGGTTCGCCGCGGCAACATTGCGTCGAACTTCACGCGACGCTCTCCGACTTGACCAGCCTTGAACTTAGCACGATGCAAGAGCGTGTCACGCGTTCGTTTTACAACGAAGGCATCACGTTCATCGTCTATGGCAACGAAGCCGCCGGCGAACGTATCATCCCTATCGACTGCGTCCCTAGGGTCTTGGCGAACGCCGAGTGGCGCCACATCGAGACCGGGTTAGACCAACGCCTTCGCGCATTAAACCTCTTTCTGCAAGACGTCTACAACGAAGCACGGATCATCGCGGACGGTGTCATTCCGACTGACGTCATTCGTGACTGTCCACAATATCGGATCGAGATGCGCGGGCTTTCCGCTTTGCATGGCGCGTGGGTCGCTGTCTGCGGTACCGACCTCGTTCGCACCAATGACGGCTTCCGCGTACTCGAAGACAACCTTCGAGTGCCTTCTGGCGTTTCTTACATGATTGCCACCCGCAAGGCGGTCAAGGCTAACCTCCGGGGCGTCTACCGGAGATCGAATGTTCTAGACGTGGAACACTACGGAAAGCTGCTTTTGAGCACCCTCCGTGACCTCGCACCGCCAGGCGTCACTGACCCGACCATTGCGCTGTTGACACCAGGCGTCTACAACTCCGCTTTTTATGAGCATATGTTCCTCGCTCGAGAGTTGGATGCAGAGCTGGTTGAAGGGCGAGATCTGATCGTCAACGACGGCTACGTCTATATGCGGACCACGAGCGGATTGCGTCGAGTGGATGTGATTTACCGCCGAGTTGACGATGACTTCATCGATCCGCTTGTCTTCAGACCCGATTCGTACCTCGGCGTACCCGGCCTCCTCCACGCCTATCGTCTTGGAAACGTAACTCTTGCAAACGCGCCGGGTACCGGCGTCGCCGACGACAAAAGCGTCTACGCATACGTCCCTGACATCATTCGCTACTACCTCGGCGAAGAGCCCATTCTAGCCAACGTCGACACGTATCTGTGCCGTCAACCAGAAGGGCTCAAGTATACGCTGGATAACCTCGAAGACCTCGTAGTAAAGGAAGTTGGTGGGTCTGGCGGTTATGGGATGTTGATCGGACCGCACTCGACCGCCGCGGAGCGTCAGGAATACGCTAAACAGATCCAAGCAAATCCGAAAAACTACATTTCGCAACCGGTCCTCGACCTCTCTCGGGCACCTTGTTTGATCGACGACCAATTTGAACCCCGACACGTCGATCTGCGTCCGTTTGTGCTTCGCGGCAATGAAACTCGTATTGTCCCGGGTGGCCTTTGCCGCATCGCTCTGAAGCGAGGCAGTTTGGTGGTCAATTCAAGTCAAGGCGGCGGCGCGAAAGATATCTGGGTGCTTCCTGACTGACCGATATGCTCTCCAATAGCGCAAACGGAATCTACTGGATGGCGCGGTACATGGAACGTGCCAGTTACATGTGTCGCTTGCTACACATACAGTCCGAAGCGCTCGTAGACCGACCTGTCAGCGAAATTCAATTCGGTTGGCGGCGGATATACACGGCGATTAACCGGAATCCACTCGGCGGAGTGCAAGCGGTGGGACCGTTCGATGATTACAACCTGGTTGATGCGTATTTGCTCACTGACGAACTCACCTTCGTGCGCGACAACCCAGAGTCGATTCTCAGCTGTTTGGAACGGGGTCGCGAAAACGCCCGGCAGATACGGCACTGCGTCAGCGATCAGATGTGGACCGCGCTCAACACCGAGTTTCTCCGCATCCGCGACGTCAAATTGACTGACATATGGCTAGCGTCGCCGAGCTCTTTCTACGAGGAATTGCTCGCGGCCATCGATCGATTCTCTGGCGTTGCCACAGCAACGATGTACCGGGACGAAGGTTGGCACTTTTTCCGCGTCGGGCAGTTCATCGAGCGCGTGCAATTCGGCTGCTCTCTTCTAATTACACAGAAGATGATCGAAAATCAATCTGGTGAACTTGCTGAAGCAAGTTGGAGGAGTCTGCTCAAGATATTCCATGCATCTGGCGCGTACGACCGGACCTACAGCATCGAGATCCAACCTGACTTGGTACTGGACCTCCTGGTAACCGATCGTCGGATTCCCGAATCATTGCTACGCTCAGTAGATCGAACCACACAAGAACTGTCTTCGCTGGGTGACGGACCCGACGCAGCCACCAGTGGCGCTTTGCGCCGTCTCGCAGGTCGCTTAGGCGCATTGTTGCGGTACGATTGGCCAGACCGGAATGACCGCGAGGAAGTGCTGCGCCAAGTCTTGCAATATTCCAGACAACTCGACAATCTACTTTCGAAAACCTATTTCAACTACGCCTTTCAAGGTGTGCCGAGGAGCGATATCCGATGACCGAGATGGTTCGATACGCGATCCAGCACGTTTCTCACTACCAATATCGCAATACGGTCGCACGCTCCGCAATGTGGATCTGCCTCCAACCGCGTAGCGATTTCGATCAAAATGTCCGTCGATTCGAAGCCTCGACTGAACCGAGCGTCTATCTGAGCCCCGAAACGGACCCATTCGGCAACAACAAGCATTTCATCACCGTCAACTTCGAACACGATTCCCTCGTCATCGACGCCAGTTCAGAGGTCGACAACATCACCGCGGCAAGACTTCCAACTGCTCTCGGACCCGGAGCTTGGGAAGAGATCGCCTCTTGGACGAATACGTTCGAACAATGGCACTACACTCACGAAAGTCCGATGACAATCAACTCGCCAGCGCTCGAGGACTTCGTAACGAAATATCGCATCGGTTCGGGATCAGACCCGGTCGAATCGCTTCTTCGCCTCGGCGACACCCTATTTCGCAACTTTGAGTACACCCCGGGATCTACGAACGCGGCCTCGAAGATTGAAGAGATTCTCGAAACCCGACAAGGCGTCTGCCAGGATTACGCGCACGTCATGATTGCAATCGCTCGATCATGGGGCATACCGACACGCTACGTGTCCGGGTACATGTACCTCACCGGCATGCACGGCGAGCAGGTTTCGGAATCCGCTACCCATGCATGGGTCGAATGCCTGCTCCCCGAACTCGGTTGGTTCGGATTCGATCCCACAAATGCCACCATCGCCGACGAACGACATGTCCGAATCGCCGTAGGTCGAGACTACCTCGACGTCTCCCCTACCCGCGGCATCCTCATTGATGGTGAACCCTCAACTCTAGATGCGACCGTCAAGATGGAAGTTACCCCCTTCTCCAGCGTTTAATTCCAACGCCCTTGAGACAATCAGGCGAGCAAATTCAAGGGGTATTCTGACTAAGGAATGGTCGGCGGTAGGAATCAACTATTGAACGTTCAGTGCACATTGCATACATCCGGTACGCCAGCGTCGGCTATTTGCTTGATGTAGTCCAGCCTTTGGGCGTCGTTAGGCATATCGATATCGGCGAGAGGATAATAAGACCCTTCGTTGCCGAAAAGGTCCCATTCGAGGTAACAGCCTGATGAGGCGATGCGGTGAAGCGTATCGACGTCGAATACGGTGCGGTCGAGATGTCCGATAATGCCCCGGGATACATCCACCAGAGATTTGCGCTCGTTAGAGATCAGCGGCCATGTGCAACCTACTTCTCCGATGATGCCCGTCTTTACACCGCTCCCATCAACGCCTTCGACGTTGCGCCCATCCATGTCGTCTGGATGGGCCGCATCCATGTAAAATCCTGCGCCCATGACGATGTGAACACCTGATCCACGTGATATTTGGACCAACGAATACTTCTCCTGCCGTGGCACCAACTACAACTTCCCAGTCGAGGACACTGTCTTCTCCCATCCAAATAATCCGTCGACCCCCGCCTGGCAACAAGGAGACGTGGTAACGAAGCTGCGAGTTACACCGAAACCGTTCCAAAATCTACATCCATCGCTTTGGATGACCGTCTCCACGGATCGATCGGTCACGACCGCCGCCGAGTTAGGCCTCAAGGCTTGCTACTGGCAACCGCCGACACTAAGGATCAAGGAACGAATGGAACTCTACGCCAAGGTCAGGACTGAGTCAGCGGGTCGACAGTTCCGATTTGGCGAAGATCAAGCAACAATGCGGTCAACATACGTCGCCTCTTCGATGGAAGAACCACGCTGAGAAGCTGAAGAAGGCATAATGTCGGCCTTCATCTTCAACGATCCGTTTCGCGGCCGACAGGTGTTCACCAACACGAACGAGGTCCTGGCGGATGAAGTCGAGTTGGATTGAGACTTCCTAGAACCACGAACGCTGTTAGTCGGATCGCCTGACAACGTAATCGAAAAGATCCAAGAACTAAGAGAGGTCTGCAACCCGGACTATCTCCTCGTCGAGTTCACACACATGGGAATGCCGCTGAGCAAATCACTGATGAACCTAGAGAATTTCGCCACCAAGGTAATGCCGAGTTTCTCCGGGAAGGGCTGAAAAAAAGATCGAAGGCTCCCATAAACGGAATATCGGTTGAGTTAGGCTGTGGAAGCGGATGCGGAAATCAACAGCACGAAAACCATAAATTGACTTGAAATCGAAGGTGTGGTGGTGGGTCCGGAGGGGATCTTCATACGAAAGAAATCTCGAAACAATTTTGTCGAGGTCTGACTGAATTCCCGGTACGCGTATTTCGCATCAGATCGTCCGATTTCGGCAATCGACTGATTTGGTGTGGAATTTTTGCCCGTGACACGAAATTGTCCAATTCACTTGGGCTGACGAAACCATTACCACTTCCTAGACTGTGAATCAGGACTCCCCAAAGAAAGGAGAATTGAAATGGGAACCATTGAACTTGATCTGCACGGCTACAAGTGGTTAGATGCACTTCAAGAATTCATCCGCGTCTACAACGACGCAGTTGAAACCAACCACGGATTGGAATCGCTACAAATCGTCGTCATACATGGATACGGATCGTCCGGCGAAGGCGGTGTGATCTGTGATCACATCCGGAAGTTTTTGAGGCGTTTTCCCAACAGTGTCGACTTCACTCCGGGTGAAGAAGCGATGGACAATCAAGGCTGCACCGTGGTCAGACCTCTCGCGAAACTACCAGAGTCACTCGATATGCTCGAAGAGCAGATAGCGGAATACTGCGAACAACCCCGCACTAAAAACGCAATTGCCGGAAAGTTCCGCAGACACGGCGACCGTCGGGTGTCGGACGCGATCCAGACCCTGATGCAACGAGGCAACCTACGTAAAACACAGAAAAACAACCGCCACGCGTACGAGGTCCGTTAATCGCGCGACGTCACCGTTTCCGGACATGCAGCGATCAAAGAACAACACTGACGGCAACAAATTGCCTTACAGCAGCGTGATTGTCGGTGCCGTGGTTAAAGCTCTTGACCTTGACCACGGCATCCTCAAAGAAAGGACCGCCCGACGCTTTTTCCGCGGCGAGCGGGTTTCAGAGAAGAAACGGGAAGAAATCTTTGGGGCCTTCGGCGAAACAATAGTTGACCTCGGCATCGTGCCTGAACCAGCCGTGTTGAAACGATATGGGACGCCCATGTCTTTAATCATCGGCGAGGCGCTCGACGAAACCAGCAATCGCTGGGATGCTCTTCTGGCCCTGATGCAGAGCCATTCTGCGTCGATCCAAGACCATGCCGTCGCGATAAACGGTTTCCTCCGTTTGGTGGTTGTCGATTTCGCCCTTCGCCTATTCGCATTGGCGCGTCTCGCCGATCTGGATCCCCCGACATCCATCACACCCCTTTGGGTCGAGCGTGACAGCCAACGCAAACTGTTGCGCGGTCTCGCAAAGGATTCGGGTTTGACACGCGAGCAGCTTGCAGATCGTCTCGAGAGATCAGGGACGCCTATTTCGGACACCTCCATTGACAACTGGCTTGATGGCAACGCGAGGCCCACACGCGATCACGTCGCTGCGCTCGCCGAGGCGTTGGCGCACGACCTTCCCAATACCAGTGCCTGTCAAATCGAGAACCAAATACAGCGCGAACTCACCCTGTCTAATCTGGCTGATCTTCTCACCCCATTGATTGGAAACGAGAACGTCGCGGAGTTGGGTTCCGCCCTCTACCGATTTGTGCGAATCATCTCGGAAAACGTCGATGACTTGGAACGACCGCCTCTCGAGGAAAATCCAACCGCAGAGGTCGTCGCGTTGGCTTACGGGACGGCCCACCGTTCCTCATTTCCGCTACTCGAAGACCTCGCATCGGTTGAAACGGATCCTAGCTGGAAGAATTACATCATGGTTGCCGCTGTGAGTTGGGAAGTGGCTTTTCAACGGATTGCCATCGAAGCAGGAATGCCGAGATTGGCAGCCGGACTTGCTCAAGATATTTCGGACGTGTCACCGGTGGCCCAACAACACCAAAGGAATCCGGGCGATCCTCGAACTCCTGATCCCGCTGAAGAAATTCGACAACGAATGATGCAAGAGGCATCAATCGACGATCTCCCTCGAATTATGCGCGAGGGTCTCCATGCGATGTTGCAAGACCGAGTCGCGCTTCGGCGTAGTCTGGTAAGAGACTTTCCAACCAATCCTGAAGCGCATTTCAATCTCGGTTCGTTCCTAGGAATGTGCGGTAAATGGACCCGGCGTCGGGATCTTATCGACGAAGGCATTGATGAATGCAAAATCGCATCGGCGTTGTTACCTGAATGGGACGCGCCAGCAGTCGAACCTGGCATCATATTCGCAAACTACGAGGCATACGAAGAATCGCTTCAAGAGCTCAACTGGGCACAATCGGTGCTGCCCGCACCCACACCACACCTCCGGTACGCCTTTGGTTACACGCTAATGATGCTTGAAAGATACGACGAAGCTTTACCGCATTTCGAAGAAGTACTCAACGCCAAACCGAATTACGCGCTGGCGCTCCGAGACGCTGCTCGCTGCTCGTTCAAACTTGACGACCATAAAAACGGCATAAGCTATGCAAAAAAGGCGCGCGAATTCGGAGATTTGGTTGAGTACAACCTGTGGATGGACGGTGAGTATTCATCACGCAGATCGCGTTGAAAGGTTCGCTGACATCCCGCACCCGAACTGAAGAATCCTTTGTAGTACCGCACGAATTTCGACAACGTCATCTCGATTGTTCAGACACGCTGTGCAACCGCCCGCACTCGCAAACCCAAAATGTGCCAGTCGGTTTCATGCAAATTTAGCTAGTCCACTTTTGTTACTAAAAGTGGTACCTGGCTGCTGGCACACCCGAATCCAACCAAAAAAACAAAGATGTAGTGGTGGGCCCGGAGGGAATCGAACCCCCGACCGATCGGTTATGAGCCGACTGCTCTAACCCCTGAGCTACGGGCCCACGCGGTGAATTAGGTGTAACGGCGATTCTAATAGCCTAACCCAAAAATAGCCTAACCCAAACCTGTTCACTTGATCGCGTCGCAAAAACCCTGCGCTAACATTCAACTGTGCCGATCAGCTCCAGATGATACGAAAGCAGGAATTCGATGCAAATCACCGATGTACGCCTCGATATGTACAAGTGGCCCCGTGAGGTCCCGATCACCAATGGTCTCTACACCTACACGCACAACCTGCTGAACATCGTGGTCATCGAAACCGACGATCCCAGCATCACCGGCATCGGCCTCGCCGGAGGCATCGAAGCGAGTCCCGAAGTTGGTGAAGCGATCATCGGTCACTTCAAGAAGATGCTCGTGGGTATGGATCCGCTTGACAACGAGCGTATCTGGCACGAGATGTGGCGCCCCAAGCTTGTCGGTCGACGCGGAATCACTACCAGAATGCTTGGCGGTGTCGACATCGCTCTGTGGGACATCAAAGGAAAGGTCGCCGGCCTCCCCGTCTATAAACTGCTCGGTGGATTTACTGATCGCGTCGACACCTACGTGGCCGGCGGATACTACGAAGAAGGCAAGGGCCTAAAAGAACTTGCCGCCGAAATGGCCGAAAACGTCGAACTCGGCGCACGTGCGGTCAAGATCAAAGTCGGCGCTGTATCAATCAACGAAGACATCGAACGGGTCAGAGTCTGCCGCGAGACCATTGGACCCGACATACGTCTGATGGTCGATGCCAACAACGCGTACCGTCACTATCAAGCCATCGAATTCGCAAGAAAAGCCGAAAAATACGACCTCTTCTGGTTCGAAGAACCCGTCGAACCAGATGACTACATCGGGCAGCGCGAAATTACTCGCGCAACCTCCGTTCCCGTCGCAGCGGGAGAGAACGAATACACTCGTTATGGCTTCCGAGACATGATCGATCACCGCGCCGTAGACATTCTGCAACCCGATGCTCTTGTACTCGGAGGCATCACGGAGTTCATGAAAATCGCCGCCTTAGCGCAAGCCCACGACCTTGACATCGCACCTCACGGTTCCCAATATGTCCACATCCACCTAGTTGCGGCGATTCCGAACGGACTCATCCTCGAGTACTACCGTGACACCGTTGATCCGATGCACGGCAAGATCTGGCAACACGAACTCGACATCCGCGATGGCTATGTTCATGCACCAGACCGCCCCGGATTGGGACTTGAACCTAAATGGGACGTCTTGGAAGAGTTCCGCGTTTAATCAGTGAGTAGTTGAAATTAGTGACCCGAATAGGCTCTGGTTGAGGGGACTTCAACGATGACTGAAGTGACCTCAACCAGCAATCCAAACGATCCGAACTCGCGACTAGTCAACCTACTGACTATCTTTGTTGTTGCTCTTCGGCTTGGCCTAACGTCCTTCGGAGGACCGATCGCCCATATCGGTTTCTTCCGTCAAGAGTATGTCGAGAATCGCCGCTGGCTCTCCGAACGCCGTTTCTCAGATCTTGTCGCCCTCTGCCACTTCCTGCCCGGTCCGACCAGCAGCCAAGTAGGCATAGCGGTGGGAATCACCCGTGGTGGTCTGCTCGGTGGCGTGCTAGCCTGGATCGCCTTCACTGCACCATCGGCTGCGCTCCTCATCGCATTTGGGTTCGGCATAACCGAATTCGACAATCTCTTCGAAGGCGAATGGCTTGCCGGCCTGAAGATCGCCGCCGTAGCTGTCGTGGCCCAAGCGCTATGGGGCATGAGCACAACCCTAGCGCCAGATAAAACTCGTGCTACAGTCGCGATATTGGCCGCCGTCGCAGTTCTTCTGTCGCCGGTGGTGATCAGCATCGTGGGCGTGATATTGATCTCGGGTACCTACGGTTGGTGGCGATTCCGCCACTACGTCGACGAAGCTCCGACAGAAGACTTCACGTACAACATCCCGAAATCGATCGGCATCGCATTGGCGATGATTTTCGTGGCGTTACTGGTCGGATTGCCCTTGGTCCGCTTCTTCTTGGATGTTGATGTCCTAGCGATATTCGACGGCTTTTTCCGCAGCGGGTCGTTAGTCTTCGGCGGCGGGCACGTCGTTTTGCCCACGTTGGAAACCGAGGTAGTGAAGAACGGATGGGTTAGCGCCGAGCAATTCATCGCGGGTTACGGTGCATCACAAGCTATACCCGGACCACTATTCACCTTCTCCGCCTACCTCGGTACGGTAATGGACATCGGGCCTGGTGGTATCAGCGGCGCATTAATCGCTCTCGTCGCCATCTTCCTGCCTTCGTTTCTTCTCGTCGTTGCCATTCTCCCCTTCTGGAATGAACTCAGCCAAGCGTCGAATTTCCGGGCCGCATTGATCGCCATCAACGCGGCAGTAGTAGGGGTTCTAGCCGCCGCCTTTTTCGATCCCGTATGGACATCCTCGATCAAAGAACCAAAGGACTTCGCACTCGCCGCCGCGGCCTTCGGCCTCCTCATGTTTTGGAAACTTCCCTCCTGGTTGGTAGTAATTCTCTGCGCCGCGGCTGGAGCGGGCCTCGCAATCATTACGTGAACCAAATCGATATCCGAAATTCGCGGCATCATTAATCTCAACAGTCCTCTGGAAATTAAGGACACCTCACAGATGAACCTGCCAATCAGACCCCCGAGATCAATAGTTGCCGTAATGCTCGCAGCGACCGTATTGATCTCATTAACTGCCTGCAGAGCGGAAATCAATGTATCGGTCGACGAGGAAGGCAATGGGGAAATCGAGATAATCGGCGCGGTGAACGATGCCATCCTCTCTATGGCCCAACTCGGCGGTGAAGATCCGTTGGGCGACTTCCTGGATGCCCCGACCGATGAGCTCGAATCCGAAGGTCTCGCTGGTGCAACAATCGAACCCTATTCCGAAGCCGGATACACCGGCGTAAGGATCCAAGCCGATTTCGATCCGCGTAGCGATGCAATCTCTGCGATATCTGACGGCGAGTCGATCCTCGGCAACCTGACCGAAACGGTTGGCATTGGGAAATTCAACTTCAATCGGACCGAACAAGACGATGGCTGGGTCGTCGAACTGAACCAGACCACTGATTCGTCGATTACAGAAGGATTAGACGGTCTTACGGGCGACATCCCTTTTGACCTAGGAGAGCTAGAGTTGCCATTCATCTTGTCACTCGAACTACCCGGCGAATACATTGAGCACAATGCCGATCGAGAAGTCGACGGCGTCCTCATTTGGGACTCAAATCTCCTTGACGGCATCGATGTATACGCGCAAACCCGCGATCCCGGCTTCCAATTCGCCATCGGCCCCATTATCATCACCACCCTGTTCGTCTTGATCGGCGGTGGCATCGTCACCAGCGTTGTCGTCAGTCGAATCCGACGACAGAGACGCGAAGAAGAAGACGCAGCAATGGAAGCCAAGGAACGCGAATCAGAGTCAACGACGATCGAGTTGATCGATTGAGAAGTGAACCAAAATCATCGCAGATCGGTCACGAATAGTAGCATGGAAGTGTAGGTTCGTGCGGTGGTGGAGTCAGGTCCGTCAGTTCGGGCATGTCGTAGGAGAATCTGAAGCATGGAATCGGTTTTCAAAGCAGCCGTCGAAGAGTTGGATGGCCAAAAGCCAATGGTCGTCGCAACGGTCGTACGGACCTCTGGTTCGACTCCCCAAAAATCCGGCGCTAAACTGTTGGTCCGTGAAGACGGCAGCGGCGTAGGAACACTGGGTGGAGGTTGCGTCGAAGGCGATATCTGGTTCGCAGCACAGGAACTTCTCAAACGCGGCGGCGACGCCGAACTTCGCGATTACGAACTGAACGAAGACCTCGCTGCCCAAGACGGCCTCGTTTGCGGCGGCACGATGTATTTCCTCATCGATCCCGTTCGCCAACCTGACCCGTACCGCGATTTCGCAGCCCAAGCTGCTGACGCCTATGCCGGTGGGCCGCCAATGGCGATCGTCAACGTCACCGCCGCACCTTCCAACTCCGACGTCGTAGTCGGCGCCAAGTTACTCGTCCGCGAAAACGGAGACACTCAAGGCGGTCTGGGCGATTCAGTACTCGAGGCGATGACTGTTACAAAGGCACGCGATCTGATGGCCATGGGTAAGAATGACTACCTGCGTTTCGACGACGGTGTCGAGTGCTACATCGAGGCATACACCACTCCACCGACCCTCGTCCTCATCGGTGGCGGACACGTCAGCAACGCCATCGTTCCCATCGCCAAGAGCGTCGGCTTCCGCATCTTTGTCTTCGACGACCGCGAGCAGTTCGCCAATCCGGAACGCTTCCCTGAAGCCGACATCACCATGGTCGGTGACTACCGCAATGGTTTCGACAATCTGCCGGTCAACGCCAACTCGTTCGTCGTCGTTGCCACCCGCGGACATCAATTCGACGACGCGGCGGTTTCGGGTGCTCTCAAAACTCCAGCTTCGTACGTCGGTCTTCTCGGCAGCAAACGCAAAACCATTCTCATCTTCGAGGAACTCATCCGCAACGGCTTCGACCCGGAGGAACTCCGACGAATCAACGCCCCTATCGGGCTCGACATCGGCGGTCGCACGCCCGAAGAGATCGCCATTAGCGTCATGTCCGAGATCATCGCCTTTCGACTCGGCGGCTCGGGCGAAAGCATGAAGCTTCAAGAACGACTCCTTGACAAAGCCATCGAACGCGCCGCCCGATCATCCGTCACTGAACGCGCATTGGCCGCCGGTAGTTAACCTCGGCGGCACATTTCCCCTCCGATGGTCGTAGAGGCAATACTCCTCTCAGCTGGCGAATCGTCCCGAATGGGTACGCCCAAAGCCCTCCTAGACTGGTTCGGACAACCACTCGTCCTAGCCCAAGCCGAAGCTCTCTTCGAAGGTGGGGCGAACCGAGTTATCGTCGTGACTGGTGCTCACCATGACGAAATCTCAGACACCATCACCGATAACCCAAACATCACCGTCGTCGCCAACCCAGATTGGTCCCAAGGAAAAACGACTTCAATCAAAACTGGCCTCCGAGAACTCTCTTCCAACTGCCAAACCCTCCTCGTCTTAGCTGTGGACCAACCGAGGCCTGCATGGGCCATCAACCAAGCGCTCCAATCCCATCTGAATTCCAAATGCCCCGTAACTTCACCACGATACTCCGGCCACGGCGGACATCCATTGCTCTTCGATGCGGGACTACGCCCCGAGCTGTCCAGTATCTCCGAAGAGCATGAAGGTCTACGCGATGTCATGAAGCGATACGACCAAGCCATGAATCGCGTATATTTCGACAACCCGGTCGTTCGCTTCGACCTCAACACCCCGGACGATTATGAAAACGCGCTCAAAACCTACCCATCCCTAGCCGAGAATCCCTAGAAATGGCAACCGACCTCAACGCCGCCCGCGAGTTCCTTACCGACAATGGGATATCCGGTTGGCTTACCCGCGACTACCGCTACACCAATCCAATATTCTTCGCCGCGCTAGGTTACCAACCCAACAACCTCACGCGCCCGGTCTGGCTGTGGATCCCGGCCCAAGACGAGCCGCGCCTCTTAACCCACGACGTCGACGCTAACCGCTTCGAACGCGACGATATCGAAATCACCGTTTACAGCAACCGCGATGCGATGGTCTCATCGCTCAAGTCCTTAATCCCTGATCACGGCAAAGTAGCCATGGACTACTCCCCGGCCTACGAACTTCCCCGTGTCGCCAGAGTCGACGCGGGCTCAGTCGAGTTAATCCGATCGTTCGGCGTGGAGGTGGTCTCATCAGGCGATGTATCCCAATACGCGACAGAACGCTGGGACGCCGTCCAATTGGCATCTCACCGGTACGCCATGACGGAACTCGTAAACATAATGCACGAGTCCTTCAACTTCATCGGCGAAAACGTCCGTTGGGCACTAACAGAGCACGACGTAGCCGAGTTCATTCGTGGACGTTATGACCGCGCGGGCCTCCACACCGACGAGGGTCCCGTTGTCGCCTTCAACGGCAACTCCTCTGACCCTCATTACGAACCGACCATCGAAAGTTCCTCGATCATTCGGCGCGACGGATGGCTCCTGATCGACTCCTGGGCCAAACCAATTTCAATCGATCCGTTCGTCGAAAGTGAGGTTGCATCCGCCAGCGAACCAGTCTATGCCGACATCACCTGGGTCGCCAAAATCGGATCGGACCCGACACCCGATCAAGTCGAGGTGTTCGATTCCGTGAGACGCGGCCGCGACGCCGCGTTCGATTTCCTGCGGGTCCGGCATCGTAACGGCGAACCGACACTCGGTTGGCAACTCGATCGAGTGGCTCGAAACTCCATCATCAACGACGGTTACGGAGATTATTTCGTCCACCGACTGGGCCACAGCGTCGGTCCCGAAGTTCACTCCAACGCAGTGAACCTCGATGATTGGGAGACTCACGATACCCGTCAACTCATCCCCGGCATCTGCGTAACCATGGAGCCCGGAATCTATCTTTCCGAATTCGGTGTACGACTCGAGATGGATGTCTACGTCGGTGAAAACGACATCGAGACAACAGGGGAAATCCAGCACCGAATTCACCAGATCCAGACCTGAACAATCACACAGCATTGGTTGTTGAGCGCACCGACATTGACGTAACGTTACGCGATGGATCCGTCACAATCGCAATCGCCGCCTCAAAGACGCCGGTTGCTGCCTCGGACACCGAGTCCCTTCGCCGCGTTTCGATACCCTGGATTTCGACTGCTGTGGTTTGGCGCCAACTTCGTCGCGCTTGGAATATGGGCTGAACGATTAGCCGTCGGGTGGCTGGTTCTAGAGCAGACGGACTCGGTGTTGCTATCGGCTGCGACATTCGCCGCTGGATCGGCCCCCGGCATCATCGCAGCACCATTCGGTGGCGCCGTCGCCGATCGATTCCCCAGAAACCGTCTGCTGCCTCTGACAGCGTTAATCAGGGCGATCTCCATGCTTTCAATCGCGCTCATCGCGTTGAACGGATTTTCCAATCCTTGGCCGATTTTCGTCATCGTCGCATTCGAAGGTGTTGTCAACTCCTTCGATATGCCCGCCAAGCAGGGACTGATCACCGACATCGTTCCGCGGGAAGCCCGAATGAACGCCATCTCAGTGCATTCTGTCGGTACGCGGGCCGTCGCTGCCGTCGGAGCGTTGGCCAGCGGAATAATCGCCGAGTTCATCGGCATCCCTGCCGCCCTTTTGGTCGCAGCCAGCGCGGTACTCATCGGCGGCATTGTCGTACTGTTCACCCCAACAATACGGAGTACGGCGCGACAAACCGGCGCTTCCGCGAAGAACATATTCAAGGACGCGATGATTGGCATCAGATCCATGATGCGAATCCCGACGGTATCCACTCTCCTCTGGATGGCGATCGTCGTCGAGATATTTGGCTTCGCCTACGACTCGGTCATGCCAGCCCTTGCACGCGACGAGTTGAACGTCGCTGAATCAGGTCTCGGCACATTGAGATTTGCGGCCGGCATTGGCGCCGTCGCCGTCGCAATCGCGCTCTCCTTCCTTGGTGATTTCAGCCGCAAAGGACCATTGCTTCTCGGTATTGCGGTTGGCTACGGCATAGGTCTGATGGGCGTTGCCGCAAGCCCCAACCTGATCACTGCCCTGCTCCTCGTTACCATGGTCGGAGCCGCTGCATCGATGTTTGACGCGATGGAGTGGACGCTGCTTCAGGCAAACGTCCCGAATCGTCTGCGCGGTCGTGTAATCGGAGGTTGGGTATTCGCAATAGGCTTCGGCTGGGTCGGTCACCTGGCGATGGGCGCAGTCGGCGATGCGTTCGGGGTGCGTTGGGCGATTGGAGGGGCCGGTTTGATCGTCGCAGCTGCGAGCTTGATAGCACTGGCGATTTCTCCGGTTTTGAGACGGGCGTGATTCTCAATGTCTGTGAATCACGCTGCCGATCAACAGAACCAATCGATAATTGCCTTGCCACCTTTTGAATTCGGGGAAAGCGACGCGCTCCGGGCCTGGCTCTGGCTGTATCGGATGACACCGTCCTGTTCTCCAACGTTGTCATCCAACCCCTGATTCCATCTTCTAACTTGACGCACCACTATGACCAGAGCTTCTCTGCGCATTGCTTTTTCGAGTACGTGGCATCTCACGAACTCCAAGGCCAATTTGGACGAAGGCAGCTTGTTAATCAAAGTGCCAAGCCCTGAAGCATTGGCGCTCTGATACGGGAACAGTTCAATCACAGCAAACTTGTGTCCTAACATGTCTCGCGCCTCGTCAAACGCCATTCCATTACAGCGAGCTATTTCGGCAATCGTTTTCTTCAACTTGCCAAACCAATAACTGTGGCCGCCGTGGCGGTCAAATTTAGGGTCGAGGAAAAAGAATGGCAATACGCCTTGTGGTTGATTCTGCTTGATATTGTCCATGAAAGACTGTCGATAACGTGGTTTGTGATAGTTCGCGTCGTAGTCGCTACAAGCAAACCCCGGATTCAAAGTCAATACGTAGATTTCCGCATTCAAGAGGTCCCCATTGAACGGTTGTGGTATCAAACTGAAATGAATTGATTTTTCGCGGTCATAGTCGGGATGAGCTTCGACTTCGTTACAGCTCTTCCCGATGATCTCCAAGTCCTTTCTTCTTTTCGACGACTTGACGACAGGGACGTCTGGATCTAAGGCGTACGGCGGTTGATCAAGCAGAGCATTCTTCCACGCATCCAACAGTTTCATCGTCATATCTCCTCGACGGATTTTCCAGTCAGACGCATGTATAGCATGTCAGAGCATAGTGACATGTCACCTGGCCAGGCTATTGCATCGTAGTCAGGAACTTCGACACTCTCAAAGAAATCCCGATCTTCCCACGCCGTGAACACCCCGCGACCAGCAAAATCCGACAGGTCGATCTCGCCTCCAACGCCATCATCGAACTTCATCCAGATGCGATAGCCAGCAAGTGCTTTCACTTCTACGGGCGTAGTCATTGTCCTTCGGTCTCTTTCGATACCTTTGGCATTCAGTCAATCGACATAGCCAAATCGTACATCACCTAGCCCCACAAGCCTGCAAACAAGCCTGCATGTGCCCTCTGGATTCCGCGGCAATAGTACAAGATTGCTCCAAACTGTAGTCCTTCGCGCCAATGACTTCGAGATTGAGAGCGCCATCATATCCATGCTCGTGTAAAACGCGAACAAACCCGAGCAAATCGATATCACCACGCCCGTTGGCTTGATCTTCCGGCTTCCCAGGCCCAGACTGCATACCTTTGCAGTCGCGAATGTGAACGTGGCGGACTCGGGACATGACCGCGGCTATGGCTTCTGCAGGGTTCTCCCCTGCACGATGAATATGCGACGGGTCCATGTCGATGCCGAACGCGGGGGAATCGATGGCATCCATCACACGTAACGTGGTTGGCGTGTTGTAGATGCTTGCACCGACGTGCGCTTTGACGCAGACTGTAACGCCGTATTCCTCGCCGATCTTAGCCATTTCCGCGAGCGAAGTGATCGAGGCTTTCAAACTCGCGTCATCGCCAGATGTTCCACCCGGTCCGCAGTTGACCACCGGTATACCTAACGCAGACGCGGCTCGGCACGCTCGATCCATGACATCGGGGTCGCGTAGCGGTTGCTCCATGGCAAGTAGCTCGAGCGCGTATTTATCTGATAGGTCGCGTATCTCCGGTACGAGTTCTTCCCATCGGCTCAGCACCAGATGCTCGCTCATCCCGTCAATCGCCGACAACTCAATGCCGTCATAGCCCGCCATGGATATGGATTTGAAGGCTGTTTCCATGCTGTGCCCGCCGAAGAGAACTGAGTTAGCGCCGAGTTTCATTGTGATATCCCTTCGATTTCAACGACTTGGCCGCTCTCCCAAGATTCAATCGCGGCCTCGATAATCAATTGCGACTTCAGAGCGTCTTCGCCTGATCCGTCAATCTCGACCGGATCGGCACCTTCGACGTTCTGATCAACCCAACGTGCTATCCGACTCTCAAACGTCTCGCCAAAACTCATCATGTCGCCGAGATATGCGTATTTCTCGACCTGCTGAGATCTGCGAGGATAAAACTCCAAATGCTCGCAGGCTTCGAGCAGCACGAACCTCGCCTCGGATCCCACGACCTCCAGCCGCTCCAACCCGTAGCTGCCTCCTGCGTCATAGCTACCCGTCAGATGTCCGATCACTCCATTCTCAAACTGCATGTTTACCTGCACGTTCGACCAGATGCTTCTGCCTCGTCCCTTCTTAAAGAACGCATGAACCCTCGCAACATCGCCGCAGAAGTAACGCATCACATCGATTGAGTGAGGATGCAAAGCTCGCATATGGAAATAAGGCGAACTTTCGTTCGGGTTGTTGATCCACATCGTCATATTGACGATGTTCAACTCTCCAAGTCGGCCCTTGGCGACCCATTCCTTCGCTCTCAACGCCGCTGGAGTGAAACGGTGATTAAGGTTTATCCCGTACCGCAATCCCTTTTCCTTGGCTAGGGCGACCATCTCCTTCGCCTTGGGGATTTCATTGGATATCGGTTTCTCGCCCAAGACAGGGATGCCGGCGTTGAGCAGATTCATCGTAGGTTCGTAGTGGTCGCCACCATTCTCAACGCCCGCCGTGCATACGCTCGCGATGTCGATTTTCCCACCTTCCAGCATCGTTGAAACCGAGTTGTACGCGGCGCAACCGTATTGCTGAGCGGCCGCATCAGCCTTGTCTGCAAAGGCATCGCACACTGCGACAATCTCACAACGTTCATCCGCTTGATAGATGTCGGCATGCCGTGTGCCGATGCCACCCATTCCTACGATTGCGACTTTCAATGTCACGAAACCTGCGCTCCTTCAAAAACGATGCTACCGCGACTTCGCTTGCAGTCGCCTCGCCGTCGACGAATCGCCGATGTACAGCGTGTCGTAAGCCTGTTGAGACGACTTGAATGAGCCTATCCCATCAATCCCGTGCCAATCGCCCTGGTTGTGGATGGGATTTGCCAGTCCGGTCTCAACTTCACGTTTAGCGATCCAACTCTCCATTCGCTTAGTCAACGCGGCGACCACGTCAGGATGCGCCTCGGCCACGTCGGTTATTTCCAGCGGATCCTCGATCATGTTGTAGAGCTCGACGGACGGTTTGAAGTGGAAATCTGGTTCTAGCGCCCTAATCAACTTCCACTGCGGTGTTCGCCATCCGTGCTTCCTCATCCAAGTGCACTCGGTGATGTAAATCTCCGACTCGTGCGACGCAGACTCTCCCCTAACCATCCCCATGAGACTCCGACCGTCAAACTCGATATCGCTCTCGATCCCTGCCAGCTCCAACAGAGTCGGCATCAAATCCTTGTGTTGGTTGTAGCCGCTTACTCTTAGCCCGGCCGGCATCTTCGGCGGGTAACGGATGATGAGCGGAACGTGGAGATTCGAATCGTAGAGCCCGTGATGGTCAAAAAAGCATTCGTGTTCGTAGAGGGTTTCTCCGTGATCTGAGTTGAGCACGACGATCGTGTCGTCAAGAATGCCGCGACTCTCCAGATTGGTCAGAATCGTCTGGATGCAGGCATCCATATACGCGATTGCCCCGTCGTACTGAGCAATCACATAATCCTTGTCGGTAATGCCCGGCGGCATCCAACTGGACAAAAAGTCGCGAAACGGCTTGAACGCCATGACTGGTTCCATCGACTTGTTTGCAGGATCGCACTCGTCGCCGTGATAAAACATCCGCTCATACGGTTCTGGCGCAAGGTAAGGCGCATGAGGATCCATGTGACGGAGCAACGCGAAAAACGGCTCATCGGCGCTGCAAAGTCGATCCAACTCCGGCAGAAAGACGCGATTTAGATTCTGAGCCTTGTCACTGCGACCTTCTTCCCAAGAACCCCATGCGCGGTAGTCAAGATACGTGTCAAATCCTCTCGAACTTGGATTGCCACTAAGTCCGACGCACGCGGTGTTGTACCTCTCGCCCTTCAACAGTTCCGGCAACAACGTTACTTCGGGTCTAACTGGCCCCTTGTGTCGCAGTGCCACCACCTGTGATGAAAACACATCCAACCCGCTTAACATCGACGTGTAACCGCTGGTGGTCGGAATGTGGGCGCTGAACGTGTTTTCGAACAAAGTGCCCTGTGCAGCTATGCGGTCGATATGCGGCGAGGTAAGACGCGGGTAACCGTAGCAACTGAGGTTGGTCACTCGCAAAGAGTCGACACCGATAATCAGGATGTTTGGTTTGGCGGTCAACGTTGAGTCTCCCATCGAGGCTGAACCGTTCTCGCAGTTGCAAAACGCAGTTTAGATGAGCACCTCTGCCCCGACGCGTCGAGCGATTCCTACGATCTCGTCATAACGCGCCTGCAATATCGGCACTCCATTCGCCTCGCGGTCTTTCATCGCGTCGTCTTCCGGGTCGCCGGCGACCATTACACGGTCGGCACCTGGTTCTGTGGGCGTGTCGTGCAACGCCCGGATCATCTCATCCATCATCTCTTTGAACTCGTCGACCGGACGAAAGGCATCGATATCTATGGCCATGGCAAACGACATGTTCCTGCCACCGCCAATGAACGAACTGTAGCCACCGCCCGAAAGCACACCACACAAGATATCGACCATCATCGCCAATCCGTAACCCTTGTGGGCACCTTGCTCACGGGTGTTGCCGAGCGGATTCTGCGCCCAATGATCTCCCCTATCGCCCGGAGGTTCCGTGATCGGTTCGCCTTCAGCACCAACCGCCCAACCTTCAGGTATCGGAACGCCAAGTTGGCGCGCCAAACCGATCTTGCCACTCGCAACCGTCGAGGTCGCCATGTCGAGCACGAAATCGCTTTCCTCGCCAGCGGGCGCGGCGAACGCGATCGGATTGGTCCCCAACATCGCTTGGCGACCATGCGCAGGCCGAACCGCGGGCCCGGCGTTGGTCATCGCGATACCGATCATGTCGCGTTCCACAGCAAGCATCGCATAGTAGGCAACCATGCCGATGTGATGCCCATCACGGATCGTAGACATACCTACGCCATACTCCGCCGCTTTGTCCATCGCCATCTCCATGCCGATGTGCGCCGCCGGATGTCCTAACCCCCAACCGCAACTCAACAGCGCGGTCGTGTCGGATTCAGAGATGACCTCGATCTCTTGTGGCGATTTGAAAGTGCCTTCTAGGATCGACTCGGTATAGCGAACAACATTGGTCGCTCCATGGGTATCGACGCCGCGCAGGCTGGCAAGTGTCAAGGCATCAGCGGTTATTTGCGCGTACCGCTCTGGTGTGCCCGCAGCTACGAAGATCGACGCGACCTGCTGGCGCAGCGCATCGGCCGAAACTTGGACGGCATTGTCATCAGGTATCTTCAGAAAATCGAGCGCCATCGCGTGCCTCCTAGCCATTCTTCACTTACTTGAGCGGCGTGCCAACGCCTTTTTCTCGTGCCAACTCTACTATCCGTTCGCACGCCGCGATATCTTCCAAAGCGAGTCCTTGCGACTCGAACAACGTGATCTGTTCGTCGTCATCTCGGCCGCTAGATTTTCCGCCAACAATGTCGTGAATCGGAACCGCCAAATCCCACGAAAAGCGGCCCACCTCCGCGGCGCGCATCAACTCGCCGCACTCGAATTTAGCCTGTTCTACATCGTCAGTCGCGACGATGTCGGACATCGCTATAGCCCGAGTATCGATCTCGCGTTTCAGCCAAGAGTTATTGCCCGCCGCGTTGATGTGTGTGCCCGGCTTAAGCCACTCCCCAAGCAGCACCGGCTCCTGCGAATTGGTAATCGTCGCAACGATGTCCGAGGCGGCCGCCTCTTCGCCGCTAGAAACTGCCGTGACATCGATACCCAACGCGTTCGACATCTTGGCAGCGTATCGATTGCGGTTCTCTTCCGAACGGCTGTATACCTTGGCGCTATTGATATTTCTGACGTGCGCGATCGCCGCGAGCTGCGTCTCGGCTTGGTACCCCGATCCAATGATTCCCACCGTCTCGGAGTTATCGCGCGCCATGTATTTCGTCGCTGCTCCAGACGCCGCACCGGTACGCATTTGCCCCATGCGGTTGGCCTCAATTACCGCTACCAACGAATTATTCGACGTGTCGTACAGCATCACGTGGAAATTGATGCCGCCCGTACCGCCGGGATATGACTTCAATCCCGCGATTTGGTGTCCACGCCAAGTCGCGAACATTACGTTGTAGGCACCCGAACTCGTAGGCAACCTACGCCGCGGTTCGTTGAACGCATCGCCTTGCGCGCGGGCTTTGAATGCCTCTTCAACCGCCTCAACCGCAATCGGCATCGTGAACAGCGATTTGACTTGCTCTTCGGTTATGAACAGCGGTGTCGTCATGTCATCTCCAGACTTTTTAATCTTGCTCACTCGGATCGTACGAATGAGACCACATGTGGTTCAGCGGACCGTGTCCGCTACCGATTGGGACGGCATTCGCCATCGCGTTCCAGACATATCTCTGGGACAATTCGACGGCGTGCGCGAGTTCCATACCGTGGGCTAAATGCGCGGCAACAGCCGAAGCGAATGTGCAACCGGTTCCATGATTGCTGGTCGTGTCGATCCGCAATGATGTGAACGTGTGAGTACCTTCTTTGGTAACCAAGACATCCTTGACGCGACCCGTGCCATCGTCGAAATGTCCTCCTTTGACCACTACGGCGTCCGCGCCCATCATCAGCAATTCGCCTCCTGCCAGTTCCATATCCTCAACCGAATCGATCTCAACCCCGGTCAACACCTCGGCCTCGGGGACGTTGGGCGTCACAACTGTCGACCGCGGGACCAACTGCTTCCTGACGCTCTCGACCGCATCGTCCTGCAAAAGTTGCGCCCCGGTTGCGGCGATCATCACCGGGTCTACAACGAGAGGTGCGAGTCCAAGCCGTTTTACGGCCTCGGCGACGCACTCTACGATCTCGGTTGACGACAGCATGCCAGTCTTCACTGCGTCGACGCCGATATCGGACACCACCGCGTCGATCTGATCGTTGATTACCTCGACCGATACTTCTGCTACGGCAGTCACTCCGAGAGTGTTTTGCGCCGTTATCGCAGTGATGGCGCTGGTACCAAAAACACCGAGGGCGGCAAACGTTTTAATGTCCGCCTGAATCCCCGCGCCTCCGCCGGAATCGGACCCGGCTATGGTCAACGCGCGAGGTGGGTTTACGGAGTTCATTTCCATATAGAATACGCAAGCGTGATGCTCGATGCACGCCCAGAAGAACGTCGAAACGATCTCTCACAGGTCGAAGCATTGATTTTCGATGTCTTCGGGACGGTGGTCAATTGGCGTGATTCGATAATCGCCGAAGTCACAAAAGCGGCGACTGAGCACGGGAAGCCAGACGGCGATTGGGGCAGGTTCGCCGACGAGTGGCGAGCATGGTACGGCAAGTCGACCCGTGAACTCAGCAACGGTGACGGAACTTGGCGACTCGTTGACGAAATTCACCGAGAAAAACTGGACGTGCTGCTTGAGGAATACGGACTATCCGACGCCATGAGCGAGGAGGCGAAGCAGCATCTCAACCGTGCATGGCATCGCCTAGATGGTTGGCCTGATTCACCTTCGGGGTTACGCCGTCTCAAATCGAAATACATCATCGCCACCGCTTCCAACGGTAGTCTCGCTCTTCTCGTCAACATGGCAAAACACGCCGACCTGCCCTGGGACGCGGTAATGTCGCCTGATGTCTACGGTGCATACAAACCGTCGCCGAAGGTCTACCAAAACGCCTCAAAACTTCTCGGATTAAACACTGAGCAAGTCATGATGGTCGCCGCTCACGTTGGCGATCTGGAAGCAGCATCTCGCCAAGGTCTAGCCACTGGGTTTGTCTACCGACCCTTCGAACATGGTTCCGAAAACCCCGTCGAGATGCCCGACACTTCATCTTTCGACGTATCCGCTACCGATTTCGACGACATGGCCAATCAACTTGGTTGTGCCTGACCAACCGTCTAACCACTACCCAAACGGGAGATTTAACAATGCCTTGGACATTTGAAGACGCGGCACCCATGATCGGTTCGATCACCGAGGGTAACTGCTGGACCGGCACGCACATGCTCTACAGCAATATCGCCCACGACCGAATCATGCGTCTCGATGTCCAGTCCGGTCTCGTCGATGTGTTTGCTGAAAATACTGAAGGCACGAATGGATTGAACTACGATGCCGAAGGCAACCTCTATGGCTGCGCGAGTACCGGTCGTAAAATCATCAAGTTCGACGATGACGGCAGTTTCGAGACCGTTGTCGACCGGATAGACGGCGTTCTACTCAACAGCCCGAATGACTTGGCAATCACTCCTTCTGGCGCGATCTACTTCTCCGACCGCGTTGGCGATTCGAACCCCGACGTGGGCATACCCTACTCGGCGATCATCTCAGCTGAGCAAGATAACGACGGCAATTGGGTTTGCACACGCCGCACCTTCGACACTACTCAGCCCAACGGACTGATCTTTTCCAGCGACTACAAGACGCTCTACGTTGCACAAAGCGACTTCCGTGCCAGCGAGAGCCGAGATTTGCGCGCCTATCCGGTCAACGACGACGGCTCACTCGGTGAATGTCGAATCCTGCACGACTTCGGTCCGCATCGCGGCATCGATGGCATGACTCTCGCCTCAGACGGCAGCATTGTCGCCTGCACCGGTTGGGAAGTGTCAGGACCCGGCGGTAACGTGACCCATTTCGATCCTGACGGCATGATCATCGAGCAGCATCCAGTAGTCGCGCAACGCCCGACCAACTGCACCTTCGCTGACGGTGACCTATACGTCTCATCCATCGAAGGTCACTGCTTGGTTTCCCGCGACACCGGATTGACTGGACACCTGCTCTATCCGCAGTGATCATGGGCGCTTCGCAGCTCCGACATCAAAAGCAATCAAAGGTCTGGACTACCGATGAACGATTCTTGGGAATGGGAACTGATCGCCAAACACGATTCGCTCACTGAGGGACCGACGTGGGACGGAACCGCCCTGCTCTACAACGAGTGCTACGCGGCGACGACTTATCGATGGGACCCAAAGACTGGCGAGAGCGAGGTGTGGCGGACGGACACCAACCAGGCGAATGGGATGAAATTCGACCGATCGGGTCGGTTGTTCGCGTGTGAAGGCGGTGGGAATCGTGTCGTGGAGATCGATGTTGCGAATCCGGCGTCGGAAGCGACGGTTATCGCCGACAATCTCGACGACGCCAGGCTCAACATGCCGAACGACCTCGACGTTGACGGTCAAGGTCGCATCTACTTCTCCGACCCGAACTACTCTGCCCAGCCAAACAACCTTCCGCATGAATCGGTCTACCTAGCAGCGCACTCGTTCGGAGGCAACTGGACCACCAAACGCGTAACCCTCGATACCAATCGACCCAATGGAGTGCTCCTGTCCGCAGATCAATCAATCCTGTATGTCGCCGAGAGAAAAGCCTTCGGCGTCAACTTAGGGCGTATCCGATCAACGCAGATGGGACATTGGGCGACGGAACAGTGTTATTCGATTTCGGAGACGGTCGCGGCATCGACGGCATGGTGCTGACGACAGATGGTCAGATTCTGGCAACAGCAGGTGAGCCGACAGTCGGTGCAGGTTCAGCGATTTATGTCTTCGAGCCGAGTGGTCTGGTCAGGGCGACTCATCGGACGCCAGCAGGTAGTCCGACAAACTGCACCTTCGGCGGTCCGGGATTAGACGTGCTGTTCGTGACTTTCGCTACCGGTCATGTTTACCGGGTGGCGAAGACGGGAATGGTGGGACATCTAGCATATCCGCGCCGGGGGTATTGAACTAGGATTTGAAGGATTCTTAAGCGATCGGAATGACGGGTTTGTTCGACCTAGAGGAACTTGATACCGGCTAGCAACAGGCCCGCGGCGGTGAATCCGGCGGCGATAATACGCCAAGTCTGGGTGTTTATCGCCTTGTGGAATTCGACGCGGAGACGTTCGATGTCCAACTGGGTCGAGTCTCGCAGACGCTCGATGTCCGATTGTGTGGCGTACGGTGAGGTTGGATTATGTTCGATTGCCATACTCGAAGGTTAATCGCATTTTGGCACAAATGTCAGGCGACTTTGAAGCGGTTGTTGGGACTGGGTATGTTTGCTAGGCGAGGTTGCGGAGGTTTCGGGTCATCTGGCTTGTCCGCGGTGGATGTTTTGAGGGGGATTCGGCATCTCTCTACGCTTCACCATCAGCATCTTTGAATGGTTAGATGCCTAGTTAAGAACCTAACAGGGCGGCGTATAGTTCGGTCGGAAGGGGTAATCGTTCCCAATAGCCTTTGAAATGAAGAACGTAACCAAAACCGACTAGTGACACCATCAACAACATCGTTAACAGTCGTTGGGACAAATTGATCGACTTCGAACCTGCTGGGGATCGTTCGAAGAGTGTAATCACCAACATCAGGAATGAAGTTAGAACAATAACTCCAGAAAAAATACCTAGCAAGGCGTACGATTGAAGCACCGACCATGCGTCCTCAATACTGGCTATTCTAGCCTCGATTACCACTGTGGCGATGTAGCGTACGTAAGCTGAGCCGACAAGAATGCTGAACGTGCCTGACACCAAACCTGCCGCCATAGCACTTCCACAGATGCCCATTAGTATGCTACGTAGCACGTGACCGCCATCCAATGGAAACAACGGGATGAGATTGAACAGCGCCAAAATCAAGTTGAATTCGAAGCCACGTTCGAACCAACCGTGCACAAACAACCCAATAGGGCTTGATATTTCATCAGAGCGAAGCGGTTCAGGTGCGAAGAAGAGAAATGCGGCTGCAAGTACTAGATTGGAACACGGCCCCACGAAATATATAGCGAAAGATTTGGTAGCAGGGATATGCAGTAATGAGGGACTATCATCTGTAGGTGCCGTGTACCCTCCCCAAATCTCCAGACGTATCTTGCCAACTTTGATGTCGTTGGCCGCCATGGCGATGGCGTGAGCCGCCTCGTGGATGATTATCGAACCTGCGAGAATCCCGACCGGGATCAACGGCAACAAAAACCGTTCTGCGTCGCTGACATGTACATCAGTCCCTTGTAGCAATCCGTATGGTGATTGGTACGCCAAGTAGGTCAGTACATAGAGGACTGCCATTCCAATCCACGCGGTCCAACCGATGCTGAAATTGAACTGTTGCTTAGAAATGTGGTTTTCTGTCAATCGTCGATTATCTCGTGAGCCGGGTGGCGTGACAGAAGGTAATCAGGTGGTCGCAGATCCGTTGGCTGGACTAGAGACCGGCTGATACTGCTCTAGTTCACTCATCGGATCGATGCCGGGCGGCAATTGGCCATTAACTTCGACTAGGAGGCGGTGACTTATTGGAGCTTGGTGGTTGACTTGGACGACTCGAAGTTGAATGTCTGCAAGATTGACGGTGTCGGGTTGGCGTAGAAAGTCTGCGAGGTGCCTTGGTAGCCAACCTAGGTGCACTTTTTCGATGGTTGTTACGCGGATCGAATGTTGCGGAGATCGGCCGTTGGTTGTTTGGGCCAGGTCGAGGCGGTCACCCGGATTGAGCGATGCGATGCGTTCGATGGTGTCGTGATCTGAGCGTCGCAAACCTTGGACGATGAAACGAGTCTTGAATCGCCCTTGTGCATCTGGTTCGATGGCGGGGAAGATTTCGAAGGTGTCGGCGACGCTGTGACCGCCTGAGATGGCGAGTTCCGCGAGCACGTCGGTATCGTCGGGGTCCAATCCAAAGAGATTCAGGTATTCCGGGCGATCGGGACGTCGTTTGTTCATCGCGCGGTAGCGGAAAATCGGAAAGATTTCGGTAGCTCGGTACGCTTTGTTTAGTTCGGGGAATCCGGGAACGGGGATGGCGAAGCGGATCGGCGAATTCTCGGCTTCTTTAGCACCTCGGAGATATTCAAACTCGTACTCTGCGGGTTCAGCGTCATTCCTCGTAAGTCGTCCTACGGGGAACCAACTGCGATTTCGTCGGTCATGGCAAGCGAGGAACAAAATGGTCATCGGGTGAGTTTGAGCAGTTCGTTTTTGCTGATCACGATGATTTGGTACGCGAATTCTTTGGCGATATCGGACATGAACTCTGTTGGTACTCTATCAATTGCGGTTCGAAACTCGGAATCTGGTGTAGAGCCGATTCTCTGCAGAATTGGCCGGGTGTAGTCAGGCCACTGTTGAGAAATGTAGCTGGCGGTTTCGAGTGGAGACGGTGCGCGGGCTTGCTGGTCGTCGGCGAATACGCCGCCGTTGCCCCTGTTCAGGTAATTGAGGACTCCGCCTTGTTCCAAATACCGAGTGCGCCGTTCGTCTTGGAGTTCTCGACCTAGCGAGGATGCGTGATCGTATGATGGAGCGGCGGACATCCAGGCTGTGGCCGAGGCACGAACTAACATGATTTTCAACATCCAATTTTCGTGGTGTCGATCGGTGTTGCCGATCAAACCGTCAAGCAATGCGTACGATGCCAAAGACTGCATAACGTCGTCTTCTTGACCGTGAGCGGGGAAATTTGGGTCTCGTAGCAACCCCTTGACTGCTCGCACGATGTTGCCAACGTTATGGTCTCGTTGACCGAACCGCGTTTCGATGTCGTATTGATCATCGTTCCACGCCAAAACGTAACAACCTTCGATGAAGAACGTTTGATCGTAGAACCAATCCCTCATCTCGTCGTCATAATGGTCTGATTCGTCTCGATTCTCTGGTTCGAAAGATTCGCAGACGGTGACTAACTCTTCACCACAATCTGCTAACTCGACGCGAGCGCAGTCTACTCCGACTAGTTTTCCGACTTCGGCGGCTATCTTTTCAGCCCAATGTTCTCCCGTATTAGGTCTCGGGTACTTGAGCAACCAAGGATTCGGTTCTCCATCGATCGATATCCAAAACTTACGCCTGCTGCCTCTAGATTCAATCCGAACCTGCTGAATCTCTGGCCAGACGGGTAGTTGGCGAACTGCGTATTCGGAAGGCGACACGTTTTACTTCGCGAATCTTGGTTGGTTCGGGAACGGCGATGGTTGTGGGTAACGATGCCATAGCCCTGCAACGTCCTAGCATCCCCTGCATTCGCTTCGAGAAGGGGATGGTTTTCAGTCGTTCCGTGGGTTTAGAGGGGGCAAGGTTTGAAACCTGCCCATACAGGTCGTTTGTTGGGTTTATTTGTAGAATTCGTCCGTCCAAGCCGTACTGACATCGAAATCCTGCGGTATCAGGGCTCTGCTCTTCATGTAGTTGCCGACTGATTCCCACTGTGATTGGGAGAGGGTGCCGAATTTGCCGTCTTCGCTGTCTAGCCATGCGGGGATGAGGAGTGGGATTCCTCGGCGGTCTAGGGATTCACTTGATTCGTCGATAGAGTCTTCGTTGAGTTTGACTAGGATGTCGATGCCTCGTTGCCCATCCTCGGCGACATATTCGAAGCCTTTGGTGAAGGCAGTTACGAAGCGCCGGACGACGTCGGGCTGCTCTTCGATCATTCGATCCGAGGTGATGAGCATCATCTCGTAGTAGCGGGGTACGCCCCAGTCTTCGGGGTAGATGATTTCGACGGGGAATCCCATGTCTTCGAGGACGAACGATTCGTATGACCAATATGCACCGATGACGGCGTCCATGGTTCCGGCGGCGAGCACCTGTGACAGCGCGTATCCGACGTCATGGAGTTCGACGTCGTCAAGGGTTAGGCCGTCGGCCTCGAGCATTGCGGCCAGCATGAGCTCGTCCCACTCGATGCCGGGATATCCGACCTTCTTGCCTGCAAGATCTCCGGGGCGAGTTATGCCGGAGGATTTGAGGGCCATTAGGGAGTTGATCGGGCTTTGGACGATGGCTCGAACGGCTACGACGGGAACGCCGGCGGCTCGTGCGAGGGTGGTGTCGGTCTGGTAGAAGATACCGAAGTCGCGCTGGCCTGACCCGACGAGCTGGGCGATGGCTGCGGCATCGGCTGGGACGCTGACCTCGACCTCGAGGTTTTCTTCCTCGAAAAATCCTTGGTCGATGGCGGCGTAGATGCCGGAGTGGTTGGCGTTTGGCGGCGACCAGTCCAGTTCGATTGAGACGGTTTCTGTTTCCGGCTCAGACGAACAGGCAATAACGAGTGCAAAAAGAGCCACTCCTAACAGGATCAGACCTGTAATCCGTTTCACGATTGTCCTCCTTGGGGATTCGACCCCGGATAGTTACGCAGGATACGCGATTGCAACAACGCTATCGCAATGAACATCAACGCGGCCATAACCGAAAGGGTAAATATAGCCGCAAACACGAGTTCTGTCTGGAATTTCGGAGTTGAGGTCTTGATTAGCCATCCGAGGCCGGAGGCTGCGCTGATCCATTCGCCGATGACGGCACCGATCACGGAGACGACGGCGGCGACCTTCAGGCCAGCGAAGAGGTACGGGAGCGCAGATCGGACGTATAGCTTGGTGAACATCTGCCAGCGGGACGCGCCGAGGGTCCGGAACATGTCTACCATGTCGGAATCGACCGATTTCAGTCCGGTCATGAGGTTGATGGTTACGGGGAAGAATGTGAAGAGGACAACGACGACGATTTTGGGTGCGATTCCGGTGCCGATCCAGATGAGAAGCATGGGTGCGAGGGTGAATACGGGGATGGTCTGGGATGCGATGAGGAATGGGTAGACCGACCGTTCAAGGAGTCGCGACCAGAACATGGCAGTGGCCATGACGCCAGCGAAGGTCATCGAGACGGCGAATCCGATGAGGATTTCTTGTGCGGTTACGGATGCGTGTCGGAGGAAGAGGTCAGGCTTATCAGCAAGTTCGGCGAGAATAAGCGATACGGGCGGGAGGATCCAAGTCTGAACGTCAAGGACGCGGACGAGGATTTCCCAAAGAACCAGGCCGAGTGCAGCCAACAGCATGGCGGATCCCCATGCGCGGACGAATGAACGGGCACGAATAGCGAAGGTGTGTTCCGACGGTGTCGGGTTTGACGCGTTGGCCGGAGTGGCTAGTCCATTGATTTGTTGCTGCGAACTCATCGTTAGTTAGTTGGCTCGTCTAGGGCGGACAGGAGTCGCCATTTGTAGTCGACGAACTTCGAATCACGGACGATGTCGCGTGGGCGTGGACGGGGGAGGTCGACGTCAAGTTCTAGGACGATGCGGCCAGGTCTAGGAGACATTACTAGGACGCGGTCGCCGAGCATCAATGCTTCTTCGACATCGTGGGTGACCATTACGGTTGCACGGTTAGTGCGGTCGAGGACGTCGGAGAGCCAGCGTTGGAGTTCAGCGCGGGTGATGGCGTCCAAGGCTTTGAACGGCTCGTCTAAGAGCAAGACGTCGCGTTCTGGAAGGACGGCACGGAGGAGGGCTACTCGTTGTCTCATGCCCCCGGAGAGGGTCGCGGGATAGGCGTTTAGGAAATCGGCGATACCGAAGCGTTGGGCCAACTCGGTCGCTTTTGCATCAGCGTCAGCGCGAGGGATACCCGCGATTTCGAGGCCTAGGGTGGCATTCGAGAGGACATTGCGCCATGGGAGAAGCAGGTCGATCTGGTGCATGTAGGCGACGTGACCGATGCGTTGGGCGTCAGAGTTGCCTTGGAGGCTGACGTTTCCGGTGTCAGGTTCAACAAGCCCGGCGATGATGTTCAGGAGAGTGGATTTGCCGCAACCGCTAGGGCCGACGATTACCACGAATTCGCCGAGAGCAACATCCATAGATACGGCGTCAACAGCTTCAATCGGCGGCAGGTCGGGACGCACGAACGATTTAGCCGCGGCTCGAACGGAAACCGCGGGAAATCCCGATCTGGTCAACGCGGCCGAATTTTCGCCAGCATCAGAACGTGGCGAGTCGGTGTTCAATGCGGAACTCGAAAAACTGTCGTCGTTCCGAGTATGAACGGTTGATGAAATTCCCGATGTTTGAGACATCGGAGTTGGTTTCCTCCGCTGGCATTATCCAGATCAGGTAATGTGGGTCGGCGGTTTGGCTTTCGCCCTCTCAGCCCAGCTTACTGAGCTCCCCAGATTCAATATGGATTCGTCCGTAGGACGCTTCGCTTTGCAGTTAGTCGATTATACCAAGAGAGACTACCGTTGAATCAAAGTTCAGTTGCCACGAGACCAATTCGCCTTTACAATGCTTTGGCATGGGAACAGCCGACAACGGGCCACGAGATAACTTCATTCGGTCCGTAGCGCGTCCGTCCGCCCAAATCAACCTAGCACTGTCCTGCCTGTTTATCGCCGCGGAGGACGATCCCGATCTCGACGTTCTGCTTTATATGGGCGCGATCAATGAGATCTCTGAACGTATCAAACAGCAACCTCTGATTCGACCCTCGATCTTCGACTCTCTCTATACTCTCAACGAATTGATGTTCGTCGAGATGGGGTTCCGTGGGAATGCGGGCAACTACTACGACATTCAGAACAGCCTTTTAAGCGATGTCCTGGATCGGAAGTTAGGCATTCCAATCACGTTGTCAATCCTCTACATGGAGGTTGGTCAGCGCATCGGCATACCGCTTACGGGGGTAAACATGTCCGGTCATTTCCTTCTCTCAGCCGGCAAGGGCGATTTCCTCGTATTCGTCGACCCATTTCGAGAAGGCAGGATCTATTCGCGGTGGGAATGCCTGAAGATGTTGAGCGGATCGGGCAATCCTCCCAACGATCCGAAAAAACTCGATCAACTCGAACGACGGTATCTTCCACGAGCTGACAACAAGATGGTCCTCGCTCGTGTCTTGAACAACATGAAGATGATCCATACCCAAAACGGCGACTACGTCGGAGCCATCGCCGATGCTGAGCGGATTCAGTATCTAATGCCGTGGAACTGGCGCAACATCGGCGATATTGCTCATCTGCATGGTCGATCCGGGCGTGCGCGCGATGCTTACGACATGCTTTCGCGCATGGTCCAAATGATGCCTCCTCACGAAGATGTGAAGATCCAACTCGATTCGCTCGAAATGTTGAAGCCGTTGGCAGAAATTGATGGGTTAGTTGATCCAGAAAAGATCCACGAGATCCCCTTCTTCCGTATCTGAGTCAAACCGGTACCGCAAAAACGCACCAGGTCTAACGGAATCGAAGTCAATTCTCACGGAAATCGGCGAATGATCAACTACCAAGAGCTTACAGATCAAGAACTGCTAGCCGAAATATCGGAAGAAAACACCGATGCATTCGCAGCACTCTATGATCGGTATGGCAAGCGCGTATTCGGGTTAGCGGCGCGCATCCTAAACGATGCCGTTAAGTCCGAGGAAGTCACTCAAGACGTGTTCATGCGGGTGTGGCGACGTGGGCACACCTACATGCCAGACAAGGGCAAGTTCACTACTTGGCTCTTCCGAATCGCCCATAACCGCACCATCGACGAACTCCGTAAGCTCCGACGAGATAAATCCCGCTACAGTGACGACATCACTGAGCGCTACGACCTCGAATCAGATGACATCTCCCCGCCCGAAGCGGCGGTGGCCAACTCGGAATACGAACAGGTGCGTTTAGCCCTTAAGGTTTTGCCAGAGCCGCAACGCCAAGTCGTCTATCTGTCTTACTTCGAGGGAATGACCCAAACTCAGATCGCAGAAGCGACCGACCAACCATTGGGGACCGTTAAAACGCGAATGCGACTGGCCTTAAAGAAACTCCGCGTGGCATTGGATAAAGAAATCTACGGCGACGACTAATCCTGTGTGGACTCAAAAGATGCCTCGAGACGAAGAAATCATCGCGGATTTTCCTGCGTACGCTTTAGGCGCGTTGGACGAACGCGAGCAACAAGCAGTCGAAGAGCTAGTTGCGCGCGACGTCGATGCGGCCGACGAACTTAGTGAGTTGCTGGAAACCGTCGCTGACATGTCGGCGCGGATCGGCGACGCCGCGCCACCAGTTTCGCTCCGCGACAAACTGTTATCAAGCGCGAGTGCCGAAACCAGCGTCGTCAAAAACACTTCGACTTACTCCTCCCTCGTTGAACACCTCGAAAATCGCATCGCGGTTGAAGAAGTCGAATACGAGCGTGACCTGAGGACCATCTGGGAACGACTTGGCAACGTTCTGACGGCTGGTCGATTGGCTTTTGCCACTTCAATCGCCTCATTCGCCATCGTGGGCATCATGGCTATCCAATTGGGTAACGACAACGTGGAACTCAATCGCAAAGTTTCTGATATGGAACGCGAGGTGGCTGCTGCCTATGCCCACACCGAGTCGATGGTGAACGACATGTCATCGAACGAGCAACTATTGACGCGTGCTCATGAACGGATCTCCCGGCAGGACCAAGAGATCGTCAAGATGACGGAGATCAACGACGCGCTCCGTACATCGATGAACGATCAGATCAGTTTGACCTACGCGACGTTGCGTAATGAGTACCAAAGCCCCGCGTGGCAACCTGAAGCCGCGTTGTCCGGCGATGGATACGCGTATCTTTTGGAACATCAACAGAAACCAATCGGTGCCCTCGTAATTGGCGGAGTCGAACAAGCGCCTCCGGGAGAAGAGTATCGGTTGTACCTATTCGATGAAGGCGAACCCACCTACGTCGCATCTTTCGACATGAACGAAGCCGGATATAGCACCGTCATTTTCGGACTTGAGTTACCGCTGAGTCTCTACAACGGGGCCCACATAACGCGCGAGCGTGTTGTCGATCCTCCCGATCCGTCTTTGGCGTTGCCGGAGAACCGCTTCAAACCCCAGTAGAACGAACGCTCAGAGCGTTGTGGATGCTCATTCCGGTCCGTCAACACGGTAATTCGAAACTGCCGTAAAATCTCCTCAAAGGCGTTCTGTCATCTGCTGGTTCGCAATGATGAGCCGATTCACTCTGGGGTTTCAATACATGCGGGAATTACGCTTTGCCGCGTTCTTGTCATTCATCGTGTTCTCGCTAGGCACGGCAATGTTGGTTGCTTGCACCAGCGCGCCGGAACCTTCGCCTACTCCGCCACCGACCGCGGTCATTCAGCCTAGTCCAACTCCGACTCCCGTCCTATTAAATCCGGATGAAGTCATCGAGAACGCAATCAACTCCCTTGTCGAAGCCGGCAGCATCTGGTTCATCCTTGAACACGAAAACGGTTTCACCGAAGCGCTGGGTGGTCTGGAACTTGCGCGCGTCGAAGGCGCGATCACCGAGACCGGGATGAGCATCGCCGCCGAAGCCAATCTTGGCAGGATCTACATCGAAGTCCAAGCGATTCTGATCGGAACCAATACTTGGTTGACCAACCCGTTGACTGGAGAATGGGAGCTATTGCCCGATGAGCAAAACCCAATCGGGTTCTTGCAACCGATCGCAGCGGTTAGGGGTGTCCTTGAAGGTCTTACCGAAGCCGAATACACTACTGCCCCGGAACCTGGAGTCGACTACCAGATCACGTCGCCTTTGCGGGCCGACGCGCTCAAGTCATTGCTCGGCGAAATCATACCCGATGGCATCGGCGTGGCAGAAGTGGTTATCGACCACGAATCGTTCGAGATGAAATCGGCGCGCATCGCCGGTACTCTCCAAGTCCGCGACAGTGATTCAACCGTGCGAATCCTCCAAATGAGTCGCTATGGCGAAGATTTCGTGATCGAACAACCGATTCCCTGATGCTTGAAGACCGCAGCCAGAAATCGCGATAGTCGTGAATTGGGTTAAGACGGAGGTATCTCCGTATCTTCTGTTTCTGCCGTTGTGCTACGGGGTGTTCATCGCGGCAGACGACATGACTTTGGTCGTGACGATCTTGCCGGACATGATGCAGAGCCTGAAGATTCCGGTCAACGACGTCACGCGGGCGAGCTGGTTGATTATCTCGTTCTTGATCGGCTACTCGGCAACGATGCCAATCATGGGGCGTCTGGCCGACCGATGGGGCTACCGCGCCGCGTTTCTGCTCGCATTGAGCGTCTTCATGGTTGGTTCAGTCGGGGTTGCTTTGATTCCAATGGTTTCGACGTCACTCGACGCGATCCCGTTCTTAGATCAATATCGTTGGGCAATCGCTACAAGGGTCGTGCAGTCGATCGGTGCTGGTGCGGTCATACCGATATCGCTCGCCGCGGCCGAGACTCTCGTAGGAACGCGTCGCCGGATCGTCGCGTTCGGCATGGTCGGTGCAGCCGCAGAAGCTGGTAGCGTATTTGGCCCCGTCTGGGCGGGTGCGATTGCCGATTGGATCGGATGGGAATACACCTTTTGGTCCAACATTCCGCTCTCATTGATTGCAATCGTCGCGCTTGCCAAACTTCCCAAAGGGGTACGTCACGACACCGGCGTTGACTGGATCGGAGCCGCCGCGTTCACTGCCGCCCTCACTACGCTAACGGTCGGTCTTTTCCGCATATCCGATCCAGATCTGCCGATGATAATGCTTTTCGTTGCCGCCGCTGCCCTAACCGGAGTGGTCGCGATATCAAATCGCTTTGCCGACGAAAAGGCAGTTCCACGATCACTGGGCAGATTGAAGGACTTCATCTGGTCGAACGTCACGCATTTCCTCGTCGGTTCGGCGTTGATGATCGGGTTGGTCAGCGTACCGCTGCTTGCGGGTACAATCTACGGTCTCTCCGCGCTTGATTCAGGGCTCCTTCTCGTGCGAATGACGGTGGCGCTCGGGGTTGCAGCATTCGCTGGAGGTTTCATCGCCACGCGATTCGGCGTCCGCATTCCGACCATCGCTGGATTGGTAATCGCGGCGATCGGCTTCAACTTCATATCGACGTGGGACATCGTGTTGGAAGAACCTCGATCTTCGTTTGACCTCGTCCTCGTCGGCATCGGATTGGGACTGATAATCGCCCCAATTGCCGAAAGCGCCTTGCGACGTGTTCCTGAAGAGGACAAAGGCATCGCTTCAGGATTATTGACGTTGTCTCGGAATATCGGCATGACGGCCGGACTAGCGGTTGTTGCTTCACTCGGCACCGAGCAGTTCCTGTTGACCGCACCGGGACTAGAGGAAATGATCGAACGACCTGAAGCGGCGAACGAAGCGGGTATGGCCGTATTCTCCAACTTCTTCACTTACGCCTCCACGGCCTGCATCCTCGGAGTCATTCCTGCATGGTTGATGACCCGAAACTACGAGCAGAATGTCGACGGTTCAAAACCGATCGATTCGTCCGTCTGAACCGCCGCGTCGAATGGATTTGACGGTGATACAGTGTTAGAGACTCGAAATGAGACCTGAGGTATTGCAGATGACGCGCCGTGATCCTTCCGCATTCGAATCTTCAGTGCGCCGCCCTGATGATTTCGACGAATATTGGCGGCAAACCGAAGCTGATACGCTTTCCGTGCCGCTAAATCCGCGACTGGAACCGGTGCCCATGCGTTCGACGCCCGAAGTGGAGGTATTCGAAGCTCGATACGACAGCTACGGCGGATTGGAAATCGCAGGTTGGTATTGCCGACCTCGAAACATCGATGTTCCTTTGCCCGGTTACCTCTTCGTCCCCGGATACGTCAGCGAACCGAAATTGCCAACCGACTTAGCGATGATGGGATATGCCGCATTCTCGGCCGCGCCACGCAACAAACTTCGCAGCAACTCCGTCTTTAATCCGGGTTACCCAGGCCTCTTGGTCCACAACCTCGACAAGCGAACTGAGTACGGTTATCGTGGCTTCTACATGGACGCGATCCGAGCGTTCGATTTCTTGAGCGGGATCGACGAGGTCGATTCGTCGTGCATCTGCGTTCAAGGCGGGAGTCAAGGCGGCGCTCTGACGCTCCTTGTCTCGTCGTTGCGGGCCGGCCAAGTGGCCTGTGCGTCCGCCGGCGCGCCGTACCTCTGCTCCATGATGGATGCGGCATCGCTTACACGCTCATACCCGTACGAGGAGATCAACGACTACCTCCGTCTCTACCCCGAGCGGGAAGAAGCTGCTAGAGACACCCTCGACCTTCACGACATCCACAATTTCGTCGACAAGATCGATTGTCCGATCATCGTCAACATCGGCTTGATGGACGACGTCTGCCCGCCGGAGACCGGATTTGCGGTGTTCCGAGAGATTGGCAGCCAAGACAAGAAACTCTACACCTACGAGGATTGCGCCCACGACTCCGGATCCGGCGTCGGTCATGACAAGGTGCTGCATGCCTTCCTCGCCGAACATCTCAACCCTGTAGCGCTGTAACCTCCAACGGAGAAACTGATCATGAATGACTACTGGTCTGCGCGGGTAGAAGCCGCCGTCAACGCGGCTAGGGGCGATGTCTCCATCGAGGATCTGCCCATCCGAACCAACGAGACATCGAATGCCTACTCCGTCCGCTTCAACGGGGTTGGCGACTACCCGCTCTACGCCTATCTCCACATTCCCAAATCCGGCGGACCTCACGTACCACTGTTCCAAGCACCCGGATATGGGAGTGTCGTTGGTGTACCGCTTTACGAACGCCGCGCAGCTTATGTGGTCATGGCGCTTTGCCACCGCGGACAACGACTTGCCAACTCGGGATATGATGCAGCCTACCCTGGGTTGCTCACGGACGGCTTGCCGGGCGAGGATACCTACGTCTGGGGCGACATCGTATCCGACTGCATCACCGCCATCCAAATCCTTCTCCAACAACCCAACGTCGACGCATCAAAACTCGCCATTTCCGGCGGCGATCTTGCCTTCATAACCGCAGCCTTGACCGACGGCGTACACGCGCTCCAAACCGGCGCGCTGATGTTCGCTGACATCGATAACCGAACCGCCGGCAATCCCGACTACCCGCTCGCGGAGTTCAACGATTTCAAGCGTTCTTACCCTGACGCATGGGACGAGGCGCGGGCAACCCTTGCCAACTACGATCCGATGGCGTTGGTCAGTGACGTCAACGCGAAAAATGTCCTGTTCTCAACCGGAGCCGGCGAAAAAGACTATTACGACCAGCTAGCAGTTGGTCTCTCAGGCCAGACCACCGTAGGCATCAACCTAGGAAAAGGCTACCTCGATCACATCGCCCAAGAAGACTGGCTAGCAAACGCCTGCGGCGTCGAAAAAGGGCCGGCGCACTACCCGCGGTTGTCATAGCAAATCTAACCTCGGTTGAAGTCTGTCAGATCGCCGCTCCTCGGCTTGCAAACGGCCGACTTTGTAAACGCCCGAGATAACGTATCCCATGGCGTCTGCAATCGCGTGATGCCCAGCCTGATTGCGGATTAAATTGTGCATTTTGGCGCAAATTCTGCGGTAATCCGCGTGACCCGACTTGTCAGTCCTCAACTCCAACATGTGAAACGCTTGCCGAGCGTTTAGCTGGATGTTGTAACGAATACGATATCCAAATGGTACGACGTACTGAGCAACGTCTGGTCCGTGTTGAACTCGGATATCCTCATAGAGTTCGGCAGCGTCCTGCATTGCGACGTGCCAATTCTTAACAACCCCAGACCCGGCATCTTCAATTTCAGGCGGTGTTGAGTAACCGTGCATCGGCGTAAGCTTTTGCCAGTCGATAGTCATCATCCTATGTCGTTGTAGGTCTCGGAAACTACCATAGTCCGAAACAACTTCGAAACGGTAGTATATTCGTTCCATTCCGCGTCCCGGCTTGTGCCTGCGATTCATCCGTTCGCCGACATATGCTGTTATTATTCGTTTCCGTTCTTCTGTACCCATGCGGGTCGCTTGTGCAAACAGTTCCTCTTCTGAGTGATGAGTGAAGGGATACAGAGCGGCCGCGACGACCTTTGCCTCAGCGTGATCATCCCAATCAATGAGTCGTACTTCGTCTTCTGCCGAACCGTACGATGTTCTTGGGTACGCCAATTCATTCGAGATTGCATTCATCTCTTGCGCTGCATTGCGAAAATAGTTGCTCCATGCGACACCACGATTATCGAGGTCAACGCGCGTCAGAAATCCAGCTATCACCTTTCTCAGCTCTGAGAGCATCCAATTCGAATAAGTGTGTGCTTCAGCGAGAGTTGAAGCATTCATTCGCATCAGCATCGTTTCATAGGCTTGACCCGTCGCAAATACTCCGACGTTCGATGTGGTGGCAGCTGGTAGAAGTGCCCGCGCCGCGTCGCACGCAAGCCCACGCGTCGTCCTGCGAAATTCGGATGGGTTTTTTTTCGATGATCTGCGGCGCAATCGGTTCTCGTGGTACAACGTAAGGGCGCGTACAACCGATGAATACCGTTCGAACAATCGATCCATCTCGGACGTAAACCGTTTTGTGAGCGTGCCGTTATCAATTTCCGGTGGAATCCGGTACCTGAACCGTTCACTGTCGTTTCCATCACGCAATTTCTCGTCATAATAGATATACCTAGTGCTCTGTTCCAGGTACGCGGCAATACGACCGCGCTCTATCAATTTGGCTAAAATTGCCGAAACTTGTTCACAAGCCAAATGGGCGCCGCCAAGTTGAGCTACAGAATCGTCACCGTAGTCAACGAAAATCCGATCGTACAATCCTTCGGCGTGCCTGATCGCGTTTGATTCGTCGACCCTACCATTCTGCTTGATGTAGCTGGCAGTGGCCTCGATGGCATTATCCGCATTTTTGAAAAATTCGTCGAGGAATAACCTACGGAGAGGCTTATGTGTCCGGCTGTAACGCGCGAAGAGTGCTCCCTTCACGATTTCCGGCAGGTTGATGACCGCGAAAACAGGGAGGTGTGTGTTGGTGAAGTAACGGTCCAGAATCGATCGCTCTTCCGGGGTATATATCTCTTGCGCGTACACAGTGCGTCAATCTTCGCACATGGAAGGGGGGTAAAACCGAAATCGACTAACGGCTGATCACAAGATCAGACGCAGAGGTCGCTCAAGGTTGTCCTTGACCTCGTTGAGCAGAATCGCCGCTTCTGCCCCATCGCCGACTCTGTGATCCGCGGATATTGTGGCGTTCATCATCTGGCGCACGACGATTTCGTCATCGACAACGACTGGCGTGGGTTTCACCGCACCGACCGCGAGGATCCCGGCTTGGGGAGGGACGATGATCGCCGCGAACGTGTCGGTGCCGAACATTCCAAGATTCGAGGTGGAGAACGTGCCCGCCGTCAATTCTTCTTGGGTCAACGAACCGCCTTCGCCGCGCGCGCGAGCACCGAGGTCTTTCGATGCGTTAGCGACATCGACGAGAGACATACTCTGGACGCCGATCAACGCCGGCACTATCAACCCGGCTTCGAGCGCAATCGCCACACCGATGTTGACGCTTTCGTGACCTTCCAAACGATCCTCGTGGAACGTTGTGTTCCACTTCGGGTACCTGACAATCGCCATCGTCAAAGCTTTGATGATCATGTCGTTGACGGACACGCGGACACCCGACTCTGCCAGTTCGGCGTTGAGTTGGGCGCGGAACGACATCGCTTCGGTCATGTCAACGCCTGAAGTGACGTAGTAATGGGGCGCTTCGGTTTTGCTTCGGACGGTGACACGGGCTATGGCTTGGCGCATCGTCGTTAGTTCGATATCTGAGCCGTCGACGGTGACGGACGGCGCTGAGACGGCTACACCAGACGGTGCAAAGGCTGGTGCCGGTGTGAAATCGAGCACGTCGTCGCGGGTGATGCGACCGCCAGGGCCAGTTGCCGGAATGGCCGCTAAGTCGTAACCCTTCTCCTTCGCAAGCCGACGCGCGAGCGGGGAAGCCTTTATCCTCCCACCTTCACCGGTTGGTGCCGCCGGGAGGGAGATGACCGGAGCCGGTGACGGAACAACAGCTTCCGGTGGTGATGGAACCTCAGCAACCGAAACTTCCAGCTCGATCTCGGGTTCTGGCTCTGACGCAGTTTCGTCTGCCGTCTCAGGCGCGGCATCTGTGGTTGGCAACACATCGTCCGCACCGCCAATGTACGCCAGCAGAGACCCGACCGGTGCCTTCGTCCCGTCGCCCAATACGATCTTCCGCAAGATGCCGGCGTTGTACGCCTCCATCTCGACGACAGTCTTGTCGGTCTCGATCTCCGCGAGCTTGTCGCCCCGAGCCACATCATCTCCTTCGCTCTTCAACCACTTCACAACGGTGCCTTCGGTCATGTCGGCACCCATCGCTGGCATCGTGACTTCGTGGATCAACTTTTGGCTCCTCGGATGGTTCGGTTCAATTTGGGGTTACGCGCGGAAAGCTTAAGGTCGCGCATCAAAAACTAATCAATCGCCGAGCTGCTTCAACGACTTCGTCTGCATCCGGCAGGATATCTTGTTCAAGCCCGCGGTTATACGGCCAGGGCACATCCTTAGCCCCGACGCGCATGATCGGTCCGTCGAGCCAATCAATCGCTCGTTCTTGGACCTCAGAAACGATTTCCGACATGATTCCACCGGTTTTTCGAGCCGTGTCAAGCATCACCGCCCTACCGGTCTTCTGAACCGAAGCGACCACGGTGTCAAAGTCAACCGGACTTAACGAGCGCAGATCAATAATCTCGGCATCAATCCCTTCCGCTGCCATCGCATCGGCCGCTTCCTGCAAAACACGCACCCCGTACCCATATGACACTAGGGTGAGATCATCCCCCGTGCGATCGATCCGCGCCTCCCCGAATGGAATCTCGTAGTAATCGTCCGATACCTCTCCGCGGGCACCGTAAAGGTGTGAATGTTCCGCGAAGATCACCGGGTTGTCTGATTTGATTGATGTGCGAAGCAGTCCGAGCGCGTCGCTCGGATTCGACGGGCAGGCGCAGTACATCCCCGGGACCTCGGCTAACCAGGTCTCGAAACTCTGTGAGTGCGTCGCACCCAGTTGGACGCCAGCGCCGGTTGGCGCTCGGATAACCATCGGCACTTTGATCTGTCCGCCGGACATGTAGCGCAAATTGGCCGCCATATTGACGATCTGATCGAACGCGACCAAGGAGAAACTGATCGACATCAGTTCAACAATGGGTCTCAGACCCACGCTCGCCGCGCCCACGCCGGCACCGACGAACGCTGCTTCCGAAATTGGCGTATCTTTGACGCGCTTGTCTCCATACTTCTCGAGGAAACCCTTGGTTACCGAGTACGCCCCACCATACTCTCCAATGTCCTCGCCCATGATGAAGACATTCTGATCCGTCTCGATAGCCTCAGCTAGACCTTGCGTAATCGCTTCTCGAAAAGTGATTTCAGGCATAGAAGTTACAGAATTTCACTCATCGAACGTTGGGTGGCCAAGGTTAGGGACATCCTAGGCGTAGACATCGTCAAACGCTTCCGAAAGGTCGGGATCGGAGCTATTCGACGCAAACTCCACCGCCGCATCAATCTCGGCGTCGACGCTCGCCACGATGTCGTCGAGGTCGGCCTGCGTCGCAACACCAAAGTCAAGCAACCGTTGTGGATACGTCTCCAACGGGTCGCGGCGGCGCCAAAGATCGACCTCCGAACGCTCTCGATATTGGTCACCTGGATCCGCGAAGGAATGTCCCACAAACCTAAACGTTTTCGCCTCAATAAAAATCGGGCTCCCTTGAGCCCGAACACGATCGATTGCCGCTTGCGTAGCCTCGCGAACCGCTACTACGTCCATGCCGTCTACCGATATTACGTCAACATCGTAGGCGCCCATCGCGTCGCTGAAGTCAGGACCGCGATGTCGGACCCTGCCAACCGCGGATCCCATGCCGTAGAGATTGTTTTCCATGAAGAAAATGATGGGTAGTTGCCAAACCGACGCCAAGTTCAGCGTCTCGTGGAATGTGCCTTGGTTAGTCGCACCGTCGCCGAAAAAGACCATCGTAACCACGTCGGTTTCTTGGTATTGCTGCGCCAACGCGATCCCGGCGGCCAACGGGAGTTGAGCACCGACGATGGCATGACCGCCCATAAAATGCTTGGCGGCATCGAATATGTGCATCGATCCGCCCTTGCCCTTGCTCAATCCGGTTCGCTTACCGAACATCTCGGCCATTATGCGGTTGGTGTCGAGCCCACGGGCGATCGCATGCCCATGGTCACGGTAGTGTGTGACGATGTAGTCGCGTGGTTCGAGCGCGCTGATCGCTCCGATCCCAGTCGCCTCTTGACCGATATACAGGTGTAAGAAGCCCCGCACGTTCCCCAGTGAATAGTGCTGACCACAAGTCTCTTCGAACCTGCGAATTAGCACCATCAAACGATACATCCGCACAAGCTCCGCGTTGTCGAGGTCATCGGATAGAGTCGCAGGACCTTTGGCGGCGTACCCGTTGGTGCTGGGCGATACGGGAGTGGATTCGGTGAACGCAGGCCTGACGATGCCCGTAGTGGAAACCCTCGGTTTTTCGGCTTGTTCCATAACCCCGAAATGATTCGATGCGCGCGCACAGACCATTTCCATGCAACGCGATGAACTGCGCGTTCCTCAGCGTTAAGTCAAATTTCGATTCTATACCAAACCATAACGACGCCGAAGTCGCCCTATCTCATCAGGCAGCGGTCACTCATTCACTTTGCAGTTCGGCGGCGAGCACAACATTTTCAAGCAACATCGCGACCGTCATCGGACCTACGCCGCCCGGCACCGGTGTAATCGCCGATGCTTTCTCTTTCACCGCTTGGTAATCGACATCCCCAGTCAATCGAAAACCGCTTCTACGGCTCGAGTCTTCAACGCGCGAAACTCCCACATCGATCACCACAGCCCCTTCGTTAACCATGTCGGCGGTCACCGTATTTGGCACCCCCGCAGCCGCGATCAGAATATCTGCCCGGCGAGTGTGCGCTGCGACGTTCCTCGTCCCGGTGTGGCACATCGTCACCGTTGCGTTTGCTCCACGACCTCGCTGTGAAAGGAGCAACGCAAGCGGTCGACCAACCAGGGTGCTACGCCCTACGATGACCACCTCGGCACCGTTGACTTCAACATCCTCCTCGAGGAGCATCCGTTGGACACCCAATGGAGTCGCCGGCACGAACCGCGGTCGACTCAGCGATAACAGTCCCGCATTCTGCGAATGGAGGCCGTCGACATCCTTCAACGGGTCGAGCCCATTGATGATCTCATCCGCATCGATATGATCTGGCAACGGTAACTGAACCAGGATGCCGTGGTACCGCGAGTCGACATTCAAATCGCCAATCACTCCTGATAGGTGATTCGCGCTGACGTCCGCATCGATATGAATCGTGTCCGTCAAAATCCCTACTTCTTCGCACGCCAATTCCTTGCGCCGGACATACGAGCGCGATGCCGGATCGTCCCCAACCAAAACTACCGCCAAGCCAGGTGAGTAGGCATGCGCCTCTCGAAAAGCATTCACTTTGACCGCCACTTCGGCGTGCACTTTTTTGGCTATTTCATTCCCGCTGATGATGCGATTTATCATGTGAACCGTTGACCCAATTCCCGTTGATGCTTTAGGTTGCCGATTGAGGGCGCGATTCGACGCCATTGCGTCTACCAACGGCCCCGCTCACGTCCCTGAAAAATGATATACACCGGCGTCGATCTCATCGAAATCCCGCGCATCGCAACCGTTCGCGACCGGTACCCAGTTCGATTTCTCAACAAGATATTTACCACCGAAGAACGCAGATACGCCCGCAATCGCGCCCCCCAATTGGCGAGCAGATTCGCGGCAAAAGAGGCCGTGATGAAGGCCTTGGGCACCGGTGTTCGCGGCATCCCATGGAAATCTATAGAGGTCACCCGTAAACGTGGTGGACCGCCTGAGATAACTCTCCACGGGAATGCCCGCAGACGAGCCGACAAGATGGGTGTCAAGCGCATCGCGCTTAGCCTCTCTCACTCCAAAGAGTTCGCCGTCGCATCTGTGGTGATGGAGGCGCAGGACGATGCATGGCGACCATGATTCGGAAGCCGAAATGACCGCTATTCAGAAGGTGGTCACCGCCTCAGAGATGCTGGCCATCGAAAATCAGTGGTTCGATTCTGGAGCCATAACCCTCGAGGAACTTATGGACCGGGTTGGGCGAGCGATTGCGGATTGGGTTCTCAAAGACTTGGGCGACCGAGCCGAACAAGCCACCGTGCTTGCCCTCGCGGGAAAAGGCAACAACGGCGGAGACGCTATTGTGGCGGCCCGATATCTGGTTGAGGCGGGCGTGAACGCAATCGTCGGGCTCGTGTTGCCGCGATCCGACGATGATCCGTTGTTGTGTACGTTCAACGCAGCAGGTGGTAGCACGGTGACACTCGATGGAGATGCCGGACGTGGCCAAATGGCAAACTTATGCGACAAATCAAACTTAATCCTAGATGGGGTATTCGGTTTCAGCATCTCCCGGCCAATCGGTGAACCGATCACTTCTCTGTTCGAGATTGCAAAAAACAGTGGCAAAAGAACAGTCACCATTGATATGCCCAGCGGTGCAGATCCAGACACCGGGGAATTCGATCCTAACGGACTTCCAACTGACGTATGCTTGTCCGTCGGGTTGCACAAACTCGGACCGGCGATCAGATTCGGCGACCCGCATTTCGGCACCTCGATCGAAGTACTTGACGTCGATGTGCCTACCGAACTCACTAAGCCCTACCGGCGCGAAGTAAACAATTTCGTCTTGGCTAAATCTCTACTGCCCGACCGCGACGCCGCCGGTCACAAAGGCGATTTCGGACGTTCGCTGCTCATCTGCGGATCGAGCACATACGTCGGAGCTGCTTCGCTCGCGACACAAGCATGCCTAAGGTCCGGCGTCGGTTTGGTCACGCTTGCAACACCCACAAGCGCGTACCAGGCATTAGCCGGGAACTTGCCTGAAACCACCTACTTACCGTTGGAAGAAGATGCCAACGGAGTTCTGCCGGGTCCCGCTTTCGCGAAAATCCAACAAAACATCCCGGCTGTCGATTCCGTCCTCTTTGGCGTCGGATTTTCCCTGTCCAACGGCGCCCAAGAGTTGACATCCAAATTGACCTCCGATCACAACATCTGGAAAGGCCGCACCGCGGTAATCGACGCCGACGGCTTGACTCTGGTTTCGCAGATACCGGAATGGTGGAAAGCCTTCGACGGCAACCTCGTCATCACGCCCCATCCCGGTGAAATGTCCAGATTGCTCGGCATAACCACCTCACAAGTCGAATCCGACCGCCGCGCCGCAGTCGAAACGGCATCCAAACGCTTCAACTGCGTCACAGTCCTTAAAGGCGCAACTACCCTGATAGCGTCCGCCGATGGTCGCCTACGCATCAACATGATGCCCAATCACGGCCTCGCCCGAGGCGGGAGCGGTGACGTGCTCGCCGGACTCGTAACCGGACTAAGTGCCAAATCAGACTCGTTCGCCGCCGCGTCGCTAGGCGTTTACCTGCACTCGCAAGCAGGAAATTCCGCACGCGAACAACTCACGCCGTATGCCATGACCGCCGGTGACCTCTTGAAACACCTGCCCAATGCGTTCCGTGCGTTAGCATCTTAGCAATCGGTCCAACAACTAACTCCCCCGGAACGTGATGAATGGCGAGGAGCAACAAACCGACGCTCGAAGAGATCGTCGACCAGTACGTCCAAAGAGCCCGTTCGAAGTTGCGCCCAACCGAATACGAGCGCAGCACTCGCGACGACCTGACTCTTCATCACGTCATAGAAAACGACGAATTTCGAATCCTTGACCACATCATCGCCGTCAAGGATCGTCAAGTCGAATGGGTTTGGCGGTCCCAAGATTTCTGGCCGACCGACCAGTTGACGGACATCACTGTCGCCGGAGAAGACCTTAGAAATTACGGCGTGATCCACGGAACGAACCGCATATCCGGCGTCAAATTCACCATCGGACCCCGAAGCTACGCCGGACCGGACCCCGACGCCTGCCTGCCGTACGTCAACGACTACCTGCACCTCGAAGCACATTACCGCTGGAAAGACGACCAGATGACGCTGCAACGCGCCCGGATCGGCGTAGATTTCAAGACCAAGGATGGACTGACGTTGCGGGCAAGATCAGTCGAAATCGAACTCGCACGATTTTGGAACTTGGAATACCGGTACCGTTCATCATTGGGGTCCAGGCTATTGGTCTCCGTCGACGGCGATGAACAAATGCGGATCGGCGTCCCGACGTCGCTAGATACCGATGAAGTGCGCGGCATATTTGATTCGGTCATGGCCTATCGCTCCGGCGAATCTTCCACCACCCTTCCCAGTCAATTCGTAGTCGAACGGGAGTGAGGCCCCGGCACTGCCCCATCGATTCAATCTGATGCATCATGGACGAACCAACCCCTAAACCCCTCGCATCCAAACGCATAGTGCTCGGCGTATCGGGTTCGATCGCGGCATACAAATCCGCCTACGTCGCATCTGAACTCGTAAGACTCGGTGCGCACGTCGATGTCGTCATGACCGAATCGGCACAACGATTCATCGGTAGCAACACCTTCGCGGCATTGAGCCATCACCCGGTGACTACATCACTTTGGGACAGCAACTCCGAAATCAACATCGACCACGTATTACTCGGCACGAGCGCCCACTGCATCGTAATAGCACCCACAACAGCTAACTTGCTCGCCAAATTAGCACTCGGTATTACCGACGATGCGATCACGGCGACCGTTTTGGCCTCCAATGCACCAGTCGTCGTCGCACCGGCAATGGACGCCGATATGTTCAGCGCACCCTCAACCCAGTCCAACGTCGCAACTCTCAAAAAACGTGGCGTCCTGTTCGTCGGACCTCAATCAGGACGCCTAGCATCGGGACTCGTCGGCGAAGGTCGGATGAGCGAACCGCCGGACATCGTCGACGCCGTCCGCCTAGCCATCGGAAAACACCAGGGCGACCTGTCAGGCCGACGCGTAGTAGTCACCGCCGGCGGAACCCGCGAACCCATCGATCCAGTCCGCGTCATAACCAACCGTTCCACCGGAAAAATGGGCTACGCCATCGCCGAAGCCGCACGCGACCGCGGCGCCGAAACCGTCCTCGTCACCGCCACAAACGGCATCCGGCCGCCATGGGGAGTCAAAATCATCAAGGTCAGTACCGTCGGAGAGATGCGCGACGCAACCCTACCCGCCGCCGCTGGAGCCGACGTGCTCGTCATGGCAGCCGCAATCTCCGACTTTCGTCCAAAATCGTTCGTCGATGAAAAGATCAAGAAACGAGGCCGCAACGGTCTAAGGATGGATCTCGAAGCGGTCGAAGATTGGATGCCAATCGCCACCGGCCCACGCTTGGTAAAAGTCGCATTCGCTGCCGAAACCGGCGATGCCGCGGCAAAAGGTGCAGCTAAGATGGCAGCTAAAGGCGCGACTCTCACGGTCGCTAACGATGTCACAGAACCCGGAAGCGGTTTCGGGACCGACACCAATCGCGTCGACATCGTGCGTACCGACGGCTCTGTCGAACCGCTCCCGCAGATGAGCAAGTACGATGTCGGCAATGCGATACTAGACAGAGTGAGACCGTACTTGGTCGATATCGACTGAAACACATCCTGATTCCTATGCGACTCTATTGGCGACAACGAAAACGCGGCTACGACTTGATCGTTGAAGACGACGACGGCGATCTTTTCAATGTCGGTGGAGTACGCCACACCCGACGCGGCGGCATCGAAGCCATCGCGAAAACCATGGGCTACGACCCCGGGCGGGCAATTAAACAGCTGCCCTCCATGGACCACGGCATGCAGTTCGTCGAGCAGTTTGAACCATGGCGGGACTTCTTCCCCGGATACCCCCTAGAACTCGAACCTGACGTCGTCGTCCCAGACGAACTGTCTTAACTCAACTCCAACGCACCCCGTTTGACCGAACTCATCCAGCGAGCCCACGACCTCGCATCGACGGTCGCTCCGCATATCGGGCGCATCAACGATGAACGACGCATCCCTGAGGACGTGGTTCGCCCCCTAGTTGACGCCGGATTCTTCCGTCTCCTGTTGCCGCGATCACTCGGCGGTTCCGAGCTCGAGCACCCAGAATTCCTGAAGGTCGTCCGCATATTCGCCGAAATCGACGCCAGTGTCGGTTGGTGCGTAAATCAAAACAACGTGTTCTCCACGAACGCAGTTCGGGTCAGTGAATCCACGGCCCGCGAGATATGGGGTGACCCCACTACGGTCGTAACCAATGGCCCGCCACGGACGGGCACCAAAGCAATCAAAATGGAAGGTGGCTATCGTCTAACCGGCCGCTGGGACTTCAGCAGCGGCATCTCTCACGCCACCTGGGTAGCCGCGCTTGCACCAGTCCATGAGTCGGACCCCGTCGAGATGCGAACTTTCCTGATCCCCAAATCACAAGTGGAAGTCATCGACGAATGGTTCGTAGGCGGCCTGCGCGGCTCCGCGAGCCAAAGCTTCGTCAACGACGACCTATTCGTCCCAACCGAACGCTCCTACGGCCTCAACGAACCGTCACGCGAACCCGGCCCCCTCTACGTCATCCACACCACTCCGATGTTTGCATCCGGTTTCGCTACCGTCGCGCTCGGTGTGGCCCGAACCGCATTAAACTTCGCCATCGACCTCACAAAACGCAAAACCCAACAAGGCGGCGCCAACATCCTTAGCGCCGATAAAACCACCCAGCGAATGATCGGCGAAGCCGAAGCGTATTGGAACTCTGCCCGCGCCTTCTTAGACGAAGCCACCAACCAGATGTGGCAGACCGTCGTCAAACATCACAAGCTGCCGACCGAGGAGCGGATCAAAGTCCGTCTCGCCGGCACCCACGCCATCAGGACATCCGCCGACATTGTCAACACCGCCTACACCATATGCGGTTCAACCGCCATCTTCGAAAACAATACTATTCAACGCTGTTTTCAAGACGCCCATGCCATCAGACAACAAATCCAAGGCCGACCTGATCACTACGACACTGTCGGTCAGTTCTATCTAGGCTTGGAACCCAATGGCATCTTCTGACCGCCGCGACGCTTCAACGCGAACGCCCGATCGTCTGCGGCAATTCGACTGGTTCAGGATCCTCCGTCGAAATCATCCATTCCGCTAACAACCGGCGCATCTCTGAAACTACTTCCTTGTTTTCGGGATCATGTGCCACGTTGAACAGCTCCCAAGGATCATTCACCAAGTCGTACAGCTCATCCTCAGGGTCTGCGACATCGCCAATACCCGCGCCTTGCGCCATCGGATCCGTCACATATTTCCAATCGACCGTTCGGACCATCTTCCTCCGGCCCTGAGCCTCCCTGCCCCACAAGGTTGCAATGAGAGTTCGATAACCCCACGGCTTTTCGCATTCGTCGAGATGCGACATTGTCACGGATGGTCCACCCGCGCCGTATTCTGAGAACGCAGCGATTCGCGCCTCCGCTCCAGTTGCGGTGGGAAGGGGCTTACCTTGCATTCTGCGAAGCAATTCAGTTCGGACGACGCCATCATCTCCGAGCGTCGCCGACCCATCGTGCGAACCCCTGTCCGAATTCGTGCCGTCCCACGCGTCATGAATCCCGTCAAATTCAGCCAATCCCTGTAACTCGAGGAGCGTGGGCAAAATATCAACGGTATTCGCCATCGATTCGTCAATCGTCCCGCTGGGCACTCCACCTTTGGGAAACGACACTATCAATGGAATTCGCGTCAGACAGTCGTAAAACACGCCACCCTTGACGGACATGTTGTGCTCGGCCATGAAGTCGCCGTGGTCAGCCGTGAACACGATGATCGTGTCTTCCAGCATGTCCAGCTCTTCCAATTTATCGAGAATCCGGCCGATACCATCGTCGACCATTCGGGTCATCGCGTGGTGCACCGAGACCAGATTTCGGATGTCTTCTTCGCTGTCATCATTCATTCCCAACATCGCGTACAGCACCCGATTCACCTCTGGCGCGGGACTGACCTCGCCACTCGGTGGATACGGACCATCGTCGAGATGTTCGATACCGCCATCCTTATCGAACTCTCCTCGTCTGGTCGGGGGTAGAGTGATTTCATCCGGCGGAAACATGTCGACGTATTGGCGCGGTGCTTCGCGAGGCTCGTGGGGGTCCGGATAGGAAACCCAGAGTGCGAATGTCCGATCATTGTCGCCTTCGGGTCGGTCGCGGCCGAATTTGTCTCCATTGGCAATTCTGTCTAGAAACGCTTCGGTCTGGGCGGTGATGACGTTTGAACCGTAGTCCTCGATCGGGTATTCGGTTACGGCGTATGCGATCGTGGGACTTTGGGGATTTTCGTTGAGTTGCGTTCGTCCCTCGTGCGCCTTTTTGATCGATTCAACCGGTCGTACCCAATCCATGCCCTTCGTATTCGGTTCCGATCCCTGGTAATCGCCTTTCGGCAAACCCCCGTGCGACATATCGCAATAAACATCGAAAACATCTAGATCGACAAAGCAGTGGTTCTTCCCGATCAGCCCGTTCGAGTAACCCGCATCGCGCCAAATCTGGAACGCATGCGTCTCGTTGTCCGGCATCAACGTCTCGTTCCGCCGACATCCGGTCGAGTGCGGATACCGCCCAGTCATGACCGATGTGCGCGCCGGGACACACAGAGGATGCGGGGTGACCGCGTTCCGGTACATAACGCCACGCGCCGCCAACCGCTCCAACGACGGCGTCGGAATTCCGATCTCGGAGTACATCCTCAACGCCGACCACTTCAACTGGTCAGCCATGATGAAAAGAACGTTAGGACGTTTCAACTTCGAGTCCTCCGCGTCGACGCCTTCCTGAGTTCAGTAAGCCGCGAACGCTGATCTTCAGATAGATATTTCACTGCCTCGCGAAACGTGACCGACGAGGCCATCGCCGCTCGCGGCTCCATCCATTCAAACACCAAATCCGGCGAATGTTTCGACACCTCTCGCAACACCCATCCGATCGCCTTACGGATGAAAAACTCCTCTTCACCAAACATCGTATCGGCGTACCTGGCAAACTCCTCCCAGCCGTCGAGACCGCGTCGCAATCGTGGCAACAGCGCGAGCATTGCCGTTCGGCGCACCCAAAAATCGCCATCCTCAGACCACCTCGCACGAACGCTTCCGGCTTCTGATGCACACAAGATCATCGGTGCAACAACATTAATCGCCAGATCGTCAATCAGCGCCCAAGTATGTGACCGACGCAACAGTCCTTCGACGAAACCAACATCGTTCACGGAGAAAACCTCAATCCTTGCCGCAAGAATGTTAACGGCCAACTTCCGTAACTCGTAAACATCACGGTCCCACAATTCGGTTGTTAAACCGACCAACTCGGGTTTGGTTAAGTTGCTGCGCTCACGGGCGAAGCGGCGTGCCGACTTCCTTATCGTCGGCACGTTAACGCCGTAATGCTCGATCTCGGACTTCAGATAACGTTTTTCATTGACTGCGCGATCTTCCGTTCCTGCAGTCCTCATCTCGATCGCCAACTCGTCAGCAACCGCAACCATGTCCATCTTCATCGAACTACTGCGCCTCACACAGATCCCACGCCAGCGCGATCATGCACTTCGTCCCGCTGATCAACGACTCGATGCCTACGGATTCGTCTGTGCCGTGGGCACGAGACAACATCGGATCGTCGTCGGGATGCGTTCCGGCAAAGCCGTAAGTGATGATGCCGAGGTTGCGTGTGAACCTTGAATCGGTGAAGCCGTTGCTGACGGCTGGTATCCACTGGATGTCATCTCTCGATACCGCCAAGGCTTGGGCTCGTTTGATAGCTTCGGCCAGGTCGGTTTCGAACGGGGATGAGTTTGGGACCGACATGTAATCGATCTCGAACGAAACGCCTTCGATGTCGCCGATGGTCTTTTCGATCTCGCTGTGTACGTACTCCTCGGTTTGGAACGGCAAGGTCCGAACATCGCAGGTTACGGTAATGTTTTCGGGAACGCTGTTGGACTTGATGCCACCGCTGATCATGGTGGGGGTCCACACCATTCTTGACAGCGCCCGGAGCATGGAACTCAATCTTGGGGAGTTGTCTTCGAGGTCGCCTAGGATTCGTTCGATGTTGTCGGGTGTCGGGCGCTCCTCGATGCCGAAAAGGTTGAGATAGTCGAATATCGGCAATGAAGTGTCGACTTCGGGCTCGTAATTTTCGATCCGTTGGAGCACTCGCCACAGTCTTTCGGAGGCGTTGATCCCTTGCCAAGGCACGGAGGCGTGGGCGCTTTCTCCGATGAGGGTAATCTTGATCTCGAGCCGGCCTTTTTCGCCGGTGCCGAGAAGGTATGACAGTGCACCGCCCTGTTCGACGGGAGTTCCTCCACCCTCGTTGACCGCAAAATCGCACTCCAAAGACTCGGGGTGGTTGTCGGCCAACCAGCCGAAGCCCCATCGGCCGCCGTGTTCCTCGTCGGCGCCGCTGACCAGACGGAGGCCGTGCTTGAGTTGCACGTTGTTGCGTTTGAGGATCGCCATCGCCATAACTTGGGCGGTCAGCAAAGCTTTGCAGTCCGATGCGCCTCGGCCGTAGATCCTGCCGCCCGAAACCTCAGCGCCGAAGGGTTCCCATGACCACTTGGAGTAGTCTTCGACGGGTACGACATCGGTGTGGGACATGAACATTAGGCGGCAACGGGATTCGCTACCCGGATAGACGGCGATTATGTTTCCCCGTTCGGGATCGCGGGCAAGTATCTGAGTTTCCGTGATGCCTTCGTCGTGGAACCAGTCGCGGATGAATTCGGCAAGTGGTGTTTCGTCGCCCGTCGGCATCTGACCCGTGTTCACCGTCGGTATCTGAATCATCTGCCGTTCGAGTTCGACGATTTCGGCGGCGGAGGCATCAACCTCTTCGAGGAGTTGTTCTAGTGTTGTCATGGTTTCTGGCCCTTGTCTCAGGTCAAGTCATCCGAATTAGCTTTGTACGTACCGATCTATGATCGCATGACCCTGATGCAACCAGAAGATGCGTCGTCCGAATCTCTGTCGTTAGGAATCAACTTCTCCAATTTGGTGTTGAATACATGACTGTGAATATTCAGAAAATTAACGTCAAAGTTCCGACAGATGGTCAAGTCGTTGTCCCAGCGGAGGTACTCGAAGCCATGGACGCGCAGGTTGGAGAAGATCTTGAATTCTCCATCTATGCCGATGGTGTTACGTTGCAGATGAGGAATTTTCGTCCTGTCAAAGTCGCGGCCCTTGAAGAGGCTCGGGAAAAAGCCGTACCGTTTGACGAGAGCGGATTCATGGAGCGATATACCTACTATTGGTCGCTGAGGGATTAAGAGCGAAAAACGCCGTCTCAACCCTGAAACCTAAACCTTCACGAACGTATTGCTCTTCTTCCCGTCGTCCAGCGTTCCGTCGTTGGGTCCAGTAATGTTCGGTATCCGACCGTGGGCGCGGTCGTCCTTCGTCCGCTCCCATTCCCGTTCCAGATCCGCAGTGTGTCCTCGGAAGCGGGGCATGACGTATCTGGCGAACAACTCTTGTGAGTACATAACGTGCCGCATCGGCATCCATTCGTGCGTCGTCAGCATTAAGCCGCCAATACCGCCCGTTTCGTCGACGATCTCTTCGATCTGCTCGATCGCATCATCGGGCGTGCCGATGATCCAGCGCCTCTTTCCCACAATCTCTTCAAACGTCAGTTCTGCCGGGTTCTGATCCGGACGCACCAACCAACTGCGCGGCGTGTTGATCGTATAGAAGTAGTTGTGCACATCACGCACCGCACCATGTCTAGCCTGTTCGAATGCTTCTTCACGGGTGTCTGCCAAGTGAACGTAGGTCACGACTCGCCAGTCGTCCTTGTTGGGCGACGTACCGTACTTCGCTGATGCGTCAACCACCTCGTCCCACTGCCGCGCCAATGGCACCGCATCTGGTGGACCACTACCCGCAATCGAAAACATCATCATCTCGTACTGCGCCACGAAGTCCAGTGAGCGTTTGCTACCGGCCGACGGCGTCGCTAATTTGAGCCTCGGCTGCTGATACGAGCGCAACTGGAGCGCCATCTCGTCAATCGTCCAGTACTTCCCGTCATACGAAATCGGATCGGGCGACTCCAGCAGCTTAACAATGATGTCGGTAGACTCCCGCATCATCGCATTCAAGTCCTTCGGAGGAATCTTGAACCGCTGGGGATCTGTGGGCAAACCGCTAGGCCCGACGCCCAGTACCGTTCTGCCTCGGGTTAGATGATCTAAGAACGCGAAGCGTTCGGCGACATGGAACGGGTGATGAAACGGGAGCGACACTACGCCCGTGCCCAGCGTGATCCGCGTCGCAGTTGCCGATGCCTTGGCTAGCACCAATTCAGGGGTCGGCATGTTTTCCCAGGCCGCAGAATGATGCTCACCGATGAAATACTCGTCGAATCCCAGCTTCTCGGCATAGTTAATCATGTCGATGTCGCGTTCGAACGCCAGAGATGGATTCTCGTTGGGCGTATGCAACGGCATCATAAAGAACGCAAATTTCATCGATAATCTCCCCGTCTGGCAGGTATTCAGCACGTATTGCGATTTTAGATGCACCTGCATCACTTGAAACAATCAAACGAAATTGCCGAAAATCGCGTAAAGGAACCCACAGTTTTCTGTTCTCACACGTCTGGTTCCGTCGCATCAACAACGTCATCCGAACTCAATATGAATTTCGCCAAAGCAACGGTCCTCACCGCCATCGCGACTGCTACCCTCATCGCGACCTACGCCTGCGGAGGCGACGGTCTAAGCTACGAAATTGCATTCGTATTGGAAGAGGAAGACAACCAGCTTTTTCTGCTCGAAACCAACGGCGAAACTTCGAAAATAGTCAATGAGGCAGTCGAGAACCCGGTATGGTCTCCGAACCAACGAAGCATCGCTTTCTTAGCCGACGTGTCGAACGGCACCGGACAGTTGAAGATTTGGGACCGATCCACCGAGGATGATACTCGTGTGCCCGACGCGCCGAACAGCGTATCCAAGTATTTCTGGTCCCCCGACTCGCGCAAGATCGCGTACCAAACCGATTCTGCTGACAACACTGAAGTCTTCGTTCACGATTTCGATGAAGACAAAACCACCTTGCTCGTCAGCGAACCAGCCGGAAACGTCGAACTCGGCAATTGGTCGGGTGACAACGAGTGGGTCGTCATGAGGATCAAAGTCAACGGCGGCGATGGCATATACATGCGTTCGGTCAATGGTGTCAACGAAGTCCAACTCACCGACTACCCAGACTCCCGTCCGAGATTTTCGTTTGATGGCCGACGGGTCGCATTCGCGCGGACTCAATCCGACGACTCAACCGAAATCTATACATTGGTCGTCGACAGCGGCGACGGCCCGAGCTCAGCCTCTGCCCTGACCGATGACGACGGAAACGAAAACGAATTCGAGTGGGCACCAAACGGGCGTGACATCATATATCTCTCAGAACGCGACGGCAACGCCGAAATTTACTCAATCGATACCGACGACAAAAAGACTCGGCGCCTTACCCAAAACCGCGTCCCCGATTCCAACCCGATTTGGTCTCTAAACGGGAAGCAGATCCTGTTCCGCTCGGAAGTCGACGGCAAGAATCATCTCTTCGCCATGGACTTCAAGTCTGGCTCTCAAGAACGCATCTACGAAGACGATAGCAATATCGTGGATGCCGATTGGTAGAAAGTCGACTACGATCGGGAATTCAGCATCCGCGAAATCCACGACTTCCGTCGATCATTTCTACGTGGTCCTGAGGCACTACCGTTTGTGCTCGGTGCTTCAGATGCCGATTTCGACCGCTTGTCGACCTGCGAGCTTCGTTGCCGGGATGCTGTTGCCAATCCACGCCGCTCTGTACGACTCGCAGGTTGAGCGTTGCTGTCGAGAACTGAAGACAAGCTCCGGCGGGTTTCCGTACGTCGGACTCGGTTAGGCGTCTTAGTGGTGGTGTGACCATTCCGTGACGACGCAGCGTTGTACGCGTTACGGCGATCAGCGTAACGTTCGGTGAAGGGGCGGCGATTGTTCGTCTGCCCCCGTGAAGCACCTTTATCCTCACCATTCGGCGAAGCCGCTTCATCCGTCACCAGCTTCCGTTTCTCTGCTGCCCGAATGTTGTTGCTCTTCTGGTTCGAAGACATCCACAGATCATCGAAGTAATTGCGGTCGAACTTGATCAACACATCCGAAAAACGCGCCGCCTCCGAGGATAGATTCGAATCAAATGCCGCCACCTCGACCTGTTTACCGGTGTCCTTCACCACCTGCAACGCAGGATAGAAATCAGCGTCGCCGCTCACTAGGATCGCCGTGTCGTAATGGTCTTCGTAAGCGTGTGCGATGAGATCCGCGGCAATCATTACATCGACGCCCTTCTCCACCATCGTGTTGCCCCGCTGCTTCCAAATCCCTAGTTTCACTTCCAGATATTCGGTCTCGTAAAGAGCGTTCAAAAACCGGTCCTGCGATTCGGCCAAACTAGGGTTGTCAGGCGATTCCTGACGAATGTTGTAGTAATAGGTCCGGATTAGCTCTCGATCTCCGGAGAGCTTTTCTGCGAATTTCTTGTAGTCGAGATTTTGTTTATCGGTGTTCTGTTTAAGTACGTGGTAGAGGTTGCTGCCGTCGATAAATATCATCACTCGACGACCTGCTCCATTAACGTAACCTTGATTTTGCATGCGATTGTTTCCTTATCATCTCAACCGCCTCTCCCTGTTATTCGATGTATGTCTCAGGTAGTATGATCGCCGTCTCGATTGGACAGCTGCACAGCATCCAAGCATCTTCTCCGTAGGCGTCAGGAGGGTTCGGTTAAACCGGTGGTTTAGGTAGATTGCCCGTTGAATCGGGTCTTTAGTTTCGCCTACTCTCACGCACAACTATTCTAACACACCCGGCCTCTGTCTTTTCTATTGTTGCCGTGACACCCTGGGGCAATCCGAGATCGATTGGTTCAAATGGCGCGCCAGAGATGCTTTCAAGTTAAACTACTTGCACTAGGATTGAGCGATACAACATTGCGATTGGAGCGTCAAATATGACGATGACAGCGACGAAATCGATGGTGGCAACTACCATCCCATCTCCATGCGAAATGCCGAACGGCCTGCAGTGGTACAACGACCAGTTGTTCGTGATGGACCAACTTACGGACAACGTCTATGTGATCGACGAAGCCGGCAACGTCCTCAGAACCGTGTACACCGGCACCGAGAACGGCTCCGGCATCACCGTCGGAGACGGACACATCTGGACCGGTTCCAACGGCACCACCGTCTCCCGCCCCTACCGTAGCACCGACACCCACCTCGGCTACGTCGTCAAGTGTGACATGGACACCGGTGAAACTGTCGACCGATGGCGCACCCCAGACGGCGGCGGCATCCACGGCATCGAGTGGGACCACGACCAAAACCTGCTCTGGGTAACTGCATTCAACCCCAAAGCCATCTACCTCGTCGATCCGTCTGATGACTTCAAGGTTGTTCACATGTTCGAGGTCGAGCTCGAACGCCTGCACGGCCTCGCCTTGGAAGGCGACGACGGAATCTGGTGCGCGCATACCACCGACAACGTAGTAGTCCTCTACAACAAAGAGTCTGGCGCCGAGATGGACCGCATCACGATGGGGCCCGAAGACCCGTTTATCCACGGCTTCTCCTCCAAAGACGGTGTCCTGTGGTTCGCCGACGCCAACTTCGCTGGCAGCCACGGCACCGCCATCAGAGGCGAACCCGCCATCGGAACCATCGCCCGTTAGCCATCACGTTTCCCATTCACGGGGGAAATTGTCCGAAGCCTGCCCCATACTCCGATACTGGGACAAAGGGGGCCGACGTTTCCCGTCCATGAACCGTAGGGGCAGGTTTCAAACCTGCCCCTACCCGTTACGCAACGCCCATCACCGCGAAATCAAACCATGACCGTAGTAGATAGCCATCACCACTTCTGGGACCTTGACCTGCGACCTTACGATTGGATGCCGAAAGGCAGTCCGCTGCGGGTCAATTACGGACCTGATGAACTCCGCCCCCTGCTCGCGGAAGCCGGAGTCGATAAGACCGTCATCGTTCAAGCGCACGCTTCCGTCGAAGAAACCAAATGGTGCCTCGAAATTGCCGAGAATAATGATTTCGTCGCCGGTGTCGTTGGATGGGTAGACCTCAGCGAGTCCAACGTTGGCGCAATCCTCGACGATCTCCAGCAAAGCCCATACTTCAAAGGCGTACGCCATCTATGGGAGATGGATGAAGACCACGGATGGCTTGCCGGAGACGCTCCCATCCAAGGCCTGAAAGAGGTCGAACGACGTGGTCTCTGCTACGACTTCCTAGTCCGACCTTGGAACCTTCCCTTCGTACCGCGCATCATGGAGCACGTCCCAGACCTCCGCGCCGTTATCGACCACATCGCCAAACCCAACATCAAAGAGGGCGAAGTCGAACCCTGGCTCACCCGCCTCCGCGATGTCGCATCCATCGACGGTATGCGCTGCAAGATCTCCGGAATGACCACCGAAGCGGACATGGAGAACTGGACCAACGACGACCTCCTGCCCTACGTCCATCACGTCATCGGAATGTTCGGCGTCGACCGCCTAATGTTCGGCTCTGACTGGCCCGTCTCAACTCAAGGCACAACCTACCCCAATTGGGCCAACTCCGTACGCGCAATGCTCAAGAACCTTCCCCAAGAACAATCCGATTACGTCTTCGGCCAAACTGCCATCGAGTTCTACCGGTTGGATGTCTAGCAGAACGTCGACTGCGGTACCGCACAGTAAATCCCCCGAACCCGATACTATTTTCCACGATTAAATCTAGTATTTGAAAATGACCGTTCCGAATTCTAGTGCTCCCCTCCTCGAGGCGCGCGACCTCACCAAAATCTACGGCAACATCCAGGCCCTAGACTCGGCATCCTTCACCGTTGGCCCCGGCATCACCGGACTTCTTGGTCCCAACGGTGCCGGCAAATCGACCGCCATCCGCATCTTCCTCAGCCTCACCGACGCCACATCCGGCTCCGCACTCGTCATGGGTGCCGATACTCGCCACTTCGAAGCACGAACCCGTTTGGGTTACATGCCCGAACACGACTGTCTACCCCCGAACCAGTCGGCCGCCAACTTCTTGACCCACATGGCCGAAGTCAGCGGCATCCCGCCGTCCCGGTCACGCGCCCTCGCCGCCGACACCCTCCGCCACGTCGGTCTGTTCGAAGAGCGCTACCGCCCTATCGGCGGATACTCCACCGGCATGAAACAACGCGTCAAACTCGCCCAAGCCCTCGTCCATGACCCCGTGCTTATCCTGCTCGACGAACCGACCGCCGGCCTCGACCCTACTGGTCGCACCGAGATGCTGAACTTGATCCGTCGTATCGCCCGAGAATTCGGTATCAGCGTCGTCTTATCAACCCACCTCATGCAAGATGTCGAGCGCACATGCGACAACATCGTCCTTCTTGACCTCGGACGCGTCAAAGAATCATCCGACGTGAAATCCCTCACCGAAGAGACCGAGCTTATCTACGTAGAGGTCGCCAACAACCGCGACCGATTTGCCGCGGAACTGACTGATCGCAACATCGAACACACCTCCGAAGGCGTCGCGATATCGATACCTGACGTCCACGGCACCAAATTCGACGCCATTCGAGACGCCCTAGTCTCTTCCGAAGCCAGACTCGTCCGCATGGGTCCACGCCAACGAGCCTTGATCGACCTCTTCCGCACCAACTAACCCGTGACCACAGACCAAAACACAGAACGCACCGGAACCGTTTTCGACATCGGTTACCAGTCCTACGCCGGCGAACGCGAGGGTCGTAGCCGAGCCTGGAAAACCATGTTATGGGACAGCGTCAAAAACGGCATGGGCATCGGACGCGGTGGATGGGCCAAATTCCTCCCGTGGCTGGTTCTCTCACCGACAATCGCCACAGGCCTCGTCTTCGCCGCCATCGGCGCATTTTTCGAACAAATCGGCTTCGACGGCGACGAAACCGAGGGAGGATTACCCGTCGACTTGCCAGGCCATCTCGAACTGACGGCCGTAATTTCATTCATGATCCTCATATTCGCCGCATTCGTCGGCCCCGAACTCGTATGCCCAGATCGGCGAAACCGAGTCATCCATCTTTACTTCGTCCGACCCATCACCATGTTCGACTACTTAGGCGCAAGATGGTGCGCTCTCTTCTTGCTCCTCCTCGCCGCGTCCATCCTGCCGCACATCACATACTGGATCGGGCTTCTATTTGGCGTCGCAGATTCACTAGGCCACGCCCAAGACAACTGGCTCGACATACCCCGGTTCGTCGGCAACGGCATCGTTTTCGCCATCTTCACAACATCACTAACAATCGCCATCAGTTCCATGACCGACCGCCGGATGATCGCAACGCTAATCGTCATCGGCGTCATCATGATCTCGACATTCGCCGAACTGATAGTCAACCTTTTCGAACTGCAAGAGTCAATCAGCGAACTAATCGCGCTCGTAAATCTCATCGACATCAACGCCAATGTCATGCCATCGATCTTCTTCGGAACCTACAACGAATCCAACGATCTCAACATGTTCCTACCCATCGCATGGGTCGCCCTATTAACCGCAGGCTCCATCTTCGCGACGTGGAGATTCTATTCAAGACAAAGATGATCGCGTGCAAACCCCAACCGAAATAGACATTCACACCGGCAACGACGCCATCGTCTCTTTGGATTCGGTTTCCAAATGGTTCGGGAACGTCGTCGCAGTCAGCGATATCACGCTCAACATCGGATCTGGCATTACCGGCCTTCTCGGACCTAACGGCGCCGGCAAAACAACCCTGTTACGCATGATCTGCGGCCTCTACTCGTCATCCGAAGGCACAGTCCGGCTCCTCGACACCGACCCGCGCACCGACCACAACGTCTACAAACGCATCGGAATCATGACCGAGAACGAGTCAGCATACGAATTCATGACCGGACTCGAATTCGTCCGCCTATCCGCAAGGCTCAAGGACCTCCGACGCGAAGAGAGCCACCTCCGAAATGCCATCGAACGCGTCGACATGTCCTTCGCCCTCGATCGAAAGATATCCACTTACTCCCGCGGTATGCGCCAGCGCATCCGACTTGCCGCGGCCCTCGTTGGAGACCCCGAACTCCTCATCCTCGATGAACCGCTCAACGGAGCCGATCCGACTCAACGCCTCCGCTTCCAAGAAATCCTCCATCAGACCGCCGCCGAGGGACGTTCCGTGATCATCTCGTCCCATATATTGGAGGAGGTCGAAGACGTCAGCGACAGCGTCGTTCTCGTCGTAAACGGTAAACTCGCCGCGCAAGGCGATTTTCACGGCATCCGCGCCGCCCTCGACGACCGTCCCTATCACGTTAAGATCGAGTGCTCCGATCCCAAGCAACTCGGTGGCGAACTCGCCAAATTGCCAGCCGTTCAATCGGTTCAGTTCGATCCCGACGGTTCAATCGTCGTACTCACTACCAACGTCGCAGTCCTCCAACTCGACTTGCCTGTGCTCGCGCAACGCAACAACGTCCGGCTAACCCGAATCCAACCCATAGACGACTCGCTGGAGAGCGTCTTCTCATACTTGGTCGAAGGCTGATGGGCACCATCGCAGAAACAATCTTCATCCTCGCAATTCGGCAATCGATCTCGATTCGCCGCGTCGCGGTTCTGCTGATACTCGCCGCGATCCCACTCGTCATCGCCATCGTCAGCGAAATCCTCAACATCGAATGGGACGGCGACTCAACCCAAGGTTTCATCCAACGACTGATCTTCAACACCGGACTGCCCCTGATCGCGCTCATCGTTGCCGCGCCCGTTTTCGCCGACGAAATCGAAGACCGAACTCTCACCAACCTCATGCTCTCCCCTATCGCCCGATGGCAAATCTCCATACCCAAAATGCTCGCCGCCGTCGCAATCGTCACCATACCATTGGCCATCAGCACCTTCGTCTCCATTCTCCTCGTCTTCGAAGACGAAACCTACTCCGCCGCCGTCGTCGGAGCTTTCGGCATACTCATCGGCACCACCGCGTTCGTCTCCCTATTCGCCTTCGTCGGCACCCTGACCACTCGCGCCGTCGTATTCGGAATCGTCTACGTCTTCGGTTTCGAAGCCTTGATCTCATCCGCCATCCCCGGCCTGAAATACGTCAGCATCAGCGGCAACACATTGTCGATATTGCAAGAGCTGAACTCAACGTTGATCGACACGCCCATATCCGGCTCGAATCAGCTTCCCCCCATTGAATACGCCATCATCGCCCTGATCACCGTCATCATTGTCTCCAACGTAGCCACCGTTTGGCGGCTCAAACGCATGGACGTGCACTAGCAACCCTATGGGTTCCCCCGCATAGTTGGGAAATGCCGAAGGCAACTAGGGCGGGCACTAAGAACGTCGTCTGGTGCCTACTTCGCTATACTCTAGTGTCAATCCTTCGTCGACGCACTCGCGTCGCGCTCTCTCATGGCCGACATTCAACCCATCACGCAACCCGCGTCCCAAACGCCCGCGTGGGATCCCGGCGCGCCCGAAAACGCTTGGTACAAGTGGCGCGCATTCATGGCCGTCGGACTTTCCCTCGTCACGATGGTGATGAGCTTCAGCATCATCTTCCTTGCTCTACCCGCCATCGCCGAAGATTTTGGAATCACCTTCAAAGAAGCATCCCTACTCGTCATTGCACAATCCCTCACCATCAGTTCCTTAATGGTCCCCCTCGGCAAAGTAGCCGACATGATCGGACGCAAGAAGTTCCACCTCATCGGCATGGTCCTCTTCGGCGGGGGTGCCATCGCCTGTGCATTCGCCACCAACCTCACATTCCTCATCGTCACTCGCGTCATCATGTCGATCGGCAGCTCGATGGGCCAATCCGTCTCCACTGCCATCACGACATCCGTATTCCCGGAAAACGAACGCGGCAAAGCACTGGGAAGCCAGACCACCGCCGTCGCCATCGGCGGCGCGGCAGGCACCATCGTGTCCGGCATCACGCTCCAATTCCTACCGTGGCAAGCCCTATTCATATTCATGGCCATACCCACCGCAATCGCATTCTTCTGGGGCTTGTACATCCTCAAAGACGAACGCATCGGATCGTTCTCCGGCGAAAAACGACCTCCTTACGACTGGCTCGGAGCGGCCCTATCCGCCGTCGCCACCGCAATCATCATCCTTACTATCACCAACCCCTTCGCCCTCGCTTGGGGCTCACCGATCATCGTCACTGGAGCATTCGTCGGCATCTCAACGCTCATCGTATTCGTATGGTGGCAACTCAAAACACCACACCCGATGGTAGACCTCCGGCTCTTCAAAATCAGTGTATTCAAATTCTCCATCATCACCCGATACCTGGCATTCATGCGATCCTCCGCAACACTCTTCCTCCTACCCATCTACCTCGTCGCATTCCGAGGCTGGCCTGAGATATACGCCTCCGGTGTCATGCTCATGATGGCCATCGGCATGGGAATCGGCGCTCAAGTCTTTGGAAGGCTCTCAGACCGATACGGTGTTCGTCCCTTCATGGTCGGCGGCTTTGTCGTCCTGGTCTTCACCGGCATTGGACTCGCAACCCTCAACGACACCTCAAACCTCTTCTACATCGCCGCACTCGTTCTCATCAACGGACTCGCCCAAGGCGCTTGGTCCGCACCAAACGCCGCCGCTACGATGGGTTCGGTACCTCGCTCGACCTACGGACTCGTAAGCGCGATCATCAACCTCACTCGAAACCTCGGAAACGTCAGCGGACAAGCCATCATCACCGCCATCATCGCAGGCATCATGATTGCCCGAGGCTTCAACGTCCCCCTGGCAGAAATAGAGGATAACCCCGACGCTGGATTCGCTTTCCTCGACGGATGGAAATACGCCTATTTCGCCGCAACTGCGATTGTTGGATTAGCCTTAGTTACTGCATTCCTGACCAACCCCAAGAAGTCCGAAACGGAACAAACCTAAACAAAACGGAGAAAACCTTGAGCAACGAAACTCTCGAAGGCAAAATCGCACTCATCACCGGCGGAGGCACCGGCATCGGCAAAGGCATCGCTCGCATCTTCGCAAACAACGGCGCAAACGTGACCATTGCTGCACGCAACATAGAGCGCCTGCAAGCAACCGCCGACGAAATCTCCGCCGAATCCGGCAACACAGTGACTCCCCTAACGATGGACGTCACTGACGAAGACAGCGTAACCGCCGTTTTCGACTCCGTAATGAACGCCCATAGTCGTCTCGACATCCTAGTCAACAACTCTGGTTCCGTCGAAGGCGACCCCATCGAAACCCTCTCATCCGAAAAGTGGCTCCGAGTGATGAACACCAACGTCACCGGAATGTTCTACTGCACGAAGCAAGCCTTCAAGATCATGCGGCCCCAAGGCGGCGGTCGCATCATCAACATCGGCTCCATCGCCGCCCAGCGATCCCGACACTCCGCCGCCGCCTACACCACGTCAAAACACGCCGTTTGGGGCCTCACCCAATCCGCCGCCATCGAAGGCCGAGACATCAACATCTCAGTCGGCGCGCTCCACCCCGGCAACACCATGGTCGAACGCCGCGCCGACGCCCGATCCGGCTCCGGCCGAGACGAAGGCCCCGAACCCATGATGGACGTAGAAAACATAGCCCGAACCGCCCTCCTAATGGCAACCCTCCCACCCGACGTCAACATGCTAGAAGCCATCGTCATCCCCAACCAACAACTGTATATTGGTCGGGGATAACCTCCACTCCCCTTCGCAAACCGAAACGCAGTGGGTGTCCACAACTGTATCCAGCGGATTCGCTACGATAGATTCGCCCGTTTACTGCGCTTGAACACGAAGAATCCGAACAGCGCGAGTGCAGATCCTGCCAACATTGCGATCAGAGCCATATTGGACGGAATCGCAAAACCGCCGACTCGGAGTTTCCTAATATCAGGCATAGAGACCGTCGTGGGAAGCGGTTCAGATGTCGGTAACGGAGTGGGGGCGACATCCGCACTCGGTTCCGGATCAAACAGGCTCGGGAAGTCAAGATCAACCTCGCGAAGGAATGCTATAGACCAAGGATCGGACGTCGGACAAGATGAATTGGACTCAGCACACGGCTGCAAAATGGCGAACCAGTCAGTCATCGTGGACTTGATCTCTCCGTTCAACCAGAATTCAACTTGAGATCCGATAAATTTCTCTTGCGGCCAAGGATCCACAAGTAAGAATTCATATCGGAAGGGGTTGACGGGGGTTGCGCGTACTGTGACGGGCTGAGATTCAAACACATCGCCAATCCGAGCCGTGATTGTGAACCCACTGTACGTCGGAACTTCGCCGTTGATTGTCACGGTACCGCTGAAATACATCCACGGAGTAGTGGGCGGGATACCCTGCTGCGCCTGCACATCGTCAACTTGCGCCATCCCGACCATCGCTAAAACCACAATCGGTAAGGCAACCTTCCAAATGCCCTTCATGGTACCCAACATGGTATCAATGAAGATGTAAGCCCAAAATCGAACGTCGGTCAGAAATTCCCAAATCCCAATCTTGGGTTCACTCCTTAAGCGAACAGGAGGAGAACCGCCGGCAGGCGGCATCAGTCATCCCCAACCAACAGCTGCATATCGGGCGGGGATAGGTGTACAAAACGCCTAGCGAATAATCTCAGAGACGCTTGACGCACCAAAGATTCCTTGCTACGTTAAAATCACATCCATCGCCGCCAATTGCGATCGGAATTTCTCATGAGGTTGATTCCAAAATTCGGTACCGGCAAGAACGGCTCTTCACGCCGAAAACCCACGTTCGTCTCAGCGTACCCGATCGTGAACCGTCTGATGAATTCAGACCCCCTGGATGCACTTATCCTCGAAATGGAGATGGAAATGTGGTCAGAGGAGGAGTTTCGCGCTGCATTCGATACCGGGATGAGCCCAGAAGAGCAGGTCTACAAGTCTTGGAATGACGCTTGGGCACATTTGGGCAAAGAAATGAACCGCGTCTTCAGAGCTCGAATTGACACCCTGCCGGAAGAGCAACGGCGGCAGGTACTTGACGCATATCAGGAATGACCATCCCAGACGAACCTCCGTCGGATTCGCCGTCAGACCTTGTCGAAGCTGACGATCCGGTCACCTTAATCGCGAGCCAATCTGTTTCCTACACTTGGTTGGGACCGCCCCCGCAGATCCTCGATCAATACGAGCGAATCGTTCCGGGATCTGCGCAAGATGCCCTTCGTGATTGGCACGATTCCATGGCGCATCGTAGACTAGTTGAACGCGACGAAACCAACGCCGTCGCGCACACAGTGAAATGGACCGCTGCTTACCGTCTAGCCACCATAATCGTGATCATCACCGGCGGTTTGCTGGCAATCCTGTTAGGCGAACCCGCAATGGGTTGGTTCCTCGGGTTGAGTGCCGCGCTCAGCTATCCAGTCGGCTCAGCACTGGTGCGAATCCTCCGCGGGCGAGGCAGAGACGAAAACTCAAGCTCTGATCAGTCTAACGCCCCCTGATCGTCGTTATCGGAACTCGTGGGGGTTCGGTCTACGCGATCCCCGCGATATACTCCATAACGGCAATCAAAGCCCACCCAACAATCAGGAGATCCAAATGTACATCCTCATGGTCCGTCTAAAGGTCAAAGATGACCGCATCGATGACTTCATCGAAGCCTCTATCGGCGACGGCGTAGGCTCCGTTCTCGGCGAGCCCAACTGCTACCGCTTCGACATCATCCAAGACGACGAAGACCCCACCAAGTTCGCCTTCTGCGAGGTCTACGAAGACGAAGCCGCTTTCCAGTACCACACGATGGCATACCACTTCCACCAGTGGCGTGATGCATCCGCCGACATGTTCGCTGAGCCGCCCGAAGTCTCATTCTGCCGATCCGTCTATCCAGCCGGACCCGCCGACTGGGACGCATACCGCCCCGGCGCCGTCGACGACCCCGCATTCCAATCCGGCACACTCCACGTCATCCACGCGCCACAATACGTCCAAGCCGACAAGGTGGACGACTTCATCGACGCAGTCACACTCGACGGCATCGGCTCCACCCACGAAGAGCCCGGATGCCTACGCTTCGACGTCTACCAAAACATCGACGACCCAACTGAGCTATACCTCTACGAGGTCTACGTGAACGCCGCCGCATTCGACTACCACGTCGCAACGCCCCACATCAAACAATGGCGCGACACTGTAGCCGATTGGTACGACGAAGAACGCCGAGATGCCTCAATGGCCGGAAACATGGGCGCTCGCCGAGGCCGAAACGTCTGGCCACCCGACAACTTCAACTGGTCCTCCGGCCAACCCGACTTCTAGGGATTCCCCCACTAGTTGGGAATGTCCGAAGAACAACCGTAGGGGCGACCCTTGTGGTCGCCCTTTCGTTGGCCGTAAATAGAACCCCCTCAAAACCACGCACATCCATTACGCTTTACCAATCGAACAAACCAACGATTTATCCCCTCTCCCGCTCCGCGGGAGAGGGCTAGGGTGAGGGCAACCGGGGCGGACAAAGGGACGGGGCACGGTAAACATCCACCTAGTAACTGTCAACTAGAATCCTCTCCCAATCGAACCAACCACATCCAAACGCACCCCACCAAATGCCCTCCAAACTCCGCGTAATAACAAACCGCCGACCCAACGCGGACCCCAACGTCTCACCCTTCCCCGTAACCGAGCCCGTCGAATGGATCTACACCGAATTCATCGACAACAAACCCTCACCCGAATCCCTCCGCGGCGCCCACGTATTCATCGGAACCGACTTTACAACCGAAATGGGCGCAGCCGCCGACTCCCTCAAAGCCATTCTCATCCCAGCCGCCGGATACGACCGCATCGACCCCGAAGCCGTCCCTGAAGGCTGCATCGTAGCCAACGCCTACCACCACGAAGCACCCATCGCCGAGTGGGTCATGGCAGTAGCCGTAGCCCTCGACCACGAACTTTTCAAGTCTGAACGCACATTCCGCGCCGGATCATGGGAGATGTGGCCCGGCCGACACGGCTCCTACCGCGAACTCATGGGCCGTACCTTCGGCATCATCGGATTCGGTGCCATCGGACGCCGCGTCGCCAGACTCGCCCAAGCCTACGAAATGCCCGTCATCGCCGCCGGAAGAGCCGACACAGCCGAAGGTGAACTATACGGCGCAAACTACATCGGCGGTGGTAAACACGCCCGCGAACGCGTCCTTTCAGAAGCCGATTTCGTCCTCATCTCCACTCCCCTTGTCCCCGCAACCCACGGACTCATCGGCGCACACGAACTCTCGTTGATGAAACCAACCGCATACATCATCAACCCCGCACGCGGACACATCATCGACGAAACCGCCCTCTACAACGCCCTCAAAAACCGAACCATCGCCGGCGCCGCCATCGACACCTGGTACCAATACCCCGAATCCCCCACCGACGCGCCCAGACCATCCGCCCACCCCTTCTGGGAACTAGACAACATCATCATGGTCCCCCACCACTCCGGCGCAACCAACGGTACCGCATCTCGAAGAGCCCAAACAACCGCCAAAAACCTAGACAACCTCTCCCGCAACCAACCCCTCATCAACATCATCCAAGAACTCTCCCAAACGTAAGGGCAGGTTTCAAATCTGCCCATCGAGTCTCCGTCAACATTCCAGTATCAAGCGATTGCGACACAGTGAATACACGCATCGTCCAGAATACAGAGCGCGAAATGCCTACCTCCATTCGACTGCACCCCGAAACCGAGCGTCGACTCGACAACCTCGCATCAAAGACGCGCCGCACGAAAGCCTTCTACATCCGCGAGATGATCGAACGAAGCATCGATGACATCGATGACTACTACCTCGCCGCAGAAATCTCAGAGCGCGTCCGCAAAGGCGAGGAAGAAGTCTTCTCCGAAGAGGAAATAAGGCGAGACCTTGCCTTGGACGATTGAGTACACCAGATCCGCCAGATCCGAACTCCGCAAGACCGGGGCACAACGAATCGTCGACTACATGCGCCACCGAGTCGCGAATTCAGACAACCCAAGGCAACTAGGTACGCCGCTATCCGGATCGCTCCACGGTTGGTGGCGTTACCGCGTAGGAGATTATCGCCTCATCTGTGATATCCAAGACGACGTTTTCAAGTGCTAATACTCAAAGCAACCCGCCGCGACCAAGCATATCGCTGAATTTCCAATCCTGGATTGCGTCATTCCAATCGCGATCCACGTTATTCCGAGCGCGGCGAGGAATCTCAACACCCCATCGCCGAACAACCCACGCCACACCCAAACACCCAGCCCCGACATCAACGCAACACCCCCAAAAAACAACAACCCATCAAACCCCATCCGCGAAAACCCGCGCAATCCGCGGTTCAAACACCTCAGCCCTCCCACAACACCCATCCTTCAAATCTTTCCCAATCATTCAAATCACAGTTCAAACACCCACTTGACAACCGATACATACGTAGTATTATTAAAAGTGAATTCAAAAGACATCGCCGCCCTGACGAGTGCGGACACCAATCTAGCCAAAAGACCGAAGGGACAAAGCGTCAGATCGTGGAAACGCAAGGAACAAAAAACGGGTACACAGGTTCCTGCGAAGGTAACCCGGACCCGTCCGCGCGCAGAAACGACCAGCAGCGACGCCCCTCGCCCAATCTTGAGACGGGCGCAAGGTCCAGAGGTTCCGTTCGAAGCGATCGAAGTAACAAGTTCTGGTCGCCGGGGACTAATGCACCCCCGGCAGCACGAGCCAGCAGGCACAACCCTCCCCCCTTCGCAAAGCGAAGGGGGACGCCTGCCAAGGGCCAGATAAACGGTCGTGGATTCGGCAGACGTCGGGCCCCATTCGCTGCGGGGCCGCGGCTACGGCACGAGGATGTGCAAAACTACCCGATGATCGGCGACGCGACTCAACAGATTGGTCGCCGAGAGGGCCCGCGGTCTGGCGACGCGGGCAGTGACCGGAAGAGGGAAGTCGGCAGTCCAACATCTCGCAGCAAAGCGGCGATGTCCTACCGAGCAACACTTCGAAACTCGAAGCAAGCTCAAAAACCAAAACCCGTTCCCTTTCTCTGAAAAGGAACCATAACCAACCCCGCCCAAGCGGAAACACAAAGGAGGCACACCCCCACCTTCAATTAAACGCGCCCAAAAAACAATAATCCTTAAAATCCTCCCAAATCCTTCGCATCCTAGTTCTAACAATCACATCCCCGGAGGCCCCACAACAACATCCGTATACGAATGCCGTGAACCCACCATCCCCGAGTGCTCGAACACGTCCAGGGCCGACTCATATAGATCAGTCGGTATCGAAATGTCCCCGTCCCAGTTTCCCAACTTCTGGTAGTAACCCACCGCAGCCGCAGTCGCCTCTACCGCCATCCCCGGGAAGAACGGCTCCTCAGCCTCAGCAACCTCCATCGGGTCCGCCGTGTTCACCCACTCGCGTGATGCCCGATACGCCCTCGCTACCGCCTTCGACTCGTCCGACCCAATCCAATTCCATCGACCAATCAAGCTGCTAAAAGCCGTCGGTCCCACAATCTCCCCAATCGAACCAACGATGTGTCCCGTCCCATCATGCTCCAACTGCTGCGGAAACGCGCCCTGCTCGTGGAAATAGTCACCCTCGCCATTGCGCCACTGCTCCATCATCTCGTCACCACCAGACGACTCGATGCCCTCGATGTCCGAAAGGTCAATCCCGACCCGATGCAACCCATACCGCAACATCGCCTCCGGTTGGCCACCATGCACATACAAGAACTTCGCATCGAGTAGCTTCTCCCACCGGAAATCCGCATCCGGCTCACGTGCCGCGACGATGAACCCATCAAACGCATTGATCTGAGCGAAATGAGCTACGGGCGGTTTCTCACCTGCATCAAGTGCGCTCCAACTCCCCGATACCGCCGATTGCCCAACATCCGCCCTGCCCTCGGCGACCTCAATCACCGAGTTCTGACCCGCGGCCGCCGGTGCATATGTCGCCGAAAGGCCTTCCTTCTCTAGGAAACCGCCGGCGATCATCGAGATCAAGGGACTGTAAAAAGCCGAATGTCGGGAAGCAATCAATCTAATGTCGGGCATCGATCCGATCTCCAAGTTCGTTCACCAGTTAACGCCTGCCAATTCTATCCTCTTCGCATCAACCTGCCCGTACGTGCCCAAAATCTAACCACTCCACTAACGCATAATTGAAGGTCAAACCTCCTGAAACCACTAACTCAAAACTTCCGTTTAGCTAACAGACAACCGACGACCTCGTCCTTCCCTTATGAGCGAATCCAAAATGCCACAACAACCCGCGCCCGAAACCGTTCTGGTGACCGGCGGAGCAGGGTTCATCGGCACCCACCTCGTCGACGCCCTTATCGACCGCGGCGAAAGCGTCACCGTTATCGACAACCTGTCAACCTCAAACACCCAATACCTCCATCCCGACGCCACCCTTATCAACCAAGACATCTGCGATCCCGACATCCACGACCTCATCAGAGACCTCAATCCCAAATCGATCTACCACCTAGCAGCCCAAACCTCAGTCGCAATCTCGGCGCGAGAACCCTTGACCGACGTCAACATCAACGTCAACGGCACCTTAAATCTCCTAGAACCCATCAGACATCTCCCCCATCGACCCCGTTTCATATTGTTCTCCACCGGTGGTGCAATCTACGGCGACCTCGATCCTTCTGCCCTCCCCGCTGGAGAATCGATCGCGGCCAAACCGTTATCACCATACGGCGTCTCCAAACTCGCCATGGAAAACTACCTCCGCGCCTACGGCCACCTCTATGACCTGAACTACACCATCGTTCGACCCGCCAACGTCTACGGCCCACGCCAAAACCCTCACGGTGAAGCCGGTGTAATCGCCATCTTCACCAAAGCAATGCTCGAAGGCCGGCAAATAACTATCTTCGGCGACGGCAACGACGAACGCGACTACATCTATATCGACGACTTCGTTGAAGGCGTCCTCGCCCTCGCCGACTCCGACTTGACTGACCCGTACAACATCGGCAGCGGTTATGGCGTATCCGTTAACGAGATACACGATGTCCTTTCCGAACTGATCCCGACCGCCAAACTGGCGGAACACGGACCGCCCAGAGCCGGCGATATTCCGAAAATCTGGCTCGACGTCACCGCAGCCAAAAACGACCTCGGCTGGCAAGCCAAAACTTCATTCCAAGACGGCATCTGGCAAACCGTCGATTGGTTCAGGCAGGCGACTTCTTGATGTCCCGATCCTTCGTGCGCGCCGCGATTGTCACGTCAACTTGTATTTTGGTACTCGTACTCGGTTGTAGCGAAACCGAACCCACACCAGTGGCCACTAACGTGCCGACCGCGACATCAATACCAACCTCAACTCCAACGGCAGTTGAAGAAATCGCAACACCGACGGCCACATCCAAACCTGAACCCACAAATACGCCCAAACCGGTCCAACCAACCGCAACCGTCGCCGCACCCACCGTCACACCAGAGTCTCAACCGCCGACAACGACCTCAACCGACCCAACACCCACTCCCGAACCTACGGCTACACCAATAACGCCAACAGCAACCGCTACGCCCGAACCGCCAACACCCATCCCTGCCATTTCAACGCCGCCTGTCACGCCCAAAGTCACCGCAACACCAAAGGTAATCGGTCCCAAACTCGTCAAACCCGCCCCTGTCAGCGGTCAACGCGGAGGCGAAATCAAGGTCGCCGTCCCGCAGTCCCCTCCACACCAAGACATCCATAAATCGGTCTCCCCGGTCCTCGCGGCGTGGGGCCCCGGCATCGCGTACTCCCGCGTTTTCCGATATCGATGGATTGCACCTGGTGAATCAAATAGCGGTACTGACGCTCTTGCTGGCCGCTACGATCCGAACGCCTCAACTTCGGCATACGAAATCGTCTGCGATCTATGCGAGAGTTGGAAGTTTGCGGACGACACCACGCTCTCCATCAAGCTACGACCTAATGTCGCTTGGCAGGATACAAACCCAGGTCTCGGCAGAGACCTAACCGCTACGGATGTCGCGTTTAGCATCAACCGCCTAACCGACCCCACATTCGCTAACTCGCCACTGGTAAACACAGTCGCCGAAGTCCGGGCGATCAGCGACCACACAGTTGAGATCGAGTTAACACTGCCGGATGCGGAGATATTCGACAAACTCGCCGATGCGAGAATGGCGATTGTTTCGCCTGAAGCAGTCAATTTGAATGGCGACCTCATCGAAGGTCCGACGATTGGGAGCGGACCTTGGGTCCAGACCGTCTTCGAGCCTGGTGCGATGCGGTTCGAGGCCAACGAAGATTATTTCATCCCCGAACTACCTTTGCTTGATGGCATCGTCGTCGCCGTCATCGAAGACGCAGCATCTCGAACAACATCCCTACGCACTGGTCAAATAGACCTCATCCAACCAGCGTTAAACGATCTCGCCGATGCGGTCGAACGCTTCCCTGAGTTGCGTTGGACACGGAGCCATGACGCTTCCGCCGGCATCGAAGTTGCGTTCAACACCAGACGCGGTTACCTGGTTCACCACTTCTTGCGAAACGCGATTCTTTATTCATGGGATCCAAATGCGCTGATCGACACTGTGCACGATGGTCAATCATTCATCAGTTCAGGTCTGCCGTTGAATGACCCCCGCTGGCTGTTACCCACCGAGGAAATCGATTCACGTTTCAATGACAGAAAAATGGTGTTGGAGCTAATGGAGGGTATCAGTCTACCGCGCGGGATCGATTTCACCATCCGCGTCGGTCAGTTCGGCGACGACTACATCGAAACGGCAGAATCCCTCGCTTCCGCGGTCCAATCACTCGGAATTACAGTTGCGGTGGAACCTGTCTCAACCAGGCAATTCGGTGAAGAGGTATGGCTGGATCGCGACTACGACATCTATGTCGGTGCACCACCGCCGCAGTCAAGCGTCACTTCGATGCTCTTTGCCATTCATCACTCCGGTTCACTGCGAAACACTACGGGCTACTCCTCGCCCGAACTAGACGCGTTGATCGAGCGACAGGCCACCGAGAACAACCCGGCGACAAGACGCGAGTTGCTGTTAGAAGTCCAACGCGAGATATTCCGAGGAGCGCACCTGTTCCGCGCTGCTGCAAACGTTTACCACTGGTTGTGGTGGTCACACTTGAACAACGTCGCGCCGAACACATTCCGGGCCGATTCTTTCTGGCTTGCCCGCATGTGGCTCGGTGATCGCGTGCGCGGTTAGCCCAACTTCGACGCGTTATAACTCTGGATCGCGTCTTCCAACGTTGCCCACGCCAGCAACGCACACTTGATTCGAACCGGAAATCGTGAGACATCACGCAATGCGACGGCATCGCCAAGGGAATCCTCGTCAATCGATTCCGGTAGTTCACCTCTGGTTAGCATCAACCGAATATTGGAAGCGATGTCGATGACCTCCGAACTACGCTTGCCCTCTACGGTCTCGCCCATGATCGAGGCCGATGCCTGCGTGATCGCGCAACCTGAACCCTGAACGGAGATTTTCGTCACACGTTCCCCTTCGAACTTGAGTTGCACTGTGACCTCGTCTCCGCAAAACGGATTATCGATTCGTGCCTCGGCATCGTTGGCAGGAATGGGGTCAGTGTTGCGGGGATTGCGACAATGATCCTCAACGATGTAGCGATTGACTTCGTCGAGATGTCCTAACCCGCTGCGCATCGGTGGGTTACGCCTTAAACAGTGTCGCGCGTTCCGCCTGAACGCGGTGCAACTATTCTAGCCTCAGATATTACGCGGTTCCGATTGTGTCAGAAGCTATCTGCAACGCGGGCATCAACTCGTCGAGTTGGTTCTCGAGGAACTCCCGCAATGTGTCATCGCCAAACTCGGATATGATCTCGGCCGCGAAACCCCTAATCAACATCGCCTGCGCGGTGTCGTAATCGACACCGCGCGACTGCAAATAGAAAAGCGTGTCTTCATCCACGTATCCGGCCGTCGCGCCGTGGCCACACTTGACGTCGTCAGCGTAGATCTCCAGCGATGGCTTGGTATCGACCTCGGCACCGTGCGAAAGTAGCAGGTTCAGATCTTTCTGGCTCGCATCGGTCTTCTGCGCGCCGCGCTCGACCGTGATCTTTCCGCTGAACACCGCTCGCGAACGTCCCGACAATATGCCCTTGTAGTACTGATCGCTCGTGCAATGCGGCGCTGAATGGGTAGTGCTGATCTCGTTGTCCTGGTGTTGCCGATTGGTGGTCAGATAGACGCCGTGAAGCGTTGAAACCGCGTGTTCACCCGCCAAGTGCGTAAAGACGTCGTTGCGCCCGATCGAGCAGCCTATGGAGAATGATGACGACTGGTAGTTTGAACCTGACGATTGCTTGACGCGGGTGGTTGCGAAATGGTACGAATTCTCGTTGTCAAGTTGCGCTCGGCAATGCTTCAACGACGCGTCTTCAGCCAACGAGATCTCAATGACGGGTGCCGAGAAGTGTGCGGCATCGGACATCGATACGTGGGTTTCAATCAGCATCGCTTCGGCGCCCGGGCCGATTGAGGCTGCGACGCGTGGGTAAACGGCCCGATGCCCGCCGTCGAGCCCAGTTGTTACGAATACCAGATGTATCGGTTTGCTCGTAGATGCCCCGGCATCGACATCGACGAAGATGCCGTCATCGAGGAAAGCAGAGTTAAGCGAAACAAATGCGTTGTCCGCGCACTGCGCCAATTTGCCTAAGTCGGCGAAACTCGTAACCGAATCAAATTGGACTCCTGCTTGCTGTCCGACAGAATCCGAATGAGATCGATCTAACCTACCATCAACGAAAACAAGATTCTGCCATTCAGACGGAAGCGGAATCTTGGCGGCAAGTTCGTTGCGATCAAATGTTCTCGACGGCGAACCGGATCGAAACTCCGCACGATCAATCCCCCTCAGGTCGGTATACTTCCAGAGCTCGTTTCCGCGTCGGTGGATCGGAAATCCGACTCTTTCGAACTCGCGCCAACCTACATTTCTGAGCTCGTTGACTGGATTAGTCGCTACGCCGTTGCTGGCTTGGGCGGCTACGAAATTATCCCAATCCTGACGGTAAAGATCTAGGTGCCGAACGACGTTTGTCGGGATTTCTACGACATTGAGGGTCATGAAATCTCTTCGCTTCCCTGCTTCATCGAATCGCCATATAGTCGCGGTACCCGGTGGCTTCGATCTTCTCAGCCAACGGAGCTCCGCCCGTCTCCACGATCTTCCCGTTGACGAGAATGTGGACGACATCCGGCTTAACGTAGTGCAGCAGTCGCTGGTAATGCGTGACGATCACGAAGCTACGATCCGGCGAACGCATTTTGTTCACGCCATCTGCGACAGCTTGGAGCGCATCGATATCGAGGCCCGAATCGGTTTCGTCCATAATAGCGATCCGTGGTGCGAGCACCTGCATCTGGAGCATTTCGTTGCGCTTTTTTTCGCCGCCAGAGAAACCTTCATTGAGTGACCGCTTGATCAAATCGGGATTTATACCGGTTTCGGAAACCCTTTCATCGAAGAGTCTCGAGAATGCTCGTACGGACATCTTGGACTGTCCATTCGCATCATCGATCGCGTCTTTGGCCGCTTTCAGGAACTGCCACGGGCGCACTCCCGGCACCTCTGACGGGTACTGCATTGCTAGGAACATTCCTAGGTGGGCTCGGGCGTCGGGCATCAACTCGACTATGCTTTCGCCGTCGACCGTGATGTCGCCGTCGGTGACCGAATATGAGGGTTTGCCCATCAGGACGTTGGCGAGCGTGCTCTTGCCGCTGCCATTCGGTCCCATGATGGCATGCACCTCTCCCGGGTTCACCTCTAGGTCGATCCCCTTGAGTATTTCTTCTTCGCTGTCAGTTACGACCGCGTGCAAATTTTCAATCTTCAGCATTCGCTCTCTCGTACGATGTGACCCAGTGTGGGTTGTAGTTCACGTTCCCGTCGATTGATCGGACGGGTTAGATTATCCGACCGCGCCTTCAAGACTCACCTTGAGCAACTGTCCAGCTTCAAGCGCGAATTCGAAAGGCAATTCTTTGATGACGTCACGGCTCCATCCCGTGATGATCATGTGGTGAGCATCTTCTTCGGAGATCCCGCGTGCCATGAGATAGAAAAGCTGTTCATCGCTTACTTTCGAAGTGCTCGCTTCATGCTCCAATCTCGCAGTGGGATTACGCACTTCGATGTACGGGACTGTGTGAGCGCCGCACTGATCGCCAACCAGCAGCGAGTCACATTGCGTGTGGTTCGTAGCGTTTTCGGCACCGGGCAGAATCTTCACCCCACCACGGTAAGTGTTTTCACCGTGACCGGCCGAAATTCCCTTTGACACGATAGTCGACTTCGTGTTCTTGCCGATGTGGATCATCTTTGTGCCAGTGTCGGCTTGTTGGTAGTTGTTAGCCAACGCGACCGAGTAGAACTCACCTACGGAATTGTCGCCTCGCAGAATGACCGACGGGTATTTCCAAGTGATGGCGGAGCCGGTTTCGACCTGTGTCCAAGAGATCTTGGCGTCATTCCCAGCCACCCCACGTTTGGTGACAAAGTTGTAGACGCCGCCTTGTCCGTCTTTAGTTCCTGGGTACCAGTTCTGGATCGTCGAATACTTGATTTCGCCGCGATCGAGTGAAACCAATTCGACCACAGCAGCGTGTAGTTGACTGGTTCGGCGGATTGGTGCGGTACAGCCTTCTAGGTAACTAACGTATGCACCTTCGTCGGCGACGATAAGTGTTCGTTCGAATTGACCGGTGCCTTCGGTGTTTATTCGGAAGTAGGTCATCAACTCGATCGGGCAACGGACGCCTGGCGGGATGTACGCGAATGAGCCATCGGAGAATACGGCAGAGTTGAGCGCGGCGAAGAAGTTGTCGGTGTATGGAACCACGGATCCCAGATACTTCTGAACCAACTCGGGATGTTTATGGACCGCTTCTGTAAACGAGCAGAAGATGATCCCGCGTTCCTCGAGTTGGTCAGCGTAGGTGGTAGCTACCGATACCGAATCGAAAACGGCGTCGACTGCCACGCCGGCCAGGCGTTCGCGTTCGTGCAACGGGATGCCGAGTTTATCGAACGTCTCGAGCATCTCGGGATCGACCTCGTCCAAGCTTTTCGGGGCGTCATCCTGAGTTTTGGGCGCCGCGTAGTAGTAGATGTCTTGGTAGTCGATCTCGGGGTAACGTAACTTCGCCCAACGCGGCTCAGCATCCTGAAGGTGCAAACCGTTCCAGTACTCGAAGGCCTTTAGCCGCCACTCAAGCAGCCATTCCGGTTCGTCTTTCTTCTCGGAGATGAGACGGACGATGTCAGTATTTACCCCTTTGGGTGCCATCTCCATCTCGACGTCGGTCGTGAAACCCCATTTGTAGCCCGAGTCTTCGAGCTGGGATTCGCGCGAGATAGTTAGTCTTTCCTGAGTAGTCAACTGGCCTCCCAGTTTCTGCGTCCGCTTGTAAGTCGATGCGGCGACGGTTGGGTCACCAAAGATCGCGACCCAATTTCAGAACAGTTCGAGCCGACAATCGTTGCTACGTCGGCTGTTGATTGCTTCACGTCTTTAATTTTACCAGTCGCAAAGCCATGCTCGTTTCGGCGACATCGCCTTGATTTCAGCCTTAGAAGGGCGAAACCCCCTGATTGCTAGTGCCAATTCCAATTCCTTACCTGATTTGCGCACTATTTCATGAAACGCAATCGTACCTGTGTATTCTTCATTCAGGAAGAAACGGAAATTGCACCAGTGTTACGGATACGGTTAGCCTCCGGAGTTTTAGACGTGGTACTCCACCAGATCAAAGATCGACTGTCTCGCATCAGGAAGCCGACGCTACGCACGAATGGCGGACTTGAGCGGAAGGCATTGAAAGGTGCGCTGATGGCCCGACGCGAACTAGATCCCAGGGTTGTCGATGCCGTGTTGCGGGTGCCGCGGGAAGAATTCGTCATGTCGAGCGATCGCCAATGCGCGCAGGATGATCGGGCCCTATCTATTGGCTTCGGGCAAACCATCTCGCAACCGAGTCTCGTCGCCCACATGGTGTCGGAGTTAAAGATCCCGGCTCAGGCAAGTCACGTCCTCGATATCGGTTGCGGTTCGGGGTACCAAGCGGCGATCCTATCGCTGTTGGCCGAAAAAGTGATCACCCTCGAACGCATTTCGTCGCTCGCCAATGCTGCCCGTTCGAGACTCGCGCGATTGGGATACCACAACGTAACCGTCATCCAAGCTTCCGATGATGTTCTTGGCCATCCGAAATCAGGACCATACGACGCGATCATCGTAGGTGCGAGTGCGCCCGCGATTCCCGATTCCCTAGTTGGCCAACTGAAAACAGGCGGTCGCTTGGTGATCCCGGTCGGTCAACTCAAACGGCAACGACTTGTCACCGTCGTAAAAACCGAAGACGATTCAGAAATGAACTACGGCTTGGACTGCGTTTTCGTACCTTTAATCGGTCCAGGAGCATCGTGATGCTCGTCGGACGGCAGCTCTGAACGCGTATTACAAAATAGAGAACATTGGCGGAATTTGGAATGAGCGCAATGACAACAACTGAGTTTGAAGCGGTAATTGGTCTTGAGACCCACGTGCAACTCAACACGAAGAGCAAGATGTTTTCGTGGTCCGGTGCTGGCTACCAAAAGGCACCGCCGAACACGTTGGTGGATCCGGTATCAATGGCGTTGCCGGGCACATTGCCGGTAGTTAACAAGCGTGCCGTCGAATCGGCGATTGAAATCGGTCTCGCACTGAATTGCGATATCGCCGAGGTAACAAAGTTCGACCGGAAACAATACACCTACCCGGACTTAATGAAGGGTTACCAGATATCCCAGTTCGACGAACCAATTTGCACCGAAGGTTGGATCGAACTGCCTACCGACGTACCGTGTCGGGTTGGGATCAACCGAGTGCACATGGAAGAGGACGTGGCGCGACTGATACACATCGACTCCCCTACCGGCGGTGTGATGCATTCTTTGTTGGACATCAACCGCGCCGGAGTGCCGCTCATGGAGATCGTCACTGAACCAGACATGCGAACCACGGAGCAGGTCGAGGCGTACATCACTTCGTTGCAGGCGATCATCCGTTACTTGGGTGTTGGGACGGCGAACATGGAGGAAGGTTCCTTTAGGTGCGACGCTAACGTAAGCGTCAGGCCAGTCGGTTCATCCGAGTTAGGCGAAAAAGTCGAAGTCAAGAACATGAACCGCGTGCGGGCTGTGTGCGAAGCGATCGAGTACGAGATTAAACGTCAAGTCGCCGCCATAAAACGTGGCGAAGAGATCGTCCAAGAGACGCGAGGTTGGATGGACGGTGAGAAGGTAACAATCGCCCAACGCTCCAAGGAAGACGCCCACGACTATCGGTATTTCCCGGAACCGGATATCCCTCCGCTCCAAATAGAGCGCAAATGGGTGTCTCGGATCAAGTCTGAAATGCCGGAGTTGCCACTGGCTAAGAAACAAAGATTCATCAGCCGTTGGGGGTTGTCCGATTACGATGCATCGCTGATTGTCGACGACCGTAGTTCCGCAGAGTATTTCGAAACGGTAATGAAGTCGGTGACCGACGAATCAAAAAGCGCGCAGGCAGATTTCGCCAAAGAGACCGCAAACTGGCTGAATGGCGAAATGGCCCGAATGATGCACGAACACGATGTTAGATCGGTCAAGGAGACCCGCGTCAAACCTTCGTCGTTGGCAGTGCTCGTGAGGAAGTTTCAGAAACGCGAGATCAACAACAACTCAGCCAAACGCGTGTTCGGCGAAATGTTCGACAATGGCGCTGATCCCGAGGAAGTGATCCAAAGACTTGGTTTGGCCGCGGTTGGCGATGCCGACGAGTTGACGCCAATAATCCAAGAAGTACTGGCGAACAATGAGGACGCGGTAGCCGACTACCGGTCAGGAAAGACGACCGCGATACGATTCTTGATGGGGCAGGTTATGAAAGCAACGCGCGGGCGAGCTGACGCGCAGGCGGTGATGCGTCTACTTGGCGAGGCAATGGACCAGTAATCTGAATGCCGAAGTTGCTGATGTAACGCCACGCTGAATTAACCTTGTAGACATGTGGTTCCAAATTGCGCTCCTCGTCATCGCTATCGTGCTGATCGTGATTCTGCTGTTGCAGGCACGCGGCAACAATCCATCCGTATTCGGTCAAGCCGAGAGCACGTTCCACGTCCGCCGCGGCGTCGAAAAACTGCTTTTCCGGTCTACGATCGTGCTGACAGTGATATTCGTGGCCGTCGCAATTGCCAACGTCCGATTCAGTTAATGGACTGTTAGACGGCCGTCACGCACGCCGCCAAGACGTTCCTTGCGGGGTATCGGAAATCTCAATCCCCATGTCGAGCAATTGGTCGCGAATCGCGTCGGCCGTATCAAAATCACGTTGCTGGCGCGCTTCTTGACGCTCAGCGATCAAGGCGTCAATCTCCGAGGAATCTGGGGCATCGTCGATTTCGGGTTCTTCAAGCGTCAATCCCAACACACCGACCAACTCCCTCAATACGGCCTGACCATCCGCGATATCGGCACCATTCGCTTGATGGGTGAAAATCTCACGGGCCAGATCGAATACGGCAGCCAGAGCCCGCGGCGTGTTCAAATCATCGTCCATCGCCGCGATGAAACGTTCTTTGATATGTTCCCCGTCGTACGCTTCGCCGCTACATGCACCAGCGTTCTCCGCGTTGGCCGCTTGTCTCAACCTTCGGACCGAGCGTTCAGCAGCTACGAGGTTCTCGACATCGTATGTCGCTGGGCTACGGTAGTGACTCTGGAAAATCCACATCCGAATGGCGTCCGTTGAATATGACTTGAGCGCGTCGCGCACCGTCACGAAGTTGCCGAGCGATTTCGACATCTTTTCATCACCGCCCATCCTCAGCAAGCCGTTGTGCACCCAGAAGCGCGCGAACGGAACTACTCCCGTGGCCGATTCAGACTGTGCAACTTCGTTTTCGTGATGCGGAAACACTAGGTCCAATCCGCCTCCGTGAATGTCCACTTGGTCACCCAAGTACCGCCGCGCCATCGCGCTGCATTCAATGTGCCAACCCGGTCTACCCGGACCCCACGGGCTTTCCCACGATGGTTCACCCGGTTTCCACGCTTTCCAAAGGGCGAAATCCTCCGGATTTTCCTTCAATAGATCTGGTTCTAACCTCGCCAATTCAGCCATGCCGTCAATTGTTCGTCCACTCAATTTCCCGTAGTCTTCGTCACGACGAACTCGGTAGTAAACGGAACCGCCGGCTTCGTATGCGGCGCTTGATTCGACTAGCTCTCCAATCAGATGGATTATTGATTCCATCTCTTCCGAGACGCGGGGATAGTGATCCGCTCTTTTTACGTTGAGTCCGTCCATGGCCTCGAAGAAAGTGTCGACATGCTGTTGCGTCAACTCAAACCAATCGATGCCATTCTCGGCCGCGCGATCGATAATCTTGTCGTCGACATCGGTGAAGTTTTGAACCCGTTTGACGTTGATCCCGCGGTACTGCATGTACGACTGCATCACCTCAAAAATCATGGACGACAAAGCGTGCCCCAAATGCGGTTCGTCGTACGTGGTAACCCCGCACACGTACATTCGCACCGGGTCGGAAATCTGTTTGAACTCTTCTTTCTGGCGAGTGAGCGTATTGTAGAGAAGCATGATCAGGCAATCGGAATCGGGCTATCGAGATTGGTCTCGAAAGATTCTACTAGTATCGGTGGTTATCGAACTAAGGTCACGATCGCTTGAGCCGCGATGCCTTCACCTTTACCGATGGCACCTACCTCGTCGGTCGAGGTGATTTTCACGTTGACGCGTTCAATTTCGATACCGATTGCTTGCGCGATGTTCGACTCGAACGCCTGTGCGTGCGTCGCTAATCTGGGGCGTTGAGCTATCACCATCGTGTCGACGTGGTCCACGCGCCATTCTAGCGACGCGGCTCGGATGGTCGCTTCGCGAATGAATCGCGCGCTGTCCAAACCGGCGTAATTGGGATCGTCAGAAGGGAAGTTCCCGCCAAGATCACCAAGACCAGATGCGCCCAATATCCCACTCGCTACCGCGTGCATCAGCACGTCCCCATCTGAATGTCCTTCGAGATGCATCTCAAATTCGATCTCCGAACCGCCGAGCCTCAACGGGCCACCGTCAACGAGCCGATGACCGTCGAATCCGATTCCAGAGCGGAAGGTTCGCGAGGGTCCTTGCCCCGCCGCGATCGCATGGGCGATTGGAATATCGGATTGGGTCGTGATCTTGATATTCTTGTTTGAACCCTCGAATGTACCCACCAAACCACCTGCGATTTCGACCATCGACGCGTCATCGGTCACATCTTCATCGACGGTTTCATGAGCGGCGTGGAGAATCTCAGATCTGAATACCTGGGGGGTTTGGACCGAAAACAGTTGGTCGCGTTGCGGAGTATCAATGACCAGTCCGTTTGCGACTTGCTTGATGGTGTCCTTGAGCGGAACAACCGGGATGACCGCACCGACCCTTCTAGCCGCGAAGACACCACGAGTTAACATGGCCGCGTCGATGAATGGCCGAGCCGCGTCGTGTACGGCAATAAAGGTTGCTTCGTCATTGATCCGGCGAAGTTCTTCGATACCCTTACGTACCGAATCCTGACGACGGGCCCCGCCCGCGACTATCTGACAGGGCTTCGAAAATCCGCTGTTGGAGATGCTGTCACGAAACTCGAGGATTCTCGATGGGTGAGTCACAACGATGACTGTGTTCACCAACTCGCACTCTTCGAATACCGCCAATGAGTGCCAAAGCACCGGCCGTCCATCGATCGACAGAAACAGCTTGTCGACACCTTCCATCCGAGATGACCGACCAGCCGCCACGAGGATGATCGATAAGGCGCCGTGTGGGCTGGGAACGTCGGGTGCGACTGAGGCGGACATCGCTACAACTGGGATTAAGAACTAGAGAACCGTTGAAGCGACGGTCTCGGTGGAAGATCGTTGAACAACTATCCTATCGGCAGGTTCAATTCGAAGATGTCTCTCAACCATTCAATACCTGAACGGCAGGCGTACGCCATGATGATCAAACGAATCAATTTGCCCGCGAAAACGTAGACCAGGAACTTCCGATACGGGTATAAGAGCGCACCTGCTGCAATTCCCGCAAAGTCGAAAAATGGAGTCGGTATAAGCGAAACGGCAAAGAGAGTCACCGCGCCGTTGCGCTCCATTAAATCGTGAATGCGAGGGTACCAACGAAACTTCATCGCCGCATTCTGACCCGCAAATCCAGCAAGGTAAGCGGTCGTTTCCCCCAGCGTCGCACCTGCCGCGCCAACGAACCCGATAATCATCGGATGGAGACCCAAGGATGGTTCGGCCGCAACGCACGCGGCTAAAACGCCCGGCAACGGCAGAATGATCGTGGCTGCCCCGACAAGGTTGAGGTAAAAAGTCGCTAGGTACCCAACGTCGGTGATATCGAGATAGTCACCGATCCACAGCCCGATGCCGACCGCGGTGGAACCGAGAACTACTGACCAAATCCCGATCTGGACCCATTTCGGATTTCTAGCGAGATATCCGAGGACGACTTCGGCCAGACGAGCAGGAGAAACGCGGTTGGAATTGCGGGTTCCGACGACCGAATCGTCGCTGTGAAGTTGGTCGTCTGACGGCATCAAACCGAGATAACTTGAGCCGAGGTTTGTAGCGATTTTTTTCGGTTCAAGTCTTGTCTCGATTCTAACGCTCAGCTGGCCTCAGCCAGTGCTGATTCTGTCTTTGTGGCGAATTCTTTGACTCCGGTCTCGGTTGAATACGATCCGTCCGTCATCAACATCAATGACGATATGAACGCTATCGATTACTTCACCATTTAGCAGTGCCAATGCCAAGGGAGATTCGATGTAACGCTGAATTGCCCTTGACATCGGACGGGCTCCCATCCATGTGTCGTATCCGCGTTCAGCGATCCACCCTTCAGCGGCATCGGTGAGTTCAATTGAAATCTCACGGTCTTCTAACCGCTGCTCAACCTGCCGGATGAATTTCTGCACGATCTGATCGATTTCGCTCCCTCCAAGCGCGTCAAACACAACAATGTCGTCGATTCGGTTCAGGAACTCCGGTGCGAAGCGCGATCTCAATGCCTGTTGGTGACGATGTGTCATACCAGGCGAATCAAACTCATTGCGTCTTCCATCATCGGTGTCGGTGGTAAAACCCAAACCTCCTCGATTACGGTCAGCGGTTCCTAAGTTACTGGTCATGATGATGATCGTGTTGGTGAAATCGACCGTGCGACCATGACCATCCGTCAATCTGCCGTCGTCAAAGATCTGTAACATGCTGTCGTAAACGCTGGAGTGAGCCTTCTCGATTTCGTCAAGCAATACAACCGAGTACGGTCGGCGTCGAACGGCTTCAGTCAACTGCCCTGCGTCATCGTAACCGATATATCCCGGTGGAGCACCGATCATTCGAGAAATTGAGTGACGTTCCTCATATTCCGACATGTCTAGCCTGATCATATGGTTCGGATCGTCAAACATGAACTCTGCCAATGCTTTAGCCAGTTCGGTCTTGCCGACTCCAGTCGGTCCCATGAAAAGGAATACACCGGTCGGTCGATTCGCATCTTTCAAGCCCATTCTGCCTCGGCGAACCGCATCTGCCAACGTTTTGACTGCCACGTCTTGCCCGATCACGCGTTCGTGGAGTCGTTCTTCGAGTTTGAGGAGCTTTTCGACCTCCTCTTCAACCAGTTGGTCCAAAGGGACGCCGATCCTTTCTGCAATTAACGCTGCGATATCCTTCTCGTCGATTACGAGAGGCACCGAGGCTGTCGTGCTGTTTTGATCATCGATAGCCACCGCCGGGGCGCGTTCGATCCGAGCCTTGGCAGCCGCTTCATCGATGAGGTCTACAGCCTTGTCAGGGAGTTGTCGATCAGTGATATAGCGGTCACTCAACCGGGCTGCGGCCCTGAGCGCGGAATCGGTCAGTTCAACGTTGTGGTGTGACTCATAATTGCCACGGATCGCATTCAACATCTCAACTGCCGACTCCGCGTCAGGCTCCTCTACCCATATAGGTGTGAATCTGCGTTCGAGTGCGGCATCCTTTTCGATGAATCGTCGGTATTCCTCCGGGGTTGTGGCACCAACGACTTGGAGTTCACCGCGCGCGAGTGCCGGTTTCATCATGTTGGCCGCGTCGAGAGAACCCTCGCTGCCCGTACCAGCGCCAACGACCGAATGGAGCTCATCAACGAAGAGGATGATCTCACCCGCCGACGCTTGAGCTTCATCGATTACCGACTTCAATCGCTCTTCGAATTCACCGCGGAACTTCGCGCCCGCCAACAAGACGCCGATGCTCAAGGCCAAGACTCGTTTGCCCGACAACATCGTTGGGACATCGCCTGCGACGATCTTCTGAGCCAACCCCTCGATGATGGCAGTCTTTCCCACACCTGCGTCACCGATCAGCGCCGGGTTATTCTTGGTGCGCCGAGTTAGGGTCTGCATGACTCGACGAATCTCGTAGTCGCGACCGACGATTGGGTCAAGCTTGCCTTCACGCGCTAGATTCGTCAGATCGGTCGTGTATTTGCGCAGCACACCGTATGCCTGTTCAGCGTCAGGGGTAGTGACCCGCGCGGCACCCCGCACTTGGTGATCTGCGACGTACACTCGTTCCGCAGTAATGCGGTGCTTCGCCAGCACCTTGGCTAGTTCCCCGTCCGCCTCTTCCACGATGGCGATCATCAGATGATCCATGCTCATCAAGTCGTCGCGGAAGGTTTTGCGCTGAATCGTTTGAGCTTTACTCATCGCGTTCTGCGCCCTTGGCGTGATGTATATCTGTCTTTGACGTCCAACCTGCTGGCCAATGCCCTGCGGTTTAGCGTCGATCAGATGCATCAAGCCGGTCCGCAACTCTTCGGTGTCGACCTCAATAAAATCGAGGATCTGGCGTACCGGGCTTTCAGCACTGTCTGTCATCGCGAAAAGGATGTGCTCAACGTCTAGCTGGACGTTTTTGCGTTGCAACATTAGTTGAACGGCGGCATCGATCGCTGCTCTTGCTCCGTGCGTGAAGTTTTCAGGTGAAATAGTCATCAGGTTTCCTGGTGTATTACGCGCTCGCACCGACGACGGTGCAAACGGTTTGATGTGATGCGTGTCATAATGGTAATTGTATCATGGCAACGATAAAACTTGACACGTTACGTATCTAGTTTTAATATCTAGCTCATGTGAGTAACTGCGATGCTCACGACGTATGAAAAGGAGATTGCTAGATGACAGCATTGACACGTTGGAGCCCATTCCCATTCGATTTTCGGGGCAGCGTAGCGCCTTCGAGGCTGAACCTCAATGTGCCGTTGAAACTCGGAGTGGATGTGGCCCACAACGAGGATCGTTACACGATTGAGGCGTCACTCCCGGGATTCGATCCGGACAAGATCGACGTCACGGTTGACGACAGCGTGTTGAGAATAGTCGCCAAGAACCAGAGCGAAGAAACGCAAGAGCAGGATACGTATCTGGTTCGAGAGCGTCGTTCTGGGAGTTTCTATCGCGCGCTCAGGATTCCCGAAGGTGTCGACATCGACGCCGCGACTACGTCGTACAAAAACGGAATTCTCAAGATCGAGTTGCCTAAGAATGAATCTGAACAACCCAAGAGACTGCCTATAGCCGCATGATAAGTGCGGTTGGTCAGATTCATTTGACTACGCCCCGCGGTATTGCGGGGCGTAGTCGCGTTTTGTGATCGTGTCCAATGCTCGATAGGCGGGTGACGGCTGGCACGGATGTTTAGCATTGACATTGCGTATCATTTGTGAACACATCATGCCCGCATTAGCTGAACGAACCCAATTGCCGTCGTTTTTCGCTCGTTACCAATCGGTGATCGATCGCGCCCTACGCGCCGAATTACGAGGTTACGCGTCCGAGATATCCGCGACACACCGGTATCACATGGGTTGGGCAGACAAAGACGGCTCAGATTTAGTTGCTAAGGAAGGTAAACGCCTTAGGCCTACCATCGCGCTACTCGGAGCTGAAGCTGTAGGCGGCGAGATTGAATTCGCCCTGCCCGCGGCAATCGCCCTTGAATATGTCCATAATTTCTCGTTGGTACACGACGATATCGAAGATCAAGATCGTTTCAGGCACCATCGGCCAACCATGTGGGTAGTATGGGGCGAACCGACGGCCATCGTGTCGGGAAATTCGATGCTGAAGGTCGCGGATCGTGCTGCACGCGAGATGTTGGAATTTGGGATCGATTTGCCTACCTCGATACTAGCCCAGCGATTGATCGTTGAAGCGTACTTGTCGATGATCGAAGGACAGCATCTAGACATATCATTCGAGAGTCGAACCGAAGTAACGATCGACGAATATCTAGCCATGATCGCACGTAAAACCGGGGCGTTGATCGAGGCCAGTCTTCACGTTGGCGGGCTGGTTGCGGCCAACGGCAGGTCGGATGAGGGTATTTCCGACGGCTTGCGAAGGGTCGGTTACCAATTCGGGCGGTTATTCCAAATCCGTGATGACATTCTCGGGGTGTGGGGTTCCGATGAAACCGGGAAACCAGTCTGCGGCGATATCTACAACAAGAAAAAATCACTGCCAGCCGTACACGCGCTTAGTTCGGCGCGCGGAGCGGCGGCGAACCAGATTCAGAGCATTTACAAAAAGACCGACCTAACCGGCCACGATGTGGAGACGGTGCTCGAGATTATGGATTCGATCGGCACCTACGAATTTTGTGATTCAATGTCGGCAAACCATTGGTCGGAGGCTGAGCAAATCATCGACGAATTGGACCTGGTACCGAGTGTTAACCGGGACTTCCGTGAACTCGGCGATTTCTTAGTCGAACGAAGTGCTTAAGGCTAACCTAACTCGTTGGACGTTACTGTCATGAACGCTACCGTACACTTCACTGGCAACGCGAGAGATGTCGCAGGAGCCTTTGATGCCTGCCGGAATTTGGCCGGCACGAGCTACGAAAATTTCAACGTCGGCAGCAGATTCATCAAAGCTAGTCTTCGACCCCATTTCTACTCCGTGTACGCGTTTTGTCGGTTGGTCGACGACCTTGGAGATGAGGTTGATGAGGATCGATTGGAACTGCTCGATCGGTGGGAAGATGAATTGATGCTCTGCTACCAAGGCACCCCGAATCTGGTGTGGTTTCAAGCGTTGAAGCAGACTATCGAAGAATTCGCCATCCCGCCCAAGCCTTTCTTGCGATTAATCGAAGCGAATCGGCGTGATCAAAGAGATCAACGGTACCTGGATTACGAAGCATTGGTTGAGTACTGCACCCATTCCGCGACACCCGTCGGTCACCTAGTTCTATACCTGTACGGATACTTCTCGGAGCAGATAGCAGCCTTGTCGGATCACACCTGCATTGCGTTGCAACTTGCGAATTTCTGGCAGGATGTGTGGCGCGATTATCAAAAAGGCCGAATCTACATACCCCAGTCTGACATGTCCACGTTTGGTGTCGACGAATCAATCATCAGAGATCGCGAACCGACCCCTGAATATCGCCAGTTGATGAAGTTCCAAGTCGATCGCACTCGCGATCTGTTTCGAATCGGTTTTGGTCTCTACGAACATTTGGAACGAGATTTCCGGTTGGAATTCTCTGCCATTACCGCCGGGGGACTGTCCGTTCTCGATGCGATTGAGGGGTTGGACTATGATACGCTCACGGTCCGACCGACGGTATCGCGAGCTAAGAAAGTTCGGATCATGTTGAGCATCGTCGCGAGGAAGTTGATTGGGCTCACGCCTGTGTCAGCTGACTCATTCCTTAGGAACTCTGAGCGCCGATTGGGATCGGCATAGTCGATGTTGCGTGGCAGAAATGATAGACAACCGGATCGAAACCGCGTATCGTGACTGCGCCCGAATAACCCGCTCGTCAAGCTCAAACTTCTACATCGGATTTTTGGCGCTTCCAAATGAACTGCGGCGCGCCATCTACGCCACATACGCGTTCTGCCGTCTTTGCGACGACATTGTGGACGAACCTGCTTCGGACCGGGATCCGGCGAGCGAACTGGATCTGGTGCAGGTCGCGCTGGACAATCGAACGGTCACGAGTTACGAAGACGATCCAATTTTCGTTGCCATTGAACACGCAATAGAACGGTTCGACTTGGACAAACAGTATTTCGTCGATGTGATCGATGGTTGCAGGATGGACATTGGTACGAACCGGTATGAAACATTCGACGAACTCAGTGTCTACTGTCGGCGCGTCGCGAGCTCGGTCGGGCTCATTTGCATCAGTATTTTCGGTCATCAATCACCAAATGCCCTCAAATACGCTGACGATTTGGGGATCGCGTTTCAGTTGACGAACATACTCCGCGATGTTCGCGAAGACTACAGCAACGGCAGGGTTTACCTGCCACGCGATGAACTACGCGAGTTCGGTGTATCCGAGACCGAATTCGCTCTCGACACCTCCAGCGCGAACTTCAGAAGAATGTTGCGTTTCCAGGTTGAACGCGCCCGCGGCTATTATGAACGCGGAGAACGAGTGATCCCTTTGGCCACGCGCGGCAGACAATGCCTCGAGTTGATGAGCGGGTTCTACTCGCGGATATTGGATAAGATCGGCGAGGAAGACGCTGACGTATTGTCCAACCGGGTCAGTCTATCGACATCGGAGAAACTTTCGATGACTCTCGGCGTCGCCTGGCGAGGTGCATGGCGTACGGTTGGTCGCAATGATCAGCGGGATGGGAATTGAGCGACCGCGACGTCATAATCCTTGGTGGTGGCATCGCCGGTATCGCAGCCGCCGTTCAGTTGCTAAAACACGGCATCAAACCCACCTTGGTCGAACGACGTCCGTTCCTAGGTGGTCGAGCGTTCTCGTTCGTGGATCGAATCAGTGGCGAGGAGATAGACAACGGTCAACACGTGATACTTGGCGTCTGCCACCAATTCCTGGAACTCTTGGAAGACCTAGGTACGAGAGATCAATTGGACCTTCGCCCCGCGCTCGATGTCCCGGTGTCGTTGAACGGTATAACTTCCAACCTACGGGCGAACCGTATATTCGGCAACGCGATCGCTTTACTCAATTACCGTCACCTCCAACTGACGGACCGAATCTCGATTTTTCTTCTTCTGTTCAAAATCAAGTTGAAGCTGATTGACGACAGCGAACGCCAACGAATGCGTACCACATCGTTCGGCAATTGGCTTTCCTCTCGGGGCCAATCCAGCGCCGCGATCGAGCGATTTTGGTCTCTCTTCATATTGCCGGTATTCAACTGTCACATTGATGAGGTAGTAGCACTCGACGGACTCGAATTCACACGGTCTGCGCTGTTAGGAAACGTCCGTGACGCAGCGATTGGTTATCCGAAGACGGGATTGTCGTCGCTCGTGGGTACCCCATCAACGGAATTCTTAAGGTCGCGGGGTGCGGAATTGATAGCAAAAACGCGCGTCGTCTCCGTTGCTCGTAGCGAATCAGGGCAGTTCGAGGTCAGGTTGTCTAACGATGAAAAGTTGTGGTCTGCTAACGTCATTTCGGCATTAGCGCCAAATGCCCTCAACGCCATCCTACCGACGTCTGATGCAACATTCAACGCGGTCAGGAATTCGTTGACCACGCTCGACTACTCCCCTATCGTCGCCGTCCATCTTTGGTACGAACAACCAGTGATGTCAGTGCCGGTCGAGGCGTTCCTTGACCTCGGATTGCAGTGGGTCTTCAACGATTCTGCCATCCGGGGTCGGTCAAGCGACGGGCCTCAACACATCGTGATTTCGTTGAGCGGAGCCGAATCTTGGGCAAGTTTGAAAAAAGAAGAGATCCTTGAGCGTGTATCGTCGGCGATGCGACGAGCCTTCCCTGCGGTGCGCGACAACTCGGTGGTCAACTCCGCTGTGGTTAAGACGTTGGAAGCGACGATAAAAGTGAACCCTAGTTCGCAGGCTCATCGGCTTGGCCCAAATGTCGGCATCGCGGGATTTCACGTTGCCGGCGATTGGACGAATACTGGCCTACCGGCGACTATGGAAGGCGCTGTAAAGAGCGGTCATCTAGCGGCCAATCTGGTGATGCAACGGCTATCCAATTGAACGGCTAATATACCCTTGGCGTTTCAGCATCGGTCGCTGAAATCGAACACGATATAATCGGGATTCAGTCCAGTTTTGGGCTGTAATCCAACTCTCACACTAGAACCTACCGTGAAGCGCGACGAATTCGATATGGTCGACCGCGAGGTGATGAACATCTTGCAGTCCGATTTCCGGCTTGTCCGCGAACCGTTTCAAGATATCGGCAATCGTTGCGGCCTGGCCGAATCAGAAGTGATCGATCGCGTACGTGAGTTGAAACGCAAGAATGTGGTTCGACAAATCGGCGCGATTTTCGACACTCGACGATTGGGATATACGTCGACCCTAGTAGCGATGCGTTTCGCAGATGCTTGCTTAGACCGCGGTGCACATATTCTGAATGCCCATCCCGGCATTAGCCACAACTACGCCCGAAACGGCGAATTCAATCTTTGGTTCACGTTAGCGCTTCCACCCGGTAAGGACATCGGTGCGGAGGTCAAAAAACTAACCAAACTGTCCGGTGCGGAAACGGCGCGCCTCCTACCGACGATTCGATTTTTCAAGATCGGCGTTAACTTCGACATGGTCAAAAACGTGTCCAACGCCACGGATTATTTCGTGCCGGATGCCAAGTTCGCTCGCAGCGGGGAAAACGGGACAACATCGAACGGCGTACCCGTTGCTGACGAAAACCTGAGCGATTTCGACATCGCGTTTGTTCGTGAATTTCAAGAAGATTTGCCGCTAAAATCCCATCCATTCGATGCAATGGCCGAACGGTTGGGACTCAGTGTCCCAGAGCTTTTCGCCAAAGCAGACGAGATGGTGAACCGCCGGTTGATGCGCCGTTATGCTGCGGTACTCCACCATCGCCGAGCAGGTTTTTCGGCCAACGCGATGGTGGTTTGGAACGTACCCGAGGTCCGTTCCATAGAAGTTGGCCAGAAAATGGCAAAGCATCCTGCAATTACTCACTGCTACGAACGCCCACGGTACGACGACTGGCGATTCTCACATTTCACGATGATTCATGCCGTCACGCGTGACGAGTGCGAAAACATTGCATTGGAGATCGCGGGCGAAACTGAATTAACCGATTATCAACTCCTCTACAGCCATCGAGAGTACAAAAAGACGCGGGTGCGCTATTTCGTCGATGACAATATCGACGTTGAACGCGCCGCGGTCGCTGCGATTGGGTAATTCTCATGCCTCGCTACTACGGAGTATTCGTTGACGTCAAAGACCGTCGCTGCTTAGTGTTTGGCGGTGACCCCCACGAAGGGGAACGAAAGGTCAAGTACCTCGTCGATTGCGGCGCCAACGTTACCCTGTTCAGTCCTGAAGACGGTACGTCGGACAATCTTGCGAAGATGGCAGCATCGGGGCAGATCGATTGGGTGAGACGAAGTTACGAATCGGGCGATTTGGCCGGGGCATGGGTGGTGATCGTCGCTGACACATCCGATTCAGCGACCAACGAAGCCATATCGCAAGAAGCTGCGAAGCGAAATATCCTCCTCAATGTCATGGATGTCACTCCGTTGTGCACATTTATTGCGCCAGCATTGATCCAACGAGAAGACGTCACGGTAGCAGTGTCCACCGCCGGAACCAGTCCGGCATTAGCGCGTCGGCTTCGCGAGCGAATATCGGATCACGAATATTGCCGCTGCTTGCAGTGGGCGGACATGGGTCCGATGCTCGCAGATGTCCGGAAAGACGTCCGATCCCGTAAATTGCCGGTGACCCCTGATGACTGGGCAGAATCAATTACGGACAGGATGTTGAGCGCATTCCGGGATGGCAACCCTGACACGGCGCGTGACATGTTGGTCGATGCCCTCGAAGAACGCGCAGCACTCAACCGTCAGGCATAAAATTGACTCTGTCCGCACGAAAAATCGTCTTAGGTTGTCGCAACAGTCGCCTCGCGATCGCTCAGGCCAACGAAGTCGCGAACGCGTTGACCCAACGGTTCGACGACATCGAGATTGAGCGCGTCTGCATTAAGACGAGCGGTGACAACCGTCCCGATGCAGCGATATCTGAGATCGGGGTCGGCGTGTTCGTGAAAGAGATCGAGGCGGCCTTACTCGAAGGCGAGATCGACATTGCGGTGCACAGCCTAAAAGATCTCCCATCGCAAATCGCCGATGGCCTAGTCATATCTGGTGTGCCATATCGTGAAGACCCCCGTGATGTCGTGGTCAGCAAACTCGGATTCGGGTTGAACGACCTTCCCGCAGCCGCGATCGTCGGTACCGGAAGTGCCCGCAGACGCGCATTGATCAATGCCGGGCGTGGAAATCTGATTCTGAAACCGATCCGTGGTAACGTCACGACGCGTCTGGCGATGCTTGACGACGAGGATTCGGTGATTGATGCCCTCGTATTGGCCGCGGCGGGACTAAAACGACTCGGTATGTCAGACCGCATATCTGAATACCTAGGATGTATGTCGTTCGTGGCCGCGCCCGGCCAAGGTGCATTAGCACTGCAAACTCGTGCCGGAGACGAAATCACTGGAGGATTGTGTTCGGCTATCGAACACACCGAGACGCGTATCAGCGTAGATTCAGAGCGGGCATTTTTGGCTCACATTGGAGGTGGATGTAGCGCGCCCATCGGTGCGCACGCTCGGATCGACGACGACACGATAACTCTGGCCGCCTTCGTGTCCGAACCGTCAGGTACCCAGATCGTTCGCCACCGTGATTCGTCCGATATCCGAGACGGTATCGAGCTCGGCAAGCGAGTAGCCGACAATCTCATCAAGCAAGGCGCGCTTGAATTGTTGCCTCAACTGTCAACCGTCTCGAGCGCATAATGACGAACAAGGGCACCGTCCAGCTAGTTGGCGCGGGACCCGGCGATCCCGGATTAATAACCGTCAAGGGGCTTAAAGCGCTGCGCAAGGCAGACGTGGTCGTATACGACCGTTTGGCTTCCAGCGAACTCCTTCGCGAGGCTCGAAATGATGCTGAATTGATCTCCGCCGCCAAAGCTCCTGGCGCCGTGGCGCTGACTCAAACCGAAATTAACGAATTATTGATCGATCGAGCACAGCTCGGAAAAGCTGTCTGTCGGCTCAAAGGAGGAGACCCATTCGTATTTGGTCGAGGCGGCGAAGAGGCATTGGCACTTGCAGGGGCCGGTATTCGGTTCGAGGTGGTTCCTGGCGTTAGTTCAGCCATCGGAGCTGCAGCCTACAGCGGCATCCCGGTAACGCATCGCGGCATCGCCTCATCCGTCACCATCGTCACGGGCAGCGAACGCACCACCGGCGCTTCTGGGACTAGTGTCAACTGGGAAACAGTCGCAAAGACAAACGGGACTGTCGTAGTTTTGATGGGCGCTACTAGGATCGGCGAGATTGCATCTCGATTAATCGGCTTTGGTCGCTCGCCAAACGAACCCGTAGCGGCTATCCAACGCGGCACCTCAGCGATGCAACGAACGGTAACAGGCACGCTAAGCGACATCGAATCCAAGGTGGTCGATGCCGAATTGACCGCTCCGATAGCACTGGTTATCGGTCGCGTCGTTGAGCTGCGAGACCGCATCGCTTGGTTCGACAATCTTCCTCTTTTCGGCAAGCGCGTACTGGTTACGCGTGCGCGTAGCCAAGCTAGCCGGTTGGCACAGGGGTTAACCGCTTACGGTGCGGATGTCGTCGAATGCCCGGTGATTAAGTCTGCGCCCATCGAAGACACAACAAATCTTGACGCGGCTTTGGCGAATTTGGATGAGGCTGAATGGGTAGCGTTTGCTAGTCCGAACGGGGTGAACCAAGTGTTGGAACACCTTTATGCCAAGGGTTCGGACGCGCGGGCGTTCGCACGCAATAAACTCGCCGCAGTCGGTCCTGCGACGGTCGCGGCTTTGAGATCGCACGGCATCGTCGCGGACCTCACGCCGGACACGTTTACGGCCGATGGATTGGTGGAGGCGTTTCGCGCCCGCGACCTAGCGCCAAAATCTGCCGTCGTGTTCAGATCTGATATCGGGCGAGATACGCTGCCGCGGGGATTGCGCCAGCTCGGAGCGAAGGTGACCGAAGTCGCGGCTTACCGTACCGTAATCGCTGAGGATTCCGCGGAGATGGCACGAAAAGCGTTTAACGTTGGCATCGAGGTGGTTACGTTCACCAGCTCATCTACGGTCAAGAACTTGGTCGGCCTCCTCTCTGGAGACGTAACTGGAATTAACAATGGGGTTGTAGTCTGCATGGGACCGGTAACAACCGAAACGGCGACGTCGCTCGGCGTTCGAGTGGACATCGTTCCTGAACAGCAAACCATCCCGGGAATGATCTCAGCTTTGGCAACCTATTTCCAAGACCGCGTCTGAATGTAATGTCATCCTCCGCCCTTCCCGAATTCCGACGTTTTCGTCCTTTGCGGTCGAGTGCCGAGGTGCGTTCGTCAAACGCTGAGACGCAGCTCGACGGTTCGGAATTCATTTACCCGATGTTCGTCATCAACGGTGTCAACCGGCGTGAGCCGGTGCCGTCGATGCCGGGGATCACCCGAATGTCGACCGATGTAGCGATGCTTGAGGCGGAAACTGCCATGCTAGCCGATGTCAATCGTTTCCTTTTCTTTGGTATCCCTGACGAAAAAGACGCGACGGGCACGCGGGCTTGGGCTCCAAGCGAAGCGGTTCAACGTACCGTCGCCGAGTTTAGAACGCAATTGCCTGAGGCCAAAACAATAACCGACGTCTGCATGTGCGAGTACACCGACCACGGACACTGTGGCCAACTGACCGCCAGTGGTGAAGTGGACAACGACGCCACGCTGGATTTGCTGGCGCATACTGCGGTATCTCACGCCGATGCCGGCGCTAACGTGGTGGCACCATCGGCAATGATGGATGGACAGGTGTCGGCGATTAGAGCCGCGCTCGATGATGCTGGCCACGAAAGCGTAAAGATCTTGGGATACTCGGCGAAGTATGCCTCGGCCTTCTACGGCCCGTTCCGAGACGCCGCGGATTCTGCTCCGAGTTTCGGCGATCGGCGCACCTATCAAATGGCGCCGAGTCAACACGATGAGGCGATGCAGGAAATCGAAGCCGATATTGCTGAAGGCGCAGACTTTATCATGGTCAAACCGGCCCTTTCTTATCTCGATGTGATCGCCGCTGCGAGTTTCCGATTCCCAGAACACCCACTGTACGCCTACAACGTGAGCGGCGAATTTTCGATGATCCATGCGGCGGCATCGAAGGGATGGATTGATCTTGAGAACACGGTTCTGGAAGTCTTGCTGAGCATCAAAAGAGCTGGTGCCGACGCGATCATCAGCTATTTCGCGATCGATGCAGCACGATGGATCAAGGGAATCCGCTGATGAGCCTCGTCAAGGTGAATTCAGATCCACCTAAGAAGACCCGATTGTTGAATGCCTGCATGGGCGAGACACTGGGAACCTTCATATTGGTTCTATTCGGCACTGGTTCCGTCGCGGCCGCAGTCTACACTGGCGCACAGATTGGGTTGTGGCAGGTGGCTGCGGTTTGGGGTTTTGGCGTGACGATTGCGATATATGTCAGCGCTGCTGTTTCGGGCGCGCATCTCAATCCCGCAGTCAGTCTCGCATTCGTCATATTTCGCCGCGACCAATTCCCGCTAAATCGCCTATTCGCCTACTGGGGCTCACAGTTGCTCGGTGCAGTCCTTGCCGGAATTGTGGTGTTGATCCTCTTCAATCCGTTCATCGATCAGTTCGAATCTGACAATGGAATCGTCAGGGGCGCTGAAGGAAGCCAGAAATCGGCGATGGCGTTCGGCGAGTACTTTCCGAATCCGGCAATGTTCGATTCGCTTTCCATATCGCCGTTTCATGCGTTCGCGGTAGAGGCCTTCGGCACCGCTATTTTGGCGATGGTCATTTTCGCCCTCACCGAACGTCGCAATGCGGGCATTCCGACGAATGGAATGGCGCCGTTTTTCATCGGCTTCACAGTTGCCGCGTTGATTAGCCTGTTCGCGCCAATCACTCAAGCGGGTTGGAACCCGGCGCGCGATTTCGGGCCGCGGATCGTAGCAGTCCTTGCTGGTTGGGGTGAAATCGCAATTCCTGGGCCAGAAGGCGGGTTCTGGGTTTACATCGTGGGGCCGCTCGTGGGTGCTCCGATCGGAGCGTTGATCTACAAGCTGGTTATCGAAACCGGATTACCAGGCAACAACAAAGAACTTGAAGAAGTCGTGAGGAGCCGATATGAGTGACGACCGAATCGACGTTCTCTTCGTCTGTGTGCACAACGCTGGTCGGAGTGTGGCGGCCAAAGTGCTCTTCAACGATAGTGCCACTCGGCTTGGTCTTAACCTGTGGTCTGAATCCGCGGGTACGATCCCCAGCGAACAGGTCAACCCATCGGTTAAGCAAGTTCTGGAATCGTTCAATCTTGACACCAGCAATGAGGCACCGAAACCTTTGACCGACTCGATGCTCGCTTCCGAGCCGCGGATTGTCACCTTGGGTTGCAACGTAGACGCTGAAGCATGTCCGGCTATCAACTTGTCGGATTTCGATGATTGGAATTTACCCGATCCCTCCGAGATGGCCGATGACGAAGAGATCGTCGCTTTAATCCACGAGATTGCCCGAAGGGTCAATGCTCTGATACGAGAGATGTCGACAGAATCTGCGTGATCCAGCTAAACACGATCAGAATCCCGACCACTGTTTATTGATTGCCGAAGGGATCGCTTTGCGGCACAACGACTCTACCTGCGATGCGATCGCGGGGAACAGGTCCAAACTCCCGGCTGTCGGTAGAACGTCTCCGGTTATCGCCAAACAAGATGTACTCGTTATCCTGCAACTGCCATTGTCGGTTGACGCGCGGTTGCACACCGAAAATGAATGGTTCATCGATTTCGATACCTTCGACGTAAAGTCGCCCGTTTTCCAAAACCACGGACTCGCCGGGTAGGCCGATAACTCTTTTGGTCTCCCAAAAGCGGTCGCGGCGAGGGTGTTCGAAAAACGCGACATCCCATCGCTGAGGCGAGGCGATCCAATAGGCTCTGCGGCTAACTCGTACGCGCTGTCCATCTCGGAGTATGGGATGCATCGAGTGCCCTACTACAATTACCCACTTGCTGGTCAAACGCTCAACAACAGCGCCGGGTAACGCTCGGACGCTTTGTAATATCCTTTTGACGCTAGCGATCATCGGGTTAGTCTATTCTTGAAGTGGATAATCGACCCGTATTCGACTATCACCCAACCTATCCGCGACAATGCCTCGCGGAAGTATGAAAGGAACCGAAAAATGCTAGGAAGTGTCAAAAGATTAGCCGACCGACTGTCACCTTTCGGCGTTGCACACGCACACTGTGACATTCCGTGCGGTATCTACGACCCGCATGACGCGATCCAAGCTGCTCAGACGTGCATCCGCATGACCGAGTTGATACTCGAATCGGAAGACGTATCGACCCTCGGCGCGCGTAACAATCTTATCCGTTATGTTGCCGCCAAGGAAGAGCACGCCACAAAGGCGAAGGACGACATCCTAATAATCTGGACCGACTACTTCAAACCCGAGCATCTAGAGAAGTACCCCAACCTTCACGAACTCGTGTGGAACGCGTGCAAGCTCGGCAGTCAGGTGAAGCAGAACATTGACATGGAAGCTGCCCAAGCTTTCAAAGCGGCACTCGAAGAGATCGGCAATATCTTCTGGGAGACCAAGCAGTAAGTCGGTCATAGCGACTTCGGTCGCAATGACGCAATCCGCGTCCGCTCGTCGCTATCGTTGACGTTCGGACGCGGTTTGCTGTCTGTAGCTTTGGAAAACGCCTCAATCGGTGGCGAAAAACCCGATGTCCTCGGAGATGTATTCCTGGCGGATGGGCGACCAAATGTCGAGAGCGACGCAACCTTCCTCGGGCGCCCTTACCTGATGCGGTACGTTGCCTGGGATGACATAGTGTTCCCCGGCCACCAACCTCGCTTTGTCGTGCCCTTCTAGCTCGAACCACGCAGAGCCTTCAAGCACTCGCCCACACTGTTCGTGCGGGTGTGAGTGCCATGGGACGATCGCATCTGGCTCGATGTCGATGATCCCCATCATCACCCGCTCTCCCCAGATTAGTCGAGCCGTTACACCCGGCAACAACTCTCTGCGCTCTACGTAATCTGGGTCAAAGTACCCGGCACCGCCATCCGGTGCCCGCGTCTTGTCGACTTTGGTTGTCATTTTTCAATCTCCATGGTCGTGATCCCGACACCTATCCGTGCGAACCCATTTTGCGGTCGATGGCTGCTTCCGCCACCGGACTGATTATCTGCCCTACCTCGATGTTGAGTAACGCTGGCCCGTTGTAGTCAAATGCCCGTTTGATGGCTGGTTTCAGCTGTTCTGTGCTGGTCACATTCTCGCCATACGCGCCCAAACCCTTCGCGACCAGATCGTACCGCGTGCCTTGTGCCAAGTCAGTCCAGACCGGACGCCCGTAGATGCCCTTCTGGATCTGCCAGTCGATTCCCCAGATCGAGTTGTTGCCTAACAGGATCTTTACCGGTAGGTTGTGGCGCACCATCGTGTCAAGTTCCATTCCATTGAAACCGAATGAACCGTCGCCGGTGGCCACTACGCATTGCTTGTCGGGCAACGCCGCTTGGGCACCGAGGCCGTACGCGATTCCTACGCCGATCATGCCAAAACTCGAAACGTTGTGAAACCTGAAGGGCCGCTCGCGTGGAATCGAAGCACGTAAGAAGTGGCAATAATCTCCGCCGTCAAACGTAATGTGGGCGTCATCGTCGAGATATCGTTGAACCGCCTCGCTTACATACATCGGATGCATCGGCTCAGGTGATCGAGCCAACTCGTACAGTTCGGCCAACCACTCATCATGCGTGCGTCGCAGGGACGATATCCAATCGGTCCGCTCTTCCCAGGTCAATCGTTCGGCCTCGGCTTTCAACTGTTCGCAAACCGGGCCCAGATCACCAAGGATCGATACTTCCGTTGAACGAGCGCGGCCGATCTGTGCCGGTGACGGGTCGACAACGATGGTTTTCACATTCGGGTTAAATGGCGGCGAGCCACCGAAACCCAGCGTGTAATCCAATCGTTTGCCCAGCATCAAAACGACATCGGCATCCCGCACCATCTGCGCCGCGCGGTTTAACGGTAGGTACCCCAATCCGAAGCTGTAAGGATGCGAATCAGGAATCAGTGCACGTGCAGAATCCTCTGATACGAATGGAGCGCGTGTAGTCTCAACTAGGCATCGCACAACTTCCGGGTCCGCGGTCGCACCAGCCGAAGATCCGGCAAATATCAAGGGGCGTTCCCCAGCGTTGAGCAAATTGACTGCCTGCCGGACTCGCTCGGGATCAGCCAATACCCGAGTCGGCGAACTGTATTCCCGCGGTGCGTAACGCTCGAAATCTGCGGCGTCAACTATCGCGGATTGATAATCATGCGGGATTGTCAAGTGAACGGGACCTTGCCGACCGCTCAAAGCGGTTCGAAAGGCAAGAGCGACGAACTCTGGAATGCGTTCCGGCGACGGCACTTCCCATGCACCCTTCGTAACCGGTCGCGCGATGCCAACCTGATCGATCTCTTGCATCGCGCCGCGACCAAGATTTGGGGAGTCAGCGCTACCCGCGATGTTTACCACTGGCGCTTCGGAGTGCAACGCATTCGCCAATGCGGGTACCGCGTTTGCGTGTCCCGGTGTGGTCGAGAGGGCGACGGAGGCACGCCTTAGGATTCGAGAGTAAGAATCGGCGGCGTGAACCGCCCCTGATTCGTGTCGAGTGTCGATCATCCGAAACGGTTCGTCGACCATTCGATCAAGCATATCGAGGATGTGGTCTCCGGCGATGCCAAATAGCGTGTCGACCCCTTCGGCACGTAACGAGAGATTCAACAGGTCACTACCCGTCAACTTGTCTGTCAATTGGATGTTGTCCTTTCTGTCGCACGGATCGCTCCCAAAGCGTCCATGAATTCAGTCACCGGCATTTCGTCGAGAGATTCCAGATCTCCAAATAAATCTTGAACGCGCGCCGAGTAATCGCCGGCGCCGTAAGTTGAGCGCAAGTTTTCCAAGAATTTCGCACCAAGCAACGGGATCGCTTCGGGACGCCTCGTTCGATGGCCGATCGGATAGCGGACCTCGATTTCCTCGGTACTGCCGCCGTCATTGAAATGCACTTGGATTGCGTTCGCGATTGATCTCCGATCGGGGTCGAGGTATTCCATCGAGTAGTTCCGGCGTTCGGTCACAACCATTTTTTCGCGCAGGTTGTTGATGCGCGAGTCACGCGCCGCATCCTCCTCGTAGTCATCGGAGGTGACGTTTCCTTTGATCAAAGCCACTGCGGTCATGTACTGGATGCAGTGGTCCCGATCGGCAGGGTTGTTTAGGGCACCGCGCTTATCGATGATTCGGATCGCTGGTTCCTGCGTCTTGATTTCAACAGTCTTTACGTCCATCAGACGATGATTGACCTGCGGATGAAGTGCGACTGCGGCTTCGACCGCAGTTTGGCCGTGAAACTCGGCCGGATACTTGACCTTAAAGAGCACGTTTTCCATGACATACGACGCCAATTCACGTTGCAGCGTCACCGAACGTCCCTCAAACCAGACATCTTGGAAACCGTACGTCGGCGCCGTCAACGCGGTCTTTATACCGGGCATCCCGCGTGTGGCGAACGTTCCTAGCGTCAATCCGCGCGATGCAGCATCACCAGCGGCCCAAGATTTGCGGGCGTTCGTGTTTGGTGCATGTCGATACGTGCGAAGTGTTGCATCGAGCCAAGCGTGAGAAACCGCTGAGGAAACGATTTCCTCGTTGCCGCTGGAAAAAACTGCGGCTGCCACTGCCGCGGACGCAACTTTGACGAGTAGAACGTGATCTATTCCCACTCGGTTGAACGCGTTATCAAGGGCCAAAACGCCCTGAATCTCATACGCACGAATGGCGAGTTCAAACACCTCACGCATCCGGAACTCACGCTGATTAGTCCGGGCAAAGCTGTCGGCCGAGGCAAGTATCGCTCCGAAATTGTCCGAGGGGTGCCCCCACTCGTTCGCCAACCATGTGTCGTTAAAATCTAGCCATCGGATCGCGGTGGTGATGTCAAATGCCGCTTGCGAAGCCGTTTTAGTGTAGGCGGTGCCGAGAATCGGCACACCACCTAGGATGTTGGACGATGCATCATCCGAGGTGATGAAATCGTTGCACGCTGGGAATCCTAGGGCCAACAACCCGCAACCGACCGAATCCATCAGGGCCAGTCGAGCTGTGTCGTAGGCGTCTTCAGTGCCGATCTCGCTCTTTAGGCACGCGTACGCCGCAATCTCGGCGATGAGATCGTCGTAGCGATTCGCCATTACCGTACCTGCAACTCGACGAATTCTTGCGCTGGTGGTCCAGTGTAGTCAGCGTTAGGTCGAATCAAGCTGTTGTCATCGCGTTGTTCGATCACGTGGGCTACCCATCCCGATGTTCGGCTCACCGCGAATAGCGGCGTGAACATCACCGTTGGTACCCCGCACAGATGGTATGCGGTCGCCGAGTAAAAATCTAGGTTGGGAAACAGTCCCTTTTCCCGCATTATTACGTTTTCGATGCTTTCCGAAATTTCGAAATACATCGTGTTTCTGCTTTCGTACGACAGTTGGCGCGCCAGCTCCTTGACGATGTCCGAACGTGGATCGCCGTTCTTGTAGACGCGATGACCGAATCCCATGATCAATCTGCGCGCATCGAGCATGTGTTTAATCGACTTTTCCGCTTCTTGCGGTGTTTCGAAAGAAGCGATCAACTCCATCGCCGCTTCGTTTGCACCGCCGTGTAACGGTCCGCGCAGAGCACCAATAGCCGCGACAACGGCAGAATACGTGTCGGCCAACGTACTTGTAACAACTCGTCCTGTAAACGTCGAGGCGTTGAATTCGTGCTCCGCATAGAGCACGAAGATCGTGTCTAAGGTGCGCCTTGCGGTTTCGACCGGCGGCGCATCATTCATCAATCGTAGGAAATGTCCCGCCAAGCTCGTCTCATCTGATTGAGTGTCTACGCGCTGCTTTCGATGCGCGTACCGATGCCAGTAACCCAGCATCGATGTCATGCTCGCAATCAGGCGGTCCGCCACGTACGCCGCTCCCCTACCGTTCTCGCCTTCTGGTTCCAACGAACCGATCATCGACGCGCCAGTCCTCAACACGTCCATGGGGTGCGTTGACATCGGCAAAGTTTCCAGCATCTGGCAAACTGGCAGAGGCAACTCGCGCAGCTTGGCCAATCGTTCCTGGTAGGCATTTAGCTCGGAGACATTAGGGAGCTTTCCGTAGATGAGGAGATAAGCTACCTCTTCAAAGGTGGCGTACCTGGCCAAATCTTGGATGCTGTAGCCGCGATATGTCAGCCCAGCGCCGGCTTTGCCCACCGTGGAAATGGCGGTTTCGCCTACGGTGACCCCGGCCAAACCTTTTGCGATGATGGTCATGTGATTTATTCCGGTTGATCTCGAGCAGAAAACAGTTCGTTTATCTTGTGCTCGTATTCGCGGTAGCCGATATTTTCGTAGAGTTGCTCACGCGTCTGCATCTTGTCGACGATTTTTTCCTGGGTGCCCGCACCTCTGATTTCAGCGTACACGCTCTCAGCGGCAAGGCTCATCGCGCGAAACGCCGATAAGGGATACAAAGCCATTGCTACGTCGGCACTCCGCAGTTCGTCGATAGTGAACGGGGGCGTTTTGCCGAACTCCGTAAGATTTGCCAAGATCGGAACGCCAGTGCGGGTAGCAAACGCACGGTATTGATCCAGATCCGTTACCGCCTCGGCAAATATCGCGTCCGCACCGCTTTCCACATACGCACTGCACCTATCTAACGTGCTTACCAATCCCTCCATCGCCAAAGCATCGGTACGGGCCATGATGATGAATTCGTGGTCGGTGCGAGCGTCGACAGCGGCCTTAATCCGGTCGCACATCTCGTTGGTCTCCACTACCATCTTGCCGGGTAAATGGCCGCATCGCTTTTCTTGTACCTGGTCTTCGATGTGAATCGCGGCTACACTGGCGCGCTCCATTTCTCGGACCGTTCGTGCGATTGATGATGCTGCACCCCACCCGGTGTCACAATCGACGAGCAACGGTAAATCGCAAACTGAAATAATCCTCTGCACATCCGCCAGAACGTCGGTCAAGCCTGTCATCCCGAGGTCGGGCAGACCATAAGATGCCGTCGCGACACCGCTTCCAGAAATGTAGATTGCTTGGAATCCCGCATTCTTTGCTTGAATTGCCGCGTACGCATTGATTACGCCCGCAATCTGCAACGGTTTCTCCGTCGCCATCGCGTCTTGGAAATTGCTACGCATCAAGATCGGTCTCATTGGTTTTGGTTTGAAATCAGTTTATGTTGCGAAACGCGCCGAACAGGACCGCCGGTGCTACGAGCAACAACACGACACCGACCACGAGTCTCAATCCTGGGGCGTCAAATCGGTTAGCCATACGAGTTCCGATGAACATTCCCAACACACCGGGCAACCCAACGATCGCGATAAGGTGCCAATCAACACTTCCCCGTAACAGGTGGCCGACGAAACCTGAAATACCGACGAACACTGTAATCGCCAAATTCGTCCCGGCTGCTTTATGAGGATCCATTTTCATCGCCAATAGTGCCGGCATCCTCAATACTCCGAGAACCAAACCAACCGCGCCACCGATTAATCCGATCGTGAAACCAGCGGCACCTTCCCGACTGATTTGTTTGATGTCAAGATGCATTTCGTCGCCGTCCCCGCCGCCGGTCATGGCCTTGCGTAAGCGTGCTGCCGGATACCGTCGCCGGATTCGCACAATTCGAACCGACCAAGCGATGAGGAACAACGCCGACCAACCCATCAGCAGTGTGACTGCGGTCAACAGTATCCAGATCGGCACCACGTTGGCGAAATAACCTCCGATGAATGCTCCCACCATGGCTGGACCGCCCATAGCCAAAACTACCGTCGGTGCGACGCGATGATCGAAAGCTGCCTCAAGCGTGCCCACGGTAGATCCCATAACGCTGATCATGAGATTTGTGCCGGCCGCGATCAAGGGATCGACGCCGAACAATGTCAACATCGGGAGACGTATCACCCCCAGCGCGATGCCTACGATGCCACCGGTCAATCCTACGCCGAGCGAAATGGCGGCCATCAAGGCCAATTCCCATACTGGGAAATCGGTGGTCGTGCCGAGAATCACATCCATCGTGACTCCCGAAGCTGAATGTTTTCGTGTGTAGTTTGATTCGACGCGACATGGCGTCGACAGTTTCCGATAGCAACTTCTTCAGTCGCCTCAACGGTGCAATCGAAGCCGTTTCGGCATCGTGATCTGTTTTTGGGAGAATGCCTCAACTTTTCGACGCTTGCTTCGCGGGCTAACCGGTAACTTCGAGCAAGCCAACACGGTCGAGCAAGTCATCGACCTCTCGCAAGTGTGTCGCGTCTGGCCTCAGCGAGGGACCTCGGGCATAAATGCCGCCTCGGCTGAAAACACCGCGGCGCCACATTATGTGTTTGTAAATCCAGTTCGCTAATCCTTGACCTTGTGCCAAGGTTCGGATGATGGATGCGTAATTGTCGAACGCATCATGTGCCCCTGCCTGGTCACCCGATTCCCATAGTTCCAAAATCTGAACGAACTTGTCTGGCAACGTTGATCCAGGCATGGTACCAACCGACCCTCGTCGCAATTCCTCCAAAAAGAACGCGCCACCCATTCCCCCGAAGAGCACGAGGTCGGTGCCGTCACTGGTTAGGCTCTGTGCTTCCGCCATGCGAGGGATTGTAGGCGGCGTTTCGACCTTGATATAGCAAAGGTTTTCGTGCCGCCGCGCGCACGCGGCGGCCATCGCCGGCGGAACTTGCGCGGTGCTTTGGTCTTGCAAGAAGATCGGAATGCTTACTGAATCCGCGATTCTCACGAAAAACTCAATGTGCTCCGCTGCGGTCGTAGGGATGTAACTTGTCGGACGGATCATCAACGCATCCGCACCCAACTCCTCCGCCCTCTTGGAGTAGTAGATCGTCGCATCCGTACCCTCAGCGCCGGTATTCATCACCACCTTTACGCGGCCGCTTGCGGTGTCCACCACCGATCTAAGAACTGCGTCCCGCTCCCGTTCGGTGAACTTGAAGACTTCGCTAGCCATCGCGATTCCAACTCCATCGACGCCTTGATCAACGATCCAGTCGACCTGGTTCTCCAGATCATCAAAGACGATGTTTCCGTTTTGATCAAACGGCGTCGAAAGTATCGGGTACACCCCTCGCATCGTGAGGTCAGGCATTGTTGATTCTCCGTGGAACGGCGGTTTTATTTCGGCAATCGCTTACGAAATCGATGTTACACGCGCACTGTGTTCGGGCGGCAATCTATTCAACCAAGGAGAGATGGGACAACCGCGATGAGAACACCAGCAACCGTCGCGGTGCCGATGACACCTGCGACGTTCGGGCCCATAGCGTGCATCAAGAGATAGTTGTCAGGGTCTTCGTCCTGACCCATGTTCTGAACGACGCGGGCGGCCATCGGCACCGCCGAAACGCCGGCGGCTCCGATCATCGGGTTGATTTTGCTTTTCGAAACCAAGTTCATCAACTTCGCGAGAAGCACACCGGTGATCGTCGCGGTCGCGAAAGCGAATAACCCAAGAACGAATATACCTAGCGTTTCGGGTTGCAGGAAGATGGAGCCTGGCATGGTTGCACCAACTGACAATCCGAGAATAACAATCGTTGCGTTCATCAATGAGTTTTCTGATACATCGGCGAGTCGAGGTACGACGCCAGAAACTTTGATTAAGTTGCCGAGCATCAGCATGCCAATCAATGGCGAGGCCGACGGTACCAAGACGCTGACGACTAGAGTGGTCAATATGGGGAAGATGATCAACGACCTACGCGAGACCGATTCGGTAGGATATTCCATGCGTATCTGACGCTCGTTTTTCGTTGTCAATAGTTTGATCAACGGAGGCTGGATTATTGGAACCAGCGCCATATACGAATACGCCGCGACCGCAGTCGCACCAACGATGTCGCGTACTTCGACGTGCGGCAATGCTTCTCCCAACTCGCGCATCCGCGTCGCTATGAAGATCGTTGTCGGACCGTCCGCACCACCGATTATTCCAATTGATGCCGCCTCGAGCAGTCCGAACTCGAACCATCCAAGTGCACCTAGGACCAACGCGCCGATCAAAGCGAAGAACACCCCTGCTTGCGCACCGGCCCCCAACAGCAACGTCTTCGGATTGGAAAGCATTGGCGAAAAATCTGTCGCCGCGCCGACGCCCAAGAAGATGAGCAAGGGAAAGATGTCCGTTTCCAATCCGACGGTCTGGAACGTCCGCAGAACCCCCGTCGGTTCGCCTTCACCACCTACTCGGATGAACTCGCCCAATGGCAGATTCGCGAAGAGAATTCCCATTGAAATCGGAACCAACAGCAATGGTTCCTTGCGCTTAGCGACACCAACGTAGAGAAGTGCGGCTGCGATAACCCACATCGCGACGATGCGAGGGTCTTCGCCGATAGCTTCGAAACCGACGAAAATTTGGTCTAGTACGCCATCGCCGGACATAACTTATTCGAGCTCCACCAGCGATTGTCCATGCTGAACCGATTCATCGGCTGAGACGTGAATTTGCGATACAACTCCGTCGCGCGGAGCCGCGATAGTGTTCTCCATCTTCATCGATTCGAGTACCGCGATCGCCTGTCCACGCGTGACTGAGTCACCAGTTGCAACATTCACGCGCACGATCCGCCCAGGCATCGGAGCACGAACAACATCGTCGGAATCAGAAACTCCCGACATCGAAGGTCGAGACCGTTCTGCCGGGCGACGACGAGGCGTAGGTCTTGGCTCAGCGCGTGATGGACGTGTTGACGGCGATTGGGAGTCAGGCGCTTCGGGTATCTCGACTTCGTAACTGACACCGTCTACGGTCACTTGGACTGGTGAAGACGAGATGTCTCCGACCTCTACATCGTAAGTGACGCCTTGCACTGTGATTCGGTATCGGTTCGTCATTTCCACGCCTTACCGACTCGCGCAACATCTCGATTCGAGCGTTGCCTGGCTCGGCCTTCTGTCAACCAAGTGTCGTATGAGTGGCCAACATGGATGTCCGACGGTGCTGGATGTGTTTCCAAGGCAGTTGATTCGACTCGTTGCGAAAGTGCGATCGCGACTGCTATCGCGGCCGCGCGAGCTGCCCCGGATTCATCAGGATCGCCTGCATTTGCCGACTCGGAATCGTCGGCTGGTTCAGAATCGATATCATCGCTCGCTATTTTCACCGCCGCACGCCGCTTCGAATAGGCGTCGAACAACGCCATGCCGCGCACGGACAACGCCAAAATGACGAGCACCGCGCTCGTCATTCCCATTCCGATGCCGCTGACATACAGCCCATCGATTATCGGTTCGAAATCCAATTCAATTTCCGCGTTCTATGCGTTTCGGTCATTCCTGTTATCGCGCGAACACCTTATGGCCGGTGCCGTTCATCTCGCCCGTTTATTCGTGCAACGCTTTGATGGTTACTGCGACCTCCGCATAGTCGCGGATGTCCGCATAGATGATGCCGTTGGCAACCATCGCTTCCTCAATTGTCGTCGGACGCACTATCTGAACATTGTAGGTTTTGCCATCGACTTCGAGATGCGAAGAGAAAATGCTTGCCGGTTCGACCAATGGTTCTTGGTAGATCGATTTCTGGAATCCACGCGCCAATTCTTGGGCTTCTTCGATACCGACGAGTTCAAAAGCAATCTCAGAACCGGGTGTGCGTTGAACAACGTTCGGCAAATCGGAGCCGATTACCGAAGCGATCTTTGCGTATCCTCCCGTCGGTTGACGATCGGCCAACAGCACGATCGGTTTGCCGTCCGATGGAACCTGGATTGCACCCATGTACGCGGGATCCGACACAATATCGTGTTTGCCATCGATCGCGGGGATCGACGCACCGTCCAATCTGGCGCCCTGGCGGTCAGTTAAGTTGCTGATCATGAATACCGTTGCGAAAAACTTCGACTTTGCATCATCGTCAAATACATCGTACTGGGGCGCAGAAATCACTCGAATGGGCCGTTTGCGGTCGTAAGTTCCAGAAATGACACTTTGCGGTGCAGTCGTACCGGCGCGCGGTCGTGGTTGACCGTCAAATTCTTCACCGATCGGCAAGATATCTCCGACAGCGAGGCTCCGACCTTCATGGCCACCGAGCGCTGATGCGACGTGCGTCGATCTGGAATTCAAAACGATCGGAGTGTCGATGCCACCTGCGATGGATATGTAGGAATAAAGACCGGTTGACGGTATCGACAGGGTAAGCACCGCCTCCGCGGGCAGAATCATAGTTTCCCAAAGTGGCATTTGGAATCCATTCACATCCACCGTCACTTCCGCACCAGTAACCGCAACCCGAGTTTCGCTGTTGAAGCTCAGTGACACACCGCCAAATGTGGCCTCCAGCATTGCCGAAGTTGCGGGATTGCCCACTAGTCGATTCGCGGTGACCGCAGCCGCTAAATCGAGGACGCCACTTACTGAAACTCCGAATCTTTGGCTACCGCGCCGACCGAGGTCTTGAACTGTCAAACGATTGCCGGGCGAGATTACTTCGACCAATGAGTTCATCCCGAACCAACCGTCGTATCGAACTCGTCGCGGGTGATCGGGACGAAAGTCACTTTGGTGCCCGGTAGCATCGCCGAAGGTGGGTCAGCGTCAACATCAAAGAGTTTCATCGGAGTTCGACCGATGATTTGCCAACCTCCCGGACTTGGGTTGGGATACACACCGGTCTGTGATTCAGCGATCCCAACGGCACCCGCGGGCACTAGCGTTCGGGGTGTGGCTAACCGCGGACATGCGATCCGAGAATCCATGCCTCCCAAGTACGGGAATCCTGGGGCGAAACCCAACATGAAGACACGGTAGTCGGTATCCGAATGAATCGCAATTACCTCTTCTTGCGTCAAGCCAGCGTGTTTTGCGACATTCTCGAGGTCGGGCCCGTAATCGCCCCCGTATGCGACCGGGATCTGGTGAGAATCCTGTTCAGAACTCATCTCAATGCCGCTGGACACTGTCGTTGTCCCGATCAGATCGTTGACACGCTCCTGTAAATCGGCGTAGAGGTATTCTGACACGTCGTATTCGACGAGCAACGACCTGTAGGAGGGGATGAATTCGACGACGGAGGTTCCAAGATCGGAGTTTTCAATCTCCGTTTGCAACGCGTAGACTCGCGCGTTCGTCTCATAGTCGATAGTGTCGCCAAACTCGATGAGTATCGAGGAATCGCTTGCCGGGAGAATGCGCGGATATTTGATCACTGGTCCACTGCCGCAATTGACGTCGGTCGTGGTCAACCCAGAATCGAAGTGAGCGGCTTCACGTCGATCCCGTTCGATTCGAAGGTCGCTCTGACTGAGGCCGCCATCTCCACCGCACCCGGCGTATCGCCATGCAAGCAGATCGTGTCGGCTCCGAATTCAATATCGTTACCGTCCGATGCCGTAACTTTCCCTTCCGCGGCAAGGCGCAATGAACGGGATACGACTTCTCCGATCTCGTGGATGACTGAACCGGCCTGTGAGCGCGGAACTAGAGTTCCCTGTGGAGTTACCGCGCGATCGGCGTAACACTCGCGCGCGACGCGGACGTTTTCGTTCCGCGCTACGTCTTCCCACACCGAGTTGGCGAGCACAACATGTATCAATTCGTCGTCGATCTTGCGTATCGCTCGGACAACAGCGGCAGCGATGTCTTCGTCGCCCACAGCTCGGTTGTACAAGGCACCGTGGGGTTTGACGTGTTCGAGTCTCTTGCCATTCGTGAAGGCGGTGAGCGCACCAACTTGGTACGTCACGGCGTGCGCGACCTCATCGGGCGTCAACGCCATATCACGGCGTCCAAATCCGGCAAGGTCTGGGTAAGCGGGATGCGCTCCGACGCTCACTCCGTGCTCCTCGGCGAGAGCGACCGTCCGCGCCATCCAATCGGGGTCTCCTGCATGAAAACCGCAAGCGATATTGGCCGAGGTGATGTGCTTGACGATGTCTTCGTCCATGCCCATCTTGTACGACGCGTACGATTCGCCGATATCGGCATTTAGATCAATCGCCACTGATTGCGTCATGGCTTCTACTCCCGAATTACGTTGCGCTCGATTCTGCCCGATCTAGACAGTGTCAACTACGATTTCCCAACCCCCATCTGCGATTAGTATCGTAACACTGATGACCCCAATATCATCCGATGAACAACGCAGACGCCCTTCAAAACTGCCTGAAGAGCACCTTGCTTCGATCCGACTTCTAGAGCCAGCATATTTGGCGGAAAACGATCCAATCAAGCAGTCTGGCTTCAGTGGTGGCGCCAAACGGTGGCGAGCTGAACGGTCTCCGTTGCTGGAAGGTGTAGAAGGTGATGGTGAATTCTTGGATTTAGGATGCGCCAACGGATTTCTCCTCGAATCTGTCGTGAAGTGGGCGTCTGAACGCGGGGTCGCTCTCGTGCCCTACGGCCTCGACCTCAATCCACTTTTATTGCAAGAATCGACACGGAGGTTTGACGATATCTCGCACCATTTTTGGGTGGGAAACGCTTGGGGTTGGTTGCCGCCGAGGAGATTTCGATGGGTCTACGCTATCTGGGATTTGGTTCCCACTGTCCTGCTTCCCGAATTGGCTCGGCATCTGCTGACACACGCAGTCGGTCAGGACGGAGCATTGATTTTCGGCGCGTATGGTAGCGAGTCCGATGACACCCCGAGCGTCGACGTCGCTCAAGTACTACGAAACGCAGGCATCCCGGTGTCTGGCGAAGCATGCGGCGGGAAGTTGCCGAGTGGCGGACCGATCACACGATTCGCCTGGATTCGAGTCGACGATTGGTATCGGCAATCGAACGCCGTCAGCTGAGTTTGCGGCTAGTCCGGGGATTAGTCGAAAAATCCACCAACTTACATTGACGCATACTGACGAAGCTGTGCATGTCTTCGCCCAACACGATGTGGTCGACCAATTCGATGTCGAGTAGGTGACCGGCCATCACTAAGCGGTCGGTAAACGAGATGTCAGCACCGCTCGGGTCTCCCCTACCAGACGGATGATTGTGAACCAACGCGTAACGTGGGAAGTTGCGTTCAACGACACGGCTTAGGATTTCGCCGGTTTTGGCAACAAGCTGATCGCAACAGCCGATGTAGACACGCGTTCTTCCGCGGTAACGGTTCCGAACGTCGAGGAAAACGATCCACATCTCCTCTTGAGGGTTATCGCGCAGGTGCGTCGTGAACTGCTTAGCAATGCACCAAGCGATGCTTTCGCCGTTTGCCATGGGGGAACCGTAGTCACCTTCAGTACTTTCAACATCTTCGAGCGCCGCCCGTCTGCCTAACTCGAATGCCGCGGTAAGGACATCGGCTTTGGTGCTACCAATACCATCGACTTTTCGCATGTTGAATGCGCTGACTCGGCTGAGACCCCTCAAACTGTCGAAAGTAACCAACAACTCATCGGCGACATTTTTCACGTTCTTGCCTTGGATTCCCGAACCGAGAACGATAGCGAGCAGTTCAGTAGTCGTGATCCCAGCGGGGCCAAGTTGGTGCATCCGTTCACGGGGACGTTCGCGCTCCGGCAGATTCTCCAATCGATCGTTTCGCGGCGAAACTCTTTTGACAATCGCTTCGGATTCAACTAAATCCGAAGCGTCGAATTCATCGGGATCGAATTCCAAATCTCCGACGTCGGTCGGTGGCTGCTCGTCGTCGTTTGAAGTACCGATCGATTGGTTGGATCGCGGCCGCGCTGGTTGCGAGTCAACACCCTTCGTCGGATCAGACTCCGCTGACACGTCTTCGAAGCTCGGCGGATCGGGCTGTAACGCCATCATCGCCATAACTTTGTCGGGTTTCACGAAGGATGTTCGACGACCGATTTCGGTTAACTCTTGTATGAAAGTCTCAGTATCTGAATGCATGACGCGTTCAATGTTACATACGTAACGCAATTGCTCAAACCAAGGTGGCGAAAGCCGACGACCATCGGTTTTCGCCGAGCATTGGGCAACGACCGATCGGTAATCCGCGGTCGCGATCGTCCATTCGGACGTGACTAAAGGGGTAGTCGAACCATGTCGCCGCTTTTTACGGATTCGGAGACTGCGTCCGTGAATTGCATGTATTTCAGACCGTCGGTGAAGTTTGTGTGGGTTACCGGTTCGATGCCCCGGATTGCGTTAATGAACTCTTCTTCTACTCGCCAACAGCCGCGGTTCTTCTCCGGCACTTCTATCGGCGACATTTCGTCGTCGCCGCGCCGCGCACCACTTACTGCATAAGTTGCGCCGTTCGATGCGTTCGGGTCCGCTAACTCGACGCGAAGCACTCCGTCGGTGCCATGAACCCAAAGGTCAAGTTCACGTGCGAATGCTGAAACGGTAGTGACGGTATAGTTCATTGAGCCTCCACCCTCCATGTTCATGAGCACGTCGAGGTGGTCAGGGATCGATGTTGAGCGTCTTCGCCCGTCGTCCATGCGATGTTTGACGACCGTTTGACCCAGCGCTTGAACTGTGACGGCCGGCCCGAACCATCGCATCATCGCCTCGTACCAGATACCCATCGTCATGATGTTGTTGCCAGAGAAGTCGCGATTATGTCGCCAATGGAGTGGCAGATCTGGATTTGGGAAATCGCTTCCAGTGCCAACCTGCAACCTGACGTTAACAAGATCGCCGATGAATCCCTCGGAGATGAGATTAATGATGGTGCTGTCGATCTCAAGTGAATGGGGAGCAGGCACGATCTGCGCGACGAGGTGCGGAGTTCGCTTGGAGGCGTCCAGCATTTCGAGCGCTTCGTCTGAATTCATGGCCATGCGGGCCTCAACGAGAACGTGTTTACCTTCCTCAAGCGACTCGACAGTTAGCGGAGCGTGCATGTAAGGCCAAGTTCCGATACAGACGGCGTCGATGTCGTCGTCTTCGAGTAGTTCCATCCAATCTTCATAAACCTCCGGAATCCCGAACTCGTCGGCAACACGTCTCGACGATTCTAGAGATCGGTTCACTACCCCCTTAATCTCAACCCCTTCTTGATCTCGCAGTCCGGGTATGTGCCTGAGTCGCGTGTTTCCGCCAGCGCCGATTAGGCCGACTACGATGTTATCGGTGTCCGTGGTCACGATTTTGCTCCCATGTGTCTGTTTGCTGAGTGGTTGTTAGATACGCTTAAACAAGATTAGCCCAGCGACGCGATACGAGTCGTGCATCGGTGTGATTCTTGGTCGCAACCATCGTCAATTGTCAATGTCAGAACCTAACATCATCGCAACTAACGTTGATCTCGTCGGCGAAGGTGTGTCAATCACCTGGTCTGACGGTCCGACGTGTGTATACCCGTATCGATACTTGCGCTTGCAGTGTGCTTGCGCTGGTTGTGTCGAGGAAATGACCGGACGGTTGTTGCTCAATGTGGCGACCGTGCCGGAGGACGTTATTGCCGTCGACTACATCGAAGTCGGTAGGTACGCCCTGCAATTCCTGTGGACCGATGGACACTCGACAGGCATCTATCCATTTCGGATGTTACGACAATTGGCCGAAGCGGACGACGCGGTTGTATGTTCCGAACGGGTGATCTGACTAGACGCCGAGCATGGTCTTGACGGTGTTCACCACATCGTCTGGCTGCGGCATAAAGGCGGTTTCGAGGCCTTTGTTGTATGGCACTGGGGTGTGGGGTCCAGTTACGCGCTTGATGGGTGCGTCCAAGTAGTCGAATGCTTTATCAGCGATAATCGCGGCAAACTCCGATGCCATGCTGGCGCGTGGAGTGTCTTCGTCAACGATCACTACGCGGTTGGTTTTCTTAACCGACTCGACGATGATCTCCTCGTCGAACGGTGAGAGACTGAGCATGTCGACGACTTCCGCATCGATCCCCTCTTCGGCGAGCGCGTCGGCGGCTTGTTTGCAGACTACCGAGGTATAAGACATCCCGATCAGCGTCACGTCGTTTCCATGCTTGAGATATCGGCCTTTGCCGAGCGGGAGCTCATACGATTCGTCTGGCGCGAACCCGACTTCGTTGATGAGTTTCTTGTCGTTGACTAAGAACACCGGGTCGTCGTCTCGGATAGCGGCGGCGAGCAGTCCACGGACGGTATAAGGGTCGGATGGAACCACCACCTTGAGCCCGGGAATGTGAGCCAACATCGAGTAGAAGCTTTCGGAGTGCTGCGCGGCGTGCCCGGTGCCTCCACCTGAACGAGCAAATAGTGTCAACGGCACTTTGGTCTGGCCACCGAACATGTAGCGCGACTTGGCGGCGTTGGAAAGCAGCTGATCGTAGGCAACGGTGACGAAGTCGAAATACATCAAGTCGACGACGGGCCGCAATCCAGTAAGAGCAGCCCCGATGGCGGCGCCGACGAATCCGGCTTCAGATATCGGTGCGTCACGGATGCGGTCCGGCCCGAAGTCTTGCACGAGGCCTTTGGTAGCTGCGAATGGACCTCCCCAAGCGTCGAGAGGTTCAAGCGTGTCACGATCGAACCCTCCAGAGATGTCTTCGCCCATGATGAAGACGTCTGCGTCACGATTCAATTCATCGCGCAGGGTTCGGTTGAAGGAGTCGCGGTAGCGCTCGACGGTTCCCGGAACGTCGTAACCCGGGCCGGGTACAAAAACGCCCGAATCGGTGAGAACGGAAGTCGGTTCTGTGGCTTCGGCAGTGGTCATTATATTTGGATCGCCTTTCTAAAAAGCTGAAGCCGGTCTTCATCGGAGCCCAACCAATGGGTTGGAGTAGTTGACGTAGACGTCGGAATAGAGCTCCTCAATCGGTGGCATCGGGCTGTTCAAAGCGAAATCTACCGCCTCTTGCATCTCTTGCTCAATTGAGTCGCGAATCGCTTCGAGTTCAGCTTCGGTCATTGCATTTTGTTGCGATACCAGACGCTCGAAGTGATTTATACAGTCGCGCTCCTGATACTCCTCCTCTTCATCAGTCTTACGGTATTTCTTGGGGTCGTCGGCATGGAAGTGGCCGTGATACCGGTAGGTCTTTAGTTCGAGGAGTGTGGGGCCTTCGCCGGCGCGTGCACGCCTAATGGCTTCTTCGGCCGCTTCATAGACAGCAAATACGTTCATACCGTCGACCTGCACACCGGGGATACCGTATGAATCGGCTCTCGCGGCAATGTCATCGGTCGAAACCGCGTACCACGCGGGGGTGGCTTCGGCGTACTGGTTGTTCTCGCACGCGAAAATTACAGGCAACTTCCAGATTGCTGCGAGGTTCATTGATTCGTGAACTACACCTTGGCTAGTGGCGCCGTCGCCAAAGAATGCGACGCCGACCGATTCGTTCTCCAAACCACGGTATTTCGCGGTCAACGCTGCGCCTACGGCAAGGGGGACCGAAGCGCCGACGATGGCGTTTGCTCCAAGCATGCCTTTGGAGAAGTCGGCGATATGCATGCTACCGCCTTTACCTTTGCATTGTCCGGTGTAACGTCCCATGATCTCGGCCATCATCGCCTTAGTGTCCAACCCTTTAGCGATGCAGTGACCGTGCCCTCGGTGCGTGGAGCCGATCCAGTCTTTTTCGGTGAGGTGAGCGCAGATGCCCGTCGGAACCGCTTCTTGACCGTCGGATGGATGGGTGACGCCCATCGCGTTGCCCCGGAAAGTCTGCTCGAGCATCGTCTCTTCGAATCGACGGATGCGGTACATCGTTTCGTAGAGCCAATGCAGTTTTTCTCTAGTTAATCGCATCACGTAGTTTCCCGAAGTCCTGCGGGGTTCCGTAAAACGCCCGCCGCGGCTTTGTGGTTGTCATGGTTCATTCAGATTGATGTTACTAAGTTTGGCGGTGCATCTCGCTTGTGGGATCGGACGGGTGGAAACGCGTGGGAACGTGTTTGCACTCTCCTCACCAGCGGCATATCTCGCCCCCGGTATCGGTGCTTTGGACTGCGCTTGCCAACGCCTTTTGGATGCATATTGCAGGAATGGTGCTACTACAATCTATGAGCGGCGATCGTACAGAGAACCTTGCTATGCCTCAAGTCTGGATAGATATCGAAGACAACGACAACTGCGGATATTTCCCAATGCAGACGTTTGAGGCGCGCGGCGACGAGCGCGTGGCATCAAGCATCGTGTTGGCGTCCGTCACAAATGTTGAAGGACGATGTGAAGTCGTCGGCTGGTCCGACGAGGGTCAATGCGATGTTCGGGTTATCCAGGTCGGAGATTCGGGTGCGGGCGAATCGATACTCGTGTACGGCGACAATCATGGTATCAGGCTCCGTCCGAGCGATAGCACAGGTGAGTGGATGCTCGATTCCCCGCATGAATTCGGTGAACCCTATATGTTGCTACCTACCGGTACCGAGGTCGAATTCATCGGATTGCGTCCGAATTGAGCGCGTCAAAAACCCATCTGGCTTGCTACAATGCATTGGTTCACCACTCCAAATGGCGGTAGATGATGCGCGTTGACAGTTGCGCTTCACGGCAAATAAGATAGATGAGAGCGCGCAGCCGAACCATGCGCCACTGGAAGAGATCGTTTAGCAAACCTGAAAGATATTCCGGCAGCCTTTAGATCGTCTGCCCGTTAGTTGAACAAGAGAACGGCGAATGGATCCACAACCGCTTTCATCGTCCGAATGGGCGCAGATAGGCACCGTGCTGAAGTTTCTCTGGGCAGCTCTTGGTTGCGCCATCGTCGCAGGATTTAGCCTTCTCACCGCCCACGCCATCATCACCTCGTTGGTGGACACCAACACCATTCCCGCGAAATGGTCGAGTCTACGCCCGGTTTTCTACACCGTTGGCATCGTCGCACTCATTGGCGTGATTGCTTGCTTCGTCTTAGCAGGCTTGAACATGGACTGGCTCGAAGTCAGATATTCAAGGTATTGGCAGTGATATCGACTTCAGCGCCATGCAGCTTTAGGCCATCAAAATTGATGGCCGCACCGATGCTTAAGTCGCTTACCTCGGTAACTCAGGAGTTGAAGCTTGTTAGCTACATTGCTTGAGTTCCTGCGCGAGAAGCACCGGACAACCCCGATGTGGTTGAAGGTGTTGATTCCAGTTCTTGGAGTTGGATCTCTCGGCGTAGTAGCTGTAATGGGAGCTTTCTTGGCGTTCGTCGTCACAGCTTGGCTTGGGCAACCAATACCGGTTCTAGGATTCGATCAATCGGTCGAGCAGCCAATCGCATTTCCTCACACCATTCACGCTGGCATGGGCGTCTATACAAACTCGACAGGCGACCAAATTCAAGGCCTAGGGATGGATTGCACGTTCTGTCACCGGACCGTTACTTCGCAAGCCAACGCTGGCGTACCACCAGTCCAGTTCTGCGCTTACTGCCACCAAGTTATCGGAGGCGAGGAGAGTGAACCTTTAACTCAGGTCCGCACCGCAGCAGGGATAATTGGCGAAAGTCCACATCCGATCGACTGGAAACGGGTGCATCGCATGCCGGACCACGTGCGATTCGTGCATGAACCGCACATAAGATACTTGACGCAGCACCCGGACAAGGTCACCAATAGCACGAGTGGCGTGACGATTGGCGCAGCAGGGGTCTGTTCGACGTGCCACGGCGACGTCGCCTCGATGGAAGAGGTCGCTCAGGTAGAGCCGCTCAAGATGGGTCAATGCGTGAATTGCCACCGCGACAATGATGCGCCGACGGATTGCGCGTCGTGCCACCACTAAATTAGAGACGATTACGGGCTAAACCACTAGATGAAACTAAGTCGAAGAGAGTTCCTAGCGCTAGGCGCCAAGGCAACAGCCGGCACGATGATTTTCGCGGCCTGCGGTTTGCCTGAACGCGAACTCATCGTCCAGAGTCCGATCGATATGCCGGAGGATCTGGTACGGGGTGAAGACGCTTGGTACGCGACGACTTGGCCGGACATGCCAGGCGGCGATGGCCTCATTGTGCGTGTAATGCAAGGTCGGGCGAAGAAAATCGCGGGCAACCCAGACCATCCGGTCAATTTGGGCAAACAGAGCGCCCGCCACGACGCAGCAATCCAGCTGACATACCACCCAGACCGCATCAGCGAACCGATGCTGCGCCAAAGCAAAGGTGGTCTTTACGACCCAATTTCTTGGCAACGTGCGGAACAATTGCTACAAAGCGCGGTAGAGGCGGGCAAGGACAACTTGTCAGTTGTCACGAACCCTCTCGGCGGTCATCTTGAATGGGTCGCAATCAACTTCGCGGCGTTGAACGGTGGACGACACATCAAATACGATCCGACCGAACAAGGCGTCATGCAGGACGCGATCAAGTTCGTCTACGACCAAGAAGATCCGCCCTACTACGACATCTCGAACGCGAAAACGATTATCTCCGTCGGTGCCGACTGGTTAAGCACATGGCAATCATCGGTTGGATATTCGGTCCGTTACGGCGATTTCCGATCCAAGGGTGAACGCGGCTATCTCATCCACGCCGAACCGCGCATGTCGATGACAGCGGCGAATGCCGATCTGTGGTTGCCGGTGCTGCCTGGTTATGAAGGTCACTTAGCGATGAGCATCGCTCACGTGATCGTTGACGAACGCCTCACAGGATCGGGCGAGATCAGTCGATTCTTTAACCAGATTCCTACGGCGTCGTTGGTCGGCTTCCGACCAGAAGACGTTGAAGAACGAGTTGGCGTATCCGCCGAACGGATTCGCAAAGCTGCTCGGCATTTCGCGGAAAACCGTCCGAGTTTAGCATTCGCCGGCGGAAGCGCAGGTGGACACACTAACGGGCAGTTCAACATCGCGGCTACTCATGCACTGAACACGTTGGTCGGGGCGGTAGGCTCCGATGGTGGAGTGAAATACAACCCGCTGCCAACCTTGGACGGCTTGACTGGCCGATGCAGCGGAGACTCATTCTCGGATTGGGAAGTTGAACTTGCGCAGTGGCGTGGCGGCAATGTGCAGACGGTTATCATCCGAGGCGCGGATATCGTGCACGGGATGCCAAACTCCGTAGATGTCGTCGGCGCTTTGGATGGCGTTCCGACGGTGATTGGCTTTGGCAGCGTCATGAACGACACCCTCGCGAACTGCGACTTGATATTGCCCGAGAAGACATTCTTGGAAACTTGGGGAACTACAATCCCCGATCCGGCGCCAGGATATGAAGTCGTTACCATCCAACAACCGGTCATTGGAGATACGGAACTGTTCGGCGGAGGCGGATTGATCTCGGACGCGCGCGGATTTGGCGACGAACTGCTACGACTGGCGGATGGCGGACTGGGCGCTGACGATATGGAAGAACTCGTCAACATCTCAATCGACCAGCTTTACGACCTGAACCGCGGTTCGGTATCGGCTCCTGATAAACGATTGTTCAAGCAAGGCGTGTTGCAGCGCGGCGGTTGGTGGGACACGGAAGCTACCGCGGAAACGCCGTCTGACCACGCGCCGCCAAATGTATTCGATCTGGACAGCACCGTCAATTACTCGAGCACTGACGGATTGGGTGCTGGCAACGATTTCCATCTCGTCCCGTTCCTATCCAACAGTCTTTACGAAGGTCGGCTATCGGCGACTCCCTTTGCCGTTCAAAACCCAGACCCTATGAGCAGCGCGGCATGGACTACGTGGGCCGAGATTAACGACCAAGAGGCCGAACATCTCGGCATCCGCGAGGGTGACGTTCTTTTCATCAAATCCGAGCATGGCGAGATCGAGGCACTGGCCTACCCGACTCCTGGCGGTCGTCCGGGAGTCATCGGCGTCCCCATCGGACTTGGACACGAGCACGGTGGTAGATACGATGAAGGGTTGGGCGCTAATGTTTTCAAAATACTGGCGCCGCGTGTTGAAGCGGCAAGTGGTTCGCTCGCTTGGGCGGCCACCCGTGTTCGCGTGGAACGTTCCGGCCGCAAGCGCGAACTAGCGAAGTTCGAGGGCGAGGTCACTGCGTTCCCGGTGGAACCGGGTGTCCCGGTACTCGTAGTCGCACCAGGCGAAAGCGCTCACGACGCGGAGGTTGCAAACCACCACAAATACCAACAGAACTTCCTGCTTCCTGACAAGTCCGAAGAAACTGAAGAAGGGTTAGGAGAAGGCCACTGATCATCGGAAACCGCAGAAGCGGAAACTGAGAACGTGGGTTAACTACATGACACTGCAACGGGAAAAAAGACAATACAGCTGGGGCATGGTTGTCGATGTCGACAAATGCACTGGTTGCCAAGCGTGCGTGCTGGCATGCCAAGCTGAGAACAACGTACCGTTGAACTTACAAGATCGGTTCGAACGGGCACGCGTGATGTCTTGGATACGCGTCGAACGATACTGGGAAGGCGAGTTCCCGGACATCAAGGCTCGATTTATCCCGATCATGTGTCAGCACTGCGAAAACGCGCCGTGCGAGCCAGTGTGCCCGGTATTTGCGACCTACCACAACAACGAAGGTCTGAACGTTCAGGTCTACAACCGTTGCGTCGGCACGAGGTACTGCGCCAACGGTTGCCCGTACATTGTGCGTTTCTTCAATTACTGGGAACCGGTGTGGCCAGAGGCTTTCCGCAATCATCTGAACCCGGATGTCACAGTTCGCAGCCGCGGAATTATGGAGAAGTGCTCATTCTGCATTCAGCGCATTCGGCGTGGGGTGAGGAATGCGGAGCGAGAAAATCGTGATGTTGCCGACGGCGAGATTCAGACTGCCTGCACGCAGGCCTGCCCCACCGACGCATTAGTGTTCGGAAACTTCATGGACGAAGACAGCAAAGTATCGAAGATGAAGAAGGATGATCGTCATTACACGCTCCTACCCCATCTCGAAACCGATCCCAACGTGGTTTATCTGGCCAAGATAGACACTGACAAATCAGCAGGCGAAGCGCATGGCTAGCGAAGCGATACATTCAGGCGCGCAAGCCGACGCTCATTCGGGGACACACGACGAGGCTCACCACGAGCTTCCGGCCCGTGTTGAACCCGACGTGATCACGTCGGAACTGGTCGCGTCCACCGATTCGAACTCCACAGGCGTTCGTAACTGGATGTGGATTCTAGGCATCGTGACGCTCGTCGGCATCGGCGTCGGGTTCGCAAAATTGTTGATCGAGTGGGGCGACCAATCCGAATGGGGCTACACGGCGGCGATGGTCGCCTTCCTGTTTAGCGTTTTTGGTGGAGCACCATTGGTAGCGATTGCACCCACCTTGGCGAAAGCGAACTGGGTACGACCGGTCGCTCGTTTCGCGGCGCTGTGCTCGCTCGCATCTATCGTCTGCACCATCTGGATGATTCCGCTCATCCTAAACCTCCCCATGCTCGTCGTTGACGGTGCGCGCCGACGTTCAATCTGGTTCGAAGGCCCGGATGTATCTCCGCACCTGTGGGCGTTAGTCTCCATGATCACGTTGATCATCGCGGCGCTCGGCCTGATCTACTCCTACGCGATCCCCGACTTCGCGGCGATGCGAGACCACTCTTCGGGCTGGAAACAACGGTTTGGCGGTTGGATGGCGCGCGGCTGGATCGGTACGACGATACAGTGGCGCACTTTGCGGCTACGCATTGGCATGATGGGAACGCTCTATTTCTTCACCTTCGTGTTCGTTCACTTCATCATCAGCACCGATTTTGCGATGAGCCTAGTTCCGGGGTGGCGTGACGCCATATTCCCGATGTACCACGCAATTTCCTCGATCCAGGCTGGATTGGCGGTCACCGTTCTTGGCCTATGGGCCGCCCGTAAGTACATGGGAATGGACAAGTACTTGCATCTCGATCAGTTCTGGTCGATCGGTCGGTTGATGTTCGCATTCACGCTGCTTTGGGGTTATTTCTTCATCTCGGCGTTCATCGTCTACTGGTACGGTCGAAGTGGCTCAGACAAAATGTGGATCGACTACTTGATCTTGGGTCCGTATTTCTGGGTGTTCATCTTGGGCGTGTTGTTCATCTGGTTCACGCCGTGGTGGTGGTTGATTTGGAACCGCGTCCGCCGGAGCTACAACGGAACGGCGATCGGTGCTGGATTGATACTGTTCGGCGTGTTCCTGGATCGTGTACGGCTTTATGTAGCCGCTTGGGCCGTGCCTGAGAACCGCATCCACGAGCGATTCCTCACCGAATATCCGTCAGCTGTGTTCCCTGATGTCATGGACCTCTTCATCATGGTCGGTGCCCTAGCTGGTTGCGTGTTTATCGTTCTAGCCGCTACGCGAGTCCTGCCAATCCTGAGCATTTGGGACGTTCAGCAGTTCAATCTGCTCTATCGACCAGTCAATTACATGAAGACGAAGGTTTCCCTCATCGGCAAGCCCGACTAAGATTTGTCGGCTGCAAACGCACTAAGCCACTATGCAACAACGAAGAACAATCGACCAGATCCACACTAACCGTGTCTTGCTGAACGGTCAGCTAGACACGCCGAAGTGGTGGGCACCGACGGTCATAGTCCTTGGGATAATCGTTGCCATCGGTTTCTTCATGATCGGCATCATGGTTAACAAGGGTCTGGGCGTCACGGGCCTCTCGCGCCCGGTCTACTGGGGACTCTTCATCACGACGTTTGTGTTTTGGGTCGGTATTAGTCACGCAGGAATCATGATTTCGGCCATCCTTCGCTTGTCACAGGCTGAGTGGCGCCGACCAGTCACTCGGGCCGCAGAACTGCTGACAGTGTTCTCTCTGCTAACCGCATTGATGTTCCCGTTGATGCACGCGGGACGGCCTTGGCGCATCATCTATTACATCCTGCCCTACGACTTTGCGCGCGGCATCATGCCCAACGTTCGTTCGCCGTTAATTTGGGACCCGGTCGCGATCAGCACTTATCTCACTGGTTCGACGTTGTTCTTGTACATCGCACTTCTGCCGGACCTCGGCAACTTACGGGACCGCACGACCGGTTGGCAGAATGCGCTTTACACGATCCTATCCCTAGGTTGGCGCGGTAACCCGCGGCAATGGAAGTTGCAGACTGTTGGCGGTATCTTGCTGTCCGCGTTGATGCTGCCCATCTTCGTTTCGGTCCACTCGATCGTGTCGTGGGACTTTGCGGTCACGCCTGCCGTTGAGGGTTGGCACTCGACGATCTTTGCGCCCTACTTCGTTATCGGCGCGGTCCACTCCGGCGTATCGGCGGTGGTGACGATGATGGCACTAATGCGATGGTTGTGGAAGTGGGAAGACTTCATCCGTCCAGAGCATTTCGACGCTTTGGCACGACTATTGATCGTGGTCGCCACGGGATGGCTTGCGTTTACGTTCTTGGAACTCATCTTCGCCGTCTACGGACTTGACGCTCCCGAACTCGCACTACGCGAACTGCAAATATTCCAGTGGCCGTGGAACATCCTATTCGTTACCTTTGTGATTACCGGATACATAATTCCGGTCGGGATGTGGTTACAGAAGAGTGTGCGTAACAATATTGCGCTCATGTTCTGGTCATCGCTGTTTGTCAACATTGGGATGTGGCTGGAGAGATTCCTGATCATTGTTCCCGGTCTGGCACGCAGGACCCCGTTCGTTTACACCTGGGAAGCTTACCGGCCGAGCGGATTGGAGTGGTTCATACTGTTCTGGTCGTTGGCATGGGTGACCTTCCTGATGCTGTTGTTCTCGCGTTTCTTCCCGCTGGTTCCACTGTTTGAACAGAAAGAAAGCGAAACGTTTAGCGACTCGATCAAGATCGGCCGCGTCAAAGTGCCTGCGATAGTCCGCGAGGCAGATTAAACAGAGGATTGAGGAAGCCATCGAAATGAGCAAGAGCGTACTTGGTCTATACAGCGATCCGAATCAGGCTGCAGACGCGATGGATGCACTGAAGGGAGCTGGATTCCCGCTCGGAACTTTCGACGTTCTGACCGGAACCCCGTACCCAGAAGGTGCGTTCGGCGAACACGTTCCGCAGCACCGACTGTTCCGCTTCCCAGCGTTCGGCGCAATCATCGGCTTCACATTGGCGGTCTTCCTCACAGCGGCTACGCAAATCGCTTATCCGCTAGTCACCGGTGGCAAGCCAATACTTTCCTTGTTCGCCATGTTGGTCATCCTCTACGAGATGTCGATGTTGTCGGCGGTCATCTCGACAGTCGTGGGTATCGTTATCGAATCTCGCTTGCCTAACGTGAATCCCGGCGTTTACGACAATCGCATCACAGAAGGATTGATCGGGGTTGTAATCACTACCGATGATGACAAGTCTGACACCGCGATCGACGCTTTAAACGCCGCCGGCGCGATGGAGATCAAACAGGCGTGAAACCCTTGATCGATCCAATCATTTCAATGTCTACTCGCCGTATCGCCATACCGCTATTGGCGGTTGTGATAGTCGCGATCAGCGCTGCATCGTGTGCAGTGCAGGAATCGAACACGTATCCGATTGAAGTTTTCTCCGAGATGCACTTCTCGCAGGCGAATCGGATGCAGGAACCGCCACGTTTGGCGCCTGCCGCAGACGCAGTGCCGTTCGTACAGATCGGGACCGAAGAGATCCTGGACGTGCCGGAGTACCGTGAACGTCCTTACGACGCGGCGCGCGCCCGAGAACTCTACCGGATCAATTGCTCAACTTGCCATGGTATGTCCGGAACTGGCGATGGTCCTGCGGCGCAACACATAGTCTCGAACGATAGCTACTGGGCTCAGACTAACGATTCGCCATATGTGGGTCCCGCAGATCTGATCGAAAAACGCGCTACGTATGATCAGGAAGCGATGATCAACTTGATCACCAACGGCGTTATCGTTATGCCTAGGTTCCGCCATTTGCTTCCTGAAGAAGATATCCGCGAAATCGCGACCTATATCTACGACCAAAACACCGGCGTCGGTCGCTGAACACTAACCGCCAACTTGGGTCTCAAGGTTTCGACCGAAGGGTTGTTGGCGACGCAAGGGGTTGTCAGCCTCCGACGACGCCCTCAGCATGTTGACGCCATCCACTCCGCGAACGCCGTTAATTTGGCGAACGCTCGTATCGTTAGGTTTCGTAGCGATCTCGGTTCCTTTGCTGTGGCTTGCGACCGGCTGTGTCAATGAAGACGATCTGACGACTGACCAGCGCGTCTATCAACTTTCTCAACAACTCATGTGCCCAGTCTGTGACGGTCAAACGCTGGATCAATCGCAAGCACAGCTTTCCTTAGACATGCAAGCGGTGATCGAACGCAAGATCGAAGAAGGCGAGAGCAATGCCGAAATCCGCGACTATTTCGTGGCGCGCTACGGCGAGGTCGTACTAGCATCACCGGATGCCGGAGGATTCAACATCATCGCTTGGGTGATGCCCGTGATCATTTTCGTGGGCGGCGCCCTATTGGTCGGTAATGCATTTTTGAATATGCGACGGAAAAGGCGTGAAGACGGCAGCCGCGACGAGGTTGAGGAATCAACGGAAACGGCGCCCGAACCAGTGCGCCCCGACGAAGTGATGGACGAATATCTCGAACGTGCCGATCGTGAGATTGCAGCGGCGATCGGTAACGTACGTCCGCGAGTGGTAACCGACGCGGACAACGGGGACCGGACGTAGTGGATCAGATCGGTACTACCGCAATCTGGCTCGGCGTCGCCGTTTCGGCGTATGCAGCGATCACGTCTTTGGTCGGCGCGAAAGGTGCGGTTCCGGAACTCGTGGTCAGCGGACGCCGTTCCATCTATATGGCATTCCTCGTCGCGCTCGTCGCATCCGCGGCATTGTTGATCGCGTTTTTGACCAACGACTTCAGCATCAAGTATGTCGCCAACAACTCAAACATCGTCATGGGGCGGGGATACACTCTGGTCGCTTTTTACGCGGCAAATGAGGGTTCGCTGCTCTACATCACTTTGGCATTGGCATTGATGTCTGCGATCAGCGTCCGGTTGGCGCCGCGACGCTTCGCTGATGCAATGCCATACACAGTCGCAATTCTCGCGGTCGTGTTGGCTTTCCTCTTCGGTACGATGGCGACGTACGCAAATCCGTTTGAGACCTTGGCGATCGTGCCACCGGATGGTCGCGGCGTCAATCCACTCTTGTTGCATCCGGGTTTCTACAGCCATCCCCCGTTAGTTATGGCGGGATTGGTCGGTATTACAATCCCATTCGCATTCGCATCTGGCGCGCTAATCTCCGGAGAGTATGGCGATGATTGGGTGGACATTGCTAGAGTTTTCGCCATCATTATGTGGGGCATCCTCGGCATTGGCATACTCCTCGGTGCGTGGTGGGCGTACACGATCCTAGGTTGGGGCGGGTACTGGAGTTGGGACCCGATTGAGAACGTTGCTCTGATGCCTTGGCTGGTACTGACCGCCTTTATTCATTCGATCATGGTGCAACGACGGAGGGGAATGTTCCGAATGTGGAACATCGTATTGATCGACATTGCGTTCATCCTCGCTCAACTCGGGATGTCGATCAACCGAGGCGGGAGCGTCGTGTCCGTGCACTCCTTCGCGGAATCGACTTTGGGACTGCTGTTCTTGTCGTTCATGGCGATCAGTCTGCTGTTCGCATTCGCAATCTTCATCTGGAGATACCCGCGGCTGAAGAGCGAACGCGCTATCGAGTCTTTCATGTCGCGGGAAGCATCATTCTTAGTCAACAACTTCCTGCTGCTCGTGGTGATGTCGATAACGCTTTGGGGTGTCATCTATCCGGTCTTTTCGAACTTGGCCCGCGATGTGGATGTGAGCGTATCCGCGCCCTATTTCAATCGAGTTAATGGACCAGTGCTCCTGCTCATGGTCATCGTGATGGGGATCGGACCATTGCTACCTTGGCGCAGAACGTCTACGAGGTCGCTCAACAGGTGGTTGATGGCGCCTCTTGTAGCCACGTCGTTGACTGTCATAGTCCTTGTCGCGTTCGGAGTTTGGGAGTTTTGGGCGGTTCTGGGATTTGCGGCCGTCACTTTTGCTGGGGTTGCGGTATTCGAAGAGTGGTGGATGGGCGCTCGGGCTCGCGTCTCGAATTTGGGTGAAGCGCCTTGGACCGCCTGGTGGCGTCTGGTAAACGGCAATCGACCGCGACACGGGGGTTATATCGTTCACATCGCCGTGTTGTCGCTAGCTATCGGGGTCATCGGCACCCAATTCTTCGACCAGCGATACGATGCTGCGATCGCGCCGGGCGAGAGTATGGTGTTGGATGACTATCGCTTGGAATACGTCAACAAAAGAATCCACGACCGACCAGATCGACTAGCTCGCTGGGCACAGATCGATGTCTACAAGATCGACCCGGCCCAATACAGTGGCGAGTTTGCGGCCGCGAAGGACGCAGGTAAACAGGGCTTCACCGTCGCTACAGACCGGCGCCCTGGTGACGATTTGGTTGGTCAGCTTGAACCCAGCCATGAGTTTTTCCGAAACTTCAATATGCCGTCTGTCCGGGCAGGCATTAAGACGAACCTGATTGAAGACCTGTACGTGATACCACGCGATTTTCTCGACGAAGACCGAGTGTCTCTGGCAGTAAGCATCAACCCGTTGGCGATGTGGTTGTGGATCGCAGGTCCGATATTTTTGCTGGGGACACTTGTCGCTCTTTGGCCTCATCCGACTCTCGAACGCGTTGCTCGCCGCCGTCGTATCGGAGTCACTGTGCCGACTGATGCGTCGAACGTGGCAATGGAATCGTAAGGACGGCACACATGGCGGCAATCGTAGGCATCATCCTCGCGGCGACAATCGTGATTGTTTTGGTCTATCCCTTTATCAAGGGTCGCCGTAATGCTACACCCGCGACAGATCAAGTCGATCGTGTCGCATCCGCGGACACGTTGCGCCATCTCCTCTATCGGGAGCCAGTGACGTTGCGTAATGAATTCGAATCGGGAAACATCACGGAACAAGAATATGAGATGCAGTTGGAGGAACTACGCGTGCGAGCCGCGGGATTAATGCAGCAACGCGCCGAACGACGCAACCATTTACTGGCGGCGGAATTGGAGCTTGAGCGCGAGGTACGGCGCATTCGGCAAGCACGCCAAGCTTCTGAGTCAAAAAGCGACAACGCCGAGGTGTGATCAATTGATCTTCGAGCAAAAAGCACGCCTAACGGTATTCACGCTGATCTTGTCATTGGGTTTGATGTTGTCATCAACCTTCGACGCTGTCGCCGAGGCTCAGTCTCCGGAAAATACGATCACAATTTCTGGCCGCGTGGTCAATGGCACCGACGGTGGCGAACCACCCGCCGATTTGACCGTATTTGCGCTCGTCATAGACGAAGACGCGGAAACGATCGTTGAACGCGTTGAGACGGTTACGGACATGGGTGGATCGTTCGAATTGGAAGTGGTCAAAATCGACGCAGGGCGTTTCTACCGTTTGGTGGCTGACGATGGCGTCTACACGCCGTTCGTGGACGTCTTGCCGGCCCACGCCGGCGAGGAAATTACTCTCACTGTGTACGACCGAACGACGTCGCTCGAAGATATTTCGGTCACAAACTATTCGATAGTCATACCGGTGATCGACGAAACAAGCGGCGTTTTAGGTGTGCTCGCCGCCGTAAATCTCGTCAATTCGGGCGACGAGGTTTATCTCGCTGACCTCGCCGATCCCAGTCTGACGGGATTCAAGCTGCTGCGTTTCAATCTTCCGGAGGGCTATCAAGAACTGACGGTCGAATCGGATCTACCAAGCGGGAACGTGATGGAGATAAACACCGGTTTCGCAATCTCCAATCCAGTGCCGCCGGGCGAGTACAGCATGGTTATTAGTTACAGTGTTGCCTTCGAAAATGGTGAGTTTGAATACCCATTCCGACTGCCTTTTGGTGCCGAATCGGTCACCATTTTGATACCTGAAGGTTCCGGCGAAGTCACGGGGATGGGTCTGTCACGCGCCGACGCGGCAAACATTGGTGATGAAAACTACATCAGTTACGAAGGCACCAACTATGAACGAGGCGTTGAATTGGGGGTTCGTATCACGGGCTTGCCCAAACCGGGCGTCGGCGATCAGTTTGTGGAGTTTCTGGGGAGCGACCAAGCTCGGGTCGCGATTGTGGTTAGCGTCGCGATCGCGATGATTGCCGCAGTCGCCTACGTGATACTCGTTTCTAGACGGCGACAATTCGCGGTGGGGACAGGTAGTTCGGCTCCCGAAGAACCAGAAGGTGGCGCAAGACCTGAAATAGTCGCCGCGATCGCCGAATTAGACGAGATGCACGAGCTTGGCAAGATCGAAGACTCCGATTACATGTCAAGACGGCGGCAACTGGTACAACAGGCAGTCGATTCAGATGCCGACCGAGACGCCTCGTGATGCCGAGTCGCGCAAAGCCGTTACTGCTAGTCGGTATTCCGTTGCTAATCTTCGTGGTTGTGCTCATCATCGGCATGTTGCAATCTGACGTTGGACGCGGGCGCCCCGGAGTGAACGACACGTTGGGCGAAGTTGCTGTTTCCACAGACAGATTCACCGATTTCCAAGTCACGACGTTGGACGGTCGCCCTCTGAGGCTCAGCGATTTACGGGGCTCGATCGTAATGATCGACTTTTGGTCTTCATGGTGCCCTCCTTGTCGATCTGAAGCGCCGATTCTCGCTGAAGCGTATGAGAGATGGTCAGAATTAGGAGTTGAATTCGTCGGTGTCTCGATCTGGGACACTGAAGGCGATGTGCGCGATTTTGTCGAACAGCATGGCATCAAGTACCCAAACGCGGTCGACGAAGATGGTCAGATCGCGGTCGAATTTGGCGTGCGTGGCATCCCCGAAAAATTCTTCGTGAATCCCGAAGGAGAGATCGTGCGCAAGATCAACGGACCGAACACTTCTCAGTCGCTCGACGAAGTGCTAACCCAGATGAGCGACACGGCTATCGGGATCGGCGGAAATTAGAATCTAAAGGTTGAAAATTCACGAATCAAACGGGTGATACATGGAACACAAGGGGTTTACTCTCTGGTTCACGGGACTCTCTGGTGCCGGCAAGACGACGATAGGCGACATGATCTTGGAGCGTTTGCAGGCGAGCGGTGCCAAGGCCGAGATTCTTGACGGCGATGTAGTCCGAACCAACCTGAGCGTCGGCTTGGGATTTTCCAAAGAAGATCGCGACACCAACGTCCGACGGATCGGATTCGTCAGCGGGCTGCTCGCGCGCAACGGGGTTATCTGTATCGTCGCCGCGATCTCGCCCTACAAAGCGATTCGCGACGAAATCCGCGAGCAACACGATAACTTCGTAGAGGTCTTTGCCTCTTGCGAGTTGGACGCTCTCATTGAACGAGATGTCAAAGGTCTCTACAAGATGGCGCTCGAAGGTAGGATCCCCAACTTCACCGGAGTCTCGGACCCGTACGAACCGCCGACCGACCCGGAGATCATGTTCCGTTCAGACCTCGAGTCTCCCGAAATCAGCGCCGATCGAGTTTGGGACAAACTCGTAGAATTGGATTTGATTTCACCGTAGCGCGGTAGTACGAGGCGTTCAGGAATCACTGAATTACCGGATGAACGGCGAGGAAAGATCGATAGCTTTAGAGGCAGCCTACAAACTGCTTGAGACTCCGCGGTCACATCTCCGAGTAAAGCTTGAACAGACTGAAGACGGCGTCTTGCTTTCTTACCAGGATGACACCCTGACTGGTGTGGAACTCGACGAGTCCGGCATCAATGCCGCCTCCGCTATGGCTGTGGCTCTCGGCGTCAACGTCCCACGATCGGGAGAGGCCGTCGAGGTGTTGGCATCAACGGGATTGCTTTACCGAGTATTGGCTTTATCCGATTTGGACTTCTCGAATCCGACGGCGTTCGAACTCGCGAACCATCTCGTCAACGAAGCAATCGACATGCAACGCGGGGGTGGCACCCTCTCAGGGGCCTAGTTTGCGCTAACGATGCCATGAATCTCGACGACCTTCAGTCAGGACAAATCTTCGGACCGTACCCGATCGAATTCTCGAGGTCCGATGCTGATGACTACATCTCGGCCACGGGCGACGAACCCACACCTCACAACTTCGGAGGAAATGTTCACCCGCTGCATCTCGACGCCTTCGTATTGAGTAGGCTGATCACTGATATCGGCATCGTCGAAAACCGAATCGAGACGGTACACGCTGGCCAACAGATAACGGTCCATCGCGAGGTTGCTCCTTCGGAAAACATCGTGGCAAATGCCACATTGAAAAGTTGCTCGAATCGCAGAGGGAGCATCTGGGCGATCTTTGAAACCGAGTTCGTTGACCATTCCGGGGCCGCGGTTGCGGAATCGAGTTCAACGATCATCATGATGCCTTGAGATCGGGTAACGCAAAGGACCTTTGATATGAGCGTACCCAGCACATTGGGCCAAAGTTTGCAAGGATTCCGCCGAACAGTTACGCAAGACCGCGTGACCGCATACGCACATGCCTCGGGAGATCACAATCCCATCCACCTCGACGAAGATTTCGCCGCGAGTACGCGATTTGGCCGCCGCATTGCACACGGGATGTTGAGCCTCGCCTTCGTGTGGGAGATGATGTCTCTGAATTATCCATCTACATGGCATAGAGGGGGCACCGTGAAGACGCGCTTCACCTCTCCCGTCGTACCGAACGAAGAAGTGGCGGTCAGTGGAACCGTAAAACGGTTGCGCACCATCGGCGGCAACCAAATGGTGGAGTGCGAAGTGGCGGTCACCAGACCGAATGGCGAGAAGGCGCTAACCGGGTCGGCAACCGTCCTGTTGGCATGATTCAAACTGATATTGAGCCTGCGGACACTCGCATATACTAGTGTGAGCATCGCGACGTTCACCGTCGCGTTCGATTTATTGTGACCGAAATGACAGCCAGCGCAAGACCAGATATGGTGGTAGCCCTCGATGCGATGGGCGGCGATCATGGACCTGAGGTAACGGTTTCGGCTGCACTTGAAGCAGTGTCTTCGGGTGATTTAGCAATCGCATTGGTGGGTGATTCGGACGCAGTTATGCCGGTCTTGGCTGAACACGACGCCGTTGACCATCCGCTTGTGCAAGTTGTCCCGTCTGATGGTGTGGTTGAGGAAACAGACAACCCAGCGATGGTATTTCGCTCCAAGCCTCGCGCCTCGATTTTCGTTTGTTCGGGATTGGTCAAAATGGGCAAAGCTCATGCGTTTGTGAGCATGGGCTCAACCGGGGCTTCGATCGCCGCCGCCACTGTCACCTACGGAACGATGGAAGGAATCTCGAGGGGCTGCCTCGGTGGACCGATCATCGGTTACGCGCCGAACACGGTCATCATAGACCTTGGTGCCAATATCGACATTCGACCGCAACAGCTAGCCGGTTTCGGGACGCTCGGCACTGTCATGTCGAGGGTCCTATACGGACAGGAAAATCCGCGGCTCGCGCTGTTGAACGTCGGATCTGAGGAGACTAAAGGCAACGAACTGGTCAAGGGAACTGCCGAATTGCTGCGCAAATCGTCTCTCAATTTTGTCGGCATGATCGAGCCATACGATCTACCCTTGGGTAAAGCGGAGGTCGTGATCTGCGACGGATTTGTCGGCAACATCGTCTTGAAACTCACCGAGGGTTTAGGGCAGGTGATTTCCGATCACGTCCGCAAGAAGGGCGGAAACGACGCGCTTGCAGATGAAATCGATTCGATGACCAACTCATTAGCAATTCACGGCGGTGGTCCGTTGCTCGGTGTTAACGGCATCGCAGTGGTTGGTCACGGTGCGGCGCCCGCATCTGGGGTATCGACCGCAATCAATACCGCCAAATTCGTTTACGACAATGACTTTGTTGGCGCACAGCAAAAAGAACTGGCCGCGTTCCTAGCCAACGCTGGTTGAATTCGTCAGAAACCGCCGCAGTCAGACATTCCATTGGAACTATTAGACCAACCGCGATCCGCACTCGTCACCGGTGCCTCTAGAGGTATCGGCAAGGGAGTCGCCATCAAGTTAGCGTCGATGGGCCACTCCGTAGCCGTCAATTACAACTCGCACGAAGCCGAGGCCAACGAGGTGGTTCAGGAGATCCGAGATGCCGGGGGTACCGCAACTGCCGTAGGTGGTAGCGTGGCAACGAAAGAGGGATGCGAGCAGATCATCTCCGGAGCTGCCGAAGCGCACGGACCGGTAGAGATTCTCATCAACAACGCGGGCGTGATCTCCGACAATCTGTTGATCAGAATGAAGGACGAACAGCTCGAGCACACCATCGACACTAATCTTTGGGGCACCATCAACTGCACGCGGCTGGTTCTACCGGATATGGTACGAGGCCGCTGGGGTCGCATCATCAACATCTCGTCGATCGTCGGCATCCGCGGCAACATCGGACAGTCCAACTACTCCGCATCCAAGGCCGCGATCCACGGTTTCACCTACTCTGTGGCCAAAGAACTCGCCAAACGCAACATCACCGCCAACGTCGTCGCACCGGGATATGTCGCAACCGCCACTAGCGAAGTGATTTCAGACCGCGCCCGAAAGATCCTGTTGGATTTGATCCCCATGGGTAGATTCGGTTACGTGGAAGAGATCGTGCCGATGGTGGCGTTCTTGACGAAGGAAGAAGCACGTTACATTACCGGAGATGTGATCCGCGTTGATGGCGGACTTGCGATCTAACGAGCTTTAGGATTGGTGGATGATCAGCGACTGCATGGAGATACACGCGTGGAAATAAAGCCTGATGGCAAACCTCTCGCCGGGAAGACTGCGTTGGTTACCGGTGGTTCGCGAGGGATCGGTCGAGCGATCGCTCTGGAATTGGCGAGACGTGGTGCCGACATCTGCTTCAACTATCTTCGTAACCATGCGGCGGCTCGAGAGATGGAGGCGGAACTTCAGGGATTGGAAGTCGAGGCCATGCGGCACCGCGCGAATCTGGCGGATGACGCGGCGATCGGAAATTTGGTCGAAACGGTCGTTGAAAGGTTCGGCAAGGTTGATATCTTGGTCAATAACGCAGCGTCCGGTGTGATGCGGTCGTCCGTAGAGTTGAGCGAAAAGCACTGGGAATGGACACATGCAATCAACGCGAAGGCACCGTGGCGGCTCGCGGCATTGGCGTCAGCACACATGCCCGCTGGCTCTAGGGTGATCAATATCTCATCGCCAGGGTCGAGCAGAGTCCTGGCATCGTATTTTCCGGTCGGTGTTTCCAAGGCGGCGTTGGACGCCGTGACGCGGTATATGGCGATTGACCTCGGACCCAAGGGGATTTCGGTAAATGGAGTTTCGGCGGGTTTCGTAGATACGGACGCGCTGGATGCATTTCCCGATGAATTGGGAATCAAGGAAGTGGCGCACCGCCCTACTCCCGCAGGCAGAACGATATTGCCGGAAGATGTGGCGTGCGTGGTCGCGATGCTATGCTCGTCGGATGCCGAGATGATCAGGGGGCAAGTGATCATGGTCGACGGCGGCGAGATGTTGATACATCGTTAAGATCGCGGACGTGGTCGGGGAGGCGGGGATCGAACCCGCGACCTCCTGCTCCCAAAGCAGGCGCGCTTCCTCTGCGCCACTCCCCGTGAAACCAATACTATGATTCTATGCTTTTGCAAATCGAAATCAGTCATTGGGTGGCATGAATGCACGTCATCTGCGATCTTCACCTACATTCACGCTATTCCTTGGCGACCAGCAAGTCGCTTGATCTTCGCAGCTTAGCCGAAGGTGCCAAGCGGGTAGGTATCGACATCCTCGCAGCTCCGGATTTCACTCACCCGGTTTGGCGTGAGGAGATGAGATCCGAACTACTGGAGACGCAGTACGGTTCAGGCGTTTTCACGACTCGCGGTAAGAACTTCGTCTTGATGAGTGAGGTCTCGTGCATTTGGCGGCAAGATGGCCAATCCAGGCGCGTACATATCTTGATCGCTGCACCCAGTTTCGAAGCAGTCGACAAGATGTCTGCGAAGTTCACCAAGCTGCAGAATCTCGAATCGGATGGGCGTCCGATCTTCAAAATCTCTGCCCGCGAACTTTTCGAGATCGTCCGCGACGCTGATCCCAGATGCGAATTAATTCCGGCCCATGTCTTCACACCATGGTACGGCGTTTTTGGAGCAAAATCAGGATTCGATTCGCTCAACGAGTGTTTCGGGGATTACGCTAACGAGATACCAGCGGTGGAAACGGGGCTTTCCAGTGACCCGTCGATGCATTGGTCGGTTCCCGACTCCAGAACACGAGCCATTGTTTCGTTTTCGGATGCACACTCTGTTGCATCATTGGGTCGAGAAGCGACCATGCTGAAGGTCCGCGAGTTGTCCTATGAATCGGTAATCTACGCCCTGCGTGGCCGGGACGTAGTCGAGACATTCGAATTTCATCCTGAACACGGTAAGTATCATCTCGACGGGCACCGAAAGTGCGGTGTTCGAATGCATCCAGACGATTCCGTCGAACTAGGTGGCATCTGTCCGAAATGCCTGCGAGGCATGACCTTGGGTGTGTTGAATCGCACCCGAGCTATATCAGACAGTTCAAGAATTGGAGCTGTCAAAGATGCCACGGGTTTGTGGAAAGACCCGCTGGACATCCACCCTCCATACCGCCATTTGGTACCGTTAAACGAGATTTTCGCGTATACATTAGATGTTGGGAAATCAACAAAACGCGTTAAATCGGTATATTCCGAGCTCACGGATGCATTTGACAACGAATTTTCTGTACTGCTGTCGCCTCCCGAATCCGAAATCAAAACGGTCACCAAGCGTGATGACGTTGCTCGCGCGATCATCAACGCCAGGCTTGGCAACGTGACATTGGACGCGGGCTACGATGGTGTATTCGGTTCCGCAATTCCGCGAGTGATCGAATGACCGATACCTAGATATCGATGACCGATGAACCCTGAGGGAAATGCGCGTGAAAGTCCAAAGCCTGAAAGCTGTCTACCCGAAGTACCGTAACGTCGTCTCATCATGGCGCACGTATCTGTGGCAGATCGTCGTCGAGGTTCGAACCGATACCGGCATCGTGGGTTACGGATATGGCGGAGGTGGCCTCGCTTCATTGCCGATTGTCAACGGACATTTCCGTGAGTTGTTGGTCGGCAAGGAATTGAATTCACCTGACGACATTATGAACATGTGGGATCATCTCTACTTTGAGTCGATTCCATACGGTCGCAAAGGCATCGCAATGATGGCGATGAGCGGTGTCGACCTAGCTCTATGGGACGCGCTCGGGAAGGCGCAACGAAAACCGGTAGCGGAACTCATTGGCGGCATCCGGAAGGATCGCATCGACGTCTACGCAACGGGATCTGACTCAGAGTGGTACGCCGAACTGGGCGTTTCCGGTCAAAAATTGACCCATCGATGGAACGGCAGAACTGACGATGCGGTCGCGGCTGCCCGTGTCGCTCGCGAGGTGATGGGCGATGCGGCGAAGATCATGTTCGATGTCTATATGTCGTGGGATGCCGAAATAGCAATCCGCATGGCTAAGGACCTCGCCGAATTCGATATCCACTGGTTCGAGGACGTTCTGACGCCTGATGATTTATCCGCCCTCGGTGACCTACGCCCGAAGGTCTCCCCTATCAATCTCGCAGGCGGCGAACACGAATTCGGCGTCGTCGGATTCGGGGAGATTGCAGAGCATGGCTCCTACGATATTTGGCAACCGGACATCACTTGGTGTGGCGGGATTACGGCTGGTTTGCGGATATGTAGGTTGGCGGCCAGTCTCAACGTTCCGGTGGTTCCCCATCGCGGCGGTGAGGTTTGGGGATTGCATCTGATTGCGGCGAGCGATGCTTGCGAGAACTTGGCGGAGATGGTGATGGGGGCGCGCGATGCGGGATGTGACGATATCTGGGTTGGCACCCCTCAGATCGAGGGTGGGAAGTTGTCGCTCAGTGATCAGCCGGGTTTCGGCGTCTGGTTGAACGATGTGCTATCGTAGTGCTTCCCTCGTCTGGGATGTTATTCAGACGAAGTGCACTCTAAACCCAACCAGGGATACTTCGTTCGGGCATTGACCAGTTGATCGATGATTTGATGTAGAGTCGCACGTTGGTCATCGGTAATGCCGATGATAGCGTCCACAGATGTTTCGACCGCTTGCGCATCCACTTGCCCGCAGTATAGATCTGAACTAACTAACTGCAAGCCTTCGATGACCGCGGCCAGATTGTCGTCGCCCAATTCAACACCGATGTCCTGGTCCAATTCTTCGGAATAGAGCCGGAATCGTTCGAGGTGACTGATTACATCATCGTCCCAATACGCATACTCGCCTTCCCAGAGTTGCATGCAATCCACTTCGCACGCGACATCCGCCAAAGTGTTTACAAAGTCAACCAGCTGTCGGCGATCGGCATTTTTCAGAATCGTCAGGAGTTGCGGAGAAATGCTTGTTCGTCTAGCGTTTTCGGACGAGGCGAGGTGGGGAGAATGATACAGGATAGCATGATATCCGTACATGATGTCCCAGAGGCGGCGTTCGTCTTCAGGAAGACGTGTGTACCAACGAATCTCTTCTCGCCACGTCGTGTCGTCGCCTTTGGCTAAGAAACCAGTAAAATAACCTCGCAAGGGCGGTGGTACGAGCAGCAGATTCCCTTTCACAGTCTTTGGAATCTCAGTCTCGAGCTCGTGGAAGATCACATCGTAAAGTTGCTCAACTGCGCCCTTTTCGAATAGATCCCAAATGTCTTCTCCGTCATCGTTCATGTAGTCTCGGGTGATACCAGCGATGTAAGCGTAGAATGGCCGCCAATCTTCCCATGGATTTGTCAATCGGCGATCATCGTAGTCCCTAAACTCGACCATGAACTTGGCGACTTCGCGTCTAAACGCGTAAATGTTCAACCGATCACATTCCTGCTCGAACTCACTCCAGTGTTCCCACCACGCGTGCATCATCTCGTGCATCAACGTGACAGGACCAATCGGATAGCCTACCTCTATGTGTGTGATGACACGTCCTAAGCTTGGGTTGTTGCGGAGTCCTTCGACATAGACATCGGACAGCAGCCATTCCCTGACATGATCCGGCAGAAAGTAGATATTAGCGATGTCATTGAGTCTGTCACGGGACCACGGGTCCTCGTTTCCCTTGCGGGGTTGAGTGCGGAACAATGTAACCTCACCCGGAACTTGGTTGTATTTCCGCGTTACGACTGGCAAAGTTTCGACACCATCCTGATTTCTTGTATGGAGGCCAACGTAGTAGGAAGCATCTTGGTTCAGTCCGGAGAATGTTACGCAGCGTGAAGTCCCCCAACCGGAATCAACAGTGGTCTCAAAATCGTCATCTGAAATAACAATCCGGTACATCGTCGCTTCAGAGTTCCACTCATCCCAGATAGGCAGGTCGAATCCGTCAGTCTCGATATCTGTGGCATCGACCATTACTGGCGAGTGTGCCAAGGTCGCGACCGTAGATTGGGCACTCATCGCCGAACCATCCGCCAATTGCGACCTGATCTCATAAACGTACGCTGTGTCAGGATCCAACCCTGTTTCGGCGAAAGTGTTCTGGTCAGGTTCAAGCGACGCAACGATTTCGCCGTCTCTCAATACTTCGTAGCCAGTCACTGCTTCAAGATCCGTCATCCAAGCCATGTTCATACGCCACGGCGAATTGGAAAAGACCACCAACTGAATCGATTCTCCGGTATCCGTTTCGGCGGGGCCTTCTGTCATGCAATACGGCAGCCCAAGCGCGCTGAAGTCGTTGGACGGGATATTGGCCAATTGATCCGGAATACAACCCTCGAACGAATTTCCGCTGACGAATATCCTCGAAAGGCTTGGAAGGTCACCAACTTCGGCAGGGATTTCACCACTCAACTCGTTGTCAAAAACCACCAAATGCCTTAGGTCTGTGAGGTTTTCTATTTGAGGGGTTAAAGTACCAGTCAGACGGTTGCTGCTGAGGTCTAGGCCGACAACGCGTTGGCGGTAGTCCATCGTCACACCGAACCACTCAGACAGCGGTGCGTCAGTGAGCCAATTTGTGTTATCGTGCCAGTTTTCGCCATCTGTGGAGTTGAATATCGCGACGAGGGATTCGCGTTCCCCACACGACACTAGGCCGATTACGTCCAAATCGTTCTCTTGTACATCCTTCAACTGGTCTACCACGCATCCGCTTAGATTGTTGTCTCCGACCGATAACTCGCGCAGGTTTGGGATTTCAGTCAACTCTGCCGGGATCCCGCCCTCAAAACGATTCGAAAATATCGACAGCTCTTCGAGTTTGCTGAGTTGACCTAACTCAGCGGGGATGTTGCCAGTCAAGTTGTTGCCCCAAAGTGACAGGATCCTCAGTTTGCTGAGGTTGCTCAATCCTCTTGGCAACTCACCGCTGAATCGGTTGTCAAATCCGTAGAAAATCTCCAAATCTTGCAGTTCGGCGAACTCGTTTGGCAATTTTCCGGTGAAGTTGTTGCTTGCAACGTTGAGTTCCTTAAGACTGACGAGGTCGCCGACTTCTGGCGGCAATGGCCCGGAGAATTGATTTCCCCAAAGATTTAAGAGGGTCAGGTTCGTGAATTTGCCGATTTCTGGTGGTAGGTCTCCCGCGATATCGTTGAAACCCAACAACAGTTGCCTGAGCTTGGTCAATTGACCGATTTCGGATGGGATCGAACCAGTGAGGCTGTTCTCGGACATCGACAACACCTCTAGGTTCGACAACTGACCGATTTCTCGCGGCAACTCACCGCTCAATTGATTTACGCCGAGGTACATCTCTCGAAGACTTGACAACCCGCCGATTTCAGGCGGTATCGTGCCGGTCATTTCGTTGTTCCATAGAACAAACAGTGTCATCTCTGACAGAGCGCCGATTTCCGACGGTATCTCACCTTTTAAACGGTTTTCAGCGAGGACAAGTTCGGTGACGCGGCCATCTATGGTAGTCACGCCGTACCACTCACCGATTGGACGATCACTCAACCAGTCGCGGTTATTTGCCCAATTCGGACCGTCTGTCGCCTCGTATAGTGCGATAAGTGCTGGACGGTCAGGCGATGGCCTAGGAGTAGCTATGGGGGTCTGCGTAGCCGTGGGAGTTGGGATCGGAGTGTCTGTCGGTATCGGTGTCGGTGTGTCTGTAGGCACTGGCGTATCGGTGGGAATCGGTATCGGTGTGTCCGACGGCACTGGTGTAAGCGTAGCTGTAGGTTCTGGCGACTGAGTCGCCGTAGGTTCAAGCGTGTTTGTGGGGACAGGCGTAGGTGTGTCCGATGGCACTGGTGTAGGCGTAACCGTAGGTTCTGGCGGAGGAGTCGCCGTAGGTTCAAGTGTGTTTATGGGGACAGGCGTAGATGTGTCCGATGGCACTGGCGTAGGCATACTGGTTGGAACTGAAGTAGGCGTATTGGTCGGCGCGAACATAGGTGTCGGCGCATCACCGACCTCAACCTGCTCGCGTGGCGCGGCGGTCAGATTGGGCTCAGCTTCGTCTTCGCAGGCAGCGACGAATACAAGAACTGCTACCGATGCGAGAACTATTGCCGACGAAACATTAAGCAATCTGAAAAGCATCTTGTTAAGTCTTCAACGCCCCCACGATCGCCTCGCAGGCCTGTTTGTAGATGATGGCGTCGACGTTGATGGAGATGTACTGGATGCCGAGATCGATGAGCCACCTGCCCATTTCGACGTCCTTGGCGTATGATCCAACGGCTCTGCCTTGGGAACGAGCTTTGGCGGTTGCTTCGCGTAGTGCAGTCTCAACTATTGGGTTTCGGACGTCTCCGGGGTATCCGAGGGATTGGGAAATGTCGTAAGGGCCGAGGAAAAGCACATCGATACCGTCCACGGTCATGATTTCATCCAAATTGTCGAGACCCTTTTTGCCCTCGATGTGGACAACGGTCATCGTCTCGTCGTTTTGGCGGTCAGTGTGGCCCTCGCCGTCGTTCTCGAAGTAATTGCCAGCGCGCGTGAATATTGAAAGTCCACGTGCGCCGAGGGGGGCGTACTTGGCGGCATGGACTACCGCTTCGGCGTCGGTAATCGAGTTGATTTGAGGTACTTGGACGCCTTCCGAACCGACGTCAAGGGCGCGTAGGATGAGGCGCTCGTCGTTGTCGCCGACGCGGATGATCGGGGCGACTCCGCCCCCCTGAGCGGCAATCACGAGATCGGTGGCGGATTCCTGGGATATCGGGCCGTGCTCAGTGTCAATAATGCAGAAGTCCATCCCGGAGTAGCCTAATGCATCCATCAGTGGCACCGATGGGATGATCACGAACGGCCCTACAACCGTCTCGCCCGCTTGAAGTTTCTTCTTCAGTCCGCCTCGAATGGACATTTGATCACCTGCTTTGCTTGGATTTCAGACCACAATAAATGGCACGATGCTTTCGGCGGTGGTTATTCCGCCATGCATCGATTGTAAAGACACTTCCTCTTCGGTATCGGAAGCGTATATCGACCATCTTCCACGCGACAACGCAAAGAAATTACCCATGCGAGCCCGTGAAGCATCGGTAATCAGTTCAACCGGACCGAAGAGTCCCATGTCGATGGCGTCTTCGCTCCGCATGAGCGTAAATCGATCACCTAATCTGTCTTGAAACATGGCTTCGAACGCGGTGTCTTCGCCTGGTTTGGTGTGTAAAAACAATGTTCTAGGTTCACCCGCGGGCACGCAGGTCAGATACTGGCTCAGCTTGTCTGAAGGGGTCAAAGTCGTCCAGACCTCTGGTGGGCTGTCCAAGTGGCCGTGATCAGCGGTGACGATCAATCTCGCCCTGCCCGTCAGTGCGTTTCCAAGTGCCTTGATCAGTGCCGCAGCGCGATGTACGGCCGCTCTGGTGATGGGGTGCCTTTCGCCGTAGGTGTGTGCGCTGCTATCAACTTCAGTCCAGTAAACGTAAGTGAATGATTTGGATGGAGCGGTGGAGATTGCATCGTTAACATGGTCGACGATTTGCGTGATGGAGTCGCCTTCGGTCGAGTATCCCGCCGTCTGGAGTTGTCCGTACATCTGCGTTGTGGTGGACGTGGCGAGGTCATTGTCGACGACGAAGGTAAAAGACCCTAGGTTGCGGTACGGTATCAGCGGAGCGAATAGGAGCTCGAGTGGGCTAAAACCAATTTCGTGCAGCGGCCGACCTGTTCGAGTGAGCCGCCACGGGAGCGGTTCGATCCTCTCTCCGAGACGCGGAATGTGTACATCCCAGCCCAAGTTTCCGTGAGTCCCTGGCCATCTGCCAGTCGCAAGGGACATCAGGTTGGGGCCGGTTGATGTTGGAATTGTCGAGCACATCGTCAGCGTGTTCTTTTGCCGCACATACGCATCCGAAGGCAGTGTATCGACGAAGTTCATCCCGAATCCATCAACCAGCAAAAAGACGACATGATCGGGTTGACCGATTGCGTCTTCAAACGTCGATGCCGCCGATTGCGTAGCGTCATCGAACTTGTCAGGCTCGAGAACACCGAGGGTTTTGCCCAGCGTGAAGCCCAGCGCGGCGTGGTTCGGCGCATCGTGCTCAGCAATGATGCCCTCAAACTCATCATCCAACGAAACGATGAGATCTAGTTTGTTGTTGATCAAGGGACAACTCGCCTCAAAATAGGATGCGGCCAAACAGACGACATTCCTCAAGAATAATCGGCAACCAGGTGAACGAAACCGCTTCGAGTCGTACCCTGAAATAATGCCAAATGCCAATGCAAAAGCGACGGTGATGTTTCTCGGCACCGGGACATCGGAGGGTATTCCGCGGGTGACGTGCTTGACGGCTGATCCGCCGACCTGTCTCGTGTGTACCGATGCGATGCGACCTGGTTCTAAGAACCGTCGACGCAACACCGGGATCGTTATCCAACGCGAACAGACGGACGGCCCGCCAGTAAACATCTTGGTCGATGCAGGGAAATTCTTTTACCAAGCTGCCATCGAGTGGTTTCCCAAGCATGCGATTCGCACGATCGACGCGGTCGTCTTGACGCACGCTCATGCCGATTCGGCGGGTGGTCTGGACGATTTGCGCGATTGGACGAATATGATGCGGTTTGCAAGCGGCGATGAACACTCGGCGCTGTTGGCGCGTGGGCGAGATGCTCGGATCCCGATATTTCTGCGAGAACAAGACCTCGATATCGTGTCAAAGACCGCCTACTACTTGGTAGATCGGACGCAGATGACCAGCGGCGGAACCGTGGCAATTTTGGACTTCCAGACGTTCGACGAGCAGCCAATCGACATCTTCGGCACCTCGGTAATTCCGTTACCGGTACCCCACGGTCCCGATTATTCCTGCAACGGATACCGGATCGGCGACTTCGCCTACATCTCGGACGCTTCCGAAGTGCCCGATAGCGTAATGGCCCAGATATCCGACGTGGACACACTGGTCATTGATGCCTTGAGGACCAAACGCACGCACGGTTCGCACCTGACGATGGAGCAAGCGGTCGAGTACGCAAAGATCATTCGGCCTCGCCGGACGTTCTTGACTGACGCGGCGCACGGAATCGACCATTACGAGATGAATGCCCGGTTGCGTGATCCAAAATTCAGCGACGGCTTAGATATCCAATACGCTTACGACGGCATGAGTATTGAAATACGGGCAGATTGAGAAAAACTCGTTTGTAATCTGCCATAACTAAGCGTCCCGTTCAGCACGGTATTGCTCGATCACTCCGTCGTCGGGTGGGTAGTACTTGCCTGGGGTCAGGTTTTCGCGGTCGAGACGCGCTCGAATCCACTCTTCGAGGTCGTCGTATTCGATAGCTTTCTGGGCGATATCTGGGGCGACGACGCGCGGTATGCAGACTACGCCGTCATCGTCAGCAACGATGTAGTCGCCGGGTTTGACGAGGACGCCGTCGCAATTGATGGCGTCGTTAGTGGAGTACGGAGTGCCAACGCGAGTGCCTAGGTTAGAAGTTTTGTCATACCCGTACAGAGCGATACCGTAGTCTTTGACCGTGTGCATGTCACGGATGCCGCCATCGCACACTAGGCCGTCAATGCCGCGCTGCTTCAGGCGGAGAAACTTGATGTCACCGCCGATCGACATCAACTTGGTCCTCATCGATTCCATAACAATGACATCGCCCGGACCACCGAGTTCGAATGCTGCGTATTCGGGAGATTCTTCGCCACCTGGTTTTTCGGCCATGAGGTCGGGCCTGGCGGGAAGAAAGCGAACGGTAACGGCGCGGGCGACAAGTCGGACACCGGGATTCATCGTTCGGATATGCGGCATGTACACATAGCGCGGATCATGCCCGTTGCGGGCGAGAATGTCGACTACTGCGGTTGAGTTGACCGTCTTTAGTTTTTCGATCGTTGCCGAATCGAGGACGTGATCGGGGGTTGGTTGGATGATGGCCAAGGGTTGTAGGCTCCCAGAGGGTTTCTTCAGGGGTTCGCAGGTTTAGATTTTAGATTTGTCATTGGGATGCGGTCCGTGTTCGATCGGTCAGTCACGAGGATCGAACTCCTCTCTTTCATCCGCTAGCGCGACGAAGTTCGTGATGCCGACTTCACCTTCAGGGAACTCGGCGATAATTTTCAGCCTGCCGCCCACCGCCTCGATGTAGGAGCGCAGGCTGGATATGTAGGCGTCTGTCCTTTGCTCCATCTTGGAGACAGCAGGTTGGTTGACGCTTAACGCCTCCGCCAGATCTTGTTGAGTCAAAGATCGAGCGCGGCGCAATTCGTGCAGCGGCATCTCGGCGATCAACCTGTTTGTCATCTCGTCGATGCGACGGCACCGTTCGGGCGAGAAATCTTTCGTCAGTTCGTTCCAAGGTTTGTGGCCGGCCATCAGATCAGCCCTTCCTTCCGGATTTCTTTCAAATATTCGTCATACAAACGGTCGTCGATCGGAGCATACTCGTCGTAGAAACGATCGTTCCCGGTCATGTCTCACCGATCAGCGGGTGGCTGTCCTCTTCGAATCAAATTAACAACTCGACGCTTACGCTGAGCGAATCTTGCTGTCGTTCGGTCAATCCGTGCCAACAATCTTCGAAATCGTTCGTGAATTCGACCATCCAAGACATGATTGATTATATTCCGCAATAGGAATAGTCGTCAAATGGAATAACAAAAATTCCTTGGTTGAAGGTTTCAGCTAAATCTCACTTGGACCGCCATTCGGCGGCAAAGCGTTGCACCAGACGGGCGATATTCTTCGCTCCGAGGACGAAGTCGTCCACCGTGATGTTCTCGTTTGGGGCGTGGATTTTATGGGTCGGGTGGTCGATACCGGCGGATGTTATTGGGATGCCGAGGACTCCGCCGAAGTCGTACATGGGTCCGGAGCCAGCCATCGTCGGATAGATGACGGCGTACTTGCCGTAAGTCTCTTCGGAGGTTTCGATGGCTATTTGGGCCCATTTGGAGGACATGTCGGTTCGGAAAGGATGGACGCCGCTAATCAGATTGAGGTCGACGTTTTCGAATCCGTTACGATCCAGATGACGGCGGAACTTGGCGAAGATATCGTCGGGGCGCATGTCTGGGACGAGTCGAAAGTCCATTTTGGCGGTGGCCTTCGCAGGCAAGACGGTCTTCATGCCTTGACCTTGATATCCCGCATCGAGACCAGCGACGTTGGCGGTGGGCATGAAAAGGTGTTTGCGTGGGAGGTCTTCAGAGCCGAGTCCGGCGACGAACGAGGCGTTGCCAAACGTCTCGCTCCACTCATCGGAGTCGTCTGGCAAGTTGGCGAGCGCACGGTCTTCTTCAGGAGTGGATTCGCGGATGTCGTCGTAGAAACCGTCGATCAGGATGCGGTCGTCGGAAGGGTCTTTGACGGAGTTGAGCGCGTTGACGAGCGTCCATGCGGCTGATGGAAGAACGGTTGCGTACGACGAGTGAGCATCGCCTTTCAGTAACGCTACCGAGAGTTCGACGGCGAGCACACCCTTTAGACCTAAGTAGATGAGGGGTCGATTTTGAGCGTTTCGACCTCCGCCCTCCCAGATGCACGCGTCGGCTCCGAGCTTGTCCGCGTGCTCGACTATCAACCCGGGGAGATTCGGCGATCCAGACTCCTCTTCGCCCTCGGCGAAAATCTTGATGTTGCATGGCAACCCGCCCCATTCATCCCGGAAAGCGTTGATGACGGCGAGACGTGCGGCGATATTGCCTTTGTCGTCGGACATCCCGCGGCCGTAGAGACGGTCGTCTTTTCGTGTTGGTTCGAACGGGTCGGTTTCCCAGAGTTCGCTAGGATCAGTTGGTTGAACGTCGTAGTGGACGTAGAGCATCAACGTTGGCGGGGCGTCGGATGGATTGTCGATGCCCGCGAGATTCTGAGCGCGGTGGAATGCTTCGTTGTCAGCTGGGGCATAGCCGTAGACGGATGGCAATCCATCGTTGGGTGCTTCAAGGATCTCGGTGTCGAATCCGTGTTCGGTAAAGATTTCGGCGACGAGGTGCGGTGCGCGGTCGAAGCCTAGGCGCTGTGCAGAGACACTAGGTTGTCGGACTAGCGTGAAAAGGGTTTCCAACGAGCGATCGACGTTATCTTCGATATGTTGGAGGACTGAATCCATTTTTCGGGCTCATGCGCTGTGATGAATGGGTCGCCTATTGCTCGGCGGCACCGGGCATGCCAGGTTCTAGCGGTACGGATTCGGGCGGAACTCCACCCGCAAGGAAACCACCGTCAACAGTGATTGTTTGGCCGTTCACGTAGTCCCCGAGGTCCGAGGCGAGGAACAGGCAGGCATTAGCGATGTCGCGTGGGACCCCGCCACGGCGGTTGGGGATGTAGTCACGGGCATAGTCGACATAGCCTTCGAGTTGGCCACGAGTGTGCTCTAGCTCTGGCGGGAGTACGCGGCTGTCGATGTAGCCGGGTGCGACGCAGTTGGAGGTGATTCCGGTACCGGCAAGGTCGACGGCCATGCTGATGGCCATGCGATTGAGGCCGGCTTTGACAATGCCGTAGACGGTGTCTTGGGGCCACGCACGATAGCTGTGGACACTGGAGATGGAGATGATGCGTCCGCCACTGCCCTGTTTGATCATCTCCTTCACGGCGCGCTGCGAACAGAATAGATATCCCTTGAGAGCATGGCCGACGAGGAAGTCCCAGAAGTCTTCGGTGATTTCGGTGAAGTGCGGGTCAGCGGATGCGACGGCGTTGTTGACTAGGATGTCGATCTGTCCGTGCGTCGCAATGAAGTCGTCGAACATGCAGGTGCGATCATAGGCGCTTCCGACATCCGCTTGGTGCCAAGTAGCGACGCGTCCCATGGCTTCGATCTCAGCGATGATGTCGTCGGCATTTTCGTCGCGTTCGATGTCGTTGATGCCGACATCGGCGCCGTTTTCGGCGAAGACACGTGCGATTCCGGCACCAATACCTCGCCGGGAGCCGGTAATTAGAGCTTTCTTGCCTTGCAGTAGGTCCATGGTTGCGTTGTCTCCTTGACTCGAAGAACGATGCCTTAAGAACGTGTTCGTCATTGCGTTGAAGCCAACTTTAACGCCAATTCGATTGCCATTTGGACATCGGGCAAGCGGTAATCGCCATCGTTGTCGGCGGCCAACCGCGAGAATAGAATGGTGGCCTCTGTAACAGGAATGCCGGTGGATTTCTGGACGGCGTAGGCATACGCCCCAAGTTGCGGGATGTAAGGCTCTGCCATTTCGGAGATCGAACGATTGAAGGATCGGTCGGTCTTGAAGTCGGCGATGCCAAGCGTGCCGTCGGCTCGGCGATAGATGAGGTCGACTCGGCCTTCGATGACCTTTGTGGAACCGTTTCCTGTGGACATTCGGACTGCGACCGGAGTCTCGACCCAGATGTCTTCGCGACTCATGGCTGCGGCTCGTTTCACCAACGGCATATTCAGCGTCGCGACAGTGAGGCGGGTGATTTCATCGACGTGCTCAGCGACACTGTGTTTTTCGGCTTCACTGCGCGCGAATTGATTGCGGTCGGCGTACGGCATCTCCAGACACCGTTGTACCGCGGCGTGCACAGCGCTGCCGATTTTCGTCGCGGCACGACCTCTGCCCGTCGGTTCGTCGGGGTCGAGAATCGGTGTGAAATCGGGCTTCTCGTCTTGCTCGTCAGATGATTCCGCTCCGACTTCGGCCTTCAGAATGCTCGGCGAGAGCCATGGTTGCTCGCTCGCAGATGCGATGGTTTTCCGATATCGCAGGTCCCAAGCATCCCGGTCCTCGATGGTAGGCGATCGATCAGACACTTCAGAGCCGATTGCGTGATCGAAAGTCTGGAATGCCCAGTCCTGTGGGATGGGAGACCAAAGGGAGTTGTTGGGACCGACAAACTCTTCGAATCGCGTGGCAATGGATTTTTTGTCTCGTTTCTGCCGGTATCTGCTGATAATGAGGTGATCCCGGGCTCGAGTTGCGGCGACGTAAAGGAGCCTGGTATTCTCCAACTCATCCGCTGCTTTGTTTCGTTCTAGAAGTTCTTCGTATTCTATGGTCTGAAAGTAAGCGCCTTTCGTCCCGCCCAAGCGAACGCCGAACTTACGGTTGCCATCGTCGGTTGCTTCCACATCGACTATCAGTTGCGGGTCTTTGCTACGACCTCCGGCACCACAAAGGTCGGCGAGGATAACGACGGGAAACTCCAATCCTTTCGAGGCGTGCATGGTCATGAGCCTGATCTTGTCGTGGTCGAATTCTAAGGATGGTTCTTCGCGGAGCGCGTCTTTCGATTCTTTCAGTTGCGAAATCCTGGTCAAGCAGTCTCTAAGCGACGCCGCACCTTCCTCGGTAAACCTGCGAACCAACTCTACGACGAGATCGAGCCTTCGTAGGCCTGGCGCCGGGTCCGACGTCAGGAACATTAACTCGCGGGCTTGGCGTTCGCGGATGAACTGTTCAACCAGCACGGCGGGCGGAAGTTCGTCGCGAAGTTCATGATATTTTCGCAGCACCTCCATGGCGTCACGAACGGCGGTCGGCTTTGATGTTGCAGGAAATTCGGGTGCGCAACTGAATCGGCCGCCCGATTTTGCCCATCCATAGAGGTCGACGTCACTACATCCGAAGTGCGTCGATTTGAGGGCACCGACGGTTGCCGGTTGGTCGGATGGGTCGTCGATGGCAGTCAAGCAGTTGAGTATGTCGCGGACCTCTTGAGTGTCTAGCACCGCCGCGCCGCCGATTTCAGCTGTGTACGGTAAGTTCAGTTCGTCAAGCTGTCGCGTATAGGTCTCCCAGTTGGATCTTGCTCGCGTGAGGATCGTCAGGTCGCCGGGTCTTGAAAGTCTGGTATCCCCGGATTGACGGTCGCGCACTTCGAGGGAACCGGCGCAAACCGCTCGGGCGATAATTGCGACTTCTTTGGCGTCTTCTTGGCGGACTTCGGGCAGATTTACATCCTCCATCGTCTCGCCGAAGTGATAGACAGATCCGAATGTATCGGGCGCAGCTGTATCAGAAGCAACATCTAGCGGGACATAGTCGGCCTGCCCGGCTTCAGATGGCATCCAGCTTCCGAAGACGTGATTTATCCAGTTGATAACCGGGCGAGTGGAACGGCGGTTTTCCCTGAGATTCAGGTACTTTCCGCCTGCTTCGGCGTTTGCGATGTCGGTCTTAACGCCTTGACTTACTTCGACTTGTGCGCCGCGGAAACGGTATATCGATTGCTTGGGGTCACCGACGACGAAGAGTGATCCGGGTTTGATATGTTGCGCGCCAGGTGGGATGGTCAATAGGCGAACGAGGCGAACCTGTTTAGGGTCTGTGTCCTGGAATTCGTCGACGAGGATTCGACGGTATCGACGTTGCAGTCGACGTCTGATGTCGTCGTGCTTCTCGAGCATGTCGATGAGCCAGGTCACCGCGTCGTAATACGAAACAGTTCCGGCGCGGCGGCGCTCTTCGACGACTGCTTCAACGAAGTCAGCGGCGTAACCGAACAGATCGATGGTCACGGCTTCGCGCGCTGCCGTCAACGCTTCATTTACGACGTCGATGACTGATTGAAGAGCGTCAGCGGCATCCGCTTTGCCCTCACGTCCCCAGTTTTTGATGGTGCCGCCGCTGGAAGTTGTGGAGGGCCAACTCGCAAGAATCGTCTCAGCTTCATCTTCTGATGTGACGTTTCGAGATGCGAACGTCGTTGTATACCAGTCAACAACCCGCTCAATTTCGACGTAGAGGCTATCCGAATCGCTTCGGCACAGCTTCATCAGTTTTCGTAATCGAGCGATCGAATCCGCAAGAATTTCTACTGTCGCGATCCCGATCCTTTGCGGTTTAGGAAAAACGGTGTGAGACATTTCGCCATGGTTATCGTTGATGTCTTTGGTGAGGTCGCTCACACTCGCGAAAGGTGATCTCAGTTCAAGGCGCATCGCTGCTGACAGTGCCTTAGGGAAGCGTTGGTCATCCTCCAAACGCTCAATCGACCATTGGCGCCACCGATCTCGAAACATCTGGAGTTCTGCGAACTTTTGTTGGACCTCTATAATGGGTGGCAAGTCCGCGTCGAGCGGATGCTCTCGCAGTATTGAGTAGACGAGAGAATCGATCGTCTGAAATGCGGCGGTATCGATGCCGTCTAACGCAGTCTTGATTCGCTGGTCGGATGGATTTGCCGCCCGCAGTTGCTCCAACTCACCACGGATGCGGGAGCGCAATTCGGAAGCGGCAGCGCGAGTGAAGGTAATCGCGATGATTTCCTCGATCTCGACGCCATCCTCGAGCAATGCCACGATGCGTCGAACCAGCGAGTGAGTCTTGCCGGTGCCCGCGCCAGCTTCCACGTAGATGCTGGATTCGAGGTCGCTCTGTATAACCGACAGCGAGTCGGCGTCCGACATTTTTGGAGCTACGGTGATAGTCACTCGGCTCCACCCTCTACCAATGTCAGGTAACCAGATAGAGGTGGTGATGATTTCTTGCGGGCCCACAAGATCAAGCGATCAGAATGGCAGGCATCGGAGTAGTCGCAGTACTTGCAGTTTTTCCACGGAGGACCATCGCCCCACGAGTCCCGGTTGCCGGGTCTGGCGGGGAAGTTTCCGGCGCGTATGCCACCCACGATAGTGTCGAGCACTGGATCGAACTTCTCTTGCGCTTGTTCAATCGAGACTTTGTGTTCAGGGCGAAGTCGCTTGTTGCCCCGCTCGAAAACGAACCAATAAGCGGCGCTGATTTCAGTCGCGGGTCCGAGGATCTCACGGGCGATCAGAGCATATATGGGTAGCTGCAGCTTGGTACCCGATGCTGTGACATCCTGTTCAATGTCGGAATAGCTACGGGTGCTACCGGATTTGAAATCGAGAACTTGCGCGTAATCTCTTGCCGGGGAAACCGCTATTAAATCGATTTTTCCCCGCAGACGCAACGTCCCGCCATCGGTAGTTTGCATATGGCCCAGATCGTCTGCTTCGTAACCGAACGACACTTCGGGCTTCACCATGCCGTCGTATCCCGACATGACAATCATGTAGTCACGGTGCCATTCTTCTAGTTGGCTGAGCAATCGAACTTTTTCGAGTTCGAATATCGAGGGATAACCGACATATTCGTCTCGCAGGAAGTGTTCGAACACTCCGTGCGCCACATCTCGCAATCGACGCAGTCCGTTTTCCGCATCTTCGGGACGAAATTCTTCGAAAAACCGCTCCAGAATCGAGTGGACCAAGATCCCTTTGTCGAGACTTGACAGTTCAAGGGATTCGTCCGGGTCGATACGAGCATCCACGTGAAGTTCGTTCGTGATGAAGTAGCGATACGGGCAAGTCGCGTAGTCTTGGAGCGCGCTTGCAGATAGGTGCAAGGACGGTCGCGATCCGTTGAGTTCCAAGTTGACGTTGCCGTCGTACGGGCCGAAGACGCTAGAGTTTCTGGATTTCAAGGTTTGGTCGCCGAGTAAGATGGGATAATTCCCTGGGGCGGCGAGAAATTCTCTCAGACCTGATTCGTCATTTGAGCGGGTCGCGACGTTTTGCAGCCTGTGTTCATAGTCGGAGAATGCTTCGTTACCAGTCGTGCCTATATCAGAGAGTGAGGTGACCGATTCGACCCAGTCGGTGTGCGGATCCATCAAATCTTTGACGGGGACGTTGGTTTCGTTGTGAGTTTTAAGCAACTCATCTACAAACCATGGAGAGGGGTATGATTCGTTGGTGGCTCCGAGCAGTGCTTTGTTCCAATACATCCGCCGTGTAGTCGCGCAGTCCAGTGCCAGATTGAACTCACGATGTTGCAGTTCAAGTTTGTCGCGTCTGGTTGTCAACCAATGACCGTCGGGATCCAACTCACGCCGGAGGTCGTCCGATAACAATGGATCTGATCTACTCGGACCGGGCAACACTCCTTCTGACATTCCGAGAACATGGACGCTTTTGAAGGCGGTACCGATACCCGCCGATAGAGGTGCCACCAATAGCGCCGATCCCCATCCTGAGGAACCACCCGTTCGCGCACGCAAGAGGCGTTGAACCGTGCGGTTAAATCGATCAAATCCGACGTCATCGTTGGTGATTTGGTCCAGTTCGCGGAGTTGGCTCAGCTCGGACGCGACGCGCGTACGTCCGATTCGCTCACGGTCGTCATAAACGTTGTGATGCGAGTGGTAAACGGCTATGATCCCCTCCATCCAATCCACCCATTCCGTCCACGGTCTACTTTGATCGACGTCGATCCGCGATGCTAGTTCTGCTACGAACCACCTTAGCTGTGTGGCGGCGTTGGCGGCGTTGCGGAAAGTCTCTGGATCGACCGATTTTTCGTCGTCGGTATCGCTGTCTGCCCGCTGTGCACGGTTACTCATCCTGTTGGCGTAACGGCGCAATGAACGTTGCCAGTCAGTATTAGCGTCGAAGCGAACTATGTTGGAGTTACGAGAAATGATTTCCCATTCAACCGCGGATACTCTCGACCCGTCGGAAGGATCGATCACGGGAGCCGATGCTGTCCAAGAGGTGAATGCGTCTCGGCGCATGTCGTTGGCCAACATGGTGAGGAAAAGGGCAACGAATTTGCCGGAAGGAGTTTCGGCGAGGGTCTCGGTTGACGGACCGCAGTTTTTGATGTTGGCGGCATCTAAAGCGTCCTTGACGCGTGAGGCATAGTCGACCGTCGGATAAAAGACGGCCATTTCGCCGAGACGTACGCCGGCACGCGCATCAGCCACGATGTTGCGTATCAGCGCCCTTGGCTCATCTGCCGCGCTCAAAGTTGAGTAGAAATTGGTTTCGGTTCGATGATTTGGAGTTTGGTCAACTGTCTTTGGTTCTGAATCGATACGAGCCGGAATGGCGGCGTCTAGTTGTTCGAGGGCGTCCCAAAGCCTTGTGTATGCGTCGGGGGCCAATGGCGCTCGAAGCACAATCAGATGGGGACCGAAGATCGCGGTTGAGGTCGATGGATCTTTGGTAACTGCGGCTGCCGCCAACGCGGCTTTGTTTTCGCGAGTTAGGTAGTTGGAGGCTGGCGCGGCGTATCTCCGTTGCAACTCGAGAAGTTGCGGATAGAGGCCTTGGCGTGATCCTCTCGCCAATTGATCCAAAGCTGACTCTGCTCCGATATCAAGCAGCTCGAGTTCTCTTAGCGTGTTTTGGACTGCCTCCAATGTGGAATCGTTATTGAGGTGATTGCTGAGCGGACCGGGCGTAACCAACTCTGCGATCGCGTTGTGAATCAACTCTGAGGCGATCAGTCTCGTCATTGATGGTTGGTCGGTTTGGCCGGAAACTGCGTCGAAAATCGTGTCGGCGACCTCCTCGATGCGCGTGAACTCGACATTGAAGAGACCACCACCGTCATCACTACACAAATTCTCAGTTACCGCCCGTCTTAGATAGAAGGCCGAATAGAGCGAAGGCGCAACGACGAGAATTCGTGTCATCACGTTCTGGGTTCTGATCCGCAATATCGCGTCGGCGACGAATTCGACTAGCGGTGCGCCGTTGGGCACGAGATGTGAATATGGGGCAGATTGAACCATGTGTTGATCGTGGCGCCCCCGGTGAGGATCGAACTCACGCACCCGGCTTCGGAGGCCGGTGCTCTATCCACTGAGCTACGGGGGCGGGTTTGAGCGATAAATGATATACGGCGTAGCGTTCAATTTCGAACGCCGTGCATTAATGGGCACGGACAGTCGGGCGTCTACCTTTTCTGGTATTCCCAAATGCACGGACGAGGAATATCGGGGCGATGACAGTGGTAACCACCGTCATGACGATTGCCACCGTGAATATGTCTCGGTCGATAATCCCGCTGGCGCGGCCAATCTCGGCGACGATGAGTGCTACTTCGCCTCTGGGTAACATTCCTAGCCCGATACGCCAAGCTCGGCGTTTGCCGAATCCGATCGCCATGACAGGTAGACCGGCTCCGGCTACTTTGGAGATGACTGCTACCAAGGTGACAACCAACGCAAACAACGATAGTTGGAGGAGATTGTCCGATTCCCAGACGGCGGTTAGATCAACTTGCATGCCGATTATGCAGAAGAAGACCGGAATCAAAACGCTGCCGCCGTTACGGATGGCGAAGATGGTGTACTCCTTCAGCACGGTTGCCGACAGCGCCAAACCCATAGAGAATGCGCCGATGATCATGGCCAGTCCGAAATAAACTTCGGCAACGCTCGCGGCGATGAATGCGAATGTAATGGCGAGCACCAACGTCGCGCCATCAGACTTGAACCACATCGTCATTCTCGAAATGCGGTTGGCCAGGAGGCTTCCGATTAGTGTCAATCCGAGCCAGAAACCGACTGCTTTAACGATCAACAAGGCAACGGAAGAACCTGAAACTGAACCGTCTGCTTCGATTCCTACGACGATCGCTACGAGAACGATTCCAAGTACGTCGTCGACCACCGCAGCGGCCATGATGATGACCCCTTCAATAGAGTCGAGCCGACTGATATCCCCGAGCACTCGTGCGGTAATGCCGACCGAGGTCGCGGTCAGGATCGCGCCGACGAACAATGCCGGTATCGCTTCTTCGATTGAGTTGAAACTGGCGTATCCGAACCACAGCGTTACCAGTGCTCCCAGTGCAAACGGGAATATCACACCACCGAGGGCAACAACTGTCGCTGGGCGTATGAACTTTAAGAACTGCTTGCGGTCAGTCTCAAGTCCGGCTTCGAACAGCAACAACACGGCACCGAGCTGTCCCACGAAGTACAAGGCGAAGGGAATCGCGGGTTCGACCACATCGCCGGCATGAGATGCTGATTCAGCGATGAAGGGACCGACCTCGTGGAATACCGGGCCGATCTGGTCGAAAAAGCGCATCCCACCTAGCGCGCTGGGTCCAATTAGGATTCCTGCACCTAGTTCACCGATGAGAGCCGGAATCTTGAGGTATCGCTCAGCGATCTCGCCACCTACCTTAGCGGCGACGAGGATGATCGCGAGCATGATGATCAGCTCAGCGGATAAGAAAAGTAACGATTCTCCGTGCAATTGTCGATGCTTTGTGAGGTCTTAGGCTCAGTTTCTAACAGCAATCAGGAAGCGCGGCGCAAACAGACTTAACTCGAATTCCTTGCCAGACTGAGATTCTACATCCGAGATGATTCGCTCGATTCGATTGCCGTGCGGAACACTTTCGCCGGTCGCAATCGGCCGGTCGTTGGATCGTGGTAGCCCAAACCCAATAATTCATCGGTGTCTCCGTATACGCGCACTTGCACTTCACCAGATTCGGACGATGTCTGATCGACAACCGTCTCCCTTCCATACGTAAATGCTGCCGCCTGTCGGTCTCCGATGCAGATCGCATCGAAGTGTTTCAACACATAGTCTGGTTTTAGCAAATGACGCACCCACGAGTCATCGCTCGCGCCTGCGGTTAGTTCGTCAATTGAGATGGAATCTTCGATATCGAACTCCCCTGCCCTTTCTCGACGAAGCGATGTCATATGTGCACCGCAACCCAAGATTTGACCAAGGTCGTGTGCGAGACTCCGCGCGTAGAAGCCGCTGCTACATTCGATTCGCAACTTGAAATCTGGTGGGTTCCAATCGCTCAACGTCAACGATTTGACGGTTATCCACCTTGGTTCGCGTGGGACGGTTTTCCCTTGCCGCGCAAGTTTGTATAGAGGTTGCCCGTCTATTTTGATTGCGCTGTACATCGGCGGAATCTGTTCGATTTCGCCATCAAATTCAATCATTGCCGATCTGACTTGAGATATCGAGACATCGCAATAATCCTGTTGCTCAACGGTGTTACCTTCTGAGTCATAGGTGTCTGTGGTGACGCCGAGGCGCCCGGACATGAAATAGGTCTTATCTCCTGATAGCACGTATTGGGACAGACGCGTTGCGTTGCCGACGCAAATTGGCAACACTCCGGTAGCGATCGGGTCCAAGGTGCCGCCGTGACCGATCTTTATTCGGCGCTTGCGCAGCTGGAATGCGGATCGTAGCTTGGCTACGACGTCCGAGGAAGTCCAATCTCCAGGCTTGTCGACATTCAGAAATCCGCCTATCGGGTTGATCGGATTCTGCATATCGGAGAGGCGGCAGTGGTTCCTTCAACGGCTCGATGAAACATCTGAAATCAGATCGATAATGCTCTGACCGTCTTGGAGCGACGTGTCAAGGACGAAGTCGATCTTTGGCGTCCGGCGCATCTGCGCCCGGGCGCTTAACTCGCGCCGGATGAATGCGATACGTCTTTCGAGATACTCGATCGTGGCATGAGGTTCTGAATCGGATGCGTAGACACTTACGGCAACCCTAGCGGTTGTCAATCGAGTGTCACAAGTAACATCCATTACGGAAACCATGCCGGGCGGTCGCAACTCTTCCTGGATGATCTCACCTAAGATACGCTGCACGTTTTTTTCTACGCGCTCGATTCTTCTTGTCATGTTTGAGCTTGAATCGTGGTTGCAAGTCGACCAGAACTGATCATCTATCGATTCTGAACCGCCTGCATCTCGTAGCAGGTGATGATGTCGCCTGGTTCGTATTCGTGGAAGCCGTCAAGGACGATACCGCCTTCGTAATTGGTGGCGATCTCTCTGACGTTTTCGTCGAAATGCCGCATTGACGAGACCGCACCTTCGAAGAGGTCTTCGCCGCGTCGCGTCACCGTCATTCGGGCGTTGCGACGCATCAAGCCGGAGTTCACCCGGACGCCGGCGATACGTTCTCGCCGACCATGCTGGAACACCTCCAACACGGTTGCTCGGCCAAGGACAACTTCCTGTTGCTCGGGTTCGGTAAGGCGGGAAGCCGCCTGCTTCACGTCGTCGATCATCGTATAGATGATGTCGTATGTCCTGATCGGGACACCTTCCTGATTGGCTAATCTGGAGGCCGCCGTTTCGACTGTAGTTTCGAAACCTACGATCATGGCATCAGATGCTGATGCTAGCATTACGTCCGATTCTGAAATCGGGCCAGTTGCGGCGTGCAGAAGTTTGACCTGAACATCTGGTGACGATAAGCCGTCGACGGCACGGCGGACGGCATCGATAGTACCCTGTGCGCCGGTCTTGGCGACTAGGTTGAGTTCCGCAGCGTCGTAACTCTGTCGGTGCCTAAGGACCTCTGCAACGGTCGATGGCCTACCTGATTCGTGACGCCGGTTTTCCTGCCGAAGACGAGTGTCGATTCGCTGACGCGCTACCCTCTCGTCATCAACGACTTCAAACTGTTGACCGGACTCTGGAACCCCATTCAATCCCAAAATCTCGATCGGAACCGAAGGTCCGGCTTCTGTGATTTCATTTCCAAACCCATCAACCATCCTTCGCACGTGACCAAACTTGTCGCCGGCGACCACGGTGTCGCCGATGCGAACGGTGCCAGATCGAACGATCACGGTCGCAACTGGACCCCGGAACCGGTCAAGGGAAGCCTCGACAACGACGCCGATTGCATCTCGCTCGGGGTCGGCGGTAAACTCGGACACCTCCGACAATAGCAGCAACGAATCGATCAGATCAGAAACGCCTTCGCCCTTGAGCGCCGACACCGGCACGGACAGAACCTCGCCGCCGAGTTCTTCGACGATCAGGTCGTGTTCGAGCAACTCGGTCGTAACTCGCGTCCTGTCTGCTCCTGGGAGATCGATCTTGTTAACGGCGATGATAATCGGAACTTGCGCAGCTTTGGCGTGATTGATAGCTTCAATCGTTTGCGGCATCACTCCATCGTCGGCGGCAACGACGATCACTGCGATATCGGTGGCCTGTGCCCCGCGTGCTCGCATCGCCGTGAATGCTTCATGTCCAGGCGTGTCGATGAACGTTATCAACTGTCCATCGTGGTCGATCTGGTACGCTCCTATGCTTTGAGTTATCCCGCCTGCCTCAGCATCAACGACATTCGTGCCGCGGATTGCGTCCAGCAATGTGGTTTTTCCATGATCGACGTGACCCATCACCGCGACGACGGCGGGACGGGGCTCGACCTTGCTAGCTTCATCATCAACACCGACACGATCCGAGGCTTCTGATTCCTCGATGTCGGCCGGTTTGCGAACTCGGACACCGAGACGAACCGCCACTGTTGCAGCCACTTCAAAATCCACCGAGTCGTTCATGGCAACCATCATGTTGAGGCGCATGAGTTCTTTGATGATCTCGATCGGCGACCTTCGGATGACTTCCGAAAGTTCGGCTACGCTGATCTCGGCCGGTAGATCTACGGGCCCGGCAAATTTCACTACCTCGCGCCGTTGCGCTGGCCGATCGGACGACCCGTTGCTGGTACGGCGGCGGCCACCGCCGCGTCGTTGACGTGTTCTTGGTGATCTTGCCATTAGCTTTTTCTCGAATCCCGTCCCGATACCACACTACTCGGACATTATCCGCACCGACAGATTCTCGACAAATTCCGCGGAGAGGTCCGTTTGTAGTTTCAGTGCTCTCTTTATCTTATCGTTAATTCGGCGCGGTTCGAGCTTCGTCGCGTCCATGCATACGTAACACCCCCTGCCGGACGTTTTGCTACGCTCGTCGATGCACACCGAATCATCATTGGTGCGCACAATCCGGATCAACTGATGTTTCGGGCGTTTGTCGCCGCAAAGAACGCAGGTCCGCATCGGCACATGCCGATTGTTCGGCATATGTTCACCCTCCGTCTGCGGTTCGCTCAGCGTCGGTTTCTGCGCGAACTGCCGCCACGCCGACGGCCGCCACCGCGACGGCCTTCTTCGTCACGATACCCGGAGATGTCCTCGGCGAACCGCAAACCCGATTCGCTGATGTCAGTGACGACTTCAACTTCGCTAGGCAACATCCAAAGATCGTCGGAATCGATGTCCTGTTCCAATGCTTCCAACTCAGCGGCTGCACGCTCGGCTTCGGCGCGCTCCTGCTCCTCGATTTCGAGTTCCTTAAGCTTCTCTTCCAATTCGAGGAGTTCGAGATCGAGGTCTTCCTCTGCTGGCCCCGTGACCGATGGCGGCGGTTCAGGTCGCTGCACGTTCGGAACAAACAATGCTGGCATCGCCGGTGCTGGCGGTGTTTCTTCCTCCAAAACAGCCGGGTCTTCGGAAATCGTCGATATCTCGTCTTCAACGACCGCTAGGTCGTCGCTTAGCTCAGCGGCAATCTCTACCACGGGTTCGTCTTCGATTTCCGGCTCTGCTATAACTTCTTCATCGAGGGTGACGGCCATCTCAGGTTCAGTTTCGGCTTCTTCCAACACTTCTGGTTCCGGCACGTACAGAACCGGCGTTACCTCGACAGGATCCGTTTCGGCAACGGGTTCGTGAACGGGTTCTGGTTCAACTTCGGATTCGGGCGCAACTTCCGCGATCGCCGCTTCTTCGATTTCGCGGAGTCGTTGTTGTTCTTCAGCTTCCGCAGCGACTCGCTCTGCGATTTCGGCTTCGAGCGCAATCCTCGCCGCTTCACCTTCGGAGGCCAATTGCGCCGCTTCTGCTTCTCGCTGACGCTGTCGTTGGATCAGTTCCTCGGCGTAAGCTGCGGACCCTTTAATGTCTATTCGATATCCGGAAAGACGGGTCGCGAGGGAGACATTTTGGCCATCTTTGCCGATCGCAAGCGACAGTTGGTTTTCTGGGACGATTACCTCGACGGAATCGTCGTCGACAACGACCACATCCTCAACCTGCGCCGGACCAAGTGAATTTGCAATGAAGACAGAGGGGTCGTCACTCCACTCCAAGATGTCGATTTTCTCGCCCATCAATTCGGTAACGATGTTTTGAATGCGGATACCTCGAAGTCCGACACACGCGCCGATAGGGTCAATATCGTGCTTGTTCGAGTAAACGGCGATCTTGCTCCGGGCTCCGGCCTGCCTCGCAATAGACTTGATTTCGACGAGACCTGACTTGACTTCGGGGACTTCTAATTCCATCAATCGCCGTAGCAACATCGGGTGTCGGCGGGAAACCACGATCTCAGGCGACCCATCGCCATCTTCGGTCTCATCACTGACGCGCACGACGAAAAATTTGAGATCCATGCCCGTGCGGTAGCGCTCGTTGGGACTTTGCTCGTCGCCCGGCATGATCGCGTCAGCTTTCCCCAGATCAACGAAAACGGTTGGTCGGTCACTGAAGGATTCGAGTTGGCGTGAGGATGCCACTCTTCGGATCGGAGCGGAGATGATTTCTCCTTCTTTATCGGCGTACTGCTCGAACACGAGCCGCCGTTCGGCGCTCCGCAAGCGCTGCATCAGGACTTGGGTTACCGTGCGCGCAGCGATTCGTTGCGGCGTGAAATCGAGAACGCCAGTGATGATGTCGTCACCTGGTCGGGCATCCGCGCTCAACGTGCGGGCTTGCTCGACATCTACCTGGCCGCGCGGATCCAATTCATCCAACTCATCAACTACATGAACTACGGTGTTGATGACCACTTCACCGCTCTCCGGGTCGAGTTTCACCGCCACGTCTTGTTCGTCGGCAGCGGGATCTCGACGATAGGCGGCAGCGATGGCGTCTTCAAATGCCGAGACGACTGACTCCTGCGGAAGATTTCGTTCCGCGGAGAGCTGCATTACCGCAAGCAGCATGTCGCTCTTCATCTTGTTAGACCTCCATCAATTGCAATGTCAGCTACGTCGCGCTATGCCCAAAAAAGAAAAAGTGGGCACCCGCCCACTTCCTCAACACATCGCAGCCGCAATGTGCGTTCTTATTGATTCGACTCTATCACGTTCGGAAGTTGCCCGCACAATGATTCGCCGCACATAATGTCGATACGGTGAAAGCGGTTTTTCGGATCTGATTCAGCGATTCAACATTGCTTGAACCGCTGAGACCGCTTCGTCAACGGCATGGATGGTGGATTCGGACGGTGCCGCCTTGCGATGTTTGACCTCGACGCCGCCGTTTTGGATGCTTCGGGGGCTAACGACTACCCGAACCGGCATCCCAATTAGGTCGGCATCTGCAAATTTCGCCCCCGGCGCTTCGACTCGATCATCCAGAAGTGTGTCGACTTCAACATCGTTCAGCTGTTGGTAAAGCGACTCGGCGAGTTCGCGCACTTCGTCGTTATTGTGCATGTTGACGGCAACTACTACTACTTCGAATGGTGCGATGGATCGAGGCAGTGTCATCCCCCGGTCATCATGATTGGCTTCAACCGCAGCAGCCAGCAATCGTCCGGTCCCGATACCGTAGCAGCCCATGAACACCGGCTGAAGCTTGCCGTCTACGTCATTGAACTTGACGTTCATGGCATCGCTGTAGATGGTCCGCAACTTGAATATGTGCCCGACCTCGATACCTCGGTGTTGTCGAAGATAACCGTCATCGCACCGAGGACATTTGTGTCCTTCCACCGCGGCGGCGATATCGCCTATTTGATCGGCGTCCCAATCGCGCCCGAAATTGACGTTGCGGAGGTGATATCCCGCCTCATTTGCACCAGCAAGGAGATTCGCGTTCTCAACCGCTGAATCATCGGCAATCACACATTTGCTGTCGATACCGACCGCAGATGCTGACCCGGCCACGAACCCGGCGGCTGATACCTCATCACGGGTTGCCAAACGGGGTTCGGCACCACCCATCAGATTTCGCACCTTAGTCTCGTTCACCTCATAGTCGCCGCGAATCACAACTACATACACCTGGCCTTCGATGGTGTAGAAAACCGCTTTTACGGTCTTTGATTCGGTAACTCCCTCGGCTGTCGCCAATCCTTGGATCGTCTTTATCCCCGGAGTCGCGAATTTTTCGACCTCCTTGGCATCCTCCGTCGCATTGCGAGTCTTTAAGAACTCGGCCTTCTCCAAGTTCGCACCGTAGTCGCATGCATCGGAATCGCACGTCAACACGGTGTCTTCCCCACTATCGGCGAGCAGAGCGAACTCAGCCGAATCTTTGCCGCCGATGGATCCGGAGTCGGCTTCTACCATTACCGCGTTCAGGCCGCACCTTGAGAAGATGTTGTGGTAGGCCTGCGCCATGGCATCGTAACTGGCGTCCAATCCCTCCGCATCGGCATCGAAAGAATATGCGTCCTTCATTTCGAACTCACGAACGCGCAGGAGGCCACCACGAGATCGAGTTTCGTCACGGAATTTGGTCTGTATTTGGTACAGGATGAGCGGCATGTCGCGGTGACTGGCTATCCCGTAACGTCCCATGATGGAGACCGTTTCCTCGTGGGTTGGCGCTAGAACCATGTCGCGCTCGCGGCGGTCGGAGAATTGCGCAAGTGGCGGGATGTAGGTATCTGCGCGACCGCTCTCCTGCCAAATGGAACGCGGCTGAACGACCGGCATGGTAACTTCAAGACCGTCGATGGCGTTCATCTCTTCGCGAATAATGTTGCGTATCTTGTCCAGACTGCGCTGTCCGAACGGCATGATGCTGAAGATGCCCGCTGCGATCTGCTGGATAAAGCTGCCTCGGGTGAGGTATTTATGACTGATCGACTCGGCCTCTACCGGTGCCTCACGAGTCGTCTTTATGTAAAACTTTGATGCTCGCATCCGTGGTTTGCGGTCCCTCTCGATAAAACTAGGTGTGTTTGCGGTCGTTGTTTGCGCCCCAACGATGGTCGACGTACTCATTGACCATGCCGATGAACTCTTCGGCTATCGTTGGTCCCGACAGCATACGATCTCGTTCACCGTCGATGAATACCGGCGCCCTCGGGCTCTCACCGCTTCCCGGTAACGAGATGCCGATGTCGGCAGCCCGTGATTCGCCAGGACCGTTTACTACACATCCCATCACGGCCACCTTTAGCGATTCCGAACCGGGATACCTCTGTTTCCAATCTGGTAGGTTGACGTCGATTTGTTTCTGAATATCGCTCGCTAATTCACGGAACAGCGTCGAGGTAGTGCGTCCGCATCCAGGACATGCCGTTACTGATGGGCGGAAGGTTCGGATACCGAGCGCCTGGAGGATGTCTTGGCACAGTTTGACTTCTTTGGAACGATCGCCGCCAACTTCGGGAGTCAAGCTGGATCGGATCGTGTCACCGATGCCGTCGTAGAGTAGCACCGAGAGCGCGGCAGTTGTCGCGACAATCCCTTTCTGTCCCATCCCGGCTTCGGTCAACCCCAAATGCAAAGGTATTTTGGTCGATTTAGACAGCGTCTTGTAAGCCTCGACCATCTGCCCGAGGCGCGACACTTTGCACGAGATGATCATCGACGTCTCAGGGAGGCCTACGTCTACCGCCGCGCTTGCGCTGGCAATAGCGCTTTCCACCAACGCTTCACGTTCCACATCGTCGCCGCTCATCGGGTTCACGCGTCGTGAGTTTTCGTCCATTTTTTGAACCAACAGATCTGGGTCTAGGCTTCCAGCATTGACACCGATTCTGACTGGTTTCCCGAGGTCGCGGGCGATTTCGATGAAGGCGTTGAAGTTCTCGTCGTGTCTCTTGCCACGCCCAATGTTTCCCGGATTAATGCGGAACTTCGCCAAGGCTTGAGTGCATTGTGGATGATCGCGGAGCAAGCGGTGACCAATGAAGTGAAAATCGCCGACCAACGGAACGTCGCATCCCAAATCAGCTAATCTCTTGGCGATTTCCGGCACCGCTCGAGCCGCGTCATCGTTATTGACGGTGATGCGAACGATTTCACTGCCGGCGTCGGCGAGCAACTTGACCTGCGATGTGGTCTTCTCGATATCAGCGGTATCCGTGTCGGTCATCGACTGCACAACGACGGGACTGCCACCGCCGATCGGGACGTGACCGACCATAACGCGATGGGTAGTCGAGCGCGCGGTTGCGGATTTGTCGATCAGTTTAAGCATGCTTGTGTCCATTATCGGCTATAGGAAGCGTTCGCCGCCGATCAAGCGTGCGATGTCCGAGAACGAAATGACGACGATGAGTGCGAGGAGGATAACGAATCCCGCGAGGTGAACAAGGTTTTCCTTTTCCGGCGAGATTCGTCGACCGCCGCGCACGACTTCCAGCACCACGAAGGCCAAACGGCCGCCATCCAGACCGGGGAACGGCAAGAGATTGATCACCGCCAGTGAGATGCTCAGTGTGGCGGCTAGGGTCAGGATGATTGTGACGCGGGCGCTGATCGATATGTCGGCGGTTGCCACTTCGCCGGACAGTTGGCTCAATCCAACAGGTCCCACTGCAACCGGACCCTCGAATTGCGGGTTTTTCGAGCCAGACAAGGCGCCGAATATCGAGTTGCGTGCAAGGGTGACGATCCCAAAGGTCTCCCTGATGCCTTCGGGGATGGCGCGGGTGATAGGTACACCCCGCGCCGCGATGTAGGGATTTTGCAGTTGGAGTTGAACACCCGCAGCACCTTCTTGCAGGTACGTCACGGTACCGAGTTCAAGGTTGAATTTCCGAGCGTCAAGATAGTGGATCCCGGTGCCATCGTCCGATCGTGTCACTGGGATAGCGTCACCAATCTGCGCTGTGGGAACAAATTCCGTGATGTCGGAAAGCGAGATTTCATATAGGTCGTCTCGGACAGTCCCATCTGATACCACCGTCAATGTATCGTTCAACCCGACGCTCGGATTGTAGGCACGAGCGACTCCAAGTCGCATCTGATTCAAGGGATTTTCAACTTCGTCCACAATTTCATGTCGTGGCGGATCCCATCGGGCTATAACCGTGACGACCTGGGTATCGCCTTCCAGATAGTGGACGGTCGGTTCAGCCGGACGCGCGAACGGGTCTGGAATGCCTCGCTGGACGACCCATTTCGACTCTTCACCTAACTTTTTGATCACCGCGCTTTGGAGATCATTGAAGTTAGTGATCGGTGTTCCGTCAACCTCGACTATTTTTTGTAACGGTCGAATTCCTGCTTCGTATGCGGGGGAGTTAGGCATCACGTTCGAGACAACGACATCGCCAGCGACGTATTGAACCGGGATCATCACGACGACCGTGAACACGATGAAGGGAATGACGGCGTTCACTGCGATGCCAGCAATGATTACGAATATCCGGGTGATTGCTGATTGGTTCGCAAGGCTGTTCTTTGCCTCGGGGTCTTCTTCGCCCTTTAGTTTGACGAATCCGCCAAACGGCAACCAATTTATCGACCAAACCATCTCGGATACGACGATGCTGTGGTCGTCGATTCGCCTTATCTTTCCGACGAAAACCGACGCCGAGGATTGAGCGGTCGAGATGTCCTTTTTCTCGAACTCTGTCACGCTAGCTGCATCGATCGTCCCATCGGGCCTCTCTTCACCCAAGATCGTCACCATCTGACCGACTCGAAGTGCGGTTCGGCCGCCTTCTGCGTCATATCTGGTGTGCGTAAATGTCGATATCGGCGTCGAGCCAGTCCAGATACCAAATGCGCGAGGCGGGAATCCGAATCCAAATTCGAGCACCTTAACGCCTTTAATCTTGGCGGCGAAATAATGTCCGAATTCGTGCAGAACGACCAACGGTCCTAGGATCAGAACCGCGAGTAGAAGACCGTATACGAGGGTAGGGCTCATCGAGGTAAACGAATTACGTGCGTGCGTGGCGCATAGTCGTAGTTTTGTATGCCCACTGGGCGGCGGCAATGGCGTCTTGCACGGTGTAGTCGGTCTTTGCTTCGTGCAGGTCGATGGTCAACTGGATCTCTTTCGCGATCTCATTGAATTTGATCTTCCGATCCAAGAACAGATCAACCGCCGCCTCGTCGGCTCCAGCTAAGACTGCGTTGTAAGTGCCGCCGATTCGCGCGTACTTCATCGCTAGATCGAAACACGGATATTTCGAAGAGTCCATCGCTTCAAACGTCAATTCGTGACCTTCTAGCAAGTCGAATTTTGGCAATGTTTCGTTGGGCCGCCGTTCCGGGTAGAACAGAGCGAACTGAATCGGGTGACGCATATCGGGCAGGCTAAGTTGAGCTTTGATCGACCCGTCCTCCATCTCTACTAACGAATGGACGATGCTCTGCCGATGTATCACCACATCGATCTCGTCCAATTCCGCGTCGAAAAGCGACGCGGTTTCAATAACCTCGAAAGCTTTATTCATCAAGGTTGCGGAATCGATGGTTATCTTTTTTCCCATCGACCAAGTAGGGTGCTTTAACGCCTCCTCAGGCGTCACATTGGTCAGTTCCCGGGGCGTCCGATCCCGAAACGCTCCGCCGGATGCGGTGATGATGTAGCGCTTCGGATTAGATGTTTCGCCGATCACGCATTGCCAGAGTGCGCTCGGTTCAGAGTCGATGGGCAATATGGTGCCACCGTTTTCGTCGGCGACGCGCTTTAGGTGAGCACCCGCCATGACGATAGATTCCTTGTTGGATAGTCCGACGTTTTTGCCCGCACTGAGCGCGCCGATCGCACATGGTAATCCTTCAACACCCGACGTGGCATGCATTACAAACTCAACGTCTGGATGAGTTGCCAAGTCCGGCATGGATATCCGTTGGGCACTGCCAATCTCAGTGATCGAATCGTCGAGACAACTGAAATATGGTGGTTCAAACTCCGCAATTTGTTTGGTGAGTTCGTCGACGTTGTTGCCAGCGGAGAGGCCTACCACCTCGAAATCATCTGGAAACTGGCGGATGACGTCTAGCGTCTGCGTACCGACCGACCCTGTCGAGCCGAGGATTGCAATTCGCTTTTTCATACTAACCATCTATCGATGAAGTATATGAATACGAAGTTTGGGACCAACGCATCTAAGCGGTCCATGAGACCGCCGTGACCGGGGATGCTTCCTCCGGAATCCTTGACACCTGACAGCCGTTTGATCCACGACTCGCCGAGATCGCCGGCAACCCCTAGAACAGCTATCGCCGCCCCGATGCTTGCGATTTTGGCTACGGTGTAGTCGAGCGACAACAAGTTCGTTAGCGCCCAAGCGGCGATCAACGCCGCGACGACTCCACCTGCGAATCCTTCCCATGTCTTGCCCGGACTCACGTTTGGAGCCATTTTCCGTTTCCCAAATGCCTTGCCAACGAAGTATGCGCCAGTATCCGCGGCAAAAACCGCCAAGATCACGAACGTCAAGAGCTCGCGCCCATCGTCTTTCGTCAAGATAAAAGGCAGCATCGTAACTGCCAACACGACGAAAGCGCCGTACGAGAGGGTCAAATTCCGTCGCACCAAGACGGCTTGCTTGAAACGTGACGTGATGACGATTTCTATCAACACCAACGCGATGACGATTCCAATCGCCGTGGCCGTTGATGAGGCGACGCCGACATCGATTTCCAGTTCAGCAAGCGCAGCAGCGAATACGCTGACACCAGCAACGACCGCTCCCGTAAGCATCGCGATCGCTTCATGCGTCGTAAATGAGCCGGACCGACCATAGGCCATCCGTCGCGTCTCTAGCCCAACGATCGCGGCTACGCCGATTGCGATGACTGAAACGGGCCAGAATCCGAAAAAGAGAGCTAGACCTAACAGCGGGAGTCCAATAGCTGCCGAGATCAGTCGGAGGAAGAGTTCGGATGATTCGGAACCAGATCTAGGACTAACCGAATTGTTTTCCCGAGACACGCCGATTATTTCTCAGGACTATTTTGACTGCTTTGGACGTCGGCCAAATCGGCGTTGCCGTTCGGAGTAGGCTGCGATGGCCTTTTTGATCTCTTCATCGCCAAATTCCGGCCACATAACACTCGACGAGTAGAACTCGGAATATGCCGACTGCCAGATCATGAAATTACTGATACGAAACTCGCCGCCAGTTCTGATTACTAAGTCCGGGTCGGGGATACCTGAAGTGAAAAGGTAACGCCCCACCAACTCTTCATCGATCTTCTCAGTAGGTACTCCGTCGGCAATGATTCTCTTGACGGCGTTAACAATCTCGTGGCGACCGCCGTAATCGAACGCCAAATTCAGTGAGAAAACGCTGTTTTTACGCGTCAGTTTCTCTGCTTGCTTGATCTTGACGATCATATCCGCCGGCAATCGTTCTTCGTAGCCGACGTGGCGAAGTCGCACACCGTCAGCATGAAACTGCTCGACGCCGCGTTCAATCGCCTCAAAAGCCAAGTCCATCAAAGCTTGGACCTCGTCCTCCGGCCGATCCCAGTTCTCCGTTGAAAACGCGAACAAGGTGGACTGCTTCACTCCGGTTTTCGCCAGCGCCCGTGCGACTCTGCCGATGTTTTCGTATCCGGCGCGATGGCCTCGGGCAACACTCACTTGGTTCCGTCTGGCCCAACGCGCGTTGCCATCCATGATGATCGCGACGTGATTGGGAACTCGGATATCTGGTAACAACCCGTTTTGACCGGACTCGTTGGCCCCAGCATCAACAAGCGAAACCGATGAATCCGTTTCGTTGATCGCGTCCTCAGTTGCAGAATTCACTGTGACCTCGCAGATGTCAAATATGCTCGGATACCGATTGACTACCGGTTATGCGAGAATTTGCTCTTCTTTGTTGGTCAAAAGTTCGCTGACGCGGCCGACCGCTTCGTCGGTCAAATCCTGCAAAGATTTCGAAGCGCGTTTGCACTCATCCTCGGAAGCCTCGCCTTCGGTTTGTATCTCGCGGATCATGCTCTGGGCGTCGCGGCGGACGTTGCGGATTGACACGCGCGCGTCTTCGGCCCTTCGACGAGCCATTCTGACCAGTTCTTGTCGTCTTTCCTGCGTAAGTTCCGGCAAAATCAGTCGGATCGTCTGGCCATCGACGCGGGGATTCAATCCGAGGTCCGACATCTGGATAGCTCTCACAATCGCAGCCGCAGCCTCTGGGTAAAACGCCTCAATCTTGATCGTTCTCGCGCTTTCAACAGCAATCATCGCAAGTTGATTCATCAACAAAGTGTCGGTCGCGCCGCCCATGTCGACACCGACCTGCATCTTTGAGACGAGCGTTGTCGATGCCTGGTTGGTTCGAAAACCGTCCAGATCATCTTCGAAGACACTCACTGATGAGTCCATCCGGGTACTTGCGTCATCCAAGGTTTCTTCCAACATCCAAACACCTCTCTTGCTCTACGGGCAGGTGATCCTGATTCGCTCTTTTGCTAGTCGCCAACGGTTTGCCGCCGGTCAACTGATGCGTTTTTTGGCGGCAAACCTATGAGGCCGACGCCTGTTGCGGCATATGCAGTTGTTCGCCCGCAGCATCAACGGTGATCCGGGTACCGACATATCCACCGCTAACGATACCTGCTAAATTGCCAAGTTTGAACATATCAAACACAATGATCGGCATCTTGTTGTCCATCGCGAGCGATAACGCGGTTGAATCGAGTGCTTGCAGGCCAAGTTCCAACGCTCTGTGATGGGTGATGTGGTCGAATTTCTTCGCCGTCGGGACGGTCGCCGGATCCGCGTCGTAAACTCCGTCGACGCCATTTTTGGCCATCACGAGAATACCGGCATTCATTTCGAGCGCCCGCAGGCTTGCGGCGGTGTCGGTTGACATGAATGGGTTACCGGTTCCGGCGGCGAAGATGAGCGTGCGGCCACGTTCTAGATGGTGCAACGCCCGCGACCTGACATAAGGTTCGGCGACTGTCGGCATCGGTATCGCGGTCATCGTCCTCACCGGTATACCGTCGCGTTCGAGTTGGTCGTGCAAGACCAACGCATTCATCACGGTCGCGAGCATTCCAGCGTGATCAGCGCTGGAACGATCCATCCCTTGAGCCTCATAATCGGTGCCCCGCCACATGTTGCCGCCGCCCACGACGACTCCGATACCGACACCGGCGTCATGAACCTGTTTGATTTCACCGGCAATGTATCTGACCGTCTGGTAATCGATGCCGAAGTTCTTGCCGCCTTTGAACGACTCGCCGCTGAGTTTCAGCAAGATGCGGCTGTAGCGTGGCGTCGACCGCAAAGCACGGTGCTCCTTTGCTTATTCGCCGAGCGCAAACCTCTCGATGCGTCCGACCTTGACGTTTTCCCCGACCTTTGAGACCATCTCTGTGACCAGATCCGCGACCTTTACGCTGTTGTCTCGGATGTACATCTGGTCAAGCAATATCTCATCTTCAGACACATCACCGGCGTCTTCCGGGATTGATTCACGATCAACGTAGCGAGGACTCATCGCGGCGACCTGCATCGCCAAGTCTCGAGCCAAGGCTTTGAATTCTGGCGTGCGAGCCACAAAGTCGGTCTCGCAATTGAGTTCGACCAGCGAGCCGACCCTGGATCCGGTGTGGATGTATGCCTCGATTACGCCTTCTCCAGCCTCGCGTCCGGCACGCTTTGCGGCGGAGGCCAAACCCTTTTCCATGAGCGCCTGAGCAGCCGCTTTGATGTCTCCGTCTGCTGCCTCAAGAGCTCGTTTCGAGTCCATGATTCCAGCACCAGTCATTTCGCGCAACTCCTTGATCTGCGCGGTGCTGATATTAGCCATTGGGTGACAACTCCGTTTCGAATGTTTTGGTGGGTGTTTGGTAGTCGTTTTGACTAGCTATCCGAGCTCTGCTGTTTCGATCGTTCAGCCGCAGCCGCGCGGGCCGCCGCCATTGCTGCTTCCTGCGCGTCGCGTTCGGCTTGAATCGCCACTCGTTCGCGCTCCCGCGCCGCGGCGAGTTCTCGACCTTCGGAGATCGCGGCCGCGACGTGACGAGCGATTAGCGAGATCGAAGCGTGCGAATCATCGTTTCCGGGGATCGGGTACGTGATCGTACTCGGATCGCAATTTGTATCCACGATGGCGACTACGGGAATGTTCAGATCGGTGGCCTCTTTGACCGCATGCTTCTCGCGATCGATTCCAACCACGAATAAAACGTCAGGCAGTTTGGCGATCTCTTTGATGCCGCCGAAAAACTTGTTGAGTCGTTTAACCTCGGTTTGCTTCATCAACAGTTCGCGTTTCGTGTGCGCCTGTACCTCGCCTTTGGCGAAGTCCTCTTCAAGTTGAATGAGCGCTTCGATGCGACGAGATATCGTGCTGAAGTTTGTCATCGTGCCGCCGAGCCATCGCGAGGTGATGTACGAAGCGCCAACCGATTTGGCCAGCCGCTCGATCTCGGTTCGCGCTTGGGGCTTCGTGCCGACCATGAGGCATTCACCACCGGCCGCAACAATTTCACGCACCGCGGTTTTTGCCGCCTCGATCGCTTCGATAGTTTTGTCCATGTCCAGCACATGGCGCTTCTGGTGCTTAAGTCGGATGTAGTCACGCATGCGCGGGTGCCAGCGCTTCGAAAGATGGCCAAGGTGCACTCCAGCGCGGTAAAGCCCTTCGACGGTCAAGGGCTCAAGTTCTTCAGATTCTGCGGCTGCGACCTGTGTCTCGACAGCTACGGTTTCGGTCGTCAAGGTAGTAAGGTGATCTCCTGATCGTCGTGTCTTAGGCTTTCACGCGGCGCGCGAAGCACCTCCAAAGCGTCAAATTGACCTTTGGAACCAATGTTCGATGGTATCACAAAGAGCTATTTCGACGGCATCAATCGATCAATCAGACGGATGACGTGCGACCAAATCCCCGTTCGAGTCGTTATTCTTTACATGCATCGGTTGTCGCGCGCAAATTTGTGCAATCGCGATCACATCGTTAGTTTCGTCAATACGGGAGTCATGACATGAAATTGCCGGGGCCACTTGCCCAACCGATAACGCCGATCCAGCTTACCACCGCCATTGGTGCCGTCCTGTTGCTGGTTATCGCCTTTGTGACGGGGGTTCTGCAAGGCCCGGGCGCTAACGACACCGTCGGCAACGTGCTGGGGATTCAAAGCACCTCGACGTCGTGGGTCACCAACATTGGCGATCTTTTGCCGTTCGGTTACGCATTCGTGGCCGGTATGGTTGCCGCGGTGAATCCTTGCGGATTTGTGATGTTGCCCGCCTATCTGACGATCTATCTGCGGGACGAATCTGATGTCGATGGCGACACAAGCTTGGCCGGGGTTGCCAAACGCGGATCGAAGGCAATCTACGTAAGTTTGGCGATGGGCGTTGGATTTGTGGCCCTCTTCGGTGCCGCAGGGCTTCTGGTATCGGCGAGCCAGGAGCTTGTCAAAGAAGCGTTGCCGTGGATCGGCTTCACACTCGGGATCGTGATGACGCTGATTGCGGCCTACATCCTGGTCGGCGGGAAGATCTACACTGGCGTCGCGCAACGCATGGCGGATCGCGTCGGAGATCCAAGAGTGTCGACGCTTGGCGGTTACTTCCTCTTCGGCGTCAGCTACGCGTTAGCGTCTCTGAGTTGCACGCTACCTCTTTTCTTGAGCGTTGTGACAAGCTCGTTCGGCCGCGAGGGATTCTTTTCAGGATTGATACAGTTCGTCGCCTACGCGGGCGGGATGGCATTCCTCATCATGTTGGTCACAATCGGCATCGCGTTGTTTAAGAGCGCCATCTTGAATCCGCTCCGAAGATCGATGCAGTACGTTGAGCGCGCTTCTGCGGTCATTCTCGCGGTGGTAGGCGCGTATCTCGTCTTCTACTGGCTCACCGAAGGTGATCTCTCGACCTACTTCGGCGCCAGTTAGAAGAGATTGATCATCGGCACCGGAACCGGTTACGCGGCCTCAACCGGGTTGTGTAGCACGCCGATCTTGTCGATTTCTACCGTCACGTCTCCGCCGACGTTGATCGGTGGAGTGGTGCCCGATGTTCCGGTCCACAGCATGTCGCCACATTCGAGGGTTACGTACCGCGAGATGAAGCTGATCGCTTGGCGGACATCGAAGATCATCTCCGAGGAGTGGCACTTCTGCCCTTCAACGCCGTTTACAAGCCCGCGGATGTTGACGTCCTGCGGATCGATGTCTGTGACTATGAACGGCCCGGTTGGACCGAATGTGTCGGCCGACTTGGCGCGCCACCACTGCGTATCATCGCTCTGCCATTCGCGTGCACTGACATCATTGCCCGCGGTGTAGCCGAATACATAATCCAGCGCATCCTCTTCGCTAACGTTCTTGGCTCGTTTGCCCATAATCACGACGAGTTCGGATTCGCAGACCACTAGGCCTGAGTCGGCAGTTACCTTGATGGGGTCGCCAGGACCAATGATCGCGGTCGGCGTCTTGTAGAACGGTTCCGGGCGAGTAGGTTCCGCAACCCCGTGGAGGTGCGATCGGTAGTTGCGGGCCAAACACAACATCTTGATGGGGTTCGGGTTCGGCGCAAGTATCTTGACGTCGGCCAAATCGTAAAAGTTTCCCGTTTTCTCGTAAGACTGGCCGATGGGTGAGTTGGATATCTCGACCACCGTGTTGTCGTCTTTGACGATGCCGTACATCGCACTGCCGCCGTTCTCAAATCTGACGAACTTCAATCTTTCGCTCCCTGGTTGCTGGATTGTGAATTCTCCAAGCAAGTTTAAGTTAAAGATTCGCGAACGCGCAGGCCAACCCGTTTCGAGTGTTGCCAAGAAAACCCGTTAAAATCCACTCAACGGCTTCATTTGTAACCAAGGTGCGGGGAACATGCTGGATATCAAAATTGTCGGAGGTACAGTACACGACGGCAGCGGTCTACCGGGCAATATCGCCGATGTAGGCATCGCTGGCGACACCATCGAGACTGTCGGTGACCTCAGCAGCGCCGAGGCCAAGACGACAATCAATGCGACTGGGAAATCGGTAACGCCCGGCTTCATCGACCTGCACACTCACTCCGATGCTTCATTTCTCGTCGACCCCATGGCAGACTCGAAGCTCACTCAAGGTGTGACGCTCGAGTATTTCGGCAACTGCGGCATGAGTTTCTGCGCCCCGCTCTACGGCGCGGCGAAAGATCAATTGAGAGAACGTCTGACGCGCGGTGGCGAAGGTACGTTCGATGTCGATTGGGAGAACTTCGACGGCTATCTGAATGCGCTCGAACAACGCGGTTCGACAATCAACGTCGCTGCTCAGGTCGGGCACAGTACCGTCCGCGCCGCGGTTATGGGTATGGACAATCGCGGCCCGACCATTGATGAACTCGCGCACATGACGCGGCTGGTTGAAGAAAGCCTTGATGCGGGCGCATTGGGTATGTCGACGGGTTTATGGTATGCGCCTGGTTCGTATTCGCTGACTGATGAGGTGATCGCGCTCAACCAGCCAGTCGCCGATCGCAATAAACTCTATTCGTCGCACATTCGCTCCGAAGCGGATGATCTCTGCGGCCTCTTCCCGGCGCACGCCGAAGCCATCGAAATTGGGCGGCGTACTGGCGGACGCATACAGGTATCTCACGTCAAAGCAGTTGGTCCGAAATTCTGGGGACGCGGACCTGAGTTACTGGAAGGCTTCGAACGCGCTATTGACGAAGGAATCGACCTTGCCGGCGACCAATACCCCTATTCATGGTCGAGCACCGGCTTCAGCGGAGCAATGTTTGCACGGTGGGCGTTGACGGGCGGTAGAGATGCGACTTTGGACCGGCTACAAGACGACGATTTGCGGGCGAAGATGCGCGTCGACACCGAGTATTACATCAGTCGCAACCACGGCGCCGTCGGTTCTGTGGTCGCCCATTTCCCACCTAACACCGATTATGAAGGCATGAACCTCGCGGAAATCGGCGACGAGATGGGATGCGGACCGGCGGAAGCAGCGCTTCGACTATATGAACAATCCGACGGCTCCTATGTTTTGAACTCCATGGAGGAATCCGACGTCGAGGCGATCGCGCAGTGGCGGTTGATGACCGTATGCTCCGACGGGAGTTCGCTACGAACTACGGGACCTCTTTCATCTGGAAAGCCCCACCCTCGCAGCTATGCGACGAACTCGCGCCACTTGGAAACGTTCGTCAAGGCGCGCAACCTGCTCTCGTTTGAGGAAGCGATCTTCAAGATGACCGCGCTTGGGGCTAGCCGACTGAATCTGACCCGTCGCGGTCGTATCGTTCGAGGAATGTATGCGGATGTCCTGGTTTTCGATCTCGACAACATCAAACAGAACAATTCTTTCACCGACCCGCATCAGTACTCCACCGGTATGGACTACGTAATCGTCAACGGCGTACCGGCGATTGCAGACGGCGAGGTTACGGGCTCCACGCCGGGCAAGGTAATCCGTGATTTCGACGCCTAGCACGCGCATCGATCGTGCGACGCAAGCATCACGAGGTGAGACATGACTTGGGATCTGGTAATCAAGAACGGGACCATAATCGACCCTAGCCAAGGGTTACATGCGAAGCGTGACATCGCCATCTCTGGCGGGAAGATTCGCGCCGTGGAGGAATCCATCAGCGACGGCGACGCGCACGATGTGTTGGAAGCTGACGGTTTAATTGTTACTCCGGGATTGGTAGATCTCCACGTCCACGTTTGGTGGGGCGTCGCGCATCTTGCGGTTGAAGCGGACCCTTCGAGCCTTTATCGCGGCGTGACCACCGCCATCGATGCCGGTTCAGCCGGCGCGAACACAATCGCCGGCTTCCATCGCTACGTGATGCAACAGGCTGACACACGGGTATTGGCATTCCTGCACATCTCCGGGATGGGACAACTCGACAATGAAATCGGCGAGCTCGAGGATGTCCGTTGGGTCCGAGTCGAAAAAGCAGTAGAGGCGGCCCGAAACTTCCCTGAGGTCATCGTCGGCATCAAGATCAGGCTCTCCGAGGGGATTGTCGGTCACAACGACTTGATCGCAATGGAGCGCGCTCTGGAGGCTTCGCGCCAACTCGGAAAGCCGCTCATGATCCACATCGGCGGTACCGTAAATCCAGTTGAGCGGTACCTTGAACAGTTGAGGCCCGGCGATATCGTCACCCACAGCTTCACGGGAAATCCGCCCGGCATCGTCGATAACACCGGCAAAGTCATCGACGCCGCTCGCGACGCTGGGGATCGCGGCATCAATTTTGATGTGGGACATGGCGCTGGCTCATTCTCGTTCGACGTAGCCGAAAAGTGCGCCGCAGACGGATTCGGGCCAGGTACGGTCAGTTCAGATGTCCATCGATACAATATCCGCGGGCCCGTCTACGACCTGCTGACAACGCTGTCGAAATATCTGTACCTTGGGTTTTCCCTCGACGAGGTGATCGCTTTCGCCACGCAACGGCCTGCATCTGCGATAGGCATGACCGAAACGATCGGTTCACTGCGCGTCGATGCCGACGCCGATGTATCGATAATCAGAATGTTGGAAGGCAACTTCGAGTTGACCGATGCGAAAGGCGCAACTCGGCAAGGAAAGCAACTTTTGGTGCCCGTAGAGACGATCCGTAACGGACGACGCTATCCCCCGCACCATTCAGCGCATCCACATTTGGTAGGTCATCATCACCGCCACTGAAACCGATACGTCAAGTCAACCGCGGGAACCGCTGTTGCAGATGAATGCGGTCAGCAAGCGATTCGGCGCGGCGACCGTTCTTGACAAAGTGGACCTCGTGGTTGCGGCCGGCAGTTTCACCGTCATCCGCGGAGCGAACGGGTCCGGAAAATCGACGCTTCTTCGGATAGCTGCGACGTTAACGAGCCCAACTGAAGGTCAAATCTCGATCAACGGCGTCGACGCCTTACGCCACTCTGCCGCCGCGCGGAGAGAAATCGGCGCCGTAATGCATTCACCCATGCTCTACTCCGACCTGACGGTGCGTGAAAATCTCGCGCTATTCGCCACGCTGTGCCAACTCGAAGACGCGCAAGATCGCGTCGAGGCGGTGGCCTCCAGATTGCAGTTGGAGGCTCGATTGGATGAGCGGGTCAGAGGTCTCTCCCACGGGTACCGTAAACGAGTGGCCATCGCCCGCTCCATAATCCACACCCCGAACCTACTGCTATTGGACGAGCCGGAGACCGGCCTTGACGAGTCATCGCTAGAGGTCATGTTGCAAATCGTCGAAGAGTGGAGGTCACCAGGGCGATCGGTGCTGATGGCGACCCATGGTTCCGATTTCGCGACGAGTGCGCCTGATGCTGCGTACACTATGACCGCCGGCCGATTGCAATACTTCGAAACCAGTTGACGTTCGATTGACTGCATCGCTTTCGATAATCTGGACGCTGACCCTCAAGGAGCTACGCATCGAATCGCGCAACCGCGACGTCGCGGTCGCGATCGTGATGTTCGCCTCATTGGTGATAGCCATATTCGCGATCGCCATCGAACCTAACGCGCGCACGGCGTTGGAGACCGGCCCCGGCGTGCTTTGGGCCGCGATCACATTCGCGGGCGTGGTGGGAATGACCCGCGCAACCTCTCACGAACTAGAGAACGACGCGGTCGGCGCGTTGATGTTGGCGCCCGTGTCCCGAGACCTGGTGTTTATCGGCAAATCACTCGGCAACTTCGTGTTTCTGACGATCGCGATGTTGATTGTGTTCGTCGTGTTCACCTTCATGTTCAATTTGTCGATCTTCCGCGCCGAGATATTGGTTGTCGCGTTGTTGGCTGCAATCGGATTCGCGAGTGTGGGCACGCTGTTTTCAAGCCTGACTTTTCGAGTTCGTGCTCGAGAAGTCCTACTACCGATGCTGTTCCTACCCTCGGTAGCGCCCCTGTTGTTCGCGGCCATCCGCGTCACCTCCGTTTCAGTCGCAGGAGAGACGTGGTCTGCATCATTGCCATGGATCCAGCTTGCAGTGGTGTATGACGTGGTGTTTGTGACCGCATCGGCCTTGCTCTTCGGCTACGTTTTGGACGATTGATACGGACATCAGACATCGTCTCTCGTGCTTGTTCCGCTTTGCAATTTACAATTGAACCTAGTCACTCGCCAAGCCACTTTCGACGCTCTCCTCTCCTAATTCGCATGGGATTCTTGAAAATCCGCGCCCAAACAGCGTTGCACGTCGCGACGCTGGTCGCAATGGCGTTCGCTCTCTGGATGATGTTCGTGTGGGTGCCGACCGACATCAACCAAGGCGTCGTACAACGGATTCTGTATATCCACGTTCCCGTTGCATGGGTCAGCATGGTCGCCATCGTTGGTGTTGCTGTGGCGAGCGTCATGTACCTGATCACGAAGCGCGAGAATTGGGACCGCCTCGCTGCGTCCATGGCTGAGGTCGGCGTGGTGTTCGGCGCGATCATGTTGATATCGGGAATGGTTTGGGCCAAACCGGTTTGGGAAGTGTGGTGGACTGGCGAAGCGAAACTCACTACCGCATTGATACTCTTCTTCATCTACGTCGCCTACCTGATGTTTCGCGCCTACTTCCCACCCGGCGATCAACGAATGCGACTATCGGCAATCATCGCGATAATCGGCGCCATCGATACCCCGATCATTTACTACGCCTCTGTTCTATGGCAGGAGGCCCATCCGCCACTAATTGTGGGACCGATAGCCGAGGAAGAGAACCTCGTAGCCGCTCAGATCGGCCTCACTCTGTTGGTCAGCGTAATTGCATTCTCTTTCTTGTTCTTCTCTCTGCTCGTCACCCGCCTCAGTCTCGCGAAGATTGAATACGACCACGAGGCGTTGAAATACCGAATTAGCCATCCAGAAATGAGCGCCACGTGATGAAGGCGACTTCTCTCGCTTTGTTGGCCATCACGATCGCCGCTTTGGTGTTGTTGGGCACGGTTGAACCCGCTTCCGCGCAGTCGCTGTCAATTTCAACCGGCGTGGTTACGGAAGTTGAAACCGATGGTGAAGGTCGATTGACCGCGTTCTCGATTGTCAAAGGTGACGGCACTGTTGTCAGATTTGCCGTTTCAGGGTCGAATCCCAACACTTCTTACGGCTTGGAAAACCGAGTCGGCGAACGATGGGTATCTGATCAGGCTTCAGATCCGACGGAGTCGGCTGCTCGTCTGAGGGACCAGCAGAATCGCCTCAAACAGATCTCCGTCCAATCTGAAGGCGGCAACGCGGTATCAGTGGTCCAAGCCGACTCGAAGGATGTCGACGCTAACTTGGGTTATCTATTTGCCGTCGTCACGATCGCTTGGATCGGTATCATGGGCTATGTCGTATTCTTGGGCGTACGTCAACGCACAATGGCGGTAGAGTTGGAACGGCTCCGAGGGAACAACGCGAGTAACGAATCCTGATGTCAACAATCGAACGGCCAGAATCTTCGCCGACGGACCCAAACCAAACCGTGACCAGCGCTAAATCAACGGTGCTGATGAGCGGCAAGGCCAAAATCATTGCGGTCGCCCTGCTCTTCTTGGTTGGGATTGTCTACTTTGCCGCAACCGCTTTCAACGCCGCAACCGTGCGGTTCCTCAGCGTTGACGAAGTGGTGCAAAGTGAGCAACCTGGTGATGCGCAATCGATTGGCGTACTAGGCAAGTTGGTTCCCGGTTCCTATATCAAGTCGCCCGACGGCATCACCGCGAACTTCCGATTAATGGACGAATTCGGCTCGACCGAATTGCCGGTCAGTTACAACGGGGAAGTCGGACAGGTCTTTTTCAACGATCATTCGGAGATCATCCTCAACGGAAATCTGGGGCCCGATGGAGTGTTGCAGGCCGAAACACTGACGGTGCGTTGTCCGTCGAAGTATCTGACCGAACAGGAGCAGATGGAACTCGACGGTCAAATTGAACCACCGCCCTATCAACCGAACTATTTCGATGAGGGGCCGGATGCGTAGCCGCTACATCTGACACGCTTTAATTTGGCAACCTTCAATCATTCCGACCGAGGTGCCTTGAGGCCGTAAACCCCACGGAACAAGTCCGCTGCGTATACAACGCCGTCCTTTGCCAACGGTGGACTGTTTTCCAGATCGATCAAGTAGTACCAAAGCAATTCACCATCTACTGCATCCAGAGCGTACAACCCCTTCCCGCCAACGTAAACAACCCCATCGTCCACAGTCGGACTTCGATAAAACGGAGCATTTGTAGCTTGGAACTCCCACAGCAAATCTGCTGTCGTGGCATCCACCGCATAAGCTTGACCTGAAACCCTATTCAGCTCACTTGAGTACTTCAGAGAAAGAAAGTATGCGATTCCATCTGAGAATGTCAATCCAACGTGGCTATTTTGGGATTGGTATGACCATACTATCTCATTTCCCGACAGATCAATCGCGGAGATGGAACCTTCGTATGGCGACCATAGATACGCGTACCCATCTTCAATCCGTGCCTTCCCACCGGTACCGAGTTCGGCATCGTATTTCCACAATTTCTCACCAGTCAACGCATCTTCTGCCTGTAACCCCGATTCGTAGAGCCAATACACTACTCCATCAACAATTTTCCTGTCGTAAAAACCAAACCACTGACGCGAGTCGTGCCACAAAGGTTCATAATCGAACGATACCCTTTGTCCGGTACGAGAATCGAGGACTATAAGATCGTCCTCGGTCCTCGCCACATAAACCACTCCGTCACCAACCGCAAACGATTGGTTGTATGCGTATGGATACTCCTCGTAAGTCCATAGCACTTCGCCAGTCATAGCATCAGCGGCAAGCAACGCCTCGACCTCATCACCGTTTTCAGTCACGTAGTAGTCGATGAAGTAGTACGCCATCCCACTCGAAACAACTAAGTTTTTAGGATGCCCCTTATCTCGATGTTCCCACAGCAACCTTCCTGAAGACGCATCGATGGCGTGCAGGTCATTATTCGACGCGTAGAGCACACCATCGACCAATGTGAAGATGTGAGGATCGCGATCGTTATTTGCTCTCACTCCAAATTCGTAACGCCACAGCACCTCACCATTCATCCGGTCTATAGCGACTATGGAGTTGAAGGGCGTGGCGTAGTCCAATCCATAGATTGCGTCTTCCGATAGTAGTTCGAGAACGATGCCGACAGCCAGATTATGCCAGACGATTTCGCCTTGCGGAACATCCAACTCAGATAGCGGAGGCAGATTCCAACATAGATCCATTATGAATGCAATGCCAAAGTCAAACGCCCCCATCGCCTCAACTTGCGGGTCGGGGTTCGAGAACGAAACCCGCATCATGTCGACTGAGGACAGAACATCGCGCACACAAGACTCCACAAGCTCGTCATCTCCTTCTGCGACATCGAGAAGTGAAATCAGCCAAACCTCGGTCAGTATTCGGTTTGCCGTTTCTCGGTTCAGGCAACCATATATGGACGCGTTTACAGCCGCATCAATTTCTGTGGAATCCTCATCTGTGAACGACGTCAGCCGTCGGTCTAGGTTCGCGTCCAAATCATCAACGCTGGATAATCCCTCAATACACGATTGCTCCGATGCCGATAATTGTTCAGACACATCTAGCCAAACCGTATCTTCCTCAATTTCAAACGGTATTATCTGATCTTCCGCAACAACAACATCCTCCATCGGAGCTTCTGGATCTGCGGTTCCGGCCGCTGAATCATCCAGATTCGGCTCTTGGACAGACGGCTCTTCAGTAGCAATCTCATCCGTGTCTGGATCCGCAGTGGATGTGTCAACGGCAACCGGCACTTGAGTAGCGATTATTTCGGCGACAGTTTCCACAGTAGCCGTATCGGCGGCAATCGGCTCTTGAGTAGCGATTATTTTGGCGATAGTTTCCACAGGAGTTACATCGGCGGCGACTGGCTGGTCTGAGGGAGGCATTGTCTCACGTTCCGAAGTGCATCCCAACAACGCGACGATAACGATTGCCAACACGGCTATTGACATCAGTGATGATCTGGGTCTTGTGAACATGACAAGGTTTAGCAGCATCGAGATTATGCGAAGACCATCCTATTCCTCCAACTATAACCAGCCGAAGTTAAACGGTTCAATCGACCTGGTGCCGCTACAGTCGCATCCTCAACCGCCGCAACTGCGGGTTCAAGGCACCGATGCTTATCGTCACTACGATGACGAAAATGCAGCCAATCACCAACGAATTCGACGGACCTAACGGGTCTGCCATGGCGCCGAACACGAATCCTCCCAGCGGGAATCCCGCCCAAGCGACCTCGTAGATACCGGCCAACCTGCCCCTCACGTTGTCGGTGATCGCCATCTGCAGAGAGATAGAGCCTAAGCCGATGTGTATCGCGCCGATCAACCCGAACATTAGAGCGAAACCGAACCCAAAGTAAAAACTCGCGACGAAAGCGAACGCGATCGCGAATCCGGCCGTCAAGAGGTTCGTCGTCAGCAACGCGAAACCGGTGCGCTTAAATCCACCGCTTAGGCCGAGGAACAGCCCGCCGATGAATGCCCCGAAACCGATGGATGCGAAAAGTTGGCTGTACTCGCCCGCGCCGACGTTGTAAACCTCGCGCGCGATCGGCGTAAGCAGGTATATGAATCCGCCCATCAACAGCGCATTTACGAACGTGAAGATCAGGTTTCCCTTCAGGATCGGATTGGAGCGAACTACGGTCGCGATTTCCATGACATCGTGCCAGATCGCTTGGTGCGCGGCACCGACTGCTGAAGAGAGTGGTCGATACGTAGCTACCACAACGAAATTAAGGGTCATGACACCGGCAATCGCGAAGTACGTCCATTCGTAACCCCAAAACTGAACGATGCCGCCCCACATCAAGGGTGCAACGACACGTCCGAGATTGAAGAACGTGTTGTCGAAGAATACGGCGCGGGCCAATATATTCCGCGGCACCATGTTCGGAATCAGCGAGAAGCGCGCGGTCCAATCTAGCGCAAGCGCGGCGCCATGCACACCGCCAGCCACTTGAATGTGCCACGGTTCAATCTGGTCCGTGATTATCAGCAATCCGACGGCGAACATCGAACTAGCGGTCGCCACCGAACCGCACATCAACAATGTCTTGCGGCTAAGTCGATCCGCCAAAATTCCACTGGCCAATGACATCGAGACCGAGGTGACGACGACCGCAGCACCGAGTATTGCGAGTTGCAGACTCGATTTGGTAATGTCGAAAATGACGTAGGTCTGGGTGACCGTCACCATCTGGTTGCCAATGCTCCAGATGACCGTCCCGAACAGGAATTTCCGAAGCTCGATCGACGACATGGTCCGTCCGAGCCGCGCGACTCCCAGTCGCCTCCTGCCGGGGCGTTTTCTGGAAACCGTTGTACTGTTTCGTGCCACTAGTGTTTAGCCTAAGGTGCTAAAATTCATTGCGAATCCCGATGCACACCAGTCCAGAAATCGTCAATCTCGCATACGCCGCGCTGGTTGCGTTCTTCATCGGAGCAATCCCGGCCGCATATGTCGCCGCGCGGCTTCATGGAATCAATATCTTCGACGTCGGATCGCGCCAGGCCGGCGCTACGAATGTTTGGAAAAACGTCAGCCGAAAGACTGGGTTCATCGTCTTCATTATTGACGTGGCCAAAGGCATCATCACCGTCTTGATATCACGGTACATTTTCGAAGTCTCGGGTTTACTGTTCTTGGTGCCCGCGATTGGCGTCATTTTTGGTCATTGGTTCTCACCGATGACCAAGTTCAAAGGTGGCGACGGCGTCGCTAGTCTCGGAGGACTGGTGGTCGGACTGTTCGAGTGGGCCGCGTTGCCCGCGGTCATCGTGGCCATCGCGTTTGGCTTGCCGCCGTTGCGCTTCAAGTTTGATCACCCTTCGCTGCAAGCTGGTGTAACTGGATGGGGCGTGCTTCTTTTGACCGTCGCCGTAACTAGCCCCAGCGATCAGCGCACCGAACTGCTGATACTTTACGTCGGTATTTCGTTGCTCGCACTCGCCGTGCTACTGAAAAGCGTTCGATTTCACAAACAAAACTCGCACCTTTTTGGGCGCGAAGCCAATGTTGAACCCGGAGAGTTTGAAGAGCGACGGCCGGCCGAATCGGAAAACTAAACCGACGGCAACGTCAAATTGTCGCCTACGGCCTGTTGCCAGATCCTGATTCGTGCTGTCATGTCTCGCACATGATCTTGGCAGTCCGGGTCGGCGAAACGGTTGATCATCTCAAACGGATCGGCGTTCAGATCGTAAAGCTCGCATTGATCGCCTGGGCTGAGATTCAGCTTCCATCGGTCGCTGGTTACCACCGACCGCCAAGACACATTCGACATGCGCTCGATGTCGTCGTTACCGAGCGGAACCGTGGGCGAATGTCCGTACCACTGCATGAATACATCGCCGCACAACTCAGCTGTTCCGTCCAAGACATCGACGCGGCTCTGACCCTGCAGATGACTTGGCGTCTCAGTCCCATCAACTCCCATCAATTCGAGCAGCGTGGGCACAATGTCAACTTGCCCGATGCTGCCCGCCACCCGCTTCTGCGATCGATTCATCCAAGGAACACGCATCAACAGCGGGACACCAGCGATCTCTTCGTAAAACGCACGTTTGGTACCGAGCATTCCTCGGTCTCCGAGCCCGTCGCCATGGTCGCTAGTAAAGACGACGACCGTTCGATCGGATTGGCCCGTCTCATCAAGCGCGTCGAGTATCTTCCCTACTCCCTTGTCCATCAGCGTCACGAGACCGAAGTAACGCGCCCTTAACGCTCGCCAATCATCCCCGGTCTCAAGTGGTCGCGACTCAGCACCTACGTCCAACGATGGCGAGATTTCGTCACTGACTCGAAAACGATCTGACACACCGTTGACTAAATGATGTTCGGCACGCCGTCGGTGCCACAATGGCGTGTTCTCATCGGGTTGACGCAGGAATATCGGGCCAGTCGGCACTTCCGCAGGATCGTACATCTCATTGAACGGACCGTTGTAAGGTGGATGCGGCTCGAAGAACATCGCGCACATCAGCCAAGGACTTTCAGTGTTGCGGCGGATGAAGTCCGCGACGTTTTCACCGAGGAACGTAGCCATCGTGTGCTCTTCAGGCAACATGCTTCGTTGCTGCTGGGAGAAGGCAAATCCGCCATCGGTTCGGCGGTGCGGCCGATAACCGTGCGACCTCAAGAAGTCGAAGTATGCCGAGTGCCTGAATCTATGCTCACGGCGGGTATGTGTCGGATTCGATTCGTGTTCGTCTTCGGTCGCAACCCATTCGTCAAATCCGTGTTGCTGCACCAAATCGTTGCCGAGATGCCACTTTCCGAACTTCGCGGTCCTGTATTCCTCAGGTGCCAACTCCGCGATCGTTGGTGAGGTGTCCGGGAGTGGGACGCTGTTCTTTATCACGCCGGCGGTGTGCGGGTAAAGCCCGGTCAACAACGACGCCCGCGCTGGCGAGCAGACGGCGACGGTTACGTAGCAGTTTTCGAAAACGTAACTCCCGTCGGCGAGAGCGTTGACGTTAGGAGATTGGACCCAATCGTTTCCGTAGCACGCCATCGTGTCGCGACGCTGCTGGTCAGTGCAGATCAGCAGCACATTCGGACGATCAGGCACGATATGGCCTCACGGATAGGTTTGTTGTGTCGATTCGATCACTAACCGAACATTCTGCCAAGGAAACTTCTAAATCGCGTAGGTGGCCAAGATTTGCTCAGGCTGGCGGTTGGGGTTGGACTCTGCAATCATGTCGACTTGGTCTTGGAGCGTAGGGCGATCCTCTTGGTAGATCAACCCTAGCGGGATACCAGGACGATCAAGGAGATCCTCAGCCGATTGCCGACTCGACGGATCGTGGTCCTCAGGAACTTCCCAAGCAATGCCCGGGATGCCTTTGCGGCGGTTCCCTTTAAGAATGTCGTACGTGTCGTTATACGTCGTGCATGGCGATTGCACGTGCACGATCGAGAATCCTTTGTGGTTCATGGCGTCTTGAATGCAATTGGCGAGGTCTCGGGGCTTGCTCGAGTAGTGAGACGCGATGTACGAAACGCCGATGGTCAAGTAATACTTGAGCGGCATCATCTGCGTCTCGACCTTGCCATACGGCGTGGAACTGGTCATCGCGCCCATCTCGGTAGTTGGAGACGACTGACCTTTCGTAAGACCATAAACTCCGTTGTCCATCACCACACAGGTGACGTCGACATTACGAGCGGCTGCCGGTCCGATATGCTCGCCGCCAATCGCGAGGAAATCGCCATCGCCAGCCACGACCACCGTTTCGATATCCGGCCTACCCATCTTGACGCCGAAAGACAAAGGAAGCGTCCGACCGTGAATTCCATGAAGGCCGAACGGTTGATCGCCTTCCATCAGGTGCACCATGTTGCCTGAGCAACCAATACCGGCGACGATGACGTAGTTGGATTGCGGTATCTCGTGTTCGGCGACATGCCGCTCAAGCGCCCACTCCAAAGCTCGCCGCACGCCAAAATCTCCACACCCAGGGCACCAGACGAAATCGTATTCCGGGTTGCGTTTGCTCACGCTAAAACCATTCCTTTCTCTGCCCGAAGTTCCGCCAATCGGGCTCCGATACGGTCAACCAGCGTCGCTGGTTTGAACGGTAGTCCAGTGTACTGCGTTACCGATTCTGCGCGGTATCCATGCTGACGGAGAACAGCTGACCATTGACCAGTGTAGTTGAGTTCAGGAACGATGACTAGATTCGCCCGCTCCAACGCCGACTTCATTTCGTCCGGCAACGGGTTGAGAGCCATCGAATAGAGCCAACCGACATCGGCGCCGCTCTCCTGCAATCGCTCGTACGCTTCGCGAGCCGGTCCTTTCGACGATCCCCAAGACATGATCATCGCGATCGCGCCTTCGTTTTCGATCTCGTAGTGGGCATCACCGAGAAGATCGAGTTTCTTGAACCGGCGCTCAGTCAATCTGATGTGGTGACGAGGTAGATGTGTTGTGTCACCGCGTTCGTCGTGTTCGGAACCATTGGCGACGTATGCACCCGGCCCGCCGGGGATCGGCATCGGCGAAAGGCCTTCACCATTCCAAGATTGGTATCGAGCGTAGCCGTTGGAGCCTTCGTAAATGGAACGTCGCTCCACTTTGACATCCGCCAGCTCGGGCCGACGAATGTTCTCGCCCTTTTCGGCCTGCCCAAATTCGCTCATCAAGATAATTGGGCCTTGATAACGCTCAGCCCAATTGACCGCCAGAGCCCCGGCATCGAAGCACTCTTCGACCGACCCAGGAGCCAGAATGGGTATGCTCATATCTCCGTGGCCGGGATTTAGGCACAGCAACAAGTCGCTCTGTTCAGATTTGGTTGGAAGTCCCGTGGAGGGACCTCCACGCTGGACATCGACAACAACGCAGGGGATCTCGGCCATCCAAGCGAGGCCTATGCCTTCACTCATCAAAGAAAGACCTGGTCCGGCAGTCGCGGTCATCGATTTCTTGCCCGCGTAACCTGCACCTACGATCGCGCTGATAGCCTCGATCTCAGAAGAAACTTGATGTGCGAAACGGCCGGGACCGACCAAGTTTTGCTCCATCCAAACCAATATCGTGGTTGCGGGCGAGATCGGATACCCAGCGTAGAAGTCGACTCCGGCAGTAACCGCGCCTAGAGCCAACGCAGCGTTTCCGGTGATCATGATTTGGTCGTAGTCAGGCGGAATCGGCGCTGCCAGCGTGCCAACGGAGAAACCGCTCTTGGCGGCAACATCGGCGCCAAGTCGGATCGCCTGTTTGTTTGATTCGATTATCTCTTCGTCGCCCGGTCGACCGCGCGTGAAACGCTGTGTAATGAAATCGTCGATCTCTTCCAACGAGAAACCGATGAGATTGGCCACGGCACCGATAGTCACCATGTTTGCGGCGCGCGTGTTGCCGGTCGACTTAGCGAGTTCATCAGCGTCAATGCCGAAGTACTGTCCACCTCCGGGCAACTCAAACTCGCCTGAGTTGTAAATCGCTACGCCATTCTCGGAGAGATCGTGCTGGTGGTTGTTATACGCGTACTCGTCAAGCGAAACGAGCACATCCACGTTGTCCCCGGAGCACAACACAGGAGTATTTGAGATACGAACCTGTGACGATGCGGGGCCACCCATTATCTGAGACGGGAATGTCGAAAACGTTGAAACGTAGTACCCGGCGTTTGCCGCGACCCTCGCCATTGCGTCAGCTGATGTAACAAGTCCTTGTCCGCCTTCGCCGGCGAAACGGATTACGAAGTCCTGGCTATGGTTTTCCGACATGTTCGAGAACGAGTTCTCCCCTCCGGTACGCCTACAATTGGGCGCCAATTGTGTCCGTTTTACGCTAAATCCGTAGTATGCCTCTACCGTAATGATACCTGTGAGCATATGTTGTAGCGACATTCGTTCGCACCCGAACTTCTCCCGTCGTTTACAATCGCCTGCGAGAGTATTGTCGACCAAAAAATGAACATCCTCAAACCAAAAGCGATGAAAACGCTGAGGCGTTGGTCTGCCGGTGGCGTTGTCGCCCGCGAAAACGGCGACAAACGAATTGAAATTGCCTTGGTCGGACGCGTGGGCGCCAATCTATGGGCTCTTCCAAAGGGAACTCCCGACGCGGACGAGACGATTGAACAAACGGCGTTACGCGAAGTCCAAGAGGAGACGGGACTCGACGTCAAACTGGTTTCCACCGTCGATTCCACGCATTACTCGTTCGTCCGTTCCAAGCAAAACCATTTGCTGAGCGACCGGGCAAATCCACACGCCAACATCAAGGTCAACAAGACCGTTTATTGGTTCTTGATGGAAGCGCATGGCGGTTGCTTTGAACGCCACGACCACGAATACGATGTCGCGCGTTGGGTCGATCTGGATCAAGCGCTGAAAACCTTGACCTACCACAGTGAAGCGAAGATAGCCCGTTCGGCAGCTCGCATATTCCGCAAAGTCAACACCGTTCAAGATGCCATTCGCATCAAAGGCGATCGCGCCACTCTCCGGTCTAAGCGGATTTCGGATGCTTGGAACGACTATCAGTGGCGCACCGATCCTGAGCTCTCCGATCTCGATGCCGCCGATCCATTGAATTTGGCGTTTATAGATTACGAGCGGTTTTACCACCAGGATCTGAGGAAAGGCAATCAACGATCGCTGCGGTTCGCAATCGAAGATGAAAATGGACAGCACATCGGGAATTGCATGTGCTACGACTACAACGAACGACGGAAGCAGGCCGAGTTCGGAATCATGATCGGCGACCGCGACTATTGGGGGCGTGGCTACGGCACCGATGCCACTAAGATATTGGTTTCGCACATCTTCACGGCAACCGATATCCGTCGGCTTTACCTGCACACCCTCGCTTCTAACCAACGTGCCCTACGCGCATTCGAGAACGCCGGATTCCGACGATACGACCACATCTGGCGCGACGGCAAGAGCTTCGTGCAGATGGAAATCCTTGCCCACGAATGGTCCAACGCCAACTTCTATCCGTCTACCGACTGATGATTACGTTTCGCGAGTATCATTCAGTCAGAATTTCGCCCGCAAAATCTAGCCATGGAGCAACGATATGATGGCCAAACTTCTACTTTTGACCGGCGGCAGTCACCCTTACGAAGAGACGACCCCGGTGATTTCTGAGTTCCTCACCGAAGCCGGACACGATCTCGATGTTTCAGAGTGTGCTTCGGAACTTGAGGGCGATCTATCGGGTTACGACGCTATCGTCTTCAACTCGCTACGTCAGGAGACTACCGACAACGATTTTAACGATGCGCAACGATCCGGCTTCAAAGACTATGTTGCCGGCGGCGGCGGCTTAGTCTCAGTCCACATCTCTGCGGCTTCCACTCCCGACTGGCCGGAGATGAAGAAGATTACCGGCGGCGGCTGGATATTGGGTGAAAGCTGGCACCCGCCGTTCGGCTGGTTCCAGGTTCACGTTAGCAACCCAGACCACCCGCTGGCCAAGGACGTCGAACCTTTCTGGACGTACGACGAATGTTACTGCGGACTCGACATCCAACCGGGCATCGACGTATTCATGCACGGCATCGTCAAAGACGAAGAGCGCCCGTTAGGCTGGTCCTACAAATACGGCGACGGCATCGTAGCCAACATCGCATTGGGTCACGCCGGATCGAGTGCGCTCCACCCGCAGTTCCAGCAATTGATACTAAACAGCGTCGACTACGTCTGCTAACAGCTATTCGCGCTGGTATCAGTTGAGGTGATCAATCCTGTTTCGGAGCAGGGTTGATCAGATCCATCCCGATCGTCTCCGGAACAACCGCTGACAATTCGTCGACGGTCCAACGCCCATCCTTGTAGATGGATCGGTGCGGCACGGGGTGGTTCATCAAGCTGACACGATTCCCGGTGCAGTGGAATATGTTGCCCGATACACCGTCTGCGGCGTCGGTGCAAAGCCATACCACCATGGGCGCGACTTGCTCTGGCTCGGAAGTCAATGTTCCCTCCAAAGGTGGAGGGAACGCACCCGCGCGCATGGCGCGGGTGCGTTCGGGAACGCTGTCTGTCATACGCGTGCTCGCACCCGGCGAGATGATGTTTGCGGTCACGTTATAGCGCGCAAGTTCCTTGGCCACTACTCGCGTAAATCCAGCGATTGCATCTTTCGCCGCACCGTAGTTCGACTGACCGCCCTGACCGTAAAGACCGGAGACGGAAGAAAAAGTGACGATCCTGCCGCTCTTCTGCGCACGGAATATCTCCGACGCAGGTCGCACGACCGAGTAAGTGCCCTTCAAGTGCACCGCAATCACGTCGTCCCACTCCTGTTCTGACATGTTGAAGATCATGCGGTCACGGAGAATCCCCGCAGGCGTGACGACAATATCTAGGCGACCGAACTCGTCGAGAGCTTGTTGGACGATGTTGGCGCCGCCCTCCGCTGTTGCGACCGAGTGATAAGAGGCGACCGCACGCCCCCCTAGCTCGCTGATCTCTTCAACAACTTGCGCCGCCGGAGTCGAATCTTCGCCTTGACCATCGAGCGCCGCTCCGACGTCGTTGACCACAATCGAAGCGCCTTCACTTGCCAACAGTTTTGCTACACCTCGACCGATGCCTCTTCCGGAACCGGTTACGACCGCGACCTTGCCCTCTAGTCGTTTACCGTTGGTCGCCTTGGTTACCGCCGGCGCGGGTGCCTTCGAACCCGGGTTGATTTCGGCAAAGGCACTGCCACCTGTGATGCTTTGAGACCCTTCAAGCAAAACTTTGGGTGCCAATCGGTCAAGCTCGTCAAGCTCCCAGTAACCGGGCGGATTGGGTGCGTAGATCGTGTTGACTCGACGCGGCAGGGACAGATGCGAGACATTGCCGCCATAGACGAGGAATACTTGACCGTTGATCTGCGCTGCACCATCGGTGGCTAGATACGCAACAAAAGGCGCAACGTCGCGCGGCTCCCACGGCAATTCGTCGGGCAGGGGTAACGCACCACGTTCCACCATCATCTCTTGGATGTTGCCGGGTATCGATGCAATCATCCGCGTCTCGGCTCGCGGCGCGATGCTGTTGGCAGTGACGCCGTATTTGCCCAAATCCTTGGCCAGCACTTTGGTGAAGCCAGCGATGCCACTCTTCGCCGCTCCGTAGTTGGACTGTCCGATGGATCCGACAAGTCCAGATCCAGACGAGAAGGTGATTATTCGACCACCGCGTTGCTGCCTGAATATCGGTGCGGCGTGTCGGACGACCGTGAAGGTTCCCTTCATATGCACCGAAATCACGTCGTCCCACTCGTCTTCAGTCATGTTGTATAGCATTCGATCGCGAAGGATCCCTGCAACCGTAACCACGATGTCGATACGGCCGAACGAGTCGAGCGCCGTTTCGATGATCCGCTGTCCGCCGTCCCAAGTCGTAACCGAGTCGCCGGAAGCCACCGCGTTGCCGCCGGCGGCGACAATGTCATCGACAACTCCCTGCGCGATCGACGATGAACCACCGGTCCCGTCAAGCTCAGCGCCGATGTCGTTAACGACTACGCTCGCTCCATTTGCGGCCAACTCTTCGGCTACGCCTCGTCCGATGCCGCGACCGGCTCCAGTTACTACTGCGACTTTCCCTTCAAGATGCAACTTGCTGCTCATAACTTGCTCCCTATCGTTTGCGAAATGGATCGCGGTTTTATTCGTCGCGGTTCGGTAGTGCGACTGTGGCTTTGCCTGGCGTAGTTATTGCCCCCTCCGAATTGCGGAACTGGACATCCACATCGACTAGCCCGACCCCGCCCTCAACTCGTTTGTTAGTGACGGAGCCCGTGCAAGAAATCTCGCCAGCGAGATCGATCCCCCGGTACGACGTCTCCAGCTTTTTGAGCGCGCCGATGTCGCCTGCCCAATCTGCCAGCATCTGCGATAGCAGCGCTGTCTTCAGAGCGCCATGAATGATGATGTCATCGTGGCCTGCGCCTCGCGCATAGGCGGTGTTGTAATGGATCGGCGTGAAATCTTGCGAGACCGCGGCATATTGAACCAGTTGCCGCGGAGTTACGTTTTGACGCACCGGATCAATCTCGTCGCCTATCTCCACATCTTCAAAATGTATCTTCGACATCTAGATATCCCTTCGTCCATCGCTGATTAAACAGATTCCGCAGGTCTGCCGTACGAAATGCTGGTCGACTGTTGCGTGGCCACAAGTTGCCCGGCGAAGTCGCGGTAACGGACATCGGAGATTTTGAAGAGCATTGGACCGAATCGTCCACTCTTCTCAAACACGTCTTGCATCTGTCTAACCACGGTTATCTCGTCTCCGGCAACCACTGGTCTGATGAATTCGAAACTGCTCCCGCCATCGAGTACATCGTGGAACGGTTCCGGGAACGGAGGATCGAACGGTGCGGAGATGAACGACCTCAAAATCAGCGGGTTGGCCTCCAAAGGAGGCGGATTATCCTGCGATTCTGGGTCAGACTCAATCGGTGGGAGTTCGCCCCTAATCGCGGCGTTGAACCGAGCGATTTCACGATGGGAGACACGGTATGTGATCGGCGGCGATTCCGCGCCGATGAACGAACGCATCTCTTCGGTCACTACCGAACTCATTGGACCTCGAGTCTGTGCTTGGATATTGCTACGAAATCGGTGTTCACGACTCACCAAGTTTAACTAACGAGGGCGACGTCTTCCGTCCCTGCGGCGTCCAACGCGGTTGCTTGAGCGCTTCGCCCGACGAACCGCTTCTTCGCGCAACTCCCGGGCCGTTTTCGAGCGTTCGCGGGCTCCCGTTTTGCCCCATGCACGGTCGCGAATCAGCATTAGTACCACCACCGATGTCAACATCGTCGATGCCGGCACGTAAAAAATGCCGATGTCTCCAGAAAACGCAACAATGAACACCCAGAGCAGGATCGTTCCCACAATCAGGTTCAACTTGTGCCGGCGTTCAGAATCACCGCTGGGCGGCACTGAGAGTATGGCACCGAGCGTAATCAAGACCGGGATCAACGCGAATAACAAACCCACGAGGCCATTGGCCTCAGCTATACCGACGAGTCGAATCGTGGCGATTCCTTCGGCGTCGGTTTCGACAATCTCGAACGAAGGCCACAGCGTTAGATACGCAAACGCGGCGATGCTCAATAAAAGCGCAACGACGGCAAATACAAACGTTCGATCTGGCAAGCGGTCCAACAAAGGTAAGCCCTTCTAGACCTTCTCTAGCCCGGCCATGCTGGCCATCAGCATCTTGACGCCTTCTTCCGAGAATGCAACGGTGACCCGTAGATCCCCGTTAACCGGCCGTGAATTGACCACGACGCCGGTGCCGAACGCGCTGTGTTTCACTCGTTGACCAGCCTTGAACTGGATCTCGACCGGGAGGTCTTCGATCCCTTGTTCCGTGAACTTCTCGCGTCGTTCCTGGCGTCGTGAAGTAGCGAAGCGAGGGCGGTCGATCGCGATGCCCGAACTCGAAGAAAAGGCAACAGGTTGTGGTGCACCCCGGTTCGCTATCCCGGAATACGAAGCATGCCGTAGCAAATCTTGGGGGATCTCGCCAATGAAACGCGACTCCATTTTTGGGCCACGGAAGAACATCGGCCAAGTGATGTAGAGCTTTCGTTTTGCCCTCGTCATACCCACGTACATCAATCGCCGCTCTTCTCCTTCAGCCGCCTCATAATGTTCAGCGTCGAGCGCGGCACTGGACATCGCGTGTGGCAAGAGTCCTTCGCATGCGCCGGCAATGAATACGGTATCGAATTCCAAACCCTTGGCTTGATGCAATGTAATGAGCGTGATCGCACCTGGCGTTACACCGTCTAACGCGTCGGCACCAACATTTTCGTCCATCATATCGATGTTGGTGAACAATGACGTGTGCTCCAACAAATCTGACAGTGCCTGCCTCGGTTCCGTGCCATCCTCGGAGTTCGAATACGCCTTCGTCAACGATTTCAACTCATCCAAGTTTTCTATGCGCTCAATGCGGGTCTCTTTTTCTTGGTTAACCCAATCGCGGTAACCACTGCCCTTCAATGCATAGTCAAGCAGGTCGCTGGGGAAGTGTTTCTCGGAATTCGAGATCAGCGTCGCGACAAAATCTGCGAAGGATCGAACTTTGCTCAATGCCGCTCTGCCCAAACCGAGTTGATGGGATGCAGATGGATCCGAGGCGAGCAATATCGTGTCGAGGAGCGAGACGTTTTTGAAAACGCTGTATTCCTCGAGTTTTCGTAACGTTGCCGGCCCAATCCCGCGCGGCGGCACGTTGATGATCCGGCGCAACGAGGTCTCGTCGGACGGATTGACGACGATCCGTAGAAGCGCCAACGCGTCCTTGATCTCGCGGCGCTCGTAGAACCTGACGCCGCCGATGAGCCGGTACTGCACGCCCCTTCGACTGCACTCTGTCTCAATCGCCCTAGACTGCGCATTCGTGCGATACAAGACGGCGAAACGGTCCAGATCGCCGCGTAACTGTGCTTCTTTAGGACCGTCTCTCCCAGTTTTCGGCCTGAGCCGACGTTCAACCGCGTCCAATATCACCGAAGCCTCATGCTCCGGGTGTTCGGTGACCCCGATCTCTACCGGTTCGCCCACCTCGTTGTTGGTGAAGAGAACTCGCTCGATGGCGCGTTTATTGTGCGCGATAAGACCCGATGCGGCGGCGATAATCGTCTTAGTGGAGCGATAAGATTCGCTCAACTCGAAGACTTTACACCCATCCAGCACTTCGGCCAAACGTTCCATATTTTCGGGCTTGGCATTGCGCCATGAGTAGATCGACTGATCGGGGTCTCCTACTACGCATATGTTGCGATGAATGTCACCCAGAACTCGAACCAACTCGAACTGCAACGCGTTCGTGTCTTGGAACTCGTCAACCATGATGTGTTGGTAGCGATCTTGCATTCGGTAACGAATATCGGGTTCGCTCATCAATACGCGGTATGGCTTGAGTAAAAGGTCATCAAAATCGACGCCGTTGCCACGCCGCAACGCCGCTTCGTAGTTGGTGTAAATCTCGGCGTGCAACTCGTGACGATGGCCGACTCCAGTGCTGGCGAACTCATCCGCCAACATGTTGTTGTTCTTGGCTTTGCCGATGTCGGCCAGTACCTCGCCGACCTTCGCTTCAACATCCATGTCGACCAAGATCAATTTCAACATTCGCTCTTGGTCGTCGCGGTCGTAGATCGTGAAATCACGCCCCAACCCGGCCGCATCGTGGTGGGTGCGGAGGAAGCGAGCGCCGAATGAGTGAAATGTACTGACATTCGTCTCGGCCGCGTTGGGAACGAATTGGCTCGCCAACGCATCGCATCTCTGACGCAACTCAGCCGCCGCCTTGTTCGTGAAAGTAACGCCCATCGCCCGCCACGGCGCAACGCCCGTCGCCAAGATGTACGCCATCCTATGCGACATCACCCGCGTTTTTCCGCTGCCCGGTCCAGCGACGATGATCAACGGACCGTCGATGTAAGAAGCCGCGGCGCACTGCGCGTCGGAGAGTCCCTCAAGTACCGCCTCCGGATTTGTCGTAAGAGTTGTCATTCGATACGAATCTTCAGTGTGCCAATAACCAAATGTTAGAACAAGTTTCACATATTCCATGCAACGATCAACGAAGACGTGAATACGTTCCGCGTAAACGCCGTGAAATCATCAGTCACGCGTCAACGGCAACGCGCCAGTCCCTCGAAATGCGTGAAGCATGCGACGGAGCCGGACGCGTTTTTCCACTCGATCCAACCCCTTGAGATGGCCTCTAGCTCGGATTGGGTCGCAACACCGTACTCAATCGCCTTGACCGCGATTTCAGAATGCAACATTCTCTGCGACCACTGATCGCCCCACCACGTCTTTCCGCCGTCGTCGTAAAACGTCCAAGTGCTAGTCGTGATGCGGATGTCGTCCAACAACCCGGTCGATTCCATCCATTCCAACATGTGCCGACCCGCATGCGGAGTTCCCCCATTGCGTATTGCCACCGCATCATACACCTCTCTAAAATCTCTGAGCGCCGATGAATCCGGATGCGCGGCGAAGGTTCCCCAATCGACCTCCCGCACTCCCACCAACCCGCCTGGCTTGGCCAAATGGGTTGCCGCGCTCAGTGCGCTCACAGGGTCACCAAGATGTTGCAATACCTGGTGCGCATAGACAACATCGAACTGGTTCTTCTCGAGATCGGTCTCGTAGATGTCGTCGACGCGAAACTCGAGACCCGTGTTGCCCGATTCTTCGAGGCGCTTATCCCATTCGACGCGCAAACCGTCGGAAACGTCGATGCCGAGAACTGACCCCGTCTCGCCTACCGCATCTGCCAAACCAGTCGTAATTGTTCCGGGCCCACAACCGAAATCGAGCACTGACATCCCTAGCCGCAGATACGGCAAAAGAAACGCCGCCGCATCGTCTGCAGTGCGTGCCGAATGGGCCGAGATTACGGTGCGATGATGACCATGCAGATACGTCTCACGCGACATCGACATACTTGCTGCTCCTTCCCAATGGAGGATCAGCGTGTCGGAGGTCGCGCAACGAGGTCAAGAATCGGTTCGATAATCGCCCGTTCGTCGATTAATTCACTCATCCGACTCAGTTTATCCGGGTGAGTGAAACCGGCCGGCATCAATGCATCAAGCGCCGACATCGTGGAGTGCGTGTCGCCGTCAACGACGATCAACGGTATGCGCTTAGTTCGGGCTTCGTAGAAGACATAATCGATCGGCTTGTCGCCACCCGTCAGAACCATCGCTCTAGTGGTCTCGCTTTGCAACGCCGATATCTGCACGTCTGGTCGTCCACCGCGCACGACGACGCAGGTGTTTTCTTGAGATCGGAAATAGAACGGTCCCCAATCGAGCACCAAACCGCCGATCAACACGTTGTCGACCAACTCGGTCGTCGTGTTGATGTCGAAAGCCAGCCGCCCCTCTAAATGGGCGATCACCGATTCGACCGTGCTCGCGGCAAGCCGTCGGTCCTCTGGTACCCAACCGAGACATCTGAAACCGTCACTCGAAAGTGAAGCCAGCATTCTCTCGGCATGAACTTCACGATATCGAGGCACCTTGTTCAACACTATGCCCGACAATCGCGGTCCGTAACCTGGCGCTGCGGCACCAACATCCTCATCCAGTCCGGCGACCAATACAATATTGGCGTCTAACTTCTCCGCCAACGCCACATCTACCTCTGCGTCGCCAGCCGAACCCTCGATTATCGAAACGGTACCCGACGATGCATCGACATCGTCTGCTGCGACCTGCGTTACACCGCCGTCCTCCGAGAAAAGCTCGCCGGTACCCACCGACGAAACAATGTCTACTCCGTCATGGCGTAGTCGGGAAATTATCGCCGCAGCGAACGCCGATTTGCCCGCAGATTCGCTGATTGACGAGATGATGATTGACGGCATATGTGGCACTCAGGCGGTTATCTTTGGGCAGTCATGGAAGCGACTTGATAGCGATATGGATTATACCAGCGGTGCAAAGATAAAATAGTGATTACGTGCCTTGCCGAGGTAGCTCAGCTGGTAGAGCAATGGACTGAAAATCCATGTGTCGGCGGTTCGAGTCCGCCCCTCGGCACCATGCACCTGCTCCGACATTCGTTCGTCGGCGCGCACTGTCCATCATCGCGTGTTTTTGGGTTCGAGGTAATAATCACCGTTCTTTGGTGCCGAAGGTGGGAGTCGAACCCACACGGGCTAAAGCCCAAAGGTTTTTGAGACCTTCGCGTCTACCATTCCGCCACTTCGGCAATCCAATGCCTTAATTCTAAACTGCGAGACGGAAATACTCGCCTCGCAAGACCGTGCGCTCGCCATCAGCGATTGCGATTCTAACCGCTGATAATTAACCTATTTCCAAAGGTTTTCGAAACTCGAATAATGTGATTCCCAATGGCATCAGAAGAACATATCCCGACAATCAACACGAATAGTGAGTTCCCGCTCCGCCTTCAGCGTCCGATCGTATTCCTAGACATACAGACTACCGGACCTGACCACCGAACTGCGCGCATCGTAAAGCTCTCCACGCTCCGGGTCGAACCCGACGGCACTGAGCAGTTCCGTTCTCAGCTCATCAACCCAAACTCTCCAATCTCGCCCGGGGCCACCAATTTCCACGGCATCTCGGATGAAGACGTGGCCGATGCCAGACCCTTCGCGGTCTACGCAAAGGCGTTGTACGAATACCTGAACGGCTGCGATCTCGCGGGTTTCGGGATACGGCGTTTCCACGTGCGCGTGTTGCGGCAAGAATTCGAATTCGCCGGCTTCGACTTCGACATAAATGAGCGAATCATCGTTGATGCTATGGAGATCTACCACAAACTCGAACCTCGAGATTTCGCGGGCGCATACCGTCGGTTTGTTGGCGGAGAGTTTGTCCGGACCATTGAAGACGAAGTAACCGTGAACGCGATCAAGGCGATCATCCACGGCCAACTCACGCAACATGCTGCCCTTCCGGGCGACCCTGCTCTGTTGGAACGTTGGGCGACAGGCGAATCGAGCGAACGTCATATCGATGATGAAGGACGTTTTACGCTGTCGGACGAAGGCGACCCGTTAATCAACTTTGGACGGTACCGCGGACACACTCTGTATGACCTGAGCGAGACCCATCCCGACTACTTGCGTTGGATCGCCGGCGATGATTCGTTTACAGAACAGCAACGACAAATCGCCGCGGACGCGGCCGAAGGCATAATGCCGGATTTCGATTAACGGTTTAGCGCGAGTCGTCAATCGACATGGAAATACGGAGTTCGAGAAGAGAGGATGGAGCGGAAGACGGGATTCGAACCCGCGGCCTTCTCCTTGGCAAGGAGATGCTCTACCACTGAGCTACTTCCGCTCGATAGTTAACGATTATGCATCATCAACGCCGATCGTGCAGACGAAGTTGGGTTTTACTCGCTTGGCGCTTCACAACCATCAATCGGACATCTTGACCAACAATTTGCCGAAGTTGGCACCGTTCATCAAGCCGATGAAGGCTCGAGGGGCGTGCTCGAATCCGTCTACGATATCCTCGCGGTACTTCAAAGAACCGTCACGTACCCATGATGCCAATCGTGCGCGTGCGACATCGTGATCGTTTTGGAAATTAAAAACCAAGAACCCTTCGATCCGTGCCTGCTTGGTGATCAAGTTCCACAAATTGCGCGGCGCCATCTCGGGTTCTTCGAGGTTGTATTGCGAGATTTGACCGCATACCAACACGCGCCCTCGCAACGCCAAATTTTCGATGGCCGCATCGGTGACTGTGCCTCCAACGTTGTCGAAATAGATGTCGACTCCATCAGGAGCTGCTTCAGCCAATCGACCAAACACATCTTCGGTCTTGTAGTTGATAACTGCGTCGTAACCTAATTCTTGAACGCAGTAATCGGCTTTCTGCTGCGAACCCACGGTTCCGATCACCCGACATCCATTCATCTTCGCGATCTGTCCGACAACTGCGCCTACCGCGCCGGACGCGGCTGAAACTAAGACCGTGTCCCCGGGCCGCGGCCTTCCAACCGACAAAAGTCCGTGATACGCAGTCAATCCGGGCATACCGGTAACGCCCAGAGCCGTTGATATCGGCGCCATTGACGGATCCACAACGCGAGCCGTATGTGCAGGAACCACGGCGTACTCTTGCCATCCGATCTGACACGCCACGATATCCCCCACCGCGACTTCTTCAGATTGCGAAGCGATTACGCGGCCTACGCCTTCACCAACCATCACATCACCAATTCCCACCGGTACGGCGTAAGATCGGCGATCTCGCAGGCGTCCCCTCATGTACGGATCCAACGATAGGTAGAGGGTGCGGACGAGGATCTCGCCGTGCTTGGGGTCATCGACTTCGGTCTCAGAGATCGCGAAGTCGCTCTCTTTCGGATACCCGTAAGGGCGGTTCGCTATTGTCCAACTGCGATTGACTGATTCGGGCATGGTTATCTCGGCAAATTCCACATTATTTCGGATCGAGGTATGCGTTCCGTTCTAGGATCATTCGTCGGCATCTGGAACCTGTTCGGAGGTCGGCTCGCCACGCGCTCGTGCGCTTCGGCTAGTCCAGTAATAAAACGGTGCGGCGATAAGAAAAAAGGCCACCAACGCAGCGACACCTGGAGCCCAACCTTCAACGCCGGATCCGTCCAATGCACTGTCGAGCCAAGTCTTAAGGCCAGCGCCAACCAAACCCGCGATGGTCACACCGACGATGATGAATATCCACTCGACGAACTCGTTTGGGATGTGTAATTTGTTCATGCGTAAATGCGGCTCCTGTAACTTGAATCTCATAATAATGCACAGTCCACTCGCCTCCGAAATCATTCCGAATGTGCGTCCTAGACAGCCCTCCGATCCGTCCACGGCCCGTATTTGGACATGGGAAATTGGCAGAGGTTGTATACTGCGCACAGCAAGTTATGAATCCACCTTCGTTCCACCATGACAACGGCAACAAATCGAACAATCGCTGACGCATCTCAAAGTACGAGTCGAGTGCTTTCCGACGAGGTCGCATTGCGAGTTGAAGACCTTCACGTCTACTACGAGACGGAGACAGGCGATGTCAAAGCTGTGAACGGCGTCTCCTTCGATCTGCGGGCTGGTGAGCGGCTCGCCCTAGTCGGCGAATCTGGGAGCGGGAAGAGCACCATGGCCACCGCTCTGATGCGGATGACGCGGCCTCCCGGCAAGATCGTATCCGGCAGCATCACGTTGAGCGGGCGCGATATCTTGCAGTTGAGCGAATACGAAATGCGGCGCGCCAGACTCGCCGAGATTGCACTCGTGCCGCAAGGCGCGATGAACTCGTTGAACCCGGTCATCCGAATCGAGAAACAAATCATCGACGGCATCTTAGACCACATCGTCGAAGATTCCGTTGGGAATTCGGTTGGCTCTGGGCGGTCGGAAGTCATGGAAGCTAACGCCGAAGGTGCACTTCTGCGAAAACCGACCCGTTCGGAGCTACGCGACAAGGTCGCTGACCTGCTCACCAACGTCGGACTCGCTCCATCGGTCGCAACGATGTATCCACACGAGCTCAGCGGTGGCATGAAACAACGCGCAGTACTCGCAATCGCGACATGCCTCTCGCCAAAAGTGATTTTGGCGGACGAACCAACTAGCGCCCTCGACGTCGTCGTCCAACGCCAGATCATGCAGACGTTGGGGAAACTCCAGTCCGGCATCGACGCAGCCGTTATTCTCGTCGGTCACGATATGGGTTTGGTGGCGCAGTTCGCCGACACCATCGGGGTCATGTATGCCGGTCGGCTGGTGGAATTGGGACCGGTCGAGGAGATTTTCGAGGACCCTCAACACCCGTATACCAGGCTCCTAATTGAAAGCTTGCCGTCATTCAGTGAAAAGAAGGAGTTCGTTGGAATTCCGGGGATGCCCCCTCGCCTGTTGAATCTTCCTTCAGGTTGCGCTTTCTATCCTCGCTGCCCATCGGCGATGGATGTCTGCCTAGATACCGATCCAGTCGACATTGCGATCCAAGCGAACTGGCGCACCGCTTGCCACCTGCACAACGAAACGGGGTCCGATGGCTAACTTACTTGAGCTAGAAAACGTATCCAAGATCTTTGGCGGCGGCTTTTTCAATCGTTCCAACGTCACGATCGCGGTTCAGGACGTTTCATTGTCCATTCCCGAAGACCGACCGACGATTACGGCGATTGCTGGCGAAAGCGGCAGTGGCAAAACCACGCTCGCGCGTTTGCTTCTTGGTGTAGTCCCACCAACTTCCGGTCGGGTGATGTACCAAGGCGAAGAAATCCAAAAGATGGGCTCACGCGAATGGCTGAATTTCCGACGAGAAGTGCAACCGATCTTCCAAGACCCGTTCGAGGCCTACAATCCCTTTTATGCCGTCGATCATGTCCTTCACCGCCCCATTCGGAACTTCAAACTGGCTTCTAGCAATCAGGAGCGCGACGAACGCATCGCTGAGGCCTTGCGGATGGTCGGATTGCAACCTGACGAAACGTTGGGGCGCTATCCTCATCAGCTGAGCGGCGGCCAACGACAACGCGTGATGGTCGCTCGTGCGCTCCTTCTGCGACCGCGCATCATATTGGCTGATGAACCCGTTTCGATGGTGGACGCTTCCCTGCGAGCAACGATCCTTAGAAGCATCCGAGACTTGAACCGAGATTTTGGCATCTCCGTTATCTACATCACACATGACCTGACCACGGCCTACCAGATGTGCGACAACATCATCGTCATGTATCGCGGATCGGTCGCCGAAGCTGGCAGCGTTGAAGAGGTCATCCAGAACCCAAAACATCCTTACACTCAGCTACTTATCGACTCGGTGCCTCAACCGGACCCCAAAGCCGCTTGGGGAGAGGAAGAGGACGAGTCGGTCGATCGTACGGACGAAGCTTCAACGGTCACCGATCAATGCAAATTCGCGTCGAGGTGCAAGTTCGCATTCGAGCAATGCACCGCCTCCGCACCACCGTTGCACGCCATCGGTCCGCAACAATTGGCGAGTTGCTTCCTCTACTCAGACATGCCTGCAGTAGATAACGCGGACCTCGGCCAAGCATTCGAATACCCGGAATTCGAACCCGCTACTACCGCGAACTGAGGCGCGAGCGCGCAGACCTATCTCGCTGGCTCTTCGATCTCGACGTTCTGGCCTGCTTCGACGTCTTCGACGATTTGCACCACGCCGCTTGGCCACTGCACTTCAATTCGTTCAACGTTCGTCGCGGATCCGACCCCAAAGTGCAGGTCGATGCAATTCATGCTCAAGAATGATGAACTACCTAGCACATCCTGTACCTGCGTCGTCAATTCCCCCGATCCAGACACGTCCGCCGTAACCTTCACACGTGCGCCGATACCATCCGCGTTGCTTCCCGTTCCATCAATCGCCTGACGGCCTGTCAGCTTTATCGAGAGCCAATTGCCTTCGCTCGCGTTACTCATCCACAGAAATAACGGACCGCGGAAGAAGTCAATCGTATTGTCTGAGATGAAGACCGGACCGTTGCTGTTCGTCCCCAACAAATCGACCGTCCCATCGCCGTTTAGATCGCACTTGGCCAGTCCCTTGCCATTTTCGTGGAACCTGCGGTCCATGCGTTGGCGATCGGGATCAAATTCCGGATCGCTTGGATCCAAAACCCCATAGTTGACACCTTGGATGTCGAGTAACTGCGCCTCGACTGTAATGTCTTCGAACTGCCCTTTGCCATCGCCGCGCAACATCCGCCCCGAACCCGTATATTTGTAGCCGTTCGGGCCTTCACCTTTGCCACCCATCGCGCCCAACCAATACAGGTCCTGGTCGCCATCGTTCTCGTAATCGAAAAACGCTGTGCCGAACCCGAAATCGTAGGCCGCCAATCCTGATGGTTGGTCAACATCGGCCCAGACATCGAGAACGTTCGCTGGATCGAGCGATTCAGGCGGGAATGCCTGACTCGTGGCGACACCCGTTTCCGGCGCAACGTTCTTGAAATCGCCGATCATTCCTACTTCTGCGTCTTCTTTATAGCCGTCGTTTCGGAGCAGGTAGTGGTAACACGTGCCCCAACCGTACGCGTGGCTGTAGGCGCAATCACCCGAGGGAACCGGTGGGACATCGTAGAGCAAGAAGTGATAACCGATATTGGTGACGAATATATCGAGGTCTTCATCGGAGTCGTAGTCTCCGAGGGCGAACCCCATCCACGCTCCGACGCTGTCTACGCCCATCTCTTCACCGATCGAAACGAAGGCGACATCGTCGCCGTTCGTGTCGTTGCGATAGACCTTCAGCACATCACCATCGTCCGCCAACCAAAGATCAATGTCGCCATCCGAATCGTGGTCGAAGAACAATGAAGCCAACGTCTGCCCGGTCGGATCACCGATACGGTTTCCGTTGGCATCCTTAAGCGACGCATCGTATCCCATCGTCATCTCGCCCGTGTCAGGATCCTCCCACTCCATCGGTTCTCCGTCAGGACTCAGCATCTTGATCGGAGGGCTAATCAATCCGGCAGATTGAGTCACATCGTTAAACGTCAGATCGCCGTTGTTCATGTATAGCCGGTTGTAGTGACCATGATGCCTCGGATCATCGAAACGAATGAAATCTTGGTCCAGGCGGTTGCCCACGAACACGTCCGTCCATCCGTCGTTATTCACGTCCCCGCAGGCGATCGTTATCGCCGATTGCACGTTAATCGCATCTCCGAACGCCGCGTCGGTGATGTCTTCGAAACCTTCTCCTCCAACGTTTCGTAGCAACCGATCCTTGATGGCGTTCGTCAATGCGTCGTCGCCAACAGCCGAGCGGTAATCAAGTTCATCACCTATCAGTCCGTAACCGGCTACATAGAGGTCCTGATACCCGTCGTTGTCGAAATCACAGGCGGCTACTGCGGTGCTGTTGGACAGCGACAGGTCGGCGCCTAGCTCCGCGGCGACCTCAGTGAAGGCGTTGTTTCGATCATTGCGGAACAGCAGATTGGGGCCGCCCGGCGACTCAGGGAACTCAGAATCCGAGTTGGCCTGAGTGACGTAGAAATCCATGTCACCATCGCGGTCAAAGTCGAAGAACGCGGAACCCGGGTGCCAGTTATTCACAAACGCATTGTCTCCCAAAGCGTCGCGTGCGATGTTGGTAAACGGCATCACCGGTTCCATGCCCGGCACCACAACCGGTTCCACACTTGGCGTCGCGGTTGGTACCGGTACTGGTGTTTCGGGCACCGTTGTCTGGAGCGATTCCCGCACCGCGGTAGGCGGTGCGGCCGTAGGCATCGGATCTTCCGTTGCTTGGCACGCACCAACCAACATCGCCACCAATGGGACAATCAAGATTAGAGTGATTCGCATGGGTTAAGATGCTAATTTCTGCCGCGCGTGTTGCGACGCCTCTGGCGTCACATTTCCAGATTTTCGATTACCAAAAAAGCGGGTTGCGATCATTTGACCGCAACCCGCTCGGACGATACATCGGCGACGTTCGCGCCGTCGCCTCCGTCCCGTCTATTCCGTCGGTTCCAGATTCATCGTGATCAGGTACCAACCAGTCCACGGCGGATAAGGTGCCGCGTACGGGTCTTCAACGCCAGGCCAACCGGTCCAGTATCGCGTGTTGTGAACGATCACGTGCAACTCTTCCGCGATGTGGATGACTGGCATGTCACGCAGGAACAACTCGAATGCTTGCCGCGTCAACTCGACGTAGCGCGGATCGTCCGGTGAGTGGAGCATCGCTTCCATCTCGTCCAGTATTGCGTCCATTTCTGGATTCTCGTAGCGACCGCCTTGGACAGCGCCGGCGTAGTTCTCGCCCGGAGGCGCCGAGTTCTTCGAGTGGTATGACTTGAACGTCGTGTACGGCTCGGTGATGGAACCACATTGGACCCACACCACCTCGGTCTCACCCATGCGCAACCGGTCACCGATCGTCGCCGGTTCGCCTTGCTTGAAGGTTGCGTCAAATCCGCCCTCCTGCAATTGGCTCTCAAGGAACGGGCCTTGAGGTCGTAGCCAAGAGGGGATCTCTAACGTGATCTCAACTCGCTCACCATCCTTCGTCCAGAACCCTTCGGAATCTTTGGAATAACCCGAAGCTGTCATTCGCGATTCAACTTTTGCCGGGTCCGGATCGTTGGGGTTGTACTTGTCGATAATGTCCTGCACCAGCGGCAAATACTGCTTAACACCGTACGACGAAATTGGCACCACCACTGGCGGTACTCCACCCTCGTACGCAATCCCGGTGATCTCACCACGGTCGATGGCGTGGTTGATCGCCCAACGGACGTTTACGTCGCTAAAGTGCTTCTTCTGGTTGTTGAGGATCAATACGAAGTTGCAGCCGTCGGCGGCGCCCCATACCGGGCCTTCGAAGTTCCACGACCTTAGAGATTCGTTGAAGCCTTTCGCAGCTTCAAACGTACCCTTCAACAGCGGTACACCAGCGTCCGTCTGATTATTGATGTAGAGCTGTCCTGCGACATCGTCGTTGGCGATCGGGATGTACTTCAGTCGCTCGACCTTGGGTAGATCGTGGAATCCGATCTCAGCACCCCACCAATCGTCCCGGCGATCATACAGTTGCACTTCCGGAGTGGACAGCACCAACTCGAACGCACCAGTGCCCAACGGCCAGCCTTTGTCAGGATCGTAGTTGGAGAACGTCAGAGGGTCTTCGTTCTCCCAGACATGCTTAGGTACGATTGCGGTGTGGTTCTCGTGCCCGAATCCAAACTGCTCTTGGAAGAAGCGCGGGTCAGGTCGAGTCAGCTTCATCGTGAAGTTGTAGTCATCGTGAACCGTGACGCTCTCGATTTTGTCGGCCCATAGGTTTGAACGTGAAAGTTCTGGAGCTGACGCGATCACCATATCCACCGTGAATTTGACGTCATGCGCAGTGAACGGTACGCCATCTGACCACTTAGCGCCTTCACGCACCTTGACATCGATTTCATCTAACGTGTCGTTATACTCGAAAGTTTCGCCAAGCCAAGGAACGATCTGACCATCGTTCAAGTTCGTGTAAAACAGATACTCGACAAGGCCTTTCTCGGAGGCGTGGCGGGCGTGAGAGTTACCTGGCAACCACCAGTTGAAGTTCTCGACGTTATCGTGTTGTGTCCGATACGATCCACTCCAGTGGGTGAAAACCACGGTTCGATTGCGTGGAACATCCTTAATCGCACTGGGGTCGGGGGTAGCCGTAACTTCCCTCTCGACAACGACCTGCTTTTCGACCTCGACCGTCTGCACTACCGTCTCGCCTTGAACGACGACCTCTTTCTCAACCTCGACGGTAACGGGTACCTCGACCGCAACTTCTTCCTTGACCACGACCGTCTGGACCACGGTCTCGGTGCCACCACAGGCCCCAATCGCGGCTAACGCGATCAGGATCGCGACAGACGGCAACACAACCTTCAGGATCCATTTCTTTGAACGCATGATTCTTGGGGACCTCCTTAAGCCCTCCACCGACTCACTACATTGACGCCGGGGCGTGACAATTAAACGTCGAGTCCAATGACACATCAACCATAACGCAAAATCGAAACCACCGTCGTTTTGTTGTTTCCCGACGCGCCCAGTTTCAGATCACGTTTTTTTCGAAACAACTATGATGTTTTTGGCGGATTACGTCAGGATTGAAAGGTTGTGTCGGAGGGCTTTAATCGGTACCGCTTTGTTTACTGGTCGACGCATCCACTAAAGAAAAGCGGGTTGCCGTCAAGTGACTGCAACCCGCTCCTCGGTAATTTCGACCGCTCAAGCAGTCGTCATTTGCTCACCTTTATTGGGTCGGTTCCAAGTTCAGGGTGATCAAGTACCAACCATTCCACGGCGGGTAAGGCGCAACGTACGGGTCTTCAACCCCTGGCCAACCTGTCCAGTAGTGGGTGTTGTGAACGATCACGTGCAACTCTTCTGCGATGTGGATTACAGGCATGTCACGCAGGAATAGCTCCATTGCGCCGCGTGCTAATTCCACGTATCGCGGGTCATCAGGCGAGTGGAGCATCCCTTCCATTTCGTCCAAGATTGCGTCCATCTCGGGGTTCTCGTAACGACCACCTTGGACTGCGCCTTGGTAGTTCTCGCCCGGAGGTGCCGAGTTCTTCGAGTGGTAGGACTTGAACGTGTCGTACGGCTCGTTGATCGATCCGCACTGCACCCAAACGACCTCGGTTTCGCCCATGCGGAGGCGGTCACCGATGGTTGCCGGCTCGCCTTGCTTGAAGATGGCATCGAAACCACCAGCTTGGAGTTGCTTCTCCAGGAACGGACCTTGTGGCCTCATCCAAGACGGAATCTCAAGCGTGATTTCCACGCGGTCGCCGTCCTTCGTCCAAAATCCTTCTGAATCCTTGGAGTACCCTGCCGTCGTCATGCGCTCATCAACCTTGTCAAGGCTGTGGTTGCCTGCGTCGTACTTGTCCAAGATGTCTTGCATTAATGGGAGGTATTGCTTGACACCGTATGACGATATCGGGACCACTACCGACGGCACGCCGCCTTCGTATGCGAGACCTGTAATCTCATCACGGTTAACTGCGTGGTTGATAGCCCAACGAACGTCCGTGTTCGAGAAGTGCTCCTTCTGGTTGTTCAGGATCAGCACGAAGTTACAACCGTCCGGCGCACCCCACACAGGTCCTTCAAAGTTCCATGACCTCAAGGCATCGTTGAAGCCCTTTGCGGCCTCGAACGTACCCTTCAGCAACGGCGGTCCAGCATCAAGTTGGTTGTTGATGTAAAGCTGACCAGCGATGTCGTCGTTAGCGACAGGGATGTAGTTGATCCGCTCCACTTGCGGAGCATCGTGGAAGCCGATCTCGGTCGCCCACCAGTCGTCACGTCGGTCATAGATTTGGACTTCAGGCGTCGAAAGCGAGAGCTTGTATGCGCCAGTGCCCAGCGGCCAACCCTTTGCCGGGTCGTAGTTGTCAAACGTGAGCGGGTCCTCGTTTTCCCAAACGTGCTTCGGTACGATAGGTGTGTGGTTTTCCCACCCGAAACCGAACTGAACCTGGAAGAATCTTGGGTCCGGCCGGTTAAGGTGAATTGTCATGTTGTAGTCGTCGTGGACTACCGCTTCCTTGATCATGTCCGCCCACAGCGATGATCTGTTCAGGTCGGGAGCATTGCCCACGACCATGTCAATCGTGAACTTGACGTCGTGAGCGGTAAACGCTACGCCGTCGGACCACTTGGCGCCTTCTCGGATCTTGACATCGATCGCGTCGAGTGAATCGTTGTACTCGAACGACTCGCCGAGCCACGGAATGATGTTGCCTTCGTTTAGGTTCGTGTAGAAGAGGAACTCGAGGAGACCCTTCTCCGAAGCGTGGCGGGCATGGGAGTTGCCGGGCAACCACCAGTTGAAATTCTCAACGTTGTCGTGCTGAGTGCGATAACCATCGCTCCAGTGCGTAATCACTAGCGTGCGGTCTCTCGGAACGTCCTTCAGAGCCCCGGGGTCCGGAGTCGCAGTGACTTGCTTCTCGACGACCACCTGTTTCTCGACCTCAACGGTCTGCACAACTGTCTCGCCTTGAACGATGACTTCTTTCTCGACCTCAACAGTGACCGGCACTTCGACGGCCACCTCTTCCTTGACAACTACAGTCTGGACAACCGTTTCGGTTCCCCCACAAGCCGCCAAGGCCGTTAAGGCGATCATTGATGCGACCGCTACCATCACTGCCAGCGGACTCAGCCTCTTTAATCGCATGTTCTCATTGACCTCCCAATGAATCGTTTTACGACATCGTCTACTCGGACATCTTTATTTTGACGGAATCTGCGACTCTATTCCGAGCAACCAGAAACCGCCGCGTCTAGATAATCTCTAAGCGACGCGCTAAACGTTATCGGAATTCACGCACGTTGTCAACCGAGGATTGCGCCGCTGGAGTCTTGACTAATCTTGTCAATCCGTTTAAGTTAACGTCAGCGTTTTCGAATAATCGAGAGAGCAAGACAGCCGCCACTGCTGTTCCGCTCAATTGAACCAACTGACAGTCGCAATATGAATCCTGCATACTTGGTCCGCAGATTTGCGCTTTTCGTGTTAACTGTCGCGGTCGGCGTCACCGTCGTTTTCCTACTCACGCGCCTAGCGCCCGGCGATCCAATCGAGGCTAAAGCCATCGCTCTAGAGGCTCAAGCTGGAAACTCTGGCGGCGACATCGGTCCGATTGTCGAGGCATACCGTGAAAAATTCCAACTCGACGGACCGTTACACATCCAATACCTCACGTACCTCACTAACCTCTTAAGAGGCGATATGGGATACTCGATGACGAACTATCCGGCGACCGTCCGGGACAAGATCTCGGCCGCAATGCCTTGGTCAATTGGCTTGGCAACTGTTACGACCGTCGTGGCGATGTTGTTCGGTTCGTTGGTGGGCGCGTTGATTGCATGGCGGCGATCGTTACTGGTGGTACAGGCGACATTGCCTGTTTTGATGGTCACCGCTGCGGTACCGTTTTTCCTCTTCGGGTTGGTTCTCCAATTCTTCCTGGGAGTTCATTGGAAGGTTTTGCCTACGGCGTTCGGCGTCGATCCAGGCTTCATAGTCGGTTGGAACGTAGAGACGCTGTGGCAATTGACCAAGCATGCGGTTCTTCCCGCCACCTCGGTGATCGTGGCCAGCACTGGGCTATGGGGACTCGGGATGCGCGCCATGATGGTTACAACTGCCGGCGAAGATTACATGGTGCTAGCCGACGCGAAAGGCTTAAAAGAACGCCGTATTTTCCTCGTTTACGCCGTCCGCAACATCCTATTGCCACAAACTACTAGCTTTGCCCTCTCCCTAGCCAGCGTTGTGGGCGGGCTTCTGCTCGTCGAAATCGTGTTCAACTACCCGGGGATCGGCCTGCTGCTCAGGAACGCTATCGGCGAGAGTGACTACTTCATGATCCAAGGTGTGACGCTCATCACAATCTTCGCCGTCGCCTTGGCACTGTTTGTCATGGACTTGCTCTATCCTTTAATCGACCCTAGGATTTCGTACGATCGAACATGACAATCGGACCGACAACCGAACCTGCCGCTGTTGCCACCGGCGATGGCGCTTCAATTGCATCAAGCACCGCCAGCGTCGCGACCCGCACGTACAGGTTCTTCCGTTACAACATGAAGATCACGATCGGGTTGTCCCTCGTATCGATCATCGTTGCTTTCGGTTACATCGGTCCATTTTTCGTCGACATCGAACGCGCGGAAGTCGGTTCGGTCCTCCCGCCTGGTCAATCACCGTCCGCCGAGAACTGGCTTGGCGTCGATGCCAATGGTCGAGATATGCTCGCTTGGTTGATCGACGCGACACCTGACTCTCTGAAAGTTGGTGTCATGGCAGGTGCGCTTGGTGTCATAATCGGTGCTTCTGTGGGATTCGTCGCGGGTTACTACGGTGGATGGATAGATACCGTCTTACGAACTGTCACCGACATCTGGTTGGCGATTCCCGGCCTTCTAGTCTTGATCGTTTTGGCCAGCATGGTGGAAGTGTTGACCCTTGAACAGATGGCTCTTGTGATAGCGCTCTTCGCTTGGATGGGTGCCGCCCGAGTGATTCGCGCGCAAGTTTTGACGTTGAGAGAACGTCAATATGTCGAGATCGCCAGAATGTCTGGTGAAAACGGCATGTACATCGTCTTTCTTGAGCTAATGCCCAACTTGATGCCATTCCTGCTCGCGGCTTTCGTCGGTTCGCTTATTGGATCGATATTGGCGGCTATCGGATTGGAGTTCCTCGGGCTCGGCGCCACTCACATTTCGACGCTCGGAAACATCCTTTACTGGCAGAACTTCTACAACGCTGTCATCAGAGGGATGTGGTGGTGGTGGGGTTCGCCCATCGTCATCTTCATCGTCCTTTTCGCGGGTCTATTCATCGCCTCAATCGGCCTCGACGAGTGGGCAAACCCGCGGCTGAAAGAACGCTCATAGGCCGTCGACCTCCAGCGTCATTCCGCCGAATACCGGAATCCATCGGGCCAACACGACTAAGGATCCCCGATTGAAGATCACCGACATCCGCCTCTCGGTTTTCCAACTTCCGACTCAGACGCCGTTCTTCAATTTGGCGCGCGCAACTCTCGGCAATCGCGAAGTTTGGCGATCCGTCCCGACTACGCCGTATCCCACTAAGTATCACGTCCTGCATGTCAACACCGACGAAGGACTAGAGGGCGTCTGCACAGTCGGCGACGCACGCTACACCACGATGCGGATGATCGATCTCGAACATCTCCGCCACCTCGCCATCGGTGAAGACCCACTCAATCGAAATCGACTGGAATCTAAACTCCGCACCGCCACACGGCACATATTCACGATGCCCGGTTGGTACGGTGCATTCGACAACTGCCTTTGGGACATCGCGGGCAAAGCGGAAAATAAACCCGTACACCAACTCATCGGAACCGCCCGAAACTCTGCTCCCGCCTACTACAACTACCGCGGCGGAGGGACCTTGGAAGCGGCGATCGAAGACATCGAACACGCCATTGCTATCGGCTTCAGCGCCGTCAAAGACCACCTATCTTGGCCAGTGGACAAGAACACGTACTGGTTCGGTGAAGTCCGGCGTGCGTGCGGCGACGATATCGACATCATGCACGACGCGGCTGGAGCAAAGTACGACCTCGACGACGCGATCAAAGCTGGTCATGCTCTAGAAAACCACGGATATCGCTGGTTCGAAGAGGCCATCCCCGACCGCGACTTCAATGGTCTGCGGAAACTCTGCGACGAACTCGAAATCCCGGTAATGGCGCTAGAAACGTTGATGCACGAGCCCGAAATCTCGAAAATCTGGCTCGAACAAGGCACCTGCGACCTCGTCAGAGCACATGCAAGGCACGGCACGACTGCCCTATTGGACCTCGCCAAACACGCGGCCAAACACGGCACCAACGTCGAACTCAACGGCCCCGGCGGCCTCTTCGGCCTCGTCCACACCCACCTCACCTGCGCGATCCCCAACACCACTTACTACGAATACTTCCCCGGCGGCTCCCGCGACGAACTAGGCCGCGAAATTGGGTTACTAAACCCGCCGATCCCACGAAATGGAATGGTCACTCCACCCAACCGCCCCGGCTGGGGAGCCGTATGGGACTGGCAATATTTCAACTCGGTACGGGTCGCGGAGCTTTGAACCCGTAGCGCGTCACGTTCAACAAACTGTGGTACTGTGGTATAAATCCTGTCACGTAATCGGCATTCTTAGCGTCTCGCCGTCGAATGAGTTCGAATTTTCGGCGTCTGACGAATAGGAACCTGTCCGAGTTTCTTCTAGGAGGAAAACATGATGTCATTTAACCGACGAAGGCGTTGGGCGGCACTAATCCAACTGCCGCTGTTACTCGCCGTGCCACTCGTCGTAGCCTGCGGCGAAACCGTCACGGAGACCGTCATCCAAACCGTCGTCGTTGAGAAAGAGGTTGTCGTCGAAAAAGAAGGCGAAACCGTCATCCAAACCGTCGTCGTCGAGAAGGAAGTCCAAGTCGCGGGCCAAACCGTCGTGCAGACTGTCGTCGTCGAAAAGGAAGTACCAGTTGAGGTAGTCCAGACAGTCGTCGTCGAGAAGGAAGTCCAGATTGCGGGCGAAACCGTTGTCCAGACTGTCGTCGTCGAACGCGAAGTCGTCGTCGAGAAGGAAGTTCAGATTGCGGGTGAAACCGTTGTCCAGACTGTTGTCGTCGAAAAAGAGGTTGAGGTCGAGGTACCTGTCGTCCAGACGGTTATCGTCGAGAAAGAAGCCGCGGCCGCACCTAGCGATCTAGTTACCGGTAACCCCCAAGGAACCGTCATAATTGCCGAAAGCGGCGTAGGCGTCCCGGTCGGGTATCCCGAACAGTGCGTTCCGGGTTGCGGTAATCAGAAGTTCCGCATGGGCGGGTACGAGACACTTCTGTGGCTTGACTCCAGCGCGAACGCGGTACCGAGATTGGCCACCGCGTGGACCGTCGCTGATGATCAGTCGTGGGTCGATTTCGACATCCGTCGCGGCGTAGAGTTTCATGGTGGCTATGGCGAAATGACCGCCGAAGACGTCGCATGGAGCTTCAACAACGCCAACCCGAACACGAACCCGGACTCCCGGCACGACCAAGCCGGCGACTTCCGCGCCATGGCCAAAGAGTTCGAGGTCATCGACCCGGGCAAAGTGCGCATGCACGTCAACCAGTGGGGAGTCGGAGTTCTCCGGCGCAACTTAAGCCCATACTGGCAGAGCATGGGTGTCCACAGCAAGAAGGTATTTGATGAGCACGGTCCCGAAGGGATGGTCGATATCTTCGTCGGAACGGGCCCATTCGTATACGAGACCTGGTCTTCCGACGACCGAGCCGTCTTGAACGCACTGAGCGCACATTGGCGCAAGGTGCCAGAGATGGCCCGCATCGAGATCCTCGCGGTGCCAGAGGCTGCGGTGCGCAAGACGATGCTCGAAACCGGTCAGGCTCATGTCGCGAATATCTCGCTAAAAGACATTCCAAGCCTTACGGAGCAAGGTTTTATTGCCCAGCCGACTGCTGCGAGGATGAACGGACTTTACTTCGGCGGTAACTATTGGCAGACCAACCACTTCGTGGAAGGATGGGAACTCGACCGCATGGGTTACGACACTTCCCTACCGTGGGTCGGTGAATACGGAAACGACGCGTCAATGGAATCCGCACTCAAAGTTCGACAAGCGATTGCACACGCCGTCGACCGCGAGGGCATCAACGATGCGATCCTCGACGGTCTGGGTTGGGTGAACCACATCACCAACCTGTCGGTTAACTCCGACACTTGGGCTCAGAACGCTGAGTCGCACAGTTGGGCATACAGTTTCGACCGCGACAAGGCCAAGCAGTTGATGGAAGAAGCTGGTTGGGCCGACGGGTTTGAAGTAACCGTTTGGACTGGCGCTGGCACTCACCAAGAGATCGTCGAAGCACTGGCGGCCGAATGGCTTGCCACGCTGAATATCAGGGTGAACCTCGACCTTTCTCCGTACTCGGAACACCGCCCGAACCTGGTTAACCTGTCATTCAATCAGATCCAGTACCGGACCTGTGGAGACAGCTTCTCGGCTTTAAGCGTAGACCTGCCGAAATCCAACGAGTCGACTTCGCACAAGTTCGGAGGCACGATCTGTGCCGGGAGCATCTTGCCCAGATGGGACGAGATATTCGACGAGATGAAGGATGAACTCGACCGCCGCAGACGCATTGAACTGGCGATCGAGCACTATGACTACTCTCGAGAGGTGTCGATAAACGTCGGCGTGAACGAGCAACCGGCGTTTAACACCTACGATGGCGAGAAGATCAAGGCGTGGCCGATACCGCCTCAGATGTGTATCGGCGGTTGCACATGGTTCAACCTCGAAGAGGTCGATTGGCAACCATAGACGACACCGTCTGAAAAGAGGCGCTGGGTCACCCCGACCCGGCGTCTCGTTGGCGTGACTGCACCCCTCCCTCCGATACCAATGCGGCACTAGAGGGAGCGCAGGCACAGCCCTCCATTGAACAATGCGTAGTTTCCTCGCACGCCGCGTACTCTACGGCGTCATCGCGATCCTCGGCGCCCTACTCGTCATATTCGTGCTCTCGCGCTTGTCGGGCGATCCATTAGACCTGTATCTCGACGAATATGGCGGTGCGCTCGCAGAAGAGACTCGCGAACGATTTAGAAAGGAACTCGCTCTCGACCAACCAGTCGTCTTTCAGTACGTAATTTGGGTAGGAAGATATCTCCGGGGCCAATTCGGCGACAGTCTGATTCACCAAAGGCCCGTCATCACCGTCGTCCAAGAAAGGTTTTGGACCTCGATCCAACTCGGTTTGATCGCATGGACTTTCGGAACGCTTCTCGGAGTCCCGTTGGGTATCGTCTCCGCTGTGCAACGCGGTCGACCACTTGACTACGTCGCACGCGGCATCGCATTGGTTGGTCAAGCCGCGCCCGTCTTCTGGGTCGGCATTATGGCCATCCTTATCTTTTCGGGCGAGCTCGAATGGTTGCCATCAGGCACACGCGGCGACGGTTTCGCGATTCGGAACTACATATTGCCGTCGATCGTCCTCGGGTGGTTACCGGCAGCTGCGTATCTCCGTCTCACGCGTTCATCGATGCTGGAGGTATTGGAATCGGAGTACGTCAAATTTGCGAGAGCAAAGGGCGTGGAGTCCAGCACGGTGATCTGGAAACATGCCTTCCGCAACGCGGTGATTCCGCCCCTCACGATTTCCGGATTGATCTTGGTCGGATTCATCAACGGGACCACTGTCGTAGAAACTGTGTTCTCGTGGCCCGGCCTCGGTCGCGTAGCAGTCCAGGCGGTGCAGGGAAACGATTTCCCTCTCATATCAGCCATTACATTCCTGACCGTCGTCCTATACGTCGTGGTTGTGTTGACGATGGACATCCTGTATGCGATTTTGGACCCAAGGATTCGCTACGCGTAGCAGATAGACATGGCCACGGAAACTAGACCACAAAGCGTCAGCGACGCCGCCTCAGCACCGACTAGGGTTAACCAGCGACATTCGCTAGGTTGGTTGGGTTACGGCTTCTATATCATTCGCCGATGGCCGATAATCCCGGCACTGATCGTCTTGACGTTGATCGTTTTCGCCGTTTTTGCAGATCAGATTGCGCCGCACGATCCGCTCGCGTATGTTGCGCTGACCGACCGCAACACGTCACCATTCTCGAACGGCGGATCTGGCCAGTTTTACATTCTGGGCACAGACAATATAGCTCGCGACGTCCTGAGTCGCATCATTCACGGTGCTCGAATCTCCGCCATGGTGGTTTTTGTATCGATTACGGTCGGCGTAACCGTAGGTACGGCTTGCGGTTTGGTTGCCGGATATTTCGGGCGCCATATCGACGAGGTGATAATGCGCATTGTTGATGTGTGGGCAGCGTTGCCATTCATCATGCTCGCTCTGATCGTAGTTAGCATCTTCGGGCAAGACCTCAGAATCCTGATCGCGCTGCTCGCACTGATATCGTGGCCGGGTGCTGTGCGTTTAGTCAGGGCGCAGACGTTGAGCCTTCGCGAATCGGATTACGTCCAATTCGCGCGCGTCGCCGGCGCGTCGCCGAGCCGAATACTCCTTCGCCACATCCTCCCTGGGGTCATCAACATCGTCGTCGTCAGCGCCACGCTAGGTGTCGGCGGCATCATCCTTACCGAAGCAACTTTGAGCTACCTTGGCGTCGGCATCCCGCCGCCCGCACCGGCTTGGGGAGCGATGGTAGCCAGCGGACGGGAGTACATTGGCGATGCTTGGTGGGTGTCCGCCATCCCAGGGATGGCCATCTTCCTAGTGGTGATGGCGGGGAACTTCCTAGGCGACTGGATGCGAGATCGTTGGGATCCTAATTTGCGGCAGTTGGATTGAGCGCAATCTTCGATCTCGAATCGGTGGTGTAGACTCGAGGGTGCTTCATAAGCATGTGGCGAGGTGATGCATCGTCAACGGCGCTTACGGTAAGAACGCTCTCTGTGGAGCGTTCAGCGCCTAGATGCCTCAGCGGCGTGGTTCGAATCCTAAACTTCACGCCTCCTCGCCACAATTCGCGATTCTAGCCGCGTCGAAATCGCTTAGACGGCGGAATGTCACTCCACAACCGTGTCTTCAACAATAGAGATTCCTTGACGTTCTCCGTAGAGCCAATCCTCGAACGAATTCAATCCAAATAATCCATCTCAGGTCGCAAGTCCCACCGGATAGCGTCAGGCGGATCGACGTTTTTCGCCCACGCCTCCATCAACTCCTGCTCGCGCTTCAGCATACCGACAACGATGGTGCATTCCAAGGAACCGTTGGCGTCGAATGCATCGGCGATGCGTGGTGGGGTTTCCGCCATACCGAGCATGGCGATCTTCTTGGTAGAGACGGCGGGAACTTCTTAGGCGACTGGATACGCGATCGCTGGGATCCTGATTTACGGCGATGGTTTAAGGTGAAGACAAACGTCGAGACGATGAAAAACGTTGGAAATCCCCTTGGATCATGCAACCAACTCCTTCCCAGACAACTGATCCGGAATCTCCGAACGGATCCGTAAAACCGGCCCGCGTCGCTTGGCGGAGTGTAACTAAAAACGTGCTGGCAGGCTTAAAAGGTTGGCAGGCGATCCCGGCGATCATCATCGGACTGTATCTTGTTTTGGGCGTATTTGGACCTACGTTGGCACCATTCGACCCTAACGCAGTTGCCCGGAAACTCACAGCTGCCCTCCGCTCGCGATCAACGCCCTGAATATATCCGACACCCCGTCTGACCGCTTCTCCCATTGTCGTGCGACCAATTTTCTCGGTACTGATGAAGTCGGCAGAGACATCTTCTCAAGGTTGCTCCACGGTGCACGGACCTCTTTGTCGATGGTCGTACCCAGCGTCTTTATCGGCACGATGTTGGGTATAGTTGTCGGTGCGCTGGCCAATGGTTTGGGGAGAAAGTCCCGATTGGTCGCGTACGCGATATTGGGTTTGACTATCGTGCCATTCGCTATCCTCGTATTCGGAACTCACGGCACGTATTTTCTCTTCAGCTACTTCGTGATCCTGAACCATGCTGTGTGGTGGACTGCGATCTTGACATCATCCACATTTTCTGCAGTTCTGACGTTCGCGCTCATTGCAGTCGCCTACCAGTACGACGACATGTGTCACCGTTCTTGGTTTTCAGAAGTTGATGTTGAAGACGCGTCAGTCGGTCTCTCTCAGCTACTCCGCAATCAGATTGTCACCTTGGTGCCTTGGATCGGGTTGGCGGCACTCGCAAATGCCGCGTTGGTTTTCCTCCATTCAGCACCGGAAGCTCTGTCTTCCGGAATCGTTTGGTCGCTCGAATGGGGATATCAGTTTGAGCACATTGGCAGTCTCAGTCCTTTCGTGCCGATGGTTTTGTTCCCGATAGGCTTTGTAACCTTCGGAGCGTGGTGGTTTGTGCGTCATATTCGGGGCCGGTTCACAACGCCCTCGAAAGCCACACTGGGGTCGGCACAAAGCGTAGCCAATAGTGCAGAGGAGCTTTCGACCGAAGAAGAATCGGATCGCTTTGAATCCCCGCCATTCGAAAACGACGGAAACGATGCCTTTACTGAGTCCGGTTCGAGAGTGAAAAGACGGCGTTGGATGATGGTTGTAATCGCCATAGTCGCGGCTACCGCTGTTGTCCGCTTTGGCGTTGCGGAAGCGATTCCAATTGCCAGGCAACTGGCGCAAGATTCAGCTGGGGGTTATGAAAGCGCATGGGCGAAATCTCGGCAAGAATGGCATGAGGCCACGAACTGTGCGCAAGAGATCCGCTCGAGGCTGATGGAATTGGAGCCCGATCAGTCCGCAAATTCTGAAATTGAAGCAAGCCAACGCTGCCGGGACCTATATTTTCAATTTCGTATTGCGCCGTCTCACCTACCCACGATTCGCTACGCTCTGCGATTCTTGACGCATACGTTGACGCTCGCACTGGCCGCTTCCATCGTCTCTGCCGTACTGTGGACCGCTGCTTCGGTGTCTACGCGTGTTGTGAGAAGGACTGTGGAAGTTATTGTCGTTCTGGTCGCATTAGTCGGGTTGACGGTGACGTTCGGACTTACCGGGTGGCATATAGCTGTAATTCGTTGGCTCGATCCCGTTGATTCAGCTACCGTTGGATCGGCTGTCTACAGCGATATTTTGGCAATTTCGAGATCCTTCTACATCGTTCGAGACTTCGCCGTCGCGTTGGGCATCTCGTATTTGACGATTGCTATGACGAAACCAACCCTCCCATTCCCAAAAACGGATGCAATGCTTGACGATCTGTCAAAATGGGCATCCTTTTTCGTACCTTGCGCCTTGTTGATTTCAGGACTCTTGATCCTATTCCACTGGCCATTCCCTACTATTTGGATCCTTTACGAGGGCGCTTTGTCCGTGATCGTGGATCCGCGGTTGGGGGGCAATTCCGCTCATTCCGATCCTGAAGACTGGCTTTGGACCTATTGGTTCGCGTCGATTGGATACGCCGCGATCGTTTTCGGGTTTTTCGCGGCGGCAATTTGGGGATTTGAGCGTATTGCCAGGAGTGATGCCGACAGCATCGATCCAACGCCCGTCAATCCAAATAATCCATCTCAGGCCGCAAGTCCCAGCGGATAGCGTCAGACGGATCGACGTTTTTCGCCCATGCCTCCATCAACTCCTGCTCGCGCTTCAGCACGTGCATGCGATCGCGGATACAGTCCGGGTCCCACCCATCCAACACGCGATCCATCATCTCTTCCCGCACACCCCTGTAGCTCGGATCCTGCGCGCGATCGTTTAACTCCTGCGGGTCTTCCGCGAGATTGAAAAGCTGTGGTTCGAATCCGTGATAGTAGTTCAGCTTCCAATCTCCGGATCGGACCATGCGATTCTGCACTCCGCCGGGTCGGGCGTGTATATCGGCACCGCCGAGATTGGCCGACATGCCCGAACCCACCGCTGAGTCGTTCATGCAGTATTCGCTGTAGACGGCATCTTTCCACTCGGCAGTGTCGGGGTTGTTGATGAGGTCGACCACGCTCATACCGTGTCCCTGCGGCAACGACTCGGCGCCGGCCGCGTCCAATATCGTCGCTGCCAAATCGAACTGGTCAATCGGCGTATCGATCACGCGGCCTGCATCAAGGCGTCCCGGCCACGAGACAATTGCCGGCACTCGTGCGGCATCCTCGTAAAACGTCTGTTTCCACCACAACCCATGCTCACCAACCTGCTCTCCGTGGTCGGAGGTGTAGACAATGATCGTGTTTTCCATGTAGCCGTTGGCCTCGAGTGCGTCGAGGATCTCGCCGATCAACTGGTCCGTTCGATCACACAATGCCCAGTAGGCGGTCCGGGCGCGGATTATTTCTGCCTCACTAACCTCTACGATTCCCGTGCGCTCTCGCCACCATTGAATGTAGGGGTGGCAATTCTCGATCGGCTCAGCCGGTACTATCGGCATACCGACGCGGCCCTCGTATTTGTCGTAATCCACCGCTCGAGCGACGAACGGTTGGTGCGGCAGCATCAACCCGATCGAAAGGCACAGTGGCGATTCGTCAACACCGGACCGTCGTGTAATGCCTTTATTGTTGATGTAATCGACAGCCGATTGCGCGACATACTCGTCGTGGACCTCGTACGCACTCTGCCCTCGCCCTGACGCCTCCAAACTCACTCGCGCCGGACCCGCCGTGCCGTGCAACTGTCCATGATCGACCAGTCTCGGACTGCCCGGATAGTTAGGACTGTGGTCTCCGACGTATCGGCGCGAAAACCCGTGCAATTGGTCCGGACCGTTGTAGTGCATTCTCCCGATCTGGATCGGGTCGTATCCCGCGGCGCCGAGCGAATGTGCGTAGGTCGGAACCGCGGAGCTCAAAATCTGGTCGTTCGTCCAGACTTCCGTCTCGTGCGGATATCGTCCAGTAACGAACGCCGTCCGTGACGGAACGCAGATCGGCGAGCCGCAGTACGCGCCGGTAAAGATCGCTCCTGACGCGGCCAATCGGTCGAGATTTGGCGTCTCAACAACGTCGTCTCCATATGCCCCGATGACCGCCGGGTTGTGCTGGTCGGATTGAATGTAGACGATGTTTGGGCGTGAGTTGGCATTCATGGTTAATCCGGGGTTTAAGTCGAGACTGCTTGTTTGTTTGCGACAGGCATATCATCGTAAAGATAGCAACTCGCGACTCGGTCATCATCAAGATGGAACGCCGGCGGATGCTCGTCGTGGCACTTGTCCATCACTTGCGGGCATCGATCGGCGAATTTGCATCCTGTCGTGACCATGGATTCATCAATGGACATCAGTTCTTCAGCGCCGTCTTCCCATGCACGATCCGACCGCATCTGCGGAATCGATTCGACCAGCAAACGAGTGTACGGATGCTTGGGGTCTCTAATCACCCGTTCCACACTGCCCTGCTCAACGACCGAACCCTTGTACATCACGAGTATTTCGTCGCAGATCTGATAAGCAGTCGTGAGGTCGTGCGTCACGTAGACGACCGAGATGCCGAGATCGCGATTGAGCGTCCGAATCGATTCAAGAATCGTGGCCCGCAACGACGCATCAACCATCGAAACCGGCTCATCTGCCAAAATGATCCGAGGCTTGAGCAGCAACGCCCGGGCGACCATCATTCGCTGACGTTGGCCTCCGCTCAGCTGATGCGGATACCGTCCGAGCATCTCCTCAGGGCGTAGTCCAACGGTCTCCAGCGCCTCGTTGATGAGTGGGATTCGTTGATCTTCCGACTCCGCGAGCTTGAATTTGTCGATCGCCACATGGAGCAAATGATCCGCCTTGTAAAACGGGTTGTAGACCTCGAAGGGATCTTGAAATATGGGTTGGACTTCCCGCCTGAACTCACGGCGCTCACTTCCCGACATCTTCGAAACATCCCGTCCGTTGTAGATCACACTGCCACTCGTGGGTTTGATCACACCCAACAGCAACCTTGCCAAAGTGGTCTTGCCACTTCCGCTCTCTCCTGCAACCGCAGTGATTGATGGGCGATCCGCCGATATCGCGAACGAAACATCGTCCGCGGCGACCGTGACGTTGGATCGACTGAACATCCCACCGCCGAACACCTTGGTGACGTTTTGGAGTTCTAGAAGATTAGCCAACTGTATTCCCCGCCATCTCTACCGTTTCATCGAAAATGTGGCACATCACCCAACGGCTATCGCCCACGGCAGTATTGCGAGGCGTGATGTCCCGACAAGCATCGGCCACCGAGGGGCATCGGGGCGCGAACACACATCCCGGAGGCAGGTCAACTAACGGCGGCGGTATGCCGGGTATGCCCTCCAATCGCTCTCGCTTCTCCTCCAGATCCGGCACACTGTTTATCAATAACTTTGTATATGGATGTTTTGGATCCTCGATGATCTCTTGGACGGTTCCGATGTCCACCAGCTTGCCGGCGTACATCACACCTATTCGGTCGGCGAACTGCGCCACGAGACCCATATCATGCCCAATAAGAATCACCGCCGCGCCAGTGTCGCGCTGAACGCGGCTCAACGTCATCATCACCTGTCGCTGCACCACAACATCCAAGGCACTGGTAGGTTCATCGGCCACGATCACCTTCGGATTCATGCTCGTGCCCGTCGCGATGGCGACCCGTTGCTTCATCCCGCCGCTCAACTCATGCGGGAACATCCTTGCAACGCTGTCTCGCAACCCCACACGCCTGAGAAGGCTGTGAACATGGGACCTCATGTTCTCCTTCGTGTCCTTGATTCCGTGATCGACCAACCCGTCGAAAATCTGATCTTCGATGCGCATCACCGGGTTGAGAGCATTCATCGCCGACTGGGTCACAAGTGCGACTTCAGCCAGCCGCGCCAAGCGCATCTCTTCATCGTTCAGGGGGACCAGATCACGACCGTCGATAAGAATCTCGCCGTCATCAATGTAACCGGGTGGTTTCGTAAGTTTTAGGAGCGCCATCCCGAGCGTCGTCTTGCCGCAACCAGATTCGCCAACTAGCGCCAAGCGTTCGCCTTGCTGCAGAGTAAAGCTCACGTCGTCAACCGCCTTGACGATGCCAGCTTCGGAATCGTAATAGACCTTGAGGTTGTTTACTTGAACGGCTGGAGTCGAGGAGGCGTTGATGCCAGACCGACGCAGATCGGCGACATCCTTGGGTCGGTTAACTCGCGCGTCGGTAGGACTATCCATCACAGCGGTGTTGGTTCGGTCGTTCGCCAACTGCTAGAACCGCCTTCTTAGCCGAGGATTCGCCCACTCATCCATGCCTCTCGACAGCATGAACAATCCAATGAACAGAATCACGATAACGATGATCGGCGGCGACCACCACCACCACCAGCCATTGACCAGCGACCCGTACCAAATGTTGTGGTAGATCATCATGCCCAAGGTGTTGGAACTGAAATCACCTAGCCCTAGAGCCTCGAGTCCGATGGACGCCAAAATCGCCGACGAGACGGCCAGGACGAAATTAGCCACGATAAATGGCATCAGATTCGGCACCATCTCTTTCAAGATCACCTCTGGACCGCTCATCCCGGACAATCTAGCCATCTCGACGTACGAGCGCTGTTTCATCACGAGAACTTGGGACCGAATAACTCTGGTGGGACCGAGCCAGGCCAGCATCGCGATGATTAGCGATAGCTGGATGAATGTCATCTCACCTCCCCCCACATCTCGCCACGCGATGGTGATGATGATAAGAATCAATATCCCCGGTATGGTCTGCAACGTGTCGACGATGAATCTGATCGCCGCATCAAGCACTCCGCCGTAGTAACCTGCGCCAAATGCCAAAAGAGTACCCACCACCGTTCCGACCGAACCAGCGATCAAACCGATCATCACCGTCTGCGGAATCCCTTGCGAAAACGAAGCCAATATGTCTTTGCCCAACCGGTCGGTACCTAGCAGGTGTGGTCGCTCAACGTCGTCGTACGCAAAGCACAGTTCGCGGGGATTGTCGGATGAGTAACAGGGATGCGGGTTTTGCAGCGATGGCCATTTGTTGGGCGGCGCGAATGCAAGGTCCTTGGCGTCTTTAGGCGACGTCATCAATGTTCCAAAGGCCCAGAACAGAACGATTATGCCGAGCATCACAGACCCCGCGATTATCGACGGGTTCCGCTTCATGTAACGCCATAAACCGCCAACGCGATTCAGAGCGTCCGATGCGCCTGCGCTACCTCGCGATGCTATTGGTTCTGTCGTCGCGTTCGTTGCCATTGATCTTTATGCGGAAGAGTAGCTGATTCTGGGGTCCAACAACGGATAGACGACGTCGATGACCAGCATTGCAAAAGCGATGGCCAACACGATTATGTAAACGACGCCCTGAATGACAAAGTAATCGAATCCAGTGATCGCTTCGTAAAGAACTCGACCGATCCCCGGGTAGCCGAAAATCCGCTCAACCAATATCGCGCCCGAAACCACGTGCGGCAAAGTCAATGCCAATGCCGTAGTCTGCGGCAATACTGCGTTTCGCACGGCGTACCTGAAAAACGTTCGGATCTTGGTCAGCCCCTTCGCCTCCGCCTGCAACATGTAGTCCTCGCCCTGCATCGTGATCATCATCGATCTCATGCCCAACGCCCAGAATCCAATCGATGCGAGAACGATCGAGAGGGCCGGCAAGAGTGAGTGCTTGAACACCTCGAACAGGAATCCGAAGTCGCTCCAATCGGGTAGCGTCGTAGGCGCATAACCGCCGCCCAGGGGCAGCAGCTTGGCCTGGAACGCCAACAGCCAAATCAATATGAGTCCGAGCAAATAATACGGGACTGCCGCAAGCAAAAAGAATGGCGGCAATATGAGTTCAAAAGCGGCTTTGGGACCATGCTGCCATGCCAACACCGCACCACCAAGAGTACCCACCAAGAAGGCCAGAAGCGTCGACGTAACTAGTAGTCCGATCGACCACGGCATCGCTTGGTTCACGAGCTCGCTGACCCGAACGGGGTACTTGGTTATTGAATTCCCGAAATCGAACCGAACAGCCGCCGATAGATAAGTCAAATATTGAAGAACTAAAGGGCGATCCAACCCGAATTTCGCGTTGTAGGTTTCGATCAGAGCCTTGTAGTCTTCGGCTCGTATCGTATCGCCTTCGGCTGCGAGCAATTCCAACCGAGTCGCGATCGGGTCTTGACCTGTGAATCTGGGGAGAAAGAAGTTGAACGATGTGGCGACAAAAACCACCGCCACGAACATTCCTATGCGTCTCGCCAGATAATCTACGGTCATTTCATTAACACTTCGCCATGCTGCGTCCCAATGCGCGTCAATGCCAAGTTAACAGAGCTAACCGGCGTGTCGGCGCGCCAGTTGGGAGAGGTTACGATTAGTTGCGGCGCCGAAGTGATGGGAGTTTGCTCCCAATCGGCGGCGCCGCAACCAACGTTTCTTCCGCTAAAACGCGGATTTACTCCCGGCCGGTGCCTTCCAGCTTGCTGAGGATGTACGGGAATCCAGTGTGCGGGTGAATACCGTTCATGTACGGCTCGTACCCTTGAGCGTCGCCAGGCCAGTTCTCCCAGTAGTACTCGTTACGAGTCACACGGTTGAAGAACTCGACGAGCGGGACGTCCGGCTGGTCTTCCAACCAGATCCGAAGTGCCTGCTCGGTTAGGTCCAATACCTTGTCAACATCAGGCTCTTCCGCCATTGACGCGACTACTGAATCGAATTCAGGGTTCGAGTATGACCATCGGTTAGCTCCAGAATCCGTCGTGAACATCAGCAATGACCGGTAGATGTCGCCGGATTGCGAACCGTTGTGCCCGACTAGCGTGCACTCGTAGTCGCCACCCTTGCCGTTTCGGGCCCAGACATCCGGAGGTTGCGCCCAGGATGACTCGATACCGTTCTGCTCAAGCAACGCGGCAACAACCGGACCGAGGTCCGTGAAGTGCGCCGAGCTGATGATGTTGCACTTGACCACATCGCCATTGGCATCGGCCCAGAAGCCGTCGGAGTTCATGGAGTAGCCGGCCTCGGTCATGAGGGCGTCGGCGCCTTCTTTGTCGTACTCACCAACGCCATACTCTTGCCTCAAAGGCTCCATCGCCTCGTTGACGTGCTTCAGACCAGCGTACTGCGGCCAGGGCCAGTCGTTGATCCGGCCTTTGTTCAGGTAAGCCTGAGCGTTAAGGCGGTCGCGGTCGATGTACTTCGTGATGGCTTTTCGAACGTTGGGGTTCTCGAGGTGCGGTTGAAGGTTGTTCAAATGCAGCGAGATCGGCCACCACGAAACCATGCCGTATTCGCCATCGGCGTCACGGCCCGTGTAGGTGGTGGTGTTGGGGTTCTCGCGCAGGATCGTCTCAACGGTGTCAACTCGAAGGTCGTGAGTTTCGTCGATCTGGTTCGTGATCATCGCCTGGGCGAACTGCGTGTCGTCGTCAATGTTGTAAAGCACGTAGCGCTCTACTTCTTGGAACGGCACGAAGCCGGTGGCGCAGCCCCAGTAGTCGTCGCAATTCTTCACGCGGTCCAAGACGCGGCGGAAGTTGTCGGAGTACGACAATCGCCACGGGCCCGTCGTAACAGGACCAGCACCGTCGTTGTAGGCATCGTACTCGGCCCAATCCTTGTTATTCCAAACGTGCTCCGGGACGATATACGTTCCAGAGTCGCCCTTGTAGATCACGACTTCGGCGTGGAATCTTGGGGCCGGGAAGTTGAAGTGGACCTTCACGGTCAAATCGTCAACAATCTCGGCTTCCTTGACGAAAGTCTGGAAGACTCCACCGCCACGGACTTCGCTGCCCAGTTCGGCTAGTGTGTTGAAGGTGTATGCCACGTCCTCAGCGTTGAACTCCTCGCCGTCGCTCCAGAGAACTCCGTCGCGCAGGTTGTACGTCAACTCGGTCGCTGCGGCGTTGTAAGAGAATTCCTCTGCCAACCATGGGTAGCTGTTGCCGTTCAAGCTGTCAGCGTAGAACAGAGGCTCATGGAAGAAGATCACGCCTTTCTGGTGGGTGCCACCGAGCGCGTACGGACTCCACATACGAAGGGCGATGCCGCCGCCAAAGCGAGTGCCGACCACGACAGTCTTGTTTCGAGGAACAGCCGAAACGACTTCGACTTCCTTGATGACTTCGACTTCCTTCTCGACCTCGACCTCTTTGACAACCTCAACCTCTCTTACAACTTCGACTTCCTTCTCGACCTCGACCTCTTTAACGACTTCAACCTCTTTCACAACCTCCACTTCCCTCTCGACGACGACCGTCTGGATAATTGTCTCAGGCTCGGAACTGCCGCATGCGATCGCGAAGCCGATTGCCGCCAATATCGGCAACAACAGCAAGCTCCTGCGAGCTTTTGTCATATTGAATTTCAAGTGCCAACCTCCGTGAAAGGCTTGGATTTTGGGCGCAGTCCCGACCGATTGTCAAAACTGGCGAATCGTTTGAGCCGTAAAAGAGCTCGACCGACTATCTAACCTTAATTTTCGTTCGGTTCGTCGTCAAACCGAAACGGCGCTTCGATGCGTATCGAATTCATACGGCGTGTTGTACGCTGAAAGGCTTAGTCTCCCCACGAAACCGACACCGATTACTTCGATGCAGATCAACTACCAATCGTTGCGAATCTTAAGGCGTAAGAACCCATCCGCGCCACTGTTTTTGACGATCGCAATCTTAGTCTTTGCTCTCGTAACCGCGTGCGTCAGCGAAGAGCCAACCGCCACACCTCAACCCACCGTACCTCCATCGACAGCAACACCGGAACCTGTACCGACATCGCAGACTTCAGGCGCGACGGCTTCGTCGGAATCGTTAGATGAGATGATGGCCGAACCGGTCATGCCGTTCACGAACATCGCACCACTCGTCTTAGTCGACCCGGAAACAGGCGAAGAACTGTGGATGATCGAAAACCGGCACCCCGGTGTCGCAATCTTCGACTATGACCGCGACGGTGACATGGACTTCTATGTAACCTCTGCTGAGATTGAAGCCCTCCTCCCAGACACCACTGGTGGACCTAACCGCCTCTTCCGCAACGACGGCGACCACGTTTACACCGAGGTCGCAGAGGAAGCCGGAGTCGACCTGCCCGTCGCGAACAGCACCGGCGTCGCCGCTTGCGATATCGACAACGATGGCTATCAGGACCTATACGTCGCTTCTTACGGCCGTATCGGCGACAATCTGGATTACCGCGCCGCACGATACTACCCCAATCTCCCAGCAATCATAAAAGACCGGTTGTTCAGGAACTTAGGCGACGGAACGTTCGAAGAAATCACAGAAACGGCGCTCGGAGATTCGGCAAACCTTCGCTCCGGTTTCAGCGTCGGTTGCTCCGATGTGAACAACGACGGTTGGATCGACATCTTCGTCAGCAATCGAGTCGACCAAGACTTCCTTTGGTTCAATCGTCCCGATCACCACGGACATTACAACGTTCTCTACGTAAACAACTCCGACCTTACGTTCACGGACGTGACCGAAGAAGCAGGTCTGCGCTACGGCCCGATTCTGATGCGTGACCCATTCGGCGACGATATCGGCTGGCCCGATCCCGTCACCGGCGAAATCGTGCCGGGTTACAACCCGGACCTCATCGACGCTTCCGGCGAATTCGTCGGTGAACCCACCGGGCAGACGCTCGCCGCGCTGTTCTTTGACCACGACGACGATGGCGATGCGGATCTATGGCTCGCAGACGACGGCAGTCGGTTAAAGGTATTTCGTAACGACTCGACCGAAACCGACATCAAATTCACTCAGATCAGTCGCGCCATGGGAGTCGACATGATGGGTGCTTGGATGGGTTTCGCGCTGGGCGACTATGACAACGACCTCGATTTGGACGTTTTCGTCACCAATATCGGATACCACCCTCTCACCCGAGAGGCTCCCACCACGCCGTCAGGAGACTGCGCGTATGGTCATCAATACGGATGGGGAACCTGCTTCCACTTTTTGTTACGCAATGACGGCGTTCGCGACGTTGAAGGAGTGGGGACCGTTGGCGTCTTCAACGACATCGCCCGCGCGACCTACGTCGCACCAAATGCAGTAATGCCACCTATGGCGCTAGACCCCACGCAAATCGTCGAAGATTGGCAAGTTCCGACTGGCCTCGCGGCCTACGATTTCGGTTTTGGAACCGTGTTTTTCGACTATGAAAACGATGGCGATCAAGACCTCTACTGGCTAGGTGCCATGTCCGACCGCGGGGAAGCTCCCAGCGGGCACCTCTTCCCGGGCGCCGGACGCATGCTACGTGGCAACGGTGCCGGCGAATTCCAAGACATCACCGTGGAAGCCCGGGTGCTTGACATCCTCGGCGTCGACTACACCGTCCTCGATCCGAATGACCCCAACTTCGACCGATCCGAGCAACGGATCAGCCCCGCGTTTCACGAAAACGGCAAGGGATTGGCGAAAGGCGATCTCAACGGAGATGGCTACGTAGACCTGATCGGTACCAATAGCAACGGATGCCGCCTCGTCGGCCAAGACGATTGCAATTGGGAACCCGGGCCGTTGTTCCTGTGGATGAACGCCGGCGGTGATCGCAGCTGGATATCCATGCGATTGATCGGCGGAATGCTGAACGGTGACACCGGCAGCAACGCCGACGGAATCGGAGCGCGGGTCTACATCGAATACACCTACGCGGACGGCTCTAAGCATGAGCAAGTTCAAGAATTAACCGGAAGCTCTACTTTTCTCTCCATGAACAGTCTGGAACTAACGTTCGGGATCGGGAATGCGGATAAAGTTGACAGAATAAAGATTGAATGGCCCAGCGGTCTAGACCAAGTCACCGAAGATGTCGACGCGAACCAACGCCTCGAGATCACCGAAGGTCAAGCTATCCCCTGACCCGCACGCCGCCGCGTATAAAAAGTGCTTCAACCCCAACGCCCCGAAAACCTGGACCCGCAGATCGAACGCGCGATCGCGATGACGCGCACGATCCGTGTCCCACGCCGATCACTATCTACCTTTGGTTCAACTGTGATCCACTATCACGTTGTGTCTCAACCGGTATATGAAGGCATCTTCGAGGATGAACAGAAGGACACGGTCGTCCGATACGGACTCGTCCGCGCTGACCGACCACAGATCGTTACTCCCGGTTATCTGTCAAACTCGGAGGGATTCGGTCAAGAGGCCACCGAATACCTCGAATACCTCACCAACCGATACGGTTCGGACGCTGCTGGTCTGCTCTACAAGTACAAAAACGAACCCCAGACGACTGAAACCGTCGCCGGAGAACCGCGCCAAATCGCCGCCAAGATCCGCGATGAAATCGAACGCGACGACAAACCGCTGCACACCGTTCTCCTCGGCGTCGACGAACTTTGGGATGTCTCGGTGATGAAATTCATCTACGAGTTCACAAATCAGTCCGCCAAATCGAACTTCGAGGAGTTGAACGAACGCCGCTTGTTTGACGACGACGGCGGAGTTCCAAGGGATGCCAGGGTCCGCATCGAAGACCTTATGCAACGCGCCCATCGCCGAGAAATCGATCCCTCAGTTGTCCACGAAGAACTCGTCCGATGGGGACTTTTCGAGGAATATCAAGAGAGCTTCTTCAGGCTCTTCCGACGCTAACTGTCAAACACCTCGATGCCCGCTTCGACCATCGCCGTGATCGCTGAATCGGCATCACCGGGCCGCAAATTCACGCCCTTCATGCAGTCTAGATAGATATTCGTCTGATAACCGCGGCGACACGCATCCAATGCCGTCTCCTTCACACAGTAGTCGGTAGCGATACCCACCACATCCACATCCGTAACGCCATGCCGCTTAAGAATTTCCTCCATCGCCGTTTCTGATTCGGCGTCGGTCAACGGATCACGAACGGAAAACCCGGAGTAGCCATCTTCTCCGCCAGTCCCTTTCCGGACCACTTGAGACTTCGTCGCCACTTCTAGTCCCGAGTACCACTGCGCTCCCCAGCTGCCGGCCACGCAGTGGACGGGCCAGATGCCACCGTCCTTGGCGAAATGAGGTGTCACTTCCGGATGCCAGTCCTGCGTGTATACGATTAACCTCCCATCGCCACGGGCTGCAGCGACCTTGATGTTGATGTTCGGAACCACCGACGGCGCATCCTGAACGTAAAGATTGCCGTTCGGATCGACGAAGTCGTTCTGCACATCAACCACTATCAGCGCTCGATTCGAGCTAGACATCGCACTCTCCTCAATGAACTTGGACTAACTTGATCTGCACCGCGAATTGCCCTCCGTTCGAGACCACATCTGGCAATTAGTTTCGCATATCCTATTTGCATCAGATCAACCGATGCAGCCAATCTGCGCGGTACGAGTGAAAGGTATTCCGACATGACGGGTCGATACAAAGCGGCGATCGTGGGCTGCGGCAGCATCGCACATGCGCACATGGATGGTTACTCGATGGTTGACGCTGTCGATGTCGTCGCATGCGTCGATCCGATACCTGAAGCGCGCCAGATGTACATGGACGATTGGGGCATTCCCAAGTCCTATGCCACGCTCGAAGAGTGCGCCGACGACGCTGAGCCTGACATCGTAAGCGTCTGCACTTGGCATCTTCTCCACGACCCGTTGACCGCCGAAGCGGCCGGCTATCCATCTGTCAAAGCAATCATCTGTGAAAAGCCGATGGCCATCGGTATGGGGCGGGCCAACCGAATGGTCGATGCCTGCGATGCTAACGGCGTCAAATTAGTGATCAGCCACCAACGCCGCTTCACTCCCGGATGGAACAAAGCCAAAGAACTCGTCGAAGCTGGCGCCATCGGCATTCCGCTCCGCGTCGATATTCGCGTCAAAGAAGGTCTCGCCAACTGGGCGACGCACTCCATCGACGGAGCGAAGTTCATTCTCGGCGACCCCAAGCCGCGCTGGGTGATGGGCGCAGTCCAGCGGACGACCGACAAGTACGAACGCAACACCCCGATCGAGGATGCATGCATCGGACTCGTGATGTTCGACGATCCGTTGCAGTTCTTTATCCAATCCGATCTCTGGGACAACGACTGCGATGCAGGCAAGTTCTTCATCCGCGGAACCGAGGGCATGCTTCACGTCCGTGAAACGGTTCTGAAACTCTTCAACGCTGAGACCGGTGGCTGGCAAGATGTTGATCTCAACTTGTCAGAAGGAGACCAGGCCATCGGCGGCAACATGAACGGCAAGCAGGTCGAAGAACTCGTCCGCTGGCTCGATGGCGGACCCGAGCATCGCAATGCCGGACACATTGCTCGCGACACCGTGGAAATCATGATGGCGATGTACGAATCCGCGCGCCAGCACAAGGTCGTTCACCTGCCTATGAAAGAACAGGAATACCCTCTTGAACTCATGATCGATGAGGGTAAGCTTACGGTCGAAGAACCTGGTAGGTACGACATCCGAGGTTTCCTCGACCGGAGCAACATCGACGAAGCACGCTACGCTCAACTCAAAGATGACGGTGTCAGTCACCACCAGGCCATGCGCATCGTCCACGACGAGATGGCGCGCGGCTGATGGTCTTTTATCCATCGCTTGCGGAGAATAGCAACCTTAATCTCCGCATATTTGCGGAAATTAAGGCGTGATACGGAGAATAGCGTGTATAATAACCGCATATGTTGCGGATAACATACATACACGAACATCCTGATTGGCCACATTTCCAGTGGCGGCAAGAAGAACTCATCGACCTGCTCGCCACCATTCGGCACCAACAGGGACTTCTGCTCGGGCGCATGGAAGCCGTCGGATTCGACCTCAGACAACAGGCCGAGTTGAACGCGCTTACCGAAACTGTGTTGAAAACGAGCGAGATTGAAGGCGAAGTTCTCAACGTCGACGAAGTTCGGTCTTCCGTCGCCTCGCGGCTGGGCGTGGATATCGGTGGACTGGCACCTCCTCACCGCAACGTCGACGGCATCGTCGATCTGATGGTCGATGCCACATTGCAATGTGACGAACCGCTCAGCGCAGAGCGGCTGTTTGGTTGGCATTCATCGCTGTTTCCATCCGGACGAAACAACATAACCCGCATAACCACCGGAACGTGGCGTGCGCCTGGTGACGGTCCTATGCGCGTCGTATCCGGTCGGATTGGACGCGAACGCATCCATTTCGAAGCGCCTTCTGAGGATCGCATCGAACACGAGATGCAGGCCTTCGTCCAGTGGTTCAACGCGCCAACCAAACACGACAACATCCTGAATGCCGCAATCGCCCATCTGTGGTTCGTTACCATTCACCCATTCGACGACGGTAACGGAAGGATCGCGCGGGGAATCGCAGACATGGCATTGGCTAGGTCCGATGGCGTTTCACAGCGTTTCTACAGCATGTCATCCCAAATACGCAAAGAAAGATCCGATTACTACGAAATACTCGAACTCACACAGAAGGGTGCGATGGACATCACCAATTGGATGGTCTGGTTCTTGGACTGCTTAGGACGCGCTCTTGAAAACGCCCAAGACACCGTCGCATCTGCAGTTGCTCGAGTTCGGTTCTGGGACACCTTCGCGGGGATGCAACTTAACGACCGACAGCGCAAAGTCATCCGACAACTCGTCAATGGGTTCGATGGTCATTTGACGACGACCCGGTGGGCGAAAATCACCGGCTGTTCTCAAGACACGGGGTTGAGGGACATAACGGACTTAATCAACAAAAGCGTCCTTGAGCGCAGTCAGTCTGGCGGACGCAGCACGAGGTACGACTTGGGCAACGCCGTCCCTGCCTCAGCGAACGCACGTAGTTGATCTTGAATGATGTCGCCCGACCGCATTCCGAAACGCGATTGGGCGCAGTTCATTGTTTATTCGATATCTTTACTGGCTGCTCGGCATCTTCGAATAAATGTGGTGAGCCAATCGTCCTATCGGCATCGATTGCAACCATACCTTGCCTCGACCTTCGAGCGTCGCCAGGAACAATCCCTCTCCGCCAGCGAACATCGATTTCAAATTTCCCGCACGTTGAATGTCGTAATTGATGCCTTCTTGGAACGCGACTATGCATCCGGAGTCGACACGCAACCGCTCGCCGTTAAGGTCTCTTTCGACGATGGTTCCGCCAGCCGACATGAATATGTGCCCGTTGCCCTGCACCTTCTGAAGAATGAAACCCTCGCCACCGAAAAATCCGGCACCTAGGTTCCTTTGAAACGCTACCGTGATGCCCGTATCCGATGAACCGCAAAGGAACGCGTCACGCTGCGCCAACACCGTGCCGCCTAACCCTCCAAGGTCGATCGACACAATCTTGCCGGGGGCTTCCGACGAAAACGCTACGATTTGGCCTTGGTTGGCTACGTTCTGGAAATGGGTGACGAAGATACTCTCTCCGGCCAGCATCCGAGCACCGGCATTTATGAGGCCACCAAGCAACCCGCCTCCACCTCCTCCCGGACGCTTGCCCATCTTCGACTCAAACTCGATGCCCGGCTCCATGTACATCATTGCACCGGCCTCACCGATGATCTCTTCGCCAGGCCCCAAACGGATCTCTAGCATCTGCAGATCATCGCCGATGATGCGATATTGAAAACTGCCTGCGTTCATCACGGCCGTCGATACGTTTGTGTCGCGCATAGTCCTACCGTTCCTTTCTCGGTTTCTTACCGACACTTATAAATTTTGGCGTCGCGCGGATTGATGGCTCAATCCGCATTCGACCAGCTTTTCACCACAAAATAAGATACCCTGCATCGTGTCACGGCAGATGTTCCCGTGACATGTTGGTTACCGGCGTAATGGCTTCATTCGCATCGATGTGTTGTCACCCAAACCCGGTGAAACCCTGATTCAAGAGGCAAGTCCAACGAAATGGCAGCATAGTAATAACCGACGTCGAAATCACTGATTCCGAGCTATTCGCAGGATTTCGCGTGAAGCTTGACCCTACCATCGAGGCTCATGGCGGAAAATTCATCGTCCGCAGCGAGAACATCAAGATCATCCATGGCGATTGAACACCGAAACGTCTCGTGGTCATCGAGTTCCCTGATTTTGATGCCGTCGTAACATGGTCGCAATCTCCGGAGTTTGTTGAACTAAAAGACATGCCTGACAAGTCATCGCACACCGACATCATCATCGAAGGGGTTTAGTCGCTCATCGAACCAATTTGTTAGGACTCGGTTATTCCTTCCCTCTTACCATTGTCAACGGCGAATTTAAGGCGTCGATAACCATGTTCGGGTAGTCTCGTCGGAAACCAATCTTTGCCAGCATCTCAGACGCTGTCGAATCGATCACCGCCGTGCCATTCCACTCACTGATCGCCACTCGTCGGCCAACCGATGCCGCGGCAATCGACCGTACGAGCTCAAGAATCCCGTTCTCAATCTCCGCATCTGACGAATCGCCCGTTTCAACGCGGGAACCGTTCGAATATGCCACCATAATTGGCCGATCACTCGCAAAAGCTATCCTCGTACTCGCGTTTCGGCTGAGATTCAACAGGGCGGCGCATGGAAATTGCGAAATCGACGCTAAGTTGCGATCGAAAATATACGCCGGATCCGTTGCCGCCACGATGCTCACGGACGATGCATTTTCACCTGCGCCGCCAACCGAGCGCATCAACTCGATGAAATCCGTCGTCGCGAACTGTACTCCCGGAAGGCCGGTAACAAAATAGCCCCTCCTGACCGCGCCTCTAAGTTCCATCAGATTCAATGCGCGGTAGATCGGACGCCAATCCCACCCAAGTCGATCCAATTCAATGGCTCGTCGGGTCACCACACCATGGCGCTGCAACAACAAGCCGGCCCGCTTTTCGGCGACTTGTGTTTCATCCAATTCTGGACCCAGGAATGAAAAACGAGACGTAGCTGACCAATTCACTGCGGACGCCAATATCCCCTGTGTTGCGCGCAATCGCTGAGCGAATTGCCGCCGAACCGCCCGACGGTGACCTACGCGACGCCCTCGTCCGGTCGCCACCGGACTAGCCTCAATCGTAGAGACTTCTTGCGTCGAAGAACGCGCAATCGCCAAGGCAACTGACCAAGAATCTCCAGTAATCATGCCGCGGAGCGCCAAATCTCGGATGACCGCCGCAAGCTCTGTTGGGTTCACGCCTGCAACAGCTGCGAGTATCGTCTCGGAAGTCGCCACGCCCTCAGCCGCGATGAACTCGAAAACGCGGGTCGACTGTTCGTCCAAGTTGCCGACACCTGAAGCGATCACATCGACCGTCGCCGATGGCAGCACCTGCCGACCCTCACCAGACCGGACCAACGCCACGCTCCGAGTGTCGCGCGTACCGTCCTGACAAAACACCCATCTGTAATCTCCGCTCGCCAGTATCTCATTCAACACATTGGTCGAAAATCGATCAACCCTCGCTGGCAACACGTCTCGCGCCCACTGTTCGACTGGGATCGGCAAACCTCGGAGCATTTTCAACGCATTGCAGGTCCGCTCGTACAAATCATCATTACTGGAATCGTTCAAACAGTGACGTCGCACCAACGCCGACTGATAGTCCATCGGATCCGAAGGCTCAACCTCGGATCGCAATATCGCCAATGTTCGCTCTTGGATCCGAGCCAACGTCGCCAGGTCCAACCACTCTTCCTCTCCGGCATCCGTAAAGTACCCCTTTGAAGCCCGCGCATCCGCCATCAATTCGTCCAGCACATCGTGCAACACCGCGCGATCGATCGGATAGCGCGATTCGATCACTGCCACTGGCACCGGCCCGCTTCGGGACAGATAGCGCGCCACAACCCTCCTTGCCGATCCGAAATCGCATGGGTCCCTCATCGCCGATCGATACTCATCAACCAACTCCGTCGCAACCCATCGCTGCTGCACTCGTCCGTCAATAATGAACTCGACCAACTGTGCCCTGCCCTGCGAAGCCAATCCTCGAATCCAATCGAGCCATCCATCCTCGGAGCGATCCGCAATCTCTTCATCCGCCAAGTCGCCAACCTCCGCCAACAGCTGCGCCAACTCCGTTTCCGTCCGTACTTTCATTCCCGCGCTCGAACGTCCAACTAACGCGGACACGTCCTCGATCGCTTCCCGTCTCAGCAGACCCGCCGCCTCTGGATTTCGGAACAATTGCCCGAGCGCCTCACGGTCGATATTCAACGTCTGCAGGCCACGTTCAGCTTTCGGTGTGTCCCACGCGTACATCCAAATCGCTTTGAAATTGAACTCCAACGCCCTTGCCACTGGCGAAGGCACATCAGATTCCACGAACTTCAGTTCGATCTCACCCGATTGGACATCATCCAAGATCCGCTCCAATCCCGGCATATCCATGAAGCCTTCCAACGCGTCCCGATACGTCTCCAGCACAATCGGGAAGTCCGGAAATGATTTGGCAATCGACAGCAGATCCTTGGACCGTAGTCGCTGCAACCAGAACGGCGTGCGTCTAAACTGACCCGGACTCGGCAACAGCATCGCCCGATACGCATTCTGCCTGAATACCGCACCGAACAGCGGTGAATCGATCAATCCGTCGAGAATGGTTTTTTTCGCCTCCGCGCTCGTCATCTCACCGATGAAGTCCACTGGCGCTACATCGTCAAACTGCGGCAATCGGAACATGATTCCATCGTCGGAGACCTGAATTTCAGGTTCCACTTTCTTGCGTCGCAACAACTCACGAGCGATCGCAACCGACCATGGGCCATTTATCCGACCACCGAAGGGCGAATGAACCACGATCCTAAGATCACCAATCGAATCCTGGTACGTTTCGACGATCACCGTCCGGTCCGACGAAATCTCGCCTGACCATCGAATCTGCCGCCTGACATAGTCGATGATCTGTCGTGCACCCACCTCGTCCATCGGATACTCCAGCTGCAACCATTCAACGACATCGCCTGGCGCGACCTCATCTTGCACATACGGCCTGACTCGCTTCGCTACCTCGGCACGAAATTTCGCAAGTGAGTACGACAAGTCCAAAGGTCGCCACGGAAAATCTCCTCGCCAAAACGGCATTCGTGGCGCCGCCCCTGCCGCCGGTTCAGCGATCACTCGATCATCCTCGATCTTAGCCACCCGCCAAACCTGACTTCCCAACATAAACGCGTCACCTTCTCCCGACTCGAACACGAACTCCTCGTCCAACTCCCCGATTCGGGTCTTGCGATCCGGCAACACCACCGAAAACGCACCGCGATCCACAATTGCACCGCCATTGCTGATCGCCATCATCCGCGTGCCCGGTAGTTGCTGAAGAACGTCACGAGTCCGATCCCAGTGAACCCGCGCTCGCAATGCCGAGAACAATTCGCGTGGGTAGTGACCCGACACCAGCTTCACTACGCCCAGGAAATTTTCGTAATCCAGATCCGCATACGGATACGCGCCTTTCACCAACCGATAAAGGTCCGCCACGCGCCAATCCTGCACCGCGACCGTCGCCACGATCTGCTGGACCAAAACATCTAAGGAATTGCGAGGCACCGATACTTCCTCCACCCGTCGCTCCTGCATGCCCTTGGCAACAACCGCTGCCTCAATTAAATCTTCCGGGTGGGTCGCGTAGATTTTTCCGCAACTGATCGCACCCACTGAATGTCCCGCCCGACCAACCCGTTGCAGACCCTGAGTAACCGTCTTCGGCGACTGCAACTGCACCACCAAATCGATACTGCCGATATCGATCCCCAACTCCAGTGAACTCGTACCAACCAACGCCGGCAGTTCGCCAGCCTTCAATTTTTCCTCGATATCGCGCCGCATCGTATCGGACAGACTTCCGTGATGCGCCATGAACGGGCCGTCTTCATCACCCGATCCGATGAAGCCGCTTCCAATCGCGGAACCCTCCACGTTGCCATTGGCCCGTTCTCCATACGCGGTATTCAATCGGTCCGCGGCGTTCTCTGCTTGACGGCGGCTATTGGCGAACACCAGCGTCGTATCGTGAGTCTCAATGTCGTCCAAAACTCGCGGTATCAATTTCGGCCAAATCGATCCCGGGTCCGCACCAACCGCCTCGGCCATCCCATGCACACTCACCTCGATCTGTTTGGAGTCCTGGCAATCCACGATCGATACGGGGCGCGGGTGTGTCTGCATTCCATCGACATTGCCCCCCTCGACGCTTACCGACTGCCCGCCAAGTAACCGTGCCACCTCGCTCAACGGACGTTGCGTCGCCGACAATCCGATCCGTTGAAACCCCGGCGCGAGAGCCTCCAATCGTTCGAGTGAAATGCTGAGATGCACCCCTCGCTTGTTCGTGCACAAAGTGTGGATCTCGTCGACGATCACGGTCTCGACCGTCTGCAACATCTCGCGAGCACGTAGCGATGTCAGGATCAAGTACAGCGACTCCGGCGTCGTGATCAAGATATGCGGGGGATTTCTCAACATCCGCGCTCGCGCTGCCGATGGAGTGTCACCCGTCCTAACATCCGCGCGGACCTCCGGTATCGCTACCTCCATCGCCCGCGCCGCCTCTTCAATTCCCCGCATTGGCTCACGCAGATTACGTTCGACGTCGTACCCGAGCGCTTTCAAAGGCGAAATGTAAAGTGTTCTGATGCCTCGCCGCTTTGCGAGCGCAATATCCGAATACAGCGCGTCGAGGGCCGAAAGAAATGCTGCCAAAGTCTTCCCAGAACCCGTAGGCGAGTGGATCAACACGTTTTCGCCATCCTTGATGCGCGGCCATGCCTCACGCTGCGGCTCGGTCGCGTCGCCGTGACACTCACGGAACCAACGCGCTACTGGCGCGCTGAAGATTCCAAACTTATCAGGTTCTGTAGAAGCACCTCGGACCATCGTGAATATCCACGGTACGAGTTTAAGCGAGCAACTCGGTTGACCATTCTGCCCAACCGATCAAAAACCGTTGGGCGGATGTCTAATTGGTCCCGCTGCTCCAAACTCGCCGACCTACGATCAGTGTGAGAACGGCGTAAAGCATGTCTACTATCGGGAAGTAAACCAGATGGGATGTCACTGCATCCCCGGTCTCGCTTTCTGGATTCAGTTGCCAGAACCACTCCCAGAAAAACAGGCTGGCCAATACGATGCCACCGTAGAACACCACCGATGTCCTGAGATACGTCAGGGTGTCTACCTCCGATTCCTTGATCGCCCGCCTCCGGAGGATGCCGATGACAAGGACAATCACAACTCCGACCGCCATGAAGTAGTTCACGACCTCCCAAACCGCGTAGTTGTCGGAGCCGTCGTGGTATAACGGTGTGATACCTAGATTCACCGCTACTACAACGGCTGTTAAAACAAGATACGCGCCAACAATGCGCCGCACGATTTCCATTGTCAACACTCCTTAACTGATCTGAGGCGTATTATCCCACTACAACTCAATTGGCGCAAGGATCGAGGCAATTACGTCATTGACACACTCGTCAAGAGCAACGAAACGTTTTCACCTTCTGCACAAGCGCATGATTCGTTTTCACGCCCGGCATCATCATCCAATCCCGCACGGGGCGCTCTGCATTACCATCCATCGTCATCTTTCCCGCACGGGGGCGCTCTGCATTACCTCCCCTTGATGCCCAAGGGGTGCTGTGCACAACCACCGTCATTCCGGCGAAAGCCGGAATCCAGAGGGGCCGGGCATCGTCGTCCCGAATCTGCACCGATGACCCCGATCGCGTTCGATACCTCCACTGCCACGACTACTCCGTGATCGTGCCGACGCCCTCGCCGTCCGCGATCACACCGCCGATCGGATCCGACAGCACCACCCGCATCGTCTCCTCGCCTTCCACATCCGAGTCGACACGGGTACCCACCTTGATCGTCTTCTCGTCCTCGAAACCCTTGAAGACCAGGTTGCTCGAGAACGCCTGATAGTCCGTTCCCTCGGTCGCAGTGATCGGATGCGACGTGAAGTTAACGTGCACTCCCCCGTGCCCCCACGTGTCCAGCGTCACCTTGAACACCAGATCCGAGCCCTCACGCGCACGAGCGTCCGAGATCGAGATCTTCGGACCCTCCGCCGCGGCAGGCGTCGGGGACGGCGTAGGTGTAGGTGTAGCCGTGGGAGCAGGCGTGGGTGATGGAGTCGCCGTCGCAGTTGGAGACGGGGTGTGCGTCGGCGTCGGACTCGCACCGACCACGGGAGTAGCCGTCGGCGTAGGCGTGGCCGTGGGAGTCGGCGTAGCCGTCGCAGTTTCGGTCGGAGTCGCAGTCGGCGTTGCCGTCTCAGTCGGAGTGGGAGTCGGCGTTGCCGTCGCGGTGCGAGTTACAGAAGAGCACGGAATCGCCGTCGGCGTCGGAGTGCGCGTCGGACTCGGCGTCAGCGTAGGCGTGCCTGCCTTCGGCGGTGGAGGTGGAGGCAGCAACGGGCTGAAAGACCTGCTCGATATATCGATGCGCACCGCGTCAGCTGGAAGCGGCTCGCAGGGGAAAGGTCCGATGTCTCCATGCGCGCCGATCGCACGGTAATAATTCTCGAGATCCTCCGTGTGCTTGATGCGCTTGTTGGCGAACGCGTCGTTTGCAGTCGCGGTTTTGATGCGAGATGTCAGCGATGCCAGAGGCAGGATACGTTCCGAGTCACGCGTGCTCGCTCCGTATCGAACAGCGTCTACAATTCCGTCGCTAGACTGAAGATCCCATTGGTCGACGACTTGCCATGCGCTGTATGTAATGGCTTCGTGTGCTGCCATAGGCGCCAGTAAAACAGTGCCTTGGCGTCCTCCCAGAACAGAATTGAAATTCTTCTGCGCCTCAGTCAGTATGCGATCATGCTCAGACGCGTATGCCGACGCCGACTTTAGAGGCTCTTCTCCGAACCATCCGGCTGCATGTGACGCGCGGTACAACTTGTATGAACGAGTTTTGTGGACCTGATCGTATGCCACCCTCAAATCGTCAGTCCCGTCTCCGAGAATGTATTCGTGGACATCGTAGGTCACAAAGCAGGTGAGATACTGGACCTCGGACGATGTGCCACCCCTCGCCAGGGAGCCAAGTTCGGCTCGCATACCAGGTCGACGTGCCGGTTCGATCTCTTTGATATGAGCTTCAAAAGTCGCTTCCAGTTTTGCCGGAGACGGCAATTCTTGATTTTCACTCATACCCAGCCACCATCGGATCGATCCCTCTCTCTGCTCCGGCGTTCGAGCGACGCCGTACCAGTCGCACACCACGCTGTCTTTGCGTGCGGCACCGCGGAATGCGATATGGGTCGGAGAAAGTCCGCTGCTCAGCCACCCGCTCTCCAGCGCGGTTTCAATGCTGGGAGCCTCATAACCATCGAACATCGCACCTGCTGAGTTGGAAATGATCGGAGCAGCGACAAACCAGTCTCCCACATCACGCGGCTCGCACTCTGTCAGGTCAAGACACGGCTCGATGACACCATCGGATTCAGAGACAGAAACCGAAGATGGCGAGGGCGTAATCATTGGCATATGACGATCTTCGGTGCGAGACGCCGAAACGCATGAAATCGCGACTAAACCACTCAATCCCAAGACAAACACCAACAACGCGCTGATCGGCACTAGCCTGTGATCATTCATTTTCAACTCCCACCAAGATCGATTCGTTGGGATCGAACCTCCAACGTTCTTCATTCAAGCTAATATTTCCCTCCCTATCCCAATGCAACAGCAATCGCGCTTCCGTCCCGTCCACGTTCATGACAAACAAGCCATCCCCCGAAACATATACTTCATCATTTTGGGGTCTGTAGCCCCAACCTGATCGAAATTCAGCGTAGAATGCGATTTTGGAACTGTCGGGCGACCAAGCACCATATCCATGCCATCGCATATGACCTGCTACTCGTCGGATTCCCGTGCCATCCGAGTTCATAACATGCAAATTTAAAGGCGAAGACGAGTCTGGATATATGTTACGGTCGGATAATGTTACGAAAAGTATTTTTCTACCGTCGGGGGCAACACTTAAATTCCTAATATCGACGTTTCCTTCAATTTGAAACACCATTCGTCGATCGGTGCCATCCGGGTTTATGCTGTATATAGTACTCGCGATCAACTCGCCGCTAGGAGTATCTCTAGAGTTCTCTGGACGACCTGCATCATACCTTTTCGTCGAAAAATAGATGAGATCGTCTTTTCCAGACCATTCTAATGCATTCTTTATCACTTCGTTGCCACGGGGTTCGTTGTAAATCAAATCGCGATATGATCGACTACCATCATCTCTAAGATTATAGCGAACCGTGTTCGAGAACATAACTTCATTGAACCTTTGTGTAAATCCATCTGATAATCGCACCACAGCCAAACGATCATGGTTGATAGTTTCTTCATAATGAAATTTATCGTCATGACGCTCTTCTATAACTTTCGTTTGTTCAACTACAGCGATGCGTGATCCGTCGGGCGACCAGACTAGAACATCAGGGTTCATAACTTGATCATAAATGCGTAATCCTGATCCGTCAGCATCCATAATGGCTAGCTCATACGTGGCGGCATCTCGGTGCCGCTGAGTAAATGCTATCTGTGTTCCGTCAGGTGACCACGCAACATAACCGAAGTCTCCGCCTCCTATCCGTATCAATTCACTTTCCTCGTTTCCTTGTAAGTCAATTATCCTGATGATGTCATAATATTCATCTCTAATCAAAAGCTGCCAAGGCGGGCGTTTGAATATGGATGGCATATCGTAACGACCAATGTACAGCATACGATTATCAATAGAAATCCAAGAATAGAGTCGCAGAGAATCCAGTTGACCTTCAGTATTAAACTCAGATATATCATGTCCTCCTGCATCTGGGTCAATCTTCAAGATCATACTATCTTCCCTAGGCATAAAGATCCACCTACCGTCAGATGACCATATATAAACGAAACTCAGGGCTTTCGGCAGTGTCCATCGAACTGATTGTTTTGGTAGCGAAGCATCGTCGCAATATGGACTTCCCGTGATCACTAGAAAACAAAGCATCGTTGCCAACAATCGTACGATTTGTTTTCTGCGTGCAATTGAGAGCATGATTTAGTCTACCGTCTGATAGAGCGCGTAGATAGCCAATATGTCAAACGGATGCGGAAAACAGTCGGGCTCATCGACTATCTCCGGGATCTTTGAATCGTAGTTCATCGCACTGTCAGGAATGGATGGATGTGCTCTATGGTATTGGTCATCTCCTCCCAAGAAGTCTATGCCGCCCAAAACGTCAGGGTATGAGTGGCCTGATGTCCCAAGAGCATGCCCCGCCTCATGCAACGCTATGATATACGTCCCGAGATCATTCATAATCAACTCCAACCAAGATCGATTCGTTGGGATCGATCCTCCAACTTTCTTCGTTCAGGCTAATATTTCTCTCATGATCCCATCGCACCAGCAACCGAGCATTCGTGCCGTCCGAGTTCATCACAAACAATCCGCCGTGCGCATAGACTTTTTCAGTGCCTACATAACCTCCATCAACTTCAAATTCTGCAGAGAATGCAATTTTAGAACCGTCGGGTGACCATACAGCACGCTCATGCCATGCAAAATCACCTACTAATCGACGGATCACAGTATTATTCAAGTTCATAACATGCACGCTATCTTGGCCAGAATGTCGAAAGTACTCTGTAGAATTAGGCTCCAATATGAACAATATCTTTTCATCATCAGGTGAAAGATCGAAACTCGTAATATCGGCATCTTTTCCAGACTCAAATTCAATTCTTCGATCGGTACCATCTGTGTTAATGCTATATATGGTGCTCCTGACGACCTCACCGCCATAAGTACCGCCCGTGCCAATTGAACGACGAGTAGCATACCTATTCATCAAATAATATATGCGATCGTTTTTCGCAGACCATTCCAATTTATCCCGTATCACTTCATTGCCCCAAGGTTCATAATCAATGCTATCCGAATACGACACGCTTCCGTCATCCATGAGATTGTAGCGAACTACGTCTGAAAATTCGAACTGATCTAACCTGCGAGTGAATCCATCGGACAATCGCACCACGCTCAACCGATCGGAGTCGATAGTTTCTTTATAGTGAAATTTATCGTCGTTACGCACTTGTTTGGCTCGCAGTTGTTCAACAACAGCGACATGAGATCCATCTGGCGACCAGACCAGAGCATCAGGATCTATAACTTCATCATATACCCGCATATCTGATCCGTCTGCATTCATTACGGCAAATTGATACCCGGTGGCACCTCGACGTTGCTGAGTAAATGCGATTTGCGTTCCATCAGGCGACCACGTCGGATGATCGAAGTCTCCTCCTACTATCCGTCTCAATTCACGTTCGTCGTTTCCTTCTAAATTGGCCGTCCTGATGAATCCGTAATATGTATCCCGAATGAAAAGTTGCCATGGAGGACGTCTGAAGGTGGAAGGCATAGGGAGAATTCCGGAGTACAAGATTCGGCCATCCATGGAAGCCGAGGGTGCAAATTGCACAAACGTCATGCGATCGTCGACATGAAACTCGAACAGTTCGTGCGCATCCTTGTCAATTCTAAAAACCGTACCGTCGCGTTTAGTTGTCATGATAGAACTGCTGTCAGACGCCCATACGTGATCATACTCTAAAATTGTAGGTGCCACTAATGGTTGCGGAACATCGCCGCATAGACCTCCCGTGATCACTAGAAAACAAAGCATCGTCGCCAGCAACGATATTGATGCTTTTTTGTGTTTGGTTGATAACATGGTTTATTGTACGGTCTGATAGAGCGCGTAGATAGCCAATATGTCAAACGGATGCGGAAAACAGTCGGGCTCATCGACAATCGCTAGTATCTTCGAATCGTAGTTCATCACAGCATCAGGAATGAAAGGATGTGCACGATGATAACTGTCATCTCCACCAAAAAAATCTATGCTACCTAGGAGATCCGGATAAGAATGACCTGATGTTCCCAAAGCATGTCCTGCTTCGTGAAGTGCAGTCCTAAAAGGGAAATACTTACCGTAAACCTTATCGTCGATCTTAACAGTGCCGGACGGTCCGCATTCGCCAAACTTGATTGTTGGCGTGTCTATAGGATAGTCATCGAATGCGTTTTTCTTGAACAATATATCTACGCCAGTGACTGATCGGTCGCTGTTACTCAATATACCGGATGCTCGCGCACCTTGTCCATACAGTCGCGAAATTGTACATGCCGACTTGGTCACAAACACACATGCCGCTCGATCATCATCAGCATATTTTAAGAAATTGACTATATCGCTTTGTCCCGTAACGGCTCCGATTACATAATTTCCCAATCCAGGTATATTTCTAGGAATAGTGAAACTGACGACTTGGAGAACAGTTTGTTTAGTAGTGTCTACCATGTAAACTTCATTGATGTTGAGTTTCAACTCCTTGTAATCATCAATTGGTGAACTGTTGTCAAGTCCGCATTTTTCAGCTTCTGCTTTGACCGTAACTAGACCATCGGTCGCTGTTTGCCATTGCTCAAACGCCTCCTTAATCACCTTGATCCAATTCGCTCTCTTGTCTGACGGAAACGTTTGATCACAGATACGGTATTTGTACTCTTTCGTGGCCCAATGCCCGAAGAAGGGATAGGTAGCAACACGTTCGTCCTCTTCAGGGAAACCTTTGGACGGCCAAACAAAGACATCTCGACCAGAAAACACCCGAGTACCGCTGGAGTCTGTATAGTTGAGTTGAATAGCGTAAATAGATCCCAACAACAGACTGTTTCGGCTGTGCGTCAGAGGAGCAGTGCTGTAAGAATTTGGATCACTGACAATATCAGGTATGTTGCTCAACTTGACGTAGTTATATGGATACCAACTATCTTTCTTTGTGTGTGTGCCAGTCAGCCTACGATAACGGATGGTGTACTGCGAAATTCCGGGAATGCGGTGCCACTTGATTGTGGCATCGCCCCATTTCGAACTCGCAATACCCTTGTTGTTCCCATCGGCGCGTCGAATCGGACTATCCACAATTCTAATTTTCTTCGAAGGCAGGCTGCCTCTTGGATTGTTTCCAGAAATGAACCCGGAGCAAGTTTCGACCAATGCCTGCACTTGGAATTCGTCTGCTACATCGTCGACGAGATGGTTGTCCAAGGGCACATCGTAATGTGTCGCACCGCCTGAACAACCGGCCCATTTGGACACAGGGGTACCATCGTCTTCCAAACGACTGGAGGTGATTATCTTGTAGTCAATCGCACCGTCTACCGCGTCCCAGCTGATGCGTGCGACCCTCAGAGGTCTCGGCTCGACATCGATGTTTTGCGGCGTTGACAGCTTCGCAGGTGCTGGAGTGGGTGTCGGTGTTGCCGTCGCAGTTGCGGTCGGTGTAGGGGTACGCGTTGGAGTGGGCGTATAGGTCGGAGTCGGCGTGGGCGTGTAGGTTGGGGGCGGTGTCGGAGTTCGAGTTGCCGTAGGGGTGCGAGTCGGGGTTGGTTTAGGAGTGCGCGTAGCCGTCGGACTCGGCGTAGGCGTCTTGGTCGGTGTAGGCGTGAATGTCGCCGTCGCCGTCGCCGTACGCGTCGGGGTGGGACTGTGAGTGGGGGTCGCCGTCGCCTGCCTGTAAACCACTCCCGCATAGCCCGACCACCGGCCGCAACCCGTGCCCGAAGCAGTCGCGCAACGTTGCCCGCGAACGTAGTACCAGAAGCCAGATCTCACATTGTTGAACTCCACCGGAGAGCCGTTGCTGTCGATCTTACTCGACTGACGGAAAAACGTCGCTTTGGGATCCGACGCACGGTAGAGCTCGAACCGGTAATGGTGGGAGCTGCTCCCCGACCACGTGCTGCGACTGTAGCTCACTCGGACGTCGTTGCCACCGAACAGCGTCGCACGAAGATTCCTAGGCGGGGGCGGCGGCACCGGCGTCGCAGTAGCTGTCGGACGCTTCACCTGCACGCGTCCGCTGTACGACCACGCGCCGCAGTCCGATTCGTTCAAACGCCGGCAACGCTTGCCCCGAACCTCGTACCAGCCCGGAGACTGGTTCCAGAAATAGACCGGAGAAGCCGCCCACTTACCGCTACCCGATCTGCTGTAAGTGCCGTTTCGAGTGTTCGATCGTCGAAGCTCGAAGCGGTAGTAGTGACTGCTGCTGCCAGACCAAGTGCTGCGATTGTATCCGAGGCGCACATCGTCCCCGCCGACGACCGAAACGGAGAGACCCCACGGCGGCGGAGGCGGACACGACGTAAGACTCGGATCCTCGTCGCACTCGTGATCCGACTTCTGAGGCTTCGGCGTCTCTGTAGCCTCGGGATCCTGAGCGTACACACCGTCCCTCGAGCCGTCCGACGCCCCGAAGAGCAGCAGCACCGCGAGCAGAAACGCCGCGATGATGGGCAGCGCAAGAGTCGCCGGGGACCAGCCGCCCCCGGCAGATCGACGATTCGTCTCCATAAAGACCGAAAAACCTTTGAAAGTAGCGTCGGCTAAGGAAACGCAAGTCTATAGCAGAAATCTCCGGACGCTTTGAGGAGCAGAGAGATCGACGGTTCAGACCGGTTCCATCCGACGATGAGCCCTCCCCGGCTGTCAGGACATCATCGCCGCATCGCTATCGCCGTCCGCAAAATCAATCACCGCCCGCCGCGCATCATCGTCAAACGTCTGAGTTCTTCGCATAAACCTTCCTTAGATGCCTAAATGGAATTAAAGGGGGTTTAGAAGCGTCGTGGTTTTCGTGCATCCCCTGCGTTCTGATGCGGGGCTAGAATCTATGTTTGAGGGCCGTTTTCCTACCAAAGTTCCAGCGAAGCTTCAAACAACGATCGCAACTCCTCGGCACCGGTCGGCCTCGGTGCTAACTTGGTAACTCGATGCTGCGGCAACGTTCCCGCAACGAACGCGTCGATGTCCGATTCATCGTAACCGACGCCGGCCAAACCGTTCGGCATCTCCAAATCCTGTAACAATCGAACGATCTGCTCCGCCAAGAGCTCACCAGCGTCCTCGTCGTCAACACCTTCGGTTTCTCCACCCATCAATCGAGCCGCTTCGAGATGCCGAGCCGGATTCGCAACCGCGGTGTAGCGAAACACGGCCGGGGCGTTCAATATCACCGATAACCCATGCGGAATGATCGGATGTTCCTCCGGATAACCCGCCGGTTGGAAATCCCTCGCGTTCCCGGCCACGGGATACGACATCCCGTGCGGCAAATGAACTCCCGCCGTCCCGAACCCAACTCCCGCCGCAGTCGCCGCGAGGCACATGTTCGCCCGCGCCTCGTCATCCTCAGGGTCGGTCACCGCCCGTCTGATGTTGGCGGAAACTATCTCGATCGCCTTCGCCGCCCACACGTCGCTCATCGGGTTCGCCCCCTGGTACGCGGGACGGTGCGCCGGGTCGATCGCCGCCTCGCGCCGAGTGTATGGCAACGCGGTGTAAGATTCCAAGCCGTGACAAAGCACGTCGAATCCGCTGAACGCCGCAACGTTTCGCGGCATCGAACGGGTATTCTCCGGATCCACCAATCCCATATGCGGCTTCAAAGCCCGGTTCGCAATCCCGGTTTTGGCGTGAATCTCCTTCATGTCGAAGATCGCCACGCCAGATGTCTCGCTGCCAGTCCCGGCCGTCGTCGGCACCGCGATCAACGGCTTCAACGCGCCCGGCACCGGAGTACCCTTTCCAATCGGCGCGTTCACATACTCTAAGAAATCCGCCGGATGCGAGTCGTATAGATTCGCCACCTTGGCCGTGTCCATCACCGAGCCGCCGCCAACTGCAACGAAACCGTCGAAGTCGCCTTGCTTCGCAAACCTGATCGCGTCCGCGAACGACGCGTCCGTAGGTTCCACACTTACATCCGCATAAACCACGAATTCGATGCCGTCGTCACGCAAGGACTCTAATGACATCTTAACGGCCGTAGTTTCCAATAAGGATTGATCGGTCAACACCATCGCCCGCTTCACACCCAATCGCTTCATCTCGAAGCCCAGTTCGGCAGTCACCCCAAAACCGAACTTGATGCTCGCGGCATCCATTGCAAACGCGGTTTCCAATCCCTTAGACATCCCGTTTCTCCGTTCGGTTGCTCGCCGATACGACTACTCGGCACGTGGTCAGCATTAAAGTATGCACCAACGCACCTAACTCTCTGTCAACCAATGATCGACCACCGAAAAGAGCTCAGCGTCGACCTCTACGAACTCACGATGTCGCAGGTCTTTTGGCGACGAGGTATGGGCAATACCGCGACGTTCAGTCTTTTCTTCCGCGGCTACCCCAAAGATCGTGCCTACTACGTCGCCGCCGGCATAGAACAAGCCCTCGACTTTCTCGCAAACTTTCAATTTTCGGCACACGATATCCAGTCCATCCGAAACACAACACCACTCGATGACGATTTCCTGAATGTGTTGTCCGACATCCGCTTCACCGGCAACGTCCGTGCTGTGCCTGAAGGAACCCTTGTCTTCGCCGATGAACCGCTGCTCGAAGTCACTGCGCCGATCATTGAAGCGCAACTCGTCGAAACGATGCTTCTCAACATCGTCACCACCGCATCGCTCATGGCGACCAAAGCGTCGCGCATCATCCAAGCCGCCGCGGGCAAACCCGTCGTCGATTTCGGATCCCGCCGCACACACGGCGAGGACGCGGCGATCCAAGCCGCGTATTCCGGTTACATCGCTGGATTCGCCGGAACTAGCAACGTCAAAGCCGCCGCCCTATTCGGAATCCCCGCTGTCGGCACGATGGCACACTCCTTTATTCAAATCTTCGGAGATGAAACCACAGCGTTCGAGGCCTACGTCAATGAATTCCCAGAAAACACAACCCTCCTCGTCGACACCTACGACACCGTCGAGGGAGTTACCCGCGCCATCCAAGTCGCCAAAAACGCCGCACAACATGGCGTCTCAATCAACGCCATTCGCCTAGACAGCGGTGACCTCGGCCAGCTAGCGAATTCAGCGCGCAAGATGCTCGACGAAGCCGGACTCCCGGATATCCGCATCATGGCAACCGGCGGTCTCGACGAACACAGCATCCATGCACTCGTTGATCACGACGCACCCATCGACGCGTTCGGCGTCGGCACCCGCTTCGGAACCTCCGCCGATGCGCCGTACATCGATTCGGTCTACAAACTCGTCGAATTCGACGGGCGCCCAGTCACCAAGCTCAGTCCATCGAAGGTCACCCATCCATGGGCTAAGCAGGTCTACCGAAACTTCGATCAATCGATGATGCGGGGCGATATCATCACCCGTGAATCATCCCCGATCCCGAGCGGCAATCCCGAACCTTTGCTCCGCACCGCAATGAGGTCAGGCAAACGGAATGACGCTCCCGAAGCCTTGACGACCGTTAGAAAAAGAGTCGCATCCAACCTTCGCCGACTGCCTAATCAATACCGTCGTCTCGTAGACCCCGATCTCTATCCCATCGAATTCTCTCCAGAAATAAATCCACCTCAACGCAACCACGAATAACCGCGAAACGAAGCACCAGATGACCGATACATCCTTGCCTGCACATGCTAGAGCCGTCATAATCGGCGCCGGAATCGCCGGTTGCAGCGTTGCATACCACCTAACCAAGCTCGGATGGCGCGACGTAGTAGTAGTCGACCAAGGCCCTCTCTTCGAAACCGGCGGTTCGACCTCACACGCACCCGGTGGTGTGTACCAGATCAACGCGTCAAAGACAATGACCAGTTTCGCTCGCCAAACGGTCGCCGATTGGTCACAGTTGGAACTCGATGGTGAGCGGTGTGTCAACCACGTAGGCAGCCTCGAAGTTGCTTGGACCCCCGAACGATTGAACGATCTGAAGCGCAAAGCCGGCTTCGGTCTAAGCTGGGACGTCGAAGCAAGTGTTATCACCTCTGAAGAGGCTCGCGACCTCGTCCCAACACTCTCCGAACGCATCTTGGGCGCAATCTACGTCCCGTCGGACATCCAAACTACGGCAATTAAACCCGCCGAAGCGATGGCGCGCGCCGCGCAACAATGCGGTGCTTCGTTCCACGGCAATATCAAAGTTACTGGCTTCGAGATCGAGAATCGGCAGATCCGCGGTATCAAAACCCAATCTGGAGACATCAAAACCGATCTCATCGTATCTGCCGTCGGCATCTGGGCGCCCAAGTTGGGTGCCATGGCTGGAGTACCTATACCGCTCTCCCCAATGCAACACATCTACGCCATCACAGAACCTTTGCCAGAATTCTCGGGCGCAACTTCGGATATTGAACTGCCGTTGGTCCGCCACCAGGATCGCTCGATGTATTTCCGTCAGGAACGCCACTGTTTCGGCATCGGTTCATACCTGCACGAACCACTGATCGTCGAGGCCAACGATCTTCCCGACTATGGTGATTCGTCGATACCACCTGCGGAGATGCCATTCACTCAAGATCACTTCGATGCCGCACAGACCGCAGCTGGCGAGGTAATGCCCTGCCTCGATGGCGTCGGATTGACGCGGAAATTCAACGGCCTCTTCTCGTTCACCAATGACGGTTTCCCGATTCTCGGAGAGGCACCACAGCTTCAAGGTTTCTGGTCCGCGCAGGCCGTTTGGATAACGCACGCTGGAGGTATCGGGAAGGCCGTTGCCGAATGGATCGTTAACGATTCACCCACCACCGACCTCCGCGAATGCGACATCGCGCGCTTCCATCCCCACGCTCTCACTCGCCCCTACATCCGGGTGAGGGCCGCGCAACAATATCGCGAAGTCTACGACATCATTCACCCCCTGCAACAGATCGCAGAACCTAGAAATCTCCGGCTCACACCGTTCTATCCACGCCAACAAGAACTCGGCGCCGTTTTCGTCGAAGACGCCGGATGGGAACGCCCACGCTGGTACGAATCCAACTCCGACCTCCTCGAATCACTCGATGTTGCCGGCTCATCTCGCCAAGGGTGGGAGGCACGCGAGTGGTCACCCATAGTCGCCGCCGAACACGTCGTCACCCGCGAACGTGTGGCCATGTTCGACCTCTCCCCATTCACCAAACTCGAAATGACAGGGTCCGGCGCACTAGCCGCGCTCCAACATTTAACTACCAACCAGATGGACAAACCTATCGGTGCCATCACCTACACCTCGCTCTTGACCCAGTATGGCGGCATAAAGTGCGATCTGACCATCACTCGACTTGCCGAAGACCGTTTCCTGATCGTCACTGGTGGAGGTTCTGGGCCTCAAGACCTGAAATGGATTCAATCCAACGTGCCTAGCGACGGATCAGTCAGTGTCACCAACGTATCTTCGGCATCCTGCTGCATCGGTCTTTGGGGTCCACAATCCCGCAACCTCTTGCAACGGGTCTCTGACGACGACATCGGAAACCGAGAGTTCCCGTACCTCACTTCGAAACCCATCACGATTGTCGATGTTCCTGCCCTGGCGGTGCGCATCTCCTACGCCGGCGAGCTCGGTTGGGAGATTTACACTCCGGTCGAGTATGGCCTCCGACTTTGGGACTTACTCTGGGAAGCCGGTCAAAACCTCGGCGTGGTCGCCGCCGGATCCGCCGCCTTCGACTCGCTACGCCTCGAAAAAGGATACCGTCTCTGGGGTAACGACATCCACACCGAGTACAACCCATACGAGGCCGGCACCGCATTCACCGTAAAGATGCAAAAAGGCGACTTCATTGGCAAGAATGCACTGCTAGACATCTCGACTCGTCGACCAACGAAAAAGCTGTCGTGCATAACCTTGGACGAACCCGATAGAGTTGTCATGGGCAAAGAACCGATCATGGATGGAGACCGAGTTCTCGGCTACGTAACCAGCGCAAACTACGGGCACTCCATAGGCCGCGCCATCGTTTACGGTTATCTCCCAATCTCTCACACCCAACCAAATACCAATGTAGAAATTATCTATTTCGGCGAACGGCTCCAAGCTACCGTCAAAAAAGAACCCCTTTACGATCCAAAAGGTGCCAAAATGGCATCGTAAGTTGCTACCTCTCCTAAAAAATGAAGCACGACATTTCGGCAGAATTCACTTAACCACTCCCCACTTTTACTGGTAGCATCACCGCATGATCAGATAACCCCTCGCAAATCGGAGGTGATCAGGTGAGCCAGACGCTGACAATCGACGGCCTAAAGCGCCGAAACTGGCCTATCAATTTGAGGCAGAGCGGGAACAGCGACGCCCGGATACTCATCTCCACTCGGATCAGAAAATCTCCTTGGTGGCACCTCTCCAAAGCCGCCGGTTGTCGGGCATACACAACTTACAACCACCTTTACCACCCGCGCTCGTACATCAAGCCCGAGGACGGCGGTTTGCTCGCCGAATATCAATTCCTTACCGAACACGTCAGCATGTGGGACGTGGCCGTTGAAAGACAGATCAGAGTCAATGGCCCCGATGCCGCAGATTTCGTCAATCTCCTGATCACCCGCGACGTACACTCCATCCTCCCACCGATGCAAGCGCGCTACGTGATCCTCTGCAATCAGTATGGCGGAATCATCAACGATCCCGTGCTGCTCCGCGTCGCCGACGATGAGTTCTGGTTCAGCATCTCCGACTCAGATGTCCTGCTCTGGGCACAAGGCGTCAACTCGTTCGCCAACTTCGACGTCGAAATCCACGAAATCGACGTCTCACCCGTGCAGATCCAAGGCCCGAAATCCGCTCCCCTAATGGAAAAGATGTTCGGACCTCACGTCCGAGAAATTCCCTACTATGGATTGATCCACGACACACTGAACGGTCACTCGGTAACTATCTCCCGAACCGGATTCTCAGCGGAAGTCGGATTCGAAATCTACCTCCACGACGCAACCATCCACGCTGACGACATTTGGCCTCACATCCTCGAACAAGGCGAGGAATTCAACCTCGGCGTCATCGCGCCCAGTCACATCCGGCGCCTAGAAGCCGGAATCCTCTCATACGGTCAGGACATGGACATCGAGAACAACCCCTTCGAAGTCCGCCTCGGCTGGCAAGTTGACCTCGAAAAGGAAGCCAACTTCATCGGCAAGAACGCCTTGGCACGCATCAAACAACGTGGTGTCCAACAGCGCCTTGTGGGTCTCCAACTCGGCGGCTCACCCATCACCTGGTACAACGAAGATTTCTACCTCGTAAAGGATGCAGATGATGGAAACGACATCGGCTACATAACGAGCGCGTTCTGGTCCCCAAACATGGACTCAAACATCGCCCTGGCCGTCATGCCGAAAACCCATTGGCGCATGGGCACCAGAGCGAAAGTACGGCTCCCCGAAGACGGCATCGTCGACGCAACCGTGGTCCGCGTCCCCTTCCGCGACCCAACCAAAGAAGTCCCCAAAACCGTCCTGTAATGACCGCTGTTGATAGATTCACGCCCCGCCACCCGTCATCCGTCCTATATCCCCAACGGCCAAAACCACATGATTAGCGGAATCGAGACGATCACGATTACCAGCGGGAACCCCAGCCTGAAGTAATCGCCAAACTGATAACCGGCCGGCCCCATCACTATCGTGTTTGACTGATGGTCAATAGGAGTGAGGAACGCCGACGACGCACCGATCGCAACCGCCATCAAAAACGGATCTGACGCCGGATGACCGAATCCCTTAAACGCCTCCGCTGCCGGCACGATCCCCACGAACGTTAGCGCGAGTAATGCAAAAAGCGCAACAATATCGTAGCGCCACGTGCCCATCACAAACATGACTAGCGCCAAAATAAGGACCCCGAATACGATTATTTCATCCAATGAAATCGGACCCCTTTTTGCGCCGAATTTTGAGAAAATGGGTTATTGACGAGTCTATCCATAGTTCTCTGAATCCACGCGCCCACGTCGCCTATTGAACTACAATCACGTTGCACCAAACATTACGAACCTAGTCTTCGCCCGCCGCCAGTTTATTCTGGTTCCAACGCATTCCACGGCATCTCAATACCCCAAAGTCCCATTGACGATTTCGAATTTTGGGTTGGAAAATAAGGGTTTCGATGACATTCACTGTGCCGATTGACGAATTTCGCAAGTCAAGACGCGATGAGGTCGCATATCCGTATCTCGCCTCGGATATTCGTTGAGACTTCGTATCATAGCAATCATCTCAATCACTTAACATCAGAACTTGCGCCACGCCCTAGGCGCGAACAAGACGCAGGAATCTCCTAAATGTCCCTAAAAATCGCAGCCAATCTAACCATGATGTACAACGAGCACGAGTTTATGGATCGTTTCGCGGCGGCATCCCGCGATGGATTCAAAGGTGTCGAATACCTCTTCCCCTACGACTACCCCGCTGACGCCATCGGCGAACAGCTCGAAACACACGGCCTGCAGCAAATCCTCTTCGACTTCCCGGCGGGCGATTGGGCCAACGGTGACCGCGGTATCGCCGTCCAACCACATCGCGTTGGAGAGTTCCAAGACGGTGTCGGACTCGCAATCGAATACGCCAAAGCCCTCGGATGCCAACGACTCACATGCCTCGCTGGCATCCCCGATGCAGGAAGCGATCCCGATGCCACCGACAATACATTAGCCAGTAACCTCCGTTTCGCGGCCGACGCGGCGGCGGCGATCGACGCAATCGTTCTCGTCGAACCTTTGAATACAATCGATGTGCCAGGTACGTTCGTCTCAGCCACTGCGCATGGCCAACGCTTGATCAAAGACACCGTTCGTGACAACGTTCGACTGCAATTCGACGTCTACCACACACAAATAATGGAAGGCGACCTCGCCCGCAAATTCTCCCGCCTGCTGCCCATCATCGGTCACGTCCAAATCGCCGATAACCCCGGACGTCACGAACCGGGTTCGGGTGAGATCAACTACCCATTCATCCTCGACCACATTGACAGCTGTGGATACGAAGGATGGATCGGCGCGGAATACATTCCGGCAAGCGATACGAAAGCGGGATTGAGCTGGGCGGATCCCTACCTCTGATCGAAATTGGCTAGGCGGCCGCCGAACCCTCGGTGCCTTCTCCGCGCTGCACTCGCTCCGCGATGTCCGGAAAGTACCGACCGAGGACGTGGTCGACGATACCGTCCGCGTCCAATTGCAACTGATGCCGTTGATCCGCCGCTGTCCCATGTTCAACAAAGGCATCCGGCATACCAATTCGGTGCACCGCAACATCGGTGATCCCCGCATCTGTTAGCTCTTCTAACACCGCAGACCCAAATCCGCCGGCAAGCACGTTTTCCTCGACCGTGACGATCCGCCCAGTCTTGTGCGCCGCCTCGCAGATCAACTCGCCGTCCAATGGTTTGGCGAACACCGGGTCCACTACGCTGCACGTTATCCCGTACTCCGCCAATTGATCGGCCGCTTCTACCGCCGCACTGCATGATTTGCCGAGCGCGATTATCGCAACATCTTCACCATCCAGAACAACCTCACCCTTGCCGATCGTCAGCTGTTTCAGTTCGGAATCCATCGGCACCCCTACTGCCGTACCCCTAGCGATCCTAATCGCGAACGGCCCGTCATAGCGATATGCCGTGTATATCAAATGTTGCAACTGATTCTCATCTCGTGGCGCCGCTACGATCGCGTTCGGCAGACATCGCAGATAGGTGATGTCAAACGCCCCGTGGTGCGTCTTACCATCTTCACCAACGATCCCGGCCCGGTCGGCGATCAACGTCACATCCAAGTTCTGCAGACAGATATCGTGCACGATCTGGTCGAACGCTCTCTGCATGAACGTTGAATATATCGAAACGAACGGTTTGAGATCTTTCGACGCCATTCCCGCTGCCATGCTCACCGCGTGCTGCTCCGCGATACCCACATCGAACACCCGATCCGGAAACTCCTTCATCACATCCGCCAGACCCGTGCCCTCAAGCATTGCTGCGCTGATCCCCACGACCGCCTCGTCATCCCGCATTATCCTCGACAAAGAATCGGAGAACACCTTTGAATAGGTCGGCGCACCAGTTGAATCCCCTAACGGAGAACTCGGCTGGTGAAAACGCACCGGGTCATATTCAGCCGGTTCAAATCCATGTCCCTTGTGCGTCACGATATGCACCAGCGGCACCAAACCTTGCGAATTCATCGCTTGTCGCAACGTCTCTTCCAATGCGCCGAGATCATGACCATCAATCGGTCCCAGGTACTGAAAACCCATCTCCGTCCAAAACATCGTCGGCACTATCAATCCCGCCAGACCAGTGTTGAACCTCTTAACCAAGCGGTACATCAACTCGCCGGTGGGAACCCGCTGCGAAATCGACTTCATTCGGTTGATCATTGACTGAAACTCCGGATGCGTGATCAAACGCTTCCGCCAGTTCGTCAAGAAACCGATATTCTCCGAGATCGACATCCCATTGTCGTTTAACACGACAATCAAACGATTGGGGTTCAGATGCACGATGTTATTCAGCGCCTCGAAACTTGAACCCGACGTCATCGCGCCGTCTCCGACAATCCCAACCGTCCACGCTTCCTTGTTCAGGTTCCCCGCACTCTGCGCAATGCCCAGTGCGATCGATAGACCCGTCCCGGCGTGACCGGCGCACAACGTATCGTGCTCACTCTCCGCCGGCTCGCCAAACCCGGACAACCCACCCGCCAATCGGATGTCCTGAAACTCATCACGGCGACCAGTAACCAGCTTGTGCGTATACATCTGGTTCGTCGTGTCCCACACCAAACTGTCGCGGGGACTGTCAAACACTCGATGAAGAGCTAGGGTAAGCTCCACGATCCCCAGATTGGATGCCAGATGACCGCCACGCTCAGAAATCACCGAAATGATGGTTTCACGCACCTCTTCCGCTACCTGTTCAACCTCCGCCAGCGTAAGTTGCTTGAGATCATCAGGTGCATCGATACGATCCAAAATGCGACTGGTCATGGTACCCACTCTAATACTTGGCGGTTAGGACAACTCCACGTCGGCAACCGCACACGTTATCAACGCCCGATGTGTATAGAAATATACCACACCTATGCCCCAAAACGCAGTCGAACGAATCAACCGAAACCATCTCAATTCCTTTCCGTCAGCAAACCAACGCTCATTCACACGTTACTGAACTTCGGCGAAATCAAGCGATACGCCAACAGAAGTGAACGCGTACTTGGCGATTTCCACGTAAACTGATTCCGCGCTTGATGTCCCAATGACCACTGAAGCCGAGGGGAAATTGCAGAACATATCCAACATCCTGCACTTCAAATACGATGTCCAGACATTCAAAGGCGACGTATTCGGCGGCCTGACCGCTACCGTGGTTGGGTTGCCGGTCGCGCTGGCGTTTGGTGTCGCGTCCGGGCTCGGCGCCGTCGCCGGCATCTACGGCGCAATAGCCGTCGGGTTCTTCGCCGCTGTCTTTGGCGGCACCAAGTCACAAATCTCCGGTCCGACCGGCCCAATGGCCGTCGCCATGGCCGCAATCGTAACGCTCTCGGGTCCCGAACATCTCGGTGATGCCTTCGCAATCGTCATCTTCGCCGGCATTATCCAAATTCTCCTCGGTGTCTTGAAGATCGGGCGTTTCGTCGCTTACACACCATACTCCGTTATCTCCGGATTCATGTCCGGAATCGGAGTCATCATCATCATTCTCCAAGTCCTGCCATTCGTCGGAGCAGAGGGCGTATCCGGCGGTCCAGTCGGTGCAATCCGTGCTTGGCCTGACGCATTCACCAGTTTCGGCATCAGCGCCGCCATCATCGCCACCGCGACTCTCGCGGTCGGTGTGTTCTGGCCACAACGCCTCAGCCGATACTTACCATCCACCCTGGCGGCCCTCGTCACGGGCACCTTTCTCGGATTACTCTGGTTGACCGACGCACCCATCATCGGTGAAGTGCCGTCCGGTTTGCCGAGCATCCAATTCCCGCACATCGAAAGCGACTTAATCGTCAAAGCGATCCAACCAGCCATCATCATTGCGCTCCTAGGATCGATCGACAGTCTGCTCACCTCTCTAATCGCCGATTCGATGACGCGCACTCGGCATAACCCGAACAAAGAACTCATCGGTCAAGGCATCGGGAATACCGTCGCCGGATTTATCGGCGGCTTGCCAGGTGCCGGCGCAACGCTCGGAACCGTAGTCAACCTACGCGCCGGTGGAACGACACAGATATCTGGAGTCATCCGGGCGGCGATCCTCCTAGCACTCGTTCTGGGCGTCGGTCGATACGTCGAAAATATCCCCCTCGCCGCACTTGCGGGAATTCTCATCAAAGTCGGCTGGGACATTGTCGACTGGCGATTCATCACTCGCATTCATCGTGTCCAACGCGAACACCTCATCGTCATGGTCATCACCATGACACTCACCGTTTTCCTCGACCTCGTCACCGCCGTAGCCATCGGACTCATCGCCGCTGGAATGGCCACCGCCAAGCAACTCGAACGCCTCGAACTCGACAGCGTAGTATCTGTCCCGATCCTCGACCGAGTGTTCTTCCAAGGATTCAAAGCCGCACGATCCATGGGTGAGTTTGCCGCACGGGTCGGCATGGTCTCTCTTCGCGGGAGCTTCACCGTATCCTCCTCCGGCCGACTTATCACGACCCTCAGCGAAGACATCCGCGAACATGAAGTCGTTATCCTCGATTTCACCGACACTATCTACATCGACGACAGCGCCGCTCTCGTTGTCGAACAAATGATCGACGTAGCCTTAACTTTGGATACACATTGCATCCTCGTCGGTCTTGGGGGCGTCCCTGAGACCGCTCTTCGCGCGATCAATGCCATCGACGCGGTACCTGAAGAACATATCGTCGACAATTTGGCAGAAGCCAAAATAACCGCACTCGAAATGCTCGGCCTCGACGCAACCAGGGAACCGGCCGAAGATGCCGAACCAACTACGCTTGAGCGTGCCGGAAACCCAGACGCCGCGCTTTAGTTAACATCATCAACCAACGCGCTCCAATTGAACCGAGGTCATCGTTCAATGTCCGAAATGCTTAAACAAGGCGACCGCCTACCTAAACTCAATTTGCAACTCGTCGACGGCGGTGGCCTCACGCTACCCAGCGGAATGAATCACCGTTATGTCGCGCTACTCTTCTTTCGTGGCGCATGGTGAAGCTACTGCCAAAGGCAGCTAGTTAGCTACCAAGAGAAAATCGACGAACTCGAAACCCTCGGCGCGGGAGTCATCGCCGCAACCGTCGGAACTCTCGATGAAGTCAAATCAATGCGCGACGACCTAGGTCTCACCTTCCCCGTCGCCTACGGCATGACCGAAGACGATTTCCAACCACTCGGAGCGTTGTGGACAACCGACCACCACGGCCGATACATGCAACCAACAGAACTTCTCCTCTCCCGCGGCGGCGTAGTCTTCGGCTCCATGTACGCATCCGGCCCCGTCGGCCGCATGTCCGTAGAAGAAGTCCTGGTCGCCATCAAATCCCGCGAACAGCGGTAACCACCCCTGCGCAAAGTCCCAGCGCCACGAAGGATGCCATGTAACACCCCCCTTCGGGTGCTGCGCACAACCCTCCCCCTTGATGCCCAAGGGGGAATTAAAGGGGGTTTAGACTTGGCGTTTCGCTTTGGACGCCATTGCCCGGCGCCTCTGGATTCCGGCTTTCGCCGGAATGACGGTAGTTGTGCACGCAGGGGATGCTCGAAATTCCGCACGGAATCCCCCTTCAATCGATTCGATCAAGGACGGGTCATCGGACAACTACGTAACCCACATTCTCGCCTCAACCTCCCCCAACCGCGCCAAATCGACCCCATCATTCAAAATCCTTCGCATCCTAGTTCACACCCCGCTGTGCGTTAACATCATCAAAGCCAACAAACACGCACACTCATCATGAAAGGCTCCAACTCAATGGCTGATCGATCCTTCACCCCCGTCGACGTCTCCGACGACATCCTCGACCGCTTCCGCAAACTCCCCATCGCCACCACCTGGGCCGCCGTCGCAAACGTTGCCGGCGTCACGCTCCCCTTCATGGAAGGCGTCCGCAACTTCACCCCCGGCAAACGCCTCGCCGCACGCGCCCGTACCCTCCGCTTCCTCCCCCCACGCCCAGACCTCGATGTCGAGACTAAGATTGGAGAAGACTCGCCCGAATACCGAGCCATGGCCCGTTGCGGACCCGGCGATGTCCTAGTCGCCGACCTCATGGGCAAACAATGGGCCGCCGTCGCCGGTGACGTAAAACTCCTCCAACTCAAAATGAACAACGCCGACGGCCTAGTAACCGACGGTGCAATCCGCGACCTCGGCGTCCTCGAAGACGAAGACTACGGCCTCATCGTCTACGCCCAAGAGCGCTCCCCCTACGGCGGACGCCCCTGGGCCGACCCCGCCTACGAAAACTGCGACATCCAATGCGGCGGCGCCCTAGTCCGCCCCGGCGACGTCATCGTCGGCGACGACGACGGCTGTGTAGTAGTCCCCTCCTGGTTCGCCGAAGAAGCCGTCCAATGGGTCGAAGAACACGAAGGCGTCGAAAACTACGTAAAACAGAAAATCCTCAACGAAAACGTCCGCCCCGGCAAATACTATCCGCCGACCGATGCCACCATGCAGGAGTATTTGGACTCGCTGAAATAGACCCTCCCCGTCATTCCCGCACCCTCTGGATTCCGGCGAAAGCCGGAATCCAGAGGGGCGGCGCGGCGGGCGATTGTCTAAACGCAAAATGACTGCAGGGCAGTAATGACCAACAGCGGATCGGATTGGCGACGCGAACAATTCAGGCGAACGCTCGAGCATTGGCGGGCGAGCAACTTCGATCCGCACGTCGTATTGGGTATTCCTAGCGGCGCCCCTCAATCCCTAATCATCGACTCCCATCGACGGTGGGTCACAGCCTACCACCCGGATCGGCACGACGGCGATCCTTTGGCAACCGAGTTGACGCAACGCCTCAACGCGGCTCGTGATGAGTTGTCTGCGACAGCACGACGTGGAGTCCAATTTCAACCCGAACGACAGAGAAGACAAGCAGAAGCGCAACCACAACGAGCAGCACAGGAAGAAGAACGGGAACAACAAGCGTACGTAAGAGAGGAAAGACGGAGGCAAGAGGAAGAACTAGATCAAGCTGTGCTTGAGGCGGAGCAGCTAATCCAAGACGCGGCAAGGAAAAAGCATCGGCAATCACAAGTGCGGGAGCAACCTGAACGCGTACCTGAAAACCAACGACGAAAGCAGGACAAAGAGCGGCGGCGACGCGCAAATAAGGCAAAACGGCGAAAGCAGGAAAAAGCTAGACGACGACGCGCACGTAAGGCCGGGAAACGGGACAAAAAGCGAAGGTAAGCCATTCGCGAGCCACGCAGGACTACCATTCCACAGAAAAACCATGTCTCGCATACGCAAATTCGGAACGGCGACGTTGGATCTGTTCGGCAAGATTGCCCACGCCGTCCGTGAGCGATGGTGCGTCCTGATGGTCATCATCCTGGGCATCTGTGTACCTGTCTACGCAGTAGCGTGGTTATTCGACGGCTTCTCCAATCTCGCCGCCAACATCGCTATCACCAGTCTCGTCACAGCGATGCCTATCATCCACCTTTTCTCGCCACCAGAGCGATTAACTTTTAGGAGCCACGCCGTTTGGCTTTCGATTGTTTCGTGGTTCGCATTAGCATTATTCATCGGAGATGAGTATCATTGGCGGTTCCTGCCATTCAGTGTGACACTTGTTCTTTTGGGGTTTCCATATGGCTGGTTTTTTTGGCAAATCGTACGCTATGAGTGGCTTCCGTATATGGGATTCACACTTGCACTGGCAGCGGCAATGATCTATTGGGGTGCCGCGTTAGCGATCAACAAAGAAGGTTTCGACCTCCTACTTTTGCCATTGCCTATCATCCTTTTCGGAGGCATACTGTGGGCACCTGTAGCATCGTGGACGTTGAAGAGTGCACGTAGACGCAAAAATCGCAGGATTTCCGGACCTGGAATGCAGGCACTGGCTATGACCATGCTGTTTTTCCCAATCACTCTCGTCGCGATCGGCTTTCCCTCAGGCCTAGGCCTCAACCCAATGTGGTCAAACGTGTCGTTGGCGCAATAGGTTTATTCTTGAGCGGAGTGATCTCAGAACCGCTACGGCGCCTGTTGATTGAATGGGGAAACCTAGCCTCCGAACAAAGCCTGACATGAAGCCTTCATATCGATCGCCGCGACATCATCCGCCGGGTGCGTTCACCGAGATTTTCGAACACCAGCGAGCCGAGGAACACCGACGACGTGAAATACGCGAAGGACTCGTACGCGAAAAACGGACACGTAGGATACGGTCAATACTGTGGACTTTAACCGCATTCGCGCTCGTATCTTTGATCGTCACCTATCTCGTCCTTACCGTCTCGTCACCGTCAACCGTTGAAATGCTCATGGATTCGTGGGCCCAACTTTTCGACAATGTCCTCGCAAGATAGAGTTGTGCCTCGAAACATCCAATCTCGACGAACAATTGAGGCCTTCAGTCCGAATTGATGAAGAAATTCACACAACTTCTCGCAATCATCATCTTCGTATACCTGACCGTTAGCGCATTCCGGCCCGACATCAGCCAACAGTGGCGCGATGAATGGCGGGCAGTCTTCCAAAACGACTCCACTACAACTATTTTAATCTCAGAGCCAACCCCAGCAAGTCTGCCAGTGGATACACCCACTCCTTTACCAGCGCAAACTACAGATTCGATCATAACTACTACGCCGCAGCCAGCATCTACGTTCGCGGTACCCACGTTACCTGTTGCGACTGCGACACCGCTTCCATTTCCAACCTTCGTGTTGCCTACTCTGTCACTAGAACTGACACCGGAACGGCCAGTGCTGATTCCTGCATTGCCGACGCTTCCTCCTTTACCTATGCCGTCTCGGGAATCTCCAACTCCGCTTGTGGCGGCAACACTTGCAACAATACCCACATTGCAACCAATACCTACGCCGACACCAACATCAACACCCATCCCACCTAGCCCAACCCCTACACCAGATCCCACCGCTACCCCGGTGCCATCTCCTACCTCCACGCCGGTACCGCCAACACCAACCGTTTCCCCCATGAAGAGACAGGCGTCAACCATCGATATTCTTCAATTAGAGGCTCTGACGCATGACTTGATCAATGCTCAACGCTCGGCAAACGGATTTCAACCGTTGGACCATATCGAGAAAATCAGGCTCATTGCCCGTTCTCATAGCGAAGATATGGCATTACGGAACTTTTTCTCACACGATAATCCTGAGGGTCTAGATCCCTCTGACCGCGGTCAAAGGGTCGGCTACGATTGTCGCAAGGACTACGGCTCCTACTTCACATACGGTTTGGCGGAAAACATCCACCAAGGCTGGCTATTTGATTCATTCCAAATCGTCGGTGGCAGAATTACGTCATATGACTGGTTCACGCTCGAGGAATTGGCTCGCAACGCGGTGAATGGGTGGATGACCAGCCCTGGACATCGTCAAAACATCCTCGATGCTTCGTACGACCGTGCCGGCATGGGAGTCGGTATCGCCGATGACGGGAAGGTCTTTTTCACACAGAACTTCTGTTAGCGATGTTCGGCGGAACTTCCGATACGCACGGCAACCCTTCATTGAGGTTGTAAAATGTGCGAAGGAATTGCGAACCCCGACCAGATAACCGAATGCGGGATCAAAATCAATCGTTAACCGACAAAATCCTCAGAAGTGCCATCTTTTGGGCGGTCGCGTTCGTCGTGCTTGTCGGTGCTGTCGTAGCCGCGTTCGTTACTGGAATTGTAGAACTCTCAGGCAACGTTTACGTGGGCCGGACTCTGGTGCAGACTGTTGAGGTCGAAAAGCAGGTGCTCCAAGTCGTCAATGAACCGGTAACTGTCGAAGTAGACCGATTCATTGGCGTCCCGCAGACCGTCGAGGTTGATCGCATCGTCGAAGTACCCGTTACGGTCGAAGTCGAAACACGTGTAGAAGTCCCAGCAACAGTTATCGTAGAGTTGCCAGTTCCAGTAACTGTAATTGTCGAGCGCGCTGTGCCGGTGCCTATTGAAGCACGTCAAGAATCCGGGCCGGAAGATTCGGAATCACCCGTCGCCACTCCAGACGACACGGGGAGAATAGTTCCGCCGCCAGCTTTGCCCGTTATCGAAACCTCTCAACATCACACGTGTGAACTTAGACTCGATGGAACACTCGTATGTTGGGGTGACCAGAATTTTCTGCTGAACGAATCCCACGACAAATACATCTCGGTTGCTGTCGGATATCAGCATGCTTGCGGGCTAAGACCTGATGGTTCGCCATTCTGCTGGGGAATGGACCACCAAGGCTCAACGCAACCGCCGGTACACGACAGGTTCGCTGCTATCTCAGCCGGAGATGCCCATACATGTGCATTACGACAAGATGGTACCCCGGTTTGTTGGGGTTCACAGGGCAACAACAGACAGTCGACGCCGCCTGAAAATGCAAAATTTGTAGCGATTGAGTCAGGATCTGTTTCAACTTGTGGACTGCGTATCGATGGTTCGATATCTTGCTGGGGACAGTATGGTACAGCACCCAAAACGCTGAGGGATGGGCATTACATCGCCATCGCTTCTGGTAGATCAGATACGCCGAAATGCGCATTGCGAAACGACGGAGATGCCGTATGCTGGCAAGACGGTGCAGCCCAAAAACCTTTTGTAGGCCCCTTCACGCAGATAACTGTTGGCTCAGATTTTCTTTGCGGATTGCTCGAAAACGGCAGACCAAAGTGCCATTTAATGGACTTCAATAACCAAAATCCGCGAACCGACAACTAATGGGGCATCATCGCAAACACTCCCGTCCAGACAACCACGGTATCGATCCATGCAGGGGTATCTCACGTTTGCGCAATTAAGACGGATGGAATCCCAGAGTGTTGGGGAGACAACAGCCAAGGGCAACTTGACGCCCCACCATAGCCGACATCTCGCCACTGCATTAAGCATATACATCCGTCTCAAAAATTTTTCGCCATTTAACTCTCACGCAATCGAATTTTTACTCAATGGTGGATCACGTGTAGTGATTCTCTGTTCAATTGTGTTGGCGATCACTCATCCTTTTTCGGAAAGAATACAGTGAACATCAACACTGAGAAAACAGCATAGCCAAGCACCAAGTACCACACCAAGCCTAGCCCCAACCATACCTCTGAATCGGTCGGGTGTTTTTCCATAGCATCGGCGATCCAGAAATACGCACTGACACCGCCGAATATTGCAGCGAGTGCGCCGCGCGTGGCTCGACGTCGTTCAGTCACGTTCGAGTCTAAACTTATGAGTAACAGCATCAGTGCCGCGCACAGAGCCATCAATGGTCCGTACATTTCAACTTGGTAAGGGTCGCTTGCTATCCAACCCATGCCGACGACAAAGGTGGCGAGCGCCATCAAGGTCGCCCCAATTTCGACACTTAGAGCCACTACCTGTTTCGAGGTCAATTCGGATCTCCTCTCGTTGTATTGGTTCCGTGATCATATCTCAGCATTTGAGCGTTGGCACGAATTCCACAATCGGCGAATTAAGAGGGAGGATAGTCGTCAACGTAACCAGCGGTTCGGTGCCCACGATATTCATCCCGCCGTACGAACCCACTGAGTAGTCGACCAACTTCCCATTGCCTGCTTGATCAGCCACCACCATGCAGGAATATCCCGCAACCCTAGAATAGAAGGCATCGAACTAACTAGCACGATAAGGCTCGAAGGAGGTCCAACCATGCCACTAGCTTCGTACTTCCTCGATACCGATTCTCGCGTCTACGCCAACATCGAAATCCAGGCCATCCGAGCCGCCCTCACATCCGGCAAGGGACTGCTATGGATAGACATCGCCGAACCCGACGAATCCGATCAGAAAGTACTGCTCGACGTGTTCGAGTTCCACCCCCTTGTCGTCGACGGCGTCATAAACCCCGACGTCCGCTCCGCCCGCGTTGAAGACTTCGTCGACTACACCTTCGTGAACGTAAGAAGCATAGACTACACCGTCGAAACAGAAGTCGTCCAAACCACCGACATGGGAATGTTCATCGGCCCGAACTTCGTAGTCACCATCCACAACTCTGAAATGCCCAGCGTCGAAGCCGTCAAGCAACTCGTCGAGATCGACGGACGCCCCATGAGAAAAGGCTCCGGGTTCTTCGCACACGCCCTCTTCGACGCTCTCATTCAAGCCATCCTGCCAACTCTAGACCTCATGGAAGACCGTGCCGACGCCATCGAAGAGCAAGTCCTCACCGACCCCGATCAATACGCTTTAACCGCCCTCATGGCACTCAAACGATCATGCCTCAGCCTCAACCGCGCACTCGTACCACAACGGGAGGTCTTGAATCGCCTGGGACGAAGGGAGTTCAACATCATCGGGAACGACGTCGACCTCTACTTCCGCGACCTCGCCGACGACCTGATCCGAGTCCAAGCAGCAAACGACGCCATCAGAGAGCGTACCGATACCTCCCTAGCAACATACCTCTCTGTAGTGGGAAACCGACAGAACGAAATCATGAAGGTTCTCTCGATCGTCGCCACCGTATTCCTGCCACTAGGGTTGATCGCCGGTCTCTTCGGCATGAACTTCGAGAACATGCCCGGTATCGGTTTCAGGTGGGGCTATCACATAGTAGTTGGTACCAGCGTATTCGCCGCGGCATTGGTCGCCTGGATGTTCTGGATCAAACGCTGGGTCATCGCCGGAGCCGGATTCTTCCGCCCACGCAGCCTCAGAAGACTCGTCCCTCAAGCCGTCGACCCGGTCAGACTCGCCGGATTCCTCGGCAACACCGTCTCCCGAAACCTGCAACGTATGGAAACAGTCGTGACTTCCGAACAGCGACCGATCCCAAGATGGCGACCATCAGTCCTCCAACGCATCAACCCCGCTAATCTCCGTCGCACATCCCAACGCAAACGCCCAACCTCGGATTGATCAACCCGGCGAAAACAGAGGTTCACCGCTAGACGTCATGTTCGCGGCCGGACGCTACCATGCCCCGATTTCCAACCGCCGGAAGACTCGCAGTTTTGACGATCGCTCTCCTGAGTTTGGTGGCTTGCGCTCGAACCGATGTACCAACACCCTCCGCTCTAACCCCATCCGAACACACTGCCCTCGTCGATTTCGCCCTCTCCCAAATCAACCAAGCCCGAACTGCGGCCAACCTCAACGAACTGACACTCGACACCAACACCGCCGCCCAATCCCACGCCGAACATTCACGCGCCCGCTGCACCCGCGGCCATTGGGACTCCAACGGCCTCAAACCTTACATGCGCTACACCCTCGCCGGTGGTGAGCAATACTCCGCGGAAAACGTCTTCGCCATCGACTTCTGTCCCGAAGGTTTGGATAACTACCGCTTGGAAACGCCAAGGGAGCAAATCGACTTCGCCATGGACCGCTTTCTGAACAGCCCCGGGCATCGTCAGAACATTCTTAACCCGCACCATCGCAAAGTCGGCATTGGTCTCACATACCGCCCACCGACCATCTGGTTCGTCCAACTTTTCGTCGGCGACTACATCGAGTACGAGACCAAACCGACGATCGACTCGGGAACGCTCACCCTCAGCGGCCAGACCAAAAACGGAGCCGCAATCTATGCAACGTCGCCAACCCTCACCATCTACTACGACCGCCAACCCCAACCCCTAACCCAAGGCCAACTCTCCAGAACGTATTGCTACAACAACGGTCAGCGCATAGCCAACATCCGGCCACCACCGGAATCTGGGTCGGCGTATACCCAGCACGAATCCACCATCGAAATCACTTCGAGCCGGTGCCCGGATCCGTACGACATCCCGCCAGATTTACCACCACCCACGTCAAACGACGAAGCTCAAGCCAACTGGCGACAAGCCCGCGATCTAAGCCAGACCAAAATAACACGCCGCCTGACGATCCGAACGATCACGGCAACCGAATGGTCCGTCAACCACGACTCCTTCTCCATCTCCGCCGACATCTCAGACCTCCTAGCCCAACAAGGCAACGGCGTCTACACCATCCTCCTCTGGGGCGAAATCAACGGCGAAGATGTCCCCATCTCAGAATACTCCATCTTCATCCCGTCACGCCAATAGATTGGGACCAATTGAACGACCAGAATTCTCGCCATCTCGCGTCACTTGCACAACTCACGTCCATATAATACGAACATGCGTGACGTAAATCGCGATACACAACTGACCGATCCTCCGAGCGCCTCGCCAGATTCACGACATTCCGTCTGGACCATTCGGCCAGAGTGGATCGGTTGGTTCTACCTACTATTCATATTGCAAGCCGCACCCTTGATCGCGGCGCTCTGGTGGTCCGAACACCATACCGGCACGCACGATAACATAGCAAGTACGATCTCAGTCGTAGCAGGCGGATCTGCCGCTCTCGTATTTGTGGCCGCCACCGCAAGCATCATCGAACTGGAGGCAGTAATGGTACTCAAAACCCTACTCGAACGGCATTTCGAAAAGAAAGACCGTGAAAAACGGGAGGCCCGAGTCAACGCGGCCTACGAAAAAGGCCGCAAGGATACCTACCAACAGGCTGTAAATGAGGCGTACGAACGAGGGCGTAAGGATGCTTTACAGGAGATGAACGAGCAATCCGCTCGCGCCGAACCGCCCGAAAGTCTCGCCAACAACGGCAACTAACTCACCCCACCAACAACCTTCCCTTCACCACATCCATATCCAACTCCACGCCCAACCCCGGCCCCGTCGGCGGGATGTAGTATCCGTCTTCGAACACCAACGGCTCCTTGAAGATGATCTTGTGCAACGGCCCCTGGTTTGCCTCCGCAATCATGAAGTTCGGTGAACACGTGTCTAGCTGAATCGCCGCCGCCGCTGCTATCGGACCGCAATACATGTGCGGTGCAATCACCGCATAGTGCGCCTCCGCTATCGCCGCGATCTTCTTCGACTCCATGATTCCGCCGCACTGACCTAAGTCCAGTTGGATGATCTGCGCCGCCTGCTTCTCCAGCAGGTTCGAAAACTCCCACTTCGTCACCAACCGCTCACCCGTGGCTATCGGTATCGACGTGTGCGCCGCAACCCGAGCCATCTCCTCGACATTTTCTGGCGGAACCGGCTCCTCAAACCAGAACGGGTGATACTCCTCCAAGAAATCCGCCACCCGGATCGCGCTGTAAGTCGTCAACTGACCATGCGTCCCGATACCTACCTCCAGCTCGTTCCCGACCGCATCCCGCACCGCCTTCCAAATCTTAGCCGCCTGCGTTATCTCCGGCAACCCGACATCTCTGGGTCCCGGAAACAGCGGAGTGAAGGGATCGATCTTGCATGCCGTGTTTCCTTCTTCGAGAAGCTTCTCAGCGATCGGACCCGCCGCTTCAGGATTCGCCATGAACCCGCCCTCCGGCTGCGGCATATACGCATACGCCCGCAACTTCTCGTGGAACTTCCCTCCTAAGAGGTTGTAAACCGGCTGCCTCGTCGCCTTACCCACTATGTCCCACAACGCCATCTCCAACGCGCTGATCGCCGGCGTCGAGTGCAGACTCGGATGCCGAAAATCGTGCCGGCTTCCATACATCCTCTGCCACAGCAACTCGATATTGAAGGGATTCTCTCCGATCAGAACATACCGACCATACTCCTCCAGCAGCGAAATCATCGACTGCAAATCAACCACATTCCCGGAATACCCGCTACCCGTAACACGCTCCCCCAGACCCACGATCCCCTCATCCGTAACCACCTGCACAAACAGCAAATGCTGCCCCCCAATAAACGGCGGATCATTCTCCACCACCATCGGTCGAACATCAACAATCTTCATCACGCAGTCCTCTCAACTAAATACGACTGCGGCAATTTTAGCAACATAAACCCCTCTGGATTCCGGCGAATGCCGGAATCCAGAGGGGCCGGGCAATGGCGTCCAAAGCGAAATGCCAAGTCTAAACCCCCTTTAATTCCCCCTTGGGCATCAAGGGGGAGGGTTGTGCACAGCACCCCTTCGCGAAGCGAAAACCGGGGGTGCTCAGCATCAGGTGCCCCAGTTTCCAAACCAATCGTCAATCAGTTACCTCATACCAACGGCGAATCCAACGAATCCTCGTTGTAATCCAAACGATCCCTCAACTTCACCCTTTAAATCTAGCCGACCTGTTGTGACCGACATTCGGCGCTCGCTACCGTCCGTCAAACTGTAAACCCGCTCGCTTTCCGGTTCAAGCCCAATCACCTCAAGATGCTGTCGCGGGACAAGACCAGACTCACAGACTGCCCATGCGTTGATTCTTACATCACCCCCATCAACCACCTGTTTTAGAATCAGTTGGACGCATACCTCGCATTCGCGTTCTCGTGGTGGGCGTAGTGTAGCGGTTAACACGTCAGGTTGTGGCCCTGAAGATCGAGGGTTCGATTCCCTCCGTCCACCCCACTCCATCTTGCGAATTCGAGAGCATCCGTGCGCCCGTAGCTCAGGGGACAGAGCATCTGGCTTCGAACCAGAGGGTCGGGGGTTCGAATCCCTCCGGGCGTGCCACCCACCCTTTCAACAACATCTAAATCCCCCCTCGTATTCAGTTAACAAATCACTTTTCGGAGCCAATAGTATGGAACCCCATTCAGGTGTAATTGCAGTCCTCGCGTTCGGCTTCCTGCTCGGACTCAAACACGCTACCGACGCCGACCACGTAGTCGCCGTCGCCAACATCGTCGGCAAAGAGCGAAACATCTGGCAATCCATCTGGCTCGGAGTCTCTTGGGGCGCCGGGCACTCCGTCCCACTTCTCATCCTCGGAACCGTTGTATTGATCTCCAATCAGATCGCGATCGAACGCTACGAAGCCATTGCTCCATTCCTCGAAGTCGGCGTCGGAATCATGCTCATATATCTCGGCTTTAGCGCCGCGTGGAACGTCCTGCGCGGCAAACTCCACATCCACCAACACGACCACGGCGTCGGCCCTCACGTCCACGTCCATGCCACGCACTCGCCTCAAGCTTCACACGCACGTCTATCCCAACACAAACCCAACAGCAACAACCACAACAGCTTCTTTATCTTGGGTAGACCCGTCTTCCGCGTCAAATCCTTCGCTATCGGCACCGTCCATGGACTCGCCGGAAGCGCCGCGGTGATGGTCGTCCTCCTTCCCACGATCGACTCGACCTTGACCGGGCTCGGATACATCGCCCTCTTCAGCATCGGCACCATGCTCTCAATGGCGATCCTCACAATTTTCCTCGCATTGCCATTCAAAGCCGCCGCCTCTAAACTCGCTCTCAACCGGGCCATTACCCTCGCCGCCGGTGCCCTCAGCATCGCCATCGGAGCCATCCTGATCACAGAAACTCTTTTCGACGCCACCATCATGCCTTTCTAAAGGTCAATCTCTGCATGCTACGACGTGTGAGGTCTCCAATTGACATAACACGGGTTGAAGTAGGGTTTTGATGACATCTTTGGAACAGAGCCGCGACTTCATCACAAATGGCAACCTCCTTGCAACCAGAACTGACGTGCTAATCACCAAGACCGCTGTTGCCAAGCTAAAATTCGAACTTCTAGGTTGGCTCGTACTTATTAACACCATCCACACCCTTGGCCTACTCATCGCCCTAGACCTCTGGGGATGACCGCCATAGGCAAGAGTTCATCAGCTCATCTACGAACGCCTCTCCTAACTCGCCACCGCGCCCTCGACGACGTTGTCGCACCACTCCCGGACGCCCCAAAAATCTCGTCGCGGCCATCTGGGCGAATCCAACTCCAACATCCATAGCATGTCCATGAAATTCGTAGCGATCCGATACGCCAACGGTGCATCGGGCGTCGCGTAGAACGTTACGCAGGAATCCAACAGGTCGACCATCAAATCGGACGCGATCGCCGCCCGTCTCCCGTCGGTGACATTGATATCGATATCAGACACCGCGGCCGAGCCTTCGCAGACCGCTTCCAGATCCGCCCCTTCGATGACACCAATTGAGTTGGCTATCGGCGAGTTGATCACGTCAGAAAGCGCCATCCTCACCGCCGCTTCCGTTGCCGGCGAAGGATCGTCGAAATACCAGACGCAGTTTCCCCACATCTTGATGCCGACCAACGAATACTCGATCTGCTCAAGCTTCTTTTCGTCGATCGGATTCCACCAACCCTCCGGCAAATCAATCGATGTCGGAGTTACGACTGCGTACTCTGTCGAGACCTCATACGGTCCACGAGCCTCCGGCGTTGGAAAAGTTCGCCCACTCTCGAGCGTCCCACACGCCGAAAAAACGATCGTCGTGACCACTATCGACGCAAAAACCAGTATCGAAATCGCAACCTTGTTCAATTCATCTAGCCAGTGACGCCACTAGGTTGGCGAGAGTCCGTGTCGGCGCACCGGTCGCGCCCGTCGTGCGGAACATCCCCCGGTTGCCGGTTACCATTGAGACCGCAGCGATGTCGATGTGCACCCAGGGTGTATCTTCCGCAAACTCCGAAATAAAGTGCGCCGCGGTTATCGATCCCGCAGGAGCACCTCCGCTATTTTTTACGTCGGCAATACTCGAACGGTTCAATCGCTTCGAGGTCGCATCCAACGGCAATCTCCACATCCCATCGCCTGAAGCCTTCGCCGCATCCATCACCGATTCGACCAACCCATCGTCGTTACCAAAAACCGCCGCATTGCCAGTGCCAAGCGCGACCCGAGCCGCACCGGTCAACGTCGCGACATCGATAATGCGTGCGGCACCATTCTTCCGCGCGTAACCCAACGCATCGGCCAACGTCAATCGACCCTCCGCATCAGTGTTATCTATCTCTATGTACTTGCCGTTCATCGCCTGAACTACATCGCCAGGTCGTTGCGCTCCACCGCCTGGCATGTTCTCGGTTATTGGAAGCACCGCGTGAACATTGATACGAGGCCGGAGTCCACCAACGATCTTCATCGCTGCCAAAACCGCCGCGCCGCCTCCCATGTCCCCTTTCATCGTAACCATCCCTCGCGACGGCTTTATAGACAGCCCTCCCGAATCGAACGTGATGCTCTTGCCAATCAACCATACGTTATTGCTCGGATCCGGCGGATCGCCTACGTAAGTCATGTGCAGGAACTCCGCCGGACGGTGCGATCCCTGCGCCACACCCGCGAATGCGTTCATGCCCATCGATCGACACTCGTCCAGACTCATTGCCGTCAACTGCAATCTGTGGGCTTCCGCAACCTGCCTAGCCTCGTCTGCCATCGCCGCTGGCGACAAAACGTTTGCTGGCTCGTTCACCAGATCACGCGCGAAGTTCTGCGCCTCCGCGGTTGCAATACCTAATCCCAATCCGGAACGCACTTCAGGCAACCTCGAGTCGTTCAATTCGACTACATTCATCAACTCAAGGCGGTCGGACGATTCGTTCGACGTTTGTTTGTACTTGTTAAAACCGTACGAACCGATGATCGACCCTTCTGCTATCGCTTGTGCCGCCATCGCAGTATCCAACCCACCGATGCCTGCGCCGTGAACAATCGTCGTCGCCGTCTTGGCAATTCCCTTTAACCGGTTCGCGGCCGCAGCCGCGACCTCACGAACTTCATCCGCGCCAAAGTTGACTTGCTTGCCCAACCCCATCACCAACACTCGTTTGGGCACAAACTCGTCGTAACGGCCTGCAGGCGTATGGATCAACACGTTGTTGCCGCGTTTGCCCGTTATTTCGCGATCGGATATCAACTCGGTCACCAGTTGACCCAACGCTCGATCAACCGCTCCTGTCGCACCGGCCGGACGTTCAACACCTTCGAAAAGATTCACGATCGCCGCGTCCGACGCGATGTGCGCAATGTCGCCACGCATCGCTTGCAATCTCAGGGTCATATCTGCTTTACCTCGCCAAGAATCCCGCTCGCCGTCATCGTATATCGATTCTAGCGAACTACCAACATTGCCGCACACGGCCCGAATCGATACCGATTTCTGCTCCAACTCACCCAAATGCCTCCATTGAGGGTCGCGTATGGCAGTTTCAGTGAAACTGAAAGATACAGCCTGGTGATTTATATTTTTTGAAATTAATTCAAAATAAATTTTTGATCTCATTGATTTAGTCATGATTTTTTGCTAGACTCGATGCTTGTGCGAAATAATGAGTCTCACTTCAGCCGAACCAGTTGAGACATTTTCCCTGCACTAGCCCTAACAAGGAGGCTTGTAATGCTTAGTCAAGGCGATACATTCCAGCAGGCACACCAGACTGCGGACAAGGACAACTCTTCCATGCAGCACCGCATCCAGTTAGCCAAGTCTGTCCTGCTCATTACTCTCCCCGAGATCGCCGGTGGACGTAACACGCTCACCGTCATCAACACGGGAATCCACCCGATGGAACCTGTCTTCACCCGCGAAGTAGCCTGAGGGTTCGGTTCCGGAACGGGACCCTATCCCTACTTACAGGGATTCGTCCGGTTCATCCGGCACCAAACTCTCAGCAACCGACGTCTAGGGCATTGCATCTCCGACTCTTCACATCCTAGGCGTCATTCGAACCTGTATTGAACAACCGATGCTAGGAACTTAAAGCAACTGACGGAGCCTCCAATGTCCCGAGTGCAAATCAAAACCATCGACACCAGCAGTATCAAACTCGACGTCACCTACGCATACAACGTTGAAAAGGCCTTATGGCGCGACTTCAATCTCAACGACGGCAAGAGCCCAACCGACCGTCAAAACCGGGTCACGATGGCAAATTTCGCCCTTCAAGTAAATGTTCCGTCCATCGAAGAAGATCAATACGACATTACAGTCATCGGAACTGGGGTTGGAATGCACGATCCGATCTTCACTCGCGAAGTTCTAGGAGCCAAATCGAACCAACTTTTACGGTCCATCCAACCCAAACTCGTCTCGCGAGTCGTTCTTCCTAGCCTTCACTTCCTTCACGCCGGCAACCTCATTTCGCACAACAACCGAGGCGATGCCGAGCCGATCTGTCCCAACGCCGAATACATCATCCCCGCACAAGAATGGGATACCGCGATGGGACATCATCCCTTCCACGTCAGTGCATACCGCGATGTCCGAACGGATCTCAAGACACTACAGAGACTTGAAGCCAAGATCACACTCGTCGAAGACGACAACGCCGAAATCGCTCCCGGCATCAAGTTGGAGCGATCCGGTGGCGTTACGCCAGCCAATTCAACCGTGATCGTTACTTGCGGCTCGGAACAGATCATGGCCTCTCCGCTGCTCTTCCCAACGCCGTTCCACATCGACCCGAGCGTTCAGTTCGGTTTCAGCATGAACCCGCTCCAAGCATATGACGAAAAAGTCCGGCTTCTCGAAAAAGCCGAGCAGGAACGCATGTGCCTCTTCTTCCCGATGGACCCGCAGCGCCGCGCCGTATATATCGATCGTGACCGTGCTGGTAACCTCGTCGGAACTCCTACCGACATCCTGGCGCAGCTCGATCCGCACTTGAACTAGTACGAACGATCAACTGAAGTCGCCTGACCGACGACGACGCCATCTGCTTGGACGCGCAGCAGCGCGACATCCTCAATCAGTCCGTCACCGCCGCGTGCGTCAACGGATTCCAATCTGACCTTGACGTAGTTGTCGGTCAATCCTGTTCTTCCGCGACGTCCCTCCCACAACACGGTGCGGACCGTACCGATCGTCGCATCTCGGAAACGTGACGCACTCCTCGCCGAAACATCGCGCAAAACCGCAGCTCGTTCTGCTTTGATTCCTGGATCAAGCTGATCGACGAAGTGGTTTGCGGTTGTTCCCGGCCTTGCCGAATACGGAAATATGTGCGCATCGGAAAATTCCGCCGCGCACATCACGGATACGGACATTTCATGATCCGCGTCCGTTTCACCTGGAAAACCAGCAATCACGTCGGTTGTGATCCCGCAACCCGTTATCCTGTCCCGTAATAGGTCAACCTTCCGCAAATACTCATCAGATGTATAAGTTCGCCGCATCCGTCCAAGAATCACATCGCTGCCGCTTTGCAACGGCATATGGAAATGCGGACACAACCTACCTTCCCCGTCAGCGACCCACAAATCCAACAACTGATCATCAATCTCCGGCGGCTGCAACGAGGAGACCCTTATCCGAGGAATCTCTGTCCTCGCCAACACCGACCGCAATAAGAAGGTCAAATCCACACCGGTCTCCAGATCGAAGCCGTAGTGTCCCAACTGCGTCCCCGTGAAAATCACCTCCCGGCAACCGGCAATCTCCAACCGTCGTACATGGTTAACAATCTCTTCGACCGAGACACTACGCTCACGCCCCCTGACTTTTGGCACTATGCAATACGCGCAAACCTGATCGCACCCTTCTTGTATCTTCACCGAAGCCCGCGTCCGGCCCAACAATGCCGCCGGAGGAATCACATCCCGACCATTCGCACACGGAGTCAGATCCACGCTTAGTCGCCGTGCCACCGATTCGACCAACTCAGGCTTCCTCGCATTTCCCAACACTAAGTCGACGCTGTGGAGACTAGCCGTTTCATCGGCGGTTCGTTCCGGATAGCACCCCGTCATAACCGTCAGCGCGTTTGGATACCGACGCTTCGCAGCGGATATCGACTGCCTAGCCTTTTTGTCTGCGACGTGCGTGACGGTGCACGAGTTGAGGATGAACACATCTGGTGTCGCTGCGTCATCCCGACCCCGTACCGCGAAACCAGCGCGTAAAAACTCCGCCGCCAATTGCTGGGAATCAGCGGTGTTCAACTTGCATCCATGCGTCTCGATCTCGACCGTAGGCATATTCGTTCCGATTCTACGAAGCTATGGTCCCAGCACGTAGATAAGGAACATACGCAAACCCAGATATATACTTCATTCAGCGTATCTGCGACGCCAAACGAACATCGCATAGGAAAACAACTACACATGACCGACCGGGTAGTCGTCACAGGGATAGGGCTGGTCACGCCCTTAGGCTCCGACCGCGAAACCACATGGAAAAACCTGATCAACGGTGAGTCGGGTATCGACTACATCGGTGCCTTCGATGCGGAAGGATTCGAGTCACGGATCGCTGGAGAAGTCACCGATTTCACACCGGAAGCGATCCTCGGTCGTCGACAGGCGAAGCGAATGGATCGTTTTGCCCAATTCGCCTGCGTCGCCAGTCTCGAAGCCCTCGAACACGCCGGAATCAACATGGAAGACGAGACCGCCGAACGCGTCGCCGTTCTCATCGGTAGCGGCGTCGGCGGCATCATCACCATATCCGAACAGATCGAGGTCCTCAACGACCGAGGTCCGCGACGCGTGAACCCATTTCTAATACCGATGATGTTGGGCGATATGGCAAGTGGTCAAGTCTCCATGACGATCGGCGCCAAAGGACCCAACTTCTCCGTTGTCTCCGCATGTGCCACTGGTACCGATTCCATCGGTGAAGCGGCTGAGATGATTCGCAGAGGAATCGTCGATGTCGCAATTGCGGGCGGTTCCGAAGCCGCTATATGCCCGATCGGTGTTTCTGGATTCAACGCCTGCAAAGCTCTGTCGACGCGCAACGAAGATCCACAAGGAGCGTCACGCCCATTCGACGCCGAACGAGATGGATTCGTCCTCGGCGAAGGTGCTGGAGTCATCGTCATCGAATCGTTAGAACACGCTGAGAAACGCGGCGCCGAAGTGCTATGCGAACTAGTTGGGTACGGTGCTACGAGTGATGCCCACCACGTGACTCAGCCGCACCCTGAAGGCGAAGGGGCAGCCGAAGCCATGAAAATCGCCATTGAACAGGCCGGTATCGACCGGGAAGAAGTCGCCTATATCAACGCGCACGGCACATCCACCCCACTCAACGACAAGTTCGAGACCATCGCGGTCAAGAAAGCATTTGGCGACCACGCGGAAAAACTGTCCGTGAGCAGCACCAAGTCCATGACTGGCCACCTCCTCGGGGCCGCTGGCGGCATCGAAGCCGGATTCAGCGTCCTCTCAATCTCTGAATCGGCCGTACCTCCCACCATCAACCTCGAAAACCCCGATATCGACTGCGATCTCGATTACGTCCCGAACATGGCGAAACGCGGCCGCGTTCCCGTCGCCATGTCCAATTCGCTAGGATTTGGAGGTCACAACGCCTCCGTCTTGTTCAAGGAATTCAACAGTTGACCACGCGGCGGACGGACGCGTCCAATCGTCCGCAACGCGCCTCTGAAACACCGGCATCACTCCAACCCATCACGTCGCGATGGCGAGTGGCGGACCCGGCACCGGACGGTTTTTACCTAGAGATCGAGAACGCCGCCCCGCGCGGTTCATTGGCGCTCGTCTCAACTCTCCTTTACAACCGCGGCATTCGAAACCAAGGCGATGCCCTGTCGTTCCTTAACGACGGACTCGACGCGATGCATCCCCCCAGCGCCATTCCCGGTATCAATCACGCTGTCGATGTCATCCTGGAGGCAACCCGTAACGGTGAAGGAATCGGCATTTTGGGGGATTTCGACGCCGACGGCATCACCGCCACCGCGATCATCGTCCTGACACTCCGGAAACTTGGCATCGAGCCCCGGTACCACCTGCCGCATCGCGAAATCGAAGGACACGGGATCTCGCTGGAGGCACTGGAGCGCTTCCAAAAGCAAGGCGTATCTGTAGTCATAACCGTCGACACCGGCATCACCGCGTTCGACGAAGTCGAATATGCCAAAACCCTCGGTATCCGAACGGTCATCACTGATCACCATCTGCCGCAAGGTGACCAATTGCCAAACGCCGCCGCGATCGTCAATCGTCACCTTTCCGACGACACTCGACTTGCGGATTTCTGCGGCGCTGCAACCGCTTTCAAACTGGCCATGGCCCTCCTCGCCGAAGCCGATCAACCGCCCGCGCCGGAATTAATCCCGCTCGCGGCGGTCGGAACGCTAGCCGACCAAACCGAACTCCTAGGAGATAACCGCATCATCGTTCGCGAAGGATTGAAGACGCTCGACACATCATCTCCTCCCGGCCTCATCGAATTGACTCGTCTCATATCTAATCAGATCCGACACGGCGGTCCGTTCGATGCCGAATTCATCACGTTCCAGTTGGCCCCGCGTCTCAACGCGCCCGGACGCATCGATTCGGCGGAGCCAAGCCTGAATCTTCTGATTTCCACCGACATCTACCAAGCGATGCAACTCGCAAATTATCTAGACGACGCCAACAAAAAGCGTCGCAGTATCGCTGAAAAGGCGTGGCGCGCCGCCAAACCCAAAATCGATGCCGCCATGAGCAGCGGGAACAACATCATGGCGATCGAAGTCGATGCCACCTTACCAATGGGCGTACTCGGACCGTTGGCCGGCAATGCGGCCGAATACGCCGCGTCGCCCGCGTTCGCCTACCAAGTAATCGACGGTATCGCACGCGCCAGCGCACGTAGCATACCCGGTTTTGACATCCACCAGGCCCTTGAAGCGGTATCTACCAAACTTCAACGCTTCGGCGGTCACGCCGCGGCCGCCGGTTTTGCCGCCGACGAAAGCCTGATACCGGAAATTACTGCCCACCTCGAAACTCAGATGTCATGGTCTGCCCTTAGCTCCACAGTCAATGAACGCGCTGTCAGAACCGTCGATGCCGAGATCCAGCTCGACCAGCTCGGATATTCACTCTGGGAATTCATCGACAAGATGGCCCCTTTCGGCACCGGAAATCGAGAACCCCGGTTCCTCGTCCGTGGCGCCGAAACCGCCAACATCACATACATGGGCCGCAACCAAGACCACGTCCGCCTTGATCTCAAAGACTCCACCGGCCGATCGTTCCGCACCGTTGGTTTCCGCATGGCCGACAACCTCCCTCCAACCCGCATTGTAGACGCTGTAGTCGGTCTAAAAACCAACCACTACCGAGGCAACCGGCGAAGGGAACTTCGGCTCCACGATATTGCTTCGAATCGATCCCCGTAACCAAAGCAAATTTGGATCGCTTACAACTTGTGGCAGAAATAGCCTTCGAACTCAGAACGTTTGGCTTCGCAACGCGTTGAAATGTACTGCAGCGCGGTAGTCGCGGCTGGCAATGGCGTAGTAAAGGTCGAAATCCACGGTTACAATCGGCGTCTCTTTGCACGCGACATCAATCAAGGCGGAGTCCGCCAATCCCAACCGATTAAACTCGGTAACCGTCGTCGCTTGCTCGCTTGCCACCACGATTTCTTCGCTTTCTTGGATCATGAATCTCAATACGTCCAAGAATCGTTCCCTTAGTCCTTTATTTCCGAACGGCAAAAGGTTGGAAGTTTCGGTTAGCGTGTTTGGGGTCACGTATATTTTCCCGCCTGTATCAAGCAGCTTCATCAAGAGGTCGAAATCATCCGTAGTGTACGCTTTTAACCGAGGATGCCTTCCGATGAGGCTAGGTTGAGCTATACCAACGACTAGCAGGACAAGAAGGTTGGCGTCGACGAAGTAACCAGCCAACGCCATCAGACGGTGCGCGACGATTCTAATATTCGATCTTTCAAGGACCCAACTCGACCGTCGGCATCATTGATGCTCACGATCTTGTAAGAGCGATCGCTTCGACCATATTCGGTCAAAGCAGCAGCTAACGAGTTTTTGCGATCCCAAGGGCGAGAAAATCCGATCGTAACGTTCCACTGCTGCGCGACTTGGTCGAACTCCACCTCTTCCAAACCTAGGTTTTCAATTCCTTCGTCAGCCATCAAGTCGGCAAGATAGGTTTTAGCGGTTTTGACCGCTTGTTTTACATCCATGGTCTCATCCTCCAATGGCTACGCACAGGCCCTGAGATTTCAGGATCCAGCGGTGCCTCTAAGGCAATGCTAACGCGCCAACTCCCGCTGCCGCTCGCGCCTCGACCGACCCGCAGAAACCCGATCCACTTCCGCAATCTCGCGAACTCTCCGTCTCGGTGCGCCTCCGTCGCGCCCGACGAAACGAACTTTCCAGATGATCCACGGAATCGTAATGATCCATACCAAAATGGCGATCAGATGGGCCTCCTGCAGACCCCAGAACTTCACATCATCCAACCGGACGAACTGAATGCCGAAACGGGCCGTCGCATACAGGGCAAGGTAGATCATGAAGATACTGCCCGCTGGGCGAACCCTCCCTCGCAACAAAAAGATCACGCCCAGAATGATGATGTTGGCGATCATCTCGTATACCACTGCCGGATGAACTGGGCGTTCAACATCCGTGCCGAATAAATCGGGGAACCGATCGATCACTGACCGCGCCGGGCTGTCGATGTCGGTGAAATACCAGCCCCAGAACATATCCAGAGGACGCGACCAGTGTTCACCGTTGATGATGTCTCCGATGCGTCCAATCGTTTGCGCAATCAGCAACGGAGCAGCGGCGATATCCATGAAGCGACCAACCGGGGCCTTCGCGAAATACGCGTATATCGAGCCCGCTATCCATCCTCCGAGAATGCCGCCCCAGAGGCCGATCCCGCCATTCCACACTGCAAAAATCGAAAGCGGATCATCACCGTAAATCGACCAGTTATCCAAGACGTGCACAATCCGAGCACCGACAATTCCTCCTAACACCCCCCACAACGCGGTGTTGTAGACCTGCTCTTGGTCCAACTGTTCGCGGATTGCTGCCCGTCCGGCCAACCAGATTGCAGTGCCGACCGCTATGAAAGTGAGGAACCCGTGCCACGAAAAAGCGGTGGTCGTACCGCCAAATATGTACGGGTCAAAGGGTATGTTGATCGCTTCAAACACCTAGTATGTGATCTCCGTCAAGAGTGATCGCCAGCTAGAAAACGATTCTATCGCGCCGAACAACATTCTCGAAGCCGTTCGCCAATCGTCAGCGGCAAACTGAAAATCCAATTGCACCGCGATCAACCGAAACGCACACACTGATTTTTCTACGATTCCGAGTATGGATCCTCACATCATGGCGTTTCTAGAGCACTTAACGGGCGAACGAGGCCTGTCCTCGAACACGGTCAGCGCCTATCGCAACGACCTCCGAGGCTTGACCACATTCATTGAAGAGACGTGGGGCGCAGATTCCATGTCGGTCGATTGGGATCAATTCGACGAAACAAAGATAACCGAGTTCGTCAGCGACCTCGACGAACGCGGCTACTCAAACGCCACGAAATCGCGGAAAATCGCTTCGCTTCGCTCCTTAATGCGTTTTCTGAGAGAAGAAGGCGTCACCAGCGATCTGCCTACCCGTCGTTTGAAGGCCCCGCGAGGCGGCAAGCCAATCCCCAAGGCACTCACTCTCAATGAAGTCGAGGATCTACTGAACTACACCGCCGACGCATCTACTCCAACTGAATATCGGGATCGCGCCGTCGTTGAGCTTCTCTACGCCGGCGGTCTGCGCATATCCGAAGTTACCGAGGTTGACATCAACAACGTAAACTTCGACAGCTCAACGATCCGTATATTCGGAAAAGGATCCAAGGAGCGCATCGTACCCGTTTACGACGCTGCGATGGACGCGATCGCAGACTACTTGACCATCGGTCGACCAAAACTGGGCCGATTCCAAGACTCGGATGCGATGTTCCTCAACGCGCGCGGTTCACGTATCACTCGACAAGGCCTCTGGTTGCAACTCAAGAAGATCACCTCTGGAGCGGGAATCGCTAAACACATCACGCCGCACATGCTACGCCACAGTTTTGCCTCTCACCTGTTAAACGGTGGAGCGTCTCTGCGGCACGTCCAAGAACTCCTCGGTCACGAAAACATTGCGACCACCCAGATCTACACACACCTCACAACCGAACACGTCCGCAGAGAATACGACGCTGCGCATCCAAGGGCTTGAAACCCAGATCGCAAAACCTCGACGATCAACCGGTGTCAGATCGCCAAGACTGAAAACCCGATCGCCAACATTATGTACTGAGCCAATGAGAAACCCAACGCCGCGGCGCCGAGACGTTGGAGCCACATAACCTCGTATTGCCAAATCGAAGCCAAGCCAAACAGGAGCATCGGTGCCGGCGCAATTACCCAACCGATTTCGCCCATGTACTCTTTCAAGGTGATCGCCGATGTCAACGTGATGTTCAGCAGCAACGCACCTACGGCGAAACCACCAACCGCGAGTATCAAGAGCACCGCGTACGAGCTTCTCTCCTCGTCGTCCAAATCCTCCGATACGTCTCGAAAGAAGACATCATCGTCACCCTCGAACTCCGGCTCTACAGGTTCAGACGTCTCCTCAACTTCGCGATCAACATCTTGCATGAATTACCCCGTTCCGAATTTTCGGCGACTCAGTTGTTCGGCGCTCAAGGATACGGTCAATCCTCAAACTCGGCCCAAATCCCCTTGGCATAATCGAGCGAAATGCCGTCCTTGTGCCACTGATCGCCGTTCTGGGTACCTTCAATAGCCATGTATCCGCTGTAACCGGCATTGGCCATCGCTGATATTGCGTACCGATAGTCTACCTCGCCGTCTTGCAAGGGCACGCGGATGAAAACGGTTCGCTGATTCTCAGGATGATAGACGCGGTGCAGGTTTTTGCAATGCCAATACTTCGAGATCGGAGCTAAAGCGTCGATCGCCGCGTCGTAGTCCTCTTCCGGCACGTCGTACGTCCAGACGATGTTGCCGATATCAGGGTTGATACCGAAGTTTTCGCGGTCGATCATGTCGTTGATCAACACTGCTGACCACGAGTTATCGACCGGCGAGTTCTGGTGCACCTCAAGGGTTACATCCACGTTGTCGGTGGAATCGCAAACCTGTTGGAAGGCCGACGCCACGGAGTCGTACACCCACATCTCGGCGTCTCGGCTCGCATCTTGGGACTTGGGCCAGCCGCTAACGCTGCCGGGAATCGAACCTGGTGGGTGCCCAGGATAACGAGGCGGCGCACTCAACGCGCCATTGACCACTTCCGCACCGACGTTCTCAGCATACTCGACCGCTCGCATCAATTTTTCGCGATTCTGCGGACCGTGCCTCGCCTCAGTCAGCGTACCGCCAGAGCGGATAGCACCGACCTTCAGACCGTGCGACCGCACCCGTTCGCCGAATTGGGATATCGACTTGGAGTCGCCCAGCTTGTCAAGCACTTCGAAACCACACTCCAAGGCGTCGAATCCCGTGTCGCGTGCGCGGTCCAGGAACTCGGGCGTGTAGTTGTCCGGGTGCACATCCCAAGTGTCTACAGACTGTGGATATAGCGTGAATCGCCGGTGGGCGTAGCAGAAGCGCATGACTTTCCTTGATCCTCTATTGCATAACATGGCGCATCGCAATCGATGATGCCGTCAAATCCATGCGTTCGCAGTTTAACACCCAATCACCACCCCATACGCCTCAATCCGCCTCAACAACCTCAGCAGATTCTTCGACTCGCGGCTCAACCTCCCGCTCAATCCGCTCACGCATATCTCGCTCAGTCACCTTCAACGAATAATCGGACTGTATACCCATCCACGACGGTTACGAAACCCTCGTATCGCCATCCAATACCTTTCTCAATATAACATCTGTTCGTTTTAAAAGCCCGTCACACACCAACGACTATGTGTACCATGAACCCGTCTACTCATTCGAAACAAATGGCGAACTGTCAAGCGACACCGTCGAGGCTCCCTAAATGAAGATCACTGACCTCCGCGCATACGTCGTACGCGCCCAAGAATCGCGACCATGGATGTTTGTCGAAATCGACACCGACGAAGGCATCACTGGATACGGAGAATCCACTAATGTCGGCGGCGGCGGTGCCATCGTCATCGCACAGACCTACGCCTTGTTAAAGAACGACCTTGTCGGTCAAGACTTCTCCGAAGGACTAATCGGTCAAGACCCTAATCACATAGACCGCATCTGGCACCAAATATACCGACGCTTCGGTACCTTGGGGTCCCGCGGATTCGCCACTACCTTGGCCAGCGGAGTTGACATGGCCCTTTGGGACATCAAAGGCAAGGCGCTCGGAAGGACCGTCTACGACCTCCTCGGCGGGCCGATGCGTGACTCTGTGCCTCTCTACTCGCATTGCGGCCCGGCAGATGATATCGATGCCTGCGTCGCCGACGCCAAGGCACAGGTCGCCCTTGGTTATCAGGCATTGAAACTTGACCCGTTTTCGCCTGAAATGGGTGCTAAACACCGCCGCTACATCGACGGCAAAATCTCCGCCGCCGCCGCCGCTCATGCTGAAGACCTGATGGCCGCGCTCCGAGAGAGTCTCGGTCCAGATATCGAGCTAATGATCGATGCCCACGGAAATTTCGACGTCTCGACCGCCACCGACCTCTGCAACCGCATGATGCCTTACAACTTGACTTGGTTCGAGGAGCCGTTGCAACCTGAAAGCCTCGAAGCACACCGCCAACTCCGCCGCAACACCGACATCAACCTCTGCATCGGTGAGCGGAAATTCACCCGGTGGGACTTCCTCCCGTACTTGACCGAAGGCCTCGTTAACTACATCATGCCCGACATCTGCTGGACCGGCGGAATCTCCGAAATGAAGAAGATCGCGCATCTCGCCGAAACCTTCTACATCCCCATTTCACCGCACGACGCGTCAGGTTCGTTCAACGTAATCTCCGGCGCACACGTTCTGATGAACGTGCCGAACATTTACCGCCTCGAGATGAATCACCACGCGGTCCCCTCGTACAACGCCTGCTTGACCGAACCGCTTGACATACGCGATGGTCACCTCCACCTCTCCGACCAACCCGGACTCGGTTACGAACTGGACCGAGACTACATCGAGTCTCACCTTGACACTCAATGGGCCGCGTTAATCTCGTAACCCGTTACATCGCACCAGCTTACGGAACGACGGGTCAACGACCTCCACTCAAACGCAACACCCCTGACCCGTCGCGAATCGCGTCGGGAAATTCGAACCCTAATCCATATTCACCCTCACTGGCTTCAATCCGATATGAGTCGCAAACATTCGCATCCTCGGATTCGAACGACCATTCCAACTGGTAGCTCGGGATCGTGTAGTCGTTTGTGTCCACCTGTAGTTGCACGGCCAACTGAGTGTTCAGGCTCCATCCCGTACGTACATCGGCACCCTCCAACGAAACCTCGATCGACAATACTCCGTCGTCCTCAGAATTCACTCTCAACTCGGCATCGTCACCGTACAGAACGATGCTCGAGAGCATCGTCAGCGGACTTGAGAACGAATCCCGGAAACCCAAACCCTTCAGGCTCGACGTCCCAGGTATCTGACGCCACCGCCCTTCAATCAACGCCCAGTACTCGATTAGTTGGAGCCGGGATTGCGAACGAACGAGGAACAGGTCGACCTTTTCATCATTGAAGTGAACCCAACGCGACGTGCGCGGTCTGAAACCGCCTATCGAGTATTGAGCATCGTCAAATAAGATATTGCATCCTGGCCATCCTCCGGAGATTTTGTAGCTCGTGGAACCCGCGTCCATCATCTTCGCGTGGGCCCGACGCAGTACTTCCGCCGTTGTGATTTCGGCTTCTTCCACCCGATCCAACATTTCGTCCGCGAAAACTATCAACTCGCCGACCTCGTTAAATCGCATTCCCGGTTTTACCAAGGTGTGCGACGCAATCCGGAGCAACGCCTCGTCCGTCCGACCCAGCGTGTTGTAGTCCAGCGAGTCGTAACCCATCACACTCGTCCGGTCAGCGTGACGATGCAACATACCTGTCAACGCATGGATCAACTCATGCAACGCAATGCTGTAAATCATGTGGTTGCGACCAGATTCCGTGTATGTTGAATATGGCGGCCAAACCACTAAATCTCCCGACAAGATTGTCCCGTCAGCACCGACATCGAAACTGGTGCAGCCAGCCGCAAAGTTGCATCGCAGACCACTTATCCGTTCGCTCCGGGACACACCCAAGTAAGCGCGCAACTCAGACCTAGATTTACTTGCAACCCGCTCAAACTCGACGTTGAGCAACGGCGCGACATATTCCAGCACCTCATCGAATATCGCGACATACTCAGGGTCACCCTCCGTCCAAACTCGTATCGGATTTCCGATCTCCCATTTCGTCACGAATTCGTTGCGCCATCCGGCGCATCCGACACCGGAATCTCTTGGCGATCCTCTTCGGACATTCGATCGGTCGCTGAAACAGTCCCAGATTTCTCGTTCGACCCCTAAGATGCGTTCCGGCACCACTGCCTCCGCCGTTATCACAATGTCCTCGCTGTGTGAAAAATGCAACATCGTCTGACCCTTCGGAACCCTTACGACGTGCTGCGTAACGTTCGGCTCAATCGACGGATCGAGCGCAACCGAAAGGTCACCGCCGCAATCGACAACAACCTCGCCCGATTGAGAACAGGACACCGATATCTGCAATTCACCGATAACGAGATCGCTGCCCACATTCACCATCGTCGTTTCAAAAACCGCATTCGCCGAACCATCACTCCAGTACCGAAACTCGTCCCCGTCCGAGACCGCCGACAACGACCACTCTAACGGCGGTCCTTCAGGAACTTCGATAACGGTCGCAATCGTATTTCCATCTCCCCACCTGAATCCATCGTCATTCGCTCCTGCGTAAATCGTGGCTGAAACGGTGCCGATATTCACCCACACTTCCAATTCGACGGTTGCCGTCGTTCCAACATCAATGGGTCCCGTCACGGTCAACCCGGAGCAGAAATCGTCCGCACACTCAACTCCCACCGGCAGGCGTCCTGTTCGAACGACACCGGCGTTGCCGACCTCCAAAGACATCGACACCAACCCCTGACCGTCAGTGTGCCATTTCACGGTTTCGATCGAATTCACGCTGACTTCCAACTCCACGAACTCGACATCCAACGCAAATTCGGCGACGTTGTTCTGCACAGCATCCTCAACCGATACCGTCGACGCCGTCATTTGGATTCTGTAAGCCCCAGGAGTTAACTCGAGACTAGCCAACGCGGACACGCTGCCATCAACGTCCAACGATTCGACGACCTGACCGAAATCCACTTCGCCTTCCTCACCGTCATCAACCCGTTCCCACCGACCCGTCAACTCGACCTCCCGAGCGAGACGGTCCCCTTCATTGATCACATTGACGTCGAGTTCCACAATCCCTGCCGTCGCAATCCTTCGATCACCCACTGCAAGCGAAAGATCGGCCGCCGCGACGTGAATCTCGGTCTTATGCACCGTGTCCCCCACCATCATGTCCAAGGTTCGATCTCCCGGCGCCAATTCAAATCGGAACGTGAACCTCAATTCTTCTCCGGGCGCCAATTCAGTGACGATGTACACCAACGTTCGTCCACTGCCATCAAGCTGATACTCGACCCGCTGAGTCCCATCGAAGTCCTCGTCGCCCGCATTCTCGACCGTAACCAACGCCTCGTACCGCACCGTGGTCGATGTCTCAGCGACTTCGGTAACCTCCACATCCGAAATTCGCAACACCGCTGGCGGGACCTGCGCACTGACACCTGACGAGACGCCGATTGAGGCCAGCGCACCCAAAAACAACCCAAACGAAACAATTACTGCGATCCGCGGCCGCATACGGATCATCCTAATTCGACGATGTTGATGGAACGGCCAATGATTTAGTTGCCAACGACTCGTGAACCGCCGCGCACTTCGGACGGGATGATCAAACTCGTGCCATATTCGATCAGATTCGCCTCGACCGAATATTCGTCGCAAGCCAATCCTCGCACATCGAACAACCAATCCATCGAGAACGTTGTTATCTCGTAGTTGGTCAGATCGATCTTGAACGTCGCCGAGAACAACGCTTGATCATCGGTCCATTCGGGTGTGGCGTACCCCCGAATGCGCTCCACCCGGAACTCGATATCCTCGTCCGTTCGATCAAGCTCGATTAGCGATTCTTTGCCGAAATACAACACCGAAGTCAATAACACCATCGGATCGGAATATTGTGGCGACCACGCCGTTTCTAACGCCAGATCCTGATCATCTGTGGCTGAGAACCTTCGCCAAGATCGGGTGCTGCCGTTCCAGTACTCCGCCCTTCCATCTTCTGACCGCCAGAACGCGTACAGCCGCTCCGAAGCATCGGTTAGCCGATAGTGCAGACCGCGATGCGAGCTAAACTCGGACACCGTCACTTGCGATGGCCCAAACCGGTCCACGCACGTCCCGCCTGACCAACCTCCGCTCATGTTGTAAAGAACTGATTCGCTGTCGTGCATTTTCAGACGCGCTTGCTCGATGATATCCAAATTCGTCAACGACTCGGGTTCTTGAGGATCCACAATCTCGTCCGCAAAAACAACCAACGCTTCCACATCCGCAGTTCTGTCGCCACTCTTAACCAACGGGCTAGTCAAAATCCGCACCAATTCACGGTCAGAAGCGCTCATCTCATTGAAACGTAGTCCCTTGTCGATGCTCAATACACTGTCAGGCACATTCCGGTAGCTCATCGGCACTAAAACCTGCAACAAGCCATGCAGCATCGCATACTCGACCGTGTCGTTGATAATCCGCAGCTGTCGCAAGTTCGCATCTTCGACCTGGAAGATCACTATCTCCGCAGCAACCACCTCATTTTCGTCGTTAGTCTCATAGTTCGTGCACCCCCAGAAACCCTCACAACTGCTAAACCCGAGCGCCCTTGCATCGTCCGAGCTGATCCCCACATATGCCGCGATATCGGCGCGCCTCTCCTCGGCCACTAGTTGGTAGCTGAAGTTAAGTTCAGGTGCCAATTCCTGCAACATGTCCTGGAACAACTCCGAGTACGCCGACAGACCGTTGATCCAAACTGTCACCGGTCGGTCCGGAGACCATTTCTTGATGATCTCGCCATCACGACCGCTACAGTTCCCACGCGGAAACTCGTCGATCTGTTGCGTCCGGGTGAAACATCTCCAAAGGTCACGGTCGATGCCAACGATACGTTCCGGAACTGATATTTCTACCGAAGTCGACAGCATTTTATTGATGCCTTCGACCACCGGTCCTTCCAACCGCAGCTCAAGCTCGCCAGACGGTGCACGAATATCCAAAGTCCCATCAACCGGTCCATAACCGTCACGAAGGTCCAATGTCACTACATCTCCGCAACCCGATAACACCTCACCATCTTCGACACAAACCACCGCGATCGGATACTCGCCCGGAATCGGCTCCGCACCATCGTTGCGCAACGAGACCGACACCGACACCGATCCTTCACCGTCGCTATAGTAACCGTTCAACACCGCCTCGGCACCAAACACTGGTTCAATATCTGGCTGCAACGGGACCTCAATCGTAAGCGGTATCGCGTTTTGATCACCCCACTCGTATCCGTATTCGAGTTCACCAGCAAACAACGTTATTGACGCAACACCCTGCGGAACCACTGCGTCAATCGTGCCCCTGATCTCACCGCCCGGAGCCAAATTCTCTACCACGACCTCACCCGTACAGGTTTGATCTGGCACTTCAGGACACGCCACTGCAACCAAGAATCCACCGCTGTTGGCGACACCAACATTACTCACCGCGAACCCGATCTCCACTTCCGCCGACCCACCTCGGATGAATCCCGTCACCTGTGCGGAATTCGCCCGGACATTCAACGTAACGTAGTCAACTTCAATATCGAACTCCGCCGTATTGTTCGAGAGATTTGCTTCCCGTTCATCCGCCGACGCGGTCACTGCCATCGTGTGTTCGCCTTTCGGCAACTCAACGTTGAACGTCACTTCCGCGATTGCACCCGGTTCCAACGGTTGAATCGTAGCCACCACGTCATTCAGCGCGATCAACTGGATCGGACGTGACTGCAGGGTCCCGGTGTTCGTCAGCATCACCTTTATCGCGATCACTTCGTCCGCCAGCACCTGATACGAAACTGGCGATATCGAGACATCCGAAACCAGTAAATCCAACGCCACGAGCGAATCTGAATCATCCACACTCAACTTGACTAGCTGCTGTCCGGGGTCGAGACGCACATCAAAAACCAACGTCGTACCCTCACCACCGTCCAATGGAGGGATATCCGCCACCGCAACCGCGGCAGCCCCATTGATCGAAGCGTTTACCGGCGTGGCAGCGTCGCGACCGGCCTCGCCTTCATTCACCACCCTCAAAGTGAAACGGACTGCTATTTTGTTGCCTTCTGCACCTCGGTTTTCCCATCCCAAGGAATCGATGCTGTAAACGGCCGGGATCGCCGTCGCTGTAGGTGTCGGAGGAATCGGCGTCGGAGTGGGAGTCACTGGCGTAGAAGTCGGGGGTATCGGTGTCGCGGTAGGCGGAGGAGTAGGAAACGGAGTGGCGGAAGGCGGCACTGGTATTGATGTCGGCGTTGGAGGCACCGGTGTTGCCGTGGGAGGGACAGCAGCGGCCGTCGGCGGTACCGGTGTCGAGGTCGCTGGCACCGCGGTCGCCGTTGGAACCGGTGTCGGCGGTACCGGAGTCGGAGTCCGCGTCTTAAATGGCTCCGCGGTCGGCTCCTCTTCGGATGAGCAGCCAACAACCGCAACCAACCCAACCAACAACATCGCCAAAACCACACTCGATCCAACCACACGGGATATCCCGGTAGCTCGATGACTCGTCTCTTTAAACACCGAATTCAACTGCGATCGATCTCCCAGCACAATTTGGCCAATAACAAGAGTCTAGACAACCGTCATTGGCAGAATCCATGTGTCGCTACGCGTTCGGATTCGAACCAAATATCGACCTGCCCAACACCGATTCTGTTGATTCACCCGCACGGACGTCGAACCAACCAGAAGAACCGCATTTCCCAAACAGCGAGGCAGCGAATCCTCGTTGTCGCCAAGCCGCTCCATCACGGCGATACTCATGTTGATACTGATCAGTGCCGCTGCATTTTGGCTACGCAAGAGCGGCATCCAATGAAAACCGAAGAACCGATCGATCTAAACGAATCATCCACCAGCCCGTCCGGCTGCGAATCATGACCCTCTTGGTTTCGCAATCCGGAGACAGCCGACTAACCTACAGCTTCATCCAGACGAATCTCGGACTGACCGGTGGCAATCTCACCACGCATCTTGGAAAACTTGAAGATGCCGGTTACCTCCAGATCGAAAAGGAGTTTCACAACCAGAAACCCCGCACCTGGATTCGAGCCACACCAACCGGCCACCAAGCATTCGCGGATTACTACACCAATCTTCAAAAAGTGCTCGGTTTGTGACGCCTTGGCACTCGACGAAGGTCAGCAGGCTAATACATGTGCGGCTGCATCGCCTGCGCCAACGTCAACTCGATGTCCTGAATCGCATGCATCATCTCCTGACCGATCAGGTCCAACTTGCGAACCTGCTCGACGCGCGGAGATACTCGTTCAAGTTCGCTTGAAGTGAAGATACTCTTGAAAATCCCACATGCATCGGCCAAGGCGATAATCACGATATCGCGAGGATCGGGAATCTCATCGCTGAACAATACCTCCATGATCCGGAGCTTCACCTCGCGTTGCGCCTCGCCGTCTATCGTCGGATAACGCCGCGACTTGAAAACCCACATGAACCGGTCTTCCGCGCGTTCCAAAATTCCCTGATCCACCAACCGATTCAACGCCTCCTCCCGCAACTCGTCGCTCCTCGTCGCCGCGCGCTCCAACCAGAATCGCGTGTCATGCCCCCCAACATCTGCGATATCGGCCAATGTCGGATCCAGCAAACTGTCACCCGTCGGGGTCGAGTCAATTAGCATCAACTTTTCTAGATCGGTATCGATCCGGTTTTCCAAGGCCAAATCCATCAACACACCACCGGCCAAAGCGTAGTCCATCGAGATGTTCGACAGACGCGCAAATCGACCATCTTCATCATTCAGAAGTAGAAGAACTATCTCTTCAGCGAATCTCAGCATTTAAGCACCCCCGGCGATGTGGCCCAATACCCGCGAACCCATGAGCATCTGACAGACTGTGATGATACTCACTATCAACATTCTACGCTCGATGCGTTCTCAACCACGAAACTCCGTTCCTGCGACTGATAGCCGACATTGGAATCAACTTTCACTACGAAATTCGAAAAAATATAGTGGAATGAATGGTCACACGCGCTATAATGCGCGCATTGACGCGCCCACATGTCGCGTCGAGCATCCTAGGGATTGGAAATGACCAAGACAGTAAGTCACGTCGTAAAGCGGCCGGGACGTCGACACGGCGATCCACAGACGGCGATACCGGTTGCGGAGGAGTTGGTGACAGTTCCAGGCTCGCCCGTAATTGACGGTGATGTCTCTTATTACAGCCGAGAAGATCCTATCGAATCCCAAACCGTGGAGAAATCGGCTGACCGCGAGTGGGGCTGGACCGTCTACATCAAAGAAGTCTACGACTACCGGAAAAAGCATGACGAGGTGAGTGAGCCGTTGATCGAGGCGGCATGGGTTTCCGGTGATATCGAACCGACTGCTGAGCCGGACCCGGAACACGATGTAACTACCGACATCCGCGACAAAGCCCGTCAGTTGGGCTTCGGCGAGGTCGGTTTCACGAGATATGACCGCAGATACACCTACACCAGCAAAAAGAGCTGGGCCAAATTCAATCACGCAATCTGCTTGGCGTTAGAACAGGACTACTCGCAGACGCAGTCGATTCCTAGCTTGGAAGCGGAGTTCGCACACTTCGGCACCTACGAGATCGCCGGTGCTCTCGCGCTCGATCTCGCCGAGCACATCCGCTTACTCGGATACCACGCGCAGGTTCACAGTCCAAACGACAACAGCGGCGCTTTCATCCCGTTGTTCGTCGAGGCGGGTCTCGGTCAGCTTGGCGCGAACGGACAGTTGCTGTCTCCCCACTTCGGATCTCGGGCTCGTTTGATGCTGATCACCACCGATGCACCGGTCGTTCACGACGAGCCGGTTGACTACGGGATCAACAAGTTCTGCGAAGAGTGTCAGGTCTGCGTAGTCCGCTGCCCTGCCCGCGCGCTTCTGCGCGAGAAGGTTTGGTACCGCGGCGTCAAGAAAAACAAGCTGGTCTACGACCGCTGCCGACCGGTCATGGTGACATATGAGGGTTGCGCCGTCTGTATGAAGGTCTGCCCGATTCAGCGCTACGGCATGAAGCCGGTGATGGAACACTACATCGAGACCAGTGAGATCCTCGGCAAGGGCACGCCCAACTTGGAGGGTTACGAGCTTCGAGGCAAAGGATACTTCGGCCCGGGCGAGTTGCCACATTTCAAAGGCAAAGATTTCGAATTCCCCCATGGGACCAAGGAAGAGTGGCTATTCGAAGAATTCAAGAAGAAGGTCGAAGAGAACGGCGGAACTCCTAATGCTGAGGCGGTGGAGTTCGCGAATGAACTTTCACGAATGGTGAAAGCGGGGGTTTCGCGGACCGACGAGTAGTTCGCCTTCGCCAATCCCGAACCTCAACCAAATGACAAAGTTCCCCGGATGACGATTTTCCAAAAAGACACGCTCGATGCCCTATTTGCTGACCTAGAAGTTAGTTTCGCCAGTACCGCCGATTACGACCTGTTGCTACGGGATGCGCATCTTGGCATCGCATTGTCGGACGCCGGTCGGGACTTCGACGCACAAGTCGACGAGCGCGTCGTGGCGTTGATCGAGAAGCATCGAGACGGCACCTAACGTCGTTCCGGCTTCCGCCGGAACGACGGATTGCATGGCCAAACACGGAATCACTGGCGACCCTCGATCTGCACCGTGACGATGTCCACGCCGTGGTACTTCTGGTGACGAAGGGCAGATGCGTGGTGGCGAAGCAGTCGGAACGAAAGATCGTCCACAGTCGGCACAGTGGCTTCGTCAGTCAGAAACGCCAACTGATCTTCAATGTTGTCCTGACGCGTCGTCGCTACGAATTCAAGCTCTACCATATCCGTCTCCGGCCGAGCGACTACGACCAAGCGGGGACGCTTTGAGTCGTCAGCATTATCCTCCTCTGTTATCAGGCTCGAGAGCGTTTCTTCTCCCACCGAGCGCAGGCGAGTGGTCGATTCCGAGTCCCAGTTGAGGCTGGACGCCACTTTGACGAGAAAGTCATCGATCGCACCCAGCGAAGACATGTCCAACGTCACTTCGAGACGCGCGCGCCGTTTGCTCATGACTTCCAACAACAACGTCATCCCAACCGCTACCACCGCACCGATCGTTACACCGTTGCCGAGGAGTCCACCCAACTCATCGCCGAAAATATCGCGGGTGATCGGGTGGCCGTGAAGACCCAAGCCCAACGCACTGGCCAGCGCGACCACCAACATCCGGCGCGGGTCAAGTCCATCTCGCAGGATCGTCTGCCATCCGCTCACGAACAGCATACCCATTGCGAGCATCAGGTACGCCCCCAATACAGGTCCGGGGATAGTCAACAGCAGAGCCGCGAACTTCGAGAAGAGGGCAAGCACCAAAATCACAACTGCCACACCGATCCCGACACGCCGGGCCGCGACACCTGTGAGACTGATTAGCGATTGACTGTAGGAGGAATTGGCCATCGTGGGCAGCGTACCTGCAATACCGGCCAAAAACATCCCAATGCCATTAACACTCACCATGCCCTGAATCTGACGGAAATCGATTGCCCGCGGTCGGCGCCGAGAGGCCTGTTGGATAACCACCCCGTCGCTGATCGTCTTGAGACCGAGAACCAAGGTGAGAATAGCGAACGATGGCAGGAGCACCCAGAACTCCTTACCCGGCTTGAGATCGAAACTCAATTCGGGCACATCGGGGATACCGAACCACCCGGCGTCTGCAATGCGCCCGCCATCGAGCGCACCGAACGCCGCGGCGGCGGCGCAGCCCACAAGGATGCTGATCAACGGCGCAACCAAACGCCAACGGCCGCTGGCGCGCAACGTCGCGATCACCGAGGCCAACAGCGTCACTCCCACAATCACCGGACCAGCGATTGCCGGAGTATCCGCCGGCAAGTCGCTGACGGCTTCGAACGCAATGGGCAGCACGCTTACTGCGATCAGCATCGTCACTGTTCCCGAAACGACCGGCGTCACAATGCGTCGCAGAGTCGGTAACCACCAGGAAAGCGCTACTTGCAACAAACTGCACACGATCATCAGGCTCGCGAACGTCGCCAATCCCGCCGTCGTGACCGTCAACACCATAATCGCGATAAACATCGCAGCGGGCCAACTGAGCACTACGTGCCCCGCACCGAATCGACGCAACTGCAAAGCCTGCAACGCCGTGACCACAGCGCAGATCAGCATCGCGGCAAAAACACCCCAAGTCAGGAATTTGTCGCCAAGGCCAGACGAGCGAATCGCTATCGCGACGTTCAGAACCACTGGCGCGAGTACCAACAAGGCTCCCTGCGACCCCACCACCAATGCGATGGACGGAGGACAAGCCTCCTCAGGCTCAAATCGTATGGACTCTTCGGCCTTCACGGCATTCGACTCTCAACCAATCGCTTCATTGTTCTTCAACAAAGACGACTTATGGAATTTGTCGTAATCGGTTGACTTGGACAATAAAGCACATTGGAACCCAGAACTCACTGCTCGGGCAGCGCGAATGCGGCGAGTGCAGCATCCTTGCCGCGACCAGTGGCGATAACGACAAATCGACGCCCTGCCGCGTTCGGTAGGTCATCGACTGTATTATCGCAGACTCGGTTAGTGTCGGCTTACACTGAAACCTCGCAGCCGTCTATCGCATCATCCGGATTTTCGTCCTGCCCTAGGGTGACCAATATGCGTATCAGAGGCACCCGGGGGGCAATGCCACCTTCCCGACCGGTGCGTGTACCGCGAAACGCGGGCGAACAAAGTGATGCGAGCGGGGGCCGATAGGGGCGTTCATCCGCAACGTCATCATCACACTCTTCCACCGTCATTCCCGTTTACAACCTCCGTCATTCCCGCGCACGCGGGAACCCAGAGAAAAACAAACCACGCCGCCTAACCCTCCCCTTCGCTGCGCGAAGGGGTTCTGTGCACAACTAGCGTCATTCCGGCGAAAGCCGGAATCCAGAGTGGCCGGGCAACGGAGTGCAAAGCGAAACGCCAAGTCTAAAGCCCCATTAATTCCCCCTTGGGCATCAAGGGGAGGGTTGTGCACAGCACCCGAAGGGGGACGCGTGCGAAGCACGCAGGTAATGCCCGGGGCGGACGGGAGGCTCGCACTCACCACATCATTGACCAAAACGCAAACCAAGAATATCCTCATCGACATCCAAGCCGTACCCCGATCAACACACCCCATGCCCGAAAACTCAAAAGGTAACCTAACCAGACCGATCCACCCCATGCCCCAGTTCGTCGAAGACGCACTGATCAACGACGACCTCGTGAACGACTACAACGCCCGTCCCGCCTACCAACAAAACGACTACATCGGCTGGATCACCGGCGCCAAGCGACCCGAAACCCAACTAAAACGCCTCAACCAAATGCTCGAAGAGCTGCAAACCGGCGGCATCTACATGTGCATGGAACATCCACCAAGCCGCCGAACATAGTCAAACGCCGTTCCGGCGAAGGTCGGGGCGGTAACCGGTGATATGCGCGGATACCGATATGTGACACCCGTATCATTTCATCATAGCCGAGACGAACTCGTGAGTCATTGAGACGTGAACATATCTGGGCGAAGAGTGACAAATGCGGAGGGCGTCAACCAGATCGATGGATATGAGTCATCGCTGTGATGAATCTCGCTCTTCATTTTCATCGTTTCCAAGAATTCTAGAAATGTTGGACAACCACTCGATTGTGCCCCACGAGAATGACAATGCGGATCCTAAAATCGTCATCGTGACCGACACGGCAACGATCCAGAACGCAACGGTACCTTCTTTCAAAAAAGGTATTACCGGTAACAACAGCCCGAGCAGACAGAAACAAAGAGCCGATACGAAATGCAGAATCGCGACGGAACGCATACTACTTTTGAGTTTTCCTTCCACGCGATCAGAAAATCCTGCTGCTAGCCCGAATGCGCCGAAAATCGCCATGACTTGAGCAAGCGTGAACGGCGATCTACTAACATAAGTGTTTTCCACAATTGGATCAACTAAGAATGAGAGGTTGACAATCAATACACCTGTATAAGATATTGCCATTATGGATCCGAGCAACACCGAAAACATTAGGGTCACCAAACCTTTGAAGAGCAGTTTTGGATCCGAGATCAGCCTCTTGATGTTCAAAGTTTTCTCCTTCGCCGACATTCAAGTTATACCTTTAACACGATTTCGCGTCACGGTTTCAGATTTCAGTCAGTCCTGAAGACCCCGATTCGCAAACCGTTGGTTCATCGCTAAATTCGAGATTGAGAGCGATTGACTAGTACCAAAGTCCGTGCATCGTGCAAAGAAAGACGTATTCACGAAAAAAAGGAATCGGAGAAGTCTTGCCATTGAAGCCTCATTCAACCGCCCTCACGGAGTCACACTAGGTTGACGCAGTTCGCGATTCGATGCTAGTCTATGCTGCGAACACTTAGTGGCGACACCGCAATGTCGCGTTTCGCGCACCTGCGAGACGATCCTTTCCCTCAATTGGCGCATAACAAATACCTCCGAAGAGACACATGATGGCGAACACTCGGTGTTCAGGTTGTTGTACTAGTAGCGAGGCAGGTTTCTGATGATCGTTCGCATTTTGTTTGCGTTACCCGTCCCCACGCTGTTGCTTGCTCTCGTCGCAGCGAGTTTTGCATGCGGTTTTGGATCCGAACCGGCGCAGGAGATTGATCCAGAAACATTGCTTCGAGATTCCAGTTGCGATTGGATGAACGATCTCTCCAATCCCGAGCGCGAACGCTCTCGCGGACCGCGCGAATTTTACGACTGGACGGTTAGCAACGACTTGCATGGCACACTCGACTTCGACAACGACGATTGGAGGGCACACCTTAGTTTCGATGATCCTCCAGAAGGTGATTGGCGCAAATCTGTCTTGATTTTGTCCTACGCCATTTACCGCACTTCCATCGACCCAGGAGAGTACTTCGAAGGTTGGTTGACGATCCGTGATGTAATTCTTCCATTCTCAGCGATCCAATGCGGAGCGGATTACCAACCCCAACCGTACCAAGATGGATGCCTTCTCTGGCTTGGCTACTCCGTCAATCCCCACGACAGGCGCGATGCGTATTTCGATTTTCTGATGGATGAAAGCATACTGAAAGATTTCAGCGCCGACCTAGACCTCATTCTCAAAACTTATGTCGCGCTCGATCTAATCGAACGGCTCGCTAAGAGCGTCGATTTCACTCACGAGGAAGGGATTTTCGCGGGGTACGCAAATGTGCTTGCCGGCGACGTCGCAACAAATCTATGCAACCCCACGTCATCTTCCCCTACTTCGCGAACTTTTCGGGTAACGCCGGCAACATCTCCAACATAGACTTAACCAGTCAGTTGTCCCAAACGACCGAAATCGAATAGAGCGCACACTAACCGCCACTAGCCCACCCCATGCCCCAGTTCGTCGAAGACGCACTCATCAACAACGGCCTCGTAGACGACTACAACGCCCGACCAGCCTACCAACAAAACGACTACATCGGATGGATAACCCGCGCCAAGCGACCCGAAACCCAACTGAAACGCCTCAACCAAATGCTCGAAGAACTCCGAACCGGCGGCATCTACATGCGCATGCAACATCCACCAAGCCGCCGCTCATAGACGAGCATCACAACCAACAATCCCTTCTCACGCTCCGCGAGACCATTGCAATACTCCGTCATTCCGGCGAAAGCCGGAATCCAGAGGGGCGATCCAATCGGGGCCCGATCGCCAAAACGGTCGCTTCGTCACCCCGATCACGGGTTTTGCAATGGTCTCGCCCAGCGGAAGAGGGTTAGGGTAAGGGCAACGTAGCGGAGAGGCCGCCATCCTTCAAAATCCTTCACATCCTAGTTCATCACTTGCATTTCACATACATACGTGCCATAATATGAATCAGAAGGCGAACGCAGGGCGTGGGCGAAAGCCACGAGAGTGCGAACCATTCCGAGGGATACCGGTGATTTCACGGGTCCCAAAAGGAGGCGATGCCGGGTTGGGGGTGTGAAACCTTCTGCAAAGTCAAACCCGACGGAACCTGCCACGGAACTCGACGCGTGTTGCGCAAACCTTTGACGAAATCAGATCCCCGATCTCGGTTAGCGCGAGATGGTTGAAGGGAGACGGACGTACTCTTGGTCGAGGCACTCCGTCGCAAGAGCAGATTGACTGCTGGCCCCCTCCATTCATCTCGAAGACCAGCATTGACCGAGGTCGGGTCAGTAAGCGGTGATCTGCATGGATCCAGCTCTGCGACAATCGTGCCTTCCGGGCGCTGTCCAGATTGGAACATGTGGTCGATGAAACGTACCGGGATGCCGAATCTAAGCGGATAACCGGAACGAGGAGGTGTGAAAACAGTCCGGTGCAAAGCAGACCGTCAACCGACGCGACTCGATGGTGAAAAGGCGCAATTCGACATCGAATGCAAGGTCAATGACGGGACGCGGACGCAGCGGTCGACATGACCACCGTGACGAGCGGCAAAAGCGGAAAATGAACGAGTGATCGAGACGTGTGAGGTGTTGTGCAGGGAAAGCACGCTGCAGAGTGTGAGGATCCAGACGCGTTGTGAAAGTGGAAGAGATGATGGGATGGATCGTCTCGATCACCGTACTACCCACTTCGCTTTGCGAAGGGGGCATGACGTAGGGGTGCTGTGCACAACCCTCCCCCTTGATGCCCAAGGGGGAATTAAAGGGGGTTTAGACTTGGCGTTTCGCTTTGCACTCCGTTGCCCGGCCCCTCTGGATTCCGGCTTTCGCCGGAATGACGGTAGTTGTGCACAGAACCCGTAGGGGCGGGTTTGAAACTCGCCCTCGCACGCGGGGATGCTCGGGCGGAAGGGCCGGGGTGCCATCTTCCCAATGGAGGAATCAAACGGGTTTGTCAAAATTCATCACAACATACCCATCATTCAAAATCATCCGCATCATAGTTCAATCCGTCGCTAACCGTCCTCCGGCAGCAGAACAACCCTCACGTAGCGGTCGTCGGTGAGGTAAAGTTGCGCGACAGCAACGATTTGGTCGAGAGTGATCGCGTCTAACCACTCTTCGAAAAGGTGAATGTCCGCGAATTGTTCCCCACGTTGCGTCTTGGCCCGTATCTGATTTACCCAGAAGTTGTTGTCGCGGAGTTGCTCCTCTCTAGGTGTTCGCAGAAGTTCCTTGACGGTGTCAAGGTATTCCTGTTCGCCGCCGTTTTCGAGCCAATCGACTGCATCGAAAACCTCCACCAATAGCTCCTCCGCGCGGGCCGGATCGCTGCCGTAAAAGATGGAGATCTGATACTCGGGATCGGGCAATAGTTGGAGGTTTGCGTTCACACTTACGAAATACGTGCCGCCTAGCTCCTCACGAAGTCGTTCACGCAGTCGGATCTGGAGCATCTCGCCTGCCGCCCTCAGCGTCAACGCATCCTGACGCTCCCATTCCGCGTCTCCAGCGAAGACGACCCCCGTTATGCTGCGAGGTTCGATACCGCTCCGAACGATGTGGTCGACCAACTCCATCGGAGGGTCGATCCCAACATCGCGCCAATCCTCAGCGCGTCCGGTCGTCGGCAAACTAGCGAGATACGTCGTCGTCAGCGAACGCAGTTCTTCCCAATCAAATGCACCGACGAAAACGAAAGTTGAGTCGCCCAAGTCCGCGAATCGATCAGTGTACACAGCCAGCGCGCGTTCCATACTGAGTTCATCCAACACCTCAAGGGTGAGAGGACGTTCACGGAAGTGGTTTTGACTTAGCACCTCAGTCAATGCGTCGGAAAATACCGCGTCGGGCTGTTCTGAACGCGTTTCGGCGACGCTGCGGAGGCTTGTCTCGTACCTCGAGAAGAAGTTGGGGTCTAGGCGCGGCGCGGTCGCGTACAGCGTGATCAGCTGGAACAGGGTCTCTAAGTCTTCCGGCGAGCCATTGCCACTAAATCCTTCGAACAGATCCCCGATATACGGCGACACTGAAACCCGCTTGCCAGCGAGCAACCTGTCTAGCGTTACGTTGTCGTGCAACCCGACACCACTGCCAGCAATCAGTTGGTCCGCATACAGCGCCGACACGTAGTCCATGTCGGTTACCAACGAAAGCCCACCCGGACTCATTGCGGTGAATACCACTTCGTCATCGCGAAAGTCGGTCTGTTTAGCGATTACCGTGATGCCGTTCGAAAGCGTCCACTTTTGAGCGTCGATCGACTCGATTGCCTCTTCGTCGGTGATGCTTCCCGCCACTGGAATTTGCGCCAGCAACGGAACATCATCGAATGCATCCACGTACGGTTCGACTTGCAGAGTGTCGGCCGACACCAGTTGTGCCTCGACCACCGCTGCCAGTTCATCGTCGGTGATCGCGTCAGTTCCTTCAGGCCGCATCACCAAGAGAACTGTGTTGTCCGTCTGGGTCCACGTTGTCGCGAGGTCGTCAACCTCCTCCAAGCTGATCTGCGGCAGTAGTTCTTGGTAGAGTTCCCACTCGGTATCTAGGCCTGGCACCAGTGTCCCGGTGAGGAAATGGTCCGCGTATGTCTGGGCAAGATCACCGGACTTTCGTTGGTCCCGCTCCTTGTACGCATTTTCCACCGAGCTCAATAGGTTGACCTTCTCGCGGGCAAGTTCACCTTCGGTAAAGCCGTGCTGCCGGGCGCGCTGCATCTCCTGTAGCAAGGCTGCGAACCCTTCCTCGATTCCGTCCTGTTCGACCCACGCTCCGAACTGAACGATGTCCGTCGCTTCAACAAATGCCCCACGTTGACCACTCGCTCCCAGGTATGGTGGATCTGCAGATTGACCACGTTCGAAAAGACGCGCGTTGAGCATCATGAATGCGAGTGCCTCAACTGCGTTGCGACGGAATGCTGGTAGGTCTTGATCAGATTCGGGAGGTAACTTGCGCACCAAGATCAGCTGAGTCGCGGGTGCCTCCGGATCGGAAAACACGTTAATGCGCGGGGCATCGTGGAAGGGAACTTCGAAGCGCGGACGAATCGTGTCAGAACCGACGGCGCGCGCTTGCGATGCCTCGCCTTCCGGTGGCGACGCGAAATGCTGTTTCACCTTGGCCTCAATCAGATCAGTGTCGAAATCACCCACGGCGACTACGGCCATCAGTTCGGGGCGGTACCAACGCTCGTAATACTCCACCAGTCGCTCGCGAGGAGCCGTCTCGACGATCTCCGGGAGTCCTATAGGGGCCCGTTCGGTGTAGCGCGATTCGCCGAAGATTGGAGGAAACCAGTTCTCTTGGAAGCGGGAGGAAAACCCTTGCCCGAGACGCCATTCCTCAAGGATCACGTCGCGCTCCAAATCCACCTCTTCGGGATCGAAGGAAATTGCGTACGCCCAATCGCTCAGGATCTGGAATGCCGTTTCGAGTATTTCAGGATCATCTGTGGGTATCTCCAGAAAATACACGGTCTCATCGAACGATGTGTAGGCGTTTAAGTGGGCACCGAAGGTGCTACCGACCGATTCGAGATAATCGACGATTTCCTGTTTCTCGAACCGCTCCGTTCCATTGAATGCCATGTGCTCTACGAAGTGCGCCAGCCCCCGCTGATTCTCTTCTTCATGCACCGAGCCAGCCTTGACGACTAGCGACAAATGCGCCCGATTGCGCGGTTCCTCGTTGCCCCTCACGTAGTAGGTCATGCCGTTTGAAAGAGTGCCCAGAACAACCGATGGATCGAAATCCAATGCATCGGCTAATGGAGCTTCTGGCGTCTCCGTGGCAACAACCTCTGGAACTGGAGTAGGCGTGTCAACTACCGGAATTACGGTCGCCGTTGGTTCAGGAACCGATGTCGCAGTGGGCACTATCGGCGTAGCAGTTGCCGTCGGTTCGGGAACTGCGGTCGGGGTGTGGGCTACCGGCGTAGCGGTAGCCGTCGGCTCCGGAACTGCTGTCGGCGTGTTAACTACCGGCGTAGCGGTAGCAGTCGGTTCGGGAACTGCGGTTGGCGTGTCAACTAACGGCGCAGTCGTAGCCGTCGGCTCCGGAACCAGAGTCGGCGTTTCTACCCCCGGCGTCGAGGTGGCGGTAGGTTCAATAGTTGGAGTTGGTGACGGATCGGAACTGCACGCCATCACCACGCCCAGCAATAGTGCGGAACAGGCAAAAACTACAACCAACTTCAAATTTGCGACCATCTATCTCGCCTCTCGGTTTAATCTGAATGCCCGGCCAGTGAAGTCGGCCGGGACCTTACCTAAAGACTGTTTACGACAGCTCAACGGCAATGGAGTTCCGCGGCATCAACAGTCTCAAAATCCATATTTGATTCTATGAACCCGCTATCCACCGATTCATTTCCGTTGATGAGACAACTACTCCCGCACCTCTACGCAACCTACATCTGCCATCAATCTGCGCAGCGCCACCGCCGCCATTTTCATCCCTTCGGCGCCGCTGAATCCGCCGCGTTGACCGGCGATTAATAGGTGAGGTTCAAGTGCCAGGAATCCTTTGTAATCGGTGTCCCGGAGGTTGATGAGCAACTCGCGGACCTGCCCGTCTCCCTCGCCGGCTACGGTGATCGTGCCGTCTGAGATGCGTGTGTCCTTGACCTGCACGCACTCCGTGTATTCGGCTAGGAGCGGCCATCCCCGATCGACGGAGCGTTCGATGCCCGCCTGTGGATAGTTCCCGGTATCCCAGACATATCGAAGATTCGGACTGTCTACCCCCTCCACGATTGCCCGACATCTCTCAGGTGTGTCGCCAACCAAACCACCCTCATTCTCCATCCACAGAACCACATCCTGTTCCCCCGCCAAATCAGCCATCACATGAAGCCGAGATACCGATTCGTCGATGCATTCAGCTTGCTGACCTTCGTCGTCAGGATAAAAAGAGAATACGCGGACCCGATCGGTACCGAGCACCTTCGCAATGTCGATGATGCGCTCTAAATCGCTGACAACCTCCCCTATCGGTCGACTTATCTGCGATTTACCGACTGGACTCCCGATACAACTCACGCGAATTGAGTCCGCCTCACAACGATCTAGGAGACGGACGACTTCATCGTCACTCAGTTCGAGGACGTTGGTGCCCCATGCCGACCGCAATTCAAGATACCCAATGTCAAGCTCGTTCAGGACGCGCAGTTGCACATCGACATCAGCGTCGATCTCGTCGCCAAAGGCACTTAGCGTGAACTGGGCTGTCATTATCCCTCCCCAATGAAGGCCAGGCTGATAAATCACGGCCTGTGAGTCGCGTTTGAGCCGAATTAGATGGTGCCCGACGCATTTTTAGGGACTTATATCGCATACTTGAAAGCACCATATATGTACTATGACTTACTGTAATACGGAGAACTGCTTCAACCGCACCAGGCATCCGAGCGGCTTCTGCTATCACTGCAACATGTTCAAGCGGGGATGGCGTCAATGCCCGAACTGCAACCGATACGGGCCGCCCGAAGCAATCCCGCACCAGAGCTGCGTTCCCCAGAGGTTCCGGAAGAGGCCGTTTCCCAACCGATTCTGAGTTTGGTATGGTAGTACCACTCGTTAGAGTTGTATCTGAACTTGTTTGAGACGGAACCGACAGCGGTGATTCAGGCCTTTTCTAAAGCACCGTACCGTTACCAGATTCCATTGGTCTCAGCGCCCGAATCTTGTCGCCACGCCACACCTGTAGTAAAATTACAGTATGGCGAATCGCACCAGCAGCGGACCTGGCAAGGCCCATCGCGAGGGTTTGTCGATCATCGAACTGTTCGACTTGTTTCCTGACGAAGCCGCTGCCCGAGACTGGTTCGAGAACATCCGATGGCCAGACGAAGAGTTCTACTGCCCGCGCTGTCAGAGCGAGAACGCGTACCGCGTAGAGTCTCGGAAGCCGATGCCTTTCAGGTGTCCCGACTGCTCCAAGTATTTCAGCGTCAAGACGTGTACCGCTATGGAGGCTTCCAACATCCCGTTGCGAAAATGGATCATCGCTATATATTTGATGACCACGAACTTGAAGGGCGTCAGTTCGATGAAGATGCATCGCGATCTCGGCATCACTCAAAAGTCCGCGTGGTTCATGACGCAGCGCTTGCGAGAGGGATGGAACGACGACAATCCTTTGCCGATGGAAGGCCCGGTAGAAGCTGATGAGACGTATGTAGGTGGCCCGCCGAGATACGAAGATGATGGCGTGTCCGATCCGTTCCTGCCGCGTCGCAGAATTTCTCACAAGACTGCCGTCGCAGGTATCAGAGATCGTGCGACGAACAGAATCAGCGCCAGGCCAGTGCCGAACGTCAGGCGCGTGACGCTGAAAGGCTTTCTCGATGAGCAGGTGCCGTTCGAAACTACGCTCTACACGGACGAGTTGCCGTCCTATATCGGCGTTCGTCCGTCCCACGAAACCGTCAATCACAGCATCGGTGAATATGTCCGTGATCAGGCCCACGTCAACGGTATGGAATCTTTCTGGTCGATGCTGAAGCGCGGATACACGGGCACGTATCACAAGATGAGCGTCAAGCATCTCCATAGATACGTCAACGAGTTCGCCGGTCGGCACAACTTCCGACGTCTCGACACGATACACCAGATGACGATCATGGCCAGCAATCTGACCGGCAGACGTCTCAAGTATGAAGACCTGATCGGGCCGCCAGAGACGCGGTTGCGATAGCCGTTTCCGGGACAAATGTCGCGATATACTGAAGGTGCTGGTGGCCTCGCCGGGATTCGAACCCGGGACCTCTGTCTTCGGCAAAGCAGTGTTCTATCCACTGAACTACGAGACCACCTTGGCAGGGCGCATCAGAGTTGAACTGATCGTCCAGAGGTTGGAAGTCTCGAACGGCAAACCTGCGCGCCCTGCCATTCCCAGTATCGCGTTGTTCCGAGGGATTTGCACGCCTGTAGCGTTGTCAAGCATCTCCATAGATACGTCAACGAGTTCGCCGGTCGGCACAACTTCCGACGTCTCGACACGATACACCAGATGACGATCCTGGCCAGCAATTTGACAGACAGACGTCTCAAGTATGAAGACCTGATCGGCCCGCCGGAGACGCGATTGAACTAGTCTTTGTTCGCGACAAATGTCGCGATATACTGAAGGTGCTGGTGGCCTCGCCGGGATTCGAACCCGGAACCTTGGTCTTCGCTAAAGCCACGCTCTAATCCATTGAGCTACGAGGCCGCCAACTTCCAGTATCGCGTTGTTCCGTGAGATTTGCACGCCTGTGGCATTGACGCTACTCGCAGACAATGTATTGGCATACCATCTGATCGTGCTCCGCTTTGAACTTGTCGTATTCGATGTAGACGCGGTCTATGACGGACTGCAAGAGTTCTTTGTCACGCTCGGAGATCAGATACAAGTCGTTATGCGTAAGCGGGAACTTGAGTAAATTCAAAAGCTCATCAGCTACATCGTCCAGCCTGTCATAGTAGGACTCTGCATGGGGTTCCTTGAGGAACGCGGCACCATAGGACGGTTTGATGTCTCTCAGCTTCGGATGATTCAGACGACAGAGACGCGGAGTGACAGACTTTGCATCCTCATCCTCGATCTTTTTCATGGCGATCAGAAAGCACTCGATATCGTACGTGGTATAAGGCTAATAACCCCTCATATCGGTGTTCATCTCGTTTTCAGCCGCATTGACGCTATACATAGCCTCCTCTATGAGACAAATGATTGTGTTATATCCGTGATAGCAATTCCTGTCAGACGCGCCGGTGAAAGCCAGAATCTGGTCGACAGTCGGGACGCTCTCGCAGTAGTCCCACAACTTGTCGGGATCAACACCGAGTATCCGTGCCGTTGAATTTTCAACGGCTAAGCCGCGCTCGCCATCTTTGACGTTGTACGCCGCGAGAACTCCGTTGAAGTATCCTTCGCAATATCGAACATGCGACACTTCCGGTTCTGGCGTGGCGGTTGGCTTCGGCGTCGATGTTGGTTGCGGTGTAACCGTCGGCTTTGGAGTAGACGTCGGCTTCGGGGTCGGGACGACTGTCGGCTCTGGCTCCGGCGTGGCAGTAGGAGCCACGGTCGGCGCGGGAGCGTGGGTAGCAGTCGGCACCGGTTCGGTACATGCGACGAGAGCGATTAATGCGATCAGGATTGCCGTAGCTATGCGCGTCATTTCTGCATCCAGTGCGCGTTGGCATACCAGTCCTTCCAGCCATCGTCCATGCACTCCTGATAGAGATAACTGCCCTCGGTGAACTTGCCGGAGCAGTATTTATCCAATTTTTCACGGTTTGGATCGCAGGCGATAGTGAAAACCAGCAGCGCAAAGAGCGCGATGAATCCTGCGGCAATACGGAGACGGTGAGTCATTGGGAACCCCCTAGCGACGTGAGATAGTGGCTACTTGTCACGGAAGCCGTCTCTCTCCATCGAGCCGCAATAGGGGGCGCGAAACGCCCCAACCTCGACGCCGTTACGAGTGGCTCGATGATGAGTGGAAATGACTTCCGTGACGATCTTTAGTATCGCGCAGAATCGTAAGGAAGCAAATCAACGCGAATCTGTAACAACCGCGCGATAAATCTGGGGGACAATGAGTCTGTCCTGTCCCGCGCGCGGAAACGGTATATAATCGGGTTTGCAATGGTGGAGGCGAAGGGAGTTGAACCCTTGATCGAGAAATCCTACAGTCCATGATCCTGCCCGGCGCCCCCGCCATCGCGAGATAATATCATAGATATTTGCACAGCCGTGCGAGAAACTATGTATAATAATAGGCATGGTCACCCAAGCCTTGATAGATCAAATCGTTGAATCCGCATCTGAGGTTTACGCTCACTTGCTGGACGGTGACAACGAGAAGGTGTATGAGCGGGCGCTTGCTCGAGAGTTCCGCATCCGTGGCATCCCATACAAGACCCAAGTCCATGTTGAGGTCTTTTACAAGGACGAATTTGTCGGAGACTCAATCATCGACCTGCTGGTGGATGAGCGTATAGTGGTCGAGGCGAAAGCTACGGGTAACATCAGCAAAGGCCATCAGTCGCAGAAACGGGCATACATGAGGAGCGCAGGCGTCGAGTATGGCGTGGTGATCAATTTCCCGACACCGCATCGAGACGATGTCCAGTGCTCGTTCTACGAGATCGAGTGAGGAGCGACGATTGATGGTCAAGGAAAAACGGATCGTCTTCGAGATCGAGGATGTGGTGAAAGTGAGGATCCAGTGTGGCGCATGCGGGGATGAAGTTGTGAAACGTGTGAATGACGAATCGCTCGGTCTTCCGCAGTTTTGTCCCTTGTGCAACGAGCGCTGGCGCATGGACAACGACGACGCGACGCACCGGCTTCTGACAGTACTGCCGAGATTCGCCAACCGCTGCGACGGACAAGCCGTGACAGTCTCGTTCGAGATGGACGAAACTGACGACTAAGGCGATTGTCAAAGGGAAATCGGCGACGATGAATGAAAATATGGAGTCACAGGATCGTCCGATGCCAGTTGATCCGAGAGATCTGACCCGTGCGATGTTATGTGATGCGGATCGGAAGTTGAGGCGGAAACTGGAGAACCGAACACCTGCGGATAAGCGATCGTGATCATACGATCTCAATAATGATTAGGTGGAATCGACGTGCAAATCACCATCAACGACGCGTTTCTTATCAGGCAACACAACGCGTGGATTTTGGAAAAGCTCCGATACTATGGAAGTGATCGGAGACTTGACGGATGAACAAGCGAGCCTGTGTTCAATTGCACCTCATTTGCACGGAGGTCACATCGCAGTTGGTAACAATCTAGCCGATGAGAAAAATCGCGAAGTGTTTTCTGGTGCAAAGATCGATATGAGCAACGCGACGATAGCCAACATGTCCGGCAAACCGATCTGGTCGAAATCGGAGAGGAAATTCCTTCGCAACGCTCGCAACCGCTTCGGACACGGATACAACACAGTCGACGAAAATGAGGGGCTACTTATCGTCAAAACCCGCCAAAAGGAGTATCGCTATACGTTAACTCAATTGGCAGAGGTGCGCACCAAGATCAAGCTGCTGGTTGAAGACAGGTTTGGCATGGTGACGGAATCTTGGACAGAATGTTCGTTCTGCGGAGCTAAAGCGTATCGTGATGATGTGCTTGAGTGCGGTCATGCGGATTACAGCGGACTAGATTTGAGCAAGCCGGCTCTGGGGCGCAAACCGCGCAACGGCATATTGCATGTGTATTGCACCATCGGTCGATTGGACGAGATAGACATGAGCATCAACCGTCGTTCACGCGCGGAATTGACAGTTGACGGATTTGCGTCATTCTTCGAGTCCAGCAAGAACAGTGCAAACGCTGAGATACGTTAGAAAAGGAAGTGTCGATAGTCGCGCGCAATAGCGGGATTAAATATATAATAGAAGTGGAGTGGCGACGGAGAGCCGAATATATGGCCAAGGAGCACTAACCGCATCCGACTTCCCCGCCATGATAAGCGAGGATCGCAACGACCGACGTTGAGCGGACGGACGTATTGATCCTCGCTGAGGTGCAAGGGCCTGATACGCCCGGGGAGCTAATGCCGAGCGAGCAGGGCCGTTGCACCTATAATTATATCAAGAAACCATATCGTTTGATCGGGCTGTTAATGCCCCACTATGATGTGCAATCAAGACGCTTGGCCCTAATACCCTATATAAGTCCCCATTTTTAGGTAATCATAATCTCTCACCTGAATCGGCCCAGATTCTTGCGCTGGGTGCGGTCTATGCATATTCGGAAGACCGAGTTTTCGGGGCTACCGTGGCTCTATGGACCGCGGATCCACTCCATGATCCGAATTCCATCTTGACAATAAAATCGGAGCATTGGATTTCTCTAGGAACTAGAAGTCGTTGTTGTGCGCGGGAATCGTGGTAACGCATTTAATGTGGCTGAAAGCACAACGAACATGATCATGATCAACAAATTGGCAATACGGTGCCGTATCTGATGTGTGGCATTCATTAATTTGCAAATTTTATATGGTTTTGTTGTCAGTATTGTGACACGTCGGTAGAGAACATTTGGGTCGATTCAAAAATAACTTCGTACATCGTGTTTTGATTGGCGCGGTGGCATTTTTCGTCTTGGGATGCACGATGGTCGGAGACCTAGTCGTCGATACTCCAGTCATCGATCCAACCGAAGAAATTGAGAAGGGATACGAGATCGACGAAGACCCGGCCCCGGACGCGGAATCTTTCGATTATCCGGAGGGCGCGAAGGTCGGCGGCGTGTTTAGGCTTGTCACGGGCAACGGCATAGTTCCCGATCCGGCAATAGGAGACGACCAGACGGGAGACGATCTCGACTCTCGCTGGTTAGTGCACGAAATCTACTCAGGTCTGACTAGAATGGCCCCCGACCAGAATCACGCCGCAGTCCCTGATCTCGCTCAGTCCTTCGAGGTGGACACGTCGGGACTCCGCTACGAGTTCATGCTGCGGCAAGACCTGAAGTTCAGCGACGGCAGTCCTTTGACGGCATCGGATTTCAAATGGAGCTGGGAACGCGCTTTGGGTCCAAGAACAGGTTCGCCACGCGCTTTCGACGTTTTGGGATCGATAAAAGGAGCGGTCGAGATCGGCGAAGGCTCCGCATCGGAACTTTCAGGAGTCGAGGCGGTGGATGACCGTATTCTCCAAGTCACGCTATCGAAGCCGCGATCCGATTTCACGGCGCTGCTCGCCGATCCAGTGGCGTTCGTCCTGAAACGTGCAAACGTCGAGAACTGGGGAGCAGATTGGGGCGAAGTAATCAACGATTTCGAGCGTCCAGTATTCTCAACTGCGTTTGATCTGCCCGTCGGAACAGGCCCATTCAAACTAGTGGAAGCGGACTACCGTAAGGGACCTTGGGTCCTGGAACGCAACGAGCATTACTGGGATCGGCAACCTTATCTGGACGGCATACAGATTGTGACCGAGTATTCGACGCTCGGATTCGAGCAGTGGATTGCGAGAGAGGAGTCCGATTTCTTAGAAGCAAAAATCGACATGATCTACGGTTATCCAGATGACGTGGATGTTAAAACCTTTCCTGCCGACGGACCGCCGCAGACCAGTTTTATAGTGCTAAATGCGAATCAACCGCCATTCAACGATCCTAGATTTAGGAAGGCTCTAGCACTGTCGATTGATCACCATGCGTTCGACCATTTCGCCGGCAGCATCTACGCGGCGCACGGTATCATTCCACCCGGATTTCCCGGATATAGCGACGGAATAGTCGTGACGGACGCTGATCCTGAACTCGCCATGCAGGAACTCGAGGTTTCTGATTATGATGGCGAACACATTCGTTTCGAGCCGCTATGGGATGGTTTCCTCGTGGAAGAATTCCAAGCCGTGATCGATTCTTGGTCTAGCACGTTGGGAATCGATGCGACTTACGAGCCGTTGAGCAACGCCGAATACCTGCGAAAGAAAGAGAATGGTGCGTTGCAGATGATCGGATTCGAGATCGAAGCGGCGTATCCTGACCCGTACTCCATTTTCAGAGTTTTCGCCGAAATTTACCAAAACGGCGATGTGTCGGAAGAGTGGGAACGGGTCTCGCAGATGCTTTCAGATGCCGCCGCCGAGCAGGACGATGCTCGAAGGTTCGAGAGATACGCAGAGTTGGAGCAGCATCTCATAGATAGGTCTCTGGTGATTCCCATGCGGTGGTATACGGGAGAAAACTCATACACGTTTCAGACGTGGGTCAACGATTTCAGTTGGCCCAAGTACGGCGGATCGAAGTTCAAGGACGTTTGGTTCGACGAGACCGCGCCAGACCGATAACTGGTACCGTCGGTGGTTAGCACAGATTGTTGGATAGCTATTCTCTAGCCCAACCTCAGCGCAATGTTGCACTGTTGAGAGTCGCTGCCTCCGCTTCGACGTGATTCGACGGCTCCTCAATGCCCCTCCCCGATGAATGCTGCCACTCGTTCGCCGATCACCATGGAGGTGACGTTGGTGTTGGCGCGGATGCAGTCGGGCATTATTGATGCGTCGGCGACTTTGAGGTTTTCGAGGCCGCGGACGTTGCCGAACTGATCTACTACGGCCATTGGATCCGAGTCGGGACCCATCTTGCAGGTGCCCGACACATGATGGCTGGTCGCAACCCTTCGTCTGATCCAAGCATCCAGCGATTCGTCTGACGCGAGGTCGTCATCCGTTGGGTCCACTAGCTCCTTTGCCATGCTGGCCCATTTTTCCTCCTTGGCGAAATCGAGACAGATCCGAACTCCTTCGCGCAACCTTGCCGTGTCGAAATCGTCCTCCAGATAGTTGTAGTCGAGGAATGGCTGGATGTGCGGGTCTTTGCCACGCAGGTATATGCGTCCCGCGCCGACGGCGAGGTCGATGCAGATGATCATTGCAATGCCGAGTTCGTCGCTTGCGCCGGGTCGATACGCTGGGACGTCGATCGGGGTGCGCGATCCCGGATGTATCAGCATGTCGTTGCGCAGGTGCGAGCCCGCTGCTGTATATCGCAGAGTGATCTGACAACCCGGAATATCTTCCGACATTTCGAATCCGTCGCGCGTCCGCCACGCCATTCTGACCTGCGGATGATCGCGGAGATTTTCACCAACACCCGGAATCTCGTGTACGACAGGCACATCCACGGCATCCAGTCTCTCGGCCGGTCCCACGCCAGACAGCATCAGCAGGTGCGGCGAGCCGATCGCACCCGCCGACAGAATGATGTTCTCGCTCTCGTAATCCGAGATCTCACCTCCCGCCTCGGCCTTGATTCCGACTGCGCGTTTGCCGTCGAACAGCACCTTGTGGACCAGGCAATCGGGCTGGATCGTGAGATTGGGCCGCTCGCGGGCGATGCTCAGATATCCGATCGCGGTGCTCCATCGCACCCGACCGGGGTTGTTCAATGGCGTTGGGCCGACGCCCGTCGTGTCGGGAGCGTTGTGGTCGGGACACTCCGGGAAGCCGTTCGCCAGCGCCGCCTCGTAGAAAGCTCGTTGAGGTTCAACCCACTCATCCGGCTTGAAGCGCCGCACGATGATGGGACCTTCCGATCCGTGGAAGTCGCCGGAGAAGTTGGTGTCCGTCTCGATCATCCGAAAATACGGCATCAACTCCTCGAAGCTCCACCGATCGTTGCCCCACGACGCCCAAGTGTCGTAATCCTCAGGCACGCCTCTCAGAAATATCTGCGCATTCACCGCGCTCGAACCGCCCACTACCCTGCCCCGCGGCACCAGACCCGGCGTTGCCTCGTCCGTATAACGCGCCACAAAAGTCCAGCGATGATCACTATACGCCCGACGCCACGGCCGGTTCCGATGCCCGTATCCGTACTTAACCTCATCCGGGATCGCGTCGAAATCCGGATAGTCGGGCCCCGCCTCGATGAGCAGCACCGAGTGGTCCGGAGCCTCCGTCAGCCGCGTCGCAAGAATGGCCCCGGCCGAGCCCGCACCGACGATGATGGTGTCGTATCTATTGGGGATTTTGGGCGTTCCTAGGTGGTGTTTGATTGAGAGAATTATATGCCGCACATTGCCGAATTATGCCGACGTCCGCTAGTTTGTAGGAACGACATTTTGCGACTTTTTCGTGAGGGCGCTACCCCATCGAACGGAGGCGAAATCTCCGGCCAATGGCGGTAAGCGGAAACGTCGCAAGGACTGTGGCGGTAACCAAATTCCATTCACATGCTGTATGGTGTACCGTACAATAAAGCCATGTCGACGATCCTCCGAAGCGCTACGTTTGACCGCTGGTTGCGTAGATTGCGGGACCGTCGGGCGAAGTCCCGCATTGTCGCCAGATTGCTGGCAGCCGAAGATGGACATCTCGGAGACGTGAAAACTGTTGGTGACGGCGTGTCTGAGATGAGGATCCACCACGGACCCGGATATCGGATCTACTTCATCAAGCAAGGCGATCAGGTAATCGTCCTGCTATGCGGTGGCGACAAGGACAGCCAACAACGAGATATCGAGCGCGCCAAGACCATGGCAACGGAATGGAGGAGCTAATGCCTGTGGAGTATAAAGAGTTCAATGCAGCGGATTACGTCACGACCGATGCGGACGTCCGGGAGCTTCTCAAAGCAGCTGCGGACGAGGACATTGGCGACGGCAGCGTGATTCGCGCCGTCCTAAAACACGTCGCCCAAACACGTAACATCAGTGCCCTCGCCCGCGACACCGGCCTTAATCGTGGCAACCTCTACGATGCCCTGTCGGAAGACGGCAACCCCACTTTGGCAACCCTGCTCAAAATCACCAACGCCCTAGGTTTGAGGTTGCGACTTGAATTACTTGAGGATCCCGCGCCGCGCGTGTAACCGTCCAAACACTAGAATCTCCCGGTTGAGGCGACTTCCACGCAACCCCGCAATCCGCACCATTGGTGCCCTCAACGCCCAAATGCTCGCCGGGAATTCCAATCTGATCGGCGACTCCGAAGTGTTCAACAGGCATATAGGTCGGATGGGCAGGCCGGATAGAGATCGTCTAGGGGGCGGTGTTTTTGGCTTCAGACGAATCACGTTCTATGACCGGAATCGAGCTCATCATCGACGGGGCATGCTTTCGGGCCGGTGGCGGTTGGCGGATACCGCCTACGGCGCGGCGTTGATGGGACGGGCGTGACGTGCGGGCCCCGTTTCGTGTCGAGAACTAGGTCTCGCTAGTTCGGCGGTCTTACCACTGTTGTGTGCCGAATGGACGCATATCAATCGCGACGTCTCAACCCAAAAGCGAGATTAACGCCTTCAACTCGTCATATTTCAGTTGAAACGCGCCTCTACGGTCTTGCGCAGTATTGCTATTATCGCGACCTTTGAAAGACGACCGTGGTTGATTCGAATCATTGAACATTCGATCTAGAAGCACCGACATGATTCTCAAGGAGTACGCATCTGTCGCAACAAGATAACCGAAACTGCGGGGAGGTTTCCACGTTGGCCAAACAACGCGCAATTGGGAAAGTTTGATGGGGCTTGGAAGTCGTCGACCACAAGATACGACAATGCCATGACCAATGCCGACGCCTGAGAAATATTCGTCGTAATCCTGTTTTGAAATCTTTGCCCGACGTTTTGCCTCGATCCAAAGTTCCTCGGGAGTTCCAGATAAGACCCTATCTACCCTGAATGAGCCAACAACCGCTTGAGTAGGGGAAGATGAGTACACAAAGCCAAGAGTGCCTGGCGCTACATTAGGCTTTTGGCGCCGAATCTCGATCGTTTTGCGTCCGTCCACAATCGCCTCTGCAAATTTGGGTCTGACCGAAAGGACCAAAAATTCTGCGGGGACCTTACTCAGAGCCATGATTGGCCTTCTTTATAGATATCAGCAAATGCTGATTCCGAAATTCGCTGCGGACCTACGAGAATCGGTTTTTTGCGGTCGGATGACGCTAACAACGCGCTGAACCTGCCTCGATCAATCGGATTATCGAATAACTCTGTGTCGCGAAACCGAATAACCATCACTCTTCCTTCTGGATCGCCACCTGATATCTCCAGAACTTGGTGCCAATCGTATACCCCCAGTCGTTTGTATCGACTATGCGCCGCGCGGGCAGACAACACTTCTACGCTTGAACCCACTGAATAAGCTCGAATTCGTCCAGTACCTACGTAACGTCCATCCTGGGAGACGTACCACAGAATTCGAAATGGAGCTGATACGTTACCGAATGAGCGTGGTGAACGATAGTACGCATTTTCCCAACTGAGCAAAAGATCAGGGCGCGCCCCGAACAATGTCTGTTCGGCCAAACGCGAATCAAACAAATGCTCGGCCCAAATCGGCAAGACCGGAATGACAAACGTGTCTAAGACGCCATTTGTCAGCTTAAGTGGCCGAAGTTTTTTTTCGACGAGCACAGTGTCTGCTGACGTAAATTGACATTCTGGCTGTAGCGGGTGCCGTATGGTTCCAGGAAGATCGAATTCCGAATCTGACATCTGTTTTAAAAGGCGTTCAAACCCGTCAGCAACGTCGTTTTCAGTCCCTATGGCGGGATAATTAAATTTCAACCACCGGGCACCTTCCTTGGCAAAACCTCCTTCTGCTAGCGCCTCGTCCACGAGTGGATCGAGCCAATCATCCGTTACAGCTACGATCGCACGTTCGTGCTTTATGGATTCGTCAACGGCCGAGTTTACGATTTCTCTAGCCAACGTCCTCGCCAATCGACCGTAGCGCAACCGCAAACACGGTATCGTCAAAACACCCGGTTTCGACAGGTCCTTGCCGATCAATGCGATAGGCTCCCTGTCATTGAGGATCAGTTCCGAATTAATCCCGCAGCCTGAAGGCAGGATTGATGATAGCGTTTCCCTAAACCTATCTCTAGTCTCCCCAATCGCCTTGTTGAGAAAGATGTCTATAAGCTTTTTTCGTTCCTGTCGTTGGACCTTTCTGATCCTAAGTTGCGTACCGCGCAGTTGGATTGGTTGATATGAAGTGGCATTCCTGATCTGATCTATCTCGATTGCTAAGTCCGACGGTCTCATCGGAACGACACCCGTTTCGCTTTCGATCTCCCTTTGAAATCGAAGTATTTGATCATCCAGAGTTACGAAGAACTCGACATCGGCTGCCGCCGCATGCGCCAAGTGCCTCAGGTCGGATGAAAGCTGATCGTCTTTCGCACCACCGATCACCGTCGATAACGATGAATTCGCTTCTTCAAATGCTGAAGCAGTCCCGGATATCCATTTGAATCCTTGGGCCAGTTTCCTCAATTCTTCGCGAGATTTCTGATCTGATATTGTGTTGATTTCATTGAATAACTCTCCAGTAACACAAAGTTCGATCTCATCCAATAGCCAATCGCTTTGAATGGATCGAGATTCTTTGGCGACTTCTCTAGGAGATCGTGTCACAAGGTCAAAAAAAACCCCCAAGTCAATCGCGATATCGATGGGCGCATGCGTGCCTTGGTAAGAAGCGTTGTTCGTAAAGAGAGTGGGATGCTGATGCTCATACCACCAGCGAGTCAGCACAGATGGCTTCTTAGCACGTCCCTGAATCTCACCGACAGCCGTAAACCCCAACCTTGGCCACATCGTGTGCGCAGGGAAATCTCTTCTTGTGTTTGCCAAGATGCCACGAAGTTCATTGGTCTGATCGACTACGTATCGAAACAATCGCTTAGCGATCCCTTGCCCTCTGTGCTGTTCATCGACACACAAATGAACCAATACCGCCTTCATTTGGGATTTTCGGTAGACAACGTACCCCATCACAACACCATTTGACATCGCTGCCAATATCCACCCGCGATGAGCGTAAGTGTCAATTGCACCTTCGGGTAGGAACCCCAATGTCGAACTGTATTTTTTTGCTAGGGCCTTTACACCGGAAAGCGCTCCGGTATCCACATCTATTACCTGTATATCGATATCCGCCGCTGTGTGATTGAACCCTTCAATTATAGGCGAGGACATTCGAGAGTTGATTGTCGAGAGATATTCGCACAGTTTGCCTATCGCCTCAAGTCGCTGGTTTTCTTGTAAAACACCAGATGTCACATTCTCAACGTCTAAGTTTGTAACGTCACGAATCAATCTCGCATCTAAACTCGCGGGAAGACCCATTCCACTCTGATGCGGTCGAGACGAAACCAACGATTTTAGCGGCCCCGCGACAAAAGATATTTCATAATTCCAGCTGGCGATTATATTCCAGAGCCGCTCAGCGAATTCATGCGAATCTCCGTCGTAAAGAGTGATGTGAGGATTAAACCCGTAATCAGGTTTGTACCACGCATCTTTCAATTTAGATGAGGTGCATTTCAAGTAGACCGTGTTTTGACCAAATTCGAAAAAATTTCCAGGTCCATTGATATTGAATTCGAACCCCTCAACAAACCGATTAAAACTGAGGCTCGGATTCATTCCTCGTTGGTACGGACCCCTGATTGTGATGTGTGCTCTGTATTTTTCCGCAGGATTAGCCAATAGCCTTATTGCGTCGATGCAACCGGATACCAATCCATCCGGTAGATACAAGACGTGAAAGGTTTTAGACCCCGTGTTCATATGACCAGGTACCGAAGAGTTTCCGGCTTAGCAACGACAACCAACAATTCGTACAACGTGTTACCAAATCGCCTTGCCCGGCACAATGCATCGTTTCGTGCGGCGTCGTCTGCGACCCAGTCAAGCACGTCTTCAGCGTTTCGCCCTGTCTGTCTCAGAAACCAGCTGTAATCACTACACAACGAATCCCACAAATCAACCCTGTTGATGTTTGTCGCTACGTTTTTCAAACGTTCCAATGGCCGTTTATGCATCAATGCGACGCATTGTTCAGGCTCGATCGGTTCACGTACTGCGATTAAAGCGATGACCAACGAAAAACACGTCAGCATCCTACTAAATTTCAGCTTCAGATTTTTCAATTGACTTTTTTGTGCGTCTATTTCGTCTCCTGTGTTGTCATTACGACCGTGTTCATAGTTCAAACAAAGTGTCTTCCAGAAACGAAGAATGTCGTTTACTAAGAATGTTGGCTGAAAGTCGTCCTCATGATCCATAAAATCTCTAAAATAAGACCGAGCGATTTGATGCAATACCTTCTCGTAAAGTGATTTGTTATAGATTGGGGCGCTTTCAAGTAGTAGCAATTGCCTCGCTGTAAATAAATTCTCGTAATCATCGCTTCGACCACCAAGGCTGGCCCGCATGTTATGTAGATTGTGTACCTGAAGATACTCTCCGTCGTCCGAAAATTCGGGAAATTCCATGAGTCTGCACTGTTTGATAACAGAGGCAAACATTAACGTTTTATCGAGACGCGACATGCGAGCATTGTCCTGATCATCTTCCTCGATGAAGAATAGATCCAAATCCGAATATTGCGACGCTTCTAGACGACCAAACGACCCTGTCACGTAAATGCAAAGATTTTCATTGTCGGTGACTTCATCAAGGTTCGACACGGCCCTGCAAACTTCGGCAATCCGGCGTTCGGACCACTCTTTACGCTCGTGAATCAATTCTGACCTACGCTTTCTCCGGGTTCGCTCCAACTTACATACCCAGGACACGGTTGGTGGAGGTGGCGGGATTCGAACTCGGACAGCCTAAGCCATGCGCGTCTACGATTCCTCCACACTCTCAATGGTACTTGGTGGGTGTATGTTCGGACGGTATGACCCCTGCGTCACGCTCCGCTCGCCACGTCCCTCTTTTGATGCGTAAAAATGGGAGGTACCCCCTCACCCCAACAACCCCTGCACCCCCACCTCAATCCCCTGCGCCACCGCACTATTCGGCTGCCACTCGTGGCGCAGCACGGAACGCGCCTTCGTAACGGACGGCACCGGGTCACCTAACGCGGCGATGACTTTCTCCGCTTCGACAGCCGCGCGCCTGCCTAGGTCTGAAAGATCGGCGTGGTCGGTGTTGTTGGGATCGAATTCCGGAATGGGTAGTTTCCAGAGGTGTTTGTGCAGATCGCGGGCGCCGAACTGCCCTTGAGGCATCAGTGGTTCAACTGCCTCAAACATCGCTGTACTGTTGACTATTGCCAGTAGATAGTAGGCCTCGTCTAGACTGCGGCAGCTTACCTGATACAGTGCGTTTTCCAAAATGGCTTGGTTGTCGGTTATCAGTGTTGCAGCTGGTGCGGTGATACCTGTGTATGCGATCCGAACAGGCCGGTCTTGCGGATTGCGCAGCCATTGCAATTGGCTGGTCAATTTGTTGATGTAATTGAGATTCTGATAAAGGGATTTTGTGTTGTTCTTGCCTTTGTTGGCATCCCAGAGGGATGACATCCGGTTCCAACGCGTTCGCATACGAATGTCGAGTTTTGCAACATCCACTCGACACGAGGAGTGCCGTACGGTCTTAGTTTTTGTGTTAACAGGGCAATTGCCGTGATCGAGGGGTAGTGTCATAGATGTTTTATCCACCGGGAGTGCGGCCTTCAGCGGAGCGAGTGCTACGTAGGGCGCAATACTCTCACCGAGATAAACATCGAACAGGTTGTCCTCGTGGATTACGTTGCGGTTCAGTACATCGACCTCGTACTTCTTCTTGTCTCGCGACGACTTGCGCGGAAAAGTGATGAAGGTGTCTGGTGCGGCAACAAAGGTCTGGTTGGGTTCTACGTTCACGAAGAATAGCCGGCGATCATAGATGGTCGCGCCGTTGGCGGCGATGTTGGCATATTGGGAATGGAACTCGCCGTCGTCATGGTGCAGGGTTTCCAGGTTGCGGGTAACTTCCGGCGTATCGGTCGGGCCACGCCAAATCTCAACGCGTCCAGGCGCGAGGGCGCGCGCTTGCCTTTTGATCTGATCGAAGTCGTTGCCACTGCCGCGAGCCTGCGCGAAAGCGACCGCGCTGGGGACTGGGAAGAACGAATTGGGTTCAAGTTTGTTGAGATCGTATGGAGTCTTGATGCGAAAATCGATGGCGACAGCACGTTTACTGCTCGCGTCTTGCGATTCCCAGTAACCGCTGCGCCACTTCAGGTGCTGTCCCAAACGCAAGACACTGTGCGGCAGTACCATGCCGATGCTGCCATTCGGTTTGAGATAGAGGTCGGTGACGCGGCTGAAGAACAGCGTCGCGATGTCTTGTTAGGATGCAAGTTGCCGACCGACCCAGATACTGTAAGTGTTCTTGCTGAGGTTAACTAGCTCTTCGCGGACGATATCGGAACTCTTGCCGTATGTAAGCCACGGTGGGTTTCCGACGATGGCGTCGACGCGTTGTTCAGAGATGACGCTGGGACGAACCATGTTACGAAGGTAGTATGCCCACACGTGGTTGCGGTCGATGGCTTGAAGTTTCCGCATCTGATCCGCAGTTTGCGTCATCGTGGTGCGCTCCACGGCATCGGTAATCTGGTGTTGGTCCAACACCGAATCACAGTCGGTGCCGTGGACGACGGCTTGCGCCATATCGAGCAGCAAGGGATCGAAGCGATCGCTTTCGCGGGCAAGAGACATCGGGATATTGAAGGCGACGGTATCGGTTTGGCCGGGCAGTTGCTCGGTTGTGCGCAGAGTGATGTGGCCGGGTCGGGTAAGGACGTTGCGCTCGTAACGGAGTTGCAGGGAATCGCCGAGATATATGGGAGGCGCGATGTCGTTGTCATAGTCGGCAAGCCTAGCGGCGTTGATGACTTCGTGTGAGTTGAGCACCCAAGTTGCTTTTGCGAGCTGGACGGCGACGGGATGGAGGTCGATGCCGATGACGTTGGTCTGGAGCTTGCGGAGCGTCTCGGTGGGATGCTGGTTGTGCGAGTGGTCGATGATGTTGCGGACGAGGCACTCGATGAAGGTGCCGGAGCCGCATGAGGGGTCCATGGCGACGGTGTTTTGCGGATCGGGAATCAGTTCCTCGACGATGGTCTGCGCGAGCCAGCGGGGGGTGTAGTACTCGCCCATCTTGCGCCGTTCTTCGGTTGTGATGGTGTTCTGGTAGAGGATGGCCGCTAGTTCGTCGGGACGTTTCGACCAGTCGAATTGGGCGACTTTTCGGGTGATGGATCGGATGTATTGCGTGGCACCGATCTCGGCAGGCCATTGGAAGAGGTCGGATTCGATGACGCCCTTTAGATTGGTGTGTGCGTGGAGCGTGTCGCCGTTGAGGAGGGATTCGGGGGCGTTGTCTGCCTCGTGGACGATGTCGATGCCGAAATAGGCTTGAATGATTAGGGCGATGAGCGTGGTGAGGTAGGTGTGGCGAATGAAGAGCCAATCGGCGGTGTCGGGGTCGCCCGTCGAGTCTTGTCCGAGAGCGACTTCGAGGAGGTCTTGCCAGAGTTTTCGTTTGACGGCTACGGTCGGGTTGTCGCGGTTGGCATCGTGCGCGTCTTTCAGCAGTGCCGTGGCCTGGTTTAGGAGGTCGCTGCCGGCGGCGAGATGCTTGGTGAGGGTATCGTGACTAGGCGCGATATCCAGCGCATCGGTGTTCAGGATGCCGAAGAGGTATTCACGGAGCCGGGGGCCTTGGTTCGGCCGCTCGAAGGTGTAGGCGGTGTTGTGCTGGATCGGTAGGATGCCCTCACCGATGGTTCGTTTCAGGTAATGCTTGCCGTCGGTGAGGATCCCGTTCTCGATCCCCCAACCGGATTTGACCGATTCCAGCAGGTAACCGTCCAACTGTGCTGTGTAGCTGGGATCGATGCGTCCGTTGACGATGAGGTTTCGTTTGAACTCGACGTAGGTGTTGCGGGCGTACATATCGACGCGCTTCGTGCTGTCGGTCGCTGGTGGGACTTCGGTCTTGATTTCACCTTCGTCGGCGATGAGTCCGGTGTGCAAAGCGAAGTCGCGGAAAGCGATTCGGATATCGCTTTCGGAATCGCCGGCTTCGTGGCGATCCAAGATGTTGCCGTGGTACTCGATCGCGGTGTCGGTGCGTTCGTCGAGGGTTACCGTTTGAGTTTGTGCTGAGGGCAATTCTGCTTCTTTGCGTAGTGCGGGTTTTGAACTAGGATGCGAAGGATTGGAAAGGATACCCGCCGCCCCCGTCATTCCCGCGGACGCGGGAATCCAGAGTACAACAAAGCACGCCGGTCCCTCGCTTTTGAACTAGGATGCGAAGGATTGGGAAGGATGGGAAGGATCACCGCCGCCCCCATGGATTCCCGCGTGCGCGGGAATGACGTAGGCTCGCGGGAACGACGTCCGGCCCGTGCGACCGACATCAGCGCTACAACCCATCCTTAAAATCATTCCCATCATAGTTCAAAAACCCGTCATTCCCGCGGACGCGGGAATCCAGAGTAAAACAAAGCACGCCAGTCCCTCGCGCCTTTGAACTATGATCGCAAAGATGGGAATGATCCCCGCCGCACCCGTGGTTTCCCGCGTGCGCGGGAATGACGGAGTGAGACGCGGGAACGACGTAGGCTCTCGGGAACGACGTAGGCTACCGGGAATGATGGCCGACTTGCGCGACCGACGTCGACGCAACAACCACCTCTCTCAACACCCCACCCTTTCCATCCTTCCCAATCCTTCGCATCCTAGTTCAATAAACTGAACATACCCGTGCTTTTCGCATCTGACATCGGCAAGTCTTATTCTGAACGGACGCTGTTCAGTGGGTTGAGCTTGTCTATGGCCATGGGTGATCGGATTGCTTTGATTGGTGCTAATGGTTCGGGGAAGACTACTCTGTTGGATATTTTTGCGGGGGAGAACGAGCCGGATTCTGGTTCGGTGACGCGGCGGCGCAATACTACGATTGGGTATCTGAGGCAGGAGCCGGGGGAGTTTGCGGGGCGCACGTTGTTGCAGGAGGTGTTGGATGCCAATCATGAGGTGAATGCTCTGACCGACCGGATTGCGGCCACTTGGGAGGAAGTGTCGGAGGCTACGGACCCGGAAGAGCAACAGAGGTTGATGGACCTGCTCTCGCAGCTCGATTTGGAGTTGGAGGCGGCTGGTGGGGAGAATCGCGATCATGAGGCGAAGGCGATTCTGTCGGGCCTCGGTTTCAAGCAGGCTGATTTCTCTCGCAATATGAAGGAGTTCAGCGGCGGTTGGATCATGCGGGCCGAGTTGGCGCGGTTGCTGTTCAGAAGGCCGGACATCCTTCTGCTGGACGAGCCGACGAACCACTTGGATCTCGAAGCGCATCTGTGGTTTGAGAAATATCTATCCTCGTTCCCCGGAGGCGTGATTGTCACGTCCCACGACCGGGCGTTTTTGAATCAGGTTGCCGAACAGATTATGGCGATCGAGCCGGGAGAGGTCGTGCACCACCGCGGCAACTACGACGACTACCTGATTGCTCGTGAGCGAGCGATGGAGATCAAACAGTCGGCCGCGGCGCGTCAGGAGCGTGAGATACAGCGGCAAACTCAGTTCATCGAGCGCTTCCGGGCCAAGGCGACCAAGGCAAGTCAAGTCCAGAGTCGGATCAAGCAGCTCGAGAAGATTCAGATCATCGACCTGCCACGGGCGACCAAGAAGGCTCGGTTTTCATTCCCGAAACCGCCGCGTGGTGGCAACAACGTTTTGACGCTGACGGACGTCGGCAAATCGTACGGCGACAATGTCGTCTACGACCGATTGAACTTGACATTGGAGCGTGGCGACCGGGTTGCTCTGGTTGGCCCTAACGGAGCCGGTAAATCGACTTTGCTCAAGATTCTCGCCGGTGTGCTGCCCTTTGAGAGCGGACAGCGCAAGCTCGGCCACAACGTGACCTCAGCCTATTACGCCCAACACGTTCTCGACCTGCTTAACCCCAACCACAATCCCCTTCAGGAACTGCGGGCGACCGCGCCGATGGAGTCGGATCAGAACTTGCGCAATACGCTGGGAGGCTTTCTCTTCAGCGGCGACGACATCCTCAAGCCGATCTCGGTGCTGTCCGGAGGCGAAAAGGCACGGGTTGCGCTGGCTAAGCTGCTCCTGCAACCTAGCAACTTCCTGCTGATGGACGAGCCGACCAACCACTTGGACATCGCATCTCGGGAGATTTTGGCCGATGCTCTCGGCGATTACGGTGGGACGATCTGCCTCGTAACTCACGACCGCACCTTGATCCGACAGGTGGCGAACAAGATCATCGAGATCGACGGTGGGTTGCCGAGAGTCTTCCCGGGCGACTACGACGGTTATCTTTACCGGAAAGAGCGGGAAGACGAGATGAGGTCTGCTTCGACCAGCGTTAAAGGCAAGGGGGTCGGCTTCTCCGACGGTGCACAAACGGCTGCGTCCAATGGTCGGCGGTCTCGGAGAATCGTTACTCCTGATACGCGGCAACAGCGTGCGTTGACCAAACAAGCACGTCAGTTAGCGGCCCGGATCGACAAGATCAGCGCAGCTATCGCCGAGCGCGAAGCTTTGACCTCGGAGCTGGAGGCCTTTTTCGCCAATCCTGAACGGATCGACTACCAGACAAAACTGGAAGAGTCTGGCAAACGCTACCGAACTCTCCAAGAAGAGCAAAAGTCTCTGTGGGAAGAGTGGGAACGGGTGTCGCTGGAAGCGGAGGATGTGGAGCGGACTTTGGTGGAGCTTCAGGGCAGAGTCGACTAATATCCCCGTGCTTCGTCGGGGCCGAAGGGGTGTACTCCGGCGTGGAGGAGGCCGGTGTCGGCGTTGATCATGACACCGCGCGGGCGGGAGAAACCGCCGCCAGTGGATGGTTCTGGGACGACTTCGACGTTGTGGCCCATACGAGCTAGCGAGTCGACGGTCTGCGGATCGATCCGGTGGTCAACGAAGGTTTCACGCTCGGCGGCATCAACGCTGGGTGCCGTGATCGCCTCTTGAATACTCATCCCGAAGTCGATCACGTTAGAGATGACGTGCGCGATGCGGCAGATGATTCTGCGTCCGCCGGGAGCGCCGACGGTGAGGAAGGGCTGTCCGTCTCTGAGCGCCAAGATAGGTGACATGTTGTTTAGACCGCGCTTGAATCCAGCTATCGAGTTGGCGGTGCCGGGCATGGGGTTGAAGACGACCATGCCGTTGCTCAGAAGTACGCCAGTACCGGGCACGATGACACTGGAGCCAAAGGCTCCAACCGCGGTCTGTGTGCAGGCGACCATGTTCCGGCCGTGATCGATGACGCTGAAGTGGGTTGTACAGTCGCCGTCGCTTGGCGGTGATGCGGTTAATACACGTTCGGGGCGCGGCTTTGGGTCATAGTGCCAAGGGTCGTGTATCGGACTGTCGGCGTAGGCGACCCATGGCTGTAGCTGGCGTTCCTCTTCAAGCTTGGCGACCTCGGTATCAATGCCGCGAGCGATCTTACGCGCGTAGTCTTTTGACAGGATTCCGTCTAATGGCACCGGGTTGAAATCGGAGTCGCCGAGGAAGCTGTAGCGGTCGGCGAATGCGTGCCTTGCTGCTTCGATGAAGAGGTGAAGGTGCTCGGGGGATTGCCCTCCTCTGAATCTCTCCCTGGGATGGACAGGGGAAATAGGGCCAGACAGATCGAAATTCTCCAAGATGTTGAGGATCTGGAGTGCCGTTATAGTGCCGGCTGTCGCGGGGTAGCTTAGCAGTTCGCAGCCCCGGTAAGGGGTGTTGACTGGATGGCGCACCTCGGCCTCGTAGTCGGCGAGGTCCTGCGCGGAAAGGAGCCCGTCGTTCCGCCGCATCTCCTCGTCGATGGCTGCGGCGATCTCACCTGCGTGGAGGGCGTTCTTGCCTTCCTTGCCGATCCGCTCAAGGGTGTCGGCTAAGTCGCGTTGAACGACTTTTTCGCCGGGCGTAGGGGGATATCCGTCCGGCATGAACACGCGCCCGGATTCGCCGTAGCGAACTAGGTTGGGCATGCTTCTGGCGATCTGCAGGCAGGTAGTTGAGTCTGCCTCGAAGCCTTGCCGGGCATAGTGGATGGCGGGTTCGATCAACTGCTCCAGCGGTAATGAGCCGAAGAGCTCGTGGGCGCGACACATGCCTGCCGTGACGCCAGGCACACCCGCGGAGCGGTGTCCGATAGCGTTGGCTTGATCCTCGACTTCGTATATTCCGTTGCCTCTCACCGCCTGGCCGATCACTCGGAATGTGTCGGGTTTTGCGGCCCGTGGTGCGCGGTGACCGTAGTCGATGGCGACCGTGCGCTGTTCCGCGGCTATGTGGACGATCATCTGACCGTGGCCGGCGATGGACGAGCTAGCTGGTTCGACCACGTTTAGGCAGAATCCAGTGGCGATGGCAGCGTCGACGGCGTTTCCGCCGCTCTTGAGGATGTCGACACCGACCTGTGCGGCGATGGGGTGCGCGGTGGCGACGGCTCCGTGTTCAACGACGACTTCGTCTTTGTCGGGCCGCCAGATGCTGCGGGTGTTCACCGGGCGAGGTCTTCTAGTACGACGTGGGCGGCGTTGTGGCCGGGTGCGCCGGTTACTTCTCCGCCGGGGTGACCGCCTGCGCCGCAGAGGTAGAGGTTCTTGATGGGTGAACGGTAGTCGGACCATCCGGGTAGCGGTCGCCGTGACATCATCTGCTGCGGGATCATATCGAGGTGCCGGATGTTGCCGTCGGTTAGGCCAATGCGTTCCTCGATGTCTTCGGGAGTGAGCAGTGTCCAGTCGATGATGGCATCTTTGAAGTTGGGTGCGTACTGGCTCACGTAATCGATGAGCCACTCGCCGTATTCTTGTCGCATCTCCGACCATGGGCGGTCCGGAAGGTGCGGCGGCAGGTAGTAGACCCACAGTGATAGGACGTGGTGCCCTTCGGGTGCGACCGTCTTGTCGTAGACGGACGGTATCTGGAGCTGCATGATGGGGGTTTCCGTTATGCGTCCACTCTGGGCGTCGTTCCAAGCGTTTTGACATTGGTCGATCGACGGGCTGAGGGTCATCATCGCCAAGTGTTCCGGGTTGAAGTCGGAGCCGAGGTGGCGGGAGAAGTCGGGAAGCTCCTTGATGGCGCACAGGAACTTGGCAGATGCTGCCTGCGTCTTGAGCGCCTTCACCTCCTCGACGAAGTCGTCGTCAAGATCGGCCTCGTCGATGAGCTTTAGGTAGGTGCGTTTTGGATCGGCGTTGGATAGCACGACGTCGGCTTCTATGACCTCGCCATTCTCGAGTTCGACACCGGTTGCTTTGCCATTGTTGGCGAGAATGCGCCTGACCGGAGTGCCGGTTTTGATTGTGACGCCCGATTCCTCGGCGGATCGGGCGAGGGACTGGGTGATTCCGCCCATGCCGCCGCGGACGATGCCATAGTTCTCGGTGTCTTCGCGGAATGCGCTGAAGCGATAGAGCGCGGTAATATATGCGCTGCCGGGTGCAGAAATGTCACCCATGTCGAACGCGCCGATGGCGACGGCCGCCTTCACCTCGTCGGATACGAAGTAGCGTTCGACCAGTTCTCTTAGCGGAACGGTTAGCAGTGTCTCTAGGAGTTCTTCTTCGCCTTCTTGTTGGAAACGGGTAGCCAGTTCGGCGAGCGAGGGAGGCGGGCCGAGGTAGTAGTCGCTGAGTATCCGTACGGCGCGGTGCCAGAAGTTGGCCCATTCAAACCAGGCGACGGCGTCTTCCGGGGATTGTCCGGCAAGGTCCTCGACCGTCTTTGCGTCGTCGTGCCAGAAGGTCAGCGCCTTTCCATTTGGGTAGGGATGGACGCGCCCCGGGTCTATCGGGTAGACGTGGAAGCCGTGCTTGCGCATCTCCAGATCGTCGATGACCTTCTTCTGGAGGATGTGGCAGACGTACGAGCAGGTCGAGATGTGGTAACCCGGGAACCACTCCTCAGTCACGACGGCGCCTCCGACAACGTCTCTGCGCTCGAGTACTTCGACATCCAGCCCGGCCCGTGCAAGGTATCCAGCGGCGACCAGTCCGTTGTGTCCGGCACCAACGATGACGACCTTTGTGTTCTGGGCCATGGGAGCTCCTCTAGTCTGAGTTACGGCAATGATTGCAGACTACGGTACATGACGCGGGGGTGTCGAAGCTGTGGATCGCTTAAGAAAATGGCGCGGCTGAGGCGGGAGGATTTGTAGGAAAGACCGCGTCAGAACGCATCCGAGACGCATGAGGTCGGATTGAATCGTCGCGTGGTACCGTCGCGTCTTTTGGTGGGCCTAACGGTGTGAAACTGCGAACTGTTGCGACGCTGGTTTCGCTGTGAACACGGTCGATCGGCCGATCAGCTTCAGATGCTGGTTCGAGGCTCCTCCGGTGAACCTCCGATGACTGTGGGAAGAACCGTGTTCGAATCGATTTTAGAGCCATGAGCACCTGCCGAGTGTAGTTGGTTGACAAACCTTGTGTGATTGCCCAAACTCACCCAACGCACTCAGGGCTGGTCGCATGCGCGATGGTTGCAGTGATCGTCCTGGCGGTTTCGAGCAACTTCCCGTACGCGATCCCAGACACCGTCCTATTGCTCGCCGCGGCCAGCATGGTTCTTATACGGCGTTGAATTGACCGTTAGTTGAATACGCCTTCGCCGACGTACGGGACCCTGAAGACAAGGTTCTTTCGAGAAGTAAATTCTCAGGCGAGGGCTCTTCGTCTGAATGAAACTACGAGCACGAATATCCCGCTTGCGACAAGGGTCATTGCAGGACCGGCGGGCAGATTGAAGTAGTAGGAGACGTAGAGGCCTGTCACTGCGGCTACCGTCCCTATCGCCGCGGCCACCACCATCATCGGGACAAAACGTCTGACCAGCAGATACGCCGCGCCAGCAGGCGTTACCAGCATCGCCATGACGAGAACAATGCCCGCCGCCTGAATTCCTATCACGATGACGAGGGCAAGCATGGCCAGCAGCAAGTAGTCGACGAGGCTGCTACGGCCACCGACAACCTGCGACCCCACGGGATCGAAGCTCGCAAACAGCAGCCAATGGTGAAGGACAAACAGCCCCAGTATGACCATCGCGGTAATTCCAACGGACACATAGACTTCGGTCGGAGATATGGCCAAGATTTCGCCCACGAGCAGGTCTTCCAAAGCGATGTTGACGGTTGGCACCATGGCCAGCATCATGAGTCCCAGGGCAAACATGGTCGCGAATAGTATGCCTATGGAGGTATCCGAACTGAGGCCCGCACGCCGGCTCACTACCCTGATCAGCACGGCAACGGAGACGCCGGTCGGGATTGCGGCTATGGCTGGGTTGATGCCGACAATGAACCCAAACACCATGCCCGGGAGCACGGCGTGGGCGAGAGCGTCCCCAATAAAGGCGAGGTTCCTGGTGACGACGTACGCGCCAACCAGCGGACACATCACGCCCACAAGCACAGAGCCGATTAATGCCCTCACCATGAAGTCGTACTCAAGTGGGGCGACTAAGAAGCCTATCACGTAGTCTTACTGCCGCTCCTCGTCCGACGTGAGGCCCAGACCGTGGGCGCCGTACAGTTGCTCCATGACCTCGGAAGTAAATACCTCGTCGGGAGGGCCGCAAGCGCACACGTGGCGGTTCAGACACAGTACTTGGTCGAAGCGACTGGCCAGGTTGGTCAAGTCGTGGGTTGCCAACAGGACAATGCGCCCTTCATCCCGCAGCGTCCGGAGGACTTCGACGAGGCCTTCCTGGGCGCCGACATCGACCCCGCTGAAGGCCTCGTCCAATAGAATCACACTTGCCTCCTGGGCCAGTGCCCTGGCGACAAACACCCTCTGCCTCTCACCTCCCGAAAGCTCCGTCATGAGAGCGGAGCGATGGTCCCGCATGCCCACACGGCCGAGGCACGCGTTGACAAGCTCACGGTCTTTCTTCCCGGGTCGCCGGAACCATCCCAGTCTGCAGCACCGGCCCATCATCACGACGTCCATCACGGTCACGGGAAACCGCCAATTGACGCTCTCCCGCTGAGGCACGTAGGCCAACGCTCCACCCCCCTGGTCCACACGGTGAAGGGTTACCTTCCCTTGGCGAACCGGAAGGAGGCCGGCAATAGCATTGAATAGAGTGCTCTTGCCGGCTCCGTTCGGTCCTACAACGCCCATCAGATTACCCGCGTCTACGTCGAACGTGACGTTACTCAGGGCCATGTGACCATCGAGCTCGACGGTCACGTCCTGAAGCGACATGCTGGCGCTATGCGGGTCTGGGGCGATTTTCACTTCAATGCCTCAACGATGCGTTCAACGTTCGTTCGCACCATGGTGAGGTACGTATCAGCGCCGCTGCCTTCCGGCCCAAGGGAACCTGAATAAAGCCGGAACAGCTCTGCGCCGGTCTCCCTTGCTATGGTCTGCGCCAGCCTCTCGCTGACTGTCGTCTCGCCAAAGAGTGCTGGTATTTCGCGTTCCCGCACCAACTCGATCAGCCCCGCGATGTGCTCAGCAGTGGGCTCCACGTCAGTTGAAAGAGACGGTATGACCAGACCAACTACCTCGAGTCCGTAGGCCTCTGCAAAGTAGGCGAAGCTGTCGTGTGATGTAACCAGCAGCCTGCGCTCCGGTGGCACCAACTCAACCTGATCTAGGATCCAGTAGTGTAGCTCGTCAAGCTGCTCTGTGTAGTCTGAGGCGTTCTGGTAGTAGACGCTCGCATTGTTGGGGTCTACAGCCGAAAGCCGGGCGGCTATCTCGTTGACTGCGGCCTTCACCCGGATCGGATCGAACCAGAAGTGCGGATCCAGAGTGCCGTGGTCGTGGCCATGCTCGTCATGGCCTTCATCGGGCGCGCCGCCCGATTCGTCGACTCCGAGGAACGCCAGGCTCGACGGTGCGCCGCCGATTTCCCACTCCTCCTCGATCTCCATATCTTCGAGGTGGACGGCGAGCACGTGACCCGAGTTCGGATCGGCGAGGTAGAGCATCTCGCCAACAACGATGAACGCGGGACGGCCACTCTCACCCGGCTCGACCAGATCCATCGTCGCGACCGAGTCGCCGTCATCCGCGTGCAGCACGTGCAGCACGCCGTCAACGTCGAGCACGTAGAGCAGTTCGCCATCACTGGAGAATTTCGTGGAAACGCTGGGCTCGCTGAACACCTGGCGCATTTCGCTGTGGTCCACATCGATCAGCCAAATGCCATCGTCCGCGAAGCCTTGATCGTCGCGGTAGGAGGCCTTGCCGAAGAAATGCTCAACGTGGTGGTGGCCGTAGACCGACCCGATCCGAGAGTCTTCGCGCATCTCCGGCGGATTGGCGATGAACTCGTGCTCGTACTCGCCGTCGTGGGCGTGGAGCAAGAGCACACCGCCGATGCAACCGAAGGCGGCACCATATTCGTTGTGGGACTCGCCGTGCATGCCCGGGCATGAGCGATTGCTGGCGTCGTATACAACGTTGTCATCGAAATCGCGAACCTCAACTCCGAAAGGCAGCGCGTCATCCAGGTTGTCGATATTCTTGCTCGTGACGATTACATGTTCGTCTGAGATGACCAGCCCCGCGCCATGTTGCGGTCCGGCCTCAAGCACGATCGGCTCATAGTCGCCACTCGAACTTGCCAAGTCTGCCTCGTTAATCAGGATGACGTGACCTTCGGCGTCGGCGAAGATCGTGGTCCAACCGTGACTGTTGACGTAGTGAATTGGCCGTTCTTCCGTGATCTCCAGCGAGTGCCGGGACACCGGCTCCTGGACAAGGTCGTGGTGATCGCCGTGCTCGACGAGGAATACGCCGCCGTCGAAGACGTGGACACGGTCGTCGTCGTCCTCCGGCCCGCGTGCGAGGACGATGCCGTAGCGATGGGAGGGACTGGGGTACACGGTCGCGCGGGGCGCGGCAACTTCGAAGATTCCGCTGTCAATGTTGTCGGTCGCTAGATCGATGACGGAGAGGTGCGCTTCTTCCGCATCCGCGACGAGCAGGCGCCCGATGGTCATCTCATCATGGTCGCCGTCGCCTTCGTCATGGTGGTCGTCACCTTCGTCCGCGTGATCGTCGTGCATACCGACAATGGCAAACTCGATGGGGTCGACGCCTTCGCCAAGTGCGACTACCTTGGACTCATCTGCACTGGCGTTGTGTATCAGTTCCTCCAGCCATTCGGCCTCTAGGCTAAGACCGACTGTGAACACGACATCAGCATCCGCTACCTTGGCAACGTCGCGCGCTCCCGGCAGGAATGCGTGGGGATCGGCGCCCGGCTGCAGCAGGCTGAAGACCTCTGCCCTGTCTCCACCTACCACCCGAGCCCAGTCAGCCACAAAGTTTGTGGTTGCAACCACCTGGACGGGCGGTCCGACAGTTGCTGCCACCTGGGCGGCTTCGGCGGCCGCATTCTCGATCGCCTGGTTCGTGGCCACGAGGGAGGCGTTCACGATGTTTGTCACCTGGTCGACGGTGAGCTGGTCGCCGACCGCGTCCTCGACGGCCTTGGCAACCAGGTCCTCAATGTCGCCGCGCGTGAGCGTGCCGGAGAGTCCGGCGCTCACCTGGGCTTGGACGATTTTGCTGATCTCGTCCGCACTGACGCCTTCCGGAACCGCACCGGCAATGGCGGAATTGACGAGGCTGCTGAGCTCGCTCACGTCGATCTCAGGCGTCGGCAGTGCCCGAACGGACTGGTCGACGATCGCCTTCACGTCGGACGCGGAGAGTTGGCCCGCCGTCGACTCGCTCACGATAGACTGGATTTCCGCACGCGTCAGACCCGCGGGCTGCGCAGCGATGGCCGCAGCGACCGATTCCGAGACGAGCTCCTGTATCTCAGCCGCGCTGGCGCCCTGAGGCTGCGCAGCGATGGCCGTCGCTACTGACTTCTGTATCTCGGCGGCGCTGGCGCTCTGTGCGCTAGCGACTGCGTCCTGGACCAGCTTGGCCGTGTCTACTGTTGGGACCGGCTCCGGCGCGTCGTCTGCGCAGGCAATAGCGAAGACCAAAGCCGCAATCGCAACGACTATGGCCGCTGGCATCCTTTTCAATCGACGATGTCCCATTTTCATCGTTTTACTCCTGTTTTTGTAGGTATTCTCTCTATCAGTTAGTTTGGTTTCCTGGTGGGCTATCGCGTATCCTCACAAAGGGGGCATGGCGCGTATCGACACCAAGTATCACTCGATTGTAACCGCGTTGAGACTACGTATCAAGAAGGTCGCTCATCAACTCCAAATCCTGCTTCTTCGGAGTCGTTTTTCCTCGTCGTCGGTCACCGAACCTTGGCGTCTGGAGGCGACTTGCGTCTGTCGAAGTCGCCTTGCTCACCGTAAAGTGGGCGGCCAGGTTGGTTACTGGTGCGATCGGCAGGTCTCTCCCACTATGGGAACCGAACTGGCCCGTACTCCGGAAAGCTGCCAATGGCTCTCGGACAGCATATAAGCCACGAGTTCTCCACCTTGGGACTGCCGCTCCTACAGCGAGGCCTCCCACCGAAGAGTTCGCAAATCAGTACGCCTTAGCCCACCACACTAGAAACTCCGGCCCCTTGATTTATGACACTCAAGCTGAAGCGACTGCGACAATTTGCCTGGTTGTGATCAAGGTGCGATGCACGATCAATTCTCCAGAGACGATGACGATTTATTCGCCGAAGCCGCCGCACCTGGAGCATGGTCGGCACGCGGCAGACGAGCAGTGAAACGAAGACCATCCACATTAGATAGCCCTCGGCTTCGTCGGACTTGGTGGCAACGACGACCGGTGTAACCATCAGGGTGGCAGACGCTATGAGGCTGAACTGCGGAACGTATCCCAAAGAGGTTGAGAAAGTCGGGGTCTCGTGAGACTCGAATCGCGGGTTCTGTGGAGCCAGTGCGATTGCCAATTACCTTCCAGCTAGGTCTCGCCGAGATCAAGGCCAATCTGTACTACAAACCGGGCCTAAGCGGCATTGCCATACTTAGCGGCTCGAGTTAGCAATCTGAGCAATGAGTGAGCCTATGTCTGAACAGTGGTGCTCTATCCCGCCTATCTTCAATCGCCATCCGGTCGAGTTCGCGGACCCGTCGGCGACTATTTCAAGGTCTATTTCCTCGTCCACTACGCGGCTAGCGAGAACTTTGAACCCCTCGCGTTCCAGTGCACGTCGCATCCATCTACCTGGGAGTCCGTCCGCAATCAGCAAGGCAGTGCCTGTGGCCGGAGTAAAGGGCCTAAAGCCCCCGATGTCGGAGTCGAAGTAGAGCTCAGAACTTGAGAACGTAGACTGCAGCTCCCCTCGCAGAATGAGGTCTTCGGGAGCCCCGCATTCAACCCTTTGGTCAGGCGTTATCAGCCACAGGGTGTCAGCAGACCTCAATGCCAAATCCAGGTCATGCGTGGACATCAGGACTGCCAGACCCGTCTCCCGTGCCAATCGCTTCAAAAGGCCTGTTATCTCGACACGGGTAGGCAGATCCAAGAACGCAGTAGGTTCGTCGAGCAGCATTACAGCAGGTTGCTGGGCAAGGGCGCGCGCAATCATCACCCTTTGACGCTCGCCGTCACTCAGCTCGGAAACGTCGCGCGATGCAAGCTCATCGGAGCGAGTCGCGCCTATGGCCCACTGGATGATCCTGTGGTCTCGATGAGTCAGCCCCGCCGCCCACCCCGTATATGGATAACGCCCCAGGCCGATCAGTTCGTAGGCTGTCAGATGACCGACGGTAAGACGCTCTGTCAATACGACGCTCAAGAGCTTTGCGAGTACATGTCCGCTCAAGCGGTAGATGCTGCGGCCCCCAATCTCCACATTCCCTCCAAGTAACGGTTGCATCTTACAGAAGGTCCTGAGAAGAGTAGATTTACCAGCGCCATTGGGACCGAGCATGCACACGAATTCGCCTCGGTTCATCTCCAGGTCTACGTCCTGAAGCACAACGCTCCGCCTTGATCGGCCCGTTTTGTAGCCGACGGCTAGAGAACGGGCTGCCAACGCAACTTCATTCAAAGGGCAAACCCTCGCCTTGCCTTCAGTAGCACCCACATGGCAACGGGGCCACCAAACAAGGCTGTCGCAGCGTTTATGGGCAGATTGAGGCTGCTGTTCGGGAGTTCGGCGAGTATCCCGCAGGCCAACGCGACCGCTATGCCTACCAGTATGGATCCGGGTACCAGAACGCGATGGTCGGACGTGCCGAACACGCCGCGAGCGATGTGTGGAATAGCGATGCCAAGGAATCCGATAGGCCCTGTATATGCGACAACCGCTCCGGCCATGATGGAAGCACTACCCATAATGACAACTCTTGCCCACTTCACGTTCAGCCCCATGCTTCGGGCATAGTTTTCACCGAGGAGCAGGGCATTAAGCGGCTTGGTAGTGATTGCCGCCAACACAAGTGCTATACCGATCGATGCCGAAAGGAATGGCATCTCGTCCCATCGAACGCGATTGAAGCTGCCCAGACCCCACTCCACGAACTCCCTAGTCTGCTGTTCATTGGCGAAGAAGATGAGAATAGTCACGATGGCGCCAATCAGCGAAGCCATCACAACCCCCAACAACAGCACCACTACCATGTCCCCTACTCTAGAAGCGACAGCGAGCATAATCGCAAGCACCGCCGCGGAGCCAAGAGCTGCCCCGGCAACCGTTCCGAGATTGTTGAAGAGGCCGCTGCCAACTCCGGAGAAAATCTCCGCAGAAGTTGGACTTGCTAAAGTAACCAGCGCTACGCCGAGGCTGGCCCCAGACGAGACTCCCAGTGTGAATGGACTGGCAAGCGGGTTCCTGAAGACGGTCTGCATCTGCAGCCCCGCGAGGCCCAGGCCGGTACCGACCAGCATAGCGGTCAAGACTCTAGGAAGCCGGATGTCCATGACGATGGTCTCCCACGTGCTCTTCTGGACTTCGCGGCCAAGCAAAATTGAAACGACCTGGTCGATTGGGATGTTGACCGAGGACCAACTCAAGGACAGCATGATCGCACCCACTCCCAGGACTGCAAGAAGGGCAAATACCGTCATCTGACGCCTTACGCGAGAGCCGGTGTCAATGGAATGGCCGGCTCCCTCGGAGTCAGGGGTGCTCTCGGGTTGGGCAGGTACTGAGGTCGGAGGTTCTGGAATACTCATCGTGCTTGAGATCAAACGCAACCGCGAGACGGGCTAAAGTACTCCTTTACGATTGGTATGAGCACATCCAGTCGAGAGCGACTCTCATGGTGGTCAAGTCCTTCCAGACCCATGGAGGTGACGTTAGGGAAATATTCGGTCGCCTGTACCACGAGCTCATAGCTTTCGTCTTCGGTCCCACACAGCAGCAGGTAAGGTATCCGGCCATGTACGAGCCCTTCACTCAGCCCTGCAATTCGCTCTGTGGAGATCAGCAGTGCACCGAGAGCCTTCCAATCCCGTGCTTTGAGGTCTGATTTCTGTTCACCCGTAAGTGGGCCGGACTCCATTTCTCTCCGTTCGATGGCGGCCTCTACGCCTTGATCCATGTATCTGCGCCCCCACTCCTCAAAGCCGCTGGACCGGCCTTCTGGGTAAGGATGGGCGCCCAGGACTACGACCGAGTGGAACCGATGGGGAGCATACTTGCTGAGCCCGAACCCGGTTGTGCCTCCAAGCGAGAAGCCCAGGAAGTGGGCTTTTGTCCACTCCGGCGTCGTCGAGCACGGCTGTAACGTCTAGAACTCTGTTGCGTAAGCTATAAGCGGAGAGATCATGCGGCTTGTCGCTTCTGCCGTGTCCGCGAGCGTCCATGGTAATGACTTCAAACTCATCCTTCAAGGCGCTGACGTGACCGCCTGTATGCCATGCATCTCCCGATACCCCAAAGCCGTGAAGCAGGACCAAGGGAGCCCCTTCTCCCGTTACTTCATAATGGATTCGCAATCCATGGTTGTCTGCGTAGGGCATCCGAAGAAATCCTAGCTGTTTTCTTGAAGGAGGAGTTGCAGGCCCCGGCTATACAGGGTCTCGCGGTCCTAGGCCAAACTGAGATAGCCAATGACTCACGAGACCCTGTATAGCCGCGAAAAATCCCTGCTATTCGTCCAAGCCCGGCACCGGCTGCAGGAAGACCGGGTCGTGGTCCGGCAGCAGATCGGGATGCAGGATGCTGACGATGTCGGCGAAAAGCACGTCGACGAGCAGGCCGCCAGTTACGAAGTAGTCCTCTCCCCTCGGTCCAAAGCGGTGGAACATTCGACCTTCGCTCAAGGCTGAGAAGTTCTCGTTCAGAGGATCAGCATCTATGAATTCCGCAGCATTCTGCTGCGACGGTATGTAGTGCATTCCGAACCAGAAGTCGGCGTCGCCGCCTTGTTCGAGCGCCGTCTCAAGCGAGACTGACGGGAAGAAGCCGCCGAAGTCCAACTGGTCGTCAGACAAGATCCGCTGCCCTCCCGCGTCAGCGATCAGGAATGACTCAATTCGATTCGACGGTCTGGTGGTGAAACCAGCCGAGCTGATGTTACCGACTACTACGCTTGGCTGTTCCTCGGCAGCGCTCGCAAGCTGCTTGAGGGTCAGATAACGTTGCTCGATTGGCTCGAACACCTGGTTCGCACTAGCCTCGAGGTTGTACCAAAGTGCCGTGAATTTCACGCCCTCGGCAGAACCGAGCGGGTTCTCCCTAAACGTATCGAAAAACACGATGGGAATCCCTATGCTGCGCTTCGCGTCCCGATCTGCCTTGTCAGGGTCTCCCCAGATAAAGACATCGGGAGCCACATCGATGACAGTCTCTTCACCTTGTGCTGTCCCGAACGGGCCGTGGTTAACCTCGGCGATCTCTCCGGCGGCAGCCCGACGCGACAGAATTGGCAAGTGCTGAATGCCCGTGTGGACATATGACCATCCAACGAGCTTGTCTGATACACCAAGCACTTCGTGGCCAGCGTACATGGTAGCCGTCTGCTCCCAAAGGCTGTCGATGGGGACCTGGAAGACGAAAGCTCCCTCGAGTTCGCCCGTCAACTCTGGCTCAGGAGTACCTTTCTGCACCAGGACGTACTTTTCTTCTTGTGGGTCGTTCGGGTCTTCAGTCGTGGCGACCGTGACTACCTTGTAGTTATTGAAGTACTCGACGTCCCAGAAATTTGAGTGCTCAACCTGAACCTTGTCCGGGAAATAATCTAGGGCCGGATTGTAGTCAGTTACCGGGCTGGTTGGGTTGGCCGCCAGCGTCATGGCCTGTAGATCGCTCTCGATGCGGTCCAGGAATACAACCTCGTGCTCCGGCAGCAGCTCGGGATGGATGATGCTGATGATGTCCTTCAAAAGAACATCCACGCGCACGGCTCCGGTGCTATGGTAGTCAACTTCCCGGCCATACCGATGAAACGCGTTCCCCTCCATCAACGCCGGAAAGCTCGTGTTGAGCGCATTGCGGGCGAGGTACTCGGGCACATTAGTCGCCCTAGGCCTGAACGCCAACTCGAACCAATAGTCCGCATCCTGGGCATGTTGCAAGGCAATCTCCAAGGAAACGCCTCCGAACCCTAGATGGGCTGTACCGTCCAGAAAACCCTGGTCAACGGCATTCAGAAGCGGGCGCTCACCCCCTGCGTCCTCAATCAGTATCGACTCGAGGCGAGTGCGATTTCTGCTCTGAAACTGGCCGGAACTTGCGATAGTACCCAGCAGGACGGTTGGAGTATCAGGCTGGCCCTGGGCCAGTGCCTTGATTCTGTTGTATTCCTCTGCAATAGGCCCGAAGTAACGGTCGGCGCGTGCCTCCAGGTTGTAGAACAGCGAGACGAACTTCACTTGCTCCGCTGAACCCAGCGGGCCTTCCGAGAACGGTGAGTAGTGAATGGCAGGCACGCCGACCTGGAGAGCGTCGTTCCGCCAGTCATCCCCGTTGTACTGGAAGTACACGTCGGGGTCGCCGTCAAGGATCAGTTCCAGGTCTTCGCCATAGCTCGACTCTTTGTGCACGTCATCCTGTTCTATTCGGGCGATGAGATCCGTCAGAAAGTGATTCTGCGAGCCAGACGTTCTGGTGTTCACCCCGATAAGTGAATCAAGGACGCCAAGTGCATCCAATGAAGCGAACACCGCCCCGCCGCCTTCCCAGAAGCGCTGCACCGGTACCTCGATAACGAGCGCATCCGCAAGTTCCCCGGAGAGTGTAGGCGCGGGCGTCCCGCACTGCACCAACACGTAGCTGATGTTGTTCTGTGCGTCCGGGTTGGTGTCTGTGTCGACTGTCAGAACCTTGTAGTTGCTGAAGTACTCGACCTGCCACTCCTTGGCATACTGAGCCTGAGACTTATCCGGAAAGTAATCTACCTCCTGGTCGTAAGTGTCAGCGCACTCCTGAAGATTGTTGACGATGAGATTCTTCACGACAGGCACATCCACCTCGACTTCCACCACCCGGTCAACCGGGACCTCCACCGGCACCACACCTGCTACGGCGGAATTGACGAGGCTGCTGAGCTCGCTCACGTCGATCTCAGGCGCCGGCAATGCCTGGACGGACTCGTCGACGATCGCCTTAACGTCGGACGCGGAAAGCTGGCCCTCCGTCGACTCGCTTACGATAGACTCGATTTCCGCACGCGTCAGACCCTCGGGCTGCGCAGCGATGGCCGTCGCTACTGACTTCTGTATCTCGGCGGCGCTGGCGCTCTGTGCGCTAGCGACTGCGTCCTGGACCAGCTTGGCCGTGTCGACCGTTGGGACCGGCTCCGGCGCGTCGTCTGCGCAGGCAATAGCGAAGACCAAAGCCGCAATCGCAACGACTATGGCCAATGGCATCCTTTTCAATCGACGATGTCCCATTTTCATCCTTTATCTCCTGTTTTTGTGTGTATGCTCTTTATCAGTTAGGTTGGTTTCCTGGGGGGCGTTCGCGTATCGACACTATGTATCACTCGATTGTAAATATGTTGAGACTATGTATCAACAAGCTCGCTTATCAACACCAAATCTTGCCTCTTTGGAGTCGTTTTCCTGTCGTCGGTCACCGAACCTTGGCGTCTGGAGGCGACTTGCATCTGTCGAAGTCGCCTGCTCACCGTCAAGTGGACGGCCAAGTTGGTTTCTGGGGCAATCGGCAGGTCTCTACCACTATGGGAACCGAACTGGTCCGTACTCCGGAAAGCCGTCAATGGCTCTCGGACAGCACATAAGCCACGAGTTCCCCACCTTGGGACAGCCGCTCCTACAGCGAGGCATCCCACCGAAGAGTTCGCAAATCAGTACGCCCTAGCCCACCACAAGGGATTCGAACCGTAAACCAGACAAATATGTGCTAACCACCTCGGAGGTCGACGTAGGCAAAACCATTCAATCAACACGCGACGACGTCGGCACGAATCTTCTCAAGCCCTACGGTCTCGGATCGACCTGCTGTTGTCGCGGTTCCTACCGACGTGTAACTCTGTTAGCCGGACGGGCCGCCCGCCGTTTAATACGCCGAATCACCTGCATTGCGCGCAGGGCGATTTCTGCCTCCACTGATAGTCCCAAGCGGCACGTTCACAAGTCGGCACCTAGCGTCGGGATCCTACGAGATGGCAGTTCCTTTCAGGAATCGTGACCCGCGTGCACCTTGATTAGGCGGTGAAACTTGAACCTACCGATCGGCTGGCATGGCTGGAGACCCGGCATTCACAATGTTGCTCGGCATGGATTGCTTCCTTCATCGAGTCTCCATGCTGCTGCCAAGAAAAGCTCATAACCCACCATTTCCGATACCCGTTGGTACCCTAAACCGACTTTGTGTTGACGAGACATCTTCGGACGCAATCTTGCTCTTGGGCACGCTCCACATGCCCTGTCCGTTTTTTCGATCCCTTACAACCAGCTTCGTGCAACCTCATAGCGTGCCATTTAGACCTAGGGGATATCGACGAATCTGTTTGTGGTATCAAAAGTGGTATTTGGACTCAAGCACAAGCCAATTCAAACTGAAATAAAGGGATTCGTGGTGGAGCTGACGGGATTCGAACCCGTGACTTCCTGCTTGCAAAGCAGGCGCTCTCCCACTGAGCTACAGCCCCACAGTTTGAGTTTATAACGGTGATTCGGGGGCTCGGTTCGACGACATTAACATTCCATGAGGTGTTCCGATCTACTCGGCTCCGCTGATAGGCTTCTGTACTTTGCTCGCTTGGTTATCATTCACAAAGGTTGACAGGAGATTTCGGCTTTATGCGCACCGACCCAAGAAAAACCTCGTACTACGCAGTGATTGCCGGACTCGTTGCCGCGGTGTGGTTATTGTCGGCTTGCGGAACTACCGAAAGCGGCGGTAGTGAGTCTGCTGACGTCGGATTCCAACAAGTGATGGATGTGCAGACCTCGTTGTCGCCTGAAGATCTGGGCAATGTCGGGTTCAAAGAGTCTCGAAGTTACGATTTGGAGGGTTTGCCGGGCGCTACCGCGGCGATATTTGGATTCTGGCGCATCCCTTCGGGCGACCCGATCGATTACGAGATCCGTTTCTACGAAAATCACTCCGACGCGGTCGAACTCGGCACCGATTTGGCCGAGGAGGGTTCCGGTGCCGATGCTGTGTTGGATGATGACGATGCGACGTACAAAGAGGGCGTAAAAGACCGCCGAATGATTGTCGGCTCCGGCATCGGCGGTGGCGCGCGCAGTGGCATCGGTCCACGCTACGGCGGTTACGCGATATTCGGTAACGTGATCATGCTGTGTGGTGGCGCCGCTGGCGAACAGGCCTTGGAACGATGCGAACTGTTAGCGAACGCTCTCGAAGAAGTGGCAGGACAATGACAATAAGGATCATGTTCCGGTTTCTGGTTTTGACGTTCTGCCTTCTCGCCTTCGTATCGGTGGCCTGCGGAAGCGACGGCGGCGAAAGCGCTGGCAACGGTGAAAGCGAATCTGGTGGCACATCCAACAATGCGGAATCCCGAATATTCGACCGCCCCGCGGTGTTGAATAGCGAAGATCTGGTGTCGGTAGGTTTGAAATCGGGCAAGAATTACGACGTTTCGACCCTGCCCGGCGGCGTCTCGTCGGGGGTGTTCTTCTGGCGGATCAACAATGTTGCGGTTCAATTCGAGGCTCGTTTCTACGAATCACATTCGCAAGCGGTCGAACTCGGTACCGCGCCGGCCGAGGAAGGTAGCGGTGAAGACGCGATCCTCGATGAACGTGACGCCGTGTACAAAGAAGGTGTCAGAGACCGTCGCACAGTCTTCGATTTCCGCGGCACGCCAAGACCGAGATACGGCGCGTACGCGATCTACGCCAACATGGTATTGCTTTGTGAAGGAAAGGACGTTGAAATGGCATGGAACCAGTGCTCGGCAGTAATTCAGGCGCTTGAGAACCGATGAAGACTTTGTTAATTGCAACGGCGATGTTTGGGGTGATGGTATTGGCGGTCGGTTGTGGATCCAGCGAAAGTACGGGTGGAGATTCGGTTAGCAACGATGTTGCGAGTGACGCCCGTATTTTCGACCGCGCGGCGGGTTTGTCGAGTGACGATTTGGTTGCTCTTGGCATGAAATCGGGTAAGGAGTACGACGTTTCGACGCTGCCAGGAGGTGTTGAGGCGGGTCTTTTGTTTTGGCGTGTGAACAACGTGGCCGTCGAATACGAGGCCCGGTTTTACGAGACACATGAGGATGCGGTGACGTTGGGTACTGCCCCGGCTGAAGAAGGGAGCGGCGAAGATGCCATTATCGATGAGGATGTCGCAGTATACAAGGAAGGAATTCGAGATCGCAGGAAGGTTTTCAAATACCCAAATTCAGTGCTGAAACCGAAGTACGGTGCATACGGGATATACGGCAACATGGTCGTTCTGTGCGAAGGCAAGGACGATGCTGAGGGATGGGATCGTTGCGCAGCACTGGTAGAGGCGCTCGATAGTCGATGAGAGCCGGATTCGTAGTTTCGGCGCTCATTCTGTTGTCGCTATTCACGTTTGCATGTGGCGGCGCGTCGGTGACGGAGGAATATTCCGAGTCCGAGGACACAGGTCCGGCGACCCAGATAGTGAGGCCATCGGATCGTGCATTCGCGATCGAGGATTTTGAGTCTGCGGGGCTGAAGCACTCGAAAGACTACAAGGTTGAAGGCCTGCCTGGAGCAACTGGGGTTTCCCTGTTCTTTTGGAAAGTTGACGGTTCAGCGGTCCAGTACGAAGTCCGGTTTTATTCCTCGCACGATGAAGCCGTAGGTTCAGGATTGTCGTATGCCAAAGAAGGAGCGGGGCCTGGTGCGGTGATCGACCCCGATTTCGCGCGCTACACCGAGGGATTGAGGGACCGCCGGACGATAGTCCATACGCGCGGCTCTCCGACACCTCGATACGGCGATTTCGTTATCTACGGCAACATGATCGCCCTGTGCGAAGGTCGAGATTCCGAACAAGGTGCCGAAAGGTGTGCCCGTCTCGTCGAAGCGTTGGATGCGACTGGCCAGTAGGTGGTCTTTGGGCTTACCGATAATCGGGTACGCCCATCGCCGTTGAGTTGTCGAATTGATAACATATTTAGACATATATCGTGAAGTGTCATACAACCGCGTTAGGTGGGCCGCGGCAATCGTCCACAATTAGGAGCATGAAGAGATGATCCTGCGAAGATTTACCCGACTCGGACTCCGTATGTTCGGACTCACCTTGTTGATATCCGCCTTCGCGTTCGCCATTGCCTGCGGCAGCGCCGATACCGACGACGAAGACAGTAGCGGCGGGGCGGCGGCAGTTGAAGAGGTAGCGAGTGGGCCACCGGGCGTCGAAATCGTTTCGACGGATGCGGTCTTTACCGAGGATGACCTCATCAACACCCCAAACTTCAAGAAGAGCAAGAACTACAAGATCGAGGGTCTCGACGAGGCAACCGCCGCCATTTACGGTTTCTTCGGTCCTGACCCCTACGACCGTCAAGAGTTCGAAGCGCGTTTCTACCCGGATCATGAGACTGCGATCACCGTCGGTGTCGATTTCGCCGATGAGGCGACCGGCCCAGATGCGGTAATCGCCAAGGACATCCAACGTTGGGACGAAGGTTTGGTACAGCGCCGAGCATGTTCAGGTAACACGCGCGGTTCGCACCATTCCGGGAAATGCGACAACGCCAAGTATGGCGACTACGTCGTGGCCGGTAACTTGGTGCTGCTATGCCAAGGCAAAGACTCCGAGACGTCGCTGAACAACTGCGATGCGTTGATGGAAGCTCTGCAATCTCAGTGAGATCGGACCGGGCATCGCAACGGCCCATTTCATTCATCCGACGAATCACCATCGGCGCGGCCATTCTGTGCTGTGTGATACTTTCCCTGGCCTGTGGTAACGTCGGCTCGCAAGATGCCATGAGTCCAGACGGCTACGAGATCGTCGGGCGGGCAACGTCAGTGCCCGCAACAGCTACGGCGGCACCGGTAGCAGCCGTGCAGGAACCGAAGTTGGAACGGCGGATCAATATCATGTCCGCCGAAGGTAACTACTCTGACCGCGATTTTGAAGCGTTGGCCGATTTCAAACTGAGCAAGAGTTACGACGTGGAGGGATTGGAGAGTGCTGAGAACGCGATATACGGGTTCTTCGGTCCTGATCCGTACGATCGTCGAGAGTACGAAGCCCGCTTCTATCCTGACCACGAAACCGCAATCACAGTCGGTGTGGATTTTGCCAATGAGGCTACGGGACCGGATGCGGTAATTGCAAGCGCGGTTCAACGATGGGATGAAGGCCTTATCCAAAGGCGTGCGTGCGCGGCGAACACGCGTGGTTCGCACCATTCCGGCAGATGCAACATCGCAAAATATGGCGATTACGTGGTCGCCGGCAATTTGGTGCTACTATGCCAAGGCAGGGATTCTGCTGCGGCGTTGGAGAATTGCGAAGCTCTTTACGCGGCCCTGCAATAGAGGATCCGCCCCACCATCGAGGTGAATATGTCATACTCCGCCCAATTTCTTCGGCCTTCATTCGTCCTCTTACTGGGCTTCGTGTTGACGATATTGGTGGCGATAGGAGCGACAGTGGCCTGTGGTTCGGACACCGGCGGCGGTGATGCTGATGGCGGCGCACCGGCGGAAGGCAGCGGCGTTGATCCGCGCATCAAAAGTGCCGAAGGCACGTATACGATCGACGACTTGAAGGTGGCCGGTGTCAAAGCGAATAAGGCGTACGACGTCGAAGAACTCCCGGGTGCGGATGCGGCGTGGCGAATAATCTACAACCGCTTGGACTACGAGGTGCGCTTCTACCCTGATCACCAAACGCTGTTGGACGAAGGCATTCCGTACGTCGAACATGTAACCGGTGACGACGCAGTGGTGATCGGCGACGACGTTATCTGGGAAGAGGGTGCCAAAGATCGCCGACGATGCAGTCGGGACGCCGACACGCCGCACTCTGGATGCGCCTACTCCCCGCGTTACTGGGACTATGTAGTTGTTGGCAACATGATCATGATGTGTGAAGGCCTCGAGAGCAAGCAGTCAATCGAAAACTGTGAGGATCTGCTTGAGGAGATTCCGTAGGCAGAAACGCTAACAGCGTTTTGATAGCAAGATGCTAGAATCGTCGAGTACCGTCTAAGATAGGAAGTCAATGAGTTCCGCGATGTTGACAGAAACTACCGAAACAGGCGCATTGATGGTCAACGACCTCGATGTCGATGCTCTGTTGGCGATCCCTGAGATTCTAGAAACTGTTAACGAGTATCGCTACATACAAAGCGAATACCGGGATGAGATTTTCCGCGTCATCAAAAACTCACCTGAAGAACAGTTGCCTGATGTTTCTCACATCGCTGACCATTATGGCCAGCTCCTAGACGATCAAAAAAAGGTCATTCGAGACACAGTAGCCAAATACTCGTGATCATCGAGGCGATCATCGCTGGCTGTGCGACGGGATTCACGACGGCCATAGCGGCATCATTTATCACTTGGTTTTTTTCGACGCGCAAAGCTCAACGCAATCAGGCACAGCTCATCGATAGCCAGAATCAAGAGATCAAGAAATTGAACAAAATTGTCAAAACGTTAGTAGAAACCATGCCAGATGACGAGGCAGCCAAGCGAGTGTTGATCGATGTCGTCTTTGCAGATCGTCCGGACACGCCCAACACATAGGCGTCTCTGTGTTCTCGAATCGCAACTGGACGAAAAAACGCAGCCCAACGCAATTACGTTTCCCAAATATGGTCGCTACTGCGACGCGGCAGCTTCGGTAGCCTCGATGAGTTCTATGCAATCGTCGGTTGAGACCTCGCACATCATGACTAGGTTTCCGGCGACTAAGTAACCTCCGTAAACCCTTCTGCTGGTGAAACCTGAACCGTCGTGGACTACCCGTTCGATGGCCTCTTGGGCCGATTTGGCTCCGACATCCATTGCGTCTTCATGCGAAGGGTATCGGCGTATCTCGACGTCTCTACGGTTGAAGAAGCCGTAACGTGCATCGAGTGCTTTGGGGAGGGTGTCGACGTCGTAGATCTGGAACTGTTTCCAACCGGCTGCGATGAACTGTTCGTAGGTGAACTCGCTATTGCGGCGGGTCCAGGCGCTGATCTCCGGTCGGTCGCCGATCGCGGTAATCGCCGTCTCATCGATCGCCTCTGCCACATTGGATGTACCGTCTTCGGGAGCATCGCTGCCACACCCGAGCAATGACGCAACCATGATCGAAATGACAATCGCGAACCAAGGACGTTTCACGAGAAATCCGAGAAATCGGTTCATTGCGTGATCTGGTCTAGAAGATCGGTACAGTCGGTAACCGAGATTTCACACAACATCACCACATTGCCGGCGACAACGTACGCGCCGTACAACGTTACGCTCGAGAACCCTGCACCACGACCAGACAGTTTTTCCGTCTCGATGGCGGTCTCGGCGGAATCCCTGCCAGCAGCCATAGCTACATCGTGCGAGGGGTAAGTTCGGATCTCGATGTCTTTGCGATTGTAGAAGCCGAAATACGCACCGGTCGCCTCGGGCAACGTGTCCAGCGGATATTCCTTGTTCTTCTTCCAACCGGCTGCGATGAATTCGTCGACTGTGAACGTGCTGTTCGGCCTTGTGGAGGCCCTTAATTCAGAACGATCTCCGATGGTCACCACGGCATTCTCGTCGACCGCCACAACGGCGGGGGCACCGCCTCCGCTCTCGGCCGGAACATCGGTAGCGCTACCGCAACCGATCACAAAACTGGCGATCACGAAAACCAACAGTGAAACGAGGATCGATTTTGCATTGATTGACATAATCCGGCTCTGATCTTGGATCGTCTTTTAAGAGTATCGTAGCGCAACCATATCGACCTCGGAACTGCGCCCGTTGATCTCCCTGATCGCTGACGCGGAGAAGCGGCCGGATCTGGTTTCCCAGATCCGGCCGCTTCTCATCGACTTGGGTTGTCCGGTTGCTTCTACCGTCGGGGCATGTGCAACCGATTCAACTCAGGTTGGTTAGCTCTTCTCGAGCTGGTGGATGACCAATGACCAGGTCAGGTGCCACCATGCTTCGTTCACGTAGCCAGTCACGTCAAGCGCACCTTCTGAGGCATCGCCTTGCGGCCAGCCGGTCCAACGCGCTGTGTTCATGATGATGCGGTGGTAAAACTCGAGGATCGGAACGTCGGGCAACTCGGTCAGCCAAATGGTGGCAGCCTCGCGCCAGAGGTCGTACATCTCAGCGGTGTTGTCAGGCGAAGTCTTGGCGACTTCGTCAGTCAACTCGTCCCATCGCTCGTTCTCCCAGTGGTAGAAGTTCACCTGGTGACCACCCGGAATGTTCACGGACGATGACTGGTAGAGCTTCATGGTGAAGTACGGATCTCGGACGGATCCACCGTGTCCAAACATCAGGCATTCGAAGTTACCTTCTGCCATTTTGCTGGAAGCATCGGTAGGTTGGCCGTAGCCGGCGTTAATGCCGTGGTTGGTCAACTGCTGCGCAACGGCTGGTCCGAGGTCTGCCCAAGCACCGAAACCGACGATTTCACAGTTGATGGTGTTTCCATCGGAGTCTTCCCACATGCCGCCAGAGCCCTTCGTGAAACCGGCTGCGGTCAGCAACTCGTCGCCGCGGTCGGGATCGTAGTCGAGAGTCGAACGACCGATCTCTTCCATGACCTCGGTTGCGATGTCGAAGTAAGGCTGCAATGGCGGATACTGTGGCATGGTCAGCGGGTTAAATGCTGCCGCCCCGTCGTATGCGAGGTCGCGAAGTTCCTCACGGTCGAGGTAGAAGGAGATTGCCCATCGCACGTCTGGGTCGTCGTACGGGCCGAACTTACCGCTCGTGTTGAAAGCGATAGACACCGGCCACCAGTCGACGTAGCCGTAAGGCTCGCCACGACCGGAGTGCGTAATGAGGTCTTCGTTCTGATCAAGAGTCTCGGCGATCAGCGACGGAGTCGTCATCGCGGCACCGTCAACCTGGTCGGCGATCAAAGCCTGTGCACGCTGCTCCTGCGGGACACCCGGGATGTAGATGATGCGCTTGACTTCCGGCAACTTGGCGTAATCGCCCAAGTCGGCGACGCCTTCACCCCACCATGAGTCGCGGCGGTCGAAGATCTTCTGCTCGGTGGAGGTAGTCACCTGCCAAGGTCCGGTCGAGAGTGGCCAGCCTTTTTCGGCATCGTAGTCTCCGAAGGTTGTCCAGTCGCGTCCCTCGTAGTGGTGCTGAGGAACAATGTAGACACCGATGTCGAACTTGTAAGTCAGCAGGAAGAAGAAGCGCGGGTCCGGTCGAAGCATGTTCACCTTCGCGGTGTACTTGTCGACCAGTTCAGCGTTGTCCATGGCTGCGTCGATGTCCTTACCCCATCGGACCTGCTCTTTGAGTTCCTTGAGAGTATTCAAGGTGTAGACGACATCTTCGCAGTCGAAGTCTTCGCCGTCGCTCCAAGTGATGCCCTCTCGGCAGTTAATGGTCAGCTCGGTGAAGTCATCGTTGTAGCTGTAGCTCTCCGCTAGCCACATGATCTCCTCGTCAGCGAACGCTGAGAAGAACGCGAGCGGCTCGAAGATCAAGTTTGGGCCCTGCTGGTGGTTCGCACCAATACTGTATGGGTTCCAAAGTTCGTGGTCAATGAAGCGCCCCTCTGAACCGCCGTGGAACAGGGTCAGAGTGTCTTCGGCTGCGACATCGCCTGGATCGAAGACCATTCCTTGGGCTTCCATCATGGCTTCAGGTTCTTCAGTAGCCGTAGGCTCTGGAGCGGTCGTCGCTGGGACTGCGGTCGGCGGGACAGCGGTCGCGGTCGGCGGGACGGGAGTGGCGGTCGGTTCTTCTTCACCACAAGCGATGACGACTGCGAGAGCCACCATGCTGGCGAGAATTGCCAACAAACCATAGCGCCCGAATTTTACGGGGAGATTCATTGTTCTATCTTCCTCAAGTTTGAATATCCTGCAAGCCAAGCGTTGACCTCCGGATTTTAGGTGCGCAAAGTCGCGCACATTCCCGAATCGCTTGGCAACGATCAAGCATCAATTCTCTACTCGCTGTCAGTCGTTGTCAACCGAAATTTACGTTTTCCGCTTGCGCATACGTTGTGTCCTAATCTTTCGGATCTGTCAGCGGATGATGCGGGTATCAGAAGCGAACAGATCCGACCCAGAGCGTGTTGGTGGAATATCGGGTGGCCGGAACATCGGAACTTGCACATGCCCTAGTTGCTAGATACAATCGCTTCAAGTGTTGGTAGTGCGCTCGGCTTGAACGGTCGCCGCCAGCATCTTGATCCACCAACCTGACGCCTAGACAGAATTTCGTTGGCAACAAGCACGAACTCGCGACACAATCCTGCATTGAACTCGCGCCCAAACCCCGTTTTGGCGTTCGTTGTCGCGTTTTTCGGGAACTTCATCGTTCAACGTTTCCTGTTGTTCTTGCTCACCATATGGGTCGCGGCGACCGTTATTTTCATGCTGCCTCGCCTGACCGGACAAGACCCGGTCAAAGAAAAGTTACTGCTTGAGGCGCAACGCGGCGGATCTGTCCAAGCCGGAATGAACGAGATGGCAAAGGAATATTCCGCACGACTGGGCTTGGACCTGCCCCTGCATGAGCAGTACGTCAACTACTTGTCCGATCTCTCGCGTCTGCAATTCGGGTACTCCATCGCTTATTTCCCGCGAACTGTTAACGAAATCATCGCTGACTCGATCATTTGGTCGCTGGGTCTGATGACGGTTACTCTCTCTTTGGCGTTCGTCCTCGGGACTGGCGCTGGAGCACTGCTCGGATGGTCGCGTTCTCCCGGCTGGTTGAGTTACGCGTTCATGCCCTTGCTCACGCTTTCTGCCATTCCCCAATACATGCTCGGCTTAGTATTGATGTTCATTTTCGCGATCATACTGAACCTATTGCCGTTCTTTGGCGCGTACAGTCCTGGCAACCTTCCAGAATGGAGTTTGAGTTTCGTTCTCGACATGCTCAAGCACGCCATCTTACCGGCGCTGTCAATTCTCTTCTCGGCAGTCGGGTTCTGGGCGATTGGTATGCGAGGCATGATGATCAACACTCAGGGCGAAGACTTCATGGTCCAAGCGGATGCCAAGGGACTGAACGGCGCCCGTATTTTCGTCCGGTATGCGATTCGGAACGCGTTATTGCCCCAAGTGACTGGTTTGGCGATTTCATTTGGAACGCTACTCACAGGTGCCGTGCTTGTTGAGGTGCTGTTCCAGTATCCGGGTCTGGGCAACACTCTGTTCTACGCGATAAGGGTCTCAGATTTCTTCCAGATTACCGGGATTGTTATGACGATCATCATCTCGCTGTCGTTGGCCACGATGGTCATCGACTTGATTTACCCGTTAATCGATCCTCGGGTCAAATACTCTCAGAACTGAAATGGCAAGAGCCGCCGGCACAAGAAACTTGACGATGGGAACCCGAATTCGCCTTGCGAGGCGACGTTGGGGGATCTTCTTCCAAGAGCGCATCGAGCCGATATTTTTGTACGGACGGCGCAACCCGTCGCTGATCGTTGGGCTTGGGATGCTGGGCGCGTTGTTGTTATTTACCGTCATCGGCATTCTGGTGTATGGACAGACGGAACCCCACTTGGCTGGTCGCGCGCAGCAATCACGGCTGGATGCCTACGTAAGCAGTGGCGCGCCAGTTAAGGACAAACGCCTACCACCTTCGTGGTGCACATGGTGCGAGGACATTGCGGAGCGAGAGCCAGACGAGCGACCATCTCTGTTCCAATACCCGATGGGGACAGATACCCAATCGCGCGACCTATTCGCAACTAACCTACGTGGCATCCCCCTAACGCTCGGAACCGGGCTTATCGCAGGGTTGTTATCAGTGGGAATTGGTACCGTTACCGCCTTCATCGCCGCGTACTATCGCGGCGTACCGGATGTCCTGATAAGGCTGTTGACCGACGTTGGTATATCGATTCCGGGTTTGTTGATATTGATCATTATTCGGATTCAGTTGGGAACCGAGCTTGTTTGGTGGCAATTAGGAGCGGGACTCGCCGCTGTCGGTTGGGTTTTCTCGTCGCGAACTGTGCGTTCGCAGGTACTCGTTCTCCGCGAGCAGCCCTACGTTGAGATTGCGCGCCAATCTGGCATGTCTGGCTTGGCAATCATCTTCCGCGAAATGATGCCGAACTTGATTCCGTATATCACCGCCAGTTTCGTGGGGTCAGTGGCCGGATCGATCCTCGCATCGATCGGATTAGAAGCGCTCGGCCTCGGCGATTTCTCGTCGCCCTCGCTAGGCATGACCGTTTACTGGGTGATCCAGTTCGGCGCAATCACCCTAGGCATGTGGTGGTGGTGGCTGTTCCCGTTGGTTTTCATCGTGATCATCTTCGTGAGCCTGTTCCTGATTTCTGCCGGTCTTGACGAGTGGTCGAACCCGCGACTGCGGAGGCAGGCATAATCCGTAGAAAAACGAGCAATGGTAACGACTGAACAAGATGCCCGACTCGACGTTGCGTCAAGTGACGACGAATACGTGTTGCGGGTCGAAGGATTGCAGGTCTACTACGGCACGCCCCGCGGATTGGTGAAGGCGGTCGACGATGTGTCGTTCAGCCTAAGACCAGGCGAACGCTTCGCACTGGTGGGCGAATCAGGCAGCGGCAAAAGTACCTTGGCAATGGCGATTATGAGATTGACGCGCGAGCCGGGTCACATCGCTGGCGGCCACATCTACCTAGGTGATCGCGATCTCGTCGAAATGGAAGAAAAAGAGATCCGCTCCATTCGCTTGAGTGAGATGGCGCTCGTGCCGCAAGGCGCGATGAACTCTCTGAATCCGGTAATGCGTGTCGGCGACCAGATAATCGACGGAATCATGGACCATGTGCCACCTGGTGAGGGCGCTCCTAACCGGACGGAACTTAACACCAGAATCCACGACTTGCTCGTTCGAGTCGGTCTCGATCCAACGGTCGCGCGGTTGCACCCGCACGAACTCAGTGGCGGCATGAAACAGCGCGTCGCCATGGCTATCGCAATCTCGCTTAACCCGCACATCATCGTTGCGGACGAGCCAACCAGCGCGTTGGACGTCGTCGTGCAGCGGCAGATTATGCAGACGCTTGGGCGACTGCAAGAAGGATTGGACGCGGCGGTTCTCCTAGTCGGGCATGACATGGGCCTTGTCGCACAGTTTGCCGACACTATTGGAGTCATGTACGCCGGCAAGCTGGTCGAGGTCGGTTCGGTCCCTGACGTGTTTAAGGACCCGAAACACCCGTACACCAAGCTATTGATTCAAAGTCTCCCGTCGTTCGACATCAGTCGGCAGTTCGTCGGGATACCAGGCATGCAACCAGCGCTTTTGAACTTGCCGCCGGGCTGTGCGTTCAATCCGCGTTGCCCGTCCGTTCATGAACGGTGTTTCCGTGAAGTGCCCGAGTATCTCAACTTAGATGTTGGGCGTGGCGTAGCTTGTCACTTGTTCGACGAGGAGGCCACCAATTGAGCGATTTCATGCGACTCGAACACGTCACGCGAACGTTCGGTGGCGGTGCCTTGTCGACGAAACCACCGATCGTAGCGGTTGACGACGTTTCCCTTTCGATCAACGAAGACGAACCGAAGATCACAACGATCGCGGGCGAGAGTGGTTCCGGCAAGACGACGTTGGCGCGCCTGTTAATGGGAACCATCACCCCCAGTTTCGGGTCGATGTATTACCGAGGCAAGGACTTCACCAAGCTCTCCCGTAAAGATTCGTGGAACTTCAAACAGGAAGTCCAGTCGATCTATCAGGATCCGTTCGGTTCATACAACCCGTTTTACAAGGTTGACCACGTTCTCGAAACTCCGATTAACCGCTTCAAATTGGCAACCTCGCGACAAGCGAAGAACACGATGATCGAGGATGCGTTGGCGATGGTGGGTCTGCAACCGGGCGACACATTAGGTCGTTTCCCTCACCAGCTGAGCGGCGGACAACGCCAACGGGTAATGGTTGCTCGCGCACTTTTGATTAAGCCACGCCTAATCTTGGCCGACGAGCCCGTTTCGATGGTTGACGCCTCTTTGCGAGCGACGATATTGGACAGTATCCGGCGTCTCAACCGCGAGATTGGTATCTCGGTGGTCTATATCACCCACGATTTGACGACCGCGCTGCAAATCAGCGACAACATCTTGGTGATGTACCGCGGCTCCGTGGTCGAATCTGGCGCTGTCGAGCGCGTGATTCTTGAGCCCAAGCATCCCTATACGCAACTGCTCATCGAGTCGATACCGCAGCCCGATCCCGATAATAAATGGGGCGACGAACCGCCGTCGGCGCGCTTTGAAGAATTCGATTCGATGTTCGGCTGCAAATTTGCCGACCGATGCCCGCACGTGATGGAAATGTGTGCGGACGAGCACCCTCCGCAATTCCACCTTGAGCAGCACCGCCAAGCACAGTGCTACCTTTACCGGGACGAAGCCGATGTCATGGAGGATCCAGACTTGGCTACGATTTTCCAAGACCGCAGAGCCGAACTGAACGTCTAGTCTCGATCTTCGCTTCGGCGGCTGACCTCTCTTCTCACCTCCCCCAGAGCGCGTCGCCGTCTCTATTGCGCTAAACTCTGTTTACGCAATTCAGAATTCGAAGATCTAGGAAAGCGACATGAAGATTACCGGTATTGACATCACCCCCCTAAAAAACGGCAGAGCCATCCTACAGGTCCGGACCAGCGCCGACATTACCGGATACGCCGAAGTTTCCCGACGCTCGGACGCCTTCCAAGCCTATGTCGATTCCACCGTCAAACCCCTTCTCGTCGGCCAAGACCCTCGCAAGATCGACCGTCACTGGGAAACGCTCTACCTAGGCGATGACGAACGCATCACCAAGCTCCCGCCACACGTCGTCGGCGCAGTCGATATCGCGTTGTGGGACATTCTTGGCAAAGATGCCGGAATGCCCTGCCATGCTCTGATGGGCGGCGCGACGCGCCTCGAAATCCCGTTGTATTGGAGCGTTGGTCTCGGCTGGATCAAGACCCCCGACCAGATGTTGGATGACGTGATGGACGGTTGGGACCAGGGATATAAGGCGTACAAGATCCGAATGGACTGGCGATCATATCGACAGGACTCCAACCCGAGCAAGGACCTGCAGATGTTCAAGCTCGTGCGAGACTTTTTGCCGAACAACATCTACCTCGGATTCGACGCCAATAACGGCTACTCCGTCAGCACCGCGATCCAACAGGGTCGGGCGTTTGAAGACTATGGTCGGATCGACCACTTCGAGGAGCCGCTCCCGCAGTATGACCTGCCCGGGCTGCGCCAAGTCGCTGACGCCCTCGATGTAGCGGTCTCGACCGGCGAGCAGGATTGGGACCGGTGGCGCTTCCGCGACGTCATCATGTTGGGAAACCCCGACATCCTCCAACCGGACATCCTCGGCGCTTCCGGCCCCTCCGAGATCCTCAAGATCTACACCTTGGCTACGACGCACAACAAGCCGGTCATGCCGCACTCCCCTAGCGCCGGCATCAACAGCATTGCGTCGCTGCATTGCTACTCGACGATAAAGAATGCGGTTAGGCCCCACGAGTTCTCGATCGAGTTCGCTCCGCCGCTCGACGAAATCGCCGAACTCTACGGCGAACACGTGGTTCCGTCGAACGGAGTCATCACACTCACCGATAAGCCGGGCCTCGGCATCGAAATGAGCGAGGCTACATTGGCGAAGTTCGCGGCGTAGCTGCGAAGCGCACAAGCCACACATGAAAGTCCACACATGAAGATAACAGGATTCGATCTCACACACCTGAAGAGGCGTAGGTCGATACTTCAGATCCGCACTGATGCAGGCATAACTGGCTTAGCGGAAGCGCCGGGGCGAACCTTCGAGGCTAACCTCGAATCCACCATCGCCCCCCTCCTAGTGGGCGAAGACCCTCGCCAAATCGATCGCCATTGGGAAACCCTCTACCTAGGCTCTCAGAAACAGATTCCCCGCGAATCCAAGCTCCCGCCACAAGTCGTCGGCGCTGTCGACATAGCCCTATGGGACATTCTGGGGAAGGACGCAGGTCTGCCCTGCCACGCTCTGATGGGTGGCGCAGCACGGCGCGAAATCCCCCTATACTGGAGCGTCGGAAGCGGTTGGAGGAAAACCCCGGATCAGATGCTCGACGATGTCATGGATGGCTGGGATGCTGGATACAGATCCTTCAAGATCCGCATGGATTGGAAGTCGTACCGCCAAGACGCTAACCCGGTCAAAGACTTCGCCATCTTCAAACTCGTACGAGACTTCCTGCCCAACGACATCTATCTAGGCTTCGACGCCAATAATGGCTATTCTGTGAGCACGGCGATCCAGCAAGGCCGCGCATTCGAAGACTACGGTCGAATTGATCATTTCGAGGAGCCTCTGCCACAGTACGATCTTCCTGGTCTGCGACAGGTATCCGACGCATTGGATGTTGCCGTTTCGACGGGCGAGCAGGATTGGGATCGATGGCGCTTCCGGGACATCATATTGCTGGGCAATCCGGACATCTTGCAGCCAGACATCCTGAACGCTGCTGGACCGTCGGAGATCTTGAAGATCTACACTCTGGCCACCACCTTCAACAAGCCAGTAATGCCGCATTCGCCGAACGCGGGCATTAACAGCATCGCCTCGCTACACTGCTACTCATCCATCAAAAACGCCGTCCGCCCCCACGAATTCTCGATCGAATTCGCACCACCGCTCGACGAGGTCGCAGAGCTCTACGGCGAGCACGTGATCCCGTCGAACGGATCGATCATACTAACCGACAAACCGGGATTGGGAATCGAGTTGAACGAGGCCGCGTTGGCGAAGCTTGCGGCCTGAACAAGATGGGCGTTTCTCGAATGACTGAATCAACTGTTCCGCGTCACTTCACGGCTACTGGCTTTGTCGTCAACGGCGACGCCACGCTGCTCCATTGGCATCACCGAGTCCAAGCTTGGCTCCCGCCCGGAGGACACGTCGAACCCGACGAAGATCCGGTTCAGGCCGTGTTGCGGGAAGTCAAGGAAGAGACAGGTTTTGACGTTGAAATCGTACCGACGCAGCAGCTTCCCGAAATATCGAACTTGGATCAAGTCCCGTCACCACGGACGATACTCGTGGAGGATGTCTACGATCAGAAGGTCGGTGCGCATCAGCACATCGACATGATTTACTTTTGCCGAGTGCCGGGCCCCCGTCCGAGCGCGTCGGATGGTTGGGTGTGGTTTACCGCGGAAGACTTGGCAAACGGACGGGCGGCTGCTAATCCAGACGGAATAAGCGAACCGCCACCCGAGGACGTGCTGAAACTGGCCCTCGAAGCGATACAGATAATCCAACGATCGGTCGTTGACCACACCATCATTCCCCAGTAATCGTGCTGTCAGTGATCCGCACGACATGGTGAAAAACCTCGTTTAGAAACGCGTACCAACCCACGCCATCGCGTATCACGTCGTCTAACGTAAACACGCGTATCGTCCCTATCGCGTCCAGCCGGCGTTGCATCTCGGCGGTTATCACGCTCGCCACGAGAAAGTTCACGCAACTCGAAGGCGTATTGTCAAAACTCTTCGTCGCCGCGCCAAGTCGTTCCAATGCTCCCGCCGGATCACGACCGCCTTTGACTTCAACACTCGCGACCATCGTGTCATCCAGCCAAAATTCAATATCCGGCTCAGAGCCATACCGCATCGAATAACCTTCTGCTAACTCAGTGAAGTCTTCGAACGGATCGCCGTCAATTACCAAACCATTGGCGGTCAACCAATCGAACATCCGCGTTTTCACCATGTTGTCGGCATCTTGACCGATGATGTTGCGCATAGTGCCATCGAGCCCGATGCCCATGTTGGCGATCATGTTCCGGTAGCCGTTTTTCAGAGTCCAGTCGGTACGCCCTTCGATGATCGAGCAATTGACCACGTTATACAAGTGCGCAACCTTAGTCGCCCGTTGTTCGATAACTCGCGCACTTTTGGTTGGCGATTCCCAGCTTTCCACACCGACCGCCAGATCCGAAACTCGCTTCAACGGCAGCATCGCCATGTTCCGGTAATACGCCGACGTCTCAGGTACCGCCATCAACATATCCGGGTGGGCAAAAACTTGTCGAGGCTCGTAATTCGAAGTGACCACATGGTTCCAAGCATTGCGACTAATCATCAGATCTTCGATCGGTTCGAAATCCAACTTTCCATCGAATTGGTCAACCAAACTACGCACGTAAACGTCAGTGCGTCTAGTAATTCGATCTGACAGAATGATTGATCTGTTGATCGCTGAATCCAGATCAGTCACTCCGACGCCTCCAACGATACACGCACTTCCGTATCTCAGTCCGACCGTACCGCCCCATCTGCTGAGATGAGTTGCCTTTGCCTCGCGGCAACATCCAGATGTTCTCGCATTCAAACCCAGATGCTTCTGCGAAATCGGACAAAATCAGATCCACTGGAACTTGCTCTCCGTGGTACTGGACGTTGTCATTCACCATCAATACCACCGCCCCAGGCCGACTAACTCTCGCCAGTTCAGCAATCACATAGGCCATCTCAAGGAAATATCCCTCAATCAACCTAATGACTTGACGGTTGCTGAGTTCGTGTTGCCTGTTTTTCAACTCGCCTATCACTTCGTGCAAAGCCGCCTGAGAATCGTAGTTCTTTACGGCCTGCAACCAACACTCATCGTCTCCGTGCCATCTGTTGAGCCAATCTCGTTTGGGGCGGTTCTCGACAGTCGCGGTCACTAGTTCTTGCCGCAACCGAGAAAAACCAACCTGGTCCAACCCCAACCATGCCAACTCGAGCGCATAAGTTCGTGTGTAGTCGTATCTATTTGCGTACGGGGGAGATGTGAACACCATATCGAAAGATTCGTCATCCAAATCCCGCAGTTTTCGTAGACAAGATCCTTGGATGAAGTTCGTTGTTCCTCCACCAAAGACATCACTCAACCGCCCGATGTCGTCCAACATCATGGTCAAGCGTTGATCTAAGGCGTCCGACAAAGTACTGATGGGTCCTTTATCTACTTTGGATCGCAATTTTCTACCTGATCGGTAATCCCATCGCAAGTACTGGCCATCTTTTCGTGTGTAGCTGATCTCTTCCAAGACACTCATGCAGGCGAAGTCCAACAACGCCGCAATCTGAGTATCTTCGACGCTAGCAATGAACTCACGGGCTTTGGCCAGTCCAGATTCTGTGAGATCTGAAAACGCTCGTTCAGTGATCCGGACATGCTTGAAACGGTGTTCTCCGGCGGCGTCCTGGTTCGACGATATTCGCTCAAGCAACCGATTGCCGGCGGCTTCAAATTCAGACTGGTTTAATTCATTTGCAGCCTCATTTAGTGCTCGTGCCGTAGTCACTCCAACCGGCATGACTTCAATCCCAACGCCGTGGGCTCCCATCCCTGCCGCGGTGAGCGGCGCGGTTCCGATACCGGCAAACGGGTCTAAGACACTCTCTGGAGAGGATTCGTACACAAATGCTTCGACGAGCTTTCTAGTAAATCCTTCCTTGTACTTCATCCAGCGTAGTCCAGGTTCATCCTTGTTGCCCTGATAAGAAACCAAGCTACGCGTCAATCCGGCGCCAATAGAGATGCGCGACTGATAGCGGTCCTGCAACGCTTGCCGATGCGAAACCGATGCTCCGTGAGGCGAAGTCACATGAGTCAAAAGATTCAGATTGTCTTCAACTCCATCACCAATCACTTCTCCGAGCAAGTCTTTGTAACCCGAAATCGCGGAGGTCACGGTTGTCGTTTTTGTAGTCATTTCAAAATTGAGTCATGTTGCTGTGATCATTTTTGATTTTAGAGCATGAGTTTTCGTTCCTCGTACGGGCATGCCACAAGAATCTACTTGACCACAAATTCACTGCTACCTCGCATCGCTAGACAGTCGTCGATGGTTTCGAGGTACATGGGCATGAGGTCGGGTAGTGAGCGGAGTTCGTCGATAGTGAACCACCGAGCATCATCCGTCTCATTCGTAGTTGTCTGCAACTCCCCGCTCCACTCATCCACGCGGTAGGCGACAGTTAGGAGTTGGGCTTCTGGTCGGGTTGGCGCGGTAAAACGCGGTTCGGAGTAGATGGCGAAGGCGGTTGATGATTCGACGGTCAATCCGGTTTCTTCCCACACCTCGCGGGCCATACAGTCGGTTACGGATTCGCCGGGCTCCATGCCGCCGGCAGGCAATGCCCACTGTTTGTTGTCGCCTCGGCGGATGAGAAGGACTCGGCCTTGACGGTCGAAGATGACGGCGCGTGCGGCGGGTTGGATGTAGCTGGGAGCCACGAGGGTTTCTCCTGATGTGGGTCTGGTCTACTTAAAATGAATACAACGATTCGACTGTAATTCACTGAGAGAACGGGATACATGGCAACGCAATCAACTCGACGGGCTGGCGGCAAACGCAACGGGCGCGCAGCTGGAAAGTGGCGATCTTGGGAAACGACCGAGGGTGTGATCCGTGCGCCGCATCGTTCGATGATGCGGGCGATGGGAATGTCGGATGCCGACATCGACGCACCGTTCGTGGGGGTCGCTTCGACGCACAACGAGGTCACGCCGTGCAACGCCGGTATTAAGCCGCTGGTAGATGAGATCAAGGTTGGTGTGCGAGCGACGGGCGGTTCCCCGTTCGAATTCGGCACGATCACGGTTTCGGACGCGATATCGATGGGCACGGAGGGTATGCGCGGCTCTTTGATCAGTCGGGAGATAATCGCCGACTCGATCGAGACGGTTTGCTTCGCCGAGCGCTACGATGGTCTGGTCGCCGCGGCTGGCTGCGACAAGTCTCTCCCCGGCGCCATGATGGCCATGGCCCGCCTCGACATCCCATCCGTCTTCGTCTACGGCGGGTCGATCCTGCCCGGACACTGGAAGGGAGAGGACATCCAGATTCAGACCGTCTTCGAAGCCGTCGGACAGATTCAGGCTGGTCAAATGGACGAGGATGAACTGTATGGCATCGAATCGAACGCGTGCCCTGGACCGGGATCATGCGGCGGAATGTTCACCGCGAACACAATGTCATCGATCGGAGAGGCGCTCGGGTTGTCATTGCCCGGAGCGGCCTCGGAGCCAAACGTCGACCAACGCAAAAGGGCGTCATCCCGCGCGGCCGGAGCAGCGGTGATGAACCTCTTGCGGGTGGGAATCTATCCGCGTCACATCCTGTCCCGAGAAGCATTCGAAAACGCCGTGACGCTCGTGGTCGCCATGGGCGGGTCTACCAACACCGCCCTTCACCTGCCAGCCGTTGCGCACGAGGCTGGCATTGATCTGACCCTCGACGACATCCACGCCATCGCGATGCGAACGCCGCTGATCGCCGACATGAAGCCCGGTGGTCGATACGTTATGCTCGACCTCGACAAAGTAGGCGGTGTGCCGGTAGTGATGAAGCGTCTTCTTGATGCCGATCTCCTACATGGCGACTGTATGACGGTAACCGGCCACACCGTCGCAGAAAATCTCGATGATGTCGATCCCAACCTCGAAGAAAACGATGTCGTACGGTTCCCGTCGGATCCACTGTCGGCAACTGGCGGATTGGTTGTCCTGCACGGAAACCTCGCCCCTGATGGATGTGTGCTAAAAGTAGCCGGACATCAGTTCGGTGCTCGTTTTACCGGACCAGCCAAGGTCTACGACCAAGAAGAACAGGTAATGGCTGCTCTGCAGCGACGTGAAATCACAGAGGGCGACGTGATCATCATCCGCTACGAAGGTCCCAAAGGCGGACCTGGCATGAGAGAGATGCTAGCGGTTACCGGCGCACTCGTCGGACAAGGTCTCGGTGAAAAGGTCTTCCTAATCACCGACGGACGCTTCTCAGGCGCTTCACATGGCTCGATGATCGGACATGTCGGTCCTGAAGCAGCGGTCGGAGGTCCCATCGCCGCGGTACAAGAAGGCGACACCATAGAAATTAACCTTGACGACTTTGAATTGAACGTCAAAATCTCCGACGAAGAACTCCAAGATCGATTGTCCGAATGGCAACCCAAACCCCCGCCCTACACGCGCGGATCGCTCAGCAAGTACATCAAACTGGTCCAACCAGCCAGCACCGGAGCGGTTACGGGGTGAAGGTGCCGGAGTGACAATCGGCGGCTCAAAACACCGGCAAATCGTCGCCGAAGTCTTCGGCGATCTACCCGACGCGCTGATAAATGAGCTGCTCACGCGCTCTGATGAAGTAACCAAACGGGCGCGAGAGAGCGTCGACGCCCGCATTGATGAACGCGACGGTTTACGCTCTCGCGCACTGCGCCTAGGCTTAATCTCGACGGTTGAAGACCTGGAGGACATGCCATTTAAATCAGTTGCCGCTGTCGATGGTTCCCCTGCCTTGGTCCGATTGGCGGCATTTGAATTAGCGGGTGCCGCCGCATTGGCCGTTGATGGTCTTGGAGGCGACACCGCCGAAAACAATCTGCCCTATGATTTCGACATCCACATAACCGATCCGATCGCTCATGCGCGCGAGATCGCTTACGGCCTCATGTTCTGCATGGAATATGAGATAGCGCGGAAAATTGAACGGGACCTCGTCATGCTGGACGGTACGTTTTTCACCGGGATGGTTGCGATTTCCTTGGCCTTAAGAGCGGCGAAAAGTCTACGCGATGAATTGTCAGACGCATTCAACCGTAGATGGACCGATTCAGTGATGGAGTTGGTTCCAGAGATTCTTGTCGCGGACAACGTTGTTGCCGTCCCGAAACGGACCTCTGCCAACGAGTTCAGAGATCGGACCAAGCTTTTCCACGGCAGGCATGTCGACATTAACGGCAGGTCAACGGCGAGTCTCATTCTGGACGCGGGTGAATACGCTGGTCCGTTCAAGCTGCAAACTCACTCATTCTTTTTGGATCCGGCCGATTTTTACGGTGATTACACATCTAAACTTCAAACGATGTATTCCCAGATAGAAGTGGTTTATTTCAAACCACATAGTTGGTCGCATGCGTTCCGCATAGAACTACCGCCAGCAATCGCCAACGATCACAACCTACTTCACGAAACTCTAGAGATCATGAGGCGACAAACAGCGAACCCTGCCATGTTGGAACCTTATCCGCTCTACGTCGCGGACCGGTTCGCCAAAAGTCTCCAAAAGGGCGTCGCAGCCCTCCTTGATTCAGTCAGAACTCAAGTAACCGCTAACTCGGACGAACCGAACATCGCGCAGGACATGATGAACGCTTACCGCTCCGATCCTTCATTCGAGGAATCGACTCCGTGACCGTTGAACAACCCGCCATAGGGGCTCCTGAAAACCGTCCTCGCGCTATCCCTGTCGCAGTGGTTGGCAGCCCGTCAAGCAATACTGAATTAACCCTTGACATATTGGACTCGAGCATCGAGGCTAAATTGGTGGGTGCATTGGTTGGATTTACGTGGAGTCAAACCGATCCAGCGTCGGGAGATGGTGTACCGCAGACTGCTGTTTTGGGACAGATTACTTCGCTGGAAATGCGAAACCGTTGGCACGAAGACCAGACATTCAAGAACATCATCAAGTCGAACCAGAAGTTGCCATCGATTACGACTGCTCAGGACACTCGGACGGCATTGATGAAGGTGGGCGGATGTTTCGTCAAACAATCGGATGATTCGTATTCACACAGTGACTTGGGCAGCGTTCCGTCAACAGGCAAAGTCGTTAACTTGATTCAGCAGCATTTCTTGGATTCGGTTTTGGGATTCTGCAAAGACGACATTTTTCAACTCGGTCGCGCTTACGGCAACGACGTGGCATTTCCTATGTGGTTCAAGCATTTCGGAAAAGAGAAACACGGCATTGGCGAAGCGTATCACATCGGTATTTTTGGCAAAACCGGTTCTGGCAAGACAGGGTTAGCCAAGATGTTGATCGCCGCCTATGCTAGGCACCCGAATATGGGCATCATGGTCATTGACCCGCAAGGCGAGTTTTCGCTTGAGATGACCGATAGTCCTCCGAACGGGAGTCAAGGATTAGATCTGGTGGGCATCCTAAAAGATCGTCTCGATCGTAACGTGATTCAATTGCCAATTTCACAGATACGATTGGATGATTGGAATCTCCTTGAAGAACTCCTCCTAGGTAGCCGGATGTTCGACATCGAACTAGGCGTACGCGGTGAGACGCAACAGACTGCCGCGGTTCAGACGCTGATGAAACAGTTGAGGAGCCGCGGCCGCATCGACGAAATTGCCTCGAAATCCTGCGCTGAGTCAGCATTGAAATCTCTGAAGAGACAGGCGGGAAGCGTTTACAACACTAAACCGTTAGCCGACCGACTACGCGGCAAGATTGATGAGCTGTTGGATTCCAAATTCGATGGATTTTACGAAGGTTGCTGGCGGCCGGTGACGGAACTTTTTGGAGGTGGACGCGACAAGATTCGGCTCGACGAGATCGTGCGTCAACTTGTCGATAACCATGACGAAGGTAAACCGTTGATCGTGATCGATTTGTCGAATCATTCGGGCGTACAACGTTGGAACCAGACGCTGCAGAACCGCGTAATTTCTCACCTCGCAAGTGCTTTGGTGTCTGAATCTTCGAAAACGCTTGGGGATAACTCCAAGAACGCTAACACTCTCGTCGTACTTGACGAAGCACATAGATTCGTTCCATCTGGCGGCGACTTCCAACTCGATGATCAAGCGCGGGAGTTACGTGCCGAATTAAAACGTGCAGTCCGGGAAACGCGGAAGTATGGGGTGGGTTGGATGTTCATCAGCCAGACCATGCAAGGTCTGGACACCGAAATCCTCATGCAGCTTCGGGCGATGTTCCTAGGCTACGGCCTCGCGTTCGGCCTCGAATTCCGACGTCTCCAAGAGCTCGCGGGCGGCGACGATGACTCGATGAATTTGTATCGTAGCTTCAGAGACCCGCAATCTGCAATCGATGAGCAATCTAAGGAATTCCCCTTCATGGCCATCGGTCCAATATCTCCGATGCCATTCTCCGGAAAACCCATGTTCTTCTCGGCGTTCAACGGCACCGATTTCATCAAACACAACGCGTTAACGCCGTTCTCCTAACCCTGAATCAACACCTGCTAAACTCACCACCTAGCAGCACACACCAACCGTCGCACACAACCACCGAGGTCCACCATGCCCCTTAAAACCGTCGCTCCCGAAATACTCGAAGGCCTCGCTGAGTTCGACTCGGCGACGGTGCAGAATGCCGCGGCGATTGTGTATGGCGGTTATATTTCTGCGCACAACGACTACACGGGGCCGGATCTGAACCCGTATCTTTACGATCTCGATGGTTCTGGAAAGCCGACTGTGGGTTATGCGCTAACTTCGACTTGGATGCCGTTGCATGAGCCGGAGCAGGAGATTGCGGGCCGGTTGGACTATATGGATTCGATCGCGTATGCGGATGGGCCGGTGATTGTGGTGCAGCAGGATATCGATTTGCCGGCGCGGCGGGGGGCGATTATTGGTGATGGGATGGCCTATCAGATGCAAGCGCTGGGTGCGGTCGGTGCCGTGACGGACGGCAATGCGCGGGATGTTCCGGGAATCAAGGAGGCGGGATTGGCGCTTTGGGCAACCGGCAGAGTTCCGGGGCATGGTCCGTTTAATTTGATCGATCACGATCTGCCAGTGGATGTTGCTGGGTTGCGAATCTTGCCGGGGGATATCCTGGTTTGCGATGGGGACGGGGTTACGCGGGTACCGGTGGATGTGGTGTCGGATGTATTGAAGACTGCTGCGGAGGTTCGGGCGAAGGAGGGTGCGGGTTTCAAGTATTTCTCGAAACCGGACTTTTCGATTGATGACTGGGAGGCATATAAGGCAAGTGCCGATGGTTAGCGGTTGGGCATCCCCTGCGAGAAGTGCCTCGCTTGCCGGTGTCCCCTTCGGGTTCTTTGCCAAACCACTGTCGAGACGGTTCAGAGCATGACCCTACGGCGCAACCCCTGTTGCCCGCCCTTCTGGATTCCGCCTTTCGCCGGAATGACGGGTTATCGAGTGAAGACGGGGCCGCGCATGACTTTGGCTTCGTCGCTGGCCATGAAGGTGGCGATTTTGGCTACGTCGTCGGGATCGGTTAGATTGGCGACCTCTGCCTCGTAATGTTCTCGATCACCGGTTTTTTCGAACTGTTGGCGGAGGTTTTCAAGGACGAGCGGCGTGCGGACGCGGCCGGGGGCGATGTCTTGGACACGGATGTTTGTCATGTCGATGTGTCGTTGCATGACCATTGTGAATCCGTGAACGGCACCTTTAGATGCCCCGTAGGCATATGAGGACGATCCTCCGGTAACGCCGGCGCCGGACGCGGTGGTGATGATGACGCCGCCGTTTGGTTGATCGTTCATGTGGGTGACGACCGCCTTGGCGATGAGGAAGGTTCCTTTGAGGTTAATGTCGATGACGCGGTCCCAAGTTGCTTCTTCAAAGGATTCGATGGGAGCGTACGCGCCATGGAGGATGCCGGCGAAGTGAAGAAGCACATCGACGCTGCCCATCCACTCGACTGCTGCAGCCACACTCCCTTCAACGCTCGCACGGTCTGCGACATCGACGTGCCAACATTTGGCGACAGTGTCCCCGACTGCGGTGTTGATGACGTTTGCGGTTTCTTGGGCTGCGGTGTCGTCCACATCAAAGATGGCGACAGCTTCGGCACCACATTCGGCGGCCATGATGGCGGTAGATCGTCCGATGCCCGTCGCGGCGCCGGTGATGATGATGCTTTTTGTGGTGAGATCGGCGGGCATGGTGGGATTGGTCTGCTTCGTTTTACCGGGGTTCCCGCATCCGCAGGAAAATTCGGCAGTGGGCGATGAGGAGGTTGTTGCGCTCGTTGGATTGTAGGTGATGGTTGGTGGGCGCGTTCAATTGGTGTGCCTTGGTATTTGCGAATTGTAGAGATCGCGCCTTTACGACTCAGGCGTTGTATCGACTGGGATTGGGGGAAACGGGTGTTGCATACTTTAGGCATGGATTTCATGGAACGAGCGCTCGATCTGGCGGACCAGGTAGCCGGGGGAGTGGCGCCGAGGCCGCCGGTGGGTGCGGTGATCGTGGCGAGTGACGGCAAGAGTGTTGTGGGCGAAGGCGCTACGGAACCGCATCCGGGGCATCATGCTGAGGCTATGGCGTTGGCGCAGGCTGGCGAGGCGGCACGAGGTGGGACGATCTATTGCACGCTGGAGCCTCATCAGCATTTTGCGACTACTCCGCCGTGTAGCCGGGCGATAATCGACGCGGGAATCAAGAGGGTGGTCTGCCCTACAGTTGATCCGAATCCGGATGTTGCCGGACGCGGTTTTGAAGAGTTGACAGCTGCCGGGATCGAGGTCGTTCGGGATGTTGCCGAGATGGCGCAGCGGCGTGCCGACGAGTTGGTTGAAGGGTTCGCGAAACTCCTGAAAACCGGCTCGCCATTTGTAACCGCCAAGTGGGCGATGTCCCTTGATGGCAAGATCGCAACGCGAGACCGAGATTCACGGTGGATCACTGGCGAAGCAGCGCGCTCGCATGCACATAGTTTGCGATACCGGTCCGACGCGGTGATGACCGGCATCGGCACTGTCCTTGCGGACAATCCGCGTCTTACAGCCCGTGACCCACACACGGGAAAACGTATCGGCAACCGTCCGCATTTGCGCGTGGTAGTTGACAGCCATGGGAGGATTCCTGCTCATGCCGCGCTGTTGGCCGAAGCTGGAGAAGTGATGCAGGTAGTAGCGACCGAATCACCCGACAGCGATCGTTGCGAGGTGATACGGATCGCCGATGCGGACGAAGACGCGGTTGATCTTGCAGCGCTCTTGCGACACTTGGGAGAACTCGGTTGCCACAACGTTTTGGTGGAGGCTGGAGAAAAGCTTAACGGTGCGCTGTTCGACATGAAACTGGTGGACAAAGTGGTTACGTACATCTCAACATCCAAAGTCATTGGTGGCGAAGCCGCGTTGTCGCCGATCGGGGGAAGCGGTTCCCGTTGGATGCGTGACGCCGTAAATCTCAAAAATACTCACGTAAAATTCTTGGGAGATGACATTGCGGTGATCGGCTACGTCGACCATTGCGCGGAAAGGTAAACATGTTCAGCGGGATAGTCGAAGAGACTGGCACGGTGACCGAATACGGCAGAAACCATGGGAAACTGATAATCGCCGCGGGACGGGTGGTAACAGGCAACGGAAAGCTTGGGGTCTCGGACAGCATTTCGGTGAGTGGCGTCTGTTTAACGGTCACCGAGATTCAATCCAACTGGTTTTCGGTAGACGTGGTGCCTGAAACGATGCGCCAAACGTGGTTCTTCGACATGCACGTCGGTTCGCATGTCAATCTAGAACGGGCATTACGATACGGTGACCGCGTCGGTGGCCACATGGTTCAAGGACACGTAGAGGGTGTTGGGCAAGTCGTATCCACGGAATCGGACCGCGACGCCAAACTAGTCACTATCGAGTGTCCCGAAGATCTGGCGCGCTACATCGTTGAAAAGGGTTTCGTCGCAGTCGATGGCGTAAGTCTGACCTGCTTCGATTGCACACCGACGAGTTTCACGTTCACGCTGATACCTTACACGGCGATTCACACTACACTGGGTGGATTACGAGCGGGTGACCTGGTGAACATCGAGACAGACATGATGGGAAAGTACGTCGAACGATTCATTTCCAAATAGAATCGGCTTAATTCGATGTCTACAGAAGCACGCCCATTGAGGCCCGATTCCGCGGAGGCGGTTGAGTTCGCCATCGAACGCGTTCGTGTTGGTGGGATGGTGATCATGGTGGATGACGAGGACCGTGAGAACGAGGGCGATTTCGTGATGGCGGCGGAGGACGCGACTGCGGAACAGATCAATTTCATGGCGATGTACGGCCGGGGCTTGATCTGCGTGCCGATGGAGGGTGATGACCTGGACCGTCTCGGGATGCCGATGATGGTGCGCCACAATACGTCGCCGCACTCGACGGCGATGACGGTCGCGGTGGACGCGGCGTACGGGATCACGACGGGAATCTCGTCGGCCGACCGGGCGCACACGATCCGGTTGCTCTCGGAGCTGGAGGCGACTTCGGAGAATTTCGTTCAGCCGGGGCATGTCTTCCCGCTGCGCTATCAAGAAGGAGGCGTGTTGGTGCGGGCCGGGCACACGGAAGGTTCGATAGACCTTGTGCGGACTGCAGGCAAGCGACCATCCGCGGTGGTCTGCGAGATCATGAACGAGGACGGCACTATGGCGCGCCGGCCTCAACTTGAATCGATGGCCAAGAAGCACGACATCCCGATCGTTTCGATTGCGGACATCATCGCCTACCGGTTGAGTCGAGAGTCGTTCGTGCGGCGGGTAACCGAGACTCACCTTCCGACCCGTTGGGGTGAGTTCAGATGTGTGGCATATCAGAGCAACGTAGATCCGGCGGAGCACATTGCGCTCGTGATGGGTCGTATCGAGCCTGAGCAGTCAGCGTTGGTGCGCGTCCATTCGGAGTGTCTGACGGGCGATATTTTCGGTAGCCAGCGGTGCGACTGTGGTGATCAATTGGACGCGGCAATGTCACAGATTGCAGAGGCCGGTGTCGGGGCGCTCGTCTACATGCGACAAGAGGGGCGTGGGATTGGATTGATCAACAAATTGAAGGCCTATCGCCTTCAGGACAATGGTCTGGACACCGTGGAGGCGAACAACGAGTTAGGTTTTCAGACCGATCTGCGTCACTACGGCGTTGGCGCGCAGATTTTGTTGGATCTTGGGATTCGGAAGTTCAAGTTTTTGACCAACAATCCGAAGAAGGTTGCTGGGTTGGAGGGATTCGGCTTGGAGATGGTTGAGCAGATCCCCCTCTCCCCTCCTGCTAACGACCACAACCGGAAATATCTCGCAACCAAGCGTGATCGGATGATGCATCAGATCGAGTTGGGTGATGAAGAGCCGACAGGTCCGGTCGCTAGTCGCCGACGGACGCCTTTGGGCGGTTGAGTTTTGGGAAAGTTCGATGGCCGAGATTGAAAAGAGTGCTGGAGAAACGTCTGCGGAGTTTCTGGATGGAACGGGGTTGAAGATCGGGATTGCGGTGGCACGGTTCAATTCGGATATCACCTTCAAGATGCGTGATCAGTGCTTGGCGCGGTTAGGGGAGTTGGGGGTCACCGTTCAGGATTCGCGCGTCTTAGAGGTGCCGGGTTCGTTCGAGTTGCCGTTGGCGGCGCGAGCGTTGCTAGATCCACCAGTTCTAGCTGACGCAGTAGTCGCAATCGGTGCGGTCATTCGGGGTGAGACGGACCATTATGAGCACATCGCGAACGCTGCTTCGCAAGGATTATTGAGGGTTTCGGAGGACTCGCTGAAGCCAGTGATTTTTGGCGTTTTGACTACCGATACTGTGGAGCAGGCGGTGGCGCGGATTGAGCACTCGAAGGGGTACGCGGAGTCGGCGGTGGAGATGGTTAATCGGTTGAAGGGTCTGAGGGAGAGGCGGCGGGGGATTGGGTTGGTTTGAGGTTTTCACATCCGCACCGGCGCCACAATCCAAAACTCTCGTTTTTCGAAGTGTTGCGTTTGATCGGTTTAGGGGATTGTGTGCACGATTGGCGTTCGTCCCGTCAGACGATGCGATCAATCGTCCCAAATAATTTCGGCAAATTCTGTTCGAAGATACGGAAACCCGTACCGTGATTCCTTGCCGCTCCACTCGGCCTCAAGTACATCCGAATGTCGATTGTCACAATGCCTTTGGCGAAAACCCATCCCTGAAAGTCAGTGAGCTTGGCTCCGACAAAATCTCCGCCTCGTTGTAGTGGAAATACTCCTTACCGTCGACTCTCTTCGAATCAGCATGCACAAACAACATTCTTTCGAACTTGGTAACGAATTTCCCTACGACGTAATACATGTCCCAAGTCGCTAGCAACGTGTCGCTCGGCGTGTGCGTCATGAAAAGTTGGGTAGCGTCTTCCGATACCGATAACTGCAACCCAAAAGCGTTCGATTCAGTAGCCGATACAGTCGTGTAGAGCGCCGGGCGATCCCTCGACTCGTCAAAATACCCCCATCTTTCGACCAGTTCTTTATTCTTGAATTTCCAAACCGCACGGTTGAATGTGAAAAGAGTGATCAGATTGTTGGTGTTCGATCTTGTTGCCTTGACCTCCAAACGACCTCCGATATCCGGAATCGGCAGGTTGTTCTCGGCCAATCCCAATCGCGTTTCCAGAGTATGTCCGATTCCAGTCGGTCCGGATCTCTCCGAGGGAACAAACCCTTCAGCGTTGAGTTGCTGTAAGCGTTCGCGCAGTTCTGGGAGTCGCATTATCAACCGGGTTTCCGACAGACTACGATGATCTCCGACTTCATCGTTTTGCCCAATTTGCCCGGAACATTCGATGGCGAATTCATCAAGGGCATTCGCTTGTTCGGAATATTGCGATGGAATGTATCCACATGCTCAAAACCGTTCATCTCAAAGAACGCAGTTGTAGATTCCGCGGTAGGTATTTCCAATCCCTTTACCGTTCGATTACCGACCACGTAACAAACGAAACCACCTGTCTTCACAACGTTGGCGACATTGCCAATCGACTTCCGATAATCAACGAAGAACGATGCAACCTCACCAGCTCTCCGAGCGTCCGCATCGTTGATCTGAGCAACAACATCGTCAAGTTCCTCGAATCCGAACTTGACGTCACCTGCAAGTTTGGCGCCACCCATAAGTGAACTGTCCACCCGGCTGGCGTTATCATAGCCGAGCCATTGAGACGAAAGTCGCGAAAACTGTCCGTACGCTACCGTCGTCTTCGAATCTCCGTACGGCGGCGATGTCACGACGATATCCACCGATTGAGGACCGGTTATCTCTGTCGGAATTCCAACTACGGTGTTAAATCCGCGAACTTTAGGAATTACAGGTTCATCGCCAAGGGCATGATCAAGGGATGCGAAGGCTCGTCTGTTGTCATTCAGCACACCGACCATCGTCGAAAACACATCGGGGTTGTGATCCTCAATGCGCTCGCGCTCCATACGCACCAGTTTGAACTCGGAGTTTTTCGTCCAAGACACCTTCCGCACCGTCAAGCTGTACGCCACTCTGAAGAAATTCGCTATGCGCACCGATTCGATCAAGTCAATGTAGCCGCGCATCAATCCCAATTCACGTTGCACGCTTTCGCTGAACCAATAATCGACGTTCGGAATGTCTGGCTGTTCGGCATGACCATTGCGTGATCCGGCCCCATCAAGTCCAAATTCGATAAAGTTCTCTATCTCGCAGTCAAGACGACCGATGTCCATAGGCGTGGTCTTAGTCCTGGCGATGAGACGCGCCAGAGGGTTGAGGTCCGTACCCGTCGAATCAAGATTCGCAAACATCCCTTCAAGTAACGTTGTTCCAGTCCCGCAATAAGGGTCAAGGAGAACACCCTCCTCTCGGCCATACTCACCGATCAATCTCCGCACCACCTGCGGGATCATCATCGCGGGATATGGATGGATCCCGTGCGTATATTCCTTCGTGTTTGCAGTTCGGTAGTCCCAATCCCCACCAAGCCGTCTTTGATCCTTAAGCATCGGCTACCTCTTGTGTCGTTGAATTTCATAACAGTTCGGCAAAACAAGGACAGCTTTGTTTTCCTACAATTTGTCCGCTAAGGAGATGTTAGCGTCAATGTCCCGGTTCGTCCCAACCGGATGGCGAAGTGCGATCAAATGGTCCGACAACCTTCTAACTCGGTTGCGCGAAACCGAAGATTCTTCGCACGAGACCAGCTCCGCGATCCGCGTTATTTTCCACTCTGCGCCATCACATCCACCAACTCCTGCACGGCGTCCGCCGACGCCTTCAATGCCGTGCTTTCGGCCTCCGTCAACTCAACCTCAATGATTTCTTCGACACCGCCCGCGCCCAGCTTCACCGGAACCCCGACGTACAAACCGGATATCCCGTACTCCCCGTCCAACATAGCCGCACATGGCAGAATCTCTTTGCGGTCTAGGAGGATGGCTTCGACCATTTGGGCGCTCGCCGCGGAGGGGGCGTAGTAGGCGGAGCCGGTCTTTAGGAGGGCTACGATTTCGGCGCCGCCGTCGCGGGTGCGTTGGATGATCTCTTCAAGGCGGTCGGCTTCGATGAGTTCGGATACGGGGACGCCACCGACGGTGGTGGCTTTGATGAGGGGGACCATGGTGTCGCCGTGGCCGCCGAGGACGTATGCCGAGACGTTGGTTACTGAGACGTCGAGTTCTTGAGCGAGGAAGGTGCGGAAGCGCGCGGTGTCGAGGATGCCGGCCATACCGACTACGCGCTCTTTGGGGAAGCCGCTGACTTTCTGGGCGAGTTGGACCATGGCGTCGAGCGGGTTGGAGACGATGACGAGAATCGAGTTGGGAGAGTATTTGACGACCTGTTCGGTCACGCTCTGCATGATGCGCATGTTGGTGAGGAGGAGGTCGTCGCGAGACATGCCGGGACGGCGAGCGATGCCGGCGGTTATGACGACGACGTCGGAGTCGGCGGTCGGTGCGTAGTCGTTGGCGCCGGTGATCTGGGCGTCGGTACCGAGGACGGGTCCGGACTCGAGGATGTCGAGGGCTTTGCCTTGGGGCATGTCTTCGACAACGTCAACCAGGACCACGTCGGCATAGCCGCGTTCGTAGATTCGTTGGGCGGTGGTTGCGCCGACGTTTCCGGCGCCTACGACTGTTACTTTGAATCGCATTTTCTTTCCTTATTTGGGATGTTTTGCCATCTCTATCTGGTCAGGTCAGTTTCTTGAGGACCCCCTGCTCCGCTTTTCTACGCGTCCCCCTTTTGCTACGCAAAAAGGGAGGAAAACTACGAAGCGTCGACGTAGGACTGCCACTTTGATTCGAGGTTGGGGTCGTTGACGGTGTCGGCTACGTAGGCTCCGTATTCGTCGCCAGTTGCGCCGGTGTCGCGGCCAGTGGTGACGATTTTGCGCTCGTATTGTCCGCAGACTTCGAGGGCCATGTCGAGGCGTCGTCCGAGGTCGGCGTAGCCGATGTGCTGGAGGAGCATGGCGGAGGCTTTGAGCATGGATGATGGGTCGGCGTATTGGGCGCGGCCCTCGGTAACCATGCGGGGTGCGGAGCCGTGAATGGCTTCGAACATGGCGTATCGGGTGCCGATGTTGGCGGCACCGGCGGTTCCGACCCCGCCCTGGATCTCGGCGGCTTCGTCCGTGAGGATATCGCCGTACAGATTTGGCATGACAAAAACTTGGAAGTCGGACCGTCGTGCCGTGTCCAGCAGCTTGGCGGTCATGATGTCGATGTACCAGCCGTCCCACTCGATGCCTGGGTACTCTTTGGCGATGCGTTCTGCAACCTGCAGGAAGCGTCCGTCACTGAGCTTTACGATGTTGGCCTTGGTGACAACGGTTACGCGGTCGCGCCCGTTTTGTTTGGCGTGCTCAAATGCGGCGCGGATGATGCGCTCGGAGCCGGGTTCTGAGATGAGGCGGAAGTCGATCGTGAAGTCGTCGGTGACATCGATGCCGTCGGAGCCGAGGGCGTAGAGGTCCTCGGTATTCTCTCGGAAGAAGACCCAATCGATGCCTTCGGACGGGACGCGGACCGGTCGGACGTTAGCAAAGAGGTCAAGCTCTTTGCGCATTCCGACGTTGGCGGATTCGAGGTTCGGCCAGCCATCGCCTTTCTCGGGAGTAGTCGTCGGGCCTTTGAGGGTTACATCACACTCTTTGATCTCGGCGAGAACGGCGTCGGGGATTGATTGGAGATGTTCGGCGCGGTTCTCGATGGTTAGACCTTCGATGTCGCGGAATTCGATCTTGCCACTGGTCACCGCGTCGGAGAGGAGTCGTTCTAGGACGCCGCGAGCCGTGTCCGTGATTGCGGGCCCGATACCATCGCCGCCAATGAGTCCGATCTTGATGGTGTCAAGCGCGTCGTAATCGACGAAATCTGCCGACTCCTTCATCGCGGCTACTCGTTCGATCTGTCGTTCGAGAAGTTCGCCGAAGTGATCCTTGGCGCGCTCGATTGCGGCGTTGTGGGCTACGTTTTGCATTCAGAGTTCCTCTGGGATGGTGGGATCACTCCCACTTGTGTGGTTTGCCCTCTTTCGGCAGCAACTTTCCAGTGTCTTGCCGAATTGCGTGGGTTTGTTCAGTTTTGCGAGCGTTCTTGTGGGTTACATATCGGACGCCGTCGAGGCCTTGGGTGCCGAGTGCCTCTATGTGGCCGATGGCAACGAAGAGTACATCGGCGGCTTCGTTGCAGATCGCGCTAGTGTCGTTTTCGTCGACGGCCTCGGCGAGTTCACGGACCTCTTCGGCGAGGATCGCTTTGCGGCGATCGATGATGTCGGCGGGGTTTTGGTCAACGAAGTGCCCGGAGCCGAATCCCCATCGGTTGTGGAAGTCCCAGACCTCACGTGCCATGTCGGAAACTGTATTGACGAATTCTTCTTCGCTCACGGCGTTTGGAGCGTAGCGCGGTCGGTCGGCAGTGCTCACAGGGGAATGTTTCCGTGTTTTTTCGGTGGAAGGTCGTCGACTTTGTTGGCGAGCATATCGAGAGCGTCGATGACACGCGATCGCGTGTCGCGCGGATCGATGACATCGTCGACGTATCCTCGGTTTGCCGCGACGTACGGGTTTGCGAATTGCGCCCGGTAGTCGGCCACGAGCTCTTGCCGTTTGGCATCGGGGGCGTCCGCGGCGGCGATGTCTCGGCGTGCGATGACGTTCACGGCACCGTCGGGACCCATGACGGCGATCTCGGCGGTGGGCCATGCGACGTTGACATCGCAGCGGAGTTCTTTGCTGCCCATCACAATGTAGGCCCCGCCGTATGCCTTGCGGAGGATGACGGTGATTTTCGGGACGGTTGCTTCGGAGTAGGCGTAGAGCATCTTCGCACCGTGGCGAATGATGCCGCCCTGCTCTTGTGCAGAACCGGGCATGAAGCCAGGGACATCGACGAGGGTGAGGATCGGGATGTTGAAGGCGTCGCAGAAGCGAACGAAGCGCGCACCTTTATCGGAGGCATCGATGTCGAGGACACCGGCGAGTTCGTTCGGCTGGTTGGCGACGATGCCGACGGTTGATCCGGCCATCCGGCCAAATCCGACGACGATATTGCGGGCGAACTCGGCGTGGACCTGCATAAAATCGCCATCATCAACGAGTTCTTCAACGATATCCAAAACGTCGTAAGGCATGTTGGGATCGTCGGGGATGGCAGTGCCTAGATTTTCAGGCCGACGATCCGTTGGGTCTTCGCAGGGGACGGTTGGGGGTGAAGAGGCGTTGTTGGATGGAAGGAAGCCGAGCAAGCGTCTAACTTCGTTGAAACAGGCATCTTCGTCGGTCGCGGCGTAGTGGGCAACGCCGGAGGTCGTGGCGTGCATTCCGGCCCCGCCGAGGTCTTCGTGGTTGACGTCCTCGCCGGTTACCGATCGGACAACGTCGGGTCCGGTGATGTACATCTGCCCTATCGACTCGACCATGAAGATGAAGTCGGTCATAGCGGGCGAGTAGACGGCGCCACCTGCGGAGGGTCCGGCGATGACGGTGATTTGGGGAATGACACCGGAAGCTAGTGTGTTGCGTCGGAATATCTCACCGTAGCCAGCTAGGGAGTCGATGCCTTCCTGGATGCGAGCGCCGCCGGAGTCGTTAATGCCCACCACTGGAGCACCGACTTTGATGGCGTGGTCCATCACCTTGGAGATTTTTTGAGCGGCGATTTGGGAAAGGGAGCCGCCGAGGACGGTGAAGTCCTGGGCGTAGGCAAAGACCGTCCGGTCTTCGACTTTGCCCCACGCGGTGACCACGGAGTCGCCTTCGAAGCGTTGGCGGTCTAGTCCGAGGTCGGTAGAGCGATGGGTGTTGAAGGTGTCGATCTCGGTGAACTTACCGTCGTCGAAGAGTTTCGACAGGCGTTCGCGAGCGGTCAGCTTGCCACGTTTTTGCTGCGATTCGATGCGTCGTTCGCCACCGCCGAGTTTGGCGGTTGCCCGCCGTGATTCGAGTGCGGAGAGACGGCCTTCAAAGCCGTTTGATGCAGTTGATATGTCGGCTTGGTTGGTGATTTCTCTTCGCCTCCATGCAACCTTTAATTCGAGTATCGACGTTAGTGTCGAATTCATCCATGTGCCAACTTAGAATCCTAACTTATCGACGCAATTTCGCGGCGAACAACAAGTTGAGCTGTGTGCTGCTGGTAATGCCATTAGGGACTGACAATACACGCCACCGCCCGGGCCTCCAGATCGGTGGAAAGATCTTCGATTGGGGATCACGGACGTACATCATGGGCATCCTAAATGCCACTCCGGATTCTTTTTCGGGTGATGGCACGATGCGCAACGGTGTGGATTGGGTAGGGGCATCGATTGATTCTGCTCTTCGAATGGAAGATCAAGGTGCCGACATAATCGATATTGGCGGTGAATCGACTCGACCGGCGTCCGTATATCCCGACGCTCGTCCGGTTTCGGCCGACGAAGAACTTGAGCGCGTGTTGCCGATCATTTCAATGCTCAAGGCCCGTTGCGATGTCCCGATCAGCATCGACACGCGCAAATCGGTCGTTGCGGATACCGCATTGGCGGAGGGTGCGAGCATGGCTAACGATGTCTCGATGCTGTCCGACCCGTTGATGGCAGGTGTAGTTGCGAAACACGCCGCGCCGATCGTGATTAGCCATATCCGTCCACGCGCTCAATACGACGATGTCGTGGGCGAAGTTTGTGACGAGCTGTCCGATGCGATCGGCAGCGCGCTACAAGCGGGTGTTGGCGATTCCCACATCATCATCGATCCCGGTATCGGATTTGCGAAGAACGCGTCGCACTCCCTCGAGGCGCTACGTAACCTCGATGTCATCAAACACAACCTCGCCGATCGACCGCTACTCGTCGGGGCGTCCCGAAAGTCATTCATCGGCGCAATTCTGGATGCGGAGCCGGAAGATCGCGTAGACGGCAATGCAGCTTCGACGGCGCTAGCTGTTGGATCAGGCGTCGACATCGTTCGTGTCCATGAAGTGCGCGCAATGGCACGCGTCGCCAAAGTCGCCGATGCCATCGTACGCGGGTGGGAGCCAGAGTCGGTTTCACTGACCAGTGAACGCGTCCGCCGCGCCGTCGAAAGGGCGACCTGATTGGGTTCGCAAATCGACCCAGAGACCGTCTACATCGGATTGGGTAGCAATCTCGGTGATCGCGTCGCCAACTTGAGGGCTGCCATCAAAGCAATTCAACAACTCGGTGATTCAATTGAGATGTCAGCGGTCTACGAAACCGAGCCGTTCGGTGTCGACGAGGAACAGCCGAAATATCTCAACATGGTGGTCGTGATCCGAACGAACTTGATGCCGACGGTGCTACTCTCTGAATTTCTGGACATCGAACGCACCCACGGCCGCACTCGAAACCGCCAGAACGAATCGCGAACGCTGGATATCGACATTCTGATGGTGGGAAGCCGAGTTCTCGAAACCCCTGAACTGGTGCTCCCGCATCCGCGGATGCATGAACGTGCCTTCGTGATGCTTCCGCTCTCCGAGATCGCGCCCCACGCAGTGCATCCGACGCTCAAGTTGACGGTGTCCGAAATCGCAAACCAACTCGACGATCAAGGCGTTTATCGCGTTGGGGTTATGTGCACAACAACCGTCATTCCGGCGAAAGCCGGAACCCAGAGGGGGCCGGGCAAGGGGGATGCGCCTTAGAACAGTGCTCTAAGCTGTCCCACCAGCGGTTACGCAAATGACCCGTTGGCGAGATCGACGAATTGGCGGATTGACGAAGTTAGCTAGTTATCCTTTTGCAGGGCTTGAATGAAGATGTATACAGCAATGACGATGAAGATCGCCCAAATGATGATGCGGGGACTAATGTTCTTGAACACCGATGAAACCTGTGACGTGGGAAGGCAAGCCTGATGAGCGACGGGCCGTTCTCAGCAATCGTATCCGACATCGACGGCACGCTGTTGACGAGGGTGAATGACCGGATCTCGGCGAGGTTGAAGGCGGCGGTGGCTGAGATTACCGCCCAAGGAATACCGTTCTCGTTGTCTACGGGTCGGATGCGACGCTCGGCTTGGATCGTGCATCAGGAGATCGGTGCCAACGCCACGATGATGTGCTACCAAGGCGCGATGGCAGTGGATGCCGAGACGAACACGTTGCTTAGGCATGAAAGGTTGGATGAATCGACCGCGGCGGCAGCAATCAAGTTCTTCAAGGGGCGTGGATTGGATATCCGTGTCTATGTAGATGACGATGTCTTTGTTTCACACCAGAACGAAGAAGATTTCGACTATGCTCAGCGGAATCACGCCAACCTCGTCAAGGTTGGCGATCTCTTCCCGCTTGCCGAGCGTGAACCCACGGTTGTGCTGGGGATATCTCCGCCAAACGAGATGGGAGAACATGTAGCTGATGTCGCGAAGCTACTGGGTTCGGCAGCGGAGGTCACCCACTCGTTACCGCACTTCTGCGAGGTGGGTTCGCCAAACGCGGGCAAAGTCCGGGCACTGGATTGGTTAGCGGAGCGGTATGAACTCGAACCGTCAGACTACATAACCTTTGGCGACGGTCTGGGAGATCTGGAGATGATCAGGTGGGCCGGTCGCGGATACGCCGTCGGTGATGCGCATCCGATGGTGATTGACGCTGCGGATGGTTACGTGGCGGGACCGGCTGGCGAGGGGGTTGCGGCGGAGTTGGAGGGGTTGAGTGGGGGTGGGGGGTTGAAACCGACCAGTTGATGACGCTCGGTTTGTCGGAACGGGATTCTTGCGATTTGAGATTGGTTGTAGATGATCACCCTGGACGCGGTGTAAGTGACTAGGTTCGGCGGCGGAAACTGGAGGTGAGCGGATGCCTTCGCTTCAGCTGGTCTTCGGTGGAGTTGCGCGATACCCTTGAGAAAACCATGTCGGGGCAACTTTTCACCGAGTACTTTCTCACGGACGGCATCAAGCAGACCGGAGAGTGGCAGGACTCTGTCCAAAATCCAGATGTACTGCAAAAGTTGCGCGACGCAGTCGCGAACAAGTTCGAAAAGGTCGATCTTTTCGACCGACCGCCGAATGAAGCTGAGACCGAACAAGAGTTGATTCGGCCTCTCTTGGAGATTTTGGGCTGGCGCGATTACTTGCCCCAGCAATCAGTAAGTGGGGGTGAGGATGTGCCAGATCATTTGTTGTTTGGGGACGAGGCTGCGAAAAACCGAGCGACTGGAGAATCTTCGGCGTCGGCGAGGTTCAGGCACGCGACGGTTGTGCAGGAGAGTAAGCGCCACGGGCTGGCACTCGATGCGCGCGAAACCACGGCAAGCGTCGGACGAGGACGAACACCACACGGGCAGATTCTTCGGTACCTTTCTACCGCCGATGATGTTTCTGATGGCAAAATTCGTTGGGGCATCCTAACCAACGGTGTTGTGTGGAGGCTCTACGACCATCGGACACGCCCACGTTCGACGGCGTATTACGAAACCAATCTCGAAAACATCCTCAGTGCTGAAAAGGAAGACAAACTACGGCTTTTCTATCTGCTGTTCAACCGCGATAGTTTCGTGCTAAGAGACGGCAACACTGCAACGTTCCTTGAAACGGCATTGCAGGAAGGAAAGCGGTACGAGGAGAAGGTTGCGGAGGACTTGTCAGTCGTCGTTTTCAAAGAGGTGTTCCTTTCGCTGGTCAAGGCGCTGAGCAAAAGAAGCAATGGCGACTTGACGGAAGTTCACAGCGCGGCGCTGATTCTGCTTTATCGAATCCTCTTCGTGTTGTACGCCGAGGACCGCGGGCTGTTGCCGGTGAATCATGCCAACTACAAGACGTACGGTATGCGGACGCTGCGCGACGAGGTCTCAGCAAAGGTCTCAAACAGGGCTATTCTTTCGTCGAATGCAGACAAGTATTACGGCAATCTATTGACGTTGTTCCGAACGATCGACCAGGGTGACGATTCGATCGGTTTGCCGCCTTACAACGGTGGATTGTTCGCATCACGAGCGGCACCTCTGTTGGACCAAGTGCGTCTTGATGACGCCACGATCGCGCCGATTATCTTCGCGCTGAGTCACACCAAAGATGATGACGGAAGGGCGCGTTTCGTTAACTACCGCGACATGTCGGTTCAACAGATAGGTTCGATTTACGAGCGGCTGCTGGAGCATCAACCAGCGCGTGATTCGAACGGTGAGATAATGATTCGTCCGAATCCGTATGCTCGCAAGGACAGCGGCAGTTTCTTCACGCCGCAGGAGCTAGTTGAACTAGTGGTTGATCGCACCTTGGGCCCGCTTGTCGAAGAGCGTCTCAACAAGTTTGAAACCCTATCTTCAAAGCTGAGCGGAGACAAAAGATCGAAAAGCGTTCGTCTAGCTGAACTATCCAAGTTGGATCCTGCTGAAGCGGTTTTAGACCTCAAGATTCTGGATCCAGCGATGGGTAGCGGACACTTTCTCGTGACTGCGGTCGATTATCTGTCTGACTACATCGCCCAGTTGATTGAGTACGTGCCAATCGTTCCGGAGTGGTTGGATGGGGATTACGTCTCGCCGCTGGTGAAACGGGTTGAAAACATCCGGTCTGAGATAACTGAACGCGCCTATATGAACGGTTGGGCTTTGGATAACGGGCAGCTTACAGATCAAGCAATCATTCGTCGGATGGTGTTGAAGAGGTGCATATACGGCGTAGACAAGAATCCCCTGACTGTAGAGCTGGCGAAGGTTTCGCTGTGGCTGCACAGTTTCACAGTAGGCGCGCCGCTGTCATTTCTCGATCACCATCTTAGGTGTGGCGACTCTTTGGTAGGCCTGCGCGTGATGGAGATGATAGACGAATTGCAGAGACTCGCTGGGGTCCACGCAGGTAGTGCGGTCCAAGGGGCACAATCGGCAACCAAAGTGATGACGGAGATCGAGGACATCGCAGATGCCGATATCTCAGAAGTGAAACAGTCTGCGCTACTGTTCGAGGGCGTTGAAGACGCGACGCAGGATCTGAGATCGGTGCTGGATTTCCTTTGCGGTATGAGTTGGATAACAGCAGGGCAGAGCAAGAGGAGTAAAACGACTAGAGAAGAGCCGATCGTGCAGACTTTGGTGGATCATTCCAAAGCAGCTTACAAGCTACTTGCGCGTGGATACCATAGTTTCAGTTTGGAATCTGGGGGCAAGACGCCTAAGAGATGGATGGATTTCAGGGAACTTTGGAAGGAAGCCCAAGGGATCGCGGGCCAAGAACGCTTTCTTCATTGGGAAGTCGCATTTCCGGGCGTGTGGAATCGATGGCAAGACATCAATCCTTCAGGCGGTTTCGATGCGATTATCGGTAACCCACCATGGGATGTGATCAAGCTCCAAGAGGTTGAATGGTTCGCAGCCCGCGCTCCAGACATAGCGCTGCAACCAACCGCTGCCGCACGTAGGAACGCGATCGGCGATCTCCGCAAAAACGACCCTGATCTCGCTGACGACTTCGAACGCGCCAAAGAGCGTGCCGATCGACTAGGCAAGGTAATTCGTGCATCGGGTGACTACCCGCTGCTTGGACGCGGCGACATCAATCTCTACTCCCTATTCGTCGAGCGCGCCAGAAACCTCGTGAAACCTGACGGCCTCGTCGGATTGCTCACGCCATCAGGCATCTATGGCGACAAAACGGCTGCCGCGTTCTTCAAACAAATCTCTACTCGGGGGCACGTCTACGGGTTGTTCGATTTCGAAAATCGGCGACCCGCAACTGGTTCGCCGCCGTTTTTCCCTGATGTGGATTCGCGGTTCAAGTTCTGCGCGTTGATCTTTGGTGGTAACGAACGACTGCTTGGCGAGACCAAATGCGCGTTTTTCCTTCACGATACCGCTGAGATAAACGACTCGGATCGTTGCTTTTCTCTCACCCCTAAGGACTTCGCCCGTGTCAACCCCAACACGGGCAACGCGCCAGTGTTCCGGAACCGCAGGGACGCTGAAATCACTCGTCAGATTTACGAGCAACATCCTGTCCTCGTTGACCGGTCTGGGAACGAGGAAGTTCGTGCTTGGCCCGTGAAGTACCTACGCATGATTGACATGACTAACGATTCGGAACTCTTCCGCACGGCGGATCAACTCAAGAGTGATGTGTTTTACCCGGTTCAAGGGAATCGTTGGCAACGGGGTCAAGAATTGTATTTGCCGCTCTATCAGGGCCGGATGATCAACCAATTCGACCATCGAGCCAATTCCGTTACGGTAAATCCCGGTAACCCACACAATCCGTACTTGAGCGAACTGGTAAGCGAAGAACAACATCAGGACCCTGATTTCTTGCCCAACTCGCAGTATTGGGTCCCGAACCATCGGGTTGAACAAACAATCAGCCGTGACGGCTACGCGATAGGGTTCCGGAATATTGCCCGTTCGACTGACGCTCGAACCGTCATCGCTTCGATAGTTCCTTGGGCTGGATACGGAGACAGCATGGCTCTGTGGTTGTCATCGGAAGTCGATGAAGCGGATGCTGGTATGAAAGATGAATCCGCTACACATCATTTGGTCGCGAATATGAACGCTTTTGCATACGATTATGTGGCTCACCAAAAATTACAGGGAACCAATTTGAGTCTTTACATATTGGAACAACTGCCTGTAATCGCTCCCAAAGACTACGAGACTCGGTTCGGAAGGAAAACCGCCCGCGAGATAGTCCAAGACCACGCCCTGCGTCTCACGTACACGTCGCACGACATGGAGCCGTTCGCCCGAGACCTCGGATATAACGGTGCTCCGTTCAAGTGGGATCCGGAGAAACGTCGCCACCTGCGCGCTCGTTTAGACGCCCTGTATTTCCACCTCTACGGCATCTCCAACGACGATGCCGAGTACATCCTCAGCACGTTCCCGATAGTCGAGCGGGAAGACAAAGCCGAGTTCGGTCGTTACCGCACCAGCGAGATGATCATCTCTTATATGAACGCGCTGGCGGCGGGGGACACCGAGGTCGTTGTTGCGGCTTGAATTCGATCTTCTTCACTCAATCCTCCAGTCGCGTATTGGCAAGACGTGCAGCCACTCTGATCGCAATCGAAGAGTCTGATATGCATACTTGAATCGACGGCGAGTCAATCCGCGACAGACCGGCTTAGTAGGAGGTGATCGACAATGCCCCGATTGATGGACACAATCGCTTCATTACCTATCCACGGTCGACTTCAAGTGCATTGGCAAGACCCGCAACACACCGAAGTCTTCTATGTTCCATCTGAGGCAGCGGTTGTTGCGATGAATGGTGCGTCAATGCCAAACAAAATGAAACTCTTGGACATTGATCGATTCAAACGCCGTTTGACAATCCACCCAATCAACACTCGCTGGAAAATCGAGACATTTCTCAAACCCAAATATGCGCAAATTCGTAAGTTGACCTTGATTGGGCAACACTTCGTTGATTTACCTTACAATCCCCTTGGATCGTCGACCGACGAAGATGGGTTGCCTACGCCCGAAGACGAAGTGATGATGCTACTTGAAGATTTGCCGAGTTCATTCATAAAAGATTACGAATATGGACTAGGGTTTTCCAGCGATTTTAAACTATTGGTTCGCTCGATTGAAGAACTAACCGAAGCAACTGAGATATTGATTTCAGATCAACATGCAACAGGTTTGATTGATAACAACGAAACATTTGCCATTTCATCTGAAGATTTCGATCAGATCCGTAAGATGATCAATCGGATTTCCAATAACGGCCAGACTGCTGTGCGGACAGTCAAGTCCGCGAGCGTTCACAATGCGTTTGCGAAAAAACTCGGGCTACCAGAAAAGCCAGTGAAATTCGGACGTGGTACCCTAAGGCGGAACTTCACACGAGTTGCGATGGACGGCGAAGCCATTCTGTCTAAAGCAGAACAATCGGAATTGATCGATGTGATGTCTAGGCAAGTCAAGTCTATCGTCGAAAACCAACCGGATAAGCTGGTTCGTTTACAGCTAGACGTTGAGCTCGTGACCCTTGATGCCTTGATCATGCGTTTTGAAAAAATGATCGACGGTAAATTAGAGGAGCGAGAATGGCAACAATTCCTGAATGAAAATCGTTTTTTGCTGGGATTGATTTTCGCATATCCGGTAATTCTCGTCCAAGACCAAGCATCGGTTGGAGGTCACAAACTGTCAGGTTCTGGTGAGAAAGTTACTGATTTTCTGATGAAAAACGCTATGACTAACAACGTTGGAATCATTGAGATTAAAAAACCTAGTACGTCGTTGCTATATAAATCCGATTATCGCAATGAAATATTTGCGGCGTCGAAAGAACTGTCTGGTGCGATTAATCAAGTGATCGATCAAAAACACAATCTGCTGAGTAGATTTGCGCAGAAAAAAGAAGACAGTGGGATTTATGACATTGCCTCATATGCGATTAAATGTTGTTTGATTATCGGGAAGATTCCAGAGGACGAACGCGAACGTAGATCCTTCGAATATATTCGAGGCAATTCGAAAGATGTTGAGATTATTACGTTCGATGAGATGTTAGGGAAGATGAAAACCATCAAGGAGTTTTCGAAAGGTGAGCCGACGGTAAGTGAGTCGACCGTTGCTGTTATCGAACCGCTGTTTTGAAGTGTTGGGTGGCGTTGATTAATCCTTCGGTGAGATAGTGATTGGTCCGTATGTTGAGCAGGTACGTCAGGGAAGGTGCGTGTGTATGACGGGGTTGGGTTATATTACGGCTCCACCAAAATCTCTTCGTCGTACCGTGCCCTCAGGTGGATGTCGCCATTCGTGGCGTCGATGCCGACGATGCCGTAGCCGAATTCGACAATGTAGGGATTGGGGTCGTTGGGGAAGGTGCCGCCTACTTGGACGGCCCAGATCTGTCGCTGCATTCGGGGGGAGTCGGGGGTGTAGAGGTCGGACTTGGTGAGTTCTTGGAGTTTTCTGAGGCGCATGTCAGTGGGTTGGGTTATAACCAGTATGCTGATGAGGTGGAATGACTAGGGTGTTGGTGTTCTTTTGGCCGGGCGCCCCCGATTCGCGAAAGGAGGCGTGTTGGGGTTCAGGGCATGCGTCGTACAATGTTGGTGAGCGATGGCAGGTGAGTTTGAGGCATGTAGGTAATTGTGATGAAATCCACAAAGACATCTGATGATGTGGTTCCCTCGAAGGTTTCGAAGGTACGCAGATCGGATAACGGCAGGAGTTCTCAAGGATCTGAGACGGAGCGAGTGATGCCGTCGATAGTGGACCGGATCGCCGAGATCAGCGCTCGTGTGCCAACGTCGGATTGGCAATCAGCACCGACTGATGGAGCCAAAAATCTAAAACACTATCTGTATGGTTGGCCTAAGGATTCCGACACGTGAGTGTCGTGTTCGCGGATTCGGGTTACTGGGTGGCGTTGATTAATCCTTTAGACACCCTGAGAGCCGTCGCACGCCGGGTGTCTGGGGATCTAGGCCCAATTGAGATCGTCACTAGCGAAATGGTGCTGATTGAGGTTCTGAATCACTTCTCTCGTTTAGGACCACGCCTGCGCGGAGCCGCGGTGGATGCCATCGGCGAGATGGTAAATGATCCGAAGGTTGAGGTGGTGGAGTTATCCAGCGCGTTTTTCAACTCTGCTTTGGTTCGTTACGCCTCTAGGCTAGACCAACGCTGGAGCTTGGTGGATTGTTCGAGTTTCGTGCTGATGGAAGAGCGGGGCATTCGGGATGCGTTGGCTCACGACGTCGACTTCGTGCAGGCAGGGTTCAACGCCTTGTTGCGGTCGGGTTGATGTATTCGGGAATGTTGGAAGGATGGTGCGGAGGTGTGACGGGGCTGAGCTATGTCACGGCTCCACCAAAACCTCTTCGTCATACCGCGCCCTAAGGTGGATGTCACCATTGGTGGCGTCGATGCCTACGATGCCATAGCCGAATTCGACAATGTACGGACTAGGATCGTTGTCGAACTTGCCGCCTACTTGGACAGCCCAGATCTGTCGTTGCATTCGGGGGGAATCAGGGGTGTAGAGGTCAGACTTGGTCAACTCTTGGAGTTTTCTGAGGCGCATTGAGCCGACGCGGATGCGGATCTGGTCGTATCCGGCGAACTCGATGTCTTCGATGACTTCGGTCAGAGAATCCTTGGCGATATCGATCGCTTGCGACTCGGTGATCGGCGGGTCGGGATCGATTGTGGGTACTGGTTCTTCTGGTTCGCCGCAGGCGATGAGGAATGATGCGGCGATTAATAAGCCGATGAAAGCGTACTTGCCGGACCGTGCGGCGAAGCGTCGCAAATCTTGCGTCATTCCCGCGAAGGCGGGAATCCACGTAAAGCGAACACGCACCCTGTCCCGTCACCGCCCCTCTGGATTCCGGCTTTCGCCGGAATGACGGTACCGGCACTGCCTGAATGATGGGACTTCGATTGCAGGCTTCATCAGCTGGCGACCGGTATCGACTCGACCTTGCCGACGATGTCTTTGGTGTTGACTAGGTGCTTGCCGAGTCCGAGTTCCTTGGCATCCATTCCCATCGCGAGGCCGAGTAGCTGCGGTAGGTGGATAATTGGCAAGTCGGCCTTCCCGCGGTTGTTCTGTCGGCGGGCTTTGGGTTGGTAGCCGTCTAGGTTGAGGTGGCAGAGCGGGCACGGGGTAACCATGGCGTCGGCACCGAGTTCGCTTGCGGTTCCAGTGTGGTTGGCTACCATCCGCAGGGAGTTGCACTGGTTGATGAGCAGTATCGGGAAGCCACAGCAGGCGGTCTTGCCGGGGAAGTCGACGACGTTGCCGCCGACCGACTCGATGACGGTTTCGAGCGATGTCTGGCGCTCCGGGTTTTCGTCGAAGCCCAATGCGTCGGATGGTCGAACGATGTAGCAGCCGTAAAAGGGCGCGAGGTTGACTCCCGAAAGCTCTTTCACGAATGTCTTTTTGAGCGTCTCAACGCCGATGTCTTCAACGAGCACCCAAAGCAGATGCTTGACCGTTGTGTTGCCGCTGTATGACAGACCTTCTTCGGCGAGGTAACCGTTGATCTCTTCGAGGTAGTCGGCATCCTTGCGAACGCGGCGGTCCGCCTGCGCCATTACACCTTGGCACGTCGAACAGATCGTGAGGACCGGCAGTCCAAGCTGCTCGGCCATTGCGAGCGTACGGATGTTGAGGATGTCGCCGAGTTTTTGGTCCTTCTCCTGCAACACGCCCGCGCCAGTGCAGGAAGCGCCAGTCAATTCGACCCACTCGATGCCGAGTCGATCCATAACCGCGACCGCAGAGTCGAAGAGTTCGGGTCCCGCTCCGCGCGCGACACATCCTGGATAGAAGGCGAATTTCATGTGTTGCGCTCGCTCTCCACTCGTTCGAAGATTCGGGTGATTTTTTCGTTTTCGTCTGCTTTGTGTGGCACTATCGGTGGCATCTTGCCCTTCAGCACCGACTTTACGCCGATCTCAGCGAGGTCGATCAGTCGCGGAATGTTGGTGTAACCCGCAGATTCGACCGCAAGCCGTGCTTCGTCGAGACGGCCGTGTTTCTTGACCGATTTACTGAAGGATTCGGTGTGTCGATACCCAGATGTATTTCGATTGCCCGCTTCGATGGCCATGTCTCGCATCTCCATGATGCGATCCATCGGCGCCACGTCCTTGGGGCATACCTCGACACACTTGAAGCAGCGGGTACAGTCCCAAATGCCGCCTTCGACTTCGTTGAGTTCCTTTAAGCGTTCATCTCGTTGGTCGTCACGCGGATCCTCTACGAATCGCCATGCTTTGGCCAGCGCTGCGGGGCCGATGAAGGCTTCGTCGACCTCTAGGACGGTGCAGTCGGAGACGCATGCGCCACACATGATGCAGTTCATCGCCGTCAACAGATTCTCCATCGAATCGTTGTTCACCACGAACTCGCCTTGCTCCGGTTCCGCATCAGGTTGGAGATACGGATCGACTTGGCGGACTTTGTCAAAGAACGGGTCGAGAGAAACTACGAGGTCCTTGATGATGCCGTGGTTACCCATCGGTTCAATAACTATCGTCGCTCCCTCTTCGGCGACATCAGCGATGCGGGTCTTGCAGACGAGTTTGGCCTCGCCGTTCACGCGCATTCCGCAAGAGCCACAGATTGAGGCCCGACATGCGCAGCGCAGCGCGAGCGTGCCGTCCACTTCTTCCCGGATCTGAATCAAAGCGTCGAGAACGGTCGCGCTCGGGTGCAGATCCATTTCGAACTCGTCCCAACGCCGTTGGCCGGAGCCCATCGTTTCGGGATCGTATCTACTGACCTTTAGTTTCGAATTCATCAGTAGACCCTCTTCACTGGTTCCCACTTAGTAATCGTGACTGGCGATGTCTCAACTCGAACGCCGTCCTCGTTGTCTGGATCGTGGTATGCGAGTGTGTGCTTGAGCCAGTTCTCATCGTCGCGCTCGGTGATGTCGGTGCGGAAATGCGCTCCCCTGCTCTCCTTGCGCGTCAACGCCGAGTGCACAATCGCGTTACCGACGTCCGCCATGAACTCCATTTCTAGCGTGAAGATGAGGTCCGTGTTGAACACTTTACCCTTGTTCTGGATTGCGATCTTCGGCATTCGCTCGTTGACGTTGCGAATGGCCGCTTTTGCGCCTTCCATCGATGCTTGATCACGAAATACGCCGATGCCTTTGGTCATCTCGTTAGCCATGTAGTTTCGGACTGCGGCCCAGTTTTCGTTCGGTTCGCGATCCATCAGCGATTGGATACGCACCTTGGTCGCGTTGAGATGCTCATCTGAACCGGAACCGGCGTCTACTGACTTAATGTATTCGGCAGCATGAACGGCTGATCGACGACCGAAGACTACGGTGTCGAGCAAGGAGTTGGCACCCAATCGGTTGGCACCGTGGACGCTGACGTTGGCACATTCGCCCGCCGCGTAGAGGCCCGGCACGACGGTCGCGCCGTCGACATCCGTCTTGATGCCGCCCATGATGTAGTGCACACCGGGACGCACGGGTACGGGCTGCTCAGCGAGATCGATTCCAAGGAACTCTACCGCGACCTCTTGGAGATAACCGAGGCGGTCTTCAATGAATTCGCGACCCAGATGTCGGAGGTCGAGAAGAACGTTTCCGTCGATTCCTCTGCCTTCGTTGATTTCCGTCTGCTCCGAGCGCGATACGACATCCCTGGACGCTAACTCCTCGTATTGTGGAGCGTACTTCAACATGAAGCGATCGCCCTCGGAGTTGAGGAGATGCGCGCCCTCTCCGCGCGCGGCCTCAGAAAGCAGTATCCCGGTCCGCGCCAACGTCGTCGGGTGGTACTGGACCATCTCCATATCCATCATCGGCACTCCGGCGCGCCACGCGAGAGCGAGGCCGTCGCCGGTGCAGATGATGGCGTTAGTGGAAGGCTCAAATACTCTTCCGGCACCGCCCGCGGCCATGATCACTGTCTTCGCCCAGATCGAATGTAAGGTGCCGGTCTTGATATCCAGCGCCACGACACCGACACAACGCCCATCTTCGATGATTAAGTCGGTGACGAACCACTCCTCGTAGACGTTCAAGCCGTGCTTCAGGGCTTGCTCGTAGAGCACATGCAATATCGCGGAGCCGGTGATGGCGCCAACAAAGAACGTCCGGGCAACCAACTGGCCGCCGAACCTTCGCGTACCCAACCTGCCGTCCTCGCCGCGACTGAAGATGACACCCATTCGTTCGAGTTCGATAACCGCATCGCCGGCCTCGCTCGACATGATCTCTACGGCGTCTTGGTCCGCGAGGTAATCGCTTCCCTTGATCGTGTCTAAGGCATGCCCTTCCCAGTCGTCACCGCGGTCGGTGAGGGGTGCATTAATGCCTCCCTGTGCGGCGTTGGAGTGACTGCGAACCGGGTGAACTTTGCTGATAACCGCGACGTCCAATCCGCGCCTAGTAGCCTCGACGGCAGCACGCAGGCCGGCCAATCCGGCACCGATTATCAGGACATCATGCTTATACATCCGCTCTCCTAGCATCATCTAGAAATGCGGAGGCGCGGGTGACCGCCGCTATTGTCAGCGCATCATCAATTTCGCCATTCATGCACATATGCCGCAAATCGTCGACGGTCGTTTCTACAACCATGATGTCTTCAAGTTTATCTTGCGGCAAAGGGTCGATTTCGAGATCAGTTGCGACGTATCCGTGGCAGTATTCTTCGCTGTAACCCGATACGGGCACAAAGCCCCCGATGGGGGTGAAATTCGATGCCCGATAACCCGTTTCTTCACGCAGTTCGCGAGCGGCGGTCATCTCCGGTGGTTCGTCGGCGTCTCGGGTCCCCGAAGGTAGCTCTAAGGTGTAGCATCCCTGCGCCGCGCGCCACTGCTTGACCAGGAGCACGGTACCTCTCTCGGTTATCGGGATCATCACTGTCGATCCCGGATGGGCGATGATCTCTTTGGTCGCCGGTGGGCGATCACCCATCTTGAGCGTATCTAGACGTAACGTCAGCTTTTCGCCGCTAAAGATGGTTTGGCTGTCGATCAGCTCGGTTTTGAGCGGCACGTTTTCTTCCGCGGGATCGGTCATCTTCCGGATCCCTCGCCTCGCCGGACCGCACCGATTCTCATCCCTAGTCGATCCGATAGACCTTCCCAGTACGCGCTCTTGGGACCGCGCCGCAGGAACCTCGCGGAATGTTCGCTGCGCGTCAACCGTACAGAGTCACCGAACTGCATCGTGCGGCTGATGTATCCATCGATAGTCAACGTGGCGTCGGCGGTTGTGTCAAGCGTCAACTCAAGCTTGCTGTTGGAATCGAGAACGACGCCGCCGAATTGGCTCATGTGCCCGGCGATCGGTTTGAGTAAGAACACCGATGAGTTCGGGTCGATCACCGGTCCACCAAGTTGAAGGTTGTATCCGGTGGATCCGGTCGAAGTGGCAACGATCACGCCATCGCCACGGAACGTAGACAGTTCCACATCGTCAATAACGGCCTTCACCTCGATCATTCGTAGTTCGGCGCCGCGATGTACGGTCACGTCATTCAACGCGTGATACGACGCTTTCCCGCCTCCAAGAGTGGCCTCGAGCATCACTCTTTCGTCGATGCGCCCGTTGCCGTCGAGATACCATGCGATTTCTTCGAGAGCATCGCCGGAATCGATTTCACTCATGAATCCGACTCGCCCCATGTTCACGCCGAGGACTGGTATTGAGTGTGCAATGGCCGCGTGCATTCCGCGCAAGATCGTACCGTCTCCGCCGATGGTGATTATCAGATCTGTGTTACGCAAACGATCATCTGTCTCGTCACCAGCAACCGTAGCTTCGTTGGCGCTCCACCAACCACACCGTCCTTTATATTTCGCGGTGATTTGGGCGGCGAGATCTGCAGCCCGCGGCAACAGGCTGTGATGGACAATGCAGACTTCGTCGATACTATTCAAGTTACGCGATCCAGTGGGCGCGTTGACGGCGTGGATTCATACTTCCGGTCCGATCAAACGATCGTTAGGGAATCATCGATCAGCTGCAAGATTAACCACGGAACAACTCCGAAGACGAGCGATCCAACTACTCCGACTGCCACCGCCGCCATTTCGCCAGTACCGGGTTTGATCGGTTCGGAATCTTTCGTTTCACCGAACAAGATTAATCCTATGATTCGCAGATAGTAGTACGCAGCGATCACGGTGTTGATCACTGCGACGATAGCAAGCCACACCAAGCCTTGATCGACAGCCGTGCTGAATACGACCGCTTTCGCCATGAAACCCACCGTTGGTGGCATGCCGAGCAGCGAAAGCAATCCGATCACCATCATCACCGCCATTAAGGGCGACCTCTTCACGAGTCCACTCAATCCGTCGATTGTATCGTCTCCGGTGCGGTGGATTATGGCAGTGAAGGCGAGGAAGACGGCGAGGTTGGTGAAGGCATATCCGGCCAGGTAATACATGACACTTTGCGGCCCGGAAGTCGTACTCCCGCTCGAAGACGCAACTGACACCGCGGCGAATCCGACCATGATGTATCCGGCTTGGGCGATGGTCGAATAAGCCAGCAGACGCTTCATGTTCGTTTGCGACAGAGCCATCAAGTTGCCGACCGTCATGCTCGCGGTCGCGATTACTGCGAACAGTATCTGCCAGTCCTGCGCAACCGTCTCAAATCCTGACAACGAGTAGAGCAACCGCATGAGGACCGCAAAAGCCGATGCCTTAGACGCCACAGATAAGAACGCGGCTACCGGGGTCGGCGCGCCTTGGTAAACGTCCGGCACCCACATGTGCCAAGGTGCGATAGCCATCTTGAAGCCGAAACCCGCGACTATCAACAACACCGCGAACATTACGGCCAAGGACCCAAATGGCACTCCGGCTTCAAATGGGAGGGCTGCCAGTCGCACGACTATCTCGTCGATCCTGGTCGCACCGGTGTAGCCATACAGGAAAACAAGTCCGAACAATAACAGGGCTGTGGACAGGGCAGACAGTATCAAGAACTTAGCGCCCGCCTCGATGGAGAAACCGTCGCGTCGCAATGCCGCAAGGGCAATCGCTGGCAATGCGGTTGTTTCGAGCGCGACGTAGATCGTTATCAGTTCGCTTGCACCGACTAGGAGCATCATTCCCGCGGCGGCAATTAGTAGCAACGAGAAGAATTCACCCAGCGAATCCTTGAACTGCGCCAGATATGGCACCGAAGCCAGAAGCACCGCGGCTGTTGCGCCAATGATCAGGAATTGGAAGAACAGCGTAAAGCGGTCGGCCGTGAAACTGCCGTAGACGACCGGAGACGAGGTCGAATCGCCGATCCAACCAAACCACAGATTTAGCGCGAAGAATGTGGGCGCGGCAAGTCCGATCACGGCGATCCACGATAGCGCGCGCTTGCTACCCCATCGTCGTCCGCCAAACATGCGTTCGGCAAGGAGCGCGTCCGCCGACAGCAGCACTATTGCTAGTGTTGCCATCGCGATGACGGGCGATAACGCCCAGTAGTCCTGAGCAACCACTAGCGAAGTATCCCTTCAATGCCGATCTTGAAGACATCGACGATGGTATTCGGCCAGATGCCAACTACGAATATCGGAATCGTCAAGGCCAGTATCGGTATCAGATCCAACGGTTCCGCGTCCGTCAACTCTTCGAACTTGTCATCCGGTATTCCACCCTCTGGGGGTTTCGATCCGAAGAACGTGCGCTGAATCATCCAAAGCACATATCCCGCCGCCAGCACGACACCGAACGCGGATATGCTCGCCGCCCAAGGCCACACTGGGAATGCGTTGAGGAATACCATGATCTCGGAGACGAAGCCAGACAACGCGGGTAGTCCCAACGAAGCGAATCCCGCAACGAAGAAGAAGATTCCGATTACCGGCATCCTTCGCCACAATCCGCCCAAATGCGGAATGTGCCGGGTGTGCGTGCGATCGTAGGCCATTCCGACCACAAGGAACGCCAACCCGGTGATCGTGCCGTGTGTGAACATCTGCAACGCGGCACCGTTTATGCCACCATGCTGGGTGGCTGCGGTGCTGCCGCCGATAGCAGTCAAACCTAGGAGCACGAAGCCCATGTGACTCACAGATGAGTAAGCGATCAATCGCTTCATGTCGGTCTGTCGGATTGTCACAATCGCGCCGTAGACAACACTGACTGCGGCAACAACGGAAAGAATCCCGGCCGCATCATGCACGGTGAAGCCGTTCGTTTCCTGGAAGAATCCAATGTTGATGCGGATCATACCGTAACCGGCCATCTTCAGAAGTACGCCGGCCAACATTACGCTGACCGCCGTCGGGGCGTCGGTATGGGCATCAGGAAGCCAGTTGTGGAGCGGCCAAACCGGCAATTTCACAGCGAATGCAATTAGGAAGAAGGCGAATATCAGGGATGCCGGTGCGATCAGGTCGACACCTGCAATCTGGTCTGCGATGCCAACGATCCCGAGTTCAGGTATCGGAACCATCGTCAAACTGTCTACCGCACCGGTCAGATAGACGGCGAAGATGCCGACAAACATGAATGCTCCGCCTGCGAGGGTGAAGAGTACGAACTTCATGGCCGAGTATCGTGGACGGCCGGATCCCCAAATTGAGATGAGCATGAACATGGGAATGACTTCGAACTCAAAGAAGACGAAGAACAACAGCAGGTCGAGGCTGACGAAAACTCCCATCACCGCCGATTCAAGGAGCAACAGCCAAACAAAGTACTCCGAAACTCGCAACTCGATGTTCCGTGAAGCGAATGCCGCGGCTAAACCCAATATTCCGGTCAAGAGAACAAGCGGAGCGCTCAATCCGTCGACGCCAAGAAGATACGACGACTTGATGGTCTCTGCAGACAACCAGTTCAGGTGATCGATGAACTGCACACCCCCGGCATCGCGGTCGTACGCAAGGAAGACGACGAGTGAGAGGATGAACGCGGCGACGGTACTTAGGATGGCAAACCAGCGGATCACTCGATCTTCGAGATTGAGTGGACGGGCGAGTAGGATCACCAGCGCCGCCAACGCGGGCAGGAACACCGTTACTGTCAATATGCCGTTGAATTCACTCATTCTCTAGACTTCATCGAATTGTTACTGCGCCACCACCACGAAGATCACGATGGCCACGATCAGTCCGACGACCGACACGATGCCGTATGTCTGGACTTGGCCGTCTTGAACCTTGGCCAACGCTCGTCCTGCGCGATCGGTCCAGCGATACAGCTGTACGTTCACGTTGTCTAATCCTGAAATGTCGAGTCTGTCGATCAGCATCGCCAAGTAGCTATAGAAGCCGCGGGAGACAATCAAATCCTCGTACAACTCGTCGAAGAAGTATTTGCGTTTCAACAGCGTCTGCAACGGGTTTGTTGCTCGTCCGACCCAGATCGGTACGAGGCTCGGTTTGGTCAACAGCCGCCATGCAAGGACAATGCCTGAAACCGCCAATATGGTCGACAGGAGCGCAATCAAAAAGTCGAATTCTGGTTCCGATCCGGCGTGGACCTGCGCATCGTGATCATGGAAGACATCGATATTACGCTCCACGACGAATGTCGCGAACGCATGTTTGTTGACGATGCTCAGGTCGAACACCGGGTTCGTGAAGAAACCAATGAATATCGCAAGCAACGCAAGTAGAGCGATAGGAACGATCATCGTGCTCGGTGATTCGCCCAAATGTACGTGCTCCAAACCCTCTGGGGCTTCTTCGCCCGACGCCTCGATATCCTCGCGTTCTTTGTCTCCGCCACCTCGGAACTCGCCATGGAACGTCATGATGACCGCTCGGAACATGTAGAACGCGGTCATCAATGCGGCGACCAGCCCCATCACCAGCGCGAACATGCCTATCGGTGTCCCGGCGTGGAAAGCGTGCGCCAATATCTCGTCTTTCGACCAGAACCCGGAGAGCGGAACGATCCCGGCCAGCGACAGGCTCGCGATGACCATCGCCCAATAGGTGATCTTCATGTGGTCCTTGAGACCGCCCAAGTACCTCATATTGAACGTCCCACCCGCGTGGTGCACCGAACCGGCGGCAAGGAACAGACCGGCCTTGAAGAACGCGTGCGTGAAGAGATGGAATACCGCCGCGCCGTAAGCGCCAACGCCCAGCGCAAACATCATGTAGCCAAGCTGACTCACCGTTGAATAAGCCAAGACTCGTTTTATGTCGTCCGCGACTAACGCCATCGACGCGGCAAACACCGCCGTAATCGCGCCCACCACAGTTACTAAGAACATGATGTCGCTGTGCTCGAATAGCGGGAAGAACCGAGCCACGAGGAAGACACCCGCGGTCACCATTGTCGCGGAGTGGATCAATGCCGAAACCGAGGTCGGCCCCTCCATCGCGTCGGGCAGCCAAGAATGCAGTGGGAACTGCGCGGATTTACCGATTGCTCCCAATAGGAAACCTAGTGCAATCCACGAAGCAACTGAAACCGCCATCATTCCGCCCGCGATAGCGCCGTACATTTCGTGAATGTCGAGCCATGACGGATTGTTCGAATACAGGTAGAGGATCGCGAGTAAGAAACCGAAATCGCCGAAGCGCGTCATCAAGAATGCCTTCTTCGCCGCCGCGGCCGCCGTCGGTCGGTTCAGCCAAAAGCCGATGAGCAGATACGACGAGATTCCGACTAACTCCCAAAAAACGAACAGCTGAATAACGCTTCGCGCGGTCACCAATCCCAGCATCGACGCGGTGAAGAGTGCCATGTAGGCGAAGTAACGGGTGTAGCCGTCATCGTCATGCATATATCCGATGCCGTAGACCTGTACCAGGAAACTGACGCCGCTCACGACGATCAACATGATCGCTGTCAACTGGTCGAGCATGATGCCGAAGCCGATGTCGACGCCACCCACCGCGATCCAGGTGTGCATCTCGAATTGCTGGGCACCGTCCGAAACGACCTTGATCAGCGCCATGAATGACAAGACGAATGAGACGCCAATCGCCGCAGCGGTCAACCAACCCGCAAGATCTGATTTCTTGCCGGTTAAACGATAGGGTCCAACGGCGAATTCCGGAATCCACCGAACCACCACGCCGTTGATGACGAACGCGGATGCCGGCAGGAGGATAATCAGCCAAATTGTCAGTTCTGATGCCAAATCTAGATTCGCTTAGAGTTTCCTGATAATCTCATCGGCCACGTGTTCCCTACCCTTGGGAACCATGACCATGAACGGCACATCTTCGGCCCAATCCAAGATGTCGCCTACCGGCAGAATCTTGGCTGGCAGTCCTTCGCCATCGAGCAGGTTTTTCCAGCTCTCGGCTATCTTCAAGGTCTTAGTCCTCTTGTATTCGACCCACATTTTCAGTTCTTCATATCCGTTGCGTCCGTAATCTCGACCGACTGCTTTGCCCGGAAAAACGCGAAAACCAACGCTAGAGCCAATGCCGTTTCAGCCGCCGCGATGCTGATGACGAAGACCGCGAACATGTGCCCAGTCAATGCAGACCTGACCGCGCTTTCGGTGATCGCGCCATCCGCGCCGACCAACGCGGCCGGTGCCGTAAACCTAGAAAATCCGATCGCGGCTACGAGAACTCCGTTAAACATCAACTCGAGCGACATGATGACTGCAATGATGTTGCGGCGTGCCAAGACTCCAAACAGTCCGATCGAAAAAAGCGCACCCGCTACTACAAGGACGATCTCGAGCGTCATGCCGCGTCGTCCTCATGCGCGTCGTCCTCCTGGCGGCCACGAATTACGACCAACGCACCGATCAACGCCGCGATCAACAGCAGACCCAGAGTTTCAAACGGCAACACAAATTCGCGAAGCAATGCCGGTCCAATGTGGGAGGATCCGTCTACCAAAGCGCCTCCGCGTGCACCCTCTATTTCATCACCAGCTGTGGCTATTGAGTTTTCGCCGGCCGACCCGTCCGCTACCTCGTAATGTCCGACGAGTCCCGCGATTGCATCTGGATCGTTCACTTCATCGATCGCGGTCCAATCGGTGTTGTACGCCACGAAGATAATGGACGCGAGCATCAACACACCCGCGACCGCGGACACCAATCGACTTTGGGACAGAGTACCCGCATTGGCCAGATCGCCGATGAACATCACTGCGAACGCAATCAGGATCGAGATTGCGCCGACGTACACCAAGATCTGAACGACGCCAATAAACTCGGCGTTCAAAATGAAATAGATCGCGGCAACGCCCACAAACGACATCGCCAACGCAACGACCGCGCGCACCAGGTCGCGCTGTGTGACGACGATGATCGCCGAAGCGATCGTCATCGCCGAGGCGACGAAGAACGCGAGCGTCGCGATCGGTCCTGAATCGAAAGCTCCGCTCATCGATCCTCTACCCAACGCTGATCCAATGTTTCTTGATCCGGCATCTCGTGGCGTCCCGTCTTGTAGTGGTCGTCTTCGGGGCCGTCTCGGAATGGATCGTAGTCGCGTTCCTCGAACTGTGGTCTGAACCACGAGCTCGGTTGCCTCAATGCTTGGCGTAACTCATCGACCGGAATCACCAACGCGTCTCGTTCATACCTGCTTCGCTCGAACTGGCTACCCATGTGCAACGCATCGTAGGGACAAGCTTCAACGCACAACCCACAGAACATGCACCTACCGATATCGATGTCGAATACATCGATCGCGTAGCTCTCGCCTTCCTGCACGTCGAAGCCGCCGGGGCTGGTCACGATTTCGATTATTCCAAGCGGACAGTACTTCGCGCACGACGCGCAACCGGTACATCGATCCTCGTACCACGTGAACTCGTTGCCCCGGAAACGTCGGTTTTGCGGGATTTTGACGGGCACCGAATACATGCTGAGAGCGGCTTTGGCGGCGGTCACTGGTTGGGTGGCCATCAAACCGACGGTCGATTTACCCTCGTTCTTCGCCGCGCCAATGATGCCGACCTTGCGGTCGGGATACTGGATCGTAAAGGGCACCTTGAGGGCGTTCCTCAACGTCACTTTCATCGCCTTCAATAGTCCGAGGCCGATCATCGCGTCGTACCTCCTATGTAAGCAACCTCATCAGGCAGCTCGTCCGTTGCCACGGGATATGTCGGTCGGTCGGTTCGAGGCGCGGGTGCAGTGTAGTCGCCTGGACGCAGCAACTTACTGACCAACCAGATCGAAATGAAGAACACCACCCAGTTGATCGCCGACATTATTAGCAACTCAGTGATGCCGGGATCGGGCCAGATCGCGATCAAGATCGCGGTTACGAAGATGTTGATCAATGTGAGTTCGAACAGGCCTTTCCAAGCCAAGGAGAGTATTTGGTCGACACGCAACCGCGGCCACGAAAATCGCATCCACATGATGAACAGCAATACTAGAACGGTCTTGCCGGCAAACCAGATTTGCGACGGTATCGGTTCCCACCCACGCCAACCGCCGAGGAAAAGCGTCACGATCAACATCGAAGCCACGATCGTCGCCAGGAACTCCGCCAAGAAGAAGATGCCGAACTTCATGCTACTGTAGTCGTTCAAGTAGCCAGCAGCCAGTTCTGACTCCGCCTCAATCAAGTCGAAAGGTGTGCGGCTCGTTTCCGCCTGCGCGGCGATTAGGAACACGAACAGCCCTAGCGGCTGGACCAATATGAATGGAATGTCTTGGGCATCCACGATCTTCCCAAGGGACATCGATCCGGCGAGCATCAAAACGCCGATGAGAGACAGCGCCATAGGTATCTCGTAGCTGATCAGCATCGCCACCGAACGCATGCCGGCAAAGATCGCGATCCTGTTGCCCGACGCCCATGACGCGAGCACCACTGAAATGCCGGACATTGATGTGATCGCGATCACGAACAATATCCCGATGTTCAGATCCACTACGAATGTCCCAACGCCGAACGGGATGACTGCGAGCACCGACAGCACCGGGAACACCATCAATATCGGTGCAAGATTGAATAGCCACCGGTCGGCTTCATCTGGAACAATGTCTTCCTTGAAGAGTGTCTTGATGGCGTCCGCAACTGAAGTGAATGAGCCGAATGGCCCCCAACGGTTCGGTCCGGTCCGGTTCTGGATTCGTCCCAAAATCCGGCGTTCACCCCAGATATAGACAACCACGGCACCGAGACCTGCGTTGATCACGATATTGATGATGATGAAAGCAGTGATCGCAAATGCTAGCCATTCAAATCCGGCCGGCAAAACCGTTGTGTCGTACCCACGCTCGGCACACGAATCACTGCTACCCGCGAGGTAACAGTAAATGTTGCGGAAGAGCGAGTTGTCCAAGAAGGCGGGATTCAACGATCTACCTCGCCCATGTTGATATCAACGCTACCGAAACTCACGAACATGTCGGCCAACAACTCGCCTACCAGCATTTCTCGTAGCAGCGTCAAGTTGATCAATGACGGCGCTCGGACGTGGCATCGATATGGCGATATCGATCCATCACTAACCAGATAGAAGCCTAATTCGCCTTTGGAGTGCTCAATTGCCGAGTAGGCATCGCCAACTGGTGGACGCAGCAACCAAGGCACATCGTCGTGATTTGGTCGCACAGGTCCTGGCTCGATCAGCTTCTCGCACTGGCGGATAATTTTGATGCTCTCTCGCATTTCCTGCACACGCACCCAATACCGAGCGAAGTTGTCGCCCGCGGTGTGAAGTGGGCGCTCGAATTTTACCTGATCGTAGTAGTCATAAGGGTCGCGATGACGCAGATCCCAGTCGACTCCCGCGGCTCTCAGCATCGGACCTGTAATCGACGCGTCCAGCATCTGCTCGGGTGTCAGTACAGACACGCCCTTTGTGCGCGAGAAGATGATGTCGTTGTCGGTGAGTAGATCGTCTAAGTCGTCGATTCGTGGAGGGAGTTCGTCGAGCAAGGCGTTCATGGCCGGCCAGAACTCTTCAGGCGCATCCATGAAAACACCGCCGGGCCTTAGATATGAGTTCGTGATTCGAGCACCGCACAGCATCTCGAAAAGATCAAGAATCTTCTCCCGCTCGCGCATGGTGTAGATAAGTGGCGTGCCCCAGGCACCTAGGTCCTGAATCAAAAATCCAACCGCCACCAAGTGGCTCGCGATCCGTTGTAACTCAGAGGCAATCATCCGTAGCCAAACACCCCTAGGGGAAGGCTCGACTCCAGCCAACTTCTCAACGGCAAGCATGTATGCCTGGTTGTTCAGCATCGAACCGACGTAATCCATACGATCCGTCAGCGTAACCACCTGCACGTACGTCCGCTCCTCTGCCAACTTCTCCGAACCGCGATGCAGGTAGCCGAAAATGGGTTCGACGTCGATGATCTCCTCGCCGTCGAACGTGACGCGCATTCGGAACACACCGTGAGTCGACGGGTGTTGCGGGCCAAGGTTGACCGTGATCGGCTCTGTGCGGACCTGCGTTGTCACGATCCTTGTGCACCTCCGTTTTCGGCGGATAGCTCATCGGCTAAAGCGGTCGGGACGCGCCACTCAGACTCAGGGACGATTGACTGCTCGTAAGTCGCGAAATCCTTCCGCAAAGGATGGCCGGGGAATCCCTCCCAGAGCATGATTCGCTTGTGGTTCGGGTGACCTTCGAAGATTATCCCCATCAAATCCCACACCTCTCGCTCCTGTAGATCAGCACCGCGCCAGATATCGAAAACGCTCGGTATTTTCGCTTCGTCCCGTCCGATTCCACACTTGGATTTCACGACGGCGGTGGCGTTCCTAGTCAAAGATGTCAGGTGATAGACCACTTCGAAATATGAGATATAGTCTACGGCGGTCACGCTGCTGAGCAACTCAAAACGGAACTCCGGGTCATCTCGCAGCAAACGCATGACCTCGACAACGGATCCAGGTGCGATCCAGATGTCGGTTCCGCGGGCATCGACTACCGCGTCGGGAAGTGATTTGTGGATCGCTTCCGCCAACTTGGCGCCATCCCACGCCCGGCTCATACGCCACCTGCCGGATTGCTCGTCAACGAGTAACGACGGATCTTGTCATGCAGTTGCATGATCCCGTAAAGCAACGCGTCCGGCCTTGGCGGACATCCGGGAACGTACACATCCACCGGAACAATGTGGTTGACGCCGGGAACCACAGAATATGACTGGAAATAAGGGCCGCCGCTGGTCGCACACACACCCATCGAAATCACCCACTTTGGCTCCGCCATCTGCTCATACAACCGACGCAGAGGAACTGCCATCTTCCAAGTCACTGTCCCGGCTACGATCATCAGGTCTGCCTGCCGTGGTGTCGCACGAAACGCCTCCATACCGAAGCGCGATATGTCGAAGCGACCCATGGCGGACGCAATCATCTCGAACGCGCAACACGCTAAACCGAATTGCAGGGGAAAGAGCGACGACTTACGCGCCCAGTTCAAGAGATAATCCACGGAGGTGACGATGACGTTACGCGAGTGGTCATCATCCATGTGCATGATGGGTTCCGGCAACGGGCTCAACCTCGTCGCCTTCATCAAATTGACCTCGTCACCCTCGTCTCGGTCCATGTCCCAGGTTACGTTGAACAGTGGGTTGCGCGGGTCGTGCCCCAACGGGACTCCGTAGGCGTTTTCGATTTCGGAGGTCAATTGTTAGTGCTCCGTGTCCATTCGAGTGCGCCTTTTCGCCACGCGTATAGATAACCCAACGTGACCACAACCAAGAATACCAGCACCGCAAAGAAGGCGATCAGGCCGAACTCCTTCGACAGAACACCGTACTTGATGGCCCATGGAAACAGTAGCACGGTCTCCACATCGAACACCACGAAAAGGATGGCGTAGTAGTAGTAGCGAATGTTGAAGAGCCGCGGCTTCGGACTGAAGGGTCGCAGACCACTCTCATAGGAGGTACGTTTCACCTTAGAGGTCTGCGCCGGTCGAACCCGAATAAACTCCGCTGCATAGGACATAAGCAACATCCCGATGGGGACGCCGATCGCGACCATGAGGAACATCACGAGAATCCCGTACTGGCGAAAGTAGTCTTCAAGCATCGGGAATGTTTGTCAGTCTCTTGATGTTAGTGGTCGTGCGCGCGCATATCCATCGTCCAAGCAGGAACCACGCAACACATTACGTTTCGATAGTTGATTTTATCCTGTCCGCGCGCTGATTGGCGATGCAGACTTCCTACCAGCACGAGAATCTGTCCGCGTCTCAGTTGACGCCTTCAAAAACGATAACGCCGCGCCCATCGGCTCCCCGTTCGAGATCGTCGTAGGCCTCATTAATCTGGTTAAGGGAGTACTGTCGCAAAGCCAATCCACCGATTTCGAGTTTCCCAGACTGGTAGAAAGCGATCAAGGTCCTGAAGGTCTCATGCGGCGACGCCGATCCGTAGTAACTGCCGACCATCGTTTTCTGATTGCGGACAATCTCGACCATCGGTATTTCAGCTTCCGAACCTTCCGGCGCAATACCGATAACCACGCACGTGCCACCCTTTCGCGTCGCATCGAACGCCGAGCGTGTCGTCGACGCATGACCAAACGCGTCGAACGCCATATCAACACCACCGTCCGTCAACTCCATGATCTTTTCGACGGCATTCTCGGCCCGTGAGTTGACAACATCGGTCGCGCCAAACCGATACGCAAACTCCAGCTTGTTGTCCAAAATATCGACCGCGATGACTTTCGAAGCGTTCAACAATCTCGCCCCTTGCAACACGTTAAGTCCGACACCTCCGACACCGAATACTGCAACCGTCATGCCGGCCTTTGCGTTCGGTTGGTTGATAACACCGCCGACACCCGTCGTCACCGAGCATCCGATTAACGCCGCCACATCCATCGGGACATCGTCCGGAATTGGATAAACCGCTTCCTGCGGACAGACGATGCTTTCAGCAAAGACACCCACCTTGGCGAATTGATGAACCTCGACACCATCCTCGTCGAATAAGCGGAACGTGTTGTCGTACTGCTTCGTTCCCGTCAATCGGTTGGTGTCGCAGATATTTTGCAGTCCGGTCCGGCAAGATCGGCAGTGCCCGCAGCTCGGGACAAAAGACAAAATGCACCGATCGCCCGGTTTCAGGCCGGAAACGCCATCCCCTACTTCATCCACAACGCCCGCGCCCTCGTGTCCCAAAACGATCGGCATCGGGAAATTCGTCTGCCCCTTCATCACATGATGATCGGAAGCGCAAATCCCAGCCGCACCAATCTTCACCCGCACTTCGCCGTTGCGAGGCGGTAACTGCTCCAGATCCTTGATCGGCATCGGCTCGTTGGCCGCATACAAAACCGCTGCTCTAACCATGACTTCCCTCCAGTTTATTTCGTCACCACCACAGCCATACGCCCATAGCCAGTTGAAATTCGCGCGAAACCGACGTTACTTCCCACGGACTTAGTAGTAACCCGCGGTAGGTGTCGCTCCGTCCCCTCTCCCGCTCGGCGGGAGAGGGTTAGGGCATCCAATCAGTTCATCTGGATCATCGCGCCAGACTGAATCATGTTCGCGACTTTGGCCTTGAGTTCTTTGACCTGCATGATTTCAGGTGACTTGCCTTGGACCTTCTTGTCCCAGAGAACCTCGCCGTCAACGGTCACCTTGAAGGCACCGGAGTGACCCGGGGTCAGGCTGATTGCCAGCGCGGGGCCAGCGGCCTGAAAAAGCTCGGCGGCCATGTAGGCAGCCAAGTTGGCGTACCCGCAAGGCACGCAGTACTCGATATCGGCTTCCATCTTCCAGTGGTCGGACATATTTGATGTCTCCTATGTTTTTGTGCCTACGCTTCGTAGGTCGCAACCTCAAACTCTATCAATGGCGAGTAAATTCCGCAAAACGGGGAACGTGCGATAATGAATTCAAGCCTTTTTGGTGGCAGTTTTTCTCGCCACCACGTAACCGTTGGTCTCTAGTCAGGGAGAACGCTCAATATGCCATCAAGATGTGAACTTCGCCCGGTAACCAGACAAGACGTGGGACGTATTGCCGAGTGGCTCAAGGACCCGGACGTGTCCGATAGCTGGTTCGGACGTTACACCTACGGCGACCCTGCCCACCTCGGATATGAGCCTGAGGAGATGCTGGATGCCACTCAAGAGCAGTGGGATGAGGTTTTCGACGACCCGCACCATGAACCGCACCGCGACATCTTCTCCATCTACTCCGAACAAGGCGAACATATCGGCGAAGGCCAGCTCTCCATCGACGAACCGCTCGGCGACGCCCAGATATCAGTCCTAATTGGCGACAAATCAAAGTGGCACATGGGCTACGGCACTGCCGCCACCCTAGCAATGCTCGAACACATCTTCGACCACCTGGGCCTCTACCGCGGGTGGGTCGACGTGCCGACCTATAACGAAGGTGCCCGAACAATGTTTGAACACATCGGCTTCGTGCACGAAGGCACCCTAAGGAGCAGCCGACCTCACCACGGCGCCCGCCACGACTCCGCGGTACTCGGCATGCTCGTCGACGAGTATCACCAACGCTTCCCCGACGGCGTCAGCAGCCACGTCATCGGATGGGAAGGGACGGTATGAGCCGAGGTGTGACTTTTGCAAACCCACGTCATACCCGCGTAGGCGGGTATCCAGAGAGGGCGGGCAAACGGGGACCTGCAATCAAACCAGTCGCGATGCAGTGCCGACATTTGATTTAGCAAATGTCTCGAGGCGCGACATGCATCGTGGAACGAATTCGACTCATTGCGTCGCTCTGATGACTCACCTCGCACACTCCTCAAATCCGGCTATCCCGTCAGGACAATAAGTATGCCCCCAAAGACCAACAGTTCAAGCAGCCGCGCCCGACATATCTGGCTTTACGGGCTGACGATAATCCTGATCGCAGCGGCTGTCATAAACGTCGCGCTCGTATCGTCGCAGGTCACCGATTCTCAGAGCGCAAACGTCACCGCCACGCCGCGTCCCCCGCATCTCTTGGACGCCGACGCGCGCAACATGCCCATCGACGTCGCGGACGACGTCGAAGCTGACGCCGCCTCGTCCGGCAGAAGCTCCATCGGCGACTTCACAGTTACCGGATCGTTCGCGTACCAGACATCGGGCCCGTGGCGAAACCAGTGGAAGCACTCCATGAGTTGGACGCGACCGACTTGCGACGGATGCAACATCACCGGATACTACTTCCGGCTCTACAAGCCGTCAGGCCCGCGCTACTATTCGATTCGCATGGGCAAGAGGACGAGCCACAATGCCTACATCGCCAACATTTTCGTCGCCGGGTTCGGCACTGGAACATACCGCGGCGTCGTCAAAGCCGTTGCCGACAACGGAGAGGAACGCTTCAGCAACTCCCTCTACTTCAACGTCACACACATCCCGGCGACAAGGACGCCAACACCGGCGGCGACTCCCACTCCTAGCGCCACTCCGACACCGACGCCCACCTCCACCGCATCGCCAACGCCGACGCCAACTGCCGCCGTGATTCACACCGTCCCGCCCGATCCGATCAGCATCCTCGGCGCCGGCTTCACCACGATGATCGGTTCCGCGTCGCTGGATTGGAACGATGCTCCGAGGGCCACGTCTTACGAGATCCGAATGCTGCTCAACGGAGTCTGGACGACGCTGCCTGCAGACGGCGTCGGCGTGACCTTCTCGTCCGGCTCCGGCGAGCTGTCCTCCCCCGGCGCGCGGATCACAGGACTCCCGAACTACGACTTCTACCACTTCTCGGTACGCTCCGTCAACTCTGCAGGAACATCGAGATGGTCGCCGCCGTTGAAAGTCCAGAACATCCCCCCAGAAGTCGCCACACCCACTCCAGTGAGTGCTGACGCTTCGAATGGCAGTCCAACGCCGACAGCGGAACCCACATACGAATGCCGTCCACCTTCTGATATGGCCTCAACTGCACAAGATGAAGTCAGTTCGGGTTATGAGAATTTGTACACAGGCGCACTGCAAGACGTTTTGATATACGAAGAGGCCCTCGCCAACGGCACTTGGCAGGCAGAATCTGACATTTATATGTCAGCTTACGGTATCGACACGTCTGGTGATCAATCGTCCATCACATCGTTTCTTGATCAGCACGGACTTCTTTACACCGCATATCCCACCCGTGACTACATCTTCATTTTGGCTCCAATCAAATTGCTCAAGCAAATATCTCAATTGCCCGGAGTTTCTTTGGTGTACATCGAATCTCCGGGCGGACAACCTGCGAGCAATGCCCCTTTTTCTCCCAACAGTCGTGAACCCCCGTCCATCGATGAGCGAAACTGGCATGAAGTTCCTCTTGATTTTCGATCCGACAGTGTCTCATCGGCAGTCTCTCCCACTCCGACGTTTGTTCCTGAAGTATTCTGGCACGGCGCCGAACAATGGCGCAAGGCCGGGTACACAGGAAACGGCATCAAAGTGGGAATCATCGACTCCGGTTTTCAAGCTATTGATCGCCTGATACGCGCACATGCGGCGGCATCGAATCCGTTGACTGTGAAATGCATAACGAGAAGCGGCATCTCTACTAATCTTGACGGATGCAAAAAAGATTCTATTCACGGCACTCAAGTCGCAGAAGCACTTTTGAACATCTCTCCCAATGTTGAACTCTATATAGCTAAAGATGCCAGTTATATTCCGTCAAGAGATTTTACCCAAACAGCAGTGAAAACCATGAGGGAGAACGATGTAAGTGTAATCATCTACTCTCAATTCAACGTGTGGAACGGGCCTGGCGATGGCTCTTCTGGATTCGAGAATGGGGTATCCACAACTATCCACAATGCAGTGGCGCAGGGAATAACGTGGATTAATGCTGCAGGTAACTTCGGCGAAAATAAAGTGTTCTACGGCGAATATAGCAACAATGACGACAGGTGGTTGGACTTTGCAGATGAAGAAAAGGAAGGCGTGGATACGGAGAATAATCGCGTTTATGTCTCACAGCCAAATGATCACTTCTTCGTGATTAGATGGAAAAACAAAGACCAAGGTGTACCGACCGATCTCGATCTGTTGCTTTGTGAAAATGAAAACTGCACTGCGAATAACGACCTAGCTACAAGCTTCAAACGAAGGAGTTCAACTGTTGATTCTGTTGAATGGCTACTCCCAAGGAATCTAAGCATTGGTGCTTGGTCATCCAAAGCTTACCTGAGAGTGTGTCACAGATCTGGTGACAAACCTGAGTGGGTTCAAGTCGGGATACAAGACAATGAAGCTCACGGTTTACTATACTCGGGACCATACTATAGCATTTCAAATCCGGCCGAAAGCAACAACCCTGGTATGCTGACTGTTGGAGTTGCCAAAGCATCAGGCACTTACACCGATCCAACATACGTTATTGAAGCCATCAGCAGCCGAGGACCCGCTCTTGATGGACGCACAAAACCCGATGTTGTCGGGGCGATAAACGAGTCTTCGATTTTCAAAGGTGGCATATTCGATGGCACCAGCGCGGCCGCTCCGCATGTTGCCGGTCTAGCTGCGCTGGTTCTTCAACGTTTTCCCAGCTACACTCCAGCGCAGGTCGTTGATTACCTCAAAAAAGCTGCCATCAAACGTCCACCGGAATCTGGCGACCCGGATTTCCCCAATTTGACGAAAACTCCAACGCCGCTTCCGGCAGTCAACAACGCCTGGGGCTGGGGATTCGCCCATCTTCCGCCTTTGCCCGCAACTCCGGAACCGACAGCCGTCGCACCTCCGACACCCGTGCCGACAGTAGCACCAACTCCTACAAAGACGCCTGTTCCTCCCACTCCTACTCCTAAACCAATCGCAACGCCTGTCAAACCGACACCTACGCCTGTCACACCTACGGCAACGCCTGTCATACCTACAGCAACGCCTGTCAAACCAACACCTACGCCTGTCACACCTACAGCAGCGCCTACTCCCGTCACACCTACAGCAACGCCTGTCATACCGACCGCCACGCCGAAACCGGGTCCGGTTCCACCGCCGACCAACCTGCGGTACAGCGCCGGCACGACGTGGATCAACTTCGTATGGGACGCGCCGTCGGGCTATGACACTTTCAGCGTTTGGTTCGATGGCAGCTCCAGCACTATCAAGCGCAATTCCTATTTCGCCCGCGGACTGCATCGCGGCACGCCGTACTACTTCAGGGTCAGCACCAAGGCCGATGACGGACGGTTTAGCGTCGCGCGCAGCATCACCGTCGAAACCGAATGTGGCAGTCCGGGCCTCGCGTGTGCTATCGGCGCAAGCGGTTCATTTCCGACCAGCTTCGGCGACGGAATCCACCGCGTCGATGTTGAGATCGCATCCGGAACATACGCCATCGGCACGACCGAAAATCCCGAAACCTGCGAATGGGAGCGTCTTCGCAACCTCAAAGGCACCGCCGACCAAGTGATACAAAGCGGTTCATGGAGCAATGGTCTGACCATCGAAATCGCATCCACCGACGCCGCGTTCCGCACCTCCGGATGCGGAACTTGGGCACGCGCTGACAACTGAACACTCTTGTGAAGGCCGAACAGCCGGAGCAAGCGAGATGCGCATGAAATCCGACAATTCACCAAGCCGCAGCTTCCGACCCTGGCTCTACGGGATGGCGACGGTCCTCGTCGCGGCCGTCATCGCCCAGACCGCGCTCGTCTCGCCGCGAGACACCGCCTCTCAGAGCGCAAACGTCACCGCCACGCCAACCCCGACGCCAACTGCGACCGTGATTCACACCGTCGCACCTGAACCCATCAGCATCCTCGGCGGCGGCGTGACTGTCAGAGGTTCCGCGTCGCTGGATTGGAACGATGCTCCGAGGGCGACGTCTTACGAGCTCCGAATGCTGCTCAACGGAGTCTGGACGACGCTGCCAGCGAACGGCGTCGGCGTGACCTTCTCTTTCGGCTCCGGCGAGCTGTCCTCCCCCGGCGCGCGGGTCACAGGACTCCCGAACTACGACTTCTACCACTTCTCGGTACGCTCCGTAAACTCTGTAGGAACATCGAGATGGTCGCCGACGCTGAAAGTCCAGAACATCCCCCCAGAAGTCGCCACGCCCACGCCCACGCCGACACTGACCGCCACTCCTACCCGCAACACTATTCCCACGCCGACACCTACCCCAACTGCTACAGCGGCTTCAACCGAATGCTGGACGTGGGATTCGATTGCAGCAACCGCTACGCCTACACCTACGCAAATTGGCAACCCCGCGACCAGCGGCACTGGACAAACACCCCAAAACCAGATCTGTTCGTACCCGAAGTTGGGAGGCTACTTGGAACGAGACGCGTATGAAGCCAGAGCGCGAATGCTGGTAGCTCTAGCGGCGAAAACTTTCCTGAACAAACTTTCGTTATACACGTGATGATCGTGGAAGGTGGCAGTTCGGCCCACGTCGTGGACTTCCTCAAGTCTAGCGGAGTGGATTTCGTGGACTACGGAGATGCGGTGGCTGCATCTGATGTCCCCGCTCGTCTTTTAGGCACCATTTCTGAACTTCCGGATGTCCGAGTAGTGTGGGAAGAAAGACCACCCGTCCCTGCTACTGGGTTTCTTTCGCCCAAACAATCGAGTACGGAAGAACCTGAATTTCAAGGAGTGGTTTCGCAGACCTTGACGGAAGCCCCAATGTGGCACGCAGCGAAAGCTTGGCATAAAGCGGACTCACCTCTGAGAGGCGACGGGCTCCGCGTCGCCACCCCCTCCACCGACGCTGTCTTCTACTCCTCCGGCTGCGGAACTTGGACACGCGCGGACAACTGGACCTCCTCTAGGATTCAGATGAGGTCAAACCAAGGCTTGCTGATACTTACGAAACCTGAAACCCTAACGCCTCAGCTACGTCTCTTTGTCGAATGTCGAGGGTCAGAAACGCCAGATCCTCTGGTTCGGAGGCGAAATATAGCGCGGTGGCTACATGCCAAAGATCGGCTCCTCGTAAGTAACTGACACCCAGCACCTTTGCAATTTCAAGCGATAGAGGACGGCCTGCGAAAATCCAATTTATTCGATACAGGAATGCCGGATCAGACTCGATCTCTTCTCGGATACGGGCAGACTTTACTTCTGCCTCGACCAGATTCGAACCAACCAGACGGTCATACCCATCCAACCGATCAGCCAACGACGCACTCCCATCCTCGGCCAACATAATCGCCACTAGAACAGAACTGTCAACGTACGCCACCTTCAACGATTTCGGTCCTCCAAAAACCGCTGCAATCCGCCCGGACGACGCGCTAGGGCTCTAAACGGTTCCCTCGGTCTTCGCGCGGGTACGAGTACCCCTCGTCGTTCAAGATCTGCCATGCGCTCTTCCAACGAAGTCTTCTGCCGCTCGATAGGTTTGATCTCTGCGACAGGATCGCCCCGGTACGACACGATGACTGTTTCACCATCTCGGACGCGCCGCATCACCTCAGAGAATTTGGCTTTCGCATCGTATGTTGAATATGTAGTGATCATGAATTGATTGTAACTAGTCAGACTAGTCAATCCAATCCCGAATATGAGTCAAACCAGCGCAAGAAAAGCCCCATGCTCGTCATCATGGAACGCGAGGACTTCATCGAACCGGTCGCGGAGCAGCATTTCAATCTCCGAGGTTGAGCAATTTCCTCGTCGAATCCACACGACTTTAGGCGGATGTCCGAACGTGAAACTCAATTGCCTAAAGTCAGAATCCTTCGACACGACGACTAGCCCGTGCTCTCTGGCATATGACTAGACCTCGACATCGTCCGCAGATTCAAGCCCTACTTCTCGTACATGAACGGTCCCTGGGTAGATATCATCCAAAGCCGATTTCAGCCTCGGAGAGAGGTTCTGATCGAACAGAAGCCTCATACAGGCGGCAAGGACACCAATCGACGCTCCCGATCAGCCGCGAAAGACAAGCAAGCTCGAATATCTGCCATTTCAAGGTCGGGAAATTCTGACAGTGTCTCCTCCTCGGACATTCCCGAGGCCAGGTACTCCAAGACATCGTAAACAGTCACTCGAAGACCGCGTATGCACGGCTTCCCTCCACGCTTACCCGGCTCAACCGTGATTATGTCCGTATAGTTCGCCACCACAACCTGCTTTTGAACAGCAATGGCACCATCATACTACGGGCTTGATCCGCAGGATGCAATCCGAACGATCTGTAACACCCTACAAGCACTGGACACCGTCGAATTTCAGATCATCCCCGCCGGCAACATATCCAAATACTTGTGCGCGTTCCCGGTCACGAGCAGCACGACCCGCTCGTCACGCGAAATCAATCCACCGTCGATCAACTTCCGCATCGCCGCCAATGTTGCACCACCCTCGGGCGCGGCGAACACGCCTTCCATCCGAGCCATCTCGACCATCCCGTCAACCATCTCCTCGTCCGATACAGTGACGGCGGTACCACCACTCTCCCGGACTGCACGAATCACCAGAAAATCGCCAATGGCAGCCGGAACGCGCATCCCGGCAGCCAGAGTATGCGGATCAGGGAACGGCTCAGCGAACTCCTCCCCCTTCTCGAACGCCGCAACCAACGGAGCGCAACCCGCCGCCTGAACGCAGACCATTCGCGGACGTTCTGATCCGATCCAGCCCAACTCCTCCATCTCGTCCATCGCCTTCCATATGCCCACTATTCCGGTGCCGCCGCCAGTCGGATAGACGATCACATCCGGGACCTCGAAACCCATCTGCTCGACGATCTCATAACCCATCGTCTTCTTGCCCTCCGCGCGATACGGCTCCCGCAACGTCGACACGTCAAACAATCCCAACTCCTCCGCGGCCCGTTGCGACATCTGCCCGGCGTCGGTGATGAAGCCGTCCACCAGCGTCAACCTCGCTCCATATGCCTCACACTCGACTTTGTTTGCGATGGGCGCATCCTTCGGCATGAAGACGTGCGCCTCCATCCCGCCCGCGGCTGCGTACGCCGACATTGCACCCGCAGCATTGCCTGCGGAAGGCATCGTCAATCGCGTCTGCCCCAACTCTTTCGCCTTCGATACCGCCGCACCAAGCCCCCGCGCTTTGAATGAACCCGTTGGGTTTACTCCCTCGTCCTTGATCAGGATTGTGTTCACATCCGTCGCGGCCGCCAGTCGATCAGCCTTGAGCAATGGTGTCCAGCCCTCGCCTAGCGTGATGATGTTGTCGTCGTCGATCACCGGCATAACTTCTCGATAACGCCACATGTTTGTTGGACGATCCGACAAAGACTCTTTGGTTAAGGTCGTCTTCGCCTTGTCCAGGTCGTATCTTGCGAACAGAGGTTTGCCGTTAGCCGGGTTGGTGCGATGCGGTTTCGAGCTGTCGAACCGCTCGCCAGTCAAGGTGCACTCTAGATGCGTAATCGCGGATTGATATTTCACTCTTGAGTCCCGTCCTCTACGGTAGCCCGCATTATCCGATGCGGCGTTGCTCCGCTGGACAATCTGTCGATTTGCTCAAATCCCATCACGACATCAAGCCCTTCAATAACACGACCAAACACCGTGTAGCAAATCTCGTTCGGATCTGAACAGTCTTTCAGTTCGCCGCCAACATAGGCGTCCCAATCCGGTTTCGGCTCCAAAGCAATCACGAACTCGGACGAACCGCCGTTCACTACTTTCGACACCATCGATACCGTGCCCGACGAGTCATGCAACGCTTCCGCACTGAACTCAGATGGTATGTAATAACCGGCCGTCCCTCCAAATGCATCGACAACGGACCCGCCAAAAACGGCCGAATCTGGTTCAACGGTATGGAACGTCAATCCGTCATAGTACCCGGCCTTAACGAGATTCATGAAATTCTCGACTGTCACCGGCGCTAGGTGATTGAAGAGGTCCAGTCGTACATCGCCACGGTCGGTTTCAATCAACACCTGATACGGTCCCACCGACCCGTACATCGGATCATCCACGCGGTCCAAACTCACGTTCCCAGTCGGAATCTTCAGTAATTTGCTCCCCACCTCGCGTTCAATGGGCGTAGGCAACTGCAAGGGCTGCGGTCGCCACGCCGTCACCGTGGTCTGGAATTGTGCACCTAGCGCACGGCGTCTCCCGGTTCCATCGATGTCCATCAACCACAACTGGCCTTCACCCTCATCGACGAACGCTATCTCCGAACCATCGGGCGATATCGTCGCGATCGCCACATCCAACTCGCCGACGTCAATATCCTCAAGTTCGCCCGTTGTGAGGTCACCGAGAGCGATCACGGTCTGCTCCTCACCGTCCTCGGTGCGTTGCGCGGCGGACACAAGTATCCGATTTCCATCTGGGTGCCAAGCCAGACCACGCGCGCCACGAGCTTCGGCCACTGCGTCACCGAAATCATCCACCACATCGGCAATGGTCGTGCTGAAACGACCCTCCCCCGATGTCGAGGTGTACATCACAAATTTACCGTCTGGCGACCACGCTGGAAACAGGTGTTGCAATCCCGATTCGGTCGACAACAAAGTCGCGTCATCGAGCGTCACCACACTCGCTATTTCTCCATTCGCATCGAACTCGAAATCCGCTATATAGACACCTGTCGCATCCTCACGGGTTTCGACAAAAGCTATTCGCTGACCATCAGGCGATATCGACGGCATGAGAACACCATTCTCCGTCGAAACCAACAACCTAACGTCGTTCGTGAATGGATCAATATCCCAAATTTCGCGTCTCCCATTCACGTTGCTCGAATATGCGATACGGGATCCGTCCGGCCACCAGCCCGGCGTATCCTCAATAAACTCGTTGGTCTCAATGTCAGCCGAAAGTGGAATCAAATCACCGGTAGCAAGATTTATCAAATAGACCACTGCTCCCCGAGGTCCAACGATGTCAACGGCTAGGAAATCCGAACTCCGCTCACGGATCTCGATGTCCATCGTGGCCTCAAGCTGTTCTTCATTTCCGGCACCTTCGGCGATAATACGTGCTACTATCGCATCTTCGAAATAGCCCGGTTCAAACCCAGCGTTGAACGCGTAGTTCGAGTTCAACTTACCACCATTCGTCACTTCCAGATACACGTCAACGTCGTTGATGGAATTTCCGTTCTCGTCCACAACCCGCAACTGGACTGGCGAACTTGAACCAGCGGGAACCGAGTCGAACGGCGAAGAAAACTCGATCGCGACCGCTTTCGAGGGAAGTATCGAGAGTTGCACGTTCGCGAACGTCTGAACGCCGTCCTTGATGCCGCGCACTCGAACCGTGTTCTCAGGAAACTCACCCGACTTGGAACCCGCGGTGAATAAGCCGTCCTCGGTGAAACTCCCGACTTCGGGATCGTCGACCTCCCAACTCAGTTCGTCCAGCTTCAACTCATTGCCAAATCGGTCGTAGCCCTTGGCGGTCAACTGTATTTCGTCGCCGGTCTTCAAATCGAGCAATGATCCTTCAACCTCTACACGGTCCAACGCCCCTGACTTGACAGTGCCCTTTACGATCCGCTCCAACGTAACGTCGTCAACGGTCGCCGTCACCAAAACCAGCGACGCACCCTCCGCAGAGATGGCTTTGTTCGGCGTGTAATGGCCAGTCTGATCTATGGCATCTCCCGGTCGCAAAACCTCCCAGGTGATCTCCGCCTCCTCGAGAATGTGACCGACGTGATCCAAGACCTCTGCATGCAGATCCACTTCCCAAGTCACGCGGGTATCGATGATCTCGGGCGTAATCTCCAACGTCGTCGCTGGACCATGCACCACCGTTACCGGCACCACGTAATTCGCGGCGAAGTTACCCCTCGTGAAATCAACGCGCACTCCCTCCGCGGCGAAACCGATATTCGTGCTTGCCGTGAACAGCCCTCGTTCGTCAATGCTCCCAATAAAAGGATCCGCGTGCCAGACTAAACCCGGATCGTCGACTTGATTCCCGAGGTGATCGAAAGCCTCGAACTCAAACTGAAACTCCTCGCCGCCCATCAGCGTCAATTCCTCGGAGTTCAATATCAGCCATCCCGCGTCGCCAGGTTGCACTGCAATGGCCGACTCCGTAGATGTGGTTTCGTCGCCCCGGGACGCCGTCAGCTTGACGTTGAATGTTCCCGCGTCAAGATAGCTATGACGAGCCTTCGTTCCTGCGGCGGTGTTGCCATCACCGAAATCCCAGAAATACGAGGCACCGTCGGTAAAGTTCATCGCCTCAAACTCGATATCGACCGGTGCCATCACCGTACTCGCCGTCATCCCGATATCGACCACTATCGGCGGCATCGGCGTTGCCGTGGCGATTGGCTCTGATTCCTCAGCAGTGCAGTTTACCAAAACCAATGCGGCGGTAATCGCAGAGCCGAGGACGAACAGGGCGCGCGGTGTATGGGCTGTGATTTTCATGATTCGCTATACGGAAACTGGCACATGTACGGATTGAAATTCTGTAAACTGCGATGCCGGCCGCCACTCGACATCCAAAAACAAAACGTCAGCAAACAACTCCGCCCATTCTCGCCCTACGCGTTCAACGCTCACCTGCTGACCGGTCTCCCGCTCCATCGACGTAATATCCAATCCAGGCATCCCACATGGGACGATGTGCGAGTACAGGCTTAGATCTGTGCTCACGTTTAGCGACATTCCATGCATTGCTACGCCGCCGCTGATTCGCACACCAATCGCGGCGATTTTGCGACCCTCCGGGATATCGCCAGCAGCCGGTTTGCTTCCCGGTTCTCCGCCGATCCAGACGCCACTCTTTCCAACCACTCGATGGCCCGCGATCCCATACTCACGCAACAATTGAATGATCGTCTCCTCTAGGATCCGCACGTACGCTACTGGTCCAAACTTCAATTCACGGATGCTGATTATCGGGTACGCGACGAGTTGGCCGGGGCCATGATATGTCGCCTCGCCGCCCCGATCCGTCTCCACAATCTCGGCACCACTGGCCGCGATCAACCTTTCGCTCATCAATAGATGCGACTCATCTGCCCGACGTCCCAAGGTGAACACGTTTTCATGCTCAAGCAGCAACAGCGTGTTCGGAATCTGATCTGCTTTGCGTTGCTCCACCAAAGATCGCTGCAAATCATGCGTCGGACGATAGGGAACGCGCCCCAACCATGATGCGCGCGTCACTGAACGATCAACGATCATCAGGAAACGTGGCCCTGGGACATCGATTCCAATCGATTCTTGATGTCACCCAAAAACGCCAATGCCTCCGCACCGTCCACGATCCGATGGTCAAACGACATGCACATGTTCATCATAGACCGGATCGCAATCGCCTCTCCACCATCTTGAGTTTCGGTCACGACCGGACGCCTGATGATGGCCTCGGTGGTCAAGATAGCCGCTTGCGGATAGTTGATTATCGCACCGCCGAGTATCGAGCCCAGTGCACCCGTATTGTTCAGGGTGAACGTGCCGCCCTGAACATCGCCCAACTGCAACTTGCCAGTTCGGGCTCCTTCGACGATTCTCGCCATCTCCGACACCGTCTCTTCAAGCGTCAATTGATCGGCATTCCGCACCACTGGCACAACCAATCCCTGTTCGGCGGCCACCGCAACGCCGATATTTACAGCACCCTTCAACGCAACCTTTCCATCAACCCAGCTAGAGTTCAATAATCGGTGCTCTCTCAGTGCGCGTGCGACATGGTGCAACACTATCGGCAGATACGTCAGCCGGTGACCCGTATGCGACAGGACGCGCTCGATATTCTCCGAGCGGTAGCTCGCCAATTCGGTGACATCCACCTCGATTGCACCCCAAGCGTGAGGAATCTCCCGGAAGCTCCGTTCCATATTCTCAGCGATCATCCGCCGGATCGGGGTAGGCTCTATGACCTCGTCGTCTTGCCCTTCAACCACGCTTGCAGTCGACGATTCCAGATATGCCTCTACATCTCGTCTCGTAACGCGACCACCGGCACCAGTACCATTGACCGCGTTGACATCAATCCCGTGCCGCTCTGCCAACCGCCTCACAACTGGTGATATCCGTGCGCCGCGATCGTCCCGTCCGCGCCGGCGCCGTCTTTGATCGCCCGGCGAAGTTGCCGTAGGCTCTGCCTCGACGACGGATTCCGTCTGCAAACTCGTATCAGTAAACTCGCCACCAGTCGGGCCGACATTTGCTCCAATTATCATCGAGCCAACACGACTCGCCGATTGCACCGGCGGACTCGAACTCGCAACAGGTTCTTCGGCTTTAGGCGTAGGCAACGCTCCTTCGATTTCCATCTCGGCGATCGGAGCACCCATCTGAACTGTGTCGCCTTCACTCACCAACAACCCGGTAACCGTGCCATCTCGCGGCGCGGGTACTTCCATGTTCACCTTGTCAGTTATTACTTCCACGAGGGGATCGTAACGCCGTATAGCATCACCGGGCGAAACCAACCACTTGCCAATCACGGCCTCGGTAACCGACTCCCCAACGTGCGGCATATCTATCTGCATCTTCGCCATCGTTCAGACTTCCGCCAACCGCCTTATGGACGCCGCAATCTTCTCCGGCGACGGCATGTACTCCGCTTCCTGCAAGGGACTAAACGGCATCGGTGGTATCTCCGGCGCGGTAACTCGCATCACCGGTGCATCAAGATCGAAAAAGCCTTCGGATGCAATGATCGCCGCAACCTCCGACGACACGCTCACCGCTCCAGTATCCTCTTGCACAATCATAGCCCTGCCCGTCTGCGACACCGAATCTAGTATCGTCTCACCATCGATCGGCCGCAACGTCCGCAGATCGACCACTTCCGTCTCGATCCCGTCCGACTGCGAAATCATCTCCGCCGCCTGCAACGAGTAGTGCAGCATCAAACCATAGGTGACCAACGTGACATCGCTTCCAGCGCGTTTCACATCCGCCTTCCCTATTGGCTCTGTGTACTCTCCATCCGGCGCTTCACCACGCACCAACCGATAGGTTCGTTTGTGTTCTAGGAACACCGTCGGGTCGTTCGACCGAATTGCCGAGCGCAGCAATCCACGCGCGTCCCACGGTGTTGCTGGCGCGATCACCTGCAAACCCGGCGTGTGTGCGAATAGAACCTCGATGCTCTGCGAATGATAGAGCCCACCACGCACCCCTCCGCCGTACGGCACCCGGACCGTCATCGGCGCGAATTTCCCACCGTTCGTCCCGTACCTCACCCGCGCAGCCTCACCAACCAGTTGATTAATCGCTGGCCAGACAAAATCCGCAAACTGAATTTCAGCAACCGGCCGCATTCCGTTCACCGCTGCACCCAACGCGATACCGATGATCGACGACTCGGCCAAGGGGGTATTCATTACTCGACCTTCGCCGAACTCGTCTACAAACCCTTCACTCGCGAGAAACACGCCACCCCGAGGTCCAATGTCCTCGCCCATCATAAAGATGTCCGGATCCCTCCGCATCTCCATCCGCAACGTCTCCCTAACCGATTCGATTAACGTCATTTCAGGCATGAGAGTTGCCTCCCCTATCCGACTCCAACACCTTTTCATACATGTCGCCGACCGGAGGAAATGGCATCGCTTCTGCCTCATCCGTAGCATCGTCTACCTCACGCCTCGCCCACTCTTTGAACTCATCGTCCGTAGCTTGATCCAGAATTCCCTGACGCTTCAACATTGCTTCCGTGATTGGCAACGGATCCATACTCTTGATTCGCTCGATGTCATCTTTGGAGCGATATCGCGTGTGATCATCGTCGGTGGTGTGGGGCAACAATCGTTCGACCCGTAACTCCACCAAACTCGCGCCACCTCCCGACCTAGCCCGATCCACTGCTTCTTTCACCGCCTCATAGGTTGCCACAACATCAGTCCCATCAACCTCGACACCTGGGATGCCGTACGACGATGCCCGGCTCGCAATCGAATCCACCGGCATCTGCTGCTCCAACGGCACCGATATCGCGTACCGATTGTTCTCGCACAGGAACACCACCGGAACTTTGTGAATCCCCGCAAAGTTCATCGCCTCGTGGCAATCGCCCTGACTTGCCGCGCCATCGCCGAAGAACGAGATCGTAACCGCGTCCCTTCCCTTCATCTTGTCGGCGAGCGCAACGCCAACTGCCTGCGGCAACTGCGTACCGACGACGTTGGAAAACGAAAAAAGATCCACCCGCGGATGCGCCCCATGCAACGGGAATTGCCGCGCTGCGCTGAGGATCTCACCATCACGCGCCAAGAACTGCATCAGCATCTCGGTGGATGTTGTTCCCAACGCGAGCATCGCGGTCAACTGGCGGTAGTAGATCATGTAGCGGTCTCGCGTCGGGTCGGTAGCCAGCACCGTCCCTATCTGCGCCGCCTCATGCCCCTGCGCCGATGCCGCGATCGCCGCCTTCCCCTGCCGATTCAGTGTCCATATCCGAACGTCCAACGCCCGGCTCAAGCACATTGTCTTATACGCACCTAACAGACGCTCTCGCGTCAGTCCTGACGGCAGGCTCAATTCCGCTTCGACTGCAATATCACTCGGCGATTCGCTCATAACGCGGATTATAGTTTGCATTGCCACATCAAATGCGATTCGGAGCCACTCCAACTAGCGGATATACTCAGATATCGTGAAACAGCATAGTGCTCTACGGTTCGATGTCGTGCCGTAGTTCGAATGGATCGAGGAGACAATTCGCATGACGAATATCTTGAAGGCTTCGGCGTTGATCGCAAGTGCTACCACGGTCGCACTTTTCGGTGCATGCAGCAGTGACGGCGGTGGCGACTATGACCCCAACGCCTCCTACTCCGTGACCATCAAGACCAACAAAGGTGACATCGAGGCCGATCTCTACAACGACATCGCCGGCATTTACGTCGAAAACTTCGTCAACCTAGCCAACGACGGCTTCTACACCAACTCTCCGTGGCACCGTGTCATCGCCGGCTTCGTCATCCAAGGTGGAACCAACGCCGACGGCAAACAAGCTGCCGAATTCGACGACGCCTTCCATCCCAACATGAAGCACGACTCCCCCGGCATCCTATCGATGGCGAACCGAGGATTCAACACCAACACCTCGCAATTCTTCGTTACCCACGCCGAAACTCCCCACCTCGACCCCTACGTAGACGGTCAGCTCAAGCCCTGCCAAGTCCAAGGTACCTCCTGCCACGCCGTCTTCGGTAAAGTCACCAGCGGTATGGACGTGGTCCTCGCCATCCAGCAAGGCGACGTGATGGAATCGGTCGAAATTCACAAGAATTAATTCGGTTTCGCCCAATCATTCCGCCCGGCTCGCCCTTCCCGACGATTAGAAACCAGAAAGCTCTCTCCCGCGAACGGGTAATTGTTAGTCGAGCAGGCCCATGCTCGATTTGTTTTTGATACCCATCCTGCTTGCGACGATGAGCGGATTGGCTGCCGTGCGTCGGTACCGACAACAGACGATGTCTTCTTGACTCTAAGGACGCGGGTCCCGCCGACCTTCCGTCTTGGAGAAAATCATTGGCGATTTAAACACCGAATTGGCGATCTAGCACGGCGATAAGAACTATTCCACCGAAGTCTTCGGGGATGTCGCTATCCAGGCTGTCCGTTAGTAACGCCGCCGCGTCGGCCGCGCGCTCGAAGGCGCGTCCCAAGTCATGGGATCCAATGCGAAGTTATCGAGGTCTTCGTGGCGAGCCCGTTGCGATCCGGCTAGTCTTTCCGACACGCGCACGCCTTCGCCGATCGCTCCTCTATCAAACACGAACGACTCTGAGCCGATCTGGAAGTCCTCACCATCGAGGATTGGGGTCTCCCCCGGTTGCAATGGTTCGCCGCGGATCGTCATTCTAAGCAAACCATCCGAATCTGGCCGATATCTAAAGGCGATACCTCGACTCTTAAATACGAACCTTCCACCGAGCAGGGGCACGCCGGGCATCGCCGCCGCGGGAACTATCGGTTTGTTCATCAACCGATCCCATGGCGACCGGGAATATTCGCGGAAATTCGCCACCAACTCGCGTTCCCCTTGCGAGTCGATACGGTAGAGAGACCCGTAGGGTGTCGATTGGAACAATGCCCTCAACAACAGCAAGAAAATCAGGAAGCCGATAAACGCGGCTATTCCGGCCGCAGCCAGCAAAGGTATCGAAACCGGGTTCGTAACTTCGATGCTGGTCGTCTGTTCAACAGCTATAACCTCGAACTGCCGCTCAAGGTGAATGCTGTTCAACTTGGCGTTCACGACGTAATCACCGTCCAACGTCAATGCGCTGAAAACCTTTACCTGGTAGACCTTCTCGTCGACGATTTCCGTCGGTTCAAGTTCGAATTCCACAGCCATACCATCGGCAGAGTTGACGATTGACACCTCGATATCGTCCTGGTCGGCCAAGAAGGCGGCATCCGCGAATTTCAAGTCAACGGTTGCTAAATGTGATCTTGCGCCGTCAACCACTGTTCCATCGCCCACAATCTCGATCTCGATCGTGGGAAACGGCTCCACAACGAACGCGCCGTCGCCGTCGATCGTGGGCGCAAGATTCGGCCATCGCATGCTGAACCGGACATTGCTCACGCCAGCCAACTCGTGTGCCGCTACCGTGGCCGAGAACACCCCATCCTCGCCAAACTCATCACCATCCTCGCCCAAATCGTTCAACACATAAGCGAGTTCGGCACCGTCCGGTCCCGTGATGAAGGCGTCGACTAAAGCTGAGGAGTCGATCAACGGAAATTCGCCGGACCGGGCATCGACGGCCAAAACGAACGGCTCACCGATCGGAAACGGCGGTTGCGATTCCATCACGACGCTTAGGTTATTGACCACGTCGCTATAGATAGTTAACACGTCGCTATAGATAGTTAATGGACCCGAACCGACCGCGGACTTCAAAGACCATACACCGGGTTGTGGGTTCCGCACCGTAAAGAACTTCATCCCGGATATCGAGAATGCGTTCACCGAACCGACAGAATCCGAGAGTTCCTGTCCGTTCGGTTCTCTAATTACGTTGAGTGTTTCAGGGTCCTCGAACGAGTAGCCTGCCACGAGATATGACGAATGAGGAGGCACACCGACGTCGATGGTCTCGCCTGCGGTGCCCAGTGAGTCGGTCTGCAGAGTCGGCGTCAACACGACACCCAACTCGCCATTGATGAACTCAAGGACGCCATCCAAGAAACCAAGGTCGTATGCGGTACCGCCACCTGCTGAACTTATCAGTGAAAGAACATCACGGTCAGCCGATGGAGTCGTCGCCAATGAGATCGTGTCAATCGTGACGCCGCCGGCCGCGAGGTCTGACGCCTCGGTTTCGAGCCCGCCAACACCCGTTGATTCGTGAAACGTGAAACCCCCGGCTGAAAGGATGTACAGCTTCCCATTCTCGCCGAGCTGCGTGATGAACGAAGCATAACTTTCGAGCATTTCGGAAAGGTCGGCGGGCGTCGAGTCGTCACCAAGTTGCATCTTCATCGCATCGATCGCTTCATCGACCGCCGTCTTCGCCAGATCGCCAGTGGCGAAACTCTGAGGTTCATTTGCGTGGTCCGCGTACTGACCCAACAAAATCATCCCCTCGTCGGCGTTCGACAACACCATCTTCGCAGCGAGCCCAGCGGCCTCAATGTCTTCAATCTCCAATAGCGAAGTGTCGAACGCTACCAAGGTGAAACCGACCGTGTCCGACGGCCCGTTTTGCGCCTCAACCACCCGCGCATTTTCTGACGCGAAAATCACTAACGCGACCAGCGCCACGAGAACGAACACGGTCGACGACGTGTGGTTTGGAAGTGTGTTGAACATGCCTATTTTTCGGCGAAACGACACTCAGCCAGAGCATCGGATAGTTGACGTTCTGATTTTAACGGACTTGACCCCATCGCCCTCGCTTTGGGCCGATGAATACTCTTGATACGTCAATACGCATCGTATGGTTGACATTGCACTTCCAAAGTGTGCAAGAATCAACGCTTGACGTGACGCCTTTGGGTTCTGTTTCCCATTTGGCGGTTCGGCCAGATGTTGAGAGTCAATATCGAAAGGTCAAAATGAAGATCACCGGCGTATCCTCTACGCTCTACCAGTACCCCATGCCCCGCCGGATGGGCGATGCCAACTCGCCGATGGGGCGCGCCCGCGCGAGCGGCTGCATTATCGAGCTGCACACAGACACCGAACTTACCGGAATCTCGATGGGCGGCGGTGGTGCAATCGGCATCATCAACTCCCTCGTCAAGGGCGTCCTCATCGGTCAAGACCCGCGACGCGTCAGCGGCCTCTGGCAGCGGATGGTCAATAAGCATTTCAAAGGCGGGCACGACGGAATCGCCAATGACGCCATCTCCGCCCTCGACATCGCTTTGTGGGACCTCAAGGCAAAATCCAACGACGAGCCGCTATGGAAAACCCTTGGCGGAGTTAATCAGCCAATCAACGCCTACGCCAGCGGCCTCGACATGCCGCTTTCCGACGAAGAGATCTTCGATTTCTACCGCGGGATGGCCGAGGACTACGGCTTCAAAGACGGAAAGCTCAAAGTTGGCCTCGACCAAGACTCCGACCTCCGTCGTATCGGCATCATGAACAATGCGCTAAGCATCAACACCGAGGAACCCGGTCTGATGGTCGATGCCAACGAATACTGGTCGCCGAAACAAGCCATCCGCAAAGTCCGCGAGATGGAAGAGCAGTTCGATCTCATGTGGATCGAAGAACCGGCCCGTCGATGGGATTTCCTCGGTCTTCGTCGCATTTGCGACGCGGTCAAAACTCCCGTCTGCGCCGGCGAAAACCTTGACACGCTCGGCGACTTCCTCCCCTACTTCCACAACCGCTCCGCCGACATAATCCAGGTCGGTTCTGGAATGACCGGAATCACCTGTGCTCTTCAGATCGCTGACGCCGCGCACGGCTTCAACCTGCCAGTGACCCTCGGCGGTTCTGCTGGACATCACCACGCGCACCTCGCAACCGTGATTCCCAACTACGTCACCATCGAAGTGGGCAACGCAGAATCCGAAAATCGCGTCGCCTCGATCGACATCACGTTCGAGAACGGAAAAGCCATCCTCGGAGACAAACCCGGACTCGGCATCGAAATCGACCACGAGGAGCTGGCGAAAGCACAGGTCGACGCGATCCCGCCTGGTGCCGGCCCAAGCCCGTTCGGACGTCGCCCCGGCGCCGGATTGTATGAAGTTCCGCCAACCGCAGAGGAAAAAGCAGAAGCCGTACGCGGCATCACCGGACAATCCGAAGGCCGCCACGCCTATTGAAGGATTCACTTTTCCCAGTCGCTACGTAGGGGCGGGTTTCAAACCCGCCCCTACACACCGGGCACGAACACCCCGCACCAACACCACAAGAAAATCCTCAACCATGAAAATCACCGGATACCGCGTAGAACAATACGAGATGAAGATGGACCGCCCCATAGGCGACGCCAACGGAGCGGTCGGCGAGGACATCGCCGGCGGTTCGGTCCTCTGGATCGAGACCGACGAAGGCATCACAGGCGTCGCACCCGGCGGCAATCCTGCTGTCGGGCGTCTCTTCCACCTGATCGAGGGCGAAGACCCTCGATCCGTCATCGGACTATGGATGCGGCTAGTCGACTTCGTATTCAAGGGCGGAAACGAAGGCGAAATGAACGGCGCGATCAACGCCATCGACACTGCCCTCTGGGACCTGAAAGCCAAGATCGCCGATGAACCATTGTGGCAGACCTTTGGCGCACGCGAAGGTATGACCAAGGCCTACGCCAGCGGGATTGACCTCTGCCTCGACGACGATGCCATCTTCGCCTTTTATCGCCGAATGGCCGAGCGCGGCGTCGATGGCGGCAAACTCAAAGTCGGACTCGACATGAAGGCCGACCTGCGGCGTATCGGCATCATGCAAGAAGCGCTCAGCATCGCCGCCGACCGTCCTCGGCTACTGATCGACAGCAACGAATACTGGTCCGCCAAAGAGGCCATCATCCGCATCCAACGCATCGAAGAAGATTTCGACATCACTTGGGCAGAAGAACCCGCCCGACGCTGGGACTTCGACGGCCTCCGACAGGTCTCTCGCAACATCTCCGCAGCCGTAGCATCTGGCGAAAACCTCAACCACATCGGCGACTTCTATCCCCTCGTATCACAACAAGCCGTAGACGTCGTAAACATCTCCGCGGGCCACAGCGGTTTCACCGGGTGCAGGCAAGTGGCCAACCTCTGCTACGCATACGAACTGCCCGTAACCATGATGAACTGCCAAGCGAACTACGCCGCACACCTCGCCGCCGCTCTCCCCAACCACATGATCATGGAGGTCGTAGATCCGGGCCGCGAACAGTGCATCAACTTCAACCACACCATCGAAGACGGCTTCATCCACCTATCCGACGAACCCGGTCTAGGCATCACCATCGATGAAGAGGCGCTAGCGCAGCTTCAGGTAAACCCACCCGAACCGGATCGCCGGCGACGCAACCCGTTTCCCAGGCGGGAAGGCGGCGGGCGGTTCATTGTGCCACCTTCGAAGGAAGAGGCGGCTTGGTTGGTGAAGAACTAGGATTTCCCCCGCTCGCGGGGGAAATGTCCGAAGGACAATGGGGAAGCGATCGGGTTTATACGGTGACTTCCAAATATGCGACGCACTTGGTATCACTCGCAATCCTAGCCACTATTGCGGTCGGCTTTGGCTGTACAAGAGATGTCGCAACCGACGTGCCTGTGCACGTCCCAAAACCAGCTACCGATGGTCCTGCCGATACTCAACCGGATCGCGCCGCGCTCATTGCCCTCTATCAGGCAACAGATGGCAAAAGCTGGATCGACGCGACGAACTGGTTGAGCGACGCTCCCGCGGGCGAATGGTTCGGAGTCGCCACTAATGACCAAGACCGAGTCGTAAGGCTAGATCTGACCGGCAATAGCCTCGAGGGGACAATCCCGCCTGAAATCGGGACTCTTTCCGAATTGACGAAGCTTCGCCTCTCTGGCAACCAGTTAGAAGGCGAAATAAACACAAACGTCAGCAACCTAACTAAATTGACTGACCTCGACCTTAGCTACAATCGACTTTCCGGCGAAATTCCATCTCAACTTGGCAACCTCTCCAATCTCGAAGACCTTCGTCTCAGTAGCAACCAATTGTCCGGACCGTTGCCTAATGAGCTGGGAAGGTTGTCCAATCTCGGTGAATTGTTTTTGGAGGACAATCGATTGAACGGCCCAATCCCTCCAGAATTCGGCAACCTAACAAATGTAGACGAATTGCATCTGTACGATAACTCACTTGATGGCGAAATACCGGCATCCCTCGGACAGATGACTGAACTGGAATTTCTGTACCTCGGTGGGAACCAACTCACCGGTGAAATTCCTCCCGAATTGGGCAGGCTATCCAATCTTGCATCGTTGCGACTCAGCGATAACCAGTTGCAAGGCGAGATTCCGTCGGAAATCGCCGATCTCGAGAACCTAAAGATACTCGAACTGAACGGCAATCGCTTGGGCGGAACAATCCCTGTAGAACTGGGAAACCTTTCGAAACTCGTGTTGCTCGAACTCGGTGGAAACAACCTATCTGGCAATATACCGCCCGAATTGGGAGAGCTCGAAGACCTGATGGGCCTGTGGCTCGGCGCAAATCAATTGACCGGAGAGATTCCGGCCACGTTAGGCGAAATACAAAACCTGCAACTGCTTTACCTGTTCGAATACCGGTACAACACTAAAGTCCCCGATGTCGTGGAGATCATCTACTTGCATTGGCCAAGGGGTTCAACAATCACGGAATCAGGGTTCGAAGTCTTGGATTCGGCATCGCGGATCAAAGGCTCGAACAACCTGACTGGATGCTTACCTAAAACATTGGTTAGTGTTCCATGGAACGATTTCGACGCTCTAAATCTACCACGTTGCTGAAACACCACAATTGCTTGGGCGAACCACGATGTGGCGCTGCGTCGAATACGAAATTTTCATGATCGTACTGATCACCCAGAATTCCCCCCAGACCCTCGCAACAAATACCCTCCAGTAGCTCCCGATACCACGATGATCATGATGTCCACGACTACCCACACCACATCGTGCATCACCTCGACACCGACATCGTTGGCCCCGTTGACCAGCAGGTTTAGCCAGTTGAACAAGAACAGCGCCGCTAAAATCATCGTCGCGAAGTACAACACGTTCGACTCTAGATACTCCCGTGTGATGCCGGTTTCTCCGCTCGCGTCGTGGTTCCGTTTGCGTTCCCAGTTGAAGTAGAACGCCAGCGCAATCGCCACCAGCGATATGTAGTTCACTACGCCCCACACCTCGCCCGAGTCGTACAACCGCCACGCAATGAACTGTACGGCGATCACCAACGACACCAAGATGTGCGCGGATCCAATAATTCGCCTTGTTCCTGCCATCTATTCAGCCCTCCCTTGGACTTCTTCAGTTTGATTTACAGGTCTCGCCACACCTACGACCTCGACACCGTGCGTAGCAAGTAATGCCCTACAAAGAAGTTGACCAAAACGAACAAAACATCGATGCCGTACCACATCAACTGCACAATGTCGCCCTGTGGTGTTTCGTCTGAGTCGAACACGTAAGTACTTAACCAGAGCCTCATGAACAGCAGGAAAAGCGTCAACGAAGCGATAAACATCACCTTAGCTCCCGGATCGGGAGATTCCCGCATTCTTATGATGCTGAATATCAGCGCTGCAAGACCGCCTACCGCCATCAGGCTGCTCACGATCTCCCAGACCGTATCGTTCAAGTCGCCCCCGTACATCGGCGATGCCAAAAACTGCACCGACACAGTCAACGCCAATCCGAAATGGACGTAACCGAATACGATTTTGATTGCCTTCAAGACTCGGGGATGCTCAAATAGCCGATCATCCGCTTAATCGCCAGCCACGTTTAGCCGCTCGTACGCAAGAGATATCGCCCCACGATGATGTTCACGATGGGAAACGATACGTCTAGGATGATCCAAACCATCGATCGGAAATCTCCACCATCACCCTCATCCATAAAAAGTTCCCACGCAAACCATTGCTCTATGTACATCAAGAAAAGTGCCGCTGATGCGATCAACATCGCGCTAGATGCGACCCACTCCTTAAGATCCGAACCGTCCGCTTCACGGGCTCGCAGATAACCGAAGATCAAAGCCGCGATCACACCTACGGCCATGAAATAGTTCAGAATGGTCCACACATCCCCAGATGCATCATCAGAGTAAATCTCACTCACCAAAAACTGCACCGCGACCACCAAACCCAAAATGATGTGGATGTAACCGAACGCACGTTTGATCAGATCCATCTCGAATCGCCTCCTAGACACTGATGGCATCGCCGATACCGATCGGAAAAGTCACTCATGAGCCAACCAACCGCGGTGGTTATAGTTATACACGCACTCGCGAAATCGCGCTTACATCACATCTCGTTACGTGCGAACATTGAGTAGGCACATTTGCAACCAAGATGTGGATCGCCTTGCGGATCCTCAACGACGTAGATACAGGAACATCTCATGAAGGTCACCGAAGTTAAAAACGTCCCCGTCCGAAACGACAACGGCGGAGTCTCACTCTTCGTCCGCATCGAAACCGACGCCGGCATCCACGGCCTAGGCGAAGTCGGAATTGCCAGCATGGGTCGCGCCATCATGGAGGCCATTGACCACCTCGCCGAAGTCGTCGTCGGATCCGCCCCTTGGGAAACCGAACGTCTATGGCAACTCATGTTCCGCGGCAACTTCTTCCCGGCAGACCGTGTTTACGGGTGCGCCATCAGCGCCATCGACATCGCCCTTTGGGACATCAAGGGAAAATCCGTCGACATGCCCGTCTACAAACTCCTCGGCGGACCCGTCCGCGACAAAGTCGTCTCCTACCCACACACCCAAGGCGCAACCACCGAAGATCTCGTCCAGAACTGCCTTGACCGCGTAGAAGAAGGCTGGAAATTCGTCCGCTGGGGACAACCCGAAACCTCCGGCCGATTCGAAGACAGCGGAACCTCGTTGCTCGAACCTGTAGAGTCGATGCGACTAGCCGTCGATCAGATGGCAAAGGTCCGAGAAGCCGTCGGGCCCGAAATCCAGATCCTCCTCGACGCACACACCCGGCTCGACACCGCGCACATCGTCCAGATGGGCAAAGACCTCGAAGAGTTCAAGCCCTATTTCATCGAAGATCCGCTCCGCTCCGAAAACCCCGCCTCATACCGCAACCTCCGCAACCAATTTAACTTACCCATCGCCGCCGGAGAACAATGGGTCTCCAAGTGGCCCTTCCGCCAGGTCATCGAAGAAGAACTCATCGACTACGCCCGCATTGACCTATGCATCGCTGGAGGCATCACTGAAGCCGCCAAAATTACCCATTGGGCCGAAACGCACTACATCGACATCGTCCCCCACAATCCCCTCGGTCCCGTCTCCGCCGCCGCCTGCGTCTCACTCTGCATGGCATCAACCAACGTCGGTGTCCAAGAAATGCCACGCCAACCCGGCACCGTCCTAACCGACCTCTTCCCCGTCCAAATCGGCTGGGAAGACGGCTACTCGTTCTGCAACGACGCACCCGGACTCGGCATCGAGATGGACATGGATGTCGCCGAATCCCGAGCCGGCGATCCGCACGGCTGGCCTCCTCAGCTTCGCCGCAACGACGGCGCGTTCACCAACTGGTAGCTCACGGCATTCCCGCACACACGGGAATACAGAGGCAGACGAAGGGCTTCCCCGTCAACGGGGGAAATGTCCGAAGGACAAAGGGGGCAATCCCACCAAATGAAAGTAACCCAGATCCGATCCATCCCGATCCGTGACGACTCTGGACGTGTTTACTTCTTCGTCCGCGTCGACACCGATGCCGGCATCTACGGACTTGGTGAGGTCGGAACCTTGGGCCAGGGTCGCGCCATCATGCAGGCTATCGACCACCTCGCAGAAGTCGTCGTCGGTTCCGATCCGTGGGAGACCGAACGCCTATGGCAGCTGATGTTCCGAGGCAACTTCTTCCCCGCCGAGCGCACCTACGGATGTGCAATCAGCGCCATCGACATCGCACTCTGGGACATCAAAGGCAAGTCGGTCGGCAGACCCGTCTACAAACTCATGGGCGGTCCAACCCGCAACAAGGTTGTCTGCTACGCCCACACTCAAGGCGACACCATCCAAGACCTCGTCGACAACTCTGTCCAACGCGTCGACGAGGGTTGGAAATTCGTCCGATGGCACCAACCCGAGACCTCCGACACCGATCAAATCGAAAACACAGGTCGCCTCGAACCAGTCGAATCGATGCGGAACGCGGTCGAAGGGATGGCGAGGGTGCGCGAGGCCGTCGGCCCCGAGATACAACTCTGCCTCGATGTCCACACCCGTCTCGATCCTACTCACGTCATCCAGTTGTGCAGGGACCTCGAGGAGTTCAAACCCTACTTCATCGAAGACCCAATCCGATCCGAGAACCCAGGCTCATACCGCAACCTCCGCAACCAAATACGTTTACCCATTGCCGCTGGCGAACAGTGGGTTTCAAAGTGGCCGTTCCGCCAAGTCATCGAAGAGGAACTCATCGACTACGCCCGTATCGACCTCTGCATCGTGGGCGGCATCACCGAAGCCGCAAAGATCACTCACTGGGCCGAGACCCACTACATCGATATCGTCCCTCACAATCCGCTTGGCCCCGTCTCCACTGCCGCCTGCGTCGCACTCTGTATGGCATCAACCAACGTCGGCGTCCAAGAAATGCCCATCGAACCCGGCACTTTCCTCAACGACCTCTTCCCCGTCCAAGCCGGATTCGAAGACGGATACGCCTTTTGCCAAGATGCACCCGGACTTGGCATCGAGATCGATATGGACGTTGCCGAAGCCCGAGCCGCCGACCCACACGGTTGGCTACCGCAACTAAGACGCAACGACGGAGCATTCACCAACTGGTAACACTCGTCATTCCGAGAACCTACGTCATTCCGGCGGAAGCCGGAATCCAGAGGGGCAGGACGATGGGGGCATCATTCGAAAACCAAGCGACCCACACAGTCAACTTAAACGAGGAAGCAACCCGCACATGAAAGTAACCCAAATCCGATCCTTCCCCGTCCGTGACGACTCCGGGCGCCTTTACTTCATCGTTCGTGTCGACACCGACGCCGGCATCTACGGGCTCGGCGAAGTCGGCGTCGCCCGTCTCGGACGCTCCATCGCATTAGCCATCGACCACCTCTCGGAAATCGTCATCGGCTCTGATCCGTGGGAGACCGAACGCCTATGGCAACAGATGTTCCGCGGCCTATTCTTCCCCGCCGAACGCGTTTACGCCTGCGCCATCAGTGGTATCGACATCGCCCTCTGGGATATCAAAGCCAAATCCGTCGGAATGCCTTTGTACAAAATCCTTGGCGGACCGACCCGCGACAAAGTAGTCTGCTACCCCCACGTCGGCGGCGAGACGACCCAAGAGATCGTCGACGACGCAAAGAAACACGTCGATGAAGGCTGGAAGTTCGTCCGCACCGGACAGCCGACGACCACTCCGCTAGTCGGCGAATACGGTGGCCGGCACGCCGCGACCGCCGAACTTGACCCGCTCAAGTCGATGCGCATGGCAACCGAACAGTTCGGCGCCCTCCGCGATGCCGTCGGACCAGACATCCAGATCTGTACCGACTTCCACACCCGCCTCGATCCAACTCATTCGATAGCCCTCTGCCGAGAACTCGAACCATTCAAACCCTTCTTCATCGAAGACGCCGTCCGTTCCGAAAACCCGGCCTCCTACCGCAACGTCCGACGCCAGACCAACGTCCCGCTCGCCGCCGGGGAACACTGGTGGTCGAAGTGGCCCTTCCGAGAAGTCATAGAAGACGAGAGCATCGACTACTGCCGTATCGACCTCTGCATCGTGGGCGGCATCACCGAAACGCTCAAGATCACCCACTGGGCCGAAGCCCACTACATCGACATCGTTCCGCACAACCCCCTCGGCCCCGTCTCCGCCGCCGCCTGCGTCTCCGTATGCATGGCATCCACCAACGTCGGTGTCCAAGAGATGCCCCGCCAACCCGGCACCTTCGCCACCGACCTCTTCCCCCAGCAGATCGAATGGGAAGACGGCTACGCCTGGTGTCCCGACACCCCCGGCATGGGCGTCGATTTCGACATCGAGGTAGCCGAACAGCGGCTGTCTGATCCTCTTGGCTGGTCGCCGAGATTGCATCGGCCGGATGGGGCGTTTACGAATAATTGAAAAGTACGAGGAAAACGATGTATCACGTCAACGAAGATTATCCGACCAACCGCGCAACCGTCCACGACACTTCCACGTGTTCACACGCCCAGATCAGGCGCAAGAAACCTGAAACCGGCCAGTGGCACGGCCCTTTCGAATCGTACGACGAAGCCAGAAGATTCGCACGAAACACCGGACGTAGAGACATAAAGAGTTGCCCCGATTGCATCTAATAGTTGCCTTCGCACTCTCGCAATGTCGGCATCCATTTCAAGTAAAGCAATATTGAATTGAAGAAGGCATTGATTGTCATAATTGCTGGGCTTGCGGCAATGTTCGTAGCTATCATGGCTCTCGGGTTCTGCGAGGTGATGAAACTGGAACTGGTCACCATGACACCCGAGCCGACAGCCACGTCTCGTGCGCCGACTGTTGCGCCAGAGCCGACCATGACCCCTACTGCCACGCCCGAGCCTGAGCCAACGGCCGTCCCGACACCAAAGCCCACAGCTACACCGCAACCAACACCGACGTCCACACCTACCCCGAAGCCAACCGCCACGCCAGAACCGAAATGTCACTATGACGTGCAGTTCTATCACAATGAGTTATGGCGCTCACCGTCTAGTCTGCGTGGTGCCTTCCTGGGTATTTACAGATTCGACCCTGATGATAGTTATACACCTAGTTGGGAGAAGATTCTGGATCCAGCTAAGCAACGCGATTACATGAACGGGTTGGGGCGGGTTTATCTAGATTATGGCGATTTGACGAGCAAATCCTTTGATCTTCGGGAAGCCGTGAAAACGATGGAAGAATTTACGGCGCGGGACATGGGCATTCATGGCAAAAAACGATTCAACGACCTGCCGGACGATTACAAGAGAATCCTCGGTTTTGTGATCGTTAACAACACGCTTCGCAGGCAGTATGGAACTCTGATGGGAGAGATGTGGAGCCTCGCAGAATTTCTTACTCCCGCGGATGGTGAATATGAAAATTTAACCAAGGTGAGTGAACATCTATGGTCGAAGATTCCGAAAGACGTCAAGAAGAAGCAGGTCCTCGACTATTACAAGACGAATATGGATGCCATCCATGAAGGATCCGTTGAGGTCGCCCACGTGATCTCGCTCCAAGATAACGGCTTCGAACAGTGGCAGAAATACATCAAGATCACCTATCCGTATCTTGTTGCATGCAGATGAAAGGAAATGCAATGAACGTTGAGCTCATATTGACTTAGTCTTCGCCGTTGGTGGTCATCGCTATCCGCGAATTATCGCACAGCGAGCGTCGCGCTCCTCCTACCCAATACTCATCCCGCCATCAACAATCACATGCGCCCCGGTCATATACGAAGCATCGTCCGAAGCTAGGAACGCCACGACCGCCGCTATCTCTTTCGGCTCGCCCATCCGTTTCATCAGCGCATCTTGACCGAAGTCGATGTATGACTGCTCACGGTCCAGACCTAACGAGTCGATGTGCATATCCGTCGCCCGTGTCTTGATCGAGCCGGGACAGACGGCGTTGACGCGAATATTGTCCGGAGCCAAATCCATCGCCAGACACCGCGTCAACTGCGCCACCGCGCCCTTCGACGAGTTGTACGGGATGAACTCCGGCTGCGCGATGAATGAGCTTACCGATGCGATATTCACCACCGCACCACCTCCGGCGCTGCGGAACGTCGGCAACACCTCTCGCACACAGTTGGCATAGCCGATCACGTTCACTCCGAACACCCGAGCCCAGTCGGCATCTGTAAGATCCTCAACCTTGCCGAACACGAACGTCGCGGCGTTGTTGACGAGAATATCGATCGTCCCATATTCATCGACCGCGCATGCGATCATCGAACGAACCGAATCCGAGTCTGATGTATCGGTCTGACAAAACGTCGCGGTGCCGCCGTTCCCCCCATGATTGCCATTAATGTCGGCAGCCGTACCCTCACCATTGTCTGCCTCCAACTCCGCGATCACGACGTTCGCACCCTCGTCTGCGAACCGATGACATATCGCCTCGCCGATGCCAGTGCCGCCACCAGTTACGATCACCGTCTTGCCTTCGAATCGCTTCATCGTAGTTCGCCTTTCTAAGTTGGTTCTGACGCTGCCGCGTCTATCGGCAGCGAAACTTTCGGGTCGCTTGCTGCGTATTAACATTATGCGCAGTTTGTGCGGCATGGGAACAATTGAGAGCATGGGAGTGCATCGATGGGAATAATCACCAGAGGCTTCTTCGGTCGACGACGGCAGGAAGAGGAAGATGAGAACGCGGGACGCGTCCCGCCAGGGCAGTATGTCGACCGAGGATTTCCCGTCCTTTCCGCTGGCCCTACGCCGAGGGTAGACACCGCCACGTGGACCTTCCGTATCGACTACAACGGCGAGGACATCGGCGTCTGGGACTGGGATCAGATGATGGCCCTACCGCAGACCGACATCCACACCGACATCCACTGCGTCACCAAGTGGAGCAAGCTCGACACCGACTGGCAAGGAGTCCTCATAGACGACTTCCTCGCCGATGCCGGGCTAGACGAGCCGCCCGCCGACTTCTTAATGGCCTATAGCGACGGCGGCTACACCACCAATCTGCCGACCGCCGACGTCATCGACGGCAAAGGCTTCCTCGGCCACACCTTCGACGGTGCTCCGCTCGAAGCCTCCCACGGCGGCCCCATCCGAATGGTCGTCCCCCACCTCTACTTCTGGAAATCCGCCAAATGGGTCCGTGGCATCCGCTTCATGGACTCCGACGCCCCCGGCTTCTGGGAAGCCTACGGGTACCACATGTACGGCGATCCCTGGCGCGAGCAGCGCTACCACTACGACTAGCGAGACGCGCTTGCCTCTTTCGCTATGCGAAAGGGGCGCGAGCGAACGAAGTGATGCGAGCGGGGTATGCCTAGGGAGGGGTGTTGGGAATCACCGTGATTCCAGCGAATGCCGGGAATCCAGAAAAGTAGTGCAGAGTTGCCCTAGCTCGCGGCGGAATGCCGCTCGAAATTCCGCCTGAACTGTGGCGTCGTGTGATGCACTTAAACCTCTGCGATCGTACCGTTCGCCTTGGCTTCCAACGCTTCAGACATTAGGAAATCGAATTTACCGGCATCCGAATCATCTTCGATCTTCCCATCCCACTCCCCCAAAGACGTTCCACCTCCAATCCGGAAAACCATCTCTTCAATTTGGCAAATTCAAGGGCAACGCCATTCATCAATGAAACACCAGCTTGCGGGGTATCATTTCAATCGCCATTATCGGCAGCACTCCTTCGCCAAACTCTGACAAGTACACGATCATCATTACTCCAGGCCCGATCAATAGAATCCCAAACCAATCTAGAAGCATTTTCACCGTCAAAACGAGCCTCTTCAATCGCCACACGGACACTAGATCTGGTTTCCCAGTTAATAAATTCAATTTCGTAAGCGTCGGTTTCATTCAAAGTCTGAATTTTTTCAAAAATAACCATCAATTCGTCAACATCCCAAGAAATCCTGTCAATCGTCAACAATCCGATACGATCAGGTTCCAAATCTATCAACATTGTTTGACCCGCACTCCTGCCTTCCATCGAGTCGACCGCATACAACGCTTCGTAAACAATTCCGTCATCAGTTGAAGCATCCAGTTGAACATTAAACTGCCGTTTTTGGCGATAACCACCACATTCCTCGAATAGAAACCGCTCTACATGCACTACTGCATGATAGGAACCTGCCACCATAACACCGTCGGCAATGATTGTGTGTCCCGTCGGATCTAGCTCCGAGCCAGAACGCATCAGCGAAAAATATGCGGCATCTGAACCATCTAACCAGACGTCGACATTTTCCGAGAAAGCGTCGCTACCAGCGAACAATTCCCCATCAAAACTGTGCAAAACCCATGTCCCCTTCAAATCTCCGCTATAAACCTCCCAGTGTTGGTCAGGAATATCCACATCAAAACGGGGTTGCCAGTGATAAGTTAGGTAGCCGCCGCGTCTATCCGCTTCCAGCTCTTTTTGAATGAGATAATTCTTATTTTTCAGACAATCCGCGTAGCCAGAAAACGCGGATTCCGACACGGCAATGGAGTTGATCTGATGTTTGAATTCAGCGACCGTAATCGTCCCATGCATATCGAATTTTTCATCCCGTGGAGTCGAAGCGTCAGAATCAATGGATAATCGAAAACGCGATTCAGATGAATCTAAATCTATTGTTTCCTCAATCGGGTTTTCGGCCGACATCACAGTTTGCGACGAAGACACATGTATAGGCAACCAAACGCGATTGTGGTCGCTATTTATCGCAAATTCAGGCGCAACCCAATCATAATCTAAAGCGAAGCTATAGGACATCGCATCCTTTACTTCCTCAATAACGCAATGTTTCCTCCAAACATCGTCGTGCTCAATAAACAGTATTGATTGCAGTCTTAATAAATCAACATCCAGACCCGCAATCGTAATTTGAGCCGCCTTTTTAGCATCGAAATTAGATCGATACCAATCCCATGCAACACCAAATCCATCGCCGCCAAACGATGTATTTACCACGATCTGATTCTCGCCGTCTCCCTTTAAATATTCAAGTACTCGAAAGTGATATTGGATGACCGGATACCATCCACTAAAATGTTCTGGATCCGAAACACGACATGTTTTATCACTTATTTCTATCAATTCAGCTCTGACAATTAATTCTGATTCAATGATGCGATGTTCCAGTCGCGTGAATCCATTCGGACGCCTGCCTGCGTCATGCATCTCAATACCGATGACTTCCGGAGTCGGATCAGTCGGGTTAGGTGTTGGTGGAAGTAGAATTCCCTTATAGGAAACTGGCATTATTGTCGATCGCGTTGGCGTAGATGTTGCAATCTCCGTAAAATCCAACGTCGCCGGCTGATCGCTTGTACAGCCTATTGAACAGACAATCGCGACCGTCACCAACGCAAATATGAAACCGAGCCGCATTTGATCTCTACTTAAAACATCAACTTTAATCACCGGAATTCAGCCTCTCCGTAAATAACCCCGCGTAGGTACTGCCAAGAGTACGCTTCCAAAGGGTCCCATCCACCCGCTTCTCCCACGCTGTGGTCAGGCAACCGGTAACGTCGGTGGATGGCCGCAGTGAAGAGTGTATGTCGCAGCCCCTCTTCAACCACGGCACGGAGTGGGCGGCCTGTACGCTGTGCGTGACGCTTGGCGCGCACCAGCAACTCATCTTGGATGTCAAGTGTCGTCTTCATGATACCCATACTAGCCATATAGTCCTTGACGGTCCATCCATATCGCAGATTTTCGAATATTACGCCCACCAATCTGTATGATTTCTCAAAACGTCAACGCCACCTTCACGACCCCATCCCCCCGCGACTCCGACAGCTCAAACGCTTCGGTAACCTGCTCGATCGGCATCAGGTGCGTAACGATCGGCGCCATATCGATCTCGCCCTCGACAATCCACGATAAGGCTCGCCTGAAAGTCCGCAACCCCGGTTCCTCTTGCGCTCCTAGTATCGAGTAGGCGTTGGCGCGCTTCTTGAACATCTCCGTGTAATCGAACGGTTGAGGATCGTTGCTGTCAGGCAATCCGAACAGAACGCAAAGTCCTTCATCCTTGACCAAATGGAACGCGTTGCTCAGTGTCGGCGTCGAACCGACCGCTTCGATCACAATGTCAGCGCCTTTGCCATCGGTCAGATCGTAGACCGCGTCTCGCGCCGCGTCTCCCGTCACATCCACCGTTTCATCAGCTCCATATCTCGTGGATAGGCTACGCCGACTGTCAACAGGTTCAATCGAAATCACGCGCGACGCACCCCGACGTTTGAGCACGAAATCCCAGAACAATCCGGCGCTACCCTGCCCCAACACCGCGCAGTTCAAACCCTCCAGCGATTCGGGCAACCTTTGAGTAGCGAATATCACCGTGCCCAACTGCTGCGTCATCAACACATGCTCAACGGGCGCGCCCGCCGGCATCTTCAGCATGTGCGCAGCGTCGACCGCTTGGTATTCGGCGAAGCACTTCGCATACCAGATATGCGGAACCGTCAGAACCAAGTCGCCCGGTTCGAGGATGTCGATGCCTTTGCCGTCGGGATATCGCTGCGGCGGCTCTTCGACGATGCCGACACCTTCGTGACCGGGATGTCCGGGTGGCGCCGGATACTCAGGCATCTGCCAACCCTTGCCGACCATGTGAAGATCGGAACCGCACAGCGACGCCATCTCTGTCTTCACGATGGCATCGGTCTCAAACGGTTCTGGATCGGGCGCATCGGCGACAAATCGAATGTCGTCAACACCGAACGATTGGGCTGCTCTCATCAACGGTTCCTTTATTGAGACTGTGTAAAAACCGCCGTCATTCCCGCGCACGCGGGAATCCAGAGGGGATGGGGTGCTCGGTCTGCCAAGCAGGAGAAACCTGTCCGCTTGGATTCTCGCCTACGCGAGAATGGCGGGATTTTGAGGGTAATCACTTCCATGGGAACAAATTGTCTAGTTGTACTCCGCCAACTCGTCGCCATGTGCTTCCCACATCTCATCGAACATCTCGCGGATCTGGTCGAGCGATAGGATCGCACCTGTCAGCGGATCAAGTGCGACGGCGTGGAATGCCGCTTCTCGCGACCTTTCCAGCACTGCTGTCACACCCATCTCCTGCACTGCGATATTTGCTCGCGAAAGAGATGCGCACTGCGATGGGAGTTCGCCGACCGGCATTGGATGGAACCCGAGCTCGTCGATCAATATCGGCACCTCGACGCACGAGCCGTAAGGCAGGTTGTCGATCAGACCGTCATTCGGCACGTTGCCGTTGATTACGATCTTGTCACCAGTCTCCATCGCCTCCATGATCCGACAGGCGTATTCGTCCGAACGGATCGGGCCGATAGGGTCGTCCGAGTACGCATCACGCTCAAGCTGCGTCAAGTGGTCATCGACCCGCGTCACGCGCCGCTGTAGGTCTTGCCGTATCTCGTTCAGCCTGAACTCGTCCATAACCTCATCATCGGTTCGGAAATACGGAACATACTCCGACATGTGCCGAGTCGACTCTGTCACGAAATATCCGAAATGCTTCATTACCTCGAAACGCACGGTGTCGAGCGCGAAGATCTCAGGATTGTTCATCGCCTCCCGCAACGCCGGGTAAGCATCCTCGCCTTTATGCTCGAATCGCATGAACCACGCGAGGTGGTTAATGCCGGCAACCCACGCCGACACGTCGTCCCTCGGCGCGCCGATGTAGTCCGCCAAGTCTTGCGTCGTTCGCTGGACGCTGTGGCAAAGCCCGATCGTCGGCACATCAGCTTCAGACGTAATCCCCCAACACGCCATCGCCATCGGATTCGTGTAGTTAAGCAGAGTCGCGTTCGGGGCAACATCGTCGATGTCGAGCGCCATATCGATCAGCACCGGCACCGTACGAAGCGCCTTGAACACACCACCCGGCCCAACCGTGTCTCCTACGGCCTGATCGACACCGTACTTTCTGGGAATATCGATGTCGCGTTCAAACGTATCGCCGACCCGGATCGTTGTCAGCACATAGTCGGCATCGGTGAGCGACCCGCGACGATCCGTCGTGGTCTCGATGTGAGCGTTAGAACCAACTTCGGCGAACAGCTTCTTGGCGAAGTCGCCGATGACCTTGAGCCGCTCCTCATCGATATCCATCAACGAGATATGGGAATCTTTCAGCGAGGGCGTGCAAGCGACATCTTGCAAGAGGCGCCGCGCGAAGACGACGCTCCCGGCACCAATCAACGATATTTTGGGAGGCATGTTACGTTGGCCTATCCAGTTTCAGGCGCTCATCAACCGAGCGTCGAAGCAATAGTAACGTATGGCTCCTAAAGTTGATCGAAAGGCGTAATCTCGATCACCCCGGCATCCGCAACCATCATCCGCAACTCGCTACCCTGAAGGAGGCCCATGCCGATCAGGGGATGTCCATCGAGACTAGCTACCTCCACGGTTCGGAGATGACCTTGCCAATCCACTTGGACGCGATACATATCACAGGTGGTGCTCCGGCCATCCGCGAGATATGCCTTTTCCGACCTAGTTCGCCGCAACTTCAAGGCATCAACTACGTCCGGTTTCAGAGACAAATACCCTGCGAAACCGGAATCTACCATGGCTTCGACCCGTGCTGGCACGCCGGTCTCTCCGACCACAAGGATGACGCAGGTGCCTATGAATTGATTGTTGAATTGGCGAACTCGCCCGCGCTCAATCATTGTTCAAAATACGGCGACATACCTATCGTCAGAGTCGGCATCCTGCCATGTCGCATCACATAGACATCGGCGTTGGCAACTCGCGCGTGAATAGCGTCGGTAACCCCCGTGGATAAATCCCCTACCTCGTACTCGCCGGTTTTGGTATCGATCGCCAAGAACATTCCCAGCTGATCGTCGTTCAACTGATCCTTGATGACGGCATCATAGATCGCTTCACCGCGATCAACCGTTCCACGGATTTCTTCTTTCGATCTGACCATTACCTTTACTCCGCATCAAAAGTAAACATCAGCCTAGCTCTTCGAATAGCACTTCCTATCTGGAAGGGTAACCCCACGTTGAAATCCTGAACGGTGTCGCGACGCGAACTGTGACGCAACGAACGTCGCGCCTTGCGATGAAATCTTAACGGGCCGCTATCGCCTAGTGGAACACCACCATCTTCAACTCGGTCATCTCGTCGATGGCGTAGGGCGGGCCTTCTTTGCCGAAACCGCTGTCCTTCAATCCACCGTAGGGCATCATGTCGGCGCGGAACTGCGTGCCTGAGTTGATGTTGAGGTTACCAGCCTCGGCCTCAAGTGCGAAGCGCATGGCGTGATCGACGTTCTGCGTGAAGATTGCCGCGGCGAGACCAAAGTTGCTGTCGTTCGCCAACTCGATCGCCTGGTCAATGTCGGCCGCGGGTGTTATCGCCACAGCTGGTCCGAACACCTCTTCACGCGAGATTCGCATGTCGGGGTCTACGTCGGCGAGGATCGTCGGTGCCATGACCGCACCGTTCCGTGTTCCGCCGGAAATAAGGTTTGCGCCAGCATCGACTGCTTCGTTGACCCAACTCTCGACTCTCGCCGCATCGGTTTCGCGCACTAACGGGCCCATGTTCATCGCGTCCTGCTTGGGATCGCCTACCGTCAACGCCTCTACTTGTGGCTTCAACGCATCGATGTAGTCGCCATAGGCAGACTCTTGGACGATGACGCGCTGGGTCGAGATGCACACCTGCCCGGCATTTGCATATCCGCTCTGCGCGGTTGCCGCTGCGACCTTTTCCATGTCCGCATCTGGCATCACGATCAATGGCGAGTTCGAACCCAACTCCATCGTGACCTTCTTCAGGCCCGCCATCTTGGTTATGCGCTCGCCGATCTCGCGCGAACCGGTAAAAGTGACCTTTCGAACATTCGGTTGAGACACCAGAGCATCGCCGATCGTTCGGCCCGAACCAGTGATGCATTGGATCGCCATATCGGGCACACCAGCCTCAAGCAGGATCTCGGTCAGCTTCAACGCTGATAACGGCGTGTCAGACGCCGGTTTGATGATCACCGAGTTGCCAGCGGCTATAGCGGGTCCGACCTTATGAGCGACGAGGTTCAGCGGGAAATTGAACGGTGCGATCGCCGCGACGATCCCCACCGGAACACGTACCGTAAATCCGAACTTACCCGCATTGCCAGGCGATGCGTCGAGCGGGATAGTCTCGCCGCGCAATCGCTTCGCCTCTTCCGCCGACCACGTCATCGTCTGCACCGCACGGTCGACTTCCAACCGACCTTCGGAGATGACCTTGCCTTCCTCGCGGGTGATCGTCTGCCCAAGATCTTCTTTACGATCATTCATGATCTCGACCGCACGAGTGAGAATCTCGTATCGATCCATGCCAGTCAACGCAGCCATCTGCGCTCGACCTTCTTCTGCGGCTCGCGAAGACAGCACCACATCCTCGACAGATGCCGCGGGCACGGTGTCGAACGCCTCGCCTACATATGGATCAATGACATCCATCCGGTGGTCGCGATCCACCCATTCGCCAGCTAAATACATCTTCATTTTGGGGCCCCTTATCTGGATTCCCGCCTACGCGGGAATGACGGTGTCTTGCGCGGGAATGGCGTTAGCCATGCACCTGCGCGACATTGGTGTTGCGCTTGCGCGTAGGTTAACACTCGCGGGGAGAAACCAGAAATCCGATTGATACGGTGGAGCGTACGATAAACTTCGCACAGCGCTTAGTCAGGCGACCCAAATCTTCTCGCAAATGGCGAATGATTAGGCCACGCACAAAAGGGAGTTGTTCCAATGTCAGGCCCCTTCGAAATCTACGCAGACGAGTTCCGACAGATAATCGGAAATTCTCCCGAGTTGACACTCCTTTCAAGCGACCTCGTGTTTGCCGAAGGTGTCTGTTGGCTGCCTTCTCGCAACTACGTCATCGTCTCCGATTTCCCGAACAACCGCATCATGAAGTGGGACGAAACGTCCGGATTGGGCATCTTCCGCCAACCCTCGGACTGTGCCAACGGCAACACGGTCGATGCGGAAGGACGCGTTCTCTCATGCCTGACGCGCGGCCGCACCGTTGTCCGTCTCGAACATGACGGCACGCTCGCACCGGTCGCTGATCGCTACATGGGCGGAAAACTAACCTCGCCGAACGATGTCGTGGTTAAATCCGACGGTTCGATCTGGTTCACCGACCCGGACTACGGTTTTCTGCATCCCGAGTTCGGACACGGCGACAAACCGGAGCAAGACCGAAACCGCGTGTTTCGCGTCGATGGCGACACCATGGATATCACGGTGGTATCCGAGGACTTTGACAAACCGAACGGCATCGCGTTCTCGCCCGACGAGTCGGTTCTCTACATCGGCGATACCGGAAGAACCCACGGCGAGTTCCGCAACCACCGCATCATGCGCTTCGACGTGACCCCGGGCGGCGAATCGCTAGTCAATCCGACCATCTTCGCGGACATCGAACCCGGAGTGCCCGACGGTTTCCGATGCGACACCGACGGAAACCTTTACGTCTCCGCGGGCGACGGGATCCAAGTCTTTAACCCCGACGGCAACTTGATCGGCAAGATTCTCACCCCCGAAGTCGCCGCGAACTGCTCGTTCGGCATGTCAGACAGGCAACGCCTATTCATCGGCGCCACCTCTTCCCTGTGGTCGATCGACATCAACGCGCAGGGGGCGTAACAACCGCCGCCCGTCCGCGAGAAAGAACCGCAGGGTTTCCCCCGCTGTGCGGGGGAAATGTCCGAAGGACAAAGGGGGCACAACTCCTCTCCCTAAGATGGTAGAGAGGCTGCGCGAGAGTGCAAACCAATGAACCACATCAAAGCGATCATTTTCGATTTCGATGGACTGATTCTCGATACCGAGACGACCGACTATGAAGCTTGGCAGTCCCTATATCGAAAACACGGCTCGGAGCTTCCGCTTTCGACTTGGTTACCCTCAGTTGGCAACACGACCATCGAATTCAATTTCGACCAAAAAATCGCCGAATTGACGGGCAATCAGATCGATCGCATCGAGGTCCGGAAACAGCAAAAAGCGATCCACCTAGACATGCTCGAAGGCGTAAATCCGATGCCCGGAGTCGAGGACTATCTTTGCGCCGCCGAGCGTTTAGGCATCCATGTCGGCGTCGCCTCCGGTTCTCGTCGATGGTGGGTCGTTGAGCGACTCGATCAGATCGGTCTTCTTGATCGCTTTGAAACCATCGTTTGTCGCGACGACGTCGGGGGTAGGGCCAAACCCGATCCAGCCGCGTACGTCACCGCCGTCTCAAACCTCGGCGTCACCGTCGATCAAGCATTCGCACTCGAAGACTCGTTGACGGGAGTCGCAGCTGCCAAAAGCGCCGGCCTCTACTGCATCGCAGTTCCCGGGCCGATGACCAAGCACCTGTCCTTCCCAGACGCCGACATGCGGCTGGATTCCCTTGCTGACATGCCTTTGCCAGAACTTTTGGCGGTAATGGCAACGGATTAGAGGTGGTCGATCAAACGTTTGTGACGTACTGACTTTTAGCTGTCATTGCCAACCCTTGTTGACTGTCATCCCGAGCGAAGCGAGGAATCTCAACCCCTCACATCACGGCAGCACCCCAAACAACCACCACCCATCCTTACCAATCCTTCAAATCCTAGTTCACACTTGACAACCAATACATCCGTGCTATCATAGAACATGAATTCAAAAACATCGCCGCGCCGACGGGTGCGGATACGACCTCAACTAGACCCTGCCGACAAAAACCCGAGGCCAGCCCAAGACCGTGAACGCAACACCACAAGAGCTACACAGTCAAAGACTGATCTCGGCATCCTTGAGCAAACAAGATGCAACGTAGGGAGGGACCGTTAGAAGCGAACGCTGCTACAAGGTCCAGCCGCGTCGCCACAAGCAGGCGCCGCAACACGAGCCAGACGAGCGATCCCTCCCCTTCGCAAAGCGAGGGGGACGCGATGCAGGGGCGGGTTTCAAACCCGCCCTCGCACGCACGGAGCGCACGTCCAAGGGCTGGGCGAACGTTCGTGAATCCGGCAGACGTCGGCCCTCGACAACAAACAGGGCGCGGCTACAGCACCAGCTCGGGACTAACCGAGCGATGGAGAGCGGCATTGCTCAAGCGGCCGAACTCCGGGCCCACGGCCTGGCAACGTGGGCAGACGCTGGAATTAAAGGACGGGCCCACGTCCAATCCCCGCAAGCGCGGCGATGAAACAAACCCGCTAGGGTTGCCCCCGCTCGCGGGGGAAATGTCCGAAGGACAAAGGGGGCACACCCCCCAACCAAACATAAAAACCTGCAACACCCCCGCAGGCCATACCAACACACCCCAACCCATCCTTCCCATCCTTTCAATCCTTCGCATCCTAGTTCAAAACCACCAACCCATCATTCCAATCATCAAAAATCATGGCAATCATAGTTCAAACCCCACATCCCCTCCATCCCGTCCATCCATGTAAATTCCCCCGAAACCACCCCATCACCTCTCTCATCAATAATCCGGCGGCGGTGGATTAAGGTAATGTGGATCAACATCGCAACCAGCAAACATCAATAGAAATCACATGTCCATCGCACCTAACAAGACTTGGTCCAATCGCAATCAATTCCGACCCGAAGGCGAACTGCGTTCCGGCGCTGTCATCGTTAATCCGGCATTCCGCGACCTTATCGGCGGCGATGATGTCGAGATCAAGAAACACTACACCGGAACCGAATGGGCAGAAGGGCCTGCTTACGTGCCAGCGCGCAACGGTTCTGTCGGCTTCGTAGTCTTCTCCGACGTTCCGAATAACCGGATGCTGAAATATGACCCCGGTAGCGGCGAAACAACGACGTTCCGTGAACCAAGTCACTTCAGCAACGGCAACACCGTCGACAACGAAGGCCGCCTAGTCACCTGCGAACACCTCCGACACGCCATCAGCAGACTCGAGCACGACGGCACGCACCACATTCTAGTCGACAGCTTCGAAGGCAAAAAGCTGAACTCACCTAACGACCTCGTCGTCAAATCCGACGGCTCGATCTGGTTCACTGATCCGCCGTACGGAATCCTGAGCGGACGCGAAGGAAACGCACGCGAATCCGAACTCGACGGAAATTACGTCTACCGTCTAGTGCCCGACACGGGCGAAATCTCGATAGTGGTTAACGAACTCGACCGCCCCAACGGTCTCGCGTTCTCACCAGACGAATCGATCCTTTACGTAGCCGACAGCGGCGAGCCGCGCAACGTAGCCGCCTTCGACGTCAACTCTGACGGCAAATCGCTGAGCAACTTCCGTATCTTCGCAGTTGTCAGACCCGGCATCGCCGACGGATTCCGTTGCGACGAACTCGGGAATATGTGGACCAGCGCGCACGACGGTATCCATTGCTACACACACGCAGGCGAACTAATCGGCAAGATTCTCGTCCCAGAGCAGCGAACAGCAAACTGCACATTCGGCGACGAAGACCGCAAAACCCTCTACATCTGCGGCGACGTGTCGCTATACTCGGTGCGGCTCAATGTAGCGGGCGTATGACCACGTAGCGAATCTTAGAACCGAATAGAATCAATTAGGTTGCCGATTTCGTAAATCAGCGCGTCCAGATCGCGAATGCACCCACACCGTCACGCCTTGTCAAACACCCAAACTATCTCCGAATCCGCCGTTAACAGCGATGTCGCATGGCGGTCGATTAATGCCATCCGCTTCCTCTCGATCGACGCGGTCGAGAAGGCGAACAGCGGGCACCCCGGTGCACCAATGGGTTTGGCTCCAACCGCGTACGCTTTGTGGCAGCACACTCTAAACCACGCTCCCGGGACCCCCGATTGGGCCGACAGGGATCGCGTCGTTCTCTCCGCGGGTCATGCATCGATGCTTCTCTATTCGATGCTCCACCTCACCGGGTACGACCTACCTCTTGACGAAATCAAGGACTTCCGTCAGTGGGACAGCAAAACACCCGGACACCCGGAATACGGGCTGACTGCCGGCGTTGAAGCCACTACTGGACCGTTGGGCCAAGGTCTGGGTAACGCAGTCGGATTTGCTCTCGCTGAGAAGATCCTAGCTAACACGTTTAACCGTCCCGGCCACGAGATCGTCAATCATCGAACCTACGCCATCTGTTCGGATGGCGACATGATGGAGGGCGTCGCATCAGAAGCCGCGTCGTTGGCCGGCACCCTCCAACTCGGCAAGCTGATCGTCATTTACGACGACAACCAAATATCTATCGAAGGCGACACCGACAAAGCGTTCCGAGAAGACGTCGCCGCTCGATATGAAGCCTATGGCTTCCAAATCATCGAACCGGTTGACGGCAATGATCTGACCGGCATCGTTAATGCCCTCAACGCAGCCGACGATGAGCCCGATAAGCCGTCGCTCGTCACGGTGCAATCCGTTATCGGCTTCGGAAGTCCAAACTTTGCCGGCACTGGCGCCGTACACGGTAAGGCTCTCGGCGGTGATGAAGTTGCGGCTACTAGAGCGCAGCTAGGCTGGGAATATGATCCCTTCGACGTGCCGTCGGATGTATACGAACATATGCGGTCCGCAGTTGAACGCGGCGAAGCGTTGTCGAACGAATGGCATGCTCGATTCGACGTATACAAAGCGGAATACCCGGAGCTAGCTGGTCGTTTCCTCCAAGATTTGCGCGGATTGCTGCCGGATGGTTGGGACGACGGTTTGAATCGACTGATCGGTTCAATCAACGGACCGATCGCCACACGCGCCGTCTCAGGCGAAGCGTTGCACGCCATCACACCTAGCATTCCGCGACTAATAGGCGGATCGGCCGACTTGGCTGAATCGAACAACACCGAGGTTGAGGGCCGTGGATCGTTCTCGCCGGAAATGCCAGATGGACGGAACATCCACTTCGGCGTCCGTGAACATGGCATGGGCGCTGTCTGCAACGGCATGGCGCTGCACGGCGGCATCATACCTTACGCGGCTACATTCCTCATCTTCTCCGACTACCTTCGACCAGCGATCCGAGTTGGCGCACTCTCACACGCCCCGTGCGTTTGGATTTTCACCCACGACTCGATCGGACTGGGCGAAGATGGTCCCACGCACCAACCGATTTCGCAGTTGATGGGCTTGCGAATGATACCGAACTTGACGGTCATCAGGCCAGCTGATGCGGCCGAGACGTTCGAAGCATGGAGAATCGCCATCGAAAACCGTTCCGGTCCGACCGCGCTCATCCTCACTCGCCAGAACCTCCCGCAACTACCCGCCATTGGCGGACAGGGTTTCGCCCGCGGTTACGTCCAACGCGGAGCGTACGTTATCGCCGACACCGAAGAAGAGCCGGAAGTGATCATCATCGGCACAGGTTCGGAAACGCAGATCGCACTCGGAGCGGCATTGCAGCTCCAATCCGAAGGAGTTGCCGCACGAGCAGTTTCGATGCCATCGTGGGAGCTTTTTCAAGCGGAATCCGACGAATACCGAGAATCTGTCTTGCCTTCATCGGTTCGGACCCGCGTCTCCGTGGAAGCGGGCACGACGATCGGTTGGGAACGCTACACCGGATTCGACGGTGCAACCATCGGAATCGACCGCTACGGTGCATCCGCGCCCGGTGATGTTGTTATGGCCAATCTGGGCTTCACGGTAGACAACGTAGCCGAAACAGCGCGTTCGCTTCTCTGATTCGTTCGCTCAAGGAAGGCGGTGGATCGTCGCCTGATCGCCTCCAATGTTGTTGGGAGTGAAAATCGGCGGTTGTATCATTACCGCGTAGTTGGCACCGTAGATATGTGTGTCTTAACGCAATCGTAAGGCAAACGGGGATTTGGACTATCGATGCGAGTAGCAGTTGGCGCTGATCACGCTGGATTTAATCTGCGCGAAACCGTAATTACCACCATCAAGGCTGCAGGCCATCAGGTCATTGACCTCGGTGCTCATTCCTACGACTCGGAAGATGACTACCCCGATCGCGCTGCGCCTGTCGCCAAAGCGGTGATGAAGGGTGATGCTGATCGCGGGGTCATCGTCTGTGGTAGCGGCATAGGAGCCGCGGTTACAGCCAACAAGTTCCGAGGCGTCCGAGCGTCGATCTGTCATGACACCTATTCGGCTGCGCAGGGCGTAGAACACGATGACATGAACGTTTTGTGCATCGGCGGAAGAGTGGTCGGCGACGCAATCGCAACCGAGCTAGTGCGGGCGTTTCTATCGGCGACGATGGGCGATGAGGTCCGCTTTCAGCGTCGCCTCGACAAACTAATCGCCATCGAACAATCCAACTTCGCATCCGAATAACACGATTTCACATCGGATCAGCGTAACCAAAATCGACTTGGACAAGGCAAGCACCAGCTATGGACAACGGACAAGACAACAACATTACCCGAGCGGCTGAGCTAGGACAGGCGGTTTGGCTCGACCAGATAAGCCGCGACATGATCGATGGCGGCGAGATTCAGGCGTTGGTCAACACCGGGCTGAGAGGCATCACGACCAACCCCACGATATTCGACGGAGCGATCGCCGGCAGCGATGTCTACGACGACCGGCTCGCAGAATACGCGAAGGACGGCAGTACCGCGGAGGTTGTTTTCGAGCGGATCGCGGTCGAGGACGTCCGAGATGCCGCTGACATCCTTTTGCCAACTTACGAAGCGCTGAATCATCGCGACGGCTTCGTGTCGATCGAGGTCAACCCTCATCTCGCCCATGACACCGATCGCACGATCGACGAGGCGCGGAGGTTGTGGGCAGCGGTCGGTCGCCCCAACGTGATGATCAAGGTTCCCGGCACGCCGGAAGGTGCGCCCGCCATCACTACCCTGATCTCTGAGGGAATCAACGTGAACGTCACGTTGCTTTTCTCGCTCGACGCGTACATTACCGCCGCTAACGCCTATCTCGACGGCATTTCCAACTACGTTAGCGCCGGCAACGGATCGCCTGACCGAATCGCATCGGTGGCTTCGTTCTTCGTCAGCCGAGTCGACACTCTCGCCGACGAGAAGCTGCCGGACGATAGCGATTTGGTCGGTAAGATCGGTATCGCAAACGCTAAGTTGGCTTATCGCGAATACCAGCGACTCTTCGATCGCAAACCAGACGGCAACTCGCGCTTTGCTTCACTCGATGCGATCGGGGCACAATCGCAACGTCCGCTATGGGCATCAACGAGCGTCAAAAACCCCGAATACGCGCCGACGCTCTACTTCGACAGCCTGTTGGGACCGGAAACCGTCAACACACTGCCATTGCCGACGGTCCAAGACGTGCTCAACACCGGAACCATCGCTGAAACCTTGACGAGTGGTGTCGATGAGGCGGAGGCCCAATTCGGCCAACTCGCCGATGAAGGTGTATCGTACGAGGCGGTTACCGCCCAACTGTTAGTCGAAGGAGTCGAGAAATTCGCCGACTCTTGGGACAGCTTGATGGCGCGAATCGATGCCAAGGTCTCGTCTTTGGCCAGTGTCGGATAGCCACCGGAACGCGAGTGAAGCTTGACGTCGGGTTCTGACAACAAGAGCGACCTTGGCATCGCTGACATCGTGCGACGGATTTGGGCACGCGACTATTCGATTTGGCCTGAACCATCGACAGGTGGCGGCGGCGATTGGATGGGCTGGCTGGACCTTCCCGCTTCTATGCACTCGGGCATCGGATTGGCGGAACACACTCACCGAGATTCGATGGACGGAATTACTTCGTTCAATATCTTGGGTATGGGTGGGAGCAGTCTAACTCCAGAAGTGTTGAGTTCGGTCTTCCCGGATACTGCACCAAAGCTGAACGTCTTCGACACCATCAATCCGGTCACTATCCGTAATGCGCTGACGACGATGGACATCTCGACCGCAGCCTTTGCGGTAGCCAGCAAATCCGGCACCACTGTCGAGCCGTTGTCCCTCGAAAGCGTGTTCCGAGCGGCGTTGAGTGATGCTGGCGTAACCGATGTTGCAGGTCACTTCGTTGCCCTCTCGGATCCGGGTACCCCGTTGGCCCATCGCGCTGTCGATAGAGAATTTGCGTTCCATATTCCTACACCGACCAACGTAGGCGGCAGATTTTCCGCATTGTCAGGTTTCGGTATGTTGCCGGCTTCAATCTGCGGCATGCCAACGGATGATATGACTCAGAGCGCGTCGGCGATGGCCGATCGATGTCGCCGAGAAGATGGAAGCAATCCGGGCGCCGATCTAGGCATCTTTATGGCAACCAACACGTTGCGCGGTCGTGACAAAGTTACCTTCGCTATGTCGCCCAGTTTGGAGCGACTCGGCCTTTGGTTGGAGCAATTGTTGGCCGAATCGACGGGCAAGAATGGGCGCGGGCTCATTCCGATTGCGGGCGAGACTGTATTACCAAAACAGTCGTATGGCGATGATCGTCAATTCGTTTGCATCGCTTTGGAAGGTGAAGACGTTCCGGCCAACCCCGCTCACGACTGCCACCCTACTTACCGGATCGACGTTCCTGACCGAGCTTCAATAGCAGGCGAGTTCTTCAGATGGGAGTTCGCAACCGCCGTAGCCGCGTGCGCCATTGGGGTCTATCCGTTCGACCAGCCCGATGTCGAAGCCGCAAAACAACTCGCGAGAGCAGCTCTTGAGTCCAACTCCGCACCCAATCAAGCGCCAGGGGATTTGGAGAGTGCCGTCCTATCAATTGCCAGCGGTGGCGACGAAGGTGACTACGTCGCAATCGTCGCCTATCTGCCAGAATCGATTGAATTGAATAACACGATTTCAGCAGTGCGAGTCGCCATCAGCAATGCAACAGGAATGGCGACAACGTTTGGTTACGGCCCTCGTTACCTGCATTCCACCGGGCAACTCCACAAAGGCGGTCCAAATTCGGTTCGATTGCTCGCCATCACCGAGAATACAGATGTTGACGTCGCGGTTCCCGGGCAAACATATTCTTTAGGTGACCTCTTGCATTCACAAGCAGTCGGCGATGTGCAAGCCTGTCGCGAAAACGGACGGCGTGCAGAATTTGTTCAGACAGAAGGCGACGTCATTTCTGAACTCAATGCGGTTGCAGCCAAGATCGCCTGAGTTTGGTGACCCATGAGAAAGAGCGATATTGAATCCTGAATTCATACTCAACGCAACGGATGTTGAGCACGGCTTGGGTCTGGATCGCAACGACCCGGAAGATCGCGCGTGTCTCGTAGGGCTGATCCACACTTTGATCGACGCTCTCGAAATCTCGTTCGAACGCGGTCTTCCACGATCCAACTCACTGATCTGGTTGGACACCGACATTGGCGAGGGTTCCTTGTTCCGCGCACTGTCAGCCAACATTCCCACGATGCTGACGTTTGCGTTCGATGTCCGAAACTATATCGAGGCTGCAATCGAGGAGATGAGCGAAGTCACTACCAAGTTCAAACCGGATGTCTTGTTGTTACCGGTACTGAACGCGGCGCAAGACATGGGTGAAATCAGCGCACCAAGCAACGCGAGCCAGGTCGCGAGGTCGATGTCTCCGATCGACAAACACATCGGCATCTATGATTTCGCCAACACGTTCGAGGCCACCGTCGCTTGGGACATCCGAAAACCGAGGGGCGGGTGGCCCGATCCGATGTTGCAGTCCGAAAACGCTCTGCGCATCATCTCGTTTTTCCAAGATGCCGGCCTCGACCCTTGTTTCTGGGTGATGAACTTGCCATCAGTACGCATCGTTGCAGAAACGTTGAGCGCGCGTGTTCACATCGATGATCGGACCGACGTGATGCCATGTTTCACACTGGACACGATCTTCCCGCTCGCGGTCGGCGACAATGCCACACCCGGTTCGCTACCGCGTTCCGTTGCATCGGCAACCACAGTCGTTTCAGAGATGCCGGGCAAAGCGAAAATCATCATCGGCGCCGAAACCTATATGCCGTGTCTGCGCGAGCTCACGGACGGTAACGCGGACGTTGAAGTGGTCGCCGAAGCGATCGCCAGTCGGTTGTCGGCGGTTTCAAAGGCGTTGCAAGTTGAGCGCGTATCCGCATAAGGAGCAAAACAATGCAAATCGGGATCGTTGGACTTGGCAGAATGGGTGGCAACATGGCACGTCGCTTGTTACAAGACGGCCACGCAGTCGTCGGTTTCGATCTAGATGCCGGGGCGCGCGCTGAACTAGAGACTCACGGCGGAACCGGCAAATCTTCACTGGCAGACTTGGTGAATGCTCTTGAAACGCCGCGTACTGTATGGGTGATGGTTCCATCCGGTGATATCACCCAATCGACCGTTGACGAGTTGGCTGGATGCATGTCGGCGGGCGACACATTGATCGACGGTGGGAACTCGAACTACAAGGAATCGATGCGCCGTGCGGAAGAATTGGCTGAACAAGGCATCGACATGTTGGATAGCGGGACCAGCGGCGGAATCTGGGGTCTGGAAAACGGTTACTGCCTGACCATCGGCGGAAAAAAAGACGCTTACGAACGGAATCTACCGATATTCAAATCTCTCGCTCCACCGGAATCCGACGGCAACCTGTACGTCGGTCCTAGCGGCTCTGGCCACTACGTAAAAATGATCCACAACGGCATCGAATACGGCATGATGCAGGCCTTCGCCGAGGGACTTGAACTCCTCGAAGCCAAGAGTGAGTTCGGCCTTAATCTCGCTGAGATTTGCGAAAACTGGCGCTATGGTAGCGTCATCCGTTCGTGGTTACTCGACCTCACCGCGGACGAACTCAAAGAAGACCCGGGATTGGATCAGTTGTCGTCTTATGTCGAGGACTCCGGCGAAGGACGTTGGACGGTTGATGCCTCGGTCGAGTTGGCGGTGCCCGCGCCGGTCATAACAGCGGCGCTCCAGATGCGATTCCGATCACGACAAGACAACCCAATGGGAGGACGCGCGCTGGCCGCGATGCGAAACGCATTCGGCGGTCACAGCGTCCGACGCACTTAATCCCCTCCCCGTGATGGGAGAGGGCTAGGGAGAATGTGACTCCCAATGGCGGAAAACGAAGCAAGACAGTTCACCATCGTCATCTTCGGCGCGTCCGGAGACCTGACGCAACGCAAGCTCGCACCTGCGCTGTTTCACCTGCACGCCATCGGAGCACTGCCCGAGCGTTGCCGTTTCGTCGCGTTTGCGCGCTCGGAATTGACCGATGAATCCTATCGGCGACTCCTTTTTGAGGTCTCAAGCGACGACTACGCGTCGGACCTGCAAAGCTGGTTGGATTTCGCCAATCAAGTTAGATATTTCCAAGGGTCGTCCAACGACGTCGCATCTCTCAAACGGCTCGACGATTACATCCGCGCCGACACTCGCGGCGAAGCAAAAGACGACCGCATCTACTATTTGGCGCTCTCTCCGACGCTCTACGAAGGCACTGTCAACGCTTTAGGTGACGCCGGCATGTTGGACGAAACCAATGGCGTCAGGCGTTTGGTTGTCGAGAAACCGTTTGGCACTGACCTTGAATCGGCGCGCCTCCTCAACGAAGCGATACATGCGCGTGCGAACGAGCATCAGTTGTTCCGGATCGACCACTACCTCGGCAAGGACACGGTCCAGAACCTGATCGTGTTCCGGTTCGGCAACACCATATTCGAACCGCTCTGGAACCGAAACTACATCGACCACGTTCAGATCTCCGTCCTTGAAGACTTGGATGTCGCCGACCGCGCAGCATACTACGAACACTCCGGCGTGCTCAGAGACATGTTCCAGAGCCACATCCTGCAGTTGCTCGCTCTAGTCGCGATGGAACCACCGGCAACCAATCACGCCAACTCTCTCCGTGACGAAAAGGCGAAAGTGTTGAGCGCGGTCCGCAAACCCAATCGCCAACAAGCCGCGGCAAACTCGATCCGAGGCCAGTACAACGGTTATCGAGATCACGACGGAGTCTCGCAGGCTTCGGCGATATCGACATACGGAGCACTGCGTCTATTCGTAGACAACTGGCGATGGCAAGGTATCCCGTTCTACATGCGGTCGGGCAAGGCGTTGAAAAATAAGTTCACCGAGATCGCGATCCAGTTCCGCCAACCTCCGCATCGGATTTTCGATGTCGAAGACGCGTCCGGGTTAGTCCCCAATATGCTGAGAATCGTTATTCAGCCGGACGAAGCGATACGTCTCACAATCGACAATAAACGCCCGGGCCCAGAGCTTCGCGCCCAGGCCCAAGAACTCGAATACCGTTTTCCAGTTGGTATGCGTGACGCATACGAGCGGTTATTGCTCGACGCAGTAGGCGGCGATGCCTCCCTTTTCACCCGCGCCGACGAAATCGAACTGTCGTGGGCAGTAATCGACCCCTACGTTGAAGCTTGGGAAACCGAGCTCGCCTCGCAACTCTACCCCTACGCCCGCGGCAGCTGGGGCCCGATAGCCGCCGCCCAGTTCATTGGCCCCGGGCGGTATTGGTCGAATCCGGTCTGAACTTCCGGGTTTCCTCCGCTCTGCGGAGGAAGTGTCGAACGGACAAAGGGGTGCCACAACTTTGCCCTCGCACCATCCATCCAACATTCCCCGCTACATCACCCCGACCGCAACAACGCGTTGAACCCCGCCTGCACGAAGTCGATGTCATGAGCCAGCGCGTCTTGGATGCCCCGCTCTTCCATCAGCACGAAACTCGAACAGTCCACCAAGCTCCAACTCTGATCCAACCTGTTCGCATACCGAGATACAGCTGATTCGAACTGTGCAGTATTTTGTTCGATCACTTCGGTATTGGGATCGTTCTTGAGGCCCATGATCGTTTCTGCCGCCGTCTCACGTGCAACACCGCCTTGTCGAGCGAAGTGGTTGAGCACTTCCACCAAAACCATTTCGCTGGTCACTATCCGACGACCTCCAAGATTGTTGGTCGCCTGCGCTGCGGACTCGCGCAGATCGTCGCGTGTGCTGATCAAAGCTACCCAGTAGCCAGTATCAGCGAAAACTTCGCCCATCACCCTCTATCTTTCGGCCAACCGTAAAGATAGTGTTTGTAGTTCCTCGCGCCGTCGGTCGGAACGTTGTCCCACGCCGATTCGGGTGTTGACTCATGGATCCGACGGATCATACGCAACACCGAATGTTCCGCTTCCTCAGAAACTACTTGCGACTCACCACGGCGATTAGGATCATCAATCTCTCCATTCCCATCAACCGACACCGACTCGATCGCCTCACCATCACTCGCGCCACGCTCAACCGATATCGACAACGTCACCACATCCCCATCCTCAAGATCAATCGACTCCGAAGGCTTCAAAACCCCATTCTCGTAAGTTGCCTTCACAGATTGAACCATCGCTACTCCTCCATCTCACCAATCGTCGCTATCGAACATTGTACGACGCATGAGCAACAAGCCTCCTTTGCTGGCGAAAAGGACGGTAGGGGCAAGTTTCAAACCTGCCCAGCGAGCGGGGGATGCCCAGGGAAGAGACGCGCGGCCCACACCAACCAATAGATCACCAATACCGAAAAATATAATCAGAAACGCGGCAGTCTAAGACCGTAGCTACACAATCAACTACTTGAACCTAGGAAAAGGATACTGATAGTTTGACTGGAAGAAACGGCGACAACCACGCAAACCAGATGAATCCCAACCACGATGCATTCTGGTCCTCACGTGGTTACGACGAGCGCCCAGACGATTGGGAAGAGGCGTCTGATCCGGCAAACGCCGACGCAGGCGCTGGTTTCGATGGCGGACCGTTGTCCGTCGACTACTACTAAAAACAAACACAGACCAACGTTTCGCCTGCGGTACCGAAAATTGGTGCCGCAGGTTTTCTTTTTTGCCCCTTTCGCGCAGCGAAGGAGGCGCGGGAGCGAAGCGACAGCAGGGTATGCGCGGGAGGGGAGTAGGAGCGATGCCCCGAGTCAATCCGACCACTCACCAAGTTCGCGATTAGCGTCATCTCTATACTGAAAACTAGTGGAAGTTCGTCTTATGAATCGGACGAACCGTTAATTGAACCTATGCACGAAGTTCGACAAAAACTCGTAGCGCACAGTCGTCGGGTCTCTCACGAATCGCATGAGCAAGCCGAGTTCGAACACGCCCAAGAAGGAGCGATCTGTTGAGTAGCCTCACTGCACCTGAAAAAGCATATTTCATAAAAGCACTGGGTATGGAAGGCGGCTACGTGTTGGACTTCACTAACGACACATTCGATGAATTCTTCCAAGATTACAACGTGGACATCTACAGTGAGCGATTCAGGATTTACGGCGATTCCAAAGCAAAAAAACTGCGCGCTTTCTGGCATCTGGAATCAGACGAAGTCGTGGGCGACGTTTTGGCTGCGATGCTAAACCTGCACGAGGCAAACGAAGAGCTGAATGATCGCACTCCCAACGAAAAAGTCATACAGAGATGTCGAGAGGCAATCGCAAAGCTTCGAAACGACACCCGTTACCAAAGCTCCAGCAACTCAAGTGAATCGACTGCATCAGCATTCCTAAATCAGCAACCCGATACCCCAGCCTTCAACAAATTGCCTGTCGAGAGTGTAGTGCAAAATACGTTCACTACCAACATTTACGGTAATCAAAACGTAGTTGCTGCCGGTGTGAATGTGCATCAAGAAATCACGCCTGTGAAGCAGGGCGATATTCAGTCGCTGTTGAGCAGCCTTCGCGAGTTGAACTTGGCAGATGAAGATCTGTGCGAACTCCAGACAGCCGTCACCTCTGATCCAACGGCTGAAAAAGACAGCTTCGGCTCAAAGGTGAGTGCGTGGATCGGCAAAATGGCAAGCAAAGCGGCGACAGGTACATTCAAGTTCGGCGCAGATCAAACCACGACAGCGATATTGCAAGCCTTAAACGGTTACTACGGCAACTGAACCTAGATTCGACGGCTACCCCTCATCCCCCATCCGACCCACCACGCCGGCCGTTCACCGCAAAGCGACCAGTCGAAAACCCCACGATCGCACCTATCGACAACTTCACCATCCAGTCCGCAGTTGTCCGCACCAGCGCATGTGTGCTATTCAACTCTCCGGTACCTTGAATGTCGGCAAGCCAAATCAACAAACCTAGACCCACGACCGCAACTCCTATCATCAGCATCACCGCCCAAAACGCCGAACCCACTCTTTGAATCAAGTCGCGTCCCTCGAATCACTAGCCAGATCAGTCAGGCTTTTCGGACATCCTGAAGAAGCCCGCAAGTCCCATCATAGACACCACAATCCCCACCAACCCCACAAATATCAGAACTGGCCCGATCCACTGTGTAAAGAAATCCATCTCGTCCTACCTTTCGTCTCCAAAGGCATCAGAGACCAACGGCGTTACTTAAACGATACTACACTCCAGACTCAGTCCACAAACCAACACCAAAATCCCACCCATCACCCTTAAATCCCCGCAGTCCCCGGTTCAGCCTATCCCCCCAACAACTCCCTCACAACCTCCTCCACCCTTCGCCCCCATCCGCCGACTCCCGCAACCATTTCCGAATCTCCCGACGCTCAATCGTATCCGTCAACCGCGGATACCGTTGCCGCAAATTCCCCAACTCTCCCTCAAAACCCTGGGCAGTTCGACGCCCCAAATCAAACATCCCCTACGATTAATCGGAAACCGCGAATTCCAAATGATACGTTTCCTCGTCCTCTTTGTAGATGGTCACATCGGTTCGACCATAGTTGTCGAGATGCGACTTAGTAACGTATTCACCGTTATACAGTCCCAGTCTCGCCCGAAGATACCTACTGAGAATCGCGTTCGACGGTCTTGAATGTATCGCCTTGTCACCATCTTGGCTACAGCGCACAGCACCGATAGCTCACCATCGTCATGATGCACAGTAAACGACACAGCCCTCAGCTGGAAAATCCGACTGAGCTATTTCCTGCGATCCGGGTAAGTAGGCTAGCTTAGCAGGTCTCGCACAGGGCCTACATTCGCTCCTTGCAAAACTACAGACCATGCGGCAGCATATCTTTATATCGGTCCCAACTACCTACCGACTCCATGCTCTACAAATCAACCAACGTAACTCTCAACGAACAAACCCGAGAAACCCTGTCTCGCGCTCGCAGTTGGCTTTGCAATGAAGGCTGGACACAAGGATCGATGCACGACGGCGGCTGGTGTTTAGCCGGAGCGTTGACAGCCGTATGGGATCAAGAATTCGGAGAAGAAGTGCTGATGCGTTCCGAAAATATCCTCGCGCATCAGATCCAATACGTTGTGCCGCCTAGCAAATACCGGAAACCGATCGATATCACGACCTATAACGATTCTGGCGACACCGGAGTCGAAGACATTCTTCGCCTCATCGATCTCGGCTTGGACAGCCTTAAAAACCACGAAACCCACGTTTGCAACTGTGCGCACAAAACAGTAACCGTCGTCGTTGATTGGGCGAAACCTGTACGCTAACGAATCGCAACGTGTTGTTCGTGCCATCGCAGAGCTTCAGCGCTTGGTCGCAACCTAGCATCGTCAGGTACCCACAGCTTCCTTCCCTCGAAGGTGCGTAACCACTTATTCCTGCGGTCGCTCTGTACCTCCGTGGCCACTTGGACTCGCATTTCCGCGTTAACCCACACCATTCCGAGATCGAAAGCCCAATGCAGAGAACGGCTAAGCGCGATCCCGTTCGGGACGATATCCCTGCCGCCACGGGCAACGGGGATCACATGCGACGCTTCTACTTCGTAATTGATGTCTTCATCGAGTTCCGTGTGCACCAACCCCACTTGCGAGATCGCACACCTATTCTCGTACGCGCTTAGAACACCGGCACGGAAGAAATCGCTCCTTACACGTCGTTGGGAATGAATGACCTCGCGATCGTCCACATCTTGCAAAATATCCGCGAGACCTAATGCATCCGGAACCTGATTATCCGGTTGCGGTACGGCACCGCCAAACGGCTCAACATCGAACAAGAGTTGAGGATTCTCATCTCGTTCATACCATTTTTCGAACACCGGAGGTAGAAGTGCCAGTATCGTCTCTGCAGACATCGTTGAAAGATCAAACTGTGGTGGCAGATTCCTTAGAAATCTGCTGAAATGGCGGTGCCCTCCTGAACTTGCCCTAGTGCCCACCTTTGATCTACCCGCGTCTGGATCGAAGTAAAGCATTCGGGCAACCTGCAAGACACCAGCACTGTTGCGAAGTCTTGACCGCGCCGAAAGATTCTCTACAACATCGCCGTGGTTCCACAACTCGTCGCATAACAAAAGGTCTAACTCGCCGCCATCGCTGTGTCTATATCGCCTGTAAAACATGTACGGGTCTCGTAACAAGTGCCGGTACGGCCGATGCCCAACAGTGGAATCGACAACGAATCGTCTTAGATCGGCACCTACAGATTGGCCTCTAGGGCGTAACTCGTCGAAGTAGAACACCGACAACCATTCCCACATACCCGGAAAATCCACATCATGAGTTATGCCTGCGGCTTCAAAACATCCATCAATGTATCTTGCGAAGTCGTACCGGCTATCAAAATGCCTCGTTGTTACCTCGACATCACCCAAGGGCAACGGTTCAGAATGATCAGGCGATAGAAGCAAATAAGAACACTTGCTATCGGCGCGACCACGAGAGAGCCCCGAAAGGAACTGCTCAAACTCAGCGATCCCGCGCTCGTTTAGGCATCGGATCAACGCCATGAGTCACACCTGATATCACTCGACTCCACAAGTCTTGTCCGCAACAGATCGTGCCACAATCGACGCTTCACGGTCACCGTCTCGTAACCAGCGAACATTGCGTAGAGAGCTCGCAACTCATCGATATCGCGCTCATACGAAGGGCTGTTAGTACCGAAATTCTTCAGCAACTCCTCATGAGTCGGAGCGATGTTCTCACGCGCAACCAACGCATGGTCTCGCAGCCACTTGTGCAGCTTGAACCAAAGATCTGCGTCGGGTAACGTGAATGCATACGGTGGCGATGTATCGACTCGCGAAGCGTTCGGCCATCTAAGCACCCAGTACTTGCCATCGGTGAGTATCCCCATCCGGACACCGTTGCGAGATTCTGCCGATGCTTCAAGATAATTGTCGAGTTGTTGGACGTATTCCGGGTTAGGTTCGATCCCGTTGCCGATCAACCTCTTGAACTCGATAAACGTATCCAACGCCGTCAAATCCACCGCCCGACGTGATCCCTCCGAAGGCGGATTCTCTTCCACCATCTTGTCCACCTTCGCAAGCCCGGCGACGACCAGAAAATCGCGCACTGCCGAAGTGATATTCGCCTCCGCCGCGCCTTCCTCATGCCGGCGCAAAATCTCAGCCGCCGCCGCTTTGCAGTTAGGATCGTCGTAACTCAAAACCATCCCCCCATTATCGTCTACCAACGCCGACCAACCTCTCGTGCGAGGCATTGAGATTCCTCGCTGCGCTCGGAATGACACAGCACGCCATACAATCCATTCCATGCCTGCTACTAACTCCCCTACCTACACCCTCCTAACTGCCGATCGCGTCGTCGATGCCAGAGGCGGGCAGCCCATTGAACAAGGCGCGGTCCTGATCCACGGCTCCGAGATCGTGAGCGTCGGCCCGGCGCACGAAGTACGCGCTCCTGACGGCGCATTGGTGAACCATCACCACTATCCGGGCGCTACCATTCTGCCCGGGATGGTGGACTGCCACACTCACAACAATGGTTTCGGCGATGGACGCAATGGTCAAGACCTGGCAGCTTTGGAGGACGAAATACTGACGGTTCAAGCGGCCGGAAATGCGCGTCGCAGTCTCTTTTCGGGTGTTACGACGATCCGGGAGAACGGGCCGAAAAACATGACCATGTTCCGGCTTCGTGATGCCATCAACGAAGGGTTAGCGGTCGGTCCGCGCATGATGCTTTGCGGTCGGCCGGTCTCGATTATCGGTGGGCACATGGGATACTTTGGCGGCGAGGTCACGGGCACGCAACAATGCCGGGCGTTCACGCGGCAGCTGATCAAGGAAGGTGCCGATTACATCAAGATCACTGCCACCGGCGGCAGCACGCCATCATCTTTTCCCCTACGTCCGGCCTTCAACCTCGATGAACTGCAAGCCGTCACCGACGAAGCGCACAAGTTCGGCATGTTAACCGCCACGCACAGCACGTCTACGCAAGGCGTCATCAACTCTCTCGACGCCGAAGTCGACATGATCATTCACTGCACCTACAACGAACCGGACGGCGAGGTTAACTTCCGGACGGACATCGCCGAGCGTATCGGCGAACAAGGCGCATACGTCAATCCGACGCTACAGGTCGGCCGGGCGCGCGTGTGGTCACTCATCCAGAAGGGACGAGAATCCGGCCTTACAGATCAAGAGCGCATTGACTTGGATGAAGCGAAACGCGATTTGGATGTCCGCCTCGACCACAACCGCCGGATGATCGAGATGGGTGTAAAGGTCATCACCGGTTCGGATTCTTCATGGGGCGATTACCAACTCGGCAACACCGTCTACGAAGCCGAGTTGTTGGTTCACGCCGGATACTCTCACATGCAAGGCTTGATGTCCGTGACCAGCCACGCCGCCGAAGCTCTCGGCGTCAACAACATCGTCGGTACACTCGAACCGGGCAAACAAGCCGACATCTTGGTCGTCAACGGTGATCCCTCAAATAACGTCAACGACCTATGGAATGTCGCTGATGTGTTCTTCAAAGGCGAGAAGGTAGAGCGTGGCTCGGAAGAATCGCTCGCTGCCGTGCGTCAACAACCCGAAGAAATTAATCTGGGTAGTCAACATTCGCACGGAGATTAAACATGAGCGTCGACAACCCGCAATTCACGCTACTAAAGGCCGCGAGACTAGTCGATGGCAACGGCAGTCCAGTAGCCGAACAACCCGCCGTCTTGCTGGAAGGTGACACGATCAAGCAGATCGGCACTAGAGAGACCGTGCAAACGCCGGAAGGAGCGTCGGCTCTCGAAATCGACTACGGCGACGCAACGATACTGCCTGGACTGGTCGATTGTCACGTTCACTTGATCGGCATCGGCGATGGGCGCGCTGGCGATGAGCTTGTGACGTTACCGGACGAGGTTTTGACGGTTCAAGCCACTCAGAACGTCAGGAAACATCTCTATTCAGGCGTCACTACGGTTCGAGATTGCGGCGCGAAGAATCGTACGACATTTCTGCTCCGAGAAGCCGTAGAGATGGGGATCGTCCCATCACCGCGACTGATCCTAGCCGGAAGGCCAATCGCGATAATCGGCGGTCATCTGTCGTACTTCGGCACACAGGCAACCGGAGCGACCGAGTGCCGCGCTGCGGTCAGACAGCTCATCAAGGAAGGTGCCGACTTCATCAAGGTGACTGCGACCGGCGGCAGCACCCGTACCAGTCACCCGACAAGGCCATCTTTCAACATCGATGAATTCTCCGCTATCACCGATGAGGCGCATAAATTCGGAAAACATGTATGTGCTCACTGCACATCGTCTGGCGGGATGGAAAATGCTCTTGAAGCGGGCATCGACACCATGATCCACGGCGTCCACAAGGATCACGATGGTTCGGACAGCTACCGTCCGGATATCGCGGACCGGATCGCAGAACAAGGGGTCTTCGTGAACCCGACCCTCGGTCAAAGCTTGGCGCGGATCCGTCAACTCGAGGACGATCCAGATCGCGCCTTGGAAACCGAGGATGTGGACGTTATGCGAGCCGGCATCGAAGGTCGCATGGATCATGTCGCACGGATGCGGGATGCGGGAGTGGTTATGGTCGCGGGTTCGGACTCTGCTTGGTCGAACTATCCCATGGGAGATTTCCAGACCGAGATTGAAGCGCATGCGATGGCTGGGATGTCGAACATGGAAGCGATCGTATCCGCCACCCGCGACTCTGCGATGTCCTGCCGCGTCGACGATGTGGTGGGCACGCTCGAAGTTGACAAGCAAGCCGACATCCTAGTAGTTGATGGCGATCCCACTCGTGATATCGCCGACCTCCGCAAAGTCAGCGACGTGTTCTTGGCGGGTTCGAAGATTGACCGGAACAATCTTGTATGAACCGAAGTGTTGGCATAATGGAAGAATGGCTGTCGAAATCACAATCTACAACGTACCCGAAGATCTTCGGGACAAACTGGCGAAACTCGCATCGATCCGCAATCAATCGATCGAGGATTTTCTTCGCGGCGAGCTCGAACACATCGCGTCAGTGCCGGCGGTGACCAAGCAGGAGCGAATCGAGCATAATCGCAAGATTATGAAACGCGCGCGCGAACGCCTCAAGAACAGCGACTCACGCGTCACCTCCGAAATGATCGTTGAATCGATAAGACGTGGGCGCGGGGTTTATGACGATTGACAATCGTAGTTGATGCGTCGGTATTTGTATACGCTTTCACGGAAGGCGATGCCTATAGCGATTGGGCATCCGAAACCATTGACAGCGAAGACTTGCGTTGCCCCACATTGGTTTACGCAGAATGTGCCCAGAGCCTCAGGCGTATGGAGCGAATCGGAGAAGTGTCGGGGTCGCAAGCAGAGATTGCTCTCACGGAGATTTTGACGCTCGATAAGTCGCTATATCCCTTTGAACCCTACGCTGATCGAATCTGGGAGTTGCGTCACAACCTCACCTGTTACGATGCGTGGTACGTTGCCTTAGCAGAATCCCTCGGTTGCCCTCTGATAACCATCGAGCGCCGAATCAGTCGAGCCGGCGGCGTTGGGTGCGAGGTTTTAACCCCACCTAGCTAATGCCTCGATCCGTGGATGATTGCCCATCACTCTATTAACCCACGAAAACTGGCTGCAATGTCCCTACCACCACCACCCGCTTCCATCCACGCCGACTTCTCCTCGATGAACGCCAAGGAACTCCGTTTGGCGCAGGAGGAGATCTGGGAGTGGATCTCAGCGGCAGAGTCGGCTTCATACGACGACGCGCCTGATGATGACGTGTTGGACATGGCGAGGGAGGCCCTCAACGACATCATCGCCGAGCGCCGGGCTCTACACGGTGACGAGACTGTGCCCAGAGGTGGATGACCAAAGGTGGTTGAACTACGTTTGATAAACTGACCACAAGAGATCCTCTTCCCTCCACCCGCCCATCAACGCGGAGGCCCGCACTATGGCACAAACAGCCAACGTAGTAACCAAAGATCAGGTATACGAAGCCCTCAAAGATGTCTACGACCCGGAGATACCGGTCAACGTCGTCGACCTCGGACTTATCTACGATGTCGATGTCGAAGACAACGAAGTATTCGTGGAGATGACGCTCACGGCCCAGGGGTGCGGAATGGGACCCTACATCGCGCAACAGGCTGAGTGGCGTATCGCCGAGATTGAATACGTCGAGGACGTCGAGGTCGACCTAGTGTTCGATCCGCCGTGGAACCCCGACATGATCACCGAAGATGGCAAACGCCTCCTCGGCATCGACTAATCAGCTCCGGTTTCTACCAACCGATAATCTTCATCTCACGGGACATCTGTGACCACTCCCCGCAAGACAACTCCTGCCGAAGAGGCGCGGCTCGCACAAGCACGGCGGCAGTTCCAGGAACGGAAACGCATCGCCGATTCGCTTAAATCCATCGGCAAGCGCATTGGCGTCTACAGCGGAAAAGGGGGTGTCGGAAAGACGACCGTCGCCGTCAACCTCGCCGCAACACTTGCGAAACAGGACCACGATGTCGCTCTTTTTGATTGCGACATCGACTGCCCAAACGTAACCCGCGTATTACGCATCTCTGAAGGTCCGGTCGAACGCGAAGGCCGCATGGTTCCATCGGAACGATTCGGCGTCAAAGCGATGTCAATGGCTTTTTTCCAGGAAAACGAGGAAGAAGCGATCATTTGGCGCGGTCCGATGATCCACAACGCCATCAACCAGTTCCTGCAGATGACCGACTGGGGTGAGCCCGACTACATGGTCGTCGATCTACCACCTGGCACCTCTGATGCCCCATTGACAGTGATGCAGACGTTGAACCTGGACGGATTTGTCATCGTGAGCACACCGCAAGAACTGGCGGCTCTAGATGCTAAACGCTCGATCAACATGATTCGCAAGATGAACTTAGATGTCCTCGGCGTCGTCGAAAACATGTCTGGTGGCATGTTCGGAAAAGGCGCGGCTGAAGATCTGGCGTACGAGATGGGTTTGCCGTTCTTGGGGGCAGTGAACTTGCGCCCGGACTATCTAGACGCATTGGAACCGCCGGTTTTGACGAATGAAGACGTTGCTGCGGAGTTCGACTATATTGCGCTGGGAGTTACGCGGCAGTTAGCCTAAGGGCATTGCTCCGCGGCTGTTGCCCCAAGCTGTCACTCGGAGAAGTGACATGATCACATCGGTTCGACTCACCAACTTCAAGAATTTCGCGGACGAGACGTTGAAGCTCGGTCCGTTTACCGTCATAGTCGGCGCGAATGCTAGCGGTAAGAGCAACATTCGAGACGCGTTTCGGTTTCTGCACGGTATTGGGAGGGGATACTCGCTGGCTGAAATTATCGGCGGCAAGATTGGCGTGGGAGGGCAGTTGGAGTGGGAACCATTGCGGGGGGCACCAAATGCGATTACTCGATTGAGCGGATCTGATGGTCAGAGCCGATCTTCTTTCGGAATTCATGTCGAAACTAAGTCCGGCACCGATTGCATATATTTCAACACCAAGATCGGTGTTGATTCATCGGAACCGGGTGGTTTTCGGATGTTGGAAGAGATTCTCTACACGGACGAGTCGCTTGGTTTCGAATCCATTCCAGACTTGGAACCCGTATTTGTGTTGCAGATTGGCGATGATCCGATCAATATTGGTCTCAGTCCAGCCCAATCTGCGTTAAGTCAGTTGGCCAATGGACATTCTGACTATCAATCGATTTCCGGATTGGGGATATTTGCTGACTTCGGTCGGATGCGGTTTTTCGATTTCAAGCCCGATGTGATGAAGTTGCCGTCTATCGCGGGCGCGGCGCTGAGTGATTATGGCGAAAACCTACCGTCTGCGTTACTTTCGATCTGTGCCGAAGACGAACGTGAGGCGATCCTCGCTTCTTGGATCCGAGGACTTACACCGATGGATGTCAAAGGATTCCGATTTTCGCAGACTTTGTCTGGTCGCGTCGAGTTTCAGATTGTTGAGCAAACAGGGCGTCGTATTTCGGCGGACGCTGTATCAGACGGAACGCTGAGGTTTCTTGGTATGTTGGCGGCCATATTGAATGCTGAAGCTAACAGCGTCTACTTTTTTGAAGAGGTAGACACGGGATTGCATCCCGCCCGTTTGTCATTGTTGGTTGATCTGATCGAACGACAGACGAAGAAACGTAAGTTCCAGGTGATCACGACGACTCATTCGCCCAGTCTGTTATCGATGATTAGCGATCAAACTTTCGAACATGTTGCCGTCGTGTATCGTGACGAAGATTCGGACAACGGGATTATCCGTCGCGTTTCAGAACTCCCGCACGTGCGAGATTTGCGCGATTCTCAAGGGTTGGCGCGGTTGCATTCCACGGGCTGGATGGAAAATGTTTTGGGTTTCGAACATGACCCAGAGGAAAAAGCGGCATCCGTTACATGAAGGTTTTGGTAATCCCTGAAGATTTTCGAAACGATCAGTACATTCTTAAACCCCTGTTCGTGAGGCTATTCGGAACAAGTGGGATACGCGCTGCGCGAGTCAATGTTTGTCAAGATCCACGACTAGGAGGCGTCGGAGAAGCATTGAAAACGGAAAGGATCCGAGAAATCGTTGAACAGTATCCCATGATTGATGTTTTCATCCTGTGCGTTGATCGCGACGGGGACATTGATCGCCGGGCGGCGTTGGATCACATCGAAAACACGTTCGGTCCGCGATTTTTGGCTGTCAATGCTTGGGAGGAGATTGAGACATGGGTCCTCGCAGGTGTTCAATTGCCGAGTACATGGCGGTGGTCGGATGTCCGGTCAGAGATTCAAGTCAAAGAAGAATATTTCGCGAAGTTGGTCGCCGATCGGGAACTGACCGAGGACTTAGGTCAAGGCAGACAAACCCTTGGCGAAGAAGCATCCCGACGCATCGACACCATCCGACAAAAATGCCCAGAAGATTTCGACGCGCTAGCTAGGCGGCTCGAAAACCTACCCTAATCTTCCGTCTCCACCAACAACTCCACCGTCTCCCGCAATGACCGCGAGGTATCCACCGTTTCCGGTCTCTCGTGGCCGATTGGTGAGGACTGGACTAGGCGGAAGATGTCGGCGGCACCTTTGTGCATGTGAGGGGTTGCTCCTGCGGAGCCGAAGGTTGCGGAGATTTGCTCCATTTCGTCGATCCAGCGGAAGGCTTTTGCACCCAGGCTTTTGACGCCTTGCATATTGCTCAAGACGCCTTGTTGGCTGGACTCCATTTCGGCGATGAATTCGTCGTAGATGCCAAGGTTCATCGCTGAGATTAGGGCCGATGCGTTCAATGCCGCTGCGCCCTTACTGAGCGAGGCGTAGCACATCTTGATCGCCGAGGCACGACCGACTTCACCACCCATCATAGGCACCGATATGCCTCGCCCGTCCAACTGACCCATGATGGCTTCGTGTGGTCCTGAGGCGTAAAAGCGTGGCGGTTCCCCCCTGCCCGGAGGACTCCCTATGATGCCGCCATCGATGTACTTGCCGCCCGCCGCATCGATTATCTCGCTCATCTCGATGGCCACTGCCGGTGCGACCGGGTTGCAATCGGCGAAGGGTAGCGGTTTCCCAGTGTCAGCGATGACGGCGGCAACTTGCCGCGCCACGTCGACTGCGCGTTCTGGAACGAGGACCGACAGAACGATGTCGGCGCGGTCAACCATCTCTGCGAAGTCGGGTACGTCTACGATGCCGGCGATATCGGACAGTTCGCGAGTTCGGGCGCTACGCTCAGTGAGGCAGGTGATTACTTCTAAACCGTTTTCCCGCAACGCGCGACCGACGTTCGATCCCATGTCGCCGGGGCTAAGGATGGCTACTGTATTGACTGTTTCCATGGGTGGTTCGCTCCTAGTTGTTTCCGTTGGTGGGCGCGCTTATCCGACACTGCCGAAAAGTGCGTTCCCCCTTAATACCCTAGAGGGAACGCAATTTTTCTTTTTGAGTTCCGTTCTTTAAGCGAACGACGGAGTCGAAGACTGGATCGACGCGGGAAGACTAACCTCGAACCGCGGCGGCGATCGACTCTCCGACGATGCTCGCTTCACCCGGGTTGAGACCGAAGACGTGGATCATCAACGGAGCATTGTCCGTTGTGCGGGTCCAGATCGGAGGGTCCCCGTCTTTAAGCTTGACCACAAGATCTTCGTTGCTGAAACCTACCACGTCCTCATCGACACCTATCGTCACTCCGAAAGGTTGGTGGGCGATGATGTTGTCGATCATTTCGGCCTTGACGCCGGGGATGCCTTGTAGCGGTTTGATGATCTCCAAGCTCTCCTGCTCGGCGGCAGCCAGTCGAGTCTCGTGGTCCAATTTGAACCAGCGCTGCACGGCCGTAACGCAACCCATTATTTCTTGGCGGTCGACCTTGTGCGGACGACCGATACCTCGGATGCGCCGTGACTCGTAACCCACGAACGAATGACGACTGATCGCGTCAATGATCTCCTCGGTGCCGAGCGCCAGACCGGTCGAGTGCGGTGCAAACATATACTTCGCCGCGATGCACTGGAAATCGGCACCCATGCGCACGTATTTTCCGAAGTTCTCGAGCGGGAAGATCTGTCCGGCCGCATCGACGGATGCGTAAACGCCGGCATCCTTGGCGATCTCGATGACCTTGTCGAGTGGAACAACGTTGGGGTCTTTCGGCGCCTGCTCAACAACCGGGACGTGAATTGCACAGGTCTTGTCGGTGATAGCGGCTCGAATGTCATCCTCGGAGGTGCCGTTTTCGTCACCCGCAAAAACGAGTTTTGCTCCGGCAAGTTGGAGGCATCGGTCGTACCAATACTGCTCCCGGTGCTGCATCACGATCTCGTCCTTCAAACCCGATGTGTCGGGCAACTGTTGAATAAGATCATCGTCGGCACCAGCCATGTACGCGGCGGTTGCGAGCGTTAGAGCCGAACCTGCACCCGACGTGATATATGCCGCTGGAACACCCGCCAATCTCGCGATCTCGTCGCCCGCGGCCTTTTCCAGTTCGATAAGGGGTATGAATGCGCTATCGGCGCGATCCATCGCCTCTTTCACTTCCGGTACCGGTGTCGAGCCACCTAGTAAAGTAACGCTGCCAGTCGCGTTGATGACGGGCTGGGCTCCGAGCTCCTTGTAGATCGCTCCCCACTCCGATGTAACCATTTGTATCCTCCGAATCGGGTCAAAGTTGCAAACCACCACTCTCGTCGTCATAAGGTGGTCTGTCGGTTTTGTATTCTAACGTTGATTCACTGATTGCACGCCGTTGACAAAACGGTTAAGACGAACAATATCGACTACTGCGGAGTACCCGAAAATATGTTGACTGAGACAACGGAGATAACGTTAGTTACCGAGGCGACGGTCGGGGCCAAACAGTGGTCGCCAGGTTCGGAGAACGGTTCACCGAGAAACGCACCTTTGCTCCTCGTTTCGTCGAAATCAGATGCCTCTCAGTGGTCGGATTTCGCGGATGCGGTATCGGCGTCGGGAGATGTGTATGCGACTTGGAATGTCTCGACCTACACCTTGATCCAGACGATATGGGCGATTGGCGAACCCGTCTCGGTGATCGCTCAGGGGAAAGAGACCGGGACCACTGCGTTGCAGGCAGCGAAGTTCGCCAAAGGTGCAGTGCGCGCGCTCGCGCTCGTCGACTATGGCTTAGGCGAAGGAGAAACACCACCGGTCAACGTAACAACTTGCCCACTGGTTTTAGTACGCGGTCGGCAGAGCGAGATTGCGGATCACCAGGAAGTGGTCGCCGCACGGGCGTTGCTAGGCGACAAGTGCAAGCTGGTAGAGCTTGAAAATTGTGGCAGCCGCGCGGCTGAGTCGTGCCCGCAGGACTTCGCCGCTACTATCGAGTGGTTTTTAGGAACCGCCTCGGAGTAATGGCTGGCGCCGTTCGATTCCCTACTGTCGCCTATAGGCGCGGCGGCGGTTCGCCGTTCGGATTAGCCAAGCACCTACCAACGCCGAAGCGATTCCAAGCGGTAACGCAGCCATCGACCATGCGGCGGCGATCGTTGAGCCACCCGTAATGGGAAGTCCATCCGGTCCGATTTTTGGCGTACCTGGTTCTTCAGTCGGTTCCGCGGTAGGTTGAGGTGTTGGCGTCTCGGTCGGCACCGGTTCCGGAGTCGCGACGGGTTCGGCGACTTCGACCTTGTTATGAGTGGTTAAGGTTGCGGTGTCGTCAGCGCTCCAACCATGGATTTCCGGATTCAGATCCGCGCTGCCTTCTATGCCGGGGTGCTCACGACGCTGATTTTCTCCGTTTCCTTCTGAGAATGCAGCCGCATCGCCACCGAGGCAGGGCACGGTGGCGGTAGTCTCATCGTTGTTTTCTGCACCGGAGTCGAAGACCGAGGCGATTGCTGAATCGGTCGTGACTTGGATTGAGGAACCTTTAACCTCGGCCGAGGCGACGATATAGGCGTCGTTGGTGCAAGCGAACATGCCAAGGATCGTGATGTTGGTGCCGATGAACGCGCGAGCGTTACCGCTGTAAGAATCGCCGGGTGCAATCGGTCCGCCAGTGTGCCACTGTGTGACTGACACGACGCCTGGTTCGGCTGCGAGGGTGTCGAGCAGGACGGCGCCGTCACCTCCTTCTGAAAGCCTATCGATTCCGTTGAGTTCAATCGGGCGAGTGTAAGTGATAACGTCTACGTTTTTGTCGTGAACCACTACTACAGGAGGGGTAATCGGTTGACCATTAGTGTTGTTGCTGAGAGTTGCTCCAACATCAAATGCTCGTTTCGGTAGAGTGCCCCGAGTGTCGACAACGAACTCCATCGCCGTGCGATTCCAACCGAAGACCGCTCCGAGGTCACCGACGACTTTGATGCCCGGATGTGGTGAAGTTATGGTTCCCTCTCCATCGGCGGTATCGAGATTGGCCGCACCGGTGCCTTCCAAACAAGGTACGTTTCGGCGTGACTCATCGTTTTCCTCGGTTCCAGCGTCTATCACGATACCCGATCCAAATGCCGGACTGGCTTCGTCGGTAAGAATCGCGGTGCCAACCGTAATTGCATCGTTCGTGCACAACAACATACCGATGACGCTGATGTGGTCTCCCGGTTCTGCACTCACGTTGATGATGGTCTTTTGACTTTGTGGCTCGATGACGCCACCAAACCTGGTCACACTCTTGACACCAGTTCGATTGCTAAGCGATTCCATCAATGCCGGTTGCGCCCCGGATTCGGCGAACTCTTCCAGTCCGTCAAGTCGGTCTGCACTCTTGGGAAAAAGGCGCGCGTTCTGATGCACGACGACGATCGGAGGACTTATCGGTTGACGATCGGTGACGTTTCGAACCGTCAGTTGGTAGAGTTGAGATTGAGCTTGTAGGGGATGGTTTTCGAGCGAAATTGCCGCCGAGACTAATGCTACAGCGACCAAGGTCATGGCAACTATGCGATTCAAGAATGCACCTCTTTGTGACGTGCCGCGGTTCCGTGGATTTGCGGTGGTTTACTCAAACAGATACGAACCAATCGCAGAGTAACGTTCTGCGATTTGTGTAACCACAAGGCTAAAACACCCGCGCCGTTGGTCACAACATGTCGCTCCGTTTGAACCAGCTGCTTGGGTGAAACTGCGATCTGGTGTTGGGCATTCAGAACATGATGACTGAGCGAGCGACTTCGCCGGCCTTCATCGCGCGGAAGGCTTCATTGATGTCAGTTAGTTCTAGGCGGCGAGTCACCATTTCGTCCAAAAGTAGACGGCCTTGACGATAGAACTCGACGTATCGAGGCATGTCGACCTTAAAGCGATTGGAGCCCATCGAGCAGCCTTGGATTTTGCGTTCTCTCATCCCGGTGGTTGGGATTTCGATGTTGGTGCCTTCGGGGATCATTCCGATGAGGGTAGCGGTGCCGCCGGTTCCCAGGGAGTGCCAACAGGCTTCGGCGGTATCTTTTAGGCCGATTGCTTCGAAGGTGTAGTCGGCGCCGCCATCGGTAAGGTCGATGATTGCTTCGACCGGGTCGTTGTCGGAGGCGTCGACGATATCCGTTGCTCCGAGGTCCATAGCGGTCTTGAGTTTGTTTTCGGAGATGTCGACGGCGATGACGCGGAGTGCTCCTGCGATACGCGCGCCTTGGATGACGCCAAGTCCGACGCCACCCGCTCCGAAGACTGCGACGGTTGAGCCGGGTTCGACTTTTGCGGTGTTTAGGGCTGCGCCGACGCCGGTTGTGACGCCGCATCCGATGAGGGCTGCGCCTTCGAAGGGCATGTCTTCCCGGATTTTGACGACGCTGTTTTCGTGTACGAGCATCTTCTCGGCGTAGGTGGCGAGGTTCGCCATCTGGACCAAGGGTTCGCCATTCCACGAGATACGGGGTGCTTCATTTTCACCGCGCATCGGCTTAGTCTGGCAACGCGCCGGATGGCCGGTGATGCAGTGCCTGCATCGGCCGCAGTAGACGGAGAGGCAGAGGATGACGTGGTCTCCGGGGGCGACATCTCGGACGAGATCGCCGACCTTTTCGACGACGCCCGCACCTTCGTGACCCATCACGGCGGGGGTTGCCATCGTGTAGAGGCCTTCTACAAAGTGGAGGTCGGAGTGGCACACTCCGGTGGCCATTGTTTTCACGAGAACCTCGTAAGGTCCTGGATCGTCGACGTAGATGTCCTCGACGGTCAGAGGTTCGTTGACTTTGCTGAATACTGCTGCGTCGGGCATTTCACTTGCCTTTCGTACTTGGCGATGAGATTGGAGTTAGTCGTCTTCGAGGGTTGAGGTGTCGCCTTCCGGGAGGCCGAGTTCCCGAGCCTTTAACAGGCGGCGCATGATTTTGCCGGATCGGGTCTTAGGCATGATGTCGATGAAGTCGATCTCGCGTGGGGCGACTCCAGCGGAAAGGCGGTCGCGGGCGAACCGCATAAGTTCGCGTCGGAGCTGGGGGCCGGCTTCGTGGCCTGGATTAAGGGTGACGAATGCTTTGACGACCTCCATGGCGATAGGATCGGGTTTTCCTATAACGCCAGCTTCGGCTACGGCTTCGTGTTCGATGAGTGCGGATTCGACTTCGAACGGGCCAACAAGATGACCCGCAGTGTTGATTACGTCGTCGGCTCGACCTTGGAACCAGAAATAGCCGTCTTCATCGATGCTTGCCTGGTCGCCAGTGATGTACCAGCCTTTTTTGAAGCGAGAGTTGTACATCTCGTCCTGCTGCCAGTACGTGTACATCATTGATGGCCAACCTGGTCGGACGGCGAGGCTACCTGCATTTCCGGGGCCCATCTCGTTGAACTGGTCGTCAAGGACGCCCATGGTGATGCCGGGGAACGGTCGTCCCATCGAACCGGGACGGACCGCCATCGACGGATAGTTGGCGCACATGATCGCACCGGTTTCTGTCTGCCACCAGTTGTCGTGGATCGGCATGTTGAAATGGCGATTGCCCCAAACGACGGCTTCGGGATTCAAGGGCTCCCCGACCGAACCGATGAATCGCAGGGAAGACATGTCGTACTGGTCGACGACGTCGCCACCGGCACGCATGAGGAGGCGGACCGCGGTCGGTGCGGTGTACCAGACAGTGACGTCGTAGTCCTGAATGACCTTGTACCAACCCGAGGCGCTGAAGCCTCCTTCGTAGATGATCTGCGTCACACCGTTCGTCCACGGCGCCATCATTCCGTAAGACGTTCCGGTAACCCATCCGGGATCGGCAGTGCAAAAATAGACATCGTCGAACTTGAAATCGAGTGCCCAGTGGCCGGTTATCCATTGCTGAATGACCGCTTGGTGACGGTGCAAAACGCCTTTTGGTTTGCCGGTTGAACCAGACGTGTAATGCATGATGGCGAAGTCGTACTGTGTCGTCTCGGCCATGGTGAAGGAGTCAGGGTCAGCGGCTGACATCAACTCGTAATAGTCAAGATCACCTTCCACCGGCGGGTCGTCGGACCGCCCGTCTTTGTTAACGATGATGACGTTTTTGAGCGTCTTGATTTCGGGCAGCATTTCGGAGATCTTGGCGCGCAGGTCAGGGCTTGTGACGAGGTATTTTGCGCCTGCGTCGAGCATGCGATCACGTACCGGATCGGGACCGAATGCGGAGAACAATGGTGCGATGACGCCGCCCGCTTTTAGGATGCCCATGGCCGCGATGTAGAGCTCGGGCAATCGATCCATGAAGATGAAAACGCGGTCGCCCAACCCGATGCCGAGGTTTTGCATTACTGCGCCGAAACGATCGGATTCGCGTTTGAATTCGGCGTAGGTGTATCGTTCCTCTTCGCCGTTCTTACCAAGCCAGATCATTGCGAGTTTGTCGCCGTGACCGTGCGCGACGTGTCGATCAACGGCCTCGTAAGCGTTGTTTAGACCGCCACCCGGCAGCCAATCCATTTTCTCGAATGCATCTCGCCACCAATCGAAGTTGGCGCGCGTCGACGCGTAGTCTTCGAGATTGGGCTGTTTCGCAGGATCGGTTACCGCAGTCTTGTTGATCTGATCGAATTCCAAGATTCGTACTCCCAGAGTATGGCTTCTTCGATGTGTCGAGATTGGTTATGCGGAAATCTTACCGCGTGAACTTCATCTTCGCATCTTTTTGGCGCGACTGAGGCCGGTTCGACTCTGAAGATGCTTCGGTCGGCGTTGCAGCAGTGATGGTACCTGCCAACCGAGTTGGCACGGTAGAAATCATGGAACCTAGGGACAGGATCAGTGCGATGGAGTGAGTATCGTGTCTTACCGGGTTGTAGCCAACCTTCGCGTTGCAAGGGGAGGAAGGTGTGTCGGTATGGCCTGCGGGGGTGTTGCAGGTTTTCGGTGTTTGGTTGGTGGTAGGGGCAGGTTTGAAACCTGCCCCTACTGGTCGGTGGGCAGATTTGCGGTCTGCCAACCGGGGTGTTTCATCGCCGCGCTTGCGGGGATTGGACGTGGGCCCGTCCTTTAATTCCAGCGTCTGCCCACGTTGCCAGGCCGTGGGCCCGGAGTTCGGCCGCTTGAGCTGTGCCGTCCTCCATCGCTCGGTTAGTCCCGAGCTGGTGCTGTAGCCGCGCCCTGTTTGTTGTCGAGGGCCGACGTCTGCCGGATTCACGAACGTTCGCCCAGCCCTTGGACGTGCGTTCCCTGCGTGCGAGGGCGGGTTTGAAACCCGCCCCTGCATCGCGTCCCCCTCGATTTGCGAAGGGGAGGGATCGCTCGTCTGGCTCGTGTTGCGGCGCCTGCCATTGGCGACGCGGCTGGACCTTGTAGCAGCGTTCGTTTCTAACGGTCCCTTCCGACGTTGCATCTTGTTTGCTCAAGGATGCCGAGGTCAGTCTTTGACTGTGTAGCTCTTGTGGTGTCGCGTTCACGGTCTCGGGGTTGATCTCGGGTTTTTGTCGGCAGGGTCTAGTTGAGGTCGTATCCGCACCCGTCGGCGCGGCGATGTTTTTGAATTCATGTTCTATGAAAGCACGGATGTGTTGGTTGTCAAGTTGTTGAACCAGGATGGGCATAATTCTGGGATGGGGTAGGATTTTGGTGTTTGTTGTTTGGGGCGCTGCGGTGGTGGGAGAGGTTGGTTGTTGGAGTGGTCCGCTCCCCTTGGCCGCCCGGTTGCCCTCACCCTAGCCCTCTCCCGCCGAGCGGGAGAGGGGACGGTTGTTGTGGTCTGGGGGTGTTGGTGATTGTGGATGAGGCGGCTAAGCGGGAGGGAGAGACGCGGTCGGACTGTTTGGTACGGGCGGCGTTGGGGGATGTGGGGGAGGTCTGAAGCGCGGGTAATCGAAACCGTTGCCGAACACCAGAAACAATCTTGTTGAATCCGCGAAGTCTTTAGTAGAGTAACGCCATCCACAAGGCAGATCGTAGGCTCGTAGTCTCTCGGTCGCTATCCGGTCCATACGGAGGAACATTGGTCCCCCCGAACATGGATCAGGCACGTCGCACGTGCCTCCCTTTGTTCGGCGGACCGGTAATGCCTTGTGGATAAGACGTTGTCTGTAAGCCACGAGGGAGGCTCCGATGTTTATCCGTTTACTGTTCCTAATTTTGACGGCTTTTTGCTTGTTTGCCTTAGGTTGCGCGCAGCCGCCGCCGGAGATCGTCGAAATTCCGGTTACTGTGGAGGTGTCGCGCGAGGTTCACGTGACGGTAGAGGTAGAGCGGGAAGTGAAGGTGGACCGCGAGGTTCCCGTCACGGTGGAGATTGAGAGGGAAGTGGAAGTGACGAGGGAGGTTCAGATTCCTGTGACGGTTGAAGTCGAAAAGGATGTCGTCGTGGATCGTGAAGTTCCCGTGACGGTCGAAGTCGAACACACGGTGGAAGTCACCCGCGAGGTTCCCGTGACTGTGGTACGTGAGGTGGAACGGGAGATAGTGCGGGAGATTCCTGTTACCGTAGTCGTGGAGGAAGAGGTTGAGGTGGTCAGGGAGATTGCCGTCACTGTGGAAGTTCCTGTGACGGTCGAGGTCGAGAAGGTGGTGGAGAAGGAAGTCGAGATTATCCGCAGCGCACTGCATGACGTCACGTTTGATCCGATAATGGAAGAAGCGTTCGACGCTTTTGACACTAACGACGACGACATTATGAACTGGTACGAGGCCTGCGCAGGACTTGGATCCGATCTCGATCAAATGGCCAACATCTGGTTGCTTCTCATACGATACGGTTGGGTGGTCAGCAACGATCAGACGAGTTTGGGTGCCTATTCAGAAACGTTCTACTGGACCAACGAAGAGCTTTGCGAGCGATGGGAATGGCAGGAATACTGATGGAACATGATCGATGTCGTGCCTAGATGCAAGAAACAGAGCGGTGTGCGGTTGATCAAAGGGACCGGACCCCGGAAGGTGCCGCTTCCACCGGCGGGTTTACGGAAACCACCAGGGTCTAAAGAGGCGGTTAGGCGCAAGAGGTAGCGTAGGGTTTTCTTTGTTGCTACGGTTTGGGGAAGCCGGTACGGGTGTTGGCGATTGTGGATGAGGCGGCGAAGCGGGACCGTGAGACGCGCTCGGGGTATCTGGTGCGGGCGGCGTTGCGGTATGTGGGAGAGAGGTAAAAGAGCAACGATGGAAAACCCTTTTGTTTACTCATCAGGCTCGAACAGCGACTACGCTCAAGGGATTGAAGTTCAATTTCGCGAAGGGCGTCATGTCGTTGCCTCGCTAATAACATTAGAAATGATTGCCGTACAACCGCCGATGTGATCCCTCCACTCCACATCTGCCTCGAATATCCCGCCGAGAAACTGCACCACAAACTTCGATGAACGAAAAAGAGACGTCTGAACTAGAAGCAAACATTGAGGTGACCATCGCGGCGACGCATGCCGTGTTTGCGTCGCAAGACAACAACCCCGTTTGCCAATTGTTGGTTAATTCACTACCTACCGTCAATTTCATCGAAGGGGTTCACGATTTTGGTCGTTGGGTCAATCATTTTGAAGTCACGCTATCAGCGCCATTGGAATTTTACACTAATTTAGCACATAATTTAAAAGATATTAGGGCGGCGATCTGCAGTGTGCTAAACGACGTTCATCAGGTCAACGACGAAATTGTTGCAGATGTCAGGATAAAGATCGATCCGCAGACGATTTCAGACTGGCGAAAGCAAACCGGTTTACTCAATTGACGCCCAGATGAATTATTCCCAAGAGGAGACAGACGCTTTGTGGGGTCAAGGATTAAGGATATTCATCAGTCACTCTTCCGAACAAAAAGCAGATGCATCACGTATCGGAGATTTCCTTGAAGAACAGGGCATGTCAGTGTTCGTGGCGCATGAGGATATCCATCCGACTTGGGAATGGCAACGCGAAATCGAAAAAGCGCTCTGCACCATGGACGGTTTTGTCGCGCTCCTGACCGAAGACTTCAAGTCAAGCGGCTGGTGTAGCCAAGAATTGGGCTTCGCCGTAGCGCGCGCAGTGCCCATATTTCCGGTAAAGATGGGCAAAGATCCTTATGGTTTCATAGGTAAGATTCAAGTACTAAGTCCCAAAAAGCGCGTCGTCAGCAAAGAGATCGAAGACCAGTTCTCAGATCATCCGAGAATGCCCGGAACCAGATCGGCGAAATTCGAAATCTTCATTGAGGATGCTGAGAACTCGCCTAGTTTTCAAGAATCAATCAGACTGTCTCGAAGATTGACGAGATTTGACAGTGTCGCTGTCGAACTAGGTGACAAACTCACGGAAGCGGTAAATGGCAATGTACAAGCCTACGAATCTTGGGGATTCAACTTGAGAAGAGACGAAAACGGGGGTTTCAACGTTGCCGAACATTTAACGCGATTGACCGGGACAGAGTACGTATTGAACGAAGACCGCGATACGCGGCACGAATGGTTAGTTCGTCGCAGGGAGCAAAGCGAAACTACTACGTCCAGTGAGCAAAACGCTAAAGACGATGGGGACGATTTAGAGGATCTTCAATGGTAGATAGGGAGTGCGATATCGATCAGGGATTAGCATCGAGAATCGTAGACTTGAAATTCTCTGGCTGACGGTACCAGAATAGCCTTAATCATTGGGAGCTACGACCCTGGCGATATAGCCGGCTTCTGTATCGGTTGGGTTGGGCGTGATTTGGGGGGCGTTGGCGGCGTTGGCTACGTCGGGTGCGACTGGTTTTAGGAGTTCTAGTTGTTCTTGGGTGGCGGTGATGGTTAGGGTTGCTAGGGGTTTTCCGAGTCCGATTTGGGCTTCGTGTTTGGCTTTTCGGACGGCGGCTATGGCTCGGCAGGCGGTTTGGAAGGAGGTGGGGGATTCGGGTTTGGGTACGGGGGGTAGTTGGTAGCGGTCGGGCATCCCTCGCTCGACGGCGTTGCGAGCGCCGTCTCGCGCCCCCTTACGCTGAAGCGAAGGAGGCGGATTACCATCCACACCCCTCTGGATTCCGGCTTTCGCCGGAATGACGTTACCGTCGCTCTGGGTTCCCGCCTCCGCGGGAATGACGGTTGTTGGCCAAGGGGTTTGGTGGATGGACTCATAGCCAGTTTCTTGGGCGTAGGTCCAGGACCATATTTCGTCGGTGATGGTGGGGACGAAGGGGGCGAAGAGGCGGAGGAGGGTGTTTAGGGCTAGGCGGAGGGTGGCTACTGCTGAGGCTCTGCCTTGTTCGTCGGTTTCGCTGCGGGCTCGGCGTTTTACTAGTTCGATGTAGTTGTCGGCGAAGGCGTCCCAGAAGAAGGTTTCGGTGATCTGGAGGGCGTGTGCGAATTCGAAGTTTTCGAAGGCGTTGGTGGCGCGCTGGACGGTGTCTCGGAGGTCGTTGACGAATGCTCGGTCGAGTTCGGTGGTGATTTCGCCGTGTTCGGCTTCTTGCATGAGGACGAATTTGCCGGCGTTGTAGAGCTTGGTAACGAGTTTGCCGCCGATGGTGAAGACGGTGGGGTCGAAGGCCATGTCCATGCCGGGGCGTCCATTGGATGCCCAGTATCGAACGGCGTCGGCGCCGTATTGGTTGACGAGGGGCATGGGCGTGACGGGAGCGCCTCGGGATTTGGACATCTTCTTGCGGTCGGGATCGACGATGAAGCCAGAGATCATGGCTTTGTGCCACGGGACGTTGTCGTTGTGGAGCGCGGATTTGACGATGGTGTAGAAAGCCCAAGTGCGGATGATGTCGTGGGCTTGGGGGCGCAGGTCGGCCGGGTAGAGGTTGGACATGCGATCACCGTCTTCGCCCCAACGGGCGAGGATTTGGGGGGTCATGGACGAGGTGAACCAGGTATCGAAGACGTCTTGCTCGCCGATGAAGCCATTGGGTTGGTTGCGCTGGGACTCGTCGTAGCCGGGCGCGGATGTGAGCGTGGGATCGACCGGGAGCATGTCGTCGGTGGCAACGATGTAGCCGTCGTATTGGATGTCGCCGTTTTCGTCTATCGGGTACCAGACGGGAATGGCGACGCCGAAGTATCGCTGTCGGGAGATTGCCCAGTCGTGTCCGAGGCCGTCGGTCCAGTCAGCGTAACGCTTCTGCATGAATTCGGGGAGCCATTGAACCTTGGCACCGACTTCTTGGAGGTAGGGCTTTTTGTCCATGAGCCGGACGAACCACTGGCGGGACGGGATGTACTCGATGGGTGTCGTGCCCTTCTCGTAGTAGCGGACGACGTGCTCGATGGGGCGTGGTGGTGATTGGAGGGGGTTGCTGGTTTCGACTTCGTCCTCTGGACCGAGCATCGTCATGGCCGATGTGCCGGGGCAGCTGAGTTGCTCGACGATCTTGGTGCGGACATCCTCGAGGGGCATCCCGAGCAGTTGGTCGTAGAAGAATTGGGCGCGTGTCGGGTCTAGGGATCCCCATCCGGGTTCGTCGGAGCCGTAGGCGACGAAGGTTCGGGGTGCGGCTTCGCCATTACGGGAGATCATAGGTCGAAGTTCGAGGTCGTGGGTTCGCCACCACTCGACGTCGTTATCGTCTCCGAAGGTGCAGAGCATCAGGATGCCGGTGCCCTTCTCGGGATCGGCCTTTTCGCTGGGGAATATGGGGACTTTGGCGAAGAAGCCGGGGGTGATGGCATGTTTACCGAAGAGCGGCTTGAATCGCTCGTCGTCGGGATGAGCGGTGACGGCGACGCAGGCGGGGATCATCTCAGGACGAGTGGTTGAGATGACGAAGGATTCGGGTACGCCCTGCTCTCTTTCGATGAGGGATTCGTAGACGCCAAATTCGATGTCGTGGTAGGCGCCGGGGGTTGGTCGGTCTTCGACTTCGGCCTGTGCGACGGCGGTTTGGAAGTCGACGTCCCACATGGTTGGGAGTTCGGCGGTATAGACGTGGCCGCGCTGGTCGAGGTCTAGGAACGACCGCTGGGCAATGGCACGGCAGCGGTCGTCGATGGTGGCGTACTCCTCATCCCAGTCGATGGAGAATCCGAGGCGGTTGAAGAGCTCTTTGTAGGTCTTCTCGTCTTCGGCGGTGACGATGTGGCAGAGTTCGATAAAATTGCCACGGGAGATTACGAGTTGTTCGTCTTTGTCGAGGCCGAGTTCTTTGCGGCGTTTGCGGACGTTGAGGTCAGGGATGTAGGGGACGTTCGGTTCGGCTCGTACACCGAAGTAGTTTTGGACCCGGCGCTCGGTGGGGAGTCCGTTGTCGTCCCAACCCATGGGGTAGACGACGTTCCATCCAGTCATTCGTCGGTATCTTGCTATGACGTCTTGGTGGGTGTAGGAGAAGACATGGCCAGGATGGAGCGAGCCGCTGGCGGTCGGTGGGGGTGAGTCGATGACGAAGCTCTGTTCGCGTGTGGCGGATTTGTCATGCTTGGAGATGCCGAGGGCGTCCCACTGAGTTCGCCAGTAGGCCTCGCGCTCTTTCACGTCGAAGCGTCTAGGGAGGTCTCGGGGGTTTATGGAGATGACTTTGTTGTTGGTGGTTTCGGTTGTCATGGGTATGAGCCCCCTTTGTCCTTCGTAAATTTCCCCTGCCGAGCGGGGAACCTTGCAGATTTCTATGTTTGGGCGGGATACAAAAAAGCCCGTCCTATCAAAGGACGGGGCCAATGTCGGGTGACGCGTGCCTCGCGGTACCACCTTTGTTGCCTCCGCATGGTGTGTGCGGTGGCCTCTCGATGACGCTTGGTAACGGGCGTTTTCCGACTGCGCTTAGTTGCCGTTTTTTGCCTATCTGGATTTCCGCCTACGCGGGAATGACGGATAGTTGGTTTCGGCGCAGTTGCTCAGGGGCGACTTTACGGGTTGACGCTTCCGACTTTTCAGCTGGGATCGGATCTCTGGTGAGCGTCAGGGGCCGTTACTACTCCCCTTCGTAGCGTTTGAGTGTTTTGCTGAGCTTGATTTTAATCGAGATTGATCTTTGAGTGGGCTAGGAGGGCGTCGAGTTTCTGATCGAGGCGTGACAACCCGACGTCGATTTTCTGGTCAAGGCGTTGAAATCCCGTATCGACTTTGTTTTCAAGTTCTCTGAGTTGCTGTTCGTGGCGCTGTTGGCCTTCTTCGAGGCGCTGGAATTTGCTGTCCAAGTCGTGGAGATGGGCCACGAAACCTCTGCGGGTAGGCGAATCCATCTCTAACGCCTCTACGCGACGATCAAGGTCTTCGATTGTGACCATGCTTCAGTCTCTTATTTAATTCTTGGAACGCAATTGATCAATACTCATCGGATTGGCTACCCGATGCAACATCAAGATATCACAATTGTTGCATGTCCGTAACAACCGGCAGGCCGATCGGATTAAGCGGAGAGCGAATTGGGATCCGCGATAGCCAACTCGGTTGAGGCATTGACGTAGTTAGTCAGGGTTTGGGGGTTGATGTCGTTGAGATTGTAGACCTTAATGTGACGGAGGCGTTTGCCGGTGCCTTCGAGGAGGTTGTCGGGGTCGGGCATGGTTGCCCCGTTGAAGAATCCGAGGCGGACGTAATTGTTATGGTGCTGGAACCAGATGATGTTGCGACGGGAGGTTTCGGGTAGCCAGTAGCAGGGGGAGCCCCATTTGATGCCTTCGGTGAAGTTGTGACTGGCGGCTACGACGATATCTCGTATTTCGGTGAGAAGCTGGCGCGCGTCAGATGGTTGTTCCGCCAACCATTCGTCAAACGCTTCTTGATTGAAGCGCGTGGTGTTCATTTGGTGAGGGTTTTGATTTTGCGGGGCGGAATGAGTTTGAATTCGAGGATCGTGCCGTCGTTTTGATCTTTAAGCATGCGTGTTCTTTTTTCGTGGGCCGAGTTGATTCGGCTCAACATTTCAAGAGCACGGCGGGTTTCATCCGCTACTTGAGCTGCGTTGGTGTTTTCAATCCGACGTTTGAAGAGCCAGTAGGTGAACTCCTCGTCCAGACCGATGGTTCGGGTATTTTCGGGAGATTCGGCGACTAGGTCGGCTAGACGCAGGGAGTTTTCGTCGAGGAATTGTTGCCAAAGCGTCTTTTCGGTCTCCTCGTATAGGCCGAGGTAGGCGCGATCGGAGGAGTCGTCTGAGGGTGGTAGGCCGTTTCCGTAACGGCGTTTTTGGATGCGCGACTGGATGGTTGCGATGAGGCATTGCTCGATGTGTACGCCGTAGAAGTAGTTGAGGTGTGCGCGCCAACCGTCGACTCCGAGGATGCGTCGGAACTGCTCCTCCCCGAGTCGGCCGAAGACGCCAGTGTCTCCGAGCCAATCGAATATATCTTCAGTCGGAATGGAGGATTGACCTTCTGCGTTAAGCTGGGTGGCGATTCGTTCGGCGAGTCGTTTCCAGTTGAAGGCTTCGCCGCCGATGAAGTAGTGAAACGTCTCGTCGTAAGCCCGTTCGTTTTCTTTTGGCCATGCGGCTACGGTGGTGAGGAGATTAGATTGCCAATCGGTTGGGTTTTCGGCAAACCGTTGGACGAGGTCGTCCAACAGACGACGTCGATTCGTGGCGAGGTCTTCGTCGGTACGGATGTGGTTTGCCGCGGTGGTCATAGAGTTACCGGGCGGCGCCTGAGCGTTGTTTCTTTTTGTTTTTGCGTTCGATGGCGCGCCGCTCGCGTCGAGAGAGGCGGCGACCGTCGGCGGCGTGAGTTGGAGCGTTCACGGATGCGACGGTGGTGGCGCCCGGTCCTTGCTGAGTGTTGGCGGAGGACATGACGCTTTGTTGGCTGGCTTGGGCAAGGGCTATGCGCTGTGCCGCGGCCAAGGCGTCGGCCTTCAGTGGCGTGGCGTTCGATGGTGCGAGTCGAGTTGACTGGTGTGGCGCGTGGGGAGCCAGGTGGAAGATGGTTCTAGCTACTTCGTTGCGGATCTCCTCGTTCATCTCGTTGAACATCTGAAACGACATCGTTCGGTATTGAACGAGCGGGTCGCGTTGTCCGATGGCTTGCAAGCCGATGGATTGGCGCATGTTTTCCATGCGGGTGAGGTGTCCGACCCAGTGGCGATCGAGGACGCGCAGGAGTACGCTGTGTTCGATCATCTTAAGGCTTTCATCGCCGAAGAGAGTTTCCCGTTGGTCGTAGACGATGTCGACGTAGTCGTGGAGTTCTTTTTCGATGTCTTGCTGGGATTTGTTGATGAAGTCGTCTTCGGAGGTGAAGATCTCTATGATCGGGAAGTAGCGACGGATTTCGTGTTGGAAACCAGGGAGCTCCCACTGGGTCGCGTCGCCTTCCAGATATGTGGCGATAAGGCCGGTGAGTGCGGTTTTAATGTACCCGCGGATTTCGTCGCGGAAATCTCCGCTGTCAACGATGCGATCCCGCATCTTGTAGACAACGTCGCGTTGCGTGTTTGCTACGTCGTCGTAATCTACGAGGTTTTTACGGATTTCAAAGTTGATACCTTCGACTTTTTGCTGGGCATTTTCGACGGATCTGACGAGGACGGAGTTTTCTACGGGAACGTTCTCGTCCCACTTGAACATTTCGAGGGTGCCCTTGATTCGGTCTCCACCGAATCGTCGGACTAGGTCATCCTCGACGGAGAGGAAGAACTGGGTTTCGCCGGGGTCACCTTGTCGGGCGCAACGGCCTCGGAGCTGGTTGTCGATGCGGCGGGATTCGTGGCGTTCGGTTCCGAGAACGAATAGTCCACCCTTCGCGATCACGCCATCATGTCGTTCCTGCCAAGTTTCGGGCTGGTCTTCGGCGTCGTGGCCGTTGTTCGATTGCCGACCGTTACGCTTGGAGTTCTTGCGATTGGATGATTCGTAGGTAGCGGTTTCGGGGTTGCCGCCAAGAATGATGTCGGTTCCACGACCGGCCATGTTAGTTGCGACGGTGACGCCGCCGGGGATGCCGGCCTGCGCGATCACATGGGACTCGGATTCGTGCTCCTTAGCGTTTAGAACCTGATGTCTGACGCCACGGCGTTTCAAGAGGTCGGCGATTTTCTGGGACTTTTCGATGGTCGTGGTTCCGACGAGGACGGGCCTTCCAGCTTCGCTAAGTTCCTGGATCTTCTGGGCGGCGGCGGTCCACTTGGCCTCTTCGGTCATGTAGATGAGGTCTTGGTGGTCGATGCGCTTGTCATCGCGGTTGGTGGGAATGGCGACGACTTCGAGTTTGTAGATTTTGGAGAACTCTTCCGCTTCGGTAGTGGCGGTACCGGTCATTCCGCTGAGCTTGGAGTACATGCGGAAGTAGTTTTGGAGCGTGATGGTGGCATAAGTTGCGGATTCGGCTTGGACTCGGACGCGTTCCTTGGCTTCAAGTGCTTGATGCAGGCCGTCGGAGAATCGTCGGCCTTCCATGAGGCGGCCAGTAAATTCGTCGACGAGGACGATTTCGCCATCACGGACGACATATTCGCGGTCGCGGAGAAAGACGTGTTCGGCACGAATAGCGTTTTCAACGAGGTGCGGTAGTTCGTTGTCTTCGCCGGTTTCGCTGTAGAGGGTTTCGACTCCGAGCATTCGTTCGGCTTTTTCGCTGCCGACTTCGGTTAACGAGACGTTACGCCGCTTGAGGTCGACCTCGAAGTCTGTTTCTGGCTTTAATCGGGAGGCGACCGAAGCGAAGCGAGAGTAATTGCGTTCGGTTTCGATACCGGGGCCGCTAATTAGGAGCGGTGTCCGGGCTTCATCGATCAGGATGTTGTCGACTTCGTCGACGATCGCGTAGGCCAGACCGACTTGGACGCGGTCTTCGGTCTGTCCCACCATGTGGTCTCGCAGGTAGTCGAAACCGAGTTCGTTATTGGTCGCGTAGAGGATGTCACAGGCGTAGGCTTCGGTTTTAGTACCGATTCGGAGTTGGGATCCGACCACGGATGCGAATTTGGAAGAGGCGTCTTCGCGTTCGCCGGATGCGTTACCTTCGAGATAGTTTTCGTCGAATACGAAGGACTGGTTATTTTGCTGCAGACAGCCCACGGAGAGTCCCATGAATTGGTAGACGGGACCCATCCACTCGGCGTCACGTTTGGCGAGGTAGTCGTTGACGGTGACGACGTGCACGGATTTTCCGTCAAGTGCGTTGAGGTAGGCGGCTAGCGTGGCGACAAGGGTCTTGCCTTCGCCGGTACGCATTTCTGCGATCTTGCCTTGATGGAGAACAACGCCGCCGATCATCTGGACGTCGAAATGGCGCATACCGAGGACTCGAGATGAGGCTTCCCGGACCGCAGCGAAAGCTTCCGGGAGGATGTCATCGAGAGATTCGCCGGCGTTGATGCGCGCCTTGAATTCGTATGTCATCGCGGCGAGGTCGTCATCGGTCAAGCCTCGCATGCGATTTTCGTGGGCGTTAACTTGGTCGGCGATCGGGCGCAGCTGGTTGAGCTGCTTCTCGTTCGGATCGCCGACTAATTTTCCTAGCAGTTTTCCGATCATGTTTCGGCTCTTTGATATGTGATTTCGTGATCCAAGCTGGATTCACGCGGCAACGCACCCGTTGGGAATGTCAGTTGGGGAAGAGCGCTCCCACAGATCTGCCCTTGTGGATGCGGTCGATGGCTTCACCGATTAGCGGCGCGATCGAGAGTATCTTGATTTTTTCGTGTTGTTTATGTGGTGGCAATGGTACCGTGTCGGCGATCACGATCTCCGATATTTCCTGCATACTGGCAAGGTTGTGAGCGGCGTTGTCTGGGAAAACGCCGTGGGCAGCAGCGACGTAGACTTCACGCGCTCCATTTTGCCGCAAGCCTGTCGCGGCGGCCATCATCGTGCCTCCAGTGGCGATTTCGTCGTCGATCAAGATGGCGTTACGCCCATTGACATCCCCGATCACGTTATGGGTCTCGACGCTATCGTCGTTGCCGGTACGTCGTTTCTCTACCATGGCCACTGGAGCATCCATGATGTGTGCGAAGTCGCGTGCACGTTTAGAACTTCCAAAGTCAGGAGAAACTACGACGGGGGCTTCGAGTTCTTTCTCGACGAAATATTTCGAGAGCATGGGCATGGCGGTAAGTTCGTCGACGGGGACTCTGAAGAATCCCTGAACCTGTCCGGCGTGGAGGTCGACAGTTAGGAATCGGTCGGCGCCGGCGGTTTCGAGGAGGTCGGCGATTAGGCGTCCGGTGATGGGGACGCGCGGCTGATCTTTTTTGTCGGTTCGGGCGTAGCTGTAATAAGGGACGACGGCGGTGATTCGGCCGGCGGAGGCACGGTGCGCGGCATCGATCATGATCAGCATCTCCATGATGTGATCGTTGACTGGTTCGACGGTCGGCTGGACTACGAACACGTCTCGGGCGCGGACATTTTCAAGGATACGAACAAAGGTGTTGTCGTTCGAGAACTTGAAGACGTCGGCTTTTCCGACGGCGATACCAAGATATTGGCAGATCTTCTCGGACAAACCGACGTGGGCTGTTCCGGAAAGGACGACTGGTCCACCGTTAATTGGGTGCATGGGGTACGAGAACCGGTTGCTGTTTGAGGGATCCAACTCTCGATTCTAGCACCAGCGGTCGCGAGGCCGTTCGGGTGCTTGAAGGCATTCGGAGCACGGAGGGGAATGCGCAAGGGCGCGTTAGTGGTCCCTTCCTTAGTCGCTCAAGGAAGCGTATTTATCCGCGTTGAAGCCAATGATCGGTGCGGTACCTGGGGCGACGATGATGGGCCTTCTTATGAGTCTTGGCTCTTGCAGCATGAGATCGATGAGTTCGTCTTCGCTGATGGATTGTCGGCGTTCTCGGTACGGCATCGCACTGGGACTGCGCCAAGAAAAGAGGTTGTCGATGCCGGCGAGAGAGGCGAGATGCTTCAATTCTTTCCGACTGAGAAGGTCATTGAAAAAGTCCCGTTCCTGGACCTTGACGCCGTTGGCATCGAGTACCTTCTTGGCATCTCGGCACGTTGAACACTTGCGCCATGTGTAAAATCTTCGTTCTTCAACCATTTTTCTTCCGATGGGTGGTTTAACACATGGGAAACGTGTAATCGGGCGTCGATTATGGATGTCGGCAAAAACTAGTGTAAATTGGCAGGCAGGCACTCTGCATCCGGTGCCTATCTCACTGATCTTCCAAATTGGTGGATGGATGACCTCTGCTCGATTAGCAATTCAGACCGCGGCGACGCTTAGCCGTAAAGCGAACCCGATCGCGCGTTTCAGGCTCGGTTCGCAGAGTTTGTTCAATATCAGTATCTACACCTTTGGTTTGTCTGGGGTTTGGGTTGGTTTCGGCAGCATTTTGCTTCAGTACAAGGTGACCGAGATAGCGGCTAACGACCCGGTGAGAATGTTGGGTTGGACGCTCGACAAGACTAGCTTGGCGGCGTTGGTTTCGCTCATTGGTTTAGCCATCGCGGCGGTTGTTCAACCGGCAATAGGTTTCATCAGCGATCAAAAAGTGAGCATTGTGGCGCTGAAACGGTATCCGTTCATCATCTTCGGTCTGTTGGGCTTGTCAGTATCGACGCTGCTCTTTGGTTTGGTGAACAGTTTTTTGGCGCTGATGTTGGTGACGATAGCCATGCAGGTCTCAGGCAATACCGCTCAAGGTCCGGCCAATGCTTTGATCATCGACCATGTCGACGATAGCGAGCGGGGGCGAGCATCGGGTTACTTGAACTTGATGCGGCTGATGGGTTCGGGTTTCGTCGCGATGCTGGTGGTTTTCTTGATGTCTAACTATCACATCGAAGATGCGCCGCAGTGGATGTGGTATTCGGTGATTTTGATGGTTGCCGTGTTACTAGCAACGACGGTCTACACGTTGCTGGCACTGCGAGTGCCGAGGTCACATTCGATTGACGATGAGCGGGTGGAAATCGCTTTCGATCCAGAAGTGATAGACAGTGATGACGAACGTGGATACACTCGGGCTCGCTACTACATGTTCCTGCTTGCGATGGCGATATTGATCGCCGCGATGTCAGCCATACAGACCAACGCGTTGTTTTTCGTTCAGGACGTGATCGGCCTCGAAAATCCGGCGAAGGGCGGTAATTACATCCTCGTTGCTCTGATTGGATCCGCGGCGGTGGTTGTGTATCCAGCGGGCAAGCTCTCAGATCACATCGGTCGCGGATCGTTGCTGTTGCTCTCGGGAATCCTCGGCGCGGGCGGCATACTTTCGCTGTTGTTGCTCAACGCGAATTCGTTGATCGAGGTTGTACCGGGGGTGATGGTGATCGGTTTTGCGGTCGGCATCTACCTCTCGGTTGGTTGGGCAGTTGCAAACGATCTCGTGCGCCGTTCGACCGCGGCACGCGATCTGAGCTTAACGACCATATCGGGATTGGTCGGCGCAATCGTCGGTCGATCCAGCGGATTCTTTATCGGAGGGCTTAACGACCAAGGTTCACAACTCGGGATGGAATATCTCGGATACACAGTGATGCTCAGCCTAGCGAGTCTGGCCTTCATCATTTCGGGAGTGGCGTTTTGGTTCGTCGTTAAGAACGAATGAAGTCTGCGGTTCCGGACTTTCCTGTACCATCAATAATCATGGCGAATGAGACCGAGAATACGAGTTCAACCTCCGATGCGCGGTCGGTTGTGCTCGCGAGCCCTAGAGGATTTTGCGCTGGTGTGGACCTTGCCATCGGCATCGTCGAGTTAGCGATCATGCGGTATGGTGCGCCGGTTTACGTCAAACACCAGATTGTCCACAATCCGCAGGTAGTGGCAGATGTCGAGTCGATTGGCGCGGTCACGGTTGATCAAGTTGACGAAGTCCCGGAAGGCTCGGTCGTCGTGTTTTCTGCGCATGGTTCGCCGCCATCCGACTACGCCATTGCGAAAGAGCGCAACCTGACGGTTTTGGACGCGACATGCCCGTTGGTGACTAAGGTCCATCACGAGGCGAAGAAGTACACGAACGAGGGTAAACGGTTGATCTTGGTTGGTCACCGTGGGCATCAGGAGGTTATCGGTACCACTGGTCAGGCTGATATGGCGCTTTATGACGAGCGCGAGGACAATGATCTGCCGGAGTGGGAGGAAGATGACGATGTGGTCGTGCTGACTCAGACGACGTTGTCGGTTGCCGATACTGCTGAGGCGGTGGAGAAGATTCAGTCCAAATTTGATAACACGTTGGTTCGAAACGACATCTGCTACGCCACTACCAACCGGCAGGAGTCGGCCACCGAGTTGGCGGAACAGTGCGACTTAGTCTTGGTTATCGGTGCAGAGAATAGTTCGAATTGCAACCGTTTGCGAGAGGTTGTTACCAAGCGGGGTGTTGAGGCGCATTTGATTAGTGGCCCGGAGGAGTTGGATCCGCGGTGGTTGGTCGGGAAGAAGAGAGTCGGCGTGACATCTGGTGCTTCGACGCCGGAGAAGCTGGTTCGTGCGGTCATTGACTCGATAGAGCACGACGAGTTGGTGAACATCGGCGCTGGCGAAGAGGGCATCAGTTTCAAGTTACCCTCAAAGTTGCGGGAGACGGCCAAAGAAGCTGGATACACGTACGACGGTTCGATGTTGGAATGAGGGCGAGGATATTGCGACTTGCCTTGTTGCTGGTTTCATGTATCTTTGCTTCGTATCTGATCTCGGCGTGCACTAGCAACGACGAACCTGCTTCATCAACGAAAATTGCATCGGCCGCGTTGATTCTGACAAGTGAAATTGATGCCGATACCGCAGTAATCGCAACATCCAAAATCGATCCGACTCGAACACCCACCGTCCGATCATCGACACCCGTACTATCAGCTCTGCCGCCTACTCCAACTTACACCGCGACTGCAACTGCATCACCTGAACCTTCGGCTACACCAGTGCCGCCTAATGCAATTCTGACTACTGATCCATCGCCTACTCCAACCTACACCGCGACTGCAACTGCATCACCTGAACCTACGGATCCACCTGTAGTATCTACTGCGACTCCAATTCCGACCACTGAACCATCATCGATTTCCACTTATACCGCGACTGCAACTGCGCCACCTGAACCTTCGGCTACACCAGTGCCGCCTAATGCAATTCTGACTACTGATCCATCGCCTACTCCAACCTACACCGCGACTGCAACTGCTGCGCCTGCACCTACAGCTACGCCTGTGTTGCCGACTGCAACTCCAATTTCAACCCCGACATCATCCCCGATACCCACGCCAACAACCGAGCCGCTCACAATCACCTGGTCGGACCTTCCGCCACTAGTATGGGAGACGCCGGAGGCTGGATTTGTGCCTCTTCTACCACCGTCGGAGCGTATCAGGCTTGAGGAGTATGATTTCGTCGACAACCCAGACTGTGAGACGGGAATCGTTCGACAAATCTTACCCTTGAAGGAATTGCATCCGCACTTTTTTTCCCTCAATTACATAATCGCGGAGGTGGCGGATGAACCGTGGGAACGCCAACAAGGCTTGATGTGTCGTAAATCAATGTCTTATCGCGGCGGAATGTTGTTCGTGTTTGAAGAACCGGGTCCGTTACATTTCTGGATGTTCAACACCTATATCCCGCTCGATATCATATTCCTCGACGAGTTTGGTGGTCTGATTAATGCGGTTTCCATGGAGCCCTGCCCAAGACCAGATGGGTTCGACGATACGCAGTGGCGACAACATTGCCTTGATGAGGCCGTAAACTACCGCTCTGCATCCGACGCTCTTTATGCGCTGGAAGTGCCGTTCGGCAAGGTAACCGGGCCTGACGGGGGAGAAGTGATTCCCTCAGACTTTCATTATCGGGATAGGCTCCTAGTGTCATGGTGAACGGTCTTCCAGAAGTTGGTTCTAAGGGGCGTGCGTTGCTGGTGGTGACTGACGGGTTGGGTTTCGATCCAGATGTTGTGATGCGTCTTTCGAGTCGCGTGATAGATCAGTTAAGTCCTCGCACTCGCCGATCGCTTTTGGACCTGGCGCTCGAAGCGGCGCCGGGTAGTTACGAGATGTTGGCCATAACGCGGCTTGCGGTGCTGCCGATCACTGCGGAAGGGCTGAATCCGAGCCTTACGTGGGACAAGGCCAATGAAACGCTCAACAGAGTCCGGCACGTACGGGATGGATTGCGGCAGCGACGGCAGTTGGCCGAGATCGGTTCCATACGAAGGCGGATCGCGTTAGAAAACCGGTATATTCCTTGGTTTGCGGAGGATCCGACTTGGTCAGAGATTGTGAACATGAACTTGACGGTTCCGACGCAGGCGTCTGGAGTGTGGGTTGGATACGAAGATGTTGATCCGCCGGTTCAAGGCAACTCGGAGACGGGGCATCAACAGATCGGTAATCTGGCATTGGCACCTCAGATACCGTTGCAGATCACGCGATCGATAGAGGATGGATCGTTTTTCGAGAACGACATGATGCTCGATGCGATTAATGGCGCTATAACGTCGAGTAACAATGTCAACTTCTGTTTTCTTCTTTCGGGCATCCGGGGATCGGACGGGCGAGTCCATTCGGCTTGGAATCATTTGGAAGCGTTTTGCGAGTTGGTGTTTATTCGGCTTGGTATTTCGCCAGACCGGGTGCGGATGCAAGCGATTCTGGATGGGCGCGATGCACCAGCACAGGGTTCGATGGAGATCGAAGGCGTCGACGGGGGATATCTCGGAGAGTTGGAGCGGCTGTTAGCTAAGTACGACGCGTCGGAATCGTTGGCTTGGGTGGTTGGTCGGTCATTGTCGATGGATCGAGACTATCGGGAGGAGAATGCCCGGTGCGACTATCTGTTGATGACTGAGGGCAAGGGTGAAACTGCGACGAGTTTTGCCGATATCAAAGAGATCGTATCGTCGGCGCACGAAAACGGATTGACGGATGCGGATGTGCCTGCGATTGCGCTCGATCACGATGGCAATGGACCTGCAACGATCAAACCAAGCGATGCATTCATAAACCTGAATTTCAGGTCTGACCGTCAACGTTCGAAAACGGCGGCGCTTTGCGGCGCGCGCGCGTATCTGGACCGGGAGGCCAAATCTCGAGGGCGGGATTGGAAGTTCGATTGGTTCCGGGACGATTTGAATCTTCGAATGTGCACGATGGCGGAGTATGACGCGGAATTCGAGGCGCATTACGGAGTGAAGGTTGCGTTCCCGATCACTCCGCATCAGTTGAACCTGTTAAGCCATTGGGATCGGTTGACGGACGACGACGATCTGTATCTGTTGGTTGCGGAGAGCGTGAAGGCTTCGCACATGGGATATTTCGTGCGTGGTCGTCGAGAGGCGGAGCAGGGTTCGAAATCGGAAGACCGCTGGGTTGTGCCTTCGGATGGTGCGAATGAGGGTGTTCATTCGGACTCTGATTACTACGTGAGGCCAGTGATGAAGACGCGGGAGATCGCGCAGTTGGTGTCGGAGGCGATGGGGACCGGCGAGCATCGCTTGATCATGTGCAATTTGGCGGCACCCGACATGGTCGGTCATCTGTTGCCAGCTAGATTCGAAGCGGCAGCGGAGGCGTATCGTGCGACGGTGGCGGTCTTAGCAGAGTTGAGCGGTGTTGCACGGGGTGCCGGTTACTCGATGGTAGTGACGTCAGACCACGGGAATGTCGAGAATGATGCGCCGACTCATACGGTCAATCCCGTTTTGACGACGGTGTTGCCAGCTGCGGGTAGTGTGGAGCCGCGGGATTTGGAGGGCGCGTATTCGGCGAATTTATTCGATGTTTCGCACACTGTGGCGCGGCTGATCGGGATCGATGCGCGGGAGATTGCGGAGATCGTGAGTGTGTTTCGGGGGGGATTGGGGGAGGAATTTGTGGGAGGGAGTATTATTAAGTAAGGAGGTGGGGTTGTGCAGCTGTCTCACATTGCCGTGTTGCGCAGAGCACCCTACCCTGTTAACGTTTACAGGATCATTCAAATAAACCAAGATAGAGGCCTAAGTGATCACCAAATACAGTTTATCGATGTTCAGTGCTGCAATGGTAGCGGTTGTAGAGACGTTTCTTTTGATCTCGTTCGCCGAGGACCAAGCAGTAGCAGAAGAACCTGCCGGATCCGCTGACGCGGCGGAACTATAGCTATCCTCTATTATTTATTTATTTTTTTGGGTTATTTAGTAGCTCCTCTCGTTCCGGTTATTCAGACCATTCTGCTACAATTGAAACGTCCATATTCGGTTCTTCTTTCCGTTGGAGATAACAAGCGAATCCGGTCGGGCCGATCTCGCGATTTCCGAATCCAAGATTTAGCTCGCGTTCGCTGGATGTTGCTGTGCTTGTGTATTTTGGTGTTTTTGGGAAATATTCTATGGACACAACAACCCACGTCCGGTGGATATTTCTCCGATACTTATGATCAAGTCATAATATCCGTATGGTACGAGATATTGCTGCTAGCGACTACGTGTATATTCGCGTGGTGGTGGTTTTATCTCAAAAGCCATTACATCAACTACGCATTTGTGTGGGCGATGGGAGGGTGGGCGATCACTAGGGCGGGGCTGAGTATATCTCATTTGATTGCAGCTACAGATTTCAATTCCATGCCTTCGGAATCGATGGCTGTAAGCACACTGGCTTTCGTTGCCGCGATGGTGATTTTGATTGTCTTGGTGTGCCACTTCAAAAAGCTGATCGTAGCCTCAAATGCGCTCATATTCGCTCTCGCTCTACTTATAGTAGTTCCACAGATATTGCGAACTCTCTCTCTCGATGCCATATACATCATAATCATACCGTCGATCGCGATAGCCAACTGGTTGGCGGCATCTAGACCTGTGATGGTTACTCCAAGTGGTAGAAGGAAAATATTGACGAGTTTGGTGTTGGTGGGGTCGGTGACAGTAGTTGTTCTGATCTTCGGAATAGTTCCATTTATGATCGTTGCACCAAACTGGAGGGCGGGCGTCGATATCGATGAAATAGTGATCTTGAATTTAGCAGCATGGACGGCACCGTTTATAGGTAGCGCAGTCGTTTACATTGGTATTAAACGGATATCAATTGATCCGATCAGTCGTGAGTGGGCATCTTTGGCTTGGTTAATTTTGAATTTCATGGCGGCTTTTTGGAGTTCTATAATAAACACCGAATTGAGCAAACTTGCCAATTCGGGAGACGCTGTTTTAGAAATCGGGTTAGTATACTCGATCGGGATCGGTACTTTGGCCGTGGGGATTCTTATGGGCTCGTTGTTGCTCGGTCGGGGTGTGGCGATTCGTCCTCTATTTGCGGCGTCGATCTGGTTGGCAGTGTGGCATGCGATGATACCTTTGTTGACGTATTCTGAAATTCCTCAGGTTCTCAAGATGCTGTACTCATTCGAGTTGGCTTTAACGCTGACGATGGTATTTGTCATAACGTCTTGGGTGTTTGGCGAGGGTTCACCGAGAAGGGTTGTTGCATCAGATTCGTAGAACGAGTACTGGACTAACGATGTGTCGATCCTCTAGGATTCGGACGCACCTTTTTGTCACACGGACATCTCTCCATGAATGGGCGAACTGGTCGTCTTTTTGCTCGTTCACCCTCACCCCGGATCAAGTCCGGGGCATGCTCTGACCCTCTTCTATCGAGGCAGAGGGGACGACACCGCTACCCTGCTATTCTGGATTCCGGCTTTCGCCGGAATGACGGAAGTGCGCGGAGATGACAGGGCTACCAAGCCGTTTCCCCACCATCAATCACTAGCTCCGTCCCAGTTACCCAAGACGATTCGTCGGAGGCTAGGTAGAGGCAGCCGTAGGCGATGTCTTCGGGGAGGCCTAGACGGCCCATGGGAGTCATGCCTTCGCGGTAGTCTCGGATCTCTTTGACACCGTGGATGTCGGTGGTCATTGGTGTGTCGGTGAAGCCGGGGCATACGGCGTTGACGCGGATGTTGTCGGGTGCGTACTGGACGGCAGCGGCTTTGGAGAATATGCGGGCGGCTCCTTTGGATGCGTGGTAAGGCGCTCCGGCTTTGGATCCGACGATGCCGAAAATCGAGGAAACGTTGATGACGGAGCCTCCACCGACCTTTTTCATGGCTTTGATGCCGGCGCGGGTGCCGAGCATGATGGCGGTGGAGTTGACAGCGAAGACGTCGTTCCAGTCGTCGAGGATCACGTCTTCGACTACGGTTCGGCCTTTGGTCCCGGACATTCCGGCGTTGTTGACGACGATGTCGAGGCGTCCCCACTTGAATTCAGCGATTTCGACGGCCTCGTCCCATGCGGCTTCCTGGGTTACGTCGTGGTTGAAGAAGACGGCATCGGGGGTTAGCTCGGACTGGAGTCTGTTGCCTTTGGTTGCATCGATGTCACTGATGATGACTTTGGCGCCTTCGCGGACGAAGATGCGGGAGCAGGCCTCGCCGATGCCGGAAGCGCCGCCGGTTACGATGGCAACTTTGTCTTGGAGTCTTGGGGTGGTCATGGTGTTTTGGATTGAGTTGGTTGTTTAGGGGTGATTGTAATGGTTAGGGGGTGGATCTCTGCGTTGGTGGATGATGTGGCAGGTGGGTCTGGTGAGTTCGGTTCGGAATGTCATTGGGAGTATGTGTTATGTTTGGGTGCTTAAGGGCTACATATGGTTTTGCATAGCGGGTTATCGTAGTGCGATTCTGGTGCGACCCCCTATGGGACTGAGCGATGTTGAATTTCAGGTTTGCAAAAGAGAGCGATGTTTTATTTGCCTGGTTGATGGCTTGCGGTTTGGCTTGTTTTTCACTCGTTGCCTGTGCATCGGCGGGCCCGTCGCCTTCCAGCACGCCGGAGATGGTGATGTTAGCGGCGACGGCGACTCCAACTTCTACTTCCACGCTGTCGCTGACTCCCACGCCGATGGTGGTTGTGCGTAGTCCGGCTCCGGCGATTACCCCGATCGCAGAAGCGGCGATGGTGTCTAGTCCGACCCGGCGATTACCTCGATGGCTAAGGCGACGGTGGTGCCTGATCCGAGGGTTACGATGTCTACGCCATCAGCGGCGGGTAGTTTAACCGGCACCGAAGAGCCGACCTTGACTCCGATAGTTGGTCTAAAATCGCCTACTGCGACGGCAACTATAGTGCCCGATTCGGCGGATGATCATGGGGATAGGCATGAGGATGCCACGCAGGTGTCGGTCTGGGAATTGGTCGTCGGCAATATTTCACACGATTCCGATGTTGACTATTTCGGTATTGATGCAGAGAAAGGAGAGCTTTATGAGGTATTGGTCTCTGCGAAACAGCTCCACCGTGTCAGGCTGCGTGTGTTCGATGGCCAAGGGGAACTCATTACCGAAACAACTCAACGAACAGCACTCCAACCGAAATCTGATGGAAAATACTTTATCGAGGTGGCAGATTATTACGCTGAATACGTCGTAGAAAACGTAGGGAACCAACGTTTCGACTATACACTGACCGTTAAACACAGTTCGATTTTCGACGATCATGGATACGACTTCGAGACTGCGACTGAAATGGAAGTCTCCGGCAAAGAGATTGGAACTTTTGCTTGGAGTACCGATGTTGATTTCTTCCGTTTCCACGCTATTGCGGGTCGTTCCTATCATCTGCGGATAAGCCGGGGAAATGTACGGCCAAACATGCAACTTCTCAACTCGTCGAGTGAAGTACTTGCTGGCAGTGATCACCATATCGATTGGCCGGCTCATGAAGACGGGATTTACTACATCAAAGCGATTGAGGAAGACGGAGAGAGCGGATATTACGCTTTAGAGATCGATTATTCGGATTATCAAGACGATCACTCGGATGTCCCGGAACGTGCCACTGCTGTCACGCTTGGGGAAAAGTTTTCCGGTGTTACCGGCGGGTACAACGATGTTGACTACTTCCGTTTTAGTCCTGAAGCAGGCAAGTCTTACCGTGTGTTAGTCAATGGTGCTGCCTCTGTAAAGATATTCGACAATAATCAAAATCAGGTGGCATCGGTTGGTGTTTACAAGCGCAACTGGGTGTTCTTGGATGCCGCATCCGACAGTGATTTCTACGTAACTGCGGAGGGTGCCATTGATGAGTATCCAGTGGGGTATGAAATATCTATTGAGCCATATGACCGAACAGACGATCATGGCAACACAATTCAGAACGCTAGCCCGATTTCAATTGGCGAATGGTTCTCTGGCGAGATCGAATTCGAACCTGATGTAGATGTGTTCACCTTCACTGCTGAACGCGACACCACCTATCAATTGGCGATTGGGGATGACGGACTTGTATGGAATTATCTACCTTTCCTATTAGATGCTGAAGGATCGAAACTTGCGCCTCAGATATTGTTCGCCGACGATTTAGATTCTTTTGTGTGGACTGCAAGTGAGTCAGGGCAGTATTTCATCGTAGTGACACCACCCTATAGATACGTCTCGGAATATCGCACTGGGTATTACTCTTTGTCGGTGAACGAATTCATTGAAGATCACGCCGATGATCCTGAGGATGCGACAGTCATAGCCTTGAATGAAACTGTACAGGGAGAGTTGCACAACCGCATAGATGTTGACAACTTCAAATTCGTCGCTGAGCCGGGCATGATTTATCAAATCGACGTTGTGGCAGGTTCATTGCCCAGCTTCAATGTGCATTACTTTCCATCATCTAATCCTTCGCAGGAACATAGTAAACACGAAGAGCGAATGCCGGTGGTTTGGCGAGCATCGAAGCCAGACATCTACCATTTCAATGTTTCATCCAGTTGGCATCACGGCACCTATGAGGTGACACTGACACAGACCAATGACGATCATGGTGATGATTCCAGTTCTCCGACAGAAGTCGTGATCGGTGAAACGATGCACGGTGAAGTGGAAGATAAGGATGATGTCGATTTCTTCATTTTCGAGGCAGTTGAAGGCCAAGCGTACCAACTCACATTCGATTACGAAGAAGTTTCTAAAGCACAGATATCACTAATCTCGTCAACGAACGAAGAAACCCTCTTCACTGCGTACGAATGGAGTAGCCTCGAAGTGGTCTGGCATTCCGATGTCAGCGAGATGGTTCTGATTGAATTGTTCGGCGTGGAGTACTGGCACGATGGGCCTTACACGTTCCGCGTCGATCCGATCGAAGGAAGGCACAGAGACGACCATGGGAACACGTTGAAAACCGCCACCGCCATCGAGATCGGTTCGGAAGTGCGTGGGATGATCTCGGAACAAACGGATCGCGACTTATTCCGATTCTCAGCAGAAAAGGGCGAGGTGTACACCATCCGTATCAATGATGACCGTAGCAGCAATTTCATCGTTCAGATCGTCGACCTGGCTGGTCGTCAAATTGCTACTCGTCCCAACGTTTTGAGCGAACGGTACTGTGATCCGTCATCGAGGGCGTACGAAAACCAGATTGTGTGGGAATCTCCGGAGAGTGGCGATTTCTTTATCGAAATTGCGTTCAACGGCGATAGCTATGAAGAAGCTGGTGATTACTCCTTTGTGGTGGATATAGAGGGTGAAGTCGATGATCACGGCAACGCAATGATTGACGCGACCGAGCTCACTCCTGGTGAATCGGTATCAGGAGTGATTGGTTGGGGACGCGATGTCGATGTCTTCAGGTTTGTCGGGGAACGCGACCGTGCTTACACTATCAAGGTTGAACTTGCAACGGGCGAGAGATCGGAATTCGATGTCATTGATGGCTTCAACCAGAAATTACCGTTGGCACCTGGAACTAAACTCTACTCTATCCCGATCGACGATAACACGTTTTGGCCATGCAAGTGGGTTGAACCGTTCGTGGGCGATTACCAAGACACGTTGACGTTTGAATCTCGTTACCTTGTCGAATACTTCGTCACCGTGATGGAACCGGAAGCGGACGGGCCAACACCATATACGATTTCGGTAACTGAGACTAAATCCCTTGGTGATGTCGGTGAAACACCTGCATTGGCAATGGAAATCCAAGCGGGGCAGACTGTCAAAAGTGCCTTCGAGTATTGGAATGATGCCGACCTGTTTTTCTTAAACGCAGAGGATGGACAAGGATATCAAATCGATTTCACTCTAATTGAAGGATCGTATGCCTCTGCGGCTATCCTTTCTAAGAACGCTTATGGTTTGCACTTGGTCAGCGACTACTATGGTCGCGATTCCCATTGGGATGTAAATGCGTCAGAAGAAAGCGGATATTCAGCCAATTTTTCAGGTGTTTTTGTCGCTCAATCTGAGGATGTATATTTGATGTTGTTCGGGTCAGGGAGAGGCGATGGTTCGAGTATGTATGAATTCACGTTGCGTGTAGTACCGGATATCGACAATGATAACGAAAGCGTCTTGGAGATTCCGGTCGATGAAATCCACTACGACTTGATCGACCACGTAGAAGACGTAGACAACTTTACCTTTGTAGTTGGCGAGGGCAAAGTTTACGAAGTTGAAATCGAAATCGCGGATACTGCATCGCATGAGATCCGTATCCGCGACGATATGTACGAAGTTCACCGTTCCGAGGGGTCATGGCGGGAAAGCGGATCTATCACAACGTCCTATAGGACTGCGAAGTCAGGCAAGCATTACATCGAAATCTCCAACTGGAACCGAACGGACTACTCTATAAAGTTCACTCCCGTGTTGCCGAGGGTAGGCGAATAAGAATGAATATTACTGTTGCCCTTCCACCCCTCTGGCTTCCCGCCTTCGCGGGAATGACCTGGTAGTGGCCACAAAGGTAGTTCATTCCGCTGAAGCGCCTGCCTATGGATGGCATCCCGCTCCGCGTCCCCTTCGCTTTGCGAAAGGGAGAGGAGGAGGGTCAAAACCCTCTCTGAGCAGGTGCGGGGCCGTCGGAGTCAACGGATAGGTTTTTCATTGCGTCGGGGTTCGGTTCTAGGCCTAGGCCGGGGCGGTCTTCGAAGGCTTTCCATTGGCCGTTTTTGGGCCAGGGGACTTCAGTGAAGAGGACGGGCCAGGATTTCATTTCGCCGCCGAGGACTTCGACGACTTTTAGGTTGGGTGTGGCCATCGTGCAGTGGAGGTGGAGGAGGGAGTAGGCGTGGGGGGCGATGGGGAGGTTGTAGGAGTCGGCGAGGTGGGTGACCTTTATCCACTCGGTGACGCCCCCTACTCTGCCGATGTCGGGTTGGACGATGTCGGCGCCGCCTTGGCTGATGAGCTCTTTGAAACCGTATTTGGTGTATTCGTGCTCGCCGGTGGCAACGGGGATGTTGGTGGCTTTGGAGATTTCGGCGAGGCCTTGGATGTCATCGGCTAGGACGGGTTCTTCGAACCATCCGACATCGTATTCTTCGAATTTGCGGGACATGCGTATGGCTTGCTTGGCATAGTAGCCGTTGTTGGCATCAACGAAGATTTCGACATCGTCGCCGACGGCTTTGCGGACGGCTTCGAGGCGCTCGATGTCGGCGCGCTCACCCATGCCAAAGTTCATGCCGACCTTCATCTTGATGCGGGGAAAGCCCATGTCGACGTATCCGGTCTGTTCAGCGACTAACTCGTCGACGGTGTAGTTGGTCCATCCTCCGCTGCCGTAGCAGGGGACGGTCTCGTGGGCTTGACCGAGGAGTTTGTACAAGGGGACTCCAAGAGCTTTGCCTTTCAGGTCCCAGAGTGCGACGTCGAGGCCGGAGATGGCTTGGAAAGCGAAGCCTTTGCGACCATAGCCACGTACTCGCCAAAACATCTCGGTCCAGATGCGTTCTGTCTCGAACGGAGTCTTGCCGATGAGGATGTCTTTGAGGTTGTCGTTGATCAGAGAACGGATGGCGGCGGGAGAGTTCAGGTAGCTGAAGCCCTGCGTGCCTTCGTCGGTGTGGATGTGGATGAAGACGGTGGTTCGGCCGTGGGTGCCGGGTTTGAGCGGCGGGATGGTGGCGTCCTGGATGGCGTCGGCTTCGGGGTTGAAGATGAGGGTAGTTGTTACGTCGGTGATTTTCATGGGGATCAGCGTTCCTCAAGATTGGTATGGTGTTGGATTTTATATGTCTGAACCGCTGATTTTAATGATTGGGATGATGGGGTCTGATGAGGCCGCTCGCCAGGAAACCGTACGCGTTATTCCCGTCTCCACTTCCTCACCCTCACCCTAGCCCTCCCCCATCGAGGGAGAGGGGATTTTTCGTTATACCTTGCGGTAGCGCCAGACGGCTATGGGGCCGATGATGAAGGTGAAGGCTAGGGTCCAGAGGGCGGTGGGCCAGGCGTTGGTTAGGATGGGGCCGCCTTGGGAGAGGGCGCGGCATAGGTCGACGACGTAGGTTACGGGGTTGACGCCGGTGAAGGGTTGGAGCCAGCCGGGCATGGTTTCGATGGGGACGAAGGCTGAGCTTAGGAAGGTGAAGGGGAATACGACGAAGAACATGAGTGATCCGGCGCCTTCGGCGTTGCGGACGGATGCTCCGATGAATGCGGCTACCCAGGAGAATCCGAAGGCGAATCCGGCCACCATGAACGGCACGGCAAAGCCGGGCCAAAATCCGCCGTGGAACCTCATGCCGATGATGTATCCGACGGCGAGCATGAGGCAGGCGACGAATAGGCTGACTAGGGTTTCGGCGGCGACGCGACCGCCGAGGACGGCGGAACGGGCCATGGGTAGAGATCGGTAGCGGTCGACCATTCCTTTCTGGAGGTCTTCGGCGAGTCCGACGCCGGTCTGGGTGGCGCTGAAGAGGGTTGTCTGGACTAGGATGCCGGGCATCAGAAAGTCGATGTAGTTGAGATTTCCGGTGGGTATGGCGCCGCCGAAGACGTAGTTGAAGAGGAAGATGAACATGACCGGTGACAGAGTAGAAAAGAGTAGGAGTTCAGGGGAACGCCGGTAACGGATCAGGTTCCGCCATGTCATAACCGCAGTGTCCGAAATGATCCAGCGCGATTCGACGGCGATCGCGGATGCGAGTTCGCCTAAGGCGGAGCGGTCTTGGATTTGGGCGGGTAGGTTCATTTGAACTATGATTGCCGTGATTTTGAATGATGGGCTGTGATTTTGTTGTTTTTGGAGTGCGTTTCACCCTCTCCCTAGCCCTCTCCCATCGAGGGAGAGGGGATTTTTCGAGGCATCATGCGATTCGCCGGTAGCGCCAGGTTGCTAGGGAGCCGATGCCGATGACCATTAGGGCGATCCAGAAGGTGGTGACCCATGCGTAGGATGCGAGGGGTCCGCCTTGGGCTAGGTTGCGGCATAGGTTTACGACGTGGGTTATGGGGTTGACTTCGGCAAAGGCTTGTAGCCAGCCGGGCATGGTTTCGATGGGGACGAAGGTGGAACTCAGGAAGGTGAGCGGGATGGCTACGAAGAATGTCGATGAGCTGGCGGTTTCTGCGTTGCGTACCGAGACACCGACGAGTGCGGATACCCATGCGAAGGCGAAACAGAACGCGGCGACGACTAGTGGGAGGATGAGCGCTGGTACGAGACCGCCGTGGAATCTCATGCCGAAGATGAGGGCAATCGCGAGCGTCCAGTAGACGCTGGCGAAACTGACCAAGGTTGTCGCGCAGACACGTCCGCCCAGCACCGCCGATCGAGCCATAGGCAAGGATCGATATCGGTCGACGAAGCCTTTTTGCAGGTCTTGGGCGATGCCGATACCAGTGTTCATGACTGTGAAGAGGTTGTTTTGGATCAGGATTCCGGGCACCAGATAGTCGATATAGTTGAAGTCTCTGCCGGCGCCGATTGCGCCGCCGAAGACGTAGTTGAAGAGCAGCAGGAACATGACTGGTCCCGCGATCGTCGATGCCAACGTCTCTGGGTTGCGGCGGTAGTGCATTAGATTCCGCCATGTCATCATCGCGGTGTCTGAAGCGAGCCACCGGAACTCGTAGAGGAGTGAGCCGATCGCCTCCCTCATGGGAGTAGTCGGAGGCGCGGGCTGATCCCGCCACTCGTTGACTGTCGGTTGCAGGTTCAATTTCCGTCTTGCTCGGATTCGGTGGCGGCCTCTTCGGCGGTGCGGCCGGTAATGGCTAGGAAGACGTCGTCGAGGGTGGGTTGTCGGACGGCCATGTTGGCTACGGGGATGTCCTCGGTGTCGAGGGATCGGACGACTTGAACCATGATCGATGCGCCGTCTTTGACCATGATGGAGGTTTTGTTGTTTTCCTCGTCGATGTCGCACTCGTTGTTCTCGGCGTAATTGGACAACACACTTGCTGCGCGTTTGGTGTCCTCGGTGTCGCGGACGGTGATCTCGATGAATTCGGAACCGGCTTGGTGCTTGAGTTCGTCGGCGGTGCCTTGGGCTATGACCTTGCCGAGGTCGATGACGGTAATTTGGTCGGCTAACTGGTCGGCTTCTTCGAGGTATTGAGTCGTTAGGAGGACGGTTGTGCCCTCGCTGACGAGGGTTCTGATGACGTCCCAGAGTTCAAGCCGGCTGCGGGGGTCGAGCCCGGTCGTGGGTTCGTCGAGGAAGATCATCGGCGGGTTTGCAACTAGGCTTGCAGCGAGGTCGAGGCGGCGACGCATTCCGCCCGAGTAACCTTTGACCGATCGGTCGGCGGCATCTACGAGATCGAATTGATCAAGCAGTTCGTCGGCCCGTTTTCGCACTTGGCGTTTGGGCATGTGGTAGAGCCGACCTGCCATGTGGATGTTTTCGCGCCCGGTTAGGAGGTCATCGACGGCTGCGCTCTGCCCTGCCAGACCGATGTAGGACCGCAGATGGCGCGCATGTCGGACGACGTCGTAACCGAGGACGGTGGCGCTGCCTGATGATGGACGGAGAAGGGTTGTCAGGATGCGAACCAGGGTGGTTTTGCCCGCGCCGTTGGGACCCAGGAGGCCCATGACGGAGCCGCGTCGAACTTGAAGATCGACGTTTTCGAGGGCGACTACCTTGCCGTAAGACTTCGAGATCTGGTTGACTTCAATGGCGTTATCCATAGTGCGTTACCAAAATTATCAGACTGCATCGAAGGTCAACTTTCACGACACCTTCGGAACCCAACTCTCGATTCTAACTCTAGGAAATCGTCTTCGGTAACGGTGTGCCAAAACCACATATTCGGGTGTGAAATCTCTGATAATTGGTGGTAGCGGATCCCATCGGACGCGATAACCCGATAGTTGGGACGCGGGCGAGAGTGCATTGTCGATATTTCATCAGCGGTTGGCGGCAGTTCGTGCCCGTACGACACGTCGTGTCTACTTCGGGTGGTGGGTGTCAATAGCGGGCGCGTTCAACATGTTGGTAAGTTCGGGGCCGACTTTTCAGGCGTCGAGTGTTCTTTTCAAGGCTATCGAGGATGAGTTTGGGTGGTCGCGTGCGTTGATATCGGGGGTGGCTTCTTTTGGCCGGTTTGGTGGTGCGATGTTGGGCCCGGTGGAGGGTTGGCTGACGGACCGATTCGGATCTGGAAAGATGGTGTTGTTGGGGTTCATTTTGGGTGGCATCGGGTTGATGATGTTCTCGCAAATCCAAGGCCCGCTCCAGTATTACTTCGCCTTCTTCACGCTGTCACTCGGGTTCAGCATGGGAGGGTTTACGCCATCCATGACCGCGGTAAATGCGTGGATGGTCAACAATCGTGCGTCGGCAATGTCGATCGTCATCGGCGGCAGCAGTATCGCCGGGTTGTTGGTGCCGCCGATCGTTTGGGGAATCAGCGCGCACGGCTGGCGACCTACCGTGTTGGTGATTGGCATCATCACGTTGCTCGTGGGTCCGATCGTCGCAAGGGTCATTGGCAAACGGCCTACACCGGAGCAGCTGGCTGATCAGATCCAGTCGGATGCCGAATCGGGGCACCGTACGCGGCTGTCAAGGCTCTACGACTTTACGCCGTCGGAGGCGCTGAAGACGCGTGCGTTCTGGTCGATCTCGATGACGCACATGCTCGTCAACCTTTCGGTGGGTGCGATATCTGCCCACTTGTTTTTGCATTTGACCGACAACAACGGGGTCAACCTAGACGACGCGGCCGCGTCGGGAGTTGTGCCGATCCTGGTGGTGACCGCGTTTGTGTCTCAGCTTGCCGGGGGATTCATCGGCGACCGAACGAACAAGCGGGTACTAGTGCCGTTTTTGTTGATTTTGCAGGCGGCTTCGTTAGTGATTCTTGCTTTCGCTGACTCGTTTGCGATGGCGTCCGTTTTTGCCGTGGTTTGGGGCGTCGGATTCGGTGCGCGCACGCCGTTGCTGCACGCCATGCGTGGCGAATACTTCGGGCGGCGGCACTTTGGGACGATCCTCGGGTTGTCGAGCTTCCCGATGTCTATAGGGATGATGGCGGCACCGTTCGTCATCGGTCTGGTGCACGACATTCAAGGCACCTACGTCTGGTCGCTGTACGTGCTTGCCGGTGCCTGTGTCGTCGCCAGCGTGACGATTCTGTTCGCGACGCGACCGATGTCGCCAGGACTAAGGCGACGAGTAGAGGCACGGGCGGCGCGGCGGCGAGCCTCAAGACCCGCGGTTTAGGTAACCGTCGGGGATTTATTGGCGCTCCAAGCCGTGTCGATGAAGTCACAAAGTTTCCGTGCAATCCGAGCATTGTCGCCGCGCCGCGTCTACTTCGGCTGGTGGGTCTCGATCGTCGGAGCCTGCAACACCGTCTTCAGCGCAGGACCAACCTTCCAAGCCGCAAGCGTACTGTTCAAGGCGCTCGAAGACGAGTTCGGGTGGTCAAGAACCCTCATCTCCGGCGTAGCGACCGTCGGTCGATTGGGGTCTACGTTGTTGGGACCACTCGAGGGTTGGCTGATCGATAAGTTTGGAGCCGGGAGGATGGTATTGGTGGGGTTCACGGTCGGCGGCGGCGGACTAATCTTCTTTTCACAGGTCACCGGCCCGTTACAGTTCTACGCAGCGTTCCTGGTGATGTCGGTTGGCTTGAGTTCCGGCGGCTTCACACCGTCGCTGACGGCGACGAATGCTTGGATGAATCGACGGCGAGGTCTGGGAATGTCGATCGTCGAGGGAGGGGTAAGCGTAGGCGGATTGCTCGTCCCGTTAATCGTCTGGGGCATCAGTCAATATGGTTGGCGAACGACCGTATTGGCGATGGGGATCATCACGATCCTGGTCGGACCCTTCATCGCCCGGGTCCTCGGCAAACAACCAACGCCGGAACAGTTGGCAACTCAGATCCCGGTGCCCGGCGAACGAGCGCGGCGAGTAGCAAAAGAATCGTCTCACGATTTCACCGTCAAGGAAGCACTACGAACTCGTGCTTTTTGGTCGGTTTCGATAACGCACATGTTCGTCAACGTCTCGACCGGCGCGATCTCGGCGCACCTCTATCTGCATCTCACCGACGACGACGGCGTCGGTCTAGACCTATTCACCGCGGCGGGGGTGGTTCCGATAATGGTCGCGACATCCTTCGTGGCACAGCTGGTCGGAGGGATCGTCGGCGATCTGTGGAACAAGCGAGTCTTGGTGCCGTTTCTCGTGTTGATTCAAGGGTCATCGTTGGTGATCCTCGCGCTGGCGAATTCGTTCTGGATGGCGGCTGCATTTGCGATCGTCTGGGGCATCGGATTCGGCGCCCGCACACCGATGCTCCTCGCAATGCGCGGCGAGTTTTTCGGCAGACGACACTTCGCAACCATCTTCGTCCTCTCCAGCTTCCCCATGTCGTTGGGAATGATGATCGCACCCGTCGTCGTAGGGTGGTCGTACGACGCATTCAACACCTACGACTGGTCTCTCTACGTGCTAGCCGGTTTATGCGTACTTGGAAGCGTCACCGCACTCTTCGCCAAACGTCCGGCATCACCCGCAGTACGGCAGAGGTTGCAGGTTCGCGCGGCTAGAAGGTCATCCGCATCTTGAGGTCTCCGTCGTCAGCAAACCAGCGAGGTGGCATCTTCTGGGGCTGGTGGATCGTCATCGGAGCGGTCGTCGGTCAGTTCGTCAGTATGGGTGTCGGCGGGAGTATTGCGGGTGTTTTTCTGCGTCCGATGACCGAAGACCTTGAATGGGCGGCGGCGGAATATACGTTGGGAGCCTCGGCCGCTCTGGCTGTGGGCGCGTTGTCTGGATTGGTCGTGGGCCCGCTGGTGGATCGTTTCGGAGCGCGGCCCTTGATGCTGACGGGAGCCTGCATATATGCCGCGTCGTATCTCGCCATGTCGCAGGTGGACGCGCTTTGGCAGTTTCTGTTGTTGTCGATGCTCGCAGGGGGCGTCGGCTTCGCATTGGTCGGCAGCATGGTAGTGAATGTCACGCTGGCAAAATGGTTCGTGGTAAGACGTGGTTGGGCCGTTGCACTTGGATCTTCTGGCATTTCACTCGCCGCTCTGATCATGCCAGTCGCATTGACACAGTTGGTGGACTCAATCGGGTGGCGCGACGCGTACATCTATCTAGCCATCTTCGTGTTCGCGATCGTTGTGCCAGCCGCGTTGGTCATGCGGCGACGGCCTGAAGATCATGGATTGTTACCCGATGGCACGCTGCCGGGAGCACAACGCAACGACGCTAGGTCGCGCAGAGCGGTCCAACAGCAAAACCGTGACGCCGCTAACTCTTATCGGCCCCGGGAAGCGATGCGCACACCCGCCATGTGGTTGTTGATCGTGGGTTACGGGCTTCACATATTTGCGATCTTGGCGGTGCTGGTGCATGCGATCCCATTCATGACCGACAACGGAATGACGCGCACAGAGGCAGCTCTCGTCGTAGCTTTGAACGGCGGGGCGAACCTGGTTTCAAAGTTCGTGTGGGGTTACCTGTTGCAACGAGTCCCAGTGCGTTTGCTGTGCGCATCGGCACTGGGCGCTTGCGCATCGGGCGTGACGCTCATGCTAGTTGCCGCTCAACTCGGTTCGTTAAGTTTGATGTTTGTTGCATTCGCCGTTTGGGGATTCGGATTTGGCAGCACAATACCGCTGAGCGAGTTCATCTGGGCAAAATACTTCGGCAGAGTGCACATTGGCGCAGTGCGAGGGGCAAGCATGCCGTTCATGGTTGTTTTCCAAGCTACGGGCCCGTTCATCGGGGGACTGTACTTCGACCTCTATGGTTCCTATTCCGGCATATTCGCCGCTTTCGTAGCTGCCCACATCATCGGAGCGATCGCCATCTTGACGTCACGCGAGCCACCGCCGAAAACGGCGAACATCGTGAACCTGCCGTAGTTCGCGGCGAGTTAGTGGCCGATGCGAGGAGGACGCGTGATCTCGAGGCGATCACCACTCCTGCTGGGTCAACGGGCTACCTCATCCCCGCAACATACCCCACACCAGGGAATACATCCGGCAACGCCAACCGATCACCGTTACGATCCTGCCAAACCCGAATCCGACGCGCCAACTCCACCGTTTTCTCACCGTGCTCACCCGAATAAAACAGATTCGTTGTCTCGTACGGATCATCGTTCAAGTTGTAAAGCTCGCAGAAATCTCCTACCGCAAGGTTCAACTTCCAACCGTCCGATGTGATGATCACCCGATGCGGAATGTCACGCTGCAACTCCAACGGCGACATCGGCAACTTCAAACCGTCTAACCCCCGACCGTGCCAAGCCAAGATCACATCGTTACCGTCCAGAGTCGCATCTCCCGCAATCACATCCGCCTTACTCTCGCCCTGGCACATCTCCGGGACATCAAACCCCATGAGGTCGAGCATTGTCGGCACGGTGTCGATGTGGGAGTAGCGTCCGGGGATGCGGCGACCTTCGAGCCAGGGGACACGGATGAGCATGGGGACGCGGACGGTGTCTTCATACATGACCATCTTGTGGAGTATGTAGTGGTCGCCGAGTTGATCGCCGTGCTCGCTGGTGAAGACGACGATGGTGTTCTCGGCGAGCCCTAGTTCGTCAAGTTTGTTCAGGATGTTTTCGATGGCGCGGTCGAGGAGAGTTACGAGTCCGGCGTATCGGGCTTGGATTTGACGGAGGTCGGACTCTTCTTGGCCGGGCGGTGAGATTAGTTCGCCGCGAAGCTCTCTTGCCGCGGTCGGTGCGGCCCAGTCTTCTCCGGTTTTGTAGAGCTGTGCCATGAGTTGGTGCATCAGAGAGGCGTCGTCGGGCGGGTCCTCCATGAAAATGGGCGACTCGGGGATTGATTCGGGATCGTAGTAGTCGTTTAACGGCCCGGTGTACGGGAAATGCGGTTCGAGGAAGTTGACGTAGAGGGCGAAGGGGTTGTCTTGGTTGCGTTCAAGGAATTTGCTGACTTCTCTGCCTAGGTAGGACGCTTTGGTGTGTTCTTCCGGCAGGTCATGGGCGAATGGACGGCTGAAGACGCGGAGGTCGCCGACTTCCACATCGGGTTCGTAGCCTTGCGAGATCAGGTAGTGGTGGTACGGGCTGAACTCGTCTTCGATGTCAGGGTTATCGCTCCAGACGCGGTATCCGTCCTCGATGGGATGCCACTCGTCGAATCCGCGTCGCTTTCCGATCTCATCGCCGAGATGCCACTTGCCGAAATAGGCCTTGTGATAGTCGTCGGGGATGTGATCGACGATGGTGTCGACCTCGTCTGGCAGGGGGACGTTGTTCTTGTAGGCGCCGTTGGTGTGTGGCCAGGTGCCGGTCATGATGGTGGACCGTGAAGGCGTGCAGATGGGGGATGAAACGTAGCAGTTCTCGATGACTGAACCGGTATCGGCGAGGCGGTTCATGCCGGGTGTCTCGATCCAGTGGTTGCCGTAAGCGGCCATGGTGTCGGCGCGCTGCTGGTCGGAGAAGATGAAGAGGAGGTTGGGGCGTTCGGAGCGTTCGTCCATCAGATAATGTCCCGGATTTGTTCGTTACGAGAGTCAGTCGATGCCAACCGGTGCAAAAACCGACCGCAGATCCGGCGCCAAATGGACGGGGGAGTCGGCGTAGCGGTAGCAGCGGGTTATGCGGTTTGGGGCGGTGCGGTAGAGGGGTGGGTCGGACACGGTGCATTCGTCCATGCGGAGTGGACAGCGGTCGTAGAAGTTGCAGCCAGCGATCTCGGCTTCTTCCTCGTCGCGCGCCTCTTGCTCCCTGCCCCATTGCGTCTCAGGATCGGGTTGCGGGATGGAGGAGACTAGGAGCTGGGTGTAAGGGTGCGTTGGGTCGTTGATCACGGAATCTACGCTGCCGGATTCGGCGACGCGGCCTTTGTAGAGGACGATGATGTTTTCGGCGAGTTGGTACGCCGTAGTAAGGTCGTGCGTGATGTAGAGGATCGAGATTCCTAAGTCGCGGTTCATCGCTCGCAGTGTCTCTAGGATGGTGGCGCGCAGGGATGCGTCGACCATTGAAACAGGTTCGTCGGCGACAATGATCTTGGGCTTGAGCATGACGGCTCTGGCGACCATCACGCGCTGTCGTTGACCGCCGCTGAGTTGGTGCGGGTGCCGGCCGAGCGTCTCTTCGGGTCGAAGCCCAACGGTTCTTAGCGCCTCCTCAACGATGTCATCGGCTTCCGATTTAGAGGATGCGAGATTGTATCTGCGGATCGGTGTGCGAAGGACGTGATCGACCTTGTAGAAGGGGTTGTATGACTCGAACGGGTCTTGGAAGATGACCTGCACTTCGCGTCGGAACTCGGCGTGTTGAGCCCGTGACATATCTGCGACGTTGGTTCCCCGATAGATGACTGCGCCGGAGGTCGGTTCCACAAGTCCGAGCACCGTGCGCGCCAACGTTGTTTTGCCGCTACCACTCTCGCCGGCGATTGCGGTGATGGTCGGCGGAGATTCCGGTACGCTTAGCGTTACGGTATCGAGTGCACGGGTAAAGTGCTTGCGAAATGTGCCGGATACGAAGGTCTTGCTCACGCTGTCAGCGCGGAGCAACGGTTCGTTGTCAACCTCTTGGGTTGAACGATCGATCTGTGCGGTTGTCATAGATCGACCACCTTCCCGTCATCGTCTCCGTAAAGATGGCACGCGACGTAGCGCAATGCGTCGATCTCCCGGGTTGGCGGTATGTCTTGACTGCAGATGTCCATGGCGTCTGGGCAGCGAGTGTGAAAGATGCACCCTGGCGGAGGACGGAGCAACGAGGGCGGCAGTCCCGGAATGCCTTCAAGTCGTCGCTTGCTTCTAGTGTCGGGCAGGCTGGAAATCAGGAGACGCGTGTAAGGATGTTTGGGATTTTTGAAGATGTTGGAGACCGGCCCGATCTCGACGATTTTGCCGCCGTACATGATGCCGATGCGTGATGCGAACTGCGCCATCAGTCCCATGTCGTGTCCGATCATGATCGCCGCGGCACCGATACGCTCCTGAACGTCACGCAAGGTCTGGACTACCTGCTTCTGCACCACAACGTCGAGAGCGCTGGTCGGTTCGTCGGCGACGATCACGGAAGGATTCATCGAAATAGCGATGGCGATCGAAACACGCTGTTTCATTCCGCCACTGAGTTCGTGAGGAAAGCGCGAAGCGACGTCTCGGTGGAGCCCGACGCTGTCAAGCAGTTCGGCTACTCGGTTTGCGAACTCACCGTCGCTCATGTTCACGTTGTGGTCTTTTAAGCCGTCGATGACTTGATCACGGACACGCATCACCGGATTCAGCGAGTTGAGTGCGCCTTGTGGAACCATAGCGATCTCGGAGAGTCTGCGCAGCCGAACTTGCTCGGAGTTATCGTCAAGCACGTTTGAACCGTTGAGGACGATGCTGCCGCCTTCGATGCGGGCCGGTTCTTTGTGCGCCATCATCAGTGCGAGGGCGATGGTGGATTTGCCGGAACCGGATTCGCCAACGAGGCCGAGGCGTTCACCGCGATGGAGTTCGAAGGAGACGCCGTCGACCGCCTTAACGGGTCCCCGGCGCGTATGGTAATAGACCTTGAGGTCTTTGACTACGAGCGGTGAATGAACTGCTGTTGCGGTCGTCATACCGATGTGCGGAGCCTGGGGTTGGCGATCTGGTCGAGGCCAGCGGTGACCATAAAGAGTCCGACGATGAATATGGCTATGACAACAATTGGCGGACCAAACCACCACCACATCCCTTGCGGCACGGCGCCAAATCTGATGAACCAGAATGCCATGAGACCCAAAGATGGTTCGTTCTGCGGTCCGAGACCCAATGCGGACAACCCGATCGAGAGCAGGATTGCGCCGGCTACCGCGCCGACAAATGCTGCTGCAATGAACGGTGCGAGGTTGGGTATCAGCTCGCTGACTACGATCTCCATGTCGCCTTGTCCGTTGAATTTCGAAACCTCAACGTACGCACGATTCTTCAGCGTCAGGACTTGGGCACGAACCACGCGCGTCGTCCCCATCCAAGAAATCACACCGATGAGAATCCCGAGCTGCTCTACTGTCAGTTGATCCAGATACGCGCTGATCGTGATCAGCAGCATCAAACCGGGAATCGTGATCAGGGCGTCGCTCAACACAACGATCACCCCGTCAAGCCATCCTCCGAAATATCCGCCAATGAAACCGAGCAACGTGCCGATACCGATGCCGATGATGCCCGCGATCAGGCCCATCCACAATGTTCCCAACGTTCCGTACGCGACGTATGCGAAGATATCTCGTGCGAACTGATCAGTTCCGAACCAGAATTCGCCCGAAGGCTTTAACCGAGGCGCTACTACTTCCTTGATCGACCCGTCGGCAGTTTCGCGTTCTGCGTGAGCAAAACCTACTTCTGTGCGCTCTTCGTCAATGATCAATGATCCAGCCACCGCGAACAACACTATGGCGAAGATCAGTAAGCACCCGGCGAAAAGTAAGACGTTGCGTCGGATGGCCCCAGAAACCTTGACCCATCGCGTCTCTTCCTCGAACACAGTTACGTCGTAACTGCTCGGGAGCTGCGGTTCCAGCGCGGTTGTGTCCATATTTGCCATCAAGCAGACCGGTATCTAATGCGCGGATCAATCAGTGGGTAGATGAGATCGACGATGAAGAGCATTAATCCGACGGCGAAAATGACGTACATGAGCACGCCTTGAATAAGGAAATAGTCGTTACTCGTGATCGCCGTGTACAGAAGGTTTCCGATGCCGGGATACGCAAATAGGACCTCGACCAAGACTGAGCCAGACACGACAAAGCCGATGTTTATCGCGAGCCCCGTAACCTGCGGCAACAATGCATTGCGCACTGCGTAGCGAAGGAATATCCGCCTCTCCTTGAGGCCTTTAAACTCAGCGAGTTTGATGAAGTCGTCGCCCATCGTGGTAACCATCATGCCGCGCATTCCCAGACCCCAAAAACCAACGCTGGAGAGAATGATCGCCGCACCGGGTAAGATGGCGTGTTGAATGATATCGATGAACGTGGTTAGGTCGAAAGCTGGAGCGAGTAACGGATCGTGGGCGCCGCCGCCGGGCAAAACTGGCCAAAAGACGGTAAACACCCACAGCATTAACAGGCCCAACAAGTAGAACGGAACCGCCGTAACGATCAACAACAACGGAACCACGAACGAAACGGCGATCGGCGTCCGTGTCCAACCTAACCACGCGCCGAAAAATGACCCGATGACAGCCGCCATTACGGTGGTGACACCCACCAATCCCAACGTCCAAGGCATCGAACGCATGACTTCTCGTGTAACGTCGGCCGGAAAGTACGCGATAGACTGGCCAAAATCCAACTTGGCGAGCGCAATCCAGTAATTGAGGTATTGCCGCCAGAGCGGATTGTTCAATCCGAAGCGTTCTTCATAGCTCGCGATCATCTCTCTGACGTTTGCGATATGAACGCCACCAGCTTGCTGAAGAAGCTGATTCATCCGCTCCTCAACCGGGTTAGTCGGTCGAAGACGCGGGATGGCGAAATTTAGCGTCCCGGCCACGAAGATGATCAGCACGAACATTCCTAAACGTTTGAGGACATAGTCGACGGTCATGGGACGATCGACCTGATGAAACGTTGTTTGCGGCTATGCATCTTGTTTTTCGACAAATCGGCGTTCGAGAGTTCGGCTCAATTCGACCAAAATGTTACATGAACCATACAACCATCGCCACCGGTCGATGACCAAAAACGGCACGGCGAACGTCGATGCTGAGTTGGCACGAAGTTGCGGGAATCACAGATTGACATGCCCCAAGATTTGATTTAGATTTTGCTCCAATGAGCGGATTGTTCGGCGCTGTTTTCGCGCTTTGCACGGAGAAACGTCGTTTTTCGAACCGGACCGCTTTAAGAGAGCGCGGGAAATTTCAACACCGGCTCGCAGGAGAAAAATGATGCAGAAGATACGCAATGTGCGATCCGCGTTGTGGCTTGTATTGATGGGATCGCTTATCGCCGCGGCGGCTACTGCCGTAGCTTGTGGTGGGACCGAAACGGTTGTCGAAACCGTGGTGGTCGAACGCGAAGTCCAAGTTGAAGTCCAAGTCACCGTTGAGACCGTCAAAGAAGTCGTTGTTCAAGGCGAAACCGTCGTGCAGACGGTCGTCGTCGAACGCGAGAGGATCGTCGAAGGACAGACAGTCGTCGAGACCGTCGTGGTCGAACGAGAAGTTGTCGTTGAGGTGGAGAAGGAGACGCTGGTAGAGATCGAGCGTGAGGTTACCGCCACTCCTGCACCCCGGGGCCCCATCGGTCGCGAGGACACCTTCGTCATTACTGGTTTCGGCCCTGGCGCGACCGTGTGGAACGATGCGGAGAACATGAACCCATACTCGCTTGGTGGTCTCGGTCGAGTTCGCGGCATCCTCAACAAGACGATTTACGAATTCCTCTACCTCTACAACCACAACGACGGTCAGGTCATTCCGTGGCTCGCCGAGAGCAGCCAAGTCGACGACGACTTCATGGGCGTAAGTGTGACGCTCCGCGAAGGCATCGAGTGGTCTGACGGTATGCCGTTCACCAGCGAGGACGTCAAGTTCACGATCGAGTTGTTGCAGAACAACCCGGACATGGTGTTCGCTGGCGATATTCAAGAGTGGGTGAAGGACGTTGAGATCATCGACGACCAGAACTTCCGAATCAACTACAACAAGCCAAACGCCCGGTTCTTCTACTTCTACTTCCAGGAGAACTCGGAGATTCACCTGCCGATCCTGCCGAAACACATCTGGGAGGGCGAAGACCCGCTCACGTTCCCGAACTTTGACGTTGACAAGGGATGGCCGGTTGGAACCGGTCCGTTCGTCGCGACGCGAGCTGATGGTCAGGCTCAGATCTTTGACCGAAACGACAACTGGTGGGCTGCTAAAGTCGGTTTCAAAGAGTTGCCGGAACCTCTCCGTGTCGCGTACATCCCACCGGGATCGGCTGACACAATGGTCGCGCGCATGATCAACAACGAGTTCGATACCGGCTCGATCATGCAACCGGGTGTGTTCGTCACGGCTCACAACCGAAACAAGAACATCATCTCCTGGGACACCGACGGCCCGTCTTACGGTGCGGCAGACGCCTGCATGTACACGCTTGGCGTCAATACGCAGTATGGCCCCATGTCTGATCTCAACGCCCGACGCGCAGTCCAAGCAGCAATTGACCGCGAGGAACTTGTTGCCCTCGCCTACGAAAGCTCGACCGTGACCCGATCGGTCCCCTACTCCACTTACGGCGGTCTAAAGGCATACGAAGACGCGCAAGCCGACATTATCGCCAAGCACAACTGGGAAGGTCAAGGTCAAGCAGAAGTCGAGGAAAATATGGCCGCTGCCGGTTACACCATGGGTGGTGACGGCTATTGGGAGAAGGACGGCGAGACCCTGAGCATGGACATCCACGTTCCGGGCTGGCTCCGACCAATGGGCCCGGTCGTCGAGCAGCAATTGAAGGATGCCGGTTTCGACGTAACCTTCGTGTTGCACGACCCGGACACCGCACCGCTCTGGGCCGAGGTCCGAACTGGTCTTGCGGACATGTGGATCCTCGTGCACTGCGGCAGCTCGCGAGAACCGCACGGCACGATGCAGCACTACCACTCCAAGTTCAACTCACCGACGCAAGGTGAACAGAACCAATACCTGTGGGCAAACAGCCAGTACAACAACCCCGAGTTCGACGCGATCATCGACGAGATGGACAGCGTGTTGCCTTCAACTGAAGACCCGGTGTACATGGACCTCGCCAACCGGGCGTTGGACATCTTCCTCGAAGACGTGATCGAGATCACGTTGGCTGAGGAACGCCACGTTGTTACGTTTAACAACACCTACTGGCGCGGTTTCGCGACGAACAGCAACCCGTACGTCGCACCGTACAGCCTGTGGGCGGGCTTCTTGCTCGAGATCTTGAACGTCTCGAAAGCCCAGTAGACGGTTTGATAGCGTAAGTGTCTCCATGGATTCCGGCTTTCACCGGAATGACGAGAACTGATCAAGGGCGTTATCTTTTCAGATAGCGCCCTCGATTCGCGTTTGAACACCTTGCCCGATCCGAGACAATGAACGAACACATTCTCGTAGACCACTCAAATTCCGTAGCTACGGTCACTTTCAATCGACCGCGTCAACGAAACGCGATCTCATACGAGATGTGGCAATCGCTTGGTCAGATTATGGAATCGTTCGATGATGACTCTTCGATCCGCTGTGTAGTGTTTAGGGGCGCGGGTGGCGAAGCATTTTCGGCGGGTGCGGACATCAAAGATTTTGATGAGCATCGGTACGACTCGGCGTCTGCGGCGCGATACGCTAAGGCATTCGAATCGGCATTGGATCGAATCGAGAACCTGCGCTGCCCAACGGTCTCGGCAATCCAAGGATTCTGTGTGGGCGGCGGGTTGGAGCTGGCCGCGGCTACGGATATTCGGATCGCGACCCCTGAATCTAAGTTCGGAGTTCCAGTGGCGCGACTCGGATTGACCGCGGGTTGGGACGAACTGCGTCGGATGATAGCGGTCGCTGGGGTACCGGCGGTTAAGTACCTCCTGCTCTCCGGTCGCATCATCGACATCGAAGATGCTGTGAGGTTCGGACTGGTCACCGCGGTGGTCGGAGATGACGATTTCAACGCTGAAGTCGACAAACTCGCGGCTCAAATCGCGAGTGGCGCTCCTCTAGCCGCGCGTGATCACAGGATCATGATTCGTCAATTGTCGATGGATCCGGACACTGAGAAGTTGAGTGATGATGACTTCAACTTGCAGTTCCGGGTCTTCGATTCGGCGGATTTCCGCGAAGGCGTCGCGGCGTTTAAGGAGAAGCGGCGACCGGTTTTTCGGGGGGAGTAGCGGGATCTTTCTCAACTAACTATGATCGTGCGAACCATCACCATTTGAGGAGTACATGGTTGATGTCGAACAACGTTACTGCCGTACCGGCAGCTTCATCCGATGATGCGGTTGCTCATTTTGAGCGTCGGCTCACGTTCGAGACTGATTGCTGGGATGTTCATGATGCATTGGCTTGAGGAGTTGATGATTTCGTGCTGCTGGATGTGCGGAGTCCTGAACTGTATGAGGTTGGACATGTGCCGGGTGTGATCAACTTACCGCACGCCCGAATCGTTGAGCGGAACTTGACGGCTTGGGATGATGAAACGCTGTTCGTCGTCTACTGCGCTGGTCCTCATTGCAACGGGGCTAACAAGGCGGCTATTCGATTGGCAAGGCTGGGAAGACCGGTTAAGGAGATGATTGGCGGCATAACTGGTTGGGCGGATAAGGATTTTTCTGCGAGGGGTACGGAACCTGGAGGCTTTGATGATGCGTGAGTGTAGTGACAGGCAGATTTAAGGAGCCGACCAACTGATTCCGGATTCTTGGTAATCGGTGTCGGTCAGTTTGACGATATTCGGGTCGTAGACATTGATGATGTAAATGTCGTAATCTCCGTCAAGATTTGAAACAAAGGCGATTTGATCGCCGTCGGGCGACCATTCGAGTTCGTGATTTCCGTCATGATGAAGGTTATGCGTTTTCCGGTACAGGTTAGATCGATCAGCATTCATTATGTAGATTGCATAGTTTCCATATTCATGGTGATCTGAAGCAAATGCGATTCTGGTGCCGTCGGGAGACCAAACTGGATTACGTACATTTCCTCGCAAGTTTGTAAATTGATCTACCTCTGAACCATCAGTCTTCATAACGTAGATGTCGTGATCTCCAGCTCGATCAGAGGTGAAAGCGATTCGCGTGCCGTCGGGAGACCAATCAGGGTCACGTTCTGAGTAGTAATTGTCAGTCAACTGAACGACATTTGAACCGTCCGCATCCATGACATAAATCTCATCGTCCCCGTCCCGATTTGATCTGAATACGATTCTTTCGCCGTCGGGCGACCACTCAGCATCGAAATCATCTGTCGTACTATCTGTTAATGCAGTGACATCGCTTCCGTCGAAACTCATGACGTAGATAGCGAAACACCCCTGTGCGTCGGATTCGAACGCTATCCGACCACCATCTGGAGACCAAGACGGGTTACGATCCGCAGCCTCGTTATCGGTCAACTGAACCCAGTGAGACGCTTCCGCGTTCATAACGTAGATCTCATCGTCCCCGTCGCGATCGGAGTTGAACGATATGCGTGGCTCCCACCACCGCATCGGCGGAATGAAGCGGTATGCTACATCTTCATAGGTAACCTCCACTATGACCTCTTCGTGAACTATCTGCTCCACGATCACCGTTTGAGGCACTGCAACTTGGACCGTTTTTTCTATCTCCACAATCACAGGGACCTCAACAACGACCTCTCTTTCAACCACCACGGTCTCTGGAATCGGAACCCTGATAAACACTTCCGGTTCGACCGGAACTTCCACAGTATGGACGACAGGAATCTCGACGATGAACGGTTTTTCGACTACCACCGTCTCTGGAACCGGCACTTCAATGAACACCTCAGGTTCGACCGGAACTTCCACAGTATGAACGACGGGAACCTCGACGATGAACGGTTTTTCGACTGCCACCGTCTCTGGAACCGGCACTTCAATGAACACCTCAGATTCGACCGGAACTTCCACAGTATGAACGACGGGAACCTCGACGGTTTGAATCACCAACTTTTCGTTGGCACAAGCCAAGCCACCCAGTGCGGCTGCAAGCGAAAGAAGCAACACTGATATCCAGATCCAAACCGCTAACTCTTTACGTGGCGATAACACTGGCATATCAGTTCGTTCGAGCGTAGCTACTTGCCTTAAAGGCAATACTCCCTCAACTTACCCCGCAAAAATTCCACTGCCAACGGAACCGCAGTGGGCTCGTCGAGTTCATCCTGTCCTTCGAATACCACTGACATCCAGCCGTTGAAGCCTACGGATTTGATGATCTTCATGATGCGGTCGTAGTCGAGCCAAACTTCCGAGCCGGAGGCGATGCGGTAGATCTTGGCTCGGACGTGGACGGCTCTGGGGGCGGAGGCCTCGATGGAGCCGTAGAAGTTGTGTTGCAGGTCTTCAACGCCGCGTTCGCCTAAGGATGCGCCCGGCGAGCCGCGGTACTGTCCGGTGTCTAGGATGTGTGTGTAGTACGGGTTGTTGACTTCGTCGAGAATCTTCAAAACCTGATCACCGGTCGCTGGAGCGCATCCGTGGTTGTGATTATGAAGCCCGACCATCACTCGTTTCGATGCTCCATACGCTGCTACCTCTTTGGTAGCAGACACAATCCGAGGCCAGACAGTCTCTTCGGTCTCACTTTCAGGAACCCAACCACCGAAGGAACGAACCATTTGGATTCCCATTGTTGCCGCGACATCGATCCACTTCTTCATGTTCTCGATCTGCGCACGCTGGTCGTCACCCTCCATTCCGAAGTTGTTGGAGACGCCGATGTAGCAGATGTGCAGGCCAGCCTTCAGGGTCGCCATCCGTACTTCTTCGAGATAGTCGCGGTCGGTGGATGCGAAGTGTGCGAAGTGGATGTCGATGCCATCGAGACGATATTCCTTCGCCTTGTCGATCATCCCGAATAGGTCGATCTCACCGGCGTTGAAGGTGTCTCGGTAGCAGAGCGATTGCAGGCTGAGTTTGATCATTTGATTCGGACCTCCGTCCCGTTGAAGCGGTGTTGAAGTTTTACATGCGCAAGATTAGCACTTGAGGTTACGTTTCTGAACTGTGATTGCCATGATTCGGAATGATGACTACGATGCGGTCATATGGGTCTCCCCGGCTCGCTGCGTTGCCCCCTTTGTCCTTCGGACATTTCTCCCGTGAACGGGGGAAACCCGGCACTGGTCCGTCCTGGGCATACCCCGCGAGCGTGGCTTCGCCCGCTCGCACTCCTTTCGCGCTGCGAAAGGGGCGATGTAAACGGATGCGGTATCATCACGTTCAATTACACGGTTACCGACTTTCATGTCGAACGGAGCGTCTAACAATGGCAGTCAGCGTAAATGGCAAAACAGCAGTGGTGCCTTCGAAAGCCCACGACACGATCAAGAGAATGTCGGATGCGGCTTCCGGATTTCTTGCGTCTTTGGGTAAGACGGAACTCGCCAAGGCGACTTTTCCATTTGCTGGCACCGAGCGTTACGAGTGGCATTACACGCCAGTCGACCGCAATGGTTTGCTTATCTCGGAGATGAGCGGAGACCAAATCAACTTGGCGTTCAAGATGATGGAGACCGGGTACAGCGCGAGCGGATACCAGATGGCTCGCCAGATCATTCGGCTCGAAACTATCCTCGGCGAGTACGAAGCGATGACGAATAATGTTTCATCTTGGCATCGATTGGAGGAGCGGTACTGGTTTAGCGTGTTCGGCGAGCCGGGCAGCGAAGAGCCTTGGGGTTGGCGGGTAGGTGGTCACCACATAGGCATCGTCGCGACGGTTGTGGGCAACAGCGAAGTGTCGATCCACCCGCTGTTTTTCGGTTCCAATCCGGCAGAGGTAAAGCACGGTGAGCATAAAGGATTGCGGACGCTGGCGGAAGAAGAGGATTGGGCGCGTTCGCTCGTAACCGGGATGACTGACGACCAAAAGTCGGTTGCGATCGTAGACCCCGTCGCACCAGCGGACATCCTGACCACGACGGTTCGAGTCGTCGATCCAGGTACGACGCCGCAAGGCATCGCCATTGGCGATCTACACGACGCGCAACGCGAATCAATAGTCAAACTGATTCGTCACTACGTTTTCCGGGCGGCGGACGAGATGGCGATGAATTACTGGAATCAGCTTGAACGCGAGGGCTGGGACAGCGTTCATTTCGCCTGGGCAGGCCCGTTAGAACGATTCCAAGGTCACTACTACAACATCCGCCACGATCGATTTGTGATCGAGTACGACAATACCCAGAACGGCGCCAACCACATCCACTCGGTTCTTCGCGACTACACCCATGACTTCGGCGAAGACTTGATTGCGGCGCACTACCATGCGGCGCATTGATGTCAAGTTCGGTCCAGCGTTGGATTGCGTTGGATTACCTTGGCAATAAACGCCTTAGCCTACTTCGCGCTTATCGAGCTCGCGGTGCCTTAGGTATCCCAATGTCTAACTTAAAGCGACTCATTATTGCGTTCTCGGTGTCCTGCCTGATTTTTGTGGTTGCCTGCACGTCCGAGGTGGTCCGCGAGGTAGAGGTACCGGTTGTTTCCGAGGTGATTCGAGAGGTGACGGTGGTTGTTGAGAAGGCGGTGGAAGTTCCCGTGCCGCAGACTGTGATCGTTGAAAAACCAGTCGAAGTGCGGGAGGTTATCGACAACATAGTGATTGAAACCGTGGTTGTTGAAAAGGAAGTGACCGTCGAAGTGCCGATAGAACGCGAAATATCTGTTCTGGTAGAGCGCGAAGTCACTGTTGAGGTGCCTGTTTTCGTGGAGCGTGAAGTGGTTATTGAGATACCCGTCGAGGTGCTGCAGACAGTGATCGTGGAAATCGAGGTACCGGTTACGAATACTCCGGTACCAACCGCAACCGTTCAACCCACAGCTACAGCCAATCCCACCGACGTAAAGCTCCCGCCAACCAGTGACTACATCACTGGTCAAGGTGTAAGCATCGGTTTGCGAAGCGTAGGAGCTGTGATTGGACTCCCTACCGTTGGTCCATATCGTTCAACACCAACGATTGCTGGTGGGGTGGAGGAATACTTCTTTCACTATGAAAACGACGATCCAATGACACCTGAGCTGGTGGAATCGTGGGACATTGATCCGGCCGGCACACGCGTCCGCATGACGATGCGCAAAGGGCTTGGTGGTGCCGGCATCCCGTTCAACTCGCCGGTGGCATATGAAGACATCGATTTTGGCGTCGTGGATGCGGATAACGTCGTCCGTTACTTCAACGAATCGAATTCCACCACCAACCCTTACACCACATACGGGAACTCGGGTGACTTAGCGGACATCTTCTTGGAAGCTCAAAAGATAGACGATTGGACGGTCGAGATAGACCTGGTTATGCCGGTCTACTTCTGCTTGCCGATTTCACAGTTTGGTTGCCTGAACGCAGACCGTGGACTCTACTATCTCGCACACGCCGACACTATGGGAGTCGAATGGGCAAACAACCATCACATCGGCACGGGACCATTCGTTCAAGAACAATGCATTCCCGGACATAGCTGTGTTACTAGGTCCCTATACCCACATTGGCGTGTTGTTCCCGAGATAAGTTCGTTCACTCAATTGCAGGTTGGGGACCCCGCCGCGCGTGTCGCCATGCTCCGCAATGATGAGTTAGACATGGCGGCGGTTGATTTCACAGAAGTCGCCCCATTGGTTGATGAGGGTTTCCGATTTCTGGAAACAATGCCCGGCGGATACATCGGGCAATCAATTTTGTTTCCTGGCAATCTTTGGGAACACTCTCACATTGTTGATGTTCAACCACTAGAGCCGTGGAACTGCGAAAACCGAAGCTTCGAAGCGATCGACAATGCCTGCGGCGCAGGCCCGAATGAGGGTCCGTACAAGCAGGACTATCCATGGATCGGCAATCCATGGGGAACTCAAGATGCGCCGTGTACCGACGGTGATGGAGCCGGACGCGAGCGGTGCGGCAATGCGCCATACTCCGATACGGATAATCCTGATGGTATGGATGACATGGAACAGGCGCGATTGGTGCGCTACGCGCTGTCTATGGCAATTGACAGAATCGAGATCAATGAACGATTTCTTGACGGCAAGGGTACACCTATCTTTTCGGAATACATGGGGCACGAATATTCCGGCTGGGACCCTGAGCGTAAGACCGGCTGTTGGGATTGGCTTGGAAATCGCTACAATTGCCTTCTGACAGAACCTAGATTTTTGGCAAATGGTGTCTATTGGGAACTCTTTAATGGCGACCTTGGTCTCGCCGAGTCATTGCTTCATTCTGCCGGATACCCGCTCGTAGATGGCAAACGCCAAGCGTTCGGAAAAATCACTCTGCAATCCTACGTCGCGGAAGCTGGCGAGGTCAGTCTGGATGTCGCGAAATACATCACCGCCCAATGGGAACAACTCGGAATCGAGAGCGAAGAAATCGTAGAGTCGTACGGTGCTGTGATCTCACAGCGCATGCGTAGACGAGTTCAATACTTCCCGGTTTTGAAAAACGGCTTTGTCTACTCCAACGTGTTTCCCCTCGATTGGCCGATGCCAGACACCGATTCCTCGATTTCTCGGCCCGGATGGGGAGTCGGTTTTGAGTCGCAACCCGGGGCCAAATGGTTCTTGGAGATTCTCTCCGAACCTGACAAGGCGAAACGCGAACGTCTTCACCTCGATTGGGTAGACTACTCGATGTTCTGGGTGCAGTATGCTGGTGTGTTCCAGATACCAAAAGGTGTCATCGCTGGACCTCGCATCGCCGCGTGGAATGGTCGTCAAGAGCACCACCACAACGTGTCCAACAACCCTGAATTCATCATTTTGAGATAGCACTCGGTTGAGACCGGGCATCGGAAGCGCGCGAAAATAGACGTCAGTTTCGTCGTCGGTCAGAAAACATGTCCGAAGCATTCATCCAAGTATCAGTGCGCCTGCTCGTCGGCCTGATCTGCGCCGCGATCGGTGCATTTTGCGGTGCGTTAATAATCGCGATGGTTTTTTCGGCTGCCGATAGTTCGAATGCGGTGATTAGCACGGCGCGCATCGTATTCGTAGCAATCGCCGCCGCCGGCGCATCGCGGATCGGATGGTTCGGAGTTGCCGAAACGCGGGCCCAGTCGCTCGGGTTGTTCGCGTCATCTGTCCTAACCGCGGTCGCGGGATCTTGGTTGGCGCTGGCCGTCGCCGGTTCGTTCTTCGAGCATTCAGACCTTTACATCCTCAACCGTGATATCTCCGGTGCCGGGTTCTTCGGTGGGGTTATCGCTTCCAACATACCGTCGTCGGTTTTCGCTGCGCGGCTCGCACGTCGGCGAGAAATATAGCTTTCACACATAGATTTCACACGATCGGATTTTTCCGAAACGTTTTGATTTGTAAACGCGCCAAAACGCGATCTTGCGATAAGATTTCGACATCGATTGCCCTTGACCGTCGCGCGGGTTTCGAAACTCGCGACCGTTTAGTATCAAAGGCTCAATAGATGTGGGAGGTAACCATGTTACGGACCAAGACGTTTAGGTACGCCTTAGTGCCGATTGTCGCCGCATTGGCAGCGGTGGCATTGTTCGCCTGTGCGGGAGAGACCGTCATCCAAACGGTGGAAGTCCCTGTAGAGCGCCAAGTCGAAGTGCGCGTTGTCGAGACTGTGGTCGTCGAGAAAGAGGTACAGGTTGCGGGTGAAACAGTCATCCAAACCGTCGAAGTACCTGTCGAACGACAAGTAGAGGTCAGAGTAGTCGAAACGGTCGTCGTTGAACGCGAACGTGTCGTCGAAGGTGAGACAGTCGTCGAGACTGTAGTCATCGAACGCGAAGTCATCAAAGAGGTCGCAAAAGAAGTTCCTGTCGAAGTCAAGGTGGTGGAGACGGTGGTAGTCAAAGAGGAAGTCGAAAAGATCGTCATAGCCTCGCCGACTCCGGCTCCTGAAACCTTCTACGGGCTCCCGATTCCGGTGGCAGCGCCAACCATTAGCGAACCCCCAGCACCCGTCACCGGGTCCGACACCGTTGTGATTCGCACCGGATTGGAGTTGCGGGGAAGCGGAATCCCGGGTGACCCGACTGGAGGTATGTTTACCGGTTCGAGCGTCACTGAGAAGTTCTTCTTGACTGACGCTGGTGGCAACGCCGTCAATCAGGTCATCACGGGCTGGGATCTTGTTGACGACGCCGACGCAATCGGTGGACAGGCGTTGATCTTTAACATCAAGCCCAACGTACCGTTCCACGGGGGTTTCGGAGACCTCAGCGCTGACGACGTCGTATGGGCCTACAACAAGGGCAACCCCGGATACAACCCCGAGTCCGCAACTGACGGCGGTTCGAACTGGGTTGCGTTCATCGGCAACCAACCGTTGACCAAGATCGACGATATGACGGTTCGTGTGCCGTTGAGGCAATTCGACGTGCGTTGGGACACCTTCATCTTTGGTCAATCCGGTCTTGGCTTGAGCATAACCAGCAAGAAAGCCTATGACGAAATGGGTGAAGACTGGGTGCGTGAAAACGTAATTGGCACCGGACCTTACATGGTCGAAGAGTACGCCTACGATGCCACTTTGCAGTTGAAGGCGGTGGAAAACCATCATCGGAAGACTCCGGCAGTTGAGAACATAATCTACGAACCGATCGTAGAGGATGCAGTTGCAGAGGCGGCGCTCCGGACTGGTAGCATCGATGTTGCGGCGGTAGACCTGCGCAACTACCCGACGCTCACTCAGGAAGGCTTTGAGATCATCGGCGCTGGCGCTGGGTCTTTCCACTCGATCTCGTTCTCAGGCAACTACTGGCAGAACTCGATCTACACGCCGGATCCTGATGACGAAGAGACTCCGATCACGTTGCACGCCACAGTGCAACATCACATCCCATGGATCGGCGACCCACGGCGCGACGACTTTGGCAACCCGCCGGAAGGGTTCACTAGCATGACCCGTGCGGCGCAAGTTCGGCAAGCGCTCTCGTTCGCGATTGATCGTGCGCTGATCGCCGAGGTCCTATTCTCAAACGCTGCTTGGGTGAACTACGTCTATGGACACGACATCAACAACCCGAACTGGCAGGACAAGTGGAACGTCGAGTACAACCCTGAACTGGCGGGACGGATGCTGGATGAGGCCGGATATCCGAAGAACGACAATGGTATACGGTTCGAGATGCCCTTCTTCATCCGATTAGGAAGGGGTGACGAAGAGATCGGCACCGCGGTTGTCGGCATGTGGCGCGAACTCGGAATCGACATGCAAGATTGGAAGGCTCAGTACCAGACCTATCGCCCGAGTTTGATCGGTCGTACTGCGACGGCGCCGTGGATTCACTCCGCCGGTGCCGAGAGTCCGCAAGCACCTTGGGACTGGCCGGTGGTCAGCAACGCGGAGTGTTCTGGTGGGCGACCCGGTTTCAACATCGGCATCGAGATTCAAGAGCTCTGCCAATGGGGCACCGATATGAACGCTGCACAGGATAAGCAAGCACGTATCGAGATCCGTAACTTGATGGCGGACTTCTTGCACAAGAACAATCCGGCAATCGGCACGGTCGCGCGACCGAACACCGCTCTGGTGAACCCGAAGAAGATAGCTTCTTGGGACATGCCGTTGTCGGTGCGTGAAGCCGCGCTGCACCATCCCGAGTTCATCGTCACCGTCAGGTGATTCGATAACCGGAACCAACCTAAAGGCGATGAGCCAACCGTCGCAGTGGCGCGACCCTAAAAGGGTCGCGCCACTGCGACTTGACTGCCTAATTCCAGATGCTTCTATTCCTCTTAAAACGAGTATCCACGATGGGGATTTCACTCATCGGCGCTACCATCATCGTGTTTGGGTTAGCACACGCCAAGGACGACCCGATTAACGTCTTCATTCGTGCTGAGGGATATGCCATCGGACCTGAGCAGATCGCTGCCTTGCGGGCGAAGTGGGGCCTTGATAGGCCGATAATTCTCCAGTACTTAACTTGGTTGAGCAACATCGCTCGCGCCGATCTAGGTCGAAGCGTTGGGACCAACCGCAAGGTGACGGACATTTTGAGGGAACGGTGGCCGGCAACGATGCAATTGGCAATCGGCGCTTGGATCGTAGGCACGTTCGTCGGCATCCCTCTGGGAATCCTTTCGGCGATGCGAAGAGCTTCGATTTTGGACTACTTCCTCCGGGCATTCGCTCTATCGGGTCAATCAGTGCCTGCGTTTTGGGTAGGAATAGTGGGAATCTGGATCTTCGCGGTGTACCTTGGCTGGCTGCCCGTGCCAACCTTTTACGGTCGAACAGACGCGGGTTTCTGGGGGCAATTCCAGTACTTCATTTTGCCCGTCTTAGTCTTAGCTTGGGGCCCGATCGCCGGGTATCTGCGAATCACGCGTTCCGCGATGCTCGAGGTAATGGATTCGGAGTACATCAAGCTGGCGCGAGCGAAAGGCATGGGCTACGGACGAGTTGTTGCTAAGCATGCGTTTCGGAACGCGTTGATACAGCCGCTAACAGTGTCTGCTCTTCTGCTCGCCGGATTCATGGATGGTGCAGTTCTTGTTGAAAACGTTTTCGTTTGGCCAGGAGTTGGCCAGATCGCAGTTGCAGCGGTGAATGATAACGATTTCACGTTGCTGACCGGCATCGTATTGCTGTTCACGATCCTATTTTTGGCGATGAGCTTCGTGTCCGACCTCCTATATGTCGTGATAGATCCTCGAATCAGGCTAGATTGATGGCTATTGCTGACACAGCCCAAGAACGAGCTCCTTCGACAATCGAAGTTGTCTTTCGCTCGCCAATAATCGCTTGGGATTTCATGCGGCGTTGGCCTGTGATCCCGGCGTTCGTGATCATCATGTTTGCACTTGCCACCATATTCACGACCCAATTCGCCACCGATGATCCGAATAAACAAAATCTGCGCGGGAGCTTTGCACCGCCTTTTTGGTACGACGAATATTACGAAAACAACGAATACTTAGATAGCCGATATTTCATAGGGGCCGACCAACACGGGCGTGACATTTACTCACGCTTGGTTCACGGGACACGCGTTTCGATCACGGTCGCATTCGCATCGGCATTCATTGGCATGACGCTTGGACTATGGGCAGGCATTGCTTCAGGATGGTTCGGTGGCTGGTTCGACGAGGTGATGACGCGATTTGTGGACGTTTGGAATGGGTTGCCGTTCCTGCTCGTCGCGCTTGTTGTCGCAATAACAATCGGCACCGGGCTTCACGTACTGATCGGATTGTTGGTCATGGCGACCTGGGTCGGACTGGTTAGGAATATCCGTGCAGAAGTGTTAACGCTCAAGACGCGCGACTACGTTGCATCGGCGCGGGTGGCTGGTGGCAGCGACTTCCGCATCATGTACCGCCACATCTTGCCGGGCGTTCTGAATCTTCTGATGGTGCTGGCAAGTCTACGCGTTGGCGGATTGATACTAACTGAGGCGTCATTGAGTTACCTCGGCATCGGAGTACCGTCTCGGTTTCCTTCATGGGGCAACATGATCAGCGATGGACGCGAGTTCCTCGACACCGCATGGTGGGTGTCGTTCTTCCCTGGTTTTTGCATATTCCTCGTCGTTATGTCTTTCAACTTCATCGGAGATTGGGTGAGAGACAAAACGGATCCACGATTGCGTCAGATCAGATGATAGTGAACAAAACGGGTTGTCTCTGGATGGACGTTCCGTCCGCTGAAGCGCCGGCTTTCGCCGGAATGACGGGGAGTTCCGGAACAACGGAGAATTTCGAAAGGTGACTAGCAGATGTACGACATTCTGATCAAGGGCGGTCATGTTATCGACCCGAAGAACGGTATCGACGGGATGATGGATGTCGGCATCTCCGGTTCATCAATCGCCGCGGTCCAACTCGACATTCCAGAGGCGCAGGGACGCAAAGTCGTCGATGCCTCGGATTGCTACGTAACACCCGGTTTAATCGACCTGCACGCCCACTGCTACCTCTACGGCGGTGCGATGTTCCCCGACGAATTGTGCTTCCCCTACGGAGTCACCACGATGGTCGATTGCGGAGGTTCGGGTTGGCGCACCTTCGATCACATGAACGAAACGATCATCAAACAGGCCGGACCAAGAGTGTTCGCCCTACTCAACATCGTCGGCAATGGCATGTGCGGAGATGGTGAGCAGGACACCGATGACATGGATGTGGAGGCTACCGCGGCGAAGATTCGGCAACGCTCCGACGTCATAGTGGGCGTCAAAGTAGCGCACTATGGCGGTGTGGGTTGGGAATCGGTGGATCGTGGCGTAGCGGCTGCCGCCGAATCAGGCACGTTCTGCCTGATCGACCAGAACGCCCGCGCGTCTCGTCCATTTGGCGAGATGATGCTGGAGCACATGAATCCGGGCGACGGGGTCACGCACTGCTACGGCTACGGCAAACCCATGATCGGCAACGACGGCAAGGTGAAGCCGCACTACTGGGAGGCGCGTGAAAAAGGCATCATCATGGATGTCGGGCACGGCAACAACAGCTTCTCATTCTCGATGGCGGTTCCAGCGATCGAACAGGGATTCCCTCCGGACACGATATCGACGGACCTGCACCGGATGAGTCTGCACACATCCCGTGCCACTCAGACGGAAGTGATGAGCAAATTCCTCGCGATCGGCATGACGATGTACGACATCGTGGAGAAATCGACGTGGGCACCCGCGAAGCAGATCGGGCATCCCGAACTCGGTACACTCACCCCAGGCGCGACCGCGGATGTGACAGTGCTGGAGTACGTCGAGCGACCTTGCGGTTTGAGCGACAGCGGGCCTACTGGATACCGAATTATGCCGGCACCCGGGAGGTTACTCAATCAGGTAACCATCAAGGGCGGTGCAATCAGATTCGACTACGACGGGCGGTCGAAGGAGGACTGGACGGAGACGCCGCGGACGGATTTGGATCTGCCGGGGTGACACAAGGTTTCGGACGAGTTACGGGGAGGCGGACACCGCACGGCCAAGAGTCGTTATGTCTAGTGGAGAATTCGCACACCGAAATCTAGGTGTCGTCGTCAGTGCGGCTTACTCGTTGTCTCATCAAGATTAAGACTCCGTTTATGCCCGCGGCTCTCTCAGTTCTTGTGCTGAATCTCTTCGCTGTTGCGACTATTTCCTGCGCAGCACCGGGAGTTTCGCCGAGTGCCACCCCTTCGTTCGTTACTGTTGCACCAGCTTTGGAACTCGATTCTAGTAACAACGAACAGCCCACGCCCCAATCTCGTTATGAGTCCGGCGGAACACTACGCATCGAGACGGATGGCTCGATCGTTCCGGATCCCGCATTCGAATTTGGAAAATTCTCCCCTCTCCTCAACGCCGAAGTCTTTTCAGGACTCGTCAAGATCGTTGATGATATCAATTCTCCGTTCGAGCTCGACTTGGCGGAACGTTACGAGGTATCTGACGGTGGTATGACTTATGAATTCGTGTTGAAAAGAGATCTGGTTTTCAGCGACGGGAGTCCGTTAACCGCGCACGATTTCGCTTGGAGTTGGGCTCGTGCCCTGAATCCCGCAACTGGATCATTGCAAGCAGCCGATGTTCTGGGCGCCATCGAAGGCGCTGATGCCGTCGCTCGTGGAGCCGATGTCGAATTACACGGCGTCGAAGTGATCGACGAACGTACACTGCGCGTAGCGCTCTCTTACCCGGACGCTGGCTTCTTAGCGGCACTCTCCCACTCGGTTGCATCAGTACTGAAATCAAGTAACGTGGCAAACTGGGGCGTTGACTTCTCAACCTTGCGTTCGGGACGTTGGGTACCCATTAGGATGGATGAATTGCCGGTGGGCACCGGACCGTTCAAAATTGAAGAGTACGATTTCGAATCTGGGCGGATCAGGCTGACGCGTAACGAGCACTATCACGACGAATCTGCGAAGCTGGGTGGAATCGAATTTGTACCTAGCGCGGGACCGGAAATCGATGCTTTCGCGAATTTCGAAGTCGATTACACGGAGTATTTCTCTCTCAACGCGCTATCGGAGCAAGATGATGCGTCCGAGGTGGACGTACCTGGATCACCTTCTGTAGATTTCTTGGCGTTCAATCCCGCGGTACCGCCATTTGACGATGTTAACGTTCGTCGAGCATTGATCGCTTCAGTCGACGCGAAATCGTTGAGCGGCATATGGCCAGTAGCGTCCGGCATCCTAAACCCAGTATTACCGGGATTCAACTCCGAACTGCCCTTTATCAGATACGATCCGGCGAAGGCAGTTGAACTCCTAGCGGAATCTAGGTATGCGGACGAAATCGCAAATATGAAGTTGACATATCATGATTTCAACGAGGGTTTGTTTGCGGACGGGTTCCGATCAGTGGTTGACGGGTGGTCCGAGGTGCTGGGTTTGGATTTCTCGATCATCCCAGCGATCGGTGCATCCAGCAATTCGAGGACCGTAGAAGGCATTGAAATCCAAGTGACGCACCGCCATGTTGAGGTTTCCTATCCGTCTCAGACGGAGATACTAAGGGAATTCGTGAACACTTTCGGCGAAACCAACGATTCTCCTGAGATAACAAAAGTTAGAGCGATGTTTGACCAAACCAGATCGGACGCGGACGCGGCGAGGCGTCAAGCCGCGTACGCGGAGATCGAACGATACATCTTGGAAGAGGCATTAATTGTCCCCCTATTCTGGACCTCAACTGAGTACGGTAGGGTGGCACGAATCCAGCCTTGGGTTGAAGATTTCAATCCGTCACCGTACGATTCTGGATCGCGGTTCAAAGACGTATGGCTCAACGAGAACGCTCCGACGCGAGGTGAGTCAGTCCGATGATCAGTCAGCGATAAGACAGAGCGGAGACACCGCGGACGGATTTGGATTTGTCGGGGTAGCTAAGGCACCGTTTCATTCGAATACGGAACTATAGCATCGAGCCGTTCCGACATCTCGTCTTCAGCGCGTTCGCGATCATACCGCGCCTGCAAATTCATCCAGAACTCAGCACTGTTCCCAAAGAATCGGGACAATAGCAGCGCAGTCTCGGCCGTAATTGAGCGGGTTCCGCGGACGATGGAATGAATGCGGGTGGCGTCCACGCCTATAGCTTTAGCTAAGGCGTACTTTGTGATACCCATGGGCTTCAAGAATTCCTCATCGAGAATTTCGCCCGGATGGATCGGTGGGAGTTTCGCCGTACTTGCATGGTCATCTATGTTGTGTTTCTCGCGTGCCATCTCATCTGATCCTCAGTGGTAGTCCACTGTTTCCGTTTCGCCCGTAGTTGTAGGTCTTAGGAGAACCGTCTTACGAAGCTCAGGTTGGCGACGGCTTCGGTGTCATCGTCTCTGAAACTCTTGATCACATGGCATTAATAGTATCACGCGCTAATAGTGCACGGCACAACTATTCAACTGATCGCTGTAATATGGGTTTTCCCATCCGAAATGTTCCGCCACGATATCATGTGCCCATGCGCTACCGCCACTTAGGAAATTCAGGTCTCGAAGTCTCAGAAACGGGTCTGGGTGCGAACAGCTTTGGGGAGCCGGGGCGACGCGATTATCCCCAGTCCAAGTCGATAATCCACGCTGCGATCGATCACGGTATCAACTTCATCGACACGTCGAACGTGTATGCGCAAGGTGTGTCGGAGGAGTACATCGGGCGAGCGTTAGAAGGTCGGCGGCACGAGATGTTGATCGGTACTAAGTTTGGGTCGAAGCGTGAACACGGTCCCAATCTCTTCGGCGGTGGGCGCAAATTCGTGATGGATGCTGTCGAGGATAGTCTTCGTCGTTTGCGGACGGACTATATCGATCTCTATATGATCCATCGTCCTGATCCCCGGTTGCCGTTGGACGAGACTTTACGAGCGATGGATGACATCGTGCGACAAGGGAAGGCGTTGTACATCGGAGTGTGCAACTTTGAGGCTTGGCGGATGGTGGACGCGGTGTGGACAAGCAATGCGGGTGGAATGACTCAGATCATCTCCTCACAGTTCGAGTATTCAATGTTGCAACGCGGCGGGGAAGCAGAGATGCTTCCGGCGTGTCGCGCCCACGGAGTTGGAGTGATGCCCTACCTTCCGTTAGCGGCTGGTTTCTTGACTGGCAAAGTCGACGTCACGGGTCAAGCTCCATCGGGCACGCGGCTCGATTTGGATGCAGGACAATCGAAACGCTGGATCACCGACGACAATTTGCACACGATAACGGCGTTGCAGGATTGGGCGGTGTCGCACGGCAAGACGCTACTTGACTTGGCGTTCGCGTGGCTACTCGCTGATCCTATCGTCAGCACTGTCATCGCCGGCGCAAGCTCACCTAAACAGGTCGAGCAGAACGTCCGGGCTTCAGATTGGCGACTCTCTCGAGATGAACGCGACGAGGTTACCGCGATTTTGGACGCTCATCCGATAGATGAGATACGGACTTACTACTCGGTTGCGGAGTACTTTGGTGAGCAGGTTGAAGTGGTGAAGGAACTAGGTTGAGCTTGGTACGGTTGACCTATCCTTGCCTCTTTTCACGACCAAAATCGGAATCTACCGTCGCTGGTCTTATTGTCTTTGGGTAATCTCCCAGTCCGGTTCCTGTAACCGCGAATCTTCCTTGCCTCTAGGTTCTCTGCGGAGCGCCTGCTCATCCTTCCCGACTCAACCTTGAAAAGGCTGCCGATGCTCAATTTCCCTGACTTTCGATGTTGGGAAGCACGCCGCCTAGGATTGTTCGTCGTTCCTATGTATGTGCGCTTCCCTCTTGAATTAAACAACGAGTACACCACGGATCCCAAGCTTGAAGAATTTCTCCTGCGGTTCCGTGATGTCCTGCGTCTACCTCGGCGTCTAGGCATTTCACTCCCTTTGGGAATTGTCAAAAATCGTAATTGTCAACATGACTATAGCACAACAGACATTCTATACGGAAAATCCGTAGGCCGCCGATCACATCGAGCAAGACAGCGGAACAGATTGAAGTGGTCAACATTTGAATCGGGGTTCACGTCAAACGCGTTTGAACAAACAAAACCGCGACTGAACCGCCAAGATACTCATCCCGATCGATATGCCTTCCAACCATCGGATCATTCGGATTTCGAGTTGACACCTCTGGTTCTCAAGTTGGTACAGTTTGGATTTAGTAGTCAGATGCTCGCAGCCACCTTCTAAACAGATCAGACGCTGTTCCGTGCTTAACACACGTGATTCTCCAAGGTCAGGCATTCAAGCAAAGAGTGTCTGAACGAACAATCCCGCGACTGACACAGCCAAGACCGCAACAGTAACAACCAAGCTAACCAGCCAACGCGTCATGCGATTCTCAAGCTGATATAAATCCGCTTTGGTGGCCAGATGTTCGTAACCACCTTCTATGCGGCTCAATCGTTCCTCAACGGTTGCCATGAATTATTCTTCCAAGAAATGTTGCTATGCGTTGGATTATAGCTTCAATGCATATAACAACGCAAGTGCTAATTGCTTGATCTTGTGAAGACTGGCTGCGTCCAGGCACGGAAACCGTTTGATGACCTCACTGTCGCGCGCACGTATCCCTCATCGCCTGTTAATTCGTACGTTGCCCGCGCTCCTTCGACTTCCTTGAGAACATCGCCATCTCGACCCGAAAATGTGGTGACGCATATCGCTGACCGATCAGGTTCGATTTCCAGTTGTATGCGGTCTTGGGATATCGAAAGTTCGCTTAGCGTGACACCTGTCGAAGAGTAGAAATTGCCGTTCGCGAGGCCTTCAACGATCGCATCGACTGTGAGTTCTGGCGCATTCACGACGACCCATGCCCGGCCTGGATTCGAAGCGTCGGGCGTGTAGTCGTGGTAGTTGTGGGAGTCGTCGGTGGCGGTACCGAAGATGACGCGCCCTGCGGTGAGGACGCGGTCCCATATCTCTTCCGTGCTGGGTTTACCGGGTCCGCCAAAGTTGTTGACAGCCGGGTGAGCGTTGTGGACCTCCAGCAGACTCGCGCCTTCGACCTGGGCGATGTGTTCGTGGTTAAACGCCCATTCGTAGTTCGGATGATTGAGTTGGGCGATGCCTCCGGCGTTCACGATGGCGTTGACGTTCGCCTGAAGCGTTGCGACGATATCGTCGATGTCCGTGGGCTCGACAACGTGCAGAATCCCGATCGCGTTGATGTGAATCGGAACCGTACCACCGAGAATCCGGGACGAAACCTCCTCGCCCGGAATCATTAGTGGACCCCCATCGATCTCATGCTCAAGGATCGTTCGGTGGTTGTGGTCGCTCAAGACCAAGAAGTCGTAACCGTGATCTCGGTACCAAGTGGTCACGAACTCCGGATCGGCGTCGCCATCTGACTCCGTCGTGTGGGTGTGGATGTTGCCCTTGTACCAATGCGTTTCAGACATCGTTTTCGCCTCTAGTCCCTCTAGTCGTACACCGTCTTGCCAACGGTGTGAGCGTTAATGAAGTCCCAATCGTGTGTCACGCCCATTCCAGGGCCTTCGAGGACTTGCACCTCGCCGTTCTCGTCGATGGCATCGAGCATGTCGCTGTAGCCATCTAGGTAGACGGGTGGGTACGACGGTTGGAGCTTGGGATGCACGAGTCCCAGCTCGTAGTAGTTGGAGTTGCGCATCGCCGCCATCGTCTGCCGACGGCTCGGGCCGGGGCTGTGTGGCTCGACATCGAGTCCGAACCCCTCGGAGGCGTGAGCGATCTTCATGACGCCAGTGATTCCGCCGTCGTAGTCATGGTCGATCCGTACGAAGTCAGTTCCATCAGCAATGATGAAGTCGACGTGTTTTTCAAGCCCACGAACATGTTCCAGTTGCAGTAGCGGAACTCGGATCAGCTCGCGCAGTTTGCGGTGCGCGAACGCCGATTCGCCGCCATCCTTGTAAACATCTTCCCACCAGTAGTAGTTGTACGCTTCACACGCCCGGCCGATCTTTAATGCATCCCCAAACGTGAGGATTGCGCAGTACGGATCGAGCATCAGGTCCATCTTGTCCCCGACCCGCTCACCGACGACCTCGACCAATCGCACGTGTTGTTCGATCGGCGCTTCTTGCCAAGGGTGAATCTTGAAGCCTTTATATCCCATCTCCAAGCACTGCTCGGCGAAATCGGCGTACGCCTCTGGGCTGTTCAAACCGCCGGGGTAGTTATCACCGATGTACGTAGACGCGTATGCGGGGAACGACTTTCGCTGCTCGCCCAATAGCCGATAAATCGGTTGGTCGAGGAGTTTACCAGCGAGGTCCCAAAGTGCCATATCGACCTGCGACATGCCCATCCGGGCGTGTTGACGCGTCGCCTGTTTGGCATCGTTATAGATGCGTTCGCGAGCGAATGCACTCTCACCGATGACGGCGTTGGCAAAGAGGCCGATGGCGGAGTGCTCGGTGGCAGAACCGCCGACGTATTCACCGGTCACGCCTGCATCAGTGTGAATCACGACGATGCGAGCAGTTTGGCGGAGCTTAGTTCCCGGCGCATATCCAGGCAACACGATCCGGCCGGCCCCTCCATGTTGTCGACGAAGTACTCGAACTCGATTACTTCCATCTTGGTGATCTTGGGATCGGCCATACGATTCGCGCTCCTAGATTCCCGCGTCCCGGGAACGACGGTGAGTTTATGTGCTCAATATACCGGTTATTTCGCCCGTCTCGTCGTTGAGATCGATGTCCCACGCGTTCGGGTTTGAAGGTAGGCCCGGCAAGGTGATGATGTTGCCAGCCAAGGTTACGATCTGCTTCGCGCCGGCCAGGACTCGCAACTCTCGGATCGGGATCGTGTGGCCGCGGGGCACGTTAAGCAGTCTCGGGTTTGCCGAAACGGAAAGGTGCGTCTTAGCCATGCAGATCGGGAAGTCCCAACCATTCGACTCGAAACGGCGGGCGGTTGTCTTGGTTAGCGGTCCCCATTCGACGCCGTCAGCATTGAACAGTTTCTCGGAGATCCTCTCAACTTTGTCTACGGTTGACAAATTGTCCTCGTAGAGCAGATTCACGTCCGCAACACCGGAGTGAGCTGCGTCCCAGACCGCTTCAGCTAGGTCGGTCATGCCAGCACCGCCTTCGGCGAAACCGCGTGCCTCCGCAACACCTACTGCGCCGGCTTCGATCGCCGCACTCTTGGCCGCCGCGATCTCCTCGGCGGTATCTGACGGGAATTGATTGATCGCTACAACCGCAGGCAGACCGTACATTTTGACGATACGGATCGCGTTCGCGAGGTTCTGAGCACCGACTTTCACGGCATCTACATTCGACGATTCGAGGGCGTCTCGCTTCACGCCACCGTGCCATTTGAGTCCGCGAATGGTCGCGACAACGACCGCGGCGGAAGGTTCAGGGCCGCTTTGCCGGACTTTGATATCCATGAATTTTTGGAATCCGAGATCGGCACCGAATCCGGCCTCGGTAATCGTGATATCAGCGGTATTGACGGCGAGAATATCGGCGAGGATCGAACTACAGCCGTGTGCGATGTTGCCGAACGGTCCCATATGAACGATCGCAGGTTGTCCTTCCAGTGTCTGGGCGAGGTTTGGTTTCACGGCGTCTCGCAACAGGGCCATCATCGAGCCGATGCCACCGATTTCGCGAGCGGTCACCGGTTTGCGGTCCGTCGTCCATCCAACGACGATATTACCGATGCGTTCACGAAGGTCGGCGTAGCCGTTCGTCAACGCCAGTATCGCCATGATCTCGGACGCGGCGTTGATATCGAAACCTGCCTCGCGCATTGGGGCATTTAATCGACCACCCACGCCGGTAACCACCTGCCGCAGCGCGCGATCTTCAGCATCTGTTACCCGTCGCCACGCGACGCCGTCAGGTTGTAGTCCGGGTATCGCGCCTCGATAAACCGCGTTGTCGGTCATTGCGGCCAGAAGGTTGTGAGCCGACTCCATGGCGTGGAAATCACCTGTGAAATGCAGATTGATTTCGTTCGCGGGTTGAACTGTCGATTTTCCACCACCCGTCCCGCCGCCTTTGTGACCAAAGACTGGTCCCAATGATGGTTGACGGATCGTCAGTGCGACGTTCTTGCCGATCTTGGAAAGTCCTTGAGTCAACCCAACAGCGGTTGTGGATTTACCTTCGCCCGCAGGGGTGGGCGTAATGGCCGTAACCACGACGAGTTTGCCGGGCGTTTGTCGGCTTGGGAACGACTGAAGCGGGATTTTCGCTTTGTCGTTGCCGTAGGTTTCGATATCTGCGGGAGAGAAGCCGAGGTCTTGGGCGACATCAGCGATGGGGCGCAATGGCATTTCGAGCGGATCCTGTCTAGTCGAGGGCGTGAAGCGCGATATCGTCACGCCACATTCTTTGAATCGACATAGTCAAGTTTAACGAAGGGGCATTGATCACCATTGATCGCAGCCTTCGGCAACGCCCAATCTGCCGGTGTCGGTGTCGGGTTTGTTATCGCCGGTAACTTCCTGAGAATCGATGTCGACGTAGAAGACCAGCTGTTCGGGTCCGATGATACGGTCCTCGTTGCGCTGATAGGTTACTTTGATGCGCCCGTCGGGTTGCATGTCGCTCATCGAGGTTTCCCACAGGTAGTCGTCTTCGATCCACGTTTCGCAAGTAGCTCCGAAGAAGCCCCACGGCTTGTCGGACATGTATGCGAAGACCAACCGGTGAGCCAAAAGGGCAATGTCAGCGGATACTTCTGCGATGGGTGTAACAGTGGATTCAGCGCTGTCGACTATTCTATTCGAGGTTTCGGTTTGGCAAGCAAACGCGGTTATAGAGACTAAGATCGCGAACGCTACAGCGGGGAGTAGTCTCAACGGGACCATGGTTTGATCTCGGCTACTCCGTCGGGATGGTCAGGGTCTTGAGGAATTCGATCAATGCGTCTTTTTCTTCTTGGGGGAGGCCGATGAAGCGATTCCGAGCGCCGTTCGCTGATCCACCGTGGGCCACGATTGCGTCGGATATCAGCGTCGCGCGTCCGTGGTGGAGGAATGGCGGCTCGGAGGCGAAACCCCACAACCGGCGGGTCATCCATTGTTCGGTTGGCACACCACCTTGGATAATCTCCTCGTTGTCCAGTACACCATCTTCGCCCATGTCGTGACGACGGAGATCAGAGAAAACCGGTATCAAATAATGCCCGTTCTCATCTTGTCGGAGTTCACTAGCAAAGTCGCTGAGATCGATCTCCAAAACAGCATCAGTCGCTTCCGGTCTCAGGTCTCTGCCGACGTTGAATTCATTGGGTTCCGTGAAGACCAGAGATTCGAGCGGGAGCTCCGGTATGTGGCATAAGGCGCATCCGATATCAGTGAATTTCTGCCTACCTAACTCGACGATTGCTCGTTGATCGGGGTCTTCGGGCATCTGCGGAACCGGGGCCGGAAGGGAAACCAAGAATGCCACCAACGCGGTAGCATCCCCCGGCGTCATCTCGTTAACCACTCCATCGCCGTCTCGGTCGATGAAAGAGCCGACGCGCTCGTAATTCTCGATACCATGGTGGTGCAACATGGCGTCATTATTGAACTCGCGCAAACTCCTAAACACACCCTTTTGGCTGAACGGTCTGACGATGAGGTCGCCGTCTACGCCTTCAACTTCGCTCGTGTATACGAAGCCGTTGGGGTGAGCGGTGATAGCACCGAAGTCGATGCCCTTTGCGCTGATTTCACGGCGCACGGGCCAGCCAGACTTCTTAGCTTCGGCAATAGTCGCTTCTTCTTGGGCGAGCAACTCACGAGTCATCTCGCGCGCAAGAAGCTCTACGAAACCGGAGCCGAACATTCCGACGGTATTGCGCTCGTTGCCCACGTTCTGCAGGGTTAAGGGGTCCTCATCCTCCTGCTCGTACTGCAATCGATCCTCCAAATCGTCGCGAAAATCAAACTCCATCTGATCGTTGAAATCGACGAACTCGAACCGTTGTCCAAGCACGAACACGTTTGCAACGTTGTCGCCACCGCCACCGATGACCGGCAAGTTGTGACAACCGCTGCAGGCGTTGGAGTCTGGTCCCGAGATGCGGTTGAAACTCTCGAATCCTTCTCGTCTGTCTCTGAATCGAGCGTCGCCGGTTCTTGTGGGGCGACCAGCACCGTCTAGCGCGTTGAAGGATGCGGTGAACATCGTCTCCCCGTGTTCGATCAACTCTTCGAGCGTGTATTTGCCAGCTTCAATACCGGATTGGCTGAAGTGAACCTGCACCGCGGGCGCATCACCGATCCACTCCTTGTCGACATATTCGCACTCGAAGCGGACGTTCTCTAAGGCTTCGTATCCCTCGACGTGTTGCTCCATGTGTTCGTAGGTGTCGAGATAGTTGAGCACTTGCAACGTCGGATAGTCGTAATACCCGCCGGCGAGGATCTCTTTCAGCGCCAAGATGAAGCGCTCCGTGGCATCTACCAACTCGCCTCGCACCGAATCGAGTTCCGATTCGAGCATTTCGATCTGCGCTTGGATATCCTCGACCGTAAGTTGCTCGCGCAACATTCCTTCGCTGATGCCGTCGACGCGACCGCAAACTTTCTCCGAATAGTCCACGTCGTCTTCCAACGCGTGCGAAGCGCAAGCGACTCCCCATGTCAACGCAAAGAGGACTAGGAATACGACTGCAATCTTTGCAAATTGACGGCGCGGAGTTTGTTCAGATCCCCGCTTCGCGGTCGATCTCGGATTGATATTCGGCAACAGAACCGTCCATGATGTCGGCGAGCGATACCGGTTTTCCGGAGTTGCCAGATTCTAGTATTCCGTAGGAAACAGCTAAGGCCTTCATCCCGACCTCGGCATCGACTTCGACTTTTCTACAGTTCGATTCTATTGCCGATGCCAACTCCTTCATTTCGATCGCCACCAAAATGCGGTCGATGGCCTCGAAACCAACTTCATAAGAACCCATCCTCCTCGATCCACCGAAGAACGTCGCCGTTACTTCATCGAGTTCCCAATCGGGAACCAAATCAAGCATCTGCTGTTGGCTGAGCGGCTCTTGCCCAGATTCTAGGTAGATGCTTGGGGGTACGCCGGTGCGGGTCGGCGGCATCTGCATAGTGCCCGCGCTTCCGTGAATGGTGTTGATGCCCGCTCCATAACCGATCGAGGCGTTGGTGATCGTAAGTTGACCAATCGCGCCTGAAGCGAATCTCAGGATCCCGATCGCAGTGTCTTCTTGGTCGATATCCACCGTTTCTTGGCCGGCAAATGCGTCCTCGACGCGATGCGAGTAGAACTGCGCGATTTGACCTGTCATCCCTTCTCGTGTTCGGACAGGAGCGAAAAGCCCGGTATGCGCCGACAACGACTCTATATCTCCAAGGAAGTAGATAAGCAAATCAGCCTCGTGTACGCCTTGTTCGATGATGATGCTGCCGGCGCGTGATTTCAACGCCCGCCATCCGGTATCGTGCATAAGACCAGAACCGCCGCCTAGCGAAACCTTCATTGCGAAACCTGGCTCACCGATCGCGCCAACGTCGAGCAGCGCCTTGGCGAGTCGATTCATGGGATCGCGACGATACTGCTCACCGATCGAGAGCACCAGACCATTTTCCTCCGCAGCGTCTCGCATCAGTCGGCACGCTTTCATCGTCAGGGCCATCGGTTTCTCGGTCAGGATGTGAACTCCCGCATCGAATGCCTGCAGCGCAAAGGTGTGATGCATTCGCGTGTCAGTCACGATATCGACCGCGTCGACTCCGGAACGGAGCATCGTCTCGTAATCGGTAAACACTTGCGGTCGCTGACCCGTAGCCTCTTCAACCGCGGATGCGACACCGTTAGCCGCCGCTTCATGGCGATCGCACACCGAGGACAACGTGAAGGAATCGAAATGCTTCCGCATCTCGATATAACCGTGGGCATGACGCATACCCATACCACCGCATCCAACCAATCCCAAGTTCAGGCTCAATCTGTGTTTCCTTTCAATGACGATTCAACCGTCAATCACGGGCCAGCTATCTCAACGCTACCGAGCCGTCATCCCGCAACGCGCCACCGATCGGTCCGAACTCGTACGGGTGCTTGGCGATACCCTCCTCATCGAGTTCGACGCCGATGCCAGGGACCTCGGGGATTTGCAGCCAGCCCGATTCCAGTTTGATGATCTCTTTGACGACATCCGAGTATGGTGAGCTTTCCTCGTATACGTGCTCCTGCACCTCGTAGTTCGGAACGCACGCCCCAAGCTGCACGTGTGCCGCCGTTGCCACCGGGCCTGATGGAACCGCGTGAGGAATGATGCCTTGATGGTGCGACTCTGCGATCGCGCAGATCTTCTTGCAGTGCGTAAAGCCTCCGGCGACACCTATGTCTGGCCGGACATGATGCACACCTGCCGCCTCGATGTATTCCCGAAATTCCCAGATGGTGAGGTTGCGCTCCCCAGCGGCCATCGGGATGCGAGTCTTTTCGGACACCTCGCCGAATGAGAGTATCGAATCGGGTGCGACCGGGTCCTCGAAGAAGTATGGCCTGAATTTCTCAATCTCCTGCGCCAACACGATGGCCTCGCCCGGAATCATGTTGCGGTGTATCTCGATGCCCACATCCATGTCCCAACCGACCGCATCTCGCACGGCTGCCGTGCGATCGACGAGGTCTTGGATACGTTCACTGTGGCGCATCGGCGCATGTTCGTGCTGATACAAGAGGCACTTGACCGCGGTAAAGCCATCGGCCTTGGCCGCTGCAGCGGCGTTGGCCACCTCTTCCGGTGTTCCTGTCGGTAGCACCAGCATCGCTCTGACCGCGTCCCGTGCCTTGCCACCAAGCAGCTGCCAGACCGGTGCTTCGAAATACTTGCCTTTGATGTCCCACAAGGCCTGATCGATGGCGCTGATACCACCTCCGATCGCACCTCCGCGCATCGACTTGGCACGATACATGTAGTTCCAGTGATGCTCTGCTCTAAGCGGGTCTTGTCCGATGAGGTACGGCTCGAACGAGAGCGCGACGTTTTCGGCAGCTCCCGGCCAACCAAAGAACGTAGATTCTCCGATGCCTTGGATACCGTTGTCGGTCGTGATGCGCACCATCATCCAGTTGACTGCGACGAAGGTTTCTAGTTTTTCGATCTTGATATTCGCCACTGGATATCCGTTTCTGATTGTCAGTTGCGGGTTAGGGTTGCTGCGGCAATTATATGCACCTGATATACGCTATTCGGTTGTGAATGTTCAGGGTATCTCCGTCCGGAAAAGCCGCGGCGAATTGATCTTTCTCATCATTGCTTCATTGAGCGCGCTTCTCGCCGTCACGGTCATCTCCGCCGCACCTCTTTATTTCGAATCCATCGAACAACTCGGGTTGCGCAGAACTCTCGACCGTTTCAATCCGTCGCAGATGGGCGCGTGGGTGCATGTCCGCGAGATGACGTTCAACTCTGCGGCGATCAGATCGACCGAGGAGACGGCCGAACAAATCGGTACGCAACTCGGGACAGCAGTTCGCGACACCTCGACGTTCGTCCGGTCCGGTTCGCTGAATCTCAGCCAGATCAACGATCGTTTTGGACCCCCAGGATCGGTCCTTGTCTACCAAACCTTCCATGGTCGAACAGTTCCGATTTCGCTGGTATCGGGGGCATTCCCATCGGAGACCAACTCCAACGGCGAACTCGAGATTGCCGTCCTCGATAAAATCGCCAACCAATTTGGCATCAATGTTGGCGACGTATTGCGACTTACGGTTCCACCCACGAATATCGTGCACAGCACCCCCCGTGTAACCGGCATCTACCGCATTGACGATCCGAATCATGAGGTTTGGCAAGGCCTGTCTTCAACGTTGTTCGATCCGGAGCAAGGGCCCACTGGCGGCCGACCCGCAATCATCGCGTTCACGTCAGTTGAAATGATGGAACGAGTTGCCAATCGAGGGATTGCGGACATTGGGCAGCTCTGGATGATGTTTTACGTCGATGTGGAGGAGTTGAAGCGAATCGGCGCGACCGAATATCTCGACGCCATCAACCGATTCCGGACTGACGCCGCAAAACTACTTCCCTCGTCGTCGTCGTTCTCGGGGCTCGAATCGGCTCTGCGTACGCTGCAACGACAGTTGACGTTTACGAACACTACGACCATGATTAGCGGCGCGTTGTTTGCGGCGTTTGCGGTCTTCGTTTTAGCACTGAACACAAGCATTATCTCGCGTCGATGGGTATCAGAAGACTTGATGCTCAAGGTTCGCGGTGCCGACCGGAATCAACTCTTAACCGCGATCGCTTTTTACGCGTTCGTGCTGCTTCTCATCCCGGCGATTGTCGGGCCATTGCTCGCGTCGATTATCGTGCCCTTGCTCGGTCAATTGGGATCTTTTCAAGACCTGACCGGAGGTCAACTATTCCCGTATCGGTTCCTCCCCGAACAATTGCTCTGGTCCGCAACCATAGTTTGTGTGTTGCTTTTGATTTACGTCGGCCCGGCGGCGTTCGCGCGTCCCGGCAACATCGTGCGGAACCTGACGCGACACCGCGACGCGCAGTCGCCTTGGTTCTGGCGCGCGAATCTTGACTTAGGGATAGTCATCGCAGCGTCCGCGGTGATATTCGAACTGAACGGGCGTGGATCACTGTTCGTCCAACGCGCCGATGGTCTGACCGATCTCAACGTGCTTGCGACTTCGCTACCTATCGTCGCGGCCGTTGCCGCCGCTTTGATCGCGTTGCGTCTTTTCCGTTTCACGGGCGTCGTCTTCGAACGGTTCGCCCGCTTGAACATTCACTCTATGCTGACCCTCGCTCTCAAGGTCTTCTCGCGTTCCACGATGCGCCATGCGATTCTTATGCTGCTCGCCGCCGGAACGATGATTGTGGTCATTAACGCAAATGGACTTTCCACAACTCTCGGCAAGAATGCGCGGGAACGCATCGAGTTCGTTACCGCTTCCGACGTACGAATCTCTGGCGTCGACGGCTTCAAGGGTTCTGACAACGTTGTCGTCTCGGAGATTGCGAGCTTGGATTGGGTAGCAGCGCATACATGGGCGACCCGGGCGGAGGCTCGAACCGGGGCCGGCGAGTCAGCCTCAAGCTTTACGATGCTGTCGTTGAGACCAGACGAGTTTGCTGAGATCGCCGATTTTCGGTCCGACTTCGCTGAGCAACCGATAAACGAGTTGATGACGGGAATATCCGAATTCACGCCGACCGAATCCTTACCGGTACCTGACGACGTCGTCACCGTCCGTGGGTCGGTTCGATTGCAGCGCACGAGTAAAGGCCGGGTTGATATCTGGGCTCGTTTGATGGATGGGGAAGGTACTACCCACACAGTCCGCTTGGCGCCAACCGACGGTGCAACGACCGCAGATTCATGGCACATGGTTGAAGGCGTCATTCGGCCTGGCCTTGCCCGTCCGTTGCGGATATTGGCGGTGGAGATTTACGAACCTCCAACCTCCCCAATCGGCAGTGCCGCAACATTGACCATCGACTCCCTATACGCGGTCGACGATGGAGGTCAGACCGAACCTATCGCCGAATTCTCCGAGGTCAACCATTGGCACCCGATCGCGACATCGGTCGACGACGATATCGAAATCAGTGTTGTGACCGAGGGGTCTTTTGAAAGCCGAGATAGTCAGTCGCTGAGGCTCGAGATGGGACGCGGCACGGACGACGGCGTCCGCGGCGTCTATTATTCCGAATCGGGGCCTATCACGATCCCGATTCTCGTCAATCCAGTTCTTTTGAACGACGCAGGTCTGTCTGTTGGCGACTGGTTCACTGGAAAAGCCTATGGACGATTTGTGCCGTTCGAAATCCGTGGGGTTTTCGACCTATTCCCGACGATGAATGATCAATACCAGCCCTTCGCCGTTGCGAACATCGATGCGCTTCTCTCATACTTGACCCCAGTCAGCGAACCTTTCCTCTCAAATTCGGCCGAACTCTTCCTAAGAGTCGACGGCGAAACGATGCATGCCGATCGAATTTCGAGAATCAAAAGTATCGAACCATCTTTGCGCGTTTCGGACCGCGATGCGCTTGAGGCAGAATCGGTTACACGACTCGGTGATGCTGCCGGTTGGCGGATCGTAGGCGGCCTGATCTCGGGTTCCGCTGTAGTAATCGCCCTCGTAACGTCGTTCGCAGTCACGCTCCACAACCGGGATCTGACCCGATTAGACAACGCTCTCGTCGAATCGCTTGGCGGCAGTCGGGTCGGCGTAGTAATGGAGACCGCGATGCGTACGCTCATCTCGTTGGGCCTTGGCTACGCGCTCGGTGCGATTGGAGGGGTTTACGGAGTCACGTTCATCGCCGACAGAATGACTCGGACTTCGACGGGTGAAGCCGCTTTGCCGCCGATGTTGCTGCAAATTGATTGGCTGCCGGTAGTGGCGGTAGCGATCCTATTGGCATGCGTGGCACTTGCACCGGCGGTGTGGATCGGTATGAAACCCAATGACACTGTCGCTGCCAGAATCAGGACGTCACAGGTGTCGTGAACCAACAGCTCGGTTCATCACGTCGCGCGGCGATCGCCGCGTTGCCTAAGTTAGTGCTGAGGCGCGCCTTTTCGGAAAAGTCCTTCATCGGTCTGCGACTAGTGGGATTAACCATCGCCATTGCCGTTTCCGCCGGGGTATTCATTTACCTTGACGCGCTGGGGCAATCCGCGCTGTCACAAAGCCTCGACGGACACCGCCAAGACGACTTGAATGTCTCGATCCGTGCCCGGCTCGATTCGATCTCTCAAGCCGTACACGAAGAGTTGGTGGAGACCGTCGTTAACACTCGCACTCGTGAGTTGGGCACGATCCTTGATCGACCGATCATGGCCGCCAAATCTGTGACGCTCACTTTCGACAAGGCGTTAATCCCTTGGAAGAACGCCCGCACGTTCTTGGCGCATGTCGATGGGATCGAGAAAGTTGCATCGTTAATTGAAGGACGATGGCCATCAACTGTGAGTGCAGACGCACCGGTTGAAGTCGCGATCTCAACCGCAGACGCCACATATCTCGGAGTGGATGTCGAGCAAATTGTCCAACTCAGATCCCCAACCTCAGAGGAGATCGATTTCGAGGCCCGCGTTGTCGGTATATACGAACGCTCCGTTGCCAACGAGTTGCAATGGTTGGCCTTGGATGCCGGCCTGGGTGCGGCAAGCAACGCCTTCGTATTCGCGCCGTTGGTGGTAGCTGAATCGACGCTTATCAACGCTGTCGAAAACCAGATGCCTGATACCGAGTTGCGTTATTACTGGGTCTTCGAAACCGATGTCGATAAGATTCACTCCCGCGATGCTGAACGTATATTGGACGACCTTGAAGGTCAACAGAACACTCTCAAGCAGGAATTAAAGGGATATCAACGCATCACGACCTTAGACGATGCGCTTACGTCATTCCTAGCGAGTTCACAGATCTCACGCGGACTGATGTTGTCAGTGGGTGCTGTGATCGCTTTGTCGGCCCTCGCGTTTTCGGCGATCGTTGCTGGACAAGCCCGCGACATCCGTTTCAGCGAAAGCGGAATGGTGCGAGCGCGCGGTGCCACTACTATGCAAGAGATCGCGCTTATGACTGGCGAGACGTTGTTGATCGCCTTCATCTCGCTGTTCGCTGGCATTGTCATCGCGTTGGTCGGAGTTACCTTGGCCGGGCGTCTGCCCGTCCTGACTGAACTCACGGGTGGCGAATTGTTGCCGGCGAGTCTTTCAGTTCAGTCAGTCCTCGCGGCAGTCACGGCAACAGTGATTGGGGTGATGGCCTTACTTCTTCCATCCATCCGACGCAACACATCCACCGCCGAAGAGCTGAGTAGCCGTCTAGCTCGCCCACCAACGCGCAACCTCGCTCAACGCTACTATCTGGACGTCGTTCTGCTGTTTATCGGCGTCGCCGCGTTGTGGCAACTTTCACAAGAAGATCTGTATGTTTCGAGCACCGCGCTCGGAGAAGGATTCAGTAACCGCCTCGCCTTGGCGATGCCCGCCGCGACAGCGGCCGGCGGTGCCATAGTTTTGCTCCGCTTCTTGCCACTTCTCCTAGGTGGGATTGCCGAATTGCTGGCGCGATTGCCTTCGGCGTTTCGTCTCTCTCCAGCAATACCGCTGGCACTGTGGTCGTTGGCCCGCAACCCACGCTCCAGCATGGGGCTCATGCTGTTGATCATGCTTGCGGCTAGTATCGGAGTTTTACTCGCAATCCTTTCGCCATCAATCAATCAGTACGCGGTCGACGACGCCAGGTATCGGGTCGGTGCCGACATACGGCTCTCGGGCATGATCGTCAGCAACCGTAGCAATCTTGATCGCGTCATTAATCAAATGTCTGAAACCTTCGATCACTCAGCCATGTCTCCCGTCGCGCGCGCGGCGGGCACGGTCGCTGCTCCTAGTGGCAACGAACCTGTAACCATGCTCGGAATCGATACGAGTGAGTTTCCGAACGCGGTGTGGTGGCGATCTGATTTGGCATCCGAATCACCTGCCGAACTCGCGGCTCTCGTCAAGTCGGTCGATACCGACGGTTTCGCGATACCTAAAGACGCCGAATGGCTCACCGCCCTCGTTAAACCTGATACTCAACGGTCTGACACCGGTCTCGTCGCTCGAATTCGCGACGAAACAGGTCTCTACCATTCCGTAGGCATCGGCATCCTCGAACCCCGTTCAGTGACCGTGGGTAACCCTTTCACTTGTACCGAACCCGTGGCGCTGGAGGATGACGAAGGGTTCGAACCGCCCGAATGGTGCAGGATCGGTATTCCCTTGGCACCGTTACGAAGAGATACAGGCGACAACGGGGATCTCTGGTTGGAGTTTATTGGCATATCTCGGCGCCCAATTGAAGAAGCTCCGCAACCAACGACCGGGTCCGTCCGTATCAAAGACATCTCCACGGCCTCAGGAGCAGGTACTTTAACTCTGTTGACCGATTTCGGTGACGTAATCAGTAACCGAACGGCGGGAGCAGGGTTCGGCGACTTGGGAGCTCGGATCGACCCGTATTCGGAGATTCCTGGCGACGGCGCAGTTCTTACATGGTCGTTACCGCGCTTTGGTCAGTTAAAAGGGGTACGCATCGGGACAACTGACAACGCCTTAAGGGTCGTAGGCAGCACTTGGTTCGAAGATGCGCTAGGCCTGGAGATCGGCGACACCACCCGGCTCTTCTTAGGTAACCGCAGTACCACTGTCGAGTTCGTCGCTTTTACCGACTTCTTTCCTACATTTCCGTCTGTGTCATCGCCTTACTTGTTAGCCGACCTGCGTGAGATCCAGCGGATCCTATCGATCGACCAAACGCGCGGCGCAGACGCTACAAATGAACTCTGGATTTCTGCCCCCGGTACGAGTTCCGACGAACTGAGAGAAATCGATAGTCTCTTGAATCTCAACAATCTGTCGGCACGTCTGATGCAACATGCAGGTTCGGAGGTCACGCGTTCAAGGAGCGACGCGCTGACGACCGCCGGATGGAACGGTTATCTGACGTTTGGCTTCATCGCCGTTACAACCGTGTCGGTGCTCGCATTTCTCGTCACAGGTTGGACCACATATCGACTTCGCCGCTTGGAAATCGCCGTGTTAAAATCGATGGGACTATCAAATCGGCAGATGCTGATCATGATCGGCCTTGAACAGATTGTCATTGCTGTAATCTCGCTCGTTATCGGCGCTGGGATCGGATTGATCCTCAGCGCAGTTTTGCTTCCCTACCTAGCTGGGAAGGATGCGTCCACCTTGGCACCGCCGATGGCTGTCGAGATCGGGACCACAATGCTCAGCGTCCTATTCGGGATCATTTCAGCTGCCTTGATCGCATCGGTCACATGGATATTCCTATGGGTTCGAACCCAACACTCATCCACGGTAATCCGCGCTGGGCAATCGGGTGTATAGGGCAAAATTGACGAATCACAAGCTACTACTGTAAGGACAGTTTTTGAATCGATCATTGAGCCCTGAGTAGCTGTCCGGTTCAGTTGCCTGAAAAACCTGTACCGAAGAACGATGACGCGTCCCATTACTTTATGAATCCTGCCCGTAATCTCCGTCAGGGTGATCCGGGTTGCCCAGCTTCCAATATCCACGCGTTACAATCTGTGAAACGGGAAGAGCAAGATCCTCAAGCAGGTAGCGTCTAATCCTCCGCATCGCCCCAGATTCCAAAGCGATCCAAACGTAAACCTTGCTGTCTGGCACTTCGATCGAACGAATAGCTTTTTCGAGCTTGTTGCCGACTGACCGGATGCTCGACCCTCGGAAGAGCCATCGGGGCAGATTATCGGGTAAACCAGGAAGAGATCGGCGTTCCGATTCGTCTGCAACTTCAAACAGAGCAATACTTTCTTTGTCCGGAATGGCCGACAGAACTTGGGTGGCGGCGGGAATCCCCGTGTCATCGGCGGCGACCAGGTACCAATCCCCGTCATCAGGTGGGTTCCATCCACCACGCGGACCGGCAACGATGATGCGCTGACCAGATTGCGCGCCGCACAGCCAATTAGACGCCGGTGAATCACCATGCATCAACATTTCGATCTCAAGTTCGAGGCGCTCACTGTCGAATCTTAGCGGGGTGTAGGTCCGCAGAAACGGGGGTGTGACTCCGTCTTCGAATATGGCACGCCTGCCTTCATAGCGAAGTGGTTGGGCTATTTCAGTTTCGCCCGATGGAGGAAGGATCAATTTCACGTGTGCACCCGGGCCTTCGATCTCGAATCCCTCCAGTTCAGGTCCTTGGAGTCTGAGACTGGCGACCTGCGGTGTAATCCAATTGATTTCGGTGATATCGACCCAACGCCTGGGTGGCAGTCGGTGGGGCATTCCGTGACGCTGATTTGTCATATATTCCTTTTCCTCTTATTTTCTCCCGGAGCATTAGCCGGTTACCGCTGTACGTACAGTTCGGATCGTTCCAACCCGAATTGAAAGCAAGTCCTGGGCGCGCTATTCACCGTCTCGCGAGAGACGTTGGCACCGCCCCTAAATATTACCAATTAGGTAATATATTATGGATTCCTGACTGAGCGGGTAATGATTATTAACCCGAAGGAGAAAAATCGGTGAATAAAACAACACAGTCTTACAGAGCGGTCGTCTCGCGATTCGGTATTGCGATCATGGCTGCCTGTGTGATCTCACTTCTGACCATCGCGTGTGGTTCGTCAGACGACGATGGCGCAACTCTGGCAGCAATCAACGAAGCCAAGAGTGCTGCCGAGCGAGCCGCTGGCGCGGCTGAAAACGCGGCCAGTGCGGCTGAAACGGCGGCGGCAGCAGCAGAACAGGCAGGAATGTCTGCTCAAGACGACACCGCAGCAGTTGCGGCTGAAGCGGCCCGAGCCGCCGCAGAGAAAGCGGCAACCTCGGCGGAGTCCGCAATGGAGGCTGCCCAGAACGCGGGCGAAGCGGCAGAACAGGCGGGCGAAGCAGCCGCCATGGCAGCTGAAACAGCTCAGTCGGCAGCAGACACCGCGGCAACCGCAGTAGCACCACCGTCAAACGTAACAATCACCCATTACTCAGGTACGGATACCGTGCCAGTAAACCCGGAAACGGTCGTAGTGTTCGACTTGGGCGTGTTGCTTTCGCTGCATGACCTCGGTATCGAAGTTGACGCAGTTGGCGGGTTGGGCACACCGATTCCGAGCGAATGGGAAGCGATAGTGAACAACCCCGACTACGAGCCAGTTGGTTCGGTATGGGAACCGGATTATGAAGCGATCAATGCGATGGACCCGGGTTTGATCATCGTGGCGAGTCGTTCTTCGAGGATTTATCCGGAGATGTCCCGTATCGCCCCGACGGTTGACCTCACGGTTGACTGGTGGGGTGGCAGCTATTTGAACCATTTCCGTGAGACTCACCGTTCGATCGGCAAGATATTCGGCGTAGAAGAAAAGGTGGAGCAACGTCTCGCGGAACTTGACGAGGCCATCGCGGGAGTGAAATCGCACTCGTCCGATGCCGGCGAGACGCTGATCGTAATGACGACTGGAGCAGAGGTTACGGCGTTCGGCAAGGGATCGCGTTTCGGCTTCGTTCACGAACTGTTCGGTTACCAACCGGCAGACGACGGTCTAGAACGTGAGGCGACGCACGGCGACGCCGTCTCGTTCGAGTACATCCTCGAGATGGCACCAGATGTGATGTTCGTTATCGACCGTGCTGCCGCTATCGGAGGCGAGGGTGAGGTTGCCAAGCAGATCCTTGACAACGAGTTGGTAGCGCAAACTCCGGCTTGGCAGAACGACCGCGTGGTGTACGTCGACAACTTCTCGTGGTACATAGCCGCCGGATCGCTACCGTCGTTCTTCCAAATCGTCGAAGACGCCAGCACTGGCTTCTAGGCGTCGTTCACACCTCCAGAACGGCCCCTAGTCCACTTGGCTATTGGATTGAAGTCTGCCACCAACATTCCTTCGTTGTGGAAGGAGTACCTGTTGGTAGGCCTTGCTCTGGTGGTTCTAGGGGCCGTTTCTTTCGTTTCGCTATTCATAGGAGTAAGCGAAATAGGGTTGCAAGACGTTCTTCGGCAGGATCCTGAGAAGATGATGCCGTTCGTGGAGAGCAGAATCCCACGATTGGCGGCGATCCTCCTCTCTGGATCGGCGATGGGCGTTGTCGGGCTCATCATGCAGAGCCTCGTGCGGAACCGATTCGTCGCGCCGACAACAGCAGGGACTGTGGACGCGGCAAGTTTGGGGCTCCTTTTATCAACGATCTGGTTTGCCGGAGCTTCGATCTTCATCAAAATGTCGGTTGCCGTCATTTTCGCGCTCGGCGGAACAATCCTCTTTCTGGCCTTGGTGCAACGGGTGCGGTACGCCGACATCGTTGTTGTCCCTTTGGTCGGCATCATGCTAGGAGGGGTGATCCAAGCATTCGCTACGTATCTGGCGACCCAATACGATCTTCTTCAATCGTTGAGCGCGTGGACGAACGGGGACTTCTCAGGCATCCTGCGCGGTCGGTACGAGTTGCTCTACATCGTAGGTTCATTGGTCGTGGTTGCGTACCTGTATGCGAACCGGTTCACCTTGGCTGGGATGGGCAGGGATACTGCGGTGAACTTGGGATTGAATTACGAGCGCGTCTTGTACTTCGGCATGGCAATCGCGGCAACTGTATCCGCCGTGGTCGTTGTCGTTGTCGGCGCGATACCGTTTCTCGGGTTGGTGGTACCAAACCTGGTGACGATGACGATGGGAGACAACCTGCGTCGAGTACTGCCGGCGACTGCGATCGGTGGGGCGTTCTTCGTCTTGGTGTGCGACATCTTCAGCCGAACCATCCGATTTCCATATGAAATCCCAATCGGGACGGTTGTCGGTGTGGGTGGCGGCATCATTTTCTTGATCTTCGTGTTGAGAAACCGCTCCCACGTTAGGCAGTGAAATGATCGAAGCAATTACGCTGCGGATGCCGACATTCACGATTCGCCGACGTGCCGAATTGGTGCTGATGGTGTTGGTGGTCGTGGCGGCGCTTGCAGTCGCCCTATTCATGACCTACGACTTGAAAGGCTCTCTGGCCTTTGCGTTGGAACTGCGGGCGAGAAAGGTCGCCGGCATGGTGATCGTTGGAGTCGCAATCGCCTACTCCTCGGTCTTGTTTCACACCACTACGCACAATCGCATTCTCACCCCTAGCCTGATGGGGTTCGATTCTCTCTACGTTCTCATCCAGACCGTAGCCGTGTTTTTTCTGGGTTCCGGGGCGTTCCTGTCAATCGATCCCCGCATCCGATTCGGGTTGGAAGTTGTGCTGATGTTGAGTTTGGCATCTCTGCTTTACCGATTGCTTTTCGGACGGGAAAACAGAGATATCTTCATGCTTGTATTGGCGGGGATCATTATTGGCACGATCTTCGCAAGTGCGACATCGCTAATGACAAGACTGATTGATCCGAATGAGTTCATGACACTGCAAGATCTTCTGTTCGCGAACTTCAGCACAGTCAACAGAGACTTGCTTTTGGTGGCAGCAATCGTAACGTTGGCGACGATCGCGTACACGAGCAATCTGCTCAACCGCCTAGATGTGATTGCCCTTGGCCGGGAACATTCTGTAAGCCTCGGCATCAACTACTACAGCGTCGTCCGTCGGTGCCTCGTCGCGATCGCCATCCTTGTCTCGGCATCGACCGCGCTAGTTGGACCTGTAGCATTTCTGGGGCTTTTAGTTTCGAACCTGGCGTATCAGTTCACTGGCACATTTCGCCATCGCTACACCCTGCTGGCAGCGGGGCTCGTCGCAATTATCGCCCTTGTTGGCGGACAGTTCATACTGCAAGAGGTCTTCGAGTCGCAAACCCGACTCAGTGTGATCGTGAGTTTCGTCGGCGGTATCTACTTCATCCTGCTTATCCTGAGGGAGGGGCGACGTTGATTGAGGTCTTAGATGTAACCAAACGCTACGGTCCCACGACGGTGATTGATCGTGTGTCCCTCACCATCCCACACGGAGGAGTGACAGCCCTGGTTGGGCCTAACGGAGCAGGCAAGTCTACGTTGCTGTCAATCATCGGTAGGTTGCTCCGCGCCGATGAAGGGGAGGTTCGAATTAACGGTTTGAAAGTATCCGATACCGCTGGCACGGAGCTGGCTCAACGTCTCTCGATCCTGCGTCAGGAGAATCAGGTAGCTGTGCGACTGACGGTGCGCGAGTTGGTTGAATTTGGTCGATTTCCCTACACGGGTGGTCGGCTGACCACGGAAGACAGGGAGCACGTGTCGCGGGCCATCGAATTTATGGAGCTCGAGGATTTCGCCGATCGGCCGATCAACCAACTCTCAGGCGGTCAACGTCAACGAGCATTTGTTGCTATGACGATATGCCAGGACGCCGACTACATGTTGCTCGACGAGCCACTGAACAATCTCGACATGCGTCATGCCTCGCAGACGATGCTGTTGATTCGGCGGATGGCGACCGAGTTAGGTAAAACCGTGATGATCGTCCTGCACGACATCAACTTTGCTGCTTACCATGCAGATCGCGTGGTGGCGATGAAAGACGGTGCAATAGTTGCCGACGGTTTACCGACTGAGGTGATATCCACCGAGACTGTTGCGGACGTGTTTGAGCTGGACGTCCCGATCTACTATCTGGACGCGAAACCCGTGGTCGCGTATTTTGCCCTTCAGCATCACCGGGAATGACAAAAACACCAAAATCGGGACGTGGGTTTGGGTGGTTCGGTTTGTAGGCAAAGCAACCCATGATGAACCAAAGAGTACTACCGAAAGAACCGTTTTCGAATCGCTATTTTAGTTGTGAGTAAGCGTGCGAATCCTCGAACCCCGGGCGGCGTTATTCTGGTTGCCTGCCCGACACTTGATCGGATACGAATTTCACGGTGCACGTTCGATCCGTCCGGTCCGTCGGAGATGCGGGTGATCCACGGGTTGAAACGAAGACGACAATCCATCCCGAGTGGTGTGCTAGGGTGATGCCAAATTCGCCCCTGCGTTCGTGCGGCTGATCGCCGTAAAGTCCCTGACTCTGCCTATTGCCACAGGTCGGGGTCGGGCCGGTTCATTAGTCCGAAACCCAGATATCCATACCAGATAACCAAGAGCACATAGCAACCACGGGCAAAGCTGATAAAGGTGTCGCGGGCACCGTTGTCGAGTACGGCCATCATGAAAAAGATCATTACTGCCAAGCTGACAATGGCAGCCAACAGGGAGATTATCCGGTTGAAATCGTCTCTCGTGGAGAGACCCAACGCGAATATGAAGCCGCCTAACCCAAGCGCGATCCCACCAGCGTAGAACAAGGCGGAGCCGACGTAGTAGACGGGGACACTTCCACTGATCTGTTCTGTGGTTTCGGCGTCGGCGAGAATGAAGTCCACGCCGCCGGTCAGTATCCAACCGGTCAGTCCGACGAAGATCATGAAGAATCCCATCTGAACCAACGCCTTGCCATTCCCCTGCAAGGTTACGTTGCGCATCAGCGCATAGAGGCCTGAGAGGATTAGGGACAAGCCGAGGATTGTCGCGATGTTGGTTACGTTGGTCAGCGCGGCATTGGCGCTTTTGGCCGTTATGGTGCCAACAGAGTCCGACACTTCGGCGCTGTCGATCAGCAAACCGCCCGGCTCTATGAGAAAGAAGACGAAGGCGATTATCGGTCCGAATATGAGAGAAAGGCCTGCTAGCCGATTCACGGATATTGTGCCCATGCTTGAATCTCCTTTATTTGATGTCAGGGGAAGGATCCGTATGGGTTGAACTGGTCCCAGCATACACCCAAACGTCAAAGTTGTGGCACCGCAATAGAAAAGTGACCTACCCTCAAATGTTCCACAATTCGTTGTGATGGTCTCGTGGGGCGTCCGCGCCCACAATCGTGTGCGTAACGCATCCCGACGGTTTATGAGTAAAGTGGCCAAGGAGCATGGCAACCAAACTGATGTTTACTCCGTTGACATACGAGATGGATCGCCCACACAGGCTTGGCACATGTTTCCAACCCGTTCGGCAGGCAGGTTCGAATCCGAGATCTTCAAGAGAGATCATCCCGAATGTTCCGAGTTAACTATGTCGCATTTGAAGGCATATATTGTCAATTGAGCCCAGTCGATTTCAATACTGGTGACGCGCCGGGGACTCGAACCCCGAACCTAGTGATTAAGAGTCACTTGCTCTGCCAATTGAGCTAGCGCGCCACCTGTGATTCTAATCGCGTTCGCCACTGGTTAATCGAGTCCAGCGCAGGCTATAATCGGCGATGAATCGTCTCCTTGGTCCTCAAACTCTGGTAACGACTCCCGCGAGAATTCTGCTCGCCCAAACCCCAAACCGAATGTCGATTTCCATGTCAACGTCACCACCCACCCAAAACGACCTCCTCCGTTGGCTCCTCAGCGACCTCAACAACTGGGGACGCTGGGGTGAAGACGACCAACGCGGGACGCTCAACCATCTGAGCCACCAGACAACGATCGAAGCGCTGTCACTGGTCCAAGAAGGTTCGACGGTATCCTGTGCGAGGGCCGTAGAGTTCGAAGCCGCGGTCGATGTCCCACGTCCGCCGCAACACTACATGATCGGATCGGGCGACGTGTATCGGCCTGGCGAGGGACCGGACCGTCAGGTGGCTATCGACTACTTCGGCCTCGTTTTCCACGGCCACACGGTTACGCACATCGATTCGTTGGCGCACTTCTTCTGGGACGGCAAGGCTTACAACGGACGCCCGTCATCAGTGGTAACGGTTGCTGATGGTGCAACGGAGCTTGACGTGACTGCCGCGGTTGGTGGGATAATCACCCGCGGTGTGCTCGTGGATGCGCCGATGCTGCGCGGAAAACGTTACATCGAGCGCGGAGACGGCGTCGGTATGGACGATATCGCAGCCGCTGAACAGCGGTGCAACTTCAATGTTAGGCCGGGCGATGTCCTTTTGCTACGCACTGGTCAACTCGGGATGCGGGAGGAACTCGGACTGGTCGATACCTACGCAGGAGGGTCCTCTGGCCCGAAGCCAGAAATCTTGCCATTCATGCACGAGCGAGGCGTCGCGGTCATGGGGTCCGACACTGGCAACGATGTTCAACCATCGCCGTACGAACGATTTAGCAATCCGGTACACCAAGTCGGAATCGTCGGCATGGGGTTGTGGATTCTCGACAATGCTTGGCTAGACGATCTTGCCGTGGTATGTCAAGACATGGGACGGTGGGAGTTCCTCATAAACATCCTCCCACTGCGGTTGCCAACCGTGACCGGATCCCCAGTCAACCCAATTGCTGTTTTCTGATCATCGACGATGGTGATCAGTAATGGGCGTTGCGAACGATTTCGAAGTCTAATGATCGCCCGTCCGGGGATCTTGTGACGCCCACGAAGTCGATGCGCCAATCGACGATTTTAGAACCGACTTCGGATGCCAGATATGAGAGCGCAACGTTCTCGATGCGATGAAGTTTGGCGGGGGTTAGAGCTTCAATAGGCTGCCCGAACTTTGTCGAGCTTCGCCCCTTGACCTCAACGAATACCCACTCGGCTCCGATCTTGGCGATGATATCGACCTCGCCGTGTCGGGTTTTGTAGTTGCGATCGACAATCCTGTAACCGAGTTGACGAAGGTGATTGACGGCCGCCTCTTCGGCGTTCAAACCTAGGCCGTTCGAGAGTTTCATTTCGCCTCGACTCGCAATGTTTGAGGCGGATGTAGCTTCTAGAGCTTCCCATGACCTGTCAGCGATTAGTTGTGCTATAGGTTTGAAGGCGCGACGGTGCACCGGGCTTGGTCCGAATTTCTGGAGGGCTTCCATATGTGCCACAGTGCCGTAGCCCTTGTGTTGCGCGAAACCGTAGCCGGGGTGTTGTGCTTCCAGATCATCCGTCATGATCCGGTCGCGCGTGACCTTGGCAACGATCGACGCTGCCGCGATTGACAGCGACTTGGAATCGCCGCGGATGATTGATTTTGAAGGCGTGGCGATGCCGATATTGGTAAGGGCATCGATCAGTAAGAAGTCGATCCTCCATCTTATTGATCCGATCGCGTCGCGCATCGCCATTTTTGTCGATGGAACGATGCCAAGTTCGTCGATGCGGTCGGCAGGCACGACCCCCACGCCGTGCGCACTCGCGTAGTTGCGGATTACATCGAACGCGCGCTCACGTTGGCCCGTAGTTAGTTTCTTCGAATCGTCGATGAGCTTGATGTGTTCTTGTGACATGTCGGCTGGCAGCACGACGGCAGCGGCGACGACCGGCCCTGCGAGTGCGCCACGTCCCGCTTCGTCGATCCCAGCGACCACCCGGTACCCGGATCTTTGGCAATCCATCTCGAACGCGAACGTAGGGCCTGTTTCCCTTTTTTGCGCCGTTTGCATGACGCGTTCAGGATACGCTAACCGCGCGATTGGTTCGAGTTCAATTGGCGAACGACTATGCCGCGATGGCTAGATCAGTCTCGGTTGAGGCGTCGGAAAGCGGAGATTCGAGTTCAATGAAGCCGCCGCCTAAGACGCGATCGCCTTGGTAGAAAACAATCGCTTGACCTGGAGTACAAGCTCGCATTGGCTTTGAGAATCTTACTTTCCCAATTTCAGGGGTGATCATCTCCACCGTTGCCGCTTCTTCGGGACTGCGATATCGGATCTTGGCCGTCACATCTCTGTCGACCGGTGGCGCACCGTCGATCCAGTTGACTGCCGAAGCGTACACCTCGTCGCGCAGCAGTCCGTCGACGGAACCGACTGTGACCTTGCCAGATTTTGAATTGATCGACGTTACGTAGATCGGCCGCTTGGAACCGCCCATCATCGGCAAACCCTTTCGCTGGCCGATCGTGAACTGATGGATTCCGTCGTGCTCAGCCAATACGTTGTCGTCAACATCCACGACTACTCCCGGCTTCGGATCATCCAGCCGTTCCAGCACAAACTCGCGATATGTTCCGGTCGGAATAAAGCAGATGTCTTGTGAATCTGGTTTGTCCGCAACCGGTAGACCCTCGTTACGAGCAATCTCGCGAATCTCATCTTTGGTGTAACCGCCGATCGGGAATGCCAATCGCTGCAACTGATCTTGGCGCAGGTTATAGAGCACATACGCCTGATCTTTCATCACATCCGCGCCGCGCAAAAGCGACCTAGTGCCGTCGGCTTCGACGCGAATACGGGCGTAGTGCCCGGTGGCGACGACATCAGCTTTCATCAACTCGGCGCGTTCCATCAAGAAACTGAACTTCAGACGGTCATTGCAAGCCAAGCAAGGGTGGGGCGTCCTTCCTTGACGGTACTCACCAACGAAGTAATCGATGACGTGTTCTTGGAACTCCTTTTCGAAGTTCATGTAGTAGTGCTTGGCACCAATGATTCGACATGTAGCGCGGGCGTCTTCAACGTCTTCAAGCGAACAGCACGATTTCGAGAGTTTCGCTGCTCCCTCAAAAGGCGCGTTGAAGAGACGCATCGTGACACCGATAACGTCATAACCTTCCTTCGCCAACAATGCCGCAGCTACGGATGAGTCGACTCCCCCACTCATGGCCACGAGCGCGCGCTTTTTCGTTTTCATCATCAGAAATGCCTGAGAACTGCCAACCAAACCGCGGTCGACAGGCCCGTTCATCGTTGTAGAACGGGCTTTACCTCTTATTCAGGATAAAACCAAGGACCTCGCCACTGTCGTTGATCAAAGTACTGGTATATGCTCAATGACCTACCGGATATAATCGCAATCAACATGACAACATCCACGACCGAAACGAACGTCAAACTTCCAATCGAAGAAATCGCACGTGCGGCTCTCGAAGAAGCCTCGGCCAACCTCGGCTCAGACGTCGTTCTGCTCGAGACTCGAAATGTTAGCGATTTCACCGATTTCTTCGTGATTGCGAGCGGTGAGACCGAGCGACACATCGACATGATGGCCGGACGCATCGAACGCCGCGTACGTGAACTCGGCATGCGCCGAAATCATCGCGAAGGCTCCGGTTCCGGCGGCTGGTTACTAATCGACTTCCCCGGTTTTATCGTGCACCTCTTCAACCGCGAAACTCGTGCGTTCTACGATCTTGAAGAGCTTTGGTCGCAAGCGAACGAAGTGGTCCGCATCCAGTAGTCGGATGGATCAGCCTTCGTCCGAGACGATCCAGACGTCGTTCGATCTTGAATAGTCGATCAACTCTTCGTCGCTGAAGAAGAAACCGACCTCCCGCGAAGCATCGCCCTCATTCGCCGACCCGTGCACCAAATTCCGGCTGATCTCGACTCCGAAATCTCCGCGAATTGTGCCGGGAGGCGCCTCGCTAGGGTTTGTCGCTCCCATAAGTTTCCGCGTGATCGCGATCGCGTCTGGCCCTTCCAAGCACAAGGCGACGACCGGTGCGGCGGTAATGTAGTCGACCAAACCCGCATAAAACGGTTTGCCTTCGTGTTCTGCGTAATGTCGCTGTGCCAACGTGTCACTGACATGCATGAGCTTCATCCCAACGATCTTCATCCCAGTAGCCTCAAACTTGCTAATTATCGTGCCAACCAGTCCCCGTTGCACGCCGTCCGGCTTGACCAAGACCAGTGTTCGCTCTAAATCCATATTGCTCGCGCCCTCAACGCATTACTAGTGGTTGGTAATTCGATACGCCAAACAACAATTGTGCACGACCATCGGTTGGATAACGCGGCTTACGCTCGTTTGGGAGCCGTAATCGTAGGAGGACGGGAGTAGATCGGTTCAATCGGTCCATCAGACGCTGATCCTAGCTCGAGTCGTTCCAATGCGATGCTGAGCAGATGTTCGGGCGGACGAACGACTTCAGTGTCGGTGTCCGGCCCTGCTTTCGTCGTCGGAACAGCACCCTCGCCACAAATCAACGACTGCGAATCTTCAAAACGTTCTCTAACTTCATCGGATCCACAGATGCCGGTTTCGAACTGATCGCCCAACGCCGAGAATGGCGCCTCGAATATGCCGTATGAAATCTGATTGCGGCCGATCGGTATCAAGGACACGATCCGCGTTCCTTCCAATCTTCGATGCGGAAAGGCCTGCATCAGATGCGTCGGTATACCCAATATGCGCTTTTGACCCGGCGCGACTAGTCCGTTAGCGGTCGCAATCCCGACTCTGACCGCGCTGAAACCTCCTGGTCCCAAACTCACCGCCACTGCATCGATTTCGTATGCTTCGACGGCGCTCGCTTCCAACAACCGCGTTACCACCGGCATCACTTCACGGCCGTGATTATACCGTGAATACCATGTTTCGCTCGTCACAACACCGTTGACGCTTAACCCCACGCCAGCGAAGCTAGTCGATGTATCGATACCGAGTATGATCATTGCTCCACCATCATCGCCAATGAATTCGCGAAACGGTCCAACAACGCACACGATTTAGGGCCGGTCCCATCCATCGAAATCACCCGATTGTCCGTCTTCGAATCTGGATTTATTCGGACCTCAAGAGCATCATCGGGCAAAACTCCCTCTCCGTTCTCTGGCCATTCAACAACCAATGCACCTCGATCCAATGTCTCATCCAACGCCAGATCATAAACATCCGCTGCACCTGAGATGCGATATAGGTCGCAATGGAAGATTCGCACCCGACCCGGATACTCGGCAAGGATGATGAACGTCGGACTCCGCGCCGACACCTCGCATTCCGCGCCCAACGCTATCCCGCGAGTCATACATGTCTTTCCCGCGCCCATATCGCCATGAAGCAGTACGACGTCACCATCGCGAATCTCACTCCCGAGCGCACGACCCATCGCGACCGTACGATCCTCGGTTTCACTTACGATTCGAAGCTCACTCATCTCGCGAAATGGTACCATCCCTTCGAACCGAATTCAACACGACGCCCGGTTTGATCCAGAACCCCCACCTCACCTAGAGCACCCTTCTTTTCAAGAACTTCACCGATGACACCGTAATCGGCTGATCTGAAATCCGGTTGGGCTGCGTTGACCTGTGCGATCGCGTCGGCGTCGCCGATGTAGAGGATCTCGTAGTCTTCGCCGCCAGTCAAAGCCAACTCTCGAGCGCGATGTGGAAGCACATTAAGCAACTCTGCGGCAACTGGCACACGGTCTGCGTTAATCACTGCGTCTACTTCACTAGCGACGCAGATTCGCTCAAGATCGATCAACAATCCGTCGCTCACGTCCATCGCGCATTCGATCCCGGAACCAACCATCGCTGGAACGAGGTCAACCCGCGGACTGGGACGAAAATGAGCATCGAGAAGGAGTTGGTCATCACCAGACACTGTCGATTGTCCACCGGAAACGAGACTTTCATTCAACACTGCCAAACCGCCTGCCGACGCTCCCATCGCACCGGTTACCGCGATCAACTGACCAGGTCGCGCGGCGGTTCGTCTCAGCACTTGACCAACTTCGGAGAGGCGCCCGGTTAAAGATACGCTGAGCATGATGACATCGGAGGAAACTGTATCTCCCCCCACGAGACGCCCACCGTAACGATCCAACGCATCGATCACTCCTGACATAACTTCGTCCAAGTCACCAATCCGTGTCGTTGCGGGAACAGCCAGTGTTAGAACCGCATGTTGA